>CAWILV010000001.1:0-159866 GCA_963837135.1 uncultured Solirubrobacterales bacterium
AGGACGAGGACATCGCGTTGGGCCAGATCACCGTCAAGATAGTAAGGGCGCATGGTGGATGCCTTGGCACCAAGAGTCGACGAAGGGCGTGAACGGCTGCGATAAGCCACGGTTAGGCGCTGAATAGCCTTTGACCCGTGGATTCCCGAATGGGGAAACCCAGCGCTGGTAATGCGGCGTTATCCCCACCTGAACACATAGGGTGGGCGAAGACAAGCGGGGGAAGTGAAACATCTCAGTACCCCGAGGAAAGAAAATCAAAAGAGACTCCCTGAGTAGTGGCGAGCGAAAAGGGATCAGCCCAAACCTCATGAGTGTAAGCGGACATGCGTTGCTTATGAGGGGTTGTAGGACATCTGTTCCGAGTCGTGTCCGGCTCGGCGGAAGTTACAAAATCATGTGATAGTCAAAGCGCGTGGAACCGCGCACCATAGAGGGCAATCGTCCCGTAGACGAAATTGCATGATCTTCCGTCAGATGTTCCTGAGTAAGTCCGCGCCCGTGAAACGCGGACTGAACCTGGGGGGACCACCCTCCAAGGCTAAGTACTCCTTGGTGACCGATAGCGGACTAGTACCGTGAGGGAAAGGTGAAAAGTACCCCGGAAGGGGAGTGAAATAGTACCTGAAACCGCGCGCCTACAAGCGGTGGGAGCACCTTCGTGGTGTGACCGCGTGCTTTTTGCATAACGAGCCGGCGAGTTACTCGTCTGCGGCAAGGTTAAGCGATGAGCGGAGCCGTAGCGAAAGCGAGTCCTAATAGGGCGACATAGTCGTAGGCGGTATACCCGAAACTGAGCGAGCTACCCATGGGCAGGCTGAAGCGGGGGTAAGACCTCGTGGAGGGCCGAACCGACCTAGGTTGAAAACTGGGCGGATGACCTGTGGGTCGGAGTGAAAGGCTAATCAAGCTCAGTGATATCTGGTTCTCTCCGAAATATATTTAGGTATAGCCTCGGATAAATTACGTGGTGGCCGTAGAGCACTGTTTGGATTAGGGGCCCTACCAGGTTACCGACTTCAGGCAAACTCCGAAGACCATCACGTCTACTCCGGGAGTCAGTTGCTGGGGGATAAACTTCAGCGTCGAAAGGGAAACAGCCCAGACCGCCAGCTAAGGTCCCAAAGTACTAGCTAAGTGGGAAACGATGTTCGAGTGCATAGACAACCAGGAGGTTGGCTTAGAGGCAGCCACCCTTGAAAGAGTGCGTAACAGCTCACTGGTCAAGTGTTCGAGCGCGGACAATGTAACGGGGCTCAAGCTAGTCACCGAAGCTGCGGGTGCGTGAAGTCTTCGGACCGATCGCGCGGTAGGAGAGCGTTCCCATGCCAGTAAAGCGGCGGCGTAAGCCAGCCGTGGAGGCATGGGAAGTGAGAATGCCGGCATAAGTAACGAAAGAAAGGTGAGAATCCTTTCCACCGATTGCCCAAGGATTCCTGAGTAAAGTTCGTCTGCTCAGGGTTAGTCGGGACCTAAGGCGAGGCCGAAAGGCGTAGTCGATGGCCAACAGGTTGATATTCCTGTACCACGTCGCTTCCGTTTGACCGATGGGGGGACGGGGAAGGCTAAGGGAACCCAGGCGATGGTTGCCCTGGGGTAAGCATGTAGGGGTGGCCCATGTTAAATGCGGGGCCGCATAACCTGAGGTGCGATGCCAGCTGGCTCTAAGCCGGCGAGTCCCTGACGCCATACCTCCAAGAAAATCCTCTAGGGAGGAAGCGCGTGCCCGTACCAAAACCGACACAGGTGGGCAAGTAGAGAATACTAAGGTGATCGAGATAACCCTCGTTAAGGAACTCGGCAAAATAGCCCCGTAACTTCGGGATAAGGGGCGCCCCAGTAGGGTGAAGTCCTTCGCGGACGGAGCCCGAGGGGGCCGCAGTGAATAGGCTGAAGCGACTGTTTACCAAAAACACAGGTCTCTGCTAAGTCGTAAGACGACGTATAGGGGCTGACGCCTGCCCGGTGCCGGAAGGTTACGTGGAGTTGTTAGGACTTGATCCGAAGCAGCGAAGCTAAGCCCCGGTAAACGGCGGCCGTAACTATAACGGTCCTAAGGTAGCGAAATTCCTTGTCGGGTAAGTTCCGACCTGCACGAATGGCGTAACGACTTCAGCACTGTCTCAACGAGGGGCTCGGTGAAATTGCAGTCTCGGTGAAGATGCCGAGTACCCGCGGCTAGACGGAAAGACCCCGTGAACCTTTACTACAACTTGGTATTGGGATTCGGTGCATCTCGCTCAGGATAGGTGGGAGGCTTTGAAGCACCGGTTGCGGCCGGTGTGGAGCCAACCTTTAGATACCACCCTTGGTGTATTGGATTTCTAACAGCATTCCGTGAATCCGGGTGCTGGACAGTTCCAGGCGGGTAGTTTGACTGGGGCGGTCGCCTCCTAAAATGTAACGGAGGCGCACAAAGGTTCCCTCAGTACGGTTGGAAATCGTACGTAGAGCGTAAAGGTAGTAAGGGAGCTTGACTGCGAGACTGACAAGTCGAGCAGGTGCGAAAGCAGGTCTTAGTGATCCGGCGGTAGCAAGTGGAAGTGCCGTCGCTCAACGGATAAAAGGTACTCCGGGGATAACAGGCTTATCGGGCCCAAGAGTCCACATCGACGGCCCGGTTTGGCACCTCGATGTCGGCTCGTCGCATCCTGGGGGTGGAGTTGCTCCCAAGGGTTGGGCTGTTCGCCCATTAAAGCGGTACGCGAGCTGGGTTCAGAACGTCGTGAGACAGTTCGGTCCCTATCTGCCGTGGGCGTTGGAGAATTGAGAGGATTTGTCCCTAGTACGAGAGGACCGGGATGAACGCACCTCTGGTGTATCTGTTGTCCTGCCAAGGGCATAGCAGGCTAGCTACGTGTGGATCGGATAACCGCTGAAGGCATCTAAGCGGGAAGCCGGCCTCAAGATGAGTTCTCCCATCCCCTAGAGGGAGTAAGACCCCTGGTAGACCACCAGGTTGATAGGCCGGATCTGGAAGGACGGTAACGTTCGAAGGAGACCGGTACTAATCGGTCGAGGGCTTGACGGATTTTTTTGATTGCCCCGGAAGGGGTGGTGATACGCGTTTGTGGCGCTGTGCAGTTTTGAAGGACTGAGGAGGGCGAGGTCTCTCGCCTTTTTCCGGTGGCTTTAGCGAGGGGGAAACACCTCTTCCCATTCCGAACAGAGCAGTTAAGCCCCTCAGCGCCGATGGTACTTGGCTCGCAAGGGCCTGGGAGAGTAGGACGCCGCCGGTTTTTTCATACACGAGCCGCCCTCGGGCGGCTCGTGGTCGTTCGGTCCCAAGGCTTGGTGCTCGATCTGGACACGGGGGAGAGGCAGAGCTGGGGGCTCGCAACCGGCTCGCCTTGCCGCCGGCGAACGGATCTCCCGCGCAGCGGCACTCGATGCGGATGAGGCGCCTCACGAGATGGCTCGTCCCTGTCGACCTCCCAGTCGACGGCATAGTCGTCCTCGAGCGTGAGGAACGAGCGGGTGAGGCGCAGTGCATCGAGCGCGCGCCGGGCGAGAGATGAGTTCGCTGAGGGGAACATCTGTTCGTACGATAGGCGCGACCGCAGACGGAATCGATACGAACGTGTGTACGTGTCGCCGGGTCATGCCGGAAAGGCGCATGCTAGAGCCAAATATGTAACGAGAACTTGCAACGGAAGTTGCATCGGGGCGTGTCGGAGCCCGCGTCCGAGGCGGCGGAAGGTCACAGCCGGGCGACCGCGAATTGGACGGGAGAGATGACTGTTAGGCTTGCAGAGCCCCACATGAGCGTCCCCGCGAGCGACATCGACGTCCCCGTCAGGGGCGAGAGGTTCCGCCGGAGAGAACGGAAAATGGAGAAGTTCGTAATCGAAGGCGGGGTCCCGCTGTCCGGCACGATGCGGCCGGCCGGGAACAAGAACGGAGCGTTGCCGATCCTGGCGAGCGCGCTGCTGACCGAGGACGAGGTCGTGGTCGGCAACGTGCCTCGGATCAGGGACGTCGAGGCGATGCTCGACATCCTGCGCGCGCTCGGGGTCTCGGTCGATTGGCGCGGCGCCAACGAGCTGGCGCTGTGTGCGGCGAATGCGCGGGAGATCGAGATCGAGCGCGAGCTCGCCGATTCGATCCGCGCGTCGTTCCTGCTCGCCGGCCCGCTGCTCGCGCGCTTCGGACGCGCGGTGATGTCACCGCCGGGCGGCGACGTGATCGGTCGCCGGCGCCTGGATCCGCACCTCGACGCGTTCCGCGCGATGGGCGCGAGCGTGGAGTGCAACGGCGAGATCGCGCTGAACGCCGCGCGGGGGCTGCGCCCGACCGACGTGTTCATGGACGAGCCCTCGGTGATGGCGACCGAGAACGTGCTGATGGCCGCGGCGCTGACGCCGGGCACGACGGTGATCGGCAACGCCGCCTCAGAGCCGCACGTCCAGGATCTCGCGCGGATGCTCGTGAAGATGGGCGCCGACATCCAGGGGATCGGCTCGAACCTGATCACGGTCAACGGCGCGGAGACGTTGCAAGGCTGCGAGCACGTGATCGCGCCCGACCACATCGAGATCGGCAGCTTCATGGCTCTCGCCGGCGTAACCGGCGGCGAATTGCGCATCAAGGACACCGTGCCCGGCGACCTGCGCATGATTCGGCTCGTGTTCGAGAAGCTCGGGCTGCGCTCAGAGCTCGACGGCAACGACGTGATCGTGCCCGGCTCCCAGAAGCTCGTCGCGCAATCGGACGTCGGCGAGTTCAAGTCAAAGATCCAGGATGGCCCCTGGCCCGCGTTCCCTGCCGATCTGACCTCGATCGCCGTCGCCCTGGCGACGCAGGCCGAGGGTTCGATCCTGGTGCACGAGTGGATGTTCGAGAACCGGCTGATCTTCACCGACAAGCTGATCCTGATGGGCGCGGACATCGTGATGTGCGACCCGCACCGCGCGATCGTCACCGGCCCGCGGCGGTTGCGCGGCGAGCGCGTCGAGTCGCCGGACATCCGCGCGGGGATGGCGATGCTGCTGGCGGCGCTGTGCGCCGAGGGCCGCTCGGAGATCGGCAACATCCGCCAGATCGACCGCGGGTACGAGCGCATCGACGAGCGCCTGCGCGAGCTGGGCGCGCGGATCGAGCGCGTGGCGATCGAGCCCGTGCCCGCGTAGTCTCGAGGACCCCATGATCTACCCGATCCCCAGCGGCACGCGCGACGTGCTTCCACAGGAGACGGGTGAGGTGCGCGCGATCACAGACACCTTGCGCGCCGCCTTCGATCGTCACCACTACGGCGAGATCTACACCCCCGCGCTCGAGTACGAGTCGGTGCTCGCGCGGGCCGACATGGCCGAAGCGCAGCCCGCATACCGAGTGTTCGACGAGTCGGGCGCAGTGCTCGCGCTGCGATCGGACATGACCGTACCGATCGCGCGCGTGGTGGCGACGCGCTACCCGACCGTCGAGCCTCCGCTGCGCTTTTGCTACTTCGCGCACTGCTATCGCGGTGTGCGACCGCAGCGCGGACAGCTACGCGAGCTGTTGCAGGCGGGCATCGAGCTGGTCGGCTCGCCGGCCCCCGAAGGGACCGCGGAGGCGCTGACGGTGCTCTGCCGCTCGCTCGACGCCGTTGGGCTGAAGGACTACCGCGTGGGTATGGGCGACGCCTCGCTGTTTCCCGCGCTGATGGCCAGCCTGGGGGTGCGCGAGCCCGTGCGGCACGGCCTGCTGGAGGCACTCGTGCGCCGCGACTTCGTCGAGCTCGGCCAGCGCCTGCACGAGGCCGGGCTGGACGGAGAGGCGGCTGAGCTGCTGCTCGACGTGCCGCAGCGACGCGGTGGCCCTGAGGTGCTTGCCGACACACCTGAGCAGGCGGACGGGGCTGTGATGGGACTGCGTGACGTGCACCGGCTGCTCGAGCCCGATGTTGCCGCACGCGTGATCTTCGACCTCGGGCTGATCCGCAACATCGGCTACTACACAGGCGCTGTGTTCGAGGTCTACGACCCCGCGCTCGGCGCGCCGATCGGTGGCGGCGGGCGCTATGACGAGCTGTTGGGGCGCTTCGGGCGCTCGCTGCCGGCAGTCGGCTTTGCGCTCGACGTCGACCAGCTGCACCAGGCACTCACCGGAGAGGAACGCGGCACTGGCCTGCTGGCCGATCTTCGATCGGTCGCGCAGCCTGCGGGGGGGCAAGTCGCATGAGCTCTCCGAGCGGTTTGACGATCGCGGTGCCGCGCGGCGCGCTGTTCAAGGAGACGGTCGACATCCTGGCCGGGCTCGGAATGGACACCGAGGAGCTGCGCGAGAACGACCGCAAGCTGCTGTTCGAGGAGATCGGCGTGATCACGATGCGCCCGTCGGACGTGCCCACATACGTGGAGGCGGGCGCAGCCGACGTGGGGATCACGGGCAAGGACGTGCTGCTGGAGCAGGGCGGGCGGGCATCAGATCATGGTGAGGGTGGCCGCGAGGTGTACGAGCTGCTCGATCTCGGCTACGGCCGCTGCACGATGGTGCTGGCAAGCAGGGAGGGTCCCGACCCGGCGGTCGAGGCGCTGCGCCGGCTTGGGGTGATGCGCGTCGCCACGAAGTACCCCCGGATCGCTGCGCGCCACCTGGAGGAGACGGGCCGCCAGGCGGAGATCGTGGAGGTCAAAGGGTCGGTCGAGCTCGCGCCGCTGACGGGGATGGTCGAGGCGATCGTCGATTTGACGGCGACGGGAACGACGCTGAAGGAGAACAACCTCGTCGTCCGCGAGGAGCTGATGGTGTGTACGGCCCGGCTGATCGCCAACCCGGTTGCGCACAAGCTGAAGGCGGCGCGGATCGACGAGCTGCTGGGGCGACTGCGCGGCCTGGCCACGGCCGGCACTACCTGAGATGAGGATCGAGCGGCTGGCCGTCGCGGACGTCGCGCGCCTCGGTGGCCCGAGGGCGGCGGCCGCGCACGTGCGTGCGCTGGTCCCCGACGGGGCCTCGGTGGAGGAGATCGTGCAGGAGATCCTCGGCCAGGTACGCGTGGAGGGCGACGCGGCTGTGCGCGAGCTAACGCGTCGGTTCGATACCGCGGGCAACGAGCCAAGGCCGCTGGTGGTCGAGCCGCAGGAGCTGGACGCGGCGATCAGAGCATTGCCGCTGGATCTCATCGCCGGCCTGCAGGTGGCGATCGCGAATGTCGCTGAGGTGGCCCAGGCGGGCGTGGATGAGAGCAAGACGGTGAAGCTCCCGCAAGGCCAGAGCGTGACCCTGCGCGAGGTGCCCGTCGAGGCGGCCGCGGTGTATGTCCCGGGCGGGCGAGCGCCGTATCCGAGCACTGTCGTGATGGGCGTCGTGACCGCCCGCGCGGCGGGCGTGCTCGACGTCGTCGTCTGCTCGCCTCCGGGCGCGGACGGTGAGATCGATCGCGCGATCCTCGGGACGTGCCGCCTTTGCGGGGTGGAGCGCGTGTACAGGATCGGCGGCGCGCAGGCGATCGCCGCGCTGGCGTACGGCACCGAGACGGTCGCCCGCGTCGACGTGGTTGTCGGCCCGGGCAACCTGTACGTGCAGGAGGCCAAGCGTCAACTCGCAGCTGTGGTCGGGATCGACGGCTTCGCGGGGCCGAGCGACCTCGTTACCGTGATCGGCGCGCAGGCCGGCGCGCGGGAAACGGAGCTGGCCGTGCTCGACCTGCTCGCCCAAGCGGAGCATGGGGCGGGCAGCCTTGTCGTTGCGATCGCGACGAACGCTGAGACCCTGGATGCGCTGGCGGAGATGCTTGAGCGCCTGGTCGTGGCACGCCCCACAGTGGGTGACGCCGCGTGTGCGCTCGTCGAGGTTGCAGACGCGCGGGGGGCGGTGGAGCTGGCGAACGAGCTCGCGCCCGAGCACCTCGAGTTGATCGGCGCCGACGTGGAGGCGCTCGCCCCGATCGTGCGCTCAGCCGGCGCACTGTTCTTGGGTGTCGACGGCGCCACCGCGTTCGGCGACTACGTGGCGGGCTCCAACCACGTGCTGCCGACCGGGGGCGCGGCGCGCTTTGCCTCGGGGCTGTCGGCGCGACACTTTCGCAGGCGGATGCAGGAAGTGCGGATCGGCGAAGACGCGGTGGGCAAGCTGGCGGCCGCCGGCGCGCCGATCGCGCGCGCTGAGGGGTTCGAGGTGCACGCGGAGTCGATGGAGGCCCGCATGCGCGAGAATCCAGAGCTATGAGCCGCACGGCCACGATCGAGCGCAAGACCGGCGAGACCGACGTGCGCCTGACGCTGGGCCTGGACGGCAGCGGTGAGGGCATGCGGGAGACCGGTGTGGGTTTCCTCGACCACATGCTCGACCTGCTCGCCCGGCACGGACGGCTGGACCTGGACGTGAAGGTCAGCGGGGACTTGGAGACGGGCGCGCATCACACCGCCGAGGACACGGCGATCGTGTTTGGCCAGGCGCTGGACGAGGCGCTGGGCGACCGCGTGGGCATCACCCGCTATGGAGCGGCGACGGTGCCGATGGACGAGGCGCGCGCGAGCTGCGCGATCGACGTCTCCGGGCGCCCCTTCACGCTGTTCGAGGCGCAGCTGCCGCCGGGCTCGACGGGGGGCTTCGAGCACGAGCTGACCGAGGAGTTCTTCCGCGCGCTGGCGAACGCGGCGAAACTGACGTTGCATTTGCAAGTGGAGGCGGGCACGAACGCGCACCACATGATCGAGGCGGCCTTCAAGGCGTTCGCGCGGGCGCTGCGCGAGGCGGTGAGCATCGACCCGACGGAGCATGGCGTGCCGAGCACCAAGGGCACACTGACCTCATGACCACAGCGGGGGCGAGCGATACAGATCCACGGATCGGCGTGGTCGACTACGGCATGGGCAACCGCCGCTCGGTCGAGAAGGCGCTCGAGCACGTCGGTGCGCGCGTGGAGGTGAGCGGCGACCCGGAGCGGCTGCGCGCGATGGACGGGCTGGTGCTGCCGGGCGTGGGCGCGTTCCCTGCCGGGATGGCTGCGATCCGCGCGGCCGGCCTGGACGAGCTGCTGCAGGAGCGCGTCGATGCTGGCGTGCCGCTGTTGGGCCTGTGCCTGGGGATGCAGTTGCTGTTCGAGCGCTCCGAGGAGCACGACGGGGCGAGCGGGCTGGGCTTGCTGGCCGGGACGGTGCGCCGCTTGAACGCGCCCGGGCTGAAGCTGCCGCACATCGGCTGGAGCGAGCTGCGCTGGCTGCGCGATACGCCGCTGAGCGAGGGTCTGCCGGACCCGGCGTACCTGTACCACGTGCACAGCTTTGCGGTGTGGCCGGCCGATCAGGAGGTGGTGCTGGCGAGCGCCGACTACGGCGAGCCGTTCGCGGCGATCGTCGGCCGGGGGAACGTGTTCGGCACGCAATCGCACCCGGAGAAGTCCTCCGCGCATGGGTTGGCGTTGCTCGGAAACTTCACACGGTTGTGCGGCCGCGCGGCGGTGCCGGCGTGATCCTGTACCCGGCGATCGACATTCTCGACGGCAACGCGGTGCGTCTGACGAAGGGCGACTTCGACGCGAAAAAGTTCTACGACGAGGACCCGCTGGCCGCCGCGGCCGGTTGGGTTGAGGCAGGAGCGCGCTTCCTGCATGTCGTTGACCTCGACGGAGCACGTGCGGGCGTTCCCGCGAACCTAGATCATCTGCGCCGCATCGCGAGCGAGTTGGGTGTCCCCGTCCAGTTCGGTGGGGGGCTGCGTTCATTGATAGCCATAGAAGGAGCGATCGAAGCGGGCGCCGAGCGTGTGATTCTCGGTACTGCGGCGTTCACCGACGAGACACTGCTCGACGAAGCGCTCAGGGAATGGCCGGGCAAGGTGCTCGTGTCGGTTGACGTGCGCGAGGGGAGGGTTGCCACGGAGGGTTGGACCGAGACCATCGATGGTGGCGGGGAGGACGTGATCGCTGGACTTTTGGACAAGGGGGCGAGCAAGCTCGTTTACACAAACGTAGACCGCGACGGGATGCTGCAGGGACCAGACCTTGAGGAAGTGCGCCGTGTGGCGCAGGCGGCGCATGACGGCAGCCTGATCTACTCCGGCGGGATCGGGCAGCTGGAGGACCTGGAGGGGTTGGCCGGTTTGGGGGAGACAAGCTTGGAGGGCGTGATCGTCGGCAAGGCGCTCTACGAGCGGCGATTCACGGTCCCCGAGGCGCTGGCTGCTCTCGGTAGCTGACGTCCGGCCGCTACGGTGGGCGGATGCACCTGAAGCGTGTGATCCCCTGCCTCGATGTCGATGCCGGCCGCGTGGTGAAGGGCGTCGAATTTCTCGACATCCGCGACGCCGGCGACCCGGTCGAGCTGGCCGCCCACTATGACCGCGAAGGGGCGGACGAGCTGGTGTTTCTCGACATCACCGCCACGCACGAGAAGCGCGACACGATCGTGGCGCTGGCGCGGCGCACGGCTGACGAGGTGTTCGTGCCGTTTACGATCGGCGGCGGCATCCGCTCGGTGGAAGATGCCCAGGCGGTGCTCGACGCGGGGGCCGACAAGGTCTCGATCAACTCCGCTGCCTTGCAGCGCCCGGAACTGCTAGACGAGCTGGCGATGCGGTTCGGCTCGCAGTGCGTCGTGCTGGCGATCGACGCCAAGGCGCGCACCGTTCGGGTCGGTGAGGTCCGGGTGGGTGGGGTTCCTGGTCCAGATCCGGGCGCCCCGACGGGTTGGGAGGCCTATCTCGCCGGCGGGCGCACCCCCACCGGCCGCGACGTCGTCGAATGGGCGCGCGAGGCCGTGGAGCGGGGGGCAGGGGAGATTCTGTTGACGAGTATGGATCGCGACGGCACCAACAATGGCTACGACCTGCCCCTGACACAAGCGGTGAGCGAAGCGGTGAGCGTGCCGGTGATCGCCTCTGGCGGCGCGGGTGAGCTCGAGCACCTGACCGAGGCACTACAGGCGGGAGCAGATGCGGCGCTGTGCGCGTCGATCTTCCACTATGGGCAGCACACGATCGGTGAGGCGAAGGCTCATCTGGCCGCCGCCGGAATCCCCGTCCGGGTCAGCTGAGCTCGGCAGGGGACGACGCGACGGGAACGACGATGAACGAGCTGCCGCTTAACGGCACCGACGTACGGGACCGCCTGCGCGAGCTACCCGGCGGGAGTGAGCTGCTAGAGGTCGCCGCGCGCTGGGGCGAGGTCGAGTTGATCGGTGGCGCCGTGCGCGACATCCTGCTTGACCGTCAAGCCGCGCCACGTGAGTTCGATGTCGTCGTGGCCGACAACGCAAACGGTTTTGCCGATGCACTCGCCAAAAAGCTCGGCGCGCTCTCAGGCCAGAACCCCGAGGAACGCTTCGAGTCACGTCTTCACGACAGGTTCCGAACGGCGATCGTCTCCAACAACCGCGTGCGAATCGACATCGCGACCCGGCGTCGCGAGACCTACGCTCGACCGGGCGCCTTGCCGAACGTCGAGCTGGGCACGCCCGATCAAGATCTCGATCGGCGTGACTTCACTGTCAACGCGATCGCAGTCGGAATCGGTGTCGGTCGCTCGGGCACGCTTCGCTCTGCATCCGGCGCACTCGAAGATCTCGCCACTAAACGCCTACGGGTGTTGCACGACGGCAGCTTCATCGACGATCCGACACGCTTGCTGCGCCTCGCTCGCTATGCCGCACGGCTTGCGTTTGAAGTGGAGGATCACACCACCGCCCTGGCCAGAGAGGCGACCTCCGTGGGTGCGCTCGAGACGGTCTCCGGCGCACGGATCGGCGCCGAGCTACGGCTTGCGCTCGCCGAGCTCGATCCCGTCGCCGCGCTCGAGTCGCTCGCGCAGCTCGGCGTGCTGACGGCGCTCCATCAGTCGCTCACGTTCGACGCTGCGGTCGCGCGCGCCGCACTCGACGTGCTCCCGCCGCCGCCCTACGCATGGACGGACGTGCTGCTGCTCGCCGCGCTGTTGCTGCCGGCGCACACGTACGACACGACTGACTACGAGACGCGGTTGCGCGTGCTGCTCGACGGCTGGGAGTTCCCCGCGGTCGAGCGCGAGCGCACGGTCCACAGCACGATCCTCGCGCCGCGCTTGGCCGAGCGCTTGAAGCGAGCGCGGAAACCTTCGGAGATCTATGACATCGCCCATAACGAGCCGCTCGAGGCGCTTGCGCTTGCGGCTGCGCTCGCCGAAGCCGACGCCGGCGGAAGCGCTGACGCGGCGGACGCGGCGCGACGGTGGCTCGCGGAGCTTCGTCTTGTCGAGCTGGAGATCACCGGCGATGACCTGCTCACGGCCGGCGTTCCCGAGGGCCCGGAGATCGGCCTCCGCCTTGAAGCGGCCCTCCATCGGAAGCTGGATGGCGAGCTTGCCGGACGAGACGCAGAGTTGACCGCGGCCTTGGATGCGCGGGTATGAACGCCGACGAGTTCGCCTTCGACCTCCCCGGCGGCGCGCACGCGCTGTTCACCACACGCACGCACGGCAACCTATCGAGCGTCGGCGGCGACGACGCCGAGCGTGGCTTGGAGGCACGTGAGCGGCTGCGCGAGCATCTCGGAATCAGTCGATTCGCGCGTGGCTACCAAGTCCACGGCACAACGGTGCAGCGGGTGCACGGCGATGAGGTGGGGGACACCGGTATAGAAACCGACAGCGAGTCACAGCCTGAGATCGAGGCCGATGGGCAGGCCACTGCACTGAGCAACCTGGGCGCGGTGGTGCTTACCGCTGACTGTCTGCCCGTCGCGCTCGGGGCGAACGGCGCCGTGGCGATGGTCCACGCCGGCTGGCGCGGGCTCGCGGCGGGAGTCCTCGAGAAGGGCGTGCGAGCGGTCCGGGAGTTGGGCGGCGAGGATGACATCGTCGCGATCATCGGCCCCGCCGCGGGGCCCTGCTGCTACGAGGTCGGCGAGGAGGTCCACGCGGCTTTCGGCGGCGCCCACGGGATTGGATCCCCGCCCAGCCGGCGGATCGACCTGAAGGCGATCGCGCGCGACCGGCTACTGGCGGCAGGAGTGTGCGAGGTGCGGGACGTTGCCGCGTGCACGATCTGCGACGAGCGCTTCTTCTCATACCGTCGCGAAGGTGCTCGCGCCGGGCGGCAGGGAGGAGTTGCGTGGTTGAGCTGATCTCCGACCTGCGCGCGGACACCGTGCGGGCGAACCTGGCCGAGGTGCGCGAGGAGATCGCGACTGCTGCAAAGGCCGCCGGGCGGGATCCGGGCGAGGTTGAGGTGCTCGCCGCGACCAAGTACGTGTCCGCCGAGGACCTGCCGACGCTTGCCGAGGCCGGCATCGAGCTTGTCGGTGAGAACCGCGCGCAGGATCTCATCGCAAAGGTCGCCGCTCATGGCGAGCTGTTTGATTGGGACTTCATCGGCCGGCTGCAGAGCCGCAAGGTCAAGGTGATCGTGCCGCACGTGCGGCTGATCCACTCGGTCGCCTCCGAGTCCGCCTTGCGCGAGCTCGCCCGTCACCGCGCCGAAGTCAGGCCCGGCCTGGAGATCCTGGTCGAGGTGAACGTCGCCGGCGAGCCCGGCAAGGACGGCGTCGCCCCGGCGCAGCTCGACGCATTCATCGAGCGCTCTCCAGTCCCCGTGGCGGGGTTGATGACGATGCCTCCATACGCGCAGGATCCAGAAGACAGCCGCCGCTGGTTCGCGGCATTGCGCGCGCTCGCGGACGAGCGCGGCCTTACGCGGCTGTCGATGGGCACCTCCCAGGACTACCGCGTGGCGGTGCAGGAGGGTTCGACCATCGTGCGAATCGGCACGAGACTGTACGATTAGTGCTTGAGAAGTGCATTCTCGTGGATGGCAGACGACGCACGCGAGCGCAGACGGGCTGGTGGCCCGGCGAGCATCGCGGGTGGCGTCTGGCGCCGCGAGATGGCTAGCATGAGCAGGGAAACCGGCTTGCCGGGCGAAAACGCACTTACTAACTATGGCCTTCCGTGATTCCTGGCACCGCGCGCTCGTGTACTTCGGCTTGGCCGAGGAGTACCACGACGACGGCTACGACGACGCGCCGCCGGAGGCGGATCTGGAGGATCGCTACCGCGAGCGGCCGAACGTCCGCCGTCTGCGCCGCCGCCGCGACGAGTACGACGACATCTTCGCCGAGGACGAGCCCAGCAGGGGGCGTTCGACGACCGCGCTGCGCCCCGTCGGGGGGCGTGGCAACGGCAACGGCGATGTCCGCGTGCATCTGGTCGTGCCCAAGTCCTTCAACGACGCCCAGCAGATCGCGGACAAGTTCAAGGACTCGATCCCGGTGATCCTCAACCTCCAGGGCACAGAAGTCGATCTCTCCAAGCGTCTGATCGACTTTGCTTCCGGCCTCACCTACGCGCTCGACGGCGGCATGCAGAGAATCGCCGACAAGGTGTTCATGCTCACCCCGCGCAACGTCGAGATCTCCGCCGAGGAGCGGGCCCGGCTAATAGAGAAGGGTTTCTTCAATCAAAGCTGAGCAGGTCGGGTCGGTAGCCTAGGCGCACTATGCAGATCGGTCTCATAGGCGCAGGCAACATGGCACGTGCGCTCGCGCGCGGGTGGAACCGTCCGGTGCTAGTGGCCGATCCGGTCGCTGAGCGCGCACAATCCCTGGTCGCCGAGGTCGGCGGCGAGGCGCTCGCCACGAATGCCGAGGTGGCTCGGCGCGCCGAGGTGGTGGTGCTCTGTCACAAGCCGGCTCAGCTGGCCGATGTCGCACTCGAAGTGGCGCCACACGCTAAGGCGGTCGCCTCGATTCTCGCCGCCACGCCCCTCGCGGCCCTGCAAGACGCTTATCCGGACAGGCCTGTCTACCGTTTTATCCCATCGCTCCCTGTAGAGGTTCGCCGTGGCGCGGTCGTCCAGGCCGCGCCTGACGATCGCCACGCGCTCGACGAGCCGGTCGCTGAGCTGTTCTCAGAGCTGGGCACGCTCGTAACGCTCCCCGACGCGCTCGTCGACGTCGCGATGGGCTTGATGTCCTGCGCTCCCGCCTACGTGGCGCTCGTCGCCGAGGCACAGATCGACGCGGGTGTGCGCCGCGGCATTCCCGCCGCCCAGAGCGCGGAGCTGGTCGTGCAGACGCTCGCCGGCACCGCCGAGCTGCTGCGCTGTCGTGGCAACGACACGCTCGCCGTCCGCCGCGAGGTTGCCTCTCCAGGTGGAGTCACTGCCCGTGGGCTTGCCGCGCTTGAGCGCGGCGGGCTGCGCGCGGCCTTCAGCGAGGCTCTCGACGCTGTGCTCGAGACCAGATGATTCTCGCCAGCATCGGCACCCAACTGGCGGAATACCTGTCGACGTTGATCTACGTCTACACGCTCCTGATCGTCCTCTACATCGTGATCCAGCTGCTGTTCTCCCTCGGCGTGCGTCCTCCCTACTCGCGCGTAACCGACATCGTTATGGGGTTCCTGCGTGACATCTGCGAGCCGTTCCTGCGCATCTTCCGACGCTTTCTCCCGTCATTCGGTGGGATCGACTTCAGCCCGCTGCTCGCCATCTTCACCCTGGAGATCGTCAACAGCGTGATCGTCCGCGGCCTGCTGCACGGCTGAGCCGCGGAATGAGTTCCGTCAGCGCCCTCAGCGCCTGGGTCCGCGCCGGGCTGGTCGTGCTCGTCGTGCTCGTCGCGGACCAGCTCTCAAAGCACCTAATCCGCCGCTCGATCCTCCCCGGCGAAGAACGTCGCGTGCTGCCCGGCCTGCAGCTCGTCAACACCCGTAATCACGGTGTCGCCTTCGGCTTTCTCCCCGGCGATCAGCTCGTCGTGACGCTCGTGATCGGCGTAGCGCTGCTCGCGCTGCTCGTCTACTTCGCGCTCCATGCCACACGCCCGTTGATCTGGCTGCCCACCGGCATGCTGATCGGCGGCGCGCTCGGCAACATCCTGGACCGTCTCCACGAAGGATCGGTCACCGACTTCATCAAACTCCCCCTGGGCTGGCCTCCCTTCAACCTTGCGGACACCTCGATCACGCTGGGCGTGCTACTCCTGCTGTTCGTCCTGGAGACCCCACGCAAGGACTCCTCGTGACCGGGGTGGGTGGGGTGGGTGGGGCCTCATATACGATCGCTTACCAGGACGATCATCTGCTCGTCATCGACAAGGCGCCCGGCCTGGTCGTCCATCCCGCCCGGGGCCATCGCGAGGGAACGCTCGCGCAGCTGCTCGGGCGGGCGGGCCTCAATCCGGCCGGTGGTGAGGAGGGCAGGGCGGGGATTGTGCACCGGCTCGATCGCGACACCTCCGGCCTGCTCGTCGTCTCGCGCTCAGATGAGGCCCACCGGCTGCTGCAGGCCGCCTTGGCGGAGCGGCGCATCGAGCGCGAGTACATCGCCTTGGTGGAGGGACGCCCGCCGGCGCGCAGCGGGACGATCGAGGCGCCGATCGGGCGCGACCCGCGCGTACGCACACGCATGACCGTCGGCGGATCGAGCCCGCGCGAGGCGCGCACCCACTTCACGCTCGATCGTGCCCTGCCCGAGACCTCGCTGCTGCGGCTGCAACTCGACACAGGGCGCACCCATCAGATCCGCGTCCACCTGCAAGCAATTGGGCACCCGGTGTGCGGCGACCCCGAGTACGGGACCCCGGGCTTGCTGGGCCTAGAGCGCCAGTTCCTTCACGCCGCGCGCCTCTCCTTCGATCACCCCTTCACCGGCGCTCCGGTCGAGGTGATCTCGCCGCTGCCCGTGGACCTCCAGCGGGCGCTCGAGCGAGCTGAAGAGCTATCCTGAGCGGTTAAACCAGATCTTCGACCCGTGCGGGTTCAGGATTGCGGCCCTGCCCGGATCGCGACTTTCGTCGTGTAACCGGGTCCGCTTCCCCCGCACGGCATCCAATCGCATAACAAAGGGAGTACCTCGTGGCTCAAGTAGGCATAGCGGAGCTGCTGGAGGCCGGCGTTCACTTCGGTCACCAGACACGCCGCTGGAACCCCAAGATGCGCCGCTTCATCCACGGTGAGCGTGGCGGCATCTACATCATCGACCTGCTCAAGACCTCCGCGGCGCTGAACCAAGCGCAGGAGTTCGCCGGAACGCTCGCCCATCGCGGCGGGACCGTGCTGTTCGTCGGCACCAAGAAGCAGGCCCGCGACACGGTCAAGGACGTCGCCGAAGCGTCCGGAATGCCCTTCGTCAACCACCGCTGGCTGGGCGGGCTCTTGACGAACTTCCAGACGATCAACCAGCGTATTCGCCGCCTGCACGACCTCGAACGCTATGAGGCCGACGGCCAGCTTGCGCTGCTGCCCACGCGCGAGCGGATGGCCGCGCAGGCCGATCTCGCGAAGTTGCGGGCGAACCTCGGCGGCGTCAAGAACATGCAGCGCGTGCCCGACGCGATGTTCGTGATCGATCTCAAAACCGAGGAGATAGCGGTCAAAGAGGCCAGGCGCCTGCGGATCCCGATTATCGGCCTGGTCGACACCAACTGCGACCCGGACGGGATCGACTTCGTGATCCCCGGCAACGACGACGCGATCCGTTCCTGCGCATTGATCACCCAGGCGATCGGCCAGGTGGTCTCCGAGGGGCACTCGGTGTTCCGCGCCGAGGAGGATCGTGCCCGCAAAGAGGCCGAGGAGAAGGCTCGCATTGAGGCGGAGGCCCGCGCCAAGCGCGAAGCCGAGGAACAGGCCAAGCGCGAGGCCGAGGAACAGGTCAAACGTGAGGCAGCCGAGCGTGCCGCTGCCGCCGCAGCCCAGGCTGCGACTGCTCCGGCTCCCGCCACACCTGCTGAGACTCCCGTGGGCGAGCCCCCTGCGGAGCCGGTCGCGGCACCGGTCCCGGAGGAGGCGTCGAGCCCGTCATGAGCACCGTTGAGATCAGCGCACAGGACGTGAAGGCCCTGCGCGAGCGCACGGGTGCGGGCATGATGGACTGCAAGAAGGCGCTCACCGAGGCCGGCGGTGAGATCGAGCAGGCGATCGAGATCCTGCGCGTCAAGCAGGGCAAGAAGGTCCAGGACCTCGGTGAGCGCGTGGCCACCGAGGGCACCGTCCAGGCCTATGTGCACGCCGGCGCCAAGGTGGGAGTGCTGATCGAGGTCGACTGCAACACCGACTTCGTGGCCACGAATGAGGACTTCGTCCGCTTTGCGCGCGACATCGCGATGCAGATCGCCGCAACCCCGACCGTCAAATACGTCAGCCGCGAGGACGTCCCCGCCGAGCAGCACGACGCCGAGGCGCGGATCTACGAGCAGGAGGCCGCGGACAAGCCCGAGAACGTGCGCGAGCGGATCGTCTCCGGCAAGCTCGACTCGTGGCTTGGAACGATCGTGTTGCTCGAGCAGGAGATGCACAACCCCAAGTTCGAGGGCAAGACCGTCCAGCAGCTGCGCGACGAGCTGACCGCCACCACGGGCGAGAATGTCGTCATACGCCGTTTCACACGCTTTGCAGTAGGACAGTAGGCTCCGGGCGTATGCCCGACCCCGCGTTCAAACGCATCCTTCTGAAGCTCTCCGGCGAGGCTTTGATGGGCGAGTTGCAGTACGGCACCGATCCCGAGCGCGTGCTCGAGGTCGCACGGCAGGTCTCAGACGTGCGCGCCCAGGGGGTCGAGGTGGCGATCGTGGTTGGCGCGGGCAACATCTACCGCGGCATGAAGGGCGCCGCCGCGGGCATGGACCGCGCGACCGCCGACTACATGGGGATGGTCGCCACGGTGCTCAACGCGCTGCCCTTGCAGGATGCGCTGGAGAAGCTGGGCAGCCCCACGCGCGTGCAGTCCGCGCTGGGGATCTCCGAGGTCGCCGAGCCCTACATCCGCCGTCGCGCGATGCGCCATCTGGAGAAGGGGCGCGTCGTGATCTTCGCGGCGGGCACCGGCAACCCGTTCTTCACGACCGATACCGCCGCCGCGCTGCGGGCGGCGGAGATCCACGCGGAGATCATCCTGATGGCCAAGAACGGCGTGCAGGGTGTCTATACGGCAGACCCGGCGCTCGATCCTGAGGCGGAGTTCATCCCCGAGATCACGCACATGGAGGCGCTCGAGCGCCGTCTGCGGGTGATGGACTCGACGGCGCTGGCGCTGTGCATGGAGAACTCGATGCCCTTGAACGTGTTCAACATGGACGATGCGACGAGCATCCCGCGGATAATCTCTGGCGAACGCGTGGGCACTTTGGTTTCGACAGCGCAAGGAGATGGCGATGGCCTCGACTGAAAACGTGATCGACGAGCTGCTCGACGACGCGCGCGAGCGCATGACGAAGTCGCTGGAGTCGGCCCACCAGGAGTTCTCCACCGTGCGCACCGGACGCGCCAGCCCGGGCCTGCTCGACCGGATCGTCGTCGACTACTACGGCGCGATCACGCCGCTGAACCAGCTCGCCACGATCTCCGCGCCGGAGGCCCGCCTGATCACCGTGCAGCCGTATGACAAGTCCTCGATCAAGGAGATCGAGAAATCGATCAACGAGTCCGACGTCGGCCTGAACCCGTCCAACGACGGCAACCTGATCCGTCTGGCGGTGCCCGAGCTGACCGAAGAGCGTCGGCACGAGCTGGTCAAGGTCGTGCGCAACCTGGCGGAGGAGGGTCGCGTGGCGATCCGCAACGTCCGCCGCGACGTAATGCAGCACCTGCGCGAGCTGAAGTCCGAAGGGGAAGCCAGCTCCGACGACGAGCACCGCGCCGAGGTCGAGCTGCAGAAGCTCACTGACGGCAAGGTCGCAGAGCTCGACGGCGTGTTGAAGGCCAAGGAGCAGGAGATCCTCGAGGTCTGATGCCGCCCACGGCGGATTCGGCGCGCTATGTCGCGATCATCACCGACGGGAACGGTCGCTGGGCGCGCGCTCACGGCGTGCCCGTCAACGAGGGCCACAGCGCCGGCGCCGACACGGTCAAGGCGCGCCTGCGAGACGCCGCTGAGCTGGGGATCGAAGAGCTGACCGTGTACTCCTTCTCGACCGAGAACTGGTCGCGCCCCGCGGCGGAGGTGGAAGGGTTGATGGCGATGTTCTCCCAGCGAATCGCAGGTGAGACCCCGGAGCTCCACGAGGAGGGCGTGCGGATGCGCTTCATCGGGCGCCGCGCCGGCGTCAGCGCGCAGCTCGTGGAGCAGATGGACGGCGCGGAAACCTTGACTGCCGCTAACGATCAAATCACCCTGTTTGTGGCCTTCAACTATGGCGGGCGCGCCGAGATCCTCGACGCCGCGCGACGCTTCGAAGGGAGCACCGAGGAGGAGTTCCGCCAAGGTCTCTACGCCCCGGAGATGCACGACCCGGACATGATCATCCGCACCAGCGGCGAGCGGCGGCTGTCCAACTATCTGCTGTGGCAGTCCGCCTACTCCGAGCTGATCTTTCGTGACGAGCTGTGGCCGGACTTCACGCGCACGGCGCTCGAAGAGTCGCTGGCCGAGTTCTCAGAGCGTCGCCGGCGCTTTGGCGGGCGATGAGCGGCGCGATGGCTGGCGACGCCCACACGCCTGCTGGCGGCTCGCGGAGAGCGGTCTCTCCCCGTCCCGCACGACCCTCCGCCCGGGCTGGGCGTGCTCCTGGACGGACGAGCGCGCGCAGGCCACCGGCGGGCGGGCAGCGCTCGGATCTGAACGCGCGACTGCTCGCCGCCGTGCCCGCGATCGCCGTCGCGCTGTTCCTCGTGATCGAGGGCGGCTTGGTGTTCGCGCTCGGGCTGTTCGTGCTCGGCTGTATCTGCATGCACGAGCTCTACGCGATGTACGACCGCGCGAACCCGGTCCGCCTGGCCGGCTTCATCGCGCTCGCCGGCCTCTTGGCGGCGGCGCTGTACGGCGGCCAGTTCCAGATCCTGCTCGTCGCGGTCGCGGCGCTGCCGATGCTGTTCGGGCTGACGCTGCTGCAGACCCGGCCGAGCGTGGGGGGGATGGCGGTGACGCTATTGGGGATCTACTGGATCGGCTTCGCGCTCGCCGACGCGGTGCTCCTGCGCGGTCTGCCGCACGGACTGGGGATCGTGATCGATGTGCTCGTCGGCACGTTCCTCGGCGACACCGGCGCCTACCTCGGCGGCAGGATCTTCGGGCAACGTCCTTTGGCGCCGCACATCTCCCCGAACAAGACGGTCGAGGGCCTTCTGATCGGCATGGTCTGCGCGGTCCTCGGCGTCTGGTTCGCCGGGCGCTACCAGGGCTGGCTGCCCGGCACGCACGCGCTCGTGCTCGGTCTCGGCGTGGCGATCGTGGCACCGATCGGCGACCTGTTCGAGTCGTTCGTCAAGCGCGAGGCCGGCGCGAAGGACACCGGGCGGGTGTTCGGGGCGCATGGGGGGGCTTTGGATCGTTTGGACGCGGTGCTGTTCGCGGCTGTTGTGGGCTATTACATCTGGAGCGCTTATGTCTAGCACCAGGCGCCTGTTGATCCTCGGCTCCACTGGCTCGATCGGCACTCAGGCGCTCGACATCCTGAAGCGCAGCAGTGAGCTGGAGCTCGTGGGTCTCTCCGCCGAGCGCTCGTGGGAGACGCTTGTCGAGCAGGCCCGTGCCCATGGGGTACCTAAGATCGCCCTCGTCGACGAGGGCGCCGCAACGCGTGCCGCGGAGGCATGGGCCGACGGGGAAGTGCTGAGCGGGCCGGAGGGCCTCGTGCGGCTCGTGGTCGAGTCCGGTGCGGACCTCGTGCTGAACGCGCTCGTCGGCTCAGCGGGCCTCGGTCCGACGGTGGCGACGCTCGGCGAGGGTATCGACCTGGCGCTCGCCAACAAGGAGTCGCTGGTCGTCGGCGGTGAGCTGGTGAGCGCGCTCGCGGAAGCGACGGGCGCGCAGATCACGCCGGTCGACTCCGAGCACACCGCCCTGCATCAGCTGCTCGCCGGACAGTCGCCGGGGGCGGTCGAGCGCCTGACGATCACTGCCAGCGGCGGCCCCTTCCGCGGCAGGACGCACGCGGAACTCCAGGACGTGACCGTGAAGCAGGCCTTGAACCATCCGACGTGGGCGATGGGCGGGAAGATCACGATCGACTCGGCGACGTTGATGAACAAGGGCCTCGAGCTGATGGAGGCCCATCACCTGTTCGGCACGCCCTACGACCGGATCGATGTCGTCGTCCATCCCCAGTCGCTCGTGCACGGAATTGTTCAGCTGGCGGATGGGGCGATGCTCGCGCACCTCGGGCCACCGGACATGCGGATCGCGATCTCCTATGCCCTGCACGGCGGCGAGAGCGTGGAGTTGCCGATCGAGCCGATCGATCTTGCCAAGGTGGGAGAGCTGACGTTCGAGCCGGTCGACCTCAACGCTTTTCCGTGTCTGCGACTGGCGCGCGAGGCGGCGCTGGCGGGCGGAACGGCGCCGTGCGTGCTGAACGCCGCCAACGAGGTCGCGGTGCATGCGTTCCTGGAGGGGCGGCTGCACTTCAACGGGATTCCCGAGGTGATCGAGCGGACGCTCTCCGAGCTCCCGGTCGCGCCGGTGCGAGCGTTCGAGTCTCTGTACGAGGCGGATCGCGAGGCGCGGGAGATTGCCGGAGAGGTCGTGGCGGAGCTCGATGATCAGGCACAGGACGAAGGGAGCGGCAGCAACAGCAGTCGCTGACCTCAGATGTCTGTCTTATGCCAAGGGCGTCGCGTGTCACGGGACGCGACTTCGTGTAGCAGTCTCGCGTGCGGCGTCGCGTCGCGTCCGATGGCGCAGTATCGTCGCGAGAATGGTGGGGTACGGGGATCTCGACGCGGGCGCACTGGACTGGAATGCGCCTTCGCCGCGGCTGCGAGTGCTGCGGCGTTATGAGGTGGTGGCGAGCACGCTGGGTTCGCTCATGCTTGCGCTCGGCATCACCGTCGCGCTCGGCGCCGGCGTGCTTGCCGTGGTGGCTGTGATCGTCGTGATGCTCGCCGGGTCTATCGCCGATGTTGTGGCGGGACGGCGGGTGCGGGCCTGGGGCTATGCCGAGCGGGCTGAGGATCTACTGGTCAGGCGGGGTGTGATGTTCCGACGGACGTCGGTGATTCCGTACGGGCGGATGCAGTACGTCGAGGTCACTGCGGGCCCTTTTGAGCGGGCGTTTGGGCTGGCCACCGTGCAGATGCACACCGCGGCGGCCGCGAGTGACGCGCGCATCCCCGGACTACCCGCTTCCGAGGCGGCGCGCCTGCGCGACCAGCTCACCTCCCTGGGCGAGAGTCACGCGATGGGGCTGTGAGCGACCCAGGCGACCCTGGACTGCCGGCCGGCAGACTCTCCTCGCCAGAACGCCAGGCGGCGGCTGGGCTTGGGGGCGATTGGCAGCGCCTGCACCCGCTGTCGCCGCTGGTGAGGGCAGGACGGGGCGCGATCGCGATCGTCGTGGTTCTGCTGATCCCGCTACTCAGCCACCAACGGGGGTCACTGGGCAATGATCTTGGCCACCTCGGCATCCTCATCGTGGTCTTCGTGGTTGGGTTGATCTCCTGGCTGGTCACGAGGTGGCGTGTGGAAGGCGGGGTTCTGCGGGTGGAGAGCGGCCTCCTCCGGCGGACCTCGGAGCGCTTTCCACTGAGCCAGATCCAGGCGATCGATACCGTTCGCCCCGGTTTGGCCAGGGTTTTCGGCCTGGCGGAGCTGCGGATCCGGCTGGCCGGTGGCGGTCGCAAGGCGGGCCGCCTGGCCTATCTGACGAGCGCGGAGGCCGAGACGCTGCGGGCGCGTCTGCTGGCCCTCAGTCACGGCGTGGCCGAGGAGACGCCGCCGGCGGCAGAGCAGGCATTGCTGACCGTCCCACCCGTCCGGCTATTTGCATCGATCCTGCTCAGTGGGAGCGGGCTTGTGCTCGAGCTGGTGATCGTGGCGCTGCTCGTACTCGCGATCGTCGCTCCTGGCGCGGCGGCGGCCGTCCTCAGCGTCGGGGCGATCGCGCTGATCGGGCTCCTGGTCGGCTTGTTTCGCCGCTTCAACGGCGATTACCGCCTCGCGGTGACCGACGCTCCCGACGGGCTGCATCTGCGGTCGGGCTTGGTGGAAACCTCGGCCGAGACGATCCCCCGGGGCAGGATCCAGGCAATCCGGATGATCGAGCCGTTGGCTTGGAAACCCTTCGGATGGTGCCGGCTGGAGGTGGCCCTTGCCACCCAGAAGTCCAAAGGCCGCCAGGACCGCAATCAGTCCAAAGCCGCGCGTGCGCTACTTCCGGTGGGCAGCCGCGAGCAGGCCGAGTTCCTCCTGGCCAGGGTCTTCCCCGGCCTGCCGCAGGAGCGACTCGCCCCACCGGCCCGCGCGCGCTGGAAGTCCCCCCTGCGCTTCCGCCTGCTGTCGTGGGGAGCCAACGAGCTCTACGCGGTCACCACCAGCGGTCGCCTACAGCGCGCGACCGACTGGGTGCCCCTGGCAAAGGTGCAGAGCATCCGCCTGCTTGAGGGCCCGATCCAGCGCCGCGTGCGCCTCTCCAGCATCCATCTCGACACCGCTGGGCGAAAGGTTCACGCCGTCCTGCACGACCGCGACCGGGCAGAGGGGGCGTCACTGCTCGAGGAACTACCCGACCGATGTCGCCAAGCCCGGCAATTGGAGGACCAGGGCAGAGATAGCCGCGCGGGCACACGAGCTTGAACGCGCTCTATGTAATGTTCTTCTGTTTTACCCTGAATGCTGAAAATGCTCCGATGGTCGCGCTGATCGAATATCCCGGTCCCTGACGCGGTGACTGCTTCCGAGGAGCAATCGCATCGGTTAGAGTGCACTCGGTGCTACGACTGCGTGCGCAAAACAGCTCGCGTTTGCGCACGCCGGCAGGCGTAGCCGTCTTCTGTGCACTCGTGATGTTCGCCGTACCGGCCGGTGCCCAAGCGCCAGCTGGAGGATGTCCGCCACCCGCGGCTACCCCGGAAGTGCACCGCCGACCACATCGCCGCTGGCCAACCCGCTGAGTCCGGCCCCGGAACAGATCGTTGCGTGCATCGGCTCGCAATCGATCACGGGAGCGACGTTCTCGCATTGGGCGGTCGTCGCGCAGAAATCGGAAGGCTCCTCAAAGCACCGTCTCTCAGCGAGCGAAGTGATGAAGCAGGCCATGAGCTTCCTGATCTCCTCCGACTGGGTGCTCGGCGAAGCAACCGATCTGAACATCCACGTCTCAGAAGGCGAAGTTCGTCACACGTTTGACCACCTACGTGCTCAACATGTGCTCGCGGGTCATCACGGGGCACACAGCCAGCAGCGTGCCCTGAAACGCTTTGTTCACGACTTCAAGCTCAAGTGGGAAGCCCAGACCTACTACGACCCGACATATGCCGTCACGGACTGCGGGCACGTGCAGGCGAGCCTGTAGGTGTTCGAGCCGTCCGCCGTATCGTCGCATCGAGCGCAGCTTTCCGGCATCTGGTATCTTCGCGACGATCGTCAGCGGCTGACAGGAGTGGCGCGGTGGGGTGCATGAGACGGCTGGGCCGTGAGTCGTTCGATAGGAGGTCGGGCCGCGGGCGGGCTGGGTCTGCGCTGCGTATGCGTGTGCTGTGCCTGCTCGTTGTGCTGGCCGCCGTGGCGCTTCCCCTCGGCCTTGCGGCCACCGCTCTCGCCGGCGAAGGCGACCAGATTACCGGCACGGTGACGAGCGCCGTGACGAAGGCCCCGATTCAGGGCGTCGAAGTGTGTGCCGGGCGGTTTGTCTATGAACAGAAATGTGTGAGCACGGGGGTCGACGGTACCTACGTGGTGCCGGCGCCGGCGGTGCCGGTGCACGTGGAGTTCAATGCTCCCTCCGGCAGCGGCTTGGTCTCTCGCACGTTTTATAACGGCGCGTACATCCCATCTAAGGCGACGGAACTCACGGTTCCAGTAGGGGAAGTCTTCACCGGCATTGACGAGGAACTGCTACCCGAAGGCCGCGTCGAAGGTGTGGTCACCAACGCTTCTACGAAAGCCCCGATCGACGGCGTCGAAGTCTGCGCCTCGCCTTCCGGAGAATGGCCCGAAGAACCTACGTGCCTGAGCACTAACGCTGAAGGCGTCTACGAGTTCTCTGGTCTCGCACCAGTGAGTTATACGATGAAGTTCAAACCCGGGGCGTTGAACTATCTTCCCGAAACCCCACAGCGCTACTACGAGCGAGGTGCACAGGTCTCCGCGGGCGAAACAACCGCAAACATCGACGCGGCATTGCCCGAAGGCGCACAGATCGGAGGGCGCGTCACGAGCGCGGCTACCGGGCTTCCCGTCTCAGGGGTGCAGGCGTGCGCTACCGGGTTTGGGCCGGTGCTCGAAACGAAGTGCGCCAAGACCGACGCAGAAGGCAACTATCTGATCGATGGACTGGAAACCAGCAGCTATTACGTGTCGTTCTGGCCGGAACGGCCATACGTAGGCCAGCGCTATGACGACGCGAAGCCGATGTGGGTCAATCAGGGCGAAACGCTTGTGGGTATCAATGCCAGCGTGCTGACAGGCACCACGATCTCAGGAGATGTGACCAGTGCCAGTACTGGCAAGCCTATGGAGGCGGGTGAAGTCGAAGTGTGTCTCAGCGAACGCGTCAAGGAAGAATTTGACGGAATGGCCCCTAGGGAAGAAACCTCTGGGTATTGCACTGACCCGAACCAGAATGGCGAATATCAGATCACCGGGGTCGCGACGAGCACCGATCAGATCGAATTTCACCCCAAGCCAAACGATTACGAATACGAAAACCAGTATTGGAGCCACGTTGGAGTCTCCACGGAATCCACGGAACTGCACACCACTGCAGGAGAAAATATCACCGGCATCGATGCGGCGCTCCAAGCCAAGTACGGCGTAATCACCGGTACGGTCATCGATGCCGTCTCCAAGGCGGCGATCGGCGAAATCTGGGTGTGTGCGCTACAGGTGGGCGGCCAGCAGCCAGAACGGTGCACCAAAACAGACGCCAATGGCGATTACACGATTTCGAGCCTCAAGAGCGGCGAATACACCGTCGAATTCTATTCCTACCCATCCACCCGTTACCCGGTCCGGTATTACGGCGGCGAGCACACGCTCTCAGAAGCCCAGCACGTGAAGGTGAGCGCCGGCGTCACGACATCCGAAATCGACGCGGAACTGGTGGAACCCGAAAGCACTGGCTCGCACATCAGAGGGGTGGTGTCGAGTGCGTCGAGCGGGCAGCCGATCGCAGGGATGGAAGTGTGCGCCTACGACGCGGCTGAAGAAGCAGGGCTCTTCGGCCGGTGCGCCACCACTGAAGTGGGCGGCGAGTACTCGATCTCCGGCCTCTCGAGCGGCGAATATCTCGTCGAATTCTCATCTCCGTATGGGAGTGGGCTCAACTACGTGACGCAGTACTACAACGGTGTTGCATCTCCTGAAAAAGCGACCGCCGTGACGGTTGGCCCTGAAACGGTCGACATCGGCATCGACGCACGAATGAGCGAAGGGGGGCGGATTGGCGGCGAAGTGACCGACGCCTCGACCTCGGCGACGATTCAGGGGATATTGGTGTGCGCCTACGCCGAACAGGAAGAAGTGGGTGCGTGTGCGAGCACCGGACAGAACGGCCAGTACACGATCGCCGGCCTGCCGGTGGGCGAATATGCGGTGGAATTCTCGGTACCGCCGGAAAGCACTCTTGACTACGTTAGGCAGTACTTCGATGGGCAAGACAGTGCCAAGGCCGCGACGCTGGTGCCGGTGGCTGTCGGCGAAACCAGCTCTGGCGTGGACGCGCACCTCCGGCTCGGTGGTCGCGTGACCGGTAGGGTGAGGTCAGCCTCCGCGGGTCCGCTCGCCAACGCACTCGTTTGCGCTCTGATCAGCTCCACGGAAGCCGCTGCTTGCGCGCTGAGCAACCGCAACGGCGAATACGCGATAGCGGGATTGTCGGCGGGCAGCTACGTGATTGGGTTCGATGCGGCCAAGCCCTACAAGGTCCAGTACTACAACGGTCAGGCTACCTATGACCGTGCACAGCCGGTCGAAGTGACTGTGGGTGCAGATACGGTCGCCGTTGACGCCACACTGTTCCGACCCGAAGAACCGGGCTCCTCGGGTCCACCCCCGATCCCGCCCAAACCACCCATCCCGCACGGTGTCACTCCGGTAGTGCCCCCGGCGCCCGCGCCGTCGACCTCGCCGACCTCGACCTCCACGCAGACGACCTCATCGACAGCCGGCACGAGCACACCGGCATCCACCGCAACGCCGGCACCGGCTCAAGCCCCGCCCGTCGTTACGGCTCCGACGTCGAAGATCGTCATATCGGGAAGCACTGTGGCGCTGCTCCTGAGCTGCAGCGACGCGACGTGCAGAGGGACAATCGAGTTGACCTCGCAGGTCATGACCAGCCGCCATGAGGGAGGGAAGGCGGCCTCTCATCGGGAGACCCTGGTGCTCGCCAGGGGATACTTCTCCCTTGCGAAGGGCAAGAGCGCGGCTGCTGTGCTCCACCTCACAGCCGCGGGCAGGCGGCGACTCGCTCAGGTAAAGCACCATCTCCTCGCTGCAAACCTGATTCTGTCGGTGCAGGGCGGGAAGACGATCGTCAAGTCGGTGATGGCGAGCTGATCTTCGTTACAGGCTTTGAAGGCGAGACGCGCTGCGTGCGGCCCGCGTCCACGCTCGAGCACTCCGCCACGCGGGAAGCCGCGGACCTGCTTGGGCTGACGATCATGCATCGTCCTTGAAATGCAATTGGCGGCAACAGCGAGCATGCCTGCCAAACTAACCCCATGAGCTGGCTCCTGACAATCCTCGGCATCTGCGCGCTGGTGGTGCTGCACGAGCTCGGGCACTTCACCGTGGCCAAGGCCGTCGGCATGCGCGTGGAGCGCTTCTCGCTGTTCTTCCCGCCCACGATCTTCAGGGTGCGCCGGGGCGAGACCGAGTACGCGATCGGTCTGATCCCGGCGGGCGGCTACGTGAAGATCTCCGGGATGAACCCCGAAGAGATCAAAGATCTCGATCCGGAGGTGGCGCGGCGCGCCTACTACACGCAGGCGCCGTGGAAGCGGATTGCGGTGATCCTCGCCGGGCCGGGGGTGAACATCCTGATTGCTTTCCTTTTGTTTTGGGCGATCCTCTTCACCGGCAGCCTCAGCGGCGCGAGCACCTTGGAGAACCTCAACCCTTCGATTCACACGGTGGTTGCAACGAGCTCCATCGGCGCGATCGAGCCTGGAAAGGCGGCTGACGGAGTGCTGCGGCCCGGCGATCGGATCCTCGCGGTCGATGGAAGCCCCGCCACCACGGTCGAATCTACGCGGCAGCGGATCGCTGAACATCGCTGCACCGGTGCGCTCACCGAAGGCTGTCGCGCGGCCACGCCGGTGCAGCTGACGATCCGCAGAGCGGGACGGACGCTGACTCTCTCCATATTCCCCCGCTACGACAGGGCGGAAGGGCGGATGCTGGTGGGTTTCGGCTTCGCGGTGGCGGCCAAGCACTACGGGGTGTTCAGCGCCGCTGGGACGGCGATCGGAGAGATGTGGAGCACGACCACGAGCATGGTCTCGAACATCGGCAAGGCGTTCACGAGCGCAAAGGTGCGCCATCAGTTCCACAGCATCATCGGCGTCACCGAAATCGCGCATGAAACAGTCGTCGCCGGGGCCGGCTACGCGCTGGTATTCCTCGGCTTCTTCTCGCTCGTGCTCGCGGTGCTCAACCTGTTCCCGTTCCTGCCGCTCGACGGAGGGCACATCCTATGGGCCGTAGCGGAGAAGGTGCGTGGTAGGCCGGTATCGGTCATGGTCATGTGGCGCTACAGCTCGGTTGGGATCATTTTGTTGTTGTTCCTCGTGATCAACGGCGTCAGCAACGACATCAGCCGCCTGGCGGGGTGACGCACACCCAGCTCTTTGTGAGCGGCCCGACCCGCTCCGGTAGCGCCGGCCCGAACAGCGCCTCGACCTCGCCCCGCTTGAGCAGCGAGATGTCTTCCCACTCGCCCATCGCTCCCAGCGTCCAGTAGGGGCGACGCAGTCTCGGCGGCAGCCAGTGAGCCCCAGGCAGCAGCGCATGGGGCTCGATCGGAAACGACCACGCGGGCGTCTGCACGAACCAGCCTCTGCCGACACGCCGGATCTCATGCGCGAACGCCTCCCGGCGGTCCGGCGGGACGTGCTCGATCACGCTCGAGCAGTACACGAGCTCGAACTCCCCGTCGGCGAACGGCAGTCCCTCGGATGCGTCGGCCTGGACGAACGGCCCGGGATAGTCGGGGCGCTCTGCAAGGTCGACGCCGGTGACGTCAAGCGCCGGCTCGAGCGCACGTAGTCCGATCCGCCCGCAGCCGACATCCAGCACCCGCACGCCCTCCGGCAGCCGCGTGAGCGCGAAGAAATGCGCGTGACGCCGAGCACGGGCGTGGGCGGCCAGGGGCGAGGCCAGGCGGGCGAGCGGACCATGCGCGGTGGCGTAGACGTCGGGCATCGTAGAATCAGCCTATGGCCTCCAAGCGGCAGATCCAGGTCGGCTCGGTTTCGATCGGCGGCGGCGCGCCGGTCGCGGTGCAGACGATGACCAAGACCGAGACCGCGAACCTGACGGCGACGATGGACCAGATCCGCACGGTCGCCGACGCCGGCGCGGACATCGTGCGTGTGGCGGTTCCCCGCGAGCAGGACGCCGAGGCGCTGAAAAGCATCGTCGCGCAGTCGCCGATCCCGGTGATCGCCGACATCCACTTCAACCACACGCTCGCCCTGAAGGCGATCGAAGCGGGCGCGCACTGCGTCAGGCTGAACCCCGGCAACATCGGCGGCCCGGAGAAGGTCGCCGAGGTGATCGCCCTGGCCAAGCAGCGCGGCACGCCGCTGCGCGTCGGGGTCAACTCCGGCTCGCTGCCGAAGCACCTGCGCCAGCTCGAGTACGACAACCCCGTCGAGGCGCTCGTCACGGCCGCGATCGAGACGGTGCAGTTGATGGAGCGTCTGGACTTCGAGAACTTCAAGGTCTCGATGAAGTCGACGTCGGTCCCGAACACGATCGCCTCGAATCGGATGCTCTCCGAGCGCATTCCCTACCCGCTGCACCTGGGCGTGACCGAGGCCGGCACGAAGTGGTCGGGCTCGCTGAAGTCCGCGGTCGGGCTCGGCACGCTGCTCGCGGACGGGATCGGCGACACGATCCGGATCTCCTTGTCTACCTTCCACGCCGAGGAGGAGGTGAAGGTCGCCTGGGAGATCCTCAAGGCGCTGAAGCTACGCGAGCGCGGCCCCGATCTGATCGCTTGTCCCACCTGTGGGCGGCTGCAGTTCGACATGGACACGGTCGTCGTCGAAGTGGAGCGGCGTTTGGAAGCCTACGAGGACCCAATCGAGGTCTCGGTGCTGGGCTGCGCGGTGAACGGCATCGGCGAGGCACGGCACGCCGACTTCGGGATCACCGGCGCGAAGGACATGGGCATGATCTACTCCAAGGGCGAGCCGCTGAAGAAGGTGCCGACAGAGCAGCTCGTCGACGAGCTGTTCAAGGAGATCGACCGCTACTACGCGGCCGGCAAGACCGTCCAGCGCGACGAGGCCGCCGCCGCCGAGGCGCGCGAGTGGCTGGCCGAGAACGAGGACGACACCCAGATGACCCCGGAGCGGGTCGCCGCGATGGAGGCCGCCGCGGCCGAGGAGGCCGACGCGGTGCTCGAGGCGATGCTCGAGCCGGCCGTCGCGCTAGACGAGGCCGTCTCGCCGGTGGCTGGCCGGCGCTTCAGCCGCAGCTGAGCGCCGCCAGACGCCACCCGCAATGCTCGCCGTGCTGGCCGATCTCGGACGATCGGTGGCACGTCTGCGCTTGCGTGCGGCGTCTGGTACTGACCCGCTCGGCGTTTAGCTCTTACCGGCTGAGAAGCGCTCGGCGACCTTGCTCCAGTCGACGACGTTCCACCACGCCTCGATGTAGTCGGGGCGGCGGTTCTGGTACTTCAGGTAGTAGGCGTGCTCCCACACGTCGACGCCGAGCAGCGGCGTCTTGCCGTCAGAGAGCGGGGTGTCCTGATTGGCGCTTCCAACCACTGCCAGGCCCGAGCCGTCGTGCACGAGCCACGACCAGCCGGAGCCGAACTGACCCACGCCGGTCTCCTTGACCTTCGTCTTGAAGTCCGAGAAGGAGCCGAACGTCGAGTCGATCGCCTGCGCGAGCTCGCCGCTAGGCTCGCCGCCACCGCTGGGGGACATGCTCTCCCAGAACAGCGAGTGGTTGTAGTGCCCGCCACCGTTGTTTTTGACCGGCCCCTTCTTCTCGCCGAGGCTGTCGAGGTTCTGCAGCACCTCCTCGACCGGCTTGTCAGCCCACTCCGTGCCCTCCAGGGCGGCGTTGGCCTTGTCCACATAAGCCTGATGGTGCTTGTCGTGATGGAACTCCATCGTCGCCTTGTCGATGTGCGGCTCCAGGGCGTCGTAGGCGTAGGGAAGCGGGGGAACTGAATAGGCCATTGGGGCTCCTTGTAGGGTCTGGATCGAAGATTGGTCGGTGACTGCTGTTCTATCAAAGGGACGGCTAGGCTCTGACCCCACGATGCCCCGATTGTCCGAGTATCTACTGCCAACGGAGAAGCAGCCGCCCGCCGACGCGGAGGCGATCTCGCACAAGCTGATGGTCAGGGCGGGGCTCGTCAGGCAGATGGGCGCCGGGATGTGGACGTGGCTGCCGGCAGGCTGGCGCGTGCATCAGCGGGTGGTGGCGATCATTCGCGAGGAGATGGACGCGATCGGCGCTCAGGAGATGCTGATGCCGGTGCTGCAGCCGGCGGAGCCGTGGCGCAAGACCGGGCGGATCGAGATCGAGGAGCTGTTCAAGCTGACCGACCGCAAGGGCTCGGAGCTCGTGCTGGCGATGACCCACGAGGAGGCCGTCACGTTCCACATCGCCCAGGCTGTGCGCTCCTACCGCGACCTGCCGCTGATCGTCTACCACTTCCAGGTCAAGGAGCGCGACGAGCCGCGCCCGCGCGCCGGGGTGCTGCGGACGAGGGAGTTCGTGATGAAGGACTCCTACAGCTTCGACCGCGACCGGGTGGGCATGGAGGAGCGCTACGCGCTGCATGTCGGCGCCTACGAGCAGATCATGCAGCGCACCGGCCTGCGCTTCTATCGGGTGGAGGGCGACGTCGGGATGATGGGCGGTCTCGGCGCCCACGAGTACATGGCGCCGTGCGCCGCCGGCGAGGACGAAGTCGTGCTGGGGTCCGGCTATGCGGCGAACGTCGAGGTCGCGCTCAACAGCCCCGGGGTGGAGAAGGTCGGCGAGGAGTACTTCAAGGACGGCGAGCGCTTGAGCATCGAGCCGGCGATCGAGATCGGCAACATCTTCAAGCTCGGCACCCGCTATTCCGAGCCGCTCGGAGCCACCTACCTCGACGAGACCGGGGCCGAGCTGCCGGTGTGGATGGCCTCCTACGGGATCGGCCCCGCGCGCATCGTCGCGGCCGCCGTGGAGCAGTTCGCCGACGAGCACGGCATCTCCTGGCCGAAAGCGCTCGCCCCGTTCGCCGTGCACCTGGTCGCGATCGGCAAGGCCGGTACTCCCGAGCGTGAGGCGGCCGAGAAGCTCTATGAGACGCTGCTGGGAGGCGGGGTGGATGTCCTCTATGACGACCGCGAAGCCGGCCCCGGCGAGAAGTTCGCCGACGCCGAGCTGCTGGGGTGTCCGCTGCGGCTGACGGTCGGACGCAAGTCCTTGGAGTCGGGCGAGGTAGAGGTTCAGGTGCGTCGGGGACGCCAATCAGCGGCGGGCATTCCACTGAGCGGTGAGCCCGCCGAGCTGATCCGGGCGGTGGACGAGCTGTGGCGGAGCCTCCCCTAGAGACTGCTTCGCAGGGTGCGGGCGCCAACCCACGGCTGAGCGTCCGCCGGCTGTTCGGCCTGGACCGCTCCGGCCCGCCCCCCCCGCAGGTCGCGGCGGGCCAGCCATTGCGCCCGTGGACGCTGCCCAACGCGATCGGCTTCACGCGGCTCGCGCTGATTCCGTTGTTCCTCGTCGTGGAGCTCTCGAGCGGCGATGGCACGGGCGCGCTGGGCGCGACCCTGTTCGCGGTGATCGCCTGGGGCGATTACGCCGACGGGATCGCCGCGCGTGTGACCGGGCAGTACAGCCGGCTGGGCGCGCTGATGGACCCCGTTACGGACCGCCTGCTGGTCGTCTCGGGCGTGGTTGTTTGCTGGCATTTTCAGTTGCTGCCGCGCTGGGCGATCGCGGTGCTGGCGCTACGCGAGCTGGCGATGCTCGTGCTCGGCCGCTACGGCCTCACTCGCGGGGTCGAGCTGCGCATCAACTGGCCGGGACGTCTGGCGGTCGCGCCGGTGATGGGCGCGTTCTTCTTCGCGATGGTCGGCTGGCGCACGGTCGGCGAGGCGCTGCTTTACATCGGCCTAGCGCTCGCGCTGGTAGCCACGGGGCTGTATGTGCGCGATGGCGCGCGCCAACTGCGCAGACTCTCAAGCTCAGCCTGACCTTTTGGTCTATACTCCGGCATTCCGGCGGTTGCGCCGGTAGTTCTGCCCGGCGTGCCCGGCGCAAGTCTTCGATAGGAGAAGCCCGCGATGGAGACGTTCCCAGACCTTGGCTCGTTGCAAGACACCGAGCTGAAAGACCTGATCCAGGAGTTGACCGCGGAGGAGACCGAGATCTCCTATCGGCGACGTATCCTGCACGGCAAGATCGACATCCTGCGCGCCGAGCTGGTCAACCGCCTGCGCAAGAAGCATGACGGCGGCGAGGTGATGATCACCGGCGACGACGTCCAACGGCTGACCGACATCCTCGCCCAGAACCAGACCGACTCGGCGCAGGACGGCCAATCGTGATCGGCATGGGACGCACGCTGGCGCGTGGCGCGCGGTCGCGGGTCTCCTGAGCAGGGTTGGGAGCGCGATGGCCCTGCACTGCACCGAGTGCGGCTTCGTCAACGACGAGGGTGCCAACTACTGTCAGCGCTGCGGCGCGCTGCTCACGCGCGGCGAGAGCGTCGGCAGCGGGGGGGATCCGGTCACCGCGACCTACCGGATCGACGACGCCGGCGAGCTCGTGCCGATCGAGGTCGGCGATGTCACGGCGAACGGCCCGGCGCTCGTGATCCGCGCCGGCGGGGGACGCGTCGGCGAGAGCTTCGCCGTGGACCACGAGCGCATGAGTATCGGCCGGCGCCCGGATGCCGAGGTGTTCCTCGACGACGTGACTGTCTCGCGCGACCACGCGCTGCTGATCCGCCGCGGCGAGCAGTGGTATCTCGACGACTGCGGCTCGTTGAACGGGACCTACGTGAACCGCTCGCGGATCGAGTCTCAACGCCTTGATGAGGGCGACGAGGTGCAGATCGGCAAGTACAAGCTGACGTTCCACATCCGCTGATGGCTACCCAGATCCCTCAAATGGAAGAGATCCCGCCCACCCAGCTGCAGGACGAGCTCGCGGCCGGCGCGACTGTAGGAGCTCCCGCGGATGGGCCTCGTCAAAAGTCGATCACGATCGGCGCCGTCTGCAAGGCGCTCGTGCAGGAGTTCCCTGACATCTCGATCTCAAAGATCCGCTACCTGGAGGATCAAAAGCTGCTGACCCCGCGGCGCACTCCCGGCGGCTACAGGCTTTACACACAGGGCGACGTGGCGCGTCTGCGCACGATCCTGAGGATGCAGCGCGACGAGTTCCTGCCGCTGCGGGTGATCCGCCAAGAGCTCGCGGCAGGGCGCGCGGGAGAGACCACGCCCGCTCCGGGACGGGGCGCCCGGGATGGGATGCGACCGTGGCGCACAAGCGTGAGCGTGCGTGAGGCAACCGGCGCGCTGTATTCGATCGAGGATGTGCTGGAGGAGACGAAGGCCGACGCGAAGCTCGTGCGCGAGCTCGAAGAGTACGGCGTGGTCAAGGGCGAGCAGCGCAGCGGGGTGCGCTACTTCGACGAGACCGAGCGCGAGATCATCGGCGCCGTGGCCGAGCTCGCGCGCTACGGCGTGGGCGGTCGCAACCTCCGGGTCTTCCGCTCCTCGGCCGACCGCGAGGCGAACCTGCTCCAGCAGATCCTCGCTCCCGCGCTGCGCTCGCGCAACCCGCAACGGCGCAAAGAGGCGCTCGAGGCGTTGGAGAACCTCGCGGCCGTGGCCACCCATTTGAAGCATCTCCTGCTAGTCCGCGACCTGCGCAAGATCGCCGGCTGACGCCCGATGACCGGCGCTGGCCGAAACGGTGATTCGCGCCGTAGGCGCGTGTCCCCCGGCTCCGGTCAGCGTCCTCGGTCGCTCGCGTGCAAAGCACGCCACGCTCCCTGCGTCCTTGATCTGCTTGGTCCTCGGGCGTCAGGGCCAGTGGCGGTCTGAGCAGAGCAGGCGGCGATGCCCGACGCGAGCCGCACCCGCACGATCGCGATGCCCGCCGGGGAGCTGTGGGACGTGATCAGCGATCCCCATCACCTGCCGCGCTGGTGGCCGCGCGTGACACGCGTCGAGGATGTCGAAGACGGTGCGTTCACCGAGGTGATGAAGACGCGCAAGGGCAAACTCGTGCGCGCCGACTTCAAGATCGTTGCCTGCGACGGCGCCGCGCGCTCGCTGACATGGGTCCAACAAGTCGAGGGATCGCCGTTCGCGCGCGTGCTGAAATCCGCCGAGACAGAGGTCCGGCTCCATGCGGGCTCCGCACAGGCGACGGAGGTGACGATCGAGTTGCGCCAAGTCCTCAACGGAGTCTCTCGCTTCGGTGGCTACATGGTGCGCCGCGCGGCGCGGGCCACGCTCGATGAGGCGCTCAACGGCCTGGAGCGAATCGGTGGCTGACGTGACGCGGCCGTCCGTCGCGTCACGAGACAGCCAACCTGCGATGCGCTGGTGGGGTTGGGGGGATCCCGCTCATCCCCAGGCACTGGGAGCGCATGCGCTGGAGTTCCTGCGCAAGACGGTCGGTGTCGCGCCACGCCCGCGTCTGCCGGTCGCGCTCGGAGCGGTGCACCTTGCGCCATCGGCGCTCTCCGATCAGGCGGCGGCGGCGTTGCGCGAGATCGTCGGCGCCGAGGGTATGCGCGACGATCACGGCGAACGGGTCCTGCACGCCGCCGGCAAGGGCTATCCCGATCTGGTGAGGCTGCGCGCCGGGCAGCCGGAGGGAGCACCCGACGCGGTGGTCCGACCCGCCGACCACGAGCAGGTGCGCGCCGTGCTCGATCTGTGCGCACGAGTCTCCGTGGCCGTGGTGCCCTGGGGCGGTGGCACGAGCGTGGTCGGAGGAGTAGCGCCGCTGCGCGGTGAGCACGCCTCGGTGATCGCGCTGGATATGGGGTCGATGTCGCGGGTGCTGGAGCTCGACCGCCAGTCGCGGATCGTCACCGTACAGGCCGGCATCCGCGCGCCGGCGCTGGAGCGGGCGCTGGTGGGGAGTGGATTTACGCTGGGTCATTTCCCGCAGTCCTACGAGTACGTCTCGCTGGGGGGCTGCGCTGCGACCAGGTCGGCGGGTCAGGCATCGAGCGGCTATGGCCGGATCGAGCAGATGGTGCTCGGGCTGCGCTTCGCGGCGCCCGCGGGCGAGATGGAGCTGGCCGCCGTCCCCGCCGGCGCCGCGGGCCCGGAGCTGCGCCGGCTGCTGGTCGGCTCGGAGGGAACGCTGGGTGTGATCGATGAGCTGACGCTGCGCGTGCGCCCGGCGCCGCGGGAGCGGGTGTACGAGGGCGTGTTCTTCGCGGACTTCGCCGCGGGCGTGGAGACCCTGCGTCAGCTTGCCCAGCAGCGCGCGTGCCCCGACGTGGCGAGGCTGTCCGACGAGGCCGAGACGCGGATGTCGCTCGCGCTAGCGGGCGGAGGGGGTGTGAAGGGGCGACTCGGTCGTGCGTACATCGGCCTGCGCGGCTACGGCGAGGGCTGCCTTGCGATCCTGGGCTTCGAGGGGGAGGCCGAGGAGGTGGCCGCGCGCCGCAAGCGCGCACTGGAGCTGACCCGTCGTGGCGGCGGGCTGGCGGTCGGACGCTCACCCGGGGAAGCGTGGCGAAAGGGACGGTTCTCCGCGCCGTACCTGCGCGACGAGCTGCTCACCCAGGGCGTGATGGTCGAGACGCTCGAGACCGCGACGCGCTGGTCGAACGTGCGGGGGCTGCACCGCAAGGTCGCATCGGCGATCGCCGATGCGCTGAGCGCCGAGGGCACGCCAGGGCTCGTGATGTGCCACGTCTCGCACCTCTACGAGACCGGCGCGTCGCTGTACTTCACGTTCATCGCCCGCCAGCGCGAGGGCGCGGAGCTGGAGCAATGGGCTGCGGTCAAGCGAGCCGCGAGCCAGGCGATCGTTGACGGCGGTGGCACGATCACCCATCACCACTCGGTCGGGCGCGACCACGCGCCGTGGCTGCTGGACGAGGTCGGACGCGAGGGCGTGGCCACCCTGCGCGCGTTGAAGGCCGAGCTCGATCCGGCCGGGATCATGAACCCGGGAAAGCTGCTGCCCTGACTTACCCCGTCTGGTGGTGGGGGCCGGATCTTGCCCTGACCTACCCCGTCGTGGTGGTGACAGCCGAAAGAATCCACAGCGCCAGGCAGGTGAAGCCGACCATTATCGCGAGCATCCAATACTGCGAGCGGACGGCGGCTTCGGGGGACTTGAACTCGATCAGGCCCTGCTCGTGGGAGAGGATCAGCCCGCTGACGTGGCCGGCGACGATCGCGGCGATCTGCACGTACCAGATCACCGCGAAGGAGATCAGGTTGTAGTTGACGAGCAGGTTCGAGGTCCCGAACAGGTCGCTCCCGCGCCCGAGCGGATCGGAGATCAGATATCCGATCGCCTGGCCTTGGAGCACGAGCAGGGAGAAGTAGTGGGCAAGCATGTAGCCGAACGCGATCGGCACGAGCGTGTGCAGGAACGCCAGCGACAGCGCGCGATGGTCCTCGGCAGTGATGTCGCGCAGCGCGCCGCGCATGCCGTAGATGCCGAGGTTGTACAGGCCCGCGACGGCGGCCACGCAGCCGATCAAACCGACCGTCCCGACGATCTCGATCGCGCCGGTCAGGCTCAGCCCGAGGTGCCCAAAATCGGACTCGAGCGGGGGAGCGAACTGCAGCCAGGCCTCGCCGTTGGAGAAGCCGTCGAAGCTCGTCGAGCCGATCAGCACGAACAGCACGGCCGCCGTGCCCGGCCAAGCCTCCAGGTTGCAAAGCCCCGACAGCGGGGCGCGCAGGCGCAGCTCTCGATTGCGCCACGACAGCGGCGACAGGCGGGCCATCAGCCCGAAGTAGACGCCGAACCCGTCGGCCCGCTCGCACCACGCCTCCGCACCGAAGGCCGCCATCCCCGCCAGCTGCAGGCCGCCGTAGGCGAGCATCAGGATCGCGAGCAGCCGCGGTTCGTCTTTGCCGGGGAGCGGCAGGACGAGCTCCACCCACGCGAAGCACAGCAGCAGCACCGCGGCCGGCCAGCGCCCCCAGGAGGAGGGATATGCGCCGAGCAGCGGCCCCCGTCGAGGACCTCCGCCGGCCGGCCGCCGAGCGCTGAGCAGCCAGCCAGCCGGCCGCCCGACCGCCCGCCACGGGTTGAAGGGCCGGAAGATGTCGCCCACGAACGCGCTCGCGAGCGGGATCGCGACCCAGAAGATCACGTAGATGAAGGTGGGGGCAAGGTTCGACGTGAGGTTCTGTTCGCCCGCGAGACCCGCGTACGCGACGATCGCGAACAGCGCGATCCCGATACCGCCGCACAGCCACTCCAGCAGCTTGGGGACGCGTAGCAGCACTCTCCCCGGCGGGCGCTGCAGCCGGGGCCGCGACCACAGGCTCCACAGTGCGACGAACGAGATCACCATCACCGCCGTCGCGGCCCATGCGAACAGCCAGGCCGGGATCGGCAGGTCGGCGCGGCCGACGATGCCGTGGGCCGAGGCCGACGCGGGGAGCAGTAATGAGGCGAGTAGCGCCGCCAGGCAACTCCAGCGCAACCGTGGGCGTAGCTGCTTGCCGACCACGATGCGGGGTACGGCCACGGCGCCCGATAATACCGCCCGATCGGCCATCTTCATGCCACCCGACCTGCGTCGGAAGGTGGGCGTGCCGTGGTAGATTCGCTTTGTGGAGCCAGCCGGAACAGATGGCGGGCGTAAGGGTTTCGATCGCCGCATGATTTTGCCGCTGATCGCGATCGTCGTGATTGCCGGCGGCTTCGCGCTGCTGTTCCAGGGCACCAGCCACAACTCCCAGCCGCTGGCCGCCGGCACGCACAGCGAGAAGTCGGCGAGCTTTCTCGGCAACGAACTCTCGCCGCCGAAGCCCGCTCCCTCGCTGTCGCTGCACAACTATCTCGGCCAGCCCGTGAACATTGCCCAGTACCGCGGCAAGGCGCTGCTGGTGACCTTCCTCTACACCCACTGCCCGGATGTCTGCCCGCTGATCACGGCCAACCTACGGGAGGCCCAGAGCCTGATGGGTGCGAAGACCGCGGCCAAGACGCAGATCGTCGCGGTCTCGGTCGACCCTCGCGGAGACACGCCGCGGACGGTCGCGGCGTTCTTGAAAGTTCATCAGATGACCGGACGCATGCAGTATCTGATCGGCTCCCCGAGGGAACTGGGGCACGTGTGGCAGCAGTGGGGGGTCGGATCCGAACGGGACGCGGAGCAGCCGGACATCGTCAACCACTCCGCGCTCGTGTACGGGATCACCGCGTCGGGCGAGCTGAAGACCGTTTACATCGGCAGCAGCTTCACGCCGAGCGAAGTTGCTCACGACGCGCCACTGCTGGCCGCGCAGTAGCCGTGTGGCAATACCGCGGGTGTCGTGTGCGCCTTGCCTGTTCCGCAAGCGGGTCCAGTAGGGTTGATTCGTCGTGATCCACGCCATGCTCTACCTGGTTCCGGCTGTCTTGCTGGCGATACCGCTACTCGTGCGGCGCTATCCGGGTGAGCGTGTGCTGATCGCTTTGCGTCGCGTCGAGCGGACGTGCTGGCCGCGCCCGCGTTCCTCGATGCCCGCGCGCCGTCGCGTGGTGCTCGTGGCCGTGCGCGGCGGGCGGCTGATCGGCCGTTCGCTGGCGGTGCGCCCGCCGCCCGCGCTGTACTCGGCGAGCTAGACCTTCTTCCGCCCTGCAAAGGGTGGCGGCTGCTCGTCCTGGAGATCATCCATACAGGCACGTATGCGAGGAGCCCCGCCATGTCCCGTCGTCCCATCATCACCGCGCTCGGCGTCCTGCTGCTGCTGGCGTTCCCGGCAGCGGCGCGAGCGCAAAGCAGCGCACAGACCCAGAGCAGCACTCAAACCCAGAGCGCCAACCAGACTCCCCTGACGGAGAGCGAGAACCCGATCAACGACCAGGGGAGCAACTACGACTACCGCTCCTATGTCACCGGCGTAACACCAAGCACCCCCGGGGTGAGCCTGCAGGTCCTGGAATTCGCCGACCGGCTGATCCTGACCAACCACAGCGGTCAGACGGTCACGGTGCTCGGCTACGACCGCGAACCCTACGGTCGGGTGCTGGCCGACGGGACGGTGCAGCTGAACACGCGCTCGCCCGCGTATTACCTGAACCAGAACTTCTACGGCGACGTGAACGTTCCGGCGTCGGCGTCGGCGACGGCCACTCCGCACTGGACGGTCGTTGACCGTACGGGCCGCCTGGAATGGCACGACCATCGCATCCACTGGATGTCTCCGGCGCTGCCACCGCAGGTCAAGGACAAGTCAAAGCGCACGAAGATCTTCGACTGGCGGGTGCCGATCGAGGTCGGTGCTCAGATGGCCACGGTCAACGGTGAACTGTTCTGGACTCCCGCGCGTACCGCCGCGCCCGCCGCCGCGATCCCGGTGCTGGTGGCGCTCACCGTGCTGGGCCTGCTGCTCGTACTGTTCATGCGCCGCCGTCGCGGCTCAGGCGTGCCTCCCAAGGAGGCGTGGTGAGGGACGCCGCACGTAGAGCCCTGTCGCTACTGGTGCTCGCGCTGCTCGCCCTGCTCGCAAGCGCCCCGGCGGCATGGGCGCACGCGCAACTGCTCGGCACCTCCCCCGTGTCAGGCGCGACCGTGAAGGTGCAGCCGAAGGAGGTGATCTTTGAGTTCAACCAGGATGTCGGCGGAACGCTCGGCGCCGTGCGCGTGTACGACGCGCAGGGCAACGAGGTCGACGACCTGAATGTCACGCACCCCGACGGCGACGAGCATTGGATGGGCGTCGGCCTGAAGCCGGGCCTGCCGGACGGCACCTACACGGGCACCTACCGGGTGATCTCGGCCGACACGCACATCGTCTACGGCGGGCTCGTGTTCAACATCGGCCACGCGGGCGCGACGCCGAAGTTCACGGTCGCCGGGCTGATCGGCAGGAACAGGAGCGGCGAGGTGACGACGGTCTCCTTCGGCGTCGTACGCGCGCTGAACTACCTGGCGCTCGCGCTGATGGTAGGCGGTCTTGCGTTCCTGTTCTTCGTGTGGATGCCCGGCTTTCGGGCGGTCGCGGGGTACGAGCCGCGCTGGTCGCAGGCGGCGGATGCGTTCGCGACACGGATCGGCAGGCTGTTCGCCGTTGCGGTCGTGGGCGGGGTGATCGTGAGCGTGCTCGGCGTGCTGCTGCAGGGCGCGAGCGCTGCGGGCGTGTCGCTATGGGCCTCGCTGAAAGATTCGGTGATCGATAGCACCCTGGAAAGCCGCTTCGGCGAGGTGTGGGGCGTGCGCGCGATCGACTGGATCTTGCTGGGCGCGCTGCTGCTGGCAGCGAGGCCGCTCGGCCGTCGCCACCCGCCGCGGGTAATCCTCGCGCTGCTCGCGCTCGGGGCGATCTACCTGGCGATGACCCCGGCGCTCGCCGGCCACGCGAGCATCGAGAGCCCGGTCGCCGTGTTCTTCCCCTCCGACGTCCTGCACGTGCTCGCGGGCAGCGTGTGGGTCGGCGGGATCGCGTGCCTGCTGCTGGCGCTGCCGGGCGCGACGCGGCGGCTGGGGGGGCCGGAGCGCAGCCGGCTGCTGCTCGCGGCGCTGGCGCGGTTCTCGCCGATCGCGCTCGGCGCGGTGGTCGTGATCGCCGTGACCGGCGTGATTCAGGCGTACATCGACGTGCGGACCCTCAACGCGCTCCTCCACACCACCTACGGCGCGCTGATCCTCGCCAAGGTCGCGCTGTTGCTGGTGTTGATCGGCCTCGGCTGGGTCAACCGCGATCGGGTGATCCCGCTACTGGAGCACATGGTCGGCGACGGCCGCGCCCCGGGGGGGGTGGGCGCGCTGGCTCGGCGGACGCTGCGCGGCGAGCTGGCGTTGATGCTGACCGTGTTCGGCGTGACCGCGGCGCTGATCAGCTACGCGCCGCCGATCGACGCCGCGTCGGGACCGTTCTCAACGAACACGACGATCGGCCCGGCTGAGCTGGAGATAACGGTGGAACCGGCGAAGGTCGGGCTGAACACGATCCACCTGTACCTGATCGACGCGAAGGACGGCAGCCAGTTCACGGCGACGAAGGAACTGACCGCGACCGCCGCGCTCCCCGCGAAGGGCATCGGGCCGCTGCCGCTGCAGCCGAACCTGTCAGGCCCCGGGCACTACACGTTCAACTCGACCGAGCTGAGCCCGGGGGGGACGTGGGAGATCGAGATCACCGATCGGGTGTCGGAATTCGAAGAGTTCTCAAAGACGGTGAAGGTGCCGATCGGGTAACCGACGAGACCCAGAGACATGGAGAGAGCAAGAAAACATGAATACCCAGGAATCGCCGCCACCACAAAGGACGGATAGACAATGGACAGGAGTAGACATGGGCAGGATTAGAACGACCACCCTGGCGCTCTTTGCAACCGGAGGTGTCATGTTGCTGGTGCTGCCCGCGGCGGCCCAGGCGCACATCAGCCTGCACCCCAACACGATCCCCGCGGGCGCGTTCGCGACGCTCGACGTGCGCGTGCCCGGCGAGCAGGAAGGGGCTTACGTTACGGAGGTGGACACCTTGTTCCCGCAGGGGTTCACAGGCGTCGACTACGAAAACGTGCCTGGCTGGAGTACCAGGGTGATCGAAGTCAAACTGGGAACGCCGATCAAAGAAGACGGCGAAACGATCGACACCGAGGTCTCGCAGATCGTCTGGACCTGGACCGGCCCGCTCGGCAAGGTGAACAACGGCCAGTTCATCAACTTCCCCTTGTCGGTCGCGATCCCCGCGGACACCGCCGGCAGGGCGCTCGAATTCCGGACGGTGCAGACCTACAGCAACGGGGCGGTCATCCACTGGATCGACCCGTCGCTGACGGCCGAACACCCCGCGCCGCGGATCAACGTGACCGGGGAGGGTGGCGCGATCGAGGAAGTTGCCGGCGACGAGGCGGGCCCGACGGCCGGCGAGACGCCCGTGGGCCAGAGCGCCGCGGGCCAGTCCATGCCCATCGGCGCCACGGTCGCGCAGCCGAGCGCCGGCGCGAGCAAGGGTCTCGCCATCGCTGCGCTGATCCTCGGCGCTCTCGGCCTGGTCGCAGGCCTGCTCGCGCTCGCGACGGCACGGCGCGCCCGTGCGACGTAGGGGGCGCAAGTACGGCCTCGCCAGGTAGTACCCTTCGCACCCAGAGCAAGCGCCCCGACCGGAGGTCGATAAACAGTGAGTGACGCCGCCAGCAGCAGCAACCGTCAGCTACCCGCGGGTTTCGCCGAGGTCTCGCCCTTGCTGATCGGCCTGGTCGGCATCTCGATCCCGGTCTCGCTGCTCGCTTGGGCCGCGGTCGAGAAGAGCACGGTCGTGCTGATCTTCGCCGTGCTGGCGATGTTCGCGGTCGGCGCAGCCACGTTGACGTTCGTGATCGTGCTCGCCGGCGAAGGCGAAGATCACGAGGGCAGCCACGAGGAGACCGACGAGTAGCGCGCGACCGCCGGTCAACCAGCCTCTGAGGAGGCTTTCCAAGACGCGCCCGGCAAGATTCGAACTTGCGACCTCCCGCTCCGGAGGCGGGCGCTCTATCCACTGAGCTACGGGCGCGGGTATCGCTACCGTAGCGAACCATGGACTTGTCGATCTTCTTTGCGGGCACCGGTGGCTCGGTGCCCAGCCCCCGGCGCGGGCTGCCGGCAATCCTGGTGCGCCGCGGGGGCGATCGCATCCTGTTCGACTGCGGCGAAGGCACGCAGCGCCAGCTTGTGCGCTCGGTCGGGCTGACCGATGTGGACAGCGTGTTCATCACGCACTTCCACGCCGACCACTGGCTGGGGTTGCCGGGGATGTTGAAGTCCTTCGCGCTGCGCGAACGCGATCGGCCGCTGAACGTATACGGCCCGCGTGGGCTGAAGGAGCTGATGGGGGCGATGCGGGTCGTCTACGGCCGGATGCCATACGAGCTCAGCTTCGTCGAGCTCCAGCCCGCGGAGACGGTCGCGCGCGACGGCTATGCGATCACCGCGATTCCCGTCAGCCACCGCGGCGCCGCGTGCTTCGGCTACGCCATCGTCGAGCAGCCGCGCCCGGGGCATCTCGACGCGCGCTTGGCGGAGGAGCTGGGCGTGAGCCCGGGACCCGACTTCGGACGGCTGCAGCGCGGAGAGATAGTGGGCGACGTCGCGCCCGAGCAGGTGATGGGACCGACGCGCGAGGGCCGCAAGGTGGTGCTCTCCGGCGATACGGAGCCATGTGAGGCGCTCGCGATCGCCGCCTATCAGGCCGATCTACTCGTGCACGAGGCGACGTTCGCCGAGGACGAGGCCGAGCGCGCCCGCCAGACATCGCATTCAACCGCGCGCCAGGCGGCCGCATTGGCGCGCGACGCGGAGGTGCGGATGCTCGCGCTGACCCACATGTCGAGCCGTTACGCGGATCGGGAGCTGCGCGACCAGGCGCGCGCCGTGTTCGCGGCGACCGAGGCGCCGCGTGACTTCGACACGATCGAGGTGCCATTCCCCGAGCGCGGCGCAGCCGAGTTGATCCGCTGGTCCAATCGCCCGCGCACCGCTGGCAACGAGACGACCGTCGACGCCGACGCGTCCACCGAGACACTCACGGCGAGCTGAACCGTCGCGGCCCCCTGATACAGTCCGGGAAATCCTCCAAATCCTCCTTTAACCCGGTCCCGAGAGGCCAGGAAGGAAACGATGGACAGCAACGAGAAGGTCGTCCTCCAGGCGGAGGATGTGCGGCGAGCGCTGGTGCGGGTCGCACATGAGATCGTCGAGCGCAATCCCGGGCCGTCGGCTCCGGTGCTGATCGGGATTCACCGGCGCGGGGCGTTTCTGGCACGGCGGCTGCAGGCACAGCTCGAAGAGTTGCTCGACGTAGAGGTCCCGCTTGGGGATCTCGACATCGGCTTCTACCGCGACGACCTACAACGCAGACCCGATGCGCCGGTCGTGCACGCCTCGCACATCGACTTCGATATCGCTGGGCGCACGGTGGTGATCGTCGACGATGTGCTGTTCACGGGACGCACCGTGCGCGCGGCGATCGAGGCGCTGTTCGACTATGGCCGTCCCGCTCGTGTGCAACTGGCGGTGCTCGCGGACCGGGGGCACCGCGAGCTGCCGATCAGGCCGGACTACGTCGGCAAGAACCTGCCGACCTCGCGCGACGAGCATGTGTATGTGCGCGTGAGCGAGCTCGACGGCATCGACGAGGTCGCGATCGAGGCGGCCGCGGTGGAGACACTTGCATGAACCACCTGCTGTCAATCGAGGAACTCGACCGGGCCGAAATCGAGCGGATCGTCGCGCAGGCGGCGCGCTTCGCCGAGGTCTCGGACCGCGAGATCAAGAAGGTCCCGGCGCTGCGCGGGCGGATGGTGCTGAACCTGTTCTACGAGGCCTCCACACGCACGCGCAGCTCCTTCGAGCTGGCCGCCAAGCGCCTATCCGCAGACGTGGTGAACTTCGCCGCGAGCGGGTCGAGCGTCGAGAAGGGCGAGTCGCTGAAGGACACGGTGCTGACGCTGAGCGCGCACAAGCCCGACGCGATCGTGCTGCGCACGCCGTGGGCGGGGGCGTCCGAGCTGGTCTCGAAATGGTGCGGCGCGGCGATCGTGAACGCGGGCGACGGCAAGCACGAGCATCCGACGCAGGCGCTGCTCGACGTCTACACATTGCAGCAGCGCCGCGGTGGGATCGACGGCGCGTCGATCTGGATCGTCGGCGACGTGGCTCATTCAAGGGTCGCGCGCTCGAACATCATCGCGTTTCAGCGGATGGGCGCGCGGGTAACGGTCGCCGGGCCACCGACGCTGATCCCGCGCGGGATCGAGGCGCTCGGTTGTGAGGTGCGCTTCACGCTCGACGACCTCGCCGAGGCCGACGTGGTGTACGCGCTGCGGATGCAGCGCGAGCGGATGAGCGAGAGCTTCCTGCCGTCGCTGCGCGAGTACGCCGCCTGGTATCAGATCAACGGCCGGCGGCTGGGCCCGCGCCAGGTGCTGATGCACCCCGGGCCGGTCAACCGCGGGGTGGAGCTCTCCGGCGAGGTCGTCGACTCACCCCAGGCGGTGATCACCGCCCAGGTCGAGGCCGGCGTGGTGGTGCGGATGGCGGTTTTGTACGAGCTGCTCGCCGGTGCGCGCGAGCCCCAGCCGGACCCCGGCAGCCCGGACCGCCCCGAGAACGTCAAGCAGCTCGCGTGATGGTCTGTAACCCCCTGAAACACCTCGCGTGATGGCCGCCAACCCACTCGTTCAGGGACCGGGAGTCCCTGCAAACCTCCTGCTCTCCCGGGCGCACGTCCTCGACCCTCGCGCGGACATCGACGCCATACACGACGTGCGCGTGCGCGGCGGGGAGATCGCCGAGCTGGCGGCGCCCGGCACGCTCGATCCAGCAGCGGACGAGGAAGCGATCGACGCGCAGGGGCGCACGCTGCTGCCGGCGTTCTTCGACCCGCACGTCCATCTGCGCACACCCGGGCAGGAGCATAAGGAGGATCTGGAAACCGGCACCCGCGCGGCCGCCGCCGGGGGGTTCGGTGGGGCGATCGCGATGCCGAACACCGACCCCGTGCTCGACTCAGCGCCTTTGCTGCGCTCGTTGCGCGACGCGGCGGCGCGCGAAGCGCGGATTCCTGTCGGCTTCCTGCCGGCGATCACGCGTGGGTTGGAGGGGAAAGAGCTGACGGAGATGGCCGAGCTGCGTCAGGAGGGCGCGCTGGGCTTCACCGACGATGGTCGACCGGTCGCGAGTGCGGGGATGCTGCGCAAGGCTTTGCAATACCAGCGGCTGTGCGGCGGGACGATCGCGCTGCACGAGGAGGATGCCTCGCTGTCGAAGGGTGGCGCGATGCACGAGGGCACGGTCAGCGCTGCGCTGGGCCTGGGCGGAATCCCAAGCGTGAGCGAGTCGACGATGGTCGCGCGCGACGCCGCGCTCGCGGGGTACGAGGACGCGCGCGTGCACTTCCAGCACCTGAGCTGCACCGCGTCGGTACAGGCGGTCGCGTATGCCAAGGCCCAGGGCTGGAGGGTCAGCGCTGAGGTCACCCCTCACCACCTGCTGCTGACCGAGGAGAACGTGCGCGGGATGGACACGCACATGAAGATGAACCCACCGCTGGCTAGAGAGGAGGATCGTAAGGCGCTCGTGGAGGGGCTGCGCGACGGAAGCATCGACTGTGTCGCCACCGATCACGCGCCGCACGCGCGCGATGAGAAGGAGGTGCCGTTCGAGCAGGCGCCGATGGGCACAACAGGCCTGGAGACCGCATTCGCGGCGCTTTACACCGGGCTGGTGCTGCCGGGAATACTCGAGCTGGGGCTGCTCGTCGAGCGGATGACCGCTGGGGCGGCGTTGTTCGAGCTGCCAACCCCAACAATTGTGCCTGCAGAGACAGCCAACTTGACCCTGATCGACCTCGACGGGGAGTGGACGGCGGGAGAGCACGGCTGGGAGAGTCGCTCGGAGAACTGCTGCTTCGCCGGGCGGCGGCTGCGAGGTCGCGTGTTGCTGACGGTGGCCGCCGGGGCCGTCGTCTACCGTGAGCGAGCCTTTTCAGTGGTCGCGGCATGATCCTGAACACGGATGGCCCAGGATGGTTGGAGGACTCAAGATGAGTCTGCTCAATCGTGATCGAGCGGCGCTCGTCGTCGTGGACGTGCAGGAGGGGTTCAGGCCGTATGAGTCCTTCGCGGGCGTCGCGGACGCGTGCGCGAAGCTCGTGCGGGCGGCGCGGATCCTCGACGTGCCGCGCGTGGTCAGCGAGCAGTACCCGAAGGGACTTGGCCACACCGCGCCCGAGGTTGGCCTGGAGGGGGAGAGACCGATCGAGAAGAGTGTGTTCTCGGCGGCTCGCGCGGACGGGTTCGACCTCAGAGGCCGAAACCAGGCGGTCGTGTGTGGGATCGAGACACACGTGTGCGTGAGCCAGACGGTTCACGACCTGCTCGACCAGGGCGTCGAGGTACACGTCCCGGCCGACGCGGTCGGCTCGCGGCACGTGATCGACTACGAGCGTGGCTTGGAGCGGCTGGAGCGCGCGGGAGCCGTCGTGACGACGGTCGAGGCGGCGTTGTTCGAGCTGCTGGAGCGCGCGGGCACGCCGGAGTTCAAAGCAGTGCAGAAACTAATCATCTGATGAGCGACGCAACGGCCTACGTGCTGTTGGAGGACGGCACGCGCTTTGACGGCGAGGCCTGCGGGGTATCGGATACCGCCCACCACGCGGTCGGTGAGGTCGTGTTCACCACCGGCATGGCCGGCTATCAGGAGTCGATGACCGACCCGTCGTTTGCGGGTCAGCTGATCGCCTTCACCTATCCCCACATCGGCAATTACGGGGCCAGCGCAAACGCAATGGAGTCGGACCGGGCATGGGGGAGAGCGGCGATCATGCGCGAGGCATGCAACCTGGAGGATGCGCCGACGGCGGAGCGCGGTTGGCTTGATTGGCTGAGCGATTGCGGCGTGCCGGCGATCAGCGGCGTGGACACGCGTGCGCTGGTGCAACACATCCGTGAGGCGGGATCGATGAAGGGTGGGGTGTTCCCGATTGAGATCTCCGAACGCGAGGCAAAGGATCTGATCGAGGCCGAGCCGGCGATGGCCGGGCAGGATCTGGCCGGCCTCGTGACCCCAGGCGGGGTCACCCGCCACGGCTCGGGCGGCGGGCCGAAGATCGCCGTGATCGACACTGGGATCAAGGGGTCGATGGTGCGTGAGCTCGTAGCGCGAGGCGCGTGTGTGACGTTGCACCCGTGCACGACCACGGCCGCCGAGCTGCTCTGTGAAAACCCCGACGCGGTGCTCCTCGCCAATGGCCCCGGCGACCCGGCCGCCCTGGACTATGTGGTGGACACCGTACGTCAGCTGGTGGGCCACCTGCCGGTGTGGGGAATTTGCCTCGGCCACCAACTGCTCTGCCGAGCCTTGGGCCTGCAGACATTCAAGCTGCCCTTCGGCCACCGCGGCGCGAACCACCCGGTCAAGGATTTGCAGACCGGGCGTGTGGAGATCACCTCTCAGAACCACGGCTTCGCGGTGCTCGGGCCGAGCGGATCGCGCACGATCGATGGCTCGCGGCCGGTACGCTGGCACACGGACTTCGGCGCGGCCCAGCTCTCGCATGTGAACCTGTACGACCGCACCGTCGAGGGCTTCGAGCTGCTCGACGCTCCGGGCGGGGCGGTGCAGTATCACCCCGAGGCCGGACCGGGGCCGCACGACAGCCTGTACTTGTTCGACCGCTTCTTGGAGCGCATTGCCGCGGCGCGATGACATCCACAAGATCCTGATCCTGGGCTCGGGCCCGATCGTGATCGGGCAGGCGGCCGAGTTCGACTATTCCGGCGTGCAGGCGTGCAAGGTGCTGCGCGAGGAGGGCTATGAGGTGGTTCTCGTCAACTCGAACCCGGCGACGATCATGACCGATCCGGAGTTCGCCGACGCGACGTACATCGAGCCGCTGCTGCCCGGGCCGGTGGCGCAGGTGATCGAGCGCGAGCGCCCCGACGCGCTGTTGCCGACGCTCGGCGGGCAGACCGCCCTGAATCTCGCCAAGGCGCTGCACGACGACGGCACGCTTGAGCGCTTCGGCGTTGAGCTGATCGGCGCGAACTATGATGCGATCACCTGTGCGGAGGACCGTGAGTTGTTCAGCGCCGCGATGGATCGCGCCGGGCTGCGGATGCCCAAGAGCGCGATCGCCAGCGGCTGGATCGTCGACGAAGGTGCCGAGGCAGCAGGTGCTCCCGGCTCAGGCTTCGTCAGTGTGGAGGCGGGCGTCAAACAGGCTCTGGAGGCGCTCCCGGAGCTTGGCCTGCCGTGCATCGTGCGCCCGGCGTTTACGCTCGGCGGGCGCGGCGGAGGGATCGCGCGTAGCGAGGATGAGTTGAGAGCGCTGGCGGCGCGCGGGATCGAGGCTTCGCCGATCGGTCAGGTGCTGCTCGACCAGTCCGTGATCGGCTGGGGCGAGTTCGAGCTCGAGGTGATGCGCGATGGCGCCGACAACGTGGTGATCGTGTGCTCGATCGAGAACGTCGACCCGATGGGGGTGCACACGGGCGACTCGGTCACGGTCGCGCCCCAGCAAACGCTGACTGACAGCCTCTACCAGCGCCTGCGCGACCAGGCGATCGCGGTGATCAGGGCGGTTGGGGTCGAGACGGGCGGCTCGAACGTGCAGTTCGCGGTCAACCCCGCGACCGAGGAGATTCTGGTTATCGAGATGAACCCACGCGTGTCGCGCTCCTCGGCGCTCGCGTCGAAGGCGACGGGCTTCCCGATCGCGAAGATCGCTGCCCGTCTGGCCGTCGGCTACCGGCTGGACGAGATCGACAACGACATCACCGGCGTGACTCCGGCGTGCTTTGAGCCAACGATCGACTACGTAGTCGTGAAGTGGCCGCGGTTCGCGTTTGAGAAGTTCCCCGGCACCGACCCGACGCTGACCACGCACATGAAGTCGGTGGGCGAGGCGATGGCGATCGGCCGCACGTTCGGACAGGCGTTCGGCAAGGCGTTGCGCTCGCGCGAGCTGGACAAGCCACCATGTCTCGATGAAATCTCCGACGAGGTCCTGCTCGATTCCCTGAAGACGCCCGGGCCGGAGCGCTATGAGGCGATCCTCGAACTGCTCGGCCGGGGCACGTCGATCGAGGCGATCCACCAGGCGACGTCGATCGACAGGTGGTTTTTGCGTGAGTTGCAGGTGCTTGGGTCCGATCCGCAAAAGCCGTTCGAGGGCGAGCGGTCATTCAGGTCCGTCGACACCTGCGCGGCCGAGTTTCCGGCGCGCACGCCCTACTACTACTCCGGCTGGGAGCGGGTGGCGACCCACGAGGTGCGTCGCGGGGAGCGCGAGTCGGTCGTGATCCTCGGCTCAGGGCCGAATCGGATCGGGCAGGGGATTGAGTTCGACTACTGCTGCGTGCACGCCGCGATGACCGTGCGCGAGTCCGGCAGGGATGCGGTGATGGTCAACTGCAACCCGGAGACGGTCTCGACCGACTACGACACCTCCGACCGCCTGTATTTCGAGCCGCTGACGCTCGAGGACGTGCTCGCCGTCGTTGAGGTGGAGCAACCAAAGGGTGTGATCGTGCAGTTCGGCGGGCAGACCCCGCTCAAGCTCGCCGCCGGATTGGTGCAGGCGGGTGTGCCGCTGCTGGGCACGAGCGTCGACGCGATCGACCTCGCGGAGGACCGCGGCCGCTTCGGCGCGCTGCTGGCGGAGCTCGGCTACAAGGCCCCGCCGTACGCGACGGCGCGCTCGGTGGAGGAGGCGCTGACGCAGGCCGACGAGGTCGACTATCCACTACTCGTGCGTCCCTCCTATGTGCTCGGCGGGAGAGCGATGGAGATCGTCTACTCGCGTGAGGGGCTTGCCGACTATCTCAGCCGCGAGCTGCCCGGGGAGGACCCGGGCACGATCTTCTTGGACCGCTTCCTGGAGAACGCGATCGAGGTCGACGTTGACGCGCTGTGCGACGGGGAGACGGTGTGGATCGGCGGGATCATGCAGCACGTCGAGGAGGCTGGCGTGCACTCGGGCGACAGCGCGTGTGTGCTGCCACCGCACTCGCTCGGCGAGGAGATGCTCGAGCAGATCAGAGTAGCGACGCGCGAGATCGCGCTTGCGATCGGGGTGGTCGGGCTGCTGAACGTGCAGTACGCCGTGTACGCGGGCCAGCTGTTCGTGATCGAGGCCAACCCACGAGCGTCGCGGACGGTGCCGTTCGTGTCAAAGGCGGTCGGCGTGCCGCTGGCAAAGCTGGCCTGCCGGATCATGCTGGGCGAACGGATTGCGGACCTCGGCCTGCCTGCGGGCAGGGAGGGGCTCGGGTATGGCGAGCATGTATCGGTGAAGGAGGCGGTCCTGCCATTCGACCGCTTCGAGGGCGCCGACGCGGTGCTCGGTCCAGAGATGCGCTCGACTGGCGAGGTGATGGGGATTGCGCGCGACTTTCCGACCGCCTTCGCCAAGGCGCAGGCCGCCGCGGGCGTACCACTGCCGCATAGGGGCACGGCGTTTATTACGGTGACCGACTCGGACAAGGCTGGTGCGTTCGCGGTCGCGCAGATCCTGCACGACAACGGCTTTCGGATCGTTGCCACACGTGGGACGGCGGAGGCGATCGCGCGGATGGGGGTGCCGGTGGAGAGGTTGAACAAGCTGGGTGAAGGCTCTCCGCACGTGCTCGATTGGATCGAGCGGGGAGACGTGGATCTCGTGGTGAACACGCCGACGGGTGTCGGCGCGAGGACCGACGGCTGGGAGATCAGACGTGCCGCGGTGATGCACGGCATCCCCTGCTTGACGACGTTGTCCGCCGGGGTGAGCGCGGCACGCGCGATCTCGAGCGCTCGGCGAGATGGAGCGCCGGAGGTACTGTGCCTGCAGGAGTTGCACGGGGTCAGGACTGCATGAGCGAGGCGCCCTTCGGCCGCAGGCTGCTAACGGTCGCCGGTATCGATGAGCTGGGCGCATATCGGGTGCTGCGGGTTGCCGATCCCGACGGTCCAGAGCCGGGACCAGGCCAGTTCACGATGCTGGCGGCGGCGGAGCGCTGGGGCGGAGGGGAGGATGAGCGGCCGTATCTCCCGCGCGCGTTCTCCCTGGCCCGCTGGCAAGACGGGGAGGCCCACTATCTGTTGGAGGATGTGGGTCCGGGTACGAAGCGGCTGTGCGAGCTGGCGGCAGGGGATCGGCTGTGGACGCTCGGCCCGCTCGGGCAGGGCTTCACCGCACCGCGGGACGGCCGGCGGGCGCTGCTGGTGGGAGGCGGCGTGGGGATCGCCCCACTGGCGATCCTCCAGGATGGACTGGAGTGCGAGACGACCGTTCTGCTCGGCTTTCGCGATGGCCCACGCGCGGAGGGCGCGGCCCTGCTGCAAGGCGCGCGCGTGGCCACCGGCGACGGCTCATCCGGCCGGCACGGCCTCGTCACCGACCTGCTCGCGGAGGAGCTCGAACGCGATGCGCAGGCGACCGTGTACGCGTGTGGGCCGGCGCCAATGCTGGAGACCGTCAGAGCGATCTGTGCAGCTGAGGGAGTGCCCGCACAGCTCGCGCTGGAGGCGGGCATGGCATGCGGGTTCGGCGCGTGCTTTGGCTGCGTCGTGTCAAAGCGGGGCGGGGGTTATCTGCGGGTGTGTGTCGACGGCCCGGTGATCGAGGCCGCTGAACTGGAGTCGATCGAGGAGCATGCCGGAGCTCCGGCATGAGCGTTGAGTTCTGCGGCCTGCAGCTGAGGCATCCGATCATCAACGGCTCGGGCACATTTGATGCGCTCGCGGCGAGGAAGGCGTTCGGGGCGGCGCTGGACGAGGAGTTCCCGTTCGCGGCGTACGTGTCGAAGACGATCACGTTGGAGCCTCGTCGGGGCAATCCTCCACCTCGGCTGTGGGAGGCACCGGGCGGGCTGATCAACTCGATCGGGCTGCCGAACAAGGGATTGGCGGGCTATTTGGCCGAGGACCTGCCCGAGTTGGCAACCTTGCCGGTGCCGTTGATCACGAACGTGATGGGCTCGACCGCGGCGGAGATCGCCGAGCTCCTGGAGGCATGTGACGCGTGCGTGGAGATCGCCGCAGTCGAGCTGAACGTGTCCTGTCCAAATGTGAAGACAGGACTGGACATCGGTGCCGACCCCCATCAGCTGGAGGAGGTCGTACGAGCGGTACGTCCACGGACGGGTAAGCCGCTGATTGTGAAGTTGACGCCGAACGCGGCAGATGTGGCCGCCTGTGCACTGGCGGCGCAGGAGGGCGGCGCGGACGCGGTGTCGCTGATCAACACGCTGCGGGCACTTGCGCTTGCGCCGGCATCTCGCGGCGGTCTGTGCGCGCCGCGCTCGCCCCGGCCATGGCTGGGGGGCCGGACCGGCGGCCTGTCAGGTTCCGCGATCCGCGCGGTCGCGCTCGCTCAGGTGGCGGCGGTCGCCGAGCGCGTGAGGATCCCCGCGATCGGGATGGGCGGGGTGGGCTGCGCGGCGCATGCTCGTGAGCTGCTCGACGTCGGGGCGCGGCTCGTGGGGGTTGGTACCGAGAGCTTCCGCGACCCCATGGCCGGGGCGAGAATCGCGCGGGAATTAGATCCCGGCCCAGCCTCGCCCACCGCCGGCCCGGCTTGACGTCGGTGGAGATCGGTGTTCGGCCAGGCCTGGGTGTGGCTGGCTGATCGGCCAGGATAGGGGGCGCTAAAAATCCCTGCAAAGCGGCGGCGCGACCATCCATCAGCCTCGACATGCCTATAGCTCAAGTTGAGGTATAGCTGAATTGGCTGCTTTTCCTTGATCGACTGCCGCCGGTGTGTAGACTCGCCGCCCATGGCGATGGCGACCGAGACGGCGAGCGAGAAGACCTCCTTGACTCCCGCGGCAGCCCCCGAGCGGTCGCTAAATCAGCGGATGGACGCGCTCGCGAGGGCCAACCAGATCCGCACGCGCAGAGCACAGCTCAAGCGCGACCTGAAATCGGGTCGCCTGTCGATCCAGACGCTGCTTCAGAACCCGCCGGAGTACGTCGAGACCGCGAAGGTGTTCGACATGTTGCTGGCTGTGCCCAAGTACGGCCGGGTGAAGGTGAACAAGATCCTCGCCCTCTGCCGAATCTCCCCGAGCAAGACGATCGGCGGTCTCTCAGAGCGCCAACGCAGCGAGTTGGTATCGCTGCTGCGCCGCTGAAATCCGGTTCCCCCGCTCCTCGCATTAGGGTCCCAGCAGTGGCGCGAGTGTTCGTAATCACAGGGCCTTCGGGCGTCGGCAAGGGGACCCTAATCCGAGGGCTGATGGAGCGGCTGAGAGAACTGGAGCTGTCGGTCTCCGCCACCACGCGCGCGCCCAGGCCGGGCGAGCGGGACAGCGTCGACTATCACTTTCTCACGCGCGAGGAGTTCGACCGCAAGGTGCGAGACGGAGAGTTCGTCGAGCACGCCGACTACGCCGGTCGCAGCTATGGAACGCTGCGCTCGGAGCTCGAGGAACGCGTGCACGCGGGCAAGCCTGTGGTGCTGGAGATCGAGGTCCAGGGTGCGCGCCAGGTGCGCGAATCGGTGCCCGATGCGGTGCAGGTGTTCATCGCACCGCCGTCGTTGGACGAGCTGCGCACGCGGCTGATCGGGCGCGGTACCGACGATCCAGAGGGGGTGGAGCGGCGACTACTGGTCGCGGCGGAGGAGTTGAAAGCCCAGCCGGAGTTCGCTCACGTGGTCGTCAATGACCGTCTGCAGGACGCGCTGGAGCAGTTGACTGGGATCGTCGCCGATGAGCTGGAGGTTCGAGGCACTACACTGGGAGACCAACCAGGAAAGGCAACGCAAACGTGATTTCTCCCCGCATCGACCGTCTGCTCGACAACGTCGACTCCAACTACGCAAGCGTGCTCGTCGCCGCCAAGCGCGCGCGCCAGATCAACAGCTACTACCACAACCTCGGCGAGGGCACCTTCGATGAGTTCCCGCCCCCGATGGTCGAAACGATCTCCAAGAACTACCTCACGATCGCCCTCGAGGAGGTAGCGGCGGGCAAGATTAAGTACCACTACCGCTAGGGGCATTCGCGCAAGCGCTGAATCAGCGCTTGCCCATAGGCGACATGCCGTCTAGAACCTAGCCATGTCCCGAATCCTGCTCGGCGTGAGTGGCGGCATTGCCGCCTACAAGTCGCTCGAGTTCATACGCCTCGCCACGGCGGCCGGGCATTCAATGCGGGTTGTGCAGACGTCCACGAGCCAACGGTTCGTCGGCGCCGCTTCCTTCCAGGCGCTGACGGGGGCGCCGGTGCTGAGCAGCGAGTTCGAGCGCGACCCCGCGCGTGGGGCCTTCCCCGGACAGGAGCCTCCGGCGCACGAGCCGCTGAGTCATCTGGCGCTGGTTGCCAACGCTGATCTCTTCCTGATCGCTCCGGCTTCCGCCAACACGCTCGCGAAGCTCGCCCACGGCTTGGCGGACAACCTGCTGAGCGGCTGTGCGCTGGCTGCTATCTGCCCCGTGATCGTGGCCCCGGCGATGAACAACCACATGTATGAGAACGAGGCCACCCGAGCCAACCTGCAGATCCTGCGCGAGCGGGGCGTCGAGATCGTCGAGCCGGGCGTCGGGCGGCTGGCTTCGAAAGGCGAGGAGGGGGTAGGGCGCCTGGTGGAGCCGGCGCGGCTGCTGGAGATCTGCGAGACGATGCTCGGGGGAGCGGAGGGCAAGCACGCCGGCAGATCTTTGATCGGTGGGGCTGCGAGCGCTGGCTGGTGCGGACTGAAGGTGCTCGTCACCGCCGGGGGCACGCGCGAGCCGATCGACAGCGTGCGGTTCATCGGTAACAGCTCCTCCGGGCGGATGGGTTTCGCGCTGGCGCAGGCCGCGCGGGCCCGTGGCGCTGAGGTGACGCTGCTGGCTGCGAACGTCGCGCTGCCGCGCCCGCCGGGCGTGGTCTGTCATGAGCTGGGCACCGCGGCCGAGTTGCAGGAGGCCTGCGAGCGAGAGTTCCCGGCGTGCGACGTGCTGCTGATGACGGCGGCGGTCGCCGACTTCAGACCACGTGAGCCGGCGGACGGAAAGATCAAGAAGTCGGGCCACACGAGCTTGGAGCTGGAGCTGGAGCCCACCGCAGACGTGCTCGCTGGTCTGGCGGCGCAACGGCGCGACGGTCAGACGCTGGTCGGCTTCGCCGCCGAGCACGGCGAGCGTGCGGTCGACTACGCCCGCAAGAAGCTGACCGAGAAGGGACTCGACGCGGTCGTCGTGAACGACATCTCACGCAAGGACATCGGTTTCGACGTGGATATGAACGAGGTCGCGATCCTCGCCATGGACGGCGAGCGGCAGGAGACCGTCCAGCACGTGCCACGTGCCTCTAAGACGGAGGTCGCGGAGGCGATCCTCGATGCCGTCGAGCGTTTGCGCGGCCGGGCATGACCGCGCCCGACGCAAGCCGGTCAGGGTTATCGGGCGCCTCCCCGATGCTATGCTCGATTGAGACTTTCGTACCGCCGATCGGAGATCGGCCAGCAGACGCCGTTAGTTGTACCGAGAGTGGGCGCCCGCCCGCTTTTTTTGCGTAAGGACCTATTTCAATGACCCCGCTACAGACAGATATCGAGAGACGTCTCGCCCAGAGCGAGCCCGATGTCGAGGTGCTGCTCGCCGAGGTGCTCGGGGGCAGGTGCCTGCGCGTGTTCATCGATCATCCCGACGGTGTGACGCTCGCGCTTTGCGAGCGAGTCACCGCGCTGTTGAGCGAGGAGCGCGAGCGCTACTCGCTGGAGGTCTCCTCTCCCGGGAACGAGCGTCCGCTGTCAAAGCCCGCTCACTTCCGCCGGTTCGTCGGGCGGCGCGCGCGGGTGCGCACTCGCCATCCACGCCCGGTCGGCCCACCTGAGGGCTCCAGGCCCGCCCGGAGTTTCACCGGGGAGCTCGTTGGAGCTTCCGATGAGGAGATCACACTGGCCGCCGACGGGGGCATCATCGCGATTCCCTACTCGGAGATTCGTCGTTCGAACCTGGTCGAGGAGTAGCCATGTCACGCGAAATCCTGGAAGCCATGCACGCGCTGGCGCGCGAGAAGGGGATCGAGCCCGAGAAGCTGATGATCGCGCTCGAGGACGCCCTGCTGTCGGCTTACAAGAAGCAGCCAGACTCGGCCAAGTACGCACGCGTGGAGATGGACCGCGAGACGGCCGACTTCCGGGTGATCGAACTGATCATCCCCGAACGCCTGGAGGCGCACCTGATCGTTGAGACGATTGACGAGGAAACGACGGTCGATCCCGAGACGGGCGAGATGCGCGAGCCCGAGGAACCGGAGATTGACCCGAAGAAGTTCGAGGAATACCGCGATCAGATCGACGAACAGGACGTCACCCCCGACGACTTCGGCCGGATCGCCGCGCAGACCGCCAAGCAGGTGATCCTGCAGCGCATTCGCGAGGCCGAGCGGGACATGATGTTCGAGGAGTACCGCGATCGCGTGGGCGAGCTGATCACCGGCATCGTCCAGCAGTCCGACTCGCGCTACACGCTCGTGCAGCTGCGCGAACGTGTGGAGGCGCTGCTGCCCAAGTCCGAGCAGGTCGAGGGTGAGCGCTACGACCACTCTCAGCGGATCAAGGCTGTGATCAAGGAGGTCTCCCCGTCGACGAAGGGTCCTTCGATCATCGTCTCCCGGCGTGACCCGGAGCTGATCAAGAAGCTGTTCGAGCTTGAGGTTCCGGAGATCGCCGACGGCCTGGTTGAAATCGCCAACGTCGCCCGTGAGCCCGGCTACCGCTCGAAGATCGCCGTCGTCTCGAACACCGACGGCGTCGACCCGGTCGGCGCCTGCGTCGGCCCGCGCGGCTCGCGCGTGCGAATGGTCGTAAGCGAGCTGCGCGGCGAGAAGATCGACATCATCCCCTTCAACGACGAGCCCGCGCGGTTCGTCGCCAAGGCGCTGTCCCCAGCACGGGTGCGTGAGGTGCTCGTCGACGACGAGGCCAAGCAGGCGACCGTGATCGTGCCCGACGACCAGCTGTCCCTGGCGATCGGCCGCGAGGGCCAGAACGCGCGGCTGGCGGCGCGACTGACCGGCTGGCGCGTGGACATCCGCTCGGAGAGCGAGTTCGCCGCCGAGGAGGCCGAGCACGGCTACGAGGAGGAGGAGGTCCAGGGACGCTGCGCCGCGATCCTCTCCAACGGACGGCGCTGCCCGAACGCCTCGCTGCCCGGTTCACGCTACTGCGGCCTCGATAGCCACCAGGCGCTCGCGAACATCGAGGGCGACCAGATCGCCGACCTGATCGGAGCGGAGGAGGAGTCGGTCGCCCCTCCCGTCGGCGAGAGCGAGCCCACGACGCTCGGCGAGCAGCCCTCCGAGGTGCCGGCAACGCAAGAAACCACCAGCCCGATCCCCGGCGATGAGCGCTCCTCTGCGTCACCGGAGCAGTCCACCGATGTGCCGGTGGTGCACGAGGCCATCGAGGAGCAGACGCCATAGGGCCGCACGTGCCCCAGCGCCGTTGCGTTGGGTGCGGGCGTGTTGCGCCGAAGTCCGAGCTGCTGCGTCTGGCGGTGAGCACTCAGAGATCGGCCGGCGAGGGCGATGGTCTCCTCAGGCGGGCGGTGCTCGACCGCGCCGGCACGATGCCCGGACGTGGAGCCTATCTCTGCCGCGTCGCTGCACCCGGCAAGCCTTCCGTCGACTGTGTCGCCCTCGCCACACAACGTGGCGGTCTCGCCCGAGCATTGCGTTGCGCGGTGAAGATCGACCCCAAGCTCCTAGAATCGATAAGTCGATGACCAAGAAGCGCGTGCACGAGATTGCAAAGGAGCAGGGTTTATCCAGCAAGGAGTTGCTGGTGAGGCTGAAGGCAGCCGGCGTGGAGGCCAAGGCCGCGGCATCCTCGGTCGATGAGAAGGTTGCCCTGCAGGCTTTGAGTTCCAACGGCACCACCGGCGATGGCGCGCCCGCGGCGGCCCAGCTAAAGGGTTCGACCGCGACCGTTGCGCCGCCTGCCGTCGCCGACACGGCCAAGGCGACCGCACCCGCCGGCTCGGATACATCATCCGCGCCGGCCGCTCCTCCAGCTTCCGCTTCGCTTACCGGTCAAGCCCCCGCTGGCACTCCGGCAGTCACTCCCTCCAACGGAGCTGCGGTCGTTCAGGCCGGCCCCTCCGGACCAAGCTCCACTGCCGAGTCGGGCTCCTCGCCCCAAGCCGCTGCCGGGGCCGCCGGTGAGCGCGTGCGTCCCACGCGCGATTCGCGCACGGGCGAGCGGACACCCGGCGGCGTTGGGCCGGGCGGGCGCAGGCGCGTCGTGATCGACTCACAGGCATCCCGTCGTCAGCAGGGAGGCCCGGCCAATCAACCCCAGCGCCGTCCGCGCCGTGGCCGGCGCAGGCGCGGCACCTATGACGACACGATCGCCCCGATCGACGCCGCCGCGATGGAGGCGACCGATGAGATCCGCGTCAACTCCGGATCCACGGTGAAGGATGTCGCCGAGTATCTCGGGGTTCCGGTGCCGGAGGTGATCAAGAAGCTGATGACGCTCGGCGAGATGGCGACGCTCACGCAGACGCTGTCCGACGATGCGATCGGAGTGCTGGCCGACGAGTTCGACAAGAAGATCGAGATCGTCCACGCCGCCGACGACGTCGAGGTCGAGCCGGTCTTCCAGGACATCGAGGAGGACATGATCGAGCGTCCCCCGGTGGTCACGATCATGGGGCACGTCGATCACGGAAAGACCTCGCTGCTGGACGCAATCCGCGAGACCGAGGTGGCCGCCGGCGAGGCGGGCGGGATCACACAGCACATCGGCGCCTATCAGGTCCACCACGGCGGCAAGGTGGTCACCTTCCTGGACACTCCGGGCCACGAGGCGTTCACCGCGATGCGCGCCCGTGGAGCACGCGTGACCGATGTGGTGGTGATCGTGGTCGCGGCCGACGATGGCGTCAAGCCACAGACGGAGGAGGCGATCGATCACGCCCGCGCCGCGGAAGTGCCGATCGTGGTGGCGGTGAACAAGATCGACAAGGATGGCGCTCAGCCCGAGCGCGTGCGTACGGAGATGACCCAGCATGGGCTACAGCCCGCGGAGTGGGGCGGCGAGATCGAGTTCGTGGACGTCAGCGCGAAGACCCGCGAGGGCTTGGATTCCCTGCTCGACACGATCCAGGTCGTGACTGACCTGGAGGAGCTGAAGGCCAATAGCGACACGGAGGCTTCGGGCACCGTCATCGAGTCAAAGCTCGATCCCGGTCGGGGACCTGTGGTGAGCGTCCTGATCCAGCGCGGGACACTGCGCGTGAGCGACGCGCTCGTCGCGGGCGCGCATTTCGGACGGGTGCGCGCGATGCATGACTTCACCGGTGCGCGTGTGAAGGGAGCAACGCCGGGCCAGCCGGTGGAGGTGCTCGGTTTCGATGGTGTGCCGGAGGCGGGAGAACTGGTGCGCGTGGTCGATAACGAGCGCCGTGCGCGTCAGCTTGCCGGTGAGCGCGCCAACCGTCTGAAGACCGAGGCGCTGGCGCGGCGCTCGGGTCGGAAGATGTCCTTGGAGGACGTTTTCAAGCTCGCCCAGGAGGGCCAGGTAAAGGAGCTCAGCTTGGTCGTCAAGGCCGACGTTGCCGGCTCGCTCGAGGCGATCGAGGACGAGATCGCAAAGCTTCCCCAAGGGGAGGTCAAGGTCAACATCATCCATCGCGGCGTCGGTGGAATCAACGAGTCCGACGCGATGCTCGCCGCCGCCTCCAACGGGGTGATCCTGGCATTCAATGTACGTCCTGTCGGAGACGCTCGCCAGGTGGCCGAGCGTGAGGGAGTCGAGATCCGCTCCTACTCGGTGATCTACAAGGCGATCGAGGAGCTGCGCGCGGCGATGCAGGGGATGCTCGAGCCGGCCGAGGTGGAGAGCGCGCTGGGCCAGGCCGAGGTGCGCCAGCTGTTCCGCGCTTCGAAGATCGGGACGATCGCGGGGTCGCACGTGAGCGAGGGCAAGGTCACTCGTGGCGCGAAGGTGCGAGTGGTGCGCGAGGGCACGGTGATCTACGACACGACGATCGCCAGCCTGAGGCGCTTCAACGAGGACGTGCGCGAGGTCGCGGCCGGCTTTGAGTGCGGCATCTTGCTGACGAACTTCCAAGACCTGCGCGAGGGCGACCTCCTGGAGACATACGAGACGCGCCAAGTGGAGCGCGAGCTCAGCTGAACGAGGTCCCGGTAGGATGAGCTCGGGACGTATGCGCCGCGTTGACGAGGCGATTCGCCAGGTGATCGGCGATGCGGTGACAGGAGAGCTGAAGGACCCTCGTGTGGGATTTGTGACCGTGACAGACGTCAGAACAAGCGCCGATCTGCGCCATGCTCGCGTGTACGTGAGCGTACTCGGCGACGATGAGCAGCGTGAGGCCACGATGGCCGGGTTGCGCAGCGCGCACGGCTTCCTGCAGGGCAAGGTGGCGACGGAGCTGCACCTGAAGCGCACACCCACCCTGGAGCTGTACTACGACGACACGACCGACCGCGCGCTGCGTGTCGATGCGTTGATCGAGGAGATCGGCCGGGGATGAGCGAGTCAGAGAGCACCGAGGTAACGCGCGAGCGCGTGCTCGAGCGAATTCGCGAGGACTCCCGCTTCGTGCTCGCCGCACACGAGCGCCCCGACGGCGACGCGCTGGGCTCGCTGGTGGGAATGCAGGGTCTGCTGAGCGCGCTGGGCAAGGACTCGGTGCTGTTCATCGCACCCGAGGACCTGCCGCTGCCCTTGGAGTACCGATTCTTCGCGCTGGAGGGCCTGATCCAGATGCCCCCGGTGGACATCGCCGAGCGCACCGTTGTGTTCCTGGACTGCGGCAACATCGACCGCAACTCGGCGAGCGTGCTGCACGACGGCAAGCACCTACTGAACATCGACCATCATCACGACAACACTCGCTTCGGCACGCTTGATTATGTTGTGCCCGACGCCTCGTGCACGGCGGAGATCGTCTGGGACCTGATGCGCGGTTTGGGGGTAGCACCGACGCCGGCGGTGGCGCAGGCGCTGTACGTCGGGCTGATCACAGATACAGGGCGCTTCATGTACGAGAACACCGGTCCGCGCGCACACGAGATGGCGGCCGATCTGATCGGGGCGGGCGTTGATGTGCAGGCCGTGTACAGGAGGCTGTTCGAGGAGACGCCGGAGGGCAAGCTTGCGCTGCTTGCGCTGGGTCTCGGCCAGATGCGGCGCTTTGACTCCGGTGAGCTGACGCTGTCGGCGCTGAGCGCCGAGGACTTCTCCAAGGCCGACGCCGAGGAGAGCTACTCGGAGGGCATCATCGACCATCTGCGCGCAGTGCAGGGCACGAAGCTCGCGGCGCTGATACGCGAGCTGACCAGCGGGGAGCGCAAGGGTCAGCACAAAGTCTCGTTGCGCGCCACCGACGACGATGTCGACGTGTCGGTGATCGCGCGCGCGCAGGGCGGCGGGGGACATCGGCGCGCGGCGGGGTTCTCGACCACGCTCGAGCTCGACGAGCTGATCGCATTTCTGCGAAGCGCGCTCGCGGCGCAGCTGCACCCTGTCTCGGGCGGAGCGCCCGCGCCGGTGTGAGCGCACCGCCTGTCTCAAACTCCGTTCTGGACGGCATTCTGCTGATCGACAAGCCGGTGGGGATCACCTCGCACGACGTGGTCGCGGCGGTGCGACGCGCGCTGGACGGGGTCAAGACGGGGCACGCCGGCACACTCGATCCATTTGCGACGGGCCTGTTGATCGTGCTCGTCGGCAGGGCGACGAAAGCCCAGCGCCAGATGATGGAGCTGCGCAAGCGTTATGAGACCGTGGCGCGGTTGGGAGCGGTCTCGAGCACGGGTGACACAGAGGGGGAGATAACCGAGACGGGGCGCCTACCGGCCGACCGATCGAAGATCGGCCAGCCTCCGCTGCCGACAGGCGAGATCAGACAACGCCCGCCCGTGTACTCGGCCGTCAAGATCGGTGGTGAGCGTGCGTACAAGCGTGCTCGGCGCGGCGAGCAGTTCGAAATGCCCGAGCGGATTGTCAGCGTCTACCGCTTCGAGCAACTCTGGCGTCAACGAGATGCACAGTCCGACCCTTCCGACGCCTCGATCACGGCGCCGTCCGGAAGTGAGCCCGTGCTGGAACGGGCCGGCTATGAGATCGAATGCTCGGCCGGCACGTACGTGCGCTCACTGATCGCCGACCTGAACGACGCCTACTGCCTGGAGCTGAGACGCACCGCGATCGGCCCCTTCGATGTCCGCGATGCGGTCACCCCGCCGCGCCGGGGAGAGCCATGGCCAGAGCCACCGCTGATCACGCTCGACCACGCGCTGGCGAGGCTGCCCAAATAGGCTTGCGGCCGTGAAGATCACGCGCCTGGGAGATGTCGAGGAGCGAAACGATGGGCGTAGCGTCGCGGTGGGTACCTTCGACGGCGTGCACCTCGGCCACAGGAAGGTGATCGAGGGCTCTGACAGCGTGCTCACGTTCGATCCCCACCCAGTCTCGGTCGTCGCCCCTCAGCACACCCCGAAGCTGCTCACGCCGCTGGCGCGCAAGGCCGAGCTGATCGAGGAACTGGGGGTGGAGGAGCTGATTGTGATCCCGTTCGACGCGGCCTTCGCCACGAAGACGGCCGACGAGTTCGTACAGGACGTGCTCGTGGGCGCACTCGGGGCTAGGCGGGTGGCGATCGGCGAGAACTTCCGCTTTGGCCACAAGGCGCAGGGCGACCCACGGTTGCTCGCCGCGGATGATCGCTTTGACACCGTCGTGCACCCGCTGCTCGAGGTGGACGGAGAGATCGTCTCCTCCAGCCACATCCGAGGCCTGGTGCTCGCCGGCGAGGTCGCCGAGGCGGCAGCGCTCCTGGGCGCTCCGTACCAGCTGCGCGGCGAGGTGGTCCACGGGGACGAGCGTGGCCGCGAGCTCGGCTTTCCCACCGCAAACCTGATTCCCGACGAGGCGCTTGTGTGTCCCGGCCACGGTGTCTATGCATGTCTCGCCGATAGTGCTCCGGCGGCGGTGAGCATCGGCGTGCGCCCAACGTTTCAGACCGGTCGCGGCGAGCTGATCGAGGCCTACGTCCTCGACTTCGACGGCGATCTGTACGGGCGGGAGCTGCGCCTCGACTTCCTCTCGCGCCTGCGCGGCGAGCGTCGCTTTGAGACAGCGGAGGCGCTGATCGAGCAGATGCACAGCGACGTGCAACACACGCGGGAGATCGCATGGAACGCTTGACGAACCGGTTGAGGTCTCGGGGTCGTCTGATTGAGGCCACGGGCTGTCTGCTACCGTGCCCGCATATGGCCGCGATAACAACTGAGCGCAAGCGTGAGATCGCCGGGAAGTTCGGCGCCAACGAGAACGACATGGGCTCTACGAAGGTCCAGGTCGCGCTGCTGACCGAGCGCATCAATCACCTGACCGAGCATCTGCGCGAGCAGTCCAAAGATCACCATTCGCGGCGTGGCCTGCTGATGCTGGTCGGTCGCCGCCGGCGTTTCCTCGACTACCTGCGCCGCCGCGACCTCGAGGGCTACCGTGCCCTCATCAAAGAGCTCGGCCTACGCAAGTAGGAGTGCCGATGACCTGCGCGCAGCGGCGTCCTCAGTCGCTCATGTGTAGAGCACACTTCGCGTGGGCGGGCGGGCTTTCAATCCTTGCTGCACTTGATCCTCGACCCTCCTACACGGTCTGATGAGCGTCATCGACTCCGGCACACCGGCTCCCAGCTTCAAGCTCGCCACCGAAGACGGTGGCAGTGTCACGGAGAAGGACCTAAAGGGCGAGCGGACCGTCCTGGTGTTTTACCCGTTCGCCTTCAGCCCTGTGTGCACCGATCAGCTACAGCTGTATGAGGCAGCGCTGGGTGAGCTCGAGCCCCAGGGCGTGACAAAGTGCTACGGCGTATCCTGCGACTCGAGCTGGTCACAGAAGGCATTCAGGGAGAAGCTCGGCGTGAGCATCGAGCAGCTGTCGGACTTCGAGCCGAAGGGCGCTGCCTGCAAGGCTTTCGGGGTGCTTCACGAAGGTGGCTTTCCCGAGCGTGCGCTCGTCGCGATCGACGCCGAGGGGGTCGTCCGCTGGAGCTACCAGGCGCCGATGCCGGGCGAGCTGCCCAGCGTCGATCTACTGCGCGAAGGTGTGGGCATCGCCTTCGGTGACGCCATTCCCGCCTGACGTCGCCTAGCCGGAGCCGTCTCGAAGGTCCCCGGTCAGCTACGCCTCGCCCTGCCCACTGCCAAGCGTCCGCTAAGCTCCGTCCGTTCGGAAAATAGAGAAAAAGAAACGGACCGCCGACCGACGGGCGGAACATGAAAGGCAGTGAATATGAGTAGTGATGCCGTTACACGGGTTTCCGTGGAGATTGCTGGAAGCGAGATTTCCTTTGAGACCGGCAGGATGGCCAAGCAGGCCTCCGGTGCCGTAGTTGTCAGACAGGGCGACACGATGGTCCTGTGCACCGCAGTCGCGGGCAGCCTGCGCGACGTCGACTTCCTCCCGCTGACGGTGGATGTCGAGGAGCGCATGTACGCCTCCGGGAAAATCCCCGGCTCGTTCTTCAAGCGTGAGGGCCGCCCCGGCGAGAAGGGCACGCTGACCGCGCGCATGATCGACCGTCCGATTCGCCCGCTGTTTCCCAAGGAATGGCGCTATGACACGCAGCTTGTGGCGATCCCGCTGTCGATCGACCACGTCCATCCCTATGACATCCTCGCGATGAACGGTGCCTCCACGGCGCTGATGATCTCCGACATCCCGCTTCCGACGCCTGTTGGTGCGGTGCGGATCGGCAAGATCGACGGCAACTTCGTCGTCAACCCGCAGGAGGCAGACCTGCTTCCGGACGCCGAGAACCCATCGGACCTCGATCTGATCGTCGCCGGCACCGAGGAGGCGATTCTGATGGTCGAGGCGGGCGCGAACGAGATCCCCGAGGCCGAGATCCTCGATGCGCTTGACATCGCCCACGCGGAGATCAAGAAGATCTGCGCGCTGCAGCACGAACTGGCCGACAAGGTTGGCAAGGAGAAGAAAGTCTTCGAGACGATCCAGGTCGACCCCCAGGTCCTCGAGGAGGTCCGCGCATCCCACGGCTCGGCTCTCGAAGATGCCACACAGGTCGAGGATAAGCTCGACCGCCAGGACGCGACCAAGGCCGTCGAGACTCAGATCCTCGATCAGCACGCCCCGGCAGCGTCCGAAGGTGCCTCCGAGGACCAGCTAAAAGACGCCAAGCAGCGCCGTGCCGCGGTACAGATGGCCTTCGACAAGCTCGAGAAGTCGATCATCCGCGAGCGCATCGCGATCCACAAGAAGCGCCCGGACGGCCGTGGCGAGAACGAGATTCGCGACATCTCGATCGAAGTTGGCGTGACACCACGCACGCACGGCTCGGCGCTGTTCACGCGCGGACAGACCCAGGCGCTCAGCGTCGTCGCGATGGGCACTCTCAAGGAGGAGATGCGCCTCGATACGCTCGGCCTGGAGACCAAAAAGTACTACTGGCACCACTACAACTTCCCGCCGTTCTCGGTCGGGGAAGCGGGCCGCATGGGTGGCGTTAAGCGCCGCGACATCGGCCACGGCGCGCTCGCCGAGCGTGCGCTTGCGCCGATGGTGCCTTCGATCGAGGAGTTCCCCTACTCGATCCGCGTCGTCTCCGACATCCTCGAGTCAAACGGCTCGTCCTCAATGGCCTCGGTGTGCGGCTCCTCGCTGTCGCTGATGGATGCAGGTGTTCCGATCAAACGGCCGGTCGCGGGTATCGCGATGGGGTTGATCAAGGAGGGCGATGACTACATCGTCCTGACCGACATCGCCGGCGTCGAGGATCACCTGGGAGACATGGACTTCAAGGTAGCGGGCACCGAGCGCGGCATCACCGCGCTGCAGATGGACATCAAGATCACCGGTGTTACCTTCGACATCCTGCGCGACGCGCTCGCGCAGGCCAAAGAGGCCCGCACGTTCATCCTCGGAAAGATGGTCGAAACGATCCAGGGCCCGCGCACGGAGCTCAGCCAGTTCGCGCCACGGATTCAGACGATTCAGATCGACCCATCCCAGATCGGCCTGCTGATCGGCAAGGGCGGCGAAACGATCAGGGGTCTCGCGGAGGAGTTCGAGTCCCAGATCGATGTCAATGACGACGGCCAGGTCCTGATCTACTCCGCCAACGGCGAGCTGGGCGATGCGCTGCTCGAGCGGATTAGGATGATGATGAAGGAGGTCGAGGTCGGTGACGAGTACCTCGGCAAGGTCGTCAAGACGACGACGTTCGGCGCGTTCGTCGAGCTGGCGAAGGGCACAGACGGCCTGCTGCACATCTCCAACGTCTCGCCGGGCGAGCGCGTGGAGAGCGTCGAGGACGTGCTCAACAAGGGCGATGAGATCAACGTGCGCGTGGTCGAGGTGGACCGTGAGCGCGGTCGCATCGGCCTGCGTCTGGCCGAGGACCCGGATGTCGCGGGCAAGTCGGCCCAGGAGCTCGCCGGCGTCGGTACCGGCGGTGGTGGCGGCGGCGGACGGCCTCCGCGCGACGGTGGGGGACGAAACGGCAGCCGTGACCGTGGTCGCAGCCGCGACGGCGAGCGTGGCTCGGGCCGGCCGCGTCATGGCGGTAGTGACCGTTCCTGAGGCCGAGCACCGCATCACCACGCTCGACTCGGGCGTGCGAGTGGTCACCGAGCGCGTGCCGAGCGTGCGCTCGGTGGCGCTCGGCTTCTGGATCGGTACGGGCTCGGCGGCCGAGTCCGAAAATCAGGCGGGGATTTCGCATCTGCTGGAGCACATGCTGTTCCGCGGCACCGAGCGCTTCGGATCGGAGGAGATCGACCAGATCTTCGATGCGATGGGCGCTGAGATCAACGCGGGCACCGACAGAGAGACGACGACTCTCTACACGCGTGTGCTCGACCGCCACCTGGAGCGCGCGTTCGATGTGATGAGCGACATGCTCTGGCGCTCGCGCCTGCAGGAACTGGAGGCCGAGCGGGAGGTCGTGCTCGAGGAGATCGCGATGTACGAGGACGATCCCCAGGACAAGGTCTTCGACCTGCTCGGCGAGGCGGTCTTCGGCGAGCACCCGCTGGGGCGCGCAGTGATCGGCCGTGCCGAGGTCGTGCGCGCGGTCGACAGTGAGCAGCTGCGGGCTTTTCACGCCGAGCGCTACGTCCCCGAGAACGTCGTGATCGGCGCGGCGGGGTCTGTCGATCACGACCGGCTCGTGGAGCTGGCGATCGCGGCCGGGAGCGAGCGAGCCGGAGCGCACCCGCCACCGCCGGCGGTGGGCGAGCCGGACTTCGAGCGGCGCGTGCGCTTCTTCGCGAAGGACACCGAGCAGTACCACTTCTGTCTGGGCGGCCCTGGGCTGGCGCGCGAGGATGAGCGCCGCTTTGCATTGAGAGTGCTCGAAGGCGTGCTGGGCGGAACGTCCTCCTCGCGGCTCTTCCAGGAGGTGCGCGAGCGCAGGGGACTGGCCTACTCGGTGTTCTGCTTCTCGAGCCTCTATGCCCATACCGGCGAGGTCGGGCTATATGTCGGCACGCGGCCGGAGAACCTGTCTGAGGCGGTGGAGACGATCGCGACGGAGCTGGAGCGTTTCGTCGAAGATCCAGCGAGCGCACAGGAGTTGGACCGCTCGCGCGAGAACCTGAAGGGGCGGATGGTGCTCTCGCTCGAGTCCACGGGTGCGCGCATGAGTCGTCTGGGCATCTCGGTGTTGAACGGGCTGCCGATCCTCTCGGTAGATGAGGTGATCGAGCGGATCGATGCGGTGGACGTCGCGGCGTTAGGAGAGCTCGCGGGCGAACTGTTCGTGGCGAATCGTCTGTCGGTCGCCTGCGTCGGCCCCGACGAGGAGGCCTTCCGCGAGGCGCTTACGCCGCTGGAGGGCGTGGCGGCATGATCGCAGTGGCGGTCGCCGGTGCAGCCGGGCGCATGGGTGAGACGGTCTGCGCGGCGGTGGAGGCCGCCGAGGACATGGAGCTCGTCGCGCGCGTCGATCCGTTGCTTGGAGCCACGCTCGAGGATGTGTTGATGGGATCCCAGTCATCCCCCCACCCACCCGAGGTCGTTGTGGATTTCACCCAGCCCGACATCGTACTGGGCAACGCGCTCAGCTGTGTGCGTGCCGGCGTGCACGTAGTGATCGGCACGACCGGCTTTGATCCGGCGCCGCTGAAACAGGCGCGACCCGCGGATGGCAAGCCAAATGCGAATGTGCTGATCGCCCCAAATTTCGCGATCGGGGCGATCTTGATGATGCGTTTCGCGCAGGAGGCGGCAAGGCACATGGCCAAGGCCGAGATCATCGAGCTGCACCACGACCAGAAGCTCGATGCTCCCAGCGGCACCGCCGCGCGCACCGCCGAGTTGATGGCCATCGCGACGGGCGGCGAGCCGCCGCCGATCCACTCGGTGCGCTTGCCCGGTCTGGTGGCTAATCAAGAGGTCATTTTCGGCGATGTCGGTCAGACGCTCACGATCCGTCACGACACGATCGGCCGCGAGTCGTTCATGCCCGGGGTGCTGCTCGCGATTCGCCGCGTGGGCAGCCTGGAGCAATCACCGCTCGTTGGGCTCGAGCACTTGTTGTTCTGAGGAGTGGCTGGCGTGAGCATGAGATACTCCAGCCGATGAGCGCTCTGGGCACAATCTTGACGGCGATCGTCACTCCCTTTGACACCGAGGGGAAGGTGAATGAGGAGTCCTTTGTGGCGCTGATGGCGCACTTGGCGGAGAACGGGTCCGACGGGTTCGTCGTAGCCGGGACGACGGGCGAGGCCTCGACGTTGACCGACGAGGAGCAGCTCGGGCTGATCGAGCTGGCCGTGCGGGAGCGTCCCGCGGGCACGACGATCATCGCGGGTACAGGCACGAACGACACTCGCCACGCAATCCACCTCACCGAACGCGCCACCGAGCTTGGCGTCGACGCGGTGCTCTCGGTGACGCCCTACTACAACAGGCCCAGTCCCCTCGGTCTCAAGCGTCATTACGAAGCGATCGCCAAGGCGACCGACCGGCCGATCTTGCTTTACAACATCCCGGCCAGGACGGGGACGAACATGCCCACGGACCTGCTCGAAGAACTCGGGCAGATCGACGGCATCGCCGCTGTCAAGCAGTCCAACCCCACGGAACTGCGGCTGCTCGACGGTCTCGACCTCTACACCGGCGACGACGCCACGTTCGCGCGCACGCTGGACATGGGCGGCGCCGGGGGGATCCTCGTCGCCAGCCACATCGTCGGTTCCGAGCAGCGACGCATGGTGGACGAGCCTCAAAATCGTCAGGAGATCGACGCATCGCTCAGGGACGTCTATGAGACGCTGTTCCTGACGGCGAGCCCGACCTGCACGAAGGCCGCGCTGAACCTGCTCGGCCTGAACGCTGGTGGCGTGCGCCTGCCGATCGTGGAGGCCACCGACGAGGAGACGCGGGCGGTGCGGAGGATGCTCGAACGTCACGGTCTGCTCACAAGCGCACATTCAGGCGTCCACGCGTGAGCTCCTCGTTGCGGGTCCTCCCCCTGGGTGGGTTGGGAGAGATCGGCAAGAACATGACGGTCGTCGAGCAGGACGGCCGGATCGTCGTGGTGGATGTCGGGCTGCGCTTTCCGACCCCGGAGATGGTCGGCATCGACCTGGTGCTGCCTGACTTCTCCTATCTGCGCGAGCGCGCGAAGGACATCGAGGCGATCGTGATCACCCACGGCCACGAGGATCATCTCGGCGCGTTGCCGTGGGTTATGCGCGAGCTCGCTGCCGAGGGACACCTTCCGCCCGTATATGGCGGCGCGCTGACGATCGCGATGGCGCGCTCGAAGCTCGACGAGCACAAGCTGCGCGATGTCTCGCTGAACGAAGTTGCCGCCGGCGAGGCGTTTGAGCTGGGGCCGTTTGAGATGGAGATGGTGCACATGACGCACTCGATCCCCGATGCGAGCGCGGTCGCACTCGGCACCGAGCTGGGAACAGTGCTGGTGACGGGCGACTACAAGTTCGACCAGACGCCTGTCGACGGCGCCCCCGCGGATATCTCGCGATTGGCAGAGCTGGGTAGAGAAGGAGTGCTGCTGCTGTGCGGCGACTCTACGAACGTCGACCGCCCGGGCTTCTCGCCGTCGGAGTCTGGGGTGGGGCCGCACCTGGAGGAGGTGTTCGCCCGCTGTGAGGGGCGGATCGTGGTGACGAGCTTCGCGTCGAACATCCACCGCGTGCAGCAGGTGCTCGACACCGCCGCGGCGCTCGACCGTAAGGTCGTGCTGGTCGGCCGCTCGATGCGCAAGAACGTGAAAATCGGCCGCTCGCTCGGGCACATCGAGGTGCCCGACGGAATGCTCGTGGGGCCGCGTGAGATCGAGGACTTCCCCGACGAGCGGATCGTGATCATCTCGACCGGCTCCCAGGGCGAGCCGCTGTCGGCTCTGCGGCGGATGGCCTACCGCGACCATCGCCAGGTGGAGCTGCGCCAGGGTGACACGGTCGTGTTCTCGGCAACCCCGATCCCGGGGAACGAGCGCGCGGTGAACGAGACGATCGACCGGCTCTACCACATCGGCTGTGACGTGATCACCACCAGCGACGCGCCGGTGCACGCTTCCGGGCACGGGTACGCCGAGGAGGTCAAGCTGATGCTTAACCTGACCAAGCCGCGCTACGTGATGCCGTTCCACGGCGACTTCAAGCGGCTGCGACTGCACGCGCAGCTCGCAGAAGCAGTCGGGGTGCCGCCGGAGGACATCTTTCAGGGCGAGAACGGGCTGCCGTTGGAAATCGACGAGCGCGGGGCGCGCTTTGGCAAGCGCGAGCAGGCCGGGATGATCTTCGTCGACGGCGTCGAGATCGGCGACATGGCCGACGTGGCGCTGCGCGACCGCCGGATGCTCTCGGCCGACGGGATCTTCATCGTGGTCGTGACGATCGCCGAGCAGGACGGTAGTTCGGTCGTCGACCCCGAGGTGATCTTCCGGGGTGTGCCATTCCTCGACCAAGCCGACGAGCTCTCAGATGAGATCAAGACGACCGTCGATGCAACGCTCGAGCGTGCGGCGAAGGAGGAGATCCGCGATATCGATCTGCTCCAGGAGGTGCTGCACGACGATCTCGCGAAGCTGGTCTACGACCGCCTCAAGCGGCGGCCGATGGTGCTGCCGGTCGTTGTTGAGGTTTGAGGCTCTCCGCCGCCGCCGGTAGGCGCACGACGAAGCGGGCGCCATAGGGAGCCCCGTCACGCTCGCCCGTCGACTCGACCGTGACCGACCCGCCATGTGACTCGGCTACGGCACGGACGATCGCCAGACCCAGGCCGAAGGAGCCGCCGCGGTCACCGGCGCCCCGAACGAAGCGCTCGAAGAGGGTGTCGCGTAGGTGCTCGGGCACGCCGGGACCGTCATCCTCGACGACCAGGCGGGCTTGGCCGTCACTGTCCAGGCTGCTCGATACCCGGATCTCGGTGCCGGTGGGGGTGTGGCGGAGCGCGTTCTCCAGGAGGTTGATCGTGAGGCGATGTAGTTCGTCGCGGGAGCCCTCGACAACAACCGCTCCCGCCCGCCCGACGTCGAGCGAGATCTCGTGCGCGGCGCTGACGGGTCCGAGCTCCGAGGCGGCCTCGACGATGATCTGATCCAGGGCGCATGGCTCGTGGGGAATCACGCGGCCAACGTCGGTGCGCGCCAACAGCAGCAGGTCCGCGACCAGCCGGCGCATGCGCTGTGAGGAGCGCAGGGCCGAGCGCGCCGCATCCCCCTCATCGCCGTGGAGGGATTCGGCGAGCAGCTCGAGGTTGACGAGCACGCTCGTGAGCGGCGTGCGCAGCTCGTGCGAGGCATCGGCGACGAAGCGGCGCTGGCGCACGAGCATCGCCTCGGTCTCGCCGCGGGCGGCGTCGAGCTCTCGGAGCATGCCCTGGAGGGTGCGCGCCAGCTCGGAGACCTCGTCCTCGGCCTCGGACTGCGGCACGACGCGCGAGGGGTCGCGGGTGCGGGCGATCTCCTCCGCGGCGCTCGTCAGCCGCGCGATCGGCGCCATCGCCCGGCGCGCGATCATCATGCCCGCGAACAGCGCCAGCCCGGTGCCGACGAGCACGCCGACGAGCAGGAACAGCTCGACGCGCGTGACGGTCGCCTCGGTGTCCGAGACGCTGCGTCCATACTGGACGTACACTTGGCCGACGCGTTCGCCGGTGCTGGCGAGGTAGACGTCAGCCGGGTGGCTGAGCACGCGATAGCCGTCGACGTTGTGGGGTTGGAGCGAGGCGGGGCCGAGGGACGGCGCTTTTTCGGTTTCGGCGAGCACGGCGCCGCCGAGCGCGATGATCCTGATCACCGCCGTGCCCTCGGGCTCGGCGAGATCCTGCAGCGGCGGGTCGATGCCGACGATCTGGAACGTGACGGGGTTGACTTTGATGCTCAGCTGCGAGGGCAGCTGCGAGGCGGTTACGTCAACCTGGCTGTTGAAGTCCGAGCGGATGCGGCGCACCGTCAGCGAGCCGACGGCGACCGCGAAGCCGCAGAGGATCACGAACGTGAGCAGCGCCGAGACGCCGGCCAGGCGCACACGGATCGGCAGGCGGTCGAACGTCGCTGTCAGCCTACGCGCGAAGGACGTATCCCGCTCCTCTGATCGTGTGCAGCAGCCGTGGCTCGTCGTCGGCCTCGAGCTTGCGGCGCACGTTGGAGACGAACACCTCGATCGTGTTCGTCGTCGAGAACGGGTCATAGCCCCAGACCTCGTCGAGCAGGCGCTGGCGGGAGATCACGATCCGCTCGTTGCGCATCAGATACTCGAGCAGCTCGAACTCGCGCTGCGTGAGCTCGACGGTGCGCTCGCCGCGTGTGACCTCGTGGGTGTCGGCGTTGAGCAGCAGGTCGCCGACGCGCAAGGGGGCCGAGCCACGCGGCGGGCGCCGGCGCAAAAGCGCACGCATCCGCGCGAGCAGCTCCTGGCGCTCGAACGGCTTGACGAGGTAGTCATCAGCACCCGCATCGAGGCCCTCGACGCGGGACTCAAGCGCGTCACGCGCGGTCAGAATCAGGATCGGCACGTCGTCATCGGCGCGCAGCGAGCGGGCGACCTCCAGTCCGTCGAGCCCGGGCAGGCCGAGGTCGAGAATCACGAGGTCGGGCGCGAACGAGCGCCCGTGCTCCAGTGCGTCGGCGCCGTCGGCGGCGGCGCGCACCTCATAGCCCTCCATTCGCAGCGAGCGCTGGAGTGCCTGTGCGATGTCCTCGTCGTCCTCGACGACCAGGACACGTGGTGCGCGGGAGAAGTCGTTCATGAGCTGGGTCTTTATGTAACCGGTGGGGAGTAAAGCAGGAGTAAGGCTTGCAAGGGATGGCGCCGGGAAGGTGCTCGAGGTGCGATGTCGAAGTTGCGCGGGATGGCGAATACTCGCAAGCGCGCCCCCGCACGGAAACCCACCGCCCGTAAGACCACGGCTCAGCGAACCCGTACGTCCATCCGCGGGGCACGGGGACGATCGAGGCCCCGACGTCGAAGCAGCAGCCGCATAGCGCGTCATGGCTTCACAGGTCTCGGTATGAGGCTGCCCCGTGGCCTGCCACGACTGCCGGAATTGGATCAGCGACAACGCGACGTGATCGGGCTGGGACTGGTGGCTGCCGGGATCTTCATGGGCTTTGTGTTGTGGGGACACTGGAACGGCGGGCATGCGGGCCATGGGCTAGCGGTAGGGCTTGGCTGGGCGGTCGGTAAAGCGCGGGTACTGGCGCCGGTCGCGCTGATCGGCGCAGGCGCGGTAATGCTGCTGCGCCCGGTGTGGCCGGCGTTGAGTCCACTGCGCACGGGGGCGATCTGCCTGTCGGCCTCGATCGTGCTGGCGCTGGCCGCCGGCACGCTGGGCGTGAGCTCGGGCGCGACGGAGGAGAAGGGCGCGTCGTGGACCTCGGCCTTCCTGCAGGCGCACGGCGGCGTTGCGGGCGAGGCCCTCTACCAGGGCTCGCACCGGCTCGTGCAGAGCGTCGGCGTGGACATACTCGTGGTGTTCCTGTTCCTGGTCGGCGTGATCCTGCTGACGGGGGCGTCGCTGGCGAGCGCGATCCGCGCGACGGGCAGCGGCGTGGCGGATACGACCCGGATGTTGAAAGCCCACCGGCCGGGGCACACAGCCACCCAGGCGTTCGAGCCGTTCGCGCAGCCCGAGTCGCTGCAGCCACCTGAGCCCGAGCCGCAAGAGCTGATCGTAAGGGCTACGCACGTGGAGGCCCCGTCGCTGGACGAGCCCCCGGCGTGGGAATCGGACCCGGTGGACGAAGCGGTGGATGCGATAGAGAATGAGGACGCGGTTGAGGTTGAAGTCGGAGACGTCGAGGCGGAGGGGGGGAGGGCTCCTATTCAACCGGAGTCGCCGTGACTGATCCCGAGCAGCTGACCCCGCAGGGCAGGCTGAGAGGGGCGATCACCGACGATCCGGACTTCGTATGGGTGCTACCACCGGCGGATCGCCTATTGGCGCGCTCGACGGCCGACCAGACGAGGCCGGACACTGCCGGGCAGGAGCGCACGGCGACGAGCCTGACCGAGGCGTTGGGGCACTTCGGCGTGCAGGCGAAGGTGATCGGGACGGTCGCGGGACCGCACATCACGCGCTATGAGTTGCGGCTCGCGCCCGGCACGAAGGTCGCGAAGGTCGCGCAGTTGAAGGACGACCTTGCGTACGCGCTCGCGGCCACCGACATCCGCATCCTCGCGCCGATCCCCGGCAAGCAGGCGGTGGGGGTCGAGGTACCGAACGCGCACCGCAGGATCGTGAAGCTCGGCGATGTCTTCCAGCAGCCGCCGAAGGACTGGTCGCCGCTGACGGTGTGGCTGGGCAAGGACGTTGCGGGCAAGGCGATCGGGGCGGACCTCGCGAAGATGCCGCACCTGTTGGTGGCGGGCACGACCGGCGCGGGCAAGTCGGGCGCGATCAACGCGATGCTCTCCAGCGTCCTCCTGAGGGCAACCCCACACGAGGTGCGCCTCGTGCTCGTCGACCCGAAGCAGGTCGAGCTGAACCACTACGAGTCGATCCCGCATCTGCTGACGCCCGTGATCACGAGCCCAAGGATGGCCGCCAACGCCCTGCAGAACCTCGTCAAAGAGATGGAGCAGCGCTATGGGATCATGTCGATGGCGAGGACTAGGAGCCTGATCGAACTTAACAAGGCTCGCGCGCGGCGAGCAGAAGCCCCGCTGCCGTACATCTTGTGCGTGATCGACGAGCTCGCGGACCTGATGATGGTCGCGCCCGCCGACGTGGAGGACTCGATCATCCGCCTCGCGCAGAAGGCCAGGGCGGTGGGGATCCACCTGGTATTGGCGACGCAGAGCCCAAGAGTGGACGTGATCACGGGCATGATCAAGGCGAACGTGCCGTCGCGGATCGCGTTCGCGGTCTCAAGTCAGACCGATTCCAGGGTGATCCTCGACCAGAACGGCGCGGAGTCTTTGCTGGGGCAGGGGGACATGCTGTTCAGCCCAGTCGGGACCTCCAGGCTGCAAAGGATCCAGGGGGCCTATATCGACGAGGCGCAGATCGCGAAGCTGACCGACCTGTGGCGCAAACAGGGCGAGCCGGAGCTGCGCGAGGAGTTGCTGGAGGAGGTCGAGCCGACCGAGCCGGGGTCGAATTCCGACGAGCTCGACCCCGATGAGGATCCTATGCTCAGGGACGCGATCACGCTCGTGGCGGAAATGCAGACCGCGTCGACCTCGATGCTGCAGCGCCGGCTGCGACTGGGCTACACGCGAGCGGGCCGGGTGATCGACATGCTCGAGCGACGCGGTGTGATCTCCGGCTACGAGGGCTCCAAACCTAGGCAGGTGCTGATCACCGAGGCGGACCTGCCCCGAATCCTGGCCGGATTGGAATCGTCGCCCACCCAGCCGGATCCTGTCGTTAGCGACTAGCCTCTTGACAGACATGCCCGAGATTGGATCAACGCTTCGAGCAGCGCGTATGAGCGCTCGCATCGACGTGTCCGAGATCGAGGCGCAGACGAAGATCAGGGCGAAGTATCTGCGCGCGCTGGAGAACGAAGAGTGGGACCTGCTACCGGGGCCGACGTTCGTGCGCAGCTTCCTGCGCACATACGCGCAGGCGCTGGGGCTCGACGCGAAGGCACTCGTCGAGGAATATCGCCTGAACTACGAACGACCGAGCGAGGGAGCGCTGGAGCCGATCGTCTCGACCCCGAGCAGCAGCCCCACGAGGGGACGCGTACCCGCGCGGCCCTCGCGCGGGTACATGGCGCTCGTGGGGGTCGTCGGGGTGGTGATCGTGCTGTTGGTGATCGGCCTGCTCAGCGAGAGCGGAGGCAGCCCGTCGAACACCCCGACCGGCACGACCACCTCGCAGGCCCACAACAAGCACACCGGCGCGCACCACGGCAGATCGACCGGACACAACGCCCAGCGGCATCCCACGGGCGCGACCACGCGCGTGGTCGCACTGTCGTTGCGGCCGAGCGCGGCCATCTATGTCTGTCTGATCGACAACGACAATGGGCGCAAGCTGATCCCCGGGCTGGAACTGCAGCCGGGCACGAGCACGGAAACGTTTCACGCCAAGCATTTCACGATCACCTTGGGTAACAGCTCGGTGACGATGTTCGTCGATGGGATCGCAAGGACCGTGCCGCCGTCGAGCGAAGCGATCGGGTATTCGATCACGAAGGCCGGCCGGCAGAGGCTGAAAGCCGGCCAGTTGCCCACCTGCACATGATCCGAATGTTCTTCGCGGCCGATAAATCCGCTTCGCGGGGTCGGCCGCGAAGAACATTTCGGACATGCTTTGCTGAATTGATGAGAGGCAAGCACGCATGAGTGGACCGCGCGCCGGGATCGTTGTCACCGGCACAGAGGTATTGACGGGCCGGGTGACAGACCGTAACGGGCCGTGGCTCGCCGAGCGACTGAAGGAGCTCGGCGTGGATGTCGCGTACACGACGATCGTCGGCGACCGTCCGCGGGACATGGAGGCGGCGTTGCGGTTCATGGCCGCGGAGGGTCTCGATCTGATCCTGACCAGTGGGGGGCTGGGGCCGACCGCGGACGATTTGACGGCCGAGGTCGTGGGCAGGGCGCAGGGGCGGAAGATGGTGCTCGACGAGGCGCTTGAGGGACGGATCGCGGAGATCCTCAGGCCGCTCGCAAAACGCTGGCCGAACCTCGATATGGACGCAATTAGAGAGAGCAACCGCAAGCAGGCGGTGATCCCACAGGGCGCGACCATACTGGAGCCCGTTGGCACCGCCCCGGGGCTCGTCGTGCCCGCAAAGGAGTCGCAGAGCAAGCCGACGGTGGTGGTACTGCCGGGCCCGCCAAGAGAGCTGCAGCCGATGTGGAGCGAGGCGGTCGAGACGGAGGCGCTGAAAACGGCGATCAAAGACGCGACCGAGTACCGGCAAAAGATGCTGAGGTTGTACGGGATCCCCGAGTCGGAGATCGCCGAGACACTGAGGACAGCCGAACGCGAGGGCGTCGAGTTGCGCAGGCTGGAGATCACAACGTGCCTGAAACGCGGCGAGGTCGAGGTCGTGACCCGCTATGAGCCTGCCGAGCAGGGGGTGTATGACGCGTTTGAGCTCCTGGTGCGAACCCGCCACGCCGACACGTTGTTCTCAGATGACGGGAGCACGGTCGATCAGCAGGTGGCGGCATTACTGCGTGGCTTGAGCGAAGACCAAACCCAAACAATTGCCACCGCGGAGTCCTGCACAGGAGGTTTGCTCGCAGCCAGGCTGACAGAACTGGCGGGCGCGTCGGACTACTTCAAGGGCGCAGCGATCGTGTACTCCAATGAGGCGAAGATCACACAGGCAGGCGTGCAAGCAGAGACGATCGAGCAACACGGTGCCGTGTCAGCCGAGGTCGCGGAAGCACTCGCCGAAGGAGCGAGAGCAAAGCTGGGCGCGGATGTGGGCGTGGGGGTGACCGGCATCGCCGGACCGGGCGGTGGCACCGAGGAGAAGCCGGTCGGACTCGTGTGGCTGAGCGTCGCCACAGCGGACGCCGAGCCCTTGACCCGCTCGGTCAATCTCCCAGGCTCGCGAGCCGACATCCGCGACCGCACGACGACGGTCGCGATGCACCTGATCCGCCGCACGCTGCAGCATTCTTAGCACCCTGACTCGTCAGGACGATACGAACAAGTGTTCCGTCCGAAGCGATCTCTAGTTTTCTCAGTCCATCTTCGACAGGAGGAGTAAGGCCATGCCCGTTAGCGACCAGGAGAAGGCTGCCAAGGCGCGCGATGCCGCCCTTCAGGGGGCCCTCACGCAGATCGAGCGCGAGTTCGGCAAGGGCACCGTGATGCGCATGGGCGACGAGGGCGCGCAGGTGCGCTGCGACGCGATCCCCACGGGCGCGCTGTCGCTCGACCTGGCGCTCGGGATCGGAGGCGTGCCGCGCGGGCGGATCGTCGAGGTCTTCGGCCCCGAGTCCTCCGGTAAGACGACGCTGATCTACCACGTGCTCGCCGAGGCGCAAAAGCTCGGCGGCGTGTGCGCGTTCATCGACGCCGAGCACGCGATGGACCCGCTCTACGCGAAGGAGATCGGTGTCGACATCGACGAGCTGCTCGTCTCTCAGCCCGACTACGGCGAGCAGGCCTTGGAGATCGCCGACATGCTCGTGCGCTCCGGCGCCGTCGACGTGGTCGCGATCGACTCGGTCGCGGCGCTGACCCCGCGCGTCGAGCTCGAGGGCCAGATGGGCGACCAGACCGTCGGTGCGCAGGCGCGGATGATGTCTCAGGCGATGCGCAAGCTCGCGGGCAACCTCAACCGCACGCAGACGCTCTGCATCCTCACCAACCAGATCCGCGAAAAGGTCGGCGTCATGTTCGGCTCGCCCGAGACTCAGCCGGGCGGGCGCGCGTTGAAGTTCTACGCCTCCCAGCGCCTTGACATTCGTCGCATCGAGACGCTCAAGGACGGCACCGAGGCGGTCGGTAACCGCGTACGGGTGAAGGTTGTGAAGAACAAGGTCGCCGCGCCGTTCAGGCAGGCCGAGTTCGACATCGAGTACGGCAAGGGCATCTCGACCTCCGGCTGCCTGATCGACCTCGGCTTGGAGCACAACATCGTGAGCAAGTCCGGCTCATTCTTCTCCTACAAAGACGAGCGTTTGGGCCAGGGCCGCGGCAACGCCAAGGCATACCTGGATGAGCACCCGGCGATGGCCAAGGAGATCGAGGACAAGATCTACGCCGCGCTCGGCCTCGGCAAGGACCTCGTCACGCCGATCGAGCGGGACAAGGACGCCGCCGCGGCCCCGGTGTCGCCGATCGTAGATCGGTCGGCCAGCGAACCGGCCGTCGCGGCAGCCTGATCCGTACTTCATAGCTAGGCAGCCAACTCACCACAGGTACGCTGTGGGAACGATGAAGAGGTATCACCTAACGACCTTTGGTTGTCAAATGAACGAGCACGACTCGGAGCGGATGAAGGGGATGCTCGAGTCGCTCGGCTATGCGGAGGCCGCGGAGCGCGGCGAGGCCGATCTGATTCTGTTCAACACGTGCTCGATCCGCGAGACAGCCGACAGCCGCTTCGTCGCGCACCTGGGCGAGGCCAAGCGCCTCAAGCGCGAACAGCCAGAGCGGATCGTCGGCGTCGGCGGGTGCTGGGCACAATCGGTCAAGCAGGAGGTGTTCGAGCGCTTTCCGTTCGTCGATGTCGCCTTTGGGCCGGGGCAGGTGCACAAGCTCGCCGAGTTCCTCACCAGCGACTCGTTGACCGCCCAGGGCTACTTCGAATTCGAGGGCTTCACCGGGCACCTGCCGGCGCGGCGCTCACGCCCCTTCCAGGGCTGGCTTCAGATCAGCGTCGGCTGCAACTGCGCCTGCTCGTATTGCATAGTTCCCTCCACACGCGGGCGCGAGGTCAGCCGACCGGCGGATGAGCTGGTCGCGGAGGTCGAGGCGATGGCCGCCGACGGCGTGCGCGAGGTCACGCTGCTCGGCCAGAACGTCAACTCCTATGGGCGCGATCTACGTTCAGCGGGGCACCCGCCGGCGACGTTCGCAGAGCTGCTCGCGGCCGTCGACGGAATCGACGGAATCGACCGCATCCGCTACACGAGCCCGCACCCCAAGGACATGCGCGAGGACGTGATCCGTGCCCATGCCGAGCTCGCCAGTGTCTGCGAGCACATCCACCTGCCACTCCAGTCCGGCTCCTCGCGGATCTTGAAGGCGATGCGCCGCACCTACGACCGCGAGCGCTACCTCGACCGCGTCGCGCTGATTCGCGAGCACGTACCCGACGCATCGCTTACGACAGACATCATCGTCGGCTTCCCGGGGGAGACCGAGGAGGACTTCATGCGGACGCTCGAAGTGGCCGAGCAGGTCGGCTACGACAGCGCCTTCACGTTTCTCTTTTCGCCCCGGCGTGGCACCGAGGCCGCCGAGCTGACCGAGGATCTCGTGGCGCACCCGGTGAAGGTCGAGCGCATGGAGCGCCTGTTGGATGTGGTCCAGCGCCGTGCGCGCGAGCGCGCTCAGCGGTTTGTCGGACGCACGGTCGAGGTGCTGGTGGAAGGCCCGTCGCGCACCGACCCCGAGCGTTTGCGCGGCCGCACCCGCCACAACAAGGCCGTGAACTTCAGCGGCCTCGCCGCGCCCGGCGAGCTGACCGAGGTCGAGATCGCCGCCGCGACCAGCCAGACGCTCTCCGGGGAGGAGCGCCTGCTGGCAAGAACGGTCATCGGTTGAGGCCCTTCCGCGTCGCGCGAGCGCTTCCCCGCGACGCGGCCCGGGCCTCCATCGGCTGCTGGGCGGTATGTCTTGACTACTGGGCCGTTGCTCCGGTGGCACTCCCCGGATAGCTCGCGCCCGAGCTCGACCCCGATCCTGAACTGGAGCCGGAACCGGAACTTCCGCTGGGACCGGAGCCCATACCCGGGCAATGCTTGCCCATCGGGCCGCCTTTCGGCGGCGTTCCCGTTTTTGACTCCGGGGCGGGGGCGTTGGGATTTGGGGTCGCGGGAGCGGCAGTGGTGGTCGTGGACGGTGTGCTGGACTGCGTCGTCGAGGCCCCGGTGCTCGTCGAACCGGATGACGCGGCGCCCGCACTGGATATGCCGGCGAACGCACCGCCGGTGGCGAGCGCCCCCGCCACCATCGTGACGCCAAGTAGCTTTGATGTATTCATGCGATCGAACCTCCTGGGATAGGTCGGGTGGTTGTGTCGATCGATCGTCCGTCACGGGGCTAAGGCGACCCAAAGGCCCGTGTAAGAGCGGGCATAGATGTTTGTAGGGGTCGTGTAAGACCAGAGAGGGCGAATGAGGTCAATCGCCTTCGTGCAAGAGGGTGTCCTCTGCCTATGCGAACATATGTTCGTGCGCTGGAGCAACCTGACGCTGGAGGACGACGAGCAGCGACGGCTGCCGGGCTATCGCGACGAAGCCGTTGTGCGCCACTTCGACGCACCTGAGGCGCTGGAGACCAACTTCTACGAGGTCCGCGCCAAGTCGGTCCTCAACCGCGTGCCAGGCAAATCGAGGGTGCCGTTCAGCTGGACGATCAACGTTTATCGGGGCTGTACGCACGCATGTGTTTACTGTTTCGCTCGTCCCACGCACAAGTACCTCGACTTCAATGCCGGGCGGGACTTCGAGCGGGAGATCGTCGTGAAGGTGAATGCGCCCGAGGTGTTGAGGGTGGAGCTAGGGAAGCCCGCCTGGAAACACGAGCACGTCGCATTGGGGACCAACACCGATCCGTATCAATGGGTGGAGGGGCGATATCGGCTGATGGAGGGGATCTGGGAGGCTATGAGGGATTTCGCCAATCCCTGCTCGGTGCTGACGAAGTCGCCCCTATTACTGCGGGATCTGCCACTGATGCTGCAGATCGCAGAGCGAACCAGCATCAGTGCCTGCCTGTCGATCCCGACGCTCGACGAGCAGGCGTGGCGGGCGACCGAGCCGCACACGCCGAACCCGCGGGCGCGGCTGGAGGCGGTGGCCGAGCTCAACCGCGCGGGAATCCCCACGGGAGTGCTGATCGCCCCATTGATGCCGGGTGTCAACGACGCTCCGCACCAGATCGAGCCACTGCTGGAGCTGGCGACTGCGGCGGGCGCGACGAGCATTGGCGGCGTGGCGCTGCACCTGCGCGGCGAGGTGAGGGGGATCTTCATGGACTGGCTGCGCTCCCAGCGCCCCGACCTGGTCGAGCGCTATGAGGAGTTGTATCGCCGCGGCGCCTACGCGCCGAAGGATGAGCGTGAGCGCCTAGCGAAGCTGGTGCGCCGGGGTGCGCCTAGCGCGAGGGGCTTCAGACGCCTGCAGCCCGCGGCACGTCCTCCCGCTGAGGAGACGCACCATGAGCAATCACACCAGCAGGCGCTCTTCTAACCAGCGGGGCTCTTCTAGTTCCCTCAGCGTTTGTCTTGTTGGGTTGACCCCACCGCGTGTGCGATCTCCTCCGAGCCAAGCCTGCGTGAGACGTTCGCCGCCAGCTCCGGAGCAAGGCCCGCGAAGATCGCGCCCGCGCGCAGCGGAAGAGGGGCCACATCGATCTCGGCGCGGTTGCGCTCGATTGCCCGGACCACCGCGCGGGCGACATCCTCCGGTGCGCGCGTACCGACACCCGGCGGCAGTTTGACCCCGGAGTCGGCGAACAGGCCCGCGTCGCGGATGAAACCGGGAAACACGGTGGAGACGCCTACCCCGCTCCCGTGCAGATCCGCGCGCAGACCCAAGGCAAAGCCACGTATCCCGAACTTCGACGCGCAATACAGCGAGGCGTTCGGTGTCCCGGCCTTGCCCTGCAACGAAGAGACGAACAGCAGGTGCCCGCGCCCGCGGGCCACCATCGCTCCAAGCAGCGCGTGTGCCAGCACGATTGGCGAGCGCAGGTTGACGTCCAGCGCTCGGTCGATCTGGTCCTGTGTATAGGTCTCCAGACGCCCCGACGCCGGCAGCGCGGCATTCGCGACGAGGATGTCGATCTCCCCAGCCTCCACCGCCAGACGCTCGACCTCGGCGGAGTCGCTCAGATCGATTGCCAGCGCGCGGGCGCCAACCTCGGCGGCGAGCGGCTCCAGTACCTCCGTGCGGCGCCCGGTCAGCATCAGCTCGGCGCCGCGCCGGTGCAGCTCACGGGCGATCGCGTGGCCGATGCCGCCAGTGGCGCCGGTGAGCAGGACGGTGGCGCCGGAGATCTGCATGAGGTGCGAGCCTACGACAATGCAGATCATCGCGTTGTTCGGCCCCACAGGCGTGGGCAAGACTGACGTCGCCCTCGCGCTGGCCGAGCTGCTGCGGGCGCGCGGCGAGGGGCGCCCAGTTGCCGTGTCGGCCGACGCGCTGCAGGTGTACGAGGGACTGGAGATGCTCACCGGAGTGGCCTCGGCGGCCGAGCAGGCAAAGCTCGAGCATCGCCTGGTGTCGTTCCTGCCGCTCGACGCGACGTTCAGCGTGGGGCAGTACGCCGAACTGGCGCATGCCGAGATCGACGGCCTGCTCGCGGCCGGCCGGCGGCCGCTGATCGTCGGCGGCACGGGCCTGTACCTGCGCGCGGCGCTGACCGAGCTTGATCTGCGCCCGCCACCGCCCGAGGGGGCGCGCGAGCGCTGGACCGCGGCGCTCGAAAGGGATGGCGCTCCCGCGTTGCACGCGACGCTCACCAGGCGTGCGGCCTGGGCGGCCGAGGGAATCGACCAAAACGACCGCCAGCGGATCGTACGCGCGCTGGAGCTGCTGGAGCAGGGAGAGCTCGAGCCGCCGGACGGCGTGTCGCAGCTGTGGAGCGAGGAGCTGCGCCATCCAACATTGCTCGCGGGACTGACCATGGAGCGCGAAGCGCTGTACGAGCGGATCGACGCTCGCGTCGATGCGATGATCGCGGCGGGGGTCGCCGAGGAGGTGCGCCGCGCGCACGCGGCCGGGGCGTCTGAGACGGCGCGCAAGGCGCTCGGCTTCGAGGAGCTGTTGAGTGGGGACGTGGAGGCGATGAAGCGGCGCACGCGCAACTACGCAAAGCGCCAGCTGACGTGGATGCGCAAGCTCGCGGGCGTGCGCGTGATCGACGTGAGCGGACGCGACCCGAGCGATGTGGCTGTGGAGATCCTAGACTCCTGCGCCTCATGAGATTCGAGAAGTGGCAGGCATTGGGGAACGGCTATCTGATCGTCGAGGCAGACGAGCTGCCCTTCGCACTCACGCCGGCACGGGTGCGAAGACTCTGTGAAGGTCACTTCGGCGTGTACGCCGACGGTGTGCTCGAGCTGTCCCGGCCAAAGGATCAGGCGAATGTGGCGGACCTGAGGATCTTCAATCCCGACGGTACGGAGGCAGAGCTATCGGGCAACGGCGCGCGTGAGGCAATCATGTACCTGCGCCGTCACTGGACCGACCGGGACGAGTTCTCGATCCATACTGCCGCCGGGGAGATCCGCCCGCAGATCACAGGGGCGCACACCTGCCGCGTGGATATGGGCCGTGCGAGCCTCACCTCCAAGGACTTCCCCGGCGGGCCGCCCGACGGTCGCGGGGAGCTGCCCATCGATGACCCCGAGCTGGCCACCTTGAGCTTCCAGCACGTCTCGATCGGCAACCCCCAGTGCGCTATCCACGTCACCAGCCTAGCCGCGCTCGACGCGCTCGACATGTCTGTGTTCGGACCGCAGATCGAAGGCCATGAGCGCTTCCCCAATCGCACCAATGTCTCCTGGTACAGCGAGATCGAGACGCCAGACCCAACGGTGCGGGCGGGGCGGACTCGAATCAGAGCACGAATCTTCGAGCGCGGCGTGGGGGAGACCTTGTCCTCGGGCACCGGCGCCACCGGTGCCGCGGTCGCACATGTGCTCAGTCGGGGAGGGGCCGGAGAGCAGGGAGCACACGTCACGGTCGTCCTCGACGGCGGTGAGCTCGTGGTCGAGGTGGGAGAGGATCTGCGCGTGAATCTGACAGGCTGGGCCAGACCCGTATTCGACGGCCGTTTGAGTGACGACTTCGTGAAGGAGCTGCATGAGACCGAGTAAGCGCTTGGAGCGCATCCCGCCGTACGCATTTGCCGAGATGGAGCGCAAGATCGCCGCCAAGCGCGCCGCTGGTGTCGACGTGATCAGCCTCGGCATTGGCGACCCCGACCGCCCGACCTCACCGCTGGTCGTAGAGGCGATGCAGGAGGCGGTAACCGAGCCGGAGACGCACCGCTACCCCTCGAACCGGGGGCGCGCGGACTTTCGCATGGCGGTGAGCGACTTTTATGAACGGCGCTTCGACGTCGCGCTCGACCCCGAGCACGAGATCATTCCGGCGATCGGCGCAAAGGAGGCGATCTTCAACCTGAACCTCGCGTTCCTCGATCCGGGGGATTACGCGCTTGCCGCGGATCCGGGCTATCCGGTGTACACCGCCGGACCGTGGCTGGCAGGCGCGGAGCCGGTGCTGATGGCTCTCGAGCCCAACCTGGGCTTCGTCCCGAACCTCGACACCATCGACGAGCAGACGGCGAAGCGAGCAAAGCTGATGTTCCTGAACTATCCAAACAACCCAACCGGTGCGGTCGTGCCGGCGGGCTTCTTCGAGCGGGTTGTCGAGTTCGCCCGCGAGCACGAGATTCTCGTCGTGCACGACAACGCGTACTCGGAGATCGTCTTCGACGGCTACCGCGCGCCATCGTTCCTCGCGACGCCAGGGGCGAAGGAGGTCGGGATCGAGGTGTTCTCGCTGTCGAAGGGCTACAACATGACCGGCTGGCGCTGCGCCGTCGTGGTGGGTAACGCCGAGGCGATCGAGACCTATTGGCGGCTGAAGACGAACATCGACTCCGGCCTGTTCGAGGCGGTGCAGCTGGCCGGGGTTGCCGCCCTCTCGCCGGACGCGGACGTGGAGGTCGCCTCGATGAACGAGCTGTATCGCCGCCGCCGCGATCTCGTCTGCGACGCGCTGCGAGGGATCGGCGTCGACGTGCATCCACCGCACAGCACGATCTACGTGTGGGCGCCAATCCCGGCTGGCTATGCGAGCTCCGAGGCATACTGCGAGCACGTGCTCGAGCAGGCAGCGGTCGTGCTCTCGCCCGGCGCGATCTACGGCCCGGCGGGGGAGGGTTGGTTCCGGATCTCCTTGACGACGCCCGACGATCGTCTACTGGAGGCGGTCGAGCGTTTGGGCAAGTTGGGGTCCTAGCAAGCTGGGGTCCTAGACTGAGAGTCGAATGGATCGAAGCCGAAACGGCCGCACAGGGACCACCCCGAATCGGTCGCGCATCGCGGCAAACGGCCTTCCGTCTGAGCAGCGCGCGGTTCAGCGGGCATTCTGCATCGCGGCGCTGCCCGAAGGCGATGACCTCGGCGAGCTGGAGGAGTTGCTGCGCACCGCGGGGGTTGCGGTCGTCGGGGAGATGGTCCAGCGTCGCGAGCTGCCGCATCCCAACACCTACCTCGGCTCCGGCAAGGTCCTCGAGGCGAAGGAGGCTGCGAAGGAAGCTGACGCAAACGTAATCGCTTGCGACGACGAGCTGACCCCGCGTCAGGAGCGAAATCTAGAGGAGGCGCTGGGGCTGCCGGTGGTCGATCGCACGACGGTGATCCTCGACATCTTCGCCGCGCACGCCGGCAGCGCGGAGGGCAAGTTGCAGGTCGAGCTCGCTCAGTTGGAATACAACCTCGCGCGAATGCGCGGATTGTGGACACACCTCGAGCGCCTCGGCGGCGGAATCGGCACGAGGGGGCCGGGGGAGAGCCAGATCGAGACCGACCGGCGGCTGGCACGTGACAGGATCTCCGCGCTGCGCCGCAGGCTCGAGCACGTGAAGGGCACGCGTCAGGTGATGAGAGCCGAGCGCGAGCGCGCGGCGCTGCCGACGGTGGCGCTCGTCGGGTATACGAACGCCGGTAAGTCGACACTGCTGAACGTGCTGACAGGCGCGGAGGTGGGGGTGCGCGACAGGCTGTTTCACACACTCGACCCGACGACACGAACGATCGGTCCTATCGGGAGTGTCGCGAGCAATGGCGACGGCCACCATGGGCGCCGCAGTCACTCGGGGAGGAAGTACCTAGTGAGCGACACGGTCGGCTTCATCAGCAAGCTGCCACACCAGCTGGTGGATGCCTTCGGCGCGACGCTGGAGGAGACCCGCCGCGCCGATCTGCTGGCCCACGTGCTCGATGCCTCCGCGCCCGAGCTGCAGGCCGAGACGATGCAGCACGCGGTCGAGCAAACGCTGGAGGAGATCGGCGCCGGCGAGCGCCCGAGGCTGTTGGTCTTGAACAAGATCGATCTGCTCGACGAGCGGGAACGTGACGAGCTGCGCCTGCGCTATCCCGGCGCAATCTTCGTGAGCGGCGTGACAGGGGAGGGTCTGGTGGAGCTGAACGCGCGCTTCGAAGTAGAGCTGGAGCACATGCTGTGCAAAGTCGAGCTGCTGGTGCCCTACGCGGACGGCGGCAGCCTGGCAGAGCTGCATGAGCTGGCGGGCGACCTATCACGAGATGACACCCCCGAGGGCGTCCGCGTCCGAGCGCTGCTGCCAAAAAGGGCGGCTGAGCGCTTCGCCAAGTTCGCCGTCGCGTCCTAGCCGCTAGAGGTTGTTCTAGCGGTCGTCGCCGCTACCGGAGAGGACGCCCCGGCGCTGGCGTGAGAGCAGCTTGTCGAGGTTCGCTTGGGCGATCTCGTCAAGGTCGAGCTCAAGCTCGCTTGCAAGCTGGGCGACATACCAGAGGACGTCCCCGAGCTCCTTGGCCATAGCTTCACGCCGGTCGGCCGTGACTTCACCGCCGTCGTCGCGAATCACCTTCTTCGCGTGATCGGCGAACTCTCCCGCCTCACCGGCCAACCCGAGCGCTGGGTAGGTGAGCGCCTCGTTGCGCGGGTACTGCGCGGTGCTTCGCGACAGGCGCTGGTACTCGGATAGCTCCACGGTCGAGATCGTGTCAGATTCCAGCTGCGTGACGCGCGCTGAGATGCGCGGCCTTCTCCAGACCGTCGTCGAGCGTCTCGAGCTCGCTCCCCTCGATGCGAAGAGCGGTGGCGATCAGCCAGTCCGCAAACCAGGCATTCTTGGGCAGGAGGGGACCGTGTAGATACGTGCCGATCGTGTTGCCACTGCGCGCGCCCTCGAAGCCGCTGCGACCGTCGTTGCCGTGGCCCTTGACGACACGACCCAGCGCACGAGCGTCCGTGCCGAGATATGTTCGTCCGCCGTGGTTCTCGAACCCGGCGAGGATTCGATCGTCGGGGCACACAGCCCGGATGGCTTCCTCGGCGTCGGCACTCTCGTTACCGAGCGAAACCTCGATCGCGACGTTGCCGATCAGGCGCGGGCCGTCCTCGCGAACGGTACGCACGTCGAGCAGGCCGACGCCGGGGATCTCGTCTTCGCCAAGCGTGTAGGAGTGACCGAGCAACTGGTAACCGCCGCACACGCCGAGGATCACCGCGTCGCGGGCGGCGGCGGTGTGCAGCGAATCGCGCTTGAACTCGATCAGGTCCTCGGCGCAGAGGCGCTGGTCGCGATCCTGGCCGCCGCCGAGGTAGTACAGGTCGTGAACGTCCGGACTCAGCCGCTCCCCGAGGCCGCTGGAGGAAAACTCGAAGCCGATTCCACGCCACAAGCAGCGATGCTCGAGCACCAGCAGGTTGCCGCGGTCGGCGTAGATGTTCATCAGGTCCGGGTAGAGCGCGCAGACACGGAGAACGTGGCCGGTCGGCAGGACCGGCGGCGTGGGGAGGGGGGAGGCGGACTCAGGCACGCAGCATCACTACCACGCTGCCGACATGCTCATTGGTGGGCTCGATTACAAGAGCGGGCTCGGGATGAAATCCGACTTTTGAGCCCTCACGCTCGAGCTCAGAGGGGCTGACACGAGCGAGCTCGATCACGTTGCGCTCAATGGCCGACTCATCGAGAGGGTGCCCATCTGATTCATGGGTATGGGGGGAGATAATTCGCCGGGAACGCTCGATCACGACGCTCCGAGGAAACACCCGTACGCTCTCGGCCTGGCTTGTGTAGAGGGTCTCACCGACATGCGCCGTCTCAGACGTTGGAGCGGGCGAGCCGTCGGCGATGTCGAATGGATCCAGTTCGGTGACGATCGCGCACGCGAGCAGTCCACCGGGGCGCAGGTGGGCGAGGGCACAGTGCAGGAACGCGGCTCGCTCGGATGCGTCGCTGAGCAGCTGGAGAGTCTGCATCGGCACGAGGCACAGCGCAAAGTCGTGCCGCTCCAGATCGAACGACCGCGCGTCTGCGCATACGGTTTCCACCGGCAGATCGCCAGCCCGGCCTTGTAACGCCCCAAGCAGATCGGGGTCGAGGTCGAGCGCCGTCACACGATGGCCCGCCTGGGCGAGATCGAGTGTCACCCGGCCGGCACCGGCCCCGACGTCGAGCACTGGGTCACCCTCGCACTCGGTGAGCTCCCGCCATAGAGGTAGATCGGCGCGGTAAGAGCCGCACTCCAGGTCGTGCCAGATGACATCAGCCGAGGTCACGACCACGCGCTGCTCGCCTCCCCTCGTGCGACGAGCAGCTCCCGCAAGGCGAGCATCGCGGTGTAGGTCGGCAGCGCATACAGTGGCGTCTGCGGATCTGAACCGTCCGCGGCCGCCTCGCGCAGGGCGCTGGGGAGGTCGGCCTGGACGCAAATGCGCACCGGGTCGATCCCCGCGTACTTCAGGCGCAGCGCGAGCTCGGGGGCGCGGGTACCGCTGCAGGTGGCCCGACGCACGCGCCCGGCGAGCAGCTCAAAGTCGGCGTCCCAGATCCAGGAAACGTCGCGTCCGTCAGCGATCCTGTCGTTGAGGACACCGAGCAGGTCGTGCTCGCCCGGCTCCAGAGCCAGCGTGCGCAGCACCTCGTTGGCGCCGGCGGGATTCTTGACAAGCAGGATCCGCATCTCGCGTCCGCCGACGTGTACTGTCTCGGCGCGTCCGAACGCGGCCTTCGTGGCCTGCAATCCCGCAACGATCTCGGGCAGGCCAACCTCCAGCGCGGTGGCGAGCGCGGCGGCGGCGAGCGCGTTGTAGACGTTGTAGAGGCCGGGCAGCGCGAGGGCGACCTCGGCTTCGCCCGCAGGAGTCTGAAGCGTGAAGCTGGCTGCCCGGACGCCCTGCAGGATGACGCGCGTCGCGGTGACTATGGGCGCGGGACGGGTTTGACCGCAGCTCGGACAGTGGTAATGGCCGAGATGGCCGAGGTAGATCGCGTCGAAGACATAGGGAGCACCGCAGCGGCGGCAGTGCTTCGCATCGGCGGCATGCGCCATCCCGGACAGGGCGAGCGAGTCGTCCTCGACGCCGAAGTACAGGACCGGCGCGTCGCGCTCCCGGCCGAGGTCGGCGATTGCGGGGTCGTCGGCGTTGAGCACGAGCGTCGAATCACGGGCCGGTCCGGTGTGCACGGCCACGGCCCAGCGATCGGCGATCGTCTCCAGCTCACCGTAGCGATCGAGCTGGTCGCGGAACAGGTTGCCGAGCAGGATCGCGCGCGGGTGCAGTTGGGCGGCGAGCGAGTCGAGCCACAGCTCGTCGACCTCGAACAGGCCGAACTCGCCCGCGATATGCCCGCCCGGGCGCGCGGCGGCAAGCAGCGTGGAGGCGATTCCCCCGGCCATGTTCGCCCCGGTCTGGTTGTTCACGAGCGAAACACCGGCCCGCTCCAGAATCCCGGCGAGGAGCGCCGCAGTCGTGGTCTTGCCGTTGGTCGCCGAAACCAGCACGCTGCCTCGCGACAGGCGCGCTCCGAGCTCGCCGATCGCCCCGGGATCGAGGCGCATCAGGACCTTTCCCGGTGCGCTGGACGCGCCACCGCCGCGCAGGCGGGAAACCGCGCCGACGGCCCGGGCCAGAGCGAGCTTGGGTGCGAGCGGCCCCGCCATCAGCGATCTGTCGAGGACTCGGCGACCGGCGCAGCGGCGGCATCCACGACCGATGGAGAGGGAAGGGGAGGCGAGGAGAACGCCGAGTCCTTTGCGGTCATGTCGGTGGGTACGAGCACCGAGACCGCCCCTCGCACGGCCCGCACCCGCACCGGCAACTCGCCGATCGGATCGCCGTCGGCGTACATCGTGAAGGGGCGATCCGCGGAGATCTCCACCTCGGCTGCGCGAAACACATGCACGGAGGGCAACTCGACGTGGGTGCCCTTGAACACCTTCGGCAGAATCTTTGTCAGGAACGCGAGCTTACCGATGCTTTCGAGCACGACCACCTCCAGCAGGCCGTCGTCGAGCATCGCGTCCGGCGCCGCTCGCATCCCACCTCCGTAGGTCTTCGAGTTGCAGGCTCCGACCGTGTAGGCCGTGAAGCTGAGACGCTCGCCGGGAGGATCGAGCTCGATCTCAAAACGCGCTGGACGCCACGACGCGAGCGCCCGCAGCGCACCGTAGGCATACACGAGGTTGCCGAGCCACGCGGGCGCTTCGTTTGCGATGCGGTTGGCTTCGCTGTCAAAGCCGGCGGAGGCGATCCCGACGAACGCCTGCCCGTGGGCCACCGCCTGAGCAGCCCCTAGCCGGCCGAGCTCTGCCTTTTGCCTAGTCTCTGCCTGGCTTGCGACCTCACCGAGATCCATCGCACGGGGAACACCATCGGCGATCACCGAGCATGCCGCAAGCGGATCCTGGGGGATGCCGAGCACGCGCGCGAGGTCGTTACCGCGACCGCCCGGGAGCACACCGAGTAAGGCGCCGGGAAAATGCCGCAGCACGTCGGCTACGACGCCGATCATGCCGTCGCCGCTGAGCGCCACGACCGTCTCGCCGGCGCGAGCACCTTCCTCGGCCAGCTCGCGCGCGTGGGAAAGGTCGCGTGTGTCGACGCGGCGCACCTCCAACCCGTGCTCGCGCAGGGCCCGCTCGACCTCCTGTGCGACCCGTCCGGCTTTGCCACCCCCGGCTGAGGGGTTGACGATCAGGCAGATGGAAGCGGGCACCGAGCCATCGTATTGGGGGCAAGCCCCAGCGAACCGTCACCCGCAGGCGTGACCCGAAGGGATCCATCGCCAATAGTGACCAGTCACCGCGTCCACTCCTGGTCGCGCATGAACTCGATCACCTCGTCGGGTCGGTCGGTGACGACGTAGGCGTCGATGATCGCGCCGTCGACGTTGATCGTGATCGAGAGCCCGGAATCGACCTGACGCACCTTCGAGATTGGCGCGACCGGACGTCCCGAGCCCATGCGCGGCTTGACGCGGCCGGTGGCGACGCTGTGGACCGCCTCGTGGTCGGCCAAGCGGTCGAGCAGGCGGCGATAATCCTTGCGCGAGGAGTGCTTGTGGTGCGTGCGTTTCGCCACAGGGAACATCTTGGCGCACCGCGCACTGCAAGCCGCGGAATGAGTTGGCAGCCCGGGGGAAACGGAACAGCTAGCTTGCGGCGGCGTTCTGCGCCCGGTCTCGGCGGCGCCGGCCGACGGCCGCGATCACACCGAAGACGGCGAGCACGAGGAATAGGCCGAGCAGCACGCCCGGCGCGAGCCCGAGTCCGCCGAACGGCAGCGAGATCAACTCGACCAGGCCGAGGCCGATCGCGAGCAGCACGATGATCAGCGCAATGATCAGCAGAATCCCGCGGATGCGCGCGAGGATCCCCGCGGAGTTGGGGGGGACGAGCAGCCCCATCGCGCGCAGCGCAAACATCTGACGGCCACTCGGGGGGGTCTGACCGAGACGCTCGACGGCGTCCTTGAGATCGCCCGCGCGACGTTCGGCGAGCGCGAGTGACGCGTCGGCCATCCGGCGGATCTGCATCCGCTCCTGCGGGCGGGCAGCGGCGATCGCGCGCTGGAAGTAAGAGCGCGCCGCCTCGGCGTCGAAGCGCTCGGACGCCCGCGCGCCGAGGATCGCCATCGCGGCCGACTTGTATTTGGTCTCGGCCTCGAGCTCCTCGTCGGAACGCTGTTCGAGCGCCTGGATCGCATCGAAGGCGCCGCGCTGCTCGATCCTGACCTGACGTTGCTTGGGAGGCATCGGTCGCTCATTCTACGGTCTGGGCAGGCGCATGCCGTGCACGTTGCAGGCGGTATGCTCGCGGCGTGTCGAGCCGACGTATCTCTCTATCCGTATGCGCGGCCCTGGCGCTCGCGCTGGCCGCACCGGCCACGACGTTCGCCGCGCTCGGCGGCTCGAGCGCGTTCAGCGAATTGACCGAAGGACAGACTCAGACCGAAACGACACCAACCCAGACGACCGCGACCAGCGCTACGACGGAAACCACCAACTCGAGCTCGGGCGGCGTGCTCGTGATCGCCGGCGGTGCGGCGCTGTTGCTGCTGGGGGGCATCGCCTTCCTGATAATGCGCGACGCGCGCAGGGTGGCGCCCGCGGGCGATGGCCTCTTGGGCAAGGGAGGCTCCGGTCACGACACGGCCGCGATGATGCGCAAGCGGCGGGCGAAAGCAAAGGCCGCTCGCAGGCAGCGCAAGCAGAACATCAAACGCGGCAGGTAGCCGGCTCGCCTCAGACGCCGCAGGTAGTCGGCCGCGCGAGTCTCTAGCGGGAGATCTTCACGCCCTTGGCGCGCACCGGCGTGCGCACGCGGGCAGGTGCAGGGAGCGCCGGCGAGCCATGCGGGTCGCGACGCGGCGGGCGAGGGAGAGGCAAACGCGGATGAGGATCGCGGGGTCCGGCGGGGAGCGTGTGGCTGCCTCCGTCCTCCTCAGAGGAGTCGGTGGAGTCTGTGAGATCGGTTGCTACCAAGGCCTCGTCGTTGCGAAAGGGCATCCACAGCATCAGCCCGATCAACGGGAGCTTGATAAGCGCGAGTAGCACGAACAGCATCCACAGCGACATTGCCTGAGCAATGCTACTACTGCGCTGTGGAGTCGTCTCGAGAGAAGAACTTGGCGGCATTGGCCGAGGAGGTCAGCAGCTGCCGGCGCTGCCCGCGCTTGGTGGAGTGGCGTGAGCAGGTCGCGGATGAGCGCCGTGCCGCGTTTGCACACGAGGAGTACTGGGGCCGGCCGCTTCCCGGCTTCGGCGATCCGGCGGCGCGTCTGCTGGTGTTCGGACTGGCCCCGGCGGCTCACGGCGCCAACCGCACCGGCCGCATGTTCACGGGCGACCGCTCGGGCGATTTCCTGTTCGCCGCGCTGTGGCGCGTGGGCTTTGCCAATCAGCCGACCTCCGTACGCCGCGACGACGGTCTGCGGCTGCGTGGCGCTTGGATCGGCGCGGCGGTGCGTTGCGCGCCGCCCGCGAACCGTCCGACACCAGCCGAGCGTGAGGCGTGCCTACCGTGGAGCGTGCGGGAGCTGCGGCTACTGAGCGGCGTGCAGACGATCCTCTGCCTGGGCGCCTTTGCTTGGGACGCAGCTCTTTACTTGACCGCCGCGCTCGCCGATCCACCGGCATCGCTGCCACGGCCACGGCCACGGTTCGGCCACGGCGCCGAGTTTCAAGCCGAGCGATACACGCTGCTCGGCTGCTACCACCCGAGCCAGCAGAACACTTTCACCGGCAAGCTCACCGAGTCGATGATGGACACGGTGCTGCTGCGCGCGCGGGAGCTGGTCGAGGGTGCTCCCAAGCGCTAGCCTTGACGATGTGAGCGCACGTCTGGCAGGTTCGATGAGAATCGTGATCCCGGCAGCTACCGCTACCGCGATCGCGCTGATCGCCGCCGGCATGCTGGGCGTCGCCTCCGCGGAAGCTCCGACGACGGCCTCACCGCCGCCCACGGTCAACGTGCAGGGCGTCGCGACCGTGCCGATCGAACAGAGCGCAAGCACCGCAGCGGCAACCACGGTCTACCGACAGGGGATGGCCGCCGCGCTCGCCGACGGCCAGGCGAAGGCGCAGTTCTTGGCGAGCTCGGCCGGTGTGACGCTGGGGGCGGTTCAGAGCATCGTCGAAGACGGCGGCTACATCGGTTGCACGGGCAACGAAATCGAATATTTGGGCGAACAGCCTGACTTCGGCTCACCAGGGGTTGGGGCGTCGGGGGTCGCAGTGAGCCCGCGTGCCGTCACAGAGGCAACTCCTGGCGCGAGCAAGCCGACTGTGAACCACGCCAAGAAGAAAAAACGTAAGGCTCCCGTCGCAAAACGGGCGAGCGTCGCAGGCTGCACGCTGTCGGCTCAGGTCTCACTCACTTACGCGATCAGCTGATCCGTCAGCTTGCAGTTCTCGCGCGGCTGGCGTGCCCGTCTTCGCATCAAGTCGGTCCGGATGCGGGGAGGACATCGTGGCACTCGTTCTTCAGGGGTCATTGCGAACGAGCGAGAGCACTTTGCGCCTGCCTTTCAAGCCAGGTTTACATAATATACATTATCGAGCGTTGAATTTGGCTCGCGCTCACGAGTTCCAATTGTAGCGGCGTCTCATCCGTGCGACACAGGCATCTCAAGCATGTGAGACGGTCTATCTCATCCATGTGAGACTGGCCATCAGCCCCGAAATCTCATTCATATGAGACCAGGGCTTGGGCGCTGGTCCACCCAGGCCCTCGAGAATGCCACGCTCTAAAGCTCAGCCGGTAGCGTTGGTGTTTGTGAGTTACGTCGAGCGTCTCGTCGCCTCGCCGATTGTGGCCTGCACGTGGGAGCAGGCCACCGCGACTCAGCGCGAGCAGCAGATCGTGCCGGACGCATGCGTGGATCTGATCTGGACCGGTGGGCGGCTGATCGTCGCCGGGCCTGATACCCGGCCTCGCGTCGTGAGGCTGGAGTCGGGCTCGCTGCTCGTCGGGGTACGGTTGCGGCCGGGCACGGCCAGCGTGATCCTTGGGCTGCCCGCGTCCGAGCTGCGCGACGCCTCAGCCGATGCCACCGAGGTTCTAGGACGCGATGTGGCCGCGCCGCTGCTCGAGGGGCTGGTGGAGGGCTTGGACCCGCACGCGCTGCTGCTGCGAGCCGTTCAGCTGCGCGAGTCGGAGCTCGATCCGCTCGTGCGCACCGCGGTCGTGGCACTCGAGCGTCCCCACGCACGCGTGAACCTGGTCGCCGCCGAGCTCGGCGTCAGCACGCGCCAGCTGCATCGTCGCATCAGCGATGCGGTCGGGTACGGGCCGAAGATGCTTCAGCGCGTGCTGCGCTTCCGGCGGCTGCAGGCGCTCCCGCCCGCGCCGCTGGTCGAGCTGGCGCTGGATGCCGGCTACGCCGATCAGGCGCACATGACCGCCGAGGTGACGCGCCTCGCCGGCGTCCCGCCTGTCCGATTTCTCAAAGACCGCACGCCCACTGCCGCGTAGCGTGTGGAGCATGCCGATCGATCACCGCGCCGCCGAGAGCTTCATCTGGTCCGCCGCCCGCCTGGTGGACCGCCACCGCTACGGCATGCTGTTTGCCGACGGGCCGGTCGAGCCTGTCGTCGAGGCGCTACGTGGCTATGGCAACCCGGACGGCGGCTTCGGCCACGCGCTGGAGCCCGACCTGCGCTGCCCGACCAGCCAGCCCGCGCCGACGCTCTACGCCCTCGAGATCCTGAACGAGGCGGGCGTGACGGACAGCAAGCTGGCCCACGACGCGCGAGGCTGGATCGCCCACGTCGCCGAACCGGACGGCGGGATCCCGTCCGTGCTGCCCGGCTTCGAGGACTACCCGCACGCGGCTTGGTTTCAGCCCGGGCCTGGATCGATGCTGACGCTCGCGCTGGCTGCGACCCTCCACGCCGGCGGCGTGACGGACGATGCGTGGCTTGACCACGCTACCAACTGGTGCTGGCGGTCAGTCGAGACGGCCGAGCCGCCAAGCGGGTATTGGCTGAAGTACGCCTGTGCGTTCCTCGATGCGGTTCCCGACGAGCAGCGCGCCCGTGCGGCGATCGCGTCGCTCAGGGACCGCGTCGACACTTCTGGGGTCGCGCCCATAGACGGCGTTGAGGGAGAGGCGCTGCGCTCGCTCGACCTCTCCCCCCGCCCAGGCAGCCGCTCACGCGGCCTTATCGGCGAGGACCAGATCGAGGCTCACCTCGACGCCGTCGAGTCCGAGCAGCAGCAAGACGGCGGCTGGATGTTCGACTGGCTTGCCTGGTCGCCCGCGCAGACGATCGACTGGCGCGGCAACGTCACCCTCCGCGCGTTGATCTGGCTGCGCGACAACGGACGCCTCTGACGCCCCGAGCTGCGCCTGAAACCCGCTCCCGGGTCCGGCGGCGATGCGAACTCAATTCGCGCTAGACGGCACAATGCCGTTGGAACCGCAAACCGGGCTGCTGCCTTTTCGATGCGCCGTCCTACCGAGACAGGTACTCGTGAACAGGGAACTCGTGAATCTCCGGCTCGGCTGTGATCCCGGTGGCTTGAACCCCGGGGCCAATGCGCCCCGCCGCGAAACTGTCGAACTGCGAGCGCGACTCCCAGAAGTCGAGCACGCCCCAACCCCCGTCGATCGGACCGGACGCGTGGAAGATAAGACCGTCGGGGTGATCGACGCGCGGGTTGATCGCCGCCTCCAGCTTGTCGAACTGCTCGGCGTCCACGCCGGCGAGCTTGATGCGGATTCCTACAGCCATAACCGCTCCTCTTTTTCGTTGGTCATCGGAACCTACCTGATCCGGAGCGCGCCCCCGAGGCGCGCGACTGCTTTCACGCGAAAGCGGGCCTGCGATCATGGGGTCGAGTCGCGTTGACTCACAAGCCTCTTGAGCTCGGCGCACTTGGCCGCGAACTCCTCGATCAGGTCCTCAATCTCAGCACGGGCGCGGGCGATCTCCGGTGAGTCCTCCAATGATCGGCGCGGATGCTGCCCGAGCCATCCCTGCGGGTTCGGGCGAGTGTCTCGCCGCATGTCGTCACGCGCTTCGAGTATCCGCTCCCGAAGGCGAAGAGCGTCCGCGCTGCCCGGTGGCCCCGCATACCCGGACTGCCAGGAGACGACCATCTACTGGCCGGATGGCAACGCAAACGCGACGGCCGCGCGCGAGGCGACCGGGCTGCCGAGGTCGACGCCGCCACGTCCCCAGCGTCCGACCTCCAGCAACCCCAGGGCATTGCACATCCCCAGCCACGGCTTGCCGAACGCAAAGATAAGCTCGACCTGGATGTCGGCCAGCGGCTGCCAGACGAAGGTCTCGATGATCTCAGCGGGCGGCCTAATCGGCGCCGTTACTCGAGCGGAGTGCCAGGGGTAGAGCTCAAGCGTAAGTAGCTGATCTGCGGCGAGCTCCTGATCCTCAAGCCAATCGCGCGCGAAGCGCAGTCGACTCCACGCATAGCGGTTGCGCCCATTGACCCGCGACCACTCCTCCCCGAGATAAGGGAACGGGGCAGCCCACGCCGAGTACGAGCCGCGTTCACGGATCTCACGAGCGAAGATGCCATGGCGCCCTTGAAAGTCGAGGCATGCGCGACCCGGGTTCAGACCCAGGATCACCATGTGCGGCGTCCCGCGCAGATCGCCAACATAAGGCTCTGCGAACGCATCGCGAGTGACCTGCCCGTCTCCGCGCCCCTCATAGCTCGCGTACCAGTCTGGGAGGGGGTCGGGCAGCGGATCTTCACCGGCCAACCAAGCGGCGGTCAACTCGTCCCAGAAATCAGCGATCCGGCTGCAGGCGCTTGCCACCCGAAGCCGCCTACCGCCACCACGACTCGCGCATGGCGCCAGAATAGTCATCCCGCCGTTGCTACGAGACTGATGGCTCCCCTACCGGGTTCGGCAGAAATCAGACCGCCACGTTGCATGCAGGCGCACCACCGACCGCTCACACGCCCCCCAGTCTCATATGACTGAGACGCCGCAGCGGTTTCATTTCGGCCAGGAGCCGCCGCCGGTATTCGGTGAGGCGGCGCGGCTGGAGTCGCAGTTGTTCGCAGAGCTCTGTTGGTCCAAGGTGGACTCGATGTCGCTGTCAGCGCCGCTGCACCGGCGGCGGTGCGACCTCCTGAGCCATAGAATCGCGGCCGTGCCGTTCACGCTCAGGAACCTCAGGGAGGATCTGGAGGATCTTGGGTCCAACTTCGACGGCGCGCCGGACCTGGAGTTCCGCATGGCGAGCAAGGCGCTCGAGCTCGAGCAGTCCGGCCTCAGCTATCAGCGCATCCCGCCCGGTACGTGGCGAGGCTACGAGAGCGGGCCAGAAGGCCTCAAGATCCTCGTGTTCGGTGCGCCCAATCTCGGCGAAAATCCGCGAGAAGACGTCGAGGGTCAGCGGGACTGGTGGGCCGACTAATAGCGCTTCGCATCTCGTGATGCGGAAGCTGATCTACTCGATGACTGTGTCGCTGGACGGCTACATCGCTGGACCCGATGGGGCGATCGATTGGTCGGTGCCCGACGAGGAGCTGTTTCGGTTCCACACCCAGCATGTGCAGGAAATCGGTGTGCAGCTCTGCGGACGGCGGCTCTACGAAACGATGGTCTACTGGGAGACCGCCGAGGAGAGTCCGCTTGACGCGGAGGAGGTCGAGTTCGCCCAGATCTGGAAGGCCTTGGCGAAGGTCGTGTTCTCCACGACGCTCGAGAGCGTGGTGGGCAACACCAGGCTGGCCAGGAACGGAGTCGGCGAGGAGGTCTCGAGGCTCAAGGAACAGCCCGGGAAGGACATCGCCGTCGGCGGCGCCGGCCTCGCCGGCGCGTGTATGAAACTGGAGCTGATCGACGAGTGGCGGCTGTTCGTCAGCCCGGTCCTTCTCGGCGGCGGCACGCCCTACTTCCCGACCCTGGACGAAAGAATCAACCTGGAGTTGGTCGAGACGAAGACGTTTGGCTCTCGCGTCGTTTATCTTCGCTACAGGCGCGTGCCAGACGGCCTATAGGTGATCGTCCCACTTGCGCTGGCGACGAGTTCTTGGCTGGCTCCGCAGAGTGCCCCAGCCGGACACAGCTCGGCGGCCACCTTGCGGCGGGGATTGCGGATCCCGGCGAGCGCGATCAGGCCTCCGCCGGCGACGAGCACGGCTGCGATCGTGTCCGCAACACGGAAGGCATGTACGGACGCGTCCTCGAAGGTCGCTCGTAGGAGAACCCGCTCGCCGGGGGCACTCCAACTAGCCTGGGCGAGCCGAGAGGCTGTCGCTTGGCGGCGCTGATCGCCGCGTGGCCGGCGGGATCGAGCGCGGATCGTCGCAGCGTCGCGTCGACGCGACTGGCAAACGCGAGCGAGACGACGGCTCCCAGCACAGCGACCGCGAACAGCTGCGCGACGCGTGAGAGCGTCGTATTCACCGCGGCGGCGACACCTGCGTGATCCTCCTCCACTGCCCCGAGGACCGTGGCGGTCAACGGCGCGACGAGCATCGCGAGTCCCAACCCGAACACGAGCAGCGCCGGCAGGACCTCGCTGAGATAATCAGCGCGCTGATCGACGCGCGCCAAGAGCAGAAGGCCGCCTGCAGCGACCAGCGCCCCGAGGCTTATCAGCACCCGAGACCCGATGCGGTCGGCCAGCGCGCCGAAGCGGCGGGAGAGCACGATCATCAGCGAGGTGACCGGCAGCAGCGCAAGCCCCGCCTGAACGGGGCTGTAGCCGCTGACCTCCTGCAGAAACACAGGCAGCAGAAAGATCACACCCCCCAGCCCAAGGTAGCTGGTCAACGTCGCCAGGTTTCCCGCCGTGAAGTTGCGCTCGCGAAACAGGCTCAACGGGAGCATCGGCGCCCGGGCTCGCGCCTCGTGCGCAACGAACGCGATCGCTCCCAGAACCCCTATCGCGAGCGAGCCGACCACCAGGGCGCTCCATCCGCGCGCCGGCTCCTCGGTCACGGCGAACACCGAACCCGAGAGCGCGAGCGCCGCCAAGAAGGCCCCGGGGAAGTCCAGACGCCCGCCGGTGGGAGCGCTCGCGCTCGCAGGCACGCCACGAACAATCAGCACCAGGGTCACGAGCACGAGCGGCGCATTGAGCACAAAGATCAGGCGCCACGAACCGGCGGCGATCAACACTCCCCCGATGAACGGCCCGATGACCCCGACGATCGAGCTGAGCGCGGTCCATGTCCCAATCGCTTTGGCTCGCTCGTCCTCGGGAAACACGTGGATGATCAGCGCCAATGCGGTAGGCGTCACCAGCGCCGCGCACACCCCCTGCATCGAACGAAACACGCACAACTCGGGGATCGACGACGCGAGCGCGCAGAGAGCCGACGCGAGGCCGAACCCGGCAACGCCAACCAAGAACACACGCTTCTGACCCAACACATCCCCAAGCGAGCCACCGATCAACAACAGCGACCCCAGCGTCAGCAAGTACGCGTTCGTCACCCACTGCTGGCCCGCGAGACCGCCACCAAGGTCGCCTCGAATCGCGGGCAACGCGACGCTGGTTACGGTCGCGTCGAGGAACACGACGCTCGTACCGAGCACGGCTGCGAGCAGGGTCAGATGCTTCTCGCGCGATGTAGCTATAGGCAGGATGTCTATCAAAGACCGGATTGCGCCTCGATGTATTCCGGTGGGTCCACAAGGACCGCGACACAATGTTACTTTCCGTCGAATGAGCTCAACGAACGACAACAATGAGATCGCAGTCCTCCTCGCGGGCATCCCGCAGAGCGCAAACGCGCTGGGCCAACCGGCGGCCCCGGTCACACTTGCGTACTTCGCCGACCTGCAATGCCCCTACTGCCGGGATTTCTCGCTCGAGGCGCTGCCGTCGACCATCGAGCGGTGGGTACGAGCCGGTAAGTTGCGGATCGAGTCCCACGCTCTACAGACGGCGACGCACGATCCGGAAGTGTTCATAGCCCAGCAGGTCGCGGCGCTGGCGGCAGGCAGGCAGCAGCTGGCCTGGCACTTCATCGAGACCTTCTATGCAGAGCAGGGAGAGGAGAACTCGGGCTACGTCACCGACGCATACCTCCAGGGCATCGCGAGCCAGGTCACGGGCCTGGACCTCGTACCCTGGACCAGCCACCGACGCGACCCGGAGCTTGCCAACGAGATCGCCGGCGACGCGCGGGCGGCGGAGAACGCCGGACTAACCGGAACCCCATCGTTTCTGATCGGAGCGAGCGGGGACGCGATGAGCGGGTTCTCGCGGAGCGATCCGACATCGTTCGACGCGGCCATCGAGGAGCTTCTGAAGGGGGCCGCATGACATCCGGTGCAGTGACTCGCGGCCGGAGCTTTCAGCCAATCTGCTCCGCAAGCATGACGATGATTCCCTCCGGGCCGCGGACGTAGCAGAGCCGATAGCTGTCCTCGTAGCGCTCCACCTCACCAACGAGCTCCGTACCACGGGCTTGCAACCCGGCGACAGCGGCGTCGATGTCGTCGACCGCGAATGCGATACGGCGAATACCGAGGGTGTTCGCCGGCGCATGCTCCTCGCCGCCCCGGGCCGGTGGCGCGTGGAACTTCATCAGCTCGACCCGTCCGTGGCCGTCCAACGTCTCCAACATCGCGACGTCCACGCGAACGCCCTCGAGCCCCACCACGCGGTCCGCCCAATCGCCCTCGACCGGTCCTTCGCCTTGCAGCTTGAGTCCGAGCTTGACGAAGAACGCCGTCGCTGCCGCAAGGTCGTCAACCACGATGCCCACGTTCTCCATGCGTTGGATCGTCATTGCGCTCGACTGTAGCGACAAGGCTCCGCTACGTCTCACGGTCGCCGATCGGCTGGCAGGAACGCGCCGCCCGTGATCGGAAAAGACCACCGACGCAGACTGCCAGCGGCGACTCGCTTTCAAGAGCGCCCTAACACCGACTCTGGACTAGAGCCGAATCTCGATCTGCGGGGTGAACAATCGCGGGTTTGACCCCCCGTCGTTCCCGTCAGCCATAGTGGTGATAAGCGGAGCTTCGAGCCATTCGCCGCATACCGGTCTCTCAGACCGACCCATCCGCGCCTGGGCCCGGGCTCAGAAGATGTAGGGTGGAGTGTCCGACCGGGAGGTGGCAATGGAGTCCAAAGCAGTTGATGCTGTCGAGTTTCGAGACGGACAGCAGCAGCAGTGGAACAACGCCGCGAGCGGCTGGCGTAGATGGTCGGAGCTGATCGACGGGGCGGCCAGTGGAATCAGTGAGCGCCTGGTCGAGCTGGCCGGCGTCGAGCCCGGCAGCAGAGTGTTGGACGTGGCCGCAGGCTACGGCGAGCCGTCGCTGACCGCAGCAAGAAGGGCTGGCGCCGATGGTGCCGTGCTGGCCACCGACATCTCTGCCGAGATGATCGCTTTCGGCCGGGAGCGCGCCGCGGCCGCCGGGCTCGAAAACATAGAATTCGTTCAGTCCGATGCGGCATCTCTGGACTTCCCGCGGGCCAGCTTCGACGCCGCGCTCTCACGCTGGGGGATCATCTTCGAGCCCGACGCAGAGGCCGCCGCAACGCTCATCCGCGGCTTCCTGAAGCCCGGTGGGCAGATCGCGATCAGCTCATGGGGATCACCGGACCGTGTCCCTTTCCTAACAATTCCCATGCGGACCGCTATGCAGCACCTGAAAGTACAGCCCCCGCCGCCGGGAACGCCCGGTCCGCTCTCGCGTCCGACGCCAGAGGCGCTCGGCGGCCTGCTGGAAACCGCCGGCTTCTCCGATGTGGAGGTGGAGGAAGCCGAAGTCATCTTCGAGTGGCAGTCCCCCGAGGAGTTCACCACCTTCATCAGGGAGATCGCCCCGCCGCTCACCGCACTGATCGCTCCCCACCCGCCTGAGGTGCAGGACGAGACCTGGGCCGCCATAACTGAGGCCATCGGGGAGGCGGCCCGAGATGGCGAAGCGGTGAGACTTTCAAACCTGGTCCTGCTCGCCGCCGGACGAGCCTAGCCAAGGACCTCCCTGATGATCTTGCCGGATTGATCAAGAGCGGCGCTTGTCGAGGCGCCTCCTTCTTGCGCTGGGCGCAAGTCTGCAGCTACCGCGTACTTGCGTCAGACTGGAGTGATGCGGTCGGATGAGATGCGGGTTGGTCATCGCGTGATCCACGCTGCGTGGATTACGGGACGGTGGAGAGGCGTTGTAGGCTCGCGGTTTATGCGCTGTGCTTACGCGACCACTGTAGCGCTCGTGGTCGCTGTGTTGATGCTCGCCGGGCCGGTCGTCGCGTCCGCTGGGATGCATGCCGACAGCTCGAGTGTCGACGCTCCTGGCCTGACCGCGGGGCCGTTCATCACCGGCGCTGGTTTGGTCTGGGAGAGCTCTGGCGGGATCGTGCTGACCAACTCCGCGGGCAGGTCAAAGGTTCTCGCCCGGCCCGACGCTCCCAACTGGGACGGTTTCGTCGACTTGGCCTGGTTTGGCCGGGACTGGTGGGCGGTAGCGCGCCCGTCGGGGGTATTCGCCGGCCAGATCGGGGGCCAACTACGCGCGCTGGCGCTTCTGCGTAAGTGCAACCCGGGTTCGACGAGCATCAAGCCCGGTGTGCTTGTGGCGCAGTATGCGGTCTCGGGCGAGCAGCTGTATGCGGCGCTACCGAGCGTCTGCCTCGCGCGCCGGGGAGCACCGTTTGGCGAGGTGGTCGACGTCGACCTGCGCTCACGCCGCTGGCATGTGCTTGCATCGATGCCTGGCACCCTCGATTACATGGCGGCGTCCGGCAACTACCTCGCGCTCGCCTACTGGCGCGGTCCGCAGCCCTCCACCCCCGAAACGCGGCCGTTTGTTCGCGTCTTGGACGCCGCGACAGGCGCCTTGGTCAATCAGATCACGCCGCCGCGCACGCCGCCGCGGACCACCGGCGGCGGAAGACCGAGCACAACGTCGGGTATCCAGGTCGACGACAACGGAGACGTGCTCGTCACAGAAGGATGCTGCGGCGCGCCTCCGGGGCAGCTCGCCCATATCGCCCAGCCCCCTCCGATAAGAAGCGGATGGTGGTGGGCGAGAGCCCGGTCAACAGCCGGGCACGAAACTCACCTCGGGAGCGACGCTGTGCTTTCCGACGGCCACGTGGCATTCCTCTCCACCGACGCCAGCGGCCCCGAGAGCACGACGATCGACGTGAGAAATCTCCTGGCCGGCAGAACGAGGACGGTCGTGGTCTTCACAGGCTCGGTCAGCGCCAACAGCCTGGCGCTCAACGGCAATGGGCTCGCCTGGGCACAGCAGAGCACCGTCGTCAACGTTCTCAGCGGCCCGACCGCGGGCGGCGGGTCGTTTGAGAACTGCACACCCGTCCCGCTCAGCCCCCTCGAACTCGCAAGCCTAGACCTGCGCGACATACCGTCCTCACCGGTTGTCGTTCGCGGGGTGCCAGTCCCGCCACAGTACGCCAACGAGCCACCCTGTATCGAGGCGTGAGATCGCCGCCAGGTGATGTCGGACGAGATACCTGCCGGCACACAGCCCAGGGTGACTTCGACGTGCCAGGTCTCGGAGGGAATGCTGTCTGCGAGGCCGACGGGAAGGGATGTCGGGTCGCGAGTTCGCTTATGAGGTACTGATCTGATCCGAGCGCTCACGCTCGGCAATGACTCGTGCGGCCCAGGCACGCGGTTGCTCTCTGAGCCCTCGGCCGAGGAGCACGCGATGGTTCGCTACCCAGTCGTAGGTCCGCGAAGTTGTCGTCGGGAACCGCGAAACGACACTGGCGACCGGGGTTCCCCCGGGCAAGGCATCGAAGATGACAGGGATGCCTGCGCCACCTGAATGAAGCATGCCTCCAGCGTCGATGAGGTGCCACGACTTCAGGCGATCTTCACGCTCCACGTCGATGAGAAGCTCATCTCCGCGTGTGCTCTGGATCGGTACGGGGCGCACGCGGTTCGCCCGATCCCATCTCAGCAGCACCGCGAGCATCACTTCGCAGAACCCGCAGTCGTCGTCATAGAGAACGATCAGGGTGTCCTCGAGGAGGTTGCTCATCAGTTCATTCGGGTGGGTGATCGGCCAGAGTTGAGTCCAGGAGCGCTCCGTCGGCCGCGTCACCTACCTTGTGGGCGTGCCGGACGGAACACTGCAGCGCAGCTACGGCAAAGTCTTCAATCAGGTGGCGGCCGAGTACGACCGGCACCGCCCAACCTACCCCGAGCAGCTGATCGATCTCGCCTGCCTCCTCGCCGGCCTCGAGCGCGGCGACCAGGTGCTTGAGATCGGCTGTGGGACTGGACAGCTGACCCACAGCCTCCTGGCTCGGGGCTTGCGCGTCACGGCGATCGAGCCGGGCGCTCAGCTGGCGGGGCTCGCCCGGCAGCGACTTGGAGGCACGGGCGAGCTGGAGCTCGTGAACGCCCGATTCGAGGACGCACGACCCCCCCACGAGCACTTCCGGGCCGTCTTCTCGGCTTCCGCGATCCACTGGGTCGATCCCGATGTCGGCTGGCAGCGGGCGGCAGACGCGCTCGTGCCCGACGGGACGCTTGCGCTCATCCAGTACTTCGGACTGCACGAGCCGCGCAGCGCCGACGACCAGCAGGCGCTTTTGAGTGCGATGACGGCGATCGCGCCCGAGATCGCTGCAAGCTGGCCGCACTATCGGGATCTCGAGACCACTCTCGCGGGCGTTTGCGAGCGTCGCGAGAACATCTCAAAGGTCTGGGCCTGGCTTGGCGGCTACGAGGTAGCACGCGGGTACGCGGCCCATCTGTTCGACGACGCGCAGATCGCCGTGGCGCCGACGCTGATGGAACACACGGCCGCCGAGGTCAACGCCCTGCTTGGCACGATGTCGTTCTGGTCACGACTCACGCCTGAGCAACGCGCGGCCATGGAGAGATCGAATCGGACCCTGCACGAGCAGCTTGGGCAGCCGATCCGCTCGAGCATCGTCGCTTGTCTGGTTACGGCTCGGCGTGGGGATTCATCAGTCTTCGGGAAGCGCGGCAAAATCACTCTTGGCCTTCCTGTACCACCCCATTCCTGAAATTGGATGCTTCCACCTGCCCTTCATCTCCTTCAAAGCACTTTCGTGCGTCACATCGCCTTGTGCAACCACATCCTTTAGATGTTTGTCCTGTGCCTTGATGACCTCATCCGCGGTTGCTCCATGGTGCGGGAAATCACATGGTCCACCCAGTTGTTGACATGTCATTGTCTTCATAGGTCTCGCTCCTTTCATGGCGCTTCTTGGGTTAGTCAGGCTCGCTGAATCTCTCAACGAGCCGGTAGAGGTGGGCGTGGGTGTGCGCGATCGCTCGAAGTTCGCGGAGCATTTTGTGAGCTTCAGGCGAGTCCATGAGATGCTGACGCTCCTTGGCTGTTCGCATGCATACGCTCAACATCACGACGCCCTCGTCGGTGCTTTCGTAGATCTGGGCGGACACGAAACCTGGTTGGCCGAGGATTACCTCCCGGACAGCGTCGGAGATCCGTCGAACCAGCTCGTCCTTCCGTGATGGGTCGACCGTCCAGGTATCGATCAGGATTGGGGATTCCATTGCGCGATCAACTCCTTTCAGGGAGAGTCGGATGGGGCCAGCGGCTCCCATGGCGCAAAAGCTACCAGCACGGCCTGAGTGCCTTGCCGAGCTCGCTGCGGGCCGACACTTACCTGCTACCGGTCAAGCAGCCGGAAGCCCTGAGCAGCACGGCGATGCGCCGCCCACGGCACGAGGCCGCAAGGCGACGCAAGCCGTGGGCCTCAGACGATGAAGCCCGTGCCTTCGACGGCCTTCAGCACCGCGGCGGCGGTCAGCGGTGTGTCAAATGGGCCGCTCGGGGTCATTTCCGTGCCGGACGGAGTGGCGCCTTCGTTCAGCAGGCCGATCACGCTCGCGTGACGCGCCTCGATCGTGAGGATCGACAGAGCGGCCTTCACGTAGGCGGCGCTCTTGATGTTCAGCGCCTGACCGGAGTACGCGTGTACGCCCGTGTTCTCCAGCACCTGAGCCGTCTTCATGAACATTTCCGGGCTCGTGTTGGCGCCTTTGAAGTTGAACTTCGGTTCCTTCGCAGCCTTCGAACCGAGCGCCTTCTTCAGGAACGCCACGTGCGCGTTCTCATCCCGGGTGGCGATTTTCAGGAACCCCCCCGTCTGCGGGGTGAGCGACAAGTTCGCCGCGGTCGCGCCGTTGTAGAACGCCGCCTCCAGGTACTCGAGCGTGAGGGCGTAGTTGAGGATGCCGATGTCGCCCTTGCCGAAGCTCTTCGGGGGGCGTCCCCCGCCGGCTGCCAGCGCGCTCGGGGCGAAGGCGCCGAGCAGTGCTCCTCCGCTCACGGCCGCGCCACCGGCGACGGCGGACTTGCGCAGGAAGGTCAGACGGGTGTCGCCCGCGGGCAGAGAGTCGATTGCCGCCTCACGAGCCTCTGCGACGGCGCCGTCCGGGTTGATCTCATTCAGGTTGATCGAATTGCTCATTGGTCTCTCCTAGGTCATCTGACAGTAGGTTGGATGAGCGGCTCTTCCACCAACTCGCCCAATGACTTACTGCCCCACTATTCGCAGCTGGGCCGTCCCTGGATCAACGGCGAGCGAACCGTTGGCGCATTTCGCCCGGACGCTCGACCCGCAGGGGATCGGCGTAAAGCCTGCTCAGTGCTGTAGGCAGCACCCTGTGCTACTCGGGCATCTCGATGTTCAGCAGCTCGCGAGGTTGGTGGTCGACCTGGAGGGTCGTGTGGTGCAGGTCGAACTCGTCGTGCAGCATCCGCTCCAGCCCGCGACGTGCGGCGTGACAGTCGTTCTCGCGGCCGACGAGCACGTGCGCCGAGAGCGCGGGGAAACCGGTGCTGACCTCCCAGACGTGCAGGTCGTGAACCTCGACCACGCCGGGCTCCCGCACCAGCGCCCGGCCGATCCTCTCGGGATCAAGCCCCTCCGGCGCGGCCTCCAGGAACACTCGCCCGGACGCCTTAACCAATCCGTACCCCGAGCGCACCATCAGGCACGCAACGAACAGTGAGACGATTGCATCGGCCCGCTCAAAGCCGGTCAACAGGATCACCCCGGCGGCGATCGCGGTCCCGATGAAGGCGTACAGGTCAGTGAGGATGTGCTGGTAGGACCCCTCGACGTTCATGCTCTGACGGTTGGCCTTCGCCAGCGTCCAGGTCGCGGCGAGGTTCACGGCGACCCCGATCAGCGCCACCACGAGCATCAGCCCAGCCAGTACGTGCGGGGGGTCGAACAGGCGGCGGATCGCCTCATAGGTGATGAAAGCCGCGAGGATCAGCAGCGTCACGCCGTTGGCCTGCGCGGAGAGGATCTCCACCCGCTTGAAACCGTAGGTCAACGCGCCCTTCGCCGGGCGAGCAGCCAGTCGTGCTGCCACCAGCGACAGGCCGATCGCGGCGGCGTCGGTGAGCATGTGCCCCGCGTCGGAGAGCAGCGCCAGGGAATTGGCGAGCACCCCAATCGTAACCTCGAGGACCATCAACCCCAAGATCAACCCAAGCGCCACAACCAGCTTGCCCGCATCCGCCCCGTCGCTCACGCCATGCGAATGTGCGGCGTGCCCCTCGGCCTCGAAGCCCACGACTACACGCTATCGATCATGCTCACGGAGGTAGTCGCGCCTCGGGCTGCGCGGCGGTTGGATCGAGGTCGGCGTATGGCATCGCCCACCATTCGAGTGGAACCAGCGCCCGTGCAAGCGCCCGCGTGTCGATCTCCAGTTCGGCGGCGCGGCGGATGATGATGATCAGCGTCGTGCGCATCGTGGTCTCGAGATCGGTTTTCGACTGCCCCTGAACGACGGCCCGTCGCGTGGCGCTCAGTCGCCGGGCGCGCGCGGCCGGATCCTCGAGATCGTCCAGTTCGGCATCGTCGGGGTCGTCGATCATGTAACGGAGCAGCTGTACTCGCCCGTAGAGCTCCACGTGGCGCTCGATCAGCGCCGTGTAGGGCCGCGCACCGAGCATCACCGGACCCCACGCCGCGAGTGAGTCGCGTCCGTCGTCGAGCAGTCGTTCGACCAGTTGCGTGAGCCGGTGGCGCCACTCGCTGTCGGGCATGTGCTCGTCGACGAGTGTCGCGACACGATCGGTCCCCGCTGGGCTGCAGATGAAGTTGCGCACCTCGATCGTGCGCCGACTGGCGGTTTCGTCAACCTCGAGCAGTTCACCCAGCCCGACCCACGTGAAGCGCGCGGTCGCGGCCAGCTCGAGCAGGGCGTTCTGCGCGAACACCCGCCAGCGTGCGCTTTCGCGCCGCTCGAGCACCTCGTTGATCACGGCGACGGTGATCCCGACCACCACCAGGCTGGCGATGATCGACGATGTCATCTCGTGGCGATCCCAGAAGCTCGTCTCGAAGTCGGATACGACCAGGCCCGCCAGCACGAGCACACCCGCTACGGCCGCGATACGCAATCCCCAACGCTCTAGCAATGCCCCGGTCACAGTAGGTTGAGCACGATAGCCTTCGCAAGGACGGCATGCGCGCGATCGACGGCATCCACCACATCACCCTGATCACCGGCGACGCGCCCCGCAACGTCGACTTCTACGCGCGCGTGCTCGGTCTGCGGCTGGTCAAGAAGACGGTCAACCAGGACGACCCGAGCGTTTACCACCTCTTCTATTCCGACGAGCGGGGCTCTCCCGGCGCCGACATCACCTTTTTCGAGTACCCCGGCGCGCAGCCGGGCCGCGCCGGCGCCGGGATGATCTCCCGCATCGTCCACCGTGTCTCGAGCGTTGAGGCGCTGGACTTCTGGGGCGAGCGCCTCTCGGGCGAGGGCGTCGAGGTCGTGCGCGAGGCGAGCCTGCTGCGGTTCGCCGACCCCGAGGGCATGGGCCACGAGCTCGCGGTCGATCAGACCGGCGACGAGCCGCTCACAGCCCGTTCGATCGGGGTTCCGTCGGAGTTCTCTCTGCGAGGCTTCGACTCCGTCCATGCGCTCGTTGCCGATCCGGCTCGCAGCGAGGCTTTGCTGCGTGACCCGCTTGGCTTTTCCGAGCAGACCGAGCACGTCTGGCAAGCGCGTGGCGAGCACCGCGGCGGGCGGATAGCCTTCGAGCAGAGCGACGAGCGCGGCGTCCCCGGCGCCGGCACCGTGCATCACATCGCCTGGTCGGTCTATCGCGCCGAGCAGGAGCAGTGGCGCGAGCTCCTGATCGAAGCGGGGGTCCACCCCACCCCGATCGTCGACCGCTTCTACTTCGAGTCGGTCTACTTCCGCGAGCCCGGCGGCATCCTCTACGAGCTGGCGACGCTCGATGGCGCCGGCTTCGCCGCGGACGAGCCGCCCGAGACCCTCGGTGAGAAGCTCGCCCTGCCGCCACGGCTGGAGCCGCTGCGCGAGCAGATCGAGCCGGGACTCACACCGCTGCCGGACACCAGCCGCTGGCGCCCGGCGCCCGGCGCCGACTAGGCATCATCTCCGCCGTTTGCTCACTTCGAGAATTTAGATAGAGGCGCCGGCCGGCGACAGAGACGCTCAGCCGGCGACGGCGGAAGCCGCCGCGCGGCCGCGCGGCTCGCCCGCGGGCACCGTCAGGCGCGCCGCGAGCGGCAGCCCGAGTAGCGCCACCGCCCCCATCGCAAGGAACGCGGCCAGCGGATGGTGAACCAGGGTCTGTACGAGCAGCGCGACGACCAGGCCGCCGAGATTGCCCGCCATCCAGACGATCGCGCCGGCCGTCCCCGCAGCGGCGCCCGCGAGCTGCTCGGCGGCCGTGAGGATGATCGGCAGCGCCGGCAGCAGGACGATCCCGATCGCCACGATCGCGAGCGCCTGCACCCCGAGCCAGGACGACACGCCCAGGGCGACGCAGCCGCAGCAGCCGATCAGCACCGCGCCGCGCATGAAACCGCGCTCGGCGTGCCGACCGGCGACCAGCGGCGGGAGCACCGCGCAGGCGACCGTGCCGGCGAGGACCATCCCGACCAGCATCGCGCCGGCCGTCTTTTCCGAGACGCCGGCGGGCGCCAGCAATGTCTGCAGCCAGGTGGCGAGCGCCACGAAGATGCCGAAGCCGATGAACACGAGTCCGCACAGCGTCCGCATCGGCGGCAGCGCCCATAGTGCACGCGCCGCGCTGCCCTCGATCGCCGCATGCTCCTCGCTCTCCTGCCCCGGACGGCGTAGCACGACCGCCAGCCCCACCGCCGGAATCACCGCCAGCACGGCCTCCAACACCAGCAAGCGCTCGAGCTGTCCGTGAGCCCCGACCGTCGGGCCGAGCAGCAGCGCGAGCAGCATTCCCACGAAGCTGCCCGCCGAGCCCACTGCGATCCCCGTTGCGCGCTGATCGGCCGGCAGATACTCGCCCGCGAGCTTGGTCACGGCGCTCAACACGATCGGCTGCGCGACCGCGACGATCACCTGGCCGGCCATCGCCCAGACGAACGTCTCACCGCCGAGGCGTACCAATCCGCCGAGCGCGACCAGCGCTCCGCCGCTCGCCAGCGCCGGGCGAAACCAGCGATCGAGCAGGATCCCCGCCGGGATCGCGAGCACCACATACAGCAGCGGAAAGATCTCCGCAAGCCATCCGACCGCGCCGACGGAGACCCCGTAGCGCCTGGCGGTTTCGGTTGTGATCGCCGCGTAGGTCAGCCACAGCACCTGCGTGGCCGCGCACACGAGGCTGTAGGCGACGATTACGCGCCAGCCGCTTGCCTGCTTGGAGTTGTCTCTCATATCTGCATTCCGATTGCGCGTCCAAGGGCGACGGCGCCGACGCCGACCGCGAGGCTCAGCAGAATATTGAACGCCGCAACGGGAACCTGACCGTCCTCGGTGAGACGCTGGGTCTCGAGCATCCAGGTCGAGAAGGTCGTATAGGAACCGAGCGTGGCGGCTCCCAGCAGGATCAGCGCGTCCCCTTCGACGGCGAGCCCGGTGAGCAGGCCCAGCAGCAGGGCGCCGGTTATGTTGACCGCGAACGTGCCGAGCGGAAATGCTCCTGTAAAGCGCGAGCTGACCAGCGCGACGAGCAGAAACCTCCCGATCGCGGCGATCCCGCTGAGCAACGCGACGCCGACCCAGACCCAGGCGCTCATGCGATCCCACGCTCGCGGCGCACGAGCTGTGTTCCGAGCCAGATCGCCACGTATCCGCCGAGGATGCTGGCTAGCGCGTATCCGGTGGCTAGCGCGTAGCGGTCGTGGTCGAGCAGCACGAGAATCTCCAGCTGCATCGTGGAGAACGTCGTGTAGGTGCCGCAGAAGCCGATCGTCCACAGTGGATGATGGAATCTCGATTCCGGCGGGCGCTCCTTGAACCAGGTAGCAATGCAGGCGAGCGTGAACGAGCCGGAAACGTTGATCGCGAAGATCGCCCACGGCCAGTCTGTCGTACCGCTTGCGAAGGACCGGCTCAGCCAGACCCGCAGCAGCCCGCCGGCGGCCCCACCGAGGAAGATCGCCCCCAGCTCACGTCTGTCCAGGCTCGGCCAAGCTCTCCTGGCCAGCATAACTCTTGTCGGCATGTCTGCTGCTCCTCTCGCGTGGCTTCGGTTTCGCGAAAGGAGCCATCAGCCCTGCAAAACGGGCGGTTCGGAAGACAAGCCTCCCACCAGGGCTCCATCTGGCGCTCAGCAAGATACCGCACGCTCACGCCGTCGCGATCGCTAGATTTGCCCGATGCCCAGCAAGATTGCGATCCGGGGCGAGATGATCAGGCTAGGCCAGCTGCTGAAGCTCGCCGGAATCGTCGACAGCGGCAGCGAGGTCAAGGCATTCCTCGCCACCGAGCGGGTGCTGGTCAACAATCAGCCCGAGGCGCGACGAGGCCGGCAGTTGCACCCCGGCGACACTGTTCGCGTCGGTGCTCACGAGCTGCATCTGATCGCGTCCTGACCCGTGAGTTGAGGGTCCCCCGCCTCGCCGTCGCCACTCGCTGATATGCATTGGGGAGCGCTATGGGCGCATCGATCGAGGACCGGGATTGTTTCCAACGGATATGAGCCAAACCAGCGTTAGAACAGGCCCATAGCGGGTAAAGGGTCTACAGATCGTCGTTTCGCTCTCGCCGCGGTACCCAGGCGTCGAGCATGGTTCTGGCAGATAGCTCGGATGGGGCCTGCGGCGGCCGGTTGGTGTGGGTTGTGCTCCAAAGAGCAGGTTTGGCCGTACACCGTGTCGAACGAGTGTTTTTAGAGGCCTGGACGGGTATCCAGAAAAAATCATTGACAACGCAACTATCGAGGAATATAATCCCGACTCCAAGCATCGGATTAAGAAGGACAGCCATGTCAGACGCCAGCATCACACCCATCACCCCAATCGACTCCATCGCCGCTGCGCGTGAGGAGAACTCCACGCCCGCCCGCGGGCCGCGCGCCGTCGAGCAGCCTCGCGCGAAGCCCGAGCGGCTGGATAACCCCACTCAGGAGACAGTTTCGCTTGCGCCCGCGGAAAGCTTCATCCCCGAGGCGGTCGATCAGCTGCTCGCGCACTCGCGCCGCTACCCCCTGCTCACGCCCGCCCAGGAGATCGACCTCGCCCAGCGCATCGAGCGTGGCGACCTGCACGCGAAGGAACTGCTCGTCAACTCCAACCTGCGCCTGGTCGCCTCCAACGCACGGCGCTACCAGAATCAGGGCCTGCCACTCGCCGACCTCGTCCAGGAGGGCCTGCTCGGCCTGATCCGGGCGAGCGAGAAGTTCGACTGGCGCAAGGGCTTTCGCTTCTCCACCTACGCCACTCTGTGGATTCGCCAGGCGATTCAGCGCGGCCTGGAGAACTCAGGACGCACGATTCGCCTACCCGTGCACGTCGCTCAGCGTTCGCGCAAGGTCGGACGGGTCGAGCGTGAGCTGTCGGTGCGTCTCGGGCGCGAGCCCACCGTCGAGGAGCTGGCTCAGGAGACCGGCCTGGAGATCGAGCAGGTCGAGGAGGTGCGCCACCAGCGCGCCGCCCTGGTCAGCCTCGATCAGCAGATTGGCGAGGACGGCGACACCGCACTCGGCGATCTGCTGCCCTCAGACCAAGAGGCGCCAGAGGACACGGCCTGGGACAACGAGCGTGAGCGCATCGTGCACGAGGCGATTGAGCAGCTGCCCGAAACCGAGCGGACCGTGTTGACGCTGCGCTTCGGCACCGGGCCGGAGGAGCCTCAGACGCTGACCGCGATCGGCAAACGACTTGGCTTCTCTGCCGAGCGCGCCTCCCAGCTGGAGCAGCGCGCCCTCAAGAAGCTGGCCGAGCTGCCAGAGCTCCTCGCCCTACGCGAGGCCGCTTAGGTTTTTTGGGCGCCGGTAAGCCGAGGACCTTGGTCGTTACGACGACGGGGTTCTCGGCTTTGCCATGCCGCCAATCAGAGAGAACCCAAATCAGATGTTCGAGACGTTCAGTCCGGTGCCCTGCAGCAGGGTGTTGGCCTTGGCGTTGAGGATCGTGAAATCGCCGGTCAGGATCAGCACGCCAAGGCCGATCATCACCACTCCGCCAATACCGATGATCACCGGGAAATGGCGCTTGACGACCGTGAGTGCGTTCGTCATCCGCTCGAACGCGAGCGCGATCAGCAGAAACGGGATCGCCAGCCCTGCCGAATAGAAGGCGAGCAACAGGGCCCCATGGGCCGCTGAGCCGGAGACCGCGGCCTGCGTGAGAATCGCGCTGAGGGTGATGCTCGTGCAGGGCGTCCAGGCGATCGCAAACGCGGCGCCGGCCACCACCGGACCACCGCGGCCCGCGAGGCGAAGCAGCGTCTCGGAGTGCCACTCGCGGTTGAACATGCCGATGAACGGCGTTGCAAGAAATATGAGGCCCATCAGGATTATGACGACGCCGCCGACCTGCTCGAGCTCTTCTTTGTGTGTGGTGAGCGCCGATCCGATCAACGTCGCGCTCATCCCGAGCAGGATGAAGATCGCCGAGAAGCTGCCGATGAACAGGAGGCTCGGGACGAGCACTCGGCGGGCGCTGATGCCGCCCTCCTTCAGATCCACCGGCGTGACCCCGATCACCGTCGACAGGTAGCCGGGCACAAGCGGCAGCACGCACGGTGAGAGGAACGACACGAACCCGGCGGCGAGCGCCAACGGGATGCCTACACCGGTCGCCGCATCGGATGAGGCGACAAGGACAAGCTGGGCGTGGTTCATTGCCGGACCGCCGCGCGCAGCTCGGCCACTGCGCGCTCCAATCTCGCCACACGCTCCTCGAGTCCGTCGACGGGTGTCAGCACGACCGGATTGATTGCGGCAGGATCGCCTTGGACGTCCTCCTCGAGCAGCTGTGTGTAGCGGTCCTCCTTCTGCCCCGGCTGGCGATCCAAGCACATGACCAGCTCGCGCTCGATCAACCGAGAGAGCGTCTCGTGCACCGAGGAGAGCTCAGCGAAGGGATGCATGCGCTCCGTCCGCTGCTTCAGCTCTCCGGGCGTCTGCGGACCGCGCAGCATCAGCACGCACACGACCGCCTGTTCGTCCTCGGCCATCGGCAGCGCTTCAGCGAGCAGATGCCGGTACTTCGGCGCGCGGCGGCCGCTGGCCAGGCGCGTAAAGCCGCGGCGCTCGAGATGGTGCAGCGCGTCACGGACGATCGCATCGTCGTACTTGACGACCGGGTCGCGGTTGGTCGACTGGTTGCAAGCCAGACGCAGTGCGTTGAGCGACAGCGGGTACATGTCGGGTGTCGTGCGCTGCTTTTCGAGCAGGCAGCCGAGCACGCGCGTCTCCGAGGCGGACAGGTTCATCGCCTTAAGCCTACGACCCGGCGGCCGGCTGTTCAAAACCGAGTCGCGGCACGTCCGCTTCGGCACGTTCTAAAGTCAGCCCCGTGAGCAGTCAGCCCTTCGCCCAGGGACACGGCGGCGGCGGTAATGGCCGCCGCTCACAGCAGCCCCCGGAGCTTCGCCCCGAGGACATCCCCGACCGCCAGGTTTCGCTGCGGCGGATCGCGCGGCTGTTCATCCCCTACCGGCTGCGCCTGGGTCTGCTGCTCGGGCTGATCGTGATCGGCTCGATCCTGAGCGTCGCTTCGCCGTTCTTGCTGCGTGAAGCGATCGACAAGGGCATCTTGGAACACGACCTGGAATTGCTCACCTGGATGGTCGCCGGGATGATCGCACTTGCGGTCATCAATGGGGTGCTCAGCGTCGCGCAGACCTTGATCTCAAACCAGGTCGGCCAGCGCGTGATGCACGACCTCCGCGCCGCTGTCTATGCCCATCTACAGCGGATGTCGCTGGCGTTCTTCACGCGCACCCGCTCGGGCGAGGTGCAGGCTCGGATCGCCTATGACATCGGCGGGATCGACGATGTGGTGACGAGCACCGCGACCTCGACCGTCTCGACCGTCGCCACGGTCACCGCGACCGTCGTCGCGATGTTCGCCCTCGAATGGCGTCTGACGCTGTTCTCGCTGTTTCTGCTGCCGTTCTTCGTGTGGCTCACGCGCCGGGTCGGTAACGAGCGCCGGCGTATCCAGTCGGTGCGCCAGGGACGCCTGGCAGACATGTCGACGCTGGTGGAGGAGTCGCTGTCGGTGTCGGGCATCCTGCTCGGCAAGACGATGGGCCGCTCGCACGAGCTCGTCAACCGGTTTACCAACGAGTCGAGTGAGCTCGCCGACCTGGAGGTGCGCGCGCGGATGGCGGGCCGCTGGCGCATGGCCTCGGTGCAGATGAGCTTTGCGATCATGCCCGCCGCCGTCTACTGGTTCGCCGGCTACACGATCATTCACGGCGATAACGCGATCTCGATCGGCACGCTGGTCGCCTTCACGACGCTCCAGACTCGTCTGCTGTTCCCGATGCAGCAGCTGCTGTCGGTCGGCCTCGAAGTGCAGACCTCGCTGGCGCTGTTCGGGCGGATCTTCGAGTACCTCGACCTGCCCGTCGACATCGTCGAGCGGCCGGGCGCCCGTGCGCTGGGCGGCGTGCGCGGCGACGTGAGCCTGGATGACGTGTGGTTTCGCTACACGCCTGAGGCGCCCTGGACGTTGGAGGAGGTCTCCGCCGAGATTCCGGCCGGGACCCGCACGGCGCTGGTCGGCGAGACTGGTTCGGGCAAGACCACGCTCGCGTATCTGGTGGCTCGGCTGTATGAGCCCGGACGCGGCCGTGTGGCGATCGACGGGGTGGACATTCGCGACATGACGCTCGATTCGCTCGCGGCCACCATCGGGCTGGTCTCACAGGAGACCTACCTGTTTCACTCATCGATCCGCGAGAACCTTCGTTTTGCCTGCCCCGACGCGACCGACGAGCAGATCGAAGACGCCGCGCGTGCCGCGCAGATCCACGGGCTGATCGCCTCGTTGCCCGAGGGTTATGACACCCAGGTGGGCGAGCGCGGCTATCGCTTCTCCGGCGGGGAGAAGCAGCGCATCGCGATCGCCCGCACGGTGTTGCGCAACCCGCCGGTACTGATCCTCGACGAGGCCACCTCGGCGCTCGACACCGAGACCGAGCGCGCCGTCCAGATCGCGCTCGACGACCTCTCGCGCGGGCGCACGACGATCGCGATCGCCCACCGGCTCTCGACGATCCGTGACGCCAACCAGATCCTGGTGCTCGACGATGGGCGGATCGTCGAGCGTGGCACCCACGAGGAGTTGCTCGAGCTGGGCGGGCGTTATGCGGCGCTGCTGAGTGGGGCGGCTGTTGCCGAGGACCGTCCTGCCGCGGACGCCGGCTCGCCGGCCGCGCTGGCCTGAGACCGATTTCGGCGCCAGCACGTCGAGCGTCGCCAGCTGGCGGGGGTCTTACGCCGTCGCGTCGATGTTCAACCGCACGTAGTCGACGACGACCGGCTCGCCCAGCTCGGCCATGACGTCGTCCATGAACGGCTCCCGCAGATCCTCTGGCAGGTGTTGCACATGCGGACCAAGGATGATCGTGGCGAGGAACTCGCGCGGGTGCTCGGGCTGGGTCGGTGCGGGCGTCAGCCAACACTTGACGGATGCGAACCCGGCCGCTCGTAGCCGCGCCTCGGTGTCGACGGTGTTCGCGTAGTTCCACGGCGCCTGCCAGTCCTGGAAGTGGGTCGCATAGGGCTCGCGCGCTAGAACGGCGCCGGCCCTGCCGCGCAGCTGGGTGATGTTGCCCTCTCCCCCGCACTGGGCACTCAGCCGGCCACCGGGCCGCAGTGCGGCATGCAGGCGACGAAAAAGCAGATCGTGATCGGCGATCCAGTGGAACGTGGCGGTCGACAGGATCGCGTCGACGGGCTCGTCCAGCTCCAGCTCCAGCAGGTCGGCGCAGCGGATGTCCGCGTCGGGACCGAGCCGCTCGCGTGCCGCGGCAACCATCGACTCGGACATGTCTATGGCGATGACCCTCCCCCGCGGTAGCCGTGCGATCAACGTCTCGGTGATCCGGCCCGATCCGCAACCCGCGTCGAGCACCGTCTCGTTGCCGTTGAAGGTGAGGCGGTCGAGCACGGCGAGGCCGAGAGTCTGCATCGGGCCGGAGATCCGGTCGTAGCTCTGCCCGTCCCAGTTGCGTACCTCTGACATACACTCGTACGCTATCACGTATGTTTAAACAGAAGCCGCGAGCTCGATCAGCACCTTCGACAGCTGGCCGCCCTGCCAGGCGATCGGCGAGCGGAGCGGCGGGCCGGGGTCCTCCACGATCAGCCTCGCCCCGGGGATCGCCTGCGCGTAGCGTTCGCCCACCGCGAGCGGATGGCCCGGGTCCGCCTGATCGCGGCTGGCCACCACGATCGTCGGCGCCTCGATGCTCGCCAGCTCGGCGATGTCCTCGAACGGCCGCGAGCGCGGAACTGCTTCGAGCGCGTCGGCCACCGCCTCGGGGTGCTCGTGGCCGGCGAGCCGCTGACGCACCACCTTCTCCACGGTATCCCGCCATTGGGCAGGCACCTCGGAGAAGTCATAGGCGTCCACGAACCCCTCCACCCCACCCTCACGCAGCCCCCGCGCCAAGGCGTCCCACCCGGCGAGGACCGGCTCGCTGAGCGGCAGGTCGGGATCAAAGGACGGTGTGATCAGCCCCAGCCCCGCCACACGTTCGGGGTGGCGCAAGGCGAAGCGCACGGCGGTGTGCGCGCCCATTGAGGCGCCGGCCAAGACCGCGCGCTCCAGCCCAAGCGTGTCAAGTACCGCCTCCAGTACCGCCTCCAGGTCGAGGGCGAGGCGTTCGTAGTCGTAGGCACTCGGATCGGGGGCCGCCGTCGAGCGCCCGTGCCCACGTGCGTCGTAGGCCACTACTCGATATCCCTCACGCTCCAGCGTCCGCGAGCCCATCACCACATAGCGACGTGTCGCCGTGAGGCCGTGGAGTAGGACGATCGGCGGACCCGGGCGGGCGGGATCCGAGTCTTCACCGGCCAAGTCGACCCCGTCGTCGGTGCGGGTATTCAGTTCTTGGGTCGCGGGTGCAGGCATCGCGTCGCCTATACGGGCAGCGCTAGTTGGTCTTCGGTGTCCGGCGACTCGCTCGCCAGCTCGGGAGAGGAGATCCGGGTGGATGCCAGCCCGGCGACCCGCACGCCCAGCAGCCGCACCGGCCGCGCGGGCGCGTATTCGTGGAGCAGCCGCAGCGCAACCGCTCTCACCAGCTCGACGTCGCAGGTGGGCTCGGTGACCGAATGAGCGCGAGTGACCGTAGAGAAGTCATCGAGGCGGACCTTGATCCCGATCGTGCGGCCACGACGCTCGTGCGCGACGAGGCTCGCGCACAGCTCGCCGGACATTCGCTCCAGGGCCTCGCGCAGGATCGCGGGGTCGCGGATGTCCTCGTCAAAGGTCCGCTCGCGAGACTCTGAGACCACCTTACGCGCGGCGCCGACGACGCCATCGTGCTCGAAGCGCGCGCGGCGTCGCAGCTCGACTCCGAGATTTGGGCCGAAGCGCTCGATGAGCACCTGCTCAGGTGCGGCGCCGACGGCGGCGAGCGTGGTCAACCCCAGCGCGGCCAGGCGCGCGGCGGTCTTCGGTCCGATGCCGGGCACCAGCCCTGGCGGGGCCTGAGCGAAGCGCGCGCACGCCTGCTCGCGCGTGAGCACGACGAACCCCGCCGGCTTCTCCGCGTCGGAGGCGACCTTCGCGACGAGCTTGTTCGGGCCGATACCGACGGAGCACGTCAGCTCGGTCATCGCGTTGATCTCGGTGATCAGCCGGCGCATCGCGGCATGTGGCGAGAACAGGCCACTCAAGTCGAGATAGGCCTCGTCGAGGCCGACGACCTCGACCCGCTCGACATGCCCACGCACGATCTCCATAATCTCGCGCGAGGCCTCTCGATAGGTCGTGAAATCAGGCGGCAGCACCACCGCTTGCGGGCACAGCCGCCGCGCCTTCGCCGCGGGCATCGCCGAGCCCACGCCGTAGCGCCGTGCCTCATAGCTGGCGGTGGTAACCACCGCGCGCGGGCCGCTCCCCGCGACAACAACAGGCTTGCCGCGCAACTCCGGGTGACGGCGCAGCTCGATCGAGACGTAGAAGGCATCCATATCTATCACTGCGATGCTATAGTCCTCGGGTGGCATCGATCTCAAATCTAGATCGAGGAACGGACGTTGCGGGAGCACCGTTCGATGGCTACATCCGCGTCTCGCGGGTCGGCGATCGCTCCGGCGAGAGCTACATCTCCCCCGCCACGCAGGAGAAGGCGATCCGAGATTGGGCGCAGCGCCGCAGTGAGCGCCTAGAGCTCAACCCGCCCGAGGAGAACGTGTCCGGCGGCACGATGGACAGGCCGATCCTCAACGCGATCATGGAGCGCATCCGCAGCGGGGAGAGCAAGGGCATCGTCGTCTACCGGCTCGATCGCTTCGCCCGCACGCTGATCGGCGGTTATACGGCGCTCAGCGAACTGGTGGAGCATGGCGGCGAGTTCGCCAGCGCGAGCGAGCCGCAGTTCGACTTCACGATGCCGCAGGGGCGGTTGTTCCTGCAGCTGTCGCTGGGCATGGCCGAGTACTTCCGTGAGCTGAACAAGGAGAACTGGGAGACGGCGGCCCGGTCGGCCGTCGAGCGCGGCGTCCACGTCGCTCCCTACGGCGCCTTCGGATACGACCGCGGAGCGGACGGGCGCTTCACGCCCAACGCCGACGCCCCGTTCCTCGTCGAGGCGTTCCGCCTGCGGGGCGAGCAGAGACGAACGTGGGCCGCCATCGCGGAGTGGCTGCAAGAGGTCGCACCACAGCCCGAACGAATGTGGACCGCGACGGCGGTCCAGCGCCTCTGCGCTCGCCGCATCTATCTCGGCGAGGTCTTCTGGTCGGTGAATCAGAACAAAGGCAGACGAGCCCCGTCGATCAACCCCAACGCCCACCCTGCGCTCGTCAGCCCGAAGCTGTGGGAGTCCGCGCAGATGGACCCCTCCAACGCCTTCGGCGGCCCTGGCAACGCCAAGCCCTCCACCCCCCTGCCGCTGCTCAGCGGCTTGATCCGGTGCTCGGGCTGCCGCTATCTCATGTCTCAGGGCTGGGCCAAAACCGGCGAGAAGACGCAGCGGGTCTATCGTTGCCGCCGCAAGCACGCGGTCGGACGCTGTCCCAGCCCGTCCGCGGTCATCGCGAACAACGCAGAGCAGTACGTCGAAGACGCGATCTGCGACGAACTCCAGCGCCTGCGCCCAGAGTTCGAGGGAACGTCGGTAGACCAGGAGATGGCCGCCGCGCTCGGCGCTCTCCAGGACGCTCAAGAGAACCTGAATGCCTTCCGTGAAAACACCGAAGCGATACGCCTGCTCGGAGATGACTGGAGCACATGGCTGGCGCAGTACGTCGATTCGGTCTCGCAGGCCGAGCAGCGGATCGACGCGCTCGGCGCTCGTGCGGCAGTCGGTGCGCATGGACTGACTGCCGAAGCGCTGAGGTCTCTGCCACGCGAGGAGAAACAGCAGGTGTTCAGGGCGTTTGTGGACGTGGTCTTCCTACGACCGGCGCAGGGAGGTCGCGGTCGCCATGCCTCGCCGGTGAGCGACCGTGCGCTCATTCTCTGGAAGGGCACCGGGCCGTCGGACCTTCCGCGCCCTCGCCGGCGCGGCGGACCGATTCAATCGTTCATCTGGCCGGATGAAAGTGAACTGCACGCCGGGGTTGACGCGGCGTAGCGACCGGGCGAGCTGAGCCAGCCCCAACCGCAGCGCCTGCTCGGACATGGGTCTGTGTGCCATGTCGATACTGACCACGAGCAGGTCAGACCGGCCAACGGATCAGACTCCACGGTTGCCCGTGCGGAAAGCTGCAACTCTTGCGTGTGTGCCGCTGGCTCAAATCGACTGGGGGCCATCATCGGCCCGGCCAGCCCCCGCCCTGCAGTCGCTGAGGAGTTGTCGGCAGCGGGATCGTACTCGTCTGCCGTTCGCCGTTGCCCGTGCGGCTCTTAAAGGCTTCCTAAATCTTCCAAGGGCCCTTGATTTTTTCTAGAGGATCGGAATAATCGGACTACAGGTACGAGCCGTCCCCGCGACGATTGGAGGAGCCGACATGCAGAACTGCAGGATCAGCCAGCTTGTCGGATTGCGTCTCGGTGTGTTTGGACTGGGTTTGCTGCTCGTGTTGATGTTCCCCTCGTTGGTGCGTGCGGCGCCAACGCTCTCGGTGAGCGACTTGGGGCAAACCGCGGAGCTGTCTGCCTCCCCTCAGCCGCCGCTCGTGCTTGACCCGTCAGGAGCGTGCTCGAGCCCGTTCACGATCGAATCTGCTTGCCCAGCTGACAGTTGGCCAGCACTCGGCAGCGAATGGGGGCCAACGCTGTACGTCGCCGGTGGAGATACGCTTGAACTCGCGTTCAGCGAACCGATGACCTCGGTACAAGTTGCTTCGACTACAGACGCCGCGGCGGCAAGTGGGCCTCCTGGAACCGGACAAAACGAAAACATCATCCCGATCAGTGACGCCCGCCAAGCGAGTTCCGAGACCTGGCTGTTCACGCTGCCCACTCTGGACCCACGGGCCGGCTCGGGGTTCACGTTCTCGGTCGTCGGCGAAGCCCACGGGGTCAGTGAGGACTACCCGCTGACGATCCGCACCCCCCGTAGCAGCAACCCAGGTGCTACGTGCGCTGCGCCCTTCTTCTTCAACCCCGACGAAGTGGCGGACACTTGCGTCTCCGCGGTGCCTCCGGGCCACCCTCCAGGCAGCCACCCTCCAGGCACTGACGGCTCTGGTAGTCCTGGATCAACTGCTCCCGGTGGGGGAGGAGGGACGACTAGTCCGGGAGAGGATGTGCTTGGTCCGCCTCGAATTGGCAGTTTTCGCCTGCTTGGAAGGCCGCGTATGACGCGCCGTGGCTTGCAGCTCGACTTCGCCGTTCCGAATGCCGGGCGACTGCAGATCAAGCTCCGTGTGCACAGCGGTGCGCTGATCGTCGCCAGCCGGAAGGTCAGCGATCACACGAGCCATTTCACGATGCTTCTGTCGATGCCGCGACGGGATAGCCGCGGGTCCGCTCACCTTTCGGCGACGTTGCGGTCGCCACAACACCGCCGTCTGACGCTCACCGCCCTGGTAAGCGCTTCGTAGCGCCCATATCCAACCCCACGAGTTAGGAGTCATATGCCTGTTGCCGTCGCGCGAGCCAAATGGGGGCTCATATGTAGCCTCCTGTTGTGCTGTCTCATACTGCAGGTCGGCGCGAACTCAACCTATGCCGCGATACCAGCGCAGGCGGCTGGCTCGTATACCTGCCACGCGCGACCGGCACCGGCAGATCGCCCTACCCCGCCGCCCTTGCCTACGCCTCCGGCTTCTCTCGACGGTTATCAGGTTGCCCCGAAGAGTGAAGCGCCCCTTTGCCCGGAAGGCCAAGTCCCCCAATTCACGGGCACCGCGACCAGTGCGCAGGCAGTACCGCCGAGTCCCGCTGGTTATTCGCACGAGTATGGCTATCAGGGTCCTGGTGCTACTCCCGTTCCCTTTGATACCTCGGGCTTGGCCGGCTACACCGGTCAAGAGGAACCCACACTCGACCCGAGCGACCCCTCGGCGCACAGCCTCGATCAAATGTGGCTGATAGACCCCAACACAGGAAGCGACGTGGAGTACGGGTGGACGGTCGATCGGGGTCTCAATGGGAATGCTCAGCCGCACCTCTTCATCTACCGCTTCGATGGGGGCTCGCCTACGTGCTACAACACCGGGGAACACTACGGATGCCCGACAGCGACAAAATGCTCAGGGCGTGCTGGCGCTGCCCACGGGAACGGATGGGTGCAAGAAAGCGGCACTGAGGCGCCAGGCGAGGCTCTCGGTGTGAACCCGTATCTCGATCAGTACGCCGCCATAGACTATGGGGGCAACTGGTGGATACTCCACGACAGCACATGGCTTGGCTACTATCCGACCTGTGCTTGGGCTACCCATATCACGGGAATCCCAATAAATGAGGCTGGCGGTGAGGTGTACTCCTCAGGAAGCCCCTATTGCATCAATTCTGCGATGGGTAACAGCGGTAGCGGCGCTACCAACCCCAACGCCGACCTCTGGCTCGGCCTCGAGCAGGAGATCACGACAAGTGGAGAAAGCCCGACCGGCGTTGCAGCTGCCCAAATGACCGGAGAGAATGACGACCTCGGAACCCAATACAGCGTTGGCCAATACTCTCCGAGCAACGGCCATGCTTCCCAGTTTCGATTTGGTGGACCCGCTTGTTAGTCGATTCCTACACCATCTCCGGAAAGTCTTGGTAGGCAAACGGCCGCGCCGGCATGTAGCCGGCGCGGCCGTTTTGTCATGAGTGACGCCCCCAGCGTTGCTTGCAGCGCTACCGCACCAGCGCCCAGCCACCCCCCAAGCTCAGTTATGGACACTGTGGTTCATCGTGTTCTTCCCGGTGTTCGATCAGGCTGGGCGATGCGGTTGATGGCGCGGGCGATCTCCGGTATTCGACTTTGGCGGCTGGGCGCGATTGGGTGGTGGAAGCCCGGCCCGTAGTCTGGGTCGGGTAGCTCGGCGTGTGCGAGCGATGGTGTCTGGGCGCGGCTGTTGCACATCTGTTGGGCCAGGCGCGTAATGCGCGTGGCGTCCTGTCCTTCGGCGCCGAGGTCGTCGCGTGCGATGTACCAGCTGGTGCCGTGGCGTGCTCTGGTTGCCTCGACGTAGGCGGTCTCCTTGCTGGTCTGCCAGCCGCCGGTGAGCACGACGGAGCGCTCGACGGTCGCGCCCTGCTGACGGTAGACGTGCTGCGCGTATGCCAACCTCAGCGAGTCGAGGTGCTCGCTAGTGAGTGGGATTTTGCGCTGTGACCCGTTGAGCGTGACGGTCACGCCCCGATCGTGGATGGCGCTGACTTGGCTGCGGGTGCCGTTCTCAACCCGCGGCTGCCCCGGCGGGCGGTGCTGCGCAGTAAACGCGATCAGGTCGCCCTCGCGTAGGCCGTAGTGGACGCCGGGTAGCGGGATCTCCTGGTGTCCGAGTTCGCCTCGTTGTGCGCGTAGGTGTTGTGCGCGGGCGTTGAGCCGGTCGATCTCCTGATTGGAGGCGTCGGCGATCAAAGCCACCTCGCGGATGTCGCGCCCCTCCGTGAGCGTGGCCCATGTTTGTACGGCGTGCTCTGCTGCTTGGTCGCGGGTGTCTGAGAGATGTAGCTGGCCGCGTGAGGCGTAGTGCGCCATCGCGCGCTCTGGTTCTCCCCCGCGTAGTGCTTGCCACGCGCGCTGGTCGTCGGGGTCCTTGGTGCGGTGGATGTCGGTCAGCTCGACCGTCGGGGCGTGGTCGGTGAGCCGGTCGAACATGCCGCCAGGCCCGATCGAGGGGAGCTGCTTGCCGTCACCCACCGCGATCAGCTTGGACCCGGAGCGCTCCACCAGCTCGGTGAGCGCGTCGAGGCGTTTGTGGTCGACCATCCCGGCCTCATCCAGGATGACCGTCGTGTCGCGACCCACATGGACGGTCCCGGCCTCGGCACGGGCGACCAACGAGTCCAGGGTGAGCATCTGCCCGGCGAGCGCCGGGCTGTCGGTGCCAAGGCGCTCTGCGGTGGAGCCGGACACGGCGATTCCGATCGTTATGCGCCCTGCGTGCTGCTCTGCGCGGGCGGCGGCATCGATCACTACTCCCTTGCCGGTCCCGGCGGGGCCGACGAGCACCGCGGCACGCTCAGGACCGGTGAGGACTTCAAGTGCCTGGCGCTGCTCGGGGCTGAGCGGCCCGCCGATGCGCTCAGCTACTTCACGGGCAGCGTGTTCGCGTGCCTTTTCGCCGACGTCCCGACCCGCGGGTTGGGCGAGCTGAGTGGCGCGGCGTTCGATCGCCTGCTCCTGCGCACGCACGGCAAGCGTCGTCATCCGTCCACCTTCCAGAGTCAGAATCCGCCGGTCACGGATCATCTCCCGAGCGATCCCGAGCGCCTGATCCGGCGCCATCACCCCGGCGGCCTGCTCTAGCACCACCGCACGAAGGTCACGCTCCTCGAACACTGCGTGCTGCTCGGTCAGCTTCGCCTCGACCCGATCCTCGATCGCCAACCCGGCTGCAGAACGCTCGGATGCACCGATCAGCCGCACGGCCTGGTCCTGCCCGAACCCGTGACTGCGAGCGGTCTGCGTCCACACTCGTTGGAGGTCGGAGCGTGTGGTCAGCTCCTTCGCTCTGCGGTTCTCGAGCGCGAGGTTGCGCAGCTCGCCGCGCTCCGGCGCCCGGCCGTAGCGGGCACGGAAGCGCTCCGCTGCTCGGGCGACCTCACGGGAGCGACCAGAGAACGCCTCGCACAACTCCTTCGGCACACCCGTGATCTCGAAATAGCGGCCGTCCTTTCCGGTGCCCTGCTCGATCGTGTACCCCTCACGCGCGAGCTCGTCGGCGAGCGCGGCGCGATAAAAAGCGCCGAGCTCCCGCGCGTTGCGGAAGATCGGCCGCGATGCGACGGCCACGATCCGGTCGTCCTCGCGGACGGCGCCGGTGATCACGACATGGCTGTGCAGCTGCGGGTCCGGGGCCTGAGCGCCCGCCACTCCGCGCGCGGTGGTGTGCCTGTACTCGGTCGCGATCACGTCCTTGGCGTGCTCTTCCACGACCTGGCCGCTGTAACGGCGGCGCACGACCGGCACCTGCTCTCGCAGGTGGTGGATGGTCTGCTCGACCGCGCGACCGTGGGCCTGCTCGATCTGCTCACGCTGCCACGGATCGCCGAGCGCCCACACCGTCGACACGGACTTCGGCGCGCTGAACGTCACATCGATCCCACCACCCCGGCCACCACCGGCGCCCTCGGGTCGCAGCCAACGGCCTGTCCCGGGATGTCGGCCCTCCATCAGCGCGATGAAGTCCACGCCATCCACCCGCTCGTCGGCAACGATCCCCAGCCGGTCCAAGGTCTCCGCGTCAGCCAGCCACCGACCGGGAGCCTGCGCCATCTCCCCATCCGGGGTCAGGTAGTAGTCCCCACGCTCCGGCTCCACCGTCTTGCCCTCCAGATAGCGCGCGTACCCGCCGCCTCGGGACGCACCTATACTCGCCGCAGTCATCACATGAGTGATGACCGTGAGCGGGCCAAAACGGCCACCGAGTTGCACAGCGCTCGCACAGCGGCGGCACCGAGGGCGTCAGGTTAACTGTGTAGGCGAGTTATTGGTTAATTGTAACGGTGGCTCGGTGGGTGTCGATTAGTGGTGGTCAGTTTGCAGTATCGGGGACGCGGTCGCCGAAGTGGATCTTGAACGCGAGTAGCGCTGTCGTCCAGTTCCGTGTTCGTGTCCATTGCGGGACGGCGTTCTTTAGGGCGAGATAGACGAGCTTGCGGGCGGCGTCCTCGTTGGGGAAGCTGCCCTTCGTCTTGATTGCCTTGCGCAGCTGGCGGTTCAGCGCCTCGATCGCGTTCGTGGTGTAGATCACGCGGCGAACGTCGGGCGGGAAGGAGAGGAACGGGGTCACGTGCTCCCACGCATTCAGCCACCCTTGGGTGATCACGGGGAACCGTTGGCCCCACTTCTCGTCGAAGGCCTCGAGCTCGGCCTGGGCCTGGTCGGCGTCCACGGCGGTGTAAATCGGCTTCAGGTCGCGGGCGACCTGCTCGCGCTCACGCCTGGGAACGTAGCGCAGACTCGCCCTGATGAGATGAACGATGCATGTTTGGACGGTCGTTTTCGGGAAGATCGCCTCGATCGCGTCAGGGAACCCGCTCAGCCCGTCGACACAGCAGATCAGGATGTCGCGCACGCCGCGGGTCTTCAGGTCGGTGAGGACCTGCATCCAGAACTTCGCGCCCTCGGTCTCCTGGAACCACATGCCCAGCACATCACGCTCACCGTCGAGCGTGACGCCCAGGGCGAGGTAGAGCGCGCGGCGCTGCACCGTGCCGCCCTCGCGGATCTTCAGGACCATGCAGTCCAGAAACACGATCGGGTAGATGTCCTCCAGTGGCCGCTTGGCCCACTCGCGCACATCATCCATGACCGCGTCGGTGACCTTGCTGATCAGATCACGGCTGACCTTCACACCGTAGATCTCAGCGAGGTGCGCCTCGATATCGCGGGTCGAGAGGCCGCGGCTGTAAAGCGCGAGGATCTTCTCGTCGAACCCGACGAACCGCCGCTGGCGCTTCTTGACGATCTTCGGCTGGAAGCTGCCGTCTCGGTCGCGGGGAGCATCAAGCGCCACCTCGCCGTGCTCGGTGAGAAGCGTCTTCGGTGAGGTGCCGTTGCGCTGGTTCTCCGCGCCACCGGGCGGCTCCCGGTGAGGCTCGTAGCCGAGATGATCGGTCAGCTCGACCTCCATCGCGCGCTCCAACAGACGCTTGGTCAGATCGGCGAGCAGCCCGCCGGGCCCCGCGATCTCCTCCTCCGTGCTCGCGCCCGCGAGCAGCTCATCGATCACCTCATCGCTGATCCGCTCCGACGCCACCCCCAGAGTCTGCCGCACACGACGGCGGCCACCAGCACGATCGACGGCCTCATCGACCAGCTCCGGCGAGAGCGACGGGGGGTCCACCGCGGGCGCGCCGCCGCCGGTCCTCTCCGGTCGCCCTACGGGCTCCCTCCGCTCCCCGGCGGCGGGGAACACCAGCTCCTGAACCTCAATGTGATCCTGCGTAGTAGTAGGCATAGCGATCCTCTTTCGCTCATGCCTACACAGTTCCTATGACACTCCCGCGGCACCTCCGTGCATCTGGTCTGTCCTGAATGCCGTTGTGCTGCGCAGCGGCGGTCGGCTCGGACGCGTGTGAGCGAGCGCCGAGCGGTGCTGCTGGTGCCGTTCGGCGGGGGTTGCGTTAGGGCTCTGCGGTCGGCAGTATGTGTGTCGGTGCGGGTGACTGACCGAAGCGAAGCGCAGGCGTCAGGGGCTTGTGGCCTGCCGCGCGGCTTTGCCCTCCTTGGGCTGTTGAGATGCGAGCCCCGGTGTCGCGCCCGCACCTTCGCTCCTCCTCTTTACCCGGTGCGGAGGCGTGGATAGACTTTCAGTCGTGGCTACGTTGCCCAGGCCGATACGCCTTAAGCGCAGAACATTCGAGCGGCTCGCCGAGGACGCGGCGCGCCATCACGAGGACGTCGACAGCGCCGCTGAGCGCATCCTGCGCGACCATCTGGCCGCCGCGGGCCCCGATACGGCGAGCGCGCTCGCGACACTCGGACGCATCAAGACGTTGCGGGCGAAGATGAAGCCTGGCACGGGAGCGGTCAAGCTGATCCTCGAGGGACGCGCCGAGCTTGAACGCCGAGCCTCCTGACGACGCCGCCAAGCGCGTCGTCATCGACGCCAACGCGCTGATCGCTCTGATCGCTCGCGAGCCCGAGAGCGATGCCGTCACCGTCCATTTCGCTGGATGGATCAGCGATGGTGTCGAGCTGCATGCTCCCGAACTGGCGCGCTACGAGATCGCCAACGCCCTGACGCGCAAGGTGAGCCACGACGAGGTACAGGCCGATGATCTCCCCGCCGTGTGGGCGGAGCTCGATGCCCTGCCGATCGTCTACCACCCGCTCACCGACGGAGTCGACACGATCTCCCTCGCCATCGACCTGGAACGGCGCAGCGCGTTCGACGCCGCCTATGTCGCTCTCGCCCGCGGGCTCGACGCCGAGCTGTGGACGCTGGACGGGCCGCTCGCACGCAATGCCGCCAGCCGCGGGTTCCCCGTCAGCTTGATCGAGTCGTCCACGGAGGAGAAGGGCGAGAAGGAAGACAACGGCAATCCGGGCTCGACCTCGCAAGAATCTCGGTAGCGACACGGTTGCCCAAAGCGGGCACAGTTGACGTGGGGATTCTCAGCCCGGAATCGCCACCTGAGCTACGAGTCGTGGAGCTCGTCGTCGGCGTTAAGAGCGATGACTGTATCGACAGCCATCTTCTCGAGCGCCCTCACCGCCCAGGTGCTGGCTGCCGCAACCATGCCTTCCGTGGGCTCGAGCTGGTGTGCTCGGGAGTGCTGAGCGAACTCGTCAAGAACGAAGTGCCCCCAGCTGCGCGCGATCCACTGTCGCAGTGGACTGACGATCTCGGGCATTAGCCACCATTCCCGATGCTCATGTAGACGGCCGTGATCGACGTGCGCCCAAGGCCACGCGCCGAGCCGATGAAGAAGGTCACGGCCCTCACGGATTGCACGCTTCGCCGAGGAGGCGCTTGCCGGCCGACCCTCGAAGTCTTCGTGATCCGCCCAACCCTGCGCACGACTCAGTTGGACGGCTGGTGCACCGGCGAGGTCATGAGATGCCGCACACTCGATGCGCGTGATGTGGGCACCATTTCGCCCATGGCGCGCTCCGTGGAGCTCGGCTTCTATACGCGTCGATAGACGGGAGCGCGTCGATCGTGCCAGCACACCCGATATCGGCACGCCGGGCTCCCGGGTGTCTGGGCCAGCTAACCACAGCGCCGTCTCGGCCAGCGCGAGCGCACCGCGGCCAGTAGTGCGTTGCCCGACGCCGAACTCCACAAGCGCAAGGGAGAGCGCGTGCGCGTGTTGCCACGCTTCAGCGATGCGGGCCTCACGCCTCCGCTGGGTGCCGCGTTGAGCTTGAGAAGGATGACGCTCGGGACGGTAGGCATTGGCCGTCGCGCGGCTCTCGTGAACGCGGTGCCCGTCGGAGTCGATACGGGTGGTCGTATTGCTCGACGCCTCGACAGTAGTCCACGGCGCCGCCGTGAGCGGCAGCATCGCCTGATTAGTGTGCAGTACATCAGCGCCTGGTGGCGTGATCGCGTCAAGCCAGTTCGGCAACGCGTGGTCGAATGGAGGGGAACCTTCGTGTGGCGATGGCGGGGTGGCAGAAAAGGCGCGCAGCCGCGCGATACGGGCCACCTTGGAAAGGGAAGACCCATCCGTCACGCTGATCACCATGTCACGAGGTTCCTCCCCTCCGCCGCCGAACTCCAGCAGTCTAATCCCCGCGGAGCTAATCGCCGGATGTGTTGCCGTACTCGCGGGAGCATTCGGTTATCAGCTCGACTCGCATATTCTCGATTTCGTGGCAGTACTCGGCGCAGTGGCAAGCCTGTCGTTACTGCTGGCCCGGTCGCTCGACGGCAGATGAGCCATAAATCAACCGCGCCACTCAGCTGCCCTTACGCGCGCACAAGGGAGTGAGAACAGGGACCTCGATAGCCACCCACTTGCAAAGGCGTCGGCGTCGAGATGCGCGACGCTGAACTGGGCAGGCTCTGCGGACACTGCACCCGAATCTAGCGTCCCCTCCGGCTGATGTAACTGCTCAGACGCCGAGTTCGGCTGCGACGTCGCCGGCGGCAACCATCTCAGCCAGATGTCGATGATCGCGCTCGTTCTGATCGGCGTAGGCGGCGGCGAAGCGGGCGATCGCCTGATCGAAGTTCGCGCCCGCCCCGAGGTACGCGGCGATCGCGAGTCGGTCGCCCGAGCGCGCGTGCGCGCGCGCCAGCGACCATCCGCAGGCGAGCGTGTATGCATGCAGACCCGATTCGCTCAGCGTCGACAGATCCGCGGAGGCCTTCCAGTCCCACAGCTGGCGGACATAGAAGTCGTGACTGTCGCCCTCCAGGCCGGTACTTTGCTGCCAGCCGAGGAAGATGTCGCTGACCGCCTGGGAGATCTGCTGGCCCCGGACCACGCGCTCGCCGTTGTTCTCAAACTCGCTCTCACCGAGGTAGGGCTCCAGCACCGAGGGCTGGGCCTCCTTCGCCTGCAGCACAAGTGGGTCCTTCCCCTCCCGCCCCGTCAGCAGGAACACCCAGGCGCGGGTGCCGACGCTGCCGACGCCAACGACCTTACGCGCCATGTCGACGAATCGGTATGTGTCGAACAGGTATCGATGGTCGGCCCCGAGGCTCGATGCGTACTCGTCCAGCAGCTTCCTGGCGTAGTCGGTTTCCTCGCGCGTCCCGGGGGCCGCATTGAACAGCTCGCGCAGCGGGACCAGCAGTGGCGGGACGCTGCGAAAGCGCAGCTCGCCGTCGACGCGCTCGGTGAGTTTCCTGACCGCCCGTAGGCTCGTCTTGCGGCGCGCCTTCGCGAACGGCTTGGCGAACTCGATCCGACCCTTCGCGCCCAGCCTCCCGCCGAAACGGTCGACGAGCTCGCTCGCGTTCAAGCGCTCGTACCACACGTCGAGATGGCTCTCCTGTGCGAAGGCTCGCATCCCCTCGCGGTACTCCCTCACGCAGTCGCTCACGATCCACCGGCGGCGGTCCGCCGGCAGGCCGACATCGCGGCCGGCGATCTCCGCGCTCGCGGCGAGCCGCTTGACGTCCCACTCCCACGGGCCCGGCAACGTCTCGTCGAAATCGTTCGGGCCGAAGATCAGCCTGCGGTCGGGGGCCGCGAACCCGCCGAAGTTCGAGATGTGCGCGTCGCCGCAGGCCTGCACAGCGATCCCCGAATCCGGGGTCCTCGCAAGGTCGGCCGCCATGATCGCGGCGGCGCCACGATAGAACGTAAACGGCGAGACGAGCATCCGCCCGTAGCGAATCGGGACGAGCTCCTGCACGCGCGAGGCCGCCTGGGTCGTGAGCACCGCGACGGGATCGGGTCGGTCCGGCGCCGGGGCCCAGTCGCCGTGAGCCGATCTGGGCGCGGTCCCGCGTGCCACTCGACCGCGCTCGGCGGACTCCCCGGACCGCAGCCTTGCGCGAGGTGAAGCAGTCCCATGAACATCAGGGCTCACATCAATAGCCCGTCAGCCGACGACCGGCACGTCCGCTCGCCGCGCCAGGATCGCGGCGAGGCGCGCGCGGTGGCGCCCCGCGCCGCCGAGCAGCACTGCGTCGATCTGCGCGCGCTTGAACAGCCAGTGCACGTCCGCCTCCCACGTGAAGCCGATGCCGCCGTGCGCCTGGATCGCGCTCGCGGTCACTTCGCGTCCGGCATCTGACGCGGCCGCCTTGGCCATAGCCGCCGCCTCCGCCAGACCGTCAGGGTCGGCGTCGGCGCTCCACGCAGCGAACGCCGTCGTCGAGCGCGCCTTCTCGGTGTCGAGCAGCATCTGCGCGCAGCGGTGCGAGACCGCCTGGTAGGCGCCGACGGGCACGCCGAACTGCTTGCGCTCCTTGACGTAGGCCAGCGTCATCTCCAGCGACCGCTCGCACACGCCCACGAGCTCCGAGCTGACCGCCACCAGCGCGTGGCCCAGGCCTGGGCAGCCGTCCTCGAGCGCCTCGCCGGCGCTCTCGTCAGCGCTCACGCGCGCCGCCGAGCGCGTCGGGTCGATCGCAGCGATCCGGCTCACCTCAGCATCCTCCGGCGTCAGCAACCGACCGCTGCCGTCGTCTTCGACCAGCACGATCACGCCCGCCTCCGCGCCACCCACGACCAGCTCCGCGGTCCCGTCGACCGCGCCGGCCAGCGCGCCGATCGTCTCGCCTGAGGCGAGGCCTCCCAGCCAGCGCTCCCGCTGCTCGGGCGAGCCCGCATGCTCGATCACGCACGCCGCCATCGTGCTTGGAAGGAACGGCACCGGTGCGAGCACACGCCCCAGCTCCTCGCACAGGATCGACAGCTCGATCGTGCCGAGCCCCTGACCACCGTTCTCCTCGGAGATCGCGATCCCCGGCCAGCCGAGCTCGCACAGCTCTTTCCAAAGGGCCTTATCGGTGGTGTGGGCCTCCGCGTGCTCACGCACCCGCTCCGGCTTCGCGCGCTCGGCCAGCAGCTCGCGCGCCGTGCGCTGAATCTCGCGCTGGTCGTCCGTTAGTCCGAAGTCCATGATCTAGGAGACCCCATTCTCATAAGAATAGAAATCCATCTACGCGGCCACCTTCAAGCGCGGCAGCCCGAGCACGCGCTCGGCGACGATGTTCTTGAGCACCTCGGTGGTGCCTCCCTCGATCGTGTTGCCGCGTGCGCGCAGCAGCTCATAGCTCCAGCTCGTGCCACTGATCAGCGCCTCCGGGCCGATCACATCGACCGCCAGCTGCGTCACACGCTGGTTCGTGTCCGACCACAGCCACTTCACAAGCGATCCCTCCGGCCCGGGCTGGCCGTAGCGCTCGGCGTCGGTCAGGCCCTTCCACGCAAGCAGCCGGATCGACTCGCAGCGCACGTGCAAATCAGCGATCGCGTCCGCGTACAGAGGATTCTCGAGCAGGCCCTTCTCGGCGGCCGCCGCGATGATGTCGTCGAGCAGCTGGCGCAGACGGATCTGCAGCGCGAAGCCCAGGCCCGCGCGCTCGTTCATCAGCGTCGTCAGCGCGACCTTCCAGCCGTTTCCAACACCGCCCACGATGTTCGCGTCCGGGATCCGTGCCTCCTCGATGAACAGCTCGTTGAACTCCGCCTCACCCGTGATCTGGCGCAGCGGGCGAATCTGCACGGCATCCTGTTCCATGTCCATCAGGAAGTACGTAAGGCCCTTATGCTTGGCCACCTCGTTGTCGGTGCGCGCCACAAGCATGCACCACTTCGAGTACTGCGCACCGCTCGTCCATACCTTCTGGCCGGTCACGACCCATTCGTCGGGGTGGGCGGGATCTCTAACGGCTCTCGTTTTCAGAGCCGCGAGGTCCGAGCCCGCGTCCGGCTCGGAGAAGCCCTGGCACCAGATCTCCTCCGCCGAGAGGATCGGCGGCAGGTGGCGCTCCTTCTGCTCCGGCGTGCCCCACACCATCAGCGTCGGGCCGCCCAGCAGCAGCCCGAGCGTGTTCGCCGCGAACGGCACGCGCGCGCGGCCGAGCTCTTCGAAGTAGATCGCCGACTCGCTCTGCGACGCGCCGCGCCCGCCGTACTCCGTTGGCCACGCCGGCGCCGCCCAGCCCGCGTCATACAGGCGCCGCTGCCAGTCGCGCCGGTAGGCGAACTGCGCGTCATCGCCCGCGTCCGCGGCAGGCTTGGCCTCGGGCTGGTTCTCCGTCAGCCAGCCGCGCAGCTCGTCGCGGAAGGCGGTCTCTCTCTCGCTGAACGTCAAGTCCATCGGGTTCCTCCCACTTCAGGTGACACAAGGACGATAGCTTCCTACCTGATGATGCGCTCGCAAAGCGCCAGCTCGCGCCGTAGGGCATGATGGACGAATGCCGACTCCCCCCTCCGTGCGCAGCGTCAAGATCGGCTCTGACGAGCGCGGCGGGTGGACCACCGAACGTCCACGCCGCGAGGGCGATGGGCCGCCGCGGCCGGTCGATGTCTCCGCGCGCTGTCGCGTGCTCGCTCCATCGGACCGGATGCGTTACTCGCCGGGCAGCCTGCTGCTGGTCGTCTCCCCCGACCCTGCCGAGTCAGCGCGCTTTGCCGAGCGAGTCGTGGAGGAGCGTGGCGCCGTGCTCTCGCTCGCGAAGGTACGCACCCTGCTGGCGGGACGAGTCGCTGAGGAGGAGATCGAGGCACGGGCGCGTGAGCTGCTCGACGCCGCCGTCGTCAAGCGCCTCGGCGATCGGCAGACGATCGTCCTCACGCTCGAGGGCCTGGACGCGAAGGAGCGCGAGCGCTACGTGCGACTCGCCCACGGGCTCAAACGCCCGCGACACCTGATTCTGCTCGAGGTCCCGCGCGATCAGGTGCCCGAAGATGAGCGCACCACGCTCAACGAGCTGCGCCGGGCACTAGACTCCGGTGAGGTCGGGCAAGAGGGTTTCCAGACCGCGCTACGTCTCGGCGGCGGCGCCACGGCCGAGCTGAAGCGCATCGTCTTCCAGCCGCCGCCACGCGAAGACTGACGCCACCGCACAGCGCTCCATCGGCCACGTTGCGAGGAGCAGGCTGTCTTTTTCAGCGGGTGGCTGTGGACAGCGAGCGCCCTGCGAACGTGAGCATGCTCGCCAGATGCGCTTCGATCGTTTCGAGGTTATGTTCGCCGGGGTAGACGGCGCTCCTGGCGTCCGCGCCGGCGCCCCGCAGTGCCGCGGCGAACGGCGCGTCCTCGTCGGGGTTGGCGATGTGGTCCTCTTCGCCGCCATAGATGAAGGCGTGCAGGCCGAGTCGAGTGATGATCGGCCGGTCGGCGTGCAGATCGCCTTCGAGCCCGTTGAAGAAGCTCAGCCAGCTCTCGACCACCCCGAAGCGGTAGGGGTTGGCCAGCGCAACGTTCATCGCGCCGTAGCCGCCCATCGAGTCGCCCACGATCGCGCGGGCATTGCGCACGGCCAGGGTCGGCAGCGTCCGGTCGACAAGCTGCTGCACTTCGAGGATGTAGCTTTCGTAACGAGCGGCCCCCTGGTTGCGCCAGTTATTCGATCCAGGGCCACCCTGGATCATCACGGCGATCACGGGCGGAATTACGTGGTGTGAGATCAGCTGATCGAGCTGGCTCTGCAGGCCGATCTGCAGGAACGCAGTGTTCGACTGATCGTTGCCGGTAAGCAGATACAGCACGGGGTAGTGGCTGGCCGTGCTCGCATAGCCGGGCGGCAGGTAGGTGAGGAACGAGCCCGTTCCTTGCAGCGCCGCTGACGGATAGCTCGCCGCGTCGATCGAGCTTCCGGCGGCGTCCTCGCTCGCCGGCGTGAGCGTGAACGGAGGCTGTGTCGGAGGGGCGGAGCCGATGGCGCTCGCCTGAGGTGCGGCCGATCCTGCCGTACGGACCCCGATCAGGTGCTCCACGGTCAACTGCCCGTTCAGAGCCAGCGTTGTGCAGACCGCCGCGATGGCGCAAAGCAGCGCGGTCGTGATCAGCCTCTGTGCCCGCGCGCGTCCACGGCGCGCGGCTGGCATCGCCGCGCCGGCGGTCGCGGGTTCCAGGCGTGGTGGAAACGTCGGCACCCAGGACGGTGGCATGGCTTCCACCGCTTCCACGCGCATGCCCGGCCAGCTCCACTCGCCGAGGCTCTCAAGCCATAGGTGTGCTCGCGACGTGCTCATTCCCGCAGACATATTCGGCAGATTCAAGGCGGCACGACACCGAAAGCCAACCCCTGCATGAACGATCCCATGCAATTCGCGCGGCGTGTTAGGTTGGTGGTTCTCGGAGTGGGTGTTCGGGCGGTAGCTCTCTGCGGCAGACCGGGCAGGTTCCGTGCCAGCAGGCCAGGAGGGTTTGGAGCTCCCGGACGACCTGGTAGAGGTCCGGCTGCCGCCCTGAGTCGAGGACGGTGGCGTCTCCTCTCCAGGCTGAGGAACGCGTGCGCGACCGACACCAACGTGACGTGGTGGTTGAACCCGCGGTGGGTGCGACCCTCGAAGTGATCGAGCCCGAGCGCGTCCTTGAACTCGCGGTAGTCATGCTCGATTCGCCAGCGCTGATCCTTGCGCGCCATCGACTCGAACATCTCAGCCGCAAACTCGACCAGCCTACCGCGCACACGCGACAACTCCCGCCCTGACAAGCCAGACACCAATCCCATCATGGACGCCTCGACGACAACAACCATCACAAGAGTTCGCCCGCGACCCCCAGAACCATCCACCAACCTAACGGAGCACTTACCTAGCTCATCGGTTGCACCTCAGCCGGTGTCCAACCCGATGCGCGTAGCAGACCTTCCTACTAGCGGCCTGCGCGGTCGTGCCAGCCGGGGCGACCAGCAACGTCACGGGGCCGAGAGCGCTCGCTTTGGGAGGGGGGGTGTCACCGCCGATCTCCATTGAGGTCTGGAAGCCGGTACGAGCGTTGATGGCAACCGTCATAACGTTACCCGTCACCTCGCTCGCCCCCCTCATCAGGCGCTCAAGTGGGGCGAACGTGCGGCCTCGCATCACCACGAGATAGGTTTCCTGCTCGCGTTCGATTTCTAGCTCGTGCATGATTTCGATACCGGCCGGAGTGCAACCTTCAAAACATGCAGGGGCGCCTTCTTCATTGAAACGAGCCGTGCGCGGCTTCCCTTCGATTATATTTGTGACTTCTAGCTTCGTGCCAACTGCGGTTTCAAACGTCACTTCCCCTGTGCCCGTCATCGTGGGAGCCTGTGACAAGAGAAGGTTCGATGCCACTTCACTCGCCGTCAACTTCGCGCTCGCGTATGCCGGACACGCCGATACACAGACGACAGCCGCTATTGATATGAGGACGATCTTCGCCCGCATGGTTACTCTCTTTCTTTTATTCGGCATGGAGGCATTCGTCGTAGCCTTGCGTGCCCCACATAATGTCGCCTTCGACGGTGGGAAATTCGGTGTTCTGTTCGGCACAGATACCGGAGCTGTAGAAATATTCATCCCCTGTAGCCCAACTGCCCCACGCCCCGCCGTCCGAGGCATAAGTCTGGTCTCGTCCCCACTCTGACGGTCGGGCTTCTGAGGCAGCCTCGATACCCGCTTCCTGGTAGGTCAGGTACTCGGGCCAGCCCCCGCCGTAACGTCCGACAAGCCCGCTTTCCCAATAGATATCCCAGCCGCCATTGACTTCGGCATCGAACAACACGTAATGATTGTAGTTGTTCTGAGGCATCACCACCGCTTCGTCCTCTTCTTCTTTGTAGGGGTCTTTGCCAGGTCCCTCCTCGGCGTAGAACGGGTGCATCGTGCAGCATTCGTAACCACCGCTCTTCGGAAGGTATCCCGAAATCTGGCCAGTCTCGATCCAGTCGCCGTTGTCCTTTTCCGTGCCGGGGAAGCTGATCCACTGCTCTTCGTCCACGAAGCCGCCGTTTGCGTTGGCTCCGGTCGTATCTAGTGGTCCATCTGTGAAGTTTGTTGGTTATGCTTCGAGGACCTTGCCGGTGTAGGTCCACTTGAATGGTTTGGCGGTTTGGTTGTAGGTCTCGATGAATGCGAGCATTTGCTCGGCGAGGTCTTCCTCGCTGAAGAACATGCCGTGCTTGAGTAGCCGGCGGTAGAGGATCGAGAAGAAGATCTCGATCTGGTTCAGCCACGAGGCGTGGGTTGGTGTGAACTGGAAGCTCCAGCGGGGGTGGTCCTTGAGCCAGTCGGTGACCTCTTGGGTGCCACGGGTAGAGAGGTTGTCACTGACCGCGATGATCTGCTGGCCCTCAACGACGGGGATCTCGGTGTCAAGTTGGTCGAGGAAGCGGATTAAATCGAAGCGGTTGCGTGTCTTTGACGGCATCGCGAGCACGTCACCTTCGTGAACTTTCAGGCAGGCGAACAGGCATTGCGTGCCGTTGCGCTCATATTCATGCTCGCGCCGTGCCGGGCGCCCCGGAGCGGGCAGGACATCGGGCTTGGTCGGTGCCTTGGCCTGGATGCTGGTCTTTTCGTCGATCGAGACGACCAGCACGTTCTCGGGCGGATTCACATAAAGACCACAGACATCTTTCAGGCGCTCCTCGAACTCCGGCTGGGAGAAGTCGCTCATCACCCAGTAGTCGGTCAGGTGCGGCTTGATGTCCGCGCGCGCGAGAATCGTGTGCGCCTGGGAGCGCGACATCCCCACTGCCTGCCCCAACTGCTCATATGTCCAGCGTTCCTGTTGGGCGCCCTCAGGCGTCTCGGGTGGACGCGTGCACGCCTTGGCGATCAGCCGCGCCCTGTCCGCCTGTGAATAGACGAGCGGTTTACCCGAGCGCGGCAAGTCTCCAAGCGCGGCGATCCCGTCTTGCTCGTAGCGCGAGCGCCACTTCTGCGCCGTGTTCGTCGAACACCCCAACAGACGCCCGATCTTCGCGGCCGAGTGACCCTCGGCGGAATGCAGCACGATCTGGGCGCGCTCGACCATCCGCACCTCCGCGGTGCTGGAGCGAACAATCCGTTCGAGCTCCGCTCGATCCTCCGCACCGATCTCGATGTGCTTCGCCAACGCAGGCATACCAAACCCCCATCATCGCTGGACCCAACCAGCAACGAGTTCGGCAAACACCACTCCACCCCTTCAATAATCCACGAACTTCACAGATGAACCACTAGGACCAGTCGTGCTCTCTTATGGCCTTGAGATCCCATCGGGAAGCCATACCTCCTGGTGTCGTGGCCAGCCTTCGGCCGGTCTTGCCTCCTAGGCTTGCGCCAAGCGCAACCCGAATCATACTATGATTTCACAGAGCGGGATAGTCCAGTTCTCAAAACCCGTCCATGCAGACCACGTGCGGCATCTCGGTCTCGGCCTTCATTGACCACGTCAAGCCTGAGCTGCCGGTGGTCTACATCGGCTCGCTGCGCCGCTATCTGCTTTGGGCAATCGAAGAGCTGGCACACGGAGCGAGCGGTGCATGCGGGACGGTGTAGCGTGACCGCCAAGCCGAAGTACACGACGACTCACTTCCACGGCGTCTACGTGCGCCACAAGACGAACTGCGCAACCGAGGGGGGTGCAGCTGCTCGCCCTCCTACTGGGGAAGGCCTGGGAGCGCTCCTCTGCCAGAGGTCGTGCGCACCGCCTGTTTCTCAAAGCCGAGCGAGGCGTCAAACGCCCGCGAGGACCTGATCGAGCAGGCGGTCTGGCGGTGCCCTCTCTGGATCTGCTCGTCGAACTCAGCCGCAAGCTCAGCGCCACGCCCGACTGCCTGCTCACCGGACGAGAAATCACGCCCCTCGACGCAACCGGCGAGATCCGATCCGTTGCGACTTCGACGCGCAGGCTGCGCCCGAGTCTTTAAGGGAGAGCGAGGTTACGCTCAGCTCGCCACACCCTCTGATGTCGCGGAGAGATTCGATCCCCGAACCCAGACTCCTTCAACCTAACGGAGCACTACTAGGCGATCATCAGGAAGGCGATCATCAGGACTTCTCCGGGCGGCGGCATCCCGATCGGCGCCGCCGCCCTTTCACGCCGGGAGCCCTCGATCAGCGCGTGCTCCACACCTCGCCCACGCCGCCGAACCCGAGCACCTGCTTGGTCGCTTCGGTGAGGTCGAATTCGCGTCCGGCGACATACGGCCCGCGGTCGATCACCGCGACGCGCACCGAGCGCCCGTCGTAGCGCAGCGTCACCTCCGTGCCGCAGGGAAGCGTCTTGTTGGCCACGCCCATCGTCGCGCTCGTCAACTCGCCGCCGCAGGCCAGCTCGCCGCCGCCGCCATACCACGAGGCCTCGGCCAGGCGATAGACGTTCAAGCGGCCCAGCCGCCGGTGCGCGCCGAGGTCTTCGGCGTCGCCCGCGAACCGCAACCGCACCTGCTCGCTCGCGGTCTCGCTCGGCACGTAGCGCAGTCGAAAGCGCCCCTCCGTGCCGGTGCGCGTGTGGGCCAGCGTCCTCCAGCCGTGGCTCGAGAGCGCCTGCAGCAGCACCTCTCGCCCTGGCAGCCCCGCCGGATAGAGATTGGCCGATTGGGCAATGGAAGCAATCGGGGCACCGCCGCCGGAAGCGGCGGTCAACTTGCCGGTGACGCTCGTCGTGTGGCCCTCGAGCACGTTCAGCTCGGCGCGGAACGCGCTCAGCGAGGTGCGCGCCGGAGCCTGCAGCGACGGTGTCGCATCGCTCGCAGCGATCACGAGTGGCGTCAGGGCCGTGGCAGGCTGCGCGAGGGTCGCGGGGACGTACATACTGGGAAGAACCTCCTTGTTTTCCGCCTACGGGGTTAGCTGTCGGGCTCACGGCCGGTGTGGCACGCGAAACGGACGCGCGTCTCCCGGGCGTTACGGCCGTAACAACGGCCGATTCGCCCCATCCGGGTCGTTCTTCTGCGGCGACCTGGCAGTGGGTCCCCCGTTCGTCTCCATCCACGGAGACGACTCGGCAGGGTCGAACAATTGTTCGTAGCTTAAGGGCTCTTTGCGACCGTTATCTGTGACGGACGTCACATATATACCTTCCGTGTATAAACTGTGCTAGACTGAGGTTATGCCGAAGGTTGACCGCGCAAACCCCGTTCGCTCCGATTCCTCGGAGTCGTCGTACTCGCTCATGGAGTTCATGCGGACGTTTCCCGACGATGAGGCGTGCCTCAATTGGCTCTGGCGCACGCGGCTCTCGCCGGACGGTCATCACGCCTACTGCGAGAAGTGCAAAGAGGAACGGATCTTCAAGCGCTACAAGACGGCGCAGAAACGGCCCTCATGGACCTGTACGGGCTGCGGTCGCCATATCTCGGTCACGAAGGGCACGATCTATGAGGGATCGGCCACGTCGCTGCACTTGTGGTTCTACGCTGGCTATCTGCTCACTAGCACTCGCTGCGGGATCTCGGCGAAGCAGCTGGAGCGCGAGATCGGCGTCACATACAAGACGGCATGGAGGATGCTCAACAAGCTGCGCACGATTGCAATGGCCGACGACGGCGAGCCGCTGTCGGGTGATGTTGAGGTTGATGAGGCGTCGGTGGACGGCAAGCCCCGTAAGCAGCAGGGCCAGCCTCCGCGCGGCGGGACCGTCCCCAACCGTCGCTCTGAGGCAGCGAAACTCCGTGAACGTAGTAGAGCGACCGTCTTCGCTGCCGTTGAGCGAGGTGGACGGATCAAGGCAACCGTGCTGCCGTCACGTCACGGTCCCGGACTCAAGAAGCAGGTCATTGAGTGGGTCGAGCCGACCTCGATCATCTTCACCGACGACTGGGGCGCGTACAACGGACTCGACCGTGAGTTCATCGCGCATAGTCGGATCAATCACTCCGCCGGCTGGTACGTGCAGGGCGACACGCACACGAACACCGTCGAGGCGTTCTTCGGGCACCTCAAGCCGTCGATCCGAGGGACCTACCGCAAGGTGTCCCACCGCTGGCTACAGGGCTACCTCAACGAGTTCGTGTGGCGCAGGAACGCGCGGCTTGAGCCAGAGGCGATGTTCGAGCAACTGCTTTATCGTGCCGCTAACGCGAGATAGACGGAGGCACCATGGCAGACGAGGAGCGATTCCCGATCATTCGGCCCCCGCGACTGCAGTCGCAGCCCGAGGGCGCGAGCTACGTCAATGGAGTGGCGATTACCGTGTCGCCGTGGGACTTCTGCCTGCTGTTTTCGCGTGCCATCCCGACTGACCCGCTGAGCGACGATCCCGGAACGCAGACCGGAGCGCGCGGCCGTCACGAGGTGGCTATGCAGGGCGACGTCGTACAGAGGATCGTCATGTCGCCCGAGCATGCCAAGGCGATGGCCGCCCAGCTTGCCCAGAACGTAACGCTGTACGAGAATGAATTCGGCGAGATTCCAGGGCCAAAGCCTGAGCCAGCGGCGACGCCGAAACCACGCGCACGGAAGCGATCAAAATGAACTATCAGAGCGCTGGAGGCACGGGGCCGAACGGACCAACGGGGGCCAGTGGTCCGGTTCAAGGCACAGTGGCTACCGAGGAGCCGTGGCAGGCGTGGCTTCGTACTTCTGACGCTCGCCGATTCAACGGGGAATGGGTTCTACTCTCTGCCGCGACGCGACCCATCGATTCCGACCTATCGCCGACAGCCCTAGCCAATCGCCACACTCCCAGCGCCGGAGAGGTGATCGTGTTCGTTGAAGCGCCTCCAGGCGTGTACGGCGCGTGACGCTGCTCAGGCTGCCCACGCCGTACGCGGTTGACTTTACGCATCGCGGCGAATATCCCGAGGACCCCAACGACCGTCGGCCACACTTGACGGTTCGGCTTATGTCCTTCGACCAAAGCGGCCAAATGCTCAAGGAATACGAAACGGGCGTGATGGTGGACTCGGGAGCCAAGTTGACCGTGCTCAAGCACGCTACCGCCGTTGCTCTCGGGCTGACCGACCTCGCAAACCTGAGGAAGTACGAGCCGGGCACCCTGACCGGGGCCGTAGCTGGCGACAGCATTCAATGCGCCATCGTGCCACTCATGGTCCTCATCTGCGAGCGCTGGTTGGATCTTCGCGCGATGTTCCCACTAGAGGACGAGCCAGATCCGGTGCATCAGCTTCTTGGCGCGGACGGCGTATTTGACGAGGCGTTCTTTGGATTTGGTGGCGGTGAGGCAGCGGTCTACGCGAGCGCGTAGATCATCGGTCTTCGTCGCGGGCGTCTGGGCGCTCCGGGGCCGGCGTATGCGCCACCTTCTCTAGGAAGTCGAGCACGTCGCCCTTCTTGGGCACCGGGATCTCTATCGGCTCGCCCTTCTTAGGGCGCGTCTGCTGAGTAGGCTCTGAGTCCTTGTCAGGCATTAGCCCAGAGGGTAGCGGTCGGGCCTGCGTGTTCTGCGGCGGGACGCCAGTCACCGGTGAGCATGTCTGGCCGCAGTGGATCGCAAAGTACGTGCCCGCCGTTCTCGCGGAGGAGAAGGCCCAGCACTACGTCGTACGGGAATCCGAGGAGGAGGGTCGCCAGGTCGAGTTTCGCGGGCTGCGCTATCCCTTCACGACAGAAGCTCATTGCGTGTGCGAGCGCTGCAATACAGGCTGGATGGCCGAGCTAGAGCACACCGCCGAGCACGAGCTACACGCCATGATCGAGGGCAAGCCCCAGAAGCTGCATGCCTGGCGGCAGGCCATCGCGGCAACTTGGGCGTTCAAGACAGCGATGATGCTTGAGCATGCAGACAGCGCCGACAGGCGCGCTATTCCCGCCGCAATCTACAAACCGTTCTGGGGCTTTCTGCGCCCCACGACAATGACGAACATCTGGATGGCGCGCTACATCGGCGAGGAACCGCACCACTTCGGCCACGGCGAGCTACGCGCCCAGGTCATAGGTCCCGAGGGACCCGTAGAGGTGGGTGAGGCGCAACCTTACGCGGGGATTATCAGCGTCGGGCAGCTCGCCTTCTGGTACGTAGGGCATCTCGTACAGGGCGCGGACCTCTATCGGCCGAACCCCAATCTCTACGATCGGCTCATCCGGATCTGGCCGCTCACCCCGAACGTCGCCGAGTGGCCGCCCGCCGTGGGCGTCGACGACGAGGGGTTGCGAGCACTCATGTTCTCGCTTTCCGACGCGTTTGAGCCGCCAGAGGGCGCGTAGGCGGGGCATCTAGCCCACCTGCCAAACCCCCACACACAGACCGTCGTGTAACGCGCCGACAAGCGCTGCCCTGTCACGAAGGGCCATCTTATCGGGGTTTATACACGGAGGGTACATATGTGACGGACGTCACACTTGAGTTCGCCCGGCAAGGAGTCCAAAACCCTCTCGACGTTGACGTGCGGCACCTAAGCCGCGACAATCGAGGAATGGCCAACCCCGACCGCCTGTCCGCGCTGGACTCGACGTTCCTGCACCTGGAGGACGACTCGACCGCGCACATGCACGTGGCATCCGTGATGGTGTTTGAGGGCAAGGCGCCGACGCCGCAGGAGCTCGTCGACCACATTCTCAGCCGCCTGCACCTGGTGCCGCGCTACCGCCAGCGCCTCGCCTATGTGCCGCTCGGACAAGGCCGGCCGGTGTGGACTGACGACCCGCACTTCAACCCGCGCTACCACATTCGCCACACCGCCCTGCCGCGCCCGGCCGACGACGCCGCGCTGAAGCAGCTCGCCGGACGGCTGCTCTCCCAGCGCCTCGATCGCTCCAAGCCGCTGTGGGAGATCTGGCTGGTGCAGCGCATGGCCGGGGAACGCTTCGCGCTGATCGCGAAGACCCACCACGCGCTCGTCGACGGGATCTCCGGGGTGGACATCACCACCGTTTTATTCGACACCTCCCCCGAGCCGATGGCCACGGGCCGGCCGCCGGTGCCGTGGACCGCGCGGCCGTTGCCGGGGTCGGCGAAGCTGCTCGGGGAGGCGCTGCTGGAGCGCACGACCGTGCCCGGCGAGATGACCCGCGGCGCCCGCGCGCTGCTGCGCGCCCCACGGCGCGTGGCAGCCCAGTTGAAGGACGGCCTCGTGGGCATCGGCGCGACGGCGCTCGCCGGCATCAACGCACCGGCCCCGCCGAGCCCGTTCAACGTCGACATCGGCCCGCACCGCCGCTACACCTTCCACGACGGCTCTCTGGCGCAGTTCAAGGCGATCAAGGATGCGCTCGGCGGCACGCTGAACGACGTCGTGCTCGCGTCGGTCAGCCTCGCCCTCGGCCGCTACCTACGTGCGCAGGGCGAAGACACGGAGGGCCTCGTGCTGAAGGCGATGGTGCCCGTCTCCGTGCGCGCGGATTCCCAGCGCGGAGCGCTCGGCAATCAGGTCGCCGCGATGTGGGCTCCGCTGCCGGTCGGCGTCGAAGATCCGGCAACCTGCCTGCGGCAGATCAGCGTCGAGATGGAGAACCTAAAGGAGTCCGGCCAGGCCGTCGGCGCGCAGGCGCTCGTCAACCTCGCCGGCTTCGCGCCCCCCACGATCCTCAGCCAGGCGGCGCGTCTGCAGACGCGCCAGCGCTTCTTCAACCTCGTCGTCACGAATGTTCCCGGGCCACAGTTCCCGCTGTACCTGCTGGGACACCGGCTGCAGGTGCTCTACCCGGTCGTCCCGCTCGCCCGCCGCCAGGCGCTCGGGATCGCCGTGATGAGCTACGACGGCCATCTCGGCTTCGGTCTGCTGGCCGACTACGACGCCCTGCCGGGCCTGGAGGGGCTAATGCAGGACCTACGCTGGGCGATCGCCGCGCTGGCTCGCGCGGCGGAGGTTCCGGCCAAGCGCTCGAAAACTCGTAGCGCAAGCCAAACCGCCAACGGCTCCCGAGCCAACGGCGCAAAACCGCCCCGCAAGGGCACCGGCAACGGCCGCTCGACGCTCACCAAGCCTCGCGCCGTGCAGAGCTGACGAGACAGACTCTGCTCACTCTATGCCTCCCCCCTCTGGCTGTCAGCCTCGCGCTCTCGCGCTGCGAACTTCTCGTGCACATGCCAGTGCCACTGTTCACGAAGTGCGAGAATCTCCGATGGCTCTTCCTGGTCCCATCCCCGATGTAGGACCACAGCGGCGAACAGAGCCTCGACGACGATGTTTGGATTTTGCCTAACTGCCAGGTTGATCAGCGTGTATAGATCTCCGGGTTCTTTGAGCTCATAGAGCTTCTCGAGACCAACCTGGCCGGCATTCAAAACCTGGACCAGGCCCGTCTCCGACGTTAGCTCTCTGGCCTCTGCGAGAGCGAGGATCGCATCGCGGTCCGCCGGCGGGAGTGTGTCGATCACGACATCGCGCTCCTCCTCTGAGAGCGAAGCGAAGTCGCGCAGGAATCCCACCAGCCAGTCCTCTGCGGCCATCAGGCACCACCTCCCTCGAGTACATACGATCCTGCCATGGCAGTCCCGCACCATACCCGACCGCTTCCCGGCCTCAATGAGACAACATCTTCACAACCGGAGTTGAAAATTCCTGCAAAAGAGACATTGTGAGGCTGGCTCTCTGCCAGATGAACCCCACGGTGGGCGACATCGCTCCCAACGCGGCGCGGATCCGTGCGGGCATCGATGAAGCTCGCGAGGCCGCGGCAGACCTCGTGCTGTTCGGAGAGCTTGCTCTGACCGGCTACCCCCCCGAGGATCTGCTGCTGCGCGAGCACTTCCTCGCGGACACGCGAGCGGCGCTTACAGAGCTGGCGTCCGATACGCATGGGGTGGTCGCGATCGTCGGCTTTCCGGAGCGAGCCGAGCACGTGTACAACGCCGCCGCCGTGCTCGCCGACGGCGCGGTCCAGGCGATCTATCGCAAGGTTCATCTGCCCAACTACGGCGTGTTCGATGAGCGACGCTATTTCCAGCCGGGAACCTCGGGAGCGACGATCGCGCTCGGCGGGCAGCTGATTGGGTTGACGGTCTGTGAGGACATCTGGCTGCCCGGTCCTCCGGCTTCCCAGGAGGCGGCCGACGGCGCGAGGCTGATCGTCAACATCTCCGCCTCCCCCTACCACGCCGGCAAGGGCGCCGAGCGAGAGCGCATGTTCGCCGACCGCGCCCGCGAAGACGGTGTTCCGATCGCGTTCTGCGGGCTTGTCGGCGGCCAGGATGAGTTGCTGTTCGACGGTCACTCCTTCGTCGTCGACCACACCGGCGCGACGCTCGCCCGCGCCGCGCAGTTCGAGGAGGACCTGCTGCTGTGCGACCTCGATCTCGACGCTCCCACTGGGACTGGGCGACGAGCAACACGCAATCCGCGTCTGACCGAGCCGCTCGCACCCGAGGAGGCCGAGATCTATACGGCGCTGATGCTCGGCTTGCGCGACTACGTCGAGAAGAACGGGTTCTCACACGTTGTCCTCGGCCTCTCCGGGGGGATCGACTCCGCGCTCGTCGCCTGCCTGGCCGCCGATGCGCTCGGCGCCGAGCGCGCGAGCGCGGCGATCATGCCTTCCCCCTACTCCTCCTCGGCCACCCAAAACGACGCGCGCGCCTTGGCCGCCACGCTCGGCATGCACGCGCACGAGCTGGAGATCGAGCCTGTGATGGACGCCTACACGGAGGCGCTCGACGCCGAACTCGCCGGCCACGGGGTGGATGGGGCCCCAGACCTCACCGAGGAGAACCTGCAGGCCCGGATCCGCGGCAACCTGCTGATGGCGCTCTCCAACAAGTTCGGCTGGCTGGTGCTCACGACCGGCAACAAGTCGGAGATGTCGGTCGGCTACACAACCCTCTACGGCGACCTCGCCGGCGGCCTTGCGGTGATCAAGGACGTGCCGAAGACGCTCGTCTATCGCCTGTGCGAGTGGCGCAACTCCCTTGCCGCAGCAACAACAGCCGGGGGTGCACAGCAGGTGGCCGGCGTGTGGGCCCCGACCCCGCCGCGTGTGCAGGCCCCGATCCCACCGTCGATCCTCGCGCGAGCACCCTCAGCCGAGCTACGCTACGACCAGCGCGACGAGGACTCGCTGCCCCCCTACGAGCTGCTCGACCGCATCCTCTACGGCTATATCGAGCTCAACCAAGGCCGTGAGCAGCTGATCGCCGAGGGTCTGCCCGAGCAGGAGGTCGACCACACGATCCGGCTCGTCGATCTCGCCGAGTACAAGCGCCGTCAGGCGCCGCCGGGGATCAAGGTCACCACACGCGCCTTCGGCCGTGACCGCCGCATGCCGATCACAAATCGCTACCGAGGCTGATCATGAGGGAACTTCGCTTCTCGCCTCGCCTGCTGGCCGCGCTGTTCACGCTAGGCCTCTGCACGCTCGCCGTCGCGGCCTGCGGCGACACCCTTCAGGATCAGCCGATCTCACATACGACCCTCGAGAGCCTGCTCCTGGCTCGCTACCCCGTCTACTGGCTCGGCGGCTCCTTCCAGCACATGGCGATCACCGAAGCCTCCGAGGATCCCAGTGGCGCGTTCACCGTCCAGTACGGAGACTGCGCCGAAGGCGGCCAGAACACCTGCGTTCCGCGCCTGCGGGTGATCACCTCCCCCGACAACAGCTTCATCCCGTTCGGCTCCCGTCCACACCGCGCGATTCGCATCCGCGGCGTCACCGGCGTGGCGGCGCAAGGAGACGACACGATCGAGCTTCCCACCGCCGGTGTGGTGGTCGGCATCTACGCCAACAGTCCAAACCTCGCTCGCACCGCCGCCGAGACGACCGTACCGATCAACGACATCGGCGCCCCAGCCACCTCGCTGCCGGCGCCGCTTCCAGACACAGGCTTTGCCGAGCAGCCCCTGCCCGGCCAGACGCCGACTCCCCTACGCGCACCGCATTAGTCCTCACCCCGCCGGCGCGGGGCGCACGGCGATCGTCATCCGCGTCACCGCGCACAGGTGGCCGGCGTCGTCGCTGAAGCGCACGTCCCACACCCACGTGGTGCGGCCGCGATGCAATCGCGTCGCGTGGGCATGCACGGCGCCCTCGGTGACCGGGCGCAGAAAGCTCGTGCTGTTCGACAGGCCCATCGCGACCTCACCACGATCGAGCACCCCCAGCGCCGTGGCGCGTGAGGCCAGCGACTCGGCGACCGAGGCGTAGACGCCCCCGTGAAGCAGGCCCATGCCCTGCTTGAGCTCGTCGCGCAACTCCACCCGAGCGTGGGCCTCCTCGTCAGAGAGATCCACCATCTCCAAGCCATACAGACGGTCGAACCCCACCAGCACCGCGTGGATCTGCTCTGTCGGCGTGGCCATCCCGGCGCCACGATAGCCTACGCACCCCTCCCCCATGAGCCGACTAGACGACCTCCCCCCCGACCAGCGCGCTGTGCTGTTGCTGTTGGTACGCCAGGGCAAGAGCCACACCGAGATCGCGGACATGCTCGGCATTCCCCAGCACACCGTTCGCGACCGCGCCCGCGCGGCGCTCGACGCGCTCGCGGAGGAGCCCAGCGAGCTGCCCCACCCAGCCCGCGAGCCGGCACATGGCACTAACTTTGCCAGTTCCCTGCCCAGCTCCAGACGCGGCGGCGCGCTGCTGCTCGCGGCGCTCGTCGTGATCGTCGTGGTCGTCGTGATCCTGATCACAAGTGGCGGCAGCTCCCACAAAGCATCGAGCACCAAAACCGAATCCACCGCCAGCACCACGACCAGTACCCCGAGCACCACGGCGACCTCGAGCACCTCCACGCAGGCCGGCAAGCCGACCGTCGACAAGCAGATCGCCCTCACCTCGCCGGAACCCAGCAGCAAGACGGTCGGCTTGGTCGAGGTCCTCTCCGAAGGCTCCAAGCGCGCCTTTTACATTGCGGCCGAACACCTACCGCCGTCGAGGAGCTTCTTCTACGCCGTGTGGCTCTACAACTCCCCGACGAGCTCCGCACCGCTGGGTCGGATCCCACCTGTCAACTCCAAGGGCCAGGCACAGGGCGGCGCGCTGCTACCGGCCAACGCCGGCGACTACCACGAGATCCTGCTGACGCGCGAGACCAACACCCGGGCGACCCAGCCCGGGCCGGTCGTGCTCAGCGGCGCGTTCAGCCTCGGCGGCCACTGAGCCGGTCAGGCGGACAGGGCCGCGCCGCTGCGCAGTCAGACCTCCAGATACCGCAGCACGACCCGCCCGAGCGCCAATACGTCGCCGTCCTTCAGATCCACCTGCGTGACGCGGCGGCCGTTGACAAACGTGCCGTTGGAGCTGCGGTCGTCGAGTATGCGGAAGCCCAAGCTGCGATATACGAGGATCGCGTGGCGCCTGGAGACGGAGTTCTCATCCAGGTGCAGGTCGGCGGCGAGGCCCCGACCGATGTGCGTTACGCCACGCCCCAGCGGTATCAGCAGCCGCTCGTCGGGTCCCTGGACCTCGATGTAGCGTCCCGTCTCGCTGGGTCGGGACGGCATCTGGAGCGGCGCCGCCATCGCCTGGCGGCGCACGCGCTCGTCGAGGCATGCGATCCCATCGAAGAACTCGGTCATGCCCTCTGCGGCGGCGGGACGGGTGAGGGTTTGAGTAGCCATACCTGTAGCTAATCCCAGGGTACTCAGGCGAACCTCAACAGAGGTGAAGAAATCTCGAAGCGTTCAGAAATCTCGAAGCGTTCAGTCCTCATCGCCCGCTCCGGGCGCTACATGGGATCGCTTCAACGCAGACCTGTCTACGATCGTGAATGAGATCGCTACTCTGAAGGCATGTGCGCAGGTTGTGCAATGGCAGCGGCGTCGTGCGCGACCGGCTTCAGGTCGTGGCTGCAGGCCCACAACGTCGACTGGCTGACCCCGCGCCGGCTACGCGGCCTGACGGTCGGCGCGATGTGCGCCGCGGGGCTCGTCTCGACGATCGGCGTCAGCGGCTCGACACCGGCGCCGACGCCGGGTCAGCCTCCCGCCACGGCCGGAAGAATTGTCAGCTCCGCGCCGTCCGGCACAGGCGTGGCAAGCCCATCCAGGAAGCGGATGTCCTCACCCGCCAGGTAGACGTTCACGAAGCGCCGCAGCGAGCCATCCTCATTGGAGATGCGCTCGCGCAGCTCGCCATAACGCTCATACAGGCCGTTCAAAGCCTCGGCCACGGTCTCACCCGAGACCTCGGTCTCGGCGGTGCCCTCGGCGGCGGCGCGTAGCTGCGTCGGGATCTTGACGAGCACCGTCATCAGACCGTCACGGTCTCGGGCACGGTGTTCTCGAACGCCTCCACGCTGGGGTCGATCTTGTAGGTCTCGAAAGAGTCGCGCACCGCGTCGAGCGTCTTCAGGCCGTCTCCGGTGATCACCAGCACGACGCGCTCGTCGGGGTCGATGTCCCCACGCGCGGCGAGCTTCGAGAGCACGGCGGTCGTGACTCCCCCGGCCGTCTCGGTGAAGACGCCGGTCGTTTCGGCCAGCAGTTTGATGCCCGCTCGGATCTCCTCGTCGCTGACCGCATCCACCGAGCCGCCCGTGCGGCGGGCCAAGTCGAGCGCGTAAGGGCCGTCGGCGGGGTTGCCGATCGCCAGCGACTTGGCGATCGTGCTCGGCTTCACCGGGCGGCAGACGTCGTGGCCGGCGGCGTAGGCGCTGGCCACGGGCGAGCAGCCCTCGGCCTGGGCGCCATTCATACGTGGCGCCCCGCCCTCTATCAGCCCGAGCTCGGTCCATTCCTCAAAGCCCCGCGCGATTTTCGTGAACAGGGATCCCGAGGCGACCGGGATAACGCAGCGGTCGGGCAGCTCCCAACCGAGCTGCTCGGCGATCTCGAACGCCAGCGTCTTTGAGCCCTCGGCGTAGTAGGGGCGCAGGTTGATGTTCACGAACGCCCAGTCACGCTCGGCGCACAGCTCCGTGCAGAGGCGGTTGACGTCGTCGTAGCCGCCGTTCACGCCGACGAGCTTCGTTCCGTAGATGCCCGTGGCGAGGATCTTCTGCTCCTCGAGATCCGCGGGGATGAAGACATAGGAATCCATTCCCAACGCCGCGCCGTGGGCGGCCACCGAGTTGGCGAGGTTGCCGGTCGAGGCGCACGCGATTGTCTGAAAGCCCAGCTCACGTGCCCGCGTGACGGCCACCGAGACGACTCGGTCCTTGAAGGAGTGGGTCGGGTTGGCGGCGTCGTTCTTGACCCACACCTCGCGCAGCCCGAGCCGCTCGGCGAGCCGGTCGGCGCGGATCAGCGGCGTGCAGCCTGCCGGCAGACCCACACGTGATGCCAGCCGACCGGACGGCCCCGGAGGACCACCGGCGAGGGGCAGGAAGTCCGCGTAGCGCCAGATGTTCTGCGGACCGCCCTGGATGCGACGGCGCAACTCACCGACGTCGAGGCTCGAGCGGCTGTGGTCGTAGGCGACCTCCAGCGGCCCGAAGCACTGCTCACAGACGTACAGCGCCTCCAGCGGATACTGGGTCTTGCACTCCTTGCACTGCAGATGACTGACAGCCATTTAGGGGCTCCTTCGCTCTAGTCTTCGCCGTGTCACGTGTGGCGAAGAGCGCGAAGCCCGCCACACATCTCCTGGAATTGGCACCTTCCCGCCTGTGACTTTGACGGTGGTTGCCGGGGTTTCGTAGGGCCAGGCCCTCCACCCCTCTGGATGTGTCCAGCTATGTCTGCTCGGGGATTATAGCGAGCATCCGGACGAATACAAGACCCGGTAACGCTCCCTCAGGCGTGGTGTAGGACCTTGCGATGAGCTCACCCGTGCACGAGGACGACCGGCTGACCACGCCGCGCGACTTCGAGCCGCTGCAGGCGGCGAGCAAGCGGCGCATGCTGATCATCGTCAACCCCTACGCTACGACGGTCTCCGATCGCCTGCGCCATCTCGTGGTGTACGCGCTGCAGGGCCGCTTCGAGGTCGACGCCGTCGACACCGAGGCCCGTGGTCACGCCACCGAGCTGTGCCGCGAGGCCGCGCACGAGGGCTATGACGTGGTCGTCGCCTTCGGCGGCGACGGGACCGTGAACGAGGCCGCCAACGGACTGCTCGGGTCCTCCACGCCGCTCACCTGTCTGCCCGGCGGCTCGGCGAACGTGTTCGGCAAGATGCTCGGGATCCCAGGCGAGTTGATCGACGCCACCGAGCACCTACTCGCGATGGCCGACGACTGGCAGCCGCGCAAGGTCGACCTGGGGGTCGTCAACGGCCGCTGCTTCACCTTCGCCTCTGGTCTCGGCGTCGACGCGAGCGTGGTCGAGCGGGTGGACTCCAACCCACGCCTGAAGGCGCGGCTGGGCGCCTACTACTTCACGTGGGCCGCGATCAGCACGTTTGCCCGCCGCTACCTCGTACACCCGCCGCGGATGGTGGCGCACACCGGCGAGCAGAGCATGGAGGGCGTCACCACGATCGTGCAGAACGGCTCGCCCTTCACCTACTTCCAGAACCGGCCGATCGAGGTCGCCGAGGGCGCGGCGCTCGACTCCGGCGCGCTCGCGGCATCCGTCCTGCACCGCGCGAGGCCTTTTGACATGCCCTCGATCGCCTGGCGCGCCTTTTCGCGCCACGCGCGGATCGCGCGCCATCGACACGTCTCGAGCTTCCCCGCGCTGACGGAGCTGACCGTCCAGAGCGCCGACGGGCGTCCGCTACCGCTGCAGGTTGACGGCGACTACATCGGCGAGGTCGCCGAGGCGCGTTACTCCATCCTCCCGCGCGCACTGCACGTTGTCAGCTGAATAGGCCCCGAGAGCGCCCAACGCCGGGCCTACCCCACGCCGGGCGTCACTCTGTAGGCGTCGAACACCGACTCGATGTTGCGCAGGCGCGTGACCGCACCCTTCAAAGTATGCGTGTCGGCGACCTCGACGACGAAGCGGTTCTTGACCATCGGCGGCGTGGACAGGCAACGTGCTTCGAGAATGTTCGCGCCGGACTCGGAGAACACACGCGAGAGATCCTCGAGCAGACGATGGCGATCCCACGCGTCGATCTGGATTTCGACGACGAAGGCGGTCGTCTGATCGCCCTCCCAGGAGACGCTCGTGAAGCGCTCGGGATCCTTGCGCAGGACCACCGAGTTGGGGCAGTCCTCGCGATGGATCGTGATGCCACGGCCGAGCGAGATGTAGCCGACGATCTCATCGCCCGGTACGGGACGGCAGCACTTGGCTAGGCGCAGCATCACGTCCTCGACGCCGTCCACCCGGATCCCGTACTGGCCGGAGGACTTGGTCGGGCGCCGCCGCGCGCGCCCCACCCTCAACAGGTCGGCCGAGCTCGCCTCGCCGTCGGCGGCCTCGCCCTGCTTCAACCGCTGCATCACCTTGTTCACGACGACCTTCGGAGAGACCTTGGCGGCCCCCAACGCGATGTAGAAGTCGTCGGCCTTGCGGTAACCCATCTCTCTGATCACGTCCGCCAAAAGCGCCGAGCCGGTGATCTTCTGTGCGGGCAGGCCCTGCTTGCGCAGGTGCTCCTGCAAGAGGTCACGCCCCGTGTGCTCGGTGTCCTGGCGGGACTCGGCCTTGAACCAGGCCTTGATCTTGTTGCGCGCGCGCGTGGTCTTGACCGTCGCCAGCCAGTCGCGCGAGGGGCCGCGCTCGCGCTTGGCGGTGAGGATCTCGACGATGTCCCCGGAGTGCAACTCGCAATGCAGCGGCACGATCTTCCCGTTGATCCGTGCGCCCACGCAGCGGTGGCCGATCTCGGTGTGCACCTCGTAGGCGAAGTCCAGTGGCGTGGCGCCGGCCGCGAGCGACTTGACCTCGCCCTTGGGCGTGAACACGTAGACCTCGTCCTCGAACAGGTCGGTGCGCAGCGTCTCCATGAACTCCTGCGGGTCGAGCAGGTCCTTCTGCCAGTCGAGCATCGAGCGCAGCCACTGCAGCTTTGCGTCCTCTCCGGTATTGATCGGGGCACCGCCCGCCCGGCTGCCGCGCTCGCCCGCTCCCTGCCCAGGCGTCGTCGTCTTGTACATCCAGTGTGCGGCCACCCCGAACTCGGCCATTTCGTGCATCTCCTGGGTGCGCAGCTGGATCTCCAGGGGCCGGCCCTCCGGCCCGATGATCGTCGTGTGCAGCGACTGGTACATGTTGAACTTGGGCATCGCGATGAAGTCCTTGAAACGGCCGGGCAGCGGCTTCCACAGCGAGTGGATCACGCCGACGGTCCCGTAACAGTCCTTCACCGAGTCGACGATCACGCGCATCGCGGTGAGGTCGTAGATCTCGTTGAACTCGCGTCCCTTCTTGGTCATCTTCGAGTAGATCGAGTAGAAGTGCTTGGCGCGGCCCGCGATCCGTGCCTCGATCCCCAGCTCGGCCAGCTCGCGCGCCAGGTACTCGCCGGCCTCTGCGACGTAGCGCTCGCGCTCGTCACGCTGCTGGGCGACGAGGCCCTTGATCTCTTGGTACTTGCGGGGGTGCAGGGTCGCGAAGGCGAGGTCCTCGAGCTCCCACTTGATCGCGTGGATCCCCAGCCGGTGGGCGAGCGGCGCGTAGATGTCGAGCGTCTCGCGCGCCTTCTCGATCTGCTTCTGCTTGGGCATCGCGTCGATCGTCCGCATGTTGTGCAAGCGGTCGGCGAGCTTGATCAGGATCACCCGCACGTCGGTGGCCATTGCGACCATCATCTTGCGGTAGTTCTCCGCCTGTGCCTGATCGCGCGACTGGAAGACGATCCCGGTCAGCTTCGTCACGCCGTCGACGATCTGTGCGATCTCCTCGCCGAAGCGCTCGTGCACCTCCTCGATCGAGGCCGAGGTGTCCTCCACCGTGTCGTGCAGGAGCGCCGCGCACAGCGTCTCTGTGTCCAGGCGCATGCCCGCGCAGATGCGCGCCACGCCGACGGGGTGCACGATGAAGTCCTCGCCGGACTTGCGCCGCTGATCCGCGTGGTGCTCGCAGGCGAACACGAACGCGTCGTGCACGCGGTCGCGGTCGATTTCAACCGCCGAGTCCTCGGCGTGCTCGGAGACGATCGCGAACAGGTCGCCGAGCAGC
>CAWILV010000002.1:0-739758 GCA_963837135.1 uncultured Solirubrobacterales bacterium
GGCGATGCGCTGCGCGATCAGGTCGGCCTGCTGGGCGGCCAGACCGCCCTGCTTGATCGGGAAGCTCGTCATGTCTCCGGCGGCGTACACGTCCGGCAGCCCGATGACGCCGCCGAGCTCGTCGGTTGTGATGAAGCCCCAGGCGTCGGTTGGCACGCCCGTGATCCTCGGGCCTCGGAGCTCGGGTACAGCGACGACACAGCCGGCGTCCAGGGGTCCCCCTGAGCCCAGAGAGAGTGCCCCGTCGTGCTCGACGCTCTGGGGGTCTGACTCGCCGATGAAGCACACTCCCCGCTCGGTGAGGAGATCCGCGACGAGCCGTGAGGCTTGTGCGCCGAAGACCTGTAGGGGCGTGATCTCGGGGCTCACGAGCACGACCTCGCCCGCGGCGCCCTGCTCCTTGAGGTGAGTGGCTGTGAGCAACGCCAGCTCGTACAGCGGCAGCGGCCACGAGCAGCCGTCTGGAACGGCAAAGATGATGCGGTGTAGCTTCCCGGCGCGCAGTTCGCCCGCGAGGTGGCGGATGTGGTTCACCTCTCGCTGGTCGCGGAACGTCAGCGCGCCCGGTATTGCCCTGGTGGGGCGGGCGCCCACCGCGAGCACGAGGGCGTCGTAGTCCAGGAAAGCGAAGGACTCGAGCCGCACCCTGTGGTCATGGGAAGCGACCGCCTCCAGGCGATCCAGACGGAAGGACGCGCCGACATCGGCGGCGATCGCCTGCAGGTCATACGTCCGCGGCGAGGTCTCGTCGAAGGACTCCGTGGTCGCCGACGGCTTGTATGCGAGCACCGGGGAGGCCGAGATCAGGGTCACGCGCACCCGCTCGGGCGCGAGCGCGCGCAGGGCGAGCATCGCCTCCACTGCGCCGAACCCGCCGCCAGCAATCAGCACGTGCGCGGGGTCCGATGGTGAGGTGGTGCGCGCCATGCTTGGGAAGATCGCACCCTGTCGCCGGCCGGGCATCCGTGAAAACCCCGGAAGTTCAGAGGGGGGTACTACGCGCCGCCGCAGTCAAGCGTTCTCAGCAGGCGCAGCTCCTCCATCAGTAGACGGGGCAGCAGGAAGTGCTCGCGCACATGCTCGCGACCGCTGTGGCCGAGCTGCTCGGCCAGTTCGCGGTCGTTCAGCAGCTTGAGCATCGCGGCAGCGCAATCCTCGACCGAATCGACCAGCACCCCGCCGGTCCCGTCGGGCATCTGCATCGGGATGCCCCCGGCGCGCCCGGCGACGACCGGTGTGCCCTTCCACAGCGACTCGGAGACGACCAGCCCGAAGCCCTCGCGGATCGACTTCTGCACGACCACCTCGGAGAGTCGCTGGAAGGCGTTGACCTCGACATTGCCGACCCCGGTGAGGTTGGTGTAGATGTGGATCAGCTCCTCACGCTCCGCGACCTCTGAGACCTGGCGGTACACATCCCAGCCCTCGGGGTCATCGAGCGCCATCGAGCCGACGAGCGCGAGCTGCAGGTCTGGAATCTCCTCGCGCACGAGCCGGTAGGCGTCGATCACCCCGAGCGGGTCCTTCCACTGGTCAAAGCGCGATACCTGCGTCACGAGCCGTCCTGGGAGGTCCAGCCCGATCCAGTCGAGGATCTGGCTGGCCGTAGCAAGATCGAGCTCGATGTTCTTAGGGCTCAGCGGATCGATCGCCGGTGCGATCGACTCGACGCGCCTCACCGGAAAGTCGGGCGGCACGAACTCTCCCATCGTGAACACCGCCGCGTCGAACTCGGCGAGCAGCGGCTCTAGGAAGCTCCAGGCGTCGGGATTGGGTTCGCTCGTGTCGATGTGGCAGCGCCACACCCAGCGCGCACTGCCCTTGCCGTGCGCCTGCAGCAGCCCGGCGGGCTGGGGGTCGTGCACGATGATGAAGTCATAGCCCCCGTCCAGTGTCGTTGCGTTCTCCTGGAGGCAGCGCATGTAGGCGGCCCGCTCGGCCTCGGTCAACGAGCGTGGCGCGCCCTGCAGCGCGTTGTGCAGCGCCTTGGTCGCGTGAAAGAAATCCTCGTCGCCACCGATCACCTTCCAGTCGACGGTGAGCCCGAGATCGCGCAGCAACGGGACGCTGGAGCGCAGCAGCTCCGATACCCCGCCGCCATAAGACGTCGCGTTGACATTCAGGATGCGCGCGCCCTGCAGCGCGCGCGCATGCTCACGCAGCTCCCGCATCGTCTCCTCGGGAGCGACCCCGTCATAGGCATCGAGCGACCAGCGCCCGACAGTCACCTTCTGCAACACGAGTTCATCTCCTCAAGGTCCCGTCAGATCGCGCCGCTGGAAGAACCACACCGCAGCGAGCGCTGATACCGCCGCGATCCCGAGCATGATGACGGCGGCGGCGGCGCGAAACGGTTGCGCGGGCACGAGCCCGACATGCGCGAACGGCGTCGCCCCCACGAGCCACTTCGGCACGCTGAGCAGGGAGCCAAACAGATCCCACAGAAACGCGACCGTGACGAGCCCGTAGGAGAGCCCGGCGCTTGCTCGGGGGACGATCGCGTAGGCGAGCGCCGCGATGCCAAGGAACATCAGCGCGACGGGAAGGCAATTCAGGCCTGCTTCGAGCATCCCCGCCAGAGAAACGCTGACGCCGCCCGACTCGGCGCCCAGCCATGTGAGTAGCCCGGCTGTCAGGGAGATCGCGGTGGCGCCGGCGACCGCGAGCACGAGCCTCCCGCCCAGCCATCTGCGGCGGCTGACTGGCATGCAGAGCAGCGTCTCGAGTCGCTCATCGGCTTCCTCGTGGCGCGCGGCGCCGATCTGCACGCAGACGAACAGGCTGACGGCCAAGACGAAGAAGATGAACACGAACGCGAGGTATCCGGTGGGCGTCACGATCGAGCCGGTGCCGAGCTTTGAGACCTCGTGTTGCAGGCTCTTTGAGATTCCCGCGGTTGATGTGCTCTTCGCGATCACACCGGTGATGTAGGCGAATGCGCCGACGCTTGAGAGCCATACGATCAAGCTGGCGCGCTCTGAGCGCAGCGCCTGCGCGAGCGGCGAGGAGAGCAGACTTAGACTGGGCTCGGTGCTCTCACGGGCCGGGAGGACCCCGGTGCCGATGTCGCGGCCGGCGGCGATCCGTGCGGCTGCCGTGAGCAGCAGCACGGTTATTGCGGCGGGGAGCAGCAGGACGATCGGATGGGCGCCGGTGAAAGGACGCACTTCCTCGGCCCACCCGAGTGGCGTCGCCCACCGCAGCCATCCGGCGCTCGCGGAGGTATCGGCGATCACTCGCAGCGCCAAGAACAACCCGACTGCCGCGCCGCCGAGCTCTAGCGCCACCCTGCGTGTCGAGGCAAGCTGGCTCGCGAGCGCTCCCACCCCTACGAACACGGGCACGATCGAGGCCGTCGCGAGGGCGAGATCGGCTGACCCGCCCGCCGGTAGGCCAGCCAGGAGGAGCCCAGCGAACTCGGCGAGGCCCAGGATCAGGACGCCCGCCGCGATCGCCGCCAGCGCCGACAGATACGCGGTCCCTCGCCCGACCGAGCCCGCGAGCACGAGCTCCATCCGGCCCGTGTCCTCCTCGGTCCGCAAGGCGCGCACCGCGGCAAGCAGCCCAAAGACGGCCGCGAAGATCGCCAGCGTACCGCCGACGCGCCATGCGGTATAGCCGGAGACGGAGAGCAGGTTTTGCGGGACGCCGTAGAACAGGCGGATCGCCTTGTTGTCAGCAAAACTGTGGGCGAATGCGAGTCGGCTGGAGAGCGACGGGTAGGCGTCGCGGTAGCCGACCGGCTGGATATAGGCGATCACGGCGAACAGGTATCCGAAGGAGATCGTGCGAACCCGAGCGTCCCGGAACGCCCGCCGCGCCAACGCCCTCGCGGGAGAGAGACCCATCGCGGTCCTCAGCCTCGTTGTGCTGGGCGTGACGACCGTCCCGCTAGTCGTCGACATGACCGTCAGAGCCGTCGTAGTGATGTAGGAATATCTCCTCGAGCGAGGGCTCACGGCTGCTCAACGTCATCACCGGATGCTCGGCAAGCGCGGCGATCAGCGGCCCGACACTCCCTGAGACCTCGAAGCGCAGCGCGTTGGGGCCCGCGCTCTGCACGTGTACCCCCGCCAGCGCCGGAAGCTCTGGCGCGTGGCCCGCGAACGTAACCTCGACCGTCTGGACCGCGAGATGACGCAGCTCTTTCAGCGTTCCCTCGTCAACGAGCTTTCCCTCCCTGAGAATCCCGACCCGATCACACAGCGCCTCCACCTCGTTGAGGATGTGCGAGGAGAGAAAGACAGTCTGTCCACGCTCCTTTGCCTCCTTGACACAGTCGCGAAAGGCAACCTCCATCAAGGGGTCGAGTCCACTGGTCGGCTCGTCGAGCAACAGCAGATCGGCGCGTGTGGCGAGCGCCGCGACCAGCTGCACCTTCTGGCGGTTGCCCTTCGACAGCGCCCGGATCTTCTTGTGACTGTCCAGCTGAAAGCGCTCCACAAGCACATCGCGATAAGAGACATCGGTTCCGCCGTGCAGTCGCGCGAGGAACTCAAACGTCTCGGCGCTCGTCAGGGAAGGCCACAGGAACGGCTCCCCCGCGACGTACGCGACGCGTCGGTGCGCGGCCACCGGATCGCTCCACGCATCGAGACCGAACAGCTCCGCGCGCCCGTCGCTCGGACGGTGCAGCCCCAGCAGCAGCCGGATCGTGGTGGTCTTGCCGGACCCGTTCGGGCCGAGGTACCCGTACACCTCGCCTTCTCCCACCGACAGGTCGAGTCCATCCAACGCAAGCGTGCTCCCGTAGCGCTTGGAGAGCCCCTTCGTGCGAATCGCGGCTTTCACAACGTCTCCTCGCCAACGCAGGACATCATGCGGGCAGGCTATTGCGATTGCAGCCAGCGGGTATCAGGCTTCGCCCACACCGGGACTCAGGGAAAAGCCGCAGCGACAACCTTCAATTCCCTGCGTGACATGATCTGAAAGTGCGGGCGATACAGATAGAGCGCCCCGGCGTGCTGCGCTCCATGGACCTTCCCAACCCTGAGCCGGGACCCAACCAGGTTCTGGTGAGAGTGCACGCATGCGGCGTTTGCCGTACCGACCTGCACCTGCTCGACGGGGAGGTTGAGATCCCTCGACCTCCGATCGTTCCCGGCCATCAGATCGTCGGGACCGTGATCGCTCGCGGCGAGCAGACAGGGGTCAGTGAGTCGCTTGAGCCGGGAACGCGGGTAGGCATTCCGTGGCTGGGGTGGACGTGCGGTCGCTGTCGCTACTGCCTCAGTGGACGAGAGAACCTCTGCGATCTCGCGCGCTTTACCGGACGGGACATCGATGGCGGCTTCGCGGAGTTGACGATCGCCGACGGGCGCTACTGCTTTGCACTGCCCGAGGGTTATTCCGACCTTCACCTCGCTCCGCTGCTGTGCGCGGGACTGATCGGCTATCGGGCCTTAGGGATGGCCGGTGACGCCGAGCGGCTCGGTCTGTACGGGTTTGGCTCCTCGGCGCACATCATCGCTCAGGTCGCACGCTTTCAGGGTCGGCGTGTGTTCGCGTTCACTCGTCCCGGAGACGAAGCGGGACAGACCTCGGCCCGCGAGCTCGGCGCCGAGTGGGCAGGGGACTCGCTCACAGCGCCCCCCGAGGAGCTGGACGCGGCGATCATCTTCGCCTCCGCCGGTGAGCTTGTCCCTGCGGCGCTGCGTGCCATCGCCAAGGGTGGAACCGTCGTGTGCGCCGGGATTCATATGTCCGACATCCCGAGCTTTCCCTACGACATCTTGTGGGGTGAGCGCACGATTCGCTCGGTCGCCAACCTCACCCGCCAGGATGCTCGCGAGTTCTTGGCCCTCGCGCCCCGCGTCCCGGTTCGCACCGAGGTTCACCCCTACACGCTGCAGGACACAGGCCGCGCCCTGGAGGATCTGCGCGCCGGACGCTTCCAGGGCGCCGCGGTGATCGATCTCGACAGATGACGTAAGTGGTCTCGCCTGCAAGTTCGCGCACGTATCAGCTGCGGACGCACTCGCTCCTCCGCAGAAAGCAGGCGCAAGGTCAGCACTGACTGTGTCTCGTCCAGATCAGGCGTCTTGCTGGCTATGCTGGCGGCGCCTGCTTTCCGCGCAAAGGGGGCCGTTGGCCTCGGTGCTTGCCGAGGGGTCTGGTCAACGAAGCGGGCGCGGGCAATCTCTAGGTACGCGCTCTGGACGACGAGGCCGACCGCGTGGCTCGCTCGGTGAGACGCCGGAGCGGTCCGGCGGTATCTTCGTGCTAGCTGCCGCCGCTGAGTCGGGCGAGGAGTTCGAGCATTGCGTCAAGCGCGGCCTCTAGCGGCTTGGCGTCGCGTTTGATCTGAGTGAGGAGCAGGCCGCCCTGCAGGGCGGCTAGCAGCGCGAGGGCGAGGGTGTCGGGGTCGGTGTCGGGCGTGAGCTCGCCGCGTGCTTGCATTTCTCGTAGACCGCTCTGGATTGTGGCTTCCCAACGTTTGAAGCCCTCGGCGACGTGGGCTCTCCCTTCGGGATCGGTCTCAGACAGCTGGCCTCCGAGAGAGCCGATTGGGCAGCCGCCGCTGCAGTGGTGCTCGCGCTGGGACGCGACCAGGAAGTCGCGCCAGGCTCGTAGGCCCTCGAGGGTGCTGAAATCGAACGTCTCCTGCCCGCCGACCATTGTCTCGGACTGGTGGTCAACCACGGCCCAGACCAGGGCCGTCTTGTCCTCGAAGTAGTGGTAGAGCTGGGAGCTCGAGACGTCCGCTGCCGCGCGTACGTCCTCGATCGTCGTGTGGGCGACGCCTTGCCGGAAGATCAACCCGGCCGCCGCGTCGACTATGCGCTGACGGGTCTCCTGGCCCTTGCGCGTCAACGGGCGAGAGGAGGGGCTAGTCGTGCTCATGCCGCAGATTCTACCAACAGAATGGATCGCACCATCCAGTTTGTGTTAGAGTGGAACGCGCGCTCCATTTACGGGTCGCGACAACCACTCACAGGGAGAACGCGATACATGTCACTTCAAGGCAAGACGGCCCTTATCACCGGCGGCACATCAGGGATGGGTATCGCCACCGCTCTGGCGATGGCCGAGAAGGGCGCGTCGGTGATCATCACCGGCCGCGACGAGACCCGCGGCGCGAGCACCGTGGAGAAGATCCGGGCGGGTGGGCACGATGCGCAGTTCATCACCGCTGATTTCTCGGAGATGTCCGAGGTGGGGCGCGTCGCCGACGCAGCAGGCGAGATCGATGTTCTGGTCAACTGTGCCGGCTTTGCCGCCCTCGCACCGACGGTTGACACCGACGAGGCGGCGTTCGACGGGCTGTTCCAGATCAACGTCAAGGCGCCGTTCTTCCTCGTCGCCGCGCTCGCCCCGAAGATCGCCGCCCGCGGCGGCGGGTCGATCATCAACGTCTCCACGATGGTCGCGAGCTACGGCCAGCCAGGCTTGGGTGCCTACGGCGCGTCGCGCGCCGCGATCGAGCTGCTCACCAAGGCTTGGGCCGCCGAATTCGGGCCGCAGAACGTCCGCGTCAACGCGGTCGCTCCCGGTCCGACGTTGACCCCGACATTGGAGCCGAAATTGGCGATGGCCGAAGAGTTCGCCAAGACGATTCCGCTAGGCCGGGTCGCTGACGTCCACGAGCTGTCCGACGTCATCACGTTCCTCGCGACCCCGTCGGCCGCCTACATCAACGGCGCGATCATCCCCGTCGACGGCGGCCGCCTCGCCGTCTGAGAGGGGAGGAGATGCCGCGATCACCAATGACCATGTCCTCACCTAAAGGAGCCAAGTCCCCAAATGCAAACCACAGCAGGAAAGACAATCCTTATCACGGGCGCCAATACCGGCCTCGGTAAGGAGACGGCGAGGCAGCTGGCGCTGCGCGATGATTTCGAGCGGATCTACCTCGGCTGCCGCAATCCGGAGAAGGCGCAGCGCGCAAAGGAGGACCTGGAGAAGGTCAGCGGGCGCAAGATCTTCGAGGTAGTGATCATCGACCTCGAAGACCTTGCGTCGGTACGTGCTGCGGTGGCCGCGATCGCCGCTCCCTTGAACGCGCTCGCAATGATCGCCGGCGGCATCGGCGGCCGCACGCCAGCATCGTTGACAGAAGACGGGGTGACTGAGCTATTCGCCCAGAACCTGCTCGGTCACGTGGCTCTGCTCGAGAATCTGCTGGCAGCCGGGCTGCTCACGGACGTCGCGGTCCTCGCAGGCAGCGAGGGGGCGCGCGGAATCCCCAAGCTGCGGATCGCTCGACCAAGGTTCACCGATCACAGCTCACAGGAGTTCGCGTCGGTGATCGACGGCTCGTTCTTCGAGGGCGGCAAGTTCGACATGATGCTCTCCTACAGCCAGATCAAGTACCTCGGCGCGCTGTGGATGAGCGCGATGGCCCGCATGCACCCCGAGCTCAGGTTCATCACGATGTCACCGGGAAACACCGCGGGAACCGACGTGCTGCGCGACCAGCCCGCGCCCGTGCGGATCATCGCCAGCCGGATCGTGCTCCCATACGTCCTGCCTGCCCTTCGCATCGGGCACAAGCTGGACGTCGGGGCCGAGCGATTCGTCAAAGCCCTCACGGACGAGTCACTGCAGAGCGGCGTCTTCTACGCAAGCGCCGCCAAGACGATCACCGGACCCGTCATCGACCAGGCCGAGATCCTTCCCGACTTCCGCGACCCTGACATCCAGGACCACGCATACGAGGCGATCCAACGATTCGTACCGAAGCGCGCCGCGACTTGACGCTGTGCGCGCCGGCTGGGGTGCCAAGTTCGCTCTGCGCGCCGCTTCGCAAGCGAGCGCTCGTCTGCGGGCGCCAGCCGAGTAACACCGAACCCCAATCAGGACCTGCCGATGGCAACGGTAGCCGTCCTGAGATTCGCCAAAAGCAGGCGCGTCCTCGGCCCGAGACGACGCGCCTGCTTGGCAGACGAAATGCCGGAGCGGAGGGCACCTGCTGAGACGAGACGCGAGCGACACCGATTTCACGATGGTCAGTCGGGGGATCAATCGCAGCGATTGTCAGCGCGGGCGGGGCTCAGGCTCGGGGTGGTGCGGAGCGAGCGATAGTGATGTACCAGTAGCCGCCCGCAAGGTTCAGCACCCCAACAACCAGGAAGAAAGCTGCCCATCCGTAGGCGGCATATGAGAGGCAAATCGCGCCCGCGCTGGCCGCGACAAGGCCGCCGGCAATGCGCGCGGCTCCAAAGGCGCGGAGGTGGCGGTATGCCCATGGATTGATCAGGCGTTGCATGCCTGCTCGCGGGGGAGATGCCCACCATCCGCGAAGACCTTTCCGAGCGGCGTGCTCGTTGGCTGCGTTCATCGGGGGCGTCCCGCTCATGCTCGCTTCAGGAACCTCAAATAGAACGCCACGAACACCAGGACAATCCCGACGTTTACCATCAGGCGCTCCCAGAACTGGTGCCTGAATAACAAGACGTCCACGCCGACTATGACGGTCACCAGCGCGAGCACGTAGAGCACTACGCCAGCCTGCCTTCCCATCGTTCCACTCTACTGCTCGAGGACCGGCGTCGGGACGGGATAGCCGCAAATCGGCGCGGGTTTATTGCGGTGCGGAGTGAGTACTTCCCCGAGAGGAACTGTTGTCGCACACGGATGTCGCACGATCACCTGCACGCGACGATACCGGTCATGCACAAGTACCTGATCAGCGCAGTTGTGATCGCAGCTATCGCGCCGGCTGCCGGCGCCGGTGCGGCAACACCCGCTGCCCACTGGTGCCGGCAAGGAGACCCTCCGCTCTATGCGTCTGCAGATACGATCTGTGGACTTGCCGGCAACGTAATCACGGACTATGTGAACGTCTGCCACGAGCGACGCAACTGCCAGATAGGGGTGGATTCGCCGACTTCGCGCGTGCGTTACCCAATCACATGTAATCGCCGTGGCGGGCGTTACACGGGGACGGTCTACTGCCAAGGGCCGGCGGACACGGACATCTGGACGCGCTTCTCGGCTCTCATCTGAACCGCCGCAGGCCGCTTCGGCGAACACGCAGTTGGATAAGGTCGCGCAGGTTCCCGATTCCAGACCAGGTGAAGCTAAACCACGAGGCGCTCGAGTTCCTGGTGTCGGGTAGCTGAGAGCACGGGCCAGTCGGACTCATACCCGAATACGTCAGCCAGCGGAGCGGAGCCGTAGCGCTCGGTGACAATCTCGATGTGCTCGGGTGTCACGAGCGCGGGGTGTGGAACGCCGCAGGAGCGCGCCAGCGCGAGGATCTCCGCGCGCAGCGCAACGAGATAGTTGGCTGCACGACTTGACTTGAGCTCCGGGTCGAGCCCGTGCATCAGCCAGCGCGATTGGGTTGCGACGCCGGTCGGGCAGCGGCCGGTGTGGCAGCGCTGGGCCTGGATGCAGCCGATCGAGAGCATCGCCTCACGGCCCACGCTGATCATGTCGCAGCCCAAGGCGAAGGCGAACAGCGCCGAGTCCGGGAACCCGAGCCGGCCCGAGCCGATGAACATCACATCCTCGGCCAGCCCCGCACGCGCGAAGGTGCCGTAAACGCGTGCGAAGCCGAGCTTGAAGGGAAGAGCAACATGGTCGGCGAACGACAGCGGCGCGGCGCCGGTCCCACCCTCGCCGCCGTCGACCGTGACGAAGTCCGGTCCTGCCCCCGTGGCCGCCATGCGCTCGGCGAGCGTTTCCCAGAAGCCACTCTCGCCGACCGCGGACTTGATGCCGACCGGTAGGCCCGTGTCGGCCGCGACAAGCTCGACGAACTCGATCAGCTCATCGACATCTGAGAACTCTGAGTGCGCGGGCGGGCTGACACAGTCCTCGCCGACGGGCACGCAGCGGATGGCGGATATCTCAGGAGTCACCTTGACGCCCGGGAGGAGTCCCCCGAGCCCGGGCTTCGCGCCCTGAGAGAGCTTGACCTCGATCGCGCGCACCGGCGCCTGTGCCACGCGCTCGCGCAGTCGCTGCAGGCTGAAGCGCCCATCCGTATCGCGACAGCCGAAATAGCCCGTGCCGATCTGAAAGACCAGCTCTCCGCCGTGGCAATGCGCTCCCGCGAGGCCGCCCTCACCGGTGTTCTGCAGGCAGTCCGCGAGCTCTGCGCCGCGGTTCAGCGCCTCGACGGCGACGGGAGAGAGTGAGCCGTAGCTCATCCCTGACAGGTTCACCACTGAAGCGGGGCGGAACGCGTGACGTCGCCTGTGGGCCGCGCCGAGGATCTTGGCGGCGGGTATGCCGTAGCCCGGCGGCCCGCCAGACTCCCCCGCGGCAGGTGCAGGCGCGGGAAACGGCGAGTGCTTGATGATCAGCAGGCTCTCGACGGCCTCCATCTCATCGTCAGTCCCGAACCCAAAGACGTTCGGTTTACCCTCGGAGGATGCGTACACCCAACGCCGCTGATCACGAGAGAACGGGCGCTCCTCGTTGTTGGATGTGACGATGTACTGGCGCAGCTCAGGGCCAAACGCCTCCAAGGCGTACCGCAGGTGCCCGAGGATCGGGAAGTTGCGGAGGATCGCGCGCTGGCGCTGAAGGAGGTCGTAACCCACGACACCCGCAAGCGCGGTGGCGGCGGCGCGAGAGCGAGAGCTATTGAGCATGGCCACGGTGCGTGCGACAGCCTCGCATCGCGGGCGGACACTGCCATCGACCGCTCATCTACGGTGCGGTAGCGTTGGCCTGGTGCGCGAGGTTCTGCCCGGCGTCTTCCATTGGCCAGCGATCCATCCGCGCATCCACATCGAGGTCTCGTCTTACTGGCTGCAGGACGGCGGCATCCTCATCGATCCACTCGTCCCACCCGACGTCGGGCTTCAGTGGTTCGAGTGCCGCTCGACGCCCCCGGCTGCGATTCTGCTCTCAAACCGTCACCACTATCGCGACAGTGCGCGCTTCCAAGATGTGTTCGGTTGTCCTGTGTTCTGCAATCGAGCAGGGCTCGGAGAGTTCACCCACGGCGAGCTTGTCACCGCATTCGATCCAGGTGACACGCTCCCGGGCGGCATCGGTGCCCACGAGGTCGGCGGGCTGTCCCGACGAGACGGCCCTGCACCTCCCCTCAAAGCGAGCGGTCGTGATCGCCGATGGTGTTGTCCGCGGGAGCCCACACGGGCAGCCCGGCCCGCTCGGCTTTGTCCCGGACACGCTCATGGATGACCCTCCCGGCACCAGACGACATCTGCTCAATGCGTTCGACCGCCTGCTGGGTGAGCTTGACTTCGAGCACCTCCTGCTCGCCCACGGAGGCCCGGTCATTGGGGATGGTCGTATCCAGCTCGAGGAGTTCGTGGACTGTGGTGGGCGCACGGCATTCGAGCTGTAGGTCGTCGAATCAGCCGGCTAGTGGGGCTGGACCACGACAGGCGGGCCAGTAGCGAGGCCGAGCGGCTACGAGGCCCAGTAGTCCTCACGGAGTGCGTATGGGCAGCTTGTACCGATGCGCGCCTGGTCCCCTGCGGAATAGCTTGGCGGCGTGATGAACGAATCGTCGATGATGCACCTCGCCACCGACATGAATGATTCCGAGCTGGCCCCTTCGGAGCGCTGGTGCGTGCTGCTCCTCAGTAGCCGGGCAAGCCGGATCTTTGGCGGCGATCGGAGAGGTTGGTGGAGGTGGGGGACATCCACGACGACGTCCATCGCCGTCACAGCCAGGGTGGCTGGTCACAAGCGCGTTTTCAGCGCGGTATCGAGAAGGAGATCGAGGATCACATCAGGCGAACCTGCGAGTTGCTGTTCGCGCGTTTCCGGGACGAGCCGTTCGATTGCCTGATCCTCGGCGGCCCATCTGAGCTCGCGCATCGCGTCGAGCGCGACTTGCATCCCGACCTGCGCCAGCGGCTTGTCGGGCACGTCGACATCGACGTAGAGCGAGCCTCCGCCGAGGAGGTGCACCGGCGGGCGCTCCCAGTCATCGAAACACAGGAGCGCCAACGCGAGCAGGACGCGTTGGCGCAGCTCACCGAGAGCATCGCACCGGATGGCCATGCTGGGATCGGGCTCGATGAGGTGCTCGAGCTGCTGAGCGAGCAACGCGTGCAGACACTCCTGCTGGCGCAGGGCTTCGTGGCACCCGGGCTCAGCTGTCCACGCTGCGGGCGCCTGTCCGCGACCGGGACATCGTGCCCGATGGACGCTACCGCACTGCAACCCCAGGAGAACATCATCGATCACGCAGTCAAGCGAGCTCTGAGCCAGTCAATTGAGGTGCTCATCTTCCGTGACCACCAGAGCGAGCTCGAACGGCATGGCTCGATCGCCGCGCTTCTTCGCTACTAGCCACCGAGCAGAAACAGGAGTCCAGATGAGCACAACAACCGAGGAACTAAAAGCCGAGAAGTGGGTCGAGTACTTCGACTCGATCGCTCGGAACATCGACGGGCACCTGGTCACGATCGAGGTCATGAGCGAGCAGCTGGGCGATCAGACCGACATCGAGCGGCTACCAGTCCAGGCGATCGGCTACGACCCCAAGGACAATATGCTGGAGGTGTCAGTCGGTGGACGGGGCGTCCGCTATCCGGTCGTGTTGCGGCACTTCATCTCCAATCCACAGACGATCAGCATCGAGCAGTCGGGCGAGCTCGCTCCCAAAGCGATCCTGGTAACGGATGCGACCGGCGTTCGAACACTGATCCGCCTCATCGAGCCCGCCGCGCTCGACGCCTAGGCCAAATACCGTCTTCGGTTCCATGATTGCCACGGCAGCGATCCGGTTCAGCTCAGGTGCGCCGGATGATGGCCGGCGGCTATCGCCGCCGGCCATCAGTAGTCCTCCACAGCAGTCGGCGGCCGATCGCGGATGTCTGCTCTGTGTGTACACGGCATCCTCCCGGGCATGACTACGACCATCGCCACACCACAGACCACGTCGTTGGGAGAGCTCATTGACCTCACCGGCCGCAGCGCAATCGTCACCGGCGGCGCGATGGGTATCGGGCTGGGTATAGCCCGCCGCCTACACGAGGCGGGTGCAAGCGTTCTCGTCGCAGATCTCGATCTGGCCGCCGGCGAGCATGCGGCCGAGGCTCTGCGCGCCGTGCGAGCGGACAGCGCTCTGACTGTGCGCTGCGACGTCAGCGATCCCGAGAGCGTGGAGGGCATGGTGCACACTGCCGTCGAGAGCTTCGGCGGAGTGGACATCCTCGTCAACAACGCGGGAATCTTTCCGATGCTGCCGCTCAAGGATCTCGATGTCGAGACTTTCCGCCGTGTCATCGACGTCAACCTGACCGGCCTGTTCCTGTGCACGAAGGCCGTCTCAGCGCGCATGATCGCGCAGGGCAGGGGCGGGCGAATCGTCAACGTCACATCGATCGACGCGCTACACCCGTCGATGGTCGGGCTGGCCCATTACGACGCGTCCAAGCACGGCGCATGGGGCTTCACCAAGAACATCGCGCTGGAGCTCGCGCCGCACAACATCGCGGTCAACGCGATCGCCCCGGGCGGGATCAGGACACCGGGCACCGGAGACATGGACGAGGTGGCGCTTGCAGGTTTCGAGGCCATGATCCCGATGCGGCGAATGGGCGATCCCGACGATATCGGGCGTGCCGCGCTGTTCCTCGCCTGCGAACTCTCCAGCTACATGACCGGTGCTCAGATCGTCGTCGATGGTGGACGGTTGCTGGCCTGAACTGATCTCATCGAAGTCACTCGACCCATCAATGTTACCCGTGCGGTGGAGGCTTGAGCTGCGCGTAATCCTCAGCTTTCGTGCGGTCTTGCACGGATGTGCGCGGGCAACGAGATGCGAGACGCTCTCGATACCTGCATTGCGATCTGCAAGGAGCCCAACATGACTGAAGCCGACCCGAGCATCATTGAGCGCAGCGTCGAAAAGACGCACATCTGGTTGAAGGAAGTCGCCGAGGAGCTTGGCGACGAGGATCGCCAGTACGCGTATCGTGCGCTCCGTGCCGTGCTACACACGTTGCGCGACCGGCTGACCGTTGACGTGGCAGCCAAGCTCGCCGCTCAGCTGCCCACACTGATCCGAGGGATCTACTATGAGGACTGGGACCCCAGCCGTACTCCGCTTGCTATCCACGACGTGGAGGCGTTTCTCGATCATGTCGCAAGCGAGGGGCGTCTGGCCGGAGAGACCGAGGCTGCGGTCGCTGTGACTGCGGTCGCGCGGGTACTGCGGGCCCATGTCTCTCCCGGGGAGATCGACGATGTCCTGGCAGTCCTGCCGGACAAGTTCAGGGCGCTGATCGAGGCCTGACCTTGTGTGGACCCTCAGCCGTGGTGAGCGCCACGAGTTCCCTGATGAGAGAGACCGATCACCGCCGTGATCCCAACCAGGAGGGACGCACCGACCCAGATATCCTGGCGGCCCTCGCGGCACCTGAGACCTATGGGGTGAGCAGTCCGGTGGCGGTGCACGAGACGCACGCCTCGTGGGTGTTTGTCGCCGGCGAGCGCGCTTACAAGATCAAGAAGCCCGTCGCTCTTGGCTTCCTGGACTACAGCACGCTCGCGCGCCGGCACGCGGCCTGCCGTGAGGAGGTGCGAGTAAACCAGGATCTCGCTCCCGATATCTATCTCGGGGTGCGCGCGATCGTCATGACCCCTCACGGGTTTCGCTTCGCGGCCGAGGGGGCACCCACGGCCGTCGAGTATGCCGTGGAGATGCAGAGCTTCGACGAGGCGGACACCATGGACGGAGTGATTGCCGCGGGCGCTCTCACGCCTGCCCACATAGGGGATGTCGCTCGGCGTCTGGCGGACTTTCACCGCTCCGCGCCCGCCGTCACAGAGGGTGACCCGAGCCAGGTGCTCGAGACCTGGCGGGCGAACACGCAGGAGCTGGGCCGACTGGAACATCCCAGCCGCTGGCACGTGGACATCATGCGCCGGTTCGGCGAGGCGTTCGTGCACGCCCACACCGGTGAGATCGAGCAGCGCGTTGGAGATGGCCATGTCCGTGACGGTCATGGCGACCTGCGCTGTGAGCATGTGCTGGTGAGACCCGCCGTTCGCGTGGTTGATCGCATCGAGTTCGATCCCGCGCTGCGCCGCACGGACGTCACCGCTGATCTGGCGTTCCTGACGATGGATCTCGAGGCTCACGGCCAGGCCTCGGCGGCGCGAGAGCTTGTCAGGGCTTACGATGCAGCCGGCGGTAGCTCCGGCAGCGAGGTCCTGCGGTCCTTCTACGCCGCTCATCGAGCGCTGGTGCGAGCGAAGGTGGCGCTGATCGCCGCCGCGGAGCACGAGGGGAGCGTGCGTGGCGCGCGAATCGCGCATGCACAGCGACTTTGGGACTTGGCTGAGCGGCTGTGCTGGCGAGCACGGCGGCCCTTGGCGATCGTTGTGTGTGGGCCTGCGGCCAGCGGCAAGTCGACGCTGGCCGCTGAGCTCTTCCGCCGCACGCAGTTGCCGGTCGTCTCTTCGGACGTGGTTCGCAAGCACCTGGCGGGGCTGGCGGCCGAGGAGCGGGCACGTCCAGAGCACTACACCGAGGAGTTCACGCATACGACTTATGACCTTCTCGGCGAGGAGGCCTTAGAGCAGCTGCGCCAAGGCGGGGTGATTGTGGATGCCACTTGCCACTCTCCCGGTCAGCGGGAACTTGTGATTGACCGTTTGAAGCTGGGAGGGAGCACCTATTTGGTTGTTCAGTGCCAGACCACGCTTGAGGTTGCCCTTCGACGCGCCGCGGAGCGCCTGCACGATCCCCAGCGCGTCTCCGACGCGACACCACAGATCGCCGAAGAACAGTTCCACGCCTATGAGGAGCTCGACGAGCTGCCCAACAACAGCGTGCTGAGACTCGACACGGCCCAGACCCTGGACGCACAGGTCGCCGAGGTCACCCGCGCGGTGGACCGCCGCGGCGCGGAAGGTGCAGCGGGCCGTCAAAGTCCGTAGAAACGTGCACCCGGCTTAGGGAGAGTCCCGGATGTGCCGGCTTCGGGCCGCGTTTAGCTTCGAGTGTGCAGGTCACCGAACTCATCGCACACCGACCAAAGGTAGGCACCGAAGATGAAGGCTCTCGTTTATCACGGCCCCGGCGAGCGAGGCTGGGACACGGTCGCTGACCCCACGATCCTCGACCCGACCGACGCGATCGTGCGAATCGACACCTCGACGATCTGCGGCACCGATCTGCACATCCTCAAAGGCGACGTGCCCGAGACCACGCCGGGCACCGTACTCGGCCACGAGGCCGTCGGCACCGTGCAGGAGATCGGAGCCAGTGTGACGACGGTTGCTCCGGGCGACCGCGTGCTCATGTCCTGCGTCAGCTCCTGCGGGCGCTGTCGCTTCTGCAAGGAAGGCCGCTACGGGCAGTGCCTCGGTGGTGGAGGGTGGATCTTTGGTCACCTGATCAACGGGCTGCAGGCCGAGTACGCGCGCGTGCCATTCGCTGATAACTCCGTCTACAAGGTCCCCGCCCAGCTCACCGACGAGCAGGTGCTGTTCCTTGCAGACATCCTTCCGACCTCATTCGAGGTCGGTGTGCTCAACGGCATGGTCTCCCCGGGTGACACGGTGGCGATCGTCGGCGCTGGGCCGATCGGCTTGGCCGCGATCTTGACCGCGAGGCTGTACACGCCCGGCAACATCATCGCGATCGACCTCGCCGACAGCCGGTTGGACAGCGCGCGGCGATTCGGTGCGGACACCACGATCAACAACGGCAACGAGGCCGCGGTTGCCCAGGTCATGGAGCTCACGGACGGTCTCGGCGCCGATGTGGCGTTCGAGGCGGTGGGTGTACCTGAGACCTTCGAGCTGGCCGCCGACCTCATCCGCCCCGGCGGACGCGTCGCGAACATCGGCGTCCACGGGAAGGCCGCACACCTGCACCTGGAGAAGCTCTGGATCCGTGATGTCACGATCACGACCGGGTTGGTCGACACGTTCAGCATCCCCCAGCTCATGCGGTTGATTGCCAGTGGCCGGCTGGACCCATCGCTGTTTGCCACCCACCGTTTCCCGCTCGGCGAGACGATGGCCGCCTACGACACATTTGCCGACGCGGCCAACTCGGGCGCCCTGAAGGTCGTACTACAAGGCTCCAACGTCAGCATGCCGACCGCGCAGACGGAGCAGAGCGTGGCCATCGCGTGAGAACGAGACCCGGGAGATCAGTGCTTTTCCACAGCCAATCGGAGTGCTTTACCCGATAGATAGCACTCCCCACAAGGGCTAGCTTGAAACTATGTCCACACATCTGCACCTAGCGCCCACCCCCCCTGGAACCGGATCGGCCGTCTACGCCGCGTCGCCGATCCGAGTGGTCCTGGCAGACGACCACACGATGATGCGCCGCACTCTGCGGCTGCTGCTCGACGGCGAGGACGGTGTGGAGGTGATCGCCGAAGCCGATGACCTGGCGTCCGTTATGCGCAACGTTCATGCTCACCAGCCGCATGTGCTCGTGCTCGATCTCAACATGCCCGACGGGTCTGGCATCGAAGCCCTCAGCCAGTTGCGCGAACGGGTGCCAGAGACACAGATCGTCGTGATGACAATGCAGGACAGCCCGGCATTCGCGCAGCGCGCGTTCGCTGCCGGCGCAATAGGGTTTGTGGTGAAGGAGCTCGCCGATGAGGAGCTGCCTCAGGCGGTACGCGCTGCCGCGCGTGGCGAGGAGTACGTCAGCCCACGGATGGCTGCCCGGTTGGACGCGCTGCACCAGGCGCTCACCGAGGACAAGCTGACCGCGCGCGAGGTCGAGGTTCTGCGCCTGATCGCGCTCGGCCACACCAGCGTTGAGATAGCCCGCAAGCTGCACCTCTCCCCGCGTACGGTGGAGACCCACCGCGCGCGCATCCATGGGAAGCTCGGGCTCACCACGCGGGCCGAACTGGTGCGCTATGCGCTAGGACGCGGCCTGCTCAGAACCTGACCGTTGCACAGGACCACCAGCCTGGCCGCGGTGGCGTGCCGGTAGGCAGGCCCTGACAAGGGTGCCCTGCTCGCCAGAGTCGACGCTCAACGTGCCGTCGGCGAGATCCACTCGCTCGTGCATCCCCGCCAGCCCAAATCCGTGGCTCCCAGCGTCGGGGTCAAAGCCGGCGCCGTCGTCCTGCACCTCGACCAGCAGATCGCCGTCGGACTCGCTGACAGCCACGCGCACCCTGTTCGCCCCGGCGTGCTTGGCGACGTTCGTGAGCGCCTCCTGAACCAGCCGGTAGACGGTGGTTTCGAGGTCCTCATCCAGGCGTTCTTCTCCCGCCGAGGGGCCGGGCAGCGCGAGCTCGCTGTCGATCTGAAACCCGCTCTGCTCCCGGTGGCGGTCGAGCAGCCCCTCGATCGCGGTTCGCAAGCCCAGCTCATCCAGCGCTGCGGGGCGCAGCTCGGTGATGATCGCTCGCAGGTTCTCGATCTCATGCTCGACCTGCTCCACTCCCTTGCGCATCGCCTCTTGCGCCCGCGGCAGGTCATCTTGGCGCAGCGCGGAGGAGAGCAGCAGACGCAGGCCCCCGAGGCCCTGCAACGTCTCGTCGTGGAGCTCCCGTGCCCAGCGGCGCCGCTCGGCGTCGGCGGCAGACAGCGTGCTACGTAGACGGTCGGCCTGCACGCTCTGTGCCAAAGCAACGGCAGTCGCTGCGCTTGCCGCGAACGTGCGCAGCATCTGCTCGTCATCCTCGCCGAACACGTCGCCGTCCTGGCCGCGGTCGAACGCCGCCAGCACGCCCACGGCCTCCCCGCGGTGGACCATCGGCACCAGCAGCGCCGTCTGCGCGTCGGGCACGCCAAACTCGCTGGGGGCGATTCGCAGCCTCGCCGCGACATCGGTGATCCGCTCGGGCCGCCGGTGCTGCAGCACTTGTCCCGACGTGGAGTCGGCGATCGGCAGGCGCACGCCGCGCATCTCCCGTACGTGACCGGCGCTCGTGTGTACGACGAGCTCCTCGCCATCGCGCAGCATGATCACGAGACTCCGAGCGCCGACGAGCGCGCGTCCCCGCTTGACGATCAGCTCGAGCACATGCTCGAGTGCGATCTCTCCGCCGATCGCGATCGCCACGTCACGGGTTGCCTCCAGTCCCCGAAACGCCTTCTCGGCCTCCTTGCGGCGGCGCTCACTGGACTCGTACAACTTTGCGTTACCGATCGCGATCGCCGCCCAATCGGCGAGGATCACCGTCGCCTCTTCGTCCTGCTCTGAGAACTCATCGTCGCCCTGCTTCTCGGTCAGGTAGAGGTTGCCCCACACCTGCCCGCGAATCACGATCGGCACGCCCAGGAAGCTACGCATCGGCGGGTGCCCGGCAGGGAACCCGTAGCTCGACGGATGCTGACCGACATCGGCGAGGCGCAACGGCTGCGGATGCTCGATCAGCGCGCCGAGAACCCCCCGTCCGCGTGGCAGGTCCCCGATCGCCCGGTACGTAGCGTCATCCACGCCCGCGGTCAAGAACTGCTCCAGCGCGCTGTGCTGGTCGTTCAAGATCCCCAGGGCCGCGTAACGCGCCCCGGTGATTTCACGCGCTGTCTCGAGGACACGATCCAGCAGAACCCGCTGGTCGAGCTCCGTTGTCAAAGCCCGACCCACATCCAGCAGGCGGCGAATCCACGGCTCCTCAGACGATGCGCTCATTCGCCACGGAGCTTAGTCGCGAACGACAGCCGGATGGGGGCTTGTTAGTACGTAGAAATCCCTGAACCTGCTCGCTGTGGATGGTCTGTGCGCTCCGAGGGCGCTCAGCTGCTGCGGTCGGTAGTTGGCCCCCACCTAGATTGTGGGTTTGCACCGATGGGGGGCTCTGCACCCGACCTTATCCTCAGAGTACATCAGCGTCATCAACGCGCGCCTACTCATTCGCATGCAGCGGGCGCGCGTCCCAAGGAAAAACATCTTGCCGTGCGGGAGGCATCGTGATGGACAGGAGATGGAGGTGCCAATGCGGGGATGTGATCGGAGTGTACGAGCCGATGATCGTGCTCACCGACGGACAGGCACGCATCACTTCGAGAGCCGCCGAGCAAGACGACCGGGAGCCTGTGGGCGAGTGCTATCACGACGCCTGCTACACGCGGATTCACGGCGAGCACGAAGTTCTTGGGTAGCCCGAATCCGAGGAAACCCGCACCTTGTCCCCGGTCTATCGCGGATGGCGCACCAGGACGCGAGTGGGAGACTCAATAGACGGAATGGGCTCAGCGAGTACTCACGTGAGTTCTGCGGTTATCAGCCATCTCGAGACATCTATCCCAGAAGGAGAAGCCATGGCACCCCCATCAAGCCCCACTTCGAGAACCATCGCGGTCAGCGACCTGATGCACTCCGGCGTCATCAGCTGTCCTCCCGAGACCCCTTTTCGCGAGGTGGCGTCGCTAATGGCCGAGAACACCGCTCACTGCGTGGTCGTGGATGGGTTGGCACGGGGTCCCCATCACAGCGGGCACCTGGTGTGGGGGACCGTCTCCGACGTTGAGCTCATGCGAGCCGTGGCATCGGGACAGTTGGACGGTGCGGCCGGCGAGGCAGCGATCGGCGAGCTCGTCACGGTCAGCCCCGACGAGAGCATGGAGCGCGCGGCCCAGATCATGGGCGAGCAGGACTGCTCACACCTGATCGTCGTCGCGCCCGACTCAGGAAAGCCCCAAGGGGTGATCTCGAGCCTCGATATCGCGAGAGGCGTAGCGTGGGGATCGCGCAAGTGAGCCCGCTCGAGAAGCTGCGAGTGATCATCGTTGGCGGCGGAGTTGCGGCGCTGGAGGCCGCACTGGCCCTGCGCGAGCTCGCGCCCGAGCAGGCCGACGTGAGCGTCATAGCCCCCAACACCGAGTTCATCTACCGCCCAATGACGGTCCGCGAGCCGTTTGCTTACGGCCAAGCACATCGCTACCCGCTGGCACCGATCGTCGAGGATGCCGGCGCCAAGCTGTTGAGCGACAAGCTGGCTTGGGTCGAGCCCGCCGGGCAGATCGTCCACACCGAGGCCGGCGAGGAGATCGCATACGACGCGCTCGTGCTGGCCCTCGGGGCGAAGGCTGTTCCCCTGTATCGACATGCGATCACGATCGACGATCGTCGCCTGGACGAGATCCTGCACGGGCTGATCCAGGACATCGAGGGGGGTTACGTCCACAGTCTCGCGTTCGTGGCGCCTGGGCGGATGCCGTGGCAGCTGCCGCTGTATGAGATCGCGCTGATGACCGCTGGCCGCGCCTATGACATGCAGGTGGAGCTCGACGTGACGATCGTCTCCCCGGAGGACGCACCGCTGGCGATCTTCGGCTCCGGCGCTAGCGACGGCGTCAGCAAACTGCTCGAGCGGGCGAAAATCAAGACGATCAACTCCGCCTACGCCGAGATCCCCAAGCCGGGAGAAGTCGTGATCAACCCGGGCGATCGGCGGCTGCAGGTCGACCGCGTGGTCGCGCTGCCCGAGCTCTACGGCCCTCCAGTTCGTGGCATCCCGCTAGGAGAGAACGGCTTCATTCGCGTGAACCCCTACGGGCAGGTCCCGGACGTGGGGCCGATCTATGCCGCCGGTGACGCGACCGACTTCGCGATCAAGCATGGCGGGATCGGCTCTCAGCAGGCCGACGCCGCCGCACAGTCGATCGCGGCGCTCGCCGGCGCACCGGTCACACCGGAGCCATTCAATCCCGTGATCCACGGCATGCTGCTCACCGACGCAAAGCCCGTCTACCTCAGCGCACACATCGCCGGCGGTCATGGGTTCAGCTCAGAGATCACCGACACTCCCACCTGGTCGCCCCCCACGAAGATCGCCGCGAAGTATCTCGCGCCGTACCTCGACACGCTCGACCGCGAGAGCACACCGACGTGAAGTCCACTCAGGATGCCGGCGGGCCGTGCCTAGTGCTCGGCTATGACCGAACCGACAGCTCCCGCCGGGCGGCGAGGTGGGCCGCGGGGGAGCTCGCTCCCAACGGGAAGCTCGTGATCGTGCACGCCTGCCGGCCCCTGCACGCCCCGCCGCCACCCCTCTCAACGCCAGAGGAACGAGAGCGCCTCGGCCGGGCCGTGATCGACGAGCTCCTGCTGGAGGGCGAGGACTCGCTGTTCGACGTGGAAATCGTCACCGAGGTCTCAGACGACGATCCCGTAACCGCGCTTACCGAGGCCGCACTGCGTCACGGCGCCCGCGCGATCGTCGTCGGCTGCGAGCAGCACTCCCGCCTGCACAAGGCTCTCGGCACGGTCACCAGCGAGCTGCTGAAGAGCTCACCGGTACCCGTCACCGTCGTGCCCTTTCCGAATCCCTCGGACACCGCGCGCGCAGTTACGAAGTCCGCCGACGCAGGGTAAGTGCCCCCAGCGCGAGCGCCACGAGCGTCGCGCCGAGGACGCTCCGGCTCAGTGCGCTTACAATCGTATGGAGTGCAGTCCTGGGAGCTAGATCGGTTGCGTGTCGCGGCTCACCAGCCGCAGATCCTTCGTTCCGATAACGAGGCCAACCGCGTGATTGCTCTGCTGCTGCCCCAAGGCGAGTGCCTGCAGGAGCATCAGGTTCACGAGCACGCCCTCGTGTTCGTCACGCGTGGGCAGCTGCTCGTAAGCGCTGGGGCAAGCGAGCGGACGCTCTCCGCGCCAAGCCTGATCCACTTCGAGCCGGGCGAGCGCCATGAGGTACGTGCGATCAGCGAGTGCCACCTGATTCTGTGCCTGGCTCCGTGGCCGGGTGTTGGGCACCCGAGCCAACCCGTCGCCGCATAGCCCGCCCGCGACATGAGAGCGATTTCCCGGGATCGGCTTCCGCAGTGAGGACGCCGCGCAGCCGGACGGGACCACACGACGCGACGGCGATACGATCTCGGGCCGTGCCGACGTAGCTGGTAAGGAGGGGGTCCGGGGGCGCGTTCTTCCTGCAAATCGGCATGTCGGCGTTCCTCGCATGCGGTGATCCCCGCAGTGACGCCGCACTATCTCCCGCCGTCTTGATCGGAGTACACGGAGCGGCTGATCGGACCGGCGGTCGAGATCTCATCCATGCGCGAAGGCGACGCTTGGGGTCCCATACCCCCTGCGAGAGGAGCGGCAGATGGCTAGACCATGGCCGAAGAAGTAGAAGCCCAGACGGATCTGCTCACGCTCACCAGATCTGATGTCGATAACGCCGCTCACACGCTTCATGGTAGTCATCTCATCGCCGCTGGTGTAGCGCAATCGCGACCCACCAAAAGGTCCTTGTTGCGCTTGTCTATGGCGGGCTGTGCTTCCTGTGGTGGCCTGGTAGCTTGTGGTCCGTATGGTGCTTGCCTGCCTCATGCATTGGTATCTCTCGGCGCTCTATGTCGCACCGGTCGTGGCCGTCGGGGGCTGGGGCTGGTTGAAGACCAGGGCGACCGACGATCGGCGCGAAGGACCGCCGGCAGCCTCACCGACGGCATAGCGCAGCGGCGCTCACCCAGTCGTGGTGGTCACCGCGGAGAGGATCCATAGCGCCAGGCAGGTGAAGCCGACCATGATCGCGAGCATCCAGTACTGCGAGCGGACGGCGGCCTCGGGGGACTTGAACTCAATCAGGCCCTGCTCGTGGGAGAGGATCAGTCCGCTGACGTGGCCGGCGATGATCGCGGCGATCTGTACGTACCAGATCGCGGCGAAGGAGATCAGGTTGTAGTTGATCAGGAAGTTCGAGGTCCCGAATAGGTCGCTGCCGTGCCCGAGCGGGTCGGAGACGAGGTAGCCGATCGCCTGCCCGTCGAGCACGAGTAGCGAGAAGTAGTGGGCGAGCATGTAGCCGAAGGCGATCGGGACGAGCGTGTGCAGGAACGTCCGCGACAGCGCCCTGTGATCCTCGACGGCGACGTCACGCAGGGCGCTCCGCATGCCGTAGATCCCGAGGTTGTAGAGGGCCGCGATCACGGCGACGCAGAAGATCAGGCCGATCGTGCCGACGATCTCGAAGGATCCGATCGCGCTCACGCCGAGATGTCCGAGGTCTCCCTCTAGTGAGGGCGCCGCCTGGTACCAGACCTCGCCGTTGGAGAAGCCGTCGAAGCTCGTCGAGCCGATCAGCACGAAGATCACGGCCGCGGTGCCGGGCCACATCTCGAGGTCTCCAAGCCCCGACAGCGGCGCTCGAAGGCGCAGCTCTCGATTCCGCCACGACAGGGGTGACAGGCGGGCCATCAGTCCGAAGTAGACGCCGAACCCATCGGCTCGCTCGCTCCAGTCATCCACGCCGAACGCCGCCATCCCCGCGAGCTGCACGCCGCCGTAGGCGAGCAGCAGGATCGCGAGCAGCCGTGGGTCGTCCTTGCTCGGGTAGACGAGCTCCAGCCACGCAAAACAGAGCAGCGTCGCGGCGGCCGGCCAGCGTCCCAGCCACGCGGGATAGGAGCCGAGCAGTCCTCCGTGTTTGTCACCGCCGCTAGCCGATTTCCTATTGGTGAGCAGCCAGCCGGTCAGGCGCCCGAGCGCGCGCCATGGGTTCAACGGCCGGAAGAGGTCCCCGACGAGCGCACTCACGATCGGGATGCCGACCCAGAAGATCACATAGATGAAGGTGGGGGCGAGGTTTGAGGTGAAGTTCTGTTCTCCCGCCAGACCGGCGTAGGCGACGATCCCGAACAGTGCGATGCCAACGACTCCGCACAGCCATTCGAGCAGCTTCGGGACCCGCAGCAGCACCCGGCCCGGGGGACGCTGGAGCCGTGGTTTCGACCACAGGCTCCACAGCGCGATGAACGAGATCACCATCACTCCCGTCGCGGTCCAGGCGAACAGCCAGGCCGGGATCGGCAGGTCGGCGCGACCCACGATCCCGTGAGCCGATGCCGACGCCGGGGCGAGCAGCGCAGCGAGCAGTGCCGCCAGGCACGCCCAGCGCAAGCGCGGCGGGCGTGCCCGGCGGACGTCCATCCTCAGCTCTTGACCGTGATGTTGCCGCAGAGGATCGCCGGGTCGTTGGACATCGCCTGCATGAACGCCATCGATGCGGGCGCCGAGCCGATCTGGTTCTGCTGGCTGGCAGGTGTCGGTTTGGCGTGGACCACCATGAAGTAGCCGGGGCCGATGACCCGCTGGTGGACGATCAGGTTGACCGTTCCGTAGGCTTCGCCTTTGTCGTTCGCCACCAGGTCGGGCAGCACGACGGCCATGTTGGAGGTCTGTTTGCTCTCGGGGCTGCAGGCGCCGTCGGGGCCGTGCAGGTGGTTGGCGTGGCGGCTGTAGGGCACCAGGCCGGTGATCCTGCGCCAGCCGGTCAGGTGGTCGCCGACCTGTTCGAAGTGACCTTCGCCCGAGGCGGTGGTCGCGACAAAGGGCAGCCCTTCCGCGGCCTTCGCGGACGATTGCATGTTCTTCATCTCGCTGGCGCTCATGCCCTTCATCGAGCTCGTCTGCGTCTTTGCCATATGCGATGCATCCCACGCCGCCATCGGTTTGAAGGTGACGGTCGCCGCGGTCTTTTCGCTGCTGGAGCCGCCGCAGCCGCTCACGGCCAGCGCCATGACCGCGAGCAATACGCCGAGCGCAGCCCAGCGCTGTCCGCTTGCCAGTCTCGTCGTCTTTCGGCTGCTTTGCATTCGAATCTCTCCCTTGTTGAAAGCGTCTTGGTTGGCCTTACTGAGTGCCATCTGCATCGTTGAGCGGAGTCCTGCCGGTGGCCCTGGCGGCGGGATCGCCTGCGCCGGGGACCGTCCCGTGGCGCCTTCGCTCACACGCCGCCGCGGTAGCAGCGCGAGCGCGAGCAGCACGAACAGCGGCCCGGAGTTGAAGTCGGTCGCGCCTTCGGCCCAGAATGGACCGCCCATGTCCTGCCCGAGCACCCAATAAGCGAGCGAGAGCACGATCCCGATCGCGAGTGCCGGCCACCTCAATGGTGTCCACACGCCGAGCGCGACCGCCACAGAGATGATCGCGAGCACAACGGCGATCGTGGTGCCGTGACCCTGCGTGTGGCCCCCGATCGAGTTCTGGAACTTGGCGAGCCAATGAGGCGACGCTTCCGCCATTCCTTTGATCATTTCGTGGGTGGCGCCCTTCGCGCGGTTGACGTTCACGAGCCACAGGCCCGCCGAGAGCACCCACATCCCCGACCAGGCGTACAGCCCGCCGCGGTCACCGAGCGGTCCTCTGTCTGCCGGAGAGCGTCCCTCCGGCTTGCTCGTGGGATAGACGAGCAGGCCGATGATCGCGTACAGGATCACCGCGCCGGGCGCGCCCATCAGCGGCGAGGGCAGCGTGTTCGAGGTCAACCCACCGAACCCCTCCCCGAACCACCAGACCACGAGCGCCCAGCCGAAGGAGGCGAGCAGCGCGGGCTTCACGGTCTTCTTGCTGAGAATCAGCCCAAGCCCGATCGCGACCTGGATCTCCCCGGAGAGCGTGTTCCACAGCGTCAGGTCGTGCCCGTAGAAGTTGGCGAACGTTGTCATCGGTCCGCCGATGAACCCCGGCTGACCCTTCGCGGCCGGCGCGAAGACTTCGCTGACGATGCCATGTGTGTACATGAAGCCCTTGAACTGGAAGAGCCCGTCAAGCAGCCAGACCACCCCGAGGGCGATCTGGATACCGCGTGTCGTGACGCGGAAGCGACCGCTGAACGGGACGCTGGATGACGATGGCGCGTGCGCTTGCGGGCGCGCGGATGTGTGACCGTTGGACATGGTGGCGACTCCTTTGTCGCTCATCGACCCGGCCAGCAAAAAACGCCGACTGGTGTCGTTGACTCGCCCCGCGTAGCGGAGCCTCGCGGTGGAGATGCGGACTGCCGAATGTTCAGCGGCAGGCCACGAGGGCGAGCGGCGGAGCACGCCCAGCCATTGCCACCGCGATCAGACGCCCACCGCGCGCCACTCGCCCGCGCGGACGCGGGGGCACGACAAGCATCGGCGTCGCGACGTTCGGCCGCCTTGCGCGACGGGCATGCAGCCGTGCGATGGCGCCCTCGCCGAGATAGGGGCGGACGAGCATCACGACCGCCAGCACGAGGGCGGGAAGCACCATCATCGCCCCGCTCTGCAGCGACTCGATCACTCCGCTGAGAGCGAGCGCGGTCAGCGCGATCAGCGCGACGATCAGCGCCAAGCGCCAGAGCAGACGCCCTCGCCACCGCAATAGAGAGCCAAGGCCACCCATCGCGCGGGAATACTAACCGGTGACGGTGAGGGTGAGCCAGCCCCGCGAGGGCTCACTCGCACGCGGGATGGCTGCGGTGAGGAGCGGTGACCCTTGCCTATTTATTGCCCGTGATACATTCGCGCCGTCATGGGCAGCATGAACATGAGCATGAGCCACGGCGGTGCTCCCTCGACGTCGGTCGGGGGAATGTCGATCAGCGCCGGGCACGGCACGACCAACATCCTCCCGAGTTGGCTGGCGGTGATCTGGACGCTCGTGTTCATCGCGATCATCGTGATTCACGTGCTTCACATGCGCGACACCAACGGTCAGCGGCGGATCTGGCACGCCGGGCACGTCCTGATGGCGTTCGGAATGGCGTTCATGTTCGCCCCGGCATCGATCGACCACTTCAACATCCCGAGCGGGTTCTGGCAGCTCGCGTTCGCCAACGCCGCGATCGCGATTTTCGCCTGGATCCTCGCCCAGGCGCTCAGCGGCCGCGCGATCAACGTGCTGTGGCTCGTGACGGCGATCGACGTCGCAGCGATGGCCTACATGTGGTCACCGACCGGCTTCCAAGGCCCGATCACATGGCTGCTCGTCGCCTACCTCGCCGCACAGTCGCTGCTGTGGATAACCAACGGGATGCGCGACGTCGATCACAAGACGCTGACCGGTGGCGGCTTCTCGGTCACGCCCGACGGTGCGATCGCGATGTCTGCCGCCGAGCCGCTGGTCTGCTTCCGCGACCTTCGGGTATCGATGTTCGCGATGACGCTCGGCATGGCCTACATGTTCGCCGCCATGCAGCTGATGATGTAGCCGGACCGACGCTGCGGAACGCAGCAGCCGCCTGAAGGCCACTCACAGATCAAGTCTTCATTCACTCCTGGTCTGCCCGGGGAAGCAGGAGGGTCGGGGGGCTGCTGTCGCGTCGTGGCCGGTCAGGTGCAGCAGTTGTCGTTACAGGTGTCGAACGGCTCGCCCGGGAGCGGCGAGGTGGCGCAGCACCACTTGCCGTGCCAGGTTTGGCGGCCCTCATTGAGTGCGAGCGCGGCGATGCCAAGCGCGACGGCGGGGTCGGCCCACCACAGGCCGAAGGCGGCGTTGAGCGCCAGGCCGGTGAGGACCCCAGCAGCCAGGTAGGCGCAGAGCATGTTCTGCGTGCCCTCGCCGGCGGTCGCACCTGAGCCCAGGCGCTGGCCTATCCCTTGCTTGGCTTTGCCGAGAATCGGCATGACGATGATGCTTGAGATCGACAGGCCGATCCCGAGCCAGCTGGTGCCGGGATGCTCGCCGTTGATCAGTGTGCGGATGGCGTCCTGGGTGATGTAGGGGGCCAGCACGAAGAACGTGATCGCGACGAGCCGCTGGGCGCGTAGCTCGGCGTGCTCGGAGAGTCGGCGGGTGCCGGTGAAGCGCCAGATGACGATGATCGACGCCAATGCCTCGACAGCGGAGTCGAGGCCGAAGCCGAGCAGAGCCACAGAGCTAGCGAGCATCGCAGCGGTGATCGCGATTGCGCTCTCGGCGCTCATGTAGGCGAGGCTCAGCCAGGAGAGCGCCTTCGCGCGGCGGATCAGGCGGTCGCGCTCGGCCAGCTCGAGTCGGCCCTGATGCTGCGAGGTGTGCGCCGGCTCGGCGACGACAGGCAGCTCGAGCGACGGGGTACTCATAGCGCCACATCGGCGAGCTCGAGGTGCGCGTTGAGCAGCCGGCGGCCGGCGTGGGTGAGTGCGTAGAAGACGATCTTGTGCTCGCGCCGCGAGCTCGCCAGGCCGGCGCTTCGCAGTGTGCGCAGGTGGTGGCCGACGAGGTTCTCCGCCCGCCCGGTGATCCAGGCGAGGTCGCAGACGCACAGTTCGCCGCCGTCGCGGAGCGCGAGCGCGATCAGAAGCCGCGTCGGGTCGGCGAACGCCTTCGCACGAGCGGATGCCCCTGCCGCGAGGTCGAGATCCAAACGCTTGCGGATCGCCTCAGCGCGGTCCAAGTCCAGACACAGGAGGTCGCAGCGGTCGTCGGCCATGAGCTCAGACTAACGCACGTTGCGCTGAGGTTGGCAGCGGCCGATCAACGAACGTTCGAGTTATTGCCTCTTGACAAACAGAGTTTGGTCTGCCTAAATGCGCGTGTGGCTGTGGCTAACACAATTTCTGCATCGGTCCAAGACTATGCCAAGGCGGTGTATGCACTGGAGGCCCGTGAGGGTGCAGCCGTATCGACGACTGAGCTGGCGGAGCGGCTGGGCGTCACGCCGGGCTCGGTCTCGGCGATGGTGCGCAAGCTGTCCGAGGTCGGGTTGGTCGAGCACGAGCGCTACCGCGGCGTGAGGCTCACAAGCCAGGGGCGCCGGGTCGCGCTCGAGGTGTTGCGCCACCACCGGCTGCTCGAGCTGTTCCTCGCCGAGGAGCTTGGAATGCCCTGGGATCGCGTGCACGCCGAGGCCGAGGTCCTCGAGCATGTGCTCTCCGAGGAGCTCGAGGAGCTGATCGCCGCGCGGCTGGGCGACCCGACGGTCGATCCGCACGGCGATCCGATCCCCACGCTGGAGCTCGGGATCGAGGAGCGCCAGACCCACAGCCTGGACGAGCTGGCCCCCGGCGTCGCCGGTCGCTTCGTGCGCGTCTCTGACTCTGACCCCGAGATGTTGCGCTACCTCGCCGAGCACGGCATCGCGATCGGCGATCGCTTGGAGGTCGTCGAGCGTCAGCCGTTCGGCGGGCCGGTGTTCGTGCGCTTCGGTGAACGCGAGCAAGCGATCGGCGGCGCGCTGGCGCGCGCGATGCGCATCGAAACCGAGGCGGGCCAGGGATAACACCGCTGCGCCCCGATCCGGTCCCTGCGCTGGAGGGCGCCGTCGAGGGCGCCTCCGTAGCGCTACCCGGGGAGCTCGGCGGGACGCTCGCGGGCCCGAGCGCGCTCGAGCAGCTTCTGTCCAGGGGTCGCGTGCGCGCGACGATCATGATGCTCGGCCCGGCGTTCGTCGCTTCGATCGCCTACGTCGATCCGGGTAACTTCGCCACCAACATCGAAGGTGGCGCGCAGTTCGGCTACCTGCTGCTTTGGGTCGTGCTGGTAGCGAACGTGATGGCGATGCTGATCCAGTACCTCTCGGCAAAGCTGGGAATCGTCACCGACCGCAACTATCCCGAGGTCGTGCGCGAACGCTTCCCCCGCCCGTTCACATGGGGCATGTGGGTGCAGGCCGAGATCATGGCGATGTCGACCGACGTCGCCGAGTTCCTCGGCGCCGCGCTCGGGCTGAACCTCATCTTCGGCGTGCCACTGCTCCCCGCCGGGCTGATGACCGGCGTGATCGCATTCGCGATCCTCGAGCTGCAGACCCACGGCTTCCGCCGCTTCGAGCTGGCGATCACGGCGCTGCTGGGGATCATCTTCGCGGGCTTCCTGTATGAGACGCTCCACATCGGCCCATCCGTACACGGCTCGCTGAAGGGTCTGCTGCCCGGACTGCATGGCGTCACCTCGCTCTACCTCGCCGTCGGCATCATCGGCGCGACCGTGATGCCTCACGTCATCTACCTGCACTCCGCGCTCACGAAGGGCCGCATGCCCTGCCGCAACGACTCAGAGCGCGGCCGCGTGCTGCGCTTCGAGCGCCTGGACGTGATCATCGCGCTCGGCCTCGCCGGCCTGGTGAACATGGCGATGCTCGCCGTCGCCGCGAAGCTCTTCCACATCCCCGCCCTCTCGGGTCTCACCACGATCCCCGAAGCCCACGCACAGTTCGGGCGCATCGCCGGCGGCACCGCCGCACTCGCGTTCGCGGTCGCATTGCTCGCGTCGGGCGCCTCCTCATCCAGCGTCGGCACCTACGCCGGGCAGGTCGTCATGCAAGGCTTCATCAACGTCCGCATCCCGCTGATGCTGCGCCGCGCCGTCACGATGATCCCCGCCATCATCGTCCTAGCCGTCGGCATGAACCCCACCAAGGTCCTCGTTCTAAGCCAGGTCGTGCTGTCCTTCGGCATCCCATTCGCCCTCGTGCCACTCGTCATGCTCACCGGACGCCGAGACGTCATGGGCATCCACGTCAACCGCCGCCTCACCACCATCCTCGCCTGGGGCTGCGCCGGCGTAATCAGCCTGCTCAACGTGTTCCTGCTCTACCAACAATTCTTCATGAGCTGAGCACCACTGCACGTCGACCGACCGCGCCACGGCGCCAAGGCGACGAGAGTCCGTGCCGGGCGACACTCCTCCTTACCGGCGCATCCAAGCGTCCTAGGATCTCGGTGAAGACTGCTGGGTTGGACGACTTTCGAGTGCGCCAACTGACGGCGAGCTCACGCTCGCTCCGGTGGAAAATGGGGAGCACCGCAGCCCGCGACGCTGACGATCGAGGCTCGACATCGACGCCCACACGCCCTCGCTACCGGCGATGGACGCGATCCACCTACCCACGGCACTGACGATGCGTGAAGACCTCGGGGCCGTCTCGTCTTCATTCATAACAACGACTTGCGCGCTGCCGCTGGAGCACCTGGCGAGGTGGGGTCTACCGGTAGTCGTCGCGGCAAGCCGATTGCGACCGATGCGTTGGTTGCAATCGTTGCAGCCAACTGCTACCGTCCCTATATGGCAACCGCACCGACGATTCCCCGCACAGATCTACAGCGAGTGCTCCCAACCTTCCGCAAGGCCGCCGCACTCATCGACGTGCATCCTTCGTTCATCAGTCGTGCCGTGCGTGATCTGGGGATAACGCCGGTCGAGTGGGGCCGGCGCGAGCGCTACCTGCAGATCCCGGACGTGTTGTTGATCGCAATTCATGCTCGGCGTAACGCCGTCGAGGAGGTCGCGGGGGGCCTGGTCGAGCTGGCCGAGCTCCAGGCACCAGAGCTTGCAGGATGGGTTACCACTGAAGCAGAGCAATTCCTAGCCGCGCTTCCCGCGCCTGAGCCCGAGGACAGCGACGCCTTCATTGCAGAGTTGCACAGCGAGCTGCCGGGGGAGTGGGCCGATCGGGCGGAGGCGATCTACCGCCGCCATCTGAATGACTAGACGGGGTGACGCCGTTCGCGGTATCCCCGGTCTGCCCAGCCGCCGTTGGGCTCGCCAACACCGGGCGTGAACCCGAACGCGTCGAGCTCCTCGGGCGTGAGGGCGATCCCCGAGTCCTCGAGCACGCCGATGCGGCCATGTGCGACGGTCACCGTGTCGATCGCCGACACAACGAGCGTCAGCAACAGGGCGGCGGTCATGTACTCGCCACGGAGTATGCCCTCGACGTCGTCGCGAACGCACACTGACGTGATCAGAAGTGGGCGGCGGCGCCCGGCCTTCGCTCGCGACGGTTTGATGTTGGGGTCCTCGAAGTGCCAGGAAAGGAAGGCCGCCACGCGGTTGGAGTTGCGCACATCGACCGCGAGCAGCCGACGCCCCTTCGCCGCGTCGGCACGATGCCACTCAGACCGAGCCGGCTCAGGGCCCGGGACACCGACCAGCCTGTGCCGCGGGGTATACAGACGCCAGCGCACAGCGCTCCCAGGGCCACTGACGGATGGCAGGTAGTGGTCGAGACGCACCCGAGTCTGCGGATCACCGGACCGGCGAGCGTCCGAGACGACCAGCGCCGCCGCCAGTCGTCTGATGAGCTCATCACGGTCAGGCACGACCGTACATTCGAGAGGATGCTCCGGACGCCAAAGCTAGGCCGACCGGCTCAGATGGTGGACGAAACGTGCCTGGCACAGACGGACACCCAGGTCATCCCCGGGGTGCTGAGCCAGTCTGCTCCTTCGGTCCGCCTCCGGTCCGGCGGCGGTAGGATGCCAGCGCCAGGCCGACGTAGCTCAGCTGGTAGAGCACCGCCATGGTAAGGCGGGGGTCAAGGGTTCGAGTCCCTTCGTCGGCTCTCTTTTTGTACCGCTAGCTCACCAGCAGTTCGATACACTTTTTGTCCCAGGTTGTCCTCTTCTGTCCATCGGGCGAGGGCAACGAATCATCAGCACAGGAGTCAAAAATGGCGCTCTACCTAGTAATAGGGCGTCTCTGGGGGCCCATCATGGTAAGGCGGGGGTCCGGGGTTCGAATCCCCGCGTCGGCTCTGTTATTTTTACCGCAGGGTTACCAGCAGTTCGGTGTAGTTTTTTGCAGTATTTGTCCGCTTTTGTCCACCGGGGCCCGCTTTTGTCCGCCGGGCGACACGAGCGAAACACCAGTCAAGGAGCAGAAAATGGCGCTCAGCCTAGACATTGAGCGCCTTTGGATTGGGCGCTTACCATGCAGGTGCTCTACCAGCTGAGCTACGTCGGCGCGGCCCCGGATCCTAGCCGTTCCCGAGGTCCGACATAGTACAATTTGACCCGTACAGACCACAAGTGTCCCGACGGTTTCTGGGGGGCGTTTTTGGCGGATTTCTGGGGCGATCTGGGGCAAATCACCCCCACAGGTCGGTCATCCAGAGTTCTCCAGAGTCCCAAAAACCCAGACTGGACGGGACTCCAGCCCATAGGAGGACCTCCCTTGCCATCCATGGTAAGGCAGAGGTCTCGGGTTCGACTCCCGACGTCGGCTCTCTTTTTGTACCGCAAGCTCACCAGCAGTTCGATACACTTTTGTCCAAGATTGTCCCCTTCTGTCCTTCGGGCGAGGCACGAATCATCAGCACAGGAGCGGCCGTGCGTCAGGTCGTACCGCTGACGCGCCGTGGGGTCCGACGGAGATTCAGCGCGACTACCGAACGCTGCTGGACCGGGCGAAGGACTCACGCCAGGAAGTGCTCGACGCCGATGGCGAGTTGCTCGTCATCCAGACCAAGGGCGTCGCGGATTTCCAGCGGCGGTTGCAGGCACAGGTCGCCGAGACGGCTCGCTTCCTGGCGGTCTACAATGAGCATCGCGAGGTGCCACCGCCGGAGTGGGCGATGCAGACTGGATACCCGTGGCTCGCCGCGTTCTCAAGCGACGAGGTCGAGGAGTTCGCCCGCGATCCGGTGGCCGACACGTTCGATGCTGCTCAGCGGGGGACGTTGGAGTACCTGGAAGGCAACCTGCGCGCATGGAACTCAACCGCGGGGGTTTATGGGCAGCCGGAAACGATGCGGACGCTGCTATCGCTGGTTGACCTGGACGGGATCATCGAGGTTCTGCCTCCGTCGGAGGAGCAGGTCCGGGCGGCCCAGGCGTGACCCGAGAGGTTCACGCGCCGAAGGGGCGCTACACCGGGCGCCACAAGATCTACTGCAGCGTCTATCGCGACTGGAACACGCTGTTCCAGAACCGTCCCGGGCCGATGCGTCGCTGCTACATCGAGCTCGCGGTTCGTCCGCTCCCTAGAGCAGGAGGGCCTCGAGCATGAGCCTATCCATCCGCAAGCATCTCAGCTACGCGAACGTCGTCGCGACAATAGCGCTCGTATTCGCCATGAGCGGCAGCGCGCTGGCCGCCAAGCACTATCTGATCACCTCGACCAACCAGATCAGCCCGAAGGTGCTCAAGAAGCTCGCGGGCAAGGCGCAGGCGACACGGCCAGCGAAGGCGGCTCGGTGAGCGGCGGCGAAGCTAACGAAGCCAACGGCCTCGGTGACTCGGTAAGCGGTGGCCATGAAGGCAAGGCCAAGGGGTTCCAGGACGGCGATTCCGTGACCGGTGGTCGGGAGAACACGGCCGAAGGCGAATGGGCTTCGATCAGTGGAGGCCTTGAAAACAAGGCGACCGGACGTTTGTGCGCGATCCTCGGAGGCAAAAAAGTCACGGAAAGCACCGAATACGGCGGCTCGCCCTGACCATAAGATCCTGTTCAACGAAGGCAAGCAGGTCGCTACCGCGACCGTCGTGTTGTGAGGAGTATGGTGATTGACGGCATGCGACGGTTGATCTCGCTCCGGGGGGACCTGTTGGGAGCTGCGGCGGTGACGGCCGTGCTCGCGCTCTGCGTGCTGGCCTCGAGCGCACAGGCGCTCCCGATCCCTCTCTCGAGCGTCGCGTGTCCGTCTGGGAGCGAGTGCATCGCGGTTGGTGAAGGGCAGGAGGGGACGTTCGAACCGGTCTCACCGGTCAGCCCGACCACGATCCCGGCCCTGGTCGACAGCGGTGGCTCGCTCGTCGGCGTGGCGTGTCCGGCTGGGAGCGGATATTGCACGGCGGTCGCTGGTGGTGGGCAAGAGGTCAGCTTCGAACCGGGCTCGGGCACAACGATCTCAGCGCCGGTCGAGATCGACGAAAACGGCGGGCTCATCGGCCTCGCGTGCCCGACAGAAACACGGTGCACCGCTGTCGACAGCTCCGGGTACGAGGTGACGTTCAACCCGGTCTCGGGCGTGGTGGTGGCGGGCTCCTTTGAGCGGATCGACGCCAGCAGCGGGATCACGAGCGTCGCGTGCCCGGCTGAAAAGCAGTGCACGGTAGTGGATTTCAACGGGCAGGAGGTGACGTTCGAACCGGTCTCCAACCGCGAGATCTCATTGGAACGGTTGGAGGTGGGCGAACTCTCCAGCGTCGCGTGCCCGTCGAGCACGCAGTGCACCGCGGTCGATGCCGGCGGGCATGAGGTGACGTTCGAACCGGCCTCACCGGGGCCCCCGCCCTCGCCCCTGCCCACGATCGACGGCACCAATGGCCTCACGAGCGTCGCGTGCCCGACTGGAAGTAAATACTGCACCGCCGTCGATTCCAGCGGGCACGAGGTGACGTTCGAACCGAGCTTGCCGGGCACCCCGACCCCGGCAACGATTGACGGCGCCGTCGGCCTCACCGGCGTCGCGTGCCCGACCGCCAGCCAGTGCACCGCGGTCGACCGCCACGGGCACGAGGTGACCTTCGAACCGAAATCGGGTGCCACCAACCCGTCGAGCACCACGATCGGCGGCGGCGGCGCGCCCTCATCGACCAAGTCGAAGATCTCTGTGAAACCCAATCCGACGCTCGTTTCCGAACCTGGCGGGTTGGTCTCGTTTGAAGTGATCGTCACCGTCGAGGATGAAAACGAAGAACTGCTGCAGGGTGATTCGGTCTCGCTTGAAGTCAACCGCTTCGAGGGATCCACGCCTGTGAACCCGGAGATCACCAACTCCAAGGGTGAAGCGACCTTCGCAAAAGTCACGTGTTTCGCCCCCTACTGCGAAGCCGGTGACGGGGTCAGCGTCACCGCGACCGATCCGAGCGGCCTGTCGCTAACGACCATGGAGCACGTGAGCGGCATCTTCTTCGTCGGCAAGAGCTACGAAGGCCAGACGGATACGCTCGAGGTCCGGGGTCTCCCTGAAGCCGACGAGCAGGAACAGCCCGTGACCCTGAGCCTGAACGGCCTGCCCGTTGCGCTCTCCGTCCCCTGCACCACCAGCTCGACCGGGTCGCTTCCCTTCGCCGGCGAACTCGACGCGTGCACCTTCACCGTGCCAACACCAGGCGAACTGGGGGTGCCCATTCCCACGAGCGTTACGAGCGTTCCCGCGGTGGTCACCGTCGGCACCGAGCCCTTCAAAGTGAGCTTCCCGCTGCAACCGGCCCCATCGGTGGCGCTGTCACCCACGAGCGGGCTCGAAAGGTCCGCGATCTCCGTCAACGGAATCGGCTTCTCCCGCGATCAGTCCGTGAAGGTGGGCTTTACTCCCGCCGGTGGAAGCACCCCGACCGCCTCCACCGAATGCCACACCAACGGCGAGGGGGAAATCATCAACGATGAACCGATCGGCAAACCTGACAGCTGCGATCTGACTGTCCCCGCCGACTCGCCCGTCGGCAAAGGCATCGTGTCGGTCGAAGGGTATGCCACCGCCCACGCCCCCTTCACCGTGGAAGAAGCCACGCTCGTCGGGATCGGGATCGCCTCGAATCTTCCGGGCAATGTCGGCGGCAGCGGCGGCCATCTGTACGTCGGCGAAACCGCGACCCTGGAAATCGAGGGCCACTACAACACCGGGACGATCAAATCGCTCGAAGTGCCGGCCGGCGACGTGAGCTGGTCCCCCGAGCCACAGCCGTCCGGGGCGATCGAACTCAAAGCGGTCAACGGGCACACCATCGGGCTGACCGCCAAAGAACGGACGAAATCCACCGGGGCCGGGGTCGTAAAGGTCACATACGAAGGCTTCGAAGCCAAGAGCGAACCGATCGCCGTCAGGGGCAAGCCCTGCAAGGGCTGCACCTTCGTCAACGGCGCCCTGCTCAACGTCAAGGCCCAGGTGCCCGAAGGTCTCGGCTCCAAACCGCTCGGGGGTGCGATCGCCAACATCATCCAGGGCGTCGGGAGCGCGCCCGTCTTCACGTTGCCGCCGCCTTGTATCCCGGAAAACGGCGGCTGCTCGAGCACCTACCCAGCCCTGGAAGAATCAGCCACCGAAACCTGCACCACGCTCGGCGCAGGCGAATGCCAGCTGATCGCCGGCGAGGGCACCGAGGGAGTGGCAACGGAAATCGAAGACACGATCACCCTCACCGCACCCACCGGCTACAGCGTCACCGGGGTCAGTGGCTGCCACTCTGTGAGCGGCTCGTCCGAAGCACCAGTGTGCCACGTGCTGCTGGGCGAACTCAGCGAGCCCAGCACGATCATGTTCGAACTGAAGCCATGGCCGATTGTGACGGTTGATGTGTCGGGGCCGGAAGTAGTTATTGGTACGCCCCAGAACGAGGACGTCAATGGCCTGCTTGCCACTATTCAGCCAGTTGGCGGGTCGAGCTCTGAGGCGAGCACCTGCGTCTTGGGTGGCGGCGTGGAAGCGTTTCTCACGGGCACGCCGGCGCACTGCGAAGTGTCAGTGGCACCCGGCGAATACTCCGTCTCGATTCCTGCGTCTTTCGGACAGCCCGGCAACATGGGCTTTACCCAGCCCGGCCCTCAATCAGTCACGCTCAAGCCAGGAGAAAACCACACAGTGAGCTTCAGCAGCGCCACGGAGCCACACGTGACGGTTGATGTGTCGGGGCCGGAAGTAGTTATTGGTACGCCCCAGAACGAGGACGTCAATGGCCTGCTTGCCACTATTCAGCCAGTTGGCGGGTCGAGCTCTGAGGCGAGCACCTGCGTCTTGGGTGGCGGCGTGGAAGCGTTTCTCACGGGCACGCCGGCGCACTGCGAAGTGTCAGTGGCACCCGGCGAATACTCCGTCTCGATTCCTGCGTCTTTCGGACAGCCCGGCAACATGGGCTTTACCCAGCCCGGCCCTCAATCAGTCACGCTCAAGCCAGGAGAAAACCACACAGTGAGCTTCAGCAGCGCCACGGAGCCACACGTGAAGGTGGAAGTTGGCGGGCCGGAAATATCCTTTGGACCGTCTTGGTACAACGAAGACACCAACGGGGCGGTTGTGACGATGACCCCGATAGATGGCACCCCAGGCTTGCCGGTTACGTGCAAGGTCACGGGTGGTGAATACACACTGATCGTTGGCGGCAAAACGGGCTTCTGCGAAGAATCATTGACGCCAGGCACCTACGAAGTGCTGGTCGAAAAGAAGATCACATACGACGCTGGAATGTCATACGAAGGTCATGTCTATGTTACGAGCACCGACCCGCAGATCGTGACGCTGAAACCCGGCGACAGCAAGTCAATCAGTTTCAACACCGCCGAAGAATACCCGCTCGTCACAAGCGCGTCCGGTACGACACAGTCTTCCGCCGAGCCAGCCGAAGCCATTGACGGCACGGTGCTGATGGCCAAGGCGAGCGGTGGTACCGGCACTGTGGATGTGGGGCAATACGGCTCCGATCCAGCAGGCGCCCCGGCGTTCGAAACCGGTGGCCCGTACATTGACGTCTTCCTCTCCTCCGGGAACACCTTCACGAGCCTCAGCTTCACCGACTGCGACCTCGACGGCGGGGAATACTTGCATTGGTATGAAAACGGGGCATGGCCGGTCGTCTCCGACGAGACATCGCCGTCGGGCAGCCCGCCGTGCATCACAGTCACGATCAACGAAACCACGACGCCCAATTTGAAAGAGATGGCCGGAACCGTGTTTGGCGTCGCCCTTCCGCCGACATCGACGGCGAAATCGTCTACGTCAGCGTCGGCATTGTCCACGTCGCTATCGCTACTGCCACCCACAACAGCACCTACCGGCAGCGTCTCGCTTGCCTCCTCGGCAATCCCCGTTCAGAGCGGCGGCGGGGCGGCGGTCAAGCTCACCTGCATGGGCACGGCGACGTGCGGCGGCAAGCTGACGCTCACCGCCAAGGTCACGACCAAGAAGGGCAAAAAGAAGCATGCCAAGACGGAGACGATCGGGACGGCCGGCTTCTCGATCCCGGCGGGCAAGACCGCGGCCGTCAAGCTCACGCTGGGCAGCGAGGGCAAGGCGCTCTTGAAGATCGCTCACGGGCATCTCAGCGCCACCCTGACGATCCTCAAGACGTCACCCGGCCCGACGCAGACGCAGACCGAGAGCGTCCATCTCGTCCAGCAGAAGGCCACCAAAGCGAAGGGCAAGAAGTAGCCCCGCCGACCACAAGGAGATACCGTGAGAAGATCAAACCATCGCCGCTCATACGCAGTGACCGTCTCCCTGGCCGCAGTCGCGGCGCTGCTGCTCGTCCCTGCGACCGCGAGCGCGGTTACTCCGCCTTCCTTCACGTGGAGTGGCGCGGGCGGGATCAGCGACACAAGCTGGTCGGATGAAGCCAACTGGGATGCAGGCATGCCTGCGGGCACAGTCGGCACGCTCGACTTTCCGAGTGCGTCATGTCCGGCTCAAAACGATGTCCCCATTTTGCGACAGCACCAACAACATTCCCGGCCTGACCGTCGAAAAGTTGGAAATCGAAGGCAAAAAGCTGGCGGTCGAAGGTGACTACTACCTCGCCGGGGAAGGTATCATGCTCGGCGAGGGCGGTCTCTCGATGTCCACCTCGGCCGAACCGTCTCGGGCCGCAATTGGGCTTCCGATTACAATTGATGCACAGCAGAGTTGGAGCATCACCGGGAACGGTGGCGCTAATTCCTATGGCAGTGCCCAGCTCGACCTCGAAAAACCCTTGACAGGACCAGCGGGGGATCCGCTCGCGATCGAAGTCAAGGATGGCGCCGTTCTGAACCTGGATCGGGTCGACAACGAGGTCGGTCCCCTCACCATCACCGGCGCCGGCGCCGGTCATCCGGCATCTGAAAATGGCGATGTTGAGCTCGTAGAGTCGCCCTTGGGGGCTCCGATTGACCCCGAGCTCAATGCGATCGATGGCAAGCCGATCAACGTGATCGACGCCGGATTCGGTGGAGAAGGAAAGATCGGGCCGCTGACGAGTACGGGCGCAGACGTGGACGCGGGCGATGTGAGACGTGTCCCATACGAACCAGAGGGGAAGCTCGAAACTCCCGGCGCTACATTTGATTCAACCAGTGAAGTCGATCTCTACATGAACGAAGTGCCAGCGCCCCTGCCCGCCTACACGAGTATCTCGCAGTTGACCTCCACTGGGACGATCGAACTGGGTGGCTCGCGCCTCGGACTGGTTGATCTCCAGACGAGCTGTTCGTCGCTCCCACCACTCGGCGAGACCTTCACGCTGATCTCCACCAGGGGCAGCCTCTCCGGTGCTTTCGGCAACGCGCCCAAAGGCGCCGATATCGCCCTTCTGTCCGGATGTGACGAGGAACTGGACATCAACTACAAAGAGAGCGGTTCACCGCAGACCGTCACGGGGACCGTGGTCCCGGCATCATTGACTGACAGCGCGTCCGAAACATCAACCAACCCGTCCATTCCAGCCGAAGCTAGCGATGGTCCGCTGACGGCCACGGCCAGCGGCGGCACCGGCACCGTCACGGCGGGACAGTACGCATCCAACCCCGTAGGCGCCCCGCAATTTGAAAGCAGCGGCAAGTTCATCGACGTCTTCCTCTCCACCGGGAACACCTTCGAACTCCTCAGCTTCAGCGACTGCGAACTGGGCGGAGGCACGAGCTTGCATTGGTGGAACTCCCAGGCCAACAATGGCAAAGGGGAATGGGAAGCCGTCTCCGACCAGAAATTTGAACCGGGCAGCCCACCGTGCATCACCGCCATCATCAAACGCAGCGGCACCACACCCACCCTGGAACAGCTGACCGGAACGGTGTTCGGCGTCGCCCTCCCGGCGGCGTCCACATCGGAAACGCCCACCGGCGGTGGCGGGTCCACTACGGGTGGTGGCGGCGGCTCGAGCACTCCACCGGCGAGCAGCACAACGCCGGCCACGACGACGCCACCGGCCACAACGGCGGCCACCGGCAACGTATCGCTCGACGGGTCCACGATCGATGTGCAGGCCAGCGGCAAGGCGGCGGTCAAGCTCACCTGCGCAGGCGCGATGACGTGCGCCGGCAAGCTCACCCTGACGGCGAAGACGAAGGGCAAGGGCAGGAAGAAGGCCAAGACCGAGACGATCGGGACCGCCAGCTTCTCGATCCCGACGGACAGCACGGCAACGGTCGAGCTCACGCTCAACGCGGCGGGCCGGGCGCTTGTGAAGGCCGCTCACGTACGTCTCAGCGTCACCCTGACGATCCTCAAGTCCTCCCCCGCTCCCGCCGCGACACAGACCGACAGCGTGCATCTCTCCCAGCTTTCCAGGCGTATCAGACCCTGATCTTTCTCGGCCTCGCAATCGTCCAGATCGGCCTCTGTTTCTGGTGGGTCCGCCACCAACCCGCGAATGCCACAGTCTGATCCACCGTCGCTGCCTCCGGACACCCGCCGCCCACTGTTCAGCCTGATGGTGAGCTGGTGGTTCAGTCCCGTCGACAAGGTCAACATGAACCGGTTCACGCCTGGGGTCTTCGACGAGCGAGGGATCGTCGCGATCGGCTACACCGCGTTCGCGGTCGCAGTTGGAATCACCGCTGGCGTGATCATCCGAGGCACGCTGCCAGCCATGGCAACCACGCTGCTCGCGTTCGTCGGCTTGCGGCTGTTCGTGTCGTACGTAGTCAGGCCCAATCTGATCGCCCCTACGCACGTCAGCGCTGCACTCGGCACGGTGCCGAACGTTGGCTTCGCCTCCGGCGCCTCCGGCGCCACGCTGATGGCCGGCAACCCGACCATCCTCAACGCCTGGATCCAGTCGAATCAAATAGTCAACGCTGCCGGTAGGGCTCCATCCGCTCAATACGTCAACCGGCTCCTCGAGAGACACTGCCCCGGCATCGTCGAAGGTCCGACCCGCGATTTCCGACCTGCGCCAGCCGCGTTCAAGGAATGCGTCGTGCACCTTTCCACGACGTTCCATGAGGCCGTGACCTACCAGCCCGCCAGCAACTACTGGCCTTTCCAGGCCTACGAGACAGCGATCTTCGTGGCACTCGCCCTGATCGTCGCCGGCTTCTGCTTCTGGTGGGTCCGCCACCGGATGGCTTGACCCCAGGGGTCGGTCGAATCCCGCTCAACCGCGCCGAATATGGCTGCTAGAGCCAAGAACACCGAACATGCCTTCGAGGCGCAAATTACCGCCGGTGGGTTTTCAAGACCGGCGTATTCAACCGCTCTGCCACCCTTCCACGCGGAAACATGAAGGCTACCGTGACCGGCTCAGGCGCCGTCGGTGGGGTCGCCGGCGAAGTCGAACAACACCGCATCGTGATCAGCCATACACGACGAGGATTCCTCGACTTGCTCAGGGCATCTGTCGGGCGATGGCGAGCGCATCGTTACGCTCGGTGAGCCATGTCTGCGCGTGAGGGTCGATCCATCCAGCGATCGTGAGCATGTCCTCGAGACGCGCCTGTGCGTCTTGGTCGAGCAGCGAGTCGTGGTGGGCGACACGGTTGCGGAAGCGCTGGATCAGCCGCATCCTGGAGCTGAGGTCCTTGCGCGTCAGCGCGGCGTGCGGGAAAGCGGCTCGCAGCTGGTGCCTCCACAGCTCCTCGTAGCGGCGCCCGAAGAGTCCGGCCCAGAACCTGAAGGAGACGCCAGCGACGACCCGTCCACGGGTAACGATCTTGCCCTTCTCCAGCCGCTCGATCGCGACGATGGCCTGCTTGATCCCATCGGGCTGGAGGATCTCGAAGTCGAGCAGCCACGTGTCTCTGATCGGCGTCTGCGGCTGACCAGCGCCGAGGATTCCGTCAACGGTGTTGCGCAGGAGCACCTCGAAGTGGTGGATCAGGCCGAACGACGCGATGGTGAGCTCGGCGTGCCACTCGTACAGCGCCACGGCTCGCTCGTGATCGCCGCCAGCCGCATCGAGGAACCGCGCGTAGCGCGGTTCTGATAGCCAGGCGCGTGCTTGCTGTTCGTCCACGTTCGCGCTAGGCTAGTTGACGACGCCCCGGTCCCGCCTAGGACTCCTCGGAGTTATGCGGCCGGGGCTTTGTCGTTCCACGCGCGGCGAGAGAAGACCGGCACACTAACGGGGTCAGCGGCAACCCTCAACCAACTACGCCGTTTTCGCGCCAAACTCGCGCCAGTTCGAGCGCGGATCGAGCGGTCTCAGGCGGTTTACAGCGGTCCCGCAGCGCATCCCACGCGGAGTAGACATCCAGCCGAATCCGCTTAACCACGCGGAAAACCGCTCAGGAAAGCCAAACATCGGGAGCGGTTCGAGAAGCGCGACTTTCGGCGCTTAAGGATTTCAAGGCTGCCGCATTCAACCGCTCTGCCACCCCTCCAGGGCGACGCTCCAAGGCTAGTCGATCAAGCCGCACCAACTCAAGACTGGACGGCTGTGCACACGGATATCACTGGAGGCAGGAGCAGCGTGCCCCGGGCGTGAGCGTCAGAGACCTGACACCGCCACCGGAGCCGCGCCGCCGAGCACCAGACCGCCGGCACCGAGCGCCTGCACGGTGACGAACTTGCCGGCGGCGCCAGCGGGCAGCGCGATCGCGGTCTCGAAGCCGCTCCGCGCGACCTGAGCGACCGGCTTCAGACTCCGCGTCGAGCCCCCCACGAACACCCGCCAGCTCGCGACGAGCGTGGCGCCGTTCCAGCTCGCGTAGACGGTCCCCGTGCTCCTGACCGCGGCCGACCCGTGAGCGGGCACCACAGCGAACACCGGGCGGGTCGTGGGGGCACCGATCCAGGTGTAGCGCAGGTCCCGGTAGGACTGATCTCCGGCCGGGAAGTGCGCGTCGAACAGCAGCTGGCCGGTGGGGCTGAACTCGGAGAAATCGGGGATTTCCCCCCAACCGACGAACCAATCGCCGTTGGCCTGCGCCTGGATGTCGCCCTGACTCTGCGTCAGGATCGGCGGCGGGTGGGTGAACTGGCTGACGAGCGTCGCGGTTTTGCCCTGCGGTTCGAGGCTCACGACGATCCCGCGCGACTGGCTGTGCACCGTTGGGGAAGCCCCGTTGTCGAAGATGCTGAAGGTCCCATTGGCGAGCTGCCGCGGGTCGTGCTGCCAGGCGGTGGCGACCCCGGCACCAAGAGTGAAGCTCGAATGCTTGCCTCCCAATTGCCAGTTGATCTGGCCGGTTTGAGCGTTGAGGTCGTACGTGGTCCACGTGTTCCGCGCTGAGATCAGCAGGCTCCCGTCCTGGTCGAGGTTGATCGAGTTGATGTGAAAGAAGTCGAACGGGAACTCTGTATTCGTGGTGTTCGCCGGAGCATAGGATTCGCTGAGTGCGACGTGATCGAGGCTCGTCCACTGGTACATCACGAGCCCGGTTCTGACGTCGACCTCCTGGAAAGTCCCGTCGGTCACAGCCCCATCCGCGGGACCGCCGACCTTTGAGAGGTTGCAGTGGATCGGGTCATACGCCGTGATCAGCGCCGTGCCCTGGGGGGTCAGCTGAAAGTCGTGCAGGTCCGCCTGTAACCCATTGCCGGCCCTGACGCGGGCGATCTCCGCGTAGGCGCTGTCGAGGATCACGTCTTCGCCCTGCCCGAACCCGTGCACCGAGATGTCGCCCTGCCACCACGTCAGCACCGGTTTGCTCGCGTATTCCTGCACCCGCAGGTTGGTGGCCGAGGTGTATTTCGGCAGCGCTTTGAACCAGAGCAGCCCGCCGCTCGGGTCGAGGATCATCGGCCCGCTCTGACCGGGTCCGGAATAGGGGGCGACGAACTCGTCGCCGGGCGCAACGGCGGGCGAGCTCGCGGTCACGGTGACCGTCGGCGGGCGCAGATCCGGGCGCGAGCGGAACACCTGGACCTGACTGGAGCTCGCATTGTGCATCGTCTCGGGCGTGGTCGTCAGAGGGTCCTGATAGGCGATCGTGAAGCTGTCGAGCAGCGGCTGGACGGCGCCGCCCCTCGCCACCTGCCCGCTGACCGTCACGGTCTCGCCCTGGGCGAATGGCTCGCTCGGGACGAAGCTCGCGCCGTCTCCCTCCGAGTAGCCCTGAAAGCGCCCGGTGTGGGTACCGGTGCGCGAGCCGACGACGCTGATTCGGCTAAGGTCGCCTTTAGGAACTCCCAGGAAGCTGATCTGCGTCTGCGGCGAGGCGTCGCGACTTCCCGGCAGCGGGGAAACCGTCACAGATCCAGCAAGCGTCGCGGAGGTGTTCAATGTCGTTGGTTCGCAAACCGGAGCGACCCCGGCCGCATGGGCAGAAGCCGACCCAGCCGCGCGAGTGGGCTGAGCCGCAGATGCGCCCGGAGCGGCCAGTGCCATCCCCAGCAATGCCGCTAAGCCAACGATCCGCACGCGCATCGCAGGCATGAAACCAGATCAGAAGACCGACAGGCGCACCTTCCTAAAGCGCGGCGCGGTCGCCGGCAGCCTGCTGACGGGCGCGGGCGTCGCGATCGCCGGTTGCGCCACCTCCAGTGACGGGACGCAGCCGAGCGGAGCCCCTGTCGCCCAACCGGCACGGCGCGTCGCGCCTACGACCGCGGACGTACGGCGTCCGAACATCCTCGTGATCATGGTCGACCAGCTGCGCTTCCCGCAATGGTTCGGGCCGGTCCCGGGGGGCGGCGTGAGCCTGCCGGGAAACCTGCAGCGCCTGCGCCGCGGGGCCGTCTCCTTCGGGCGGCACTACACGGTCTCGAACGACTGCACGCCGTCACGTTCGGCGATGTTGACCGGCCTGTACACCCATCAGACCGGCTGCATGATCACGGGCGGCAGCACACTGGATCCCGGCTTCCCGACTTGGGGAACGATGCTGCGCGAACACGGCTACCACACCTGGTGGTACGGAAAGTGGCACCTCACCCATCACGACAACAAGTGGACACAGGCGGTGGGCAGGCCATATCTGGAGGACTACGGCTTCGCGGGAGGCACCTATCCATCACCCGACGGCGGCCCCGGCCAGGGCTGGCGCGTGGACCCTCAGATCGCGCACCAGTTCGAGGAGTTCCTCGCCCACGAGGGCGCCGGCGGCGCGGGCAGCGGCGGTCGGGGCGGCGCGGGCGGCGGCGAGCCCTGGTGCACCACGGTCTCGTTCGTCAACCCGCACGACATCGCCTGGTGGTACAAGTGGACCGATCGCGTCCCAGCCGAGGCGCAGGCGCCGGGCGTGATCGGGCGCCTGCCGCCCAACTTCGAGACGCCGGAGCTGCTGATCGAGCGCAACAAGCCGCTGTTGCAACGCACCTTCCAGGACACCTCGGCGGCCTCGTTCGGGCCAGTGCCCTTCACGGGCCCGGAAGCGACGGGAAAATGGCTCGAATTCCTCGACCTCTACATGAAGATCCAGCGCGAGGTGGACCATCACATCGGCCGGGTTCTGCAAACGCTGGAGAGCCGCCCCGAGGTAGCGGCGAACACCGTGATCGTGTTCACCTCCGATCACGGCGAGTACGGCGGCTCGCACGGGCTGCGCGGCAAGGGCGCCTCCGCCTACGAGGAGGGCATCCGCGTGCCGCTGCTCGTCAAGGACCCCCGCGGCCTGCTCACCAGCGCCCCCGAACGCGTCCGCGAGCAGCTCACCTCCAGCGTCGACCTCGCGCCGCTGCTACTCACGATCGCCAGCGGATCTGACGAGTGGCGGCGCGACCCTCGCTACTCCCACATCGCCGACCGGGCCGACCTCGCCGGGATCCTCGCCGACCCCACGGCTCCCGGCCGTCCCTACGTGCTGCACGCAACCGACGAGGCCGTGACCGAGTTTGCGATCGAGCCCTACGCGGCCGATGCGCCGCTGCACGTCGTCGCGCTGCGCACGCCTGCGGCGAAGCTCGCGACGTACTCGAACTGGCCGGTGCAGGGCATCGAACCGCTCGCGCGGGGCGAGGAACGCGAGCTGTATGACTACAGCACCCACTCCGGGCGCCTGGAGCTCCACAACAGCGCCTCACAGAGCGCGCTGGAGGAGGAGATGCACACCGAACTGCAGCGCGCCTTTCGCCAGGAGCTGCGCCGTCCGCTGCCGCCGCGCCTGACCGCAGCGCACGCGCGCGGCTTCGCCGACTACTTCTCGACCGCGCGGACCGCCGCCGCAACGGCCGCCGCGCGGCGCAAACTCCGCTCCGAACGCGAAGTCGGGCCACTCGAAGAGCAGGTGCACGGTGAGCGGATCGGACCGGGCGGGGGCACCGTCGATCCGGGAGCGGGAACGGTGGACACGGGAGGACGAACGGTGGGTCCGGTAGGCGGGGTGGCCGGACCGGGCGGGCTACCCTTTGATCGTCGCTGAAACGCCGATCGCCACACCAGCGCTGTTGAGCGCCTGCACCGCCACGTAGTGCCCGCTCACCGACGCAGGGGTCGCAATCGCTGTCTGGAAGCCGTTCTTCGGAGCGGCCGCCACCGGTGCCAGGGCATTGGGCGAGGATCCCGCGAGTACCCGCCAAGAGGCGACTTCCGTCGCGCCGTTCCAGCTCGCGTAGACGGTTGCCGGTGAGCCACCCGTGCCGAAGGACTTGCCGCCCGCGCCCCCGGCGGCGGTCGGCGGGTTGCTCGCGACCGCCAGCGCCGGCGGTTCGGACGGCTGCCCGGCCCACGGCAGCGCGAAGGTCCGGTAGGACTCCCAGTCCGGTGGCAGGTGCGCGTTGAACAGCACCTGCCCGGAGGGCGTGACCTCCGAGAGGTAGCCGGCCTGGCCCCAGCCCACCATCCAATCTCCGCCGGGCAGGGCCTGCACGTTGCCCTGGCTGCCGGCGACGAGCGGGTTCTGATGCTCGTAGCTGCGCACGAGCGTCGCCGTCCTGGTGGCCGAGTTGAGCGCGAGTTCGATCGCGCGCGACTGCGGGTGCACCGCCGGGAACGCGCCGTTGTCGAAGAACGTGATCGCGCCATCGGGCTGCTGGCGCGCGTCGTGCTGCCAGGCCGGGTTGGCACCTGGGCCCAGCTTGAAGCTCGAGTGCCTGCCGCCCAGCTCCCAGCGCACCTGCCCCGTTTTCGGATCGACGTCGTACGCGGCCCAGGTGTTGCGCGAGTCCACCAGCAGGTCGCCGTTCTGCTCCGTGTCGATCGAGTTGATGTGGAAGTAGTCGAACGGTTCGCTCTTGCTCGTCGGCGCGGCCGACGCGTAGGAGTTCGCCAGGGGCACGTGGTCGAGGCTGTGCCACTCGTACATGACGAGACCCGTCTTCAGGTCGATCTCCTGCAGCAGCGTGTCCGCGACGGCGCCGTCCCTGGGTCCGCCAACCGAGGACAGGTTGCAGTCGATCGCGTCGTAGACCGTGATCCAGGCGGTCCCCTGCGGGGTGATCTGGAATTCGTGCAGATCGGGCTGGTAGCCGTTGCCGGCACGGACGACGGCGACGGTCTGATAGGAGCTGTTCGCGATCACCTCGCCCGCCGTCTTGGACCCGTCGGCGATCAGGGGGTCCTGCCACCAGGTGAGCGCGGGCTTGCCTTCGTATTCCTGCACGCGAAAGTTCGCGGCGCGCGTGCCGGCGGGAGACAGCGACTTGAACCAGATCAGTTCTCCGTGAACGTTGAGGATCATCGGCCCGTACTGACCGATTCCGGAATAGGGAGCAAGAAACAGGTCGCCCCCCGTGGCCGTCTGCGCCTTCGCGGAGACCGTCACATCCGGGGGGCGCAGTTCCGGGCGCGAAAGAAAGCTCTGATATTCCTTCGGCGCGGGCGCGGGCGCCGAGCTCGGGCGGGTGCTCTCGGTCACGCTCGCCGACCCCGGGTCGTCGGGCACCGCCACGGTGAAGCTCCAGGCGAACGGGGTCGCCTTCCGAAGAGTGCTCGTCCCGGCTTCGCTCAACACGGCGTGCACGGTGACAAGCTCCCCGGGGGTGAACGGCTTCGCCGGCACGAAGCTGGCGCCATCGCCCTGGGAGTAGGCGAGCAGGCGCCCCGTATGCGCGCCGCTGTGCGAGCCCGTGACGGTAATGTCGGACAGCTCGTTGGAGAGCACGCCGAGGAAGCTGATCTGCGTGGCACTGGAGGCATCCCTCATTGCGGGAGCGGGCGAGACCGTCACGCGCGCGCCGGCGAGCGCCGCGGAGACGTTGAGCGCCGGCGGCACACAGCCCGGGCTTGCCGCGCTCACGCCGGCGTCATACGCCCGGCTCGCGCCCACGAATCCCACGAATCCCACGACGAGCGCCGCGATCCCGAGCGCGGCCACGAGACCGGCGGACAGCGCGCGGACGATCAGGTGCCGGTGGGCGGGCACGGGTGGGCGCGCGCTCAACCGCCGACCGCAGCCGAGGTGCCGATCACGGCGCCTGCGCTGTTCAGCGCCTGGACCCGTACGTAGGCGGCCGCTCTGGGCAGCGCTATCGTCGTCTGAAAACCAGCCCTAGCCGCACTGGCCACAGGGGCGAGCACGCTCGGCGTTGGTCCTGCCAGCACCTGCCAGGAGGCCACTCCGGTCGCCCCGTTCCAGCTCACCGACACGAGCGGCGTATCGCCGCTCGTGTCCACTACAGCCGCGGGCACGCCCGGCGCCTGGGCGCTCCACGGCTGCAGGTAGGTGCGGAAGCTCTGCACGTTCTTGCCGAGCGTTCCGTCGAGCAGGACATGGCCTGAGGTGTCGTACTCGGTGAAGTTAGGCAGCCCGCCGTAGCCCATCAGCCAGTTGCCGGACGTGTTTTCGGCGGGGGACAGATTGAGCAGGTTGCCCTGGCTTTCGGCCAGCAGTGTTTTTGACGGGTTGGTGAACTGCTTGACGAGCGTCACTGTGCGATTGGACGTGTTCGGATCCAGCAGCAGTCCTCGTGATTGCTTCTCCTTCGGCGGGTCAGAGCCATTGTCGAACACCGAGATCAGCCCGCCCGGCTGCCATTCGGAGTCGTGCTGCCAGTAGAAGCGTGTGCCCGCGCCGAGCTTGAAGCTCGAGTGGCTACCCCCCAGCCGCCAGATGATGGCGCCGGTGTGGAGGTCGATGTCGTACAGCGTCCAGGTGTTACGTGATGACAGCAGCACGTCGCCCGGTTGATTTGCACCCACCCCCTGCGCCTGGGAATCGGACCCCACCCCCCCGGGCGAGATCGAGTTGATGTGGACGTAGTCCCACGGGTAGCTGGCTTTCGGCGCGGGGTTGTTCGATTCGCCGACGGGGATGTGCCCGAGCGCGTGCCATTCCCACATCACCAACCCAGTCTTGATGTCGACCTCCTCCACGACAGAGTCGGTCAACACGCCGTCTGCCTCCCCATGCGCTGAGGACAGGTTCATATGAATCGGGTCGAAGATGTCGATCCACGCCGTTCCCTGAGGGGTGATTTTGATCACGTGCAGGTCGGCGTGATAGCCATTCCCAGCGTAGATCGTCGCGACGTGCTGGTAGGAGGTGTTGTAGATCTCATCCTCACCCTGACCGAAGCCGACCTCGAGAATCCTCCCCTGCCACCACGTGAGCACCGACTTGCCTTCGTACTGCTGAACCTGGAAGTTCGTCGCCGAATCGTCCTTCGGCAGCGGGTGAAACCACACGAGGCCGCCGTTCTGTTCGGAGATCATCGGCCCCGGCGAGCCCTTGCCCTGATAGGGGGCCTGAAACAGATCGCCGGGGCTCGCGCCGGGCTTGGCGGGCGTGGTGATCGACACCTTCGAGGGGGTCAGTCCCGGAGCGGAGCTGTAGTGCTGGATCGCGTTTGGGTTACCCGGGTTGATCGGGAACTGCCTCTGGCTGACCGTGTCCTGGTTGGCGATCGTGAAGCTGGTGCTGAGAGTCTGCGTCGTCCCGCCGGAGTCCACACGAGCATGAACGCTCACACGCTCCCCCGTCTGGAAGGGGTGCGACGGCAGGAAGCTCTCGCCCGTCCCGGTCGAGTAGGCCCGCAGGCTTCCCCCGTGATTGCCGCTGCGCGACCCAACGACGTGCACGTCTGACACCTGGGTGCCCGCCCCGCCGAGGAAGCTGATCTGGGTCTGCGGCGAGGCGTCCGGGGTGCCCGGCAGCGGCGAGACGGTCACCGCGCCTGAGGCGGCGGCGCCCACGGCCGCGTCGGCGTCGAGCACGTCGGAGGTAGCCGAAGACGTGCCGCCACAGGCAGACAGTGCGATCGCGGCCGCCACCGCCGCGAACATGGCCCCTGTCGAGCCTCGCCTGCTCATCGGATCGCTGCTCCCGCGTACGCGTCCGTGGCGAGGAGAATCGTCATGAACTGGGTCGTCATCGAGGCGCAGTCTAGTCACCGACCCAGCGCGAAGGGCCGGGTAGTTCCGATCACCCCACCGTTGGCGCCAAGCGCCTGCACCTCGAAGCTCCTGTGGCCGTTCGGCACTCCAATCGCCGTCTCGAAGCCAGACCTGGCGGCCCGCGCCACGACGGCCAGCGGACCGGGGCCGGAGCCGGAGCCGGTTCCAGCGTCAGCCAGGACCCGCCAGGAGACGACCTCGGTGGCGCCGTTCCAGCTCGCGTACACCGTGGTCTTGCGATCCGTTTGGCGGGCGGCGCCCGCGGGCCGGGAGAGCGGTAGTCCGACCCACTGCTCCAGGGTCGACCGGTAGCTCAGGTCGGAACCGGGGAAGCTCCCTTCCAGCAGCAGCCTGCCCGACGAGCTGTACTCCGAGAGGTAGGGTTCTGAGCCCCAGCCGACGAACGTGTTGCCGTTCTGAAGCGGCTGCGTGTCCCCCATGTATTCGGTTTCGAACTTGCCGCCGCCGGGGTACTGGGCCACGAGCGTCGCGGTGCGCGCGGCCTGGTCGAGCTTTAGCACAAGCCCGCGAGATGGCCCGGTCGCCGGGACCGAAGTGCCGCCGCCGGTGAGCTGACAGCAATGATCGTCGAACAGGGTGACGGTCGAATCAGAACGCCCGCCCACCTCCAGCTTGACATCGTGCTGCCACTGAAAGGCGGCGCCCGGGCCGAACTCGAAGCTCGAGCGCTTTCCGCCGAGCGTCCATTCGATCTTGCCGGTGTCGTTGACCAGGTAGGCGGCCCATGTGTTACGCATCGACACCAAGAACGTACCGTCGCCGGTCAGGTCGATCGCGTTGACGTGGTAGGCGTCCCACGGGAACCCGTTGGTCGGCACGCTGGCGTATGAGTCGCCCAGCGGGATGTGGTCGAGCGCGTCCCAGCTGCGCAGCAGCTTGCCGGTCTTCAGGTTGTACTCCTGCACGGCCGAGTCGATCAGCGCCCCGTTGTAGGCGCCGCCGTAGCTGGAGAGGTTCTTGGCGATGTTCTTGTTCGCTGTGACCCAGGCGTCTTCTCCGCTGATCAGGAACTCGTGGAGGGTGAGGACCCAGCCGTCCGTCGCCTTCAGCCTCGCGACCGTCTGGTAGTGCTGGTTGACCACCACGTCTTCGCCGCTCTCGGTCGAGCCGGTGTTCGTGACGACGCCCTGCCACCAGGCGAGCGCCGGCTTGCCCTGGTAGGTCTGCAGGCTCAGGTTGGAGGCGACGACGCTTTCGGGCACGGGCTGGAACCAGACCGGCTGCAGGTTGCGGTCGAGGATCAGCGGCCCACTCTGACCCACCAGCGGCGGATAATTGAGGTTGTAGAAGTTGGCGGTGAGGATGTAGCCGGGCGCCAGCTTGCCGGCGAGGACTGGACCGTCGGTATGGAGCTTCGGCGGGTGCAGCGTTGGCTCGGTGACAAAGCTGTAGGCGCCGCGGGTGGTGTACGCCCCGACCGGAGCGCCATGCGAGCCCGCAAACGCGAGGTCGACCGCGACGAAGCCGACGACGACCGTGGCGATCGCGACCGCCAGAGCACGCGCCGCTCCTTTCTGCGCACCGGCGGGCTTGGGCAGCGCCGTGAACGTGAGGAGCGCCGCCGCCGCGGCCAGGCCGGCGCCGATCAGGTAGGCGAGCCGGAAGCCGTCGGTCAGCGCCTGCGACACCTGCTGACCGGTGCCGATCAGGTGGCTCGAGCGCTGGGTCGCGAGCGTGACCAGGACCGCCAGCCCAAGCCCGCCGCCGATCTGGCGCGAGGTGTTGACGAGGCCTGAGGCGAGCCCTGCCTGCCCCTCCTTGGCGCCCTGGGTGGCGGCGATCGTCGAGGGGACGATCGACATCGCGATCCCCGCCGCCGTGAGCAGCCCGGGAATCATGATGTACACGATCGCGCTGCCGCTGGATCCGACTTTCGCGAGCAGCAGCATCCCGGCCGTCAACATGATCAGCCCGCCGCCGAGCACCGGGCGCACACCGAAGCGACTCACGAGCCTGCCGGTGCGTGAGGCGACCAGCATGATCATCAACGTCATCGGCAGGAAGACCAGGCCGGTGTGCAGCGGCGAGAGGCCCAGCACCTGTTGCAGGTAGAGGGAGCTCACGAACCACATCGGGAACAGCGACGCGCTGAACAGCAGCACGATGTTGTTGGCGATCCGCAGCGGCTTGGTCAGCTCCTTGAAGGGGATCAGCGGTTCAGAGGCGAGGCGCGTCTCGATCACGCCGAACACCACGAGCAGGGCGATGCCGCCGATGATCGGGCCGAGCGCGGCAAGCGTGTCCCAACCCTTCAGCCCCGCTTCCACGACCCCGAACACGAGCACCATCTGACCGATCGTCAGCGTCAGCGCACCGGCGAGGTCGAAGCTTGCGCCCTCCCGCGCTCTGCGGCGCTCGCTCACGACCGCGTACGCCACCAGCGCGGTCGCAATCGCGATCGGAGGGTTGATCAGCAGCACCCAGCGCCAGGTGAGCTCCTGAGTGATGATCCCTCCGAACAGCACACCGGCCGCCCCGCCGAGTCCGTTCATCGCCGCCCACAGCCCGATCGCGCGGTGCAGCTGCGGACCCGGCGCAAACGACGAGGTGATGATCGCCAGCGAACACGCCGCCATCAGGGCGCCGCCGAGGCCCTGCACCGCGCGCGCGACTATGAGCATCTCCCGGCCCTGTGCGGCGCCGCCGGCGAGCGAGGCGAGCCCGAACAGGAGCAGCGCCAGGACGAACATCCGGCGCTGCCCGAAGTGGTCGGCGGCGCGGCCGCCGAACATCAAGAAGCCCGCGAACGTGATCGCGTAGGCGTCGACGATCCACTGCAGTTCGGGCGCGGAGAACCCGAGGTTCAACTGGATCGAGGGCAGCGCGACGTTGACGATGCTCAGGTCGAGGATCACCATGAACTGGGCCACGCAACAGACGGCCAAGAGCCACGCCGAACCGGAGCCCTGCTTGTTCTCGGTCTCGGCCGGGGGTGTCTGTGTCACCCCTGGGCTCGTCGTCGCCTCGGCGCTCATGACGGCCTGCCCGGCTGCGATTGGCTCTCTGAACGCTTGGTAGGGTGAGCGTCCGAACCCTCGCGCAACGACGATTGGAGCCCGGCCCATGAGAAGAACGCCACTGACCGCCATGCTAACGACAGCGGCCATCCTGGCGAGCGCTGTCGCGGTGGCTGGGTGCGGCAGTAAAGGGGGAGCTCTTCCTCTTCCGCCACGACGACACCGGCGACGACGGGCAACACCCCCGCGACGACGACCACGACGCCGGCGACGCACAAGCACAAGTCCAAACCGGCCTACTGAGTCGCCGCCGGCTCATCATCGGAGCGAGGCGGCGTAGCTGATCGGCTGAACCGTCTTTGAGGCGCTGAGCACGTGGCCGGCCGCGTCGAGCGCCTGCACCGCCACGTAGGCGTACTTCTCCGGCAGGGTCGTCGAGCTCTCGAAGTCATTGCCGACAGGGATCGTGGCCAGCGCCGCGAGCGACCCGGTGTGCTTGCCCGCGAGCACGCGCCAGGAAGCCACTTCGGTGGCGCCGTTCCAGCTCGCGTGCACGATCGTCTCTTCGCCCGTGTTGTTCAAGGCGGCGAGGACCACGGGCGGGCTCAGCGGGCGCCCACTCCAGGGGAAGCGGTACGCGCGATAGAAGGACATGTCGAACGGCAGGTGGGCATCGAATAGCAGCGAGCCGTCTCTGGCCGCGTACTCGCTGATCGCGGGCACCCCGCCGTAGCCCACGAGCGCGTTCTGATCCGGGAGCGTCTGCATGTTGCCCTGGCTTGGGGCGAGCAGCGGCGGGTTTGGATGGGTGTAGGCGGAGACGAGGCGCGCTTGGAGGGTCTTGAAGTCGAGCGCGATTCGCACCCCACGCGACTGACTGTGGATCGGTGGGTTCGAGCCGTCGTCGAAGAAGGTGACCTCGCCGTTCGGGAGGACGCGGCCGTCGTGCTGCCACGCCGTCTTCGTGCCCGGGCCCATCTTGAAAGAGCTCCTGTTACCCCCTAGTCGCCAGAGGACCTTGCCGCTGGCGCCTTGCAGCTGATAGCCAGCCCAGGTGCTGCGCGCCGAGATGAAGATGTTCCCGTCGGGCTCAGGGTCGATCGAGTTGAGGTGGAAGTAATCCCAAGGCGTTGAGTCCGTCGGGACTTCGACTTCGGACTCCGCCGCGCCGACGTGGTCGAGGCTGTGCCATTCCCAGCGTACGAGGCCCGTCTTCATATCGATCTCCTGAATCGCCGTGTCGACGATCGCCCCGCGCGAGGAGCCTTTGACCGGGCTGAGGTCGCAACGGATCGGGTTGTACGCGGTCGTGTAGGAGATGTCGTGAGGAGCGATCTGGAAGTCGTGCAGGTCCGCCTTCAGGCCGTTGCCGCCGGTGATCCTCGCGACCGTCTGGTAGCTGGAGCTCATGACGATGTCTTCGCCCTGGCCGAAGCCGAGCGATAGCACCTTGCCCTTCCACCACGTCAAGGCGCGCCGGCCTTCGTAGGACTGCTCGTTCAGATCCTCCGCCGCTTCGCCCCCCGGCAGCTTGTCGAACCAGACGAGCTTGCCCTGCGGCGTGTAGATCAGCGGTCCGTACTGACCGGGACCGGGACCGTTGGTCGTAAGGATGTCGCCGGCCGCGGGATCGCGGTCCGGCACGGCGATAGTCAGGACCGGGGCCTGAACGCCGGGCATCGTGTAGAAGCTCTGATAGTCGGCGGGCGCCGCCTGTGGGTTTCCGAACGCAGGGGTGTTTGCCGTCGGATATGGAGTATCGACGCGGAATTGAAAGGCGATCGGCCTGCCGCCGCCTGACGCGCCGCCCGTCGCGCCGCTCGTCGCGCCGATCACGGCATGCACGGTCACGTCCTCACCGGCGTCGAATGGGCTGTCGGGTACGAAGCTCGCGCCGTCGCCCTGCGAGTAGCCGTCGAGGTGGCCGGAGTGATCGCCGCTGCGCTCCCCTACGACAGAGACCGCGTGGATCTGCGCGGGCGCCGCGCCCAGGAAGCTGATCTGCGTGTGCGGGTTCGCCGTGTCGGTTTCCGGCGCCGGCGAGACGTCGACTCCCAGCCCCGCCAACTTGGCGCTGTGGTCCAGTGTGACGGGCAGACACGCTGGGGAGGAGCCGCTTTGAGCCGAGCCGTGCGAGCCGGTTTGCCCGCAGCCGCCCAGCACGATCGCGACCACACTCCCGGCGGCGATGGCGACCAGCAGGACGATGAGGCCGTTCCGTTTCATTCAGAGTCGACCCCTCGGGCGCCGGGACGGAGCAGACCAGCGAGTCGAGTGCGGACGATACCTCTGCAAACCGCGCACTTGCCGCCTTGGCGCGCCGGACGGCGCGATCTTTACCAACTTCTTCGACCTCAGTGTCTATGCGACCTCGAGCACCAACTTGCCCGTGTTCTCACCCGAGAACAGCCGCAGCAGCGTGTCGGGGAAGTTATCCAGACCGGTGGCGACATCCTCGCGCGAGGAGAGCTTGCCTTCGGCGTACCAGCCGGCCATCTCGCGCAGGCCCTCCGCGTAGCGGGAGTAGTAGTCGGAGATCACGAAGCCCGTCATGCTCCCGTGGTTGATCAACAGCGACAGGTAGTTGGACGGCCCCGCGACGGCCTCGGTGGCGTTGTACTGGGAGATCGCGCCGCAGATCACCACGCGCGCGTGACGCGCCAGGTGCGCGAGCGCTGCGTCTAGGATCTCCCCGCCGACGTTGTCGAAGTAGATGTCGATCCCCTTCGGGCAGTGCTCGTGCAGGCCCGCGGCGACATCCTGTGCCTTGTAGTCGATCGCCGCGTCGAAGCCCAGCTCCTCGACGACGTAGCGGCACTTCTCCGCCCCGCCCGCGATCCCGACGGCGCGGCAGTCCTTCAGCTTCGCCAGCTGACCGACGACCCCACCGACCGCGCCGGCGGCGCCGGAGATCACGACGGTCTCGCCCGCAACCGGTTTGCCGACGTCGAGCAGCCCGAAGTAGGCGGTCATGCCGGTCATGCCGAGCGTGCTCAAGTACACGGGCAGCGGGGCGAGCGACGTGTCGACCTTCATCAGCGCACCGGCGGGCGCGACCGCGTAGCGCTGCACGCCGAGCAGCCCGGTGACGAGGTCCCCGGGGGAGAGAGCCGGATCATTGGAGGAGATGACTTCGCCTGCCGCGAGCGCGCGCATCACCTCGCCGATGCCGACGGGCGGGATGTAGGAGCGGACGTCGTTCATCCAGCCGCGCATCGCGGGATCGAGCGAGATCAGCAGGACCTTCACGAGCACCTCGCCATCTCCCGGCTCGGGAACGGGCTCCTCGGTGTAGCGCCAGTCGCTCGGCTTCGGCAGGCCGACAGGACGGGCGGCGAGGCAGCACTGGTGGTTTACGAGATCCATGATGGGCCTATCCTCCGTTTGGGTATGAAGCTAACCCCACACCCAATCTACATCCTCGTCGCAGCGCTGGCCGTCGCGGTGGCGCCTGCGCCGGCGCAGGCGCTCGCCGGGACAGGCAACCACACCAAGGCGGAGGACATTGCCACGACGGAGACCTACATCCAGTCCGACTACATGCTGGCGCACACAGCGCGGATCAACATGCAGACCGGCGAAGCCGCGCTCGAAAGCCTGCAGCAGACGCTCAGCGCGGAATGCCCGATGGCAGCTGCGGCCTCGCCCGAGAACGAAGCCGCCGCGGCGCTCAGCAACGAGGTGATCGGCGCGATGTCGGTCGCCTTCATCCGCGCCGACGTCCAGGTGGTCGACGGCTTCGCGGAAACGGTCGCTCACCTGCACTGGAGCAATCAGAAGCTCACCCGCAAAGTCAAGGCCTACGCGGCCAAGTTCAAGGCGCTCGCCGCGCTGGAGGAGCCGGACGTGTGCGGTGACGTGCGGGCGTGGGCCGCCAGCGGCTACAGGACGCTGCCGGCGAGCACGACGCAGTTTGACGAACGCTACAAAGCCAACAACGTCGGCATCGGCGAAGTGCCGGCGCATCTGCTCGCTCCGTACGAGGACTCTCACGAGCGCGGCGTACTGGCGCTGACGAGGCAGTTCGAAAGCGAACTGGTCGACGCAGAAGCGAGAGCCGTCGCGCAGTGGTCGAAGATCCTGAACGCGCTCGAACTGCAGCCATAATGCGCGTGTGAGCGCGGCGACCACCGAAGACCGCACGCATCCAAACCTGATCCTCGCCGTGCTCGCGCTCGGCGGGCTGGCGTACGCGATGCTCAGCTCGGCGGTGCTGCCGGCGCTGCCGACCTTCCAGCACGCCCTGCACGCGACTGAGACCGAAGTCACCTGGCTGCTGACCGCCTACCTGCTCGCCGCCTCGGTCGGCACCGCGATCCTGGGCCGGCTGGGCGACATGTACGGCAAGGAGAAGATCCTCCTGTGGACGCTCGTGATCCTCGCCGCGGGCACGCTCCTCTCCGCGGTGTCGAGCTCGCTGGCGGTGATCGTCGTAGGCAGGTTCATCCAAGGGGCGGCAGGGGGTATCTTCCCGCTCGCCTTCGGGATCGTCCGCGACGAGTTCCCGCGCGAGAAGGTCGCCGGGAGCATCGGGCTGCTATCGGCGATCCTCGGTGTCGGAGCCGGCGTGGGCATCGTGCTCTCGGGCGTGATCATCGAGCACCTCAACTATCACTGGCTGTTCTGGCTGCCGCTGATCCCGACGGTTTTCGCCGCGGTGGCGACGTGGCGCTTCATCCCGGAGTCTCCGGTGAAGCTCCCCGGGCGCATCAACTGGCTCGCCGCGGCGCTGATGACAGCTGGCATCTCGATCGTGCTGATCGCGATCTCAGAGACCACGACATGGGGCTGGGGATCGCCGAAGACGCTCGGCCTGCTCGCCGCCGGCGTCGCGATCTCGGCGCTCTGGATCGCAGTGGAGGTCCGCAGCAGAAATCCGCTGATCGACATGACGATGATGCGAATCCGCGGCGTGTGGACGACGAACGCGTCCGCGTTTCTGCTCGGCGCGGGGATGTACGCGTCGTTCATCGTCATTCCCCAGATCGCCCAGTTGCCGAAGAGCACCGGCTTCGGCTTTGGCGCCTCCGTCGTCGCGTCGGGCCTGTACCTGTTGCCCTCGACGATCGGGATGACGATCCTGGGGCTGTACGCTGGCCGGATCTCCGTCCGCTTCGGCTCGCGCACAGCGCTGCTGGCGGGGACCGCGTTCAGCACCGCGTCCTTCGCGCTGCTCGCCGTCGCGCACAGCCACCCCTACGACCTGCTGATCGCCGCCGGGCTGCTCGGGGTCGGCGTCGGCCTCGCCTTCGCGGCGCTCGGCAACCTGATCGTGCAGGCCGTCTCACCCCACCAGACGGGCGTGGCAAGCGGCATGAACACCGTCATGCGCACGCTCGGCGGCGCGCTCGGCGGCCAGCTGTCGGCGACGTTCATCGCTGGGAACACCTCCGCCGACGGCCTGCCGACCGTCACCGGGTTCACCGAGACCTTTCTGATGGCGACCGGCTTCCTTTTGATCTGCCTGCTCGCCGGGTTCCTCGTACCGAAGGCCGGGACGGGGGCAGGGGCGGGATATTCATCCCCGGACGCCGATCAGGGTGAGAGGAATGTGGGGATCGCGGCGACGGAGGGTGCGCAGGCGTGAGCTAGCCTCAGCCGGCAATGCCCGCCTCGATCCCCAGCCCGTCGAGCAACGGGTTTCACGTAGGCCCGCTGTTCTTTCATTTCTACGGGCTCTGCTATGTCGTCGGTATCACCGCTGCCGTCCTCCTGACGCGCAGGCTCTGGCGCGAGAAGGGCGGTGACCCGGACCTCGTCTACACCGTCGCGCTGTGGGGCGTGCCCGCGGGCATTCTCGGCGCGCGGCTCTATCACGACGTGACGAGCTGGAACGAAGTCCAGCACAACTGGTACGGGTGGCTGGCGATCTGGCAGGGCGGCCTCGGGATCTGGGGCGGGATCGCCGGCGGCTTCCTCGGCGGCCTGATCCCGCTGCGCCGCCACCGGGTGAGCGTCACCAGGTTCATGGACGCAGCCGCCCCGGGCCTCCTGGTCGCCCAGGCGATCGGACGGGTCGGCAACTACTTCAACCAGGAGCTCTTCGGCGGTCCCACGAGCCTCCCCTGGGGCCTGCAGATAAGCCCGGAACACCGCCCCGTCGGATACCTGGCCTACTCGACCTTCCATCCAACGTTCCTGTACGAGCTGATCTGGGACCTCGCGCTCGCCGCCACCCTCCTGTGGCTGATCCGTCACAAGCAGATTCGCGCACCGGGGATCTTCGCGCTGTACGTCACCGGCTATTCGGCATTTCGCATCTTCGAGGAGCTGCTGCGGGTCGACCCCGCACACCACATCCTCGGAGAGCGCCTGAACTTCTGGGTCGCGAGCCTGCTCACCGTCGTGGGCTTCGTCTGGTTCGTCTACACCCAGCGAGCCGACCGCGCAGTAGGAAGCTCATCCTCCGCGTGATGCACCGCGCGCGGCACGTCGGATTGAGAGCGCGAGCAGCCCGAGCACGGCAAGTGGCATAACCCACCAGGCCGAGACACCTACGGCAGCGACGAGCGCGGTCAACGCGAGTGCCAGCGCCACACCGACCGCGGTGCGCGAGTCATCGCCGACGACGAACTCCCATACAGCGAGCAGGAACCCACGCACTCGTGTCATGCGCTCACCGTCGTCCGGTCGGTGGTGTCGGCCGTCAGCGGACCGCTGTATGCGGTGGGTGCCGAGGCCAAGTTCCGGGCCACCGTCTTGGACATCGCGATCGCAACGATCAGTACTCCGGGGATGATCGCCAGCAGAGCAGCGTCGCCGCCGGGCCAGCTCGCGCCGGCGCCCTCGGCGCCCCAGAACATCCCGAACGAGCTGAGCATCACTCCGACCGCGAACTTCAGCGTGTTCTCCGGCACTCTCGCCAGCGGCGCTCTCGCCGCAGCGCCCACGGCGATGACCAGCAGAACGGCAAGTCCCGCGGCCGCCGCAGCCAGGGCGACACGGTGCTGGTTGGCGCCGAAGGTGAGCACGATGAACGCGACCTCGAGACCCTCGAGGAGCACCCCCTTGAACGCGATCGTGAAGGCATAGCCATCGAACCCATCATGTTTGGCGCCGGCCGCGCGCGCCGCGGCGGCCTGCACTTCGTAGATCAGGGTCTCATCGTGCATGGCCTTCAACCCCGCGGAGCGCAGGATCGCCTTGCGCAGCCACTGCAGGCCGAAGATCAACAAAAGGCCGCCGATGAGCACTCGCAGCACGTCGATCGGCAGCGAGGCGATGGCCGGCCCGAGTGCCGCCACGATCGCCGTGAGTGCGAGCATCGCGGCGCCGACGCCGCTCATCGCGGATGACCAGCTGCGCGTGCTGCCGACGGCGAGCACGATCGTCAGCGCCTCGACCGCCTCGACCGTGCAGGCGAGGAACACCGACAGGGCCAGCCCAAGCTCCGCGCCGCTCATGCTTTCAGCTCAGCCATGTGGATAGCCCCTCCAGGGCGTCTGGGATCACGTAATAGTAGGCCCATAAGCCCTGCCGCTCGGAGTCCACGATCTGGGCGTCGCGAAGCTTCTTCAGGTGATGGGAGAGGGTCGGTTGAGAGATATCGAAGAGGGGTAGGAGCTCGCACACGCAGACCTTGCCGGCGTGCTTGCGCAGCACGTCCACGAGCTGCAACCGGATCGGGTCGCCAAGGGCCTTTGCGACCTCGGCCATCCGCAGGGCGTCCTCACGCTGCACATCTGGGTAGACAACGGGCTCGCAGCAGCGCTCGCCGGCCGCCCGCTTTTGCTTGGGGGCCAGCTCCAAATCGACGGGCATCGATCTACTTATATCTATTGAAGTAGTAAATGTCAATGTAATACGATCCGGCCTGTGCCCGCCCACGATGTGCCTCCGCTTGCCCGCCGTTTGCTCGCCGAGCTGTTGGGCTCGGCTTTCCTTGCAGCGCTCGTGATCGGGTCGGGCATCGCAGCTCAGACCCTCTCCCCGAACGACGTTGGCCTTGAGCTGTTCGAGAACGCCGCCGCCACGGCAGCAGGGCTTTACACGATCATCCTCATGTTCGGCCCCGTCTCCGGAGGGCACTTCAACCCGGTCGTCTCGCTTGCCGACGCGAGCTTCGGTGGCATCCGCTGGCGCGACGCGCTCGCCTACTTACCCGCGCAGATCGCCGGTTGCGTGCTCGGCGCCGTCGTGGCAAACGGCATGTTCTCCCTGGCCGCGATCGGCATCTCCATGCATCACCGCGCCACGCCCGCGCACCTGTTCTCCGAGGCGATCGCCACCGCTGGCCTGTTGCTGGTGATCTTCGCGCTCGCGCGCAGCAAACGGACGAGCAGCGCCCCGGCGGCCGTCGGCGCGTACATTGGCGCCGCCTACTTCTTTACAAGCTCGGCGAGCTTCGCCAACCCCGCGATCACCGTGGGCCGCATGTTCTCGGACACCTTCGCAGGGATCGCGCCCGCATCCGTCCCTGGCTTCGTCGTCGCGCAACTCATCGGCGGTGTCTGCGCGATCCTCACAATCCGCGTCCTGTATCCCTACGTGACGCCAGCCGATGCCGCCGAGCTAGTGGTCCCTCATCACGAACGCGCGGACGCGGCGATCAGTCAGCCGGCGGTCGGCGGGTAGATGGCGACCGTTCTATTCGTGTGCCTGCACAACGCTGGCCGCTCGCAGATGAGCCAGGCCCTGTTCGAGTGCGCCGCCGCCGGGAAGCACACCGCGCTGTCCGCCGGCACCACCCCCGCCGAGCACGTCCACCCCGAGGTGATCGCGGTCATGAACGAGCTCGGGATCGACCTCTCCGACCGCAAGCCTCAGCTCCTCACGCGCGAGCTCGCCGAGCGGGCGGATGTAGTCGTGACAATGGGCTGCGGCGACGCCTGCCCGTACATTCCCGACAAGTGCTACATCGACTGGGACCTGCCCGACCCAAACGAACGCCCGCTCGATCGGGTCCGCGCGATCCGCGATGACATCGCCCGCCGCGTTATAGCGTTGCTCGCCGATGAGATTTTGGAGTGAGGTGCTTACCGGACCTTGGGTTGGCAGGGCGATTTAGAGATGGCTTACCGCCCGCCGATAGCCTGCGCGGCAATGAGTACCGAGAGCATTGGCGCCCCGGGCCGGACTGGAGTCGACTGGCGGCGCGCCGAGTTCGTGCTGACACTGCTCGCGTTCCTCGGCTTTCTGACGTTGCCAATCAGGATCACAACGATCTACGGTGGCCTGCCCGCGCATCCGCTATTTGTGCACGTGCCGGTGGTCTTGATCCCGACGACGGTCGTGACCGCCGTCGTCTTTATGGTCAAGCGGGAGTGGTTCGCGCGTTACGGGATCGCGCTGGCGGTGGTGTCGATCGTCGCGATGGGCTCGATCTTCCTGACGATGCAGGCCGGCGCCGCGCTGCGCGCCGAGCTGAACCTGCAGGGCCAGGCCGCGACGCTGATCTCCGAACATTCGCATGCCGCGCACATCCTCGCCTACATCTATGTGCTTTTCACCGCGACGTTGATCGTCACCTTCGCCGCGCAGCGGATCTCCGGCGGCATGCCGACCGGCCTGGGCATCGTGGACGATCTGCTGTCTCCAAAGGCGATGTTCACGGCGCTGCGCGTCCTGCTCGTGCTGCTATCGATCAGCGCCGGCTACATGACCTTCAGGACCGGCGATCTCGGTGCGAAAGCGGTGTGGGAGGGACGGATCCAGGCCGCCCACGGCGGCGGCTTCGGTGGTCCGGGCGCGCCCCTGTTTGGCCCCTCATCGGGCGCCAGCCCACCTTAGCTTCGGGTTCTCCATGCAGGCGCTTGCGACCGCGATCTACATGATCGCACTGCCGCTCGACGTATCGGCTCTAGCCGGCGCGCCCGGCGTCGGCGATCGAAGACCCTGGTCTCCTGAGAGGTTTCTCATTGGGGGCTGATCCCTGCTTTAGCTGGCCAATCGATGCTGGCGGCATGTTCTCTGCCGCGATGACGCAGGCGTGACTGACCCGCGCCAGGAGGAGATCACACGTCGGCGGCTAGTGGCAGTGGCGGTGACGGTTGTCTCCCTGGTTGCTCTGATCGTGGTGGTGCAGGGTCTCGGTAGTCCGTCACGCGGCGACCCCGCCGTTCACGTCGGTGACGCGGTGCGGTCCCCAGAGAAGACATCCAGCCACGTGCCGGCGAGCGCGCGCGACTCGTCCTCGGGTGGTGGCCTGCTCGCGGGCTCGAACCCGAGCGTGCTGCCGGGGCCGGTGCTGATCGCCGATCGTGACAACAACCGGTTGCTGGAGATCAGCCCCACGGGCCAGGTGCTGTGGCGTTTTCCGGAATCTGGAGATCTCGCGCCGGGACAGTCGTTCAACTTGCCCGACGATGCTTTCTTCTCGCCGGACGGGAGTGAGATCGTCGCCACCCAGGAGGACGACTTCGTGATCAGCGTCGTTGATGTGGCTCACCGGCGGATCGCCTATCGCTATGGGCATCCGGGCGTGCCGGGATCAGAACCCGGCTATCTGCACAACCCTGACGATGCGATGCTCACGCCCGGCGGCTCGATTCTCTCCGCGGACATCAAGAACTGCCGCATCGTCGTGATCCGGCCGCCGGCTCATCGTGTGGCTCAGCAGCTGGGTGAGACGGGTAATTGCTCGCATGAACTCGGCGTCTCTTACGGCAGTCCCAACGGAGCATTCCCGATGAGCAATGGCGACACCGTCGTCACCGAGATCAACGGCGACTGGATCGACGTGCTTGGCCACGAAGGACGACCGATCACGGACACCAACCCGCCGGGCTTCAGCTACCCATCGGACACCAACGAGGTGCGCCCCGGCGTGTTCCTCTCGGTCGACTACACCAGCCCGGGGGCGATCGAGACGTTCACGACGACGGGTCAGCTGTTGTGGCGCTACGAACCCACCGGCGCCGACGCGCTCGATCACCCCTCGCTTGCGCTGCCGCTGCCCAACGGGGATGTGCTGGCCAACGACGATCGCAACGATCGCGTGATCGTCATCGACCCTCACACCGACCGCATCGTCTGGCAGTACGGCCATACCCACCAGCCCGGCTCGCAGCCGGGCTATCTGGCCAACCCCGACGGTGTGGATCTCGCGCCGCCGTACTCGCTCACGATGCGCTTCGCGCACTCGATGCAGGCTCCCTGACAAGCTCCACGAGCGGCCTACCCCGGCAGGGGCGTCAGTTCGTAGATCGCGGCCTGCGTGCCGGTGGTGCTCCGTCCGCCCGCGAGGATGATGCTCCCCCCTTCTGGGGCGAGCGCCGCGTCGGACAGCGGGAGCGCGAGAGCACCCGCTGTCTGGACCCGGCCACTGCCGGGGTCGATCGCGAGGATCGCCGAGGTCTGGGAGTCCGACGCGGAGCCACGGCCTCCGATCACATAGACCGCGCCGCCGAGGCTCACGGCGGGCGCATGCGTTAGCGGGTGAGGCAGGCTGCCAATCTGAATGACCCGGCCGGTGGCGGGGTCAAAGCTGAGGATCGCCCGGCTGGCCCCCGCTTCTGTCGAGCCGCCGGCGATGATCACCTTCGAGCTGGTTGCCGCGACGGCCGCGTAGCGAAGCCCTGTGGGGAGATGACCGACGAGTGTCGGGTCCTCCCCGGGACGCCATGCGAGGATCGTGTCGAGCGCTCGCCGGCCGTTATAGCCACCCACGATGTATGCGATGCCACCGAGCGTCGTAACCGCGACATCGGAGGCGGGCTGGGGCAGATGTCCCACCACGGAGACGCGGCCGCTCGTCGGGTCAAAGCGCAGGATGTGATCGTAGGAGCTGAACTGCCCACCACCGAACACGTAGACATCTCCACCGAGATTCGCGGCCTGAGCGTCGTGTTGGGCTTCGGGTAAGCGTGCGCCAGTGTCGGTCGCGGTGGTGCCCTGCGCGTCGGCGGCGAGCTCCGTGATCGCGGCGGTGGAGGTGTCTTCGGCGTCCAGCCCACCGAGCAGCACGACGCGTCCCTCGCCGAAAGTGGCCGTGGCGGCGTCTTCGATCGGGGCGGACAGCATGCCCGTACGTCGCGCACGCAGCCTCGGGGCAACGATTCGAGACGCGCCAGAGGCTTGGTGCCCACCGGAGGTGGGCCGCGCCGCGCCCTCCTGACGGGCGGCGAGCCCACCGCTCGGCGAGGAGGGACCGCTCGCGGCCTCCACGATCAGCGCCACGAGCAGGATCACGACGAGTAGCAGCGCGGCCGGCGCGAGCAGGCGAAGTTGGCGTCGCCGGCGTGTCAACGCGAGCTCCAGGCCGACCGGCGCTGGCATCGTCGGTGCGTCAACGCGATCCGGGGGTCGGTCCGGCCATCTCAGCGTCGTGCGCGCGAGTGCTTGCCGCGGTGAAGCCAGGCAGCTCGAGATCGACCCGCGCGCCAGCACCCGGTCGCTCGCCGGCGGCGACGCGCCCCGAGTGGGCGAGCACGATTGCGCGGACGATCGCGAGTCCGAGCCCGGTTCCGCCCGAGGCGCGGTCGCGCGCGGAGTCGGTGCGGTGGAAGCGGTCGAAGATGCGCTCGCGCTGATCTGGTGCGATGCCCGGGCCATCGTCTTCGACCACAAAGCGCAGCGCCTCGTTTGCTACCTCCTCCACGTCCAGACGGACGAGCCCATCGGGGACGGTGGTGTGCTCGATCGCGTTGCGGACGAGATTACGCAGGGCTTGCGCTAGCCGGTCGGGATCAGCCTGAAGAGTGCCATCGGGTATCGGTGAAAGCTCAAATTTGCGCTCGGCGGTGAGGCTCATCCCGTCCCATAGGTCCTCGACGTAGGGGCGCAAGTCAATCGCTTGGATGTGCAAGAACTGCCTCTCTTCGGACTTGGCTAGCAGGAGTAGGTCGTCCACCAGGCGAGTGATTCGCGAGACCTCGGCTTGGACGAGACGCTCGACGCGCCGGACCTCCTCGATCGGGGGGTGCTGCTGGGCACTGAGCACTTCTAGCTGGCCCCGGATTACGGTCAGTGGAGTGCGCAGCTCATGGGAGGCGTCGGCCACGAACGCGCGCTGGCCCGCGAACGCCTCGGAGAGACGATCGAGCATATGGTTGAACGCGTCGGCGAGGACACGCACCTCATCTCCAGGACCGCCTGCCTCGTGGATGCGAGGCTCGAGCTCACCCGCGTCGACCCGGGCAGCGATCGCGGCCATGCGCCGCAAGGGTAAGCGAAACTCTCGCGCCGACCAGATAGGAAGCCAGCAGCACTGCGAGGAATGCCAGCGCACCGGCGAGGATGAAAGCCTGCGCGATGCCATGCTGGGCTTCGTGTACCGCCGCCAGGGGCTCTCCCACGCCGATCGTGACGCGCAGTCGCGCGTCGATGCTCACCTGTCGCTTGAGCAGACGTAGGTCGCCGACGTCGGGGAAGTCCACGGTCGAGTAGCCATCGTGAACGCCCAGCACGCGATGGGCGAGGCGGTTCTCCTGATCCTGCTCGGCGGGCGTCTCGTCGTTGTCGGGGGCGGCGCTGCCGAGAAGCTCGGGCTGATTGGTGCTCGTTCCCGCTCCGGGGATGATCGCGAACAGCAACGTCGAGCTGGCGCCGAAAGGCTGATCGTTGACGTAGCGAGTCGCAGCCGCTGCCAGAGCGTGGGGAGAATCCTCGTCCTGGAGCTTCAGATTGTGGGAGAACTCGCTCGCGTTGCCCGCCAGCGCCCGGTCGATCTGGTGGCGCAGCTGCGTCGCCGTACCGCGGTAGACGGCCACGAAGATCACCGCGGCAAACAACAGCATCACGACGGCGACCCAGGCTGTCAGCCGCCAACGCAGCCCGCCCTGGAGCAAGGGTTTACGAGGCATCAGCCCGCATCGTCGAGGCGATAGCCGACGGAGCGGACCGTCCGGATCGGCGCCGGATGCTCGGGGGTCCCGAGCTTGCGCCTGAGATAGCCGATGTAGACATCCACGATGTTCGTCTGAGGATCGTGTTCATAGCCCCATACCGCCGAGAGGATCTCCTGGCGTGAGAGGATGCGACCGCGGTGGCGCATGAGGTGGACGAGCAGGTCGAACTCGGTGCTCGACAGCCGTGCCGGCTTCCCGGCGCGGTGTACATCCCGGGCGATCAGGTTGACCTCGATGTCGCCGACGCGCAGCGATGCCGCCGGGCTCTGCGTCGCGAGGCGCAACTGGGCGCGCACGCGGGCTGCCAGCTCGGCGAGCGAGAACGGCTTGACGAGATAGTCGACCGCGCCCGCATCGAGCCCGGCGACGCGATCCTCGATCTCACCGCGCGCGGTGAGCACGATCACGGGAACGCTCAGTCGTGCCTGACGCAGCGCGCTGAGGATCTCCATGCCTCCGCGGCCGGGAAGCATCAGGTCAAGCACGATCAGATCGAAGCTCTCCCGCAGCGCGCGCCGCTCGCCCTCCAAGCCGTTCAGCGAGGCCTCCACCGGAAACCCCTCCGCTTCGAGGCCACGTTTGACGAAGTCGACGATCCCGGGCTCGTCCTCGATCAGGAGGATCATCGCCTGCGTCTTCGTTGCTCGCTCAGCTCAAAGGAGGCGGGGCACCAAAAACCAATGGGGCTCCACATCCACCCAGCATAGATCGCGCCCGTGAGCCGGGCGCAACGCGGACGGCAAATAAAAGAGCTTTCTCACCAGCGGGTTATCTCGTCCTTAGCCCGCGACTGAGACTGTGTGAAATGGCAAGCGATCAGCGCCTGACCGGCGGCGGGACCGACGGGAACGAGCGCCTGACCGCCGCCGCGGGAGTGCTGCTGCTCGTGCTGTTAGCCGTGCTCGGGGTGACGATCGTGCGGATCGGGCAGCTGCTGTGGCTGCATCTGTTCTTGGGGATGCTGCTGATCGGACCGGTGCTGTTGAAGCTGGCGAGCACCGGGTATCGATTTGCCCGCTATTACACCGCGAACCCGCCTTACCGGCGCAAGGGCCCGCCCGCGACCCCGATGCGCCTGCTCGCCCCGCTCGTGGTGCTCTCGACGGTGGTCGTGTTCGGCAGCGGCGTCGCCCTGCTGTTTGCCGGCCCGAGCTCGCGCTCGACACTGTTTCCGATTCACAAGTTCAGCTTCTTCGCGTGGCTAGCCCTCACCGGACTGCACGTGCTCGGCCACCTGGCGGATCTGCCCGCGCCGCTGCGGGCGGACTACGGCGGCGCCGGCAAGGGCCTCGCCGGACTCTCCGGCCGGCAGGCGGGGAGGGACGGGCGCATGCTGTCGCTCGCCGGGATGCTCGTCGCCGGACTGGTCCTGGCCCTGCTCGTGATTCCCGAGTTCGGACCCTGGGTGAACGGGTTTCACGGTTTTCACCACCACTGAGCAGCGCGCCGTCGAGCACGTTTTGTCGGTGGGGCCTCTCACCGGGAAAACAAGGATAAGAGCTCTCTAACGAGCTCTTTAGTGAATCGAAGGCTTGGGCGTCGAATATGTACCCATGAGCACCCCGCCATCGAGCCGCTCCCGCGACGCCGCCCTACGCCGCCTGGCGCGCTGCAACCGCTGGCTGCTCGCCGGCTCCGCCACGCTGACCGGGGCTTTCACGCTGCTCGCCGCGCAGGCCTTCCCCGGCAGAACCGCGAGCGCCGCGAAGGGCACGGACAGCAAGGGCGACGCCGCCCGTGCCCGCGACGGCCGCACGACGAAACGCGCGACGCATTCGACGACGGATTCCACGAAAGCCCTCAAAGCGGCCTCGCAAGCTCCGCAAGCCGCATCGCCGTCAACGACGACACAGACGACGGAAACGGATCCAACCCAGACAACCACGACCGAGCAGGCCACGCCGACGGAAGCGACGACGACCGCGGAAGCGACCACGTCCACGACGCCTGTGGAAACGGCGAAGACAACCGAAGCCGAAACCCCGTCGGCGTCCTCGGAATCCTCCTCGGAATCGAGCACGGTGGTCTCCGGGGGGTCGTGAGCGCGCGATGCCGGTGAGGACTGTCAGCAGCATCACTGCCACGGCCAACACCCGCGCCGGGGCCGGCGCATCCGCGAGGGTCGCCACCCTCGCGAGGGCCGGCTGGGAGGCGCTCGGCACGAGCGTAGTCCTGCTCGTCGACGATCCCGACGCGCTCGCGAGGGCCCGTGCGATCGTCGAGCGGGAGCTGCGCGCGATCGACCGCGCCTGCAGCCGCTTTCGCCCGGACTCCGACCTGCAGCGCGCGAACGCCGGCGCGGGGCGGTTCGTGGGCGTGGACCCGCTGTTGATCGAGGCGGTCGAGGTCGCGCTGCGCGCCGCCGTGTTGACGGACGGAGATGTCGACCCGACGGTCGGCAACGCGCTGATGCTCGCCGGCTACGATCGCGACTGGTCGCTGCTGGAGCGGCCGGCCGACGAGTCCGAGCCCAAGTACGTGCCGCGGCCGACGATCAGGGCGCGCGTGATGCCTGGGTGGCAGGCGGTGGAGCTCGACCGTGAGCGCTCCGCGATTCGTGTCCCCACGGGCGTGCGTCTCGACCTGGGCGCGACCGCGAAGGCGTGGGTGGCCGATCGCGCCGCCGCCGCGGTGCAGGATGCGACCGGGGCGGGAACCATGATCGGTCTCGGCGGCGACATCGCCACCGCCGGCGCCGCACCCGCGGGCGGCTGGCGGATCTATGTCACCGACGACCATCGCCGCGTGCCCGGCGATCAGGGGCAGACGATCTCGATCCGATCCGGCGGGATCGCGACCTCCAGCACGATCGCCAGGCGCTGGTGCCACGAGGGGCGGACGCAGCACCACATCATCGATCCCGCGACCGGCGTGCCCGTGGTGCCGCGCTGGCGCACGGTGAGCGTCGCCGCGGAGACGTGCCTGGACGCGAACATCGCCAGCACCGCCGCACTGATCCGCGCGGACGCGGCCCCGGCGTGGCTGGGGCACGTGGGGTTGCCCGCGCGCCTGGTAGGGGACGATGGCACCGTGCGCCTCATCGGTGAGTGGCCGGCGGAGAGGGATTCGTGATGACCGTTCTGCTCGGCGCAGTCGGTCCCAGCACGTACTGGTACCTGACGCGCTCGACCGGTGCCGTCGCGCTGCTGCTGCTGACGCTCAGCATCGCCCTCGGCGTGGCCGGCGTGAGCCGCTTCAGCAGCCCGCGCTGGCCGCGGTTCGTGCTGGACGCCCTGCACCGGAACGTGTCGCTGCTCGCGGTCGTCTTCCTGCTCGTCCACATCGTCACCGCCGTCCTCGACAGCTACGCACCGATCTCACTGACCGATGCGTTCGTGCCGTTCGTCGGCAGCTACCGCCCGTTCTGGCTCGGCCTGGGCGCGGTCGCGTTCGATCTGCTGCTCGCCGTGGCGCTCACGAGCATGATGCGCCGCCGGCTCGGATACGGCGCCTGGCGTGCCACGCACTGGCTCGCGTACGCCTGCTGGCCGATCGCGATGCTGCACGGGCTCGGCACCGGCAGCGACGTGAAGAGCACATGGCTGCTCGCGCTGAACATCGCCTGCCTCGCGGTCGTCGCGCTCGCGGTGGGCGCCCGTGCGATCACCGGCTGGCCGGATCACGTGCGGGTGCGCGGCGCCGCGCTCGGCGCGACCGCGGTGTTTGCGCTGTTCCTCGTGTTGTGGGTGCCCGGTGGACCGCTCGGGCATGGCTGGGCGCGCCGCTCGGGAACCCCCACTTCTCTACTAGCCGGGTCGGCGAGGAAATGAGCCCGCAGAGCGACCCCGCCGGCCTGCCACGGCTGCTCACAGGTATTCCGGCCCACGGGTCGCTGGGCCTCGCCGAGCATCTGGCGCTTCACGGTGAGCTGCCCTTTGCCGGGCGGCGCGAGCGGCGCGGCGCCGGCGCGCTGATCGACCTCGTCGAGCAGGCCGGCCTGCTCGGCCGCGGCGGCGCCGCGTTCCCGGTCGCGAGAAAGCTGCGCGCAGTGACGGCGGCCGGCGGCCGGACACCGCTCGGCAAGCGGCCAATCGTGCTCGCGAACGCGGCCGAGGGGGAGCCGGCGAGTCGTAAGGACCGCCTGCTGCTCGAGAGCCTGCCCCACCTCGTGATCGACGGAGGTGTGCTGGCCGCCCGAGCCGTCGGCGCCGACGAGCTGATCATCGGCATCGACGAGTCCGCCGAGGTCGCCCTGCAGAGCGTGACGCGTGCCCTGCGCGAGCGCGAGCGCGCGGGTGGCGACGCCTTGAGGATCGGGGTCCAGACCGTGCCGGCCGGCTACGTCTCCGGTCAGGAGTCAGCGCTCGTGAACCTCTGCAACGGCGGTCCGGCAAAGCCGACGCTCACGCCGCCGATGCCGTTCCAGCGCGGGGTGCGCAGGCGCCCGACGCTGATCAACAACGCCGAGACGCTTGCCCACCTCACTTTGATCGCCCGCCACGGACCGCACTGGTTTCGCGCGCTCGGGACGCCGGCGGATCCCGGCTCGGCGCTGCTGACGCTCTCCGGCGCCGTCTCCTACCCGGGCGTGTACGAGATCGAGCACGGCGCGCTGCTGCCGTCCCTGATCGAGGCCGCCGGCGGCACTACTTCACCGATTCGCGCCGCGCTGCTCGGCGGCTACGGCGGCACCTGGCTCAACGGCGCCTCGATCCCCGAGCTCTTGCTGTCAAACGATCGTCTGGCTTCCGACGGCGCATCGCTCGGCGCCGGGGTGATCGTGCTGCTTTCCGCAGAGACGTGCCCGGTGGCCGAGGTCACGCGCGCCACGCGCTGGCTGGCCGAGCAGAGCACCGGTCAATGCGGGCCCTGCGTGAACGGCCTCGATGCGATCGCCGGCGCACTCGAAGAGGTCCTTGCGGGTCAGCCGTCGGCCGGTGTGGGCAAGCGCATCGCCCGCTGGAGCACGCTCGCGAAGGGACGGGGGGCATGCCGTCACCCCGACGGTGTCGTGAGCTTCGTAGCGAGTGCGCTGGCGCTCTTCGCAGAGGAGCTCGCAGATCACGCACGGCACGGACCGTGCGATGCGTGTGTGGGACCGCACGTACTGCCCCTACCCACCCCGATCGAGCTTGCGGCCGCCGCGTGATGAGATGAGCCTGCGCCTGAAGGTCAACCCGATCGCCTGCGAGGCCCACGGCATGTGCGCCGAGGTCCTACCTGAGCGGATCGCCTTGGACGACTGGGGCTATCCGATTCTCGACGAGCGGCCGATCCCACCTGAGCTACTCGACCACGCCAGGCGCGCAGCGCAGGCGTGCCCAACCTTCGCCCTGCTGATCGACCGTGACACCACTCCTCACCGAGAGCGATGACAGCCGCTGTTTATCGTAGTTGTTGCACGCTCATCCCAGTGTCAGACATGAAGGGAGAATTCGGTGTCGAGCACGATCTCACCGCGACGATCGGCAGTGACCTGTGTCCATCCACCGGCGCTTTCTCTAACGCTCCCCTGCCCGGAGGTAATCTTCCAGTAAGGGGTGTAGCGGACACGCACGAGAAACGTGCCGGGATGTGTGGCGTACAGGGTGAACCCGTCGTCGTCCATGGCTGTGAGCTCTCCCGGTCCGCTTGCCAGCGGCTGGGCGTGAAGGACGGCATAGATACGCCAGTTCGCGCTCGTGAACACCTCGTGCAGGAACGGCAGGCCGCCGCGGATCAGGGCGGCCTCCTGGCGGCTGGAGAAGTCCATCGGTGCGTTTGAGAGAGCGACGTAACGCACCCCGGTTTCCAGCAGCCAGGCGTGGTAGGCGCTTGCGGTTAGTCGCCCGCTGTAGAACAGGTTGTCGTATCTGGTGTCGAGCTGGCGCTCCCAGCCGCGGGCCAGGTCAAAGCGCTCGCCGAGGATCGTCGCGTCCCAGTGGGAGCTCGTGAAGGGGACCTCGATGCGCATCGGAGCGCCGCCCCCGTGGCCTTCGAGATAGCGGATCGCCGGGACGTAGAAGGAGTATTCGCTGGCTGGATTCAGTGACGCTCCGATCGACTGCTCGAGCGGACCGGCGACCTGCCAGAGCACCAGGGCGGTGCTGAGGAGCGCCATCAGCCAGACTGCTCCCGCGCGCCCGATCCGCGAACCGCCGGCGGGATCGTGCCGGCGGGCGAGCTGCCACCAGCGGCTCAAGCGCGCGAATGCCCGCTGGATGTCTGAGACTTCGACGCAACCCCCCAGGATGGCCGGCGCGAACAACACGCCGAAGCGCACCGCGTTAGAGCCCATCGGCGAGGGCACAACGTAGGAGAGCAGCAGAGCCAGCAGGTACAACTGCGCGCCGCGCCGCAACAGCCGCTCGCGGGCAGGCAGCACCAGGATCAGCACCAGGCTCGCTCCAGCGGCTGCCAGCAATGAGGTGAGCGCAAACGGCTCATAGCCACCTTCGGGAAAAAGCACCGCCAGCACCAGCGTCACGGCCAGCGCAGGTACCGCCAGCACGGCCGCACGAGCCGGCCTGCGGTTCGTCGTCACCTCCGCGGCGGCCGCGAGCACCAGGAACGCCGCGGCAACCGGGCTCGCGGCCGCGCAAGCCAGTGAGAACACGGCCGAGAAAACACGATGTCCACGAACGATCGACAGGACGCTCGCGAGTCCGAAGGTAACCCCGAGCGCGAAGGCGATCCGCCCGATGAACAGATCCCCGGTGGCGCTGAGTGCGAACAACGCGGTCGCGACCGCCGTCCTCGAACCGAAGTTCTCAGCGACCAGCCGCCGGAAGATCAAGGTCGAGAGCGTGACGGCGACGACCCCCGTCCAATACAGACCGAGCAGTGTCGCCAGTGGCGCAAAGACGAGGCTGTAGCCCGGCAGGTAGTGGCCGCCATACCAATTGTTGTCCCACAGCGAGAAGCCGTCAGCTGAAAACAGATGGACGCGATAGACCGCGGCCGCGAGATCGGGACTGGGCGGTCGCCACAAGAACCACACCACCAGCAGCGCCCCCAGCAGGAGCAGCGGATAGCTCGGCCTGTACCTGTACCTCGCGCTCACTGTGAGTCAGCCGTGTGTGAGGGCGTGATCAGCCCTGTCTCGTAGGCGAAGACGACGATCTGCACGCGGTCGCGCAGCCCGAGCTTTGAGAGGATGTGACCGACGTGGGACTTCACCGTGGCCTCGGAGAGTACGAGGCGCTCGGCGATCTCGGCGTTTGAGAGGCTGCCCGCCACATGCAACAGCACCTCGTGCTCGCGCGCGGTCAAAAGCGTCAGTCGCTCGTGCTGAGCGTGATCGGGGCGACCGGGAGCAGGGAGACGATGGGCGTAGGTGGACAGCAGCCTGCGCGTGACGCTCGGCGCCACGACGGCGTCTCCGCTGGCGACCGCGCGTATGCCTGAAAGCAAATCGGCCGGTGGAGTGTCCTTCAGCAGGAAGCCGCTTGCTCCGGCCCGCAGCGCCGCGTAGACGTACTCGTCCAAGTCGAAGGTGGTGAGGATGATTATCCGCACGCTGCTACGGGACTCGACGATCAGCCGGGTCGCCTCTACACCATCCATCTCGGGCATGCGCACATCCATCAGCACGACATCGGGTTGCAGCCGCTCGGCGGCAGCCACCGCCTCGAGACCGTTTGTCGCCTCTCCGACGATCGACATGTCGGGTTGGGTGTCGATCACCATGCGAAACGCCATCCGCATCAGCTCCTGGTCATCGGCCAGCAGCACCCCCCTCTTCATCGCAGAGCACCCTCGGCGTCAGGGTTCAACCGCAGGTGCACGCGCCAGCCGCCCTGCGCTCTGGGGCCGGCTTCGAGCTTGCCTCCGTAGGTGGCGGCGCGCTCGCGCATGCCGTGCAGCCCACGGCCGCCCGCGTGAGCCACCGCCCGCCCGTTGCCGGTATCGGTGACCTCGAGCTCGACCTGGCCCGGCCGGCAGCTCAGCGCCAGATGCGCGCAGGTCGGTCTGGCGGCATGCTTGAGTGTGTTGGTCAGAGCCTCCTGAGCGACCCGGAACACGGTCAGCTGCACACCGTCGGCAAGCTCGTGTGGATCTCCCTCCATCTCCATCGTCACCGGGATGCCGGCGGCATGCACTCGCGCAAGCAGATCGTCGAGGCGGCCGAGGCTCGGCTGGGGTTCAAGTGGTTGCGCCTCAGACTCCTCGCGCAGCACACCGAGCAGCCTGCGCATCTCCACCAGTGCCTCACGGCCGGTCGCCGAGACACGCTGTGTCGCCTGGACAGCACGCTCTGGCGAGGTGTCCATCGCGTAGGTGGCACCATCGGCCAGGGCGATCATCACGCTGAGATTGTGGGCCACGATGTCGTGCATCTCGCGCGCGATGCGCGCTCGCTCGGCGGCGGCGGCAAGCCGACCCTGCTGGTCGCGCTCGAATTCCAGCCGCGCGGCCTTCTCGTGCAGAGAGGCAAGCAGCGCTCTGCGCTGACGGATCGTGACGCCGAGCACGCCCGCCGCGGTCGCCAGCCCCGTGAGGCCGACCCAGACCTTCAGCGGCTCGGACGGCGACCAACGCACCGCCGCCATGATCGCTCCCAGCTCGACTGTGCCGGCGGCCATGGCTCCTTCGACCAAGCTCCCGTCCAGGGCCACCCAGTAGAGGGCGATGAGCACCGCGGCGTCGGCCAGCTGCGGGGCGGCAAGCAGCCACTGCGCCAACGCGACAAACGCGATCGCCCCAAAACAAAGAATCGGGCTCAGGCGACGCAGGAGCAACGGGGCGCAAAGGGCGCCACAGAAGATCACAGCGAGCGTGTCGAGGCGATGCTGGGTCGCCAAGCCCACAATGCTCAACGCCGCCGTGGCGAGGCAGATCGCGAGATCGATCGCGAATGGGTAGGTGGCGCTCAGCCTGCTCAGCCGCTCAGCGCGCTGGGCCAGCCAGGTTGAGGCAGGCTCTTGCGTGGAGTCATGCATGTGTCCATATTGGCGGTTCGCCACAATCCGATCGCGGACGTGGGTCCACATCGCCCCCGTCATTGTGCTCCTACTCGAACTCTACGTCGAGGACCAGTCCAGGGTTTGACTGTGGGGCGAGGTGTAGTTCGTCCTGGACATCGCACTTCGTAACGGCCACATAGGTGACGAGGGCGAGGAAGACGATCAGCGCCAGAGCGCTGACTGTCCCATCCCCGAGACCGAGACCGGTGATCGAGGGCGACTTTGAGAACCAGTCAGCGAAGGAGGCGCCGAGCGGCCGCGTGACAATGTAGGCAAACCAGAACGCGACGATCGGATTCATGTTGAAACGCCACCAGCCAACCGCCGGAATCGCGATAATCCCCGCGAACAGGATCACCGATCCGAAGAAGCCCAGTTGAAGCGTAGTCGCGGTCAGATCCCCCGCGGCGGTGCCGAGCGCGAACGTCGCCAGCACCGCGGCCCAGTAGTAACCCTCTCGGCGACGGGTCGTAATGCTGTGAATCGACAACGTGCCCTCGCTGCGATACCAAAAGAAGAACACGGCGGCCATCACGACTGCGAACAGGGGCGTGGTCACCGCATAGGGAATGCTCGCGCCGTCGTGGATGCCGTCGGCGGCCATCGTGCCGAAGATCGCGACCATCATCACCGCGAACCAGTAGAACGGAGCCCGGTATTCACGTTGGCGCATCTGCAGCCAGATCGCGAACCAGAGGCCGAAGATCCCGATCGCCCCGGCGATTGGGACACTGTGCTGGCCGAGGAAATCCGACATCGACTCCCCCATCCCGGTGGTCAGTAGCTTCAGGACCCAGAAGATCAGGGCGATCTCGGGCACCTTCGTCACAGCCCGCTGTGCTGTGTGTGTTGGTTGGCCAGTCGACATCATGCGTCGCGGCGTACGAGCAGATAGGCGGCGATTGCCAGCAACACGGTCGTGTACCCGCAGTACAGCGCGAACCCGCCCCACGGCGAGAGGGTGTGCGCGTCCGGGACGGCTTGTGCGATTGCCCCACCCGCGCTCGAGGGCAGGTAAGGGCCGATCGATTCGCCGATGTTGCTCGGGAGAATATCGACGATCCCCGGCAGGACGAACAGCAGGGCGGCGAACGTCGCGATCGCGCCCGCAGTGCTGCGGATGATCGTGCCGAGGGCGACGCAGAGAATGCCCGTCACGGTCATGAACAGCACCGTCCCGACGAGCGTGCGCAGCGCGTGCGGATGGCTGAGCGTCACGTTCACGTGATGCTCGGTGAGGATCGCCTGGGCGCCGAAGAACGCGACGAACGCACTCGCGAGCATCAACACGAACGTCACCGAGGCGAACACCGCGATCTTGGCCCACAGCACGGGCAGCCTGCGCGGCACCGCCATCAGGCTCGAGCGGATCATCCCGGTCGAGTACTCGCCGCTGATCACGAGCACCCCGAGCACCCCGATCGCGAGCTGGGCGAGGTGATAGCCGCCGAGGCTGCGGTCGATCGAGTCGAACGTCGCCCGGTCGTGCGGGCTGAGGTGAGACCAGCGGCCCATCGAGACCGCAGCGATCAGCACGCCGAGGCCCGCCATCGCGACGACGGCAAACAGCAGCGACCAGCGCGTCGAACGCAGCGACCACAGCTTCGTCCACTCCGAGCGCAGCACGTGCACCTGGGTCACGCGGCCGGTGAAGATGCGGCGCTTCGGCGCTTCGGCGGCGGGCAGCGTCTCGGTGGCGCTCACGCCGCAGCCCCCACGTTCTCGCTCGCTTCGTGCTCCTCGCCGACGTTGGCACGGTACTCGACCGACTCGCCGGTGAGGCTCATGAAAGCCTCCTCCAGCGAGGCCTGTTGCGGCGTCAGCTCAGAGATCACGATCCGCGCCGCCAGCGCGATCTCCCCGATCTGCTCGCCGGTGAGACCGCTGACCTCCAACAGACCCCGATCGATACTCTGCACCTGCACATCGCGCCGGGCCAACGCGTCGCGCAGCTCGGTCGCCTGGGTGCAGCGGACACGCACGTTGGCATCTGAGGAGGCGCGACGCACGAACTCCGCCACCGAGGTGTCGGCGATCAGCCGCCCACGCCCGATCACGATCAGATGATCGGCGGTCTGGGCCATCTCGCTCATCAGATGCGACGAGAGGAACACCGTGCGCCCTTCGCCGGCCAGGCGCTTGAGCAGGTTGCGGATCCAGTGGATGCCCTCCGGATCGAGGCCGTTGGCGGGCTCGTCGAGAATCACCGTGGCAGGGTCGCCCAGCAGCGCGGCCGCGACACCCAGGCGCTGGCCCATGCCGAGGGAGAAGCTGCCCACCCGTTTGCGCGCAACCTCGCGCAGACCGACCAGCTCGATCACCTCCTCCACGCGGCCACGAGGAATCCCGTGGGTCTGGGCCAACGCGAGCAGGTGGTTGTAAGCGGAGCGACCCGTATGGATCGCGTGGGCCTCGAGCATCGCGCCGATCTCATGCAGCGGGGCGGACAGCTCACGGTAGTCGCAGCCGTTGACCCTCACCGTCCCACTGCTGGGCGCATCCAACCCCAAGATCAACCGCATCGTGGTCGACTTACCCGCGCCGTTAGGCCCCAGAAAACCGGTCACGATCCCGGGCGAGACAGAAAAGCTGAGATCGTCCACGGCAACCTTCTCGCCATACCGCTTGCTCACACCACGAACATCGATCACACCATCACCGTACGGCGTCTTACGCGCGGCCACAACGTCCTGGAGGACCATCTTTGCCCACCCGCCTATCCACCTCGGGTCGCACTCGACTGCTACCTACGACGCATCTTCAGCGGTTGAGCTGGTCGAGATCGTCGTCGACTGCCGTTGATTCGACGTCAAACGATGGATCAACGCGCTTACCTGGCGTGAAGCGTCCCGCCGTCGCGGCAAAGCTCATCACGCGAGCGGCGTAGCGACGTGAGATCCAGCGACGCGTGAGCGTACGGGTGAGCGGAAAGAGGAGCAGCGCGCCGAGGAGAGCCGTGACGAAGCCGGGGACGACGAGCAGCAGCGCCCCGAGAAATCCGAGTGCGCCGTCGACCGCGGCACGAGCGGGAGCACGACGCTCAGACACCGCCAGCGAGACACGATCGATCGCCATGCGTCCCTGGATGCGCAGAAGCTGCACGCCGAGCAGCGAGGCCCCGAGCAGCAATACGACCGCCAGCAACCAGCCGATCGCGCGGCCGACCTCGATGAAGACGAACAGCTCGAGGATGGGCACTCCGATCAAGACAAGGAGGAACATCGCAGCAGTCAGCCTACGCGTCCTTACGAGCAAGTCAGCTTGTCCGACATGGGGGGAGCAGGCTCCCCTCATCGCCTCAGATCGGCTCCCGGCGTGATCGGATCGAAGGATTGCGCAGTCACTGCTCACAACTCTCGCGAGCCGCACGGCCTGGCGCCGCGTCGCGTAGTCGACGGGCGGCGAGCACGTCCTCTTGAAATGGCAGCTGGTCGATGATGCCCGCCTCTTCGAAGGCGCGCTGGACGCACCGCGGCCCTGCAATCAGCGAGCAGCCGTGTCCCTGTCGTTTGCAGAGACGGGAGCGGAACGCGATCACCGCCACCCCGAGTGGATCGATGTGCGTTAGCTGACGGAGGTCCAGCGTGATGCTGGTGACACCCTCCTCGAAGAGGCGTTCGATCTCTACTTCGAGCGTGTGCGCAGAGCGGTGAGTCAACTCGCCCGTGAGGATCAGCGTGTGCATCCAGATGCTCACGCTCTCCGACAGCGGGTGGGGCTGGTTGCGAGTGGGCCATGTGCGCCTGTTCCTGTCGAAGGCGGTATTCCCGTCGCAGGCTGTGTCGGCGCGCATGACCACGAGTCCCGTCGTGCTGCCCTCGGTTCGTGTGTTGATACTTCCTGTAGACGTCGTTAGATGACGTTCCATCGCGTACGGCTCCTTCCAAAGAGGCTTCGAATTGATTCCGAGGCCTGGACCACGAGGTCCAGGCCGAAGCGAAACGACCGGGTGGAGCTAGCCCGGCCGCTCTGGAATCAGAACGAAGAACGCCGTGAGCCACGGCTGAAACGAAAGTCGCAGGCGATGCATCGCCAGCGGAGCCCCCAGCAGCAGGTGACCCGCAAACGTCGAGAACCCGGAGAGAGCGGTACCGGAGCCGCCCCCGGCAGCGCCGCCGAAGGTCCCGCTCGGTGTGGGTCCGGGCGGCGGGCCGATCGGACTGCTCCCACCGGGGGAGCCACCGGAGCGGCCAGGAGCGGGCGCACCTGCCCTCGCCGCCGTCCCCATGGCCAGCTCCTCGACGAAAGTCGCCGAGATGAGTCTGGGACTATCAAATCCGGCCGTGTAGGTGTCCGTCGAGGACGCTCCCAGTCCACCGAGCTCGCGTGTGAAGTCCTCGGCGCGTTGCGCGGCGATCGTCCGCGCCAGAGCCGCGACATAGGCTGAGCTCGCGGCTGAGGTCGTCGGGAGCTCTTCAGCAGTAAACGGGAAGATCGTTGTGACGGGCCCGGCCACAGCGCCCGAGACTTCCGCCGCGACCGAGCCCGATGGGTTATCGGCCGTCGCCGCCGCACTCTGCGAAGCCGCGGAGAGCGATGAAGACAGGCTTTCCGCGCCTTGTTCCAGAACCGGTTTGCCGGCGGAGACTTCCGCGGCTTCTTTCGTCGGTTCGGCGGCGGCGGGCTCTTCCTTGGCTTCTTTACTCGGTCCGACCGGAGGCGAGGCTACCGGCGTCGAGGCTTCTGGCGCCAAGGCTACTGGCGCCGAGGCTTCTGGCGCCAAAGCTTCTGGCGTCGAGGCTTCTGGCGCGGGGTCGGCGACTGGTGCTGGAGGCGAGGCTTCTGGCGCGGGTTCGGCGGCTGATTCAGCGGCGGACGCCGGAGACGAGGCTTCCGAGGTCGGTTCGGCGGCGAGTGGGACTTCTGGCGTCGGTTCGGCGACGGGTTCAGCCAGAGTCGAAGACGAAGCTTCCGGCGCAGGTTCGGCGGCGGGTTCAGCGGGGGACGCCGGCGGGGAAGTTTCCCCCGCGGGTTCAGCAGCCGGCGACGGAGACGAGACTTCCGACGCGGGTTCAACGATGGGTTCGGCACCAGATGCCGCCGCGTGGGCGCTCCCGGCGAGGAGAAGCGTCCCGAGCAATACCAAGAGGGCTACCTTCGCGCAGAGGTTTCCTTTGGCAAGAATCCGGATCGAGGGATTCGGGGCGATCCGGGGCATGTTTCCGCCGCCAGTCATCATCAGCCGGCCGTGCGAAAGGCCTCGCCTGGGGGGTCAAAGAGCAACTGCGCGCCGGATCGGTCTGTGGGCAGCACCCGATGGACGGCGAGGTGGCTCGCAGCGAGCCACTCGGTCAGGGCGAGGGCACTGTCGCGATCGCTGAGCGCGGCAACGCGACAGATGCTCAATCCGAGCACCGCGACCACTACCACCAAGGCACCTACGATCAAAATAAAGAGCATCGCTACCAAAGGCTACGCAATCGGGACTGCATGCGCTCCACCTCGTCAGGCGCAGTGCATCGCGCGGGTAGACCTTGGACACTAAGGACGACCCTATGCGAGGTGCTTCATCGCGTCGCTACACCGGTCGCGCGCCCGGCGACTGCCGAGAAACGTCGCCTAACTGCTTTCAGTGGGACCTCGCAGACGACGCCAGCGGGCGCCGCGGCCGGTCCCGAGCGGTTCGATGATCCCGGCCTGCTTGAGCTCTGCGAGGACCTTGCTGATGTAAGCGTCGCTGACGCCGGGAGCGTTTTCCCTGACCGCGGAGACCGTGAACTCCTCGGCGATCAGCGAGTCGATGAACGTGGTGATCAGCGCCTTCTTGGAGCCGCGCCCACCCAACGTGGCGGTGCGGCTCTCGAGCTGTCGGTAGGCGGCGAGCAGGATGCCGAGGAAGTAGCCGGTCCATGGCTCGAGATCGTGTTCGGAGTCGTGCCAACCCTCGGTGGAGCGTCGCAACGCTTCGTAATAGGTCTCTCGGCTCGAGTCGATCAGCTTCTCGATCGAGATGTAGCGCCCCACGTCGTGCCCGACGATGTAGAGCAGCCAGAGCGTGATCAGACGTGACATCCGGCCGTTGCCGTCGCGGAACGGATGGATCACGGTGAAATCGAGAACATAGGCGGCGCACAGCAGCAGCGGCGAGTAGGTGCCTGCCTGCAGCGCGCGGGCGAGCTCTTCGTGGAGATTCTGCATCGTCTGGGGGGTCAGCGCGGCCGAGACGGGGGTGAAGCGCACGACTTTGGCACCGTCCGGACGCACTTCTGAGACCTCATTGTCGATCCGCTTCCAATGTCCCGCGTCGCGATCGCCGACATACTTGTAGAGGGTTCCGTGCAGCTGCTCGACGTAGCGGGGCTCGAACGGGATCTCAGCCCGGTTGGTGTGGATCAGCGCGAGCACATCCCGGTAGCCTGCGATCTCCTGCTCGGAGCGATTCTCTGGCGTGGTCTTCTCGGCGACGAGCGCTTCGATGCGCGCCCGTGGGGCATGAATGTTCTCGATCGCGTTGGATGCCTCCGTGCTCTGGATCATCGCGACCCGCCGCAACGTCTCGAGGCCCGCCGGATTCTGAGAAGGAAGGATCTCCGCCATCCCGCGAGCCTCCGCGATGCTCGTCAGCGAGGCGACGGTTCCCGGGGGAAGCGCCCCGAAATGGCGTGGAAGGTCATTGAAGCTACCCACCCCATAAACGTACTACTAACCTCCGACGAGTATGCCGTTTGGGGTAGAAAGTATGCGTTGCTTCGCGACTCCGGCTATGTACCTAGTAAGCCAAAATTGGCTTATGAAAAAGTGCCTATTTGCGGGTTAGGTTTGACGCCTGGGGAAATCCTGGGGAAATCATGGGACCGCATCCCGAGCTCATTGGTCGATTCGGGGTGTGTGGGGTTGGAGTGTGATGTGTCCGCCGCGTGCGGGTACGATGAATACGTTGCGGTGCGCGACTCGCTCCGAACGTCGGCGCGAGGGTTGCAGGCGGGCGTGGCGCAGGATGGTCCTGAGTACGATTCGGGCCTCGGTGAGGGAGAAGGCGGCGCCGATGCATCGTCTGGGTCCGCCGCCGAAGGGGATCCAGGTGTAGGTGCCGGCGCGGGTGTCCAGGAACCGCTCGGGGCGGAAGGTGAGCGGGTCGGGGTAGAGCTCGGGACGGCGGTGCACGAGCGTTATGTAAGGGACGACCATCGTGCCACTCGGGATCGTCAGGCCGGGTAGCTCGAACGGCTCGGTTGCGAGTCGTGCGGTGAGCGGGAAGGCTGGGCGCAATCGCATCGCCTCCTTGATGACCGCGTCGAGGTATTCGTCGTCTCCGTCGAGCGCGGCTGTCTGTAGGCGTGCGAGTGCGTCGGGGTAGCGGCTGACGCGCTCGAGTATCCACGTCAGGGTGGAAGCGGTCGTGTCGTGGCCACCGAGCAGCAGGGTGCGCATCGCGTCGCAGATCTCCTCGTCGCTCATCAGGCAGCCTTGGCTATCGGGTGTGCGCAGGAACATTCCGAGGACGTCCTGGCCGTCGAGTTGATCGCTGTTGCGGCGGTGGGCGACCTCTTCGAGCACGATCGCGTCGACCGCGTCGATCGCGCGGCGGACTCGGGGGAATGGTCTGTCCCACCCGTTCTCGCGGCTGGTCGCGATGATCGTCTGCAGGAAGAACCGTCGCGAGTGGCCCTCGGCAAGCAGCGCGAGCGTCGCCGAGCGCAACCGTCCAACGCGCGCCTGGTCGGTGACCCCGAACACGGTGGCCATGATGACCTCGAGGCTGATCGCTTCCATGTGCGGCTGGGAGGGCGTGGGGTGCCCGTAGGGCCAGCGTGCGAGAACCTCTTCGGTCTTGCGCTGCATCGTCTCGTGGTAGCCGCTCAACGCGTCGCCGTGGAACGGGGGGAGCTGCGTTCGTCGCCTGCGCATGTGCTCGGCGCCGTCGATGTTCGTGAGTCCCGTCGGGCCGAGGAAGAGATGGTGCGCGGATGCCTTTGCCAGTGCCGCTCCGAGGCGAAGCACGCCGGTGTCGGCTGTGAAGATGCGCTTGATGTCCTCGGGATCGGTCAGGCATAGCCACGGCCCGGTCGCCGGCATCGGCACGAGGAAACGGTCCCCGAGCCGCTGGCAGTGGCGCGCGAACTGCTCTGGGGCCAGCCAGTACTGGGCGGCATTGACGACCGCGGGGCGCCGCAGTCGGGGCACGTCGGTGAGCGTTTGGTTCATGAACCATATCCCTCTCTAGTTACTCTGTGCGAAATAGAGTAACATAGTATCCAATGGTGCCTATCGCCGAATTCCTCGAGGCGACTCCCATTGTGGGCGACGACGCGCTCTTTGACCGGGTTGCCGCGGCGGCGCTCGACGAGTTCGCCGAGCACGGCATCCGCCGCACCTCGATGGAAGACGTCGCCCGCCGCGCCGGCGTCTCACGGATGACCGTCTTCCGCCGGTTCGCGAGCAAGCAACGCCTCGTCGAGATCGTCATCGCACGCGAGGTCCACCGCGGAATGCAAGAGCTCGACCTCCTATGGGAAGGCGCAGAAACACTCGAGGACCGACTCGTCGCCGGATTCGAGTTCGCCGGGCGCTACGTGAGCGGCCACCCACTATTCGACCGGCTGTTGCGCAGCGAACCCGATGTCCTGCTACCGCCGCTCACCCTCGACGGCGGACCCGTGCTCGAGCTCTACCGATCGCTCATCGCCAACCGACTCCAAGCCGAAGTCACCGCGGGTCGCGCCGCGATATCAGACCTCGACGGTGTCGCTGAGGTGATCGCACGCCTCGCGATCTCACTACTACTCACCCGCGACGGGACCATCACACTCGACGACCCAAACTCCGTCCGGCGCCTGGTCAACCTCACACTACTTCCCATGCTCCAACCACAACAGGACCCCGCATCTCGGACCTCCACCAGTGGCTGAACGCCGCGGGCATCGTCAATACCACAATCGAGCCAACGCGAGGGTTCGCTGTATTCCGAGGCACCAAGCAGGTCACTTGACGCGAATGCTCGTTCTGCTGTCCGCGCTGGACGGCATGTGCGTTGAGCAGCTGATCGGGGTGCAGGCGTCGGTGCCTACGCGTGGACGGTGGCGGCTGCGCGCTACCTGGAGACCCTGCCCTCTGAACGCCCCCCGGGGAATCCCTGGGGAAATCCTTGCCTTCCGCCGAGCCCGCTGCTACGTTGAAAGTGCTCGGTTTGCGGGCTCTTTGTGAAGCCGACGCGGGGACTCGAACCCCGGACCCCTTCATTACGAGTGAAGTGCTCTACCAGCTGAGCTACGTCGGCGCGGCCTCGGATGCTAGCGAGGCGTCCACCGCCGGTGGCTGCTCGCCGCCCGGCTCCACGGAACGCTCGCCGGTGGGTTTCGTAAGCGCCTGCAGCTCGGCTAGCAGCGACTCGCCGTGCTTCTCGCAGAAGGCCGCCCCGATGCCACGAACCTCCAACAGCGCCTCGGTGCTCGCAGGCGTCGCGCGCAGCAGATCTTCGAGCACGGCGTTCGATGCGACGGTGTACGCCGGCTTGCCCTGCGCGCGCGCGTAGCGCCACGCGCGCAGGCGCTCGAAGTCGTCGGGGTCCACAGGCGGGCCGGACGGGCCGCCGCCCGCTCCAGCGGAGCCGCTCCCCCCCGCTGCGCCGCGGCGGGCACGGCTCGCTTTGACCGGTGCGTTCGTGGCCGCCACGAGCGCACCGTCCGGCTCGCACACGTCGCAGCAGCGACCCGTCGGGCGCCCCGGCTCGTCGTCGCCGAAATGGTCGAGGATCTGCCGGCGGCGGCAGATCTCCCCGCTGGTCATGTAGCGCTCGATCGAGCGATAGGCATCCCATCCACGGTCGCGTGCGACCTTGATCGCGGCGAGCGCCTTGCGCGGGCTGCCCTGCCCGGTCAAGCGGATCAGCAGGCCGTCGTAATCCGCAGGTTCCAGCTCGACCGCTCCCGAGCGCTCGGCGATCGACAGCAGCACGCGGTCGCGCTCACCCAGCTCGCGGCGGCCGACGGCCGCGATCTCACCGTCGGCGCTGCGGCGCAGCCGGCCGACATACGCCTTTACGTCCTCCACGCTCGTCTCGCGCTCTTTAATGAAGCGGATCAGGCGTCCGAGGTCCATCCTTGCGCCGAGCAGCAGCGCGCGCGCCGGCAGCCCGTCGCGGCCGCCGCGGCCCGCCTCTTGGTAATAGGCCTCCAGGCTCGTCGGCAACGCCCAGTGCGCCACCGTGCGTACGTCGGCCTTGTCGACGCCCATGCCGAATGCGTTCGTCGCCACGACGACCTCGGCGCGATCCTCCATAAACGCCTCCTGGCTGGCGCGCCTGTCCTCTGCGCTCATGCCCGCGTGGTAGGCCACCGCCGCCAGGCCCTCTTCGCGCAGCCTCGCGGCGACCGCGTCGGTGTCCTTGCGCGTGCCGCAGTAGACGATCGCCGGACGCGCGCGCTCGTCGGCGAGCACATGCAGCAGCGCCGCCCACTTGCGCGCCACCGTGCCCTTGCCCTCCACGCTGACCACGTCGAACGTCACGTTCGGTCGATCGAAGCCCGAGCGGATCGACACCGGCTCGTGCAGCTCCAGGCGCGCGGCGATCTCCTGCGCCACGCGCGGGGTCGCCGTAGCCGTCGCCGCCATCACCGCCGGACGGCCGCCGATCGTGCCCCTGAGCGATGCGATCGCGTCGTGCAGGCGCAGGTAGTCCGGGCGAAAGTCGTGACCCCACTCGGCCACGCAGTGAGCCTCGTCGACGACGAACAGCGCTACCTCGCGCTGCGCCAGCGCCGCGCGAAACGCGCCCGAGGCAAATCGCTCGGGCGCAGCGAGCACGAGCTGCGTCTCGCCTGCGGCGATCTGCGCCAGCGCCTGCTCGTTGTGGCCCTCCTGCATCCCCGACGCCAGCATCGTCGAGCTCACGCCGGCCTGCTTCAGCCGGCGCCACTGATCGGACATCAGCGCGATCAACGGACTCACGACGATCACGAGCCCTTCCCCCGCCAGAGCCGGCAGCTGATAACACAACGACTTGCCGCCACCGGTCGGCATCACCACCAGGCTGTCCCGTCCGTCCAGCGCCGCTTGCACGGCCTCGCGCTGACCCGGCCTGAACGCCTCCAATCCAAAACGCTCCAGCAGCGCGTCGGGGCTTGGGGGAGCAGCTGTCTGGGTCATTGCCTCCATCGTCCCAAGGAAGCTACTCACCGCTGCGGCCGGTTCGCTTCGGCAGGCAACGCAAGCTAGCCAAACAGGTGCGCCTTGGCTGCCTGCCAACGGCGATAGACCGGGCGTGTGGATCGCGACGCACCGGGCGCACGGGTTCGATACTCATGCAATGCGTCCGCAACCAGCGCACGCGCCCGCTCCACCTGCTCCTGCGTGAGCGTCACCGGGCGGCGCTCGAGATACCCCGCGAGCATCCGGGCGGGCGTGACCCGTACTCCCTTGCGCCGCGCGAGCGGTTTGTCGACCCATGCGCGGCTAAAGACGAGCAGCGGCTCCACCGGGACATGCGTCACGCGTTCGATCGCCTTGCGCTGCGCCTGCGCCTGGCGGAGCGTGGCGCCATGCACGCGCGCCACGCGCACGGGGCCCGGGTGACTCTTGGTCTCGACGGTGAACACGCCGGCTGGACCGATCAGGATGTGGTCGACGTTGCCCTGGCCGAGGCTCGCGTCGTGAATCACGCGCCAATCCTCGCCCGCCATCTCGTCGAGCAGCCCCCCCACCTGCTCCTCGCCCGTGGCGCCACGGTCGTGACGCTCGACGAGCGGCAACACGTAGCGCAAGATCACGAACATGCCCGCCAGCAGCGCGATCTCCGAGCCCAGGAACCAGAGATTGCGCAGGCCGAAGGTCCGGCCCAGGAACGTGGTCGCCACGGCCAGGACACCGAGCGCCACCAGCGTGCGCATGCGCAGCCGCCGGACGGTCGTGCGCTCGTGCTGGCCGGGCGCGCGGGCGGTCGGGTCATAGCTGGGGTCATAGCCGGCTAGCTGCATCTCTCCCCTTGCATCGACCTATTCGAGGCTACTCCTTAAACGCAGCTTTCTAAACAGCTTTCCCAAAACTTGGATAAGCCATCGGCAAGCTGAAGATTCGTCCTCAAAGCTCACGGGGCAGAATTTGAACAGCTTGCGATTCGCCCCACAAATCTCTCGCAAGAAGCGTGGAAACTCGCCCGATCTTCTAAAGCCGTGGCATCGGCCCGTCGAAGCCAAGAACAGGTCGCCGATCGCGTCGACCCAAAGTCGAGCACGGATGCTTGTATGACCCAAGACCAGGAAACATCTCCTCCCTCTGACGTCTGCCTGCTCCTGCGGACCCATGCCGAGCAACGCTGGCTGAGCATGGAGGTGGGTCCCGTCCTGCGCCAGCTGCGCCAGCGCGACTCCCTCCCCGAGGAGCAGCTCGGCGCCGCCCTGGCCTACCTCGAGGTCCTCTGGATCGAGGCCTCCCAGCGGGCCGCCGAGACCGACGCCGCCTACGCCGAGTTCGAAGCCTCCGAGCGCGCCGCCAGGACCAACGCCGCACGCGCCAAGCCAGAGGACGCCTCGCGCGCCGGCGGCGGATGGACGCTGCCGAGCAAGGCCCGCCGCTACCGCGTGGCCGTTCTGACCCTGCGCGATGTGTTCGGGCGCCAGGTCGCAGCGCTGCTCGCAGCGCCCGGCGCCGTCACGCGCGAGCACGTAAGCTTCTGAGCACGCGCGTTCTGAGTCGCATACGCTCCGCCTCCGATGCCCCCGTTGCACTTCGACCTGCAGTCGCACTCCAGGAACTCCGACGGCGCACTCGAGGCAGCCGAGGTGGTGGAGCTGGCCGCACGGGCCGGGGTGGAGCTGCTGGCGCTGAGCGATCACGACACCGTCTCTGGCGTCGCCGAGGCACTGCGGGCGGGCGAGCGCCACGGCGTGCGCGTGGTCCCCGCGGTCGAGATCTCGGCGATCGACGCGGACGCGCAGCAGCCGCGCGAACTGCACATCCTCGGCTACGGCATCGACCACGCCGATCCGGTCCTGACGACGCGACTGGCCGAGTTCTTGGCCGACCGCGAGCAGCGCACGCTGCGCATGGCCGCCGCACTGAAGGAGCTCGGCTTCGAGCTGGGCGAAGCGGAGATCGAGGGACGTATCGCCGCCGGCAAGCCGATCGGGCGCCCCCACCTGGCCGAGGCCGTGCTCGCCGCGCCCGCCAACGCCGCTCGCCTGAAGGACGAGCAGATCGATGACATCGGCTCGCTGATCCGGGGCTACCTGATCGATGGTAAGCCGGCCTTCCGCCTGCGCGAGACTCCCACGGTGGGGCAGGCGATCGCAGCGATCCACGAGGCAGGCGGCGTGGCGATCTGGGCGCACCCCTTCTGGGACATACCCGACCCGGACGAGGTGATCGCGACGATCGACCGCTTCAAAGCGCTCGGGATCGACGGGGTCGAGGCGTTCTACGTGACCCACACGCGTGAGCAGACCGAATTGCTGGGCAAGCGCTGCGAGGAGCTGGGTCTGCTGAGCACAGGCTCAGCAGATTTCCATGGACCGGAGAACCGACTGTTTTCGAAGTTCCTGGCTTTCGAGCTCTACGGCTTGGAACCGAACTTGGGTCCGATCGCCTCCACGCGGTAGCTCAAAGCCTCCAAGGCGAGCTCCTCGGACACATTCAAGGCCAGCCGCAGGCGTGTGTCCTGTACGAGCTCGACAGCGCAGCGCAGAGACGCGCCGGAGCGACCCTGCGCGTCGGCGCCCAGCTCGTCGAGGCGGTCCACGGCGTAGACGCACTCGGGCGCACCTTCAGCGATGCAGAGCACGTCGCGCAGCCACAGCTCCGCCAGGCACAGTGTGAGATCGAGCGCCTGCGTACGCGCCCGGCGCTCGGCGCGACGACGAGCCTCAGAGCCTTCACGCTCGTAGCGTTTGCGCTCCTTGCTTCCAACGAGCTCGAGCTCCTGGAGAAGACGCTCGCCCTCCGCCTCGCCCGCGGTCTCGCCGGCGGCCTTGGCGACGTCCAGCAGCTCGGTCCAGCACCGCTCGCCGGTGGCTCCGCTCAGGGCCGAGCGCACGAAGGCTTCGGCGCCCGCCCGCAGACCCTCCCCTTCCTCGCTCGCCAGGCGCGCGGCCAAACGCGCATCGCCAAGCGCCAGGCGAGCGCACGCCTGCGCGCGCCCAGGCTCAGTGTCCTTCAGGCGCGCCGCGATCTGAGCCGGGGGCAGCGGATCGAAGCGCACCGCCTGACAGCGCGAGGCGATCGTCGCAAGCACGTCCTCGCGGCGGTCGGTGAGCAGCACGAGGTGGACGAACGGCGGCGGCTCCTCGAGCGTCTTGAGCATCCTGTTGGCCGCCTGGTCGTTCATCGTGTCGGCCCCCTCGATCACGAACACGCGACGCGACGATTCGAACGGAGTGCGCGTCGCGGCGGCCACGACGGGCTCGTCGATGTCGCCGACGAGCATCTCTGCGGCGCCGCTCGGCGTGACCCAAGTCAGGTCTGGATGGGTATCCCGCTCGACCCGCTCTGCGACCGCGCCCGGATCGCGTGCTCCCTCGGCGAGCAGCGCGGCCGCAAACGCGCGAGCGACCGTGCGCTTGCCGGTCCCGGCGGGACCGTGGAAGAGATACGCGTGCGACGGTGCGCCCTCAGGCCCCAGGGCGGGCATCAGCACCGCGCGGGCGTGCGGGTGCGCGTCGATCCCGGGCAGCGCCGTCGTTGAAGCGAGGGTCACACCGGCCATCGTAGAGACGCTACGGTGCCCCCGTGGCCCGCGGCAAGCTGATCACGATCGAGGGCATCGACGGCGCCGGCAAGTCGACGCTCGCGCAGGCGCTCGTGCGCGAGCTCACCGCGCGCGCTCATCAGGTGGAGCTGCTGCGCGAGCCCGGCGGAGTGGACGTGTCCGAGCGGATTCGCGCGCTCGTCAAGGACCCCGCCCTGACGGTGGCGCCACGCGCGGAGGCGCTCCTGTACGCGGCGGCGCGCGCCCAGCTCGTGCAAGAGCTGCTCGAGCCGCTGCTCGAGCAGGGCGCACTGGTCCTGCTCGACCGGTTCGTGGACTCCTCGCTGGCCTACCAGGGCGCCGGGCGCAAGCTCGGGGTGGAGGAGGTGCGTCAGCTCAACATGTTCGCCACCGCCGGTCTAACCCCCGACCGCACCCTGCTGCTGCGGATCGACCCGGCGCTGGGACGCGCACGTCAGGATACGCGGGCGCAGGAGCCAGACCGGCTGGAGCGCGAAAGCGAGCGGTTCTTCGCGAGGACCGCCGCCGCCTACGACGAGCTCTCGCGCGAGGAGCCGGCGCGGATCCGCTCGCTCGACGCCGGGCAGGCGCCCGCGGACGTGCTGGCAGACGCGCTCGCGGCGATCGCGGATCTGCTCCCGGCCGAGCGGACGGCGTGACCCGCGTGGACGGTGCGGCCCGCCCGCAGGGTTAGCATGCATCGGCAGATGACCCTCGACACCGGCTCGACACCGACCCACACCGCCTCCACCCCGAGCTTCCCGGTGCCCGCGTCGGCAAGGGTGCACCCGGGCGCGAGCACGCCCGTCAAAGCCCCGGTCACGGCGAGCCCCACCGCGACGACCTCGACGACGGCCGCTCCCGGAACCGCAAGCACCCACACCATCTCTGTGCCCACGGGAGCCGGCGCCGCCGGCAACCCCGCGACTCAATCGACGTTGAACACGCGCGCGTCTACGCACGCGCGTTCCAAGCACTCCGAATCGCTCTCGACGGCGGCGATCGCCGCCGTCGTGCTAGCTGTCGTGCTCGTGCTCGCCTGCATCGCCTGGGCGCTCGCCCGGCGGCGCGCGTTCGAACCTCACTGGCTGCTCTCGCTGCGTCACGCGATGGCCGAGGCGGGTTTTCGCCTCTCCGCAACGTGCGCGGAATTCGTGGACTGGGTCCGATTGGGGCACTGAAACGTCCTAAAATTGAGGGTGCATCCTCGATTTTTTCCGCCGATCGGAGAGAGATGATGCTCGGCCCCAGACAACAGCTCCGAGCAGGCGTCGCGCGCGCCGGCACAGCGCAGAGGAGGAAGGCCGATGAACCCAACAACCACGCACCCCACGACCACCCAGGAGACGACACCCGGCGCCGGACTGTCGATCAGACGCCTGCTCAGCACCGCGGACACCCATCCGTTCGATGCCGTCGAGTGGGAGACGCGCGACGCGCGCATCGGCCACGGCGACCGCATCGCGTTCGAGCAGACCGGCGTCGAGTTCCCCAAGAGCTGGTCGCAGAACGCGACGAACATCGTCGCCCAGAAGTACTTCCGCGGGCAGATCGGCAACCCCGCGCGCGAGCACTCGGTCAAGCAGATGATCTCCCGCGTCGCGGGCACGATCGCCGGCTGGGGCGCCGCGCGCGGCTACTTCGCCACCGACGAGGACGCAACGGCCTTCGAGGACGAGCTGACCCACATCCTGCTGCACCAGATGGCGGCATTCAACTCGCCTGTCTGGTTCAACGTCGGCTTCGAGGAGTCCCCGCAGTGCAGCGCGTGCTTCATCCTCTCCGTAGAGGACACGATGGAGTCGATCCTCGACTGGAACACGAAGGAGGGGATGATCTTCCGCGGCGGCTCGGGCTCGGGGATCAACCTGTCGAACATCCGTGGCTCGATGGAGCCGCTGGCCAAGGGCGGCACCGCGTCCGGCCCCGTCTCCTTCATGCGCGGCGCCGACTCGTGGGCGGGCACGATCAAGTCCGGCGGCAAGACCCGCCGCGCGGCGAAGATGGTCGTGCTCGACGTCGACCACCCGGACATTCGCGAGTTCATCTGGTGCAAGGCCAAGGAGGAGGACAAGGCGGCCGCGCTGCGCGACGCCGGCTTTGACATGTCGATCGACGGCGAGGGCTTCAAGTCGATCCAGTACCAGAACGCGAACAACTCGGTGCGCGTGACCGATGAGTTCATGCGCGCTGTGGAGAACGGCGAGGATTGGCGCCTGACCGCACGTGCGACCGGCGAGCCGGTGGGTGAGCCGATTCCCGCGCGCGAGCTGATGCGCGAGATCGCCGAGGCCGCATGGCGCTGCGCGGACCCGGGCATGCAGTACGACACGACGATCAACCAGTGGCACACCTCACCGAACAGCGGACGGATCAACGCGTCGAACCCGTGCAGCGAGTACATGCATGTGGACAACTCGGCCTGCAACCTCGCATCGCTGAACCTGATGAAGTTCCGCCGCGCCGACGGGACGCTCGACACGGAGACCTTCGAGCACGCCGTCGACGTGATGCTGCTGGCCCAGGAGATCGTCGTCTCGCCCTCCTCCTATCCGACCGAGGAGATCGGTGTGAACGCGCGCGCCTTCCGTCAGCTGGGGCTCGGCTACGCGAACCTCGGCGCCTACCTGATGAGCGACGGGGTGCCTTACGACTCCGACGCCGGACGCGGCATCGCGGCGGCGATCACGGCGCTGATGACCGGCCGCGCCTACCGCCGCTCGGCCGAGGTCGCGGCGGCGCTCGAGCCCGTATGAGCACTACGAGGTCAACCGCGAGGCGCACAACGGCGTGATGGCGATGCACCGCGACGCCTCCTATGCGATCCCCGACTCGACCTGCGCCGATGAGCAGTTGCTCGCGGCCGCGCGTCGCTCGTGGGAGGAGGCGGTGGAGCTGGGCGAGGAGCACGGCTACCGCAACGCGCAGGCGACGGTGCTCGCGCCGACGGGGACGATCTCGTTCCTGATGGACTGCGACACGACCGGCGTCGAGCCCGACTTCTCGCTCGTGAAGTTCAAGGAGCTCGTCGGCGGCGGACAGATGACGATCGTCAACCGCACGGTCCCGCTGGCGCTGCAGACGCTCGGCTACAACGAGCAGCTCCTCGAGCAGATCGAGGCACACCTGGCCGAGCACGGCACGATCGTCGGCGCGCCGGGCCTGCTGGAAGAGCACCTGCCGGTGTTCGACGTGGCCGTCGGCGAGCGCGCGATTTCGCACATGGGGCATTTGAAGATGATGGGCGCCGTGCAGCCGTTCATCTCGGGCGCAATCTCGAAGACGGTCAACATGCCGCAGGAGTCGACAGTCGAGGACATCGCCGATGCATACACGCAGGCATGGCACCTCGGCGTGAAGGCGCTCGCGATCTATCGCGACGGCTCCAAGACCGCGCAGGCGCTCCGCACCGACGCCCAACAGGGCCAGGACGCCAAGGGAGCCGGCGCGGAGGACGTGGACGCGATCGTCGCGGCGGCGGTGAAGAAGGCGCTGGCCGAGGCTGGACCAAAGCGCAAGCGGATGCCGCGCGAGCGCGAGTCGATCACACACAAGTTCTCGATCGGCGGGCACGAGGGCTACATCACGGCCGGCAAGTACGAGGACGGCACAGTCGGAGAGATCTTCCTGACCGACATCGGCAAGGAGGGCTCGACGCTGCGCGGGATGATGAACTCCTACGCGACGGCGATCTCGATCGCGCTGCAGTACGGGGTGCCGCTCGAGACACTCGTGCAGAAGTTCTGCTACATGCGCTTCGACCCCGAGGGCATCACCTCCAACCCGGAGATCCCCTTCGCGAAGTCGATGCCCGACTACATCATGCGCTGGCTCGCCTCGCGCTTCCTCGACACCGACGTCCAGGAGGAGCTGGGCATCCTCACCCCCGCAGTGCGTGCCCGTGCGGCGGCCCAGGACACGGCGCAGTCGGTGAGCGCCTCCGACACCGCCGGCCCTGCCGGCGCTGGCGATGATCAGCCCGCGGGCGCCGCCAAGAACGGCGCCCCGAAGGCCTCGGGCGGCGGCAACGGCGGCTCGATCGCACCGACGGCCGCGCTAACCGATACACCCCCGTGGTTCCCGCCCGCCTGCAGGGTCTCGACCTAGGCCCCGCGTGCAGCCAGTGCGGAGGCATGATGCAGCGCACCGGGTCGTGCTACACGTGCTCTTCGTGCGGCAACAACACCGGCTGCGGCTGATCAAGCGCACGGTGTCTGAATTGCGCCCCTGAGACGGTCTAGCCAAGCAGGTCAAGGACGCAGGGAGCGTGGCGTGCGGATAGCACGCGAGCGACCGAGGACGCCGAGATGCGCCGGCTATCGCGTCTCAGGTCGGGAGACGGTCTAGCGAACCGGCGGCGGCGTATTCGTTGAGCGTTACGCGCGAGTCGTCGCGGCCGAGCATGTTGATGAAGACGGCCGCGAAGGCGATGCCGAAGACGAGGAACTCGACGAAGCACATCGCCGCGCCGGCGAGGTGCTGGTCGTTGATCGCCGAGAGACCGTACGCGCGGGGGGCGCTCGCGTAGAGGGGGTACTCGCTGCTCGCAAGCCATGTCAGCGGCAGGCACACGCAGGCGCTGGCCAGGCGGGTGAAGCCGAGCAGCGCCAGGCGCTCGCCGTTGGGGCGCAGGCGGGCGCGGGGGAGCGGATCGATGATCAGCCACCACATCGCAAGGCCCGTGTAAAAGAGCGTGGCGTGCTCGAAGGCGTGGACCACTTCGTGCTGGGCGACATAGTCGAACACGCTCGGGATCGCCCACACCCAGGTGGCGAGCGTCCACAGCGGAATCGCAACCCACGGCGAGGTGAGCCGCTCCAGCAGGCGACCGGACGGGCGCCCGGGCGCGACCGCCGTCAGCGCGCGGCGCGAGAGGCCGAGGGGCAGGATGGGCGAGCGCAGGCCGAGCACCAGCAATGCGGGTGCGATGTCGGACAGGAGCACGTGCTGCATCATGTGCGCCGACAGCAGGTATTTGTCGCCGATGTCGTCGAGCGGCGAGAGCAGCGCCACGGCCAGCGTCAACAGCCCGCACACGTAGGGCAGCCAGTGGCCGATGCCGGGGCCCTTCGTCGAGCGGGCGCCAGCGCGCACGTACATGCGCCGGTAGAGGTAGCCCGCCGCCAGCAGCGCGACGATCACGATCGGGCTGAAGGTCCACGAGCCCCAGCCCGGTACGGATGCAGAACTCATGGCGGCATCCTATCGATCCTCTGTGCGGATCGCCGGCCCAGTGCTCACCGGCCCGCGCTGGGCCGGTGACACCGGAACAACGTGCGGCGTGCGATCAGTTGAGGCGCTTCTTCAGCGCGCTCGCCGCCGAGAATTTCGCCGCCTTGCTGGCCGCGATGCTGATCGTCTCGCCTGTCGATGGGTTTCGTCCCTGCCGTGCAGCACGGTGGCTGACGCTGAACTTGCCGAAGCCGGCAAGCGCAACCTCACCGCCGCCGGCCAGCTCCTTGGAAATCGTCTCGATCGCCGCCTCCAGAGCCTCGCGGGCCTGGCTGGCGGCCATCCCGGTGCTTGATGCGACCTGCTCAGCTAGCTCGTTCTTGGTCATGGCACTCCCTTCTCGAGTGTCGTTACTTGCAGTCAGGCTAACTGCTGGTTAGGACGATTACATGCAAAATCGCCCCATTAGCCCCCGATAGAAGCCCTAATTTCCGGGGAACTCGATCGGCGAGGCCGTCCTCAGGGGGCTCTCCAGGGGGCGCTCGGCTGCACTGTGGACTCTGCGGGGGACCAGCGAACCGGCCGCACAGGCAGCCCAGAGGACGGACAGCCATGTGAGCGACGCGAGGCCGACGTGTACCCAGACGAGCCCCGGGGGCAGGTGCGTCTCGTACTGATCCAACCCCACGAACCCCTGCAGGGCCAGCAGCACGCAGAGGATCGTCAACGGGCGCTGCACCTCGCCCGCGACGGCGCGGCGGCGGGCCAGCCACCACAGGCCCACGGCAGCCAGGCTGAACACGAAGGCGATCTCGGCGTGGCGGTGGATCACGAAGTCCATCGTGCCCCGTCCGTCGAAGTCCAGCCGGTTGATCTTCTGTCCCGGCGAGCCGCCCGCATGCGGACCGGCGGCCGTCGCCGCGGTGCCGGCGAAGATCGTCAGCGCGGCGAGCGCCACCAGCGCGCGCATGCCCCGGACGATCGTAGGATCGACGGGGCCGGCCCCCGCCGCATCCGTGCTCTGTCGGGGCTCGTGGGAGGCCCGCCACACGAGGATCACCGCGGCGACGAGGATCAGCATCGACAGCGCGAAATGCCCCATCACCCAGCCGTAGTCGAGCGCGCCTCTGACGGTGAAGCCGCCGAGCACGGCCTGAGCGACGACACCGAGCGGCAGCAGCGCTCCCAGCCACATCAAATCGCGGCGATACGGCCGCCGCCGGAGGGCCAGCAGCCACGCCAGGCCCGCGGCGATCGACACCGGGAAGGTGATCAGCCGGTTGGAGAACTCGATCACCGCGTGCGTGTTCAGCGGTGGGTAGACGTTGCCGTAGCACTTCGGCCAGGTCGGGCAGCCGAGGCCAGACCCCGTCAAGCGGACCGCGGCGCCGGTCAGCACGATCAGCGTCAGCGCGCCCAGCGCGACGTAGGCGACGCGCAGGTACTGCGCCGGGGTGACCGTGTAGCCGTTGGTGCGCTCGCGCAGTCGCTCTCGCCGGGTGCTCATCCGCCAAAGGATGCCAAGATGGCGGTCGGTGCGGGCCACAGAGGGCAGCATTCACGTATGGCGGGCCGACCTCGAGGCGATCGGGGATCGACCCGAACAACTGCTCTGCCCAGCGGAGCTTGCCCGGGCGGCGCGGATCGTGCCCGCGCGCAAGCGGGTTCTCTGGTCCCGCTCGCGCGGGATGCTACGGGCGCTGCTCGGCCGCTACCTCGATCGCGACCCGCTGGATTTGTGCTTCGCGCTCGGCCCCCACGGCAAGCCCACCCTGTTGCAGGAAGGCGAGGCGACCGGAGATCTGCACTTCAACCTGTCGCACTCGGGCGGGCTCGCGCTCGTCGCGGTCACCGCCGGGCGCGAGGTCGGGGTCGACGTTGAGGTTCCCCGCGGCCGGGTCGACGAGCTCGCTATCGCCGAGCGGGTGCTTGGCAGTGAGCAGGCACGGCGCCTGGCCGCTCTTAATTCACGGGCGCGCGCGCGAGCGTTCCTGCGCGCCTGGGTCGCGCACGAGGCCGTCGTGAAGTGCCTCGGCCTCGGTCTCGCAACGCCACTGGAAGGCTCCCCCCCGGCCGATCTGTGGACCGCGGCGGTGGATGTCGGCCCCCGCGCGGCGGCGGCCGTGGCCGTAGAGGGCGGGCCGTGCGAGCTGCGCTGCCGGGAGTGGCGCGGCTGAGCTCTCGGTGCGAGCCCCACCCCGGTTGCGATCCGCGCGCGCGGGGGCGCTTCAAACAAAGAGCTAGAGCCAAACGCCGCCCGTGAGCGTCGCCTGGGCTGCGTTTGCCATGAAGGCGTCGTCGTCTCCGTCGCCCGGCGGCGCGCCTTCCCCACCCTGGATATAGGCCGCCGCCACGCGCGGGCGGTCCGGTTCGGCGGGGTCGGTGCTCGGTTCGTAGAGCGCGCCGTCGCTCTCTTCGGTTTGACACTCTGGCTCTCTGCGTTCCTTCAGCAGGAACTCGTAGTAGAAGACGTGCTCCGGTTTGACGTTTTTGATCAAGCTGTTCACCAGCCAGTCCGCGCGCTGCGCCTGTCCTGATTCGCCGTTCTCCACGAGGTTGTCCCCAAAATCCGAGCACTTTCTCGCGGCGACCTCAGTGAACCAGATCTGCTCGCCCTTTCCCTTATTCGGCAGATGTTCCCGCACGTTTTGAAAAGGCGCTTCGCTCTCCTCTTCGACGGAATAATAAGGATGAACACCCCAGTTGATGGGAACAGGGTTGAGATTCTCGATATATTCCTCCTCGTACCCCGCCACGTTCGGCGCATCCTCAAAGTCGCCGGCGATCACCGTGCAACCGTCCCCATCTGCACAGATACTGGACGCCTCGTTGGTGAAATCAGCCGCATTCACCGCCGACTCGTTCCCCTGTCCGTTCGGCTCGTTCCACGCCTCCAGCCAGCGGATCGGGTCCCCGAGCGCACTCGCACGACTCAAGATCCTCCCCAGCTCTGTTCGATATTCCCCCGCTGACCCGGGAAGCGAACCGTCGTAGCTGGTCAACCCGATCTCAGGTTTGAGATCAATGCTCGCCACATCATCCAACCAGGCTTCGAATTCGGTCAGATATCTCGAATATTTACCCGACATCACATTCCACTGCACAACGTACCGCGCGAAGGAGATGTGCGCGCCGGGGTCGTGCACCCATGTGTCGTTGAACAGGCCCGCGAAGTAACTTTCGTCAAAACCGCCGTCCCACGCCGGCAGGCTCTGATCGGAGATCCCGTCCACGTATGTCACCGCCTGAGCCGGCACGCCGGCGCAGGCGAGGCTCAGCGCGGCGAGGCATGCGGCGATGCTGAAGCGAAGAGTCACCTGTCGATCGTAGGCGCTCCCCACCCGTCACCGGTCAGGCGATCGATCCGGGGGCAATCTATCCGTGGTGGTGCGAGCCTTCCGGCAGGTGTACGATCGTTACGTTCGTGCGGGAAACATTTCGCAGTTTGTCGTACGCGAGGATCGTCAGCGTGTGTGAGCCGAAAGAGATGTGTCTCGCACCCGACCAGTGGATCTCCGCGAACACCCTCTGCGGGTAGCCCCGCCCTTCCACGAACGGGTCGAAGTTGCGGATCGAATGGCCGTCGTACAGGAGGCGAATGCTCTCGATGCCCTGACTGTCCGTGGCCCTCACCTTGATCCACAAATGGCCCGTGTAGCGCTCGCCGCGTGTCGGTGTGGCCACCGTGATCCTCGGTCCGGAAAAGTCTCCGCAGGCGCCCTTCATGCGGTCGCCGTGCTTGATATAGCGGCGCATCGCGGCGTAGGAGGGCTTGTGCGAGTGGTTCGCGCGCTCCAGGCCGGAGTCGACCGCGCCTTCGTCGTCGATCGGATACCACAACCCGAGCTGCACGTAGGGAGCCTGAGCGAGACAGTGGTAGGCCTGAGTCAGGTACTCGGCCTGCTGCCCTTCGCTCACACCCTCGGGCTTCTGCCCGGCAAACGCGCCTTCGCTGCACACCGCCGAGGTGGTACGCCAGCTCATCTCGGTCATCCAGATCGGCGCCTGATCGCCGTTGGCGACCTCGGTGGCGTGTATTTCGCGGTAGCCGATGAACGAGTCCTGGTCCAACTGCCCGTCGTTGTCGCGCAGGAAGCTGAACGGCGAGTTGACGTCGCAGGCGGTGTCGGTGTGCACGCCGATCGCGTCGAAGTAGCCCTTCCCGCCGGCCTCATAGACACCCTCGAGGAAGTTGTAGTCGTTGCCGGTCAGCCCCCCGAGCACGACCTTCGCCGCGGGATCGGCCGACTTGACCGCCGGGTAGGCCGCCTGCAACAGGCGTGTGTAGGCTGCGGGGTCGGGGGCGCCGGCCCACCACTGCGGCGCGTCCTCCTCGTTCCAGATTTCATACGCCGCCACTTTCCCGGCCCAGCGCTGGGCGATGAAGTGGAGGATGTTGGCGTAGTCGGCGGGGTTGCCCGGCGGAGCGTTGGGCGCCGCTGAGCCGCTCTCCCAGGAGGGCGTGTCGACGAAGTCGAGGATCGCGTGGGTGCCCTTTCCCAGCGCGCCGAGCAGCCGGTCGTATTGACCGAGCCAGAACGCCGAATGCACGCCCGGGGAAGGTTCGAGATCGGGCCAGGTCACGAACACGCGGACCCAGTGCGCTCCGAGCGCGGACGCTTCGGCGACGTTCGCCGGGCTGAGCCCGTTCAGGTTCACGCCGGCTTCGGCGGCGGACGCGGACGCGGGGGCGATCGGATCCCACCCGCCCGAGCCGCTCGAGCCGCCCGAGCCCGCCGCGGCGGCGAGCAGGCAGCCCGCCAGCAGGACGGCTGTGAGCAGGGGCTTTAGAGCGCGTAACGGAGCACGGAGGACCACGACACTCGATCTATCGGCACGAGGCACGCCTTACTTAGGGCAGGTGCCTCGCCGTGGCCCAACGTCGGGCCGGCACGATCAATAAACGAACGGTAGCTCGGCCGCGACCTCGGCCAGCTGGGGCGCCTGCTTGTCGCGCTCGGAGACGATCAGCTGATCGAGGGGAAGCGGCCACTCGATCCCGATCTCGGGATCATCCCAGGCGATGCCGCGCTCGACCGCCGGATCGTAGTAGGCGGTCTGCTTGTAGAGCACGTCAGCGATCTCTGAGAGCACGCAGAAGCCGTGGGCGAAGCCGACGGGGACGTACAGCTCGCGCATGCTCTCGTCGTCGAGCTCGACCGCCTCCCACTGGCCGTACGTGGGCGAGCCCTTGCGCAGATCGACGTTGACATCAACGATCCGCCCACGGGCGCAGCGCACCAGCTTGGCCACGCCGGCGCCGATGTGGAAGTGCATCCCTCGCACCACCCCCCTGCTCGAGCGCGAGTGGTTGTCCTGAATGAACTCCTCCGCCGCGGCGATCCCCGCCTCGGCGTGCCACTCCCGGCGGTAGGTCTCGCAGAAGAAGCCCCGCTCGTCAGAGAAGACCGCAGGCTCGAGGATCGTCAGGCCGGGGAGTGTGGTTGGGAGGGGGTTCATGGAGCGGGAGCCTACTCAGGCCAGTCCGCGGCCACCATCCACGCGGCAGCGGACGAGCGTTCGGAGGACGCGCAATCCGTCTATCCACGTCAACTTCTTGCCCTCGTCGCTGGCGCGAGCCCGATAGTCGACCGGGATCTCGAAGATCCGCTCGCCACTCTGCAGCAGGCGGGCGACGATCTCCGCCTCGATCGCGAACCCCGCCTCGCGCAGCGGAAGATCTCGGAACAGCTCGGTACGCACGACCTTGTGACAGGTCATCAGGTCGTGAATGTAAACATTGAACAAGACATTTGTCGCCAACGTAACAAACTTATTTCCCATCACAAACAAGAAAGAGTGACTCGTATATCCATCAAAGGCACGCACCCCACAAGCGACGTTTGACCGGCCGTCCAGCAGCGGCTTCAACAACCGACCCAGATCGGCAGGGTCGTACTCCAGGTCCGCGTCAAAGATCGCCGCAAACTCCCCGCGAGCCGCCTTCAGCGCAGTGCGCACCGCCGCACCCTTGCCCTGATTGCGCTCGTGATGCAGCACACGAATCGGCAGGCTCTCCTCGAGGCCGCGCAGCAGCTCACGGGTGCCGTCCGTCGAGCCATCGTCCACCACGATCAACTCGAACGGACAGCCGACGTCGGCCGTGAGCGTGGTGCTGACCGCGTGCTCCACCGTGAGCGCCTCGTTGAAGACCGGCATCAGCACAGAAAGCCGCGGCTGCTCAGTCTGGCTGCTGGGGACCACGGCCGAGGAACCTATCGAAAGCGAGCGGCTCTCCGGATCTCGGGGTCGACCTTCGTCGGCACGTCCACTCGGAGATACCGCGGGCTCGGACGCGATGCGACGCTCAGCCGACCCTCGCGACGATCTCGATCCAGTCGAGCGGGCGTCCGCAGAGCTTGGCCGCCTGCCGCGGAGCGACTTCGATCTCCTCACTCGCCGGACTCTGCGGCTGTAGCGCGATCGCGCTCAGCGAGGTGAATTCGTTGTTGGCACTGCCGGGGGTGAGGTCGGCGTGCGGGTAGGTGAGCGTGAACGTGTGGACGCCGGCGGCGAGCAGCAGGTCGGCGACGTGGACGTATCCCCCAAACGCCGAGAGCTCGTCCTTGACCGTGCCCACCCGGCGGCCGTCGACGCTGACCTGAAAGCCGCGGGCGAAGCTCCCGCCGAGCCACAGTTCGTAGCGCCGCGAGACGGCGAGCGCGATATGGGTGACCGCCGCTCCCGGGGTCTTGGGGGTGAGCGTGTGCGCTTGGAGATTGTGGATCCAGGCGCCGGGCCAGAGGGTCTGGTCGCCGCGGGCGACGATCGGTGCGGCGCGCTGGTAGGCGAGCAGCCGTGCATGCCCGGCAAGCGCCCGGCGGCCCAGGCCGCGCACCAGCGCGCAGGAGGGGATCGCCACGGGGTCGACCGAGCACTCCGGCTCACTCTGCCCGCCCTCCGTCACACCGCAGTAGGGCAGCGCGTTCGATTCGCCGAGCGGTACGTGCTCGAGGATCCTCGTCGTGGGGTGCGCCGGGCGCTGCCAGAGCTGGTAGTAGCTGCCCTGCCAGATCAGCCGGTAGATCGACGGCGGACGGCTTTCCGCCGGCGAGCGCGGGGTGACGATCGAGCGGTAGGGTTCGAGCGTCGAGAGCGGGAACGAATCGAGGTCGGCCCAGGCGCTCTTGGTCAACGCCACGCCGTCGCGCAGCGCCAGCGTCACCATGCGGTACTCGGCCGGCTCGACCGGGGCGCCTTCGCGCAGGAAGTGCCGGTCGGCATAGACTTCGTATTCGTTGACGAACGTCGGGCCCTTGCCCGCGACGAGCCCTCCGATGTGCTGCAGCTCGGCCAGCCGCGCGCGCGGGGCGAGCGGCACATCGTGATAGGCGAGCGCGTTCGACCACAGCACGCCGCCGGCGAGCGCCGCCACCACGAGCACTCCCGCGATGCCCGCCACGCGGTGGCGAGCCCGCATGCTCCACAGCATCCCACCGCTGCTCAGCGCCGCGGCGAGCAGCGCGGGCGAGGAGATCGCGAGCGTCTTGCCGACCACCCAGGGCGTGGCGCCGGCGAGGTAGATCACGCCGCAGCCGATCAGGGCGACCGCCACATAGAACACGAGGCCGAACTGGCGCCGGCGCGCGCTCAGGAACAATCCCGCGGCGGCCGCGATCAGCGCCAGGCCGATCCAGAGCGCGCTCGGGAGCGCCGGCGCGGTCAGACGGAAGTCCCCCACGGGCCAGATGCCGGCGAGCTGGAACGCGCTCAGCGGGTGGATCAGGTTGCCGAGCTTGACGTGCGTGGACTGGCCGCTGGAGAACAGCGTGGAGAACGTGGTGCCGCCGCCCGTGCTGGTGAGGTCTTCGCCGAGGACCACCCACACCGGCACCACGAACGCCGCGGTCAGCGCGGCCAGCCACGCAATCGAGCGCACGCTCGGCCACACCCCCTCCCCCTCCTCGCGCCGTCCCCGCGACCACCAGGCCACGGCGACGAGCACCAGCGCCGGCGCCACCCAACCGGCTGCGCCCACCCCGAGCGTCTGGATCAGCGCACCGGCGGCGACCGTGAGGGGGAGCAGCTCGCGCGGGCGCGCCGGCCGGCGGCGGGCGATCGCGGCGGCGAGCGCCGCGCCGAGCACGAGCAGGAACGCCGCGGTCAGCTCCTTGATCCCACCCCACAGGCTGTACCCGTACAGCAGCGCGGACTGGGCCGCGAGGAACGCCAGCAGCGCCCGCATCCGGACCGGCGCGATCAGCGGCTCGATCAGCGCGTACAGGCACAACGCCACCGCCGCCGCGCAGCACGCCAGGTAGGGCTGAAACACCCACGCGATGTCGATCCCCGTCAGCGCGCGGGCGACGCCGGGCAGCATGAAGGCCCCGAGCGGGTAGGTCGGACCGACGTCGCCGGTGTAGACGAGCGAGTACGTGGAAGACGGTTCGCCGCCGACCGAGCGTGCGTGCGAGATCACGTGGTCGATGACGTTGAACCAGGTCGCGGTGTCGTCGAGCCTGATGAAGCCCAGGAACGTCGCCTGCCCGGAGAGCAGCACCGGCGCGCCATACGCGAGCAGGACACCGACAGCCGCGAGCAGCGGCCAGCGCCCGAGCCGCCGCCGGCGCCCGGTCCACGCGAGCAGCAGGCCGGCGACCGTCCCCACGGCCACGATGGGCACGGCCGCGGGCGCCGTCGCGGCGAACGCGGTCAGGGTGCCGGCCACCACGATCACCGCCGCCAGCCCCAGCGGCAGCAGCAGGGCGTCGTCGAGGAGCGACCCGGCCCCACGCTCGACGATCGCGCCCCAGCCCGCGCCGATCGCGGCGATGACTAGTGGGAACAGAACCCAGGAGAGGATCAGCGACACGGTCTGCTTGGCGATCGGCCGGCGGGGACCGCCGGCCGGGGTATCTTGTCGGGGCTAGGTGACATCCGCGGCGCCCTGCCGCGGGCAGGCCCTGCGCAACCGGCGCGCGATCCTACCATGAACCGCAATCTCGCAATCGTCCCCGCCCACAACGAGGTCGCGGCGATCGGCGCGACGATCGCGGCGATCCACCGGTGGGCGCCCGACTTCGACGTGCTGGTGATCGACGACGGTTCGGCCGACTCCACCGGCGAGCGAGCGTCGGCCGCGGGCGCCGCCGTGCTGCGCCTGCCGTTCAACCTCGGCATCGGGGGCGCCATGCAGAGCGGCTACATCTATGCCCTGGAGCACGACTACGAGGTCGCGGTGCAGGTCGACGGCGACGGACAGCACGACCCCCGCTACATCCCCGAGCTGCTGGAGCGGCTGCGCGGCGAGGACGAGCTGAACATGGTCACCGGGTCTCGCTTCCTCGACCCCGAGGGCGACGGCTACCGCTCCTCGGCCGCCAGGCGTGTCGGCATCCGGATCTTCTCGCAGGTGGTCTCGCGGATCACCCGGCGGCGCGTGACCGACCCGACGTCGGGCTTCCGCATGACCGACCGGCGGGGCATCGAGCTGTTCGCGCGCGACTACCCGCACGACTACCCCGAGGTCGAGGCGATCATGCTGATGAACGCGCACCGTCTGCGCGGCTGCGAGATACCGGTGGCGATGCGGCCGCGAGTGACAGGCGAGTCCTCGATCTCCTCCACCGGGTCGATCTACTACATGGTCAAGGTGCTGCTGGCGGTGTTCGTGGGGCTGTTCCGGGCACGGCCCGGCGTCGAGGAGTGGACGAGGTGACCATCGCCACTACCCACCTGTCGCCGGCGCTCAGCCAGCGCGTCGAGGTGATCATCTTGGCAGTGGTCGTCTGCGCGCTGATCTTCGAGCTCGTCAGGCGCAAGCGCCTGATGGAGCGCTACGCGATCCTGTGGCTAGTGGCGGGCGTGACGGTGCTCGTGATCGGGCTGTGGAAGGGTCTGCTCACGACGCTGTCGCACGCGGCGGGCATCTACTATGCCCCGTCGGCGCTGTTCGCGATCGCGTTCCTGTTCGTGCTGGTGCTGCTGGTGCACTTCTCGATGACCGTCTCGCGACTGTCCGAGGAGAACAAGATCCTCGCCCAGCGACTGGCGCTGCTGCAACAGCACCTGGAGGAGCGAGAGCCCCTGTCAGATACACAATGCACGGCACGAGAATCAAACACCTGACAGGGCATTCCACGTCGCGATATCTCGTGGTTGGCAGCTCAGCGTTTGGAGTGGATTATGCGCTCCTGCTGTTCACCTACTACGTGGTGGGGCTGCCTTTGGCGATCGCTACGACAATTGGTTTCTTTTCAGGCTTCGTGATCAGCTTTACTTTTAATAAGCAATGGGTCTTTGGCGGTGAGCAGAAGAAGCGGCCGGCAAGGCAGGTGATTGAGTACCTGACACTGCTGGCCTTCAACTATTTGTTCACCGTATGGTCGATCAGCCACTTGAACGACCACGGGCTCCAGCCGTTCATCGGCAAGCTGCTCGTCATGACATTGGTGATGTGCTGGAACTATACGCTCTTTCGCTGGGTGATCTTTACAAAGGAGGCTGAAGGCGAGCGGCCGGTTTCCTGATCTCGACCCCGCCTAGCCACACTGGGCGTAAGCGGTTATTTCTCCCGCGGTGACGGCGCTGATGGCGATGGCTTCCGCCCTCCAGGTTTTGCTGCCGGTTGGATAAGAGGCCGTGAGTGCGGCAGTGCCGTTCAACCCAATGAGCTTTCCACCGCCGCCCCATGCGCGTTCACTCCCCACACAGGTGGCTTCGGCTGCCGTTATTTCGTTATCACCTTGTTTGAGTGCAACAGTAGGACCACTCCTCTCTACGAACGTAGGCGCCGGTCCGGTTGCGCCGGTCGGACCCGTCGCTCCGGTTGCTCCGGTGGTGCCTGCGCCTGTAGCACCGGTCGGGCCAGTGGAGCCCGTAACGCCAGTCAAGCCTGTAGCTCCAGTCGCACCCGTAGGCCCGGTCGGACCCGTCGGACCCGTGAGTCCTGTCACACCCGTGGCGCCCGTCGTACCGGCGCCTGTCGCACCCGTCGCGCCGGTCGGGCCCGTAGCGCCAGTCCCACCGGTGGAACCGGTGCCACCTTTTTCGGCGAGCAGCAGCCAATCAGACGGGCTCGTGCTCGGGTTGTTCGCATGGTTGCCGTCGATCGCGGATATGTAGGAGTTGCCGTTCGTGTAGGAGACCGCGTCACCCGCGCTGTACGTGGTCGTAATGACCCATTCGCCCAAGAAGTTGACGGGCGGTCCTTCGGCGCCGGTTTCACCCGTGACGCCTGTCGCACCCGTGGCGCCCGTTTCGCCTGTGGCGCCCGTTTCGCCAGTCGCGCCAGTTTCGCCTGTGGCGCCCGTTTCGCCAGTCGCGCCCTGGACACCCTGTTCGCCTTTTTCAGCGAGCAGCAGCCAGTCAGCAGGGCTCGTGCTCGGGTTGTGCCCTTTGTTGCCGTTGATCGCGGATATGTAGGAGTTGCCGTTCGTGTACGAAACCGCGCTGCCTTTGTTGTAAGTCGTTGTTCCGTTCCACACGCCCAAGAAGTGGATGGGCGGTCCTTCGGCGCCGGTAGCGCCCTGAATGCCCTGTCCGCCTTCTCCACCCTGCTCGCCCTGTTCTCCCTCTTCTCCCCGGATGCCCCGATTACCCTGGATGCCCTGTTCGCCTTTTTCACCCGTAGCACCCGTTTCGCCGGTCACGCCCTGGATGCCCTGTTCTCCCTGGATGCCCTGATTACCCTGTTCGCCCTGTTCGCCTTTTTCACCGGTAGCGCCCGTTTCACCCGTAGCGCCCGTTTCGCCGGTCGCACCCGTCACGCCCTGGATGCCCTGCTCGCCTTGTTCGCCCGTAGCGCCTGTTTCACCCGTAGCACCCGTTTCGCCGGTCACGCCCTGGATGCCCTGTTCTCCCTGGATGCCCTGATTACCCTGTTCGCCCTGTTCGCCTTTTTCACCGGTAGCGCCTGTTCCGCCGGTCACGCCCGTTTCACCCTGGATGCCTTGTTCGCCCTGTTCGCCTGTAGCACCCGTAGCGCCGGTCGCACCCATTTCGCCGGTAGCGCCCGTTTCGCCGGTCGCACCCGCGCCCGTGGCGCCTGTAGCACCAGTTTCGCCCGTGGCGCCGGTCCCGCCTTTTTCAGCCAGCAGCAGCCAGTCCGGGCTCGTGCTCGGGTTGTTCGCGTGGTTGCCGTTGATCGCGGAGACGTAGGAGTCGCCGTTCGTGTAGGAAACCCCGTCACCCACGCTGTACGTCGCCCCGCTGGTCCATTCGCCCAGGAAGTGGAGGGGCGGTCCTTCGGCGCCGGTGGCGCCGGTCACGCCCGTGGCGCCCGTCGCGCCGGTAGCACCGGTTCCGCCGGTCGCGCCCGTCACGCCGGTGGAACCGGTTCCGCCAGTGGCACCGGTCGCGCCCGTTTCGCCCGCACCCGTGGCGCCAGTCGCGCCTATGGAACCTGTAGCACCCGTTGCGCCGGTCGCTCCGGTAGCGCCTGTGGCACCCGTGACGCCCTGCAGACCAGTAGCACCAGTTGCGCCGGTCAGGCCAGTAGCACCAGTTGCGCCCGTCGCACCCGCAGCGCCCGTGGCACCGGTAGTACCCGCGGTGCCTGTAGCGCCCGTTTCGCCCGTTACGCCCTGCAGACCAGCGGGACCAGTCGCGCCCGTCACACCGACCGCGCCTGTGGCGCCCGCAGCACCGGTAACGCCTATCGCACCTGTCGCACCGGTGACGCCCACGCCGCCCTGCGGACCAGCAGCGCCGGTCGCGCCGGTTACACCCGTGGCGCCCACAGCACCCGTGGCGCCCGTGGGTCCCCTAACGCCCCAGTGGATGTGAGCTTGACCGGCGGGGCATTTCTGCCCGGGGGCGATCCGGCGCAACGCACCGGTCCGCGTGTTGTAGCACGCCCGGATGATCGTCGTCGTGGCAGCCAGAGAGGCCGTGGCGAACAGCAGCGCCACGAGCACGGCAAGCGTCCCCGCCAAGATCGACACGGCCACGACTGGACGTGCGAAAGTAGAGTTCTGCTGGGTCTGCCTGCGCTGATGCATTGGCGTCCTCTGGGTATGGTGGGTGATCACAGTACGGCCGCTAGGGCCGGGACGGCGAGCATCATGCTCATACCTGCAAAAGTCTCCGTTTGGCACCCTAGTAGGTTCGACGGACGGACGTCAACTCCTGCTCGAAGCATCCCGTCCTCGGGAACGGCTAGGCTGCGCGCATGCACACTAAATCTCTCGATTCGCCCACCGTCCGCGGCACTCGTGCGCGCCGCGGAGCCGGAGCCGTCGCCGTGATCGCAACGCTCACGACCGCCGCGCTGTTGAGCGCCTGCGGCTCGTCCTCAGCGCCCACGAGCTCCACGAGCTCGACCGCAAACGGCCCCATCCCAACGGCGATCCTGAACACCCGCCACGTCGCGTTCGCGATCGAGCAGAGCATCCTCGCGGAGCGCCACATCCACGCCAAGGTCTTCTGCCCCAAAGTGATGCCGCAGCAGAAGGGCCGGAACTTCGCGTGCGTCGCCACGATCGGCACGACCAAGACGCCTTTCGCCGTCACCCAGCGGAACAACAAAGGCTACGTCACATACCGCGCGGAGTAGCGCCGCGGCGAGGTCGAAGGACCCGAGCGTGAGCACCTGACCTGGGAGCTCGTCGCGGGCGAGCGGGAAGACTCCGTTTTGCGATCAACAACCACCGTGCGACGGTGGTGAGGGCCTCAGTATTCAAGCCTCCCCGTGGCCTGCTTCGGCCTCGGCGACCTCGTCGGCGTGGCGCTCGACGATCAGTTGGACGCCGGCACTGATCTCCGCTAGCTCCGGGAGCTGGTTGTGGAGCTCCTCGGGGACTTGTTCGGCCAGGGTCGGCGTGGGCGTGTAGCGAGCGACCCCGACGGGACGGTCGATGCCGTTCAGCGCGTAGCGAGCGACCGTCTCGTTGCGGCTGGCGCAGAGCACGAGCCCGATCGTCGCATCGTGACGCTCTTGGCGTATCTGCTGCACCAACTCGCTCTCCGAGGCGGGAAGCACATTGGCGACGTTCGTCAGCGCCTTGCCTCCCGCTCGTAGCGCCCGGTGGCGATGTGGTGTTCGAGGAGCTTGCGTGACCAGGCGTGCTCAACAGCATGCTCGGCATACCACAGACGGGCAGCTGGATCGTCGAGCTTGTCGAGCAGGCAGCGGACGTGGGGTCGTTCGTCTGTATCAGCGTGCAGGTGCCGTGGGTGGGGTTGCAGTCCTGGGCTTCTTCGAAGGCGTCACCGGAACAGGCGCTCAGGCCTGGGCTGCACTCATCGTTAGGGCCGAACTCCTTCAGATCGCTGGCGCTCGGCTTATGCGCCTGTGAACCGATACTCGGTCTGCCAGGCGTCCTTCGGGTCGGTGTGGGCGGTCCAGAAAAGCTCCGCGATGTTGTTCGGATCGAAGTCCGTTCCCGGCTTGACGGCGCCGGCGATCGTCACAGTCGCGGCATGGATGCCGTCGTCCCGAACGCCGGCGGCAATCAGGGTCTGCGCCGAGCGCAGGGCGGCCTTCCCGATCGAGAGGCTCGCCAGTGCAGGCACCGGGTTGTCCGCGAAGCCACCGCTGGTAGCCAGCAGGGTGCCGCCACCGGCCGCCCGCAGGACGGGCACGGCTACCTGTGCCGCGACGACGGCGCCAATGACATCTACGTCGTGTGCTGTCCGGAGCCGCTCGACGGTCGTGTCAGCCTGGGCCACTGTCCTTGGGGTCGAATCACCAGACGAACGTTTTACCAGGGCCCACTCCCGAATCCGAAGTTGTGATTTTGCCTCCGCCAGCGTGAATTGCCCAGTGGGACCATATGTTGCAAAGTTATAAGTTTGCAAACCATAAGTTTGCTACTCTGCAAACGTGATTGATCGCAGAGAGGAGCTCGATCGGCTACGCGCCGCTGCGGCGGAGGCGCCTCAGCTCGTCGTGATGCGTGGGCGCCGTCGTGTCGGCAAGAGCTACCTGCTGGACCGCGCCTACGCCGAGCACCGTCTCGTGTACTTCCAAGCCGACGAGGGCGAGGCGCGCGGGCACCTGGACCTGCTGGCGGCCGAGCTGGGACGGCTCGTGAACGCTCCGATCGCCTTCGGCGACTGGAACGAGGCCCTCGGCTCACTCGACGAGCAGGCCCGGCGAGCACCGCTCGTGGTCGTGCTCGATGAGTTTCAGTGGATGCTGCTGGCCGAACCCCTACTGGACTCGATCATCATGCGTCACTTCGACCGGTGGGAGCGGGCGCGTATCCCGATCACTCTCGTCCTCAGCGGCAGCGCACTGACGATGATGGAGGAGCTCCTGGAGAGCGACAGGCCGATGTTCGGGCGCGCCGGCTACCGGCCGTTTCTGCAGCCGTTCGATTATCGCGACGCGTCCCTGTTCGCCCCCAAGAGTACGGACGCCACGCAGAAGCTGCTGCGATATGGGGTCCTGGGGGGGACGGCGCAGTACCAGGTCTGGGCCGGACAGGCCTCGCTTCGTGAGATTCTCAAGCGCAGGATCTTGACCAAGGACGAGCCGCTGTTCGAGGAGCCGCTGCAGCTGATCAGGGGCGAGAGCGCGATCCGGGAGCCGGGTAACTACTACGAGGTCCTGCGCGCGATCGCACGCGGCGCCACGCATTTCAACGAGATCCTGCAGCAGTCCAAGATCTCCTCGGGACAGCTGCTGACAGGCCGTCTCGACCGCCTGGCAAAGCTTCGTTACATCGACGAGCGCCGTCCCATCGGTGGCAACGGCTCACCGGGCTGGTCTGTCACCGACCCCTTCTTCCGCTTCTGGTTCCGCTACGTATACCCAAACCGCTCGCGCCTGCAGCGAGGCAGGGTGCAGGAGACCTGCGACGCGATCCTCGCGGACATCGACAACCACATGGGCAGCATCTTCGAGCAGGTCTGCCGTGACTGGGCCGGACGCTACAGCGCCGACCCTCAGCTGGCCGGCGCCGAGGAGATCGGCGCCTACTGGACACGCACGCACGATGTGGAGGTGGACCTCGTCGCGCGTGGACGAAAGGGCATCGTCGCGGTGGGGTCGTGCAAGTGGTCGAGGAGAGCCGACACACATGACCTCGACCGCTTGATCGAGCTCCGCGGCCAGATCCGCGGCGCGGGTTCCGCGACTCCGTATGTCTTCGCACGAGACTTCCACAAGCGCCTCGTGGAGCGCGCCGAGCGCGACGGCGTACGCCTCGTATCGGCGGACGAGCTGTTCGCCGAGCCCCGAAAGCTGAAGTAACGTCAACGCGACGCGCCAGGGAGCAGCGGCCACCCGACCCCCACACCCCCGGGCGAAGGGAACAACCCCGAAAAGCCATGTGACGAGCCGGGGCGCAAAGCACCACGACACGAAGCGCCCGGAACGGGGCTAGGCGATACCAACAAGCGCTTTCAGAACAAGCTCACCCCCTCCCCGAAGCATACGACGGAGCATGTATGCCAGCAGCCCATTGCCTTATTCACTACCACGTCTACGGATGTGATTAGAGCGGAAAGCGTCGCTGGGGCATTGATCTCATTTCAGCGGCGCGATCCAGCGCTCTGTGCCAGGGATGCCCTCTGGATGGGCACGCATCACCGCCTCGATCGCATCGGCCAGCATCCCGGTGGCGTCACGACTGCGAGCTCGATTCGAGGGCAGCAAGACCAGGCCTGCATGTTGCTTGCCCTGCGCGAGTCGTTGGGCGGCGATTGGACGGAAGTGACGGAGGTTGTTGGTGACGACCGCGCGGTTCTCCTGCATGGCGAGCGCCATCAGACGCTCGTCAGACGCTCTGAGCAGATCTGGCCGCTCGGTGACCGCCTCCACATCTCCTCCGCGCCTGCGCAGCTCCTGGGAGATCTCCACCGAGAGTTGCTCGTCGAGCAGCACTTTCACGAAGCGAGCGCTCTCTGTCCCGCCTCCCAAGCGGCATAGCCGCGCTCGTACTCGGCCTCATTGTCGGAGATCTGCTCGTCGATCTCATCTCTGTACTCGCCGTAGTAGTTGACGGCTGCCTCCACCAAGCCGACGGGTATCCCCAAGTAGGAGGCCGTCTCTGCGAGGTCGTTCTTGTTGTCGCGCACCGTCGCAATGACCTCCCAAACGTCCAAACCGGTTCCCACAACGACCGAACGCCGGCCGACCACGCCGGGAAGGAAATGAATCAGCGGGTGATCGTCGTGGCGGACACCCTCCTCGACGTAGCGTTGTGCAAGAGGTCGCGGCGCAAGGCCCGTCCGTCGTGCGTGCCGGCGTAGTCGCTCGCTCACCCCAGTCTGCAAGCGGAGCGTGAAGTGATCGCTCATGCCCCACAGCATAGCACGCTGTGGCACATCGTGTCACGAAGCCAACGTGGAGGGAGCATCTCCCGGCGTGGGTGTCCGCCAGCGCACGGCCCTTCGATCTTCGAGTGCTTGTGCGGCCTGTTCGCCCTGGGGCGTGAGCCACCATTGGTTGGGGCGGCCGGCGCCGCCCGCCTGCTTACGGAGCAGGCCACCGTGTGCCAGGCGCGCAAGGAGTTCGGAGACCTGTCCCAGGTGCGGCATGCCGATGCCGGCGGCGATCTGCGGGTTCAGCGCCGCCAGTTCGCAAGCGCGATGCTCAAGCACCTCGGGGCCTCCCGCCAGCATCTCGAGCAGACAGACCCTCGCCAGCAGCGGTTCGCGATCCAAGGACTCCAGCAGCGCCGCGAGTGCCGCCAGCACGCCGTCCTGCCAGCTGGCCTCGGCCGCAAACGCCTTCGCCATCAACGCCGTCGAACGGCTCGCCACCTGGCGCAACACCGCCAGGACACAAGCATCGAGATCGTCGAAGAGCTCGTAGAACGTCGAGCGCGAGACGCCGGCCCGCGCGCTCACGCCCGCGATCGTGACGCGGCGCAGAGCCTTACGCGGTCAGTCCGCGCACCGCGTCCGCGGTCCGCCGACCTATTCGCTGGCATAGAATGACGGGCGTGCAATCAACAGACACATTGCCGCTCCCGCCGCTGGAGCTGCGTGCGTGGGTCGGACCCACCGACGAGGCGCGATATGACAATCCGAGCGGCGCGTTGGTCTACTCGCACATCCCAGAGGAGAACTACCGCTCAGTGTTGGACTTTGGTTGTGGTTGCGGACGTGTCGCGCGTCAGCTGATCCAGCAGCGTCCGAGCCCTCAGCGCTACATTGGGCTCGATGTACATCCGGGCGCGATCGCGTGGGCGAGTGAGAACCTTTCCCCAGCAGCCCCCGGGTTCAGCTTTGTGCATCTCGATATCCACGATCCACTCGTAAATCCCGATGGAGATAAGCCGGATGTCCTGCCCTTTCCGGCCCCAGATGGATCGGTAACGCTCGTCGATGCGCTGTCGATCTTCACTCATATTGTCGAGCGGGACCTTCCGCACTACCTGGGTGAGGTCGCCCGTGTCCTGTCTCCTGATGGCCTGGTCAACGCGAGCTTCTTCTTGTTTGAGAAGAGCGACTTTCCGGCGCTCGGACTGCAGCACAATGCGCTTTATGGCGATGCCGTGTACCCGAAGTCGGCGGTTTTCTACGACCGCGGCTGGCTCGAGCAGACGCTCGAGGACTGCGGCCTTGGTGTCGTCGAGATCGCACAGCGCCCTGAGGTACGTGGATACCAATGGCTTTTCGTGCTCGGTCGCCGCACAGGTGATCGTGAGATTCTTCGACTCCCGCGCGATGACGGTGAGCGGGGTGTGCCGCACGATCTGCTGCCAAACGACGGTTAGCCGTCGTGTCGGATTTGCCACGTGCCTTCGAGGAGCACACGCTGGTGGTGACGGCCTGGAACGCCGGGTTCTTCTCTCACATCAACCGCGTCGTGAACCACCTGCACCACTCGTTGGGACGCGAAGGCTGTGCAGCCGTACGGGCCGAGTGGCACGCGGGCGAGAACATCCCCCTGTTCGTCTACGGCACGGCTCAGGACGGCGAGCTGTGGCGGCGCTTCTTCGAGCCGCTTGCCTTTCCAAACGCCCCGCGCAACAAGCGGGTTACCTCGGACTACGCAAACCTCTCGATGACCGGCCTGCACGCGTACCGCATGTACAAGCGCGGTTCGGGCTGGCGGACGGCCTACGGTCGCGCGTTCGCCGAGCACGTCCGCGTGCGCGAGGAGCTGCGCCGTCGCGTGGACGAGCTGTGGAAAGACGTCGGTGCGGGTGGTCGCCGCGTCGGTGTCCATTTCCGCCACTCGGGCCACAGCCACGAGTGTCCCCACGAGATACCGCCGATCGCCGCCGTCATCGACCGGGCCCGGAGGCAGCTAAAAGGAGACGGTTCCGCGGTGGTCGTCCTCGCCACCGACGTTCGCGAGGCGGTCGACGGCTTTCGCGACGCATTCGGGGAACGGCTCCTCGTACAGCCTGACGTCGCGCGTGCTCCTGCTGCCATGACGCAGTACGACTGGGGCTTACCGCCGTGTACCGCCCTCGGCGAACAGGCGCTGATCGACGCGCTGCTGCTTGCTCGGTGTGACGTGCTGCTGCACACGACGAGCAATCTCGCCACGGCCGTCGGCTATATGAACCCTCGGCTGCGGATGATCTACTGCGAGCCGCGACTCGTGGGCGTCTCTGCGACTGTGCGCACCCGGCTCAGCCCGCGGCGTGAGGCGAGCATCGAGGATGTGTCTCGGCGGCGACTCGCCGTGGCCGGCTGAGCGCACCCCAAGCGTCGACCACGGCCGGCGGGTGCTCACGGCCTGCGAGCTCAGCCAGCAATTCCGTTGCCTGGTCCTCGTCAGCCACAGCGACGAACAGGACGGCGCAGGAGTCGAGCAGAGCGGGGAGTGAGCCGGCCGCGGTAAAGCCTGGTGCGCCGGCAAGCGGATCGTGCACGACCACCTCACGCCCAGCGGCCTGCCAGCGCTTGGCAAGCTCGAGCGCTGGCGAGCCCTCGAGCTCGTCGGTGCCCGGCTTGAAAGCGATCCCGGCGATCCCGATCGGTCCGGGGGCCGCAGCCAGCACGGCCCCCTCGAACTCCCGGAAGCGCTGCTCGTTGGCGGCCTCGACCGCTTCGGGCAGCGGCGCGGGCACGCCCGCCAGCGCCGCGGCGGCGCTTAGCGCGGGGTTATCGCGCGGAAAACACGGGCCGCCATAGGGCAGGCCCGGGATGAGAAAGCCGCGACCGATGTGCGGGTCGGCGCCGACCGCCGCACACACGGCCCGTGGGTCGCTGCCGTGGGCCGCGCAGAGCTCGGCGAGCGAGTTCGCGAATGCGATCTTCGTCGTCCGGAACGAGTTGCTCGCCAACTTGGCAAGCTCGGCCCCCGTTGCGTCCATCCGCGCAACCGGGACGGTGTCCTCGGCGAGCGAGCAGTGCAGTTCCTCGGCTCGCGCCAGCGCCCACTCCTCCCTGCCGCCCAGAATCACCTGATAGGGGTGGGTGATGTCGCGCACGATCGAGCCGATCGCATGGAACTCGGGGGCATAAACGAGCCCCAGGCTCACGGACTCATCGAGGCCGCTCGCGGTCGTGAGGGCTGCGCGCACGGCTCCTTCGGTCGCACCTGGCGAGACCGTCGACTTCAGCACGACCACATGGCGCGGGGTGAGCCGCCGTGCCTGGGCCCCGATCGCCTCGACCGCAGCGAGCACGGCCGCGAGACCGAAGCTCCCGTCGGCCTCACTCGGAGTGGGCACGGCTACCAGGCTGAGCTCTGTGTCGGCCAGCGCCTCGACGGGGTCGGTCGTCGCAATGAGCTCACAGCGTGGATCGCCGAGCAGCTCGGTGACTCCTGGCTCTCGCGTTTCGACATCGCGACGGTTGATCGCGGCCACTCGCATTACGTCGACGTCCAGTCCGCGCACCTCGTGACCAGCGGCGTCGGCGACCAGGGCCCAGGGCAGCCCAAGTCGTCCCAGTCCGATAACGCAGAGCCTCATCGGCGGATCTTAGTTGTGGCGCGCAGCTACAATCGTCGCGCACCGGAAATGGACACGGGACACAAAACGGCACTTGTCGCCGGCGCGGGGGGATTCATCGGAGGCCACCTCGTCGCTGACCTGCTACGCGACGGACGTACGGTGGTCCGGGCCGTAGACATCCGCCCTCTCCGAGAGTGGCAACAGCGTTTTCCGAACGCCGAGAGCCTTCAGCTCGACCTCTGCGGACCCGAAGCCTGCCACCAGGCCGTCGACGGGGCCGACGAGATCTACAACCTTGCCGCCGACATGGGCGGTATCGGCTACATCGCCCAAAACCAGGCACGCCCCATGCTCTCGGTGCTGATCAACGCGAACCTGCTCCTCGCAGCCCAGCAGCGCGGCGTGCGGCGCTACTTTTACGCATCCTCGGCGTGCGTGTACCCGACCACCCGCCAGACCTCGCCGGCAGTTACCCCGCTGCGGGAGGATGACGCCTTGCCCGCCCTGCCGGACGGCGGCTATGGCTGGGAGAAGTTGTTTGGAGAGCAGATGTGCCAGGCGTTCACCGGTGACCTGGGGCTGCCCACGCGGGTCGCGCGCCTACACAACGTGTACGGCCCTTGGGGCACGTATCGCGGCGGCCGCGAGAAGGCCCCGGCGGCGGTCTGCCGCAAGATCGCCGAGGCTGAGCTGTCGGGTCGTCACGAGATCGAGATCTGGGGCGACGGCGAGCAGACGCGCAGCTTTATGTACATCGAGGACTGCATCGAAGGCATCAAGCGCATTGCGGACAGCGACGTTCCCTGCCCGCTGAACCTCGGCAGCAGCGAGCTCGTGACGATCAACCAGCTCGTCGATCTCGTCGAGGAGACAGCAGGAATCAAGGTGCGCCGGCGCTACGACTCATCGGCGCCGGTGGGTGTGCGCGGGCGCAACAGCGACAACACGTTGATCCGCGCGCAACTGAGCTGGGAGCCAAGCACACCGCTACGCGAGGGGATCGCCCGAACCTACAAATGGGTTCATGACCGTCTCGCTACCTGAGCCGGATACCAACAAGCGCTTTCAGAACAAGCTCATCCCCGAGGCATTCGGATGACTGGACCCTGTAGGTAATTCACCCTTTGCGTTTGGACATGACAGAGGGTTACAGGGCTGTCTCGTCGGTGTCTTGAAATGGGAAACATCTTTGAATAAAGCCTTGGAAGTGGGGGACGGCGAACTCGGTGAGGCCGTAAGAGGGACTGTAGATGAGGCCCTTCTCGATCAGGCGCCCGCGGGTTGGCGCGACGCTCGTGGGATCGGGCCGGCCGAGCTTGGTCGCGATCTCGCCGGTGCGATAGGGGCCTTGACCGAGATGCGCCATCGCGGAGAGATAGGCGAGCTCGGCCTGAGATGCGCGGCCGATACGGACTTGGAAGAAGCTTTCGTCGAGCTCGAGTTGGACGAAGTCATGGGCGCGCTTGACGTCGGCGAGGGAGATCGTCGGTCCCGTGGCCACGTTCCAGACGTGCTTTCCGTACTCCTGCAGAAAGTAGGGGTAGCCATCGGTGAACGCCAGGATCTGGGCCGTCGCCCTGGGTTGGTAGCTGACCCCCGCTGCCCGGGCTGGTAGTTCGAGCGCGGCGCGAGCGGCCTCGGTGGGGAGACGGTCGATTGCGGGGAAGCTGAACAGTCGCTCGGAATATGACTTGGCCGCGCCGGTCAACGCCGGCAGCTGCGGCAGGCCCGCGCCTGCGAGCGTGAGCGGCAACTCGCGCTGGGAGACCTGATGCAGCGCGGCGATTAGCGCCTCCAGCTCCGCTCGGGCGAGGAACTGGACCTCGTCGAGCAGGAACACGACGCCCGTCTCATGCTCTGCCGCCGCCTCGCCGAGCGCCACGAACAGGTCGGAGAGATCCTCTCCCAGATCGCCGGAATCCCCCCGGCCGATGAGGGCCTCGACATCCACGCCCAGCTCGAATCCCTCCGGAGTGCGCAACGTAAAGGCCTTGAACACCGCGGCCGCCCGCCGAGCGCGCTCTCGCATCCGATCGGCGGGACTGATCGCCAGCAGCGCCCGTCGCGCCAGACGCGCGATCAGAGGACGGAACTCCGTCTCGTGAGTTATCTCGCTCTTGGCGGTCCGAAAGCCGGCCTCCTCAGCGATTGCGTCGAAGGTGTTCAGCAGCACCGTCTTGCCGACGCCCCTCAGCCCGGTGACCAGCATGCTCTTCTCGGGGCGACCGGCACGTAGGCGAGCGAGCAGAATCCGGAAGCTCTCGATCTCCCGGTCGCGGCCGGTAAGCGCCGGCGGACGAGAGCCAGCGCCAGGCGCATAGGGATTGTGGATCGGATCGATCGCGAGAGTATACCGACTTATATCCGGTTTAGCAAGATTCCGTAAACCGCGTAAAACTCTGTAGCCTTGTCGTAACGCCAGTGGCGATGGGTGTTCAATCAGTGTCCGCGACCCCGCGGACCATCGAGCGAGGACCCGAACCCACCCCCGGACGCCGGCCAGGCACCAACGCTGACATCGAGGCGCCCCCAGCGACGCGCCGGTCCGGACGGGCAGCGAACACGACGCACGAGCGAGCAGCGGCCACCCGGCCCCCCACACCACCGGGCGAAGGGAACAACCCCGAAAAGCCAGATCACGAGCCGGGGCGCAGAGCACCACGAGACGAAACGCCCGGAACTAAGCATCTAGGCGATACCAACAAGCGCTTTCAGAACAAGCTCATCAATGACGGGAAGGCGTGCCGAGTTCAATGCAGAGAGCGCTCGCAACAGCTTTATCGACATATGGACGCACGACGCAATGCTTGCGCGTCTTGGCGCAAGATCGCCAGGGCTGAAGTGGCCGCGTCCCCTTTAGACTTCGGAAGACTCCCAGCCTACTTCCGGAATAAACGCAAAGATTCAATACCATCGTTTCCGCCCGAGACGTATATCCACTGAGCACCAGTGCTCGGATTGTACACGACCGCCGGGCTCGTCCCCGGCATCACAGCATAGCTAATGGCAGCGGGTTTTTCCCAGCCAACACCCGGATGAAAATACGCCACTTCGGTTATATCACTGCTGCTCGTATACAACGCCCACATCTGACCTGTACCCGCGTTATACTCGACAGCCGGGCTCGTACCAGGCGCCACCGCGCTACTAATCGCAGCCGGTTTTTCCCAGCCGACGCCCGGGTGAAAATACGCCACTTCAACTATATCTTTGCTGCTCGTATAAAGCACCCATTGTTGTGTCGTGTTTGAGTTACGTACGACTACGGGGTTTGTGCCCGAAGCAAGAGTGGCGCCTCGTAGACTTGTGGGAGCGCCGAGCCCGGGGGAGCGAAGACTCGGAGCAGGGCCGGGCGCGATCTTCCCCGTCATATCGACATCGGCGCCCGCGACGCTCGGAATGCAGGCCACGCAGATGAGCACGATCAAGCCGGCGAGAATGTGTCTGGTGGCAAAAGCACCCTCACGCCAGCCACTTACCGCCGTACCGCCCCATCCCCGACCTGACATCCCTGCCTCCTCGTTCTCGTACGTCGACCCTGTCGCCTATGCAGGATGATCGCTACGAAGAGACGTGTCTATCCCCCCAAAACAGGTGATCTTTGGGTGATTTCGAGGGAGGATGGGATTGGTCGTGGCGCGGCGGCGCTTACTGGATCTCTGTGGCGGATTGGATTGGGATCGTCAGGCCGATCAGTTCCCGCTTGTTTCGCACTCCGAGCTTGCCGCGAATGTGGGCGGCGTGTGTGCGGACGGTCTCGACGCCGAGCTGCAGGGCGTGTGCGATTTCGGCATGAGACTGGCCCCTGCTGAGAAACTCCAGCACTTCCGCCTCGCGCGGTGTGAGCGAGGCGACCGTGGCAGGGTGACTTCGCTCAACCAGGTGACCGTCATCGGCCGCAAACACGCGTCTGCCGTCCGCCGCGATATGGACGGCGGCGAGGATGTTCTCGGCGGATGCCTCCTTGGCCACACAGCTGGCTCCACCGGCGAACAGGCGCATGCCGTACGCGACGGTCGGAAGGTGCGCCAACACGACGATCCCGATCATCGGCTGGGCGGCCCTCAAGCGCTCCAGGATCGACCGCTCGCCCACGGTCGTCTGATCGAGAATGACGACCCGTGGCGCCTGCGCCACAACGGCGTGCTCGAGCGCGGCCCGATCTAGATCGGCGCCGACGATCTCGATACTTCGATCCTCGCGCAGGATCTGCGTCAAGCCGTGACCCAGCAGCACATCGAAGCGGCCGAGCACGACGGTGATGCCGTCGGCCGGACCGTCAGATGACTCGCCCACGGAGCAAGACGAGACGCTGATAGCGGTCAGATCGCTCAACGTCTGCGTGCTATCGGAGTGAGCCGACGGGCGCAGACATTGGGCCGCACGATATCAGGATGCAAAAGCATGGGACGTAGTTGCTCTGTACATAAACAGTCGGGACGTATGTCGTTGGCGGGATATGGCCAAACCACTCTCCCCAGCCACTCAAGCGCTTGGCGAACGCGTCCGCACCCGCCGCGTAGCCTTGAAGCTCAGCCAGGAAGCCTTGGCCCATCAGGCCGGCGTCCACTGGACATTCCTCGGGCAGGTCGAGCGAGGACGGCGCAACTTGAGCCTGCACAACCTGCTCAAGCTGGCAGCGGGGTTGGGCGTTGACCCGGCCGAGCTGGTTCAAGGACTCCGGCCACCGGAGGACGAGTCTCAGGCGTAGCCGTGACTGATGCCGATTGCCTGATCTAATAAGTGCCGACCTCAACATGACCCACGTCGCGAAGATCAAGCGCAGCAATTGCTCGGACGACCAGCCGCTCCTTCATCGATATGGAACTTACTACATGGCACGTCTTCTTGCGTAACGGAGGGTTCGATGCGTGGCAAACATCGCCAAGGATCCCCAAATCGCCCTCGGCCGCGCGATTCGTCTACGCCGGGAAGAACTCGGCATCTCTCAAGAAGCACTCGGGCTGGAGCTTGGCTACGATCAGGGATGGATCTCGCACATCGAGAACGGTCGCACCAACCCGGCTTACGGGACCGTAGACCGCCTTGCGCGAGCGCTCGCTTGGCCCTTATCCCAGCTCGTCATCCTCGCCGAGTCAGTCGAGACCGAAGACCGCAAGCCCCTCAATCAACCTCTACAAAGCCGGAAGCCAAACATTTAGGACGGTTGGCCAGCCCGAATGAGCACATGCCAAGGACCACCGGGACCGCTTCCACGCGCGATCTGTCGCCATCCCTGTGCGCGTGGAGCGGCGACTAGCGCGGCGATGGCCGGTTCCGCCAGCATCTTCGCATCGATGTAGAGGGCCGTCGCGTGGACGCTGTCGAGCACCTGCGCGGCCGAGCGCTGAGGCGTGACCTGCGCCTGCAGTGCTTGCCAGCCCACGGGGGTACACTTGCGCTGGTAGGAGTAGGCCAAGTAGTTGCACAGTGCGACTTCGTTTTCGCTGGCTACGAGCACGCTTCCGGGTCGTTGAAGCTGCTTCTGCGCTATCCCTAGATGTTTGACGCCTTCATAGACCGGGCGTGGCCCTCGGCTGTACATGGATGTCAGCCCTACGATCAGCCCCGCTACCGTGAGGAGCGCGAGCGGGGCGAGGATGTGTATGGCACCCACGCGACGCAATAGGGCCAAGACCGCCGCGCCGGTTAGCACGAGCGCGGATGCGGTCAGGCCGTACATGTACTCGCTCCACGGTCGCGTCGTCAGGACCACCAGCACCGTCGCTATCGAGAGGGACGCGAGCGTGGCAGCGATCCACAATGTCTGTGCCGACATCTGGCGCACAGCCAGCTTTCCGTCACGCACGGCGCAGATGAGCCCGGCTATCACTAGGAGCAGCAGCACGACCGACAGTAGAAGCGCATAGGTGCTGCTCTCGGCGACCGGGAGAGGACCTGGATCGTTTTCAAAGGCGGACGCGCCGAAGAGGCTGACCTGCAAGCCGCCTGGAAGTAGCTGCGTATTCCATGCCAGAAACGCGGCTACGGCGCGTGGGTTCACAGTCGTTGCCTGCAGGATGCTCGGTTCCGGCCGCCCAAAAACCTGTCGCATGAGCACCTGGCATTCGGTCCAATAGTTCCCGGTGAATCGCGTCGGATGTCGCTGCTGGAATGCCGAAGTGTAGAAATTACAGAAGCCTCGCTCCTCCTTCGCTTGAAGGAGTTGCCACGCCTGGTTTCCTTGCGTATATGAGCGCGCGTAGGTGCCGCCGATTACGAGGAGGGCGACCGCAAGCGGGACAACATACGCACGCACGTACGATGACCGTGGAGCTTTGCGCCCACTGCGCATCACCCGGACCTCGTAGGCAGCTACAACTACGGCGAGGATTATCGCTGCGGCGACTAGCTCGGTGCGCAACAACACGGCGCCTGCGAGCAGGACTGCAACCGCGATTCCCATTCCCTGCCGTCGCGGCATGCGAGCCACGACCAGCAGCGCAAGCAAGACCGGAATGGCCCCGGCAAGGTGGACTTCATAAAGGACGTCGTAATTGGCCGGAACGATCACCCACCATGCCGCTATCAGCAGGGCGAGCGCGGGGGGGAAGAGCGAGCGCATGAGCGCCAGGACCAACAACGCTACGCCAAGGATGATCGCGACCCGCTGGATAATCGCGGCCGCGTACAGGTTGTGCACGACATCGAGGATCGTGCCCCAGAACGCATCATAAAGTGGGGAGTAGACGATGTCCTCATGCAGCCCGTGCTGCCACGTAGCCACGTCGACGAAGTAGGACGACGTATCGCCGCTGGCGAGGTCGGAGTACTTCCAGATGTTCCAGATCACGCGCAGTTGCAGCGCAGCAATCAGGGCGTAGGCCACGAACGGGCTGGCGACGGCCCGCTGGGAGTACACGATCGAGCGCTGCCGCATGCCTCGGACCGCGGCTAGCTCGCGCGAACCAGAACGTGCCACGGGCCGCTTTCCCCGGTGCCGCCGGCGACCTGGCGCCAACCATATCTCTGGGGCGTCGCGACGAGCTGCGCAATCGCCGGATCGCTCAGTAGAAGAGATTCCGCATAGATCGCCGTCGCTTTGGCCCGGGCTAGGACCGTCTGGATCGAGGAGCCGCCGGCAAGCTGTGCCTGTAGAGCGGACCAGCTCGGCGACGTGCAATGTCGTGCGTTTGTATAAGCCAAGTAGGCGCAGATTTCAAAGTCGGCGGTGAACTGAGCTGTGATTAGCACGCTGCCCGGCTGTTGTAGCTCGTGACGGACGACCTTCGTGCGATTTACTGCGTCGAGCAAAGGACGAGGGCCCTTGCTGTAGTAAGAAGGCAGCACGATGGCTAACCCCACCGTCAGCCCAAGGGCAAGAGGAGCCACGAACCGCATGACCGCAAAGCGCCGCAGCAACGCTGTGAAGCACACGCCAACAAGCGCTAGCAGGCCCACCGTCAAACCGTACATATACTCGGGCCGTGGCCGCTGCTCGATCAATACCACGAAAAGTGAGGTAACAACCTCGGCTGCAAACAAGACAACGATCCATACGTGTGGCGGCAGCCATTCACGACGCCAGAACTGCGGCTCACGACGAATCGCCAATCCACCTGCGCCCAAAATGATCAAGAAGGCAATCGACAGGATGAGGGCGTAATCCTTATTAGTCGTGACTGAAATATAGTCGGGTTGATCGCCCGTTGAGGTAGCGCCGAACAGAGCCACCTGCAGACCACTGGGCAGCAGATGCGCGTTCCACAAGACGAATGCCCCGACTGCCCGGGGGTCGGCAGTCACAGCCTGTAGCAGGCTCGGTTCAGTCCTTCCAAAGACTTGACGAAGAAGCGGCTGAAATTCAGTAAACGTATTGCCAGTAAAACGAGTCGGATGACGCTGCTGGTAATTATAGGCATAGGCTTGCGCGAAGCCGAGCTTTTGCTTGCGGGAAAAGGCGAGCTCAGCGTTATGACCCTGGTCAAACGAGCGCCAGTAAAAGGCGCCCGTGAGTAGGCAGACGATCATGAGCGGCACTCCAAAGGCACGCACATATACGGCAACCGGTATGTGGTGATGCCGGCGCTCGCGCACCTCGTGCACCACAATCGCAGAGGCGAAGAGGAGGGTCGTAACGAGCACCTCGTTTCTCAGCAACAACGTCGTGCCCAACAGGATCGCTAACGCGATCCCTTTGGCGCTTCGTCCGGGAGCCCGCGCCACAATCAACGCAGCGACAAGGATTGGCAGTACACCAAAGAGATGTACTTCGTAGAGGACGTTGAAGTTCGCAGGAACAATCGTCCACCATGCCGCGACCGCAAGCGCGAGCGCCGGGCTCAGCAGCGACCTCATAATCGCAAGGACAAATACCGCAGCGGCTAGGACGATCGCTACGCGCAGCGCCATCTCGGAGTCGTAAGGATTTCCGCGGAAGAGCGCGTAAACGCTGCCCCAGACGTCCGTGTACAGCGGCGACCAGATTATGTCGTCGTGCAGACCATGCGTCCAGCTGACCGCATCGAGGAAGTAGCTGGAAGTATCACCAAAGACCAGATCCTTATATTTCCAGACATCCCAGATGACACGTATCTGGATAGCTACCACTACAGCGTACGCGACCACAGGGTTTGCGACTATGGCCTCAGACCATCTGAATATTCTTGACGCATTAGCAAGCTGATCGCCGCTCCTCAGCACGCGCCGATGCAACCCACTAGACATGCAATTCGGAATTCTTATCCATCTGAGGAACGGGTCACATAATTTTGGGCGTCAACCCCGGGATCAGGCTGGAGCCGTGCCGCCGGACGACGCAGCAACAGCCAGTGGGGGCTTCGTCCATCGACCCGAAAGCGTGCCAAGACCCAGAGTGTCTGTAGTCCATATTCAACACTCTTGGTAAATGAAACGCTAGACGCCTCCAAGAAGTAGCGAGTAGGGATTGGGAGCTCCTCCACCCTTGCACCCCACCTAACTATTTGAGCAAAGATCTCCTGATCGAAGACAAAGTTATCGCTATTGCGAAGAAACGGTATTGTCCGCAAAAATGCGACAGAAAACGCTCGGTAACCGGTATGATACTCGGAAAGTGATTGGTTAAACGCAGCGTTCTCGATGGTCGTGAGAAATCGATTCCCAATCCACTTCCATCGGGGCATGCCTCCCGCGATCGCCTTGTCCTCAAGTAGCCGTGATCCAATGACGACGTCAGCACGACCTTCGGCGATAGGCTTTACCATCTCTCCAACCAAGCCGGGATCGTACTGATGATCGGCGTGTACCATGACGACGATGTCTGCGCCATCGAGTGCTGCCCGAACGTAGCACGTCTTTTGATTAGCCCCATATCCTCTGTTGGTAGGATGGCGAATAACGTCGAACCCTTCACGCAAGGCAACCGGCGTAGTTTCATCGGGACTGCAATCGTCAACCAGCAGGGCACGGTCGGCGGCGAATATTGGAAGAGTCTCAGCGACAAAGCCGATCGTACTTGCGGCGTTATAGGCAGGCAGCACAACGTGCACCTTCGGCTCTATGCCCCGATCCTTGACTAACCTCTGTGGCGGAGCAAGTGTCTCAACCCTGGAAGCGACAATGACACGCTCATCGCCGAGAGACATCGATACCGTCGTCCGATCAAATAGCGTCTTGAGCGCCCGGCTGTTCAGGAATGAAAGACGGCCGCTGCGCTCAGCTAGCCCAGCCAGCCAGTACCCGAGGGAGAACGAGCGAATGAGCGGCACATCTGCAGATACCACTAAGCCACGCGCAGTTAGCAGTTCTAGCAGCGTCAGTCGCGGAATTAAGTAGGAATGGGCTGGCACGAGCGCCCACCAGCGCCGACCAGCGATACGCGCCGTGGGTGATGACGGGTCAGGAGTAACTATGCAGAGAACACCATTTGGAGCAAGAAGCCTGTGGCAGCGCTCAATTGTCCCAAGGGGATTGGATAAGTGCTCTAGCACATCGATCAGGGTGATCGCATCGAACCGTTCGTCGTCATCCAAGTCCTCCACGGTCTGCTCGCGAATGTCGAGGTCATACGCCTCACGCCCAAAGGCAGCGCTCGCGGTAGAAACCTCGAGGCCCACAGTGTCATAGCCTCGCTTTTGCGCCTCGTCGAGGAGGAGGCCGTGACCACATCCAACGTCCAGTAAGCGCCCGCTTCCGACTTGCGCGCCAATCAGGTCCAGCAGTCGGCGGGCGGTGCGTCGCCGACCGTTCTCCTCCTCCAAATAAGCGTCATCTCGCATCTCGTGATAGAGCCCGGCAAGGTCGCCGTGGTCGAGAAGCGACAGCTGCTGCAGAGTGCCGCACTCCTTGCACTTCAGGATGTCGGCATGCTCTCCCAATGGATGACTGGTAGGAGAGAACTGATCTGGTGCGGGAGCCTGATCCTTGCCCGGATGGCGCAGGACCATGGCGCCTCCGCAGATGCCACAATCTCTGGTACGGCTCACACGAATCCCGGACATGTGCTCCCCCGGTGGTCGAGAGCGCGCGCACAGAAACGCAAAGGAAAATCATCCACAAGGCGCAACGAACTATCGCGCCTTGCGGGGCAGAACCCTTTCGGCATCGGCGCAGTCTAGACCAGGACCATGTCAGAAGTTCCGTGAAGAGCTCGGCGACGATGTCAGCCTGTGGTCCGCATGCCATGCCCGACCGCGGCCCTGCACGGTGAGTAGGACCCGCGACTCAGAGGTCTCGAGCCTTCAGCGCCTCGAGCTCAGCGCCCTGGGCCTCCAACTGCGCCCTTGAGGCCTCCAGTGCCCGCAATCTCGACGCCGCGACTCCATGAAGCTCGTCGATCAGCGCCAAGCGATCGTCCGCTGCCTGCTTGAGTCCGTCAACCAGCGCCAAGCGATCGTCCGCAGCTTGCTTGAGCTCGTCAACCAACGCCTGCATGTGCTTCATCGGATCCAGCCACGGAGCGCCAAACGTCAAGTCAGATACGAGTGCCGTGCGAATTATGGCTCGAGCCTCGCTCGGCGCTTCCGGCAGCGAACGCCGCAGGCTGACCTCGGCCAGGTCCGTGTAGTGATGCGCCTGGGCAAGGCAGGCGTCCCTGATCGCGTCGCTCCAATCGATCTGCCGGGAGAGCTGGGCCGTCTCCTGCCGAACGTAATAGGCGTTGGCCCACAGGAGCTGACCCCCGCCGGTGGAGACATCGACACGGCGACTGTCGTAATTAAAGATCTCCGGCACCTGAAAGCTTGCGGAAGCGTTGTCAAAACCACAGTGGCTGAGCTCACCGAGCCTCCACAGCACAAATCCTCGTTCACGGAGAAAAAGGTCAATATCTCCGAACAACGGCGTCCCCTCGTAGAGCCGGCTGAATTGAACCTCGAGGTTGAGAGAACGGATCGAGCCAAGTGAGCGCGCCGAACCTTCGAGGATCGCAAGCTCTGCTCCTTGCGCATCGATCTTCATATGGTCCAGATCACCTATGCCGCTTTGATCTACCCAGTCATCAATCGTCTGCGTTTGAATCGTGGTCACCTCTTTGACAGACATCTCTGTGAGTCTCGGTCGCTCGCGAACGAGCTCGTCGATTGGGGAAAAGAGAGAAGAGCAAAAGGGATCATTGGTGACATAGAACCGCTGCTCACCCGTGCTGGAGCCGAGGGCGATCGGGATGTAGGTGGCGACACGATCGTCGCCATGATTGAGCCGATCGCATTCCGTCTCGTCGGGCTCAAAGCCGTATAGCCTGATGCCGGTACCGAATTGCGCCCAGCGATTCTCGACGCCTCCCCGCGCGCCAATGTCGACCACCGTGAGTGGCGAAGGAAGCTGAGCAGCGATGCGCTCCCATATGGCAGTCGGGGTGCGCGTCATCGCTCTTGAACATATCACCAGACCCGGGAAGACCAGCGCTTTTGAGTTGGTCGGGCCTCAGGAAGTTATGCTTACAATTATGCTAGACGAGCCCTTCGGCAATCTCGCAAAGGCTGCCCCTGCAACGCTCGACGCTCCAGTTCGAGCCGACGTATCCCCGAAGTGCTTCCTGCATATTCCAAAGAGCGCCGGGTCGAGCATCCATTCGGCGCTTCAGACGGCGCTGCCACCGGGATCGCTGGCTCCCCAACGCGCCGATTCATCGATCTTCTGCGATTTCGAGGACTTCGAGCTCATGCGTCCAGAGGCCCGCTCCCAGCTGGCGGTCGACCAACCCGAGATGCAGTCGCTCGGTCGCTATCGAGCGGTCAGCGGGCACTTCTCTCTTGCCACGCTGCTGCAGATCACCGATACGTCGTCGATCTGCACGGTGCTACGCGAGCCCCGGGCGCGACTCCTATCGCTCTACATGTACTGGCGCACGCCCGGCACCACCGAGTTCTGGGCCCCCTACGACACCGCTGAGTACGCTCGGCGGCCACTCGGGGAGTTCCTGTCTGAGCCAGTCCTCGCTCCCGCAATCGACAATCAGGTCTGCAGGATGCTCCTGTACGGCGATCCGCGCCTCCCGGAGTCCGGCTTCGCGGCGCAGTCAGATGTCGAGTCGATCGCGGCAGACGCAATCGAGCGGCTCGGCACGTTGGGCTTCGTCGGGGTCCTCGAGCTCGGTGGCAGCATCTGGCAGGGCTTGGCGCGACTGTTCAATGTGGAGCTCAGACCGTCTAAGCTGAACGTGACTGCGGAGCTCGGGAATCCGGCAACCACAGGGCCAGAAGAGAAGCTCATAACGGCTGAGACCCTCGACCTTATCGAGCAACGCAGCGCGGCCGACCTGCTCGTCTACGATCACGCGCTGGCGCGCGCTGGCTTAGATGCATCCGACCGCCAGCGGCTCGAGTACGGCGCCTTCGCGCAGCAGCTGGTGAAACTGGGTGATCTCGTCGGCAATTCAGCGGCCCAAGCCGCGGAGCAAGCCGTGATCGTCGAGGCACTGCGCGGCCAGTTGGAAGACCAAGAGCGGTTGCACACCGAGCTGGATGAGACGCGCGGTCGCCTGCAGATGCGCGAGCGAACGGTGCAAGACCTCGAGGATGAGATCCGTCGCCGCGACGAGGACATGGACAAACTGCGCTGCTGGCTTGATTTAGTGCATACATCCGCCAGCTGGAGACTGACCGCGCCGTTTCGAGCCGCCAAGCACGCAATACAACGTCTGCAACCAGCCCCTCGCGGGTCGGCGATCCCTGTATGCGATCAGTCGCTCCTGCCCGGGCGGTCCGTCGGTCAGGTGTGGTGGTTCGCGCTCTTCCTGAGCTTGACCATCGCGGCCACCGATGCGATCCTCAGCCACGTCGTCCTCATCGTGCTGCTCGTCGCCGGACCATTCTGTGGACTGCTCACCGGGCGATTGGTAAGGACGGCAACCGCTGGAGCCTGGGCGGTCGCACTCGCTGTGCTGCTCGGCTTTCCCGACGAAATCTGGGGCACCCGCCTACAGCTGGTCGACATCGGCACCGTTGTGGCTATGGCATTGGCGAGCACCTTCGCAGCCACCCTCATCGAGAGGCGCCGATATCACCAGCTGCGATGACCTAGGCGGCTGTGATTCTGTCGCGAATCTCCAGGTGCTCGCGGAACCAGTCGACGGTAGTACGGAGGCCGTCCTCGAATGACGTAGCGGCATGGAAGCCAAACTCCTGCGCGGCTCTCGTCGTGTCCAGCACACGGCGGGGCTGTCCGTCGGGCTTGCTCGTATCCCAATGGATTTCGCCCTCAAAGCCGGTGGCCTGGGCGATCAGCTCGACCAGGTCGCGGATCGTTATCTCCTTGCCGACTCCGATGTTGACCGGCTCAGGACTGTCGTAGCGCTCGGTCGCGGCGACGATCGCCTCGGCGCAATCGTCGACGTACAGGAACTCGCGCGAGGCGCTGCCTGTGCCCCAGCAGGTGATGCTCGGCTGATTCGCCGTGCGGGCCTCCTCGCACTTGCGAATCAGGGCGGGAATCACGTGACTCGATCGGGGGTCGAAGTTGTCGCGCGGCCCGTACAGGTTGGTGGGCATCAGGAAGATCCCGGGGAAGTCGTACTGGTCGCGATAGGCGCCGAGCATCACGAGCAACGCCTTCTTCGCCACGCCATAGGGCGCGTTGGTCTCCTCCGGATAGCCGTCCCACAAGCTCGCCTCCGAGAACGGCACCGGGGTGAACTTCGGGTAAGAGCACACAGTGCCGACCTGCACGAACTTCTGGACGCCCGACAACCGGGCCTGCTCGACCATGTGCAGGCCCATCGCCATGTTCGCGTAGAAGAAGCGACCCGGGTTGTCACGGTTGGCGCCGATGCCCCCCACCTCGGCGGCTAGGTGGAGCACCACGTCGGGTCGTGCCTGCTCGAACAGCCGCGCCACCGCCGCCTCGTCGGTGAGGTCGTACTCGGCCCTGCGCGGAACGATCACCTCTGCGGCGCCGCGCGCCTGCAGCATCCGGCATACCGGGGCTCCAAGGAACCCAGCCCCTCCCGTCACCAGAACACGACGGCCGGCGAGGCTCGGGCTCGGCGCATCGACTCCGGGGGCTTCTTCACTGGCGGACCGCACCAAGGCGATGATATCCCATCCCTACCTGCAAAGCCGAGGTCGACACCTCCCAAAACAGGCTGCTCCCGTCCTGCAAAGCAACTACAGTCTGGGCCGTGAAGGAGCACGAACAGAGTCACATCATCGACATCCTGGGCGACTATCGCGAGCGGTTGGAGAGCGCCCGCAAGGATCTCAGCGCCGAGCTGGACGAGCACGGCATCCCCGTCGATCCGATCGCCGCGCAGATGCTCGCGGTCGAGGCACGCATGCTCGACATCGAGCACTTCCTGAGCGACGACCTCAAGGTAGTCGAACGTCGTGAGCGCAGCAATCCTCTCCGCAACCCCTTGCGCCGCATTCGCGAGCTGACAAGGCCCCGGTTGGGCCTCCTTCACCACCATCCTCCCGTTCCACTATTCGTCCCGACCCACTACCTCACCACCGACGCGCCCCAGCCCGCGCCGAAGATCTCGATCGTGACGCCGTCCTACGGACAGGGCCACTTCATTGAGCGCACCCTCTACAGCGTCGTCAACCAAAACTATCCCGCTCTGGAGTACGTGGTGCAGGACGGCGGATCGACAGACGAGACGGTCGAGATCCTGCGTCGCTATGAGGGATCGCTGTCGCGGTGGGTCTCGGAGCCCGACCAAGGCCAGGGTGACGCGATCAACCGCGGCTTCGCTCAGACCTCGGGCGAGATCATGGCCTATCTGAACTCCGACGATCTGCTGCTCCCCGGCTCGTTGGCCTACGTGGCCAAATACTTTGCAAGCCATCCCGAGGTGGACGTCGTATATGGACACCGCGTAATGATCGACGAGCACGACCGCCAAATCGGTAGCTGGGTGCTGCCTCCCCACGACGACGAGGAGCTGGCACTGCTCGACTTCGTCCCCCAAGAGACCATGTTCTGGAGGCGACGGGTATGGGAGGCCGCCGGCGGACAGATCGATCCCGAGCTGAGCTTTGCGATCGACTGGGATCTGCTGTTGCGTCTGCGCGAGCACGGCGCCCGGATGGTGCGTCTACCCCGCTTCCTTGGCGCCTTTCGCGTCCACGAGGAGCAGAAGACCGCGATCTGGAACGACCGGTGCTTGATCGAGTGCGATGCATTGCGTCAGCGAGTACATGGAAGGGCCATCTCCCATGACGAGGCGGTCGCTCGCGTCGCCCCGTACCTGCGTCGCCACGTCCTGTATCACACTCGGTATCGCTTCAAGGCACGACTGCCGCAGCGTCGCAGCCCCGTGCGAACGCTCCCGCTGGAGCCGTGGCTGCGCGCGCCCGACGCCCCCGAACCGCAGACCGAGCACGCCGGAACCAGCAGTTCTTAGTCGTCCTCGCTCTGCTGCGCCGGTCGGGCCTCCAACCCCCTCAGCACCGCGAGCGTCTCGGCGTGCTGAGCCTGCTGCTGATCCTGGAGCGTCTGAGCAACCTTCCGCAGTCGCGCGTCCAACCGCTCGATCTCTGAGTGCATCTCGCTGTCGATCGAGCGCTGCTGCGCGGCGTAGGCCTCGGCCCAGTCGGCGATCGGGCGTTGCAGGCGCCATTTCAAGTACGCCAGCAGGCGGCTTCTGCCCCACGAGATCTTCGGGGCGGCGGCGATCCTGTCGGGCACCAGCTCGCCATCGAGCGCGCTCGGCAGGTGGGCGAGGTTCAGCGCCCGGGCGCCCCGCTCGTACATGCGCTCGTGGACCAGCTCCAGCCGCCGCCGCATCGCGGCGCCCGCGACCTGGGGGGAATGGCGCTCGAGCATCTGCTCCCTGGCAATCGCACCGCGCGCGCGCGCCTGGTCGGGCTCGGCGAGCACCTTGCGCATGAGCGCGGCGGCTTGATCCAGGTCGGGGTCGGCCCAGACGCCGTCCGGCGGATAGGGGAAGGCGCCCTCGCCGATCCTCGTCGGCTCCCAGTCGACCAGGTAGGCGTTCTCGTCGTTTAGGAACTCCTGCGTGCCGCCGTAGCGGGTCGCGATCACGGGCTTTGCGAGCAGCATAGCCTCGGCGACCGTCAGCCCGAAGCCCTCCGAGCGGTGCAGCGAGACATAGCAGTCGCAGCGCGCGATCATCGCGTTCTTCTCCGCGCCCGAGACGTAGCCGTCGATCAGCGTGATGTCCGGGTGCCCGCTCGCCGCCAGGACGATCCGATCGTGCTCCTCTGGGCTGGTATCCGCGTTGATCGACTTGAGCACCAGCTTCGCGCCGCTGCCCGGTGGGAACGCCCGCCGGAACGCCTCGATCAGGCCCGTCGGGTTCTTGCGCACCGCGACGGAGTGGTAGTCGTGCAGGTAGAGGAACACGAAGCCCTCCTCCGGGAAGCCGAGCTCGCGGCGCGTGCGCTGCGCCACCTCGGGCATCAGCACCGGCAGCGTCATCCGCACGACCGGGACCGGCGAGGTCGGCGCGATCGCGTCGTAGATGTGCTGGGTCGCAACCCAGACCTCGTCGACGAACTCGTACGCCGCCGCCCACTCCGCCGGGGGATCGCCGGCCTCCCACCACCACAGCGCGATCGTGTAGCGATCGGCGAAGAAGGAGCGTCCCGCCTCGCGCGCGAACAGCGGCACACCGTCCCCGTTGATGCACAGGATGTTGATCGGATAGGCGGCCTCGTCGGGCCGCGCGTGGGCGAACTGCGCCTCCTGGCGGCTGGGGGGAGCGAGGTGGCCCTGGATCGGGAGCGCCGGGATCTCCGCCGCGTCCAACCCGGCGATCAGTAGCCGCGCGGCCTCGCCGACCCCCAGCTCGGAGGTGAAAAAGCCGGCGACGTTGACGCCCCAGAGCCGCTCCTGCTCGTGGACGTGCGGGTCGGCGTCGCGAAAGAGAAGCTCGGGAGCGGGGGGAAGCCACGCCGGCGCGAGACCCTCCTCCTCGCCACCGTATCGACACAGCCAGCCCGCATAACCAGGGCCATCCGGGCCGTCGATGTGCGGGTAGCCGGACTTCAGGTCCTCCCTGGCCTCCCAGATTGCCATGTGCAGGCGGGTGAGCCCCGACGAGCTGCCCCGCGCGCCGGGCTGATTGCAGTACTCATACAGCTCCTCACGGCCCGCTTCAGCGAAGGGCGAATGGGTCACGGCGCCCGCCCCGATCCCCTCGACGAGCAGCGCCCTCAGCGTGGGCGTCAGGACGGTCCCATCCTGCAGGCGAGCAAACGCCGCCGGGTAGCCCGCATCCTGCTCATGGCCGGCCGCGAGCAGCGCTTGGGCGTGCTCATCGACCAGCCCGGCCAGCGCCGGCGCCGAGCCCAGGCGAATCCGGTCGGATCCCGCAAAGCAGGCGGTCGGGTCCACTGGATCGAGCTCGCCGAGATCGAGGAAGCGCGCCGGCTGTCCGTCCACCCGCAGCACACCGGGATCGCCGGCCATGGAACGTCGGGCGAGCGTCAGCGGGTCCAGCCCATAGCCGGGATCGCGCAGGACCGCCACGTCCTCGGCGATCGCCGGCACGCCGTCGAGCCACGCGCTCACGGCCGCGGCGCCGTCGTCATCATCGCCGGAGGCGAAGTAGCGAGGCCAAGCTGCAAGTAACGCCCTCGTCGACGGCCCATCTCGCAGCCCGACGAGCTCCCGGCTAAACGCACCACGGGAGCGATCGGCCGCGAACGCCGGGCCATCGCCGGCCGCACCCGAGGCGTCGGGCACCGAGCGAGCCACGAGCACGATCTGATGACGGCTGAGGAGCTCCGTCAACTCCTCGAGTGGGCCGAGCACGCGTTGCCCGGCGCCGAGGTAGATCAATGAGTCGACGTTGCCGTCCAGCAGGTGTTGTGCCAGGTGAGGAAGAACCGCGAATGCCAAGGCGCCAGGGGGATTCGCCGCGGCGATCAGGCCGGCGCGCTCACCCAACCGCTCGCCCACCACTTCCTCGAAGCCGAGCAGCCGGGCATGCTCGGCCTCCCCGGCGCTTGCCGGCTCGCCGTCGAGCAGCAACACTGTCAGCCTCGTACCGGGCTGATGCTCGTGTAGGGTCGCGGCGAGCACTCGCACCCTCGCGAGCTCACGACGGCTCACGATCGTGCACGCATCCACGGTTGTCATTCTATGGATACACCTCCACGTGTCGGTGACGCGGCTAGCGGGCGTAGGCAATGGGGGGAAAGGCGCATGGTAGGTTGCCGACCGTGACGCTCCACGACGAGCACCCGCGCCTGGCGCGATTAATCGAGCGCGGAGCCAGGCGCACGCTCGCCGCCGTCAGCCCGCCGCCGCCACCACCCGAGCCCGAGCCCGAGCCGCCTCCCGAGCCCGAGCCGCCGCCACCACCCCAACCCGAGCCCGGGGCGGCCGGACGCTTTGCGAGGGCGATCGGCGTGCCCTGGCTGGCTGTCGAGGAATTCCTCGGCACCCGGCAGCTATACGGCCGTCTGGACGAGCGCGAGGTGGCCGAGATCGAGGAGCTGATCGGTCAAGACCCGGAGCTGGCCGCCGGCTACGCGGCGGTGCCCGACCCCGGCACGCGCCAGCACATGATCCTCGGCTACGGCATCTGGCTCGGCCACCCCGCGGCGACGGAGAAGACCGGCCTGCTCGCTGCGCAGCCCCCCGAGGAGGTGCACCTGATGGCGCGCGGGCCGAGCGCCGCGGCCGGTGGCCTGTACGAGGCCGACTTCGTCGTGAACGCCCTCGCCAGCGTCGGCGTCGACATGGCCGAGGTCCGCTCCGCCCTGGACTTCGGCTGCTCCTCGGGTCGCGTCGTGCGCGTGCTCCAGGCCGCCTATCCCGAGGCGCAATGGCATGGCTGCGACCCCAACGCGCCGGCGATCGCATGGGCGAGCGAGAACCTCCCAGCAATCGAGTTCTTCGTCAACGGCGACGCGCCACCGCTGACGCTGGCCGACGGCTCGCTCGACATGGCCTACGCGATCTCGATCTGGTCGCACTTCGCGCCGGGGTTGGGGCTGCGCTGGTTCGAGGAGATGCACCGCCTGATCCGGCCTGGCGGCCACCTCGTCTGCACGACGCACGGCTTCACCTCGGTCGCCCTTTACGCCCAGCTCAGTCTGCGCACACCGCAGCAATCGGATGAGATCATCGGCGCGCTCTACCGCCAGGGCTCCTGGTACGCGCCCGAGTTTGGCGAGGAGGGCGACTGGGGCGTGGTCAACCCCGATTGGGGCACCGCTTTCCTCTCCCCCGAGTGGATGCTGACCCACCTCTGCCCGCGCTGGCGCGTGCTCGAGTTCGCCCCCGGCCGCAACCAGGACAACCAGGACGTCTACGTGCTACAGCGGGTGTAACTCCTAAGAGCTACACTGAGGGTATGCCGAGCAAACACCAGCGCATCGCCGTGACAGCCGACCCGGAGCTTGGACACGCGCTCCAGAGCGTGCGCGCAGCGACCGGCACACTGGAGGCCGACGCCACGCTGGTACGACGGCTCGCGGTCGAGGGTGCGCAGGTCGAGCTACAGGCCGGCCACGAGCGCCGCGCGGCTGCCGAGGCGCTGTTCGCCCTGATGGACAGCGGCGGGTTCGACCTCGATCTGGATGCGATCGATCGCCTCAACGCGCCCGCGAGCAGCGTGTGAGCGTCGAGCTATGGGATGGCCAGGGCGCAGTGCTCGCCGACACCTCGGCCTGGACGCATGCGCGGCGCGATTCGAGGGCGCATGAGCTGCTGCTCACCGCCATCGGGCGCGGTGATCTTGCATGGTGCTGGCCAGTCCGCTACGAGCTGCTGATCGACGCGCGCGGTCCAGAAGGCATTGCGGCTGTCGATCGTACATTTGAGGGCTTGCGCGAGATCGCCGTCGATCGCAGCGTCCAACGGGGTGTCCTGTCGGCGATGCGCGAGTTGGCGGACGAAGGCTCGCATGGCGCTCACCGGCTGCCGCTGGCCGACCTGACGGTCGCAGTGGCGGCGCAGGTCTCGGGCTTGGACGTGCTGCACTACGACCATCACTTCGAACGCCTCGGCAAGCTGCTCGGCATCCGCACGCCGTGGATCGCCGCACCCTCGGCGTGACGCCCACAGCCTCGGTAGAGCAATCCGTCGGGATCGAAACGGTCAGAAGTCGTCGCGACGATTGCTAGCGTTCACTGACCTTGTCGACCACCACCACACGACCGGCAGCCATGCCTGAGGCCACGGTGCCCATGGGTCCGTCCGCGATCTCGGTTGAGAACGTCAGCAAGACCTTCCGGCTGCCCCATCAGCAGTACTCGACGCTGAAGGAGCGGGCGCTGCATCCGTTTCGCTCGACCGAATACGACGAGCTGCACGCCGTCACCGACATCTCTCTGGAGATCGCCCAGGGGGAGTTCTTCGGGATCGTGGGGCGCAACGGCAGCGGCAAGAGCACGCTGCTGAAGTGCCTCGCGGGGATCTACGGAGTCGATACCGGCAGGATCTCGATCGCGGGCAGGCTGTCGCCGTTCATCGAGCTGGGCGTCGGGTTCAACATGGATCTGACCGCGCGCGACAACGTCGTGATCAACGCGATCATGCTCGGCATCTCGCGCAAGCAGGCCAGAGCGCGCTTTGACGATGTGGTTGCCTTCGCCGAGCTGGAGGAGTTCGTCGACCTCAAGCTCAAGAATTACTCCTCGGGGATGCTCGTGCGGCTCGCCTTCGCCACGGCGATCCAGGTCGACGCCGAGATCCTGCTGATCGACGAGGTGCTGGCGGTCGGCGACGCGGCCTTCCAGCAGAAGTGCTTCGAGGAGTTCTTCCGCCTCAAACGCGAAGGCAAGACGATCGTGTTCGTCTCCCACGACATGCACTCGGTCGAGCGCTTCTGCCACCGCGCGATGCTGATGGAGCGGGGCGACATGGTGCAGATCGGCGACCCGCGGGAGATCGGGCGGGCCTATCACAAGCTCAACTTCGGACATCTGCCTCACCAGGCGCCGGCCGCGGAGCAGATTGGCTCCGGCACCGTGATCGCCGACGCCTGGTTTGAGGGACCGGACGGAGCGCGAGTGACGAGCGCCAGCCAGGAGGACTCGCTGAACATGTGCTTCGAGGTCCGCTTCGGCGAGGATCTGGAAGACCCCGTGTTCGCCGCAACGCTGCGCACCGAGCTGGGGCACACGATCGTCGTGGCGCGCACAGACCAACATGGAGGCTCCAGCGGCTCCTTCAAGGCGGGGGAGACCGTGATCGCGAGGTTCGCGATACCCAACTGGCTGACCCCCAGCCGCTACCTGCTCACACCTTCGGTCGCGCGCGAGGGCACCGGCGAGAATGCCCTGGCGCTGACCGAGGACATGGCCTCGGTCGTCGTCCATGGCAGCAGCGTCAGCGGCGGCATCCTCGAGCTGCCCGTCGACGTCAGGATCGAGCGAACATGAGCACCGGCCCGGGCATTCGCCTGCCACTGCCGGGCCGCGCGCCGGCGAGCCACAACGTGCATGGCCCCTCGGCGCTTGGCCACGACCTGCGGCGCTTCTGGTCGCTCACATTCACGCTCGCCCGCACCGAATTCAAGCTGCGCTTCTACGGCTCGGTGCTCGGCTATGTGTGGACGCTCGTACGACCGCTTTTGCTGTTCAGCGTGCTGTGGGTGTTCTTCACCAAGGTGGGCCACGTCAACGACGGCAAGAAGCCCGGGGAAAAATATTACGGCGCGCAGCTGCTTGGCTCGATTGTGCTGTTCACGTTCTTCGTCGAAGCCACGACCAGCGCGGTGCGCAGCGTCGTCGACCGCGAGAACCTGGTGCGCAAGATCCACTTCCCGCGGCTGGTGATCCCTCTCTCGGTGGTGCTGCTCGCCCTCTTCAACCTCGCGATGAACATGATCGTCGTGCTGATCTTCGCCCTCGGGGCCGGGGTCACGCCGATGCTGAGCTGGCTGGAGCTGCCGCTGATCATCGGCGCGCTGGTCCTGTTCTCCACCGGTGTGGCGATGCTGCTGTCGGCCCTGTTCGTGCACTTCCGCGACATCCAGCCGATCTGGGAAGTGATCCAGCAGATCCTCTTCTACGCCTCGCCCGTGATCATCTCGATCCAGACCGTGATCGCCAAAGTGAGCGCCACTGAGCTGCACATCTACATGCTCAACCCGCTGGCCGTGATCTTTCAGCAGTTCCGCCACGCGATGATCACTAACGCAACGCCCAGCGCCGGGACAGTGCTCGGTAGCTGGGCTGCCCTCGGCGGAGCGCTCGCGATCGTGGTCGCGATCTTCATCATCGGCTTCACCGTGTTCAACCGCGCCGCCGCGCGGATCGCGGAGAATCTGTGAGATGGACCCCACCCACCCGGCCACCGATATGAGCAATGGCTCCTCGCTGACCGAGGCGCAAGCCGAGAACGAGCGCCTGCGCGCACGCGTGGTTTCGCTCGAGGCCGAGCTCGTGGAGACGCAGGCCCGGACGAACGCGATCGTCGCCCAGACCCAGGAGCGCGTCTACTGGCTCGACCGCTGGCACCTCGACCTGAACGCGCTGATGCGCCGCCCCGGCGCCGCGGAGCTGCGGGGCGTGTTGCGCGGGGGGCGCGCGGTGTCGCGCGCGCTGCGACGGGCCAAGCGCCGGCTGCGCCCGTGAGCGAGACCTCCGCCGTGCCCTCGATGTCGGTCGTGATCCCCGTCAAGGACGGCGAGCGCTACCTGGCGGAGCTGCTCGACGCGCTCGCGCGCGAAGGCGTCGACGAGATCCTCGTGATCGACTCGGGCTCGCATGACCGCTCGCTACAGATCGCCCGCGCCGCGGGAGTCGAGCTGCTCGAGATCGACCCCGCCGAGTTCGGCCACGGGCGCACCCGCAACCTCGGCGCGCAGCGCACGCGCGGCGAGCTGATCTGCTTCCTCACCCAGGACGCCACGCCCATTCCCGGCTGGGCCGCGGCCTATCGGGAGGCGTTTGCGCTCGATGAGCACGTCGGCGCGGCCTACGGACCGCACCTGCCACGAGCAGACACCAGCCCGATGATCGCCCGCGAGCTGACCGAGTTCTTCGCTGGATTCGAGGCCCGCCCGCCCGGCGGGGACCCCATCCAACGGCCAGTGGTGCAACGCTCCGGCGATCCGACGTTCCTATCGAACGTCAACGCCTGCTACGCACGGACCTGCTGGGAGGAGATCCGCTTTCGCGAGATCGCCTACTCCGAGGATCAGGCCTTCGGCGCCGACCTGCTCCAGGACGGCTGGATCAAGGTCTACCAGCCCTCCGCAGCGGTTCTGCACGCGCACGACTACGGTGCGCTGGAGTTCATGCGCCGCTACTTCGACGAGTACCGCGGCCTGCACGAGAGCACCGGTCACGTCGAGCCGTTCGGCGTGCTCGCCACGGCTCGTCAGGTGCGCGCGGAGGTGGCCGGCGATCGGCGCTGGGCCGCCGAGCAGGGCCTCAGCGACACCCAGCGAACGCGCCTGACGGCACGCTCGGCCGTGCATCATGGGGGACGGCGCGTGTTCTCGGCGCTCGGCTCGCGCGCGAACCGTCTGCCCGCTCCCGTCCGCGGGCGCCTGTCGCTCGAGGGCCGCGACGATCGTGCCACCGCCGACGCCGCGGGCGAGTCAGCCTCCGCGCCGGTCCTCTCACCGGACGGGACGTCGAACCTCGCACCGGACGCCGCGCCGAGCATCTCTCCGGTCCCACCGACCACGCAGATGCCGCCCAAGCGCGACCACGACGACTACCAGGACGTCGCCCGCTTCTGGCGCGACGGCGCCGCGCCGCTGCTCGATCCCGTGCCGGGCATGGCCGAGCGCGAGCGTCTGCGCCTGGCGCTCGTGATCCCCTCCTTCCGGCGCGGCAGCGGCGGACACAACACGCTGCTGCAGATCTTCTCGCGCCTGGAGCAGCGCGGGCATCTGTGCAGCGTCTGGCTGTACGACTTCACCGGCCAGCACAACGCCGAGTGGCCGGCGGTGATCCGCGCCGACATCAGGGAGTTCTTCGCGCCGATCGAGGGACCCGTGTACAAGGGCTTTGCGGAGTGGCAGGGCGCCGACGTGGCGATCGCCACCGGCTGGCAGACCGTGCACCCGACGCTGATGCTCGACCAGTGCCGCGCACGGGCCTACATCGTCAACGACCACGAGCCCGAGTTCTACGCCGCCTCGACCGAGCGCGAAATGGCGGAGGACACCTACCGCCACGACCTGCACTGCATCGCCGCCAGCCCGTGGCTGCGCGACCTGCTGATCGAGCGCTACAAGGCGAGCGCGGACGCGTTTCAGCTAGGGGTTGACCACTCGCTCTACCAGCCGCGCCCGGTGACGCGCCGCAAGGACACCGTGATCTACTACGCCCGCCACGTCACCCCCCGCCGCGCGGTGCCGGTCGGGCTGATGGCGCTCTCGGAGCTACACCGCCGCCGGCCCGATCTGCGGATCGTGCTGTTCGGCGACGAGGGCAAGCTCGAGAGCCCGTTCCCCTACGAGCACCTCGGTGTGCTCACCCCGCCCCAACTCGCGACGCTGTATTCAGAAGCGACAGTCGGGCTGTGCCTCTCGCTGACGAACTTCTCGCTGATGCCCAAGGAGATGCTCGCCTGCGGGCTGCCCTGCGTCGAGCTCGCAGGCGTCAGCGCCGAGTCGATCTTCGGCTCCGACGGACCGCTCGAGCTGGCGGCGCTGGACCCGCACGCGATCGCCGACGCGCTCGAGCGGCTGCTTGACGATCCGCAGCGCTGGGAGCAGCGCTCGCGCGAGGGCATCGAGTTCGTCGCCTCCCACACCTGGGAGCACGCCACCGACGAGGTCGAAGCGGGGCTGCGTCATGCGCTGAGAGAGCGTGAGACCGCGGCCGCAGCGAGCTGAGCATCCCTGATGCACGACCAGCCCCTCACATCGCTATCGATCGCCAAACCCCGAGGGGCGCTGCGAGCGCGCCTATCCGGTATCGCGCCCGAGGCGCAGCTGACCGCGCTGGCAACGCTCGCCTTCCTCGGCGTCACCGTCTGGTGGCTGACGCAGGAGACGCGCACGCCGGATTTCGACAGCGCGATGCACACCCTCTACTCGTTCACAGTGCACGACGAGATCGCGAGTGGCCACTGGACGGCCGCGTTCACCGAATTCAACAGCTACCCGCCACTCGGTCACTTGATCGGCGCGCTCGGCGTGTTCATCGGTGGTTACAGCACGTTCGCGGTCATCCTGGCGCTGAACCTTGTGTTCGTGCCGCTGCTCGCGGCGTCCTGCTACGGCGTCGGCCGCCGCCTCGCTGGGCCTCGCGCCGGGCTGCTGGCCGCGATCTTCGCGCTCGGCACGCCGATGATCGTGTCCGAGGCGCACGAGGCATACCTCGACCCCACACAGGCGGCGTTCGTGGCCGCCGCGGTATGGGGGATCCTTGCCGGCGAGCGTTTCGAGCGCTGGAAGATCGCTGCCCTCGCGGGCCTCGCCACCGGTCTGGCGCTGATGACGAAGGAGACGAGTCCGGTGTTCTTAGCCGGCATTCTGGCGGTCGTGCTGGCGCGCGGCGGCTGGCGTCACTGGCGCGGGCTGCTTGCCTACGCTATACCGGTCGCGGTGGTCGCCGGACCGTGGTACTTCTATCACCGCGGTGCGATCCACCAGCTGTTCCTCGCGCACAGCGCGTACGCCAACGCCGTCGAGCCCAACCCGTTCGGTGTCCCCTATCCTGCGCTTCTCTCGTTCAAAAACTTCAGCTGGTACTTCTGGGACGCCGCCAACATCCAGCTCCGCGCCGGCTTGCTGCTGCTGTTCTTAGTGGGCACGATCGCGGCGATTCACAGCTGCGTAAAGCACTGGGGGCCGCGGAACCTCTACCCGGAGCTGCTCGGTGGCGCCTTCGTCTCTTGGGTCGGGATGACGTGGCTGACGCACAAGGACCCGCGCTATGACATCTCGGCGCTGATCTACATCGCGGTGCTCGGGACCGCCTGGATCGCGACAGCACGGCCGCGAGCGCGCCCGTGGCTCATCGGGGCACTGCTCACGACCGTCGCGGCTAGCTTCGCAAGCGTGGCATTCGGACTGGGCGGAACGGGTTATCAGCTCCGCCTCGCGCTGCCTGGTGCATATGACAAGACCGAGTTTGGCGCGCGCTACCTGACGCTTTACTCGACAGCCGGCTGGTTGCGCGGCGCGGCGGATAACCACGATGGAAACGTCCTTGCGCTGATGCGCGGGCTGCGCCGCGCCGGCATCAAAGGGGTCGGCTTCTGCTGCGTAAACCCAATCGACTTCAGCATCGGCGGACTCCAGGTGTTCGCAATCGAGGCGGGGATCACTGACATCGGCACCTCGACCCCCGACCTCGCCTCGCTCGGCCCGAAGGACGTGTTCCTGCTCGCACACGCGCGGATGCCCGGCGATCCGCCGCCCTGCCAGACGTTCGACGGGGTCGGCATCTACGCTGAGCTCGGTAACCCGCTGATCAAGCCGTTCTCTCAATACGAGTTCATCTGCCCCGGCCACCGGCCGGAGATCTATGGGCACACCTGACGCCCAGACACGCCTGGTGTCTAGGTGAAGAAGCTCCCGAGTGTCAAGAGCTGCGAGGCGTAGCACAGGGCCATCATGCTGACCACCAACACCGTCGCCAACGGAATATGCCAGCGACGCCCCAAGCCGAACGTCCCGGCGACCGCGATCGCGGCGAGCGCGGTGATCGCCGGGAAGATGTAACGGCCCTGTTCGGCTACGACCGTGCGGCCACCGCCGGTGGGATCGAAGAAGGCAGCCTCGACGGCCACCAGAACGGAGACCGGGAATAGCGCGATAACAGCCAGCTCGAAGCTCCGCCGGCGCAGGAACGACCGGTTGCGCACCGCGGTAGCGAGCGCGAGCAGCCCAACCGCCACCATCGCCAGCACGATCACACCGTAGACCCAGCGCGGAAAGTCAAAGGTGTACCAGCCAAATGACGCCCATCCCCGCTGCACATAGACCTGGAAGAACGGCCATCCCTGCGGGAACAACTCACCCATGAACGACAGCCTGGGCAGGAACAACTCCCACAGGTAGACCGCGAAGCGTCCGGGCATGTGCTCCGCCAGGCTGAGTGCGCCGCTGACGGCAGCCGCAGGCGGCGCCGCGTGCTGGCCCGCCACGGTGCTCGGGTACACGATTGGCTGCAAGATCAGTATCCAGCCCGCCTGCACAGCTGCGAACCCCCCCGCGAGCGCCGTCCAGGCCCAGGTGTCTCGCAGGCGGTGGTTGCGCCACAACAGGCCGAGCACTCCCACCGCCGCGGGGGGGTAGATCTCATATCCGGTCTTCTTCATCAGCGGGGCGATGGCAAGCGTGGCCCCCAGAGCAAGGGCGAGTCGCCAGCTCAGACCGCGCCTCAACCCGCGGATCAGCAGATACAGCGATAGCGCAGCCGCCGCGTTGATCCCATTGTCATTGTTGATCGCGCCCGCCATGAAGCTGAACATCGGATGGAACGCGACGAGCAGGCCGGCGGCGATCGCAGCCAGATGCTGACGAGGCAGCAACTCCTTGACGATCCCGAACGCACAGGCCGCCACGAGCGCGCCGAGCAGCGCCGACACCAGGCGCATCGCGGTCAGCTGGGAGAACACCGACTGCGAGCGCACCAGCTCGTAGGCGAGCGCCGCCAGCGCATAGTAGGCCGGAGGATGCGGAGATGCGGCAGGGGTCGCGCCACCGCCGTCGTTGCTGGGATGGGGCGTCGAGGCACGCAGGCGTTCCGCGGCGCGCTGCTGGGTCACCAGCCAGGGCGGACGCCCGACGGGTGAGCTCGACTGCCCATACAGGTCCACGGCGTTCAGCGCGAGTGTCTCGTCGACCGAGAACGCCGGACGCGCATCCGGCGTTCGCGCGGGGGCGTGCCCGGTAGTCGCCAGGTACTGAGCGTAGGCGAAGTGGTCGGGTTCGTCGGGCGCATTGAAGACCGGTGTGATCAGCGCCCACGAGCCTGCATTGACAAATGCGATCGACGCGATCAACGCGGCCGGGCGCAACACGCGGCCGCGTAGGGACAGCGGACGTCCGGAGGCGCTGCGGGCCAGCAGCAGTAGCGCGATCAGCCAGCTGAGCGGCAGAACGATGAACAGCAGCACTGGGTAGGTCCACGCGCCGACGATGCCCGGGCGGAACAGCGCGGCCCTGGAGAAGATCGCTCCGGCCGAGGCGAACAGCGAGCGCTCCTTGCCGGCCGGCGGTAGGAACCAGACAGCAATGCGCTGCTGCACCGGAGCACCGTCGAGCCTGGCCGGGAGATAGCCAAACGGCAGGCCGGCCATGCCGCCGACCCCCACAGGCCCATCGAGCGGGCGCACACAGACGGTTGCCGGCACGGATGCGGGCGTGCTTGGCCGCGGCGGGATCGGGGCATTGACGAACGCTTGGCCACCGCCCGTCGTGGGCCCACCGGCGCGCGAGACGGTGGTCTTACCGCCGGCGACGACGCTTATTGCTGCTTCTAGATGCGGTCGCTGGGCAAACAGCGCGAGCTGGACCTGACCGGTGCCTGCGGGCAGGTCAAGACCGGGAACGCACAGCGTCTGCCCGGGGTTGACGTCGGCCACGACGCTCGCAATGTCCACGCTGTCGGTGCCGGTGTAGTAGGGCCGCGGGATCGCCAGTTGCCAGACGATCAGTCCCAGGGCCAGCACTCCGATGATCGTCGCCGGCCACCAGACCCCACCGGGCCCGTCCAGTCGGCTCGCGAGGGGCGGGCGGGCTCGAATCATGCGCGAGAGCCCGGCTCGCCCGCCCGATGCAGGTGCGAGCCGCCCGCGTGATGCCGGCGCGCGTTCCGGCGTGGCTGCGCTCACCGCCGGCGCAGACCGAGGATCGAGAGCAAGAACGACGAGAAGAAGATCTGAATCCCCACGATCAACAGCGAAGCGGCGACCACAGCGAGGTGTTCGTCGGCGAGCGAGCCGAAACCGCGCGAGATCCAGGTCGCCACGATCACCGCGCCCATCGCCACGCCGATCAGCATGAAGATGCCACCCAGCAGCAGGCCATGCTCGAGGCGGAAGCGGGAGCGCATGCGGTCGAACCACGGGTCCTTCTCGCCCATGAAGTAGGTGCCGTAGGCGTGCGCGCACAGCCCGAGCCCGAGCACCTGCGTCCCCACGATCATCAGCAGCGAGCCGGCGATCAGGGTGTGCAGGCCCCAGGCGCGCCCGAAGAAGTCGAGGCCGGCGCCGACGAACACAACGATCAGCGTGCCCAGGCCGGCGAGCACCGCGCCGGGCACGATGAACAGGTGGTTAGGGCTATGCACCAACAGGAAGCGCAGGTGGCGCCAGCCGTCGCGGAAGCTCGACAGCTTCGACTCCCCCCCGCGCGGGTGGTATTCGATCGGGAACTCGGCGATCCTCAGGTGCTCCTTCGAGGCGCGGATCACCATCTCCGAGGCGAACTCCATGCCGGTCGTGCGCAGGTCCAGGCGCGGCAGCACGTCGCGGCGCAGCGCGCGCATGCCGCAGTGCGCGTCTTTGACGCCGGTGCGGAAGAAGAAGTTCAGGAGGCCCGAGAGCAGTGGGTTGCCGACGTAGCGGTGCAGCCACGGCATCGCGCCGGGCTGGATATTGTCCATGCGATCGCCCATCACGAGCTCGGCGCCGTCGTTCAGCTCGCTCACGAAGCGGGGGATCTCGTTGAAGTCGTACGTCAGGTCGGCGTCGGCCATCACGATGTACTTGCCGCGCGCGGCGGCGAAGCCGGCGAGATAGGCGCTGCCGTAGCCGCGGCGTGGCTCGGAGACGACGCGCGCCCCGGCGGCGGCGGCCAGCGCGGCCGAGTCGTCTTCGGAGGCGTTGTCGACGACGAGCACCTCGCCGTTGATCGCACCGTCCTTAAGCGCGCCGAGGGCGGCCGTCACGCAGACCTCGATGTTCTCGGCCTCGTTCAGACACGGGATCACGACCGACACCAGCGGCGCGGCGCGGTCGGCGTCCGTGGGTATCGGGGGCTTTGTCTGGACGACTGTGCTCATGGACGGTTGCTCGGCGCCCCGGTTTCCCGGGTGGGACGTGGAGCCATGCGGTTATAACGCGCGTGGGGGCGGAAAGTGGCGGATTCGCGAGATGATGCTACCGCCATGCGCATCTGCGTCATCTACGACTGCCTCTTCCCGTTTACGGTCGGCGGCGCCGAGCGCTGGTATCGCAACCTCGCCGAGCGCCTCGCGGCGGACGGACACGAGGTCACCTATCTGACGCTGCGCCAGTGGGATCGCGGCGCGCCTCCCGCGATCGAAGGGCCCGTACGGGTCGTCGCGGTCGGCCCGCGCATGGCGCTCTACACCGACGGCGGACGGCGGCGCATCCTGCCGCCGTTCGTGTTTGGGCTCGGAGTGCTGTGGCACCTGCTGCGCCACGGACGGCGCTACGACGTCGTGCACACCTGCGCCTTCCCCTACTTCTCGCTTTTGGCGGCGGCCGCGCTGCGCCCGCTGCGCCGCTACGGGCTGGTCGTCGACTGGTTCGAGGTCTGGAGCAGCTCCTACTGGCACGACTACCTCGGCGGCCTGCAGGGTCGGATCGGCGCCTTGGTCCAGCGCGCCTGCGCGGCGGTCCCGCAGCGCGCGTTCTGCTTCTCCGAGCTCCACGCCGCGCGCCTGCGCGCGGAGGGGCTGCGCGGTGAGGTCACCGTCCTGCGAGGTCTCTACGCCGGCTCTTTGCAGCCGGCGGCCGTGCGGGTGGCGGATCCGCTCGTGCTGTTCGCGGGACGACTGATCCCCGAGAAGCGCGTCACGCTCGGCGTCGCCGCCGTTGCGCTCGCCGCGCGGCGGATCGAGGGCCTGCAGGGCGTTTTCTACGGCGACGGACCCGAGCGCGACAAGCTGCGCGAGGCGATCGCCGAGCACGGGGCGCAGTCGATCGTCTCCGCTCCCGGCTTCGCCGACGCCGAGCTGGTCGAGGCCGACATGCGCCGCGCGCTCTGCATGCTGCTCCCCTCGCGGCGCGAGGGCTACGGGATGGTCGTCGTGGAGGCCTCGGCCCACGCCACCCCGAGTATCGTCGTCGCCGCCGAGGACAACGCCTCGACCGAGCTCGTCGAGGACGGGGTCAACGGGATGGTCGTGGCAAGTGCCGACCCCGATGCCGTGGCGGAGGCGATCGTGTGCATCCACGAGGCCGGACTGGAACTGCGCGAGAGCACCGCCCGCTGGTTCGCCGAGCACGCCGAGGAGCTGTCGCTGGAGTCCTCTTTGGAGCAGGTACTCGCGAGCTATTCGAGCCCAAACGCGGGCCCGAGAGCGCGGCGGTAGCTGTCGATCGTCAGGCGCGCGGTGCGCTCCCAGGTGAACTCGGCCACCCTGGCCAGACCGCGGGCACGCAGGCGCTCGCGCAGCTCAGGATCATCCAGCAGCCGGCGTAGCGCCTCGGCGATCGCGGACTCATCGCGGGGGTCGAACAACAGTGCGGCATCGCCGGCGACCTCGGGTAAGGAAGAGGCGTTCGAGCAGGCCACCGGCACTCCCCGCGCCATCGCCTCGAGCACAGGCAGGCCGAAACCCTCGTACAGCGACGGGAACACAAACGCCTCAGCGAGCGCCCACAGGCCCTCGAGCTCCTCGGCAGAGACCCAAGCCGGGAAGCGCACGTCGCCGGCAACACCCTCGCTCGCCGCGCGCTCGCGCAGTTCGGCCTCGTGCGCGGTGGGATAGCCGGGAAGGACTAGCACGGGACGGTCCTCGGAGGGAATCCGTGCGAGCGCGCCGATCAGCGCGAGCAGGTTCTTGTGCGGGCGCTTGGCGGACAGGCTCAGCAGCACGCGTCGCTCGCCGAGGTCGAAGCGAGCGCGCACCTCGCGCTCGTCCATCGGCGCCGCGCGCTGGACGCCGCCGAGCCCCAGTGGCACAACGTCGATCCGGTCATCGCGGATTCCGAGCATCTCGACGAGGTCATCGCGCGTGCTCAGCGAATCGGCGATCACCCTGTCCGAACGACGCACCGCCTGGGGCACTAACACCTTCATGCCCTTGTCGCGGATGCCCGCATGCGCCTCGGGAAAGCGCGCGTAGATCAGGTCGTGCACGGTCACGACCTTGCGAAAGCGCCCCCACAGCGGCGCGGTGCTCGCCAGGCTGTGCACGAGACCGACGCCGGCGCGCATGGTCAGTGGGGGCAGCAGCGTCTGCTCGCCGAGCACCCACTGCACGCGGTTGCGCGCGTTTACCGGCACCGTCACAGCGGGCAGCAGCTCGCCCCACGGACCGTCTTTCGCCGCGGCCGCCTCGCGGTTGACGAACGCTGTGAAGCGCATCCCGGCGGGCGCCTCGGCGAGCAGCGCCGGGATCAGCTCGCGCGCCGCGACCTCCATGCCGCCGGTCTCGCCGGGGACGAGGAAGATCAGGTTCAGGCCGATGTGAGGTCGGGCGATCGTCACGATCCGTTCCAAAGCTGGACGGTGCTCACGATCGATCCTTGGGCCGAGCCACGCTCACGCACCGTAGAGCACGCGTTCGTAGACCTCATATGTCGCTCGCGCGGCCGCGCTCCAGGTGAAGCGCTCGGCGTGAGCGGGCCCACGCCGGACAGCGTCCGTGTCGCGCAGCGCCTCCCCGATCGCCCGCGCCCCGTCAACCGGGTCGTGGGGGTCGAAGTAGTGGGGCAGCTCGCCGCCCACCTCGCGTAGCACGGGGATGTCCGATACCGCCACGGGCACTCCATGCGCCAGCGCCTCGATCACAGGGATGCCGAAGCCCTCGCCGAGCGTCGGAAACGCGGCGCAGTCCGCCACCCCCCACAGGCCCTCGAGGTCCTCGTCCGATACGTAGCCGACGAACCGGATCCGCCCGTCCACGCCCAGCTCACGCGCCAATGCACGCAGTTGCTGCTCGTACGGCTCGGCGTGGCCGGCCAGCACGATCACGATGTCGGGGTCGAGCGTCGGCGCCGCCCTGATCAAAAGCTCCTGGTTCTTATGTGGCCGCTTGGCGGCCACGCACAACACCACCCGCGAGCTGCCCAGCTCGTAGCGCTCGCGGATCAGCTCGGCGCCGCTCGCCGTCACCGCGCGCGCAGGCTCGTGGCCGTGATGGACGACGGTGAAGCGCCCAGGATCGACGCCGAGCACCGCGCAGATCTCTTCCCTCGCCGCGGCCGTGCCCGTGATCAGCCCATCCGCGCGCCGGGCCGCCGCCTTTACGAGCACGCCCATCCCCCAGGTCGTCAGCCGACCGAAGGTCGGCCTCACCAGGAAGGTCACGTCGTGCAATGTCACCACCGCGCGCGCTCCCGCATACACGGGCGCGATGCTGGCCAGGCTGTGCACGATCTGCGCGCCTTCTTTACGCGCCGCGCGTGCAAGCAGCACCTGCTCGGCCCACTGGCGCCTGACGCGCTGGCCGTCCTCGCAAGGAAGCGCCAGCAGGCTCGCCCACCGCTCCCAACCAGCGGCCCGCAACGCCGCAGCGCCAGATGGGGTCGTCGCGACCGTCAGCCGCAGGTCCGGGAACTCCTCGGCCAAGGCAGGCGCCAACCCGCGCAGGTAGGTCTCAGGTCCGCCTGAGACGCCGGGAGCGAGGTACAGAGCGTTGAGCAGCACGTGCTTGGGAGTGGACATGCGCACGCGATGCTACGGTGCCCACGCCCGTGAGCTATTTCGACTGGCATGAGCAGCCCGGCTACTGGGCGGACGTAACGCGTCACTTCCCCTCCGAATCGGAGCTGCTGGACATCGGCTGCGGCACCGGCTGGCTGGCCGAGCACTTCCCCAACTACACCGGCATCGACGGCTCCGCGGACGCCGTCGAGATCGCCACCGGCCTTCAGCGCAACGTGACCGAGGGCGACGTCGATCGGCCGCTGCCGTTCGCCGAGGAGTCATTCGACGCAATCGTGATGAAGGACCTGCTCGAGCACGTCGCCGACCCCACCGCGCTCGTGCGGGAGGCCCGGCGCGTGCTCAGGCCGGGCGGCATCCTCTTCGCCTCCTCCCCTGACGCCCAGCGGTGGGTGTGGGACGACTACACCCACCGCCGCCCGTTCACGCGCAAGAGCTTCCGGCTGCTGTTCGCAGACCAGGGCTTCGCGGTCGACCAGGTCGGCTACGAGTCGGTGATGCCGGGGGTGGGCGTGCTGTCTGCCAGGACGCAACGCAAACGGCGCCCGCGCCTGTTCACCGCGCTGGCGTGGCTGCCCTTCCACCGTCGCAACGTCTGGCTGCTCGCCCGCCGGCCCGCGCAGGACGGCTGACCTCGACGGCTCGACCACCGGGGCCCCGCGAGTCGGGGCAGCTCGGCCGGGACTCAACCCCGCTGGCCCGCCCCACCCTCCAGCACCTTGAGGACGGTCCTTGCGGTGCCCTCCCAGGTGAACTGCCGGGCACGCTTCAAACCGCGCGCCACCAGCGTCTCGCGCAACGGGGCATCGCTCAACAGCTCGCTCAGCCCACGCGCGATATCGGCTGTGTCTTCGGGATCGACGTATCGCGCCGCATCGCCGGCGACCTCGGGCATGCTCGAGCGTCCCGAGGTGAGCACGGCCGTCCCGCAGCACATCGCCTCGAGCACCGGAATGCCGAAGCCCTCGTACAACGACGGGTAGCAAAACACATCGGCCCCCCTGTATAGCGCCGGGAGGTCCCCATCGGGAACATACCCAAGCGTCTTCACCATCCGCGCGTGCCTGGCGACGTGGGCGAACGTCTCGGCCGTCTCCCACCCCGGCGCGCCCGCCAGCACCAGCTGACGGGCAGCCCTGACGTTCTCCGGCAGCGCGGTGAAAGCCTCGATCAGCCGCGGCAGGTTCTTGCGCGGCTCGAGCGTCCCAGTGGCCAGCACGTAAGGGCTCCTCACGCCCAGTCGGGCAAGCGCCCGCTCGTCCTCATCCGTCCGCACAGCCGTGAACCGCGGACCGGCGGCCGGGTGGGCGATCGCCGTACGACCGGCCGCCTTGGGATAGCGCGCCACCAACTCGTCCCGCGTGGCGGCCGAGATCGCGACCAGCGACGTGCAGCGGCGCATGGCCAGCGGCAACGTCACGCGCTCGAACACGCTGCCGCGCGAGCTGTGCAGCTCGCGGTGAAAGGGGGCCAGGTCCCAGACCATGCTGTGCACCGGCGCCTGCGCCGCAACGCACAGCAGATAGCTCGAGGTGGCAAGCGCGACGTCACAGCTCCCCCGCATCGCCCGCCCGGCGGCCCATGCCCAGCCCAGATCGCTACCCGGGAGCACACGCCAGCTCACCTGCCCCGAGTCGGGCAGCTCCTCCCAGCGCTCGCGCGCATATAGCTCCAGCCGGTGCTCCCCGAGCAGCGGCACCAGATTGCGGATCAGCTCGCGCACGTAACGACCGCGACCGGCGGGAACCTCGGCGGCGACACGTGCGTCCAGGGCGATCGTCATCGGGTCGCTCACGAGTTGGTAGTTTGGCGATCGGACACCATGCTTGGCTTTCAGAACAGCCCCACGACCCCTTGAGCGAGAACGCATCGCATGGCGGCAGCCCCGCCCCTGCGGTGACCGTGGGGATCCCCACCTACAACCGTGCGGCGGGGCTACAGCGGGCGCTCGAGTCGGTCCTCGGCCAATCTGAGCAGGACCTCGAGGTGATCGTCTCCGATAACGCCTCGACCGACGAGACGTCTGAGATCGTGTCGCAGGCGGTCGCCCGCGACGAGCGCATCCGATATCTGCGACACGACGCCAACCAGGGTCTGACGGCCAACTTCAACGCGGTGCTCGAGGCGGCCCGCGGTAAGCACGTGATGGTGCTCGCCGACGACGATTGGATCGAGGCGGACTACGTGGCTCGCTGTCGCGCCACGCTCGACGCCGACAGTCAGCTGGCGCTCGTCTGCGGAAGCCCCGTCTATCACGGGCCGGACGGCAACACGTTCGCCGGTAGAGAGATCGATCTGCTCGATCCCGACCCCGCGCGCCGGGTGCGCCACTACTTCGCGACGGTGACCGACAACGTCTGCATCTACGGGTTGATCCGCAGGGAGCTGCTCGATCGGGTCCTGCCGATGCGCAACTGCCTGGCCGGCGACTGGCTGCTGATCGCACGGCTCGCCTTCCTGGGCGCCGTGTGCACCGACACAGACACTCATGTGCACCGCTCGACCGACGGGGCCAGCGCCAGCCTCGCGCGGACCGTCAAGCGCCTCGGCCTCAGCGAGTTCGAGGCGCGACATCCGCACCTGGCGATCATGCGCTTCATCCGCGCGGACATCGCGCACGACTGCGACGTCTACGCGTCCCTCTCACCGGCCCGTCGGCAGGCGCTTGCGTTTGCGTGCGCGGCGCAGATCGTCCGCACGCGTCCCGGCGGGCTCGTGATCGAGGAGCTTCTACAGCGACCACCCCTGCGCCTCGTGTATGACAGGCTGCCGGGAAGGGCGCCGCGAGAGGATTCGGTGTGAGCCCGCGGCGAGCTAAAGCGACGATGAACGACCCCACGCCAGCTCGCTGAGCGTGCTTCGCACGGCGGGACTCGCCAGCCGATATTCCTCGCTGCGGTTATCACCGATGAGCAGATTCTCCTGCTCACCACTACGGAAAGTGCGGCTGTTGGGCCACTTCTCGGGCTCGTAGGCATGTCCGTCGCGCCCGACGACGAGCACGCTCAGGTCCATCGAGAGCACCTGACGGGTGATGCTCTGCCAGCCACTCTCGAGGCTATGCGCGGCGTCCTTGTCCACCGCGCGCTCCAAACCCAGCTCGAGCAACAGCTCGCGGTCGGCCATGAACGCGTTGCTGCGCAAATGGGGATTCGGGAACGGCGGGAAATGTGCACGCAGCTTCCTCACCGCCACCCTACGACGCAGCCACAACAGCGACTGCGTCGAGTCCCCACCGCGAGCGGCTCCCTGCAGATGACTCTCAAAGGTCCCGCTCGCCCCGACCAGGCCCGTGCCCGGCTCACCCGCCCACCGCGTCAGCGGCGTCAGCCAGTCGCTCGCGATGATCACACTGAACGAATTCAGAAAGCAGTAGCTGTCCCGCTCCAGGCGCTCTGCGGCTGTGCCATAGGCGGTCAGGTCGAAGCCCTCGTCGTCGACAAACATCGCCTCCACGGCCTGCCCATCCACGAGCTCCATGTACGGAGCCGCCTCACGCTCGGAACCGAAGCCCTTGAACAACAGCACGAGCTCGTGCTGAACGCCGGCTGGGTGGCGAATGTAAGACTCTAGAAAGCGGCGAAACGGGGCGATGCCGTTAGCGGCCCGTACGAGGTGCACCACACAGGGCGCCCGCGCGTCAGCATGTGGCGTCGGCGGTTGCACTACATTGGCGTCGCGGGTCACTGGAGATCAAGGCTACCTGTGGCGCAGCGGGCAGGCGTCCGATGTCAGGCGCTGGAGACAGACGCCAACCCAAGCGCCTCCCGCCACCAAGTTACGGTCTCTTCGATGCCGGCCTGTAAGGGGATCCGCGGCTGAAATCCCACCTCACGTTGGAGCCGCTCCACATCCGCGATCAACGACGGCGGTTCGCAGGCCTGCGAAGGTCGGGCGCCGAAGCGGACCAACTCTGGACGTCCGGCCGATCTCGCGACAAGCTCAATGACGTCCCTTACCGCCACCCCGTGACCGGAGCCGATGTTCACAGGTCCCTCGACATGGCTCTCGAGCAAGGTCACCAAGGCCTCGGCAACGTCATCTACGTGGAGGAAGTCGCGCATCTGGACACCGTCGCCGACAGCCGCGGGCTTACCTTCGAGTAACGCCTGCGCGACAAACGGCACCAGTCTCGTCTCAGGCTCTCCAGGACCGTAGAGATAGAAGATTCGCCCCCAGCTAAGCTCGATTCCGACTGCGGCCGCAAACGCCTCGGACAAGGCGCGAGTCGCATCCTTGCTGATTCCGTAAAGCGTCGCCGGGCGAAGCGGTGTCGAGGCCTCTATGCAGAGACCGTTCCCAGACCACCAGTCGTACTCCGCGCAACTGCCGGCGATTACCGCGCGTCCTCCACCGTGATTTGCGAACTCGCGAAGCAGACGCAGTGTGGCCTCGACCCAGCAGATGTTCTCGGGGGATGTCCAGTACACGCCAGGCTTCGCGATCCAAGCAAGATGCAATAGCCGCTCGGGCCGGAGTCGCTCCACCAGATCCCTGGCCGTAGAGGGCTCGAGCAGATCGCCAATCACCCATTGGATGCCATCCGTCGGTGGCTGCTCACGGGATGAGACGGCGTGCACTTCATGTCCCGCGGCTACCAGGGCTCGCATCACTCGGGTACCGACGAAGCCGCTGGCACCAGTCAGTAGAACGCGACTCACGGCGAATCTTCCGGAGTGAGCCCCAACATCCCTGGCCACAATAGCGCCGCTCTCGCTCAGCTGGCTCCAGTTGAGCGTCTCCCTCGCAGACGAGCCGGCAGCAGCGCGAGCAGCTCGAGCGGCAACGCTCGCAACACCAGCAAAACCAGTCCGTAGACAAGCGTCGCGAACGCCACGCGAACGATGTCCGGGAGAGCGTTACTCGCCAGCGCGGAAGCCGCACCCAGCAGCGCCGCAAGCGCCACCTTTGGCAAGATCGCGAGCCGGGGAGCCAGGTGTGGGTGCCGACGTACAAGCAGCACTCCTCCAGCCACGGCGCCGAAAATCTCAGTCGAGGCAGTCCCGATCGCCGCACCCTCGGCACCGTCGAGCACGGTGAGCAAAGCGACCAGCGCAGCAACCAACACGAGCATCACCAGGTTAAAGACAAGGAGGAGCTTGTGCAGGCGCAAGCTCAGCATCCCATATGCCCACACTGCTCCCACGAAGCTCGCGCCCACGGCAAGGCCCTGGACCGCGAGGATCGGAACCGCTGGAAGGAAGCTTTGGCCCCCGATCACTATGACCGCAAAATGCGCGCCAACCGCGACCGAGAGCGCAATCCATACGCCGCACAGCAGCGACACCTCGAACACCTTCGTCAGCGCATATCCGAGCCGTGCGGGATCGTCGCGAGCCGCTCGTGCGAAGATCGGAAACGCGGCACCGACGACGAGCGCCGGGACGTTGAAGAGGACCTCGATGATCCGAAACGACAGACCGTAGTAGCCGAGCTCGCGGGCACCCGCAATCAGCGATACGAGCACGATCGCAACCCGGAAGTACAGGACGCCCGCGGCGGCAGCTGCGGAGTACATGAGGACCGGCGCCAGCAGGGCTCGCCACTCGCGGCGTTCGAAGGAGGCGCCAATCGGGATCGTCCCCCGAACAAGCACCACGGTCGGGATCAGCACGAACGCAGCGGCCACGCCGGCTGTCGCCAGGAAGGGGAGCAGATGCGCACCGAGCAACACGAGGACGACGATCAGGCCAGCGACGATCAGCTGTCGTGCGAATTCCAGCGCGGACAGCCAGCCGAGCCTGAGACTGGCCATGAGCGGGACAGTGAGCGTGGTCTGCGTGTTCTGTAGCAACACACCGAGTCCGCTGATCAGAACGCCGAGCCCAAGCAGCCGGCCGTAGGCCAAGAAGGCGAAGCCGGTGATTACGAATACGCCGATGACGGTCAGGACAAGTCGCATCCCGAGCAGGTTGCGCGCCAACTGATCTCGCCGCTCCCCCTTGAGCACGGCCAGCTCGCGCATGCCGATTGCCGTAAGGCCGAGGTCGGTGAACCCCGTGACTACCGCGCTCAGCGACAAAGCGGTTGCGTAGCGTCCCGCGTCAACGATTCCGAGATGGCGAAACAGCAGCGCCGCCGCACCTGTGCTGACCAACACACCGGCCAGGAAAGTGCTGGCTCGAATCGCGCCTCCACGAACGGCGGCCGGGCCTGCAGCTGGCGTGGACAACAAGTCTGAAGCATCAAGCTGCACGGCCTGGGCGATCGGCTCTGTCGTCGCCGAGGTCATCGACAGATCCTCGTCCGAAGCGTGGTGAGGTATCACTTTGAGCGCTGCAGCGTGTGCTCGCTTGGGCGCGCGAACAGCGCCGTGTATGCGGTACCTGCCAAGCCATGGCCTTCGATCCCCCGCAGAGCCCTGGTCGTCAACTGGGCCCCGAGCCTGCTGTAGGAGGTAGTCCTGAGCTCGGAATTGATGCGCAGAGCGTGCTCCCAGCCCATCCAATTCAGCACTCTTCCGACCGGATCCGTTGTCGTCCTCAACACCAGCGTCAAGCCTAGTTCGGCCAGCTTGCGCTTCAGCGCGTCAAAGGGAATGAGCTGAAGATGCCTAGGAGCGTCGACGTGGACCCATCTGGACCCCAGCAGCCGGAACTGGATCGAGTCAGGATTCGGGGTCGACACGGCAAGCACGCCGTCCGGCTCGAGGTTATCCACGCAGCGTGCTAGCACCGTCCACGGATCGGGGAGATGCTCGATGACATGCCACATCACGATTGCTTTACTCGCGGGGAGGCCAGGCAGAACCTCCGCTGGAGCGTCGCTTTGAATTGACCGCACACCGAGTACGTCACTGAGATAGTCGCAGTAGCGTTGGTCCATCTCGACAGCAGTAATCTCAAAGCCCGCTCCCTTCGCGGCCCGCGTAAACAGCCCCTGGCCAGGGCCAATCTCGATCATCGGTCCTGGACGAACGAAGCGCGAGAGCATCTCCAGCTTGGCCTGCTCTCGCCGCAGCAGCTCAGGCGACATTTCCTCCGCAGCAGAACCGTAGCCGCCGGCTGCGTAGTAGCGACCGAGATCCTCGGGCACCTCGGCCATAAACACGGTACGGCAGTCCGAGCAACGCCGGTACTCGAACCATCCCGGACCGAGGCCCCGGTTGCGATCGCCCACCGCAAAGGTAGGGGTCGACGGGGCTCCACAGAGCCGACACGCGACTTGGGCCGGGGACGTCAAGCGCAGCCGGCTACTCATTTGCTTGCCGAATCCGGCAACTCAAGGTAGGTATACGCACGGTCCTTCGTGGAGACAATCAGCTTGCCCGGCGGCTCGGGCCACTCGATCCCAAACGCTGGATCGTCCCAGCGCACCCCCCGAGCCGCATCGGGAACATAGGGGTTGCCCATTTGGTAGAGCACCTCGGAGCTCTCTGCAAGTGTCTGGAAGCCGTGCGCGAGTCCCGCAGGGATGTAGTACGCAAGGCGGTTATCGGCGCTCAGCTGTACCCCGTGCCAGGCGCGATAGGTCGGCGAATCGGGGCGCAGATCGACGGCCACATCGAATATCGCGCCGCGCACGCAACGCACGAGCTTTGACTCGCCGTGGGGCGCGGCCTGGTAGTGCATTCCACGCAAAGTGCCGGCACGGAGATTGAACGAGGCGTTGCATTGCACGACATCGGGGTTCAGGCCCCGGGCCCGGAACTCCTCGGCGTCGAACGTGCGGGCGAACCAGCCGCGCTCGTCGCCGATCTCCTCCAGCTCAATGGCCCACGCTCCCGACAGCGGAGTCTCGATGAACCGCATCAGGCGCCCTTGCTCACGAGAGCAGTGTCAACTCCGGCGTGCGTGCGGCAAAGCGGCCGCCCCACTCGCGGATGAAGCCCAGCTGCTCCACGATCTCATCCTTGAGGTTCCACGGCAGGATCAGCACGACATCGGGCTTCTCCTCGCGCAGGACATCAGGCGAGCGAATCGGGATGTGACTCCCGGGCAGGAAATGACCCTGCTTGTGCGGGTTCAGGTCGCAGGTGTAGTCGATGAAGTCACGGCCCACCCCGCAGTAGTTGAGCAGCGTGTTGCCCTTTGCCGGCGCCCCGTAGCCCGCGATGCGCAAACCTTCGTCCTTCAAGTTGCTGAGGAAGCGCAGGATCTGGCGCTTGTCCCGCTCGACCCGCAGCCCGTAGCCGAGATAGGTTTCGAGCTGTTCGTAGCCGGCCGCGCGCTCACGCTCACGCAGCTCGCGAGCGGCATCGGTCTCGGGCTTGCCGGCGTCGTCCGCGTGGCAGCCGTAGATCCGCAGCGACCCACCGTGCGTGGGCAGCTGATCGACGTCGAACAGGCGCAGGCCATGGGCCTCGAACACACGACCGACGGTCAGAAACGAGAAGTAGGAGAAGTGCTCGTGATAGATCGTGTCCCACTGGTTGTCCTCGATCAGGCTCATCAGGTGGGGGAACTCCATCGTGATCACGCCCCCGGCCTTCAGCAGGATCTTCATGCCGGCCACGAAGTCGTTGAGGTCGGGGACGTGCGCGAGCACGTTGTTGCCCAGCAGCAGGTCGGCGGCTGATTCGCCTGCCAGCGAACGGGCAGTCTCCTGGCCGAAGAACTCAACCAGCGTGGGGATGCCCTTCTGCAGCGCCACCTTCGCCACATTCGCCGCCGGCTCGATCCCGAGCACGGGGATCTGACGCTCGTGGAAGAACTGCAGCAGGTAACCGTCGTTGGAAGCAATCTCGACGACGTGGCTGTCCTCGCCCAGACCGAGACGCTCGACCATCAGCTCGGAGTAGTGGCGGCTGTGCTCCAGCCAGCTCGAGGAGTAGGACGAGAAGTAGGCGTAGTCGGAGAAGATCCGCTCGGGCGTCTCGAACTCCTCCAGCTGCACCAGGAAGCACTTCCCGCAGACGAGCGCGCGCAGCGGGTAGAACGGCTCCATGCTGTTGGCCCGCTCGGGCGGCAGATAGGAGTTCGCAAGCGGCGACATACCGAGGTCCGCGAAGACGGCTTGCACGGGAGCGCCGCAGAATCGACAGAGGGTTTGGCTCATGACGAGGCCGCAGCGTATTGGAACACGATCATTCGCTACACGCGGTCGCGCATATAGATCTCTTCGACATAGCCGCGCCGCAGCCAGGAGGCGTCACGCCGAGTCCGGGTGAAACCCCCGACCCGCTGTACCGCCTCCGGCACCAAGCCCTGTTGTACGCCGTCGAATGGAGCTGCCGTCTCCTGATTGCAGCTGAAAAAGAGGCCCTCGCAGCTCGAGCGAGCCCACACGAGGTAGTCGAGCATCGCCTGCTCCGGCATCTCGGGCATGCTGTCCTTGTTCACGAGAACGTCGTAGGGAACCGCGACCGAGGCCAGCGCCGAGTTGGGGACGATCGTGATCCGGGCCGGTTTCTCTCCGTAGAACGAGACAGCCTCGGGGCCGAGGGCACGTGAGAGGAAGTAGCCCTGCAGCACGTTCATGACAGGCAGGTCGATGATCACATAACGCTCGACTGTCTCTTGCATGCGCAGCAGCCAGTAGGCCATCCCCCCATATCCGGCGCCGATCTCAACGATCCGCGGGCGGCTTGCGCTCTCCGGTGAGAGGTGCAGTTGCATTGCCCGCCGCAAACGCTCCGCCGCGTAGATCTGCTCCGGCGACTCCAGCGTGACCATGTGGCCACCGGCAAGAATGCCATAGGGCGCGCCGACATCGGGGAAGTCGATCGAGCAACCCAGGCACGTCTCGATCTTTGCAACCAACCCGTCAATCCCACCGTCAAAGGCCTGACCCGGCACGCCCTGCTCAGGGTTCTCAACACCCGTCACACCGAGTGCCTCCGCCAGCGACAGCAATCCGTCGAGGATCTTCAACCACCAGATGCGAGCGCCAAGCCGCGACTTGCTCTCGCGGACCAGGCTTCCCGGCGCGATACCGAAGACGAACTCCGCGCGGAACATCGAGGCCAAGATCGCGGCGAGCGCCGGGGGATCGCCCTGCTCGAGTGCCTCGCCGAGCCGCCGTTGGTGGCTCGTGAAGATCGTTGACCACATGCCGCCGGTCGCCTCAGCGGAGAGCGCCCGAGCAGCGGCGTAGGAGGCGATCAGACGCTCGCAAAGCCTAACGTCGGCCTCGCTTACCGCAGGCGGATCACGAAAGTCGAGCCTCCCTCTTGGAAGGCGACCTTTAGCTCGGTACAGCCACTCGGGTCGACGAATGGTCTCGAGCAGCTGCCAGGTGTACGACGGAAGCCCGACGAGCAGGCCAAATCGCCGCAATGCCTCAGTCCTTACTCGCACGCTGAGCGACCGCTTGGGAATCGATCTCGCCTCACCCACGTGGAGCTCCCGCCTGGAATGCATCGATCTGCCCCAGCGTCACCGCGCGCATGTCGGCTCCGTCGCGTAGCTGCCGGTACCAGTCCACGATGCTCTCCAGCGTCGCCTCCAGACCGAGTCCCGGCCGCCAGCCCAGTCGGGCACGAACCTTTGAGGAGTCGAGCTTCAGGTAGCGAGCCTCGTGGGGATGCGGGCCGTCGTCCTGGATCGATTGGAGATCCTCCGGCCAGCGCGCTGCGATCCGCTCGACGATCCAACCGACCGGACGGGCGTCCTCGTCGGTGGGGCCGAAGTTCCAGCCCTCCGCCAGCTGCGGCGCGTCCCACAGCGCTTGGGCCAGCACCAGGTAGCCGCTGAGCGGGTTCAGCACGTGCTGCCAGGGGCGGATCGAGTTCGGGTTGCGCACGCGCACCCGCTCGCCGGCGAGCGCGGCGCGCATGATGTCCGGCACCAGCCGGTCCTCGCCCCAGTCGCCGCCGCCGATCACGTTGCCCGCACGAGCGGAAGCCAAGCGTGGCCCCGCGAGGTCTGAGAAGAACGAGCGGCGGAAGGCCTCCGTTACGAGCTCCGAGCAGCCCTTCGAGCTCGAGTAGGGATCGAAGCCGCCCATCGGCTCATCCTCGCGGTAGCCCCACTCCCACTCGCGGTTCTCGTAGCACTTGTCTGAGGTGACGTTCACCACCGCACGCACATCGCTTCCGTGCATCCGCACAGCATCAAGCACGTTCACGGTGCCCATCACGTTGATCTCGTAGGTCTGGCGCGGCTCAGCGAACGAGCGGCGCACGAGCGACTGCGCCGCCATGTGGATGACAACCTCCGGATTGGCCGCCGCGACCGCCGCCGCGACCGCCTCTGGGTCGCGCACATCGCCCACGATGCCCTCCATGCCCTCCCCGACCTTCGCCAGCTCGTACAGCGACGGTTGCGTCGGCACGCCGTTTGCGAAGCCAGTCACCCGCGCGCCGAGCGACTGCAGCCACAGCGATAGCCAGGCGCCCTTGAAACCGGTATGGCCGGTGAGCAGCACGCGACGCTCGCGCCAGAAGCCCGGGTCGACGACCGCGCTCCCGGGAGCCGGGAGGACTCCCGCCATCTCGGGCTGGTCTGCCTGCCGGTCGGTGCTCACGCTAGGCCCATGCCCGCCATGGGGCGCAGCCTGAATCCCACAGCTCCTCGAGCTCGCGACGATCGCGGAGGGTGTCCATCGGCTGCCAGAAACCCTCGTGTTGAAATGCCGCAAGCTCGCCGTCCGCAGCCAGCGCGCGCATCGGCTGCTGCTCCCACACGAGGTCGTCGTCGCCGTTCAAGTATCCGGAGACACCGGGGGAGAGCACGAAGAAGCCGCCGTTGGTCCACGCGCGATCGCCGCGCGGCTTCTCCTCGAACCCGCTCACTCGCTCGCCCTCGACGTCGATCGCTCCGAACCGCCCTGCCGGCTGCACCGCCGTGACGGTCGCCGTCTTTCCCTGCTCGCGATGGAAGGCGATCGCCGCGGTGATGTCCACGTCGGAGAGGCCATCGCCGTAGGTGAAGCAGAAGTCCTGATCCTCCACGTAGCTCAGCACGCGCTTGAGCCGTCCGCCCGTCATCGTCCCCTCGCCGGTGTCGACGAGCGTGACCTTCCACGGCTCGGTCGCCGAGCGGTGGACCTCCATGTCGCCTTTCGCCAGGTCGAAGGAGACGTCGCACGTGTGCAGGTAGTAGTTGGCGAAGTACTCCTTGATCAGATAGCCCTTGTAGCCGAGGCAGATCACGAACTCCTCGATCCCGTGGGCGGCGTAGATCTTCATGATGTGCCACAGGATCGGCTTGCCGCCGATCTCGACCATCGGCTTGGGGCGCACGGCGGTCTCCTCGCTGAGTCGCGAGCCGAAGCCACCGGCCAGAATCACCGCCTTCACGAGGGGCAGACTAGCGCCCCCGAAGGACCCCTCCCCCTACCGCTCGTCGTCCCGCCTGTACCCCAGCCGCGCCGAGATCCGGTCGGCCGTGGACACCAGATGCGGGCCCAGCGCGTCGACGAGCTCTCCGAGAGAGATCATCGAGCTGTGGGCTGCCATGTTCACGGCGGCGACCACCTCACGGGCCTCGTTGCGCACGGGCGCGGCGATCGAGTACAGGTCGGCCGCGAGCTCCTGGTCGTTGACGGCGAAGCCCGCGTCGAGAACCTCGTCGAGTTCGTCACGCAGCGCTTTCTTGCTGGTGATCGTGTTCGGGCCCTTCTTCGTAAGCGTCATCTCGCCGATCAGCTCGCGCTGCTCCTCCTCGGGCAGGTTGGCGAGCAGGATCTTGCCCATCGAGGTGCAGTACGCCGGCAGCCGTGAGCCGGGGTGCAGGCCGAGATCGATTTTGTCCTGGCCGCGGCGCCAGCTGCGCGCGCGCTCCACGTACAGAACGTCCGTACCGTCCAGAACTCCGAGATTCACGGTGTAGGAACTCCGCACGCGCAGCTCCTCGAGATCCTCCCGCGCATGCTCGCGCAGCCCCGTCGCGTTCAGCGCCGCCATCCCCAGGTCGGTCACCTTCAAGCCCAAGCGGTACTTGCGCGAGGCGCCCTGCTCCAGGTAACCCAAAGCCACGAGCGTGATCACGTACCGATGTGTCGTCGAGCGGCTCATACCGAGTTCGTCGGCGATGTCCGCGATCCCCAGCACCGGACGCTCCGGAGTGAAGCACCCCAGGATCGCCAGTCCACGCTCGAGCGACTGCGAATAACGCGGCTCGCGCAACGACGGCACCGACCAGGCCGGATTCTCGATCGCGTTCGGGCTTCTCCTAGGCATCAAACCTCCCCATCGAATGAATATAGACAAGCACGTTTACTCGTCCTCACCGCTGCAGGAGCACGTTCGCTCATCCCTTGCCCGCGCGCCGATACCGACGCGAAACCGGGTCTCGCTCCAACAGCCCTACCTCCACAAACGTCGCGGCATAGCGATGCGTCGTTGAGATGCCCATACCGAGTTGCTTTGCCACATCGGTCACCGCGCGATCGCTTCCATCCGCCGGGAAGGCCGCGAGGACCATCAGGCCGCGTAGCAGCGACCGCGAGAAGCGCACATCGTCGAGCCGTGTGTTGAAGGCATCGACGTCGAGCTGATCGAGCATCCGCACGTCCGCCATGCCGGCGGCATCCTGCGCGGCTTCGCGTATCACCCGGTTGATCTGAGCCTTGGACAGCTCGATTGAGACTCCGTTCTCGGACATCGTCGTGGCCACGGAGGCGATATTGACGACGGGTCCGGCCCCTGCCTAGTGACGTGTCGCCACAGATTCCGAGCACTCTCGCGATTCCGGCAGTTCTCAGAAGCCTGTCAGCGACGCTCGAGCACCACGCGGGATCCCGCATGTGGGGTAACGATCACGCTCCGCCAGCAGGGGTGCTCGATCTTCCTCGAGGCGGGACGGACGGTCATCGTCGCGAGCACCGTGCGCAACACGGTCTTCATCTCGAGCATCGCCAGATGCACTCCGGGGCAGCGCTTGCGGCCTCCACCCCAGGGAAGCCACGTGTACGTCGTCGGCGAGCACTCGAGGAAGCGCTCGGGGCGGAACTCCTGAGGCTCAGGGTAGAGCTCGGGGTCGTGGTGCACGAGATAGATACACCCCAGCAGTTGCGTCGGCGGGCGGTAGCTCCAGCCGCCGATCTCGATCGGCTGCTTGACCGCGCGCGGGATCGTAAACAGGAACACCGGTCGATGACGCAGCACCTCCTGGATCGTCGCGGTCAGGTACTCCTCCTCGCCGGCATCCCCGTCGATCTCATCGATCAACTTGTTCAGCACCCTCGGGTTGTGCGCCAAGAGCTGAAATGCCCACGCCAGCTCCGCTGCGGTGGTCTCGTGCCCGGCGAGGACGATCGACATCAGGTTGTCGCGCACCTGCCGCGGCGTCATCCTCGAGCCATCCGTGTTGCGCGCCGCGAGGAGCATGCCGAGTAAGTCGCCGGAGACATCTTCCTCACGGCACCTGTCCTCGATGATCGCGTAGATCAGCTCATCGACCTCCGCCCGCTCGCGCAGGAAGCCCCTCCAGATCGCTCGCCCGGCACCATGACGCAGCAGGGGCTCCGGAAAGACTGCGCTGGCGGTCACCGACAGCATCTTCAGCAGACGGTCGCGCAGGGCATAGAGGCGCTCGTCCGCGAGATCTCCCGATGCCCCCACAATTGTCCTCAGGACCGTCTCGAGCGTCAGCGCGCGCAGGCGCGGATGCAGCGCAAAGGGGACGCCCAACGGCCATGACGAGATCTCGCGGTGCGCGACCGCAGCCACCAGGTCGGCGTGCTGGCGCACAACCTTCGCGTGGAACGACGGCAGGATCGTTCTGCGACCGCTCAAATGTTCGTCTTCCTCGCAGAGCATGAACGACTGATCGCCGACGAGCGGCTCGATTGTATCCGCGCCCTTCCCAGGGTGGAGAACATTCGCGGGTGCTGTGAGCGTCATCTGGATGTCACTCAGATCGGAGAGAAATACAAGGGGCGGACGGCTGGTCGCGCGAAGTGTAAAGTGGCTGCCATAACGGCGGTGGCATCGCTCCAGATATGTAAACGGCGATGTCCAGAATGCAATGGTTTGTCCTGCGGGTGGTAGATGCGAACCTGGTGGAAGCTCATTCCTCGCAGGCGGTCGCATCTGTCGCTATCCGATCTATGCGGAGCGTAGGCCGTAGGCGATACGCCATGCTCGGAGGACGGGCAGCAATAGTTTGGTGAGAGAGCCGCCTGCACGGACGAGCGTGCGGGTCGTTGCACGCAGGTCGACCTTATTTGCGCTGTCATTGGACAGGTACATCGCAACCATGCAGGCGACGATGACCGCATGGTGGTGGCCATTGCGCAAGGCTCGAGCCTCGCGCGCAGCGCGATCGACGATCTCGCCGAGCCGTCGTACGGCGATTTCGCGGCTGGCGTAGTGGGCGATATAACTGTGATCGCCGCTTGCAGCGTCGTCGAACTGATCGACATAGCTGTCCAGCATCGTGGTCGCCAGCGACAACCACGGAAAGTAGACGGCGCAAGCGCTATGCACATCGCGCTCGTCAAATGCAGGCTCGGCAGCCAGTGCTAGGAGAAGGTGGACGGTCAGAGATGCTGTTGCCGCGCCGCTCAGCTCGAACCAATTCGCCTCATCACTGTCGGGAAACTCCTGCGTGGCCCATTTCCTGAGTGCGACGTCGCGACAGTGTGGCCTGGGATCGTGATTTATTGCGAGAACCTGAGCACGGGTCGCTTCGCGGATCGCCAGTACACGGACCTGCGGATAGGACGGCAGAAATGCACATTGCTCACGACATCTCTCTACTAGCGCTCGTAGATAGCCACCATCGTTATCCCAAGGGTGAAAGCGATAGTAGTCGGAGATCTGCGTGTCCGGATTCAACGCCTCGGCGAGCGCGAGATGTAGTTGACGCCCGTTTGCTTGGCCGGCATGAGCGGCACGCTCGTTCATGTTGTCGAGAAACTCGAGGGTGATCTCGTATGCGACAAGCATCCGCAAGAGATGTAGGTTGCGACGACGCGGCAAAGTCCAGAACAGGGCGGCGCCATCCAGATGGGTACGCTTGCGGGCCAGCGAATCGAGCGCGTCTTGACGGATCCGCGGGTCCGGGATGGCCGATGCTCGCGCTCTCCACGCGTGGATCTCGCGGGAGACGGCTCGCAGTCCCCACAGCAACTCACGGGTCGCGACGACCAGTAGCGCCCAGACCTGTCCAGGGCTTAGAGGTATCGGGTCGGGCTTGTGCTGGTCTTTCCGGGAAACGGGATATTTCCCGATCCTAGAAGATCGGGTGGATCGCAAATCTCCAATGCTTGAAAGCCGCGCAGGACGGCACAAATCTCGCCTAGCCGGCCGTTTTCAATGCGGCGACGTTCAGTGGCAGAGCTACACGTACGGGGCCACGCCGGCGGCGCGATAGCCAGGCAACGCGATGATTGCGACCGCAACAGCACTGACGAGCGCTGAGCTGACAATCGCAATCGGAATTCCAACCGAGAAGACGACCGGAAACCCCGTGACGCTCGCAAGGGCATGACTGATCAGCAACTGTCCGTATATGCCAAAGGCCGATCCGATCAAGCAGCCGGCGCCCAGCAACAGGCCACTCTCGAACAGAAGCGCCCGCCACAACACCCCGCGCTCATAGCCTTGAACCTTCATGCGAGCGAGTCGAGGACGGCGCTGCCAGATCATCGTCCCCATCGCCACCGACGTCGCCAGCACCGTGGCGATCAGCACGAGTGTTGCGATCTGTGTCAGGCGGGAAAGCCCCTGGCGACTGGATGCTTGCTGAAGCGCGTCGCGTTGCTGCGCAGTCTGGACTGTGAGCGCCGATCCCGCCACCAAAGCCTGCTGAACTTCCCGACGCCCCTGCTGTGCTGGGATTCCAGCTCGGAGCGTGATGGTGTAGGCACTTGGTTCCACACTGCCCCACGCACGCGCATAATCGACTGGGTTGAGGATGATCGCACCGGGAGGCCAGCCGAGGTTGGTGGTCAGCGCTGCGACGCGCAGCGTCGTCGGATATGGGGAGGGCAGCGTGAAACGCTGCCCGACATGCAGCTGCTCCTGAACTGCGACGGCCTGCGAGAGAACAGCCCAGCCGCCGGCTCGAAGCCTGGTGCTCGCCAGCGCAAGATTGCCGCTCACCAGTTGGCTCGAGGGAATCGGATCCACAGTGGAAGACGGCGGCGCGAGCACCCATACCCGGCGATCGCCGTAGTCGAGAAAGCTTGCGCGATACAAGCCGACAGTCCGAACACCGGGAAGATGCGCCAGGGCGGAAGCCATGCTGCTTTTGAAGGGCGTCGTTGCGAGCAGGTTCTGCGTGCCGGGCGGCATAACCCACAACTCCGCAGACGCCGATAGCTGGTGGACAAGGCGATCCAAGCCCTTCTGGAGGTTGGCATGCGCCCCCTGGATCGCGACGCTGCCGAACACGGCAATCGCTCCGGTTGCCGCGATCGCGAGCGATCGCGCACGCGTCTTCGGCGAGCGAAGTTCGATCACTGCGATACGGGTTGCTGCCGATCCGAAACGGGTTTGCAGACGGTCGAAGACGGCGAGGACCGCATAGAGCAGGAGCGGGAGCAGCAACAGCAGCGCAATCACCAAGATCACACACCCCAGAACTGCCGACTGCGGCGCGGTGAGGAGAATCGCCGTCGTCGCCGCGATGCAGGCTAATCCTCCAATCAAGGCTCCGATCGTCCACCAACGACGAATGTGACGTCCACCAGGTACAGTGGTTCGACTGGATGCAGAGAAGATCTCCCGAAGTGGGATCAGCACGCCGATGCATGCGGCCAGCAGCCCCGCGCCCGCGGCGATCGCGATGCTCTGCCAGGTCACGATTCGCTGCGAGCCAACCGGGAACGCAAACGACAGATAGCCCGGATTCGATCGAAACACGACGATCGAGAGCAGGTCTCCCAGCGCCAATCCCAGCAGCGCCGCCGAGCTGCCGAGCACGAACGCGTCAAACAGCAGCGCCTGGACGATGTCCAGGCGCGTCGCTCCGTTGGAGCGCAGTCCGGCGACGAGACCTTGGCGCAGCGGCAGCGTCAGCAGCATCGCGTTCAGCGCGAACAGGAACCCGACGAGCGCGCTGATCCCAGAGAACAGGCTCTCGCCCTGGTCCGCCGGCGCCGCCGCGACCCCAAAGAGCGTCACGTCGAAGTTGGCCGGCTCAACGTTCAGACGATCTGCGGCCAGTCTCTGAAGGCCCGCCCGCACCTCACGCTCGCGCCCGGGCATCACCCGAACGAAGACGGCCGTGACGCGATCCCGCATACCGGTGAGCTTCTGCACGTAGGCCAGCGGCGCGACCGCAACCGGGCTGTGTGCGAGCCCCCCGATCGCCGTCGCATCGAGTGACGTGCCAACCAGGGCGCTGACATTGCTCGCACCGATCTGCAGCTCGATCGACTCCAACGGCTGAGCTCCGATCCTGTCGGCGACGGACGAAGGCAGCGCGAGCGCATGCAGACGCGTGATCTGGGCATAGTGGAAATGCTTCAGCAGCGGGCTGCCTCTGAGCGCCAGGCGGGGATCGGCGCCGATCAATTCCACGGCCTGCCGGCCCGTCGGCCCGATCGCCTCAGCGGGCTCCTCGAGCACCGGTACCGCGGCGCTGACACCGGGTAGCTGCCGCACCTGCCCGAGCAGGCCTTCGTCGAAGCCGCGCGGGTCGCGCGACTCGAGCTGGAGCTGCATGTTGCCGACGAACTCGCTTGCCAACTGCTGAACGGAGCCGTTGAGGCTCGCGCTCGCGACCTGAGAGGCGAACAGCAGCGCCACGCCCACGGAAAGACCCAGGACCGCGAGCAGCTCCTGCACGAGCACCATCCGCACCTTCAAGCGGACGCGGTACAGGTGGGCGATGCTCGACAGCCGCATGCGCCGGCTACCGCCCGCTGAGGGGCGCAAACACGCGGTCGGCCTCGTAGTCTGAGAGCCGGCCGTCGCGCAGCGCATACACACGGTCGGCGAACGCCGTCGCCTGGGGGTCGTGGGTGACGAGCAGCACCGCGGCGCCACGCTCACGGCAGATCTCGCTCAGCAGCGCCAGCACCTCGCCGCCGCGGCGCGTATCCAGGCTCCCCGTCGGCTCGTCGGCGAGCACCAGCTTTGGTCTCATCGACAGCGCCCGCGCGATCATCACGCGCTGGCGCTCGCCCATCGAGAGCTCATCGGGGCGGTGGCCCAAGCGCTCACCCAGCCCGAGGCGCACCAGCAAGGGCTCGATCATGCGCTCGGCTCGGCGCGCATCCCCGGTCAGCCACAGCTTCATCGCGGCGTTCTGCACCACCGTCGCACCCGGGAGCAGATCGAAGGCCTGGTCGATGTATCCCAGCTCGCGCAGGCGGTAGCGCGCGCGATCGTCGTCGCCGAGCGTGGAGATCTCTCTGCCGTCCACGATCACCGCACCGCTGTCTGGGCGCAGCAGTGCCGCGATCAGCATCAGCAGCGTCGTCTTGCCCGAGCCGCTCGGGCCGTAGAGCGCCACCAGCTCGCCCGCGGCGATCCGCAGCGACACGCCGTCGACGGCGCGGACCGGCTCCCCGTCGCCGACGGGGTAGTGCTTGGAGAGCTCCCTCAGCTCCAGCACTAGCTCGTCGATTCGGTGGTCGTGTCTGCTGCTTGGTGGGTAACCGGGGACACTAGGAAGGGATGCCGCGTCGGGAGTCACGAGCGCCCGGCACACCCGGGAAGTCGATGATGTTCCCCTGATCCACGGGTGAGCGCGGCGTCTCCAGCAGCTCGCCGCCGGCCAGCATCGCAACGCGCCGCGACCAGCCCGTCGCGCCGGCGTCGGAGACGCTCATCAGCACGGCAAACCCCTGCTCGGAAGCCAGCGCGTCGAGCAGCCGCGTGATTTGCTCGGTCTCGCCGAGACCGAGCGACAGCGTCAGGTCGTCGACGAGCAGCAGCTTCGGCTCGCGGGCGATTCCCTGGGCGATCGCCACGAGCGCACGCTCCCAGTCCGCAAGGCTCCCCCAGAACTGCTGCGCGCATTCCTGCGCGCCCACCCGCTCGAGCGCTCCCATCGCCCGCGCGTACGCCTCGCTCTTCCCGTGCGTTGCAAACAGCGGCAGCGCGACGTTCGCGAGCATCGGCATGTCGAGATCCGGCACCGCCGGGCGCACCCAGCCGATCTGGCCGCCCAGCAGGCGCGAGCGCCGCCGCTCGGAGAAGCCCCAGAGGTCCTCGCCCTCAAAGCAGACCTGCCCCCGATCGGGTCGCTCCATCCCCGCCGCCACCCGCAGCAGCGAGGTCTTGCCCTGGGCGCGCTGTGCCAGCACGGCGACGATTTCCCCCGCGTCGATCTCGAGCGTTACGTCCGCGAGCACCCGAATCACGTGCCGCCGGCCGCGCGGGAAGCTCAGGCAGACCCCCGTTAGAGACAGTACGGACATCGCGCGTACCTCAGTCCTGGGGAGGCGAGGTGCTCTGCCGCCGCTGCATCGCGTAGCGCTGCCCTTCTCGCTGCAGATACTGCCGTAGCGTCTGCAGCCACTTGATACGCGCGTCCCACCAGGCCACGTCCCCCGCCGTGACGATCATTCCCGTAATCCGCCGCCACGCGTCGTCGCGGTCCAGCAGCCGCTGTCTGCGCATGCGCTCGTTGAGGTCCTCCAGCTGCGCCGCACAGGCCAGCTCGGCCTCGCGGACGATCTCGACCATCCGCGGCAGGTCCTCCGGCCCGCAGAAGGCGATCTTCGCCTGCAGCTCCTCACGTAAGGGCGGTGTCGCGGTCGAAGCCCGCAGCCAGCGCCTGAAGTGCACGATCCCCGCTGGGGTCGCCTCATAGGTTGTGGCAGGCAGCTCTGCGACGTCAATATCGGCGGCGGCGCTCGCGGCGGACTGGGCCTCCGGACTCGAATCCTCGATCGGGCGGATCAGACCCTGCTTCGCGAGCCGCTTCAACGCGTGATACGCAGTGGCGTGACTGAACTGCGCCGAGCCGAACCGTCCTTCCAGGCGCTGCTCCAGCTGATAGCTGTTACCAGGCAGCTCGATCACCAGTCCCAAGACGGCGTCGCCGGCGGATAGTGGCTGCGCTGTCATGCGTCCCATCCGGCGAACCGTAGCCGAAAGCACGTGGATGGGACTTTTCTAGTTGAGCGACTTCGCTTGCGCCGGCAGTCAGACTTGCAGGCGCACCGGCAGCTCACTGAGCCCGTAGATGCCGGTGATGCTCTCGTACGCAGGCTCTCCGTCTAACGCCAGGCCCTCGAACCGCTCCGCCAGGAACGCGAGCGCCTCCTGGAGCTCCACGCGCGCCAGGTTCGCGCCCAGGCAGTAGTGCACGCCCGCGCCGAACGTCAGCGCGCGGGCGGGTGGGTTGGCTCCAGTCCATGACGTGATGTCGAACCCTTCACCCGCGCCGGCGTCCCCGTCGAGGTCGCGGTTGCCCGTGAACGCGCACACCATCACGATCGTCCCCTCCGGGAACCTCACGTCACGGAAGGTGATCTCCTCGTCCACGATCCGTGCCGTGAACGGCGTGATCGGCTCGTACCGCAGCGCCTCCTCGACCGCCGCCCCCGCCAGCTCTCGATCCTCCCTCAGCAGCGCCCACTGCTCCGGGTGTTCGGCCAGCAGCCTGATCGCGTGCGCGAGCTGGCTCTGCGTCGTATCCACCCCGCCCGCCAGCACGTTGAACACGAGATTGATGCACTCGACGTCGCTCAGCCGATCTCCGGCCTCTTCGGCGGCGATCAGCGTCGAGATCAAGTCGTCGCCGGGATCGTCCCTGCGCGCCTGCACCAGCTCCTGCGCGTACGCGTAGAACTCCTCCACCGCCTGCTCGATCCCCGCGCGCTCGCTCGCCATGCTCGCCGCGTCGAACTGCCGCTGGATCCAGTTCGACCAGTGGTGCAGCTTCGGGGCGTCCGCTATCGGCGCGCCCATCACGCTCGCGATCGTCTGCGACGGGTAGGGCTTGGCGAATGCCTCCACGAACTCGCAGCGGACGGTCCCCGTCCCGCCTCCAAACGCGGCCGGCTCGACGGCGCAGGTCCCCTCCCCCGCACCGGCCGTCCCGTCTGCCCGCACCAGCAGATCCTTCAGGAACCCCCTCATCATCGGCCGGTAGCGCTCGACCGCGCGCGGACTCAAGGCAGGATTCACCAGGCTGCGCAACCGCGAGTGATCGGCCCCGTTCACGTTCAGGATGTTGCGCTTCATCTGCTCCCACAGCGGCCCCTCGCTGACCCCAAAGATCTCCGCGATCTTCATCCCCGGAAAGCTCGCCGCGCGCGTACGTAGGAAGAACTCCGCCGACTCGCGGTCGAGCACGACGTACCCGAACGGCCCACTCGCCAGCCAGCCGTGTGCGCGCAACTCGCGCATCGCCTCATGAAAGCGCGCGCCGTACATGCCCGGATCGGTGTAGTCGAAGCTCTCCAGCTCCAGCTCGCTCACGAGCGTCATCTCGCGGACGCTACAACCTCCGCGCGTCCCGCGGCTGCAGGGCCCGGCATCCCTGCCGCTCCCCCTGGGGCCTCCACGCCCACGTATCCAGCTTTTCTCCAGCGCAGCCGGCGCCGTCAATCCCTCCGTTATTTCTTCTTGCCGCTCACAGCCTGCTTGAGCGTCGCTCCAGCGCTGAACTTCGGCGCCTTCGAGGCCTTGATTTTCACGCGCTCGCCCGTCCGCGGGTTGACGCCCTGGCGTGCCGCGCGCTGGACCACCGAGAACTTGCCGAAGCCGGTGATGATCACATCGTCGCCTTTCTTCAGCGTCTTGCTCACAGTGCCCAGGACCGACTCGAGCACCATTGCGGAGTCGGTTTTAGTCAGACCGGTGTCGGCGGCGACCGCCTCGATCAGCTCGGACTTGTTCATTCGCTTCCCCTTCCCTTTGTTTTCCAGACGCGCGCAGGCTACCGTGCCAGGCGGAAAGACCGCTCCCATGCACGGGATCGACGTCGCCGCGGAGCCGGAAGAGCAGTTGCGAAGGCAGCGAAGGCAGGGGTAGAAGCGAGCTCTATCCAGGCGCGAGAAACCGGTTTGTCCCGTAGCGCTCCGGCGAGATCGGCGCATGGATCAGATGGCTCTGCAGCATCCATGCGCTCATCGCCGCGAGGTTCCCGCTCTGCAGCGTTCCGAACGGCACTCCCCCGCCACCACCGATCGCAGATCGGCTGGCAGCCCGGCCGGTGAACAACGGCTCATAGACATCCAGCGAGGCCGCCGTCAGACTGCGCGAGAGCGACGGGTTCAAGCTCAGCAGGTCGTTCAAGCTGCGTGCCGGGTCTCGCAGCGTGTCTTCGTAGCCCGCTTTCGTCGCCGCCACGAAGTCCCTCACCAGCCTCGGGTTAGTCGCGATCAGCCTACGTGTCGTAAACGCCACGAGGCCCGGGTACTCGGGGCCGCCGTTTTCGTCGAGCGCAAACGCCGTGATCGAGTGCCCGCTCGCCTGCAGCGTGACGCCTTCGTCGGGGATGAAGCCCGTGAACGCCGCGATCCGCCCCGCCAGCAGCGCCTCGGAGCCGTTGAAGCCGACCGTGACCACGTGTACCCGGCTGGGGCTCACGCCCGCGTGGCGCAGCTCCGTGTCGAGCACGGCCAGATCGGAGGGCACGCCCGTGATCCCAACCGTCCTACCGGCCAGATCGGCCGGTGAGCTCAGGTGCTCCGAGGCCAGCGCGATCAACCCGCCGAGCGGACGCTGCACGAGCGCCATCACCGCCTGCGCGTCGCCGCCTTCGTCGATCAGTCCCGCCACGTCGCTCCCGTCGGCCAGCCCGAACTGCGCCTTCCCCGCGTCGATCAGCTTCAACGTTTCCTGCGTGCTCGTCGGCTGCACGACCTGCAGATCGATGTTCTCGCGCCTGTAGTACCCGGCCGCCAGCGCGCGGTAGATGCCCGCGTGCACCGCGTTCGGGATGAAATCGAGGATCAGCGTCACCTTCGTCGGCTTCGCCAGCGCCCCCTCGGCGGTCGCGGCGTGCGCGCTCGATCTGGATCCGCCGCCCGTCGCGGAGGGTTCCGCGGAGCCGCACGCCGCCAGCAGCAGCGCCAGCGCCAACACCATCGCCACACAGCCCGTATTCGCAACTTGCCTTCGCAACTTCTTACCCGCTTTCTGCAGCTTTCCGTGCCGGTTCGTGTTATCTGGACGTTAGGATCCCCAACTTCGCCGAGCGCTGCTCGGCCGCGATGCCCGACCACCACGACGACGACACCCACCTGCCCAATCCGCACCGCCTGCGCAAGCTCCTGACCTGCGCGGGCCTGCTGGTCGTGCTCTCGAGCGCCACCACGCTCGCGTTCGCCTCCAAGCGGATCGTCGCCGATCAGGCCTCGGCCGCGACGTCAGCCGCCTCGCCGTGCGTACCGAGCACGCTCAACCGCTCCGCGGTGCTGCCCGGGACCAGCCTCGCGGTCTCGCCGCTGCCGGACTCCTACGACGCCTCGCCGCACACTCAGATCAGCCTGCTCGGAGCGCCTGCGGGAGCGCTCGGCGACATAAGTGTCAGCGGCTCACGAACGGGCCGTCACAGCGGGCGTCTGGAGGCCTACTCACAGGGCGACGGCGCGAGCTTCGTTCCGTCCAAGCCGTTTGACTCCGGCGAGACGGTCAACGTACGCGGCCGACTGACGGTTGCCGGCAAGGCGCAGACGATCGCTTTCCACTTCGTCGTCTCGACACCGGACAACCTCAAGTACGTGCCCCCGGGGCAGGTACCGGCCAACCCCGCCGAGGTGCAGCGCTTCCACTCGCGCCCGGAACTGGAGCCGCCGGCGCTCGTGATCTCGGCGCGCTCGCCGTCGACCTCGCCGGGAGACCTGTTCTCCGCGCCCTACTCCGGCCCGGGCCAGAACGGGCCGATGATCTTCGACGAAGCCGGCAACGTCGTCTGGTTCAATCCGGTCCCCTCCGGCGATGCGGCGAGCAACTTCCAGGTGCAGCAGCTCGACGGCAAGCCCGTCCTGACCTGGTGGCAGGGCTACATCCCGCCGCAGGGTTTCGGCGAGGGCGAAGAGGTGGTCCTCAACAGCGATTACGACCTCGTTGGGCGCGTCTACGCCGGCAACGGCTTCAAAGCCGACCTGCACGACTTCCACATTACGCCCCAGGACACTGCCGTGCTGACGGTGTTCGACCCGATCGACTGCGACCTCGCCGCCGTCGGCGGCCCCCACAACGGCGCGGTCACCGACGCGATATTTCAAGAAATCGACCTGCGCACGGGTCTCGTCAGGCGCGAGTGGCACAGCCTCGACCACGTTCCGCTCAGCGACTCCTACAGCTCCGCGAAGACCACGAGCACCGAATGGCCGTTCGACTTCTTCCACCTCAACTCGATCGACCAGCTCCCCTCGGGCAGGACGTTGATCTCGGCGCGCAACACCTGGACGCTGTACGAACTGAACACGCTCACCGGCCAGATCCTGCTGCGGATCGGCGGCAAGCACTCCGAAGTCAAGCTCTCAAGCGGCGCGGCCACCGCCTTCCAGCACGACGCCACAATGCTTGAAAACGGCACGATCAGCATCTTCGACAACGGCGGCGTCCCGAAGGTCCAACCCCAGTCGCTCGGCCTGGTGGTGTCGGTCAACTCGATCACAAAGACCGACACGCTGGTGGCGCAGTTCGCACACCCCAGCGCGCTCTCCTCAGGTAGTCAGGGAGACATACAACAGTTGGCCAACGGCGACATGTTCGTCGGTTGGGGCGCCGAGCCCTACTTCTCCGAGTTCAGCGCCTCGGGAGCGCTCCTCTTCGACGGCCACATGCACGGCTCCTATGAGTCCTACCGCACCTACCGCTTCCCCTGGGTGGGAACGCCGAGGACCGCGCCCGCGATCGCGGCCGTTCCAGCCAACGCCGCGGTGACCGTCTATGCGAGCTGGAACGGCGCGACCCAGGTGACGAGCTGGCGCGTGCTCGCGGGCCCCTCCCCGAGTGCGCTCATACCGGTGGCCACGGCCGCCGACGGGGGCTTTGAGACCGCGATCGCCACACCCGCCCGCGCGCCCTACGTCGCGGTGCAGGCGCTCGAATCCTCTGGCGCGGTTATCGGCACCTCCAAGACGATCAGGGGTTGAGCAAGACCTCTACTTGACCGGGCCGGATAGGTTGATACCCTAACTTGGCTCGATGTCAAGTGGGGGTTTCTGAAGCTTTGTCCGTGTCCGGTGCCAAGTCAAGCTCGCCGTCAAAGTCCGGCGAGCGCTACCGGCGTCTACCGACCGGCGCGCACGGCATCGATCCCGAAGAGGTCAAGCGCGACCAGCGCGAGCGGCTGCAGAGCGCGATCGTCGAGCTGATCGCCGAGCGTGGATACCGGGCCGTTCGCATCCTCGACCTGACCAAGCTCGCGCGCGTCTCGCGTCCGACCTTCTACAGCCTGTACAACGACAAGGAAGAGCTCTTCCTCTCCGCCTACGACGAGATCGCGCAGCGCACCGCGAGGACCGTGATCGAGGCCTACAAGGCGCAGGATGCCCCGAACGGGCGCCTGCAGGCGATCCGCTCCTTTGCGGAGCTGGCAGTGGCCACGCCGGAGGCGATGTCGTTGATGGTGCTGGGCGCCTTCGGCGCGGGACCGAAGGCGATCGAACGCCGCAACCACACCTTGGAGGCGCTCGAGCAGAGCATTCGCGTCAGCCGTGACGGCGCCGGCGGCGGCGCTGCCGGACGCGCGGGCGGGAGAACCGAGTCGGGGACGGCGCGGGCGAAGGAGACAGGGGAAGACCTGACGGTCAAGGTAATCCTCGGCGGCATCCGCGAGGTGACCGCCGCACGCCTGCGCAAGGGTCGCGTCGGCGAGTTGCCGGGGCTCGCCGACGAGCTCGCCGCATGGGCCGCGTGCTATCCGGTGAAGCTGCCCACCGGTCTGCGGGTTCTGCCCGCCGCGACGGGCGGACGGGCCGGGAGCCAATCGGACCGGGCGCTGCGCGCCGAGGGCCGCCTGCCGAGCGGGCGTCACGATCTCTCGCGGCAGTTCATCGTCAAAAACCAGCGCGAGCGAATCGTCGACGCGACCGCCGCGATCGTCGCCGAGAAGGGGCTAGCCAACCTCACGATCCCGGCGATCGCCCGTCGCGCGAACGTCTCTCACCAGACCTTCTACGAGATGTACCCGACCAAGCACGACGCGTTCCTCGGCACCCAAAAGGTCGGCTTGCACCAAGCGCTGCTCGTGACAGTCCAGGCCTACGAGGAAAACGAGGACGATTGGCCGCGTGGAGTTGCGGCCGGCTTGCGCGCGCTGCTCGGCTATCTCGCCTCCGAGCCGGCCCACTCGCACCTGATCCTCGTCGACACGTTCGCCGCCAGCCCCGAGGCGATCGAGATCCGCGACACGAGCATCCACGCCTTCGCCGCCTACCTGCAACCGGGCTACCACTACGCCGCGAAGAGCGGCGCGGCGGCGGTGACGGTGCCAGGCGTCGCGCCCGAGGCGATCGCCGGCGGCATCTGGCAGGTCCTCAACTTTTACATCGAGGACGAGCGCACCGACGAGCTACCCGTCCTCGCCCCGCAGCTGATCTACGCCGCGCTCACACCGTTTCTCGGGCCGCAGGACGCAGCGAAGGTGGCGCGGCGGGCGGCCTAGCGCGGGCTACGCGGGGCGAGGATGGGAAGAGGGTGAGGTCAGGAGGACCACTTCCCATGGCCGTGCCGCGCCAGCTCCAGGCGAGCGATCACGCCGCGGTGCACCTCGTCGGGGCCGTCGGCGAGCCGCAAAGCGCGGGCCGTGGTCCAGGCCGCCCCCAGCGGCAGATCGCTCGAGAGGCCGGCGCCGCCGTGCAGCTGCATCGACATGTCCACGACCTTTTGCGCCATGTTCGGCACCGCGACCTTGATCTGCGACACCGCCCCGAGCGCCTCGGCAGACTGCCTGTCGACCAACCACGCCGCGTGCAGCACCCGCAGGCGCGCCTGGTCGATCGCGATCCGCGCGTCGGCGATCCGCTCGCGGTTGCCGCCGAGGTTCGCCAGGGGCTTGCCAAACGCAACGCGCTCTGTAGCGCGGCGGCAGGCGAGCTCCAGCGCCAGCTCGGCGAGGCCGATTAAACGCATGCAGTGGTGCACGCGCCCGGGGCCGAGTCGCGCCTGGGCGATCGCAAACGCCTGGCCGGGCCCACCGATGATCGCGCTCGCCGGCAGGCGCACGTCGCTGAAGGACACCTCGCCGTGACCGCCGGGCGCGTCGAGGAAGCCCATCGTCGAGAGCATCCTTTCGACCTTCACGCCGGGGTGCTCGAGCGGGACGAGCACCATCGAATGCTGGTGGTAGCGGTCCGCGCTCGTGTCGGTCAGGCCCATGAAGATGATCGCCTCACAATTGGGGTGACCGATGCCGGTGCTCCACCACTTGCGCCCGTTCACCACGACCTCCTCGCCGTCAAGCGTCGCGGTGGCCTGCATGTTGGTCGCGTCCGAGGAGGCGACCTCCGGCTCGGTCATGCAGAACGCCGAGCGGATCTCCCCGGCCAGCAAAGGCTCCAGGCAGCGCTCGCGCTGCTCGGCGGAGCCGAAGTGCAGCAGCACCTCCATGTTGCCCGTGTCCGGCGCGTTGCAGTTGTAGACCTCACTTGCGATCAACGAACGCCCCATCCGCTCCGCCAAGGGCGCGTACTCGACGTTTGAGAGGCCAGCGCCGATGGGCTGGCCGGCGAGCTCCGCGCCTGGGGGTAGGAACAGGTTCCACAGGCCCTCCGCGCGGGCCTTTTGCTTGAGCTCCTCGATGACCGGCAGCACAACCCACGGGTCCGCGCGGCCGAGCAGCTCGCGGTGGTAGGGCTCCTCGCGCGGGTCGATCTCACGCTCCTGGAAGGTGTTCAAACGCTCCAGCAGCTCCTGCGCGCGGGGTGAATGCTCGAAGTCCATTGCCTTGGTTGGGTTGAGTTGCTCGACGCGGATCCTGCGCGACCCTGAGGGCGCTCAGTCCCGCACGTCGAGGACAACCTTGCCGGTCGCGCGGCGCTCGTCGATCGCGCGCAGCGCGTCCGCGGCACGCTCCAGGGGAAAGCGCTCGCCGACGATCGGCCGTACGAACCCCTGCTCGATCAGACCGTTGATCGCGGCGCCGATCTCAACATTTACCTCTGGACGACTCATCGCGTAGCCGCCCCAACCGGCGCCGATGATCTCGGTGTTACCGAGCAGCAGCCGGTTGACCTTGACCTCGGGGATCGACCCACCGGCAAACCCCACCACGATCAGACGGCCGCCCTCGCGCAGCGAGCGCAGGCTGTCGGTGAAGAGCGATCCGCCGACCGGGTCGAACACGACCTCCACACCGCCCTTTGAGAGCTCCTTCGCCTCGTCCTTCCACTGGCCGTCGGAGCGCACCACGTGGTCGGCGCCCGCCTCGAGCGCGACCTGCTCCTTGGCATCACTCGAGACGACCGCGATCGTGCGCGCGCCCAACCCCTTCGCGACCTGCAGCGCCGCGGTGCCAACTCCGCCGGCGGCGCCATGGACCAGCACCGTCTCGCCCCCGCGCAGCCGCCCACGCAGGACCAGCGAGAAGTAGGCGGTGTGGTAGTTGAGGATCAGGCCCGCCCCCTGCGCGAAGTCGAGCTCCGCTCCAAGCGCGAACGTCAGGAATGGGGGCGCCACCGCGGTCTCGGCAAACCCGCCGAGCGCGCAGAACGCCGCCACGCGGTCACCGGTCTTCACGGCCGCGTCGGCGGGCGCGCTGCGAACGACACCCGCGACCTCGCTGCCGGGGACGAACGGCAGCGGCGGTTTGATCTGGTACTGGCCGCGGGTCTGCAACAGCTCCGGGAACGCGACCCCGGCGCAGTGCACCTCGATCAGCACGGCCGAATCGAGGCCCGGTCCGCTCAGCATGTGCGTCGGCTCAGGCTCTGGTAGGTCAACCAGCTCGAGTGCGCTGTCCGGGCCGGTCAGGTCGACGATCTGGATCGCTTTCATGCGGGCATCCTATGGCCCAGGCGCTGGGGGTCTAGTTTTGGCGAGGAGCTGCCGATGGGGGAGCCATGAGCAGCAGCGCTGAGTCCGCCGAGCAAACCGGCCAGCCCAGGCGAGGCAATCGCCACCTGATTCCGTTCGTGGCCGCGTCGGTGCTGGCGTGGGCCGCGGTGCCCGTCGGCTCCTCGATGCATTGGGGGACATACGCGATAGCGGCCGTCCTGGCGATGCTTGCGGGCACGTTGCGCGCCGTGCCGTTACGAGGCGCCCTCGCGAAGGGGCGTGAGGCAATCCCATCGCTGATCTTCCTACTGGCGATTGCGCTGCTGCGCGACTCGGCGGGGGGCATCAACTCGGCCGTGGGCGTACTGGCGCTGCTGCCGGTGTTCTACACGGCTCTGTACAGCAACCGTGCCCAGCTGTGCACGGTCTTGATCGGGATGGCGACGGTGTTCCTAGCGCAAAATCTGCTTGTGGGTCCCCCCACCTACCCACACACCGAGTACCGCGCGGGCCTGATTTTCATCGTCGTGAGCACGATCATCGGGCTGACCACCCAGTGGCTGGTCGCGCAGGCGCGCTTTCAGACCGCCGAGGCCCAGGACCGCGAGCGCATGCTGGAACAGGTTGCCGAAGTGGTGCGCAACCTCTCCAGCAGCCCGCACGCCCGTGCCGAGGTTTGTGCGGCGGCCAAGACGATCAGCAACGCGAGCATGGCGATCCTGTACGAGCCCACGGGCGCTTCAGGCGAGCTGTGCTCGACCTCGATGGCGGGCATCGAGACCGAGCCGATCGAAATCGGTCCTCACGAGCACTCCAACGTGCGCGAGGCATTCCGCACAGGGAGCTCGCTGTTCTTTGACGAGAGCAGCGAATCCGAGTTCTTCAAGAGCGAGATATGGGAGCTCGCCGGCCGTCCCGCGGCGGTCCTGTTCGAGCCACTACTCAGAGGCACAGAGCCGATCGGCGTACTCGTCGTCGGCTGGCCCAAGGCGGTCAGAGTAGGCGGGTCACGGACGACCACGATCGCGCTGCTGGCGCACGAGGTCGCCGCCGTGATCGAACGCGCCGACATGCTCACCCAACTGGCTGACATCGCAAGCACCGACGCGCTGACGGGCCTACCCAACCGCCGCGCCTGGGATACACACCTCGCCGATACGCTCACCAAAGACCAGCATGTGACGATCGCGATGCTCGACCTCGATCACTTCAAGGACTACAACGACACTTACGGTCATCCAGCCGGGGACCGTCTGCTCAGGGAGACGGCAGCGGCTTGGCGCGAGGAGTTGCGCGCCGGAGATTTCGTCGCGCGGCTCGGTGGCGACGAGTTCGCGCTCTTGCTGCCCAACTGCAACGCCGCGAACGCCCTCGAGGTCGTCGAGCGGTTGCGGCAGCGCATACCCAGCGAGCAGAGTTGCTCAGCCGGGATCGCCGGCCACGGGCCCAGAATGACCCCCGAGGCATTGGTGGCTCATGCCGACACCGCGCTGTATGAGGCAAAGAGCGCCGGGCGCAACCGCGCCTGCCTGACCGCCTGAGGCGACCCGTTCTAGGAGGCGATTGCCTTGGCGGCCTGGCGGTCCGGGCTGATCCGCTGCACGTCCCACACCAGGCCGGCGCGCTCGAGGCCCGCGATCGTCAGGCCCGAAAGATCGACCTCGCGTTTGGCCATGCCGTGGAACGCCGACGTCGGGAACGCGTGGTGGTTGTTGTGCCACGCCTCGCCAAACGACAGCGGCGCGAGCCACGACAGGTTGTGCGAGTGATCGCCCGTGGCGAAACGGCGGCGCCCGAAGAAGTGACAGAGCGAGTTGATGCTGTAGGTGACGTGGTGCAGCACGAAGATCCGCACCGCGCCCGCCCACAGCATTGCCTCCAGGCCGGCCCCAACCGTCCCGCCGATCAGCCAGCCGAGCCCGAACGGGATCGCCAGGCCGACGAGCGACCAGAGGATGAACGTTTGATCGACGAAGTTGACCACCGGATCGGCCAGCAGGTCGGGCGCGAAGCGCTCGCGCGAGCCTCGCTGGGTGTGATCGAACAGCCAGCCCACGTGCGCGTGGGCGAGGCCGCGCAACGCTCCCTGCCAGCCGCCGCCGCTGTCGACGTGGGGGCTGTGCGGGTCGCCGAAGCGATCGGAATAGGCGTGATGCTTGCGATGGTCGGCCACCCACGAGATCACGGGGCCCTCGACGGACATCGTGCCGAGGACCGCGAACAGGCCTCGCATTCCCGGTGAAGTCTTGAACGAGCGATGCGTGAGCAGGCGGTGGAAGCCGACCGTGACGCCAAGACCGATCGGGATGTACATGACGAAGAAGATCACGATGTCCCGCCAGTGCAGCTCCTGGTTCCACAGCTGCCACCCGGCGAGTAGCACCAGTAGAAGCGGCACCACGGTGATCACGCCGGTGATGAACCGATCGAGGTTCTCGAGCACCGGCTCCTGGATCTCCTCAGGGCTGGGGCCCTCGAGCGGTGTGCCGACGTCGGGCGCGAACCCGTCGCCTGAGGTCTCGAGCGTTGGGCGTTCGGGCGCGAGAACGTGCTCCGGAGGATTCATCTAGTCACAGTCTGACGCAAAGGGAGGTCGATGTCACCTGGGTAGGTCGATCTCACTTGGGTTGGTACGGCCCCGGCTTCGGCCGCACCTTCCCACCGGGGAAGGCGAGACGCAGGATCGTGCGGTGGACGGTGCCAAGCTGCTTGCCGAGCGGGCCGGTGTTGTAGGGCAGCCCGTAGCGGCGGCAGATCTCGCGCACGCGGGGCGCGATCTCGGAGTAGCGGCTGGATGGCAGATCGGGGTAAAGGTGGTGCTCGACCTGGAAGCTGAGGTTGCCCGCGAGCAGGTGAAACAGGGGGCTACCATCGATGTTCGCCGACCCCAGCAGCTGGCGCACGTACCAACCGCCGCGGGTCTCATCCTCGACCTCCGCCTGGCTAAACGTGTAGGTCTGGTCGGGAAAGTGACCGCAGAAGATGATCGAGTAGGCCCACACGTTGCGGACGATGTTGGCGGTGAAGTTCGCCGCGAGCGTCGACTTGAACGCGCGTGCCGAGGCAGAGCTGCGCGGCGCGGCGGACGATCCCGGGCCCGGTTGCCCCGAGGAGAACGACCCCCTCCGTCCGGACGCGACCGCCGCCAGGGCCGCCGACAGTAAAGGAAACGCGATGTAGTCCTTCACGACCTGCTTGCGCGCCTTCACGCCAATCGCCTTCAACTCCCTGTTGACCTTTCCCTTGGACTTCTCCCCCGCCCTGATCGCGTCGAAGTTGAGGTCGTGCAGCGCAACCCCCCACTCGAAGAAACCCATCAGCACCAGGTTGTACAGGGGCTGCAACAAGTACACCGGATGCCATTTCTGGTGAGGGTCGATGCGCATGATCTCGTAACCGAGATCGCGGTCCTTGCCGCGGATGTTCGTAAACGTGTGGTGCTCGTAATTGTGCGAATGACGCCACGCGTCGGCGGGCGAGGCGGTATCCCAATCCCAGTTCTGCGAGTTGATGTCCGGGTCGTTCATCCAATCCCACTGCCCGTGCATCACGTTGTGGCCGATCTCCATGTTCTCCAAGATCTTCGCCACCGACAGCGCCGCCGTGCCGCCCAGCCACAGCGGCCTGTAGCGCGAGCCGGTCAGCATCGCACGGGCAGCCAACACCAGCTGGCGGTGCAGCTTGATCGTGGAGCGGATGTAGCGCGAGTCGCGATCCCCGAGCTCGGCGTACACCTCGTCGTGAATCGCGTCGAACTCACGGCCGAGCTCCTCGATCTGCTCTGGAGTCAGACGCGAGAGCGGGTTATCGGGCTCGTCCTCGAACCCTAGCTGGGGTCGCTGCGTTGGTTCGGCAGGGGGGGCGGTGCGCGGCGGCGGACCCTCGACCTCGTTGAGTCTCGCTGCGGCCGGCGGGCTGTGGGTGGCGGACATTTCGGTTCCTTTGGGTGGGGATGTGAAGAGAGAAAAAAGAAGAGGAGAATCAGAGGTCGATCTCGACCGCGCCCTCGGGCGCGTTGATGCACGTACGCATCATTTCGCCTGCCTGACCATGTACGCGACCGGTGCGCAGGTCGCGCACCTGACCCGAGCGCAGCCGCCCAACACAGGTGTGACAGATGCCCATGCGACAGCCGTACGGCAACTTCGCCCCGGCCTGCTCGCCGGCCACGAGGATCGGCTGCTCACCGTCGCTACTTGCCTCCACGTCGCTCGAGCAGAAGCGGATCGTGCCGCCCCCGCCGCGCTGGGCGGGCGGGAATCCATTCATCCCGGCGGAGTCGGGTTGGAAGTGCTCGACGTGCAATTTCTCCTCCTCGCCGTCCGCTCGCCAGCGCTCGCCCAACGTCTCGAGCAACCCCGCGGGACCACAGAGGAACGTCTCACGCGCGCGCCAATCTGGACACAACCCAACCAACTGCTCCGCGGTCAGTCGACCCTGTGCGCCCGTCAGACGCATGTGCAGCCCGTAGCCCGCGTGCGCGGCGGCGAGCTCGCGTAGCTCACGCCCGAAGATCGCTTCGCTCTCGGTGCGTGCGCAGTGCACGTGCACGACGTCCTCCACCTTCCCCTCACGCGCGATCGCGCGGAGCATGCTCATGATCGGGGTGATGCCGCTGCCGGCACTGATAAACAGCATCTTCGCGGGCAGGGGATCGGGCAGCACGAACGTGCCTTCGACGCCGCCGAGGCGGACGATCGTCCCCGGGCGCACGCCGGAGAACAGGAACGGCGAGACCTTGCCGCCGTCGACGAGCTTCGGGGTTATCGAGATGCAGCCGTCGGGCCGCTCGGGGTCGGAGGTGAGCGAGTACGCGCGCCAGTGGTGCACGCCGTCAACCTCGATCCCCAACCGCAGGTACTGCCCAGGCTTGTGCCGCGGCCATTCCCAGCCGGGCTTGATCAGGACCGTCGCAGCGTTCGGCGTCTCGCGCTCGATCCGCTCGACTCTCCCCCGCAGCTCGCGCGTGGACCACAGCGGGTTGACCAGCTCTAGGTAGTCGTCCGGCAAGAGCGGCGAGGTGAACGAGCGGATCAGGTTCAGCGCCCGGCGCCGGCCGCTGGAGACCTGTGGCACCGCGCCTCGTTCAGCCATCCGCCGGGCCTTGGCCGATCTGTGGCTCGCGGTTGGTTGGGTGGCTAATCGACTTGCTCATGGACGACCTGAACTTATGATACCTCAAACGAGGTTACATTGTTAGTGGTACCCTTACTTTGAGATGACTGCAACGAAGACCGGCAAGGCGCAGGTAACCGATCGGAGCCGCAGCGACGACGCGTCTCCCGCACCCGATCTCACGATCGAGCAGCTCGCCGCCGAAGTCGGAATGTCGGTGCGCAACATCCGCAACCACCACTCCCGCGGTCTTTTGCCCGCGCCGGAGGTACGCGCGCGCGTGGGCTACTACGGCGCCGACCACGTCGCGCGGCTGCGCCTGATCCTCGACCTGCAGGCCGACGGCTTCAACCTCGCCGCAATCGAGCGGCTGCTGAGCGGCTCCGACGGCCTGGCCGAGCGGCTGCTGGGCCTACGCCATGCCGTGACCACGCCGTTTGAGGCCGAGACCCCCGAAGTCGTGACGGCTGATGACCTGGCGAAGAGCTTCGGCGATGTCAGTCAGAAGGACATTGAGCGGGTGCGCAAGCTGAAACTGCTCGTGCCGCTGGGCGGCGACCGCTTCGAAGTCCCTAGCCCGGCACTGTTGCGCGCCGCCGAAGAGGTCGTTTCGCTCGGGATCTCCTTGCACGCGGCGCTGGCGCTGATGGAGCGTGTCAGCCGCGACTGCGAGTCGATCTCGCGTGCCTTCGCGAGACTCTTCCTCAAGGAGCTGTGGGATCCCTTCGAGCAGGCCGGACAGCCCGACGAGCGCTGGGACGAGGTGATCGAGGCCGTCGGCGCGCTGCGCCCGCTCGCCTCGGAGGCTCTGTTAGCGGTGTTCAAGCAGCGGATGACGACCCAGCTGGAGGGCGCCTTTGGCAAGGTGCTCGAGCACCAAGCCAAGCGCCACTCGTAGTCGTCTAAGCGACGAGCACGCGCTCTGGCTCGGCGGCCGGCGCGGGAGCGTTGCGCCGCCTGCTGCTGCGCACCAGCGTTCCCTTGCGCGGTGAGAACGTCACATTGCGGCGCGTCACCCGCTCGGCGCGATCGCTCGCGGGGCTCAGCGCCCGGCGCTGCAGGATGCTCTCCAGCACGACCCGCATCTCCATTTCGGCGAACGCCGCGCCCAGACAGCGTCTGATGCCGCCGCCGAACGGGATCCACCCGTAGGTCGTGGGCGAATCCTCGAGAAAGCGCTCGGGACGGAACGCGTACGGCTCGGGGTAAAGGTCTGGCCGTGTGTGCGTGAGCCAGATCGCCGGCGTCACGTCGGTCCCGGCCGGAAGGCTCAGCCCGTTGACATTCAGGTCTGAAGCCAGCCGCCGTCCCGCCAGCGGGACGACCGGGCGCAAGCGCAGCGACTCCGAGATCACCGCGCGCAAGTAGGAGTCCTGGACGCCCGCATCGATCTCCGCGGTCAGCCGGGCAAGCGTCGCGGGGTTCTTCAACAGCAGGTCGAACGTCCACGCCAACGCCGTGGCGGTCGTCTCGTGACCGGCGAGCAGCAGCGTGACGAGCTGGTCGCGCACCTCGCGGTCGCTCATCTCGCTGCCGTCCTCGAAGCGGGCCGCGACGAGCAGCGAGAGGATGTCCTCGCGCTCGGGGTGGGTGGGATCCGGATCAACGCGGCGCTCGGCGATCTCCGCGAGCAGCAACTCATCGATCTCTGCCAGCAGCTCGCGCAGACCCACCAGTGGATCTCCACGGCCCAGGCGGCGCGAGAGCAACACGCGGAACTGCAGAGCGGAGGAGGCGGTGTCGCCCAGCAGCAGCGGCAGACGCTCGCGCAGGCGCGCGCTGCGTGCCGGGTCGGTGACGCCGAACACCGCTTGCAGGATCACCTCGAGCGTGACCGCCTGCATCCGCGGATGGATCGCGAACGGGCTCCCGTCGGACCAGCTGTCGATCTCGCGCTCGGTGACCTCACGGACCGTCGCCTCATACGAGCGCATCCGCTCACCGTGGAACGGCGGCAGCATCAGCTTGCGCCGCGCAAGGTGCTCGCTGCCCTCGAGCAGCAGCACCGAGCCCGGGCCCATCACCGGCAGCAGCGCGATGCTGCGCCCGGCTGGCAGTCCGTGCTCGTGCGCGGTGTAGAGAGCGCGGATCGCATCGGGATCGGACAGCATCACCATCGGCCGTTCGAAGCCGAGGAAGTTCACGCTGAAAGCATCGCCGTAGCGCCGCCGGGAGGACTCCATGAAGGCGATCGGGCGCAGCAGCCAGCGGGCGGTCTGGATCGCTTGGGGCTCGGAGGGACCGGGCGGGAGCGTGCTCACGCCCACATGGTGACAGACCGCTTCAGTCCGGCGTGGGTTCGATCGGCGCCGCGACGTGAAGATGGGAGGCGGCGGCCTTTTCGCCCTCACCCCCGTCCACGTCAAAGTAATCGCTCATCCCCTTCCGCAATGGTCCCTGCAGATAAGCGGGCAGCGGGGCATGCAGCTCGTTGGGGATCGCTTCCTGTTCGAGGGTCGCACGGAGCTGTTCCTCCAAGGCGCTCGATCCGGCAACGTTTGCGAGCTCCGCCTGACCAACGTCCGAGCTGTAGTCGTAGCACTCGACTTCCTGCCCGGTCGGTTCGGCCGCGATGCTTTCCTGGCCCCAGTTCGAATACAGACCCAGCTTGCCCTGTTCGGTGCGCAGCGCCACCACGTGGCGAGGCGCTTCGGCGTCGTGCAGGTCGCCGGCGAACTCGGTGACGTCCTCGTCGGTGGCGTGCAGCACCCAGGGTCTGCCGGGCGCCCCAGCGTCGGTGCAGATCGCGGCGAGGTCGTGGCGTGCGGCGAGGTGCGCCAGCGAAGACTCCTCGCGCCACGCGTCCGAGTCGGTCGCGATGCTCAGGAGCAGCGGGACGATGTCGACGCTGGAGGTGAGCTGGTTGCGAGGCACGCCTGTGGCGGCGGTCGCGAGGCCGCGCCGATCGCTCACATACAGGGGAACGTGGATCGCCTCCTCGTAGGCGGCCGCCCCCTTGCCGCGCATCCCGTGCGAGCCGCCGTACTCGCCATGGTCGGAGGTGAACACGATCACCGTGTTCCCGCTCACCCGCGGCTGGGAGGCAAGCTTTGCGAGCACGCGGCCGATCTGCCGGTCGACGTAGCTCTGCAGCAGCAGGTACGTGTTCATCAGGCCGCTCCATGTGCTGACTAATTCAGGGCCGGAGAACGGCACGGCGCCGAACGAGCGGGCGGCGGTCTCCTGCAGCGAGCGGTGCAGCAGCGGCTTGCCGTGCGCCTGCAATTCCGCGGGAGTCTCGAAGTTGGGCGGGATCTGGCTGACCCACTGCGGCGGTTCGCTCTCACCCGGGATTTCGCTCGTGAAGCGGTACCACCAGGCCACGTCATGGGGGTTGACCAGCGAAACCGTCGTACACCACGGCTCACCCCCCGCCTGCTGGTCGAACCAATCCTCGAACTGATCGACGATCGTCGGGTCCACCTCGGTGCCCTGCCCGGGACTGCCGTTGGGCGATGGATAGGTCCCTCCGGAGAAGCCGTACGGCTTCAGCGACGCGTTCGCGTGCGGGTTCAAGTGCCACTTCCCCCACCATGTCGTTTCGTAGTCCATGTCGCGCAACAGCGTGCCCCACGTCGGGAAGCCCGGGCTCAGCTCGCTGCGGCCGGTGATCATGCAGCCGGTCTGATGCGAGTACAGACCGGTCAGCAGCGCGCCACGCGAGGGCGAGCAGTCGTTGGAAGCGGTGTAGTGGCGTTCGAAGCTGACCGACTCATTACGCAGCGACGCGAGGTTCGGTAGCAGCACGTCGAGCGCGAGCGACGCCGGAACCCAGGCCGGGGCGCGCAGCTGGTCGACGAGGATCACGAGGATGTTCGGCGCCCGTCGCGCCGCGCCTGTCTTGCGACGCGCCCTGCGCGGTCGCCTGGCCTGGGCCGCCGTCGGCACGCCCGCACCCGCGAGCGCCAACGAGCCGCCGGCGAGCAACCCCCGCTTGATGAACGTGCGGCGGTCGCTGTCATTGAACTGATCTGGCATGCCTATAGAGACTGCCAACAACCGGGACAGCCCCGTGGAGCGGTGTCGCGTCAGAATTTTTGCGCGTTCCCCCGTCCGGGGCGCGGTTGAGTTCGACCTGAGCAGGATCACAGCCAGAGGCCGGTAATCTGCCGGCGATGGAGCCGAGCCGTGGATCCGACCTGTGAGCGCGATCGGGGTTGAACAGGACGGGCCACTGGCGATCCTCAGCATCGATTCGCCGCCGCTGAACCTGTTCACGCGCGAGCTGATGTCGGAGCTGTCTGACGCGGTCGATCGGATCGCTGCCGATCCGCCCCGCGGCCTGCTGATCCGCGCCGCGGGCCGCACGGTCAGTGGCGGGGTCGACGTGCACCTGTTCGACGGACTCTCCCCCGAGCAGGCGGCGGAGCTGTGGCGGGAGCTGCTCGGGCTGATCCACCGCGTCGAGGAGTTGCCGCTGCCGACGGTCTTCGCCGCGCACGCGCTGTGCCTGACGGCGGCGTTCGAGCTGTCGCTCGGCTGCGATCTGCTGCTGGCGGCCGAGTCCGCGCGCTTCGGGCTGGTGGAGACCGTGGTCGGGCTGACCCCGGCGATGGGCGGTACCCAGCGCCTGGCCGAGCGCGCCGGTCCGGCACGCGCCCGCGAGCTGGTGATGACGGGTGAGCTGTACGACGCCGCGACGCTCGAGCGCTGGAACGTCGTCAACCGCGTCCTGCCCGACGCGGGTTTCGACGAGGCCGCGCGCGCGTTCGCGCTGCGCCTGGCGGAGGGTCCGACGCGCGCCCACGCGGCCACCAAGGCGATCGTCCGCGCGGGCCTCCAGGGTGGGGGAGCGCGCGCCGCCGACGAGCGCGTACCGGAGCTCGCAGGCAATCTGTTCGCGACCGAGGATCTGCAGAACGCTGTGCACTCGTTCTTGGAGCGCGGACCGGGACACGCAAGCTACGAGGGACACTGAGCAGAGAGGGCCATAAGCGAAAAGTCCTCGATGGATCGAGCCCTCGCAACAATCCCTGCCAAATACGTCCTTCTTGCCGAATACGCCCTACGATCCATGAATGGCGTTTGCCTCGGCTCACCGTGACGCTGCGTCAACTGGGCGTGGTTGGAAACGCGTCCTGCTCGGCATGGGTTTGACGATCATCGTGATCGTAGTTCTGCTGGCCGTCGCCGCGCTGTTGTTCTCGGGGGCGACGCTCGCGGGTGACTCGACGGCGCTCGCGCGCGTGACCGTACAGCCGCTCGGCGGAAAGATCGAGCGTGTGCAGGCCTTCGGGCCGGACGGCCGGCGGGTGCCGCTTACCGCCGAAGGCGGCCGCCTGACCCCGCTGAAGCGGCTGACCCCGGGCGAGCAGGTATCGGTGGACGTGGAGGTTCGCCGGCCCGGATGGCTCGGCTGGGCGTTGGGCTCGGAGCGCAACGAGCACCTGACGCTGCATGCCCCGGTAGCGCAGGTGAAGGAGCCCTGGATGACCGTTCCCGCCGGCTCGGACGTACACGTGAGCTTCGACATGCCGGTCAGCACGGTCGTCTATGGAACCACCGGCGCCGTGAGGAGCCACACGCTGAGCGGCCCCCAGAGCACGATCTCGCTCGGCGCCCAGCCCGAGACGGGGACCACGGAGATCGCCGTCGCGCCACGGCCGTGGGAGACGGTCGGCGCTCCCACGCAGGTGAGCTGGTTCCCTCCCTCCAAAGCACCGGTGATGGTCAGCCTTCCCGCCGCGGGCACGCGGATCTCTCCCGCCACGCACATCCACCTGACGTTCTCGAAGCCCGTGAGCGAGGTGCTCGGCTCCAGTCGCCCCCGCCTCTCGCCGGCAACGCAGGGCAGCTGGCACGAGACCAACAGCCACACGCTCGTGTTCATCCCATCGGGATTCGGAGCGGCGCTGGGCTCGCAGCTGCATGTTCAGCTCCCGCGGTCGGTCGCGGTGACGGCGGGCAGTGGCGGCTTACACACGACCAGCCAGATCGAATGGGCTGTGCCACCCGGCTCGACCCTGCGCCTACAGCAGCTCCTCGCCGAAGCCGGCTATCTGCCGGTCGACTGGCAGCCGTCCGGCGCGGCGGTGGCACACACACCCGGCGCCGAGGCGCAGGCGGCGGTCGACCCTCCGAACGGCAGCTTCAGCTGGCGCTATTCGAACACACCGCACCAGCTACAGGCGATGTGGACCCCGGGTCAGGCGAACACGATCACGAAGGGCGCGGTGATGAAGTTCGAGAACGAAAGCGACGTCACCGTCGACGGGCTTGCCGGGGCGGCCGTGTGGCATTTGCTGCTGACCGACGCGATCTCCGCGAAGCGCCTGAGCAGCGGCTACAGCTACGTGTACGTGCACCGCGAAGTCCCAGAGACGATGACGCTCTGGCACGATGGCCAGACGGTCATCACCTCGCCCGCGAACACGGGCATCTCCGGCGCGGAAACGGAACTCGGGACGTTCCCCGTGTTCGAGCACCTGCCCGAAACAACGATGAGCGGCACGAACCCCGACGGCTCGCACTACGAAGATCCCGGGATCAAATGGGTCAGCTACTTCAACGGCGGCGACGCGCTCCACAACTTCGACCGCTCCTCGTTCGGCACCCCCCAGAGCCTCGGCTGCGTCGAGCTCCCGCTCGCAGCCTCCGCGGAGATCTGGCCGTACACGCCGATCGGCACGCTCGTCACGATCGAAACCTGAGGGCTCCCGATAGTTCCAGCTCTCCCGGTCGAGCAGTCCGGGGGTGAGAAAAGCGGGAACGACGGGACTCGAACCCGCGACCTCCGACGTGACAGGCCGGCGCTCTAACCAACTGAGCTACGTCCCCGCGTATGCGCTGGAGCCCCGCCGGGACTCCCCACGCCTCCTCAGTATGCCAAGGCTCTGCGCTCACCGGTCTTCCCAAGAAAACTGGCCGGGCAGCCAGTTTTAGGGTAGGATCCTCGCCGTGGCGCTCGTCGGTCCTCCTCCACTGCTCGACACCAACCCGTTCGCCGCGGTGTTCGGCGACCTGCGCGAGGAGCGCTCGGCGACCGTTCCGTTCCCGCCCGGCGACACTCGCTTCTCGCTCGCGCGCACCCGGCGTTTCAACGACGATCCGCTGCCGCTCCTGCTCGAGGCCTACGAGCGATACGGGCCGGTCTTCACGCTGCGGTTGTTCCACGGCAACGTCGTCTTCATGCTCGGGCCCGCCGCCAACCACTACATGACGGTCTCCCACGCCGCCAACTTCACCTGGCGGGAATCGCATATGCGCGAACTGATCGGTCTAATGGGAGATGGACTGCTGACGATCGACGGCGACTTCCACCGGCGCTCGCGCCTGGCGATGCTCCCCGGCTTTCACCGCGAGCGGATCGCCGCCTCGGTCGACGTGATGGTTCAGGAGACCGAGCGCGCCCTCGATCTGCTTGCCCCCGGCGAGCGCATCGACCTCTACACCTGGACGCGGCGCCTGGCGCTGAGGATCGCGATGCGCGCGCTGTTCGGCCTTGATCCTGATGGCGCCGTGGCGCGCTCGGTCGACGCCGCCGGCCTGTTCGAACAGGCCCTCGCCTTCTTCACCTCGGAGACCGTACTGCGCATGTTTCGCGGGCCGCTGACGCCCTGGGCGCGGATGCAGCAGGCCGCGCGCTCGCTCGATCAGCTGATCTACTCGGAGATCTCCTCGCGCCGCGCCTCGGGGGAGCGCGGCGAGGACATCCTCTCGCTGCTGCTCGACGCCCACGACGAAGACGGCTCGACGCTCACCGACCTGCAGATCCGCGACGAGGTGATGACGCTGATGTTCGCCGGCCATGACACCACAACCTCGACCGTCGCGTTCATGTTCTACGAGCTCGCCCGCCAACCCGAGATCCTCGCGCGCCTCTACGCCGAGCAGGACGCCGAGCTCGTGGACGGCCGGCCCACGCCCGCGCAGCTGATGTCGGGAGAGCTGACGGAGCTCGAGCTGGTCTTCGACGAGACGCTCCGCAAGTACCCGCCCGCCTGGATCGGGCCGCGGCGCTCGGTCGAGTCGTTCGAGTTCGCCGGCTGCACCGTTCCCGGCCGCGCATTCGTCAACTACTCCTCCTGGGCCTCCCACCACCTGCCCGAGGTATTCCCCGAGCCGGAGGAGTTCCGTCCCGAACGCTTCACGCCCGAGGCCAAGGCCGCCCTGCCCAAGGGCGCCTACATCCCCTTCGGCGGCGGCTCGCGCACGTGCATCGGGATGCGCTTCGGCCAGCTCGAGATCCGTACGATCGCCACGCTGCTGCTAGCGCGCTTCACGCTCTCCCTGCCGGAGGACTTCCACCTGGAGATCCGCCAGATGCCGACGATCAGCCCGAAGAGCGGCCTGCCCATGATCGTCCACCAGCGCCCCTAGCGCAGGCTCGCCCGAAAAGACAACCTATAGCCCGCCCCTTTGCCGGACGGTCCCGCCGCCGCGCTCGCGCCGACGCCTTCGACGTATACGCCGGGCTCCGCGAACAGGGTCAGCTTCAGTCCTTTCAGCAGGAAGCCGAGCGGGTACACGACGATGTCGCCCTCCTGTGCCTCCGCGACCGCTTGCACCGACGCTTTCACGCCGAACAGACCTCCCTCGACGGTCATCTGCACCCGTCCGGCGCCGCTGGGCTGCAGCTGCACTTCAAACCCTTCTCCCAGCGCCGCCTTCACGTCCGCCCGCGAGGCCCATGCTGCTCCCAAAAGCGCATCGCCGTGCTTTTGAAGGCTTGCGTCGTACAGTTGCAGCGGACCCTCCTTCACGCTTTCGGCGCTCACGCGCATGCTCTTCACCCCGCGCGCTTCTCCGAGTAGTTTCGCCATCTGCGCCGTGCTGAGACGAAGACTCCCAGCCTTCACGTTCACCGATTCCGCCTTTCCCCACAGCAGCTCCACCGCGGGCCAGGCCTTCACGCTGACGCTCTTCACGGTCCCGTACTTCTCAACACGGGAGCGAACCCTGCTCGCCGCGATCGGTGGCAAGAAGAACTGCGCCAGCACGAGCATCAGCACGATCGCACCCGCCAACCACGCTGCGATTCGGCCGGCTCTGCGCACCCACACAGCTTTGCAGCCTCGCTAGCCTTAGGGTCGCCGGCCCGGGGGCGCGTAGCTCAGTTGGTCAGAGCACCTCGTTTACACCGAGGGGGTCGCCCGTTCGAGTCGGGCCGCGCCCATATGATTGAGAAACATCCGAAAACTCCGAGACTCCCGCTCGGCGGGCACAGGCACACACTCTGATGAGCTCTCGGATAGACACAGATTCCCCCATTCGCATCGCCGTGATCGGCTCAGGGCCCGCCGGCTTCTACGCCGCCGGGCACCTGCTCAAGGATGGGGCAGGCGGGCATGGGGCGGGCGAGCATTCCATCAATTTCGAGGTCGACATGCTCGAGCGGCTGCCCACACCCTGGGGGCTCGTGCGCTCCGGTGTGGCGCCGGACCATCCGAAGATCAAGTCGGTCACCCGCATCTACGAGAAGACCGCCGCACATCCGCGCTTTCGCTTCTTCGGGAACATCGTCTTCGGCGAGCACGTCTCGCGCCAGGAGCTGCTGATGCACTACCACGCGATCGTGTACGCGACCGGCACACCCTTGGATCGGCCGCTCGGCATCCCCGGCGAGGATCTCCCCGGCTCGCACGCGGCCACCGAGTTCGTCGGCTGGTATAACGCCCATCCCGATCACACCGACCTCGAGGTCGACCTACGCTCCGCCGAGCGCGCCGTGGTGATCGGCAACGGCAACGTCGCGATCGACGTCGCCCGGATGCTCGTGCTCGCGCCATCTGAGCTCGCCCCCACCGACACCGCGGACCATGCGCTCGAGGTGCTTGGCGAAAGTCGCGTATCGGAGGTCGTGATCGTCGGTCGCCGCGGGCCCGCCCAGGCGGCCTTCACGAACCCGGAGCTGCTGGAGCTCGGCGAGCTGGCCGACGCCGACGTGATCGTCGATCCCGCGGAGCTCGACCGCGCGCTCGCCGTCCACGACGCAGGCGCCGAGGAAAACATCACCTCGCGACGGAACGTCGAGATCCTGCGCTCCTACGCGGAGCGCCCTCCCACGGGGCACCCCAATCGCATCGTCCTGCGCTTCCTGCTCTCGCCGATCTCCCTGATCCCCGACGAGCACGGCCATCTCGGCGCCGTCGAGCTCGTCCGCAACGAGCTCGTCTTCGCTCCGGGGGGTGGCCTGCGCGCCAGTCCCACCGAGGAGCGCGAGACGATCCCCGCCGGCCTGCTGTTCCGCGCGATCGGCTATCGCGGCATCCCACTCCCCGGCGTCCCCTTCGACGAGCGCTCCGGCGTAATCCCCAACGATGGCGGGCGTATCCTCGATCTCGCGACCGGCGCGCCGCTGCGGGGCGAGTACGCCGTCGGCTGGATCAAGCGCGGGCCCTCGGGCGTGATTGGCACGAACAAGAAGGACGCCCAAGAGACCGTGGACGCAATCTTCGCCGACGCGGCGTCGGACGGAGATGGTCTGAACAGGCCCGACCTTCCCGACGGCGCCGCGATCGAGCAGCTGCTGCGCAAACGTCAGCCCGAGCTCGTCACCTACGACGGCTGGGCCTCGATCGATCGCCACGAGCGCTCCCTCGGCGAATCCGCCGGCCGGCCGCGCGTGAAGCTCACGCGGATCGAGGAGATGCTCCGCGTCGCGGCCGGCGAGAACTGAGCTCACTTGCTTCACTCGGTTGCCTGACCCATCTGGCAGACTGTCGCCCGCTGGCCCCGTTAGCTCATCTGGTAGAGCGCCGGACTTTTAATCCGGTGGGGCGGGTTCGAGTCCCGCACGGGGCATTCCCAACGGCGGTGAAGGGAGACGTGTGTCAGACCACGGAGGAGGGAACGCTCGCGACGGGGTCTCACGCTGGTGCACTCCGCCGCGGCTCTCTCATGGGGGCGGGCGGACAAGCAGACAGAGCCGGCCTACTCCACCTCCGCGTCGGAGGCGGCAGTCTCCGGGTCTCCGTCGGCCAGGATCCTGTAGAGGTCTTTCCTCGTCGTCGTGAGCACCTTGCGAGCCTCGCCCAGCTGGGCATCGCTGCCGTGCATGACCTGCATGAAGGCGACGGTGACCTCGCGCCAGATCTTGGCGAGCTCGGCGACGGGCGGGCTGAAGTCGCCGCTCATCTCCTCCCAAGGGGCCGGCCGCTCGGGGTCGCGCTCCTCGATATGGGCGCGCCCGGCGTCGGTCAGCTGGAATGCCTTGCGGCCGTCCTGCTCCTCGGAGCGGATCAGGCCCTCGTCCTCGAGCTGCTGCAGCGCCGGGTAGACCGAGCCGGGGCTGGGCCGCCAGACGCCGTCGCTGCGCTCCTGCACCTCCTGCATGATTTGGTAGCCGTTGCGGGGCTCCTCGAGCAGCAGCAACAACGCGGCCGTGCGGATGTCCCCGCGACGGGCCTTCCGACCACGCCCCCGTGGACCGCCGCCCGGACCAAACCCGAACGGGCCAAACCCGAACGGACCACCGAAACCGCCGCGCGGACCACCGTGATGACGATGCCTTGCGTGTCGGCCCGGCCCATGACCGGGACCATCGCCCTGATCTCCTCCGCCTCCGGGGCCGCCTCTGCGGCCGCTCATCGCGTGCAGCACGGCGTGAAAGTCAAGTCGATCGCTGGCATACCCGCGGCCCTCTCCTGTTGCGTAAATTGCATTCCCAAACATGTCTTTCTCCTATCGTGAACCATCTTTGTAAGATAACGATATATCGTTATCTGCCTTCTGTCAAGTCCTTCTCGCGAAAGAGCGTTCCATCGAGGTTGTCCCACCCAGCCCCTGACGGTCGCAGGGCAAGCGTCGCAAGATTAAGCGGGCCCGCCCACCCCGCGTGGCGTGCTGGCCGATCAGTCGATCGCATTAGATCGTCGATCGGTCACGCGTGAGCGACCGAGGATGCAGCACCGATCGTCCGGGATCGGCCAGCCGCCATGCGGTCGTCAGTGGCGGAAATGGCGCTTGTCGGCCGCCACCATCGCGATGCCCGCCGCATCGGCTGCAGCCACGACGTCGGGATCGCGCACCGAGCCGCCGGGCTGGATGATCGACGTCACGCCCGCCGCGATCGCCAGCTCGGGACCGTCGGCGAAGGGGAAGAACGCGTCGGAGGCCAGCGCAGCGCCGGCGAGCAGGTCAGGCTGGTTGGCCCGGGCCTTCTCGACCGCGATCCGCACCGAGTCGACCCTGCTCATCTGCCCCGCGCCGATCCCGATCGTGGCGCCGCCGGCGGCGAGCACGATCGCGTTGGAGCGCACATGCCGGCAGACCTTCCAGGCAAACAGCAGGTCCTCCCACTGGGACTCATTCGGTTGCTTCTCGGTCATCGCGCGCATCTCCCCGCGTCCCTCGTTGACCGTGTCGTGGTCCTGCACGAGCAGTCCACCGAGGACGGGCTTGATCTCGACCTCGCCGCTCGGCTCGGGCCAGTCGGCCAGCTCCAGCAGCCTGACGTTCTTTTTACCCTTCAGCACCTCGAGCGCGTCCTCGTCGTAGCCCGGCGCGAGCAACACCTCGATGAACTGCCCGTTCATACGCTCGGCAGAGGCGCGATCGACCCGGTGGTTGACGGCGATCACGCCACCGTAGGCGCTTTCCGGGTCACACGCGAAGGCGCGATCGTAGGCCACGAGAACGCTCTCGCCGAGCGCGCACCCGCAGGGATTGTTGTGCTTGAGGATCGCGCACGCCGGTCCGTCGAAGGCCTCGACCAACTCGCGTGCGGAGCTCAGATCGAGCAGATTGTTGAACGACAGCTCCTTACCGTGCAGCTGCTCCACCCCGTCGAGCAGGTGCGTCGGCGACCCCACGCGCGCATAGAAGGCCGCGCTCTGGTGAGGGTTCTCGCCGTAGCGCAGATCGCTCACCTTCTCGTAGGAGTCCCGCCATGTCGGTGGGAAGCCCTTGTAGGTGTGCTGCGCGAACCACGTCGAGATCGCCGCGTCGTAGCGGGCGGTACACGCGAATGCCTTCGCCGCGAGCTCTTTGCGGTGCGTCAGCGACAGGCGGCCGTCCGACTCCCGCAGCTCGCCCAGCACTTCCCCGTAGTCCTCCGGGTCGACCACCACCGCGGCGAACGCCTGGTTCTTCGCCGCCGCCCTGATCATCGTCGGCCCGCCGATGTCGATGTTCTCGATCGCGTCCGCCTCGCTCGCGTCGCCGCGCGCGATTGTGCGCTCGAACGGGTAGAGGTTCACGCACACAAGATCGACCTGCTCGATCCCCTGCTCCTCGGCCGCGCTCAGATGAGCCCCGTCGTCGCGCCGCGCGAGCAGCCCGGCGTACAGCCGTGGGTGCAGCGTCTTTACGCGACCGTCCATCATCTCCGGGAAGCCCGTGAAGTCCTCGATAGCGCGGGTTGCGATCCCCGCGTCCGCGAGCGCGCGCGCGGTGCCGCCGGTGGAGACAATCTCGACCCCCAACTCGCTCAGCCCGCGGGCGAAGTCGACGATCCCGGCCTTGTCCGAGACCGACAGCAGCGCCCGCCGCACGCGCACCTCGCCGGGCGCGGCGGGCTCCATTCCCGAGCCCCGCGTCGCTGCTGCCCCCGCCGCGCCCGTGTCGTCCTCTGCGCTCATGGCCCGCAGCCTACCCCTCGACGGCGATCTGCCGCTGGTTCTCGGGATCGACCTTCAGCGCACCGCGGGCGAACAACCGCACGGCCTCCGGCAACAGCGCGTGCTCGATCGGCCTGAGCGCCTTCAACACCTCTTCCGGATCGCGTGCGTTCTTCAACTCGACCGCCCGTTGCGAGATCACCGGTCCGCTGTCAACGCCCGCGTCGACGAAGTGCACGGTCACGCCGAACACCTTCACCCCGTACGCCAACGCCTGCTCGATCGCTTCGAGTCCCGGGAACGCCGGCAACAGTGACGGATGCACGTTGATCGTGGCGCCCGGGAAACGCCCGAGGAACGCCTCCCCAAGCAGCTCCATATACCCAGCGAGCACGACCAGCCTTGCACCGCGCTCCTGGAGCCAGTCCGCCATCGCGCCATCGCGCGTCTTGCGGTCCTCGTACTCCGCGCGTCCGAACACGGCCGTCGGCACCCCGCGCTCGGCGGCGCGCTCCAGCGCGGGGGCGTCAGCGACGCTCGACGCCACCGCCACGACCTCCGCCTCGTACCCGTGCACGGTGTCGAGCAGCGCTTGCAAATTCGTGCCCGTGCCCGACACGAGCACCGCTATCGGCAATCTCCCTTGCACGTGCGGGACCATACCGGGCGGGCGCTAATGCGCTCGCGATCGGACGGTGTGACTCAACTCACAGAGAGCTGCTCTCCTCGACTCTTCAATGGACAACAAAGGATGAAGTAACCACCCAATCGAGGTTTCCCATGTCTGCATCCATCATCGTCGCCGTTGTGATCCTCGCCGCCCTGGCGAACGCCTTCCGGCCGGGACGCAGCGACATCATCACCAGCCGTCCTTACAACAACCGCTACAACCCAGCCTCCGGCGCGCGCGATCTGAACTAGGCGCGCAGGAGGGGGAGGGCAGGGCCGGTGGGCGCCTTGTCCTCCTCCAGCGCATACTTGCCGTTTGCATCGTCGCTGCCCGCCAGCGGGTACTCCCCGGTGAAGCACGCGTCACAGTGAGTGGCGCGCGTGCCGCGGACCGCCTCGTATACGCCCTCCATCGAGAGATAGTGCAACGAGTCGCAGCCGAGCTCCTGCGCGACCTCCTCGGTGCTGCGGCCGTGGGCGATCATCTCCTCGCGCGTGGACATATCGATGCCGTAGTGACACGGATGCTTGATCGGCGGCGCGGAGATCCTCATGTGCACCTCGGCGGCGCCCGAGTCGCGCAACATCTGGACAATCTGCCTGGTGGTGTTGCCGCGCACGATCGAGTCGTCGACGACGACCAGTCGCTTGCCGGCGATCACCTCCGGCAACGGGTTGAACTTGAGCCTCAGCCCGTGCTTGCGCAACTCCTGGCCAGGCTGGATGAACGTGCGCGCGACGTAGCGGTTCTTCACGAAGCCATCGTCTTGGGGTAGGCCCGCCGCGCGTGCCAGCCCGCGCGCCGCCGGATTGCCGGAGTCCGGCACCGCGATCACCAGGTCGGCCTGGACCGGCGCCTCGTGCCACAGGATCTCGCCCATGCGCCCGCGCGCGACCTGCAGCACCTGATCGTTCATGCGCGAGTCCGGACGTGCGAAGTAGATGTACTCGAACACGCAGAACGCCTTCCGTGCGCCCTCCACCACCTGTTTGCTCGAGCAGCCCTCCTCGCTCAGCGTCACCACCTCGCCCGGCTGCACATCGCGCATGAACTTCGCGCCGATGATGTTCAACGCGCACGACTCGCTCGCCACGCAGTAGCGCACCTTGTCGCCATGCGCTTTCGCCGTGGGCTCCAAAGTACCCAGCGCTAGCGGACGCAGCCCATGCGGGTCGCGGAAGGCGACCACACGATCCTTGGTCATCACCACCGTCGAGAACGCCCCCTTCAGCCGCGGCAGCACCTCCGCGATCGCGTCCTCCACGCGCTCGGCCGGATGCGTCGCGATCAGCGCCGCGATGATCTCCGAGTCCGATGTCGAGCTGAACGTGACCCCCTTCGCCAGCAGCTCGTTGTGCAGCTCCACCGCGTTGATCAGGTTGCCGTTGTGGGCCAGCGCCACCTCGCGTTGCGAGCCGCGTGTGCCCACCGAGCGCTGTACCGGCTGCGAGTTCTCCCAAGCATTCGAGCCCGTCGTGGAGTAGCGCACGTGCCCGATCGCGAGCTCGCCGGCGAGCGTGCTCAGGTCGTTTTCGGTGAACACCTGGCTGACCAGCCCCAGCTCGCGACGCGTGATGATCTGCCCGCCACGATCGGCCGCCGCGATCCCCGCCGACTCCTGCCCGCGATGCTGCAGCGCGTACAGCGCAAAGTACGACAGCCGCGAAACCTCGTGTCCGGGTGCGTATAGGCCAAACACACCGCACTCGTCGCGCGGTCCATCGCGGTCTTCCAACTCAGGCCCCGTGGCCCTTCCGTCAGCCATCGCTGGTTTCACGCTAGCACGCCCCATCAGCCAAACAGCTCCGCGAGCGCGCTGTGGGCCTGCGCCAGCTCCGCGAGCGTCACGGAGAGCGTCAAATCGCCGATCCCGATCTGAAGGGAATCGCCGCCCACAGTGCCGATCACGTGCACAGGCGTGCGGCGGCCCAGCGAGCTGACGCCGTTGGGAGTGCCGCTGACCAGAAAGCCGCCGGGAGCCTCCCCGAAGAGGTCGGCTAACGGATCGCCGTCGCCGGCTGACTGGAGCCGCACGTCTGCCCCCAGGCCCCCCGCGAGACAGCACTCGGCAAGCGCCGTGGCGAGACCCCCCTCGGCGATGTCGTGGGCGCTGGAGAGCGCGCCAACGCGCACGGCGCCGCGGATCGCGAACTGCGCGGCGTGAACCGCCCCGATGTCGATGTCAGGCAGTCCGTCCGGCAGCCGGTCACCGCGCAGCTTGGCCAGCTCGCTCGCCGCCAGCGACGGGGCGAAGGGGCCGACGAGCGCGATCGTGTCGCCCGTGCGGGCGAAGCCGAGGCGCCCGGCGCAGCGCGCGTCCGGCAGATGGCCGACCATGCCGATGACGGGAGTCGGGTAGATCGGGCCGGAGGAGGTCTCGTTGTAAAGGGAGACGTTGCCGCCGACGATCGGAGCCCGCAGCGCGCGGCAGGCGTCGCCGAGACCGCGGACGGATTCGGTTAGCTGCCAGGCGACGTGGGGGCGCTCGGGATTGCCAAAGTTGAGGTTGTTAGTCGTGCCAAGCGGCTCGGCGCCGACGCAGGCGAGGTTGGACGCGCACTCGAGAACCGCCTCGATCGTGCCTCGGTATGGATCGGCCGCGACCCGCCGGCCGTTGCAGTCGATGCTCACGGCCAGCCCAGGGATCGGCCGGTCCTCGCCGGCCAGGTGGGGATCGCCAGCCGAGTGAGAATCGCTGGCCAGGTGGAGGTCGCGGTCAAGCGCCAGCACTGCCGCATCTGCCTGCTCGGGACGACGCACCGTGCGCGACTGCACGATCGCGTCGTACTGCTCGAACAACGGCCTGCGCGAAGCGATGTTCGGAGATCGGAGCAGCGCCAGCAACGCCTCGCGCGGCGGCGTGTCGGCGGCCAGCGTTGCGACCGGCGGCGCGTAGATCGGCGCAGTCGGCTTCTCCGGCTCAAGGTCGTACAGCGGGCAGTCGTCGACGAGCGCTCTCACCGGCATGTCGCCGACGAGCTCCTCGCCGTCGAACACTCGCATCCGGCCCGTCATCGTGACCGTGCCGATCGCCGCGCTGTTCACCTCCCACTTCTCGCACAACGCCTCCACCGCCTCCACGTTCGCCGGCTCGACCACGCACAGCATCCGCTCCTGCGACTCGCTCACCATCACCTCGAACGGCTGCATCCCCGGCTCGCGCAGCGGGATCTTCGCGACATCCAGGTCGATCCCCACCTCGCCCTTCGAGGCCATCTCCGCGGCCGACGAGGTCAGGCCCGCGGCGCCGAGGTCCTGCAATGCCACGATCAGTCCTCTTTCCAGCAGCTCCAGCGAGCACTCCAGCAGCTTCTTCTCCTCGAACGGGTCGCCCACCTGCACCGTCGGGCGCTTATCCTGATCGGTGTCCGCGTCGCCCAGCTCGGCCGAGGCGAGCACCGAGGCCCCACCGATCCCGTCGCGGCCCGTGCGCGCGCCGAACAGCACGAGCGTGTTGCCGGGGCCGGCGGCCGCGCTGCGCACCAGCCGCTCCCGCTCGCCGAGTCCGAGCGCCATCGCGTTGACGAGGCAGTTCTGCTCGTACGGGCCCTCGAAGTACACCTCTCCGCCGATCGTCGGCACGCCGATTGAGTTGCCGTAGTGGCCGATTCCTCTCACTGCTCCATCGAGCAGGTAGCGCGAGCGGCTGGACGGGTGGGCGTCGGATATCTCGCCGAAGCGCAGGGAGTCGAGCACCGCGATCGGGCGCGCACCGATCGCGAAGATGTCGCGCAGAATCCCGCCGACGCCGGTCGCCGCTCCCTGGAAGGGCTCGACCGCGCTCGGGTGGTTGTGCGACTCGACCTTGAACGCGCACACCAAGCCGTTGCCCACATCGACCGCGCCCGCGTTCTCGCCCGGTCCCATCACCACGTGGGAGCCCTCGGTCGGCAGCGTCCTCAGCAGCTTCTTCGAGTGCTTGTATGCGCAGTGCTCGCTCCACAAGAGCGAGTACATCGCCAGCTCCAGGAGGTTCGGCGGCCCCTCCTGCTTCTCGCACACGAGGTCGTACTCCTCGGGTGTCAACCCGAGCGCCAGCGCGTCCCCGACGGTGGGGAGCACGGCGCTATCAGGCATGCACGCCCTCGACTGTCATCCGTATCGACTCGAAGATCTTCAGCCCGTCGGTCGACCCTCCGATCAGCTCGTCGACCGCATGCTCGGGGTGGGGCATCAACCCAAACACGTTGCCGCGCTCGTTGCTCACGCCCGCGATATCGTGCACCGAGCCGTTGAAGTTCTCGCCGGGCGCGTACCGCAGCACGATCTGACCGGCGCGATCCATCGCCGCGAGCGTCGCGGGGTCCGCGTGGTAGCGCCCCCACGCGTGCTTGGCAGGGATGCTCAGCCGTTCGTCCAGGGCACACGCGCGGGTGAACGCGCCGCCGCTGTTCAGGACCTCCAGCTCGAGTTGCCTGAAGGTAAAGCGCCGGTTCGCGTTTCCAAGCAGAGCCCCCGGCAGCAGGTGCGCCTCGCACAACACCTGAAAGCCGTTGCAGATCCCCAACACGTGACCGCCATCGTTGGCGAAATCGATCACCGTCTCCATCATCGGCGCAAACCGGGCGATCGCCCCCGCGCGCAGGTAGTCGCCATAGGAGAAACCCCCGGGCACGACGACCGCATCAGCGCCCTTCAAGTCGCGCTCGCCGTGCCACAACAGCTCCGCATCGCCCACGCGCTTGGCGGCGTTCAGCGCGTCGAGATCGTCGCAGCTGCCGGGGAACTGGATTACCCCGAACTTCACCTCTTGCCCGCCGCCTCCATGGACACGATCTCGTAATCCTCGACCAGCGGGTTGGCGAGCAACCGCTCGCAGATCGACTCGAGCTGCCGGGGGTCCTCGATGTCGAGCTCGACCAGCCGGCCGACCTGCACGTTCGTCACGCCGTCGAACCCGAGCGCCGGCAGCGCCCGCTCGACGGCCTCGCCCTGCGGGTCGAGGATGCCGGCCTTCGGCCTGATCAACACACGCACCCTCATCGCAGATGGGACGCCACGGTCGGAGTGATCGAGACGCCGCGGGCGATCATGCGTCCGCTCCGGCCCGTTCCAGCCAAGCATGGAACGGTTCGCCGGTGACTATCTCAAACGCCTCGACGTATCGCGCGCGCGTGCCCGCCACCACACCCTCCGGAATCTCTGGCGCCGGCGGGCGCTTGTCCCAGCCGCTGCCGGCGGCCCAATCGCGCACGTACTGCTTGTCGAAGCTCGGCTGCCCCTTTCCAACCTCGTACGCGTCCACCGGCCAGTAGCGCGAGGAGTCGGGCGTCAACACCTCGTCGCCGACCACCAGCTCGTCGTGCTCATCGAATCCAAACTCGAACTTCGTGTCGGCGAGGATCACGCCGCGCTCGCGCGCGTGCTCGGCGGCGAAGGAGTACAGCTCGATCGACACCTCGCGCACCCTCTCCATCAGCGCCTGATCGCCGACCAGCTCCGTCGCCTGCCCGAAGTCGATCGTCTCGTCGTGGCCGACGTCGGCCTTCGTGCTCGGGGTGAAGATCGGCTCCGGTAGCTGCTCGGACTCACGCAGTCCCTTGGGCAGCTCGATCCCCGAGACCGCTCCCGTCGCCTGATAGTCCTTCCAGCCCGACCCCGTAATGTAGCCCCGCACGACGCACTCGACCGGCAGCATCCGCAGCTTGCGCACGACCAGCGCCCGGCCGCGCACCTCCTCGGGGATGCCATCGGTCGCGGAGATCATGTGGTTGGCGACGATCCCCTTCGTCTTCTCGAACCAGAACACCGACAGGCCCGTGAGTACCTTGCCCTTGTCCGGGATCGGCGTGGGGTGGACCGCGTCGTACGTGGAGATCCGATCGCTTGCGACCATCAACAGCCGCTCATCCAGCGCGTACATCTCGCGGACCTTCCCTTTGGCGATCAGCGGCAGGTCGACGAGCGTAGTCACAGCCCGGAAGATATCCCGTCCAGTCGCCGGACGATCTCCTCGGCATTACGCGTGTAGTGCTCGTAGGTGAAGATCTCCTCCAGGTCCAGGCCGGCCGCGCGGTCGTCCTGCGCGAGGAGGCCCTGTAGTGGCGTGCCCTCATCCCAGGCGCGCTGTGCCAGCTCCTGCACGATCCGGTAGGCCTCATCGCGGGTCCTCCCGGGGTGAGCGGGATTCCCTTCCACCAGCGCCAGCAGCACCCGTTGGGAGAACAGCGCGCCGTGGGTCAGCTCGAGGTTCTCGCGCATCCGCTCTTCGTTCACTTGCATGCCCTCCACGAGCGCGATCGCGCGATGTTGCAGGTAGTCGAGCAGGATCGTCGAGTCGGGCAGGATCACCCGCTCGACGGAGGAGTGGGAGATGTCGCGCTCGTGCCACAGGGCGACGTTCTCGAGCGCCGCCTGGGCGTTTCCGCGCAGCACGCGCGCCAATCCGGAGATCTGCTCGCTCTTGATCGGGTTGCGCTTGTGCGGCATCGCACTCGAACCCTTCTGCCCGGCGCGAAACGGCTCTTGCACCTCGCGCACCTCCGTGCGCTGCAGGTGCCTGATCTCGGTCGCGAATCGCTCCAGCCCGGCCCCCGCCAGCGCGATCGCGCTCAGCAGCTCGGCGTGCCGGTCGCGCGCGACGACCTGCGTGGAGACGTCCTCGCGCTTGATGTCCAGACGCTCCAGCACGCGGGCCTCGAACTCGGGGCTGGTCGCCGCGTACGTTCCCACCGCGCCAGAGATGGCGCCGACGACCACCTGTGCGAACGCGCGCTCCAAGCGCAGCGCGTTGCGATTGGCCTCGAACGCGAACCCCGCGAGCTTCACCCCGAACGTCGTCGGCTCGGCATGGACCCCGTGCGTGCGGCCCACGCACAGCGTCAGCGTGTGCTCGCGCGCGCGTGTAGCCAAGGCGGCGGTGAGCTCGCGGGCGCCGGGCACGATCACCTCGCCGACGGCGCGCAACTGCAACGCAAGCGCGGTGTCGAGCACGTCCGAGGAGGTCAGCCCGAAGTGGATCCAGCGCCCCGCCTCGCCCGCCGATCCCGCGAGCACATCCACGAACGCGGCCATGTCGTGGTCAGTCAGGAGCTCACGCTCGTCGACGGCCTGCACCGTGAATGTCGCCTTGCGGATCGCCTCCAGGTCCGCGGGCGTGGGGCCGTCCCCATCTCCGAGCAGGCCCGGAAGCTCTTCGCACGCCGCGATCTCCACCCGGCGCCAGGTCTCCATGCGGGCCTCGTCCGTCCACAGACGGCCGAGCTCGGGGCGGGTGTAGCGGGGGATCACGTCTGAGATTATCGCCGGCCGGCCGCGTCGCCGTGTCGACCCCGAGGCGATCTCATCCCGCGACCGGCCGGCGCCGGCTTACGCTGCGAGGATCTGCGCGGCGAGGATCGCCGCGTTGCGTGCGTTGTCGAGGCCCACGCAGGCGACGGGCACGCCCGGGGGCATCTGCACGATCGAGAGGATTGCGTCAAGACCGCCGGCGGCGCTCAGGCGCCCCGAAAGGGGAACGCCGATCACGGGCAGGTCAGTGTGCGCGGCAACAGCGCCCGGCAGCGCCGCGGAGATGCCGGCGCCGGCGATGATCACGCGCAGGCCGCGCATGTGCGCGTTCTTCGCGTAGTCGGCGACGACATCCGGCTCGCGATGCGCGGACATCACGCGAATCTCGTGCAGGATGCCGCGCTCTTCGAGCTCCTTCGCGGCCTTCTCCATCGCCTCCATATCGCTCTTCGAGCCCATCACGATGCCCACGCGCGGCGCGTCGACGTCGATGTCGTCGAGCTGCGCCTGCACTTCAGCCTCCTGCATCGGTTCCGGCGCGAGCGAAAGGCCAGGTGTCTCGCGCTCGGTCATCGGGCGAGCCCTGTTGCTGTCTGAGCGGTTTTCTCTCCCGCGTGCGCGGCGATGTCGCGTCTGATCTGCATGCCGTCGAAGGAGATCATCTCGGCCGCAGCATACGCCGCGTCACGGGCGGATTCGGGGTTGGCGCCGAGCGCGGTCACATTCAACACGCGGCCTCCCGCAGTGACGACGCCCGCACCTGTGCGCGCCGTGCCTGCGTGCGTCACCTCAATCGTCTCTGGCACCCGCTCCAGGCCTGCGATCACGTCGCCCTTGGAGGACGACTCGGGGTAGCCAGCGCTCGCCAGCACGAGCGTCACCGCCGAATCTGGCGACCACTCCAACTGCACCCCCTTCAACCCCCCCGGCCGCGAAGCACGGAGTAGGAGGTCAAGTAGGTCCGAGCGCAGCCGCGGCAGCACCGCCTGTGTCTCGGGATCGCCGAAGCGCACGTTGAACTCGAGCACGCTGATGCCCTGCGACGTGAGCATCAGGCCGGCGTAGAGAACGCCGTGAAAGGGCGTGCCGCGTTCGCGCATCAGATCGACGACCGGCTGGTGGACGGTGGCGACGATCTCCTTGACGCGCGCGTCGTCGAAGCCCGCCACCGGGGAGTAGGAGCCCATGCCACCGGTGTTCGGGCCAACATCGCCCTCGCCGATACGCTTGAAATCGCGCGCGGGGGCCAGCGCGACGGCGCGCTCGCCGTCGCACAGCGCGAGCAGCGACAGCTCCTCGCCCGTCAAGCGCTCCTCTACCACCGCGCTCACCTCGCCGGCGCCGAAGCGGCCCTCGATAAAGATCTCGCCGAGGGCGTCCTGCGCCTGCGCTCGGGTGTCGGCCACGGTCACGCCCTTGCCGGCAGCGAGTCCATCGGCCTTGATCACCACGCCGGCTCCCGGCGAGCCCGGCTCGTGGGTGAGCTCGCGCACGGCCTCGATCCCCTCTTCCAGCGAGCGCACCCGCGACCAGCGCGCCGTCGGCACCCCGGCCGCTTCCATTGCGTCCTTCGCGAACATCTTCGATCCCTCCAGCCGGGCCGCCCCCGCGCTCGGGCCGAAGGCTGTGCGGCCTCTCCCTATCAGCACGTCGATCAGCCCCGCCACGAGCGGCACCTCAGGCCCGACGACGGTGAAGTCGACATCCTCGCGCTCGACCGCGGCGACCAGTCCATCAATGTCATCCGCGGCGATGTCCAACACGCGCGCGTCGTCGGCGATACCCGCGTTGCCCGGCGCGCACAGCAGCTCCGGCTTCTGCGACGAGCGCTTCAGCGCACGCACGATCGCGTGCTCGCGCCCGCCCGCGCCGACGACTAAGACCTTCACGTGGCCCTAGCCTCGCTTCGCAGCGGCGGCAGTCAGCGCGCGCCGTCTACAGAGACGCAATGAACTCGTCCACCGGTATCGCCGAAAGCGTCTCGTAGCGGCCGGTGCCGCGTGAGCCCAGCTCCAGGGAGACCCTCGCCATCGTGCCCTCGTCGGGCGCCTCGATGATCGAGATGAAGTCGACGTGCCCGAGCGTCGCCCACTGCGCCTTGACGGTGGCGCCGAGCTGCTCGACCTCCTTGTTGACCTCGTTGATCCGCTGCGGGTTGTTCTTCACGGTCTGCACGCCCTCCGGTGTGAGGGTCGAGAGCATGATGTAGGTGGGCATTGGCTTCTCCTCCGTCCGATTGGGCGATCGCGCGCGCGATGGTGCGCTCAGGTGTGTTTTACCGGATCAGAGGGTGTCGATGCGAGTCCTGGGCACAAGACCGGCGCCCACCGCAGCGGACGCCGGTCCTCCATTCGATCAAACGACGCGGGCCGCTTTAGCTGTTCGTAGTGGTCTGGACAGCCGTGATCACGGCATTGTTTGCTTCCCCGGTCAGCGTCCCACCATTGGCTTCTTTGATAGGCATGTAACAGGCAACCGAAATAGTGCTGGAATGTGATGCCGAGTTCACAGCGAGTGAAAACGGGAGAGTGTTTTGTGCAAGGTCAAAGAAGATAAACGGGAAGTTGATGAGGGTCGCCCAAGTAGATGAGTCACTTGCCGCAGCACCTCCTCCGCTTGGTGCATCGAGCAGTTTACAATTCACCGACGCGAAGCCTCCGGTTTTCGAATCTGCAAGCAGCAATTCAACCTTTGCGTTGACTATGTAGTTACCCGCGGGCAATGTCCGAGACACGATGGTCGTCGGACTTCCTTCTGATCCAGTGGTGAAATTGACACCTTCCGTACCCGTGTGGGTCACGGAGAAGCCGCCGACAGCGCCATTCGTACCGTCTGTCCCATTGGTCCCATTGGTCCCATTGGCGCCAGTAGCTCCATTGGCACCAGCAGCTCCGTTCGTGCCGTTGGTCCCGTTAGCCCCATTTTTGCCCATGATACCTTCGGTGTTCCATGACAGCTTTGATTCGCCCTTTTTGCATTTGACCTTCCCTGTAACAATCCGAGCTGTACCGCTCGGTTTCTTCACGCAGGCGTAGATAGTAGATGCCTCAGCCTGCGGGGCAGCGGCAAACGCAGCGAGCAGCAGCCCCCCGATTGCAGCGAGCACGGCCGTCTTAGGCCGGTTGATGATTGTAGACTTCATGGGTTGCTTCCTCCGGTTTCGTTGGATCGCCGCGCACGCGGCGTCGATGTTTGGGCCGCCCCTTTAGGAGATGACGGTTCGGCCCGCGATTCTGTGGGGTTCGTCGCCGACATCGTCGCACCTGCGACGGACCTTGTGGGCTCGACATTCGTCCATGTGGACGATCTGGCCCTCTCGGTCAGGCTGCCTCGGTCTTCGCCGCAGTCCCGCCCAACACGAGCTGCCCCTCTTGTGCGTCCACGCGCACGGAATCCCCTTCGCACAGCTCGCCCTTCAAGAGCGCGAGCGCAAGGCGGTCCGTCAGCTGCTTCTGAATCACCCGCCGCAATGGCCTGGCCCCATAGGTCGGATCGTAGCCGAGGTTGCCCAGCAGGGTGAGCGCATCCTCGGTGAGCGTCACCTCCACGCCGCGCTCGGCCACGCGGTCGATCACGCGGGCGACCTGGAGATCGACGATCTCTGAGATCTGCTCTCGCGTCAACGCCTTGAAGCGGACGATGTCGTCCAAACGGTTAATGAACTCGGGCTTGAAGTAGTCCAACAGACCCGCTCTCAATTGGGCGTCGGCATGGGCCGAATCGGAGTCCGCGGAATCATCGGACGTGCCTGCTCCTATAGGAATATTCGACGTCATGATCAAAACGGTGTTCTTGAAGTCCACAGTCCTGCCCTGACCATCGGTCAACCGGCCGTCGTCCATCACCTGCAGCAAAGTGTTGAACACATCCGTATGGGCCTTCTCGATCTCGTCGAGCAAGACAACCGCATAAGGCCGCCTGCGCACCGCCTCGGTCAGCTGGCCACCCTCTTCGTAACCGACATACCCGGGGGGCGCGCCGACAAGTCTCGACACGGAGTGTTTCTCCATGTACTCGCTCATGTCGATCCTGATCATCGCGTCCTGGGAGTCGAACATGAACTCCGCGAGCGCCCGCGCGAGCTCGGTCTTTCCCACCCCCGTCGGCCCCAGGAACAGGAAAGTCCCGATCGGGCGGTCGGGGTCCTGCAACCCCGCGCGCGAGCGGCGCAATGCGCTGGCGACGGCCTCGATCGCCTCGTCCTGGCCGACAACCCTTTCGTGCAAACGCTCCTCCATGTGCACCAACTTCTCGGTTTCGCCCTCGAGTAGCCGGCTGACCGGGATGCCGGTCCAGCGCGCAACGATCTCGGCGACGTCGTCGGCGTCTACCTCCTCTTTGAGGAAGACGGGGGCAGGGTGCTCGGCACCAGCATCGAAAGCGCGGCTCTCGTTCGATTCCTGCTCGGCCAGTTGCCGCTCGAGCTCGGGGATGTCCTGGTAGAGAAGCTTGGAAGCCTTCTCCAGATCCGCCTCACGCTGGGCTCGCTCAGCGTCCGTGCGCGCCTGCTCCAGGCGCTCCTTCAGCTCTGAGATGTCCCCGATTGCGCCCTTCTCCTTCTCCCATTGCTCCCTCATCTCCTCGGAGCGCTCCTTCAGTTCATCCACCTCTCCCTGGATCGCGGCACGTCGCTCCTTGGCGACAGCGTTCTTCTCCTTCTTCAACGAGGCCAGCTCGATCTCGAGTTGCATCACCCGGCGGTCGACCTCGTCGATCTCGGTAGGCACAGAGTCGATCTCGATGCGAATCTTCGACGCCGCCTCGTCGATCAGATCGATCGCCTTGTCGGGCAGGAAGCGGTCGGCGATGTAGCGGTGCGAGAGGGTGGCGGCGGCGATCAGCGCGCTGTCCTGGATCGTGACTTTGTGATGGACCTCGTAGCGCTCCTTCAGGCCGCGCAGAATCGCGATCGTGTCCTCGACGCTCGGCTCGCCGACGGTGACAGGCTGGAAGCGCCGCTCCAAAGCAGCATCCTTCTCGATGTACTTGCGGTACTCGTCCAGGGTCGTGGCGCCGACCGCGCGCAGTTCCCCGCGAGCGAGCATCGGCTTGAGCAGGTTCGACGCGTCGACCGAGCCCTGCGCGGCGCCCGCGCCGACGATCGTGTGCAGCTCATCGAGGAACAGGATGATCTGACCCTGCGCGTCCGAGACCTCCTTGAGCACGCCCTTCAGCCGCTCCTCGAACTCGCCCCGGTAGGCGGCTCCGGCAATCAAAGCGCCCATGTCGAGTGCGATCACGCGCCGCTCGCGCAGGGACTCGGGAACGTCGCCTGAAACGATTCGCCGCGCCAGGCCCTCGACGATCGCGGTCTTGCCCACCCCCGGCTCGCCGATCAGAACGGGGTTGTTCTTGGTGCGGCGCGAGAGCACCTGGATCACGCGGCGGATCTCCTCGTCGCGGCCGATCACCGGGTCGAGCTTGTTCTGCTCGGCCATCTCGGTCAGGTCGCGCCCGAAGCGCTCCAGCGGGCTTTGATCCTGCTCGTCCTGGCTTGCGAGATTTCCCTGGTTTGGGTTGGATCCGTCAGACATTCCCGGACCTCCGCGTCTGTGATCGGAACGGCGCGCGCGCGTCGGCCACGCGCACGATCTCGGTCCCGCCACGATAGGGCACCGTCAGCTCCGCGCGGAACGAGCGGCGGACCTGCTCCAGCTCCTCCGCCAACCGCACCTGTGCGTGCAGCGCCTCCAGCTCGAGCTCCTCGATCCGCGCGTGCATACGCTCCAGCTCCGCCTCCTGCTCGAGCACGCGCTCCACCCCCGCCAGGTTCAGCCCGAGGTCCGCGGTCAGCTCCTGGATGCGCCGCAGCTGCTCGACGTCGTCCTGGGAGTACAGGCGCGTCCCCTTCGGCGAGCGCTTGGGCTCGATCAGGCCGCGCGCCTCGTACACGCGCAGCGTCTGCGGGTGCATGTTCGCGAGCTCCGCCGCGACCGAGATCATGAACACGCCGCGGCTCGTCTCGACCTCGATGCGGGCCATCACTCGGCCTCCTGTGAGGCTCCAGCACCCTCGAACAGCCTCGCCCGGGGATCGGCGCCGTCGAGCGTCTTCGCCAGCACCTCTACCGCCTCGGCCTGCTCCTCGTTCAGCTCCTTCGGCACGTCAATCAGGAACCGGTAGTGGATGTCCCCCTTTTTGGGCGGTTTCCCGCTCCCGGGCGTCGGCGGCCCCTCGCCGCGCAGGCGCTGGACAGTTCCGTGCTTCGTCCCCGGCGCCACGCGCAAAGTCTTTGAGCCGTTCAGCGTCGGCACCTGCACCTCAGCGCCGCGCAGCGCCTCGGGGATCGTGAGCGGCACCTCGACCTCGAGGTTGTTGCCCTTGCGCGCGAACACCGGTGAAGGGGCCACGTACACGACCAGGTACAGATCCCCGTTGGGTCCACCGCCCTGACCCGGCTCGCCCTTGCCGGCGAGACGGATGCGACCGCCGTCGCGCACACCGGCGGGGATGTTCACGCGCATGCGCTTGATCGTGCGCACGGCGCCCGAGCCGTGGCAGGTCGGGCAGGGGTCCTCGATCACGGTTCCCGAGCCGCCGCAGAGCGAGCACGGCTGGGAGATCGAGAACATGCCCTGGCCCTGGGACTCGACGCCGCGGCCTTCGCAGCGGGGACAGACCGTGGGGGTGGTGCCGGGCTTGGCGCCGGTTCCGTGACAGGTGCCACAGGTCGTGCGCATAGGGACCTGAAGCGGGATCTGCGCGCCGGAGATCGCCTGGTCGAAGGTGATCGAGACCTGCGCCTCCAGATCGTTGCCGCGCTCCACGCGCGCGCGGCGGCCGGCGCCGGCGGGGCCCGATCTGCCTGCTCTACCGCCAGCTCCGCCCGGGCCACCGGCGCCCCCGAACAGGTTGGAGAGGATGTCCCCCATCGAGGAGCCGTCGAAGTCGAAGTTGCCGAAGCCGCCGAAGCCCCCACCCGGTCCCCCGCCGGAGGCGAAGGCTCCCGAGCCGCTGTCGTACTGCTTGCGCTTGTCCGGATCGCCGAGCACGTCGTGAGCCTGGGAGATCTCCTTGAAGCGCTCCTCCGCCTTCTTGTCGTCGGGGTTGGTGTCGGGGTGGTACTTGCGCGCGAGCTTGCGGTAGGCCTTCTTGATCTCCTCGGGGGTCGCTTTCTTCTCGACCCCGAGCGTCTTGTAGTAGTCGGGACGCGATGCCATCTGTCAACCCCTCTCGGCTTAAGCGGCCACGAGCACCCGCGCCGGGCGGATCACGCTCGCGCCCAGCCGGTAGCCGGGCTGGTAGACCTCGACGACCGACCCGCTCTCAGCCCCCTCCACCGGCTGCTGGGCGACCGCCTCGTGCTCGACCGGGTCGAACGTGTCGCCGACCGCGCCGAAGGACTCGATCCCGACGCGCGCCAACCCCGCGCTCAGTTCTCCGCGCACGAGGCGCACCCCGTCGAGCAGCGGATCGTCCTGGGCCGCCGCGTCGAGCGCGCGGTCGAGGTTGTCGAGCGCTCCCAGCAGCTCCTTGGCGAGCTTCGCCACGCCGCGCTCCCCCGCGGCGGCGGCGTCGCGCGCAACACGCTTGCGGTAGTTCTCGAAGTCGGCCTGCGTGCGCTGGGCGAGCGCGAGGTACTGATCGCGCTCGCCGGCGACGTCGACCTCGATCAACTCGCCGAGATCCTCCTCGATCTCGGCGACCTCCTCGCTGGCTTGATCCTCGGGCTCCTGCTCCTCGATCGTCTGCTCCGTATCCGTATCGGTCATCGCGATCAGCCCTGGGGCTCGTCGACGACCTCGGCATCGACGACGTCCTCCTCATCGGAGGAGGCTCCATCGCCGTCCGTACTGCCACCGTTGGCCGCGGCGCCGTCGCCGCCGGCCGCCGCTGACTCCTGGGCGCGCTGGTACATCGCCTCGGAGACCGCATGGAACGCCGTCTGCAGCGTCTCGGTCTTGGCGTTGATCGCGGCGGGGTCCTCGGACTCGAGCGTCTCGCGGAGCTCCTTGATCGCCTCCTCGATCCGGCCCTTGGAGTCGGCGTCGACCTGCTCGCCGAGCTCGGAGAGCTGTTTCTCGGCCTGGTAGGCGGCGTTCTCACCGTTGTTGCGCGCCTCGGCGAGCTCGCGTGCGCGGGCGTCCTCCTCGGCGTGGGACTCGGCGTCGGAGACCATGTTCTTGATCTCCTCGTCTGACAGACCCGAGCCGGACTTGATCTCGATCTTCTGCTCCTTGCCCGTCCCCAGATCCTTCGCGGAGACGTTGAGGATGCCGTTCGCGTCGATGTCGAAAGCGACCTCGATCTGGGGGATGCCGCGCGGCGCCGGCGGGATGCCGGTGAGCTGGAACTTGCCGAGCGACTTGTTGTACTGGGCCATCTCGCGCTCGCCCTGCAGCACGTGGATTTCGACCGAGGGCTGGTTGTCCTCGGCGGTCGAGAAGACCTCGCCCTTGCGCGTCGGGATCGTCGTGTTGCGCTCGATCAGCTTCGTCATCACGCCACCCTTGGTCTCGATCCCGAGCGTCAGCGGGGTGACGTCAAGCAACAGCACGTCCTTCACGTCACCGGCCAGAACACCGGCCTGGATCGCGGCGCCGACGGCCACCACCTCATCCGGGTTGACCCCGCGGTGAGGCTCCTTGCCGGTGAGGTCCTTGACCTTCTCCTGCACGGCCGGCATCCGCGTCATGCCGCCGACAAGCACGACGTGCTCGATCTCCTTGACGCCCTTGTCTTTGGCGTCGTCGATCGCCTGGCGCACCGGCGCGACGATCTTCTCGAGCAGGTCTGAGGTCAGCTCGGAGAGCTTGGCACGCGTGAGCCGCGTGTCGAGGTGCTTCGGCCCGGAGGCGTCGGCGGTGATGAACGGCAGGTTGATCTGCGTCTCCTGGGTGGTCGACAGCTCGATCTTCGCCTTCTCTGCCGCCTCGTAGAGGCGCTGGAGGGCCATCGGGTCGGTCGAGAGGTCGATCCCCTGGGACTTCTTGAACTCGGACACCAGCCAGTCGACGATCGCCTTGTCGAAGTTGTCGCCGCCGAGGTGGTTGTCACCGGCCGTCGACTTGACCTCGAACACGCCGTCGCCGATCTCGAGCACGGACACGTCGAAGGTGCCTCCGCCGAGGTCAAACACGAGGATCGTCTGGTCGGACTCCTTGTCGAGACCGTACGCCAGCGAGGCGGCGGTGGGCTCGTTGATGATGCGCTTGACGTCCAGCCCGGCGATCCGGCCGGCGTCCTTGGTGGCCTGGCGTTGGTCGTCGTTGAAGTAGGCCGGGACGGTGATCACCGCGCCGTCGACCGACTCGCCCAAATACGCTTCGGCGTCGGTCTTCAGCTTCTGCAGGATCATTGCGGAGATCTCGGGGGGAGAGTGCTGCTCGCCGCCGGCCTCGACGCGCGCGTCGCCGTTGGGGCCGGAGACGACCTTGTAGGGGACGATCGACTCCTCCTCATGCACTTCGGCCTCCTTGCGGCCCATGAAGCGCTTGATCGAGAAGATCGTGTTCTGTGGGTTGGTGACGGCCTGACGCTTGGCGACGGTGCCGACCAAACGCTCGCCCGAGGCCGTGAAGGCGACGACGGAGGGGGTCGTGCGACCGCCCTCGGAGTTCTCGATCACGGTGGGCTCGCCGCCCTCGAGCACGGCCATACACGAGTTGGTGGTGCCGAGGTCGATGCCGATGGTCTTAGCCATGTGTGGTGCTCCTTTGAGAAAGATGATGGATGGAGTTCGCCCGACCCGCGCCCAGCTCGATCGCCCGAGCGGCACGTGTGGGGGAAGGACGCTCGTTTTTGCGTCCTGAGGAAATCTAAGCGTGAGTGTGGCAGATTTTCTGGGAGACGTCAAGTGGGCCGTTCAATCCGCGAAGCGACGCCGCAGGCCTCATATTGCGCCAGAGACCTCGCAGCAGGTGTACCTTGTGTGGATGGAGCTAGCTTCGCTGGCACCGATCAAGCCCAGACTGCGAGGTGTCTCGCACCAGTACGCGTTCTTCGTGTCGCTCTTCTGCGGTGTCGGCCTGATCCTGGCGGCCTCCGACGGCCGCGCGCGCGTCGCGGCGAGCATCTACGCCGTCGCGGTCTCGGGCCTGCTGGGCACGAGCGCGCTGTACCACCGCGTGACCTGGCGTCCGGGGCCCAGGCGCTGGATGAAGCGGCTCGATCACTCGATGATCTTCGTACTGATCGCCGGGACCTATACGCCCGTAGCACTGCTCGCGCTGAAGGGAACGCTTGCGAACGTGATCCTGATCGTGCTGTGGGCCGGAGCGCTCGGCGGCGTGATCTTCAAGCTCGCCTGGATCGACGCGCCAAAGTGGCTGTTCGCGGCGGTGTACGTGATGCTCGGACTGGTGTCGGCCGCGGTCTTCGGCGAGCTGCCCGCGGCGATCGGCTGGCTCGGGGTGGCGGGCCTGGCCACCGGCGGGCTGCTCTATATCGCAGGCGCGGTGATCTACGCAAGCGGCAAACCGAACCCCTGGCCGAAGGTGTTCGGCTACCACGAGGTCTTCCACGCGCTCGTGCTCGCGGCCGCGGCGCTGCAGTACGCGGTGATCGCGTTCGCCGTGCTACCGCGAGGTTAGGACTCCACGAAGTCCTTCCGGCTCGGGCACATGCGCCCCAGCGCGCACTCCCCACAGGTGGGTTTGCGCGCGTGGCAGGTTCTCCTCCCGTGGCGCAGCAGGTTTACGTGCAGCTCCAGCTCCTCTCCCGGCTGGGTCAGCGCGAGCATCTCGTCGTGCAGCTCATCGAACGGGGCGCCCTTGCGTAACAGGCCCAGGCGCATGCCCACGCGCGAGACGTGCGTGTCGACCGGCACGTCGTGGCACCCGTAGGCAAACAGCAGCACACATGCCGCGGTCTTGCGGCCAACGCCGGGCAGGGCGGTCAGGTAGTCCCGGGCCTCGTCGACTGGGACGTCTGGGAGCCAGTCCAACGACAGCTCAGACGATCGTTCGTTCTTCACGTGCTCGTCAGATGAGGAGCCCGCTCGCGGAGAGCCTTTGGCCAGCGCCGAGGCGCCGCCGCTCGGCGACTGAGCGGCGATCGCCTGCAAGATCGCCTTGATCCTCGCCGACTTCACCTTCGAGATCCCACCCGGCCTGATCGCCTCCTCGACCGCCGCCACCTCCGCGTCGCGCACCCCCTCCCACGTCGGGAAGCGCTCACGCAGGCGCAGGTAGGCGACGTCGCGGTTGCGGTCATTTGTGCTCTGCGAGAGCACCGTCAGGACGAGCTCGGCGATCGGATCGCCGTGCGGCGCCATTCTCGGTATCCCGTACACCTCGCGCAGGCGGTCGCGGATTCGCCTTACCCGCGTGCGTGTCGGGGGCGTCCAAGCGGTCGAGCGCATCGACCCACCGTATTCGAGCCCGCCGACCCACGGTATATATCCTCGCCCAGTGCCCTCCGTGAGCCCCGTCCGGTGCCCTCGGTGAGCGACCACGAGCCTGAGGCGCCCCTGGAGCGGGCTCCTCCGTGGGCGATCGCGGCCGTATTGGCGTCCTTGCTGGGTCTCGCCTATGTGATCGCCGCGCCGCCCAGCAGCGACCTCGCCGCGGCCGCCTACCGCAGCGACCTGCTCTCCCGCGCCGGCTTCACCGTCTGGGACAACTCCTGGTACGGCGGCCATCACCTGCCGGCCTACTCCGTCCTCGCGCCCGCGCTCGGAGCGTGGATCGGACCGCAGCTTGAGGCGGCGTTGTCGGCGGTTGCCGCCACCGCCCTGTTTGCGCTACTGATCGACGGTCGCTTCCCGGCGCGGGCCACGCGCGTCGCGGCGGTCTGGTTCGCGCTCGGCGTATCCGTCGAGCTGCTCTCCAACCGCATCCCCTTCGACCTCGGCCTCGCGCTCGGTCTCGGCGCGCTGCTCGCCGCCCGAGCCCCACGTGGTCGATATGCCTTACGCGGGCTTGCGCTCGTACTAGCCGTGCTCTGTGCGCTGGCAAGTCCTGTGGCCGGCGCTTTCCTCGCGCTCGCGTTCCTCGCCTGGGCGCTGGCCGGGCCCGCGCGCGCCTGGGCGATCGGGCTCACCCTGACGGCGCTGGCGCCGATCGCGCTGCTCGCGCTCGCCTTCCCCGAAGGAGGCTCGCAGCCGTTCGTCGCCTCCGCGTTCTACCCCGCGCTCTTGGCGATCATCGTGATCGCCGCACTGATCGTCCGCGATCGGCACGAGAGCACGGGTGATGGTCATTTCGAAACCGGTCCTCGCGTGCTGGCGATCGGCATGTTGCTGTACGCCGTCGCGCTGCTCGGCGCTTTTTTGATCCCGACGGCCGTCGGCGGCAACGCCGACCGGCTCGGCGCTTTGTTCGCCGGTCCTCTCACCGCCTGCATCCTCTACCCGCGACGCCGGCTGCTGCTGCTCGTGCTGGCGCCGTTCCTCTGCTACTGGCAGGTCAAGGCCCCGATCACGGACTTCGCCTCGGCCGCCTCAGATTCCGCCGTGCACGCCTCCTACTACATGCCCCTGCTGGACGAGCTGCGCGCGCTGGGCGTCGGGTATGGAAACCCACCCACCCGCCCGGCGCGGATCGAGATCGTCCCCACGCGCAATCACTGGGAGGCCCGTTGGGTTGCGCCCCACGTGATGCTCGCACGCGGCTGGGAGCGGCAGCTCGATCAGGACCGCAACGCACTGTTCTACGACGAATCGAGGACCCCACTCACACCCGCGCGCTACCGCGCGTGGCTGTCCGAGGAGGCGATCTCCTATGTCGCGCTCCCAGACGCGCCACTGGACTACTCGGCGAAGGGCGAGGCCAGGCTGTTGCGCAGGCCGCAGGCCTACCTGCGGGAGATCTGGCACTCGGCGCACTGGCGGCTGTTCGCGGTGCTGGGAGCAGCGCCGCTGGCACAGGCGCCCGCGACTTTGACAGGCGCCGACACCGACTCGTTCACGCTCGCCGAGCCCCGCCCCGCGAGCACGATCGTGCGGATCCGCTTCACCCCCTATTGGGCTATCGTCGGCGGACACGGCTGCGTGCGCGAAGCTCCGGGGGGCTGGACCGAGGTGCAGGCGCAGGACGCGGGCAGCGTGCGCGTCGGGATCGACTTCTCGCTGGAGAGGATCTTCAATCACGGCCCCCGCTGTTCTTAGCTGTTCTTAGGGAACGTCTTCTTTACATCGTCTAGGCTGCTCGGTGTGGTCGCTCGTGCTCGTCTCATTCAGGCGCGCGTCCTGCCCCGGGGATGGCTGGACGTGCTGCGCCAAGTCGCCCTGTTCGCCGCGGCCTATCTCGCCTACCGGCTGGTACGTGGGCTGGTCGAGGGCGACGCCAACGCCGCCTTCGCCCACGCGCGCGACGTGATCTCGCTCGAGCTCACGCTGCACATCTTCGTCGAGCCCTCGATCCAAGCGTGGGCATCCGGCAGCAAAGCGCTGATGGACTTCTTGAGCTGGCTGTACGTCAACGCGCAGACAACGGTGACGGTAGGAGCGCTCGTCTACCTGTACCTGCGCCACAACCGCAGCTTCTACTTCGTGCGCAACATGTTCGTGATCGCGATGTTCATCGCGCTGATCGGCTACGTCGTGTTCCCGACGGCGCCGCCGCGGTTCATGCCCGAATGGGGCTTCATCGACTCCGTCTCGGACGTCACCGGCGTGCACGTCTCGCACGCGAGCGCCTCACTGAGCGCGCTGGTCAACCCTTATGCCGCCGTCCCCTCGATGCATGTCTGCTTCGCCCTAATGATCGGCTGGCCCCTCGCTCGCCTGGCGCGCCGGCGGATCGTCAAGGTCGTGTGGTTCCTCTACCCGTTCCTGATGGCGTTCGTGATCATCGCCACCGCCAACCACTTCATCTTCGACGCGATCCTCGGAGCACTCACCGCCGGCCTCGCCGCCTACGGCGCGAGCTGGCTCGCACGCGCTCGCGCGGATGGCGTTTGGCGTTTCTCCAGCGGCGCATCCACCCACCTACAGGCGAGCTGATGGCGCCTCGACATCAGGCTCCCACCCGTCGCGCGCGGCGGGGGATACCCCAGGCGCGAGCGAACGGCAGGGCCCCGATCGGAGCGGGCGAGCGGCGCGAGCTCGTGCGCAACCGCCTGATCGACTCGCGCCTGACGCCGAACGCAATCTCGCTGACGGGCTTCGCCCTGAACCTCGTGGCGGCGGTGCTCGTGTGGGAACAGTTGTATTTCCTCGGCGGCGTGGCGTTCATCGTCGGCTCGGTTATGGACACACTCGACGGGCGCTACTCGCGCATGTCCGGCAAGGGCACGCCCTTCGGCGCGTTCCTGGATTCGACGCTCGACAGGATCGAGGAGGGCGTCGTGCTGACGGCCGTCGCCGGAGACTTCGCGCTGAAAGGCGACCGTGTAGCGGCGGCCGCGGTCGTCGTCGCGGTGCTCAGTTCGCTGATGGTCAGCTACACGCGCGCACGCGCGGAGGCGCTGGGCGTCGAGTGCAAGGTGGGCATCGCCACGCGGCCCGTGCGCGTTGTGATTCTCGCGATCGGCCTGCTGTTCGCCGACGTCACCGGGAGCGGGCACCTCTCGCCGCTGAAGGGAGCGGTCTACGTGCTCGCGGCGCTCAGCCTGATCACCGTCGCCCAGCGCATCGCCCACGTGCGCCGCGAGCTGTCCAAGCCTGCGGTGTGACCTAGCCCGCCCCGCGGAGTAGTTACCCCGAACCTCCAGGAAGGACATACCAACTTGACCCCCATCCAACACAGCAACGGCGCCTCCTCAAACGGCGCCTCCAAAAACGGCGTCGCGCGCTACCAGTCGGACAAGGTCCGCGTCGCGATCGTCGGCGTCGGCAACTGCGCCTCGGCGTTTGTCCAGGGCGTCAACTACTACCGCGAGGCAAATCCCGACGAGGAAGTCCCGGGCTTGATGCACGTCGACCTCGGCGGCTATCACGTGCGCGACATCGAGTTCACCGCCGCCTTCGACATCGACCGGACGAAGGTCGGCAAGGACCTCGGCCAGGCGATCTGGGCCGGGCAGAACAACACGATGAAGTTCGCGAAGGTCCCTCGCAATCTCGGTGTGCCCGTGTATCGCGGGATGACCCACGACGGGCTCGGCAAATACCTCAAAGAGAAGATCGTCAAGGCTCCGGGCGAGACCGCCGATATCGTGAAGATCCTCAAGGACACCCACACAGACGTGGTCGTCTCCTACCTTCCGGTCGGCTCCGAGCAGGCCACCAAGTGGTACGTCGAGCAGGTGCTCGAGGCCGGCTGCGGCTTCGTCAACTGCATCCCCGTGTTCATCGCCCGCGAGGACTACTGGGACAAGCGCTTCAAAAAGGCGCATCTGCCGATCGTCGGCGACGACATCAAGTCGCAGGTGGGCGCCACGATCGTGCACCGCACGCTCGCGCGCCTGTTCGAGGAGCGCGGCGTGCGCATCCAGCGTACCTCCCAGCTGAACGTCGGCGGCAACATGGACTTCTACAACATGCTCGAGCGCGAGCGTCTGGAGTCGAAGAAGATCTCCAAGACGAATGCGGTCACCTCGATTATCGACCACGAGCTGGCCCCGGAGAACGTGCATGTCGGTCCCTCGGACTACGTACCGTGGCTGACCGATCGCAAGTGGGCGCACATCCGCATCGAGGGCCAAGCCTTCGGCGACGTCCCGCTGAACCTCGAGATGAAGCTGGAGGTGTGGGACTCCCCGAACTCGGCCGGCATCGTGATCGACGCTGTTCGCTGCTGCAAGCTCGCGCTCAACCACGGCGTCGGCGGCCAACTCGACGGGCCCTCCTCCTACTTGATGAAGTCCCCCCACAATCAGCGTCCCGACAACCAGGCGCGCCTGGACACCGAGAAGTTCATCGCCAAGTATGCCGGGCGCTTGGGGCGGGCGGGAACCAGATCGCGCGCGAAGGGGACTGCCGCCCAGGCCAAGGCTTCCACCGGCGGTGGCGCCGGTCCAGGCAGGGCGGCCAAACCGGGGGCGCGGGCGGTGAGCGCCACCAAGACGCGCACCGCCGCCGGCTAGCAGGCTCGCCGATGGCGGGACCGACGGCGTCGCCAATGCCGTTCTCGATCGCCCACGTGACCCCGTATCCGTGGGAGGCACAGGAGAACGAGGTAAACGCCTACATCGAGCGCGTCACCCGCGAGCTCTCCGCGCGCGGGCACCGGGTGCTGGTGCTGGCCCCGTCGCGCTCGCAGGAGCGAGTACGTGCCTCGCGCAAGGCGCTGCGAGCAGCGCGCGGACCGGGGGGGTCGGGCTCTCTGCTGGAGGGGACCGATGGCGGCGAGCCGCGCGTGATCGCCGTCGGTGAGGTGCTCGACCTACAGCCCAGTCCTAGACAGATTCGGAACCCACCTACCCGCCGACGGGCGCCGGCGCTGCCGATCGACGTCGCGCGAACAATCGAGGAACTGCTGAGCACCGTCCCCCTCGACTTCGTCCACGTGCACGAGCCGTTCGCGCCGAGCACATCCAACGCTGCCTTGCGTCACTCGCGCTCGCTCAACGTCGGTTCCTTCCACGCGCCCACCGAGCGGGTGCTCTCGACGCTCGTCGCCCGGCGTTTCGTCGAGACCTTCTTCGGGCGACTGGACGCACGAACCGCGAGCCTGCCCGCGACAGCCGAGCTGATGGGTCGTCACTTCCCGGGGGACTATCGACTGCTCGACGACGGAGCCAGCGCAGCCGATGCCGCCACCGAGCTCGAGGAGATCTACCGCGGCCTGGCGGCGCGGCGCCATCGCTCAGGCGGAGATCCAGCCCTGAAGCGGCGCCTGGCGAAACGACCGCTGATCGATGTCGACCTGCACATGCACACCGACCACTCGGGCGATTGCGCCACACCGGTGGAGGTGCTGCTGGCCACCGCGCGCGAGCAGGGACTGGGCGCGATCGCGGTGACCGACCACAACGAGATCTCCGGCGCTTTGGAGGCCCGCAGGCAGGCCGCCTTATTAGACCCCGCCCACCCCGCCTCCTCCCCCGTGAAGGTGATCGTCGCCGAGGAGGTGAAGACTGCCGGCCAGGGTGAGGTGATCGGGCTGTTCATCGAGGAGAAGATCCCCCGTGGTCTGACCCTGGAGGAGACCGTCGCCGAGATTAAGCGCCAGGGCGGTCTCGTGTACGTGCCGCACCCGTTCGATCGGATGCACTCGGTTCCCGACTACGAGCACCTACTCACGATCCTCGACGACGTCGACGCGATCGAGGTCTTCAACCCTCGCGTGGCGATCGGGGCGTTCAACGAGGAGGCGGCGCGCTTTGCGGCCAAGTACCGGATCGTCGCGGGCGCGGGCTCGGACTCGCACGTTGCCCAAGGCCTCGGCTCAGTGCGAATTCGGATGCGCGACTTCGACGGGCCAGCTGAGTTCATGCAGTCGCTGCGGGACGCCGACATCCTCACGCGCCCCACGAGCCTGCTGTATGTGCAGGCGCTGAAGTTCCTCCAGACCAAGGCCACGCCCGCCTCCGCCCAGCGGGCGCGGAAGGCCCGGCGGGTCAAGCGCGCGACGGGCGGCCGCCGCAAGTAAGGGTGCAGCGTCAAGGACAAGTCCGCGCGCCGTCAAATCCTTCGGGGTCGATGCCCGTAACCGATGACGAGATCCGCGAGAAGTACCTGGAGCGCGCAATCCGTGAGCTGAACTCGCTTACGCGCGAGCTGCAGGCCTGCCCGCACTGCCCGCGCGGCAACCTGATGCCGGTGCTCGGCTCGGGACACCCCCAGGCGGACATCATGCTGCTCAAGCACGCGCCGCTGCCCTCGGAGATCGAGGAGGGCGTCGCCTTCTACGGGCGCGCCGGCGGCGCGCTGATGAAGTCGCTCAAGCGACTGTCGATCGATCCGCTCGCGGTCTACGGCACGCTCTGCGTGAAGTGTCCCCTGAGCGACTCATCGCTTGCGGACTTCGCCTGCGTGGCGCGCGTCGTCGAAGAGCTCGCGATCGTGCAGCCGAAGATCGTCGTCGTGATGGGCCCGGACGCGCTCGCCGCGCTTGGCGACATGGAGATCCCACTCGCGCGTCCGTTGGAACCCCGGCTGGGCGAGGTCCAACGCCTCACGCCGACGATCGACGCCCTTTACGTGCCGAACATCGACGACTCCCTGGACGAACAGGACGCCAAGCGCGCCTTCTGGGCGGCATTTCGCACGCTCGGGGATTGGTACGCCGCGCAGCCGCCCTATTGACGGCCGGATTAGATCGTGATGACGATCTTGCCGAGCTTGCCGCCAGCCGCGAAGCGCTCGTAGGCATCGGCTGCACGCTCGAGTGGGAAGGTCTCGGCGATCGGCACGCGCAGGGGGGGTGGGCTAGTTTCAAACAGAGGCAGCACCTCGTGCTCGACGCGCCTCGCGTTCAGGGCTTTCTCCTCCAGCGAGCGCGCGCGCAGGGTGGAGCCGTGGATGCGGGCGCGCTTGCCCATCAGCGCGAGCAGATTCAGCTCGCCCTTGGCGCCCGCGGCGACACCGATCACGGAGATTCGCCCTCCGGTCGCGAGCGCGGTGAGATTCTCCGAGAGATTGGGGGCGCCGACGAGCTCGAGGATCACGTCGAACGGACCATGCTCGGAGAAGCCCTCGGGCGCGATCACCTCGGCTCCAAGCGCGGCAACCTGCTCGCGCAGCCCCTCGTGGCGAACGGTCGCGGTCGCCCGCGCGCCGGCCGCGCGGGCGAGCTGGATCGCGGCCGTGCCGACGCCGCCGGCGGCGCCGTGCACGAGCAGGCGCTCGCCTGAGCGCAGCTCGGCCTGGACGAAGATGGCGTCATGGGCGGTGGTGAAGACCTCGGGCAAACCGCCCGCGCCAGGCCAGTCGAGCGCAGCCGGTACCGGCATCAACAGCCGCTCGTGCACCGTCATCAACTCGGCCTGCGCGCCGCCGCCGACGATCGCCATCACACGGTCCCCCACCGCAAAGCGCTCGGTCCCGGGAGGGTGGGCGCCGAGCGCAACCACCTCGCCGGCGAGCTCCATCCCGGGGATGTCCTGCGGGTAGCCGAGGGGCGCTGGGTACAGTCCGCGAAGCTGCATCATGTCCCCGCCGTTCAGCCCGGCGGCGCGGACGCGCACGAGCACCTCGCCGGCGGCAGGCTCCGGATCGGGATGCTCCTCGATCGCGATCTGCTGCTCGCGAATTGTGACGGCACGCATGTCTTTGAACCCTATCCGCGCTCCAACAACGCCACGCACTCGATGTGGTGTGTCTGGGGAAACATGTCGACCGGGCGGACCTTGCGCAGGACCCAGCCCGCCTCGACGAGCTGGGCGGCGTTGGGCGCCAACGTCGTTGGGTTGCAGGACACGTAGACGATCCGCTTCGGCGAGGCCTCGATAATCCGGCGCACAACTTTCTGGGAAAGACCGGCGCGCGGCGGATCGACGACGACGACGTCGGGGCGCCCAGCGCGCTCGACCAGCTCGGGGAGGGCGAGGCGGGTATCGCCGGCGAAGAACTGAACCCCCGGGATCTCGTTGCGCCGCGCCGCGGCGATCGCGTCAGCGACGGCCTCTTGCACCATCTCGATCCCCCACAGCTCACCGGCGCGCGGGGCGAGCGTGAGCGCGATCGTGCCGATCCCGGAATAGAGGTCATACACTCGCTCCCAGCCCTCCAACGCCGCGTACTCGACGACCACCTCGTAAAGCAGCTCGGCCATCTCGGTATTTGTCTGGAAGAACGCCTCGGGAGAGATCCGCAGGTCGAGCTCCCCAAGACGCTCTCCCAGCTCGGCCTCACCCCACACCAGCTCGGTGTCGCCACCCGCGGTCGTCTCCGCAAGGCTGCGCGAGCGCGTCCACAGCACGCCGCTGAGACTCTCGCCCAGCGCGTCGCTCAGCGCCTGCGCGAGGGAGCCCGCCTCGAGCTCGCCGTCGGTCGTGACGATCCGGATTTGCAGCTGCCCGGTACACCGGCCTTCGCGCACGACGAGGTTGCGCAGGCGCGCGCGCCCGTCCGGATCGGCCCCCACCCGCGCCGTCCGCTCCCGGCCTTCGCCGGCAGGACCCCCGCGACCGCCGCCACGCTCCCATGCGGCGAGGCCCTGCGCGCGGCACCAGGCCAGCGCAACCTCGCGTGCGAGGTTGCCCCGCTCGGAGGCCAGCATGCAGTCCTCGATCGCCACCACGCTGTTGGCACCCGCCGGAGCATGGAAGCCACACACCAGGGAGCCGTCCGGACCGGCGCCGAAGGAGTACTCGAGCTTGTTGCGGTAGCGCCACTGCGCCAAGGCTGGCACGATCTCCTGCAGCTCGAACCCATCCAACCGGCCGATCCGCCGCAGCGCGTCATCGACCTGCGCGCGCTTGATCTCGAGCTGGCGCGCGTAGGGAAGCACCTGCCACGGGACTCCCGGATGGTCGGCGCGGGGGGGAATCCGCTCGGGGCTGGGCTCCAGGATCTCCACGGCGCGGGCGTGCGCGTAGCTGCGCTTGCGCTTGTGCACGACCGCGCGCACGCGATCACCTGGGATGGCGCCCGCGACGAACACGACGTAGCCGCCATCACCCAGCCGCGCGACGCCCTCCCCCCCGAAGGCGAGCGAGTCGATCTGCAGCTCCAGCTCATCGCCCCGTTGCGGGCGGGGCGAGCGCTCATCCGACAGCGTGTCGGGCAGGGTCGTGGAGTCGGGCGTCATCGCGGCGAGTCCTCGGGCGCGATCAGAAGCTCGAGCAGAGCCTTTTGCGCATGGCGGCGGTTCTCGGCCTGATCCCAGATGCGCTGGCGAGAGCCATAGAGAACCTCCGCGGAGATCTCCTCGCCGGGGTGCGCGGGCAGGTCGTGCATCGCGAAGGCGCCCGGCGCCGCGGCGTCGAGCAGCGCGTCGTCGATCCGGTAGCGCCCCAGGGCGGCGCGGCGATCGGCGGCGCTCGCCTCGTCACCCATGCTGACCCACACATCCGTGTAGACGGCCTGTGCACCGGCTACGGCCTCGAGCGGGTCGCCGTGCAGCGTGAGCGAGCCCGTCGCTTCCGCCGACAGCGCGAGGTTCTCCTCCAGCGTGTAGCCGGATGGGGAGGCCACGGCCACGTTGAGCCCCGCCAGCGTGCCGAGCAAGGCCAGCGAGCGCGCGACGTTGTTGCCGTCGCCGACGTAGGCGATCCGCGCGCCTTTGAGCGTGCCGAGCGCCTCACGCAGGGTCAGCAGGTCGGCCAGCGCCTGACAGGGGTGATGCTGGGCGGTGAGCATGTTGAAGATCGGGACAGAGCTGTACTCAGCTAGCTCGGCGAGCATCTCGTCGGGCCCCGTGCGCACGCCCACGGCGCAGACGTGGCGGGAGAGGACGAGGGCCGTGTCGCGCGGGGACTCTCCGCGCGAGAGCTGCAGCTCGTCGGCGCGCAGCACGACGGGATGGCCGCCCAGCTCGTGGATGCCGACCTCGAATGACAGCCGCGTCCGGGTCGAGGGCTTCTGGAAGATCAGCGCGACACTCTTTCCGGAGAGCGCGCGGGAGGAGAGCGGCGCGGCCTTCAGCTCGGCGGCGCGGTCGAGCAAGGCGGCGAGCTCAGTCGCGGAGAGCTCAGCTCCCGTGAGAAAGTGGCGTGTCATGGACCGGCCAGTCTAGGTTAGGCTGAGCGCAACGTCTGCGAAGAAAGGATCGTCCGATGAGAGTAGGTCTGCTGCTAGGAGCCCTGATCGCCTGCTCCGCGGTTCTGTTTGTGGCTGGTTGCGGATCGAGCAGCTCCAGCACCTCCAGTTCCACGAGCACGGCTTCCGGCGGCCTGAAAACGGACTCGACGCCCAAGTACGCCGCGCCGGCGTCCTCGACGCCCGTGCAGAGTGGGACAGTCCAGATCGCCTATCGCAACATCGCGATCAACCCGGACACGGTCAGGGTGAAGGTGGGGAGCACACTCAAGTGGACGGATTACGACGACGTCACGCACAACGTGACCTCCCAGTCCGGTCCGGCGCATTTCGCCTCTGCCAACCTCAATGAAGGTTCGAAATTCTCGTACAAGGTCACCAAGCCGGGGGTCATCCACTACGAGTGCACCTACCACCCGGCGAGCATGAACGGGACGATCGAAGTCGTTAAGTAGAGAAGTCCGGCATGCCTTCGTCGGGCGTGGAAGCGGTGGCGTAGAGCCGGCGGGGTATACGGCCCGCGGTGCGCGCCAAGCGCCCGGCCTCGACTGCGTGGCGCATCGCGCTTGCCATGCGCACGGGATCCTGGGCGCGGGCGATCGCGCTGGCCGCCATCACGGCATCGCAACCGAGCTCCATCGCGAGCGCCGCGTCGGAGGCCGTGCCGATGCCGGCGTCGAGCACGACCGGGACCTGCACGGCTTCGCGGATCAGGCTGATGTTGTAGGGGTTACGGATGCCCATGCCGCTGCCGATCGGCGAGCCCAGCGGCATCACCGCCGCGCAGCCGATATCGACCAGCCGCCGTGCGAGGATCGGATCGTCGGTCGTATACGGCAGCACGACGAAGCCGTCGTCGACGAGCTCCTCGGCGGCGCGCAGCAGCTCGGGGGCGTCGGGCAGCAGCGTGTTCTCGTCGCCGATCACCTCGAGCTTCACCCAGTCGGTCTGGAACGCCTCACGCGCGAGCTTCGCGGTGAGGACCGCGTCGCGGGCGGTGAAGCAGCCGGCCGTGTTCGGCAACAGCTCGACCTCGGCGGCAGAGAGCACGTCAACCAGCGAGCCGCGCGCGGCAGGATCGATACGACGCAGGGCGACAGTCACGAGCTGCGAGCCGCTGTGCACAATCGCCTCGGCGAGCAGCTCCAGCGATGGGAACCCGCCGGTGCCGAGCAACAGGCGCGATTGAAACGTGCGGTCAGCAATCCGCAGCGCATCTTCGACGGGTCCTGTGCCGTTGTGCGCGGCCGCGCTGGGCGGTGCGGTGCTCGTCGGATCGGTCATCCCCCGGATCATCCTCCCTGCATCGCTGTGAGCACCTCCACATGTGCATCCGCGTCGAGCGCAAAGCTCGGCCAGACGGCTCGTGGCACGACCTCGCCGTCGACGGCCACGGCAACTCCCCGAGCGTCGAGTGACAGGCCGAGACGATCAAGTACCGACGCGACAGTCTCGCCTGGTTGGATCTCAGCACTCTGCCCGTTGACGATCATCGCGGAGCTCCCACTGGGGAAAGCGAGTCTTTGCGTAGGGGACTGTCCGACTCGGCCGTAAAACGCAAGGGGTCACAGGCGGACAGCAGCGGGTTGCCAGCCTGCTCACCGAGCAGCGCCTCGACAACCAGCTCGGCGGTGAGCGGCGCGAGCAGGATGCCGTTGCGGTGATGGCCCGTCGCCCAAGTCAAGCCGGGAAGCGCACCGGGGCCGACCAAGGGGACATTATCCGGTGTGCCCGGGCGCAATCCGACGCACAACTCCTCGATCTGTAGCTCGCTCACGCCGGGGACGACCTCGTGGGCGTCGCGCAGCAGCTCGTACACTCCGCCAGCGGTCGCGTGCCGTTCGAAACCGCGCTCCTCGACCGTCGCGCCCAGGACATAGCGCCCGTCCGCGCGCGGGAGGAGGTAGCCGCCCTCAAACCGCACGACGCGCTTCAGCAGCCCCGGACCGGCGGGGTCGCGTAGGCGTAGGAGCTGGCCCTTGACCGGGCGTACCGGCATGCAGGCCTCTAATGGCAACCCCTCCAGACTGCCGCTCCACGCGCCGGCGGCGATCACCACATGGCGCGCGGACACGAGCTCGCCGTCCTGGAGCGCAACCGCCACAACCTGCGTGCCGGCGCCATCCAGCTCGACGCGCGCCACCGGCGAGTGCTCGCGCACTGCAACCCCGGCCACCTCACACGCCCGGCGCAACGCCCCGAGCACGCGGCGTGGATCGACCGAGTGATCCTCCGGCGCTTCCAGCGCCAAACGCATGGTGGGTGCAAGCGCCGGCTCACGCTCGCGGGCGTCGCTGCCTCGCAGACGCACCGTGCGCAGCCCCAGCGAATCGCGCCATGCAATCTGGCGCTCCAGCTCACGCGCCTCGTCCTCGTCGCGCGCGAGCACCAGCGTGCCCGTCCTCAGCAGACCCACCTCCTCGCCGCTGCACCGCTCCAGCTCGGCCGCGAACTCCGGCCACATCTCCGCCGAGCGCAGCCCCAGCTCGAGCATCGCCCGTCCAGCCTCACCGAACTCCACCTCGGCCACCGGCGCGAGCATCCCGGCCGCTACGTAGGAGGTTCCCCGCCCGATCTCCTCGCGCTCGAGCACCGTCGCCGACAGCCCCTTTGCCTGAGCGCGCCAGGCGACGGCCAAGCCGATCACGCCGCCACCGACGACAACCACATCGACCGGCCGGGCACCCTCGGAGATAGCGGACACGTGGTTGATGCTAGCCCGCTGTCAGACTGCGGATCTATGTCCGTGCAAGACCTCGGCGCCGAGCGGCGTGCTCGTCTCGCCGCCGCACGGCTGTACCTCGTCTGCGGGTCGATCTCGGATGCGTCTTCCGCCGAGGCCGCCCTGCCCGACCTACTGCGTGCTGCGATCGCAGGCGGCGTGGACATCGTGCAGCTGCGCGAGAAGCAGCTTCCCGACGATGAGCTGGTCGCGGTCGCGAATGCCGCGCGGGCGCTGTGCGAGCGGCTCGGCGCGCTGTTGATCGTCAACGACCGACCGTTCGTCGCGCGCGAGGTGGGCGCCGACGGGGTGCACGTCGGCCAGGAGGACATGCCGGTCGAGGAGGTGCGCGAGCTCCTCGGCGCCGACATGCTGATCGGGCTCTCCACCCACGCGCCGCGGGAGATCGATGCCGTGGATGCCGGGCTCGTCGACTACATCGGCGTCGGGCCCGTCCACGCCACCCCGACCAAGCCGGGTCGTCCCGCGGTGGGCTTGGAGCTCGTGCGCTACGCCGCCGAGCACGCGCCCCTTCCGTACTTTGCGATCGGCGGGATTGACGCTCCGAACGCAGCCGACGCGATCGATGCCGGGGCACGGCGGCTGTGCGTATTGCGCGCGATCGCCGCGGCGGAGAATCCCGAGCACGCCGCCCGCGAGCTGCGTGAGTTGCTCGACGAGCACCCCTTCGAGGCCTGAGTTGGCGCTTCCCACACCTGAGGCTCATCCAGACGAGCCCCCGGTCGGGGAGATGCCTTCCGGCCCGGCAGACGCAACAGACCCGGACAACGCTGCCCGCAGCCGCCCCGATCGCGGCCAGCGCGATGAGCTGCTCCGCGCCGAGCTGGAGCCCTTGGGCGAGGGCGAGCGTCCATCCGCGCTGCTCGTCGCGATCGCCGTCTGCGTCCTGCTTGCCCTCGGTGTGATCGTCGGCGCCGCGACCGTTCACGACCTCCGCAGTCGTGGTGGCTCGCTTCCCGGCGGGGCGTTTTTGACGATCGTCCTGCTGCTGCTCGCCTTCGGCATGTATCAGCGGCGCTATTGGGCGGTGCTCGGCTTCGAGGCGCTGCTCGCCTTCCAGATCATCGTCACCTCGCTCGCGCTCGTGGTGGCATCGACGATCCTCGCCGCGGCGATCTGCGTGGTGAGCGTCGGGCTGGGGGGGTGGCTGTTCTGGAAGCTGGTGCGAGTGATGGGCAGGATTCAGGCCGGCGAACACCAATAGCCTCGCGCTTCATGGGACGGCCCTGGAAGCGCAGCGACGTTCGATAGGCTCAGGCCTCTATGGCAGAGAGTTCCTACGACTGCATCGTGATCGGCTCCGGGCCGGGCGGCTATGTCGCCGCGATCCGCGCTGCGCAGCTCGGGAAAAAGACGGCGGTGCTCGAGCAGGACAAGGTCGGCGGGCGCTGCTTGAACTATGCGTGCATCCCCGCCAAGGCGGTGCTGCGCTCGGCTGATCTGCTGAGCGAGATCCGCGAGGCGGACGAGTACGGGCTGAAGGTCGCTGGCGTCGAGGTCGACTACGCAGCCGTGCAGGCGCGCCGCGAGAAAGTCGTCTCCACGCTCACCGGTGGTGTCGCCGGGCTGTTCAAGAAAAACGCGATCGACCTGATCGATGGCTCCGGCGCTTTGACCGCCGACGGAGATGTGCGCGTCGGTGATCAGACGGTCTCCGCGGAGACCGTGATTCTCGCGACCGGCTCGATCCCCCGAGCGATCCCCGGAGTCGAGTTCGCCGAGCGTGTGATCGGCACCGAGCAGGCGTGGGCGCTCCAAGAGCTGCCCGCCCGCTTGGCGGTGGTCGGTGCGGGAGCGTCGGGTGCGGAGATCGCCTCAGGCTTTGCCCGGCTGGGCAGCGAGGTGCTGCTGCTGGAGGCGCTCGAGCGCCTGCTACCGAGCGAGGACGCCGACATCTCGCGGCTAGTCGAGCGGGGACTGAAGCGCCAGGGCATCCAAGTCCACACCGGAACTCCCGTGCAGGAGGTGAGGGGCGGCGAGGGAAGCGTGAGCTTCTCCTACGGCGAGGAGACCGCCGAGGTCGACTACTTCGTGATCTGCGCCGGGCGCGGAGCGGACATCGACGGGCTCGGCCTCGCCGAGGCAGGCGTAGAGCTTGATGAGCGCGGTCTGGTGAAGGTGGACGGGGCACTGCGCACCTCGCGCAAGGGCGTCTACGCGATCGGCGACCTCGTCGCCGGTCCCGCGCTCGCGCACAAGGCATCTGACGAGGGGGTTATCGCCGCGGAGGACTCCGCCGGCCTCGCGACCCATCTGATCGCCTACGTGGACATCCCGCGGGCGACTTTCTGCACGCCGAACGTCGGCTCCTTCGGCCTGACCGAGGCACAGGCGCGCGAGCAGGGCTATGACGTGATCGTCGGCAAGGTGCCCTACGGCGCGGTCGGCGGCGGGATCGTTTACGGCGACCGCTCCGGGATGGTCAAGCTCGTGGGCGAGTCGAAGTACGGCGAGCTGCTCGGCGGGCACATCGTCGGCGCGCGCGCGACCGAGTTGATCCAGGAGCTCGTGAACGTACGCGCGCTGGAGGGCGGCTTCGCCGAGGTGGCCCGCACGATCCATGGCCACCCCACGCTGTCAGAGGCCGTGATGGAGGCAGGACGCGCAGCCGACGGCTGGCTGATCCACGGTTGAGGAGGCCGTTCCGTGGCGTCATACGCTGGCCGATCTCCGATCGGTCGCGATGCTCGCCGTGCTGGCCGATCCCGGACGATCGGTAGCACGTCTGCGCTCGCGTGCGTCGTCTGCCATCCACGGCCCGGCCTCCTCCGCCGTGCGCACTAATCTCGGGCGAGATGCCCTCAGCGGACGCAGCGTTCTATTTCGATTTAGCCAGCCCGATCGCCTACCTGGCGGCCGAGCGCATCCTGCAGGTATTGCCGATGCCAGCGGAGTGGCAGCCGGTGCTCGCGCGCGAGCTTTCAAATGCTGAGACATTCAAGGCTTACCGATGCCGCACTGAGCAGGAGGTCTTTCGCGAGGAGATCGAGCGGAGCGCCGACAAGCAGGGCCTGCAGCCGCTGAAGTGGCCCAACCCGTTCCCCTTCGACAGCGCGCTGGCGATGCGTGTCGCGACGTACGCCAAGTCGATCGGTCGAACGGTGCCGTTCGTGCAGGCGGCCTTCCGCCAAGCGTTTGCGGGCGGGCACTCGCTCGAGGACCCCGACTTCGTGTTGATCGCCGCGGCGGCCTGTGAGATGCATCCGGCCGCGGTGCTCCGAGGAGCCGAGCTGCGTTTGGTCGCAGAGCAGCTGTCCGGCGCAACCGCACTGGCGGCACAGGCCGGGGTGACCGACGTGCCGGCGATGCGGATCGGAGAGAAGGTGTTCGTTGGCGAGCACGCCGTTGAGGACGCAGCCACACATATAGGCCTGGCGCAAGCGCAATGAAGGCCAACCGCGCATACCGGCTGATCGTCACCCGCGGCGGACGCACGCCCGCGCTGCTGGCGGACACCAGCCGGGTCGACCACATCGAGGTGGTGGAAGTCGACGCCGGGGAAGTGGTCCTGTTTTGGGACCGCCCGCCCCAGGCGGCCTCGAGGCTTGCGCGGGCGCTACGCACGGACCTGTCGCAACTAGAGGCCGAGGAGTTCCTCGCGCGCTGGGCTACCGTGGAGAGTTGATGCCAAGCCCATCGGAGCCCGAGGTCAGGCCCAGCGCATCGGAGCAGATCCACGCGCCTGTCTCACCGACGTCCGCGACCAAACCCAACCTGCCGGAGCCTGACCACGCGAGCGAGTGGCTCCAGACGATGACCTTGATCCGCCGCTTCGAGGAGCGCGCGGGCGAGATGTACGCGCGGGCGAAGATCGGCGGCTTCCTGCATCTGTCGATCGGCGAGGAGGCAACGATCGTGGGCAGCACGCGGGCGCTGCGCGAGACGGACTATCTCGTCTCGACCTACCGCTCACACGGCTATGCGCTGGCGCGCGGCACTCCGCCCGAGAAGGTCATGGCCGAGCTGTTCGGGCGCGTCGACGGCTGTTGCGGCGGACACGGCGGCTCGATGCACATGTTCGACCTCTCCCGTCGCTTCATGGGCGGCTACGGAATCGTCGGCGGCAACCTGCCGATCGCGACCGGGATCGGGCTGGCGAGCGACTATACCGAGACCGACGACGTGACCCTCTGCACGTTCGGCGACGGCGCTTCCAACCAGGGCACGTTCGGGGAAACACTGAACCTGGCGGCGCTATGGAGCCTGCCTGTGGTGTTCGTGGTGATCAACAACCAGTTCGGCATGGGCACATCGCTCGCGCGCCATTCGGCCGTGACCGACTTGCAGCGCAAGGGCGAGAGCCTCGGCGTACCGGGGACGCGTTGTGATGGGATGGACGTGGTCGCTACGCACGCGGTGATCTCAGAGGCCGTGGAGCGTGTAAGGGAAAACCGCCAACCAGTGCTCGTCGAGGCCGTGACATACCGCTTTCGCGGCCATTCGATGGCCGACCCGGAGGAGTACCGCAGCAAGGAGGAGGTCGCGCACTGGCGCGAGCGCGACCCGATTCCGGCGTTTGGCGAGCTGCTGGAACGCGTGGGGATCCTCGATGGGGACGACCGCGAGTGGCTCGACGGAGAAGCGGTCGCGCGCGTGGATGCGGCGGTCGCATTTGCGGAGGCATCGCCGTTCCCGGACCCCGATTCGCTCTACGAGGACATCTACGTGCTCGACGAGCAAGTCCACGGTGCGTATCACTGATGACCGAGCTGCGCTACCGCGAGGCCCTGAACGCGGCGCTGCGCGAGGAGCTCAGACGCGACGAGCGCGTGGTGCTGATGGGCGAGGACATCGGCGTGTTCGGCGGGGCGTTCAAGGTCACCGCGGGACTGCTGGAGGAGTTCGGCGAGAAGCGCGTGCGCGATACGCCGATCTCGGAGAACACGATCGTGGGCGTGGGCGTGGGCGCCGCGATGAGCGGGCTGCGGCCGGTCGTCGAGCTGATGACGATCAACTTCGCGCTGCTGGCGTTCGACCAGATCGTCAACAGCGCCGCCCACATCCGCTACATGTTCGGTGGCCAGGTGTCGGTGCCGCTGGTGATCCGGATGCCCCAGGGCGCGGGCCACCAGCTCGGGCCGACGCACTCACACTGTCTGGAGGCGATGTTTCTGCACGTCCCCGGCCTGCTCGTCGCCGTCCCCGCAACGCCGGCCGACGCCAAGGGCTTGCTGAAGACCGCGATCCGCGACGAGAACCCCGTGATCTTCATCGAGCACGAGTCGCTGTACGGGATCCGCGGCGAGGTCCCGAACGACGAGGAGACGACAGTCGACTTCGGGCACGCGCGTATCGCCAGAGAGGGCGCTGACGTGACGATCGTGGGCGTCTCGCGGATGGCGCTCACCGCGGAGCGAGCCGCGGAGACACTCGCGAAGGAGCACGGCGTGGAGGCCGAGGTAATCGACCCGCGCACATTGCGTCCGCTCGACCTCGACACAATCCTCACCTCGGTGCGCAAGACCAACCGCTGTGTCGTCGTCGAGGAGGGCTGGCCCCACGGTGGGGTCGGCGCGAACCTGGCGGCGCTGATCGCCGAGCACGCCTTCGACGACCTCGACGCGCCCGTCGCGCGTGTCTCCGGCGCCGATGTGCCGATGCCTTACTCAAAGCCTTTAGAGGACATCGCCTTTCCCCACGAGCCCCAGATCGTCCAGGCCGCGCTCGCGACCGTCGGCAAGCGCCCGGCAGCGATCACAGGAGCAGACTAGATGGCCGAAATCGTGATGCCGCGGTTGTCGGACACGATGGAGGAGGGCACGATCCTGAGTTGGCTCGCGGCCGACGGGGAGCAGGTGAGCCGCGGCCAAGAGCTGGTTGAGATCGAGACCGACAAGGCGAACATGACCTACGAGTCCGATCAGGAGGGCGTCCTGCAGATCGTCGCCGCCGAGGGCGACACGCTGCCGGTCGGCGCGGTCATCGCGCAAATCGGCGGTAGCAATGATCCGGGTACGCCTGCCTCAACCGTCGCCAAGAATGAGGATGGCCCAGGCTCAAGACATGCTGACGTGCGCACGGTCGAAGAGAGCCCGGGGAGCGAGTTACCGGAGACCTCTCCGGCGAAGAAGCCACCCGCGGGTGAGCGTGTCAAGGCATCGCCGCTGGCCAAGCGGATCGCAAGCTCGCGCGGGGTGGACCTGCACACGGTGACCGGCAGCGGCCCGGGAGGAAGGATCGTAAAGGCAGACGTGCCAGCGAATGCCGGCCAAGAACCCGTCGAGGGCACCTCGCCTCACGACAGCCGCGCGACGCCACCACCCGACACGGACGTGACACCGCCGCCCGCAGCGGGCCTCGCGGGCGTGACGACGGCAAAGGGCGAGACGAGCACCGTGGAGCTGTCACGCACGCAGCAGACGATCGCGCGGCGGATGGCCGAGTCGAAGGCCACCATCCCCCACTTCGAGCTCCAATCCGACGTGGACATGGAGGCGTGCGTCGCGCTGCGCGCCGAGCTAAAGTCCCTCGCGAAGGATGGGATCCCCACCCACCCAGTACCCACCTACAACGATATGGTCATCAAGGCTTGCGCGCTGGCGCTGCGTGAGTTTCCCACGGCGAACTCCAGCTATCGCGACGGTCGCCTCCAGCTGCACAACCGCGTCAACGTCGGTATGGCGGTTGCGGCCGACGCCGATGAGCCAGCGGGCGGAACGTTGATCGTGCCGACCGTATTCGACGCCGACCAGAAGTCCCTCGGCGAGATCGCCCGCGAGACGCAGGCGCTGGCAGCTCGCGTGCGCGATCACTCGATCACCCCACCGGAGCTGGGCGGAGGCACGTTCACGGTCTCCAATCTCGGCATGTTCGGCGTCAGCGCGTTCACCGCGATCATCAACCCGCCCCAGGCGGCGATCCTGTCCGTCGGCTCGCTGAAGCCGCGCGCCGTGGTCCGCAACGGCGAGGTGCAGGCACGCAACACGATGACCATTACCCTCGCCTGCGATCACCGCATTCTCTACGGAGCGCCCGCCGCGCGCTTTCTCGCACGCATCCGCGAGTTGCTCGAAGCGCCCGCCGCGCTCACGCTCTGATCGAAGCCCGACGCCTATCACAGGCCCGACGCTAACCTGAACACATGACGCGCGACGAGCTTTGGGTGTGCCACCTCGGCACGATCCCCTACCTCGACGCCGTGGCCCTCCAGGAGCGTGTCCGTGCGCGACGACAGGTCAACGAGCTGCCCGACACGCTGCTCCTGCTCGAGCACCATCCCGTCTACACGCGCGGGCGGCGCTCCACCCCCGGCGAGCTCGCGCTCGGCGAGGACTTCTACCGCACGCACGGGATCGAGCTAGTCGAGACTAACCGTGGCGGGCGCGTCACCTATCACGGTCCCGGCCAGCTGGTCGGCTATCCGATCATGAACGTCACCGACATCGGCTCACACCTGCGCACGATGGAAGCTGCGATCGTTGCTTCGCTCGCCTGCGAAGGGATCGAAGCTCACTCGCGCGCGGACGAAGGCCCCGACTACACAGGCGTTTGGGTGGGTCCCCGTAAGATCGCCTCGATCGGTGTGCACGTCTCCCGCAGTATCTCCACTCATGGCTTTGCGGTCAATGTCGAGAACGACCTCAACCCCTTCTCCTGGGTGATCGCCTGCGGACTGCCCGACGTTGAGATGACCTCACTGGCCGTTGAGACTGACGGCGAAGGGGGGCGGCTGCGTTGCTTTCGCAAGCGCATCGCCCACAGCTTCTGCCAAGCCCACGGCCGTCGCCAGCGGCTCGTCTCGCCACAGCGCCTGGGAATCGACGCGCCGCTCGCGCCTACCTCTGTGCGACGGGTGACGGTGCCCGCATGAGTCCATCGACCACCGCCACGGAGACCGTGCCCGCGCGCGAGCACGTCACGCGCTCGCGCAAGAACCCCGGCGGGATGGACGTGCTCGAGATCCTCGGCCCCGAGGTACGTCCGCTGCGTGAGCGCAAGCCCCCCTGGTTCAAAGTCCCGCCGCCCGGCGGCGCGCGCTACCGCGAGCTGACCGAGCTGATCCGCTCGGAGAACCTGCACACCGTCTGCCAGGAGGCGGCCTGCCCAAACGTCGGCGAGTGCTGGGAGCGGGGCACCGCGACGTTCATGATCCTCGGGGATACCTGCACCCGCCGCTGCGGCTTCTGCAACGTGCAGACCGGTAAGCCCACCTGGAACGATCCGCTCGAGCCCGCGCGGGTTGCGCGCTCGATCGCGCGCATGGGCCTGCGCCACGCGGTGATCACCTCAGTCGATCGCGACGACCTGCCCGACAAGGGCGCCCACGCGTTCGTCGGGGTCATCCGCCAAGTCCGCCGCCAGGCGCCCGAGTGCCAGGTCGAGGTGCTGACCCCTGACTTCCAGGGCCAGGAGATGCCGCTCGCGAAGGTGATCGCCGAGCGACCAGACGTCTTCAACCACAATGTCGAGGTCGTCCCGCGCCTCTACCCGATCGCCCGGCGCGGCTCCGAGTTCCAACGCTCCTGTCGCGTCCTGCGCCTGGCCAGCGAGATGGGCGAAGGCGAGGTCACGACCAAGTCGGGGCTGATGGTCGGGTTGAGCGAGACCCACGAGGAGCTCGTCGACACGTTCGCCACCCTCCGCGCCCACGGGGTCGGAGTGCTCACCGTGGGGCAGTACCTACGACCCTCCGAACGTCACCTTCCCGTTGTGCGCTACTGGCATCCGGATGAGTTCCTAGCGCTCGAGCGCGCCGCCTACGAGCTCGGTTTCGAGCACGTCGCGGCGGGGCCCTTGGTGCGCTCCAGCTACCACGCCGACCAGCACGTCCCGCAGGCTCGCCCGGGCACCGGTCCACTCGCCGGCGTAGGGCCGCCGAGCCGCAGATAGTCTGCACCGATCCTCCTCCTGCCGAGCAAGATCCGATCGCGGTTATGACGCGCACCCTCGTGCTCCTTGCGGTGTTGATCTTCATCGTCGGCTTCGCCTTCCTCACCGTCAGCGCCGCGCTCGAACAGGGGGTCACGATCGCGAGCCTGCTATCGGCCTTCATCCTCGTGCTGCTGCTCGTGGGGATCGTCGGCGCGCTGTTCAATCCTCCCCGCCAGTAACACTGTCCTCTGCGACTGCCCTCTGCGGAGGAGGAAGAGAAGTGAGACTCATGAACTGCCTGCGATGAGCACCTCGCCCTTCATGACCCCCAGCCACCGCCGGCGCCGGCGCGAGGTGGCTTCTCGCCGGCGACGTCGCCGGCGCGCGCTGTTTGCGCTCACAATCGCGTTGGTGTTCGCGGCCGTGGTCGTCGTGATGGCCACCGCCGGGCCCGGCGGTGCGCACGAATCGACCTCAGCGACGTCCCAGCGCCACCTACAGGCGAGCTCCAACACCGCGACGCTCGTGCACCCGGCGCGCTCCCCGATCGGCCTGCCCCTCGGCAAGCCCGCGCTCACCCTGAAGGGAATCGGCGATCTCGAACAGGACCCGATACACCCCCCCTTCCACGAACAGCCACACGCGGGCATCCTGTTCAACCTCGACACCGGCCAGGTCCTTTGGCAGCACAACCCCTACACGCGCCTGCGGATCGCCAGCCTAACGAAGATGATGACCGCACTGCTCACTGTCACCTCCGCCCCTCCGGACGCGCCCGTGCTCGTGACCAGAGCGGCGGTCGACATGCCCGGCTCGAAGGTCGGGGTGCTGCCGCTGGGCAAACACGTGCGCCTGGAGAGCATGCTCTACGGACTGCTGCTGCCCTCGGGCAATGACGCAGCAGTCGCGCTAGCCGAACACATCGCTCACAGCGTCAGCAACTTCGTGACCCGCATGAACGTCGAGGCCGCCAAGCTGGGGATGGGTTGTACGCACTACTCCTCGCCATCGGGCTACTACGACCAGTACAACTTCTCCTGCGCCGCCGACCTCGCGCTGCTCGCGCACGTCGATCTGCAGCAGCCGCGGATCGCGAGCATCGTGCGCACCTACTCTGCCGTCCTGCCGTTCCCGATCAAGGGCGGCAAGCTCTACCTGTACAACAACAATCCGCTGCTGATCTACAAATACCCGGGCACCATCGGGATGAAGACCGGCGAAACGGAAGCCGCCGGCCGCTGTCTGGTGGCGATTGCCGAGCGCCACGGCGTACGCCTCGGCGTGGTGCTGCTGCATTCGCCCGACCCGGCCACCCAGGCGAGCTATCTGCTCAACCGCGGGTTCGAAGGCGTCTACCACCAAGCGCCCGTCTCGCAGCCGCCGATCCCCCCCGGCGCCTGAGCCTGCGCGACGCATGTTCGCGCGAGGGAGTACCGTTGGTGATATCGATTGACTGGTCAGTCAGCCAAAGGAGGAGGATGCAGCCGTGGATCTCGACGACACCCCAGAGCAGGCCGCTTACCGCGCCCAGGTGCGGTCCTGGATCACAGAGCACAAGTCCCAGGCGCCGGTTCTCACGGGCCCTGATGCACTGAAGGACGAGGACGAGATCGTCACGGCGCGGCGCGCCTGGCAGGGCAAGCTCGCCGAGGCAGGGCTCGCGGGCGTGACCTGGCCGAAGGAGTACGGCGGCCAGGGCCTCGGTCCGATCGAGCAGCTGATCTGCAACCAGGAAATCGGCCAGGCGAAAGTCCCCGGCATCCTCGACGCGATCGGCGTCGGCATGCTCGGCCCGACGCTGATCGCCCACGGTGCCGAGGAGCAGAAGGCACGCTATCTCGGCCCGATGCTGCACGGGGACGAGGTCTGGTGCCAGCTGTTCTCCGAGCCCGCCGCCGGCTCTGACCTCGCTGCGGTGCAGGCCCGTGCGCGCCTGCAGGACGACGGCAGCTGGCGCTTGAGCGGCCAGAAGGTGTGGACGACCAATGCCCAGTTCGCCTCCTACGGGCTGCTGCTCGCACGCACCGACACGGACGTGCCCAAGCACAAGGGCATGACGATGTTCATCGTGCCGATGGACGCCGCTGGTGTGACCGTCAGAGGTCTGCGCCAGATCTCCGGCGAGGCCGAGTTCAACGAGGTCTTCTTCGACGATGTCGCACTCGATCCCGACGCCGTTGTCGGCGGCGTGGGCAACGGCTGGGGCACCGCCCTGACAACGCTGATGTTCGAGCGCGTCACGATCGGCCTCGGCGGCGAGGGCCTCGGCTACAACTCGACCCGCTTCGCGCAGGCGATCGCCGAGGACGAGCACGCCCGCCGCGACCCCGAGGTGCGCCACCAGCTCGGCGAGATCGTCTCCGAGCTGCTGGCGGTGCGCTTCACCGGCTATCGCACGCTCACGGAGCTTCAGAAAGGCCAGATCCCCGGGCCCGAGGCAGGGCTGGCGAAGGTCACGATCGTCAACGGCGCGATCAAGGCCGGTGACCTGATCACCGACGTGATCGGGCCCGACGCGCTGGCGCAAGACAGCGAGTGGGCCTACATGATCTCGTTCCTTCCAGGCCTGAAGTCGGCGGGCGGAACCGAAGAGATCCTGCGCAACACGATCGGCGAGCGTGTGCTCGGCCTGCCGCCCGAGCCGCGCCTGGACAAGGGCATCCCGTTCTCGGAGCTGCGCTCCAAGGAAACGGCGGCGGCATGACCCGGTCCAGCACTCCTCACCACAACCATCCCGTCGCGTCCATGATCCCCGCCGCCGCGAGTCCACGGGAGGCCCCCCGATGAACCTCGCACTCTCCGACGAGCAGGTGTTCCTGCGCGAGGCCGCGCGCGGGGCGCTCTCGCGTTTCAAGACGATCGCAGCCGCGCGCGAGGCACTCGACGGCAACGCGCCGCTGCCCGACCTGTGGCCGACCGCGTGCGAGGCCGGCTGGCCCGGCCTGCTGATCGACGAGTCCGCCGGCGGCGCGGGGCTGGACGCATTCGACGCGATGCTCGTGCTCGGCGAGTGCGGCCGAGTGTTGGCCGGTGTGGCGCTACTCGGGCACCTGCCCGCAACGGCGGTCCTGAACGACTCCGCCAACGCGCCGAAGGACCTCCTGGAGGAGCTCGCCACCGGCGCTAAGCGCGCCGCCTACCTGCCGGCCAGCCCGCCCAGCGACGTCTCCGAGGAATGGACGCTCGACCCGGCCCACGGCCTGGCGCGCCCGTCCGCTCCCACGGCCGTCAGCGATGAGGACTCCGGCCAGGCGCGCGTTAGCGGGCAGCTGTCGTTCGTACCGGATGCCCCGGGCGCCTCGGTGCTCGTCGGCGTGGCGTTGCTCGACGGGCGGCCGATCGGTGTCGCGATCGACGCCTCCGCCCCCGGGGTCTCGATCGAGGCGGTGCCCGGCTACGACGCCACCCGCTCGCTCGGACACATAACCCTCGAGGACGCCCCCGCCACGGTGCTCGACGCGTCGCCCGAGTCCCTCGCCGGCGCCTGGCATCTCGCCCAGGCGCTGATCGCGGCCGAGTCGCTCGGCAGCGTCGAGACCGCGCTAGACGTATCGGTCGCCTACGCCAAGGAGCGCCACACGTTCGGCCGGGCGATCGGCTCCTACCAGGCTGTCAAGCACTCTTTGACAGAGGTCTTGCGCCAGCTGGAGAACGGCCGTTCGCTGCTCTACTACGCCGGCTGGTCACGTAACGGCAAGCCGGAGGAGTTCCCGCTCGCGGCCAGCGCGGCGCGCTCGGTGGCCGGCCGTGCGCTCGACCAGGCCGCGCGCACGATGATCTCCGTGCACGGCGGCATCGGCGCCACCTGGGAGCACGACGCGCCACTGTACTTCCGCCGCGCCCAGCTCTCTCGCCGCCTGCTCGGTGGGACCGCCGGCGCGACGGACCGGGTCGCGGGCGAGCTTATTTCCCAGGCTTAGCGCGGGCGGTCGTGGCGGCGGTGAGCAGTTCGAGCACAGGCGCACCGTAGGCGGCGTGCACCGCTTCGATCATCGCCGGTTCAACGCCGCAGTTGATGCAGAAGGAGTGCTGTGACCAGCCGATCGCGCGGGCCAGCACCTCGTCGGCGTAGCTGACACCTGTGGCGTCGTGCCCGTAGTAGTCATACGCCGCGTCCCACGCCGCGCCGTTCAGGGCGTATTCCGCGCCGTCCGCCGAGAGCAGGTGCGCGGCGGCCATGATCGAGTCGAAGTCGTCGTAGATCGAGGGGTGCGTCGCCGTCATGTGGTCGTAGACCGCCGGGCGCTTGCCGTACTTGTAAGAGTCGCTCACGAGGTCCCACGTCGATCCGATCCCCGGGCGGGATCCATTCGTCACGTTGAACTGCATCGGTCCTCCGCAACAGCCGGCGAAGTTCAGCCCGTGGTAGGTGGTGGGCGCGGTCGAGAACGCGGACTCCTGCTTGTGGATCGAGGCGATCAGCAGCCAGTTCACACCGAACGTGCTCTGCGCGGTCGCATAGATCGGATAGAAGCCTTCCATCCAGCGCGTCGGTATCGCCGTTTCCGTCTCGTCGACCAGGCGTCTCGCGGCCAGCTGCTGCTGTGCGGGCGAGGGCTGCGCGACGATCGCGGCACCGAGTGAGCGCCGCCCACGCCTGACACTTCGCGCTGCACGCGATCTGCTCGCGCGAGACCCGGCCGAGGAACCCTCAGCTGCCACCGCGCCGGCGAGCACGCTCGCGGACTGCGTCGCGCTCGGCGTCGGCGTGACCGCCGCCACGAGCACCGCGGGAGGTGCCGCATGCACAGCGGCGGTGCTCGTGCGCCCAACCAAGCCCGTCAGCACCGCCACCAGCACGGCCACGCCGAGCCCGCCAAGCGCCAGCGCGAGCAGCCACTCCCCCCGTTCAGAAGGCGGGGTCGGCAGGTGGACCCCTGAAATCTGGGCGTCGGGAACAGCTGGTGTAGTTGAATCATCGATCATCATCCGCTGTTACACCGTATCCAGGTCAGAACCACCAGGCACCCGGTTCGCTGTGTCCTCGCGGTTCGCGGCGCGTCGATCGGTCCACGCTCGGGTTGTGATCAACATGGCAAGGTTCGCTTTGGCTTCAATCCTCTCGACGCTCGCGCTCTTCTCCTTGAGCGGAGCTGCCCGCGCGGCGCCGCTGTCGCCCGTCCAGCAGCACTACCTCTCACTCGCCCAGGCGGGTGTGGCACGCGCTGAGCAGCGCTTCGGCGATCGCCGGCTCGGCTGGTACGACGCGCGGCTCGGCGACCGCGAACGGTATCCGCTGGCGACGATCTGGGACATCGTGCCGCTGTTCGAGTCGCTCGACGCGATTGCGATCGCCCAGCCCACCCCCGCCAACCGGCGCGCAGTGGCGCGCTTTGGGAAGGGCGCCGAGCGCTACCTGAACCGGGGCCTGCGCCCCGTGCCCGGCTACTCGCCCTACCCAGGCGACCGCGAAGCAAACACCGAGACCTGGTTCGACGACAACGGCTGGTGGGGCCTCGCGTTCTTCAACGCCTACCGCGCCACAGGCACGCGCCGCTGGCTCACCGACGCGCAACGCGCGCTCGCCTACGTCGCCGCCGCCGGCTGGGATCCACAGGAAGGCGGGATCTGGTGGAACACAAAGCACCCCTACAAGGCCGGCGAGGCGCTCGCCTCGGATACGCTGCTGGCGACGCTGATCTACCAGCAGACGCACTCCACCTTCGCTTTAGGCCAAGCTGAAAAGTTCCTCCTCTGGGGCAACACGATCGGGTTCAGCTCCGCCAACGGCCTGTACGCCGGCAGCAGTCTCAACCCAACCCCGATCGACTACATCGAGTCACCCTTGATCTACGCGCAGGCGGTGCTCTGCAGGGAAACGGCGAGCGCGGCCGACTGCGAACGGGTCGGGCCGCTCACGGCGACCGCCCTGAAGCGCTTTGGTCAGATCCTCGACTTCGCCCCGCAGTACGACGCGATCTACCTGCAGTGGATGCTCGCGCTGTACTCACTCGACCACGACCCTGCTCTGTACGCGCTCTCCGCCGACAACGCCCGCGAAGCCCAGGCGCACGCCTTGAACAGCGAAGGGCTCTACCTGCTGGCCTGGAACGGCGAAACGCTGCCCACGGCCGACGCCCTGCCGGGGAGCCTGCAAACACAGGCTGCCACCACCAGCCTGTTCGCTTGGCTGGCGGTGTATCCGCCGCCGCCGTCCTAGATGTGGGCGCCGTCCAGAGCCGAATCGCTGTCCAAGGGCTCGGCCCCGGCGACTGCCGGCCGGCGGGCCGGGGCCGGGCTCAAACCCCGACCGCTCTGCGCAGCAGGCGATCGAACAGAAGGTCCGGGAGCAGGCGACTCGCCCACACCATCGCGTGCGCGTCGCGGCCGATGAGATAACGCGCCCGCATCCGCCTGGCGCTCAGCGCTCGCTCGATCGTCTGCGCCACCCGCTCGGGTGGGATGCCGCGGCGGGCGGTGTTGTGGAGCGCCTTGGCCATCGCCGCAGGTACGTGGCCGTATTGCTCGCGCAACTCCTCGGGGACGCTGAACTCGTCGAGGAGGCCGCGATTCTTCTCCCAGATCGGAGTGGCGACCGATCCCGGCTCGATCAGCGCCACCTGGATGTGAGAGCGGGCAAGCTCCAAGCGCAGCGAGTTTGCCGCTGCCTCCAGCGCGTACTTCGAGGCGTGATAGGGCGCCAGGTATGGCGTGGTGAGCAGCCCGCCGACGGAGGAGATCAGCACGATTCTCCCGTGCGCGCGGCGCAGCGCCGGAATCAGCGCCTGAGTCACAGCGACGTGTCCAAAGAAGTTCACGTCGAACTGGCGGCGCAGATCATCCATGGAGATCAGCTCCAATGGCCCGCCGACGGCACTGCCGGCGTTGTTGACGAGCGCGTCCAGACCGCCGGGCGCGAGCTCGCCTACCCGCTCAGCGGCCCGCTCGATCTGCACGGGGTCGGTCACGTCGAGCTCGAGCGGAATCACCCGCTCACCCCCACCGGCTCGCAGCGCCTCGCCGTCCGCGGTCTTGCGCACCCCCGCGAGCACCGTCCAACCGGACGCCGCCAGCCCCAAGGCCGTCGCGCGGCCGATGCCCGTCGAGGCGCCGGTGATCAGGGCGGTGGGCACCTCATCAGTATGGCCTGACAGCACTTAGGATGTTCTTCGATGATCACGCGTGTGGCCACATACCTGAGCGCCAAGCGCGTGACGGTGCTAGCGGTGCTCGTTCTTGCGCTCGCCGCCGGCTACGTGTCCAGCCTCGGCGGAGGCGCACCCGCTCGCGCAAGCGTCGATCCTCTGCCCAGCGGGGCATCCGGCGCCTGCGGCCCGACCGTGCTCGAAGCGCTCAGCCAGGTGACCCAACACGTTTACGACGAGGGCGTCTCCAGTGAACGCACCGAAATCGCGATGCGCTTGATCAAGGGGTCGCGCGCGTTGCGCGAAGCTGTCGAACATGGCGACGCCGGGGCCACGCGCTTGGCCGCACAGGCGCTGCTCGCGAGCGGGCATTTGACCAATCTGACGGTTATCCGCGGCACCCAGACCCTCGCCGACCTCGGCTCCGAAGGCGCGCTCGCGCCGCTGCACGGTTCGATCCTCAGCGCCACGGGGGTCCCGATCGCAAGCTTCGTGACGAGCGTGTGGGCGGATCGCGGCTTCCTCTCGGAGCTGAAGGGAGTCGTCGAGGGCGATATCGCCCTGCGTGAGGGCAACCACAGCATCGCCGGGTCGTTTGCGATGCCGGCCGGCGAGCTACCGCCGGCCGGCACGCTGACCGAGCACGGGACCGTCTTTCAATACGCCTCGTTCCCCGCCTCGGTCTACCCCTCCGGCTCGCTGCGCGTCTACCTGCTGAGGACCGCCGGCTCGACCGCGCGCATCTGCGGGGCGAGCACCCAGGACACGCTCGTCAACACGCTCAGCCGGGTGGCCGCATTGATCTATGCCGGCGAGGGCGGCCCGCATGCGCTGCTCCAGGTCCATCGCGCTCAGCAGGACAGCGCCCTGCTGGAAGCCGTGGCAGCGCGCAATCCGGTCGCGGCGCGCCAGGCGGTCGTGGGTCTGGTCTACGACCACAGTCACATCGTGCGCCTGCGCGTGCTCGCAGCCGGCGGGCACCTGCTCGCCGACGTCGGCGGCCCATACGTGCTCGCGCCCGTACGTGCCCCGCTGCGCCTGCACGGCAAGCGGATCGGTGAGCTCGTGCTCTCGATTCAGGACGACGAAGGCTACCTGCGGCTCACCAGGCGCCTCGTAGGCCTCGACGTGCTCATGTACATGAACCCCACCACCCATCCCGAGCTGGTGAAGAACAGTCTCGGGCCGGACCCCGGCAAGGTGCCCGCCAGCGGCCTCTTTACCTACCACGGACACACCTTCCGCGTATTCACGCTCAACGCTCGCGCGTTCCCCTCCGGTCCACTGCGTATCTCGGCCTTCGTACCGATCCCCTATTCCTGAGAACTACTACTAAACACCGCGTGCCCCATCCTCAGCATCACCGGGATGCGAACCGCGGGGTTCTGAGAAAGACAAAGAATCAATCAGGAGTCCAGCGCGGCCTGCTTCTCGCCCAGCGCCTGCAGCAGTTCATCGAACGAAGCGGAGAATTTTTCGACGCCCTCGCGCTCCAGCGTTTCCGTCAAGTCGTCGTAGTCCACACCGGCCGCCGCCAGTTCCGCCAGCAGCCGCTTCGCCTGCTCGACTCCCTGCTCCAAGCGGGGCGCCGGCTTGCCGTGGTCCTGGAAGTCTCGGATCGTCTCCTCGGGCATCGTGTTGACGGTGTCGGCTCCGATCAACTCCTCCACGTACACCGTGTCCCGGTAAGCCGGGTTCTTCGTCGAAGTGCTCGCCCACAGCACCCGTTGCGGCGTGGCGCCCTTGCCGGCGAGGTACTCCCAGCGCGAGCCGGCGAACGCGGCCTTGTAGTGCTGGTAGGCGAGCTTCGCGTTGGCGATCGCGAGCTTGCCCTTCAGCTCGTCGTGGCCGCCGATCTCATCCAGCCGGCGGTCGGCCTCGGTGTCGATCCGCGAGACGAAGAAGCTCGCGACCGAGGCCACCGGCCCGGGATCGCCGCCCGCCGCGATCAGCCGCTCGATCCCTCGCACGTACGACTCGGCGACCTCCGCGTAGCGGCGCAGCGAGAAGATCAGCGTCACGTTGATCGAGTGCCCCTTCGCGATCACGTCCTCGATCGCGGCGAGCCCCGGCTTGGTCGCGGGAATCTTCACCATCAGGTTGGGGCGCTCCACGGCCTTGTGCAGGCGGATCGCTTCGCGGTAGGTCGCGAGCGTGTCGTACGCGAGTCCCGGGTCGACCTCCAACGACACGTACCCGTCGCGTCCCGCCCCTCCGTCCCACACCTCGCGGAACAGATCGCAGGCGTCTTCGATGTCGCGCTCGGCCAGCGCCCAGAACGTCTCCTTCGTGTTGCTGCCCCGTCCGGCCTCTTTGCGCAACTGCTCGTCATAGGCGTTCCCGGCGGTCATCGCCTTCTGGAAGATCGTCGGGTTCGACGTGGCTCCGACGACGGAGTCCTCGTCGATCAGGTGTTTCAGGTGGCCCTCGCGGATCGATTCGCGCGAGAGGAAATCGATCCACACGCTCTGCCCGAGCGCGGAAAGGTGGCTAAGTGGCGAGGCCCCCATTTCAGCTCAGCCCTTCCTCTCCAGCAGCGCGCTCGCGCGGGAGGCGATGTTCTCGACGGTAAAGCCCAACTCCTCCAAGACCTTCGTACCCGGCGCCGAGGCGCCGAAACGATCGATCCCGAGCACGTCTCCGTCGGAGCCAACCCACTTCCACCAGCTCATGCTCGCGCCGGGCTCGACGGCCAGTCGCGCGGTGCTCGCCGGCGGCAACACCTTCTCACGGTACTCCTGTGCCTGGGCTTCGAACAGCTCGATGCACGGCATCGACACCACGCGCACCTTCTTCCCCTCCTCGCCGGCCAGCTTCCGCGCGGCCTGCAGCGTCAGTGGCACCTCGGCGCCCGTGGAGATCAGGATCAGCTCGGGTGCGACCGTCGAGTCGCCGGAGTCCCACAGCACGTACCCGCCACGCTCCAGTTCCTCCGCGGCCCCAAGTCCAGAGCGGTCGAGCGTCTCAACACCCTGGCGTGAGAGCAGCAGCGCGACCGGCCCGTCCTCACGCTCCAGCGCGACGCGCCACGCTTGACTGCACTCGTTGGCGTCGCCCGGGCGGATCACCCACAGATCGGGGATCACGCGCAGCGACGCGTAGTGCTCGACCGGCTGGTGCGTCGGCCCGTCCTCGCCGAGACCGACCGAGTCGTGCGTCCACACCCAAACAACCGGAAGGCCCATCAACGCCGACAGCCGCACCGCACCGCGCATGTAGTCGGAGAACATCAGGAACGTCGAGCCGTATGGCTTCACGATCCCGCCGTGCGCGGCGGCGCCGTTGACGATCGCGCCCATCGCGTGCTCGCGGATGCCGAACGGCACGTTGCGCCCGGCATGCACCTTCGAGAACTCGCCGGCGCCCTCGAACACTGTCTTCGTCGACTCCACGAGGTCGGCCGCGCCGCCGATCATCGTCGGGCCGTGCGCGGCAAACGCCGCCATCACCTGCTGCCCGGACGCGCGCGTGGCCAGCTTCTCGCCCGCCTCGAACTTTGGCAGCGTCTGCTGCCACCCATCGCGCAGGCGACCAGCCCAGGCCAGATCCCAGTCCTCGGCCAGCGCCGGGGATGCCTCGCGCCAGGCGTCCAAGCGCTCCTGCCACTCCGCCCGTGCCGCAGAACCGGAGTCGCGCAGGCTCATGTGCTCGTAGACGCGCTCGTCCACCCAGAAGTGGCGATCGGGGTCGAAGCCCATCACCTCCTTCGTGGCGCGTACCTCCTCCTCGCCCAGTGCCGACCCGTGCGAGGCGGCGGTGTCGACGGCGTGGGGCGCCGGGTAGGCGATGTGCGAGCGGATCGCGATGAACGACGGCCGCTCGGCTTCGTCGCGCCCGGCCGCGAGCGCGGCCTCGAGCGCGTCGAGGTCCTCGGAGTCCTCCACCCGCTGCACGTGCCAACCGTCCGCTTCCAGGCGCGCGGTGTGGTTCTCACCGTCGAAGGAGATCGTCGTCGATCCGTCGATCGTGATCCGGTTGTCGTCGTAGCAGACGACCAGCTTGCCCAAGCCGAAGTGCCCGGCGATCGAGGCGGCTTCCTGGCTGACGCCCTCCATCAGGTCCCCATCGGAGCAGATCGCGTACGTGTGGTGGTCGACGACTTTCTGCCCGGGACGGTTGAAGCGCTCGGACAGGAACCGCTCGGCGATCGCCATGCCCACCGCGTTGGCGAAGCCCTGACCGAGCGGCCCGGTCGTGACCTCGATCCCGGGTGTGTGCCCGCGCTCGGGGTGTCCCGGCGTGCGCGAGCCCCACTGACGGAACTGCTTGAGGTCGTCGAGGCTCAGCTCGTAGCCGGTCAGGTGCAACAGCGAGTACTGCAGCACGCACGCGTGGCCGGAGCTCAGCACGAAGCGGTCGCGGTCGGGCCAGTCGGTCTCGCCGGGGTCGGCGTTGAGGAAGCGCGTGAAGATCGTGTACGCCAGCGGCGCGAGCGCCATCGCGGTGCCGGGATGGCCGGCGTCGGCCTTCTGCACCGCGTCCATCGCGAGACCGCGAATCGTGTCGATCGACAGCTTGCTGATCTCCTCGGACCGCTCCACCGAACCGATCCTAGCGCCGCGCAGTGGCGGTTGACAGAATCACACCACCGAAACATCAGAGTTCTCTTGTGGATCTTCTGTAGGCCTCAGAACCACTCGCGGCGCTACAGTCGATGGTTATGCCCGAGCTCCTCAGCGACGTAGGCGGTGGGATCACCCTCTGCTACGAGACCTTTGGTGACCCCGCCGACCCGGCGGCCCTGCTGATCATGGGCCTGGGCGCACAGATGGTCACCTGGCAGGACGACTTCTGCGAAGAGCTCGCCGCGCGCGGGCTGTATGTGATCCGCTTCGACAACCGTGACATCGGCCATTCGACCCATCTGCAAGGTCCGCCGCCGTCGCTCGTTCAGCTGCTCCGCTACTCGGTTTCCGCTCGCTACAAGCTTGCGGACATGGCTCAGGACGCGGTCGGGCTGATGGACGAGCTGGAAATCGATCGGACGCACGTGATCGGGGCCTCGATGGGCGGGATGATCGCGCAGACACTCGCCGCGAGACACCCGACACGGGTGCGTTCGCTGGTGTCGATGATGTCCAGCACCGGCGGGCGCTGGGTTGGGCGGCCAGCGCTCTCGATCTACCCGATCTTCCTGCGTAAAGCTCCCCGCGAGCGCGAGGCGTTCGTCGAGCACGCCGCGCGCATGTTCGCCAAGGTCGGCTCCCGGGGCATCCCTCAGGACATCGAGGGCACTCGCCGGATCGCCGCGCTGTCCTTCGACCGCGAGCCCGACCGCACGGGGACCGGGCGCCAGCTCGCCGCGATCATCGCCTCGGGCGACCGCACCGCGGAGCTGGGGCGCATCACCGCGCCGACGCTCGTGATCCACGGCAGCATCGATCCGCTGGTCTCGCCCTCGGGTGGGCGCGCGACGGCGCGGGCGATTCCAGATGCGGAGTTGATGATGATCGAGGGCATGGGCCACGACCTGCCGCGCGTGCTCTGGCCGAGGTTGATCGATGCCTTCGCCACACATGCCGACGGGGCCGATCGGCTCGCCGAGAGCCGCTCGGTGCTCCAGCAGCGAGTTTAGACACCCGATCGATAGCCCAAGCCTTCATCACATATCAATCGTCTTGAGTTCCCCATATCGGGACTTCGATTCCTCATATCCAAACTGGCCTACCACCAGTCCAAGGATTACCCTCTTCATAAAGTAAAAATAAGAGGGAGCCGAGATCCTCGCCATGGCCCTGCTCGAAGGCACGGTTGCGATCGAGAGCGACGACCACATCCTGCGGGCACGCCGAACCGCGGCTATCACGCGCGCAACCGTCGGGCTGGCGGGCATCACGCTGATCCTCGTCCAGCCGGGTTTGCTGACCCATCCGGCGTTTGGAATCGCCGGCTTCCTCACGATCACGCTGACCGCAATGGTGCACCTGTGGGCGCCACGGATGCGCTGGCTGAGAATCGAGGAGTCGCTCGCGGGGGCAGCGGCAATCCTGATCATCGGCCTGCAGGATCAGCGGGTGACGGCGCTGAGCCTGCTCTGGCTGGCGGCGATCGGCAGCGGCGTGATGGCGCGGGGCGGTCGCGTGCACTGGATCGGTCGCACGGTCGTGCTCGCCGCGCTGGCACTACCGGTGATCCTGCAGGGTCAACTGAGCGCCGAACACGTAGCGCTGTGCCTGGCCTCGCTGGGGCTACTGTTGACGAGCGGGCGACTCACGCGTGAGCTCAACCACCTGCTTCGGCAGGCCCGCCACGACGCCGACAACGCCGAGACGCTGCTGCTGGCCGGGGACATAGCCTCACGCGTGGCCAAGCGCGGCGACACGGCCGGCGAGCGCATGCAGGGACAGCCGGGGGGAGCGCTGAGCGCGCAGGAGAAGACGCTCGCTGAAGAGGCGCTCGCTCGCTTCATCGCGGGGGATGGCCTGGCGATGGCGGTGCAGCCGATCGTCGACGTGCACACGGGGTCGGTGCACGCCTACGAGGCGCTCGCCCGCTTTGCCGGGAGCACCGAAGGTCCGCTGCACTGGTTCTCGATGGCCGCCACGCTCGGCGAACGCGATGCACTGGAGCGCGCCTGCCTGCGCGCGGCGCTCGAGTTGTTTGGAGAGCGCCCCGCGGGTGTGAACCTGTCGGTCAACCTCTCGGCGCCCGTGCTGCTCGATCCGCTGACCCTGCAGATGCTCGATGAACAGCGTGACCTGCGGGGGTTGATCGTCGAGATTACCGAGGAGACGCTCGTGCAGAGCGACAGGGAGCTGCGGACGGTGATCGCCCCGCTGCAGGAGCGCGGCGCGCGCCTGGCGGTTGACGACATGGGGGCCGGCTACTCAGGTCTGCGCCAGATCACGACCGTGCACCCCAGCTATCTGAAGCTCGATCGCTCGCTGATCAGCGGCATCGACCACGACTCCGACCGCGCCGCGCTGGTTGGAGCGCTCGTCGGCTACTCCAAGCAGGTCGGCAGCCTGCTGGTGGCCGAGGGCATCGAGCACAGCGCCGAGCTGCGGGTACTCGGCGAGCTCGGCGTACCGCTCGCGCAGGGCTTCTATACCGGACGCCCAGGCCGGCCGTGGCCCGACGTAAGGGTCGCGCGGCCTTCAGGGGAGTCGGATAGGGCGTTGGTCGCCCTCGACACAACGCCCGCGGGCGCGGCCACGGCGGGCTCGCTGCTACCAGTTTGAGTCGCGCAGCTGAAAAATAATGCGCCCGGCGGGAATCGAACCCGCGGCCTGCGGCTTGAAAGACCGCTGCTCTTTGGCTCCCCGAAGAGAACCGTTGACCACTGAGCTACGGGCGCGCGCAGGTGGTATCTAAGCACGCTAAGCAGGCGGGCTAGCGTCCCAGCGTTCGCACGAACTGACGGGCTCGGCCCGGAACCTCGCCGAGGAGCGTGCGCACCTCCTCCAGGCCGGCACGCAGCTCGGGGTCGCCGACCTCAACCGGCAGCATCGAATCCTGGAGCGTCGCGAGCGTGCCGTCCGCCCTGGCGATCCCATCCACCGCGCCGTCGAGGAAGCCCTTTACACCGTGCGAGGGAGCGCCTGAAGGCGCCGGCCCGAACTTTTGGCCCGGGAGGTCGTGACGTGCCGCGAACTCGTTGTATGTACGCTGCGCGCGTCCGTAGGCCAGTTGCACGGGCCGGAACAGCTCCTGCTCCAGCCGGTCGGCGCTCTGTTCGTCGAGCTGCTCGTAGGCCTCGCCCAGCGACGCGAGCGCAAAGGCGATCTCATCGATCGCCTGGGCAACCGCGTCGAGCAGCTGCTGCCTGGCCTGTGCGTTGGTGTACGTCATGGCCTCTAGGTTATTCAGAGATCCACCCAGCGCCCGATCACGCCACAAGCCGCTCAGGCGATCTCGCGTGATCCGACGAGCAAGAGCTTTGCCCGACGATGGCAACCTCGTTCCATCGGCGTCGTATAGCCTCAACGCCGATGGCCGACACGACCGCCAGAGAGACGGGCGCCCAGGAGCGCTGGACGGCGGTCGATCGCTATTTCACCGATCTGCTCGTGCCCGAGGACGCAGCGCTGGACGCCGCGCTGCGGGACAGCGCCGATGCGGGGCTGCCGTCGATCGCGGTTACACCGAACCAGGGGAAGTTGCTGGGGCTGCTGGCGCGGGTGCAGGGGGCGCGGAGGATCCTGGAGCTGGGGACGCTTGGGGGCTACAGCACGATCTGGCTGGCGCGGGCGCTTCCCGCGGGCGGGCGTCTGGTCACGCTCGAGGCCAACGCTGAGTACGCGGAGATCGCGCGGGCGAACATCGCGCGGGCCGGGCTCGCGGAGAGCGTCGAGCTGCTGGTCGGGCCGGCGCTTGACACGCTGCCCAAGCTCGTTGACGAGAGCGGGGGGCCGTTCGACCTGATCTTCATCGACGCCGACAAGAAGAACAACCCCGGCTACTTCGAATGGTCACTGAAGCTGTCCCGGCCCGGCACGCTGATCGTCGTCGACAACGTCGTCCGCGACGGCCGGATCATCGATCCCGACGCCTACGACCCGACGCTGGGCGATGAGAACATCAAGGGCATACGGCGCTTCTTTGAGCTGCTCGCCGGGGAGCGCGGGGTCGATGCGACCGCGATTCAGATGGTTGGCAGCAAGGGCTACGACGGCTTCGCACTGATGATCGTCGGCTGATGGAGCTAGGGGGACTCGAACCCCCGACCTCCTGGGTGCGATCCAGGCGCTCTCCCAACTGAGCTATAGCCCCGCGCGCTCACGCCGTGGGGACGGCGCGACTGCTCAGAAGTGTAGTCGCCGGGCGCGCTTTGCGAGGCGCAGTATCGTTTGGCGGCGCTATGGGATTGCTCGACGACGCCATCCGCGAACACATGGAGCTCAAGCGCCTGCGCGGCGCCGATCCGTCAGAGGTCGCGCGGCAGGAGCAGGACGCGCTGGGGCCGGTGGTGCGGGAGAGCGAGGACGAGGAGCAGGCGTTCGAGGACGGCGGCGGCGGGCATGAGATCGCCCTGGAGGACGACGGGGACGGCGGGCACGGAGATCTCCCCGGCGATGGGTCCGGCCCCTCCGCGGCCCACCCCGCCGGCTCCGACTTCGCCAACGTCGGCCAGGAGACCGCCGAGCTCGACATGCGCACCGTGCTCGACGAGCAGCACGAAGTCGCGGATCGTGCCGGCCAGATCGACTCCGCGGGGCTGGGCTCCGGGGATCGCGAGGCGGACCCGGAGCTGGTCGAGGATGTGCTGGAGGAGACCCCGGAGTTCCTACGCGATACGCCCGAGCAGGAGCGCCTGTGGTTCGAGCAGCAGGGGCCGCGAGACTTTGACTTTGACGGGTAGAGACGTTGGCTGGTCTGGGTATCTGCTCGGACCTGTGGGCTTCTTCTCTAAACTCGCGTTTGCTCGGGGCCATAGCTCAGCTGGGAGAGCGCCTGCTTTGCAAGCAGGAGGTCGCCGGTTCGATCCCGGCTGGCTCCACTGGAGGAAGTACCTGGAAATTGGCTGATTTTGGGTCGCAAGTGGTACTCGGTTGTGCTCGATTTTGGTAGAGAGTACCGCTGGCGAGTACCACGTCGGGCCTTATTTTGCGGGGGATGGCACCGTGACGGTTTGCAGGCAGGAGGTTGCCATCGCCTAAGTGGATCACTTCCTGTGCCCGGAAGATAGAAGCGGCACGTAGTCGCACCATCTCCATGAGGGATGTAGATTGGTGGTCCGAGAACTGGAACTTGCATGCCTCAACTACGGCAAATCTCAATCACCGGATGCTTCTATGTTGTCAAGGGCGTTTTTGTGAGCTGGTTGTAGAGGTCGCGGGAGAGGTATCTCTTGAGGGATCTGATGGCCTCTCGCTTGGTCTTGCCTTCGTCGATTCGGCGTTGGATGTAGGCACGGCTCGGGGCGTGGTGGACGGAGCGTGAGAGCGCGATCGTGTAGATCGCGGTGTTGATTTGCCGGTCGCCTCCGCGGCTGAGGCGGTGACGGACTGTTTTCCCGGAGGATGCTGGTTGTGGGGCGGTGCCGTTAGCTCGCGCGAACGCCGCCTCGCTCTTGAAGCGAGCAGGGTTGAAGGCGATGAGCTTCGCTGCGCAGATCGGCCCGACGCCGGGTTCGTCCATCAGCGCGGGTGCAAGCTCGCGCGTGAGCGCGTCGATTTGACGGGTGTAGTCCTGGGCTTGCTGGTCGAGCGCGCGGGTGCGGTTGGCGAGGTCGCGGAGTACTTGGAGGGTGGTGTTCTCTTGCAGGCTGGCGTTCGGGCGTGTCCGCATCCCGGTGAGTCGTTGTGCGAGTTTCGCGCCGTTCTTCGCGGGCCCGACCCTTTCCCTGAGCGTCGCTGGTGCTCCGACGTGGAGGGCCTGGAGCTGGTTATAGAGCCGTGAGCGCTCGCTGATGACAGAGCGGTAAGCGACGAGCAGCATCTGCAGCGCCAGGCGCTTGCCGTGCCCCCTTGGCGTGGAGAGCCCATCATCGGCGAGGACCTTCTTTGCGGCCAGCAGCGCATCGAGCCGGTCGGACTTCCCGGTGCGTCGCTCGCGGCGCCGTGGCCGTTCGACCTCGAACACGATGATGCCGTTGTCCTGGAGGTATTCGCATAGGCCGGCGCCGTAGCTGCCGGCGCCCTCGATCCCGACACGGATCTCTCCCTCGAGTGCGGTGAGCCACGCGAGCAACTCGCGGTATCCCGCGAGAGTCGCGGTGATCGTGATCTCGGCGAGGAGCTGCCCGAGAGCGTCCACGGCGACGGCGAGGTGCTGGTGCTTGTGGGTGTCCACGCCCACTGCGATCATCATTTGCGGTCTCCTTTGTTGCTGGTTGGCGCTGGTGATGTGGAGGCCGCCAGACAAAGCCATGTCGAGCAAGCAGCACGCTTCTATGAAGTCATGGCGGCGTCCGTGGCAGACGACGGGAGACAAATCCAACGTAGGGCACCCAGCTGGGGCCAGCCGTTTTAATCGAGTCATCCCGCCGTCTGCCACACCCTCGACGGGGCACCGGACGCCACCGCATGACCGCCGCTTCGCTGCGCCCTACGGGCTCCGCTACGCGCCGGTCAGCCCGCTTTCCACAGGGCCCCAACAGGCACTGAAGAAACTACATGGCCGTTTCGGCCGGCTCACGGTCGTTAACCCCAGAGAGCCATTTCTCCGCCCAAAGGTCGATGAGCACCATCCCCACATCCATCCCAGCCCACCCCCGGCTGACGCGCGAAGACGTCCTCGATGGGCGCGCCGTCGCTGAGCTGCTGCACCTGCCGCTCTCAACGGTCCTTGAATACGCGCGGCGCGGATTGCTGCCTGGACGCAAGCTCGGGCGACGTTGGATCTTCCTGCGCGACGAGGTCGAGGCGGCAGTGCGGGGCCGCCCGGTGGACAGATCGGCGGCGTGAGCCGCTCAGAAGACCGTCAGTCCGTAGAGCTCGGCGATGCGTGCAAGCGCGTGATCGTCGCGGGTGATGGGTCGCCTCTCTTGCTCGTCGAGCGCCACGTCCTCGAACAGCGCCCAGCACTCCCAGTCGGAGGAGAGTCGCGACAGGTAGCGGATGCCTGCGAACTTGAGGCGATCGTCAGCGTCCCGTTGCTCGTAGGCCCAGCGGCCGATCCAGCGAGTGATGCGGCGATCTCCGCCACGCACTGTGGGGACATCGAGGTCGCTGTAGCCGTAGTAGGCGAGCAGCTCGCCGAGCTCGTTGCGGAGCAGCGCGCGAGTCTCCGCCGCCTCGACGTCGAGAAAGCGGATCGCTGGGATCGTGCTGCTCGGCGCAGGGACGGCGCGGACCGCCAGGCGGCGGTGGCGCCAGTCGGCCGGAACGTCACCGAGCGCCATAAAGCCCTCCTCATTCGCGGTTGCGCTCAAACCGGGATCGGGACGGAAGCGGGAGAGGGTCTCTCCGAAGCACGCTTCGAGCGTGGTCGCGAAGTAGCAGACACGGTAGTCGCCCGTGGGACTGTCGAAGCGGTTGCCAGTGGTGCGGTTTTCGAGCAGGCCTGGCGCAAGAGGGTCACTGAAGCGAAGGGGGTCGGGGGAGCGACCGACGCGCCACAGGCCGCTCGGGGGCTCAACGATCTTCGGTCTTTTGGGTGCCACTCATCCCCCGGCGAGGAATGCCTTGGCGGCCACGAGCACGTCGCGGAAGTCTCCTTCGCGAATGCTCTGCGCTGGGGACTGGTCGTCGAGCTGCGGGTTCAGGCCGAGGAACCACGCGCGGACCGTGTGGGGAGACTCCTCGGCGAGCAGGAGCTGGAACGTCTGGTAGGCGCAGCGCAAACGCTGCTCGTGCTCTGCCCGGGGGGCGCGCTCGCCAGCTGCCCAGCGCGCGACCGTTCTGGGGTCGGCCACTCCGGCGATGTGCGCGACCAGCTTCTGTCCAAGCACCTCCTGTAGATACCCGACGACATCGGCGATGCTCGACTCGACGGCCTTGCGGTGGGCTTCTTGTGGGGCTGAACGGAGCTTTGGCATAGTCCCCTCGCTCGTCGCGGCACTGATGGCGTGCTCTAGGTTTGGCGTAGTTAGATGCTAGCGGATAGCCGGGCGGTTGACCAGGCACTTGGCCATGCCACTGGCCCCCACGATCCATGCTCTCGACACGCGCGCTCAGACGAAGACGCCCTCGGACATCGCGTCTATCGTGCTCGACACACGTCGGAACTCGCCCGTGCGCAGCAGGTCGACGGGCTTGTGATGGTCGAGCGAGCCGTTGGGGGTAAACAGCCAGTCGTGGGCCGGTTCGGGTCGGAGAATGCCCGCGAGCTTCTCGAGGACCACGATCAGCTCCAGCAGGCGCTCGCGAGCATCGGGGCGTGGGGCGGTCTGTCGTGAGAGCCAGCGCGACACGGTGCGCGGATTCGTTCCGAGCAAGCTCGCGAGTTCAGCTTGGTCAAGCTCGATTTGCTCGGTTGCCCTACCGAGTCGTTCCGCCAAGTCCGCCATTGGTCCCCTTCCTTTGTTGTCTGCCTTGTCGCCCATTGTGGGAGTTCAGTGGCGAGCTTGCCGGGGAAGATCCTTACTCTGCCACTCTCTGCCAACCTCTGCCAGTACGCATCCGCCACGTACGAATGGCCGAGCGTGGGGCACGATGATCAGCGGCCGGCTTTCGTCTCCGCCTGGTTGCTCGACGGCCCAGCCGCAAACGCCAGATTAACCCGCTCCAGATCCTCCGGCCGGGCCTTGGCGTGCATGTAGCGCTCGGTGGTCGTGATCCGCGAGTGTCCGAGGAACTCCTGCACGAAGCGTGCGTCCGCATGCCGGGCGATCAGGCTGCCGGCGGCATGACGCAAGGCATGGAAGCGCAGCGGGCGCAGCCCGGCGGCGTCGCGGGCTGCCTTGAACCGACGGCGGACGGCCGAGGGATCGAGGCGTCGGCCGAGACGGGAGCAGAACACGTAGTCCTCACGCGCTGTGTAGTCGCCACGGGCCTGCAAGCGTTCGAGGGCCTCGGCGGCGGGATCGGCGAGTGGGAGGAAGCGCGCCTGCCAGCTCTTGGTCGACCCCTCCACGCCAGCGGACACGGCGCGGTGGACGACCATGCGACGTGTGTCGAAGTCGATGTCCTCCCAGCGCAGCGCGATCAGCTCGCCGAGGCGCAGGCCGGTATAGGCGGCCAGGCGAAACAGCTCGCCGTCCTGCGCGTCCTCGCGCGCCCGCCACTCGATCTCCTCATCGCTCAAGTTGGCAGGCTGCGTTCCTCGGTGTGACCCGTCGGCGGCTGCACGCGCGATCGTCTCGACCTCCTCCGGCTCGTAGAAGTCGAGCACGGCCGCCGGCGGCTCGCGGCGCTTGGTCGTGCTGGACACGGGGTTCGATGGCAGGCCGTGGGTGTCCGCGCGGCAGGCATAGCCAAAGATCGCCGAGAGCACCTGCCGGTTCTTGTTGACCGAACGGGGCGACACGCCCTCCATGTCCAGCCTGCGCAGGAACGCCGAGACTTCGCGCGTCGCGATCTTCGCCGCGGGCCGGTCGCCAAACGCGGCCATGAGTACCCCAGGACTCTTGCCCTTCCCTCGTCGATGCGGCGCCCCGGGCTCGGCGAGCATGTAGCGGTAGTCGCTCAGCGTCGACGGCTTCGCGCCCCGCTCGTGCTGCAAATGCTCCAGCCACTCCGCTGCCAGCTCGCGGAACGTCACACCACGCTCGCGCCGCTCGCGCTCGCCTGCTTCGATCGCGTGCTCCTCCTCGTCATGCTGGGCGATCAGCTCGGCCATGCGCACTGTCGCGCGCTTCTCGTCGAAGTAGCCCTCCGGTACTCGCCCGCGACGCATGACCCATCCACTGTCGTCGGCCGCCCGCTCGAGCCATGCGGGGCCGACACGACGCTTCACCTGCCGGCCTGACCGTCTCCACTTCGCCAGATAGACCGGCCCGTCGCTGCGCTCTGCGATGACCAGTGCGCCCGTCGGCTCGCTGCCTTTGGAGTTCCCATTTTTCTCGCTCATTCACCAAAGGTACCACACGGGTACCACACCCGCACGGGTACCGCTTTTGGTACCAAACTAGTCACTTTCACTAGCAATAACGCCACCTTGGCCGATACAAAACCCCCGTATCTATTGCCTCCAGCACACCCGCCCCTGCTTTGCAAGCAGGAGGTCACCGGTTCGATCCCGGTAGGCTCCACTGCTCTCGGAGGAACCGCGGACACTGTGCCGCTTGTCCTCGGCGAAGTCGACGTTGCCGACGCATGGATCAGGCGGAGAGCAGCTCGATGCGATTGCCCCACGGGTCCTGCACGTAGAACCGCCGGACACCGGCCAACGCCTCATCCCAGACCACCTGCTCACCGGCATCTCGCAGACGCTCAGCAAGCGCGTTGAGCTCACTGGCGGCCCTCGATCCAAAGTTAGCTCACGCTACCGTAACCCCCCGTGCGGGTAGCGACCTGGAATGTGAACTCGGTCAAGCAGCGGATGCCGCGGCTACTGCCCTGGCTCGAGCAGCGCCAGCCGGACGTCGTCTGCCTGCAGGAGACGAAGCTCGTCGACGACGCATTCCACCAGTTGCTCGGCGCAGAGCTCACCAACCGTGGTTACTCCGTTGCCATCCACGGCGAGGCGCAGTGGAACGGGGTGGCGATCATCTCCCGGGTCGGCCTCGAGGAAATCGTCCTCGGCATCCCCAACGCGCCCGGCTTCCCACATCCGGAGGCGCGTGCGGTGTCCGCGACCTGCGGCGGCGTCCGAATCCACTCCGTATACGTACCGAACGGCCGCGAGCCAGATTCCGAGCATTACCACTACAAGCTCGCCTGGCTGGCCGCTCTGCGCGAGATGGTTCGCGCTGGGCCGCGGGACGCGATCGTTTGCGGCGACATGAACATCGCACCGGCCGACGCGGACGTGTTCGATCCGGACGCCTATGTCGGCCAGACCCACGTCACGCCACCGGAGCGCGCGGCGCTCGCCGAGCTGGGGGCGCTGGGTCTGCGCGACGTTGTCCGTGACCGCTGGCCGACCGAGCGTGTGTTCACCTACTGGGACTATCGGGCTGGCATGTTCCACCAGGACCTCGGCATGCGGATCGACCTGGTGCTGGCCAGCGCTCCCGTCGCCGACAGGGTTCGGGCGGCCTGGGTCGACCGGCAGGCCCGCAAGGGCAAGGGGCCGAGTGATCACGCTCCGGTGATCGTCGATCTGGACGAGGCGCCAGACGGGGACATCGGACCGGTCGTGCCGCCGCCGTCCGCGCCGGCCTTCAAGCGAGGCTCGCGCAAGCTGCCCCAATCACCGTGACCGCGCACGGCGCGTTACGCACGGCGCCCCGTGACCAAGCGATCGTCACGCGATTCCAGCGACATGGGGCCGCCAGGCACGCGCGCACAGCGGTTCGCATTGACTTCGGCTGGCTCCACTGAGAAGTGCCTTGGAAATCGTATGTTTTGGGTTTGAGTGGGCGTGACACCTCGCCAGGGCCGCCTGTTTGGGGCAGTTTCAGCCCCACCGACCGTGACGCTGATAGCGTTGGCGAATGATCATCTCGACGATGAATGACCTGCCGGGCTATGAGATCGAAGAGGTGCTGGGCGAGGCCTTTGGGCTGACTGTGCGCTCCCGCAACCTCGGCTCGCAGATCGGCGCCTCGCTGAAGTCCCTGGTGGGCGGAGAGCTGAAGGGGATGACGAAGATGCTCGCCGAAGGCCGCATACACGCCCAGGAAAGGCTCGTAGAGACGGCTGAGGCCAAAGGCGCCAACGCGGTCATCGCGTTCCGCTTCGACACCTCCGAGCTGGGAACCACCTGGACAGAGATCTGCGCCTACGGAACGGCGGTCAGAGCACGCAAGCTCTGACGGCAGCCCGGACAAGCAGACACCTGCCGAGAGCCTATGTGGACCGCATCCGATTCGCCACACGCGGCGTATGATGATCTGAGGACTTCAGATGACCCTACTCGGCCTAGTGCTCCTGCTCGTAGGCACCACGTTCGTGGTCGCCGAGGCGCACACGCCCAGCGGAGCTCTCGGTGTCGCCGGGTCTGTTGCGCTGGTTGCCGGTGCGATCGTCGCGATCACCGCGCTCGGAGGCGGTGCCGTGCTCGCGGTCCCCGTTGGGATTGCGTTGGCGGCGGCGGCGTGCGGATGGGTGCTGATGGTGACCCGCTCCGCGACTCGCTCGCGCGGAATACGGATTCAGGCCGGGGCGGAGGCGCTGTGCGGACGCGTCGGTGTGGTTCGTCGCTGGAGTGAGTCCGCGGGCCAGGTGTTCATCGACGGCGCGCTGTGGCGCGCACGGCACGAATGGCTAGAAGACGACGAAGAGACCTTCCACGAGGGCGAGCCGGTCGTGGTCGAACGCGTGAGCGGACTGACGCTGTCGGTGCGCCGCGCGGAGGAGTGGGAGCTGATCGGATGATCGAGGCCGTCCTGCTCGTCATCGCCTTTCTCGCGGCAGCCGCGGTCGTATACGCGGCCGCGTCTGTGCGCGTGTTGCGCGAGTACGAGCGCGGGGTCGTGTTTCGGCTCGGCCGCGTGACGAGCCAGCGTGGGCCGGGCATGATCTTTCTGCGGCCCGGGATCGATCGCATGGTGCGCGTGAGCTTGCGGACGGTCACGCTGGACATTCCGGCGCAGGAGCTGATCACGCGCGACAACGTGCCCGCGCGCGTCACCGCAGTGGCCTACTACCGGATCATCGACTCCAGGAAATCGGTGGTCGAGATCGAGGACGTCCTCGTCGCCACCTCGCAGATCGCCCAGACGACCCTGCGGTCGGTGCTGGGCAAGGCCGAGTTGGACGCCCTGCTGTCCGAGCGCGAGCGGCTGAACGAGCACCTGCAGCACATCATCGACGATCAGACCGAGCCTTGGGGGGTGAAGGTCACCGCTGTCGAGATCAAGGATGTGGAGATCCCGGAGCGGATGCAGCACGCGATGGCCCGCCAGGCCGAGGCCGAGCGTGAGCGTCGCGCGAAGATCATCAACGCCGAGGGCGAATTCCAGGCGGCCGCTCGGTTGAACGATGCGGCCGATGTGATCAGCCGCAACCCGGTGACGATCCAGCTGCGTTACCTGCAGACGCTGATCGAGGTCAGCGGTAATCAGAGCTCCACGATCGTCTTCCCGCTTCCGATCGATGTGCTCCAGCCACTGATGAGCGCGACTCAGAACCGACGAGCCACTGTCGCTGACGGACCCGAGAGCGAGCGCTTGGACGCCGCACTGCAAGCCGCGCGAGAGGCGCTCGACGCGACCACGCGCGATCAGACACCGGATGAATCCGCGCCGCGGGTTTCGATCCCGCGCGCAGCCAACCCGGCGACGCAACCGGTCGAGAACGGTCTTACCGCGCCCAGCCCGTTGGATCTGCCGCATAGCTGACGCTGACGGCGTGCCGCGGATCCCAGGCGGCCGGCGCCCAGCGTTTACTCTTCGGCGAGCAGCCTGGGGAGAATCTTGTCGTCGCTTGTTGCCCTGAGCGGACGGCCTCGAGGAGAAGGGGGAAGCGAATGGGATTCATCGCACCGGCGCCACCATCGGTCCTGCAGAGCCTCGGGTCGGCGTGAGCTCCAGCGGATCGCTGATCCCGCGCTTTCGCCGCGCGCGGCGCGACCCCGCGCTGGCGGTGCTCGAAGGATTTCATGCGCTCAAGCACGCGCTGCGCTTCGACGCTGCGCTGCTGGAGGTCGTCGTCTCCAACGAGGCACCACTGGAGCGCCTCGCGGGCGCCCTCGCGCCCGATCTGAGCGCGCGCCTGCGCGCGCTCGCGCAACCGGTGGAGCCATCCATCTTTGCCCAGCTCGCCCCGCTCCCGCCACCCACGGGCGTGATCGCGCTGGCCGAGCGGCGCTCGATCGATCCCGCCGCGGTGCTCGCCGACTCGCGTGCGGCGCCGGTGGTCCTGCTCGAGGATCCGCGCGACCTCGGCAACATGGGCGCCTGCGTCCGGGTCGCCGCCGCGGCCGACGTTGCCGGCGTGCTCACCACCGGCAGCCACGACCCCTGGCATCCCGACGCGCTGCGCGGCGCCGCCGGGCTGCACTACGCGCTGCCCGTCGCCCGCCTGGACCAGCTCCCATCGCTCGACCGGCCACTGCTCGCGATCGATCCCGAGGGCGATCCGCTGACGCCCACCGAGCTGCCGCCACGCGCGGTGCTCGCGTTCGGCACCGAGCGCTACGGCCTCAGCGAGGAACTGAGCGCCCGCGCCGACGCGCGGGTCAGTATCCCGATGCGCTCCGGGGTTTCCAGTCTGAACCTCGCGACCTCGGTGGCCGCCGTGCTGTTCGCCTGGCGGTTGGCTGTGGCCGGCACGTCGCCCGACTGACAATCGTCAGAGCGCGACTCGCCTCGCTCAAGCGTTGACTAACCTTGCCGCGCCAGCCGCCTCCACCCCGTCGAGCAGGCGCCAGTTCCCCGACAACGCCTCACGTGCCCGCCCAAGCATCCTCTCGGCCTGCGCCTCGGCGTCGTCGTGCTCGGCGAGCAGCTCCTCGATCAGGGCTCCCGCCGCGCGTGCGTGCTCTACGTCGCGCGTCTCGTGGACTTTGAAGTACTCCAGCGCCGGGCCTTCGTCGCTGTAGCCGTAGTGCTTCCTCAGGCCCTCAAGCTTCGTCGTCGAGATCTCTGGCTGGCCCGCCTCGATCGCGTACAGCACAGCCAGGTGCTCCAGCAGATTCTCCCCTGCAGTCCACGCCTGCGCGCACGCCTGCGTCTCGCGTCGAGCATCGTTTTTGCCGTCCGCCGGCGCGCCTGCACCCACGGCGTGGGCGAAGTCGTCCCATAGCTCGACGTGCGCCGTCTCCTCCTCGGCGTGGGCACCCAGCCCGCTTGCATGCTCCGGTCCGGCCTTGGCGGCCGCTGCCTGCGAGGCCGCCGCCAGCGCCACCACCGCGTGGCGGTACTCGCCCGCGTAGCAGGCGAGCTCCGCGGCGCTCAAGTCGCCCGCGCTCCAGCGCTCGTAAAAGGGATGCTCCAGCACGCTGCATTCAGCGCGGGCTTGGTCCAGTCTGGCAAGGACATCCATGAAGATCGTTCCTCTCATTTCTCTCTTGTGGCCTGGTGATCTCGGGAGTCTAGAGGCGTGGGCGGAGAGAGTGACGCGGAGTCCCGGCGATGGACCACGGCACTCGAATAGGATCGTAGAATGACCGACGCGGTGCGCACGCCCGACGAGGCGTTGCGGGGATTGCCCGACTTCCCGTTCGAACCCCACTATCGCAAGCTGGACGGCATGCGCCTGGCGCACCTCGACGAGGGCGAGGGGTCGCCCGTGATCTTCATGCACGGCGAGCCCACCTGGTCGTTTTTGTGGCGGAAGGTGATCCCGCCGGTGCGCGACGCGGGCTTCCGTTGCCTCGTGCCGGACCTCGCCGGCTTCGGGCGCTCAGACAAGCCGACCGACATCGGCTGGTACTCCTACGACCGCCACGTCGCGATCGCGGCGACGCTGCTAGAGGATCTTGACCTGCATGGCGCCACAATCGTCGTGCACGACTGGGGCGGCCCGATCGGGCTGCGCCTCGCGGTCGAGCACGCAGAGCGGATCGACCGCATCGTGATCCTCGACACCGGCCTGTTCACCGGGCGCCAGCGCATGACCGACGCGTGGCTGGCCTTCCGCGACTTCGTCGCCCGCACCGAGGACCTGCCCGTCGGCATGCTCGTGCGCGGCGCCTGCAAGACAGACCCCGGCGACGCGGTCGTGGCGGCCTACGACGCGCCCTATCCCAATATCGCGTCCAAGGCAGGGGCGCGGGCTTTCCCGCTGCTGATCCCCCAGAGCCCTGACGCGCCCGGGGCCGCCGCCGGGCAGCGCGTGCTGGAGGCGCTGCGCGAGGATCGGCGACCGGCGCTCACCCTATGGGCGGACTCCGACCCGGTTCTGCCGCTCGCGGTGGGCGAGAGCTTCGCCGCGGCGATCGGCCGCACGGCGCCGCGCGTGATCGAGAACGCCTCGCATTTCCTCCAGGAGGACCAGGGACCGCTGATCGGGCGACTGATCGCGGATTGGCTCACCCAGAGCTGAGCTCCGAGAGCTGAGCCTCGCCCCTGGCGTCCCTGGCGTCGGGTGCTACTCGGGGTGCTACTGAGCCGAGCGCTCGGGGATCTGCATCTGCTCGGGCGCAGGCGGTAGGCTCGGCTCGGAGTGCGCCGCGCGCAACTCGTAGGCCGCGCGTGCTCCAGAATCGACGTGGGAAAGCACGTCATCGGCGTGGGATAGGCGCGAGAGCGAGTCCTGCACGCCGATCGGCATCAGCGCGGAGGCCCGCTCGCTGATCGACAGCTGCTTGGGCACGTGCACATCGAACTTTGGCACGCGCAACGTCTCGAGGATCGCGTCGGCGACCTGCTGAGGCTCGATCTTGCGGAACTGGCGCTGACGTGGTTCGGACAGGCCGAGACCCAATTCGGTGTTGACTGCCACCGGGCTGATTAGCGAGATCTCAATGCCGGAGCCACGGAGCTCCTTGCGCACCGCACGGCTCAGGTTGATCACCGCCGCCTTGCTGGCGCAGTAGGTGGCGCCGCCCGGGAGGCCGTACTTGCCGGCCTGCGAGGCGATGTTGACGACGTGGCCGCGACCGCGCGCGGTCATCCGCGGCAGCACAGCCTTCATGCCGTTGATCACGCCGAGGACGTTGATGTCGAGGATCCGCTGCGCGGTCGCGTCGTCCTCGTCGAGGAACGGGCCAATCGGCATGATGCCGGCATTGTTGATCAGGATGTCAACCGGACCGAGCTGCTCTTCGGCTGTGTCCAGAAACTCGACGAACGAAGCTCGCTCGGTCACGTCGAGAGGGAGGCCGACGGCGCCGTGGTGGGTGGGTCCGCCGATCTCCTCGGCGGTCTGCTGCGCCGCCTGAAGATCGACGTCGCCAATTGCCACCTTCATTCCCTGGCGCACAAACGCCTGCGCGGTGACGCGGCCGATGCCGCGGCCGCCGCCGGTGATCGCAGCGGTCTGTCCGGCGAGGATGCGGGGCTGCTTGGCCATGGGTCTCCTCCTGGTGATACTGGCGATGTGCTCGGCGAGGCGCCGACGGATGAAAGGCTGACCCAAACCTAGCGCGCCGTTGCGAGCAGGGCCTGGCACAGCGGAGGAGCGGTCTGGCGCGTCTGTGCGAGCAGCGCACCTTTTGCTTTGCTCGCGGGTTTATAGAGCGGGTCATCTGTTTGGACGGTTGCCTGCAGGCCATCCGTCAGAAGACCACCGGAGAGGGACGGGGAGGGGATACCACCGAGCCCGGGCGATCCACGGAACCGCCCGGGCTCGCGTGGGTCTACATCCCGAGGCCGGGACATAGACCTGGGCGTGAGATCCCGAGGCCGGAGGTAAAGTAAGGAGCTCGATGCCTTCTTTCCGCTTTCAGAACCGCCGCATCGCCTACACCGAATACGGCGGCGGCCCGGCGGCGCTCACCACGGAGGGCGCGCGCGGGCGAACCGCGAAGAGCACGCCGGCGGCGAGCAGGCCGGTGATCCTCGTCCATGGGCTGCTGCTCTCGCAGGAGATGCACCGCCCGCTCGCCGAAGATCTTGCGGCGCGCGGGAACCACGTGATCACGATCGACCTGCTCGGCCACGGCGAATCCGATCGCCCACGTGACATGTGGCGCTATTCGATGAGCATTTTCGGCGAGCAGGTCATCGCCCTGATGGACCATCTGGGAATCGAGCAGGCTGTCGTGATGGGCACCTCATTGGGTGCCAACACGGCGCTCGAGATCGCCTCGATGGCGCCGGAGCGCTTGCGCGGGATGGTGATCGAGATGCCGGTGCTCGACAACGGGCTGCTTTCAAGCGCCCTGACATTCACGCCACTGCTCCTCGCGCTCACGTTCGGCGAGCCGCTGATGAAGCTGCTCGCGCAGGCCACGCGCGCGGTGCCGCGACGGCTGCTGCCCCACTACGGCAACGTCGTGCTCGACCTCGTACGCCAAGACCCCGGTCCCAGTGGGGCGGTCATACAGGGTCTGTTCTTCGGGCGCATAGCCCCGCACCGCAGCGAGCGACACACCTTCCAGACGCCCGCACTCATACTCGGGCATCACCGCGATCCCGTACACCCCTTCTCCGACGCGGGCATGCTCGCGAAAGAGCTGCCGAACGGTCGCCTGCTGGAAGCCGATTCGCTCGTGGAGCTGCGCTTGGCGCCCGAGCGGTTGACAGATGAGATCGCCGCGTTCCTCGACGAGGTCTGGGCCAAGCCGCGCGCGGTCGCTAAACGGCCTGCGGCAAAACGTCCCGCAGCAAAACGCGCAGCTGTCAAGCGCCCCGCGAAGCGCGCAGGCTGAACGGCTACTTCGCGGGGAACAGTTCCAGTTCGTTCACGCTCACGTGGCCGGGTTCGGCGGCGGTTCCGACCGAAGCGGCGGAAGCTTTGCTGATCCAGAGAGTGATGAAGCGAAATGCTTTCGTGGAGTCTTTCAATTTGATGCGCTCGTGGCGCTTCTTCACGGTCAGGTAGGGGCTCAGCTGAACCCAAGCCGGGTCGGTGATGGACGTGGGCACGGTTTGGCTGCTCGAGCCGTAGATCTGAATGCTCATTCCGGGAGTGGATGTGACCACCTCGAGCGCCGACACCCGCTGAGTGCTCTTCAGATCGACCACGAGGCCCTCCGCCATCTTCGGGGCCACGGCCGGGTTGACCTGAGCGGTCCATTCGGTCGAGGTGTCGCCGTCGATCGCGAGGCTCGGGTCACCGAATCCGCTCACCGGATAGCCGTAGGGGTTGTAGGTCGAGGCCGCATCGGGGTCAAGCACGATCGCGGTTGGGGTCGATTCCGCAGTGGTTCCACCGCCGGAGTCTTTGCTCCCCGAGGGGGATGTGGCCGTGGGACTCGATTCCTTGGTTTTCGCAGGCGTGGTCGCCGTGCCCGAGGATTTTGGTGTGGGCGTCGTGAGCGGTATTTTCGGCGGGTTGGCCGAGCCTGTCGGAGCCAGCGGGTTGGTGGCAGGCGCCCCGGAGGCTTTTGGCGTGGGTGTTACCGCTCCCGGGGTCGTCGGCGTGGGTGTTACCGGCGTCGTCGTGGGCGTGGGAGTCGCAGCAGCCGTGGAGGTCGTCGGGGCGACCGCGACGATCGTCGGGTGGGGTTTGGTAGCGCCTCCTTTATTCAGGGCGGCATAGGCGGCCGCGGCCGCGCCGAGCACGAGGATCGCCGTGGCGGTGAGGATCACCGCGGCCGAACGCCAGCTCGGACCGCCCGCATCGAGGCTTCCGGGCGCACCGGCGCCGCACTGCAGACACCAGTCCTGGCCGGGCCCCATCGGCGCGCCGCATTTCGCGCACGTCGGTCCCGGAGCGGCGTGCGCGGCGTCGGGGGACTCGGGCGCCGCGCCTGGCGGCGTGGCGGCTGGAGCCTCGGTGGACGGCTGCTCGGGGTCTGCGAGCACCGGCGGATCGGCGAGCAATGTATTCACAGAATGTTGATTCTACCTCCAGCGGCGTCTACCTTGGCGCAACTGGACCTCCGGGGACGATCTCGCGTCCACTCGGCTGCAGGTGCTCGTCGAGCTCGAGTTGCCAGTAGTAGCGGGTAAAGATCATCCCGGCGCGGAACTCGCCGACGTGGGGCTCAACCTGATCGCCGGCCGCGAGGCGCACAATCAGCTCCGGGTAGGTGCGGCCGGGGAGAGCAGCGTAGACGGGCGCGGGAAAGGCGCCGCCGAAGCGCGTGTTCACATCGGTGATGCCCAGGCCGATATCGGGATCGCGAAAGACCTGGATCGTCGCGGGGCCACGAACACGCAACGCCTCCATCGTGCGCCGCCCCAGCTCGATCAGCTCGGCGTCGTGGACGACTTCGCCCTTGATCGACTCGCCTCCGCGCGACTCGAGCATCGTGCGCGGGATCGCGTTTAGGCAGCGGCCGTCGAGATCGCCGAGGCAGTCGATCGAGCACTCGGGACCGTCCATCGCGCGCTGGATCATCGTTGCCTCAGGCACATAGTCGACGAAGAAGCGTGCCTGGGCGGCGTCGTGGGCGAGGTGGATCGAGCGCGCGCCCGAGCCGCGGCGCGGCTTGACCATCACGGGGTAGTGCAGCGCGTCGAGATCCTCCCCAGGCAGAACCGTCGGCGGGGATGGAAGGCCGAGGCGCTCGAGCAAAAGATGAGTCTCGTACTTGTCGTAGGTCGCGCGGGCGATCTCGGGGGCGGGCACGAGCGCGGGCAGGCCGCCTTCGGCGTGAGCGCGGGCGAGCACCTCGATGTCGAGGTCGGTGAGCGGCAGCACCGCGCCCACGCCGTGCTGCTTGCACAGAGCTTCGAGCGCGGGGACGTAGCCGGGGTCGTCGATCAACGGGACCGCGGCACGGATCTGGGCGGCGTACTGCGCGGGCGCGAGGGGGGAGGGGTCAGCGACGACGGTCGTGGTGAGCCGGGAGAAGCAGGAGACGATGTCGTAGCGCTTGCCCGCGCCGGTGAGCAATATTGCCGGTGCCGGGTGGGCGGGGTCCTGCATCACAGCTCGCCCTCCCAGCCGCCGGCGTGGCCCTTGTACATACCGGAGCCGCCGAGCACGATTGCGACCGTGCGCCAGAGAATCCGCAGGTCGAGCAGCAGCGAGCGGTTGGCGATGTAGTAGAGGTCGAGCTCGATCCGCTCTGACCAGGGCAAAGACGTGCGGCCGTTGACCTGCGCCCAGCCGGTGATGCCGGGCTTGACCAGAAGGCGACCGCGCTGCCGGGCGGTGTACTGCTCGACCTGCACCGGGAGGGTCGGGCGCGGACCGATCAGCGACATCTCGCCGCGGAGCACGTTGAGCAGGTTCGGCAGCTCATCGAGCGAGGTCCTGCGCAGGAAGGCGCCGACGCAGGTGATGCGCGAATCGTTCACGTTGACCGCCAGCCCCGCGCCGATGTGCTCGGCGCCGTCGACCATCGTGCGCAGCTTCAGCACGTCAAAAGTTTTCCCGTCGAGCCCGACGCGACGCTGGCGGTAGATAGGGTGCCCGGGGGACTCGATCCGGATCGCGAGCACCGCGAGGGCAAGTAGCGGAGAGGTGAACGCCAGCGCGGACGCGGATACGAGGATGTCGACCACGCGTCGGATCATCGGACAGGTCTCCCCGTGCGGTCTTGCCGCGGTGCCTCGCCAAGTGGAAGTGGAGAGGAAGTCATCAGCGCGTTCCCTCGGCTGCGTCCCAGGATGCCGCGGTTCCGTGTCGCAACCAATCCCACAGGCCCGCCGCGAGCGAGGTGGTGGTGAGCACGTAGTAGCGCGCGAGCAGCAGCGGACGGACATGCACCGCTCCGCCGAGCGCGGCAGCGGCGAGCAACGCGAGCTGGAGCGCGAGCGTGACCGCATAGAGCGCGCCCGCGCCGCCGATCACGACGAGCAGCAGGTTCGCGATCAGCGCGACCGCATGCAGGCCGGGGGTGCCGTAGCGCAGGATTCGGTGGGAGAGGATCATCAGGCCGTAACCGAGACCGTAGCCGCGGGGGGAGAGCATGCCACCGCGCAGGACGATCGGCCAGGTGTGGCTCATCATGCGCCGCTTGCGCGCGAACTCCCCCTCGATCGAGGGCACCATCTTCTCAGTCGCGCGGGCGGCCGGAACGTACACGGCTCGCCAGCCGCGCTTGACCATGTTGAACGGGAACGACAGGTCGTGACCCATGATCGGGTCGAGAACCAGATAGGCCTCTCGACGCGTCGCGTAGATCGCGCCGTTGCCGGCGGTGATCGAGCGCAGGCGCGACTCCAGGGAGCGGACGGACATCTCGTAACGCCAGTAGACCCCCTCTTGATTTGTCGCGGCGGCGCCGCGGGGGGGGTGGGGGTTCTGAAAAAAGCGGACCTGGCCGCAGGCATAGCCGACACGGGAATCGGCGAAGGCGCCGACGAGCGCGCGGACAGCGTCGGGCTCCCACAGCGCGTTGGCATCGGAGAACGCGACGATCTCACGGCGAGCGCCGCGTACGGCGGCGTCCTGCGCGCGGATCTTGCCACCGCGCGGCAGCTCCAGTACGACGTCGGCGCCCGCCTCCCTGGCTCGCTCGGCCGTCGCGTCCGAGCACCCGTCACACGCCACGATCAGCTCCAGCAGCTCTCGCGGGTAGTCGAGCGCGAGCGCGTTCTCGACCTTGGCGGCAATCACCGCCTGCTCATCGTGTGCGGCGACGATCAAGGCCAGGGACGGGAGCGAGGCAGAGGATGGCTCGGCGGTGGGCCGGGCGAACCGAGCAAGAACGGCGAGCGCCAGGGCATAGCCGAGCTGGGTCCACACAATCAGCGCGGCGGACAGCCAGAAGAAGATCTCCAGGACAGTCGTCATCGAGAAGGATTCTCGCTGAGGAGCGATTTATAGAGATCCAGCGTGCGCGTGGCGATCGTGCCCCACCCGTACTCTCCCTGCGCCGCCTCCCGTGCGCGAGCAGCCATCGCCGCCAGCGCAGCAGGATCGCCGAGCAGCTCTTGGAGCGCCTCGTGCAGCGCGACTGCGTCTCCGGCAGGCACAGTACGCGCAGCCCCGGTGGCGGCGAGCGCGGGAAACCCGCCCACGTCGCTGAGCAGCAAGGGCTTGCCGAACGCGAGCGCCGTGAACAGCACGCCCGACTGGTCGATCTCGCGGTAGGGCAATACGACCAGGTCGGCACGCTGGAAGTAGGCGGGCAACTCCGGATCGGTGATAAAGCGAGGCACGAAGCGCACGTTAGGCGGGGCGATCGCGCGCAGGTGAGAGATATCCATCCTGGGCATCCCCGCCACCCACAGTTCCGCGTCTTCGACCCCGCGCCAGGCCTGCAGCAGAACGTCGATCCCCTTGTAGGGGCGCATCAACCCGAAGCAGAGCGCGACCGGACGATCGGTCTGAAACGGAGGCGGCTGCGGCGGGACATCGGCGAGATGCGCAAAGACGCCGTGAGGAATCACGTGGACCCGGGCCGGATCGATCGCGAGCTCGTCGGTGAGGCGATCACGACCGTGCACGGAGTGCACAACGACGGCGTCGAAGCGCTCATACAGACGCCGTTGGGCGGAGAGCTGGCCCGGGCGAGGCTCGCGCGGGAGGACATCGTGGGCCGTGAGCACGAGCCCTCGCCGCCCGCCGGACGCGGAATGGCGTCTCGGGAGCAGATGACCGTCGACGTGCTGGACCGTGAGCCACTGAAAGTGCACAACGTCCGCCGCGCGCGCGGCGCGGCGGTAGCGAAGCATGTCCGGGACGTGCTCGGCGAGCTTGGCGACACGTTGAGCTCGGGAGCCAGGGGCGAAGCGCGCCGCACGGTAGAACAGCTCGCGCCGGCGATACCCCTCGGCGGGGGCGACAGGGCCGTAGGCGAAGCGGCTCGTGAACAGCTCGACCTCCGCACCCGCCGCCGCCAGCGCGCAGCACAGAGCATGGTCGTACGGTGGCGTGTAGGCCGAGGGATCGACGACGTGGACACGCATCGCAGGAGACAATAGGCGCGTGCCCCACATCGAGCTGACCTTCTGCGTGGTCAACACCTCCCAGCGGGAGCTGCTTCTGCGCGGGCTGGACGCGATCGCACGCGAGCGGGAGAGCCTGCCGTTCGCCACCGAGGTGCTCGTGCTCGACAACGGCTCGCGCGACGGATCCGCCCAGGCCGCACGGGCCCAGGCCGCGGTGGACAAAGTGATCGCGCTCCCCGAGCGCCGCGGCAAGGCGCTCAACGACTCCGAGTTGCTGCGCCGCGCGGGCGGGCGTTACGCGCTGCTCTTGAACGAGGACTCCGAGCTGCTCCCGGGCGCGACGCTCGCCCTTTATGAGGCGCTCGAGGAACATCCCGACAGCGCCTGCGCAGGCGCGGCGCTGCGACGTCCCGATGGGAGCAGCCAGCCGTCCGCGTGGGCCTTCCCCACGGTCGCGACGGCCTTCGCCGGAGCGCTGTTCCTGCACGGCGTCTTCACCGTGCAGAGCAAGGGCGATCAGATTCGGGAAGTCGACTGGTGCCAGTCGGCCGCGCTGCTCGTCAGACGCAGCGCCGCGGAGCAGGTCGGCTACCTCGACCCGGACTTTTTTGTCTACTCCGACGAGGTCGACTTCGCTCGGCGGCTGCGCGATGTCAGCTGGTACAGCGTCTACGTGCCGGCGGCCATGGCGATCCATCACGAGCAGCTCTCTACCGACGCGATCCCCGAGCGGCGGATCGTGGAGCTCTCGCGCAATCGCGACCTGTATATGCGCAAGCACCACTCCTCCGCCGCCGCGCGCGCGGTGCGCTGGCTGACCGCCTGGACCTACCTGCTGCGCGTACTCGCCGCGCTCGTGCTCCCCGGTCACTCACCGAGGCGATACTGGAAGCACGTGACCGCGACGCTGCATCCCGAGCGGGGAGAGGGTCTGCGCGAGGCCGCAACGGAGTACAACCGCGCGGCGCACTCGTAACGCTCTACCCCTCCGCCAGCTCCTGCCCGAGCGCCGCGACAGCGCGCTCGTCGAGCTGTGTGCTCGCGACGCGCGCTAGCTCTGCGAGTGCCTGCGCCTGGGTGCGCCCCGGGCGATAGGGGCGATCGGTGATGATCGCGTCGTAGGTGTCGCAGGCCGCGATGATCCTAGCCGCGAGCGGGATCGCCTCGCCCGCCAGGCCATCCGGGTAGCCGGCACCGTCCCAGCGCTCGTGGCTGGCCCTCACGGCCGGCGCGAGGTGGGCGAAGGCGTCGATTCGGCTCACCAGCTCACCGCCGACCGCGGCGTGGCTGCGCATGATCACCCACTCCTCGTCGCTCAGCGGCCCGGGCTTCAACAGGATCTCGCTCGGCACCGCGATCTTGCCGATGTCGTGGAGCATCGCGGCGTAGCGCACGTCGCGAACCTCTGTGCCGGCGAGCCCCATTCTCAACGCGACGCGCTCGGCCATCCCCGCCACATCCTCGCCGTGAGCGGAGGTGTAGTCGTCCTTCGCCTCGACCGTGCTCGTCAGCGCCGCCAGCGTGGTAGTGAAGGCGCTCTCGAGGTTGTCGATCAGCTCCGCGCGGTGCACGGCGCAGCCGAGGCTGGCGACGATCGTCTCGACGAGCACCGCGTCGGCCTCGTGGAAGGCTCCCGGCTCGACGGCCTCGATGTTCAGCACCCCCCACACGCGGCCGTCGACGACGATCGCCACGCTCAGCTCCGAGCGCGGGTCCGTCTGCGGGTCGCGCGCGATGTAGTCGCCGTCCTCGCGCGTGTCCAGTACGAGCGCCGTGGTGCCCGTGCGTGCCACCCGTCCGTTGACGCCCTCGCTGACCGGCTGCTCGACGAGCAGGAACTCCGTCATCACATCCGCGAGCGGGCCCCTGCCGGCCACCAGACGCAGCACGCCGTCGTCGTCCAGTCTTTGGATCGCGGCGAGGTAGAAAGCGAACGTGCTGTGCAGCTCGTCGACCACCAGCCGGACCATGTCGTCGATGTCGCGCATCGCCGCCAGCCTCGCCGTGAGACGCCCCGCGAGGCGCAACTGCGCGCGCAGATAGGCGAGCTCGCCCGCGGTGGCCATCTTCTGGGCGCGTTTGTCGGAGCGATGCAGGCGCAGCGCCTCGGCGCGTCGCTCGCGCTCGTGGCTACCGGGTGGGCGTGCGGGCTTGACGGACAGCTCTGGCATCTCCCTGGCGTAATCGGCTCACCCGGTGTCCTGCTTGAGCCTTACGGGATCGGCTCGACACCCTGTGACACCCCCGATCCTCTGACAGGCGTGGACCAAGCAGATCAAGCATGAAGGCCCGTCCACCCCGCGACGTGTGCTAGGCACACGAGCGACCGAGGACGCTGATATGCGCCGCGTCCACGCCTGTCAGAGATCTTTCAAAGGGTCCTCGGCGTACTCCTCGACCTCGCCGCCCTTTTCGCGGAAGGCCCCTACGCGGCGACGGCCATCGGCGACCAGCGCGCGCGCCTGGTCCCACTCGTGGGGAGCGAAGAAGCGGGTGCCCAGCAGCAGCGCCGGCACCAGGCCGAGCCACGCCGCGCGCAACGCGAGCCCGGCGAAGCCGCTCGTCGGCAGCAGCAGCTCGCCTGAGACCGCGACGGCGACGAGGATCGCCGTCAGCTGGGCCAGCCGGCGCCACTGAAAGCCGACGCGGAATAGGTTCCGCGTGAGCATGTACATCACCACGAGCATCACCACGTAGGCGCCGCACAGCGCCAGTCCGGCGCCCGCGATGCCGAGGTTCGCGCCCCCGTGGGGGACGAGCAGCACGAGCAGCGCCACGTTCACCGCCAGCCCGGCGGCGGCGGCGGGGAAGTTGCGCGAGGTCACGCGCGCGCGGCCGGCGATCACGATGAACACCAGGTACAGCCCGTACAGCGCCCAGCCGAGCGCGAGCCACGGGAGCGCTTTGTAGGCCCCGAAGAATTCGGGACCCGCGAGCAGCCGCACCATCCAGCGGCCGAGTAGCGCCACGCCGCACACGACCACCCCCGTCGCGAGCGCGTAGTAGGTCGTCACGAGCGAGTACAGTCTCGCCGCCTCCTCGTCGCTGTCGATCGAGTATGCCAGCGGTGGCCACGCGTACTGGAAGCCGCGCACGGCCACGAACACGACCGTCGCGAGCTTCAATGCGACCGCGTACAGCCCCGCCGCGCTCTCGCTGTAGACGCGCAACAGGTAGAAGCGGTCAGCCACCTGCAGCGCGTACACGCTCGCGTCCGCAGGCACCGTCGGCAGGCCGAAGCGCAGCATCGCCGTCAGGTCCGCGCGGTTCACGCGTAGCGACCGAAGCCGGGAGACACTCGCCTTTGGCTCGCATCCCCGTTTCGGCCAGCGTCTGCGCAGCACGAACCACAGCCCGAGCACGACGAACGCCGAGGCGCCGAAGTTGCCGAGCAGCAGCCCGCGCGCGCCCTGGCCGGCGAAGACCACGAGCGCGATTGTGAACGTGACCGTCATCACGACGTTCGCGCCCGAGGCGTACACGTAGGTGCGCGTGCGTTCGTCGACGCGCAGCTGGGCGTAGACCATCTCCAGGTTCGTGAACGCCCACAGGCCGAGAATCGCGCAGTCGATCAGCTGCTGGTCGTCGTAGCCGAGCAGCAGTTTCGACAGCTCGGCTGAGAACGCGACTGCCACCAGCGAGGCGATCGTCGTGGTCCACGCCACGGCGGCGATCGCCGTGCGTGTGAGCCGGTCGCGCCTGTCCTGCACGGAGTCGTTGAAGTAGAAGCGGATGAACGCCTCCCCCACGCCGCCGCGCAGGACGATGCTCGACAGGATCACCGCCGTCAGCAGCGATTCGGCGGCACCGTAGGATTCTGTGCTCACGTGGCGCGTGTACAGCGGCAGCGTGATCAGGGCCAGGCCCTTGGCGAGGATGTCTCCGAACTGATACGCCGCGCCTGTGGTGACGAGGCGCTTCAGGTAGTCGCGCACTGCTCAGAACCTACCTTCTCTCCTGCTCCCTCCGCACGTGCCAGCGCCACTCCGATGCCGAGCAGCGTCCACGTGATCGGGTCCTCGAGGAAGTCCGCGTACGTCCATGTGTGCAAGACAAGCGCCGCGAAGCACGCCGCGATCGCTAGCCGAAACGGGGATGCCGGCCGAAGGCCTGCGTCTCCCGGCTTCGGTTGGAGGCGAGTGTCTCCCGGCTTCGGTCGCGGGGGTGAACGGCCAGCGCCACGGAACAGCACGGCGAACGCGGCTATCAGTAGCGCAACGTAGACGGCCAGGCCGATCACGCCCTGCTCGGCGGCGACCGTGATCGGGATCGTGTGCGAGGCCGAGGTCGCGTTCGCCGTGCTCGCGTTGCCGTGGCGCTTGTACTCGGTTTCGAACGAGCCCGAGCCGTACCCGTAGAGCGGTCGCTCGGCGAACAGTTCCAAACCGCCGGAGATCAGTTTTGTGCGCCCGCTGGTGGCGTTGCTGGTCGATCCGCCCGTGCCCTTCAGGCCAAAGTGCAGGCTCGGCGGCGCCGCGAGCACGACCACCGCGGCGATCGCGATCAGCGCACCCGTCACGTACACGGTCGCGCGCACGTCCCAGCGGTAAGCGGCGAGCACCGCGAGCCCCAGCAGCAGCGCGGCGATGCTCGACTGCGAGAAGCTGGTGATCAACCCCAGCAGCAGCCATGCGAGCACGCCCGCGCCGGCGAGCACGGCGCGTCGACGGCGGCTCCACAGCACCACGGTGGTGACCGCAATCATCACCATCGCCAGAAACCGCCCGTAGATGCTCGGATCGAAGAAAAGCGAATTGACGCGAAAGTAATTGTCGTACTGGTCGGCCGCGACGACCTTTGGGTTGAGGAAAAGCGCCTTGCGGTAATACTCGACGAACCCCACGCCCGCGAACACGACCGCCAGCGCGACCGCGACACCCAGGCACTTCAGAATGAGCTCGCGTGTCCAGCGCACGTCGCGCAGCAGCACAAACAGCAGGCCGAAGGGGATATAGAAGAATGCGACATTCTCCGCGGCCTTCGCGCGGTCGGGCGAATACATGCCTTGCAGCGCATACAGCACAACGGCGCCGAGCAGCAGCCATTCCACACCGCGCGGGGACAGCCAGGCGGAGAATCTGGTGTTAGCCCCGCCGGCGGGTCCTCCCCCAGCTTCGCGAGTGAGCTCGCTATCAAAGCTTGTTTCTCCGTCACCACCGAGCTGGACATCACGACCGAGCCACTTTGGCAAGAGGTGGGTGAGCGTACCCGCTGCCACGACCAGGTAAAGAGGGATCAACAGATTCACTGTCCGGCCGTCGGTAGAGATAGGTAATCTAAAAGGAAGTGCAAATATCGCCAACAAAGGAAATGCATCGGGGCAGTGGCGCATCACCAGCACGAGCACACCGATGACCAGCACCGCACCAACGAGCGCAGCCGCTATCACTCCCGGACTCGGCAACGTCGTCGCAATCAGCTCGTGAGATGGCAGGTTTACCGCGAACGTCGATCCCTTCACCTGACTCACTTCCTCACCAGCGTAAAACTGCTCGGTGAAAGCACTGTCCGGTGTTGTTCGCGCAGGCTCACCTTCACGCGGTATTCGCCCGCGGGCGCGGGCCTGCCGGTGTTGACGGGCACGACGATCGTCGTGCCGTCGGCGCCACCCAGCACCGTGTAGGTGTGCGCCTCCCCCTCGCGGCCGTTCCAGCGCAGCGAGAACTGTTTATAACGGGTCACCGGCAGGTCGCTCACGAGCGTGGCGAGCACATCTTCGCTGGAGTCGAGGATCGTCACGGTCACCTCGTCAGCCTTTGCGAGCTTGAACGAGATCCGCTCTGCTTTGATGTGCCCTGTCGGATTCGGCGAGAAGATCGGTGTCAGCTTGAAGCTCTGCACCGCCGTGGGCGTGTGCTTGAGGCGCTGCGTGATGATAAACGCGGCGAAACAGGCGAGCACGAGCGCCGCGAACACGACGCGGGCCAGTGGGTCTGTCCTGGTCAATCCTCTGCGCCCAGCGCGAAGCGCTCGACCGTGTCCGAGCGCAATCCAAGCCGCAGCGTCTCCAGCGAGAGCACGTCGCCGGGCGCGATGTTACCGAGGTTGCACTCCGTCCCGAACTTGTTCAGCAGCCACACCTGCTGCTCGCGCTGGGGAGCCTCGAAGATCAGCTTGTCCGCGTCGATCGCGTGCACGATCTCATCGATCAAACCGGTCCGCACCTCGCCGTCGGCGCGGTAGATGCCGGCCGTGCCCGACTCGCGCGCCTCGGCGATCACCTTCCACGCGCCCGCCTGCAGGTCGCGTTCGATCTGCTCTACCCACACGTACGGGGCCATGATGAAGTCCGCGTCCTTGCTGCCGACCTCCGACAGCACGACGAAATCGTTCGCGACGAGCGAGCGGATCAGGTGGCTCTTGACCTCGCCATCCAGCGCGATCGTGCCGTCGGAGACCTCGACGTGGCGCAGGCCCAACTCCTTCAGCCACGCGATCAACCCCTCGACCCGGCCCTGCCTGATCGCCAGCTCGGTGAGCGTCCCCCCCAGCACGACCGGGATCCCGTGCGCGGCGTAGCGCTCCAGCTTAGCCTTCAGGTTCGAGCTCACCAGCGCGGTGCCCCAGCCGAGCTTGACGATGTCCACAGCCTCTGCGGCCACCTCCAGCAGGCCGTCCACATCGGCGACCGACAGGCCGCGATCGATCACGTGCGTCAGACCCCGCTCGCGTGGCTTCTTCGAGCGCTCGGGGAGGTCGAGGAAGCTGGCTACCGGCACGGGTTCACCTTCGGGTTGGGGTCGGGCGATTACTGGCCCGTCGCACTGCTCGCACCGCCGCCTCCCGCCCCCGATGTTTCGCCGACCGCCGAGGCCTTGTCTTCGCCTGCGATCACCACCACCGTCGCGGCGCCGGTGAGCGACGCGACGGCCGTTTCCATCGGCTGCACCTGGGTGACGCTGAGCGCGCTCGCCACACCCTGCGCTTCGGCGTGATGCCCGCTGGTGTACTCGATGACCGTGGTCGGGTGAGATCCCGGCGGGGTCCCATTCAGCGCGCTCGCCTGCGCATAACCGCTCTGCTGCAGATCTTTCGACAGGCTGTGGGCGAGACCGTTGATGTTCGTGCCGTTCAATACCGCCACCGTCGTCGACGCGGGGCTCGCTGCCGTGGCGGAGCTTTCGCCGTGATTGGGGCTCGTTTGCGTGTGATGGGTGTGGTGCGTGGTGCCGGCGGTGCTCTGCCCGGCGGTCGAACCCTGCACGTTCGATTTGCCGCCGCCGCCCGAGCTGAGCACCAGCACAACCGCCACCACGACAACGGCGATCACACCCCCGACGATCAGGATCGTCGCACGTGCCGGGGATCGGCCGGCGCGTGACGGAGGGACCTTCGTATCCGTGCGCCGGGCGCGCGACTCGGCGCTCAGGCGCTCCGCCTGTCGAGTTGCGGCGGCGGTGCCTACGGCAGCCCCGGCGGCGGCCACCTCTGAACTGCTGCGGCGCGGGTCGGTCGGGGCTCCGGGACGTGACGGAGGGGCCGGTGGGCTCCGTCGGGGAGATGCGGCGGCTGAGGCAGGCGCGGCGGTCGCTGCGGGAGCGTCTGGAGAGACCGTGCCCGCAGGTGGCGTCGGTGAACGGGGAGTCGCGGTGGCGGGACCGGCCGAGCGCGCGGCCGCCGCGGCGGTGGCGGGGGCAGCAGTGGCGTTGGCGGACGTGCTCGCGCCGGTTGCCGGGACATTTGCGGGGGCCGTACCCGCAGGCGTCGCGGGAGCGAACATGCCGGCACCCGCAGGGATGACGGAATCCGGCGTCGTGGGGGGTGGCGTCGCCTGGCTCGGGGCGGAAGAAGTGGCTTGGTCCGGGGCGGAGGGAATGGCCTGTCCCGGGACGTGCGGCACGGGCTGACCGGGGGTGGCGGCGGTGACGGGGGCGGCGGTCTGTCCCGGGGCCTGTGGCACGGGCTGACCGGCGGTTGCGGGGGCCGTACCGGCAGGGGCCTGGGGTGTTCCCTGGCCAGGGACGGCGGCGGGGGCGCCCCCAGCACCGGGCGTAACTTGGGCGGGCGCCCCCGGAGCAGCATGCCCGACGGCCCCCGGGACAGCTTCGGCGCCCTCCCCGGGCGGAGTGGTTGGGCTCGCTGCCACACGCGTCGCCGGCCCAGCCGCGGTGGCAGCCGCCGGGCGGGCAATCACCGGCGTGGTGCGCGGCACCTGGCGCACGGGCGGCACGGGCGGGGGTGTCTGCTGCACACGCGCGGCGGCCCCGGCAGTCACACGCTGCTCCAGCTCGGCTGAGCGCTCCGGAGCGCGGCCGGCCCACTCTCGCAGGCGCTTCAGCTCGCGCGCCTGCGAGAAGACGAGTAACGCAAGGATCGCGATCCCGGCCAGCGCGGCAAACGCCGCGATCGCACCGATCTTTGTGAACGTGTCCGAAAGCGATAGCGCTACAGGCAAAGCTGTCATGAATCCCGGGAGTGTATGAGGGGCGCAGGCGCACCGCGTCGCTCGCCCTCGCCGTCGGCGCCGTTCATCTCCACGCTGGAAGAGTCCGGCGCTTGCAGAACCACAGGCTGCTCGCGCGTCGCGGACAGCTCGGACACCTTCGCCGCCAGTCCCGCCGCATCGCCCTCCAGCACCAGCAACCCGATCTCGTCGAACATCGCCTCGACCGTCTCTACAGCCAGCGGCTCGCGCTCGGCGAGCAGGATCTTCTCGGCCACCGTCGGGGTGGAGCGCTCGTACGAATTGAACAGCTGCTCGTGCAACTTCTCTCCGCCGCGCGCTCCGACGATCTCGATGTCGATGTCGTGGTCGGGGTCGAGGCCCGACAGCTCGATCATCGCGCGAGCCAACTCGACGATCCGTACCGGCTCGCCCATCTCGAGCACGAACACCTCCGCCCGGGCGGAGGGCGCCTGCAGATCGCCGAGCGATCCAGAACGGATGATCAGCTGCACCGCCTCGGGGATCGTCATGAAGTAACGCGTCATCCGCTCGTCGGTCACCGTCACCGGGCCGCCGCGCGCGATCTGGCGGCGGAAGATCGGCACGACGCTGCCCGAGGAGCCGAGCACGTTGCCGAAGCGCACGGCGTTGTAGTGAGTGCCCGGCCAGCGCGCCGCCGCCGCCTCCAGCGCGAACTCGGCGAGCGCCTTCGATGCTCCCATCACGGTCGCCGGCGCTACCGCCTTGTCGGTCGAGACGAGCACGAACCGTCCCGCATCGAGCTGGCCCGCTACATGCGCCACGACGCGTGTGGCGAGCGCGTTGTTGCGCACGGCCTCCACTGGGTTGGACTCCATCAGCCCGACGTGCTTGTAGGCCGCGGCATGGAACACGACGGTCGGGCGGTGCTCGGTGAAGACCTCGCGCATGCGCTCCTCTTCCTTGCAATCCGCCAGCACCGCGGCGAGCATCGTGCTCGGCACGTGGCGCTCGTCCTGCAGCTCGCGCTGGATCTGGAACAGGTTGTCCTCGGCGTGATCCACCAGCACGATCTTGTGCGGCTCCACCCGCGCGATCTGCCGGCACAGCTCGGAGCCGATCGAGCCACCGGCGCCCGTCACGAGCACCGTCTCTCCGGCCAAGTAGGCGCCCACCCGCTCCAGCTCCATCAGCACCGGCTCGCGGCCGAGCACGTCCTCGACGCGCACCTCGCGCATCTGCCGCGCAAGCGTTCCCGCGCCGCCGCTCTGCAACAGCTCGAACACGGTCGGCAGCGTCCGCACCGGGATGCCCCGCAAACGGCACGCGCGCACTACACGCGCGCGCGTGGATCCTGGGGCGGAGGGAATCGCGATGATCACCTCGTCGGGCTCGGTCTCGCCGAGCACACGGGGCAGCTCCTCTTCGGTGTTGCCACGCACCTTCACCCCTTCGATCCGCAGACCGCGCTTGCGCGGGTCGTCGTCGAGAAAGCCCACCGGCTGCAGGCCCAGCCCGCGGTTGCGCACGATCTCGCGCAACACCAGGCGCCCGCCGTCGCCCGCACCGACGATCAGGACGCTGCGCTCGCCCTTGCGTCCCCCGCGGAAGGCGGCCAGCGGGCGGCGCTCGTAGATCGCGCGCGCGCCCATCCGCACGCCGCACAGGAACAGCATGCACAGTAGGCCGAACAGCACCACCACCCCGATCGGCAGCACCACGGCCACGGTGATCCCGTGCGGGTAACGGTGCACAGGACGCGCCAGCTCGATTCCGACGACGCTCAGCAGGACGATCAGCACGACCGCCCGCAGAACCGCCTCGTAGTCGCGCTGCCCGGCGTAGCGCCAGCGGCGCTGATAGACCCGCGCGAGCACGAGCACGAGCAGGCTTCCACCTAACACCCACCAGATCGTCCGTTCGAGCAGCAGCTGATAGTCATGCGGCAGTTGCGAGCTGCCGTTTCCACCGTCCTCGAAGCGCAGCTCGAACGCCAGGTAGTACGCGAGCGCGACCAGCGCCCCGTCCACCGCCAGATGGGGCAGAGAGTGTCGATGTATGGGCAGGGCCGCCGCGCGGATCCGTCGGCGCATTGGCACGATTGTACGGGCTGCTCAGTCGCTCAGCGGGCTCAGCAACAGGTCCACCAGAACCTTCGGGTCGCGGCGCACGCGCACTGCGGGGCCGATGGGGGGGCCCGTGGAGAAATCAATCGGGATCGCAAGGGCGCGCTTGCGCAGGTCGAGCTGCCCCGGGTCCCGCAGCTTGCGCAGCCGGCCCCCCTCGATCAGGCGCTCATCCACGGCACCGAGCCGCCCCTCGAACGTGGTGTACACAGGTGTCCCGAGCGCGACCGCCTCGCGGTTCATCGTCCCCCCCGCGGAGATCACGAGATCCGCATACGCGATCAGCGACTGCGCGTCGATCGCCCGCTCGGGCACCAGGAAGCCCGGCACCCTGGCCAGCTCCACGCGCTGAGACTCCACCCGCGGTAGCACCACCGGCTGCACGCCATCAGCGGCGGCCGCCTCACGCAGGCGCTGTAGAACGCGCGCGAACAGATCGTTCTCAAAGCGGTGGTAAAGCGACACCTCCGGCGGCGTTCTCACCACGACGATCGGCCGTCCTCGATCTAAACCCAGCTCCTTCAGCACGCACTCCTCGGGCTCGAAGTCCGCCAGGTAGTACTCCTCCTTCAGGCCTTCGTACGCACGCACCTTGCCCTTCGCGCCGTATCGCTTCAACCGCTCCTGCGGGATCGCATCCGGCACCACCACCGCACGCGCCAGCCGGCAGTTGACGTTGTGCTGCACCGTCGCCCACTCGTAGTCGAACATCGTCGCGCTCGGGATCCGCAACAGCGCTGCCGCCACGCTCACGTCGTTGGAGCCATGGCCGAGTGCGATATCGAAACGCCGGCGCCGGTTGATTCCCCGGGATGGGGGGGTTCCCGAGAGTGGGCGAGTGCTCGAGGCTGGGTGGGTACCCGATCCTTCGGCGCGCGCCCAGCGCACGAGGGCGGCCGAGCGCGATGCGAGCCCCGTCGCCTTCGCTCCCAACCGCTCGCCGCGATGGCGGCCGATCGCGGTGTGGGCGATTCCGAAGCGCTCGCACAGAGCGAGCGTCTGGGCGAAGTCACGCGCAGTCACCTCCACGTCGTGGCCGTCCTCGATCAGCCGCTCGATCACGGGGCGCATCACGAGTACGTGCGGGCTGTTCGTCAGGTCGATCCAAACGCGCATCTGAAAGGGGACGGTATCGTTGCCCGGCGCATGCTCGTCCTGGCATCGATCTCCGAGTCGCTCGTCAACACGACCTCGCACTTCGTGCGGGACGCGGGGCTGCCCGGGGTATTCGCGTTGATGGCGATCGGCTCGGCCTGCATCCCGATCCCCTCCGAGGTGGTGATGCTGTTCGCCGGCTTCGCCGTCGCCGACCCCGGTCAGAGCGCCTCTCACCACCACATGACGATGCTCGGGATCGTGCTCGCCGGGCTGCTCGGCACGATGGTGGGCTCCTGGATCACCTACGCGATCGGTCGCGCAGGGCGCCTGGAGTTGCTCGAACGCCACGGCTCGAAGCTGCACATGGGCCCTGCTCAGATCGGCCGTGCCGAACGCTGGTTCGAGCGCTACGGAGAGCCCGTCGTCTTCTTTGGACGCATGGTTCCCCTGATCCGCGCCTTCGTCTCTTTGCCCGCGGGCGTCGCGCGGATGCCGTTCTGGCGCTTCACTGTGCTCTCCCTGCTCGGCTCGATCCCCTGGGTGCTCGCGTTGGCGTTTGCCGGGCACGCGCTCGGTGGCAATTGGACCAGCGTGCGCAAGGGCTTTCAATACGTCGACTACCTGATCCTCGTGCTCGCCGTGGCCGGGATCGCCTACGCGATCGTGCGCAGGCGACGTGGTGGCCCAGCCGATGAGGACGCCGACGCGGGGCGGGCGGGCGGGGCGGGGACCGATTCCGACGCGGCCACCGACGCGGCCTGACACACGCGATGAGGGCCTCCGCACGGCTCTCCCTCCGCCACGCCTTGGCGCTCGGCTTGGCGCACGGCCCGACCGAGCTGCTGCCGATCTCCTCCTCGGCCCATACGATTCTGATCCCATTCCTAGCTGGCTGGCCCTACGGCGAGCTCGACCCGGAGCTGCGTAAGTCCTTCGAGGTGGCGCTCCACGCGGGGACCGCCGCGGCGCTGCTCGTCGATCTCCGCTCGGTCGAGTCTCACCCCGCTCTCGGCGCGGTTCTACAGCGACTCGCTCCGCCTCACCCGGGACGGATGGGCTCGGATCATCCGGCCTCCGGGCTCCCAGGCTCAGCCACCGCACCGGCGGACTTTTCCACCCGCCAAGCGCTGCTCGTCGTGCTCTCTTTCATACCGCCGGCCGTGGTCGGCTACACCTTTGAGCAGCCTCTCCAACGCCGTCTCAGCGGACCCTCGGCGATCGTCGCCGGTCTGCTCCTCGGGGGAGCGGCGATGGCGCTCGCCGACGCTCGCATCCCGGACGGGACACGCACGCTGGAGCAGGCGAGCGCACTCGACGGCCTGCTGTTCGGCCTGGCCCAAATCCTCGCGCTCATCCCTGGTATCTCGCGCAGCGGCGCTGTGCTCACCGCGGCGCGAGCGCGCGGATTCAGCCGCTCTGATTCCCATATGCTCGCCCGCCGCACCGGCCTGCCCGTGATCCTCGGCGCCGGCGCGCTGAAGACGGGACGCCTGCTTCAGCGCGGCCCCGCGGCGGACGGGACGCCGATCTCCGGAGCACTCACCCTCGGAGGCGTCACATCCTTTCTCTCGACCCTCGCGGCGACCCGGCTGCTCCGGCAGAGTCGCGGGGCCCAACCTGCAGGGGCGCTCTGGCCCTACTCGCTCTATCGCGGCCTGCTTGCGTCGCTGGTGATCAGACGCCTGCGCCGAGCGCACAATAGGAGCGCATGACGATGCTCGGGACCCTGCTCGGTGGACGCTACCGCCTCGACGCTCAGATCGGGCACGGCGGGATGTCGACGGTATATCGCGCTTTCGACATGGTGCTCGAGCGCCCGGTCGCGATCAAGCTGATGCACCGCGAGATCGCCTCGGATTCCGCCCAGCTGGAGCGCTTTCGCCGCGAGGCGCGGTCGGTCGCGCGGCTCAGCCACCCCCACATCGTCACGGTGATCGATGCGGGCGAGGAGCCATCGCCGGAGAGCGCCGACGAGGGCGCTCTCGGCGGAGGGGTCGGAACTCCGTTCATCGTGCTCGAGTACGTCGAGGGTGAGACGCTCAAGGCGCTGATCCGCCGCGAAGGCCCGCTCGAGATCCCCCGTGCGATCGCCTACGCGATCGAGCTCGCGCGCGCGCTCGGCGCCGCCCACGAGCGCCTGATCGTGCACCGCGACGTCAAGCCCCAGAACGTTCTGATCGGAATCGAAGGCAGCGCCAAGATCACCGACTTCGGGATCGCACGCACGCTCTCTGAGGTTGGCCTCACGATGGACGGACGCGTGCTCGGCACGACTGACTACGTCTCCCCCGAGCAGGCGCTCGGGCAGTCTGTCACCGGCCAGTCCGACCTCTACTCGCTCGGGATCGTCTTCTACGAGATGCTCACCGGCGTCGTTCCATTCACCGGCGAGACCCCGGTCGCCGTGGCGATGAAGCACGTGCGCGAGGACGTGCCCGACGTGCAACTCGCGCGGGGAGATGTCTCCGCCGCGACCGCCTCGGTCGTGGATCGCGCGACCGCCAAGGACATGGCTCAGCGCTATCCCGACGCCGCGAGCATGGTCGCCGATCTCGAGGAGGCGCTCGCGATCGAGGCCTCCCGCACAGGGCAGGCGACCGGTGAGGTCACGACCGTACTGCGCACCCTCCCCGGTCGCACCCGCCGGCGGCTGCCGTGGCGCATGCGCCACCCCGTGCGTTGGATCGTCTCGCTCGGGCTGTTCGCGGCGCTCGTCGCGCTGGGGCTGATCCTTGCCTTGAACGGCACCCACCGTGGCGTCACGCCGGACGTGCTCGCAAGGCCCGGGCTGACCGCGGTGCCACTGGCGCAGACGGCGGCCCACGACTACAACCCTTTCGGCACCGGCCCCGAAAATCGCGAAGACGACCAGAACGCCGTCGACGGCGACCCGAACACCAGCTGGAGCACCGAGCACTACTACGACGGCACGCTCAAGAAGGCCGGCGGCGTGGGCGTCGGCCTGTATGTCGACGCCGCCCCGAATGTGGCCGGCAGAGAGATCGAAATCCAGACGCCCACCCCCGGCTTCGCCGCGCAGATCTACGTCGCCAACCACATCGACCTCTCCCTGCCCTACGGCAACTCGACCCCGCTCACCGCGCGGGGCTGGCGGGGCCCGGTCGGAGAAAACCCCGACGTCCGCGACGGTGCCCACATCCAGCTCACGCTCGCCGGAGCGCGCTATCGCTACTACCTCCTCTGGATCACCAAGCTGCCCCGAGGCATGGAGTCAGCCTCGATCGCCGAGCTCACCCTGTTCAGCTGAGCGGGCCCTGCTCGTGGCGCTCGATCGCCAGCCGGCAGAGCTGGTCCAACAGCTCCGGGTAGGCGATCCCGGAGGCGCCCATCAGCTTCGCGTACACGCTCGTCGGCGTGAAGCCGGGCATCGTGTTCAGCTCGTTCACCAGCACTTTTTCTCCGTTGACGAAGAAGTCCACTCGTGCCAAGCCCTCGCAGCCGGCATGTTCGAACGCCTCTACCGCGAGCTCCTTTACCCGCTTTCGCGCGCGCTCGGTAATCCGCGCGGGCAACCTCAGTTCCATGCCGCCGGGCGTGTACTTCGCGGTGTAGTCGTACCAATCGCCCTTGAAAACGATCTCTCCCGGCTCACTCGCAAAGGCCGGGCCGAGCACGCCACACTCGACCTCCACTCCTTCCCCCAGCGCCTCGACGATCACCAGCGCGTCGTGTTCAAACGCCTGCTCGAGCGCCTGCCCGAGCCTCTCTGTCTCGGTCACCTTCACAATGCCGACCGAGGAGCCAAGGTGCGCCGGCTTGACGAACACAGGCAGTCCCAGCCCGGCGATCTCTCCGAGCACCTGCGCTCGCGCCGTGCGCCACCGCCGCTCGCGCACACCCACGTACTCGACCTGGTCTACGCCCGCCGCTCCCATCAGCTGCTTGAACAGCACCTTGTCCATGCACAGCGCCGACGCCGCCACCCCGGCCCCGACATACGCCACATCGAGCGTCTCGAGCATCCCCTGCACGGTGCCATCCTCCCCGAACTGACCATGCAGCGCTCCGAACACGACATCCACGCCGAGCAGCCCCGCTCCCGGGCACACGCTCAGCCGCTCGCCCTCGTAACGCCACGCGCCGTCGCACTCGATCTGCACCCACAGCACCTCGTGCCCGGCCTGCTGGAGACCCTCCCGCACGGCGTGCCCGGAGGCCAGCGACACCTCGTGCTCGGCCGAGCGCCCCCCGGCGAGCACCGCCACTCGCAGTGGCGCCTCTGCGCTCACGGGGGTGGGGTGGGGGTCGGTGTGAGCGGCGGGGTGGTCGTGGTGGTGGTCGTGGGCGTCGTGGTGGTCGTGGGCGTGGTCGTCGGGGTCGTCGGGGTCGTTTCCGTCGCCATGCCGATCCAGATCGTCACCGTGGCGCCCTTGCGCGCTTTTGCCCCGGCAGACGGGTTCTGCTTCAGGACGTGCCCGACCTGTGCCGCCACGCTGGTCGGTTCTGTGACCGTCTTGACCGTGAAGCCCGCCTTTTCGAGCTCCGCTGCCGCGGCCACTTCGGTCTTGCCCGCGACCCCTGGGACAGCCACTTCCTTCGGCGCCTGCGCCACTACCAGGTTCACCTTCCCTCCTGCGGGCAACGTCGCGGGTGGGGAGGGCGACTGCGAGAGCACAGTTTCCGGCGTCTGGCTGGCGGAGACTTGGGGGGTGATCGCGCCGACCGTCAAGCCCGCGGTCGTCAGGGCCGCTTCGGCGGCCGTTTGTGTTTGGCCAGTCAGGTCCGGGACATGCACCTGGGCGGGGCCACTGGAGACAAAGACCGTCACGGGGCTGCCGACCTGCACGACGATCCCAGCGGATGGGTCGGTCGAGACCACGTGCCCCAGCGCGACCTTCGCGCTCGATTGTTCCTGCGTCGTCGGCTTGAAGCCGGCCTTGCGCAGCTTGCTCTCCGCCGAGGCGGCGGTCAGTCTTTCGACGGCCGGCAGCGCGGCGGTGCCGGGACCGGCGGAGACCAGGATGCTCACGCGAGCTCCCTTCCTTACTTCGCTGCCGCTCGACGGCGTCTGGCTGACCACCACGCCGCTGGGGACCGTGGCGCTCGCGGTGCTCGCGGCGACCGGATCCAGGTTCGCGGTCCTCAGCCGCGCGAGCGCCACCGCTTCGGTCTGACCGACGACGTCAGGCGTCGTGACCTTGCCCCCGGAGGACGCCACCAGCAGGCCCAGGACCACCAGCGCGGCGATCAGCAGCAGCCCGCTCCCCCACAGCAGCCAGCGCCGGCTCGCGTCTGCATCCTCGGGCGGCCGACCGTTCTCATCGCTCAGGCCGCCTGCCGGCGGCAGCAACAGCGCGCTCGACTCCGGGAACGGGGCACCCGCCACGCCGCCCGTGGCCGGGGGCACGGCATATGGTTGTTCGGTGGCGAGCGCAGTGCCGGCGATGGCGCCGGCGAACGCCGTGCCCGCGCTGATTGGTAGCGCCAGGCGCGCCTGCTGGAGCGCCACGATGAACTCATCGGCGTCTGCGAAACGTTGCGCCGGATCCTTCGCGAGCGCGCGCAACACGACCGCATCCAGCGCCGGTGGGACGCCCGGCTGGTGCTCGCTCGGCGCTCGGGGCTCGGCCGAGACCTGCTTGAACGCGATCGCCACCGCGGTCTCACCGTCGAACGGGACCGACCCGGTCAGGAGCTCGTACAGGATGATCCCCACGGCGTACAGGTCAGAGCGCCCGCTCACCGCGTGCCCCTGGGCCTGCTCAGGAGAGAGGTATTGGGCGGTGCCCATGATCGAGCCCGTCAGCGTCATGTCCGAGGCGCCCGCCTTGGCGATCCCGAAGTCCGTGACCCGCGCGCGGCCCTCCTCGTCGAGGATCACGTTGTGGGGCTTCAGATCGCGGTGGATCACCCCGCGCTTGTGCGCAAAGCGCGCAGCGCGCAGGATCTGCGTGACGATGTCGATCGCAGCGGCCGGGTCGAGCGCTCCCTGCTCGCGCACGACCGTCTTCAGCGAGCGTCCGGCAACGTACTCCATCGCTATGTAGTAGGTCCCGTTCCACTCGCCTCGGTCGAAGATCGCGACGATGTTCGGATGCGACAGCCCGGCGGCACTCGATGCCTCGCGGCGAAAGCGCTCGACGAACTCCTGGTCTTCGGCGAAATGATGGTGCAGCACCTTCACCGCGAGCTGGCGGCCGAGCAACTGGTCTTCGGCGAGGTACACGTCGGCCATTCCCCCCGAGCCCAATCGCGAGATCACCCGGTAACGCCCATCGATGATCGTCTCCGGCTCAATCATGCGGCAACTCCTCGCTGGCTGTGCGTGGTGGGCGGCAGCGTCGAGCACATGCTGTGACACGCGCGATGGGAAATCGGCAGGCGGACATCAATCATGGAGCAGCACTTCCATCACTTCTCTGGCGACCGGTGCCGCAAAGGCGGCACCCTGGCCCGGGACGTGTTCGAGGGTCACGGCGATCGCCACGCGCGGATTGGAGGCGGGCGCGAAGGCGATGAACCACACGTTGTTTATCGCCGTGCCGATCTGCGTCTCGGCGGTGCCGGTCTTACCCGCCACCTGCACCCCGGGGATCTGCGCCTCGGTGCCGGTACCTTCGTTTACGACCGCCTCCATCATGCCCGTCACGGCGGTCGCGGTCGAGGGCTTCATCACGACCGACTGCACCCGTGGGGAGATCTGCTGCACGGTGCGCCCTTCGGGATCGACGATCCGTTCGGTCAGGTGCGGCGCCATCAGCCGGCCGTGGTTGGCCACGGCAGCGGCCACCTCCGCCATCTGCAGCGGGACCACCGCGAGTTTGTCCTGTCCGATCCCCATGCGACCAATATCGACGCGCGGGCTCGTGGGCGGCAGGACCCTTTCTCCGAGATACTCGCCGCTGGCGGACATTTCTTCGGCCGGGTAGTCGAGCTCGGGCTTGCGGTCGAAGCCGAAGCGGTTCATGTAGCGCGCCATCGTTCGCTTACCCAGCTGCTCGGCCACCTGAGCCCACACGGTGTTGACCGATTTCGTCAGTGCTTCAGTGAGGGTGATCTGTCCGTAGCTCTCGTCGTCGTCGTTTCCCAGCGGCACGCCGGAGATCGGCACGTCGTTGCGCCCGCTCAATGTCGACTGCGGGGTGAACTGCCCCGTGTCGATCGCCGCGGTGGCCGTCACCACCTTGAAGGTCGAGCCCGGGGCATAGCCGAACTGGACGGCGCGGTTGACCAACGGATTGCCCTGCGTGTCTTTCGTGAGCTTTTTATACACGCCCGGCGAGGGCAGCCTGTTTGGGTCAAAGCCTGGCGTCGAGACCATTACCTTTACCGCTCCGTCGCGCGGATCGAGCGCGACCACCGCGCCCTGGTGTTCCCCCAAAGCCGTGATCGCCTTCTGTTGCGCATTTGGATCGAGCGCGGTGAGGACTTCATCGCCCTGCGGGCGCTTGCCCTGGAGCTGGTTGAGGATCGTCTGCAGGTTCGTGCCGGTCTGACCGTTCAGTGCGGTGTTGCGAAAGCGCTCCAGTCCGGTTTGGCCTAGATCGGTGTACGAGTAACCGATCGCGTTGGCAAACTCTTCACCCCTCGGATAGGTACGTTCGTAGATACCTTCGAAGCCACGCACGCTGCGCGCGAGCACGGTGCCGTCCACGGCGAGGATCGGCCCGCGGGCGATGCGTTCCTGCTCGAGCAGCGCGCGCGCGTTGAGCGGGTTGCTGCGCAGCGAGGAGGCTTCGAAGATCGTCCAGCGCGAAGTGAACGCGATCAACAGCGCGAACAACAGGACGACGAGTCCGTACAGACGAACGATTGGCCGGTTCATTGCGTTAGGGCTCCAGGTCTCATTTGAGCTCTCCCCGTTCGAGGCTGCGCACCAGTTCTGTCGCGTCGCCTTCTGAGCGCAGCGAATGATCGAGCAGCGTCCGTCGCCGCTGGGCGCTCAGCGTCGAGGCGCTCACCCCGGTGACGAAATCTTTGCTGTAGAGCTTCACGCCGCCGGGCAGTTCATATGGAAAGCCGCTGAACAGCGTCACCAGCCCGCGGCTGTTCGTGCCGATGAAGTAGACCGACTGCGCGCCTACATATACGCCCGCGGCGAGCAGAGCCAGCACCCCAAACACGATTCCGGCCACGCCCGCGCGCCGCAGACGGCGCCTGTAATGAGCGCTTGGCGGCCCGCCCGGGGGCGGATGGCGTGGCGTGCGTGGAATGACGCGGGGAGGGGCGGTCACCGGATAATCCCAGCGGGTTGGATTGTCGGCGTCGGTTGGTCTGTCCGTGCTCTGGGGAAGCGCTGGCGGAGACGACTCAGGCGGCTCGGGTGGGTGAGTACTGGAAAAACTCCCATCCTCCTCGCCGATCCGGCTGGGCGGCGTCACTTCAGACCCATTCGCTCCCACTGATGGAATGCCGGTCAGCGTGGCTGGGTCATCTCTGAACGGGGCGGCAGCCATGACAACCTCCTCGACGCGCAGTAGCAGCACCGTGATGTTGTCCCGTCCTCCCGCCTCGTTCGCCGCCGCGATCAGCGCCTCGCCGGCTTCGCGCAGGCGCGGATGGCTGAGCAGTATCTCGACGAGCTGTGCATCGGGAACCATCGTCGTAAGGCCGTCGCTGCACAGCAGGTACACGTCCCCGTCGCGAGCGCGGTAAGAGCGGGTGTCGATCTCGACCTCCGGCTCCGGCCCCAGCGCGCGCGTGATGACCGAGCGCTGGGGATGCTCGATGGCCTCCTCGGGGGTGAGCTTGCCCTGGCGTATGAGCTCGTCAACGAGCGAATGGTCGTCGGTCAGGCGCAGCAGTTCCCCATCGCGCAGGCAGTAAGCGCGACTGTCACCGACGTGCGCGATCGCCACCTCCTCGGCGCCAACGTACACGGCGGTGAGCGTCGTGCCCATGCCTGCGTGCTCGGAGTTTGCCTGGGAGCGCTCGTGAATGCTGACGTTCGCGGCATGGGCGTACGCGGCGAGGCTACCCTCGGCGTCCATGGTGTCGTGCAGGCCATCCCGGAAGGACTCGATCGCCAGGCGCGAAGCGACCTCTCCCGCCTGGGCGCCGCCCATACCGTCCGCCACCACGAATAGCGGTGAGCGGGCAAGCATCGAGTCCTCGTTTGCTCGCCGCTGGCGTCCCGTGTCGGTTCCGGCGTACTGCTCAGCCACGCGCAACATCAGCTCGGGTCCACCTCGAAGGTGAATTCGCTGTCGCCGATACGCACGCGGTCGCCCGGGTGCAGCGGCCTGGGTGTCTCCAGCAGCTCCTCGTTGAGGTAGGTGCCGTTGGTTGAGCCGAGGTCCTCGATGACCACTATGTTGCCCTGCTCGTATAACCGCGCGTGCCGCGAGGAGGCAAATGGGTCCTGGAGGCGTATCTCCGCCCGCTCCCCGCGGCCGAGCACGATGTCGCCGTCGAGATCGTAGATCATCCCGGGGTCATGCCCGGGCGCGCGCTCCACGACCAACTTTGGGGCCCGGTGGGCGATGTCGGCGCTTCCAAGCGTGGACGCCGAGTGCAACCCCGTCGCGTCGGGTGCGATCGCCTCGCCTTTAATAGGAACCCCGCCCGGGTGGGTAGGGATCCGATCCCCGGCGCCGCGCAGATCCTTCAGCGCACTGCGTGCCACCCACAGCAGGAACAGGTAGAGCACGGCGAGGAAACCGAACTTCAAAGCCACCGATACGGGCGCGAGCGTGGTCATCCGAGTTCGAAGACGATCTCCGTCGAGCCGATCTCGACACGGTCTCCTTGGCGCAATTGCTGCGAGCCGTGGACCGGACGGCCGTTGATGCGTACGCCGTTGGTCGAGTCGAGATCGCGGAGCGTCCAGCCGTCTGCGTGGGGGGAAACCTCGGCGTGCCGGCGTGATGCGCCGGAGTCGTCCAGGACGACGTCACAGTCCCGGCTGCGACCGATCGTGCCGCCCTGAGGCGGAACTATCAGGCGGCGACCGCCGACCGCGAGCAGTGCCCGAGCGCCACGGCGCGTATGGGCTTCCTCCAGCGGCTGCCTGCTCCGCGCCGAAGTGCTGTAGATCATCGTCTGCCCGTGTTCGTCACCCGAGGCCCGTTGACTGAAATCATCCGCCGCGACGGCCGGCGAATCAGGCTGCTCGCCGCTTGGCTCGGGCGGACGCACCAAACGCGCCTGGATGCCGAATTCCCCGAGCGACAGGGCATCGTCTGTGTAAAAGGCGATCGACGGCGATGAGGCGAGGATCAGCTCCTCACGGCGCGCGTGCTCGAGCAGGTAGCCGCACAGCTCGTCGATCACCTCGTGCTCGACTCCCTCGTAGCGGGCTCGGTCCTGCGGGGAGAGCCAGACCGAGTACTCGTTCGGCGCGTACACCCGCGAGACCGAGGCGGTGCGGTGCTCGTCCATCTCACGCGCGAGCTTGCGCGCGAGCTCCATCGGACGCACCTCGGTGCGGAATAGACGTCCGAACCCGCCTTCAACGAGGCTGGCGATCGTGGTCTCGAGACTCTTCAGTGGGTTCATCACATGGGTGGACGAGGTTCGTCTTACAAGCGTGCCCCGCCAACTCTAAGGACCCACCTCGATGGGAGCGTACGGTGCCGAGGAAATCGCGGCTGCGGAGATGGGCTCAGACGGGTCCACGCAACGCCCGAGCGGCCACCGCAAGCGCGCCGCCGAGCAGCGCTCCGAAAGCGGCGCCACGCGGAGTTACGGACACGACGTGCGCCGAAAGACCGACGTAGCGGGGGGAGTAGGCGATCAGTAGCGCAAGCGACCAGGCTGCCGCCGCGACTAGGTCGAGCACGGCGCTGCGCCCGCGCACCACCCAGGGCAGCAGCACTGCAGCCGTCACCCAAACGGCCGCTCCGCGTAGCACACCGAGGCTCAAGCTGGGACCGATCACATGCGCCGCGGCGCTACTCAGCGATCCCTCCCAGACCGCGCGGGCGGGCGTCCCAGTGGGGACGCCCAGCCACAGGCGCGCATCCAGCAGCGGCGTGGCGAGGATCAGCCACCAATAGCCGAGCGCCGCGAGGGCCGCCCGATCGGCAATGCGCGCACGCTGACCGGCGAGTGCAGGGAAGGCGCCCGCCAAGCCCGCCAGGCCGAGTACCGGCGCAAGCGCAGCCGTGAGCCAGCTTAGCCCTGCTTTGCGTGGCAGCAGCACCAGCGGTGCGGCGGCGGCAAACAGCAGCAGCGCCGTGCCGGGGTGGCCCACCCAGGCCTGCCAGAGGATCGCCGCCAGCGCGCACCCCAACCAGATCGCTCGAGGCAGGGCGAGACGACGGGTGCTCGGCGGGGATTCCTCCTCCGGCAAATTCTCACCGGGCGCAGCCTGATCACACGGGGCGATGCTCCGTGCTTCGGCGATCCGCCCGTCCAGCTCGCGGTCGGGCTCATCCGCTGCCCGATGTCGAGCCCCAGGGCTAGGGAGATCCTCGTTCGACGCGACCCCGATCCCACGACGGCCGCGGGCGCGGCGCGGGCGCCGGGCGGGCGGAGAAGCGACTATGAGCGCTTCCTCGATCGCCAGATGCAGATCCTCGACGGTTCCGCGCTGCTCAGGTTCAGGGGTGAGCGCGAGGTCGATCGCGCGCGTCAGGGAGCGGGGCAGATCTCCGCGCCGGCGCTCCAGCGGAGCGAGCTGACCGCCGATTCGCCGCGCCGTGGCCGTCGGCGTCGATCCACGAACGGGGTTCACGCCGGAGAAACCCTCATAGAGGACCAGGGCCAGCGCATACAGGTCAGCGGGCTCGGCGACCTCCCGCCCCTCGCTCTGCTCGGGCGCCATGTACGCAAGCGTGCCGAGCACGTCACCGGTGCGCGTGAGCGCATCTTCGCCGGTGAGCCGCGCGCCACCGAAGTCGGCCAGCTTTGCCGCCGCACCGCGCTCGTCGGGCTGGTGGGGGACGAGCACGTTCTGCGGCTTTACGTCCCGATGGATAACACCGCGCGCGTGCGCGTGATCGAGCGCATCGGTGAGCGCCAGGCCGATCTCGAGCAGTTCCTCGTCGCCGAGCGCGCATGCAGCGAAGAGCTCGGCGAGAGTGTCGCCTACAACCAGCTCGGAGATCAGGTAGAACGCGTCTTCCGCGGCGCACGCCTCGTGCAGGACGACGATCGCAGGGTGCGCCAAGCGCGCGCCGGCGAGGGCCTCACGGCTCGCGCGCTCGCTGTCGATCGGATCCCCACCCGCCCCGAGCGAGATTCGCTTGATGGCCACTTCGCGGTGAAGCAGCTCGTCGTGGGCCCGCCACACCACCCCGAAACCACCGGCGCCGAGGCGTTCGAGCAGCCTGTAGCGGCTGAGCACCACCGCCTGCTCAGAGGACGCCACTCCGTTCTGCCCAGCGAAGAGCACACCCGGCGAGACGGGACGACGCCGGCGTGTTCCGGGGCCCTCAGGACCTGGCCCGAGTCGGCTGTGGACGAGGGTGTCGAGCGAGTCCACCGACTCCTGCATTCGCCGCCCGCAGGCTCACTCCCTGCTCGACCACGCAGGAAAAGAAGCCGTGGCGGAGAAGTTGCAGGATCACGGAACAGGTGGTCGCCAGTCATACTTGGCCCCTCCGATAATCCCTGCAAAGAGGAGTGGTTGGCTTTTGTCGTTCTTCGACGATGGCGAGGAGACAGCGTCGCGGCCGCAGGCTCGAGTGCCCCGCACGCCGCAGCAACCCCGGCCGCGCCGTACCCAACACGGTGGGGGTTCGCATCCGAGCGACGAGCACACGCTGATGGTGCGCCGGCGGGTGGCGGCCGGCGTCGGCGTGGTGCTGTTGATCGTGATCGTGCTGGTGGTGAACGGCTGCTTGAAAAGCCAGGCTAAGCAGTCGCTGGAAACCTACAACCGCGATGTGAGTCGGATCGCACAGGAATCCGAACAGCAGGTCGCAAAGCCGTTCTTCTCAGAACTCACCGATGCCAACTCCAAGTCGGCGCTCGATGTCGAGAACCAACTCGACCAACTGCACATCCAGGCACAGAGCCAGGCGTCAGACGCAAAGGGCCTGAGCGTTCCCGGCTCGATGTCGGGCGCCCAGCGCGATCTGCTGCTGGTGCTCGACTTCCGCGCTGAAGGCGTAGCCAAGGTGGCGAGCCTCGTCCGCACCGCGCTCGGCGGACAGGCCAAACAGGCGAGCACGCTGATCGCCGGCGACATGGAGATCTTCCTGGCCTCCGACGTGATCTACTCCCAGCGCGTCGCGCCGCTGATCCAGCAGACGCTCTCAGAAAACGGCATCCACGGGCAGAGCACCACCCCCAGCCGCTTCCTGGAAAACCTCGGCTGGCTCGAAGGAACGACCGTCTACGCTCGCCTCACCGGGCAGCCGGCCAGCAGCTCCTCGAGCGGTGTTGCTCCGGGCCACCACGGCAGCGTGCTCAAGGGGGTGAGCGTTGGGACCAAGACGCTCGAAGGAGAACCGGCGCTCAATCACATCAGCGGCGGGAGCAGCCCGACCTTCACCGTGATGGTCGAAAACGACGGCGAATTCCCCGAGACCGACGTAAAGGTCGACCTCACCGTGACGGCGGCGGGCAAACAGTTGAAGGCCTCCCACGTGATCGACACGACCGAACCCAGAAAGACCGTCAACGTCGAAATCCCCGTCCCCGGGGTTCCGCTCAAGGTGGCCTCGAAGGTCGAAGCCCAGATCGAACCGGTGCCCGGCGAAACCAACCACGAAGGAACAAAGGGCACCTTCTTGGGGATCTTTGAATAGCCCGGCGTCGTTGTCGGGCCACGCGGCGGCGGCGGATTTGGGCGAGCGTTCCTGCATCGCCAGCGGCTAACTTGTGGCGATGATCGCGTCAATCACCGACACCCAGGGAATCATCGCCATCTCGGCCGGCGTCGTGGCGGTGGTGGCGCTGCTGGCGTGCCTGGCGCTGACGCTTTGGGTGCGGCGCCTGCGGCGCGCGCAGCGGGTTGTGCTCGGCGAGCAGGGCCAGCGCGACTTGGTGGCCCACACGGCCGCGATGCAGGAGGCTTTTGAGGGGCTGCACGGGTATGTCGATGATGTCGCCGCCCGCCTGGACGGGCGACTCGCCGCGGCCGAGCTGACGCTGCGGGGAGCGATCGCGCATCGGGCGCTGGTGCGCTACGACGCCTACAACGAGCTGTCCGGCCAGCAGTCGATGTCGATCGCGCTGCTCGACGAGGAGCAGTCGGGAATCGTGCTCTCCTGCATCCACCACCGCGACCAGGCGCGCGTCTACGCCAAGCAGGTTTACGGCGGGCGCGGGGAGCTTGAGCTCTCGCCCGAGGAGGTCGAGGCCGTGCGTCTGGCGCTGTCCCCGCCGGCGGACGGCGGCGGTGTCTGAGGACCCGTCCGCAGGCCCCCCGGCTCGCGGACCAGTGACAGGCGAGGAGCGCCCTGGGGATTCTCAGGCGGTCTCCAGGGTCGCCTACCTCGGGCCGGAGGGGACCTTCAGTGAGGAGGCGCTGCTCTCCGGCGCCGCGCCGGACTCAGTCGAGGCTGTGCCGCGCGCAAGCATCTACGACACGGTCGCATCGCTCCGCGAAGGAGACGTGGAGCGGGCGATCGTGCCGATCGAGAACTCGCTCGACGGTTCGATCAGCGTCACGCTCGACCTGCTCGCCGAGGAGGCCGGTGCGATGCGCATAGTGGGAGAGACGCTGCTCACGGTCAGGCATTCCCTGATTGCGGCGCGGGCGGTTGAGCTGCGGGAGATCGACACGGTCCTTACCCATCCCCAGGTTCCCGGGCAGTGCACGCGGTTTTTGCGCAGCGAGCTCTCACACGCGCGTGTCCTTTCTGCCAGCTCGACCGCGGAGGCGGTGAGGGAGGTGGTGGAGGATGCGCGGCCCGGACGGGCGGCGCTGGGCACGCGGCTGGCGGCCGATATCTACGGTGGGGCAGTCCTGCGCGAGGGCGTGCAGGATCGAGACGACAACGAGACGCGCTTCGTCTGGCTGGCGCGGGCGGGAGAGGGAGCACCGAGGCCCGCGTCGCTACGCCGGGGCGACGTCAACGTCGAGCAGCGTTGGAAGACCTCACTCGTGTTCTGGGGAGCCGGGGCAGACAGTCCCGGTTGGCTGGTGCGCTGCCTGAACGAGTTCGCCCGCCGCGACATCAACCTCACAAAGATCGAGTCCCGGCCGCGGCGCGAGCGGCTCGGGCATTACATGTTCTTCGTGGACCTCGACGGCAGCCTTGAGGGGGAGGGAGATGTGAGCGACGCGGTGGCGGACGTGAGCGAGATGTGCGAGGAGGTACGCGTGCTGGGGTCCTACCCGGCGGCCTCATAGACCGGCGGCGGCGAGTCGCTCGATACACTCGCGGCGCAGTGGATACCACCGTTCCACCAGTTTCACTCCGGTCCGTGTCGCTCTCCGAGCACCAGCGACGCGGGCCTGACAGTGGCCGGGTGCTCGTTCTCAACGCGACCTTCGAGCCGATCAACGTCTGCTCGGTTCGCCGGGCAGTGGTGCTGTTGTTGAAGGACAAGGCCGAGCTGCTGGAGCGGGGCGGTTGGGAGCTGCATTCCGAGAACGCCACGCTCGCGCGACCGGTCGTGATCCGCCTCGTCAGCTACGTCCACGTCCCCCGCGACGCCCACCGGCGCAAGATCACCCGCCGGGCGGTCTTCGCCCGCGACGGCTGGACCTGCCAGTACTGCGGCTCGCACTCGAACCTCACGGTCGACCACGTGATCCCCCGCTCCAAGGGCGGATCCTCCAGTTGGGAGAACATCGTCGCCTCTTGCGCTCCCTGCAACCGCCGCAAGGGCGACCGTTTGCCCAAGCAGGCGGACATGCACCCACGGCACGCCCCGCGCACTCCGCGCGCGGAGATCTTTATCCACGTCGCCAGCCCGACGATCCCGGCGGCGTGGCTGGCGTACCTACCCCAAGCGGCCTGATCGAGCGCAAGAAAACGCGGGGCGCCCAAACGGCGACGCCCCGCGCAGATGCTGCTCTGACTGGAAAGACCGAGACGGATCAAAAAAAGGCTGCCGGAGGGACCAGAACCGGCCGACGTCTCGGGGTGTCCCGGGTTGGATTCCGCTAAGCGGTCCAGCCTTTCCGACCTAGCGGCCGGTCACCTCCAGAGTCCCGTAAAGACTGTCTATGAACGTTAGGACCACCTCCTTTCTCTGGTCTCGCCAGAGTAGCGGACGGAGGTGACGCTCGGCAAGTGCCCTGCGGCGCCTTACTCGTCCTCGGTGGATTCGCTCCCGTCGGGCTCAGCGGCGGCAGCCTCGTCAGTCGAACGCAAGGCATCCCTGGCCTCCGTCGAGGGTGCGTCCGGAGGACCGTCCGCCACCGGCCCATTGCCAGGTTCGACATCGTCGACCACGAGCGCGATCGCGCTGACGACATCGTCCTCCTTGAGGTTCATCACGCGTACCCCGGTCGCTGAACGTCCCTGCTGAGAGATGCCTCCGGCGGATGTCCGTTGGACCATCCCGCCGACGCTGATGAACACCAGTTCCTGATGCTCGCGCACGACGAGCGCGCCGGCCAAACCGCCCTTTTTCTCGGTGAGCTTGATCGTCTTCACGCCTTTGGCGCCGCGGTTGGTCTTGCGGTACTGGCCGATCTGAGTCCGCTTGCCGTAGCCGTTCTCGGTGACCACCAGCAGGTCCATGTCGTCGCGGGCGACGTCCATCGCGATCACCTTCCCGTCCTTGCCGACATCCATGCCGCGCACGCCCGTGGTGTCGCGTCCCATCGATCGAGCGTCTGCCTCGGCGAAGCGCACCGTCAGGCCGGCGCGCGAGGTCATGATCACCTCGTCCTCGGGGTTGACCGCGCGGACGGCGAGCAGTTCGTCCTCGTCGCGGATGTTGATCGCGATGATGCCGTCGGCTTTCATCGGGGTGTTGTAGGACAACAGCTCCGTCTTCTTGACGGTGCCGTTGCGGGTGGCGAACACGAGGTACTTCGTCTCGGTGAAATCGCGGGTCGAGAGCACCGCCTGGATCCGCTCGCCCTCGCGCAGCGGCAGGATGTTGACGAGCGCGCGCCCCTTCGCGGTGCGCTGTGCCTCAGGCAGCTCGTAGACCTTTGAGCGATAGATCTTGCCCCGGTTGGAGAAGAACAGCAGGTAGTCATGCGACGAGCACACGAACAGGTGCTCGATGAAGTCCCCGTCCTTCATGTCCATCCCGGTCACGCCGCGCCCGCCGCGCTGCTGCTGGCGATAGGTGGCCAGCGGCAGCGACTTGATGTAGCCCGTCTGGGTGATCGTGATCACCATCTGCTGGTCGGCGATCAAGTCCTCGATGTCGATCTCGTCCTCGGAGTGGGTGATCTCTGAGCGGCGCTCGTCACCGAAGCGCTCTCGGATCTCCGTCAGCTCCTCCTTGATCACAGCCAGCACGCGCGACTCGTCGCCGAGGATCGCGCGCAGCTCGGCGATCCGCTCGGTCACGTCGGCGTGCTCCTGTTTGATCCCGTCGGCCTCGAGCGCCGTCAGCTGAGAGAGGCGCAGGTCGAGGATCGCCGTCGCCTGGATGTGGCTCAGCTGGAAGCGCTCGACCAGTTGCTCGCGGGCCGCGTCACGGTCATGCGAGGCGCGGATCAATTCGATGATCGCGTCGAGGTGCTCCAGCGCGGTCAGCAGCCCCTCGAGGATGTGCGCCCGCGCCTCCTTCTCTGACAGCTCGTGCTTGGTTCGGCGGACGATCACCTCGCGCTGGTGGGCCACGTAGTTGTGGATCACCGCTCTCAGGTTCAGCGTGCGCGGGACGTTGTCGACGAGCGCGACCATGTTCACGCCGAATGTGCTCTGCATCGGCGTGTGCTTGTAGAGCTTGTTGAGCACGACCTTGGGGATCGCGTCGCGCTTGAGCTCGATCATCAGGCGCATCCCACGCTTGTCCGAGTAGTCGTTGAGGTCGGAGATCTCGGGGATCTTCTTTTCGCGTACGAGCTCGGCGATCTTTTCGATCAGGCCCCCCGGGCCGCCCTTCTTGACCATGAAGGGCAGCTCGGTGACGACGATCGCCTCCTTGCCCTGCTTGAGCGGCTCGATGTGCGCGCGCGCCTGGATGCGGACGCGACCGCGGCCGGTCTCGTAGGCGTCCTTGATGCCGGCGCGGCCGAGGATGATCCCCCCAGTCGGGAAGTCGGGGCCCTTGATGTGGCGCATCAGCCCCTCGACCTCCATCTCCGGGTCGTCGATGTAAGCGATCGTCGCGTCGATCACCTCGCGCAGGTTGTGCGGCGGGATGTTGGTCGCCATGCCGACGGCGATGCCCGAGGAGCCGTTGACGAGCAGGTTCGGGAAGCGCGCGGGCAGCACGAGCGGTTCGCGGCGAGAGCCGTCGTAGTTGGGCGCGAAGTCGACCGTGTCCATGTCGAGGTCGCGCAGCATCTCCGTCGCGACCCGCGTCAGCTTCGCCTCCGTGTAGCGCATCGCGGCCGCGGGATCGTCGTCGATCGAGCCAAAGTTGCCCTGGCCGTCGACGAGCTCGTTGCGCATCGAGAACTCCTGGGCCATGCGCACGAGCGTGTCGTAGATCGCGGAGTCGCCGTGCGGGTGATAGTTGCCCATCACCTCGCCGACGATCTTTGCGCACTTGGCGTAGGAGCGAGTGGGTCCGAGACCGAGCTCGTTCATCGCGTAGAGCACGCGGCGATGAACCGGCTTCAGGCCATCGCGCACGTCGGGCAAGGCGCGGCCGACGATCACCGACATCGCGTAGTCGAGGTAGGCGGTGCGCATCTCCTCCTCGAGCGCGCGAGGTTCTACGTTTCCGCCGCCGATCACATCAGCTGACGCCATTTCTCACCTCCCGGCTATACATCTAGGTTTGCAACCGCCCGAGCGTTGTCCTCGATGAATGCTCTCCGCGGCTCGACCTGGTCGCCCATCAGCATCGAGAAGATGCGGTCGGCGGCGAAGGCGTCCTCGAGCGTGACCTGCGCGAGCGTGCGCGTCGCGGGAGCCATCGTCGTTTCGCCGAGCTGGTCGGCGTTCATCTCGCCGAGGCCCTTGAAGCGCTGCAGTTTGATGCCCTTCTGCGCAACCGTCATCACGGCTGCGCGGAGCGCCTCGAAGGTCGGCGCGCTCTCACGGGCGTCGCCAAGGCGGACGTCGAATGCGGGCGTGCCGGCGAGCTCGATCAGCTGAGCGTGGACGCGCGCGAGCTGGCGGTACTCCTGAGAGTCGAACAGGTCGCGCTTGATGCGGTGGGTGCGGGCGAAGCCGGTCGCGGCTTCCACAGCCTTCACGCGGATCTCGAGCGGGTCCTGCTCGACGAGCAACTCGGTGGCGTGCGTCTCGCCGTCGACGTCGGCGCGCCTGAGCACCTCGATTGCCGCGTCAGCGTTCGTGACCTGTTCGTCGAGCAGCGAGGACTCCTCCAGGAACTGGACCATGTCATGGCCGTGGACGGCGCGCAGCGATGAGGACCAGCCCTCGTACTGCTTGAGCAGCCGGGAGAAGCGCTGCCAGCGGGTTTCGGTGAGCTTGAACTGGGTGCCGTGGCGGTCGAACACATCGAGCTTCTCCCACTTGTCCGCGAGCAGGATCTCCTCGAGCTCTGAGTCCTTTTCGATGTAGCGCTCGCGCGCGCCCTGCTTGAGCTTGTACAGCGGCGGCTTGGCGATGTAGACGTAGCCGGCCTCGATCAGCTCCTGCATCTCGCGGAACAGGAGGGTCAGCACGAGCGTGCGGATGTGGGCGCCATCGACGTCGGCGTCGGTCATCAGGACGACCTTGTGGTAGCGGGCGTTCTCGATGTTGAACTCGTCGCGCACGCCGGTGCCGATCGCGGTGATCAGCGCCTGGATCTCGGTGTTCTGAAGGACCTTGTCGATGCGCGACTTCTCGACGTTGAGGATCTTGCCGCGCAGCGGCAGCACGGCCTGGGTCGAGCGGTCGCGGCCCTGCTTGGCCGAGCCCCCGGCGGAGTCGCCCTCGACGACAAACAGCTCGGCGAGCGACGGGTCCTTGACCGAACAGTCGGCGAGCTTGCCGGGCAGCGTGGAGTTCTCCAGCGCCGACTTGCGCCTGGTCAGGTCGCGTGCCTTGCGGGCGGCCTCGCGAGCGCGCTGTGCCTGGACGGACTTCATGATCACCGCGCGCGCCTCTGACGGGTTCTCCTCCAGGAACTCGCCCAGCCCCGTGTTGACAATCGACTCGACGAAACCGGCCATGCCCGGGTTACCGAGCTTGGTCTTCGTCTGGCCCTCGAATTGGGGGTCGCGGAGCTTGACCGAGATCACCGCGGTGAGCCCCTCGCGCACGTCCTCGCCTGACAGATTGTCCTCTTTCTCCTTCAGCAGTCCCTTCTCGCGCGCGTAGCGGTTGAGCGTGCGCGTGAGCGCCGAGCGAAAGCCCGACATGTGCGAGCCGCCCTCGCGGGTGTTGATGTTGTTGGCAAACGAGTGGATCGACTCCTGGTAGGAGGAGTTCCACTGCATCGCGATCTCCGCGGCGCCTTCCTCTCCCTCGCCGGCGAAGAAAATGACCTTGCGGTGGACGGTGTCCTTGTTCTCGTTGAGGTAGGCGACGAAGTCCTCGATGCCGCCCTCGTATTGGAACTCGGCGGAATGACCCTCGCCTCGCTCGTCGACGATCGAGATCTTCAGTCCGCGCGTGAGGAACGCGGTCTCGCGCAGGCGCTCTTCGAGCGTGTGGAAGTCGAAATCGAGCGACTCGAAGATGTCCGCGTCGGGGAGGAAGGTGACGGTGGTCCCGGTGACCCCGTCGCCGGGCAGCTTCTCGCCCTTCTGAAGCTCGTTTTGGGGCGCGCCGCGCGAGTACTCCTGCGACCAGTTGTGGCCATCGCGGCGGATCTCGACGAGGAGACGTTCGGACAGCGCGTTGACGACCGACACGCCGACACCGTGCAGGCCGCCGGAGACCTTGTAACCGCCGCCGTCGCCGAACTTGCCGCCGGAGTGCAGCACGGTGAGCACGACCTCGACCGCCGGTCGGCCCTCCTTCTCGTGCATCGCGACGGGAATCCCGCGCCCGTTGTCGACGACGGTCACCGAATTGTCGGGGTGGATCGTCACGGCAACCTCGGTGCAGTAGCCGGCGAGGGCCTCGTCGACGGAGTTGTCTACGACCTCGTAGACGAGATGGTGCAAACCCATCACGCCGGTCGATCCGATGTACATGCCTGGGCGCTTGCGCACCGCCTCGAGGCCTTCGAGCACCGTTATGTCCTGTGCGTCGTAGCCGGCGTTTGCCTCCGTCATCGACGGGTCGTTGACGCCGCCTTTGGCGGCTCCACCGTGCTCAGAGCTCTCGTTGCCTGCAGTGCTGTCGCTACCTGTGGTCAATTGTCCCTCGATGACGTGAGAACGCCCCGGAATCCCGAGTCCGAAGACTGCGAGCCGGGGCGAGGAAAGTGTTTACAGAACAATAGCACATCTAGGCCCTGAATTCGTACTCAAAATCAGAAAAAGTCCCTGCAAATCAGCGAAAAACGGGTTATGTCCAGACCTCTGTCGCGGAACCGACCCGACGCAGGTTCAGACTGGGCCCGTGAGCATCGCCGGCGCAGGCTCAACCGGTCCGGCAGCGCAGCTCGCGGATCGCGTCCTCACCAAGCGCCGCGTTGAGGCTCTGGACGAGCTCGCCGGCCATCAAATCGAGCTCCTGGGCCCACACGGCGGCGGCGCAGGTCACCGTGAGAATGCCGTTGCGCTCGGCGGTGGGTCTCGCCGCGGACGCGATTGCCGCGCCGGTGCTCGGCGCCCAGATCTCCTGCACGCGAGCGAGGGTGGTTGCCGGCGCGATCGTGGTCGTGAGTGCCTGAATGGCAGTGGAAAGAGGACGTGGAGCGATTCTCACGCTGCCAGCGCCTCCTGGAGAATCGCGCCCGGAGACACTCGCAGTCGCGTGACCTCTGGAGCGCAGGCGCCGGGGACATGGGCCAGGTCGGTGGTCGCAATCACGCTCTGCCCACCCGCGGAGAGCTCCCGAGCGAGTAGCTCACGTCGCTGCGAATCGAGCTCACTCATCACGTCGTCGAGCAGCATCAACGGCGTGCGGCGGCGCTTGCGGGCGAGCACCGTGCGCTCGGCGAGCAGCAACGCGAGCAGGGCGAGACGCTGCTCGCCCTGTGAACCGTAGAGGCGCAGCTCGCGGCCGTCGCGCAGCAGAGCCAGCTCGTCACGATGTGGTCCATGCGTAGAGAAACCACGCTCTAGGTCGCCGGGGAGGCGGGCTTGCAGCTCGGCGACGAACTCGTCGTCGTCGAGAGCGCGCGAGCGAGGGCGGTAGTCGAGGCTCGCCTCGCCGGTCAAACCGAGTTGAGATGCACGCTCGGCAAACGGCGTGGCGAGTAAGTCCACAGCGCCGGCGCGGTGCTCGCGCAGCAGCAGCGCGTGGCGGGCAAGCTGCCGATCCCAGGTGGAGATCGTCGCGCGCGAGGCGCGGCCGGCGCGGATTCCTCCGAGCAGGGCGTTACGCTGGCTGAGGACGCGCGAGTAAGCGAGCCTGTCGGTGGCGCGGGCGGGCCAGACGGCGGCGACGAACTGGTCGAGGTGTGAGCGGCGGACAGAGGGCGCGCCCTTGAGCAGCTCCAGCCGGTCGGGGACGAAAACACTCAGCAGCGGGCGGGTATCGACGTCGAGCAGGCGTTCGACCGGAGCCCCGTCAGCAGCCATGCGCTTCGGTTGACCAGGCTCGAATCCGACGCTCAGCTCATGTGCGTCTGCGCCATCGGCGATGCCCACGACGACCCGCGTGGCCTGGGCGCCGAAGCGCACCAGCTCACGCTCGTTGCGGGTCCGTGGCGAACGGCCGGTGCAACCAAAGTAGAGCGCCTCGAGCAGGTTCGACTTGCCGACGCCATTGGGCCCGTGCACCACCGTGAGACCCTCCCCCAGATGCGCTTCGGCGCGGGCGTAGGTGCGAAAGTCGCGCAACTGCACGCTGACCACGCGCACGGGTCTCGTCCTAACTCACGCGTTGAGGCGGATCGGCATGATCAGATAGACGAAGTCCCCGGAATCGGGAGACTCGATCAGGCCGGGGCGGAGTGGGCTGATCAGCTTCAGGACGAGCTCGTCTGACTCGATACTCTCCAGCCCGTCGCGCAGGAACTCGGGGTTGAAGCCGATCTCGAACGGCTCACCGTGGAAGGCAACGGGAATCGTCTCCGAGGCCTCGCCGACGTCGGGGGTCTGGGCCGAGACGGTCAGCTCGCCCTCGCGAAAGCTCAACCGCAGCGGCGCGTTCTTCTGCGCGAGCAGGCTTATCCGCCGCGCCACACCGGTGATCTCCGCGCTGGAGAGGCGCAGCTCGTGCTCGACCGACTCCGGCAGCAGCTGGCGATAGTTGGGGAACTGACCGTCGATCAGTCGCGAGGACAGCACAACGTCGCCGAGCTCGAAGACGACCTGGTTCTGCCCGACGCTGACGGCGAGCGACTCGTTCTCGCCCTGTTGCGCGATCCGCGCGAGCTCCTGCAGGGCGCGCGCCGGCACGTTCGCCTCAAGGCTGCCTTGCAGCGGGGCCTCGAGCGCCGTCTGCTTGACGCTGAGACGGTAGGAGTCGGTCGCGACCATTCGCAACTCCTGCCCGGAGGCTGACATCAGGATGCCCGTGAGCACGGGGCGCGTCTCGTCGCGGGAGGCGGATCGGGCCACCCGCGTGATCGTCTCCACAAACGCCTCGGCGGGCAGCGCGATGCGGGTCTCCGGCGATGGGTCCGGGAGCGTCGGGAAGTCCTCGGCGCGAAGCGTGCGAAGGTGGAAGGTGGCGGGGCCGGAGATCAACTCGACATCCTGCTCGGCGGCGCGCAGCTCGAGCGTAATCTGATCGGCGGGTAGCGAACGGGCTACATCCAGCAATAGACGAGCTGGTAGAACGACGCTTCCGGGGCTTGCCGTCTCGGCATTGAGCGGTACGCGCAGCCCGATCTCCATGTCCGTGGCGAGCAGCTCGGGCGAGGAACCATCCTGCGCTGAGATCATCACGCCGGACAGGGCCTGGACGGCGCTGCGGGTGGAGGCGACTCTCGTGACGGTCTGCAGTTGGGTCAGCAACTCTGTTGCCGAGAGGGACAGCTTCATAGAGACACCTTCAACAAACAGTAGAAGTTAGTAGTGGTTGTGTAGTTGTGGGTTTGGCTTGCTGCTTGGGAAATCGCCGGGAATGCCTGTGCGCTGACTGTGGACATACTGAAGTGAAGTCTCTCAGGAGTGTCGGTCGGGGCTGTGCGGCTGTGGTTGGGGATGCTCGTAGCCGAGCTCGCTACACAGCTTCTCCACAGCTTTACGGGAAGTCTCGTCGTCGGCTATGCGTGCGGTTGTGCGCCGCCAGGCGTGGAGGACCGTGGTGTGGTCGCGCCCGCCGAAGTGCCGCCCGATCGAAGGAAGGGACTCGCCGGTGAGCTCCCGAGCCAGGTACATCGCCACCTGTCGTGGCCATGCGATCCGCGCGGTACGCGCGGTGGAGAGGAGCTCCTCGGTCGTGAGGCCGAAGTGCTGGCATGCTGCGGCCTGGATCTCGCCGACGGACCTCGGCTCTCGGCGTGCTGGTCTGCTGCCGCTCGCCGGGTAGAGGCCGTCGAGGACCTCGCGCGCGAGGTCCACCGTCAGTGGCCTGCCGGTGAGCGAGCTGAAGGCGACGACTCTGATCAGGGCGCCCTCGAGCGCGCGGACGTTGAGCGTCACCCGTTCTGCGATCGCCTCGAGCACCCGCGGATCGGCCAGCTCGATCTGGTCGTGATTGGCTCGCTTGCGCAGGATCGCCAGCCGGGTGGCGAGCTCGGGTGGTTTGATATCGGCGACGAGACCGGCCTCGAAGCGCTCGCGCAGCCGGTCCTCCAGGGCCTGGAGATCCTGCGGGGGACGATCGGAGCTCAGCACGAGCTGCCGGCCGGCGTCGTAGAGGGCGTTGAACGTGTGGAAGAACTCCTCCTCGGTCTTTGCCTTGCGCTCGAGGAATTGGACGTCGTCGACGAGCAGCACGTCGACCTCCCGGAAGCTCGCCTTGAAGCCGTCGGTGCGCCCGCCGGAGAGTGCGCCGAGGAACTCGTTGGTGAAGGCCTCCCCGGTCGTGCAACGCACGGTGAGTCCCGGGCTGTGGGAGCTCAGCAGGCTCGCGATTGAGCTCAGCAGGTGGGTCTTGCCGACGCCGGGCGGTCCGCAGATGAACAGGGGGTTGTAGGCCTGCGCGGGCAGCTCGGCGACGGTCAGCGCTGCGGCGTGGGCCAAGCGGTTTGAGTCGCCGATCACGAACTGGTCGAAGCTGAGCTTTGGATTGCTCAGGGGTCCGCTGGATCGAAAGCCCCCGTCGGCCTCGGCCCGCGCGCTGGCGTGGAGGCCCGCGCTTGCACTCTGCGAGCTCGGCGCACGCCGCCGCTCGTGCCAGCCGCCATCGCTCGATTGGGTTGGGCTGCCGCAGGTCTCTGCTCTATCGCCAGAATCGCCGCTTACGAGCTCGAGCGCCACGTCCGGGCCGATGATGGTGGCGGCGCAGGACTGGAGAACTCTGCCGAAGCGATCATGGATCCATCCACAGGCCTGGGGCGGGGCTTCGACCACCAGGCGTCCTCCCGAGAGATCGCGGGCGCGGAGCGCATCGAGCCAGATGCGGTAGGTCGACTCATCGACGGCCGCGGCAAGCTCGGCTTGTACACGTGACCATATGTGCTCCAACTCGTCATTCACGGCAGCGTCAACCCGCTCCTCCCAGGGAGAAAGTGATGGCAGCTATTCAAGGGGGGTCGCGAACGACCCGGTCTGGCGACTATAACCCAGGTCCGTGGAGACATTGTGGCGGCTGACCGCAATTGGCGGGAAAATTCAGCGAGGGGCCCACCGGCCTATACTTGAGCGAGTTGAGCGAGCACTCCTCGCCGGATCGAGCAGGAACAGGGCCGAGAGCGGAGAACCAGACTATGAAGCGCACCTACCAGCCCAAGAAGCGCAAGCGAGCCCGTGCCCATGGGTTCCGCGGCCGTATGCGCACGCGTGCGGGACGGCTCACGCTGAAGCGCCGCCGCGACAAGGGCCGCAAGCGTCTCTCCACCTGAGGTCAAGCGCGCGATGATGCCGCGATCCCCGAGCCGTGGCCGGCTTTCGCGCAGCGCCGAGTTCGAGCGTGTCTACAGACAGGGACGCTCGACGGCCAACCGCCACCTCGTGCTCTACACGTTCCCCAATGCTCAGGCCAAGCGACCACGGCTGGGCCTGTCGGTCTCCCGCAAGGTCGGTGGAGCAGTCGAGCGCAACCGCGTGAAGCGGCTGTTGCGCGAGGCGTTTGCGGAGTCCGAGGCCGATTTGAGCCCCGGACAGGACATCGTCGTCGTGGCTCGCCCGCAGGCACGCGAGCTGGCCGAGCGCGAGGGCTTGGCCGGAATCGCCGCTTCGCTCACCGAGTTGATCGCCCGCGCGGGGCTACGCCCGGGCACGACGGCGCTCGAGGAGCGATTGTGAGCCGAGCGGCGCCACATGAGGGCCGACCGGCCACCCCGGCGGCCACCACGCGAATCGCCCGGACCGTGGTGCTCGTGCCGATCGTCGTTTACCGGCGCGTGCTGTCCCCCGCCCTGCCACGGCGCTGTAAGTACGAGCCGACGTGCTCGCGCTATGCGGTCGATGCGATCAGGGAGTACGGCATACTTAGAGGCTTGGTGCTCGCCCTGTGGAGGTTGCTCAGGTGCAACCCGTGGAGCTACGGCGGATACGATCCCGTGGAGGATCAGCGTCTGTTCAGGGCTGGGGCGGGCGAGGCGGGCGGGATCCGATCAAGGCGGGCGCATGGCTCCTAGAGCCGGCATCCGCATCGGAGCTTCAACCCAAAACCACTGCCGCCAGTAGACCCACCGCAGTCACCTAGTACAGAGAGAGCGCGACCCGCAAAGCTTATGCCCATCTCCGCGAACATCATCGAGCAGGCGTTCTCGCCCCTGATCAGCCTGTTCGAGTCGATCATGGTGTTCATCCACGCCCACCTCGTGGGTGGCAGCTGGGGCCTGGCAATCGTCGGGCTGACCGTGCTGATTCGAGCGATCCTCGTGCCCGTGACCTTCAGGCAGCTGAAGTCGATGCAAGAGATGCAGCGGCTGGCGCCGGAGATGAAGGCGATCAAAGACAAGTACGCCGAGGACAAACAGCGCCAGCAGCAGGAGATCATGAAGTTCTACAAGGAGAACAAGATCAACCCGCTTGCCTCCTGCCTGCCCTTTGCCCTGCAGCTGCCGGTGTTCATCTCGCTGTTCTACATGCTGCGGACCGATCTGAAGTTCGATATCTGCGGCCCTCAGCTGCGTGAGCACTACACGCGCGAACTGCACCGCCCGATCACGTCGAACAGCCAAATCCCAGAAAAGGCGGTCCATGTCATGGGCCACACGGTCGCGGGACTGACGGAAACCGGCTGTAACGTCGTCTATCCGGGATCGGCCAAGTTCCTGTTCATCCCCGACATCACCGCCAAGGCGACCGGCGTGGTGCTGATCGTGCTGATCGCCCTCTACATCGCCTCGCAGATCATCTCGACGTTGATGGCGACCGCCTCGGCCGATCCGAACCAGCGCCGTCTGATGCTGGCTTTGCCGCTGGTGATCGTCGCGTTTCTGTTCAGGTATCCGGCGGGGTTGCTGGTGTACTGGATAACCACGAACTGCTGGACGATCGGTCAGCAATATTTCATTCGGCGGCATATGGGCCCAGCGCCTCCGGCTGCCGGGAAAGCGGCTGGGGCCGGCGGTATCGGAGCTCTCCTCGGCCGTAAACCCGACCAATCCCTCGGTGGAGGGGCTAAGGGCGAGCCGGCGCTGGTAGGAGCCGGCGGTGGCTCAAATGGCGCCTCTGCGGTGGCGCCTCCGCGCTCGCCACGGAAGAAGAAGAAGCGCTCGGGCAGGCGGCGATGAGCGACGAGAATCCCCCTGAGGCCGAGGGCTCCAGTTCCGACGCCGGCATAGAGGGTTTGGAGCCGGCGGCGGCGCTCGAAGAGCTGCTCGAGGAGGTCGCGGAAGGCCTGGGACTCGACGTCGATATCGAGGTTCAGGAGGATGAGGAAGTACTGCGAGGCTCACTGCGAGGTGAGGACGTCGGCTTGTTCATTGGCCGACGTGGACAGACGATCGACGCCGTCCAGCACCTGGCCCAGCGGATCGTGTTCCCCGAAGGTCCCTCGTCGGTCCGGGTGGTGGTTGACGCCGATGGCTATCGGGAGCGGCGTGTCGAGACGCTGCAGGCCGAAGCCGAGCGGGCGGCTGAAGAGGCGCATGGCTCGAGCCGACCGGTTGAGCTCGAGCCGATGCCGGCCTCGGAGCGGAGGATCGTCCACGAGTACCTGCGCGAGCGGGGCGGTGTGGAGACCCATAGCGAGGGCGACGAACCCGAGCGGCGGCTTGTGGTCTCACCGCTCGGTGACTGACCCACCACTGGACCGTTTCACGTGAAATCATGTTCCCGGTGAAACAATCGCCTTGGGGGCACGGGGCGGAGTTAGTGGTTCTCCCGTGAGGCCACCGTCGCTGGCCGTGCTCGGTGAGCGTTATGGGTTGGACGATCGTCAGCTGGATCAGTTGGACGCGGTGCTTAGTGGTTTGGCGAAAGACGATCACGCCCCGACGACGGTGCGCGAAGCAAGCCTGGCAGTGGACGTTCATCTGGCCGACTCGCTGACGGCGCTGGAGCTGAGCGCCGTACGCGCGGCGGGCACAATCGCCGATCTCGGTGTTGGGGCCGGATTTCCTGGACTGGTGCTGGCGGTTGCCGTTCCGGGGGCGGAGATCAGTCTGGTGGAGAGCCAGGCACGCAAGTGTGCGTTTATCGAGCGGTTGCGGACGGTGGCGAGGATCGAGAACGCCCGTGTCGTCTGTACGCGGGCGGAGGAGTGGTCCGAGGGGCTTGGACGCAATGACGTGGTCGTGGCCCGCGCACTGGCTGCGCAACCGGTGGTGCTGGAGTATGCGGCGCCGCTGCTCGAACACGGAGGCGTCCTCGTGGACTGGCGCGGTCGCCGCGACTCGGCCCAGGAGGCGGAGGCGGCCTGCGCGGCCGAGCAGTTGGGCATGCGCCTGCTCGAGATACGCCGCACCCAGCCATACAAGGGCGCGCGCGAGCACCATCTGCACGTTTTCGAAAAGGTCGCCGAGACCCCATCGCGCTTTCCCCGCCGGGCGGGCGTCGCCCGCAAACGGCCCCTTGGTTGCTGATAGCTTGCGTTCGGTGGGCACGGTGTATGCGATCGCCAACCAGAAGGGTGGGGTGGGCAAGACGACGACGGCGGTGAACGTCGCTGCGTGCATCGCCGAGGCCGGGCGCGAGACGCTGCTCGTCGACGTGGATCCGCAGGCGAACGCGACCGTCGGGTTGGGTCTCTCAAGGGCGCAGGTGCCTGGGCTGTATGAGGTGTTGACGGGCGATGCATCGGCGACGCAGGCCCTGACGGACACAGCAATCCCCGGCTTGCGCGTGCTGCCGGCCGGGCCCGGGCTGGCGGGCGCGAACGTCGAGCTGCCCAGGATCGAGGGCTTCGAGCAGCGTCTCGGCGAGTGCCTTCAGCCGGTTAGAGATATGTTCGAGTTCATCCTGCTCGACTGTCCGCCCTCGCTCGGGCCGCTCACGGTCAGCGCGCTGGTGGCGGCCGACCGCGTGATCGTGCCGGTGCAGACGGAGTACTTCGCGCTGGAGGGGCTCGCGGGGCTGCTCGAGACGCTGGCGCTGGTCCAGCGCGAGCTGAATCCCCGGTTGACTGTCGCGGGGATGCTGCTGACGATGCACGACTCGCGCACGCGGTTGGGCCGGGACGTTGAGCGTGAGGTGCGCGAGCACTTCCCGGAGCTCGTGTTCGACACGGTGATCCCGCGCAACGTGCGGGTGGGCGAGGCGCCGAGCTATGGGTTGCCGGTCACCCATCACGACCCTCATAGCGCTGGAGCCGCCGCTTATTTTGAGTTGGCGAAGGAGGTTGCTGCGCGTGGCTAAACGAAAGCCGGGGATGGGCAGGGGCCTGGATGCGATCCTGTCGGTGTCGGGCGGGGGGGCGGAGGCTGCCGCGGACGAGCTGCGCCAGTTGCCGGTCGAGCTGATCGTGGCAAACCCGAAGCAGCCCCGCCGGCGGTTCGACGAGGAGGCGCTGCAGGCACTGGCGGGCTCGCTCGGTGAGCGGGGCGTCCTGCAGCCGGTGCTCGTGCGGGCGAAGCCCGGCGGCAGATATGAGCTTGTCGCCGGCGAGCGGCGCTGGCGCGCGGCACAGATCGCAGGCTTGGAGAAGATCCCCGCGCTCGTGCGTCCGCGTGGGGACGCCGAGGCCCTGGAGCTGGCGCTGATCGAGAACATGGCGCGCGAGGACCTGAACCCGATCGAGGAGGCCCGTGCGTGCGCGGCGCTGGTGGAGGAGTTGGGGTTGACGCGCGAGGAGGTGGGACGACGAGTGGGGCGTGGCCGCGTGGCCGTGAGCAATCTGATGCGACTCCTGGACCTGCCCGACGAGGTGATCGAGCTGCTGGAGGATGAGGCGTTGAGCGAGGGCCATGGCAGGGCGCTGCTGCTGGCCGAGGATCACAGCGCACGCGGGAGCTTGGCGCGCACGGCCGTCGCGGAGGGATGGTCGGTGAGGATCGTGGAAGCGCGCGCGAGAGAGAGCAACGGTGCCGCCGGCAGCGCCAAGAGTGGGCCCGGCGGTGAGAAAAGCACGGCTCGCACGCCGCACCCCGACCAGGTGCAGGCGGCACAGGAGATCGCGGAGGCGCTCGGCGGTGCGCTCGGGGCCGACGTTCAAGTTAAGCCGACCCGCGCCGGGAGCTATCGCGCGGAGCTCGAGTTCGCTACACCCGAGGAGGCACTCGAGCTCGCCGCTAGAATCCGGCGCCCGCGGGCGATTAGCTCAGATGGTTAGAGCGCTTCTCTGATAAGGAAGAGGTCCCAGGTTCGAGTCCTGGATCGCCCACTGTGAATATCTTGCAAGCAATCCCTGGATCGCCCACTTGAGACACTTGAAAGGAACGACTGACATCGGTGATGGCCCCTTCCACGAGGGCCAGCCCGTGTGGGTGATTCAAGGTGACGGGTCCCAGCGCGCCGCCGAGTACGTCGGGGGTGCTGAGACGAGCGCTTGGTTCGGTGGAGCGCCGACCGTGTTCGTGGCGTATCCGGACACGCGGTCGGGCGAGGCCGTCGCGGTCGACCGCGTGATCCCGCGCGACGCGTAGCGCGCGTCGGCAACCAGAATCGCCCGGCCCGGCCCCCGCCAGCCCCTCCACCTGCCGGTGTGCTAGCCGCGGGCGGGGCCCACCCACGTCGCTTTTGGTAGCCGTCCTGCAAGCCGCGTCCGCAGGGGCTAAGGCATCGGGCGATCACTGCCGATGATGGGCTCGTGCCCACCTTTACTAGCTCGCTCTCCCGGCTGGCCGGTCTCCGATCGGTCCCCGCGCGTCGTTTGGCGCTCGCTCTCTGCACCGCTACCGCACTTTCGCTCGCCGGCGTCACGGCGCCCGCGGGCGCCGAGGTGGTCGAAGTGCCCACCGGTTTGGGTCCGCACACAACCGTCGGCCTGCAGCCACGCAACGCAGAAACGGTTTTTGACGGCCTGAGCTTCGAGAACGTTAGTGACCACTGGTTTTCTGCTCCCCCTCCCAATGCGGCCTCATTTAACAACCCGGAAGGTCAGCCGGTACTGCACAAGAACGAAACGTACGCGATCTACTGGGATCCGACCGACCACTATCACGGCGACTGGCAGCATCTGATCGACAAATTCTTTAACGTCCTCGGGGCTGACAGCAGCTCCACGTCCACCGTGTTTGCGGTGGACACTCAGTACACCGACAAGACCAACGTGCCCGCTTCCTATCTGTCCACTTTCCGCGGCGCCTACACGGACACCGATCCCTATCCGGTGGGGGCCGGCAACTGCACCGACCCGCACCCGCTGGCAGTCGCAGACCGAATCGGAGCAGAAGTGGCGGGCAAACACACCGAAGTCTGCCTGACCGACGCCCAGATCCGTAAAGAGCTGCAGGCCTTTATTGCGACGCATGGCCTCGAAAAGGGCATGAGCTCGATTTTCTATCTGCTCACCCCTCCCGGTGTCACCGTGTGTCTCGACGCGGGCGGCCCCACGGGTCACTGCTCCGATCACACGGGCTCGATCAAAGAAACAGAAACCGAAAGCTACGAGAACAGCTTCTGCAGTTATCACTCCGCCTTCTCCAATCTGACTCTCGAAAATACGACGACGCCCGACAGGGACACGATCCTCTATGGGGTGATCCCGTGGACTGCGGGTGGGCTTGGCGATTATCACCTGACGGCCGCGGACGAAAAAACGCCGGCCTACGACTGCCAGGACGGCGGCTTCGATCCAGCCAGCAAGCCGATCGAGCAGTCAGAGGAACCAAAGGAAAAGAGCTCGGCGGAAAGACTCAAAGAAGGTGAAGAACGCAAGAAAAAGGAAGAACTTAAGGAAAAACTGCAAAAAGAAGGAAAGGTAGAAGAACTAAAAAAGCTGGAAAAGGCCGAAGAAAAGGAAGAAGAAGAAAGAGAAGAAAAGGAAGTGCTCGAAGGCCCCCACCAAGAGGAGCCCAACCAAATCATCGGGCACCCCGGTCCCGACGGCTCCTACGACACGGGTCTGTCCGACCTGATCGTCAGTCAGATCGGCGTGCAGCAGCAGGACATCGTCACCGATCCGCTGCTAAATGCTTGGAAGGACGAAGGAGGCAACGAGGCTACCGACGAGTGCCGCAATTTCTTTGCCCCAGCGGAAGGCAACGTCGGCGCGGAAGAAGGCAGCGACGCCGGAACGCTGTACAACCAGACGTTTGACGGGACCAACGAGTACATCAACGATGCATTCAACCTGGCTGCGCTGAGACTTCCCTACCCCGCCGTGCCGTGTATTGGAGGCATCAACCTGGTGCCGCAATTCACTTCTCCCAACACTGTGAACACAGGCGAACTGGTGGGATTCGATGGTATGGAGTCGGATATAACCCTCAACGCAGACCCTGACTACTCCAAAACGGGTGTTGAGCACTCTAACTACGCGGTCTACAAATGGAACTTCGGCGACGGCTCTCCGGAAATCACCGGCTTCGCGCCAGGTGCCACTGTGCTGAACTCCCCCGAAACCTCTCCCTGCGCCGCCCCCTGGCTTGAACCCTGCGCGGCGAGCACGTTTCACTCCTATCAGTACGGCGGCCCCTACAACGTTACGCTCACGGTGATCGATACCGGTGGCTACAGCGCAAGCGTGACCAACCCGATCACGGTCGTCGGCCCCGCTCCGCCTTCGCCCCCCGCTCCGCCTGCGGGCGGCGGCCCCTCGGGTGGCTCGCCGGCCGCTGGCACGAGCACCGCGGGTAGTGCCGGCTCCTCGGGCTCCTCCGGCTCGGCCTCTCCCGTCAGCCCCCCGCTCCCCGGCCCGGTTGCCAGCGCGGCCGCCGTCTCGCGATCCCTGTCGAGCGTCCTGAAGAAGGGCCTCGTGATCAGCTACTCGGTCAACGAGCAGGTCGCCGGCCAATTCCAGGTCTTGCTCGCGTCCTCGATCGCCAAGCGCATCGGCCTCCACGGCGCGCCGGCGACAGACATGCCCGCGGGCTCGGCTCCCTCGATCGTGATCGGCAAAGCGATTCTCGTCACGACCAAGGGCGGACGCGGCTCGCTCAAGATCCAGTTCGGCAAGAAGACCGCGGCGAAACTGCGCAAACTGCGCTCGGTCACGCTGACGATCAGGCTCGTCGTGCGCAACGCCTCTTCCCGCACCCCCCTCACCACGACGGTGATCAGCACCGTCACTCTCTCGCGCTGACGTTGCTTATAAACCCTGCGGGTGGCGCACGGCGTAGCCTTCCAGCGGCGGCGTCGCCACCAGCCAGCGCGATGCGTACGGCCCGCTGCGCCCGGCGGTGTCGAACCACATGCCGTCGACGTCCATAAACGTGTGCCCCGCGTTCGCGTAGATCGTGATCCAGCGTCCCGGGCCCGGTTCTCCCCAGGTGGCGAGGTCGCCGGAGACGAGCGGCGCGCTGAGCAGGCCGCCTGCGGCCAGCGCATAGCTCACCGAGCCTGAGCAGTCATACCCGTTGGCGACGAACGACGCGTGACCGCCGCCCCAGATGTAGGGGAAGTCGGCAATCGCGTTGCCACCGGCGATCACCCGTTGCACAGCTTCCGGAACACCGGATGGGATCGGAATCGTTCCGTTTCCGCCGACCGACTCGCCGCCGGCCACGGGGGTCAGCTCCTGGCGTTGTGTCTGCGCTGCCGCGCGTTCGACCGCGTGCATCTCGTTCAGCTCTCGCTTTACTTCAGCGTCGGAAGGCGCGCCCGGCGCCACCGCGGCTTCGCCCGCCACGCTCGGCGAGCTGGCGGATCGATGGTTCACCGACGCGGGCAGGGGAAAGCTCTTTGATTCTTCCGGATCTGCCACCTCCGTCACCTCGACCCGTCGTCCGTCGGGGGTCTTTACGGTCGTCCTCTTCACGACCTGCGTGCTCACCTTTGCCGCCGGCGGGTCGGCGTGCGCCGTGGACGACCCGGCCTTGGCAGGGGGGTCTGACTTTGCGCTTGCCGTGGATCGATGTCCAGCGGTGCTCGCCCCGCCTGCGCCGCAGCCTGCGAGGACCGTAACGAGCAGCAGGTAAGCACAACCGGCGAGCGTCTTGCGCGCAGGTCTCATCGACATAAGGCTAGCGGGGGCATCCGCCGACACGTGCCGCTACCCTGGACGAATGCGCGACGAGGCGACCGCCGTGGAAGTTCGCACGCACATTCGCCTCCTGCACGGGATGCGCCGGCCGGCCAACTGGCTGCAGCTCGTTCGGTTCGGCTTGGTGGGCGGCGTGGGCTTCGCGGTCAACCTGGCCGTGTACGCCCTGCTCGTGCACTACGCCAAGGTCGATTACCGTGTCGCCAACGTCGTCGCCTGGCTGGTTGCGGTGGTCAACAACTTCGTGCTCAACCGCCACTGGACGTTCGACGCGCGCGCCGGGCGTGCGCACTTCCAGGCGCTGCGTTTCTTCGTGGTCAGCCTCGTGGCCGAGGGTTTCAGCCTGCTGCTGCTGACCGTGCTCGTGGAGGCTGGCGGGGTTCCCAAGCTCCCCGCCCAGGCGCTGGCGGTAGCGGCGTCGATGCCGCTGAACTTCCTGGGCAACAAGCTCTGGAGCTTTCGCGCGTAAGCAGAGCGAGGTACTCTGGGCTTTCCCCCATTGGAGGATTCTGTTGCAGGAGATGGTCATCTACGGCGTGAGCTTCGACATGGTCGGCAAGCAGCCGATCGTGCTGTTGAAGACGGCCGACGGCAACAAGTTCCTGCCGATCTGGATCGGCCACCCCGAGGCCGCCTCGATCCTGATGAAGCTGCAGGGCGCCGGCACCCCCCGCCCGATGACCCACGACCTGCTGTGCGACATCCTCGGCGAGCTCGACGTCAAGTGCACCCAGGTCGCCGTGACCGAGCTGCGCGAGAACACGTTCTTCGCCTCGATCACCCTGTCCGTGGCCGGCCGCGAGCTGGAGATCGACTCCCGCCCGAGCGACGCGATTGCCCTCGCCGTGCGCTCCGGCGCCCCGATCTACGCCGCTGACGAGGTGCTCGCCGAGTCCGCGATCGAGTTCGAGCACAACGTCGACGAGTCAGAGGACGTCGTCGAGAAGTTCAAGGAGTTCTTAGACCATGTCTCTCCGGAGGACTTTGCGGCGGGCGATTCCTGAGCTCAACGGGTGAAGGCGCTGGCGAGGATTCGGCCGATGAGATCGTCAAACCAGATCTCCGCGGCGTCCGCGGCGAGCGGCAGCAGGCTCGTTTCGGTCAGTCCCGGCCCGACGTTGGTCTCTAGCACCGTGAGCTCGCCGGTCTGCTCCTCCAGCATCAGGTCCACGCGCGCGACGCCGTGGCAGCCGAGCAGTTTGTACGTCGCCAACGCCAGCTCTTGCGCCCGCTGGGTCGTCTCGTCCCCCAGCTCAGCGGGGCATACAAACGTCGTCATCCCGATCTCGTAGCGCGACTCGTAGTTGTAGAACTCCTCTTCGCGCGGGATCGCCTCGACCACGGGCAGGGCGATGGGCTCGCGGGCGGGCGGGCTTCGATTCTCCGCGTCAAGCACCGATACGGCCAGATCGCGTCCCTTGACATAACGCTCGATCACGACCTTGCGGTCGTATGACAACGCCCCCACGATCGCACCAGGCAGCTCCTGCGCCGAGCGCGCGAACTTGACGCCCAGGGCGGAGCCCTGGCTGGCGGGCTTGACGACCATCGGAAATCCGATGCTCCCCTCCAGCTCCGGCAGCGCGGCCACGACGCCCAGGTCCTTGACCGTGCTCTCCTTGAACGCGGCGAACTCTGGCGTGGGCAGGCCCGCCTCGCGCATCAGGTACTTCGCCAGGGCCTTGTCCGTGCAACGCATGCAGGCTGCCGGGCCGGAGCCGGTGTAGGGAACGCCGATCGCCTCCAAAAGCCCCTGCACGGTCCCGTCCTCCCCGTCGCTGCCGTGCAGCGCGATGAACGCCGCGTCTGGTTGCAGTTCGAGCAACTGCGCCACGAGACCCGGCCCGGCGTCGATCGCCGTCACCTCGTGTCCCAGCTGGCGCAGCGCGCCCTGCGCCCGAGCGCCCGAGCGCAGCGACACGGTTCGCTCCAGCGACCCTCCGCCCTCGAGGACCGCGACCTTCTTCGCGCCGCTCATCGAGCTCGCCGCTGGAGCCGCGCCGCTATCGCGGGCTGTGGAAGGCTGCTCATTGACCCTGCTCGCGTGCTCGGTCCCGATCGGGCCTGCGCGGCAGCTCCAGGACGTCCGCCATCTCGGGGCTCTCAGCGACGGGCGGAGCGGGCGTGGTCGCGGGCGCGGAACCGGTCAATGCCCCCATCAGCCCGGTGTCTGGGCCCATGATCGCGCCGATTCGCCGGATGCCCTCGCGAATGTCCTCGTCCGGCACGCCCGCGAAATTCAGCCGCATCGAGCTGGAGCCGCTGCGCCCGTCCATGTACGCGGACCGGCCCGGCACAAACGCGACGCCCTTGGCACGCGCCATCAGGTCCGTCGTGTCCGCGCCGTCGAGCGTTGCCCAGATGAACAGTCCGCCCTCGGGCCGTGTCCAGCTCGCCCGCCCGGCGAAGTGCTCCTGCAGCGCCTCCAACATCACGTCGCGCCGGCGCCGGTACAGATCTCGTAGGCGCTCCACGTACTCGACCCAGGCGGGGCCGCCTGCGGCGGCGCGCTCGGCGAAGTAGGCGGCGACGAATAGCTGGGTCATCGGCGATGAGCACAGGTCTGTGCCCTGTTTGCCGAGGTTCAGCTTCTCCAGCACCGCCCGCGGCGCGACCGACCAGCCGAGGCGCAGGCCCGGGGAGAGGATCTTCGAGAACGTGCCCAAATAGATCACCAGGTCCGAGGACACGCCGTCCCCGAGCAACGCGTCCAGCGAATAAAGCGTCGGCAGCGCCTCACCCTCATAGCGCAGCAGGCCGTAGGGATTGTCCTCGAGCACCAGCAGCTCACGCTCGCGCGCAACCTCGACCAACCGCCGCCGTCGCGGCAGCGACATCGTCACTCCGCCCGGGTTCTGGAAGTTGGGGATCGTGTAGATGAACTTGGGATGGCGACCTTCTGAATGCAGACGATCGAGCGTCGTCTCGAGCTCGTCGATCGGCATCCCGTCGCCGTCCATCTCGATCTGCACGACGTCGGCTTGATAGGCCCCAAACGTCGGCACCGCCCCCGGGTAGGTCGGCGCCTCGGCGACGATCACGTCGCCCGGGTCGATCAGCGTCTTGCACACGAGGTCGATCACCTGCTGCCCGCCGGTCGTGACGATCACGTTCGCCGGGTCGACCGATGTTCCCTCGGCGGCCATCACCTCGACGATGCAGTCGACCGTGACCGCCATCCCTTCGGTGGGCCCATACTGCAGCGCCCGCGCGGTGGACTCCGCTGCCACCTGGCTCATCAGCTTTGCGTACAGCTCCGGCGCGAACGTGCTCGTATCCGGCAGACCGCCGGCGAGCGAGATCACGTCCGGGCGTTCGGTCAGCGCCATCATCTCGCGCATCGCCGAGCTTTTCATCCCACGCGTGCGCGCGGCGAACAGCGCCTCGTAGCGCGCGAGCTCGTGCGCTGCCGAGCGACCGTGTCGTCTATCGTCCTGCCCGCGCATTCCCGCACGGTAGCGCACCAATCCTGGCCTGTTTGCATGAACAATCTCTTCTTCTATATCGGCCTCGGCATCGGCCTCGCGGCCGCCTGCGGTCTGCGCCCGTTCCTACCGCTGCTGCTCGCGGGTGTCCTGGCCTCCTCGTCCGCGCTCGGCGTCAGCTTCGCCGACGCTCCCTTCCGGTTCTTGATGTCCGGTTGGTGGCTGGCGATCGTCGCGGCGACGATCGTCCTCGCCTATGTCCTACAGCTGAGCCTGCGGCTCGCGCCCACGATCGATCCGAGCGATCGATCTCGCCGTAACGATCCGCTCGCCGCTTCCCTCACCGGCTTGGCTCTGGGCGCGGGGGCGCTGCTCTTTGGTGGCACGCTCGCCGCGCATGGCGACAGCCCGTGGCCCGGCGTGATCGGCGGCATCCTCGTCGTCGCCCTCGCCCAGCGTGCGTCGGGACCGATCATCCTCGGCGCGCGCGCCCGCCTGCCCGACCGCGCCGCCCGCGAAGCACTCACGATCTACCTGGATGGCGCTTCACTACTCCTCGCCGCGCTCGTGGCGTTGTTACATCCGCTCGGCTACGTGTTCCTTGCCCTGCTCGCGTTGCTGATCGTGCGCACCCAACAGCGCGCCGGCGAGAAGTACGCCGGTCTGCGCATCCTCAGGCGGTGAGCACCAAGAAGCTCGTCCTCTGTGTGATCGACGCGATGTCGCCCGCGATGCTCGAGCGCGCCGTTGCCGCCGGGGTCGCCCCGATGCTCGCGACGTTGATCGAGCGCGGACGCTACATCCCCGACTGCGTGGCCGCGTTCCCGTCCGTGACCCCCGTGTGCGCTGCCTCGATCGTCACCGGCGTCGCGCAGGACGAGCACCTGATCCCCGGCATGAACTGGTTTCATCGTGAGGAGTACCGCTACGTCGAGTACGGCTCGAGCTTTCGCGCCGCCCAGCGCTTTGGGATCGTGCGCCAGTTGACGGACACGGTCTACAACATGAACCGCGCGCACCTCTCCCCGGACACACCGACCGTGTTTGAGACGCTCGACGACGCCAATCTACGCACGGCCGGCACGACCTACCTGATGTACCGCGGCCGCCACCGCCACGAGCCGCAGAAAGACACCGCGCTGACGCGCTTCGCCACGCGCCTGATGCGCCATCCGGTGATGGGCCCGCGCGAGCTGTTCTACGCCGACATCTTCGCCTCGCGGCCCACCGGCTGCCGCTCTGGCCTGGGTATGCCCGGCGTGCGCGACCGTCACGGCGGCTGCGTCTCGGCCTACATGGTCGAGCACGACCTGTTCGACTTCCTGCTCCTCTCGCTCCCCGACAACGACTGGTACTCCCACAAGCACGGTCCCGACGGTCAGCTGCACTCGATCGCCCAGGCCGACCTGCAGCTGGCCCGTGTCTTCAACGCCGGCGGCGGGATCGATCGCTTCCTGGATGAGCATGCGGTGATCGCGATGGCCGACCACTCCCAGGCGCCGGTGCAGAGCACGATCTCACTCCAGCACGAGCTCGTCGATCTGGGCGTGCTCGGCCCCAAGGGCGGGGTTGAGGAGGGCGGCGAGGGCGTGGTGGGGGTGGGTGGGGCTCATATCGCCGTGTGTCCCTCTCAGCGTGGGGCGATGGTGTACGCGCTGCACGAGGCAGAGCGCGACGCGATGCGCGCGTCTGTCGTCACCCGCGCGCTGGCGCTTGACGGCGTCGACCTCGTCATCTGGCTGGAGCGCGACGCCCGCGACGCCCCCCGCGAGGCGGTGATCGCGAGCCCCGACCGCGGCGAGCTGCGCTTCGCGCCCAGCGGCCCGGTCATGGATACGCGCGGACGCGCGTGGAGTGTCGAGGGCGAGCTTGCGGTGCTGCAGGCGCGCATCGAGGATGGCCGGTTCGTCTCGCCCGACTACCCCGACGCGCTTGCCCGCGTGTGGTCGTCGCTGATCTGCCCCACCTCGGGCGAGGTCCTGCTCAGCGCAGCCCCCGGCTTCGAGTTCCTCGACTGGGGCGGCGCCGCCCATGTCGGCGGTGGCAGTCACGGCTCGTTGCACGCCTCGGACTCGCTCGGCGCGCTCGTCCTCTGCGGCGTTGCCCCTGCCGAGGAGCGGGCCCAGTGGGCGATCCGCGATGTCGCTTCGATGGTGCGGCAGCATTTCGGCCTCGCCTCCGTCTGAGCAACCCAAACCGCCGCTGGGCCCCGCGTCGAACCCTTACCCTCGGCAGATGCGCATTCGGGTACTCCTCGCGGTTGCCGCCTCGCTCGCACTTCTCGCCCTCGTTGCGTCCTCGGCAACCGCGGCCAAGACGGCGAGGACCGCCTCTGCCTCCCAGGCGACGATCGCAGAAGCTCCGGTCCCCGTTCCCGCGTCGATGATCCCGCCCGCAGGGCGCCATCTGTCCGCCGACCGCGTCCTGGAAATCGCCGAAGCGCTGCCGAAGATGCGCGCCGTGCGCAGGAAATACCGCGGCTCCTACGGCGGCGCGTATTTCAAGGGCCCGCTGCGCTGGCAGGTCAGCTTTTTCTCCGTGAAGGGCACCAAAGAGATTGGCCAGGTGATCATCGCCGACAGCACCGGCCGTGTGCTCGAACAGTGGACAGGATTCCAGGTCGCCTGGACGATGGCGCGCGGCTACCGTGGCGCGTTTGGCGAGCATGTCAATGCGCTGTATGTCTGGCTGCCGCTCTGCCTGTTGTTCCTGCTTCCGTTTATCGACTGGCGCCGGCCCTTCTCGCTGCTGCACCTCGATCTGCTCGTGCTGCTCTCGTTTTCGGTCTCGCTGGCGTTCTTCAACCACGCGCACATCTACGCCTCGGTGCCGCTCAGCTACCCACCGCTGCTGTACCTGCTCGCCCGGATGCTCGCGCTGTTGCGCCGCCGGCCCAGATCCCACTCATCCGGCGGGCGATCGACACCACCCCTGCGCCTGCTGATTCCCGCCCCCTGGCTGGCGCTTGGCGTTGTCTCGCTGCTCGGCTTTCGGATCGCGCTCAACGTAACCGACGCGAACGTGATCGACGTCGGCTACGCGGGCGTGATCGGCGCGCAGCGGATCGGCCACGGCGAGGCCCTCTATGGCGGCTATCCCGCCGACAACGAACACGGCGACACCTACGGCCCCGTCAACTATGAGGCGTACGTCCCGTTCGAGCAGATCTTCGGCTGGAGCGGCACCTGGGACGACCTGCCGGCCGCGCACGCCGCATCGGTCGTGTTCGACCTGCTTGCGGTCGCGCTGCTGTTCCTGATCGGCCGTCGCATGCGCGGACCGACGCTCGGCATCGCGCTCGCCTACGCCTGGGTCTCGTTCCCGTTCACGCTGTTCGCGCTGGAGAGCGACTCCAACGACACGGTCGTCGCGGTGATGATCCTCGCGGCGATCTACTTTGCCGGCTCGCCGCCCGCACGGGGGGCGTTCGCGGCGCTGGCCGGGTTGACCAAGTTCGCGCCGCTCGCGCTCGCGCCGCTGCTGGCGACCCATGGCCTGCGCGGTCGCGACGGGTGGGTAGGCGTCTCGGCGCTGCGCTCGCGCTCGTTCGGGCTGTTTCTGCTCGCCTTCGTTGCCACGGCCGCGCTCGTGTCGATCCCTGCACTGACCCACGATTCGCCGCACACGATCTTCGAGCGCACGCTGGTCTACCAGGCCAATCGCGGCTCGCCGTTCTCCGTCTGGGGCCTGTACGGCCTACCCGGACTCCAGCGGGTGGTGCAGCTCGCCGCGGTCGCGCTCGCCCTCGCGCTGGCGGCGATCCCCCGCCGCGATGACCTGGCCGGCCTCGCGGCGGCGTGCGCCGCGGTGGTCATCGCGGTGCAGCTCGGGATCGACCACTGGTTCTATCTCTACATTCCGTGGTTTTTTCCGCTCGTGATGATCGCGCTGCTGGGACGCTTCGGCGATCGACCCACCCCGCTCTACGCAGGCGCTGTTGAGCGTCTATCCGAAAGCTCCTTCGATCGCGCGCCAGTACCGCGAGGGAGTCTCGGGGCGCTCGGATGATCAGCTAAGGCCGGGGCATCAGAACCTGCTCGATCGAGTCCGCTCGCAGCTGCTCGGTAGCCGAACAGCGGATCAGCACTGCCATCAGCCACGGGTCCTCATCGGAGGTTTCAAAGCGCACCGGCATCTGCGTCAGTAGCGACTCGATCGCCTGCTCGCGCTTGACCCCGATCACGCCGCCGCGCGGTCCGGTCATACCGACGTCGGTGATGTAGGCGGTGCCTTCCGGCAGCACGCGCGCGTCCGCGGTCGGCACGTGCGTATGGGTGCCGACGACGGCCGTCACGCGCCCGTCCAGATGCCAGCCCATCGCGACCTTTTCCGAGGTCGCCTCGGCGTGCATGTCAACGAGGATCTGCTCGACGCCCTCCAGCTCGCCCAGTGCGGCCTCGATCTCGGTAAAGGCCGACCGTCCCGCCCGCAGATACAGGTTCCCGCTCAGATTGACGACGCCCAGGCGAACGCCATTTCGCTCCAGCACGCACGTGCCATGCCCGGGCTGGCTGCGCAGGAAGTTGGCGGGGCGCAGGATCCGCGGCTCGGAGTCCAGGTAGGGGTAGATCTCGCGGCGGTGGTAGGTGTGGTTGCCGAGCGTGATCGCGTCAACTCCCCCTGCGAACAGCTGGTCGGCTGCCTTCGGCGTGATCCCCAGTCCTCCCGCGACGTTCTCGCCGTTGACCACGACGAAGGTCGGATCGAAACGCTCGCGCAGCAGCGGCAGGCACTCGAGCAATGTGCGCCGTCCGATGCCACCGACGAGATCGCCGACGAACAAGATCCTCACACCCCCACCGGGCCCGTCCTCGGAGGCGAGCGCCTCTCGCTCAGCCATACTGCGCCGATGATCGTTGGAGGGGCCTGACCATGCAGCGCACCGTAGTTCCCAGGTGGGTGCAGCTCGTGCTGTTGCCGGTGGCGCTGTTCGCGCTGTGGGCGCTCGCCAAAGCGGCAGGGAAAGTGCTGTTGATTTTTGTCATTGCCGCTGTCATCGCGCTGATCCTCAACCCCGTCGTCGCATTCGTACAGCGCCCGCGGATGCCTCGCGGGCTGGCGGTGCTGATCGTGTACGTCGCATTCTTCCTGACGCTGGTCGGGATCGGCTTTCTGCTGGCCAACCCGATCGCCAATCAGGTGCGCACATTTACAGACAACCTCCCGCACATCGCGGCCGAAGCCAACGGGACGATCGCGAACCTCCAACGCGAACTCAACGATCGCGGGCTGCACGTGGAACTCGTCAAACAGGGCAAGACGGCGCTGCAGAGCATCCAGGACAAAGTCGCCAAGAGCGCCAGTAAATTCGTGTCGTTCGGCGGTGCCTTGGCGACCGAAGCGGCGAGTGCGATCTTCGACCTGCTGCTCGTGTTCGTGCTGTCCGTGTACATGCTCGTCTACGGCGAGCGGATCGGCAGGCTCGTGCGCCGCGCGATGCCCGACGGCGACGGCACTCCCGCCGACGACTACCCGATCCTGGTCCAGCACGCGGTCTCCCGTTACGTTGGCGGGCAGCTGCTGTTCAGCGTGTTGATGGGCGCCTCCGCCGGACTGTCGTTGTACGTGTTCGGGTTGATCGGGATCTTCCCCGATGGGCGCAAATATGCGCTCGCGTTCGGGATGTTCTACGGGGTGATGGAGCTCGTCCCCTACATTGGCCCGATCCTCGGTGCGCTCCCGGCTGTGCTCGTGGCGCTGTTCACCGACCCGATTGTGGCGCTGTGGGTGACGCTGCTGTTCGTCGGGCTGCAGCAGCTCGAGGGCCATGTCGTGGCGCCGCAGGTGTTCGGGCACACGCTGCGGATCAACCCGCTGCTCGTGATCTTCGCGCTGCTGCTCGGGCTGCAGCTGCATGGCGTCGTCGGCGCCCTGATCGCGCTGCCGATCCTCGCGATCCTGCGCGAGACGGTCGTCTATCTCGGTCGCCACATCGAGCTCGAACCGTGGGATCACACGCCGCGCGGGCTCCTGTGAACGCGAAGGCGCTGGCCGTCTCGAACCTCGCGATGCGCTACGGCGAGCGCGAGGCGTTGCGCGACGTCAGCTTCGAGGCCGCCGCGGGCGAGCTGGTGGCGGTCGTCGGTCCCAACGGCGCGGGCAAGACGACGCTGCTCTCGATCCTTGCCGGCATCCAGCGCCCCAGCGCGGGCAGCGTGAACCGGGCGCCCCGCGAAGTCGGCTGGGTGCCCCAGCAGCCGGCGCTCTACTCCAAGCTCTCGGTCGCCGAGAACCTCGCCCTGTTCGCCCGCCTGGAGCGCGTCGCCGACCCCGACGCGGCGGTCGAGCGGATGCTCGAGCAGACCGGCCTGCACGATCGCTCGGGCGATCAGGTGGCACGCCTCTCGGGCGGCAACCGCCAGCGCGTGAACGTCGCGATCGGCCTGCTCTCGCGCCCGCCCGTGCTCGCCCTCGATGAGCCCTCGACGGCGCTCGACCCCGGTCAGCGCGAGCGGCTCTGGAGCTTCATCCGCGGCCTTGCGGGCGAAGGCACGAGCGTCGTGTTCTCAACGCATGACGTCCACGAGGTCCAACGCTACGCGGCGCGTGCACTCGTGCTCGCCGACGGCCGGCTGCTGTTCGACGGCACCCCCGCGGAGTTTCTCGCGGCGGCGCGCGGCCGGCAGGCTGATGGGGAGCCGATCGGAGACTTCGAGGACGCGTTCGTCTCGTTCCTGCGCGCTCGAGGCCACGAATGATCTCGCTGCTGCGCAAGGACCTCTTGATCCTCCGCCGCTCGCGCCTGACGGTGGCGCTGCTCGTGATCTATCCCGTCGCGATCGCGCTGCTGATCGGGCTGGCGCTCTCGCGCGGCCCCACCAAGCCGCGCGTCGCGGTCGTCAACGAAACCACCCCCGGCGCGAGAGTCCAGGTCGGCGGGCGCAGCGTCGACGTCAGCGAGTATGCATCGCAGCTCTTTAATCAGGTCGAAGCCGTGCCGACCGCCACGCGCGCGCAGGCGGTCGCGAAGATCCAGTCGGGCGATGTGCTCGCTGCCGTCGTGATCCCCCACGACATCGCCGCGCGGCTCTCCTCCGACGTTTCCCAGGCCCATCTGGAAGTGCTCTACAACGGCGACGCGCTGGAGCAGTCGCTCGTGCAGTCCTCTTTGAACTCGGCGCTCGCGCAGGCGAACCTCGGCTTCTCTGAACAGATCCAGCAGGCCGCCGCCCAGGCGATCGGACTGCTCTTGAAGGGCGGCAACCTCGGGGTGCTCGGTGCGCCTCCCAACCTGATCGGCCTCGAGCAGATTCCGCCGCTGTTGCGCGGCGTGATCGCGCGCCAGCCCCCCGGACCGGACCGCGCCGCGCTGGAACGGACGCTCGCCTTCGCCACCTTCGCCGCCCAGAACCTCACCCTCTCAAAGACCGTCCTTGAGACGATCAGCCAACCGATCGCCGTGCACACCACTTTGCTCCACGGGCGCCGCACACCCTTGAACACCTTCGCCGTCGTGGTCGCCGTCACCGTGTCGCTGATGTTCATCTGCCTGCTGCTCGCGGCCGGGGCGGTCGCGCTCGAGCGCGAAGAGCACGCGCTCGCCCGCCTGCTCCGCGGTTTGGTCTCACGCGAGGGCCTGCTCGCCGAGAAGGCCCTGCTCGCCGCCTGCTGCTCGTTTGTCGTGGCTCTCGCGATGCTGGCTGGGATTGGCGCCTTCGTGCACCTCGACTGGACGCGTCTTCCTTTGTGGCTGGTCGCGCTGGCCCTCGGTGCGGTTGCGTTTGGCGCGCTCGGCGTATCGATCGGCGCGCTCGCCCGCGAGGTACGCGCCGCCTCGCTGCTCGCCTTTCTGCTCTCGCTTCCGCTCGCGTTCCTCGCGCTCGTCCCATCGGGATCGGTCGGGCACGGCCTCTACGATGCGATCTCCGTCGTTTCCTTCGTGTTCCCCTTCAAGGCCGCTCTTCAGGCACTCGACGCCGCCGTCAACCAGTCCTCCCCGGCGCTTGCAGGAGCTCTCGTGCACCTCGCTGTTCTCACCGTGCTGTTCGGCGCACTCGCGCGCGTTGGACTCAGGCGATTGGACTGAGCAGGGGTATCCTGGGGGAATGGCCTTTCCCCAAACGCGCATGCGTCGCCTGCGCGCTTCCGCTTCGCTGCGCGGGCTCGTGCGCGAGACCGAGCTGCGTGCCGGCCAACTCGTGCTGCCGCTGTTCATCTCCGAGGCCGAGCCCACCGATCGGAGATCGGCCAGCGAGTCGATCGCGACGCTGCCCGGCGTCGAGCGCCTCTCGATCTCCGCCCTGCTCGACGAAGCCCACGTGCTCGCCGCGCTGGGGATCGCCGGCGTGATGCTGTTCGGAATACCCGCCGCCAAGGACTCAGAGGGCTCCGGTGCATGGGTGCAGGAGGGCGTGATCCAGACCGCCGTCCGCGCACTCAAGCAGGCCGAGCCCGACCTGCTGGTGCTCACCGACGTGTGCCTCTGCGAGTACACCGACCATGGCCACTGTGGAGTCCTGCGCGAGGACAACACCGTTGACAACGACGCCTCGGTAGAGCTGCTCGCGCGCGTCGCGATCAGCCACGCCCGTGCCGGCGCTGACCTCGTGGCACCCTCGGACATGATGGACGGGCGCGTCGGCGCGATCCGCGCGGAGCTCGACTCGGAGGGCTTCGCCGACACCCCGATCCTCGCCTACTCCGCCAAGTTCGCCTCGGCCTTCTACGGTCCCTTCCGCGACGCCGCCGGCTCGGCCCCGGCGTTTGGGGACCGCCGCGGCTACCAGATGGACCCCGCCAACGGTCGCGAGGCCGTGCGCGAGGCGCTGCTCGACGTGCAGGAGGGCGCGGATATGGTGATGGTCAAGCCTGCGCTCGCCTACGGCGACCTGATCCGCGCGGTCAAGCGTGCCACGCGCCTGCCCGTGGCGGCCTATAACGTCAGCGGCGAGTATGCGATGGTCAAGGCCGCCGCCGCCGCCGGCTACCTCGATGAGCGCTCCGCGGTCTTGGAGATCCTCACCTCACTCCGCCGCGCCGGCGCCGACACGATCATCTCCTACCACTCCAAGGATGCCGCCCAATGGCTAGCCGAGTAGAGCTGACAGACCAAGAGGCCGAAGCGCCACCCACCGTGAGCGCAGACGGCGACGTCGCTGGCGCCGCGGCTCGCGAGCGTGCGAGCGCCGCCACGCCAAAGACGCGCTCGCGCAAGGACGGGGCGGCCGTCTCGCTCGACGATCTCGACCGCAAGTTACTCAATCTCATGCAGGGCTCCTTTCCGCTGCAGCCTCGGCCCTTCGCCGCGGTGTCCGCGGCCGCGGAGGTATCCGAGGCAGAGGTGCTCACGCGCGTCCAGCGCCTGCTCGACGAGCGCATCATCCGTCAGGTCACGCCGATCTACGACACGCGCGCGCTGGGCTATGGTTCGATGCTCGTAGCGGCCAAGGTCGATCCCGAGAACCCGTGGCAGGCGGCCAAGATCGTCAATTCCCATCCCGGGGTATCGCACAACTACCTGCGCAACCACGACTTCAACATGTGGTTCACGCTTGCCGTCGAGCCGGATTCATCGCTAGGTCTGGACGGCACGCTGGATGTGCTCCAGCGGCTCACCGGCGCCGAGTCGATCCGCCAGCTGCCGACGCTCAAACTTTTCAAGATCCGCATGGATCTCGAAATGGAAGGCGGCACCAAGGAGCTCGCCAGCGAGGGCGTTGCCGTCGAGCCCGTCGATCTCGAGCCCGTCCCCTACGACGAGTTCGACAAGGACGTGATCCGCGCCACCCAAGGGGACATGCCGGTTATCACCGAGCCCTACGCGCCGGCCGCCGAGCGGCTGGGTGTGGATACCGGGGCGCTGCTCGAGCACATGCAGGGCATGCGTGAGCGTGGCCTCTTGCGCCGCGTCGCCGCGATCCTCTATCACCGCCGCGCCGGGTTCTCCGCTAACGGGATGGGCGTTTGGAAGGTCTCTCCTGGGCAGATCGCAGAGCTCGGTCCGCGGATGGCGTCCTTCCGCGGCATCTCCCACTGCTACGAGCGTCCCACCTACGAGGACTGGCCCTACTCCGTCTTCACGATGGCTCACGGCCGCTCCAAGGAGGAGTGCGACGCGGTCCTCGACGCGATCGCCGAGCAGACCGGCATCCACGAGCGCGCCACGCTGTACTCCTCGACCGAGTTCAAGAAGATCCGCCTGCTCTACTTCACCGACTCCTTCAAGAGCTGGGAGGCCCAGCACGGGGAGGCCCGGCAGGCGTGAGGTGCCCCGGCCAGTTCGTCAGGGGCCGGGTTCGGCTCATCTTTAGGATGTCATCTTCCTCTCCCGAGCATCACATCCTCGCCCGTGAGCACCTCACTCGCTGACGCGCGCTCGACGGAGCTCTACCGCCGCGCGCTGGAGGTGCTGCCCGGCGGTGTCAACTCGCCCGTGCGCGCGATGGGAGCGATCGGCCGCTCCCCAATCTTCATCGACCGGGGCGAGGGTGCGGAACTGATCGACGTTGACGGCAATCGCTTCATCGACTACGTCTGCTCCTGGGGTCCCCTGATCCACGGACACGCCCATCCGGTAGTACTCGATGCGGTGGCCGCGGCGGCGGCGAAGGGCACGAGCTTTGGGGCGCCTACCGCCGCCGAGGTCGAGCTGGCGGTGCAGGTCACGCGCCGGATCGATGGGGCCGAGATGTTGCGCATGACCTCCTCGGGCACAGAGGCCACGATGACCGCTGTGCGGCTCGCGCGAGCGGCCACCGGGCGCGAGCGGCTGCTCAAGTTCGCCGGTGCCTACCACGGGCATCTCGATCCACTGCTCGCGCAAGCCGGCTCAGGGCTGGCCACTCAGGCGCTCCCGTCGAGCTCGGGTGTGCCCGCCGCCGTGGTCGCCGACACCGTCGTGGTGCCCTGGAACGACCCGGACGCGCTGCGCGCCGCCGTGGAGCAGTCGGCCGGCAGGGACGAGATCGCGGCGATCATCGCCGAGCCGTTCCCCGCCAACATGGGCCTCGTCCCGCCCCGCGAAGGCTTCCTCGAGCTCCTGCGCGAGCTCGCCGACGCTTGTGGGGCGCTCTTGATTTTCGACGAGGTGATCTCGGGCTTTCGCGTCGCGCGCGGCGGCGCGCAGGAGCTCACGGGGGTGCGGGGCGACCTCACGATCCTCGGCAAGGTTCTTGGTGGCGGTCTTCCAGCCGCAGCGGTCGGCGGGCGTGTCGATCTGATGCGCCTGCTCGCCCCCGCCGGCGAGGTCTACCAGGCAGGGACGCTCTCCGGCAATCCCCTCGCGGTCGCGGCAGGCCTCGCGACGCTCTCCCTGCTCGACGAGCCTGCCTACCTACGCCTCGCCTCGATCACCGACCAGCTCGCCGCCGGCCTACGCGAGGCCGCGGCCACGGCGGGACGTCCCGTCCAGGTTGCGAGCGTCCCCGGCCTCTTGACCGTCTTCTTCTCCGAGCGCCCCGTCCGCTGCTTCGACGACGCGCGCGCCTGCGACCTGGAGGCCCACGCCGCCTGGTGTCGCGAGCTGCTCTCGCGCGGGGTCTACCCACCGCCCTCTCAGTTTGAGGCGTGGTTCCCGTCACTCGCGCACACTTCCGAGCACATCGAACGCACCGCCGCCGCCGCCACCGCTGCATTTGCGGAGATCCCATGAGCGCCTCATCCGTGCCCACTCCGTCAGGAGCCGCGCGCTCCTCGCTGCAGCGGTTACGCGCCCTCCTGCACGACGAGGGGGGCCTGATGGCGAGCCTCGTGGAGTCCGCGAGCGATCGCGCCGCTGCACCGGGGCCCGCGCGGCTCGCCGCCTCAGGCCCGCGCGCCGAGGGCAGCCGCGAGGACTACGAGCTCTTGATCGAGGCGATCTACGAGGGCTACTTGCTTCACTACGCCAAGCCGCGTATAGCGCTCACGTCGGATCAGGATCTCGCCCTGCTGGCGGGCGACCGGCTGTACGCGCTCGGGCTGGCTCGGCTCATCGCGCTCGGTGATCTCGCGGCCGTGGCCGAGCTGGCCGACACGATCTCGCTCAGCGCGCTCGCGCAGGGCGCGGGCGAGCCGGAGCTGGCCGACGCTGTGTGGACGGCCGGCGCGCGCGCCATCGGCTGGGGGTCGAGCGAGACCCATCGCCGCGCCAAGGAGCTTGTGTTGACGGGCTCCTCCAAGGCGATCGAGGCGATGCGCACAAGTGCGGCGAGCCTCGCCGCGCCGCACTGAATCGCGCCTCGATATTGTTTGTGCTCTTGCCAGACAAGCACACCCAACACAAGTCCAAGTACACCGTCGATCGGATGATCCCAGGCGCCTTCGAGGGCGAGACGGTCACGCGGCGACGGTTCATGACCGTGAGCTCCCAGACGATGGGCGGGATCGCCGCCGCCTCGTTCCTGCTGCCCGCGCTCGGCTTTGCGATCGGGCCGGTCTTCAAACAGCCGCCGCACTTCTGGGAGGACATCGGCTCCACCGAAGACTTCACCAACAACAACTACGTACCGGTGGTCATCACGGAGGCCTATGGGATCGGCGAGGCCGGTAAGACGACCGCCTACGTGCGCCAGCATAACGACGCGATCGACACCGACATCTACGATCGCCACACGCCGTACATTGCGATCTCGACCCGCTGCGCCCACCTCGGTTGTCCGGTGCGCTGGGTTGACGCCGCGGAGCGCTTCATCTGTCCCTGCCACGGCGGCGTCTACGACCTGCTTGGGCGTAGGGTGGGCGGGCCTCCGGTCAGGCCGCTCGACCGCTTCCCCACGCGCGTGAAAGGCGACCGGGTCGAACTGTGGAGCGGACGGTTCAGCGTCAACAGCGAGCTGAAACGCTTCTCACCGCGCGACCCCGGAGAGACCGTGGACGGCATCGGCCAGTACCTCTACCCGTCGCGCCCCTCTGCGCGCAAGCCCTTCTAAAGACCCGTCAGCCCTGTGCCCAAGCTCCCTGCACCCCCCGTACCCGCCCCGCTCAAGGCCCCACCCCCGCGCCCAGGTGAGGGCAACGGCAAGGGTGGCGTGGCAGAGGGCGCGAAGGCAGCCGGAATCAACGTCGTCGACTGGGTCGACGAGCGCACGTCGCTGAGCGGCGGCGCCCGCTGGATGATGTTCCGCAAGGTCCCGAAGGGCACGAACTGGTTCTACACGCTCGGCTCGGCGACGATGTTCGCCTTCCTTTCGCAGGCGGTCACGGGTGTCTTCCTCGCGATGTACTACCGCCCCGATCCCGCGGGCGGCGCGTATGAATCGATCCGCTACGTGACCAACGACGTGTTCCTCGGCCAGTTCGTGCGTGGTATGCACAAGTGGGGATCGAGCGTGATGGTGATCCTCGTGTTCCTGCACATGGGCCGCACGTTCTTCTTCGGTGCCTACAAGTACCCGCGCGAGCTGAACTGGGTGATCGGCGTGGTGCTGCTGATCTTGACGATGGTGATGTCCTTCACCGGCTACCTGCTGCCCTTCGACCAACGCGCCTACTGGGCGACGATCGTGGGCGTGAACATCAACGGCACCGGGCCCCTGATCGGCCCCTACCTGAGCGACTTTCTCAGAGCCGGCCCCGAATTCGGGGCCACCACGCTGTCGCGCTTCTACGCGATCCACATGCTGCTCCTGCCCGGTGCGCTGATCGCGCTAATCAGCGCCCATCTTTACCTCGTGGCAAAGCTCGGCACTACCGCACCGCCGTGGATCAAAGCCGAGCAGAGCTCCGAGCTGCGCAAGGCGGAGGCGTAGTGGCTCCGGAGCTCTCTGTACCGGTGCGCCCCCACGCGCGCCGCTGCACCCAACCTCGCACCCTCGCACGATGAACCAGCGCGAGAAGGAGGAGTACCTCCGCGAGTACGCGATCCTGAAGTCACAGGGCAAGCCGTTCTTCCCCTACGCGGTGGCCAAGGACGCCGCGATGGCGTGCGTTGTGATGGCGGTGATCATCGCGATGTCGCTGATCCTCGGCGCGGAGCTCGGCTCGAAGGCGAACCCGACCACCACCACCTACGTGCCACGCCCCGAGTGGTACTTCTTCTTTCTGTTCGAGGTCCTGCGCGTGATCAAGCCGCCGAGCCTCGTGCCGCTGGCCACGATCGGTGTGCCCACGATCGGCATGATCTTGCTGTTCCTGTTGCCGTTTTACGATCGCGGCCCCGAGCGCCGCCCCGAGCATCGTCCGATCGCGACCGTGACGGCTCTCTTCGTGATCGGGGCGATGGCCTTTCTCACCTACTCGGGCGCCAGCGCCGGATCGCCGACGGCGATCGAAATGCCCACACCGACCGCCGTGACGCAGGCGGGCGGAACGCAACTCGCCGAATATGAAGCCGGCAAGGCGGTGGTCGCCCAGTCGGGGTGTGAGGCGTGTCACAAGATCGGTGACAACGGCAACAATGGACCCGGGCCGGAACTGACGCATATCGGCTCGCGATTGCCCGCGCAGGCAATCGCGCGGACGCTCGTGAATCCAACGGCGCCGATGCCTTCGTTCAAGAACCTGCCGCCGCAGAAGTTCACCGCGGTCGTTGCGTTCCTGTCGCAGCTGAAGTAGCTGGATCTCGAGCCATGTCAGCTCATGGTTCGGGAACGCTCGAGGCGGGGGAGGTGCGGGCGATGTTCGACCGTATCGCGAAGGTCTATGACCTCCTGAACACCGTGATGACGGCCGGCCTTCATCACCGCTGGCGCGAGCGGGCGGCGGATCTCGCGCATGTCGGTCCGGGCTCCCGCGTGCTCGACGTCGCCACTGGCACGGGCGACCTGGCGATTGAGCTCGCGCGGCGTGTCGCTCCCGGCGGAGTGGTGGTGGGCAGCGACTTCTCTGAGGCGATGCTCGCACGGGCGCGCACCAAGCCCAAGCCCGCGGACGCCGAGCTGCGCTTCGAGTGGGGCGACGCGCTCGAGCTGCCCTTTGCGGATGGGACGTTCGATGCCGCCACGGTCGGTTTCGGCGCGCGCAACTTCTCAGACCTGGCGCGCGGTCTCGCGGAGATGGCTCGTGTCGTGCGCCCCGGTGGCCGCGTGGTTGTGCTCGAGTTCACCTCTCCCACACGCGCTCCGCTCTCGCTCTTCTACAGCCTGTGGTTCGACCGCATAGTGCCGCTGTTGGGGCGCCTGGCGGGAGATCCCGACGCCTACTCCTACCTCCCCAACTCGGTCAAGCGCTTCCCTGCGCCCGCGGGGTTGGCGGCGGAGATGGAGCGGGCGGGCCTGCGCGAGATCGGCTATCTGCTCACCGCCGGAGGCATTGTCGTGATCCACTTCGGCACGGTGCCCATGGAGGGGGTGTGAGCACCGGGGTGGGCCACCACTCCGCCGAGCACTCCGCCGCCGGCCCGGCCGGGGATACGGATGCGCTCGAGGCGCTCATTCACAGCGGCGGCGAGGAGCTGCGCGAGCGGATGGCTCGCATCGAGCTGCACTTGGAGCGTGTGATGGCCGCCGCGGGTGCTCCGCTTGCCAAGCACGCCAACGCGACGATCATGGCCGGCGGCAAGCGGTTGCGTCCGCTGCTCGTCGTGCTCGCCGCCGAGTCCGCCGGCTCTGATCTTCTCCCGCCCACCCCAACAGATCTTCCCCGGCCCCCCTCGTCTGGGGGCAGCGCCCTACTCGATACCGACGCGGGAGACGAATGCCTGATCCGCGCGGCGGTCGCGGTCGAGCTCGTCCACTCGGCGACGCTCGTGCACGACGATGTGATCGATGGCGCTCAGCTGCGCCGTGGACGTCCCACCGTGGCTGCCGGAGCCGGGCGCGAGGTCGCGATTGCCACCGGTGACTTGCTGTTCTCGCGCGCATTTGCGGAGCTCGCGCGTAACGAAGATCAGGCCCAGCTGCGTGCGCTATCGGACGCCAGCTCTGCCCTCGCCGCGGGCGAGCTGCTCCAGCGGGAGGATGCCTACGCGCCACACGTGGCGATCGAGCGCTATCTGACGCGCTGCGAGCTGAAGACCGCCGCGCTATTTGAAGCCGCCTGCCGCCTCGGTGCGCTCATAGCGACCCCGGGCTCGATGGATCTCGCGGATGCGCTCGGCACCTTCGCCCGGAAGATTGGGTTGGCTTTCCAGATCTTGGACGACGTGCTGGACGTGTCCGGGCCTGTCGAGCGCACCGGCAAGTCACGCGGAACGGACCTGCTCGATGGCACCGTCACGCTGCCTTTGATCCTCGCGCGCGAGCGTGATGGCGAGCTTGCCGGGGTCGACCTCGCGGCCCTTCGCGGCGCACGCCAAGCCGAGGAGCTCTGCGAGCGGATCGCCGCCACCGGCGCGCTCGAGCAGGCTCGAGAGCGGGCGCTCGCGCTCGTCGCCGAGGCCAAGGAGGCGCTCCCGGCGAGCCTGCCCGCCGGCCGATCGGCGCTGCTGGAACAGGTGGCCGACGCGGTTGTCGCGCGCTACCGCTAGGTGCGCGGATCCCAAAAGCACAATCGTTCTCCGACTTTATACCGCCCCGCTGAGGGAGCCCCCCGCCTGCGGCCGCGGGCTCTAAAAATCTGAGGGGACGATCAGGTCCGCATCCAGCGCGCGGATGAAGAACTCGACCTCGCCCTCCATATTCGCCTGCGTGAGCTGCTTCAGATCGCTCAGCAGAGCGCTGGTTGCCTGGTCCAACTGTTCGTCGAGTTCCTCGACGACCGCCTGTTCGAACACGCCCTCACGGCGTGCCTCACACTCGGGGCAGCGCAGCACGATTCTCCAGTGGCGCGGGCCTTCCTCGACCCAGTCCAGCGGATATGCGAGCTCACAGGCGCAGTGGAAACAGACGTGCAGTGGATCGGGAACGCGGACGCTGGCCGGAGCCTCGGCGGCGTCGAGCTGCTGATCGCGATAGACAACGTCGATCTGCTTACCGCTGGGGAGCTGCACGCGATGACGGGTGGGGTGGCTTCTGTCGGGGTGCATGGTCTGATCACGAACTCATCGACTTCGAGGTCCGCCGCCTTTAGCACGCTTCTCGCGGCTAGGAGGTTCGCGTAGTGCCGATCGCAGCCTGCGAGGGGCCGGGATCTCACATACCGGCGCCGATTGGCGAGCACTACGGGTCCTCCGGGGCTAAGGCTCGTCGCCCCCGGAGCGGGTGGTGGCGGTGGTAGGTTCATATGGGCCATGGCCACCACAATCCGCGCGATCGGCCACGAGGACAGGCTCAGTCTCGTGGATCATCTCGACGAGCTGCGCACCCGCCTGATCGTCAGTGCGGTGGCGCTCGCGATCGCATTTGGGTTCTGCCTGTGGCAGAACCACGCGTTGCTGCACCTGATCAATGCGCCGCTGAGCAAGCAGACCGAGAAACAGGTTGCCAAGGGCAATGGGCCGCTCGGTCAGACCGCGCTTGCCCAGCAGGCGGTGTTGAAAATCGCTCACAGCACTGAGGCGATCGTGCTCGCGCTGAGCGCCCCACACAGCGGTCTCCCGGCCGCGACGCGAGCCGAGCTCGCGGGCGAGATCCCCAGCCTGCGCGCAGCCGTCGCGAAGGTGCCCCATACCCCGGAAGGCAACAAGCCCGTGACGCTGGGTATCGGCGAGCCCTTCACCACCACGATCACGGTGACGCTGCTTTTCGCCTTGGTGATCTCACTGCCGGTGATCCTGTTCGAGATGTACGGGTTCGTGCTGCCCGCGTTCAGCCCGCGGGAGAGACGGATCGCGATGCCGTTGCTCGCCGCGATTCCCTTCCTGTTCGTGATCGGGGTCGCGTTTGGCTACTTCGTCGTGCTGCCCGCCGCATTGCGGTTCTTCCAGAACTTCAACAGCAGTGAGTTCAACGTCCTCGTGCAGGCCGCCCCCTATTACAAATTTGTCGCGACGATTCTGTTGGCGATGGGGCTGGTCTTTCAGGTGCCCGTTGCGATCCTCGCCGCAACGCGGGTCGGGATCGTCACGCCGAAGCAGCTACGTCACAACCGCCGCTACGCGGTCGTCGCGTGCGCCGGCATGGCCGCCTTCCTGCCTGGCGACGCGGTAACGCTGCTCTTGGAGACAATCCCGCTGTACATCCTCTACGAGCTGAGCATCCTCGTCGCGTCGCTCGTCGCGCGACGCGAAGCGAAGCGTGAGCTGGCCGAGGCAGCGCTCCAGGGTAAGGGCGGGGATGCTCCGCCCGCGGGTCCTTCTGGACCCGGCGGCGTGGCGGCGGCGGCGGGTTCCACGCCCCCGCCGCCGAGTGGCCCCATGCAGTCCGCCGATCCCCCGCTGGCGGGTGAGGAAGGCGACGCTGGGATGGGCGCGACGGGCACTGAGGCGGCTGGTGTGGGGGCGGTCGGCGCGGGTGATTCTGGTGACGAGGTGGAGCCGGACGTGAAACAGATCATCGACCACATCGACCGCGAGCTCTCCTAGAGGCGGGGCTCGCGAGGCGGGCGTAATCGGGAGCCTGATCCGCCCGGAAGCCCGCTGTCCGTAGAATCATCCCCAAGATGCTCTTCGACCTGAGAGGACGCGGCCGTCGCCGCACAGTCCAAGTGATCTATATCGGCCTCGCCCTGCTGTTCCTCGTGGGCTTCGTCGGTCTTGGCGTCGGCGTGGGAGGTGGCGGTGGTGGAATCCTGAACGCATTCACCGGGGAAAGCGGGGCGCCGAAGGCGAGCTTCGCGGGCCAGGTGAAGAAGTACCAGAAGCTCGTCGTCACGCAGCCCAAGGACCTGAGCGCGTGGGAAGGCCTCATCAACGCTCAGCTGCACGAAGCCGGCGGGGAAGACGCCGTCAGCAACGGCAAGCTGACGAGCAAGGGCAAAGAACTGTTCTCCGACGTGGCGCAGTCCTGGGTGAGCTATCTCGCTCTGAATCCCCCAAAGCCCAATCCCAAACTGGCCAAGGAAATGGTGCGGGTGTTCGACGAAGAAGGGCTCAATCAGCCGGCTGCGACGGTGCAGGTGCTGCAGATCGTGGTCGCCGCCGAGCCCCAGAGCGCCGCCCTGTTCGGGACGCTCGCGGAGTACGCATACAAGGCCCACAACGATCGCCAGGGCGACCTCGCCTCGGCCAAGGCGGTCAGCCTTGCTCCGGCCACTGACCGGGCTCGGCTGAAGAAAGAACTGGCGGCACTGAAGAAGAGCTCCGCGAGCACCACCTCCTCGACGGCCGCCACCACCTCGAGCGCCACAGGGTCCACTGCTACCAGCGCCGCCTCGACCGGCGAATCTGCCAACGCCACGATCACCGTCGGCGGCAAGAGCTACAAAGTCAGCCAGAAGGTCAAGGAACAGCTCGAAAGCAGCGAGAAAAAATAGTCGGCCGATTCGCCGCCGGCGCCTTCTCCGGAATCCGCTGCGTAGAGGCCACACCTTCAGGATCGGTCGCGCTGGGCTAGAATCGCTGGCTCACCCGGCCTGCATGGTCGGTGCCCTCACGGGCCGTTAGCTCAACCGGCAGAGCAGGGGCCTCTTAAGCCCAAGGTTGCAGGTTCGATTCCTGCACGGCCCATTCTCGGGAAGTCGAAGTCAACCGGCAAGATCTGCGACCGGCACGCCGCGGCCGAGCTGCGTGCGTTCGCCGGCCTCGGTCCAGATCACCTGCTCGCGCCCGGGCCCAACCCCGAGCAGCGTCACGGGCGCGCCGATCTGCTCGGCGATGAACTCGAGGTACTCGCGCGCGGCCTCGGGTAGGTCGGAGTAGGTGCGGCACTCGCCGAGGTCCTCCTGCCAGCCGCGCAGCTCGGTCAGCTCTGCCGTGGTGTGGTGGAGGACCGTCTGGTGGTAGGGGAAGTCCTTGAACTCCGCGCCCTCGGCGCCACGGTAGCTTGTGCATACATGGATCCGGTCGAGGCCCGAGAGCACATCGAGCTTGGTGATCACGAGCGCGGTCAGCGTGTTCAGGCGGGCGGCGTAGCGCAGGGCGACGAGGTCCAGCCAGCCGGTCCGCCGCGGCCGCCCCGTGGTCGTCCCGAACTCGCCACCGCGGGAACGGATCAGCTCGCCCATCTCGTCGTGTAGCTCGCTCGGGAACGGTCCGGCGCCCACGCGTGTGGTGTAAGCCTTCGACACGCCCCAGACCTCATCGATGTCCTTCGGCCCGACGCCGGTCCCCACGGTGGCGGCGCCAGAGAGCGGGTTGGAGGAGGTGACAAACGGATAGGTGCCGTGGTCGATGTCGAGCATCGCCCCCTGGGCGCCCTCGAAGATCACCTTCTCGCCAGCGTCGAGCAGCTCCCACATTAGTTTCGCGGTGTCGGCGATGTGCTGCTCCAGGCGATGGCCATAGGTGAGGTACTCCTCGGTCATCGCGTGCAGGTCGAGCGCCGGGTCCTTCTCGAACGGACGCAGCGACAGGCGCTTGGGCTCCATCGCTGCGACGATCTTCTTCTTCAGGATCTTCTCGTCGAGTAGGTCCTGCACGCGGATGCCCAGACGTGCCGCCTTATCCGCGTAGCAGGGGCCGATGCCCCGGCGGGTCGTGCCGATCTGGCGGCTGCCCAGTTTGGTCTCGCCGGCCGAGTCCAGGAGCAGGTGGTAGGGCATGATCAGGTGAGCGTTTGAGGAGATCCGCAGGCCGCTCACATCGACGCGCCGCGCGCGCAGGCCGTCGAGCTCCTCGATCAGGACCTTCGGGTCGATCACGACGCCGTTGCCGATCACGCAGCGCTTGCCGGGGTAGAGGATGCCTGAGGGGATCAGGTGCAGCTTCCACTCCACGTCCCCGCGCACGATCGTGTGCCCGGCGTTGTTGCCGCCCTGGAAGCGCACGACCGCGCCCGCGCGCTCGGCGAGCAGATCGGTGATCTTGCCCTTCCCCTCATCGCCCCACTGGGCGCCGACGATGACTATTCCTGGCATGCCGAGTGCAGTTTACGAGGGCTGGGGCCGGAGCCTGCTCACTGTGCGTAGCGCTCGCCGGCGTAGTTCAGGAACTTCGGGTACTCCTTCTGGAAGGTCAGCGTGACTTTGCCGACCGCGCCGTTGCGATGCTTGGCGATGATCAGGTCGGCCTCGCCGGGGCGCTCGGAGTCCTCGTCGTAGTACTCGTCGCGGTAGATGAACATCACGAGGTCTGAGTCCTGCTCGAGGTTCCCCGACTCGCGCAGGTCCGAGAGCTGGGGTTTCTTGTCCGGGCGCGACTCGACCGCGCGGCTTAGCTGCGAGAGCGCGATTACCGGCACCCCGAGCTCGCGCGCGAGGATCTTCAGGCCGCGGCTCAGCTCACCGACGGCGGTCACGCGCGAGTCATAGCGGCTGTCGGTACGCATCAGCTGTAGGTAGTCGATGATGATCAAGCCCAGCCCACCCTCACATTGGGAGTGCAGGCGCCGTGCCTTCGCGCGGATCTCGAGCATCCCCACATCCGAAGAGTCATCCACCCACAGCGGCGCCGCCGCCAGGCGCTGGGAAGCCTTGAGGATCTTTGGCCAGCGCTGCTCGGCCACGCGCCCCTTGCGCAGCTCCTCGCCCTTGATCCGCGCCTGCGAGGCGACGAACCGCTGGGCTAGCTCGGCCTCGGCCATCTCCAGTGAGAACAATGCGACGGGCTTGCCGTGCTCGACAGCGGCGTTCTCGGCGATGTTGCACACGAGCGCGCTCTTGCCCATCGCTGGGCGGGCGGCGATGATGATCAGGTTCCCTGGTTGAAAGCCGCCGGTGATCTCATCGAGGTCCTTAAACCCGGACGGCGTCCCGGTCAGGGAGGTGCCCTCGATCGAGAGGCGATGCAGCTTGTCGAGCTCCTCGTGTAGCACCTCTTCGATCGCGCGGAAGTCCTGCTGGCGATCGTCGCGGGCGACCTCGAGCATCGCCTTCTCGGCCTGCTCAACCAGCTCACGCGGCGCCGCTCGATGGCCGAGCACGCTCTCCTGGATCTCATAGGACGCCCCCAGCAGCCGCCGCAGCAGCGCGTTCTCGCGCACGATCTGCGCGTAGCGACGGGCGTGCCCGGCGGCCGGCACAACGCCGGTGAGCCCGTCGACCGTGGCGACGCCGCCGACGTCCTCGAGCTTGCCGCTCTGACGCAGGCGGTCGGTTACCGTGAGCACGTCGACCGGCTCCGACTCGTTGTACAGCGCGAGCATCGCCTCGTAGATCGTGCCGTGGCGCTCGCGGTAGAAGTCATCCGCGCGCAGCCCCTCTTCGATCACCAATGCGTACAGCGAGCGGTCTGAGAGCAGGATCGAACCCAGCACCGACTGCTCGGCCTCGAGGTTGTGCGGAGGCGCCACCATGCCTGCGGGCGGGGTGCTCGTCGTGCCGTTGCCGTTGGTTACCGAGACCGCGCTCATGCCTTGAGCGAGTCTAGGTTGGCACCCATCGCCGGCGAGTGGGGCTCCCCGCTATCTCGGAAGAAATTGCACCCCACGAACACATGTTCGCAGAGGGGGAAGACAGAGCGGGTAGGGCCTTATTTCTTCGCGACGACCATCGTCTTGATCGTCGCGGTCACTCCCTCGACGACCTCGACCACGACCATGTAGGTGCCGACGCTCTTGATCGGCTCGGGCAGGTGCACGCCCCGTTTGTCTATTTTCAGCCCGCGCGCTTCGCGCACCGCGGTGGCGATGTCCTGGGCGGTCACCGATCCGAACAGCCGTCCGTCGGCGCCGGCCTGCTGGGGGATCGTGAGCACCGTCCGGTTCAGCAGGTTGACGTTCTCCTGGGCCTTTTCGATTGCGTTGCGCTCAGCCCGCTCAGCTGCCGCCTTGCGCTCCCGGATCGCTTCGATCGCGCCTTTCGTGGCGGGCTGGGCGAGCTTGCGGGGGATCAGGTAGTTGCGCAGGTAGCCCTTCGAGACGTCGATCGCCGTGCCCTGCTCGCCGAGCTCCTCGACATCCTCCAAAAGAATCGCTTCAGGCATGTTGGCTGGCTACCTTTCGCGGTCGCGGTCGCGGTCGCCCCGGCCGCCGCGCGGCGAGTCCTCGCGGCCTCCCTCGTTTACGTACGGCAGCAGCGCCAGCTCGCGCGCCCGCTTGACGGCGCGGGCGATCTGGCTCTGATGACGCCGGCAGGAGCCGGTAATCCGCCGCGAGCGGATCTTGCCCTTCTCGGAGATGAACTTCGACAGCGAGGCGATGTCCTTGTAGTCGACCTGCTCGACCTTGTCGCGACAGTGCTGGCATGGCTTGCGCCGGCCGCTTCCGGGCCCACCCTTCTTGTTGTCTCTGCGGCGAACAGGCTTGCCGCGACCGCGCGCTTTTGCCACTGGTTGCTCCCTTGCTTGCTGAAAACTAGAACGGAATGTCGTCGTCGCCGGCTCCGGCGGCGACAGGTGCGGGCTGGAAATCCCGCTGATCGACCGGGACGTCGCTGCTCTGAGGAGTCCCGTTGCCCGCAAAACCGCCGCCGGAGGCGTCGTCGCGCGAACTCAGGAACTGCACCGAGTCGGCAATGATATCGGTTGCCTGGCGCTTTGTCCCGTCCTGGCTTTCCCACTCGCGCCACTCCAGCCGTCCGTCGATCGCCACGGGGCGTCCCTTGGAGAGGTACTTGGCGGCATTCTCGCCCTGCGCCCCCCACACGGTGACGTTGAAGTAATTGGGCTTGTCCTCCCATTCGCCGGTGCTTCCGTTCTTGCGGCGCGTGTTGCAGGCGATGCGCAGGCTGCACACAGACATGCCGCTCGGCAGCGAGCGCAGCTCGGGATCGGCGGTCAGGTTTCCGGTCATCACGACGCGGTTGATATTAGTTGTGGCCATGGTGTTGGTTCCTTTCAGCTGGTTCTCCCGCTCGCGGGAGCTCGTCGGTCTGCTCTCGGATCCTCGGTGGTTCCCGGAGAGCGAGCGTTCGAGTCTAGAGGTGCCTTCGGGTGCAACTCTCGCACGGGCCTTTGGGCACCCCGCTAGTTGCGAGGATTGTCAGGCGCCGGCTGCTCGACCCGCCCGCGCGAGGAGGTTCTGAACACCTCGTCCCAGTAGGGAGCGCTGATCCCGAAGCCGCGGGTGTCGTCCTGGAAGTGGTGGCGCATGTGCCGCTCGCGCAGCATCCGCCCGAGCGGCCCGCGCGCGCGAAAGTGGTGGATGTAGTAGTGGATCATGTCGTACGCGAGATAGCCGGCGAAGAACCCGGCGCCGAGCCCGGGCGCATAGCCGGCGCCGAAGACCAGGTAGAGGATCCCGAACACGACAATCCCCAAGGGCACGCTCACGGCGGGCGGCATCACTAGGCGCAGGGGATCGTTCGGGTGGTCGTGGTGGACGCCATGGATGATCCAATGCATGCGCGCGCCGAGGCCGTCCTGTGGCTCGAAGTGGAACACGATCCGGTGCAGCCAGTACTCGAACAGCGTCCACAGCGCGTAGCCGCCGACCGTGAGCGCGGCGGTGGTCACGACGCTCGCGCCCGAGCACTCCCATGCCGCGAGCAGGACTACCGCGGGCGTGAAGATCAGCACGGGTACCGCGGGGTGCACGCGCGAGAGGACATCGAGCAGGCGCGAGTCGAACATCGGCGGGGAAGCCCGCAGCACGTCGGTCCTGCTCGCCGTCCCGTCGCTCATGTCTTCAACCCAAGCCATCCCAACGATTTTATTACCGATCGCGGTTTGCGTAACCGTTGCGCGGCGAATTATCGCGCCGGCTCGCGTAAACCGCCGCGCCGCGAGATGCTATGCCGGCTCGCCGACCTCGACCTCGGTCACGACTTCGGCGGCGGGCTCTGCCGCAGGCTCGGTCTCGCGGCTCGGTATCCCTGCCGCGGCCGGCATCTCAGGAGCGTCGGGAGTGCCCGGGGCGAGCTTGATGATCCGGAAGCGTACGACCTCGTCGGCGATCCGCAGCGTGCGGTTCAGGTTCTCGAGCAGTTCCGGCGTGGCATGGAACTGCAGCAGGTGATACTCGGCATTGGTCTTGTGATCGATCGGGTAGGTCAGCGCTCTGACGCCCCACTCATCGTGGCGCAGGAACTCGCCACGGGCCTCGATCGCCGCGCGCGCGTCGGCGACGATCTTCGCGCGCGTGTCCTCCTCGGCTTGGGGGTCGAGCAGGATCACGAGGTCATATGTGGGGGCGGGTAGGGTCATGAGCGGCGACCGGGAAGGTTAGCGGGTCTTAGCCTTCGCGCGGATGTCCGCGAGCTGCTCGTCGATCCAGTCGCCGGGGTCGCGCGAGGTGACGATCTCCACCAGCCCCTCGGCCCGCCGCCGGCGCTCAGAGGCGGACATCGTCAGCGCCGCGTGGATCGAGTCGGCGAGCTCCTGGATGTCGAACGGGTTGACCGACAGGGCGAACTCGCCGAGCTCCTCGTGCGCGCCCGTGTTCTCGGAGAGGATCGAGACCCCCTCGCGCTCGTTCACGAGCGGACCCTCCTTGGCCACCAAATTCATGCCGTCGAACATCGCGTTGACGAGCAGCACGTCGTAGTGCTTGTAGGCCGCTACAGCCTCCTCGAGGTCGTCGCGCAGCTTCAGCTGGATCGGCATCCAGTCGGTGGTGCCGTGGCGGTGGTTGACGACGGCCACCAGAGCCTCGATCCGCTCGAGGTACTCCGCGTACTCGGGCACGTCGGTCCGGGATGGCATCAACTGGGCGATGAACGTCACGCGCTCGGAGAACTCGGGGTGCTGCTCGAGGAACAGGTCGAACGCGGAGAACCCGCGCAGCACGTTCTTGGAGAGATCGGCGCGGTCCACGCGCAGGATCAGGAAGTCTCTGCGCCGACGTAGCAGTTCGTCCTCGAACTCCCCCACCCGCTCGCTCTGTGCCACCTGGCGTGTGGCGCGATGGTCGATCGGTAGGGGGTAGGCCCGCACCCAGATTTCGCGCTCCCCGAAGCGCACCAGGCCGCGCTCGAAGTCGACCTCGAGATCCATCAGGTCGCGGCAGCACTGCAGGAAGTTGCGCCGGTAGGAGCGCGTGTGGAAGCCGATGATGTCGTTCGCCAAGAGGCCCGTGAAGATCTCCTCGCGAATCCGTGAGGGCAGCACCCGCCAGGCGTCCGATTGCGTCCAGGGGATGTGGATGAAGTGGTGCAGGAACACATCCGGGCGGGCTTTGCGCACCAGGTCCGGGAGCGTGTAGAGGTGGTAGTCGTGAACCATCACGACGGGTTCGGAGACGCCCTCGAGCTCCTCCACGACCGCGCGCGCGAGATCCTCGTTGACGACGTTGTAGCCAAACTCGAACGCCTCGATCTCCTCGCGGCGGATGTCCGGTGCGTTCGACAGGTCCCAGAGGTAGTGCTGGATGAACCACAGCATCGGGTTGGCGAAGACGTTGTAGAAGCGGTCGTAGGCCTCGGCGTCGGAGACGACGAGCCGCACCTGGAACTCGCCGCCCGCGGGGGAGTGCACCGGGAAGGACCGACCGGCGTTGGCGCGTGAGACCTCGGCGTCGTGCTCGTTCATCGCCGAGGCGATCCAGATCGCTTCGCGATGCGAGGCCAGGCCGGTGAGCGCCGTGACCAGCCCGCCCGAGCCGCGCTGGACCTCGCCGCCCGCGTGGAACGTGACCGGCCCCCGGTTGGACACCAGCACCAGCGGTTGGGTCCGCTGGGCCAGCGTGTCGTTCATGATTCCCGCAGCTCGTTAAAGATCTTCAGATAGTCGCGCAAATAGCGCGGTGTGAGGAAGTGGGCGCGCACGTGCTCCTTACCGCGCCGACCGAGGAACTTGCCGAGCGCGGGGTCCCGCACGATCTCCAAAGTCCGTTCCGCGCATTGCTCGGCGGAAGAGACGAGATAGCCGGTGACGCCGTCCTCGATCTGTAGCGGGATCCCGCCGACGTCGCCGCCGATGAACGGGCGCGCCTTCCAGATCGCCTCCGAGACGGTCAGGCCGAAGCCCTCGCGCGTGGACTTCTGGATCAGGACGTCGGCGTGGGATTGGAACGCGTTGACCTCGATCGCGCCGACGTTGTTGAAGTTGTTGAGGATGTGCACGTCCGGGTCGCCGCCGGCGTGGGCGATGGTGGCGTTGAAGAAGTCCCAGCCCTCGGGGTCATCAGAGGCCATCGACCCGACCAGGGCGAGCTGCATCCCGGGCATCTCGGCCTTGACCGTGCGGTAGGCGTCGATCACGCCGAGCGGGTCCTTCCAGGGATCGAAGCGCGAGACCTGGCACATCAGCGGCCGGTCGATGTCGATCCCGAACTGCTCGCAGACGTAGGAGGCGTCCTCGGGCAGCAGCGCCATGTTCTTCGGCGTCAGCGGATCGATCGCCGGGGGGACGACGTTTACTTTGCCGCGCATGCCGTCGGGCACGTAGTCGGCCATGTGGAAGAGCGACTGCGGGTAGTCGGCGATGTAGGGGAGCAATTGGGCGATCGTCGCCGGGTTGGGCGTCGAGAGGTCGATGTGGCAGCGCCAGACCCAGCCGGCGGCCTTCTCCGGGACGAGCGTGTGCAGTGCGGCGGGCTGGGGGTCGTGGACGAGGCACACGTCCCAACCGCCGGAGAGCTCGCGAGCGTTCATCTCGTTGTAGCGCCGCCAGGTCTCCCACTGCTCCTCGTCGAGGTCCTGCGGTGCGCCCTGGAGCGCATTGTGCATCAGCTTGGTGGCATTGAAGAACTCCTCGCGTCCGTAGATCACCTGCCACTCGCAGTCCAGTCCGACGTCGCGCATCAGGCCGACGAGCGTGTAGAGGATCTCCGAGACGCCACCGCCGAACGCGGTCGCTGAGATGTGCACCACGCGCTGGCCCTTCAGCGGCTCGGCGAGCTTGTGGATTTCCTCGATCAGCTCCTTGCCGCAGATGTGGGTGTAGTCGGAGAGAGTCTTGTGGCCGACGGCTACGGGTTGGAGCACGCGGCAGGACGATACCTAAAGGGATGCACGGATAGAACCTGTTCCCAATCTGGGAGATTCCTGAGGGCATTCGATGACCGCGGACCGCAAGCGGGGCTAAGGTTTCAGTGATGCTCAACGGACGCCTCTACCGGGTGGCCTTCGTGCCGTTCGCGCTCGCGCTGGCGGTCGCCTCGTTCTCGCTGACGGCGCGCCCGCTGCCGCTCACCTCGACACTGGCCCCCGACGCGTTCGAAGGCGCGCCGGCGCTGGCTGAACTGAAGAGCCTCGCGGCCGAGTTCCCCAGCCGGCGCCCGGGCAGCCCCGGCGATGAAAAACTCGCCGCGAAGATCGCGCAGACGCTGGAAGGGCTCGGCGCGGCCGGGCACGGGGGCTTTCAGGTGCGCACGCACCGCTTCCAAGCGCAGACGATTGACGGGGAAAGGACGCTCGAGACGATCCTCGCGCAGCGTGCGGGATCGAGCGGCAGTGGCGCCACGCCGATCGTGATCCTCGCCCACCGCGACGCGAGCGGGGCGGGTGGGTCCTCTTCCGAAGCCGAACTGTCAGGGACGGCCGCGCTGATCGAGCTGGCGCGCGTGTTCGCAGCGCGCGAGACGCAGCGCACGATCGTGCTCGTTTCGACCAGCGGCGGCAGCGGCGGCGACGCGGGCGCGCTGGACTTCGCCACGAGCGATCAAAGCGGGCGGGCTCCGATTGACGCGGCGATCGTGCTGGGCGATGTCGCCGGTGTGAGCGAGCACAAGCCGTTCGTGGTGCCCTACTCGGACGGCTTTGGCAGCGCACCGGAACTGCTCCAGCGCACGATGGCTGGCGCGATCATGCAGAACCTCGGCGGCAATCCCGGCGCCCCGAGCACGATCTCCCAGCTCGCGCATCTAGCGTTTCCGTTCGCGACCGCCGAGCAGGGGCCGCTGAACGCGAGCGGGCTCCCGGCGGTGCTCGTGCAGGTCTCGGGCGAAGCGACGCCGCCCGCGAAAGAAGCGGTGAGCCAGGAAAAGCTGGAAGGTTTTGGACGTGCGGCGCTGAGCGCCGTCGACGCGCTGGACACCGCGCCGGACATCGAACAGACCCAGCAGACAGGCGTGGTGCTCGGGCGGCAGGTGCTGGGAGAGTGGGCGCTGCGGCTGCTGGTCGCGACGCTGCTGATGCCTCCGCTGCTGCTGCTCGCCGATGGGTACGCGCGCCTGCGCCGTCGCCGGGGCGTAGGCGGCGATCGAGCGATGATCCGGGGTCTCGGGTGGACGGCGTCCTGCGCGCTGCCGTTCCTCGTGGCGGCCATCTTCGCCAAGGCGCTGGGCTGGCTGGGCGCGCTGTCAGCTGCGCCAACGATGCCCCTGCAGGCGAGCGCGCTGCCGTTCCAGGGCCCTGCCGTGAGGGCGGTACTGGCGGTGGCGCTGGTGCTGGTCCTCGGCTGGTTGGCATGGCCATGGGCAGTGCGGCGGCTGGGCTCGAGAGTCCGTCCGGATGACGACGACGCGGCCGGGCTGGCGATGCTGACGGTGCTGCTCGCCGTCGGGGTCGTGGTCTGGGTGCTCAACCCATACGCGGCGCTGCTGGTGTTGGGAGCCCTGCACCTGTGGCTGCTGCTCGTCTCCCCGCAGACGCGCCCCGCCCGCCCCGCGGCGCTGGCGTTGGTCGCGCTCGCGCTGGCGCCGCTCGCGCTGCTGATCGCCTTCTACGCTCGTGAGCTGGGCGTGGGGCCGGGCGGGATCGCCTGGGAGCTGGTGCTGCTGCTCGCGGGCGGGCAGGTTGGTGTCCTGGCGACGGTGTTATGGAGCCTTGCGTTCGGCTGCGTCGCAGCCGCCACGCTGCTCGCGCTGGCGCCGCCCGCGGCAACGGAGGACCACGGGATCGACGACGGCATGCCGCTGAGGATTCGCGGACCGCTGTCATACGCAGGACCGGGCTCGCTCGGTGGAACCGAGTCGGCTCTGCGACGATAGGCAGCGATGTCCGAAGTCCTGTTCACCACGAGACCGCAGCGGAGGCGAACCTCGCGACGCCTGTGGCGCGTGCTGTCGATCGTGTTGATCCTCATGGGAATGCTGGCGCTGATCGACGCCGGTGTGACGCTCGTGTGGCAGGAGCCGTTCTCGGCGCTGTATGCGAAATTCAGACAGGACCACCTGAGCGGGACGTTGCGTGCGGTCGAACGGGCAACCCCGACCCCGGTGCAGAGGCGGGTGTTGGCGACCCTGCCGGACGAGCGCCGGCGGGTCGCGTTCCTCGCGAGCGAGCTGCAGCGCCACGCGGGCGACGGCAGCGCGGTGGGCCGCATCGTGATCCCGCGGATCGGCGCGAGCTACGTGGTAGTCAAGGGCACCGACACCTCCGACCTGGAGAGCGGCCCGGGGGTCTACTCCGAAACGAACTTCCCCGGGGTGGCGGGCACGACCGCGATCGCCGGGCACAGGACCACCTACCTGGCGCCATTCCGCCACATCGATGCGTTGCGGCGGGGGAGCAGGATCCTGCTGAACATGCCCTACGCACACTTCACCTACACCGTGATCGGCCAGCGCGTGGTCGCGCCCACCGACGTGGGCGCCGCGATCGGCGAGGTCGGCTACAGCCGGCTGGTGCTGTCGGCGTGCACGCCGTTGTTCAGCGCCGCCAAACGGCTGCTCGTGTTCGCGCGCCTGACCAGGACCGTGCCGGTCGGCGCCGCCCGCGTGCTGCCCGGGCACCCGCTGACCCAGCCGATCGAAGGGTCGCGGACCGCATCGCGCACACGCGGGCTACCAGCGGTGCTCAAACCCACGCAGCTGCAGATCCCGCCCGCCTCGTCGTAGCGAGCCTCGCTCACCAGCGGTGCTCGTAGCCCTCCAGTCGGCGCTCGTCGCCGTGCTCGTCCAAGAACGACACGCCCGGTGTTCCCTCCACCACAAGGCCAACCCAGGTGACCTGTGCGCCGTCCGCGTTGCGCAGCGCGTCCTCCACGCCGGCGCGTGCGCCCGCGGGCACGGTGAAGCACAGCTCGTAGTCTTCGCCCGCGGTTGCGGCCTGCTCGGAGTCGGTCACGCCGTCGTCGAGCGGCAGCTGCTCCAGCTCGATCTCCAGGCATACGCCGCTGCGCTCGCCGATCTGGCGCGCGTCGGTGGCGAGCCCGTCGGAGAGATCGATCATCGCATGCGCGCCGGCGCGCACGAGTGCCCTGCCCTCGGACAGGCGCGGCGCCGGGCGGGCCGGCCTGCCTCCGAGCCTGCCTGTCACCCCGACCAGGTCTCCGACCCGAGCCCCGTCGCGCCCGACCAGTTCGCCCTCATGGTCCGCCCAGCCGACGACCGTCACGGAGACCGTCAGGACCGGCGCCGACACGACGTCGCCGCCCGCCAGCACGGTCCCTGTCGCGGCGGCGATCTCCAGCGCGCCGCGGACCAGTTCGAGCGCCCGCTCCTCGCCCACCGCGGTCGAGACGCCGAGCGCGATGTACGCCTCGCCCGCCCGGGCGCCCATCGCGGCGAGGTCCGACAGCGCGCCTGCCAAAGCACGCCAGCCGACGTCAAAGGGACTGGACGAGCCGTCGTCCAGGCGAAAATGCACGCCCTCGACCATCGCGTCGACCGAGGTCACGCACAGGGCCCCCCCGGAGCAAACGACGGCGGCGTCGTCGCCCACCCCGCGCACGATCCGCGACCCCCCGCCCCCCGCGGGCAGCGCGGCCGCGATCGAGTCGATCAGCGAGCGCTCAGCGATGCCGGTAGACGATCCGCGCGCGGTCGAGATCGTAGGGAGAGAGCTCACAGCGGACGCGATCGCCCGGGAGGATGCGGATCCTGAAGCGGCGCATCTTGCCCGCGACGTGCCCCAAGACGACGTGGTCGTTGTCGAGCTTGACACGGAACATCGCGTTCGGCAGCGCCTCGATCACCTCGCCCTCGAATTCGACCTTGTCTTCCTTTGCCACCAATCTAACCTATCAGCGCGGAGCGTTTGCCGGCTGCTCACTGGTGAGGTTCGGCGCCGCCGGACGGTGAGACCGCGGGGCCTGGTTCGGCGGTGGGCGCCGGGGTCGAGGGTTCCTTCGGAGTGGGTGTCGCGGTTTCCTTCGGTGAAGCGCCGGCGCCGGTGTTACCCGGTTCCCCGGTGTCGCCACCACCGTCACCACCCTGGCCGGGGTGGGTGGAGTGCTGGGGCTCCTTTTCGTTGCCGTTCTTCTTTGCTTTCTTGCTGAAAGGCTTTTCTTCTGAGTTTTCGCCCGTCTGCGGTAACGGCGCGGTGGCCTGGAATTTGCTGAAGAACGGCTGGTATGAGAGCGGTTCGGTGGCGGGCGGGAATTCCGCGCATTTCTGGCCTTCGGTGACGGCGGCCATGTACGCGTGCCAGATTTCCGCCGGCAGGTAGCCGCCCTGTTGGGGCTCACCGTGTACATCGGTCATCGAGACGCGTTTGTTCGGGTAGCCCATCCACACGACCGTCGAGTAGTGCGGGGTGTAACCGTCGAGCCACGCGTCGACCAGTTCTGAGGTCGTCCCCGTCTTGGCGGCCGTCGGGCAGTCGATCGCCGAGCGGGTGGCGGTGCCGCTCAGGACATTGTCGTGCAGGATGCTCGTCTCCTCGGCGGTGACGCCGTTGGATAGCACCTTCACGCGGTGGGGCGTGCCCCAGCTGGAGTCGACGTGACCGTTGGGGAATACGACCTTGGTGATCGCGATCGGCGAGTTGCGATAGCCGCCGTCGGCGAGCGTCGCATAGACGACGGCCATTTCGAGCGGGGTCACGCCGAGCGTCAGCCCGCCGAGCGCTTCCGCCGGGTAGCTGGACAGGTGGGTGGTGACGCCCATCTTGTAGGCCATCTGGGTGACCGTCTGCTCGCCGAGGTCGGCGGCGAGCTGGGCGTAGACGGTGTTGTCGGAGGTCAGTGTCGCGTTGACGAGGTTGATCGACTTGTTCAGGGATGTGCCCTCGAAGGTCTTCACTTCGTAGGTCGGGTAGGCGGGCAGCCAGCCGGGCTCAAGCGTATGGGAGAGGTAGTAGGTGCTGTTCGGGTCGATCCCGCGCGAGAGCGCGTCGGCGAGGTCGATCGCCTTGAAGGTGGATCCCGGCTGGCGGTGTCCGTCGGCGGCGAGGTTGTACTGGGACTGCTCGTATGACTCGGACTCCGCCATTGCTTCGATGTCGCCGTTGGCGGGGTCGAGCGTGACGATCGCCGCAGCCGGGTCTTCGGGCTCGTCCAGCACTTCGGAGATCGCTTTGCGCGCCTCGCGCTGCTTGTCCAGATCGATCGTCGTATAGACCCTCAGGCCGCCCTGCTGCACCGTTTGCTTGCCGTAGCGGTGGATCAGCTGTTCGCGCACGTATTCGAAGAAGAACGGTTCACTGCGCTGGGAATAGAAGTTCCCGTGCTTGACCTCCAACGGCGCATCCCGAGCGGCGTTCGCCTCGGCGTCCGAGATGTAGTGCAGTTCGGCCATCTTGGAGAGCACCTCGTTGCGCCTTTCCCTGGCCGCGGAGGGATAGAGGAATGGGTTGTACTGGGAGGGCGCCTGGGGCAGCCCGGCGAGCAAAGCGGACTGCTCGAGGTCCAGCTGGGAGGCCGGCTTGTCGAAGAAGATCCGCGCGGCCGCCTGCACGCCGACCGCGGTCTGCCCGCCGAGGGTGCCGTAGGGGACGCTGTTGAGGTAGCTGGTCAGGATCGCGTGCTTGGAGTGGTGTTCGTTGTAGTCGAGCGCGAGCTTGGCCTCGATCACCTTCTGGCGGAGCGTGTGCTGATCGCCGCCGAGGTAGAGGTTGCGCACGAGCTGCATCGTGATCGTCGATCCGCCCTGCAGAGCGGCGCCGTTGGTGAGGTCCTTGATCGCGGAGCGGAAGATGCCCGTGAGATCGACGCCGTCGTTCTGATAGAAGCGCTGGTCCTCGATCGCGACGGTCGCGTTCTTCAGATTTGCCGGTATTTCATCCCAGGAGATGGGGGTGCGCAGCTGATCGGCCTGGATGAAGCCGAGGCGGGTGCCGTCCGAGGCGAACACCTGCGATGAGCCGCCGCCGACGAGCGGACGCAGCGACGCGAGCGCCGGCGCGGACTGGGCGATGTGCAGCACGTACCCGACCGCCGCGATCGCGCCGACGATCGCCGCGCACGCGAGCACGCCGCCGCCGATCAGCAGGATCCGTGTGGGCCCGGCGCGGTGATGGCGGAGCCGGCGCTGGCGAGCGTGACGGGACATACACAGTCGAGATTACCGCTCGGATTGTGATTTCCTGCCAGCTGCGCTGCGCGAGCCCCCGCGCGGTGTCCTCCAGGATATGACCCCCGAGACCGCTGAGATCGCCGTCGTAGACGCCACGAGCGAGCTGGTCCCCCCATTCGAGCGCCTGAATCGACCCTCCGGGCTGTTTGCCGGCGCGCTCGGGGCGATCGATCCTATTGCCGTCCGCGAGGTGTGGCGCGCGCTGTGGAGCTCACGGCTGCTCGTGTGGGCCGCGGGGATGGGCACCGTGCTGGCGTTCGGCGCTGGGCGGGTGCACAATGCGTTCGACCCCCCCGGCGTGACGCGCGGCTTCGGCTGGCTCGGGAGCCTGCTGGCGGCCCCGGCCGCGCGCTGGGACGGGGCGTGGTACCTGGTGATCGCTCACTACGGCTACCGCCCCGACCTGGGCGCGTTCACGTCCTCGCGCACGGCGTTCTTCCCTCTCTACCCGATGGGCTTGAGCGCGATCGCGCACCTCGGCGTGCCGCCGATCCTCGCCGGCGTGCTGCTGTCGTGCGGTGCGCTCGCGCTCGCGCTGTACGGCATCCACCGCCTGACCACGCTCGAGCTTGCACGCCGGGTCCCGATCGGGCGCTCCGCTCCAGGCGAGGCGGCGCGGCTGGCGGTAATGGTCACGGCGTTCGCGCCGATGGCGTTTTTCTTCTCGGCGGTCTATTCCGAGTCGCTGTATCTGGCGCTGTCGGTCGGGGTCTTCCTGTGCGCCCGGCAGGGACGCTGGGCGTGGGTCGGAGTGCTCGGTGCGGCGGCGACGACGACGCGCAGCGCGGGCGTGGTGCTGCTGCTGCCGGCGGTGATGCTCTACCTGTACGGGCCGCGGGAGGACAGGGCGCCGGACTTCCTCACCGCCGCGCGCCTGCGACCCAACTATCGCCTGCGCAGGGACTTCCTCTGGTTGGGCCTCGTGCCGGCCGGTTTGGGTCTCTACATGGCCTACCTGGCGTGCAGCGGCGGCGACGCGCTGATGCCGTTTCACGCGCAGGTCGTGTGGGGCAGGCACTTCGCGGGGCCGTACCTGGGCGTGTGGGACGGCGCGAAGGCGGCCTTCGCGGGCGCCCGCCAGTTGCTCTCTCAAGGCCGGCACGTCTACTTCCCGGCGGCCGGCGGCAGCCCGGACATCGACGCCGGGCACAACCTGATGCTGCTCGCGTTCCTGCTCGCGGCCGTGCCGATGGTGGTGGGCGTGCTGCGGATGCTGCCGCTCGCCTATGGCGTGTACACGATCGCCGCGCTCGCGTTGCCGCTGTCTTACCCGGTGGCCTCGCAGCCGCTGATGTCGCTGCCGCGCTTTCTCGTCGTGCTGTTCCCGCTGAGCATCTGGCTGGCCGCGTGGCTGGCCGCGCACCCCCGCGCGCGAATGCCCGTGCTCGTGGGGTCAGGCCTGCTGATGGTGTTGTTCGTCGCTCAGTTCGCGACCTGGCATTGGGTGGCATGAAGCTCGTGACGGCCATCCCGGTGGATCGTCCACCCGGCGAGTTGGGCGCGCTGCCCGCGTAAGCTGAGCCGGTGTCGAGCCTCCCGTCTCCCTCCCCTCCGGGCGAGCCCTCTCCGTCGCAGGCCGATTCGTTCGAGCGGGCGCTCGCGGCGGAGCGGCGATTCCGCGCGGAGGAAACACCCGACTGGCCGCCGTGGATGGCGCCGGCGGCGCTGATCGGCGCGCTGGTGCTGGCCGCGGTCGGGGGGCTGATCGTCGACCTGCCCGCGGCTGCGTTCGGGGTCAGTATCACCTCCTCGCACATCCCCGGGGGCTTGGAGATCGCGGATACGGTCGTGCAGGATCTCGTCTTCATCCTCACTGCCGTCCTGTTCGCGCGGATGGGCGGTCGCAAGGTGCGCTCCTGGCAGTTCGGGTTGCGCCCGCCGCGGCTGCGGCTGCTGTGGACGGTGCTGCTGCCGCTCGGCCTGTTCGTGGCGTTCCTGATCTTCAGCGTGATCTGGGCGGGCATCCTGGACGAGAGCACGAAAGAGAAAATCCTCGAACAGCTCGGCGCCAACGAAGGCACGTCGCTGCTGCTGTTGAGCGCCGCGCTGACGTGCGTGATCGCACCGATCTGCGAGGAGTTCCTTTTCAGGGGCTTCATCTTCACGGCGCTGCGCAACTGGAAGGGGACGTGGCCGGCGGCGATCATCACCGGCCTGTTGTTCGGGGGCGTGCACGTCGGCTCGGCGCCGGCGGTCGACCTCGTGCCGCTCGCCTTCCTCGGGTTTGGGCTGTGTCTGCTCTACCGGATCACCGGTTCGCTGTATCCCTGTATCGCCGCGCACTCGCTGAACAACTCGATCGCCTACGGCAGCCTCGAGAGCTGGACGTTCCTGCAGGTGATCGCGCTGATCGCCGGCTCGCTGCTGCTGATCGGCGCGATCGCGCTGGCGGCCAAACGCGTCGGCCTGATCACGCCCGCGCCCACGCTCGCCTCGCCGGCGGCTCCGCCCGTCGCCGCGAGCGTGTAGGAGAGCCGGGCCGGAATCGTCGCCGCGAGCGCATAGGATTTACGCAGGTGCTTGCCCCCGCCTCTCCTCCTGCTCCCCCGGTCACTGCCCCCATCGCCGGGCAGGTGAGGCTCACACTGGAGAAGGTCGGCGGCAGTCCGCCGTTCGCGCTCGTCGCCGGGCGGATCGTCGTGCGCGGGAGCGTCACGCCGTACGTCGCCGGGCAGACGGTGAAGGTGAGCTTCTATTTGGAAGGGCGCAAGGTCGGGGTGGAGAACGTGGGCGTGCTCCCCGGCCGCGGCGGCGCCGGCCGGTTCCAGGTCGGCTTCTCCAATCGCACGGCGGGGCTGTTGCAGGCGCGCGTCGCCCACGCCGCCACGCCCCAGCAGGGCCCGTTCGGCGCGAGCGCCCCGGGTGTGCGCTTCGTTAACGCGAACCTCGGTCTCGGCGCGCGGGGTCAGTCGGTCAGGCTGCTGCAGTCCGAGCTCGACGTGCTCCACTATGCGGTGCCGCTGAGCGGCGTGCTCGACGAAGGGACTGGTCGCGCGCTGATCGCCTATCGCAAGATGACCGGGCTGGAGCGCGTCCCCTACGCGGGTCGGAAGGTCTTCGAGCTGCTCGCGCGCCGCGCCGGCGCCTTCCACGTGCGCTACCGGAGCGATGGCCGCCATGTCGAGGCCGATCTGACCAAGCAGGTGCTCGCCGAGATCGAACCGGGCGGCCGCGTGCGGACGATCTACACGATCAGCTCGGGCAAGCCCTCGACCCCGACGGTGATCGGCCGGTTCCGCGTGTACGAGAAGACCCCGGGAGAAAACAGCGAGGGCATGGTCGACTCCAACTACTTCATCCGCGGCTACGCGATCCACGGCTACGCGGAAGTCCCCACGTACGCCGCCAGCCACGGCTGCCTGCGCGTGCCGATCCCGGATGCCCCCGCGATCTACAGCTGGGTTCAGGTCGGCACGCCGGTCGACGTCTACAACTAAACGCGGACGCGAATAACGCGCGCTAGGTAACTGAGCCCGAAGCCGTAGACGAGTAGCGCGAGGGCCGTCTTGACGAGGTGGATCACCCACTGGCTGGACGAGCCGGAGACGATGCCGGCGAAGGGCGAGGTGAAGAAGTCGGATGTTTCGTCGATCTTCTTGTGCAGGGTGCTCTCGTGTTTGACGACCGGCGCGCCGGTCGAGGAAGACGGGTGCTCGATCAGCTCTTCCTGCTGGTGGGTGGAGGCCGAGGAGGTCTGTTCGACCACGAAGATCAAGAACGAGGCGAGAACGATCAGGCAGATGACCCAGGAGATCAGACGCAGCAACTTGGCGAGCGAGGAGGATGCGCCGGAGCTCGCCATCGGGCTAGATTAGACCCAGCAGTGGATGCCCCCGACGAATATACGAGCGATCTGGAGCGCGCCCGCGCGCTCCTTGTGGGAGAGCTGCGCGAGCACGCGCTCGTGATTGGGACGGTGACGCTGACCAGCGGCGCGCAGGCCGAGTACTACGTGGATGCCAAGCGCGCGATCCTGCTGCCCGAGGCGTTCATGGCGATCGGCCTGCTGGTCGCGGAGCGTGCGCGGGCATGCGGCGCAAGCGCGGTGGGCGGCGTTCCCGTGAGCGCGATCCCGGTGGCGTGCGCGGCGCTGTCGGCGCCGCATCCACCGGCGCGGGGTTTCATCGTGCGTAAAGAGCGCAAGGAGCACGGCTTGCAGCGCTGGATCGAGGGCCCGGCTCTACAGGCGGATGAGCGCTGCGTGATCGTCGAGGACGTTGTCACGACCGGTGGCTCGACGATCGAGGCCGTGGAGCGCGTGCGCAGCGAGGGCTTGACGGTCGCGGGCGTGGTCAGCGTGCTCGACCGTCTCGCGGGCGGCGGCGAGGCGATCCAGGCGGCGATCGGCGAGGGCGCCACATACACGGCTCTGAGCACGATCGACGATATCTACCCCGACCGCCCCGACCGCCCCGACCGCCCCGACCGCGGCTGAGGCGACACAACGGCGAGCGCAAGCATGGACTCGCCACAACAACCCTCAGAAGCGCCGACGATTCGCCCCGCGCGGGTGGAGGATGTGCCGACGCTGCTGGAGCTGTTCGGCGAGCTGGCCGAGTACGAGCACTTGGAGCACGAGCTGAAGGCCACCGCGGAGCAGCTGCGCGAGGCGCTGTTCGGCGGCCGACCGGCGGCAGAGGCGCTGATCGCCGAACGGGGCTCGCGGGCGCTCGGCTATGCCCTGTTCTTCCCAACCTTCTCCAGCTTCCTCGCGAGCACGGGGGTGTGGCTGGAGGATCTGTTCGTGCGAGCGAGCAGCCGAGGCGAGGGCGTCGGCAAAGCGTTGCTCGAGGCGGTCGCGGCGCTCGTGCGCGAGCGTGGCGGCGAGCGCCTGGAATGGGCGGCGCTCGACTGGAACAAGCCGGCGCTCGGCTTCTACCGGAAGATCGGCGCGCAGACGATGAACGAGTGGATCACCCACCGGTTGGACGGCGAGGCGCTTGAGCGCGTCGCCGCACAGGGCGCCGCGACGGGGCAAGCCGAGGCTGGCCCAGCCGAGCAGCGCCGGTAGCCTTCCCTATGGGCCTTGGCGATCCCGAGTGTCCGCGCCCTCGTAGTCCAATGGATAAGACGACCGCCTCCTAAGCGGTAGATCCAGGTTCGACTCCTGGCGGGGGCATTACAAAAGTCCTGCAAATAGGCATTTTTATAGGGTAGTTCGTCGCGGACATGAATATCGGTGTACAGCTAGTGCCCAAACGATTATTGGCTTTCCTAAGCCCTTTTTGTACGCAGGCCCTGTCGCGAAAGAAGCAGTAGATCCAGGTCCGCATCCACGAGCTAAATCACCTGCTATTTGGCGCTTTTGCTCGTGTAGGAGGCGGAATTTACCGCCGAGGAAGCGGTAGATCGAGGTGTGGGCACGACGAGCAGACCGGACGGGGTGGGTCCCCGATGAGGGTCCGCAGGTGTTGTCTGGCGGCGAGGTGCCGACGCATTCCGTGGCGGTAGACGCGGAGTGTGAAGCCGGGATCGGTGTGGCCGAGCTGGTCCATGACGCTGCCCGGATCGACCCCGAGGGCGACGAGGATCGACGCGAATGTATGGCGCAGCTTGTGTGGTGTGAGCCCCTCAGGCAGTGGCACGTCCCCGGCCCCGATGAGCTTCTCGTTGGCCTGCTCCACGGCCTTGCGTAGGACGCGGCTGCGGATGTTCTCCTGGGTCATTCGGGTGCCCTTTGCGCTCGGGAAAACAAAGGCGCCGTGGGCGATGTCCGGTGCTTGCGCCTTGTAGGCGGTCAGCTCGTCGCGGAGCGCTGGCAGCAGGTCGATCTGCCGGCTCCCCGCATCGGTCTTGGATTCGCGCACCGTGATCCGGTTCTCGGAGAGGTCAACGTCTCGCCACAGGAGGGCTGTCATCTCTCCGATTCGAGGGCCGGCGAACACAAGGGTGGCCAGCAGCGCGCGCCGGTAGACCAGTCCGCCCTTCTGATCGTGGCCTCCTTTGACCTTGGCGTGTTGGTCCAGCTCGCTCGCGGCGTCCAGCAGCGCCTCGATGTGCTCGGCACGGTCCAGCCAAACCGCAGAGGGCTTGCTCACTTTCAGTCGGCGGCGCTTGCCGCGAGCCGTGTTCCGGTCGATCAGGCCGTACTCCAGGGCGACCTCGAGAATCTGCCCTAGGCGCGTGATGGTCTTGTTGATCGAGACGGCGCCCAGCGGCCTTGGTGGTCGGTCGCGAGCCATTTCACGTCGCATGGCTGGGTCCTGCGTCTCGTCGACGCGCTTGCGCCACCCCGCCAGCGCCTCAGCGCGACGAGCGGACTCTAGGACCTTCTCCCCCCGATAGCGGTCCACCTCGGCAATCGTGATCTGAGACAGGCGATGCTTCTCGAAGAACGGGAGCAGATGGTGGCGAAGCTGCCATTCGTAGTCGCACACCGTCTTCGGCTGCCACCCATGCCTGCTCGCCTCAAACCACGTGGTCGCGAACTCCCCGAAGACCCGATCGATCTGTCGTGGGCGAGCGGGTTCGGGCTCGACCGGACACCAGATCCCCCGACGGACATCAGCGAGGATGTTCTGGAGTTCGGTGTGCGCCGTCCTCCGCGTCCAGCCCTCGGAGCTGGTGCCGAGGGTTACGTACCGCCTCTGCCCGTACGCACGAAACCGAAGTGCCCATGAGCCGCTCGGCCTTCGGATGATGTGACCAGTCGGGGCAGGGGGCATCAGTTCGGGTTGGGTCCGGGACCTGGGATCTGGTTGGTTGGCGGGCACCCGCGCCATCCTCTGCACGGCCGCGCTGCACAAGCGGCACGGACAATGGGTGACGATCTATCTGAGGAACTGTATAATGATCTACAATTGTTCTGTAGTTGATCAGGAGCCAAAGATATGTCCATAAAAAATATAGCCTCAGAATGCGATGAAGAGGGCGGCGTCATCTCCGTGACGCTAGGAGACCTGCGAGAGGCCGTTAGTGCCGGCAAGCTCGGCCGCTGGGTTCTGGAGAACATACGTGAGGAATTGGCGGCGACAGGGCTCGGCTACTTCCCGAAGGATCTGCTGGACGAGAATGAAGAACCGCGCCAGCATCAACAGATCCGCATTTATCGGAAGGGCCCTGGGACGGTCGCTCGTGCTATCGAGGCAGTACTAGAGCCATCCGATAGGGGCGACGAGGTTCTGCGCGAGCTCGGGAGCGACGACACCCGCGAGATTCTCGTGCAGATCCGCAGGCTCGTGGGAGCCGCCGGCTAATAGACGCGCGGTCGCGCGGAGATCCCAATGCGAAGTCGCGAGCCCAACAGCCCAAGTCATCGGCAGACCAGCCCGGCAGGTGCGCATGCGCGCGGGCGCCGATGGTTCGACGACGCAATGAGGCAGGAGTACGTCGGCTATATCGCAGAGCAAAGGCGGACGATCAGGGATAAACGGTTGCGCGCCAACGTTAGGTGCATTGGATGGCTCTTGGTCGTCTCGACCACCGCAGCCTTCCACGCGCCAATCCTTCGCATCATCGGACTCTAGGCACGCCCTTTTAGGAATGGATATAGACGCAATGCAATCGCCGATACTCGACGCCGCCAGCGAGATCAAGCAGTTGATGGTCGCGCGCGTGACAGGTGCGCCAAAGGTCGATTCCCACGCCTATAAGGCTGCGCGTGATTCGGTCGTAGGCGATCCCGCTGCCGCAAAGCTCGCGCCAGAGTGCGTACGCATCTGCCGCTCACCGGATGAGGTCTGGACGTACGTCAAGGGCCAGTTCATGCTTGACACCTACCAGTCGCGGCGTGAGTTCTTTCAGCGTGAGTTCGAGCCGCTGCTGACAGCCTTGGAGCGGTTCGCGTCCGCCCCACTGGACGATCTCGTATCGGCCGAGGCTGAGGCACTGGACTCTGCATCCGTGCTTGCCGCGTGGGGCAAGGCAGTTGAGCGTAGGAGTGGGGATCCCGAGGGCGCGATCACAGCCGCGCGGACGCTTCTAGAGTCGGTCTGCAAGACGATCTTGGACGATCTGGGTGAAAGCTACGGCTCAGGCGATGATCTCCCGAAGCTCTATCGCGTAGTGTCCAAAGCGCTCAAGTTGGCACCGGCTGACTACACAGACGAGCAGCTTAGACGCATCCTGGGTGGTGCTACAACTGTGGTGGAGGGGCTGGGCAGCCTTCGCAACAGCGAGGGCGACGCACACGGACGCGGTCGTAAGAGCTACAAGCCGAGCGGACGGCACGCCGGGCTCGCTGTGAATCTTGCCGGGTCCGTCGCGGTGTTCCTCATGCAGACCTGGGAGGATCGCCGAGAGTAAGGCGACTTCGTAAGAGGATGCACTCAGCTTTCATGTTGCGTCCTTCTCCGTAGAAGGGCAGCAAAGGGTCGTCGTTGAAGTAGGCGGGGTGGATGTCGAAGCGGTAGATACGCGGACCGCGACTGTTCAGGGCTATTTCGAGAAGCCGCTGATCGTCGGGGCGGTCCTGACTATCCCGTCGACGATCCTCGAGTTCAGCCAGGTGAGCGGGCCGCTCCATACGCTCGGCACGACGCTCAACTGGGCGATCTGGCTTGCTTTCCTGGCAGAGCTGGTGGTGTCGCTTGCAGTCGCGCCCAGGAAGGGCCGTTACCTACTGGAACATCCGCTCGATGTCGCGATTGTCGTACTGACCCCGCCGTTCTTCACGAGTGCGGTGCAGAGCGTCCGGCTGCTGCGTTTGCTGCGGCTGCTCCGTTTGCTGCGGCTTGAGCCGCTCGCGCGACGCGTGTTCTCGCTTGACGGTGCGAGAGCCGCGGCGTCATTGGCCTTGCTGACGGCCGTCGCCGGTGGCGCCGGCTTCGCGACCGAGGAAGGCATCTCCTTTGGGAATGGCGTCTACTGGGCCATCACTACGATGACGACTGTCGGCTACGGCGACATCACGCCGAAGAGCACCGAAGGCAAGATCCTCGCGGTCATCGTGATGTTGGTGGGTATCGGCACGGCCACGCTCGTGATCGGTGCCGTAGCGCAACGCTTCCTGACACCCAGCGTCGAGCACGTCGAAAGCGCGGAGGATGACGTCCTGATCGAGCTACGGGAGATCGCCGCGCGGCTTGGCCGACTGGAACAGCGGCTACAGGACGAAAGGCGAGCAGCGCGCCCGGGGTGAGCTGGACCCTGGCTGGCGCGAATCAGCCGAGCGATGCGAGCAGGGTGCGTACGTCCTCGAAGCTGGGGTCTTCGCCATAGAGTCGCCCGAGGTCTCGCTTTGCCATCGCACGCTTCCCGAGCTGGATATAGAGCTTGGCTCTGAGGTATCGAGCCTCCTTGAGCAGTTTCTCGTCGCGCTTCTTGCTCTTGAGGGCGTCCCGGTAGGCCTCAAGTGCCGCGTCGGGCAGTCCTTGCTTTTCCATCCCCTGGGCCTGCCATAGCCGCAGCATCAGCGTGATGTCGTCCTCGTTGCTGATCCCGGCGGTCGCGTGGACGATCTCATCCCAATCCTCGGCTCTCAGATACATGCTGCACAGAAAGAGCAGCATCCCTGATGACGACGGAGAGTGTTCGTGGAGCTTCTGCGCGAGCCCGATCGCCTCTTGCAAACGCCCGGTCTCGCAGTAGCACTCCGCGAGAAGCATCGCCGCCGCCACCGAGCCCATCGGGACCGGGAGGGAGATCCGATTGACCTCGATGCTCAAGTGGAGGCTCGGCGCGTATTTGCTCATGAGGCTGTCAGGCAGCGACTGCGCGGAGTTCGTGACCCGCTCCAGGTAGGGCACGGCAGCCGCGTGATCGCCGAGCTGAAACGCAAGCGTCCCAGCGAATAGCGCGGGCGAGATCGCCCGATGCTTGTCGTCGCTCGTATCAGCGTCTCGAAAGGCCTCCAGCGCGGCCTTGTCATCACCAGCCGCGAGCTTCGTCGTGCCGAGATAGAAAGCACGCTCGTAATGGCGGGCAAAGACACCCGGATGAGCCGGCGGAGCTGGAATCGCGGCTGCGGCTTGAGGTGGTCGACGGCTTGCGCGCGGGCTCGAAGCCCGCGCAGCGGGTTTGCGCGTCGATGAGCGGCTGGAGTAGCTGACACCCGAACCAGGGATGCCGACTGTCGTGGTGCGCTGACCACGGCTATTGACCGTGTAGTGCGCACCGCGTCCGCCCACAGTCAAACCGACGCTGCGCTTATTCAGATTGAGCTTCACGCCCGACCCCAGTTTGATACTGCGACGGGCACGCATATATCCCACGAGCTAGACCCCATTCCCCAAAACGTCGCGCCGCCAGTCGGGCGACTTCTCCACGGCCTCAGCCACCCGACGGATTCTACGGGGAGTGTCATAGGAACTGTGTAGGCATGAGCGAAAGAGGATCGCTATGCCTACTACTACGCAGGATCACATTGAGGTTCAGGAGCTGGTGTTCCCCGCCGCCGGGGAGCGGAGGGAGCCCGTAGGGCGACCGGAGAGGACCGGCGGCGGCGCGCCCGCGGTGGACCCCCCGTCGCTCTCGCCGGAGCTGGTCGATGAGGCCGTCGATCGTGCTGGTGGCCGCCGTCGTGTGCGGCAGACTCTGGGGGTGGCGTCGGAGCGGATCAGCGATGAGGTGATCGATGAGCTGCTCGCGGGCGCGAGCACGGAGGAGGAGATCGCGGGGCCCGGCGGGCTGCTCGCCGATCTGACCAAGCGTCTGTTGGAGCGCGCGATGGAGGTCGAGCTGACCGATCATCTCGGCTACGAGCCTCACCGGGAGCCGCCCGGTGGCGCGGAGAACCAGCGCAACGGCACCTCACCGAAGACGCTTCTCACCGAGCACGGCGAGGTGGCGCTTGATGCTCCCCGCGACCGAGACGGCAGCTTCCAGCCGAAGATCGTCAAGAAGCGCCAGCGGCGGTTCGTCGGGTTCGACGAGAAGATCCTCGCGCTTTACAGCCGCGGCCTCTCGACCCGCGATATCGAGGCGCACCTCGCTGAGATCTACGGTGTGAAGGTCAGCCGTGATCTGATCAGCAAGGTCACCGACGCGGTCATGGATGATGTGCGCGAGTGGGCCAAGCGGCCACTGGAGGACATCTACCCGATCGTGTTTCTGGACTGCATGGTCCTGAAGATCCGCGAGGGCGGCACGGTGCAGCGCCGCGCGCTCTACCTCGCCCTGGGCGTCACGCTCGACGGTGAGCGTGATGTGCTGGGCATGTGGTTCCAGGAGACCGAGGGCGCGAAGTTCTGGATGCAGGTCCTCACCGACCTGAAGACCCGCGGCGTGCGCGACATCCTGATCTGCTGTGTCGACGGGCTGAGCGGGTTCCCTGACGCGATCGAGGCGATCTTCCCGAAAACGACCGTCCAAACATGCATCGTTCATCTCATCAGGGCGAGTCTGCGCTACGTTCCCAGGCGTGAGCGCGAGCAGGTCGCCCGCGACCTGAAGCCGATTTACACCGCCGTGGACGCCGACCAGGCCCAGGCCGAGCTCGAGGCCTTCGACGAGAAGTGGGGCCAACGGTTCCCCGTGATCACCCAAGGGTGGCTGAATGCGTGGGAGCACGTGACCCCGTTCCTCTCCTTCCCGCCCGACGTTCGCCGCGTGATCTACACCACGAACGCGATCGAGGCGCTGAACCGCCAGCTGCGCAAGGCAATCAAGACGAAGGGCAGCTTCCCCAACGAGGACGCCGCCCGCAAGCTCGTCTATCTCGCCCTAAAGAACGCCGTCCCGCAATGGACACGAACACGGAACTGGACGACAGCGCTACTCGCGTTCAAGATCCACTTCGGCGACCGCGTCCCCGATACTGCAAACTGACCACCACTAATCGACACCCACCGAGCCACCGTTACAATTAACCAATAACTCGCCTACACAGTTAACCTGACGCCCTCATTCTACGCCTGACCGGCCGCGAGATGGCGCTGTGGTTCGTGTCTTTAGACGCGGCATTGCTAGCTGCGCGTGCCTCGTTTCGCGGCGGGTGGCGTTCCGGTTAGGCCGCAGTAGGCGTCGGAGTGCCGCTCGTCGCCTGTTACAGCAGGCGCGAGTGCTCGCTGATGCGCTTGAGCACCTGACCGAAGCTTGGCCACTGGCCGGAGGTCTTGGCGGGCATGAGCGTGGCGGCGTCGCCGTAGCGTGCCTGCAGCCACGCGCGTAGCTCCGAGTCGACGGGCGGCTCAAACGCGGGGCTACTTGCATAGCCCTCGGGAGGTCGCTCGGTCCAGCCGGCGTAGTGGGTGGCGGAGATGACCTGCATTTCGGAGAGGACGCGCTCGAATTGCCCGCGGTCCTCGAGCGCGGCACGTGTCGGTGTGTGGTCGAGCAGGCGGTAGATGTCGTAGTAGTGGCGTCCGCAGCGTTGGTCGGCGACCGTGGCGTCCTGTGCGTAGTGCGTGGCGATGTGATGCAGGAGAGAGATCTTCTCCAGCAGCGTTCGCATCGGCAGGAGTGCCCGCACGTCGAACGGCATCGTGTCCTCGTAGTCGCTGGGGTCGAGGCCGAGCGGCTCACAGAGCATCGGTGTCAGTGTCACCCTCTCTGAGGGCCACTCGCCGCCGGCATATCCGGTCTCCAGCAGTACTCCTCGGTCCTCCACTGGGATCGCGACGGCGGAGCGAACGACGCGTGGGTAGCTCAGCACGTCGGCGCGGTGTGGCGTCTTGCCGCGTCCGGGCTCGCGCGCTGGGAGCCACTCGACGTCGAGCGTGTGGGCGACGTGCTCGGTGATGGTTTTCAGCAGGCGCTCCCGGCTTTTGGCCGAGTCATCTCTGGCGGGCTGGATGAGGATGTCGACGTCCTCTGAGAAGCGCTCGATCAGCTCATAGCCCTTGGACAGGCTGGTGCCGCCCTTCAAGACGAACGCGCCGGCGTGCTGGTCGTGCAAGGCTCGCAGCACCTGGGTAACCCAGTAGTCCTTCTCCACGAACAGAGGCGCCAGGCCGAGGCGCTCAGCAGCGCTGACAACGGCGCCCTCGAAGTCCGCGTCGTTGTCGCGTAGACGGCTCACGCCGCGCTGCCGAGCACACGCAGCGCACGGGCACGGGTGCGCGGGTCACGAGCCGCTCGGACCTTCACGGCGTGTTCCTCATGGCCTCCGTGGCGCAGCACCACGCGCAGACGCTCACGGACGACTGGCGGCTCGGTGCGGCTCGCTCTCACAAGGCGCTCGACGCGTACGTCATCCCGGTCGAGCAACTCACCAAAGCGCTCCAGGGCAGTGGCGCCGTCAGCCTCCACATAGCGGTCCCAACCCTCCAGCGCCTCGAGAAAGGTCACCTCCATGCCGTTGAGCTTGGCCTCCCGGCGTCCCGAGCGCGCCGCCCGGCTTGAGACCTTGACGTTGTGCAGGCCCTCCGGGCGACGATGAGTTACTGCCAGCGCTTCGACGGGAGACACCTGAGTTGACAGGCCAAGGAGATTGGTGGCATTCCAGCCCGTGGCTCCGATGGCCTCCTGGCCTCCAAGCACCTTCTGCACAGCCTCGCCTTGGGAGGCGCCGATCATGCCGAAGCGGCTCTTCTTGCCGCGCCAATACACACCCCGACGGACGCGCATCAGCTCCCCCCGAGAGATCAGACGGCGAAGCTCATTGTTGACGGCCGACGGCGACCCCTCGAAATCCTCGATCCGCCACAGCCGCTCGCCAGAGCGCAGCACCCGACCGCGCACCTGCTGCGCCACACTGGCATTCCGGTCAATCACCTGGTCCATACAATGATTGTAACGCGATACGAGAAATCGTCAAGAGTGTTGGATCAGCTTCTTGGTTAGAGCGTTTGGGCAGCAACCCCATTCTGCTGCCCAAACCCACCGAAATCCACCGATATCAGACCACATCACGTCATCGGCCAAAGTCCGAGAACCCCTATAAACACTGGGATTCTCGGCTTTGCGAGGGTCCAGAGCCTGGCCTCCTAAGCGGTAGATCCAGGTTCGACTCCTGGCGGGGGCACTTTCTTCACTTGCTCTTCTTGTGTTTTCCGGGCACGCAGGTGTGGTAGGTGCTGGTCGCGCGGTAGGTCTTGCCCGCCTTGCTCTCCACGACGATCGTCAGCGTGAAGGTCCCCTTGGGCAGCCCTCTCAGGTCGACCAGGGTGGGGGGAACCTTGTTGTTCTTGCCCTTGGTGAACGTCTCTGAGCGCAGCACCTTGCCTGCAAGCGAGAGCTTCACGCTGAGCAACTGCTGGCCGGGTGGGGCGTGCACGTGTACCAGCAGCGTGCGTTTGCTGAGGCACTGCTGCGCCGGGGGCAGCCCCAGGACGGTGGCCAGGGGAGGGGCGGCGGGTGTGCCTCCGCCTTTTGGCGTGATGGTTGTGCCGGGTGTGCTGGGTGCGCCCCCGCTCGGCGTGGTGGAGGGGGGGTTGCCGTTCGTCGTAGTTGGGGGCGGTGGCGGTTTTGCGCCGCAGACCACCGGGTAGAGATGATCGAGCCTGTCGGTCGCGCTCTGGGTGAACCAGATCGTGCCGTCGTTGTTGACCGCGATCCCCACGGGGTCGCCGCCTTCGTTCCGTTCGTGGATCAGTTCGATCTGACCCGTCGGGATGATGCACCCCACACCCGCTTCTTCGCTCGAGCCGCCCTGGGTGAACCACATGTTGCCGTCGGGCCCCTTGACGATGCTCGCGGGTGCGCTGGGGGCCGGGAATTCGCTGACTTCCCCCGCGGGGTTGACGCGCCCGATCGTGTATGGAGCGTTCGGGTCGGTGAACCACATGTTGCCTTCGGGCCCCGCCGCGATGCTCTGGGGGTCGTCCGATTCCTTCAGAACGAACTGGTGCACGATTTTACCTTCGGTGTTGACGACGCCGATCGCGTGCGAGCCGGGCTCGGTGAGCCACAGGGTGTTGTTGGGTCCCGCCGCGATGTTCTCGCTGCTCGCCCCATCCGTACCGGTACCGAGCTCGTTTCCTGGAGGGAGCGTGTGTTCCTCGATTTCGCTGGGTTTTGTGGGGTTGATGCGGTCGATCTTGCTCGTATTGTTTTCGACCTCGGTGAACCACAGGTTTTCGTGTTCCGGCCCTACGGTGATGCCGCCCACAGCGGTGTTGGGTAGAGGTTGTGTGTTGACGATTGCTTCTTTGACTGGAGGGAGCAGGAAGTCTTCTGATTCCGTGGCGGATGGTTTGATGAGTCCGATCCCGCCGCCCGCGGTGAACCAAAGATTGTCTTCGGGGCCGAGCGCGATGCCGTTCGTGCCGCTGCCCTCAAATGCAGTCCTTTCTTCTGATGTTTCTGCGCACCCGACACCGATCGGCATGGTCCCTTCGCTGAACCGGGTGACGGCCCCGAAACAGCCTTTGGGTGTCGCGGTGTACCACAGGTCCCCTTCCGCTCCGGCCGCGACGGCAAGGGGGTTGCTGCCTTCGTTTAGGAAGTACGGGGTGACTTCGGCCGCCGCCGTCGAGACGCCCACGCCGACGAGCATCGCCACGAGGCTCGCCATCAGCGCCAACTGCTTGGACCGCACGCTCACGACACCTGTATCGTCGCGATCCAGCCCAAACCTTAGTCGCTGGACGGCATCCCGGAGCTCGGTTGGTTGGGCGTCGTGGTGGCTGGCGGCGCGATTTCATCCAGGCGGTCGAGGATCGCCTTCAGGCCACCTTGGGTGTGCAGGTCGAGGCGGTCGAGGATCGTCTCCGCGTCTTTGAACGTGTTCGCGGAACGGGCGTCCGCGGCGAGGCTCTGCACGTTCTGCCCGACCATGATGATCGACAGCAGCACGAGCTGGATAAAAGTCTGCGCGATCCACGCGATCAGGCCCTCGCCGCCGGGTTTGAGAGCCGGTGAGAGACCGAGCAGAGCGATGATCGTGAACAGGTAGGCGCACCACATCGTCCCGACGAGCCGTGTGACGAGCACCGCGAACTTCGCGTTGAAGCCTTCGACGTCGCCCATCGCCTCTTTGATCACCGCCGGACTGGGGTGCAGCGCCTTGCCGAGATGATTCTGGGTCTTCACCGGGCCGTGATGCTCTTCTGCTGTCATCGCTCCTCCTCGTTTACGTCGGTAGTGGCGTCGTCCCCCGCATACATCGACTCCCGCGCGAGCTCCTCCCCCCTGGCAGCGAACAGCTTGATCTCGAGCAGGTCGTGCCGGTAGTCATCGGGGGCGATCAGCGTGAAGCGCTCGTCGAGCAGCTCGCACTGATCGACGGCGAGGTCCGCGAGCTCGGCGGTGACGATCGCGCCGCCGGAGATCAGCGGCCGTCCCCAGATCAGGGTGATCGCGGCCACCGACCCGGCGTGGCCGCGCCAGGACCCGATCACCTCGTCGCAGAGGTCGAGCTTCCAGTCGGGGTTGCGCTCGGCGGTCTCCTCGGTGAAGTCCACCTGCGCGGCGAAGTCGCTCTGCTCGCCGCCCCCCTCCGCTCCGACGAAGCTCACGTGCCCGAACAGCTCGTACCCGTTCGCCGTGATCGACGTCCCGGGCACGTACGTGCGCCCGTTCCAGGTGCGGTCCGGATACCAGCGGATCTCACCCGGCTCGCCGAGATCCTCCTCCTCGGCGTCGAGCGCCAGGCAGGCCGCCAGGAACTCCGTGCTCAGCCGCTCGGCCCAGCGGCCGTAGGGCAGGTCCTCCAGTGGAGGCTCGGCGGCGAACCTCGGTACGAAGCGTTCCTCAGGCGGCATCGGCCCAGACTACTGCGCGGCCTGGGCGGCATATTGCGACTACTCACGCATAGCGTAGTAAAGCGGCGGCGTGCTCCGGCGCGACGATGTTCAGGTTCACGCCCGTGGACAGCTCCAGTCCGGCCAGGTGGGTCAGGCGCGGGAGGACGTCGATTCGCCAGCAGAAGTGATCGGCGCCGAGCGGCGCGGTTCGCACGAACAGGTTCAACGGAGGGCTCGACCCGAGGAGGCGCGCGAGCCGCTTCAGACCGTCGTGTAAGAGTGCCGCACCGGACGGACCGTCGTCCTCGAAGCGCGCGCGCGGACGCCGGGGCACGAGCATCAGCTGGAACGGCAGCCGCGAGGCATACGGCGCGATCAGTACCGCCTCCTCGTCGACCGCGACGATCCGCTCGCGCAATCGCACCTCTTCGGCGATCACGTCCCCCAGCAGGCTCTGGCCCATCGTGCGCGTCGTGTAGGCGTTTGCGCGCTCGCGCTCGCGGGCCACGACGGCCGGCACGAAGTTCAGCGCGTACAGCTGCGCGTGTGTGTGCGGCAGCGAGGCTCCCCCCTCACGGCGCTCGTTGACGATCAGCTGCGTGTAGGCGCAACCTACGTGTGCGCGCATGCGCTCGCGCCACACCTCTACCGCGGCCGCCACCTGCTCCGCGGGTAGGTCGGCCAGCGACAGGACCGGCTGCGGCCCGTTGACGATCACCTCGTGGGCGCCAGTGGCCGGGAGCGCGGTGAACAGCTCCGGCCTGCCCCGGGCCGGTTCCGCGATCTCCGATCGATCGGCCTGCACTCCATCGTCCGGGTCCGCCGGGGTCAGCGCCGGGTAGAGGTTCGGCACCACCCGCACCGTCCACCCGGGCGAGTTCGGCGGCCCACCGCCGGGGCGCAGCGCGTAGAGCTCCGGCGGAGTGCGGTCCTCGTGACCCTCGGCGAACGGGTCGCGCTCGGTGTCGATCGGCTCTGCCGGAGCGCAGGTCGGCTCGCCCCCGGGACGCCCGGAGCGCTCTCCGGCGACGATCGTCTTGTGCCCGCTCAGCGGGTCGATCCGGATCTCAGGCATGGCTCAGTGTCTATCCGAAAACTTTGCCGAGCGCGTAGCGTCGGACATCGGCTTCAAGCTTTGCCACGCTCAGGTACGGACCCTGGCGGATGTAGCGCCCGCCCGCGCGGTCATAGAAGACGGTCACGGGCGTAAACGACGAATCGGTGATCGCCAGGCCGAGGCGCCCGCTCTCGTCGTAGTAGCTCGGATAGCTCTGCGGGAAGGTGCGCAGGAAGCCTTCCGGTTCGCCACGGCTGCTGTCGCCCGAGTCCAGCCCGATGAACGCGACCTCGCGTCCGAGGCTCACCGCCGCGCGCTGGAACACGCCCGACTCGGCGCGGCAGGGCTCGCACCACGAGGCCCACTTGTTGATCACCGTGGGCTCTTCGCGCAGCGCCGCCAAGCGCGCATCGAGAGCACGCGCACCGCCTCCCAGCAGCTCATTGGCCTGGGCATGCAGTGCGGCCAGCGGCGCGGGCGAGCCCTGCAGGCGGGCCTGCATCTGGGCCACCGTCAACCCCGACGGCGCCGCGGGCGCCTGTGAGGGGGAGCGCGAGAGCTGGACGAGTCCGACGGCGAGCAGCACCACCAGTACGAGCCCGCCCAGAGCCATCAGCGTGCGTTGCGGGTGCCGGTTCGAGGACATCGCGGTAAGGGTGGCAGATGGCGCTCGCCGCAATCGCGCCGCGACCTGCTATATCCTGAGGGGCACTAGGAGCCGGGCTGCGCTGAGCATCCGGCAAATCTCGCCGGTTGAGTGCCGGCCTTTCCGAGCCACGTCGAAGTCTTTCTACGGCGGCTCGTCTCGTAGTCCAGAGCCTTTATGGCCGAGCCCACTTCAGTGGCCCTCGTGGCCGCGTCCATTCCCTCTTCCGCCGACATCGCTCGCGCGGGTAAGTTCGTGCGCGAGCGCTTCCTGCACGACGGCGAGGATCCCGCGGTCGCGCTCGGCTGGGTGGGTGGGGTGGGTGGGGTGGGTGGGCCCCTAACTCCCCGCCGGCGCGCGCTCGACCAGGCGCTCCTCGAGTTGGGGGAGAAAGCCAAGATCCCCTCGACCGCCTGGCGCCGCGAGTTCTCGCTGCTGCTTGGCCTCGAACGCGTGCTCTCCGAGGACGAGCCGAAGCTGGTGGACGGGACCGTGCTCTCCGCCCACCAGGTCGACGCCCTGTCCGGCACGCTCACTGCCCTGCTGGCCGAGGCCTTGCGCAGCACCGAGAACGGCGGCAACGCCACCGCCGCGGCCTCGCCCGAGCTGCTCGCCTCAGCCGCGATCTTCGGCCCCGACGAGGCCGCGCCAGCGGAGGATCTTCTCGCCACCGAGGCTTCGGGCGCCATCGCCGCCGGGACCGCCTTGGAGGGCGAGGACGATGACGACGAGCCTGATGACGAGGGCGATGAGGAGGAGGACGACGACGACCTCGGCCCCGTTCAGCGCGCCGCACCCGACGTGGATGACGAGGACGACGATGAGCTCGATGACGAGGACGACCTCGATCCGCTCGCCGAGGAGGAGCAGGAGCCAGAGCTCCAAAGCGACTCCGACGAGGAGCCCCGCGACTGGGTCGATGAGGACGATGAGGAGGAGTCGCTCGCCGAGCAGCCCGAGGATCCAAACGCCGCCAAGCGCTTCTGGTTCGAGCACGCGACCGGCGCGGGGAAGACGGTCGCGGCACTCGGCTTCGTCGAGGCCTCGCACACCGGCGGGGTTTTGATCCTCACCCACCGGCGCAACCTCGTGGACCAGTTCCACGGCGAGCTGCGCGACCGCGGCTACTCCAAGCGCATCAGCCGTGCTTTGCTCGTGGGCGAGGACTCGACCAAGGGACCGGTGACAGTCGAGACCTACCAGTGGTTCGTGCGTAACGCGGGCAAGATCTCCAGTGCCTACACGATCGTCATCTGCGACGAGGCGCATACGGCGCTGGGGGAGAAGACGAGCGCCGCGATCAGGGCCTGGACGGGACCGATCTTCATCGGCATGACCGCCACCGGCGCGCTGATCGCACGCCACGTGACCGACCTGTTCCCGACGCAGACCTCGCGCTTCGATCTCGCGCAGGCGGCGCGGCGCGGCGTGATCTCGCCGCTGCGCTGCGTGCGGATCTCGCCCGGCACCGGAGTGCGCACGATCGCCAAGGTGCCGCTGCGCCGGGGCGAGGTGGACACCGAGTTCGACCAGGAGCAGCTCGCCGAGCTGCTCGACCAGCAGCCGTTCAACATGGCCGCCGCCAACCTCTACAAGACGCGCTTCAACGGCGTCCCCGGCGTCGTCTACGCCGCCGGCGTGCGCCACGCGTACAACCTCGCGGAAGCGTTCCGCGCGGAAGGATTGAAGGCGCAGGCGGTCTCGGGCGAGACGCCCAAGCGCGAGCTGGCGGGCATCCTTGCCCGTTACGAGCGCGGCGACATCGACGTTTTGATCAACGCGCAGCTGCTTGCCGAGGGCTGGAACAGCCCGCGCGCGACCGTCTGCGTGCACCTCGCGCCGACCGCGTCCAAGCGCATCTACCAGCAGCGCGTCGGGCGCGTCACGCGCCGCCATCCCGGCAAGGAGGCGGGCCTGGTCGTCGACTTCGTACACCCCGCCACCAAGCACGACGACCCCGTCGTGACGCTGCACTCGCTGCTCGACCGCGACGTCTACCGCGGTGGCGCGATCGTCGTCGGCCCGGTGCGCCGCGGTCGCGGCCGGCGGATGCGAGTCGAGCGGCGCGTGCTGCCCGTGTGCGCGGAGGAGGAGCGCCGCTTCGAGGTCTTCGAGCGCGAGCTGTGGCGGATCGCGGTCGAGCACCTCGACTACGGCGAGCAGCACGTGTGGGCGGCCCTGGCCGGCGCGCGCGTCGCACCCAACGGCTGGCGCCGCGCTCGGGCGATGCTCCACTTCGACCGCACCGGCGAGCTGAAGAGCCGCTTCCTGATCACCGCCGTGCAGCGCAACAAGAACGCGCAGTTGCGCCTGCGGGCTTTGACCGACATCCCCGCGTTGGGCGACGCGGACACCTTCGACACGGCGATCGACATCATCGGTGGCTGGCCGCGCGACGAGCGCCGCGAAGCGTCGAAGGTCATGCTGCGCGCTTTGGTCGAGCGGCGGATCGGCCGTCGCGATCAGGCCAATGCCTGGATCTGGCGCCTGGCCGAGTACACGCGCGACGTGCACGAGGAGTACGCGGTGCAGCGCTGGCCGGAGACCAAGCGGCTGCTCGGCCTGCTCGTCAACTCGGCCGGCGGCGCGCACGCGCGCAACGCGCGGCGGTTGATTCATGCTGCGCGCAAGCAGGACCGGCGCCTGTCCGCGGCGCTGCTGGCTGCGGCGCTGGCGCACACCCCCGAGGCCGAGGAGGCGCTGCGCGGCGCGCGCACGCGGATGGCGCGCAAGCCCCCGGCGCTCGCCCGCGAGCTGTTGCGCAACTTCCCCAAGCGCCGCGCGCGCAACGCGCGCCGCCGGCGCAAGGGAGCCAAGGGCGGGGGTAGTGCCAACGGCGCGGGCGGGGCGGGCAATGGCAGGCCGCCCGGGACCGGCAGGGGTCGCCGCAAGGCGAGCCGGCCCCAGGCCCAGACGCCGAGCGACGCTGTGCTGACGGAGGCGCTATCGAGCGCGCCGACGAGCGCGAAGGACAACGGTGGCGAGCTGGCGCCGGGTGCCGGGGAGAAGCTACAGCTCAACGTCGAGGAGGCGCTCGACCACGCCGAAGAGTGAGCGGGCCAGGGGCGCCGCTCTAATCGACGGACTCCAGATGAACCTCACCGGCATCGAGGGTGGTGCGCCCCCCGTCGCCGAGTGCGACGATCAGACGCCCCGTGCCGTCGATGCCCTGTGCACGCCCGCGCCCCGAGTCCCACGCGATCTCGCGCCCGTACAACGCGTCACGTGAGCGCCAGGCGTCGAGGGTCCGCGCCGTAGGCTCCTTTAGCCTTCGCGCAAGCGCGGCGAGCAGCCGCTCGAGCGTAGGCTCGATTGCGTCCGGCGAGCAGCCGAGGGTGGCGGCCGTGCAGCGCAGCTCGATTGGCAGCTCCTCCAAGCGGACGGCCACGTTCAGGCCGATGCCGAGCACCGCCCAGCCCGCCTGGGGCCGCCCCTCGGCGAGGATTCCCGCGAGCTTGGCCAGAGGGCGGCTGGGGCCTGGCCTTCCGACCACGATGTCGTTCGGCCACTTGATCTGCGCCTGCTCGCCCGCGACATCGCAGACCGCCACCGCGGCGATCAGTCCCAGCAACGGCGGTGGGGAGCGCAGGAGCAGCGACATCAGCAGCGAGCTCCTCGCGGGCGCCGACCAGCGCCGGCCCTGGCGTCCGCGACCGGCGCTCTGCGAGGAGGCTGTGACGAGCGTGCCGTGCGGCGCCCCGGTCCCTGCCAGCTCGCGTGCGCGGTCGTTGGTCGAGCTGGTCTGGCGCAGGTGCACGCGTGGCCGACCGAGGGTGGTTGCCCCGCCGACGGCCGCCGAACCGGCGGGATCGCGCCTACCAGTGGGATCGGGCCTAAAGGAGGATCTCCTCGGGAGAGGCGATGATTTTCAGGTGCTCGTCCAAGCCGGTCATGCGCATCAGTCGCTGGACCTGCTCGGAGCCGCGGACGAGGGCGAACGTCTGACCGCGCTCGGTTGAGCGCTTGTCCTGCAAGAGAATCGCCCGCAAACCGGTCGAGTCGATGAACTCGAGCCCACGCAGGTCGAGCACGATTGTCGCCGGGTCATCCAGCGTCGCGCTCTCGACCTCGCTCTCGAGCAGCGGCACGCTGGCCAGGTCGAGCTCGCCGTTCAGGCGCAGCACCACACGATCTGGCTCGCGGCTCACGTCGATCGAAAGGTTGCCCTCGAGCGCCATCCTCCGAACATTAGCGCACGGTTTTAGCGCGCTGTGCGCTTTTGTAGACGTATCGAGCTCCAGCGTCCTCGTACGCATTGCGTCGAGTGGGCCAGCGCGCATTGGCGTCAAGCGCCCTCGCGTGGATAGGGCGTCAATCGGAGCGCCAGCAGCGCGATGTCGTCGCGGAGGCGCCCCTTGGCGCGAGCGAGGGCCGCCTGCTCGATGTGCTCGAGGAACTCGCTTAGCGCAAGGCCCGGTGCTGCCGTGCAAAGCTCGATCAGCCCGTCCTCGCCGAGCAGGTGGCTGGGTCTGCCCGCCTCGATCACGCCATCGGTGTACAGCAGCAGCGTCTCCCCGGCTGCAAGCTCGATCTCACTCTCCCGCACGCTCACGGGGCTGACGACGCCGAGCACCGTACCGCTGCGACCGACCTGCTCGACAACTCCGTCGCCTCTGATCAGCAGCGGGGGTGGATGTCCGGCGAGCGCGATCGTCAGACGGGCGCCGTGCTCCTCGCGCGTGAGCATGATCAGGCAGACGGTGCACAGATCCGCCCCCGGCGGCTGGCGCAGCAGTGCCTGGTGGAGCGTCGAGAGCATGGCCGTCGGCGACTGGCCGCCGATCGCGGCGGCGCGCAGCGTGTGGCGAGCCAGCGCCGTGACTCCAGCCGCCCGGGGACCCTTGCCACAGACATCCCCGATTACGAGCATGGTTCTGGCGTCGCCGTAGTCGAACACGTCGTAGAAGTCGCCGCCCACCTCGTTCAGCTCGCCGGCGGCCGCGTACAGCGTCTCGATCTCCACCCCGTCGATCTCCGGCAGGGACTCCGGGAGCAGCGCCCGCTGCAGCGTGTGCGCGATCTGGGCTCGCTCCTCCGCGAGAAAGCTCTCAGCCAGCTGCGCGCGCTTGATCGCGGTCACGTTCTCGAAGACGTTGACCGCGTAGAGCATCTGTCCCGTGTCGGGGTCGGCGACTGGGGATGCCCGCGTCATGATCCAGCGCTCCTCACCGGTTGCGCGGACGATGTTGCGCACGAGTTGCGGCTCCGGATGCTCCCCCGCAAACAGCCGCCTGCCGGGCATGCTCTCGAGATCGAGCTCGTTTCCGTACTCGTCGGAGACCAGAAAGCGCCGCATGATCGAGCCCGGCTCGGCGCTGGTCAGCTCGCTGGGCGAAGCCATCTGCAGGAGATCGGCCGCGGCCTGGTTGGCGAAGACCGTCTGCCCGGCGCGATCGACCACCGTGATCGCCTCCGCGACGTTGATCAGGATCGCCTCCAGGCGCTGCTCGAGCCGGCGCAGGTCGGAGAACAGGCGGGCGTTATCGATCGCCAGCGCCGCCCGTCGCGCGAGCTCCAGAGCGAGCTCGAGATCATCCTGTCCGTAGGGTCTCTCCGCCTGCCCGAATGGCTTGCTCGGCTCGAGTCGCAGGATCGAGATCGCGCCGAGCGTCCTGCCGCGGGCCCGCAAAGGCACGACGACCGCGGAGCGGTAGTTGTGGGCGATCATGAACTCCGCGTGGGTGGAGTTCTCCGCGAAGGTTCTCAGTGAGGTGTCTGCCATCTCCGCGAGCAGCTGTGGTTGCCCGCTGCGGATCACACGTGCGACGGGATGCTCGCCGTCCGGATCCAGCGGCGCCCGCGCCCGCAGCGCTTCGAGGTCGAGCGCGATCTCCTCGTCCGCCGCGACGACGGCGACATCGTTGATCTGGCCCTGCTCGTCGAGCATGTCGATCACGCAGATATCGGCTAACCGTGGCACGGTCAGCTTTGCGACCTCGCGCATCGTGGTTCGCGGATCCAGCGAGCCGGCCAGCGCCGCGCCGGCCTCGACCAGCAGCTCGACCGCGTCCATTCGACTTGACCTCAGCTGTCTCGCAGGCGCTCGCGGGCCTCGGCGATCTCCCGCTCGGCCTCCTCGCGCGAGTGCCAGCCGTCGATACTCACCGTCTTGCCCTCCAGCTCCTTATAGATCGAGAAGAACTGCTCGATCTCCTGACGTAGCAGCACCGGCAGATCCTCGAGCTCTTGGTATTCGTTCCAGTAAGGGTCGTGCAACGGGACGCAGATGATCTTGTCGTCAATGCCCTTCTCGTCGCGCATCATGAACATCCCGACCGGCTTGACCGGGATCAGACATCCGGAGAACGTGGCCTCGTACAGACACACCAGCGCGTCCAGGGGATCGCCGTCCTGGCCGAGCGTGCCGCGTAGGTAGCCATAGTCGGCGGGATAGGTCGCGGCGCTCATCAGCAGCCGATCGAACTTGATCCCGCCGAGCTCGGGGTCGTACTCGTACTTGTTGCGCACGCCCTTCGGGATCTCGACGACGCAGACCAACGCCTCCGGTGGTGTTTTCTGGGACATCCGCCGGTAACCTACCTACTTGCGGTTTCTCACGACTGGGGTGCCGCTTCGAGTCCGACGGACAGCTCCGGGAGCTCTTGCCTGAGCGTCAGCAGCCCCTCGAACAGGTCGCCGTCGCGCTCGACTCGTTTCAACAGAGCGCTCGGCTCGGCGCTCAGCTCGGGCTTGCGCCTGCTCCGTAGCGCCTGCTCGACCTCCTTCCAAGCCAGCGGAGTGGAGATCGTGGGACGCTCACGCGCGCGCAGCGAGTAGACGGACACCGTCGTCTTGTGCTCGTCGTTCTGGCTCCAGTCGATCAGGACCTTGCCGGGCCGCAGATCCTTTGCCATACGCGAGATCACCTGCCGCGGGTGGCGCTTCTCCAACAGCTCGGCGACCGCGCGCGCGAAGGGCTTGGTCTGCTCGTAGCTGACCGGGGTGTTGAGCGGCACATATACCTGTAGGCCCTTGGAACCAGAGGTCTTCACGAGCGTGTCCAACCCAAACATGTCGAACACCTCTCTGATCCACAGCGCGACGCGGCAGCACTGCTTCAGGGCCGCCGGGGCGCCGGGGTCGAGGTCGAACACGATCGCGGTCGGCCTGGTCATGTCCGCGGCCCGCGAAAGGCTCGGGTGCAGCTCGATCGCGGCCAGGTTCGCGGCCCAGATCAGCGTCGGCAGGTCGTCAGCGAGGCAATAGTCGATCGTGTCCTTCCCACGCTCGCTTTTGATCGGGGTGGTGCTCACCCACGAAGGTCGATGTGGTGGGCAGCGCTTCTCGTAGAAATACTCTCCCTCGACGCCGTCGGGATAGCGCTTGAGCGTCAGCGGCCGGCCGGCGAGATGGCCCAGCAGCACAGGCGCGACCGCGGCGTAGTAGCCGATCAGATCGCCCTTCGTGAACCCTGTGTGCGGGTACATGACCTTCTCGCGGTTGGTCAACTTCAGGGTGCGTCTCTCGACTTCGATCTCCACCACTCGCATGGTCTCGCGCAGGATCTCGTATGGCGCCTTGGGGAGATGATCGTCTTTGTTGTTCTCTTTCTTTTTCTGCTTCTCTTGCTCGCTCTCTTTCTCTCCCTTCACGACTTTCACTGTCTTTTTGGGCGTCTTGCGCGGTTTTTCGGCGTTTCCGTCATCCGTCGGGATCGCGGTCTCCATCCGCACCTCCGCTGCCGGCTTGTCCTCGCGTAGCCCCTTGTATGTGGAGTGCCGCAGGATGCGGTCTTGGGTCCACTGCCGGAACTCGATCTCGGCCACGAGCTCCGGCTCCACAAAACGTGCCCCGCGCGGCGGCTGGGTCCCCGCGAAGGGGCTCGAATCCCGCGAGCGCGCCGTCAGCTCTCGGCCCAGACGCTCCAGCTCCCGAACGTCGAAGCCCGTGCCGACGCGGCCGGCGTAGCGCAGCGTCTGTTGACCATCCTGATCCGGCTCGTAGTAACCCATCAGCAGCGCTCCGAGCCGCCCCGCGCGGTTTCCCTTGCCCGGCAGCCACCCCCCGATCACGAGCTCCTGACGGTTGACGTTCTTGATCTTCAGCCACTCGTCCGTGCGCCTACCGGGCCGATAGGGCGAGCCCAGGCGCTTGGCGACAATGCCCTCCAACCGCTGCTCTGCGGCGGCCGCCAGCAGCTCGCGTCCCTCGCCGGCGTGGTAGGCGGGTGTCTGCCAGGTCGGGCCCTTCAGTTCGAGTCCCTCCAGCAGCGCGCGGCGCTCTCGATAAGGCAGCGCCATCGTTGTGTGGCCGTCGAGATACAGCAGGTCGAAGATCAGGTAGCTGACAGGCGCTTCGTCTGCGAGCCCGCGGATGATGCTGCTCGAAGAGACGTGCATCCGCCGCTGCAGTCGCTCGAAGCTCGGGCGTCCCTGCTCGTCGAAGGCGACGATCTCGCCGTCGAGCACCGCCTCGCGAGAGCCCAGCTGCGGGCCGAGCGCACGCAGCTCGGGGTAGCGAGCGCTGACGTCGTTCAGGTTGCGGCTCTCGATCCGCAGTAGTTTGGGTTGCCAGTAGGCGATCGCGCGCACGCCATCCCACTTGATCTCAAATCCCCATTCCTCCTCCTCTGCGGGCAGCCGCCCCGCGCTCGCCGGCATCGGCACCAGACGCTCGGGCATCGGCTCGCGCCCGTCTTGCAGGGGAGGGTCCATGCGGTGGATCATCCAGTTCTTGCCCTTCGTCTGAAACAGCGCATACTTGCCCTGAACGCGGTCGCCGTGAAAGGTGACGATCACCTCGTCGTCGCGAAACTTGTGTGTGTCATAGGTGCCCTCGTCCCAGATCGCCACGCTGCCGGCGCCATAGCCCCCGGCAGGGATCTCGCCCGCGAAGTCGATGTAGCTCAGCGGGTGGTCCTCGACGTGTACCGCGAGACGATTGCGCTTCGGGTCGTCCGGGATGCCCTTCGGGACCGCCCACGAGATGAGCACGCCGTCACGTTCGAGCCGTAGGTCCCAATGCAGGCTGCGCGCGTGATGCTCCTGCACGACGAAGCGGGACCCGCGCCCCTCAGCGTCATCGCGGCCCGCAGGCTCTGGGGTGCTGGCGAAGTTTCGTTTGGCCTTGTACTCGCGCAGTGGCCGCGCCGCGGCGGCCACCCTCTTACCGCTCGTCGCCGAGCTCACTGCTGCGCTCGTGGTCTGACTCCGAATCCTCGCGCGCGGCGCCCTCCTCCTCCGGCGGCCCCTGATCGTGCAGAATCGTGTGCGCGGCCTGCTGGTCGCCATGGGAGGCATGGTTGATCAGCGCTCGCTCTGACTCCTCAAAGCCCTCGGCTACGCCACCGCCGGCCTCGGTCACGGGTAGCTGGGCCGGGTCCAGCTCCTCCTCGCCGGTGACGCCGCCGATTCCCGCGGCTTCCGCGGCCGCCGCGTTGGTCTCTTCCTGCTCGTATCTGGGCGTGCTGGCCATCGCTTCTCACTCCTCAGTAGACCGTCCCGGCAACCTCGTGGCAACCAGTTTCTTGCGCTCTTATGTCTTTCTGGCTGTCTCTTGCTTTTTTACTCCTACCCGGCTTGCCTTACGCGTAACCGCACCCTTGGATGATCTCTTGGTGGGACTCGATCGCTGGTCGCGGGCCTTCTGGGTAACTGTCTTTTCCCGGATCCGCGAAAGACTCTCCTCCAGCGCACCCATCAGATCAGGAGCACTGGTGACGGGTTCCTCGACGGGAGGCCCCGGCATTGGAATCTTCTTGCCCTGCTGCTTGCGTTTGATGATCCGCTTGAGGTGGGCGCGGTGCTCGTCGCGATAGCGCGTCGGATCGAACTCGACGCTGAGCTCCTCGATCACGGCGACGGCTGATTCGACCTGCTCGCGTGGCGGCTCCGCGGCTTCGATCTCCGCGGCGATCTCCTCGGTGGCGCGAACTTCGTCTCCGAACAGCATCGTCGTCAGCGTGAGCGCCCCGTCGCGGACGCGAATGCCCACGAGCCGCTCCTTGGCGCGCAGCACAAAGCGCCCAAGCGCCGCCTTCCCCGAATCCCGCATCGTCTCGCTCAGCAGCGCATACGCGCGCGCCGCGCCCTCATCGGCGGGGACGAGCAGATAGGAGCGGTCGAAGTAGACGGGGTCGATTTCCGCCACCTCGACAAAGCGCTCGATGTCGATCGTGCGGCTCTGCCGGGGCGCGGCCGCCTGCAGGTCCTCGTCGGAGAGCAGCACCCAGCTGCCGTCGTCGAGCTCGTAGCCCCGGGCGATCTCCGGCCACGGCACCGGCTTCTCCTCGGTCGCGCACACCCTGCGCGTTTCGATCGGCGAGCAGTCCGGCGCGTGGAGCAACTGGAAGTGAACGTCGCGGTCGCGCGTGGCGCTGTGGAGCGTCACCGGCACGTTGAGCAGGCCGAAGCTGAGCGAGCCGCTCCACAGTGGCCTGGGCATCAGCGTGAGCTCCCGGCGACGACTTTCTTGCCCGAGCTCGACCGGTCCGTCTTTGACTTCTTCCTCTTCGCCCGTGGCGAGCGGCCCTGACGCTCAAGACTCGCCTGCAGCGCTCCGAGCAGGTCGTCCTCGGGGGCGATCCGAACGGGCTCGGGCGCGGCGATTGTCTCGCCGCGCGCCTTGCGTTCGATCAGCTCGAGCAGCGCCGCGCGATAGGTGTCCTCGTACTCCTCCGGCTGAAAGCTCGCGCTGAGCTGGTCGAGGAGGGCGCGGGCGGCGGTGACCTCCGGCTTCGAGGGCTTGCGCTGCGGCGCCGGCATGTCCACCTCGCCGGCTGGCACGAGCTCGTCGGCGAAGCGCATCGTGTGCAGGGCGATCACATCCTCGAGTGCGCGGAGCGCGAGGAGGTGAGCCTTGTTGTGAAAGACAAAGCGACCGATTCCCACCCGGTTAGACCGTTTCAGCGCAGCGTGCAGCAGCAGGTAGGAGTCGTCTCCGAGCTTGCCGGGGCCGAGGCGGTAGGCGCGGTCGTAGTAGACCGGGTCGATCTCATCGCGCCCGGCGAAGTGCTCGATCTCGATCATGTGCGCGCCCGGCCCGTCGGCCGCGGCGATCTCCTCCTTGGAGAGCGTCACGTAGGAGCCGGTGCCGACCTCGAAGCCTTTCACGGTCTCGCCGAATGGGATCTCTTTGCCCTCCTGCACACACACGCGGCGGTGTTCGATCGCGCCGCCGTCGGTGCAGTGGCGCTCACGAAAGCGAACGGCCTTCGATTCCGTGGCCGAGTACAGCTTGACGGGCACGCGCACCATCCCGAAGGCGATCGTGCCATTCCACAGCGAGCGAGGCATGTGTAATCAAGGCTACTCCCCGTGTAGCGTCGTGGGCAAACCTCGAAATGACTCCTGCAAAGCCGAAATGACTCCTGCAAAGCGCATCTGCGCAAGATCGTGGAGGGGGTTCCGGAGGCGCCTACGAGGTCGCGAGCGTCGGCACCACATCCGGTGGCGGCTAGGTTTAGGAGAGGATGGACAACGATCTGACGGTGACCGACTGGCGCGCGCGGCGCAGCTTCCGGGCCGGCCAGTTCCCGCTGGAGCGGCTGCTCGCCGCCAAGCGCGAGTCCGTCGCGGTCGTGCTGCCGGCGCGCGAGGTCGCCGCGACGATCGGCCCGATCGCGCGGTGCGTAGCTGAGTTGCAGCTGGTTGGGTTGATAGATGAGGTGGTTGTGATCGACTCCGCCTCGGTTGACGGAACCGTCGAGATCGCCGCTTCCGCCGGTCTGAGGGTCGTGCAGGAGGATGCGCTCGCGCGCGAGTGCGGCCCGGCGCAGGGCAAGGGCGATGCGATGTGGCGCGCGCTGGGAGTGGTTCAGAGCGAGCTCGTCGTCTACCTCGACGCCGACACCGAGAACTTTCACGCCGGCTTTGTCCTCGGTCTGTTGGGGCCGTTGATCTGCGAGCCGGGGGTTCAGTTCGTGAAGGGCTGCTTCCAGCGGCCATTTCGCGATCCCGTGGGGTCGTCCTCGCGTGCGGGCGAGGGCGGCCGCGTCACTGAGCTGCTGGCGCGACCGCTGCTGAATCTGCACGCGCCCGAGCTCGCGGTCTTCGATCAGCCGCTGGCGGGCGAAGTGGCGGCGCGGCGTGAGCTCCTTACGCGGCTGCCGTTCAGCGTCGGTTACGGGGTGGAGATTGCGATGCTGATCGACGCATGGCGCGCGGTCGGTCTCGACGGCCTCGCTCAGGTGGACCTGGGTGTGCGCCGGCATTCCCACCAGTCGTTGCGCGAGCTCTCTGCGATGGCCTACGCGGTGTTGGTGGCCGCCTCGGCGCGCTTGATCGGTCCGGAGCTCGCCGGCGTCTATGCGTCGGGTTCGATTGCGCTGCCACCGCAGAGTCTCGGCGAGCCGATGGAGATGCGCCGGGTGCCGATCGAGGAGCGTCCACCCCTTCTACAGCAAGGCAACGCAGTCAGGCAGTTCGTGCCGCAACGTCCGCGAGCAGCGCCTGGATGACCCCGTCGACATCGTGATCCTCGGCCTCGACGTGCGCCTGGAACCCGTGCTCACGCAGGGTCTCGCTCGTTATCGGGCCGATCGAGACGATCCGCGTCTCGGGGGAAAGGCCTGCCGCGCCGCCCGCCGCGTCGAGGAAGAAGCGCACGGTGGAGGAGGAGGTGAAGGTTATGTAGTCGGCCTGCCGCGCCGCCGTAAGCGCTTGGGGGGAGAGCGGCTCGGCGACGGTTTCATATAGCGCCAGCACGTCCACCTGCGCGCCGCGGGCGCGCAGCGCATCCGGGATCACGTCGCGAGCCTCCTTGGCGCGCGCCACCAGGGCATACTCGACCGGCGTGTCGGCGAGAGCCTCGACCAGCGCCTCCGCGACGAACCGCTCCGGCACGATGTCCGCGACCAGCCCATGCTCCGCCAGCGCGCGCGCCGTGCCGGGGCCGATCGCCGCCACGCGCGCGCCCGCAAACGCTCGCGCGTCACGCGCGTCTGCAGGCGTAGTCCCCTGACCGAGGCGCTCGAACAGCGCGCTCACCGCGTTGGGACTGGTGAAGCAGACGAGGTCGTATTGCCTCAGATCGAGCGGTGGTCCGGGAAGCGGTTGTGTTCGGATCACCGGCGCCTGCACGACGTTTGCTCCCAGCTCCTGGAGCGCTCGCGCCAAGCCGCTGGCCTGCGCGCGAGCGCGTGTGACGGCCACGGTTTGGCCACTGAGCGGGCGTGGAGACAGCCACTCCAGCTGCCCGGCGAGCCCGGCGACGGGGCCGACCACCGTGATCGAAGGTGCGCGCACCTGCTCGCGCCGGGCGATCTCGGCGATGCTCTGCAGCGTCCCTGTCACGGTGCGCTGGTCGGGGAGCGTGCCGCGTTCGACGATCGCCACCGGCTCACCGGCGGGACGCCCGGCGGCGATCAGCGCTTCGGAGATGCCGGGCAGCTGGCGCACGCCCATGTAGAACACAAGCGTCCCCGGGAACGCCGCGAGCGCTGGCCAGTCCAATGAACTCTCAGCGGCGCTGTCCTCCCGGGTGTGCCCGGTCACCAGCGCCACGGCGGTAGCGAGCCCGCGGTGAGTGACGGGGATGCCCGCATATGCCGCGGCGGCTACGCCGGATGTGACGCCGGGCACGATCTCGAAAGGGATCTCGGCGTCGCGCAGCGCGAGCGCCTCCTCGCCGCCGCGCCCGAACACGAACGGGTCACCGCCCTTCAATCGCACGACCGTCTTGCCCGCCTGGGCGCAGGCGAGGATCAGCGCCTCGGTCTGCTCCTGGGGAACCGATGGCCCGCCGCCCTCCTTGCCCACGAACAGCACCTCGGCGTCGGCGCGTGCGCCGTCGAGCGCCGCGCCTGGAATCAGGCGGTCGTAGAGAATCACGTCCGCCGCGGCGATCAGCTCCAGCGCGCGCGCGGTCAGCAGCCCGGGGTCGCCGGGTCCCGCGCCGACGAGGTAGACCCTGCCCGTGGTCGATTGGAGAGGCTCTTCAATGGCGGCGTCGTCAGGGGCGGAGGTGGAGCGTTGGTCGATATCTGGGGGCGTGGGCGAGGCTTCAGGCGTGCTCAACGGCCATCTCCTCCGCTTGGCGCAGCAGCTCCCCGGCTCCGGCCGCCGTCATGCGCTCTGCCACGCGGCGTCCGAGCGCCTCGTGATCGTAGAAGCCGCCGAGCAGCTCGTCGCTTACCCAGGCGGTGCCGTCAGGGAGCCCTACCCAGGCGCGCAGGTTCAAGCAGCCGCAGCCGGCGGGTACCGCGTGGGCGCCAAGCGGCGTGTGGCAGCTCGCGCTCAAAGCGCTTGCCACCGCACGCTCGGCACGCAGGCACGCGAACGTGTCAGGGTCGGTGATCGCGTGCACGGCCTCCGCGACGGCGCTGTCTTCCGCGAGCCCCTCGAGCGCGAGCACGCCCTGGCCGGGGGCCGGCACGAAGCGCGCGGGATCGAGCACCGCGCCGAGGTCCGCCTCGCGGCCCAGCCGCAGCAGCCCGGCATACGCGAGCACGATTGCGTCCAGGTCATCCTCGTCCAGTCGTCGCAGGCGCGTGTCGACATTGCCGCCGATCGCCACCACCTGCAGGTCCTCGCGAACCGCCCGCAGTTGCGCGGCGCGACGCAGGCTGCTGGTGCCGACGCGCGCGCCTTTGGAAAGGGCATCGAGGCCAGGCGCGCCGCACAGTACGTCCTCGGCTGCCACCCGCGCAGGTGCGCCCAGCAGCGCCAGGCCCTCGGCCAGCTCGCCCGGAACGTCCTTCGCCGAGTGCACCGCGAGGTCGATCTCGCCGGCCAACAGCGCCGTCTCGATCGTGTCGACCCAACGGGACTTGTCCTGGCCAGGCGCGGATGGGCGGGCATCCGAATCTCCGCTGGTAGTGATCATGACGAGCTCGGCCTCGTCAAACAACTCGGCCACGTGGCCCGCCTGCGCGAGCGCCAGCGCACTCCCGCGGGTCCCGATTCGCATCAGGGCCTCTTCCGGCAGGAGCGTGCAGGCATGGTGGGGATCGGACCTTCAGCCCTGGCGGCGGCGCTGGAGGTCGTGGACCTCGGCGAGCTGCGCGGGCGGGGTCCGATTCTGCTCTTCGTCTTTCTCGGTGGCCTCCCCCACGGCCTCGTCATCGCGCAGCCCGAACAGCTCGCGTACCAGCTCCAGGCTCGCGTGCCCCCGCGCCTCCGAGAGACTGCGCAGGCGGATCGTCGGCTCGTGCAGCAGCCGGCTCATCACTGCGCGGGCGACCGCTTCCACGCGCGCGACATCACGCGGCGAGGCCGACTCCCAGCGGCCGGCGTTCTCGGCGAGGACCTGCTCGACCAGCGCGTTGCCGTGCTCGCGCAGCGCACTCACCGTCGGCAGTACCTCGAGCTGGCCGAGCCAGCGCGCGAAGCGCTGAATCTCCTCCTCGACGATCTCCTCCGCGCGCGGGACCTCGCTCGCGCGCGTGTCGAGGTTGCGCGCGACGACGGCCTGCAGGTCGTCGATGTCATACAGCGTCACGTCCTCGAGCTCGCCGCAGTCGGGATCGATGTCGCGCGGCACCGCGATGTCGATCAGCAGCAGCGATCGTCCCTCGCGCTCTGCCATCACCAGCCCGAGCTCCTCGCGGCCGACGATCGGATGCGGCGAGGAGGTCGAGGACAGCACTATGTCGGCGTGCAGCAGCTGCTCGGGCAGCCCGTCGAGCTCGACCACCGAGCCGCCGAAGCGCTGGGCGAGGCTGAGCGCGCGGTCGGCGTGGCGGTTGGCCACGAAGATCGTGCCCGCGCCCTGGTCGGCGAGCGCGCGCGCGGTCAACTCGCTGGTCTCGCCCGCTCCGAGGATCACGACGTGGCGCTCCTCCAAACCCCCGAGCACGCTTAGAGCGAGATCGACGGCGACTGAGGGGACGCTCACGCGACCGATCGAAGATCGACCAGCGCCGATTTCGGTCTCCGTGCGCACGCGCTTGCCCGTCGTCAGCGCCGCGGCGAACAGGCGGTTGGTGAGCGCGCCGGTGCTGCCCTCGCGCATCGCCGCCTCGTGCGCGCGTCGGACCTGACCCTGGATCTCCGCCTCGCCGACGATCATCGACTCGAGGCCCGCGGTCACGCGGTAGAGCTGGCGTGCGGCATCGCAGTTGCGCGGCGAGTAGATCTCCTGCGCCAGTTCCGTCGGGCGGATCCCGGCGCGGCGGGCGAGCAGACCCAGCACGTCCCCCTCGGCCTGCACCGGGTCGCCCACCACGAGGTAGACCTCGGTGCGGTTGCAGGTGGAGATCACGACCGCCTCGCGCACCTCGTCAGTGGCTGTGGCCTGCGTTGAGAACTCGATCGCCTCCTGCTCGGTGAAAGCCAGGCGCTCGCGCAGCGCCACGGGCGCCGTCTTGTGCGAGATGCCGAGCGCCAGCAGCTCGCTCATACGGTTTCGCGCTCCCGCGCCTGGTTGTGGGCGTCGTCCTCTCCAGGTCCGTCTTGCCGAGTCTCGCCCTGCGTAGCCCCATCTCGGGGCGTTTCCGCGCGCTCGTTCAGCTCGCGCAGGCCACGCTCCACCCGAGTCAGGCGGAGCGCCATGATCGCGACGTAGACCAGTACGATCGAGAAGAACACGATGTACGCGGTCGCCACGTAGCCGTTGTTGGAGCTCCCCGGGATCGATGTGGCGAGCGGGATCATCGGAACCCCAAAGTCCTACTGCGCGCTTTGAGCAGCATGCGGGTGCGCTTCGCGGTGAGCTCATAGGAGCAGAGCGTCGCGAACAACAGCGACATCGCCACGAGTGAGACCAGGAAGGTGAACGCCATCTTCGGCGGCAGGTTGGAGGAGCTGCCGAGCACGCGCGGGTGCAGGTATTCGGTCGACAGGCGCACCGCGAGGAAGTTCAGCGGCACGAACGCCCCCGCGACGATCGCGAACACCGACGCGTAGCGCGCCTGGCGCTCGGGGTCCTCGATTGCAAAGCGCAGCGGCTGGTAGGTGGCGTACAGCAGCATGATGATCAGAAACGAGACGAGCGTCGGCTCGCTCCACACCCACCAATGACCCCACGAGCCGCGCGCCCAGATCGAGCCGGTGATCAACGTCCCGACGCCGAAGATCAGGCTCATGTGGATCGCCACGTAGGAGCGCAGGTCCCAATTGCGCTCGCGCGTGCGCAGGTGCATGATCGCCATCAGCCCGCCGAGCACGAACCCGCACAGGGTGACGATCGCGAGCGGTACGTGCAGGTAGAAGATCTTCTGCAGGAACCCTTCTTCGGCTTCGATCGGCGCGTAGAAGAACACGAGCGCGAGGGCGATCGGAATCGCGGCGACCGTTGCGATGCTCAGCGCGCGCAGGCCGCGTCCGTTCATCGGGGGGAATGTTCGGGACGACACTAGTCCTCCAGCAGGAAGTCGAAAACAGCGTAGGCGATCAGCCCGAACACCAGATCATAGAGCGCGAGAGTTCCCAGCCAGCGCACCTGCGGCGGATCAACGTGCCCCCCCGCCCGAGCGAGGACGAGCAGTGGCGAGCTCGCGCGCGCGGCGCCGATCACGACCGGCACGAGCAGCGGCAGCGCCAGCAGCGGCCCGAGCAGGTCACGCGCGCGCGTCTGCACTGCCAGCGCCGCGACGAGCGTGCCGATCGCCGCGATCCCGAGATCGGCGAGCACGAGCACCAGGAGCAGGTCGGGCAATGTCTGGCCGAGCGGCGGCCCGAGCAGTAGCAAGCCGAAGGCCGGCACTGCTACCAGCTCGAGCACCGCGAGGTAGGCGAGCAGCGCGAGCGCCTTCGCCAGCAGCATCGCCGAGCGGTCGACCGGCGCGAGCAGGAACGCGTCGAAGCCGCCCTGGTCCTGGTCGGCGACGAACAGGCGGTTGACACCGAGCATCGCGGCGAACAGCAGCGTCACCCACAGGATCCCCGCCGCCTCGTCGCCGCTGACGGTGTTCTGGTTCAGGGCGAAGTGGAATACGACGAACGTCGTCACCGCGAACAGCGACATCCCCGGTACGGACTCCAGGGTGCGCAGCTCGACCAGCAGCTCCTTGCGCAGCAGCGCGCCGACGGTCGCCGCCATGCCCGGGGGCCGCGTCCGCGGTCTGCGTGTGTCGCTCTCTGTCGGAGGGCTCTCGCTCACCGCGCTCACCTGTACAGCTCCGCGATCTCGCCTGGGTCGATGTCCGCGACCTTCCGCAGCAGCGCTGGACGACCGTCGCGCAGGCCCAGCACCAGGTCGGCCTCGCTCAGCCCGCCGCTCGGATCATGACTGGAGATCACTCGTGTGCGTTGCGAGGACGCGCCGATCAGCGGCTCGACCAGCTCCCGCGCGGCCGGATCGAGATTCGCCCACGGCTCGTCGAGCAGCAGCAGCTCTGGGTCGTGCAGCGTTGCCCTGGCAACGGCCGCACGCTGCACCATCCCACGGGACAGTGTCTTCAGTGGCTCCTCAGCGCGGTCCACGAGCCTCACGGCCGCCAGTACCTCCTCGACGCGATCCTCCTCGATGCCGTGTAGGCGCGCATGGAAGCGCAGGTTCTCCCGGGCAGTCAACTCTCGGTAGAGCAGGGGTTCATGCCCCAACAGCCCGATGCGCCCACGTACCGCCCATGCGTCTTGCGGTAACCGCCGGTCTAGCACCGTCACCTCCCCGGCATGGGGGCGCAACAGCGTCGCGAGCACTCTCAGCAGGGTCGTCTTGCCCGCGCCGTTCGGCCCGAATACGACCAAGGTCTGCCCGGCGGCCAGCGACAAGGACACATCGCTCAGGGCCTCGCGTTCGCCGTAGCGACGAACGAGCCCTTCCAGCTCGATCACACGCCCGTTCTCTGCGGCTCGTGCCGGATCTGCGCCGCCGCGATCAGCTCGCGCACGGCGTCCTCGCTGCCGCCGCTACCGCCTCCGCCTCGCAACAACTCCACCGGGTCGGGGTCCCCATTCACGATCCCCTCGAAGAACTCCTTGCGGTCTTGGTAAGTCGGCAACGTGCCCTTCGCCCAGCCGCGGACCTCGTTCAGCAGCACCGCCAGTCGCGCGTACGGCTCGCCGTACTCCTCGGCGATCTGGCGCTTGATTCGCTTCGCCAGCGCCGGCGAAGCGCCCGCTGTGGAGATCGCGATCGCCAGCGGCACGGTGCGCACGATCGCCGGCAGGATGAAGTTGCACAGCGGCGGCACGTCGACGACGTTCACGAGCATCGCCCGGCGCTCGGCGTCGTCGTAGACGGCGATGTTCACGTCGGTGTCATTCGTCGCGGCGATCGCCATGAACACGCCCTCCAGGTCTGCCGGACCCGCGTACTCGCGTTGCTCCCAGCGAATCAAGCCCTCCCTCGCGTACTCCTGGAGCGCCTGCTCGGCCTCGGGCGCGATCAGCGTCACGGCGCCGTCGCAAGCGAGCAGGCCCTCGACCTTCTCCAGCCCGATCTCACCGCCCCCGACGACCACGCAGCGCCGGCCGGTGAGCTTTAGGCAGGCGATATAGAACGGCGTGTCGAGCATCCCCTGGACGCACGACTGGTCGCAGATTCCCCTGCGTAGCTGGCAGATGCACTCCTTGCCTGCATAGGCCTGGGCGGGCATGCCCACAGGGTAGCTGTCTATCTCGGGATTCCGCGCCTCAACACAGCTCGCGCGCCCACCCGCGCCACCGCCACCGCCCCGTGGCGCCACGCGCGCTCGCGGTCCGAATCCCGCGCCGAGCGCAGCTGGGCCACCGCCCGCGCGCCGCCCTCGAGCACCTGGTCGTACGGCCCCCACCACAGCCCGCGCATCCCCGGCTGGCTCCACACGATCAGCTTCTCCTGTGCGCACGCGCGCAGCCCGGCCTCGCCGAGCACTCGGCCGAGGCCGCCGCCCGCGGCTGCGCCCCACGGGCCGCGCGAGACCGCCGGGCCGGGCAGGTGGTCGTTGAGCCACACCATCCCCGCGTGCAGCTCGCGGGCGATGCGCAAACCCCGGTAGCGGTCCCGTGTCCACACCGAAGCGCCGAGGCCGTACTCGCTGTCGTTCGTAGCGGAGATCGCCTCCTCCACCGAAGCGACCGCCACGACCGCCAGCACCGGGCCATCCACTGGCTCGCGCATCAGGCGCATCTCCGCCGTCACGCCGGTGATCACCGCCGGCGCGTAGAACGCCCCGTCGCAACCCTGTGGAGACACCGGGCCGCCGCAATGCAGCCGCGCGCCCTGCGCCATCGCATCCTCGACCAGCTCGCGCACGTGCTCCAGACGCCGCTCGGAGGCGAGTGGACCCACCTGCGTGCCCGGCTGCTCGGGATCGCCCACCGCGAGCGCCGACGCGCCACTCACCAGCCGCTCTGTAAACCACTCGGCGATCTCGCGCGCTACATACACCCGCTCGACTGCCCCGCGCGCCTGCCCCGCGCCCGCGCACCCCGCCCACAGCGCCCCTTCGGCGGCCCGCGAAACATTGCAGTCCGCGAGCACGAGCATCGCGTCCTTGCCGCCGAGCTCCACCGTCACCTCCTTCTCGGAGCTCACGCACGCCCGCGCTACCTCGCGGCCGACGGCGGGCGAGCCCGTGAACAGCACCTTCGCCACCGGCGCCTTCGCCAGCGCAACCCCGACCCGCGCGTCGCCGTGCGCGAGCGCCACCAGCCCCTCCGGCAGGTCCGCGCGCGCCAGCACCCGCGCGATCCGCTCGGCCGTCAAGCACGCACGCGCGGCCGGCTTGAAGACGACGCCGTTGCCCGCCAACAGCGCCCCCGCGATCTGGCCGAGGGGCTGGGCGAACGGCGCGCTGCCGGCGCCTATCACCCCGATCACGCCGTAGGGCTCATACGCGATCCGCGCGCGGCGCGCGAGCGACATCGAGCGGTGGATCCCCACGCGCCGTGAGCCCAGCACCTTCGCCCCGTCGTCGGCGATCCAGATCAGCGCGTCGATCGCCGGCAAGAGCTCGAGCGCCGCCACCTCCGCGCGCGGGCGGCCCTGCTCGCGGCCGATCGCCTCCACCAGCTCGTCGAGCTCGTCAATGATCGCCTGGGCCATCCTGCGCATGTACCGCGCGCGGTCCTCCACCCGCAACAGCGCCCACAGCGGCTGCACCTGCGCCACGGCGCGGACGACCCCGTCGATCCGCTCGGGCGGTGTGACCTGCACGCTGCCGAGCAACTCCCCCGTCGCCGGGTTGCGCGACTCGATCGTCTCCCGCGCTTCGGCCTCGGGGGGAGCTTGTTGGCTCATCGCAGGCGATTATCGCGCCTGCCGGTGTCGACTCAGCGTTCGCTTGCCTCGCTCAACTCGTTGGCTCTGTCAAGGACGCCCCTCCACGCCCGCGCGCATCGGCGCCGTCGCTCTCCCGTGCGCGTCGGGTATCGCGCGAGGAGGCGGGGCTCAACACGGCGGGCACGATCGCGAGCGCGGCGGCGGTGAGGGCGGCGGCGATCCAGAACGCGAGGTGATAGCCGCCGACGAGCGCGGCGACGCTCGAGTGGCCCTGCGCCTCCAGGTGCCGGCTGTGGGAGCTCGACAGCGTGGCCAGTATCGCCAGCCCGAGCGCGCCACCGACCTGCGCGGTCGTGTTGACCAGGCCGGAGGCAAGACCGGCTTCCTGCGGGCCGGTGCCGGACATGGCGACGTTCATCAGCGCGGGGAAACAGATGCCGGCGCCGATGCCGAGCAGCAGCATCGAGGGCATCACGTGGGCGAAATAGCTGCCCTGGACCGGCACCTGCGCGAACAGGACGAGCGCGAGCACGATCAGCACCAGTCCGGGAACGAGCGTGTTGCGTGCCCCGAAGCTGCTCACCAAGCGCTCGGAGTAGCGGATCGACAGGGTTCCCATCGTGAGCGTGACGGGCAGGAACGCGAGCCCGATCTGCAGCGCGTCGTAGCCGAGCACGCGTCGCAGATACAGCGCACCGAGGAAGAACATCCCGAACATTCCCGCCACCGACAGGATCTGAATCGCGTTGGCCGTAACGACGTTGCGCGAGCGGAAGATCCGCAGCGGCACCAGTGGGTTGCGCGCGGTGGCCTCGCGCGCGAAGAAGCAGGCGAGCAGCGCGACAGCGAGGCCGCCGAGCGTGAGCGTACGCCCTGCGCCCCAGCCGGATTCGGCAGCGGGCTTGACGATCGTGTAGACGCCCAGCATCAGCGCGGAGGTGATCAGGGCTCCGCCGGGGATGTCCGCGCCTGCGCCGAAGCCGATGCCCGCGTCGCGCTCGAGCAGGCGTGCTGCAAACACGGCCGTGGCGATCCCGATCGGGATGTTCACGAAGAAGATCCAGTGCCAGTCGATCGACTGCGTGATCACGCCGCCGGCGAGCAGGCCGACCGAGCCGCCGGCGGAGGCGACGAACGCATACACCCCGATCGCCTTCGCCTGCTCGCGTGGCTCCGGGAACATCGTCACGATCATGCCGAGGATAACCGCGGAGGTCATTGCGCCGCCGACGCCCTGGACGAAGCGCGCGGCGATCAGCAGCGTCTGGCTCTCCGCCAGGCCGCACAACAACGAGGCGGTGGTGAACAGGCCGATTCCAGCAAGGAAGACGCTGCGGCGTCCGATCAGGTCGCCGAAGCGTCCGGCCAGGAGGAGCAGCCCGCCGAAGGCGATCAGGTAGGCGTTGATCACCCACGCGAGGCTCGAGGTCGAGAAGTGCAGGTCGTCCTGGATCGAGGGCAGCGCGACGTTCACGACGGTCACGTCGAGCACGATCATCAGCATCCCCACGCACAGCACATACAGCGCCACCCAGCGCTCGTCGCGGGGCGCGGGGGCGTCCGCATGGAGCTGCTCGCCGGCGGTTGCGCTCATGCCCGTCTCCCGTGCAGGTGCGTGCCCCGTCTCCCGTGCTCTGATCTCTCGTTCATGCCCCGTCTCGCGTGCCCTGGAGATGGGTGGCGAGCGTATCCAGCAACTCCCCCGTGCCGTGCTCGCGCGCGGCGGGGGTATCGAGGTCGTCGAGGAACACGCCCTGCTCGGTCATCGTCAGCTTCGTCCCGTCGCCCGCCGCCTCGAGCTCCACGGTCGCCACCGACACCGAGATGCGCGCGTCGTCCCGGTACATCTCATACGTGTGGATGAACCGCACGCCCTCGACGATGTCCTGGTAGCGGGCGGCGAACGTGTAGAGCGCGCCATCGGGTGCCCGCACGGTCATGCGCTCCAGCCCACCAACGCGGAACTCGAGCTCGTGATCGGGCTTGTCCAGCACCCGTGGGCCGAACCAGCGGAGCTTCTCCTCGGGGTCCGCCCACGCCCGCCACACCCGCGCCGGGGCGGCCTCGTAGGTGCGCTCGATCGCGAAGGTGGCGTGGTTGGTCGATCTGTCGCTCATTGCTTGCTCCTTTTCGGTGGTCCGTCGGGGTGCTCGGCGAGGTACTCGCCAAGACGGTCGAGGCTGCGCTCCCAGGCGGTGCGCCGCTCGGCGATCCAGCCCTCCGCGGCTCGCAGCGCGGCGGGCTCAACGGTGCAGGTGCGGACCCGCCCCACCTTTTCCGAGCGGACGAGCCCGCTGCGCTCGAGCACGTGCAGGTGCTGGACGACCGCCGGCATCGACATCGCCAGGGGGCGGGCGAGCTCGCTGACGGACGCCGGTCCGCGGGCCAGACGTTCGACCATCGCCCGTCGGCTGGGATCGGCGAGGGCCTGGAAGAGAAGGTCGACCTCCCGGTCAGCAGGTTCACATTGCTTAAGCATTCACTTAAGTATTGCACACGCAGATGCAGACTGCTGCAGGCCGGGCAGGCGCGGTGGCGGTCGCGGTGGCGCTGTGCCTCTACGGTCTCCTCAACGTCCACGCGTCTCGCGAATCTGAGCCAACCGCTTTGCAAGCTCAGCCTCCGCCTCGTCGGGCGCGTAGAAACGCGCGCCCACCACGCCCTCCGGCAGCAGCTCCTGTGAGGAGACGTGCCCGGCATGGTCGTGTGGGTTGTCGTAACGGGTGGGCGGGTTCTCATCCTGCCCGGGTCTCGCGCCAGGCCGCAGCCACCCCGGCGCCGGTGCCGCGCCGTGCTCGCGCACGTGCCGTTGGGCGGCGCCCAATGCCCGTCCCGCGCTGTTCGACTTGGGCGCCAGCGCCAGGTAGATGGCCGCTTGCGCGAGCGCGAATTTGGCCTCCGGCATGCCCACGTGCTCGACCGCCGCCGCGGCGGCGACAGCCACCCCCAACGCGCCCGGATCGGCATTGCCGACGTCCTCCGAAGCGAAGATCACCATCCGCCGGACGATGAACCGCGGGTCCTCCCCTCCCTCCAGCATCACCGCCAGGTAGTACAGCGAGGCGTCGGGGTCCGACCCGCGCGTGGCCTTGATCCAGGCGGAGATGTAGTCGTAGTGGCGGTCGCCGCCTTTGTCGTACAGCACCGCCTTGCGTTGCAGCGCGTCCTCGGCCCGCGCGATCGTGACGCTGCCCTCGCCGAGCTCGGTGGCCGTGGCGAGCGCCAGCTCGAGCGCGTTCAGGGCGGTGCGCGCGTCGCCTTCGCTGCGCGCGGCTAGGAACTCGATCGCCTCGCCGTCGACCATCGCGTCATCCGCCACGGCCCGCCGCAGCACCGTCGCCACCTCCTCGTCGGTCAAGGCCTGCAATGCATACACGCGCGTGCGCGAGAGTAGTGCGTCGTTGACCTCGAACGCGGGGTTCTCGGTGGTCGCGCCGATCAGCGTGATCTCACCGTCCTCGACCGCCGGCAGCAGCGCGTCCTGCTGGGCCTTGTTGAAGCGGTGGATCTCGTCGAGGAAGAAAACTGTCTGGGTCCCACCCACCCCACCGCCTGTGGCGCGGCGATGAGCCGCCCGCTCCAGCACCGCGCGCACCTCGGCCCGTCCCGCCTGCACGGCGCTCAACTCCTCGAACACCGCCTGTGAATGCTCGGCCACCATCCGCGCGAGCGTCGTCTTGCCGGTGCCCGGCGGTCCGTACAGGACCATCGAGTGAGGGTGCCCCTGCTCGATCGCCGTGCGCAGCGCCGAGCCGTCGCCCAAAAGGTGTGTCTGCCCGACGAAGTCGGCGAGCGTCGCAGGCCGCATGCGCGCCGCCAGCGGGCGATCGTCCTCGGCGGAGTCTCGCCCGGCCTCGGGATCGCCTGCACCGGCGTCGGACTCGAACAGCGTGTCCATCCGCCTCAGTATCGCGCGCATCGCGCATTTGCCCCCAATCGGCACTGGACAGAGCACGTAGCGGCCAAGTTCAGATTTAGGTTCCCGGGAAGGTTGTCGAAGAGGGCGTGTCGAACAGATAAAGCCCGTGTTTCTCATGTGTTTTCAATCGGATTCCGCTGATGAGGGGAAGTCCGTCAGATGGGCGTAGGCGCCGCCGAGCTGTTTCCTGGCCGGACCGGCGCCGAGATCTCCGGCGGCCCCGGCGGCTTTGCCTTCCCAGGCCCCGACGCCGACGCCGACCCCGGCGCAGGCGCGGGCGTCGCGGCGCTCTCCCCGTGGCAGCTGTTCTGGCGCCGCTTTCGCCAGGACCGGGTCGCGCTCGTGTCGCTCGGATTCATCGCCTTCCTGTTCGTCGTCGCGATCGCGGCCCCGCTGATCGTGAAACTGCTCGGCCTGCCCGGGCCGTCGGTGCAGAACCCGAACCTGACCGACCAGTTCGGCAGCCCGCTCGGACCGAGCCTGGCGCACCCGTTCGGCGTCGACCAGCTCGGCCAGGATGTGGCCTCGCGCGTGATCTACGGCACCCGCGTGGCGCTCGAGGTGGGGATCCTCGGCACGGCGGTGGCGACCGCGATCGGCGTCACGATCGGGACGCTCGCGGGCTTCTACAGGGGCTGGGTCGACACGTTGCTGTCGCGCCTGATCGACGTCGTGCTGTCGATCCCGATCCTGCTGCTCGGGCTGGGGATCGGCGCGGCCTGCGCCGTCAGGGGCTGCGTGAAAAGCACGATCCAGCCGGGCCTCGGCCTCGTGATCTTCCTGATCGCGCTGGCGAACTGGACGTACATCGCGCGGATCGTGCGCGGGCTTGTGCTGAGCCTGCGCGAGAGCGAGTTCGTGCAGGCCTCGCGCGCGCTCGGGGCATCCGACACAAGGATCATGTTCAGAGAGATCTTCCCGAACCTGCTCGCGCCGATCATCGTCTACTCGACGCTGTTGATCCCGCTCAACATCCTGCTGGAGGCGGGCCTGTCGTATCTCGGCGTCGGCATCCGCCCGCCGACCGCGAGCTGGGGTCAGATGATCGCCGCCGCGACGCCGATCTTCAACACCGCCTGGTGGTACATGACGTTCCCAGGCCTCGCGCTGCTTGCGACCGTCCTGGCCTTCAATCTGCTCGGCGACGGCCTGCAGGACGCGCTCAACCCAAGGACCGCACGATGACTTCGACATTCCAACAAACAGAGGAGACGCCGTAATGGGCCCCATCAAAATGCTCACCTCCGCCGCGCTCGCCGGCGCGCTCGCGCTGGGGCTCGCCGCGTGCGGCTCCAGCAGCAGCAGCACCGTCTCCGGCGCCAGCGGGATCACGGTCGTGAAGGGGATCCAGACGCCGCAGACGCAGGCGCAGTCGGGCGGCAAACGCGGCGGCACGCTGACCGTGCTCAACCACACCGACTTCGAACACATCGATCCGGGCCAGTCGTATTACAACATCGACTACGAGGCGATCTACGCGACCCAGCGCCCGCTTTACTCATACAAGCCGAACACGTTTGCGACCCCGAGCCCTGACATGGCCTCCGAACCGGCGCAGATCTCCGACGGTGGCAAGACGATCACCGTGCACATTCGCAAAGGCGTGCACTTCAGCCCGCCGGTCAACCGCGAAGTGACCTCGGCCGACGTTGCCTACGCGATCGAGCGCGGCGCCAACGGGAACGTCGCCAATCCCTACTGGGAAGCCTATTTCGGGTCGCTGGTGGGCGCGAAGGAAGAGCTCCATAAGGAAACCGGAGGCCCGTTCCCGGGGATCACCACGCCGAATGGGGAAACGATTGTCTTCCACCTGTCCGAACCGAAGGCCCCGATCGTGCTCGCCGCGCTGGTGCTGCCGCTGAGCGCGCCCGTGCCGGAGGAATTCGCGAAGAAGTACGACTCGGAGAAGCCGACCGAATACGGCAACTATCAGGTCGCCACCGGGCCGTACATGTTCAAGGCAAACGGCGAAGGCAAGGTGCTCGGGATCGGCTACATCCCGGGCAAGTCGGCGACGCTCGTGCGCAACCCCAACTGGAATCCAGCGACCGATTCGCGGCCTGCGTACCTGAACCAGATCAACATCGAGATCGGCGGGGATACGACCGTGATCGGGCGGCAGGTGCTGGAAGGGTCGGACATGGTCCAGAACGAAGCTCCCGCGCAGCCGATCGTCAGGCTCGCGTACGAAAAGTTCCGCGACCAGTTGGAGATCTCACCGGGCGCCGGCGATCACTACATCGCCGTCAACAACAGGCAGGGCCCGTTCGCGAACGTCAACGTGCGCAAGGCGTTGTGGGCGGCGCTCGACCGCGTCGCGATGAACAAGGCGCGCGGCGGCACGCTCGTGACGAACGTGATGACGCACTTCATCTACCCCGAAATCCCAGGATTCGAACAGGCGGGAGGTTTGAAGGGCCCGCAGGTCGACTACAACGACTACCCCGAAGGCAACGCGGCGGTCGCCGCGAAGTACATGAAGCTCGCCGGCTACCCCAGCGGCAAGTACACGGGGGGCAAGACCCTGCAGGTCGTCGGATCGAACGAAAGCCCCTCGGCCGAAGACGCGGAAATCCTCAACCAGACGCTGAAGAACCTCGGTTTTCAGACGAAGTTCACGCTCGTGGACGCGTCGGTGATGTACTCGAAGTACTGTGGCACGCCCGCCGAAGCGATCGACGTCTGCCCGAGCGTTGGCTGGGTCGCCGACTTCGGTGATGGGCAGGCGGTGCTCGACGTGGCGTTCAACGGCAAGAACATCGTCCCGACCGGCAACGACAACTGGGGGCTCGTGGATAACCCGGAAATCAACAAGGCGATGGAAGCGGCCGAATTGGTCGTCGGTGTCCAGCCCCGCGCGGAAGCCTGGGCTCAGATCGACCGCAAACTGGTCGCCCAGGCGGCGGCGATCCCGTTCGATTGGGACAAGCAGCCGAACATCGAGTCCAGCGACGTCGCGGGCGTCGGCGATCTGTGGAACACCGGCCAGTGGGATTACAGCTATACGTCGTTGAAGTAAAAACGAGACCCGGGCCGGACCTCCAACGATGACCCGCTACATCATCCGCCGCGTTCTGTGGGGGATCCTGTTGTTGATCCTCGTTACCGCGCTGATGTTCGTGCTGTTCCGGATCCTGCCGACGGGCGAACCGGCACGGCTGCGGGCCGGGCGCAACGCGAGCCCGCGGGTCGTCGCGGCGATTCGAAAGGACCTCGGCCTGAACAAATCGCTCGCCGCGCAGTTCTGGATCTACATGAAGGAAGTCCTGCTGCACTTCAACCTCGGCTACAGCTACTACTCGAACGCCCCCGTGCGCGGCCTGATCGCCGAACGACTGGGGGCCACCCTGTCCCTGATGGTCGGGGCGAGCTTCATCTGGGTCGCGACGGGCCTGCCGATCGGGATCGTCTCGGCGCTGCGCCGGCGCTCGTGGCTCGATCGGGCGAGCATGGGCACGGCGCTCGTGTTCGTCTCGGCCCCGGAATACTGGCTCGGGCTGATCGCGCTGTACCTGTTCGCCGCGGACATCGGCCGGATCAAGATCTTCCCAGGGGCCGGCAGCTATGTCTCCCTGACGAGCGACCCCTGGAAATGGTTTACGTCGCTGCTGTTGCCGTGGCTCGTGCTGGCGGCGGGCTCGGCGGCGATCTACGCGCGGCTGATGCGGGGCAGCCTGACCGAGACGATGCAGGAGGACTACATCAGGACCGCGCGCGCGAAGGGACTGACCGAGCGGCGGGTCGTCCTGCGCCACGGCGTGCGGGCCGCGATCAACCCGATCCTGACGATCCTCGCGCTCGACATCGCGACGCTGCTCGGGGGGGCGATCCTCGTCGAAGTCGTGTTCGACATCCACGGGATCGGACAGCTCGCCTACACGGCAATCACGCATTCGGACTTCCTGATCGTGCAGGGGACGGTGCTGCTGGGGGCGATGTTCATCGTCGTGGCGAACATCGTCGTGGACATCGCCTATGCCTATTTGGACCCCCGTGTCCGGTACTCATGAGTACCGTTGACGATCCTCCCCTACTGAGGGTCGAGGACCTGAGGGTCGAGTTCCCCACCGAAGACGGGGTCGTAAAAGCCGTCGACGGGATCACCTACGAGGTGGGGAAGGGACGCACGCTCGGGATCGTCGGGGAGTCGGGGTCGGGCAAGACCGTCGCGGCGATGACGATCCTGGGATTGACCCGTGTGCAGGGGGCGATGATCACCGGGCGGGTCTTGTTTGGGGGGCATGATCTTTTGGGACTCGATGAGGTAGCGCTGCGGCGGATCAGGGGCAACGAGATCGCAATGATCTTTCAGGACCCAGCCACGGCGCTGCACCCTCTATACAGGGTCGGCGCACAACTGAACGAGGCCGTGAAAGCCCATCGGGATGTGACCAAGGCGCAGGCCCGCGCGCGCACGATCGAGCTGCTGGGCCTCGTCGGGATCCCCGACCCGGGCAAGCGCGTGGACGACTACCCGCACGAGTTCTCCGGGGGGATGAAGCAACGCGCGATGATCGCGATGGCGCTCGCGAACGAACCGAAGCTGTTGATCGCCGACGAGCCGACGACCGCCCTGGACGTGACCGTGCAGGCGCAGATCCTGGCTTTGCTGGAGCGGTTACGGGGCGAGTTGGGAATGGCGATTGTGATCGTCACGCACGACATGGGCGTGGTCGCCGAGCTGGCCGACGAGATCGCGGTGATGTACGCCGGGCGGATCGTGGAGACGGCCACGACCGAGGTGCTCCTGAATAGTCCCGAACACCCCTACACATGGGGTCTCTTGCGTTCGATCCCGAAACTGGACGGCCCACGTGCGGAGCGCCTGGAGCCGATCAAAGGCAGCCCGCCGAGCCTGATCGACCCTCCGTCGGGCTGTCATTTCCACCCGCGCTGCGCCTACGCGCAGCCGGACCACGCGCGGATCGACCCGGAGTTGCGCCCGTTGCCGGTCGATCCTGCCCACCCCGACGACCCGGCCCACAAGGTTGCGTGCTTGTTGGAGCCGAAGGTACGCCGAAGATTGTGGGAGGAGTCCACGTGAGCTCGGCGGAGCCACTGATGGAGGTGCGTGACCTGCAAAAGCACTTCCCGCTCACGCGGGGAATCGTGCTCGCGCGAAAGGCCGGCGCGGTGAGGGCGGTGGACGGCGTGAGCTTCGAGGTGATCAAGGGCGAGACATTGGGAATCGTCGGCGAGACGGGCTGCGGAAAGAGCACGACCGCACGGCTGATGATGCGCCTGCTGGAGCCCACCGCGGGAACTGTTCGGTTCGAGGGGGATGACATCACCCGTGTGAAGGGCAGAAAGTTGAAGGCGGTCAGGCGGGAGCTGCAGATGGTCTTTCAGGACCCGTACTCGTCGCTGAACCCGCGCAAGACGGTCGGCTCGATCGTCGGGGAGCCGTTTGCGATTCACGGCCTGCACAAGGACAGGGCGCAGCGCAGGGAGAGGGTGAAGGAGCTGATGGACACGGTCGGGCTGAACCCCGAGCACTACAACCGCTACCCCCACGAGTTCTCCGGCGGCCAGCGCCAGCGGATCGGCGTCGCACGCGCGTTGGCGCTCGGCCCGAAGCTGCTGATCGCCGACGAGCCCGTGTCCGCGCTGGACGTGTCGATCCAGGCGCAGGTGCTGAACCTGCTGCGCGAGTGCCAGCGGGACATGGGGCTGACGCTCGTGCTGATCTCACATGACCTCTCCGTCGTGCGCCACATGTGCGACCGCGTGGCGGTGATGTACGCGGGGAAGATCGTCGAGCTGGCGGAGAACGAGGCGCTGTACGGCGAACCGAAACACCCGTATACGAAGGAGCTGCTCGCGGCGGTGCCGGGCGCGCGCAAGGATCGGCGTACGATCACGGGGTGAGCCCCGATCCGGCCGCAGAGGCCACCGGCCTATTACAGAGCCTGATCCGCTTCGACACGGTCAACCCGCCTGGGAACGAGCGCGCGGCGCAGGAGTACCTGAGCGCTTACCTCACCGACGCCGGCTTCGAGTGTGAGCTGCTCGGCGCCGAGCCCGAACGCCCGAACCTGGTCGCGCGGTTGCGCGCGAAGGATGGATCCGAAAGCGACGGCCCGACCCTGTGTTATCTCGGCCACGTCGACACCGTGCTGGCGAACGCCGAGGAGTGGTCGAAGCACGGCCCGTGGTCGGGCGAGCTGGATGAGGGCTGCATCTGGGGGCGGGGCGCGCTCGACATGAAGTCGCAGGTCGCCACGGAGATCGCCGCGGCGGCGGGCCTCGCGCGCTCGGGCTGGCGACCGGCGAAAGGCGAGCTGCTGATCGTGGCGGTCGTTGACGAGGAGACCGGTGGCGAGCTGGGGGCGCAGTGGATCACAAGAGAACACCCCAAGAAGGTGCGCTGCGACCTGCTCGTGAACGAGGGCGGCGGCGCCGTGTTCGAGTACGGCGGCCACCGGCACTACGGGGTGTGCTGCGCGGAGAAGGGCGTGTTCCGCTTCACGGTTACGACCGCGGGCGTCGCGGGCCACGCGTCGATGCCGAAGATCGGGGAGAACGCGCTGCTGAAGATGGCGCCGGTGCTGGAGCGGTTGGCGGCCAGGCAGCCGGCATACGAGCTGACGGCCGAGCCGCAGGCGTTCCTGCGAGCGCTCGGCGAGGACCCCGGCGACCCGGAGAGCGCGATCGCGAATCTGGGCGAGGCGGACGAGCGGTTGGTGACGATGTTCGAGCCGATGCTCGGCGTGACGTTCACGCCGACGCGGATCAGGGCGTCGGAGAAGATCAACGTGATCCCGTCGAGCGCGGAGCTGAAAGTCGATTGCCGCGTCCCGCCGGGGATGGGCGAGGTGGAGGTGCGGCGGGGGATCGGCGAAGTCCTCGGCGAGGGCGCGTGGCGGATCGACTTCACCGAGCGAATCGAGGGCAACCGCTCGCCGATCTCCTCGTCGCTGATGGAGACGATCGCGGAGTGGGTCGCAGAGCACGACGCGGGCGCCGACGTGGTGCCGGTGATCCTGCCGGGCTTCACCGACTCCAGGCACTTCCGCGTAGCGTTCCCAGAGTGCGTCGCGTACGGCTTCTTCCCGCAGCGCCACCAGACGCTGTTTGAGGCGGCGCCGCTGATCCACGCGGCGGACGAGCGGATCGACGCGCGCGACCTGGCGTTCGCGACGGAGTTCTTCCGAGACCTTGCGCTACGCATACTTGACCCTTGATGGGCATAATGGACGGATAGACCAAGGATGGTGAGGCTGTAATGGAGTCAGGGACGACGACGGTGGCGACTACGGCGGGCACGGTGACCACCCCGCCCGCCGGCACCACGACGCCGGTCGGAACTGCGCCTGCCACCACCACACCGGCCCCGGCCGCCGGGTCGACCACGTCTGCGGGGTCCACGACACCTGCGGGGCACGCCGCCCACACCCACCCCCTTGCCGCGCACGCCGCGCTCCTTCGGGCCCACGCGCACGCGGTGACGAAAGTGACGCAGATCGCCCCGCCTGCGGTCCACACCTCGTTCGTGCAGAACCTGCAGAACTGGGCGCTGAACTGGGAGCCGGTCGTGGCGATCCTGTTCTTCGTGGCGATCATCGCCGTGATGTGGCGGATGTTGAAAGTGATGCCGAAAGTCAAGCCGCAGCAGATCAAGCCGGCATCGCACCAGGCGGTCGGCTGGAAGGACATCGCGGGCGTCGACGACGCGCGCGGCGAGCTGGAGGAGATCGTCGAGTTCCTGCGCGACCCGAAGAAGTTCGAAGAGTTGGGCGCGAAGGTTCCGAAGGGGATCCTCCTGCACGGGCCGCCGGGGACGGGCAAGACGCTGCTGGCGAAGGCGGTCGCGCACGAGTCCGGCGCGCAGTTCTTCGCCCAGTCGGCGGCGGCGTTTGTGGAGATGTTCGCCGGCCTCGGCGCCGCGCGCATCCGCCGGCTGTTTGCGATTGCCCGCAAGCACGAACCGGCGATCATCTTTATCGACGAGCTCGACGCCGTCGGCGGCCGCCGCGGTATGGACATCTCCGGCGAGAAGGACCAGACGCTCAACCAGTTGCTCGTGGAGATGGACGGCTTCGCCGCGAGCGGGCGCGTGGTCGTGATCGCGGCGTCGAACCTGCTCGACAAGCTCGACCCCGCGCTGCTGCGCCCGGGGCGCTTCGATCGGCAGGTATTCGTCGCGCCGCCGGACGTGCGGGGACGCGAAGGCGTGCTGGGCGTGCATACGAGGGAGAAGCCGCTGGGGAAGGTGGACCTCTCCCTCGTGGCCCAGCAGACGAGCGGCCTGACCGGTGCCGATCTCGCGAACATCTGCAACGAGGCGGCGATCTTCGCCACGCGCCGCGGCGCGAAGCGGATCGATGACGTCGATTTCGACAGCGCGCTGGAGCGTGTGATCGCGGGCGTGCAGTCGCGCCGGGTGCTGAACGACCACGAGAAGCGCGTCGTCGCCTACCACGAGGCCGGGCACGCGCTGTGTGGCGAGCTGCTGCCGTCGGTGGACAGGGTGCACAAGATCTCGATCGTCCCGCGCGGGCGCGCGCTCGGCTACACGCTGAACCTGCCGGCGGAGGACCGCTACCTGAAGACGCGCGAGGAGCTGCTCGACTACATGACCGTCTTGCTGGGCGGCCGAGCAGCTGAGCAGGTGGTGTTCGGCGCGATCACGACGGGCGCCTCCGATGACCTGAAACGCGTCGCCGACATCTCGCACTCGATGGTCCACGACTACGCGATGGGGACCGCCGGCGTCGGTCGCGCGCCCGACGGGGACGTGCGCCTGTCGGAGACGACGCTGCGGATCCGCGACGAGGAGCGCCAGGATTTGATCGAGGAAGCCCGGCGCGCGGCGCAGCGGACGCTCGTCGCCCACCGCGCCCAGCTCGACGCGCTCGCCGACGAGCTACTGGAGCACGAGGTGCTCGACCGCGACGCGATCGATCGGATCATGAAGGGTGTGCCCCGCCTGGAGCGCGGCCCGGGGACGGGCCTACGGGTCGTGGCCGCGGCGACGGCGGTGGACGCGACGCCGGGAGAGGGCGGCGTCGGCGCGGGGTGAGGGCGGCGTCGGCGCGGGCCGGGGACCCGCCGCCGTAGGGGACACGTCGCCCTCGCCCGCACCCCGCCGCCTTCGATCGCCTGCGGCGCGGTTCGGGTTGCCGCGGACGCGCCGACTTCAGCACCCCGCCGATAGACTGGCGGGCGTGTTCAAGCGGATCGACCATATCGGCGTGGCGGTGGCAGAGATCGAGGCCTCACTCGCGCTGTGGAGGGACAGCTTCCAGATGGAGGTGGCCCACCGCGAGGTCGTCGAGGAGCAGGGCGTCGAGGCAGTGTTGCTGGACGTAGGCGAGAACCACGTGGAGCTGTTGGCGCCGCTCGGCGAGGACACGCCCGTGGGCAAGTTCCTCGCGAAGAAGGGCCCGGGCCTGCACCATGTGGCCTACCAGGTTGGCGATATCGACGCCACGCTCGCGACGTTGAAGGAGTCCGGCATGGCGCTGATCGACGAGCACCCGCGGGTCGGCATCCGCGGCTCGCGCGTCGCGTTCCTGCATCCGAAGGCGACGGCGGGCGTGCTGACCGAGATCGTCGAGCCGGCCGCCGGCTTGGAGGCGCACTGATGGCCGGCGGCGCACGCCGGATCAGCGTCGGTTTCCAGGGCGGTCAGGTGCTGGCGCTGCGCGTGAGCGACGAGCAGCTGAAGGCGCTGCACAAGGCCCTCGGCGGCGCCGGCTGGCACGAGCTGGGGACGGAGGATGGGCCGGTGCGGCTCGACCTGGGGCAGATCGTTTACGTGCGCGCAGAGAGTGACGATTCCCGCGTCGGTTTCGGCGCCTAGGGCGCCGCTAGGCGGCGCGATGCGGCGTCCTCAGTCGCTCGTGTGCGAAGCACACTTCGCTCCCTGCGTCCTTGCCTCACTTGCCTATCGACGCCCTAGGAGGCTGAGTTGAACTTCGATCTGGACGAGCGTGCTCTGCGCGTGATGCGCACGTGGGGACACGGGCGCAAGCGAGACCGGGCGGTGGCGCGCTTTTCCAAGCTAGGCGAGCGCGGCGCGGTGTGGATCGCGATCGGCGCGGCCGGGTACGCGCTTGACGAGCCCAGGCGGCCGCAATGGCGGCGGGCCATGAGCACCGTCGTGGGAACGTACGCGCTGAACACGGCGGTCAAGCTGGTGGTCCGCCGCCGTCGTCCGCAGCTGCCGGGTCTGCCGCCGTTGACTGGCACCCCGACGCAGCTGAGCTTCCCGAGCGCGCATGCCTCCACGTCGTTCGCCGGGGCGCTGGTGTATACGCGGCTGGGCATGCCGGTGGTTCCGCTGTATGCGCTCGCCAAGGGGTTGGCCGTTTCGCGTCTGTACCTGGGAGTTCACTATCCATCGGATGTGATCGCCGGGGCATTGTTGGGAACGGTGGTCGCCGCGTTCACGAGCGACACCAACGCCGACCGAGGGAGGCAGACCGCATGAGCACGAGGATCGGCATCGTGGGGATGCCCAACGCGGGCAAGTCATCGCTGTTCAACGCGCTGACGAAAGCGGGGGTGGAGGCGGCGAACTACCCGTTCACGACGATCGAGCCCAATGTGGCGGTGGTGCCGGTGCGCGACGAGCGTATGGAGGAGGTGGCGCGCACGGTGGGCGCGTCGGAGATCGTGTGGGACACGGTCGACTTCCACGACATCGCGGGGCTGGTGGCGGGAGCGCACCAGGGCGAGGGTCTGGGCAATCGCTTCCTGGCGAACATCCGCGAGACGCACGCGATCGTGCACGTGGTGCGCGCGCACCACGATGAGAACGTGATCCATCCGGAGGGCCGGGTGGACCCGTTGGCGGATATCGAGACGATCGAGACGGAGCTTGTGATGGCGGATCTGGAGGCCGCTGAACGCCGGGTGGACAAAGTCGGCAAACAGGCGCGCGGGGGTGATCGCGTCGCGATCGCGGAGGAGGAGTGGCTGCGCGAGGTGATCGCGGCGCTGCAGGCGGGTCGCCCGGCGCGCACGGTGCCGGTGCCCGAGGAGGCGCCGAACGCGGCGCGCGACCTGGGTTCGCTGACGAGCAAGCCGGTGCTGTTCGTGGCGAACGTGGACGAGGGCTCGGGGGAGATCCCGGCGGCGGTGGCCGAGCACGCGGCTGCGCAGGGCGCGCGCGCGGTGGCGGTGTCCTCGCGCATCGAGGCGGAGCTGGCAGAGCTCCAGGACGAGGACGCGGCGGCGATGCGCGAGGAATTGATTCCCGGCCCGCCCGGCGAGTCCGGTCTACAGCGCGTCGTGCGTGAGGCGTTCGCCCTGCTCGAGTTGATCTCGTTCTTCACAGCGGGTGAGGCCACGATCGCGCAGTCGTGGCACCTGCGCCGCGGCCTCACCGCGTGGCACGCCGCCGGGGAGATCCACACGGACATCCAGAAGGGCTTCGTGCGCGCCGAGGTGATCGGCTGGCGGGAGCTCATCGAGGCGGGCGGCTACGCAGGTGCGCGCGACCGCGGGACACTACGCGTGGAGGGGCGGGACTACGTCATGTCTGACGGAGACGTGCTGACGGTCAAGTTCAGTCCCTGAGTTCGCTGTTTTACACCACCGGGGGGAGGTCGATTGATGTCTGACGGGGATGTGCTGACGGTCGAGTTCACGCCTTAGCGATGCGCTAGGCGAGCTTTTCAAGCCGCGTCGCGAGCTGCTTCATACCCAGCTCTCTGGCCATGTGGCCGCCCGCGGCGAAGTCGGTCATGCGGTCCGGCGGGCGGACGATGCCGTCGATCGGCACGAGCGTCGCGATCTCCTTGAAGGTAAGCAATAGCTCCGCGTTCTCGCTCAGTGTGATCGCCGTCCGCAAGCGCATGTCGCTGTCGTCCGCGCCGGCGACCCGCAGCACCTCCTCCAGCGAGCCATATCGATTCAGCAACTCGGCGGCGGTCTTCGCGCCGATGCCCGGTGCGCCGGGCAGCCCGTCGGAGGGGTCGCCGCGCAGGGCGATGAAGTCGCTTACCAGCACCGGGTCGATCCCGTAACGCTCGCGCACCTGCTCAGGGCCGATCTCCTCGGGATCCGTGCCGCCTTTACCCGGCAGAACGACCGAGACCCGGTCGTTCACCGCCTGGAACATGTCACGGTCCCCGCTCAACAGCAGCGCCCGTCCGTTCCCGTGTCCGCCGTTCCCGTCCCAGTTCCCTCCGCCCTTCTCGCCACGGTTCCCTCGGCCCTGCCCTCCCTCGTGTCTGCGGCCTGCCGTGCGCCCATCTCCGTCCCGGCAGCCCGCGGTCTCGGCGAGCGCGTAAGAGAACATCACATCGTCGGCCTCCAGCTCTGCGTCTGTCGTGACCGTCCAGCCGAGGCTCTCCAGCAATGCAGGGGCCTTGGCCCACTGCGCCGCGAGCTCCGCCGGCATCTCCTCGCGCTGGGCGTGGTAGCCGGGATACAGCCTCACCCGGTAGACCGCCTCCTCGGCCCCCATGCAGGCGGCCACGGCCCGCGCCGGTCGCGCTTCGAGCACCGCCAACAGGGCGTTCACAGTCCCGAGCAGCGCGTTCACCGGCTGCCCGTCCGCGTCGACGATCGATTTGGGCAGCGAGAAGAAGGCGCGGTACAGCAGCCACGGCACGTCGGCGATCAACAGGGGGGCGGGCATCGGCCCCGTCAGCCTAAAGCTACCCCGCGTCCACGCCGCCCGCAGGGGTCGATTCCGGACTACCCGCGGGTCCCTGTGCGCCGCCGCCCGGTCCGGCGGGAACCGTGGAAGCGCTCGTCGTGGGCGAAGGGCTCGCCGGCGCGGACTGCCCGCTGCGATCAGGCTCGGCCACGACGCTCGGGCCGCGCTTCACGTTGAAGTACGCCCAGGTGTCGTCCAGCCCCAGTCGCGCCGCCAGTTCGCCGCCGGAGGTCAATGTGCGCCCGGCCGAGCCGAGCACGTAGGCGGTCAGGATCCGCGGGGAGGACCCCCGCTTCAGCACTTCGATTCCGCGGAACGCCCCCTTCACGAGGCCGTTCAACCGCTGGCCGGCTGCGGCGAAGCTCAGGCTGACCGTCCAGCGATGCTCGGGGCCCTGGTCGTAGGGGTCCGCCACCCCCACCAGCCAGGGTTGCGCGGCGGCGCCGGGGAAGGCGTACTGCACGTCTTCGGTGTGACCGCCGGAGCTCGCGAAGTAGTAGGTGATCGCCGGCGCCCCGCCGTAGGTGACGACCTGACCAGCCGTCGCGGCGATCGCGCCGTTGGTGGCGGCGGTTTCGGCGGCCTTGCCCAGATAGACCTGCGAGCGCGTGTCGGAGTAGACGTCGAACCTCGAGCCGCCTGCGTCGGCGGTGATCGCGTAGGTGCGGCTGGCGACCGCCTGGGCCTCGAGCGCCGCGAGTGGCCAGCTGGCGGGCATCTCGGCGGCGACCACGCCGCGCACGTAGCTTTCCAGCGGGAGCGTCTTGACCCTGTTGCCGATCAGCACTTTCACCATCGTCGCGGCCGGCGCCTGCCCGAGCGCGGTGCCGGTGTAGTAGTGGGCGAGGATCTCGCTGTAGGAGGCGCCGTGCTCGGCATAGCCCAACGCGCCCTCCTGGCTCATCCCCACTCCGTGTCCGTCGCCGGCCCCGTCGATCACTAGCGTTGCCGCGCTCGCCGAGGAGGCGCACAGCAAGAGGACGCACAGTGTGAGTACCGCCGCGAGCACCCCGGCGAGTACGACCGATTGGAGATCGCGTGATCCCCAATCGGCCAGCAGATCGGCCGGCGCTTCCCGCGAGCCGGTGGAGTCGCGGTGGTAGGTTGATCTGGCGATGAGCATCCTTGCTCTTGCGAACACGGTCGATCAGCCGACGGCGCGCTCTTGGGAAAGGGACTGCATGAGCTATGGGTCGGGTGGACGGGGTGTGTGGGTGAACGCTGCACGACGATTGGCAGGCGAAAATGATCGGTAGAGACAGCGAGCAGAGGGTTTTGGAGCGAGTTCCAAAGGACCTCTACATCGACGGGAAATGGCGCGCGGGCACCGGGGGCGGAAGGCTTCCGGTCGAGGACCCCTCCACGGGCGAAACCCTGTGCGAGGTCGCCGACGCCCTCCTCGACGATGCCCTCGCGGCGCTCGCGGCGGCGGCCGGCAAACAGGCGGAGTGGGCTGGGACGGCGCCGCGCGAGCGCGGCGAGATCCTGCGCCGGGCGTATGAGGCGATCGTCGCGCAGACTGACGAGCTGGCGCTGTTGATGACGCTGGAGATGGGCAAGGCCATCGCCGAATCGAAGGCCGAGATCGGATACGCCGCCGAGTTCTTCCGCTGGTTCTCCGAGGAGGCCGTCCGTATACACGGCCGCTACATGGTCAACACGACGGGGCAGGGACGTATCCTCACGATGCGCCAGCCGGTCGGGCCGTGCGTGTTCGTCACGCCGTGGAACTTCCCGATGGCGATGGGCACGCGCAAGCTCGCCCCGGCACTCGCCGCCGGATGCACGATCGTCGTCAAGCCGGCCCAGCAAACGCCTCTCTCGATGCTTGCCCTGGCGAAGATCCTCGAGGGTGCGGGCCTTCCCGAAGGAGTGCTGAACGTGATCACCGGCAAGCACTCGGGTGAGCTGATCGAACCGCTGCTGAAGGACTCGCGCACTCGCAAGCTCTCCTTCACCGGCTCCACCGAGGTCGGCCGCAAGCTGATCGAACAGTCGGCCGAGCAGGTGTTGCGCGTTTCGATGGAGCTCGGCGGCAACGCCCCGTTCCTCGTGTTCGAGGATGCCGACCTCGACGCCGCCGTCGAGGGAGCGATGCTCGCAAAGATGCGCAACGTCGGCGAGGCCTGCACTTCCGCCAACCGCTTCCACGTGCACGAGTCGATCGCCGAGGAGTTCGCCCGGCGGCTGACCGAGCGGATGGGCGCGCTGCGCCTCGGCCGCGGTATCGAGCCCGACACGGACGTCGGCCCCCTGATCGACGAAGCGCAGCGCGAGAAGGTGGAGGAACTCGTGACCGACGCCGTCGACCGTGGCGCCAGCACCTTGATCGGGGGAAAGCGCGTCGCCGGCCCCGGATACTTCTTTGCCCCCACCGTGCTCGCCGGAGTGCCCGAGGACGCGCGCCTGCTGCGCGAGGAGATCTTCGGCCCGGTCGCCCCGATCGCGACGTTCTCCTCCGAGGAGCAGGCGCTGGCCGCCGCCAACCTCACCGAGTACGGGCTGGTCGCTTACGTCTACACGCGCGAGCTCGCGCGTGCGTTCCGCGTCTGCGAGGGCCTGGAGACGGGCATGGTCGGCCTCAACCAGGGCGTCGTCTCAAACGCCGCCGCCCCCTTCGGCGGGGTCAAGCAGTCGGGGTTCGGCCGCGAGGGTGGCTTCGAGGGGATCTCCGAGTATCTGGAGACGAAGTACGTCGCGATCGGTCTGTAGGGGTTGATTCCCGAGCTACTGCCTCAACTCGAATTAGCGGCGAGCATTCTCCGGCTCGGCGGTGGGCGCGGCCGGACCGTCCTGGTGGGTCGGGCGACCCCGCAAAAGCTCTGTGAGAAACCCCTTCCCGAGCACGCTCAGGCTGAGCAGCGAGCCGAACAGCACGACCGCGTCGATCGACTCGCGGCCCTGCTTGGTCCAGTAGTCGTCTTCGAGGTTCAACCAGAGGGCGAACTCGTCGAGCGTGAGTGCGGCGCCCGCGCCGTAGACCAGCGAGGTTACGCGCGAAGAGCGACGATCCTCCGCGACGCCGATCTCCAGCAGCCACAGATAGCCGACCGTGAGCAGGCCGGTGATCCCGAAGGTCATGTGGTGGATGTGCCGGCCGCCGGGGGTGATGTTCTTGAACGGACCGCGTTCGGCGCGGATCGCGTGAGTGATCCCGCGCACGGCGGCGAAGGTCGTAAAGAAGGCGCCGGTGGAGAGCAACTGGCGCTCCTTGCGCCGGTCGCCGAAGTGCTTGTAGTACAGAGCGTGTAGGTCGCGCATCAGCCGTGTGGCTCGAGCGCCGAGAGGTCGATCGCGTCCTTTGGCGCTGCGAGCGTGACCGGGGCGTTCCAGCTGCCGAAGGAGATCTTGCCGCCCGTGGCGCCGGACTTTGAGATCTCGACCGGGTAAGGCTTGCCGGTCGTGGCGACGTAGAGGGTGCCGCCGTGCGAGGCGTCGGTGACGCTCAGCACCGGCTGTCCGTCGATCGTCGTGGTGGGGCCCTTGGCCAGCGCTCCGTGGTCCGACAGTGCCGTATTCAGGAGTTGGTTCAGGTCGGTGAGCGAGCCGAGCGAGGAGAAGGTGCCGCTCGTCGCCGGCGCCTTCAGCCACTTGCCCTCCAGCAGCTGGGCGGCCGCGGGGCCGCCGAAGTGGCTGTAGAAGGCTGGGCTGCCGCTGATGTAGGCGGTGCCGTCGAGGAGGATCAGGTTGAAGCTGAGTCCGCCCTCGGAGATCTGCCCGCGACCTCCCTTGCCCTTCACGAGTTCGAGGTCTAGCGTGAACGGGGAGCCGGCGCTGACGATCGAGCCCGAGACGTGAACGGAGCTCGCGTGCTCGGCCGCGGCCGTGGCGGCCGACAGGATCTCCGTGGGCGTCTTGGAAGCGATGCCGTTGCTCGAGGAGGAGCCGCCGCAGCCGCCGAGCAGGACGGCTCCGAGCAGAACGGCCATGATCGCGAGCGTCGTCGCAGCCGGGAGGGGGAGCCGAGGACGCAAGATGGCGCAGATCCTAACCCACGTCTGGGCCGGCGCCTCGGATTCAGCGGCCGGATCTCACACCCTCACCTCGGATTTCGCTGCGCGACTCGCATTCGACCATGCGCTTATCGCGCTATGCAGCGTTCAAGAGAGCGCGCGCAAACGCCGAACGCGAAAGAGAAGCGAGAAATGTGAGATCTGCCAGTGAGCGGAGTCAACCAAGCCGGCTTTCGGCTGCCCGCCCGGCGTGGGGTGGCACAGCTGTGGCTGAAGACGGGGATCGTGAAGACGGGAATCGCGTGGACGACAGCTTAAAAACAATGGGCGTGCGCGCGTTTGAGACCGTGCCCCGGCCGGGTAATCTCGCTGCCGTGGGGAGCAAACGACGGGAGCGGCCATCTGCCCGCACAGGGCCGGTCGGAGGCGACTCTCCGGGTCTGGGCTCGCCGCTGCGGTGGGCGCCGTGGCTCGTGCTCGCCATCGCTGCGGCCGTGGGCGCGGTGGCAGCCGCCTCCACAGTGCTCATCATCGCCTGCGTGGTCGTGCTCGCCGGCGCGGCGACGGCACTCGGCTGGCGCGTTGGCGAGCACCGGCGCGAGGCACTGGAGCAGGAGATCGACAGCCGCTCGAGCGAGCTGACGCGAGCATTTACAGAGCTGGAGATCGCGCAGGCCGAGACCGTGCGCAGGCTGTCGATGGCGGTCGAGTTCAGGGACGAGGACACCGGCGCGCACATCGAGCGGATCGGGCGCTTCTCGACGCTGCTGGCAGAGCACGTTGGCATGGATGCGGACTTCTGCGCGACGCTCACGCACGCCGCGCCGCTGCACGATGTCGGCAAGGTCGCGATCCCCGACGCGATCCTGCTCAAGCCGGACGTGCTCACCCCGGAGGAGCGCGCGATCGTGGAGACTCACGCCGAGGAGGGCCACCGGCTGCTGCGCGGCTCCTCCTCCTCGATCCTCGAGCTTGCGGCGACGATCGCGCTGAGCCACCACGAGAAGTGGGACGGAAGTGGCTACCCGCGGGGCGTCGCCGGCGAGGCGATCCCGATCGAGGGCAGGATCGTGGCGGTGGCGGACGTGTTCGACGCGCTCACGAGCGATCGTGTGTATCGCCGTGCGTTTACGGTCGAGGAAGCCGTCGAGATGATGCTCGAGCAGCGCGGGCAACACTTCGATCCGGTGTTGCTGGACGCGTTTATGGAAGTGCTCGGCCGCTCCGGTCCCGACGCGCGCGAGCAGCTGCGCGCCGACCCCGGGGAGTTGACGGAGGGCATCCTCGAAACATTTGCGACGGCGCTGCAGCGCGGCGACGGCGAGACCGCCGAGGGGACGATCGCCCAGGCGATCGAGGACGGCGTGCCGGCGGCGATGGTGCACGATGAGGTGATCGAACCGGCGCTGCGACGCCTGGCCGCGCTGCGGGGGCGGGGCGAGCTCGACGCGAGCGGCGAGCGACAGGCGATGGGGATCGCCAGGCGGGTGCTGGCGACGCTGCGCAGGTTTATGCTCAGCAGCGAGGCGGAGCCCGAGGTAATGGAGCGGATCGACCGGTCGGTGCAGGCGGTCGAAGGCCAGCTTGCCACGCGCGAGCACGCCGTCGGCTGAGCACGCGGTCGGCTGAAGGCCCCACTGCGCGTCAACGACGCCAAGCGCCAAGCGACGCCGCGTACGATTCACTGCGCACCTCGATAGATTCCCGCGCATGACAGCACCACAGGCGATCGTCACCGGCGGAGCAGGGTTCATCGGCTCACACCTCGTCGATACGCTGCTCGCCGACGGCTATGGCGTGACGGTGATCGACGATCTCTCATCCGGCGACGCGCGCCGCGTTGCCGATGCGGCGCGGCTGCTCGAGCTGGACATCGTCGACCGCGCAGGGGTGGCGGCCGTCATCGAGGAGGTCAAGCCCGAGACGGTCTTCCACCTCGCGGCACAGTCGAGCGTGGTCGTGTCCGTGGAGAACCCGGGACGTGACTGCGAAGTGAACGTGCAGGGCACTCTGAACGTGGTCGATGGAGCAAACAGGCGAAACATCCCGGTCGTGTTCACCTCCACCGGGGGCGCGCTGTACGGGGACGAGGCGCCGCGGCCGACCGGCGAGCAGCAGATCCCGCAGCCGCTGTCGCCCTACGGCGCGTCGAAGCTCGCGGGCGAGTCCTACGTGGGGACCTGGTCGCGCGCGGAGGGCGTGGCGAACGCGGTCTGCCGGCTGGGCAACGTGTACGGCCCGCGCCAGAGCCCGCACGGAGAGGCCGGGGTGGTATCGATCTTCACGCACCGCCTGCACACGGGGCAGGCGCCCAAGTTGTTTGGACACGGTAAGCCGACGCGCGACTACGTGTATGTCGCCGACGTCGTCAGCGCACTGAGGGCCGCGGCTCACAAGGCGGGCACGTTCAACATCGCCACAGGCGTGGAAACGGACGTGATGACGATCTGGAGCGAGTTGAGCAAGGTCGCCGGCTCGGAGGTGCAACCGGAGCTCGCCGACCTGCGCCCGGGTGAGCTGCAGCACAGCCGCCTGGACGCGAGCCTGGCCGAAAGCGAGCTCGGTTGGCGCCCAGAGGTGCCGATCGTCGAGGGGTTGCGGAAAACCTACGAGGCGCTCGTGGAGGAGTTCGAGAGCCGGTAGCATCGACCGCCGAAGATCGACCAGCGGCGAGATAGCTCAGCTGGTAGAGCACACGACTGAAAATCCCCCCATGGGGACCGGTGGGTGCGCCTTTCGGCTCTTGTAGTGGGCTTTGAGACGGGTACGCCCGACTTCGTGGGGGTTAACGCAGTGAGGGTGGTCCCGTGGGCTGGGTCTGAAAAGACGTAGCTACTGGGTGTCGGGTGCTCCAGGCTGCAGGCCGGGTCCGGGCACCTCTGGGTGGCGATCGGGATGCGCGGTCCGGACCCTTGTCTGCACTCGGATCAGTGACGCGGCCCAGAGACAAAAGGGCACAAAAAAAGATGCGTCTATATTTGCGAAGACCAATATCAGCGCATCTTTTTTTGGACCTCTGGATACCAGCTGGAGAGACCTCTTTGATGCGCTGTGTGGCGCACCTTAATGGTCGCTGTGGCGGGGTCCGCCACGCGCCCGATGAGGTGACCTTCGGTTCTGTGCCGAGCGGGTGCGGAAGCTTATTTGGGGCCGAGTGGCCGGAACGCGATCTGAGCTAGTGGGTTCCCCGGCATCGTTTGCTGGGTTTGGTAACGAGGGGTGATGGTGTTGGCGGCGAAGTCCTTGGTCGAGATTTACATTCGACCGGGGAGGATTCATGGCTGCCAGGGTGCTGTTGCGGGAGATCACCAGCGATGAGGGCAACCGGCTGTTGCGGATCGTGAGGCGCGCGTCGGGGTCGGTCGTGACGTGGCGTCGTGCGCAGATCGTTTTGCTCTCGGCGCAGGGCATGTCCCCGCCTGCGATCAGCGAGGTGGTCTTCACCGACCCGGACACGGTCCGGGATGTCATCCATAACTTCAACCGGGACGGGTTCGATGCGCTCTACCCGCGCTACCGGGGCGGGCGTCCGCAGACGTTCACGTTGCCAAAGCGCCAAGAGATCAAGCGGATCGGGTTGAGCGACCCCCAAGACCTGCACCAGCCGTTTGCGACTTGGAGCCTGTCCAAGCTCGCCGACTACCTGGTCGCTGAGGGGGTGGTCACGGACATCTCCCACGAGGGTTTGCGTCAACTTCTCCTGGAGGAGAACGTCCGGTTTCAAGCCGTGAGGACGTGGAAGCGCTCGACCGACCCGGACTTTGTGGCCAAGCGCGACCGGATCGTCGAGCTCTACGAGATGGCCGAGGCCAGCGAGGGGGGTCGTTATCTGCCTCGATGAGTTCGGGCCGTTGAACCTGCAGCCCCAGCCCGGCGGCAGGGGCTGGGCGCCGCGGGCGAAGCCGAAGCGGATTCGTGCGACCTACAAGCGACCGCACGGCGTCAGGCACATGATCGCCGCCTACGACGTCAGCGCCGACCGGCTCTATGGGCACATCAAGAAGCGCAAGACCCGCATCGAGTTCCTGGAGTTCTGCCGCTACATCCGCTCGCTGCACCCGCCCGCGACCAGGCTGCACTTCGTTCTCGACAACTTCAGCCCCTACCACGGCAAACAGATGCACGACTGGGCCGCCCTGAACAACGTCGAGCTTGCCTACACCCCGCACTACGCCTCCTGGCTGAACCGCATCGAGGCGCAGTTCCGCGCGCTGCGGTATTTCACCCTCGCCGGCACCGACCACCCCGACCACGCCACCCAAGCCCGCCTCATCCGCCGATACATCCACTGGCGCAACCACAACACCGACAACCCCCGCCTAAAACGACTCATCAACACGGCAAACGTTGCCTGACACACCACTAGTCGCCCGCGAGTGCGGCCTGCACGTCCTCGTCGCTGAGGCCGGCGTAGCGTTCGTCGAGCGCGCGGATCTCCTCGTCGAGGCGATAGGTGCCCGAGAGCGAGGCGAGCAGTCCGGCGAGCGGGATGCGATAGTCGCCGCCCGGCAGTTTGATGTACGGGACCTTCTCGGCCTCGATCCAGTTCAGGATCGTACGTCTGCTGACGTTCAGCAGCTCGGCGGCCTGCTTGGTGGAGAGCAGCTTCAGTTGTGAGCCAGCGGCCGACATAACGAGGTCCTTTCGAGGAAGCCGATGCACATTCTGGCGCAATAAGCGTGTTCTGCCTAAATGTCGGTATCTGCGCAATATTCTCAAAGAGCGATATCCGTGCTGGACGGCATTGCGACGTGCCCGTCGCCCGCCAAATGATCGCTCAGCCGACGTCTGCGATTATTTCGGTAGTTGCGTTTGCTTCGTTTGCCTGCTAGGGTGATGTTCTACGTCAGACCTCCTATAGGAACCCGACCATGACGACTTCCACACCGCAGCTCCCCGACAACCTGTTGCGTTCCACCCCGGCGGAGGACGACGCGATCAAGGCGCTGCGTCGCCAGATCGACGACATCTTCCGCGAGCATGGCACGGCCCGACTCGTCGGTCCCGAGGGCGAGACGATGGAGATACCCGCTTCAGCGTTCCACGCACTGAAGCTGATCGTGGAAGGCCTGGCGCGCGGACAGACGATGACGCTCGTGCCCCACGGCAAGGAGTTGACCACCCAGGAGGCCGCCGACCTGCTGCACGTCTCGCGGCCACACCTCATAAAGCTCCTCGACGACGGCACGATCCCCCACTACAAGGTCGGCACCCACCGTCGCGTGCGGATCGAGGACGTCCTCGAGCACCGCGAACTCCGGGCTGGCACCCGGCGAGAGAAGCTCGACGAGCTCACGCGACTGTCCGAGCAACTACCCGGCGGCTACCGCTAAAGCCGGCCCGTAGGCAGCCCACAGACCGCCCCTGCGCTTATCGTAGGCGGCGATGCCACTCGCCGCCGTCCTGGACGCAAGCGTCCTCTATCCGCTGCCTCTTCGAGACACGCTCCTGCGGGTCGCTTCGATCGAGCTATATGACCCCTACTGGAGCCAGCGCATCCTCGACGAGGTCACCCGCAACCTCATCGCCGACGCTCGCGCCACCGAGCAGCAGGCAAGCAACCTGATCGACGCCATGCGCGACGCGTTCGATGAAGCGACCGTCCCCGAGGACGCGATCACCCAACTGGAGCCGGCGATGACAAACGATCCCAAAGACCGACACGTCCTCGCGGCGGGCGTGGCCAGCGACGCGCAAGCCATCGTCACACTCAACCTCAAGCACTTCCCGACCGAGGCATGCGAGCCATTCGCGATCGAGGCACTACACCCCGACACCTTTCTGCTCGACCTCTACGGCCTCGACAGCGACCACGTCTTCGATGTCGTCGAGCGCCAAGCAGCTGTTCTCAACCGCCCACCCATGACGACCAACGAACTCCTCGACCGCCTCGCAGCCACCGTAGCCGACTTCGCCCAGGCACTTCGCGCCCACAGCTGAAGTCCACACCACCCAACCTGGTCTGGCGCGTCCTAGATTAGATCGACCTCTTCTCGAGCCAGACGCATCCACCCGTCGCGCGCGACCTGAGCCGCGCGGAGGGTTCTCGCCATCTCGGGCACGTCCGCGAGTTTCTGCGCTTCATCCGCCAGGCGCCAGTGCCGCGCTTTGTCACTTTCCGCCTTGAGGGACACGGTCATCACCTTCACGTACTCGTCGACGAGCAGGTGGTCGTGTCCAAAGTGCACCATCAGCAACGTCATTGCCTGAAGTGTGGATTCGACGTGCGGCGCGACTGTGAGGTTCGTCTCGGGATCAATGGCACCGACGGTTCCTGGCTTTATCTGCGCCAGCTCCTCCTCGGTGATCGGCTCTCTCCTGCTCGACGTGTAAAGCGCCAGCGCGGCCTCCGTGATGACTCCGTGCAGTCGCTCCCGCCGCTGGCTCCGCCGGTCCCGCCTCGTCGCCAACCGGTCGCCGACGAACTGCGCCGCGAGACTGACAGTCGCGCCGACGCCGGCACCAATCAGTATGGCCACTCCAGAGCTCACCGCAACATGGTCATGGCTTCAGCGGACGTTCCCGGCCCGGCGGGCGCTCTCGTTCGGCGCCTGTGCGGCACGCCCACTCGCAGCCGCTTGCGTCCGAGCGTGCTCGTTCTCGCAGCGAGCCCCCATCGCGTCGACACGCCCACCCGAGCGGGTGCGGTCACTTACGCTGATCGAGCTGGCGACGCGGGGTCTCGACACAATGTGTGGGCGTGTAACCGTTGGTGTCGAGTGCACGATCACCACGGCCGGCCTGGACAAGGGAGTAATCCCTAGCCAGGACAGGATCACTACCGCGGACGCGACTGCGGCCAGCCGGCCACGCCCGCCGTAGTGGTGATGAATGTGAACGCGCAGGTCCATCCACTTCTTATGTGCGCGTGTCCGCGTCGAAAGTAAGAGTCCTCGATTCCATGCTCAACGACGTCTATGTTGCTGTCGTGCCGGTGAGGTACAGCATTGCGGGGGGTAAAGCTCGCTGGAGGGCGCGGTGGCGTACTGGCCAGGGCGAACGTCAATCGCGGAGCGGGTTTCTGCGTGCCGCAGAAGCGCGAGCATTTGAGGAGGCGATGCGTACTGCCCGGCGGGAAGGTAAGCCGTTGCGTCCGCCGAGGACGCAGCTGACGATCGATGATTACTGGGAGCTTTGGTGGGCCAGCGAGGTGACAGTGGCAAAGTCGCGCGCCACTCAGCACAGCTACAAAGGCGTCTACGTAGCGAATATCAGGCCGCGGATCGGCCGGGTCAAGCTGCGTCAGCTCATCGATGATCCGCAACTCCTCGTGAACTGGCGCTTGAGGCTGGCGAGGGACAAGTCCCAGTCGGTGCTCGAGCACTCTCATCGTGTGCTGTCCTCGATGCTCTCAGCGGCCGCCGAAGAAGGTGTCATCCCGTACAACCCGCTCATGCTGCTGGTCTTGAAGGGAGGCCGAGGTCGCAAGCGCACGCTGACCCGCCCGCAGCCCCGAGATCTGCCAATGGCGGTTGACCCGGCTGCCTGGTTCGTGGTGGTTGAGTACCTTCGTCGGCCAACTCGCCCGCCGGTCAACGAAGGCAAGTCTCGTACCTGTCGTGATCCCTTAGATCGAGAGCGTCACGCGCTGATCGTCGCGCTTGGCTTCATGGCTGGTTTTCGACTGCCTTCCGAGGCGCTGGGGTTGACTTGCGGCGATGTGCGCGCTGGTCGCCTGTACATGGAGGGTCGTAGTTCTGAAGGCCAGTACACGCCGGGCTCCAAGACCGGTCCGCCGCGGGACTTGCCGATCCAGGGCGAGCTGGCCGCCGAGTTCAAGCGCGTCAAGCGCGCCTACACAGACGCCGGACTGCCGCTCGGCCAACAAGACTTCTGGATCTCCGCGCAGCTCAAAGATGTGGTCTTGACCGAGCATCAAGCGAGTAACTGGCGGGAACGAGACTTCCGGCCCGTGGCTCGTCAGGTCGCCATCGACTTTCCGCAGTTCGCTGAGCTCCGGACCGCCACTCCGTACTCCGCGCGACACACGTTCATCAGCTGCTGCCTGCAGGCCGGCATATCCCTCGCGGTGATCGCGGCGTGGTGCGGGACCAGCATCCAGATGATCTCGCAGACCTACGGGCGGATGATCCGTCGCTACGAGGGAGCCTCCCAGATCCCACTAGCCGAGCAGTACAGCAAGAGCAGAGTGCAAGCAGCCTCACTGCTGTCCAGCCGGCTGGTGGGGAGGGATGGATCCTCGGCCGAGTCACCGGTCCAGAAACTGTCTGCACCAAGACGGCGTCGACGCGAGTGACTTCGCAACTGTGTGAGGTCACAAGCGCACCGGCTAGCCAAGAAGGGGGACCGCCCTGGCTTTCTCGCCTAGGGGGAGTGGAATTGGCCGGCTCTCTGCGACAAGCACGAGATGGGCCGCGCCTGCACAGCGGCGGTTCCTAAAGAGGGTTCGCTGGCACCAGCATCGCCCGTGAATCGGCGGCAAGGTCGCAGGATGCGCGGTACGACTACGTGACGACCATGCCAGCCGCGCTATCAATCGCCTGATGACGGCAGAAGACCAAGAACAAGTCAATGCTATCGTTGCGGCGCTCTCGGCTGGGAAGCGTGACGAGCCGTGGCCCGAGCATCTACAGCTGCCCGACGCGCTGGACGAGCTGACGCGATGGCTCGGCGACGACCATCAGTGGGGTGCGCCCCAGTCGTCGTCACACTGGCGCTCTCTGATCCAGGACGTTGTCGACGCACTCAACGATCTCGGGCCATCGGCGCGCACCGAGCTTGGCGTCGAGCAGGCCATCGCCGAGTTCGACAAGTGTGCAGCGGCATTCGTGCCGAAGTCGGTGGTCAAGGACCCGGCACTCCGTGAACGTCTCTCCCAATGCGCTGACGACATCACAAAGCGAACCGAAGCACCAAACGGGCTGATTGCTGCCTGGGACGACGTCGTGGCGTCCGCTGCCGACCGCGATGTAGCGGTCGGAGCCGCTCGAGCCTTCCTGTCCTTGGCAATGTGGATCGGGCACGACGCAGGTGTGGTCGTCAGCCGCGTCACTCGAGCACTGGACGGCGAGGAAGCGATGCGAATGGATGGCGAGCTTGTCTCGCCCCCAACAGGCGTTCCTCTCGGGGAGCGACTCAGCGCCGCTCGCGCCGCGGTGGACGTTGAGCCAGCGACGGCTCACATGACGGTGTGGCTTCGCTTCCGACTCGCCCAGATCCGCTCGCCGCCCACGATTCCCATCGGCGAGGAGGCACGCATCTACCGTGGTGATTGGCTGCGGAGTTGCCTGTGCGCCCCCTCCCCGCGTCAGGACCTTCCGCCCGAGGCAGCCGGCCCGGATGCGAGCTATCTTCGTGACTTCTGCGGCGTTGAACCCGCACACGTGGACGCCGGTGGACCGCCTCACGACCCCAACGAGATCCCCACCGCCTACATACGCGTGGTAGTCGGCGAGCAGCTTGCCGCTCGGGGCGTCGAGATAGCCCGGTCGAACGCGGAAGCACTCGCCGCGCTGGGTGCGGTGTACGGGGAAGAGCCGACGATGTGGCGGCTCGACCGAAGCTATCTCGTGTTCTCAGGCGACCGCTTCGCCGGCTCCTGCGACGAGGCAGAGGAGCCGCAATGGACCGAAACCGTCGGCGTGGCCGAGGACCGCACCGCCGAGATCATTGGCCGCCTGTCTGAGCGACTGGCGGGACACGTGCCGTTTCGCGATGCCGAGCTCGAGGAAGCGATGGCGATGTTCGGCTGGCTTCGCGGCGCGCGCTCGACACCGCTGGCCGCGCGGCTCGTCTTGTGTGATCGCGTCATCGAGGCGGTGTGCGGCTGGGTTGGCATGCGCTCGCGGGACGCATTCGTGCGAGAGCACGTGATCCCATGGTGGGCGCTCTTGCGCCTCGAATTCCTCGTGACCAAAGTTGCACGTCGGCTGGCTTACAGCCATCCGCCCGCCCGGCTCCCGGCAGACGACCCATTCAGGGCGGTGTGGGACGAAATTCTCAACCACGAACCCCTCGGACTGCGCAAACACCCGCGGGCGGTGAAGACGAGCACCCTCATCGCTGAAGTGCCGTGGCTGCTCGAGCGCGTACCGCTCGACACTCCACTTGGGCGAGACCTCGCAGAACTCGACCGGCACACTCGAACCGGCCCAGACGCCCTTGCTTATTGGGACGCATGGCAGGAACGGGGGAAGCGAATCGAGGCCCGCCGTCTACGCACGCGCAACGCCATCATCCACGGCGGACCGCTTTCTCCGGCGACCGTCGACAGCGTCGCACTGTTCGCCGAGCACCTCGCCAGTCAGGCCCTCATCACTAGTCTCGACGCGAAGCTCGAGGGAAAGACCATCGCTAGCTACTTCCAACACCAGCAGCGGCGGATTGCCGACATGCGACGCCGTTTGCAGCGAGACGATCCGAACGACCCGCCTGGCGACATCCTCTTCCTCCATCCGAAGTGATGCCACGCCACATCGCGTGAGCCGCACCCTGACGCGTAACGCACATCGCCGACGAATCTCGACCCGGCAGATGCGTGATCGCGTCCTGCTGCGGGACAAGCATCGCAATGATCTCGCGGACCTACGGGCGGACGATCAAGCGCTACGAGGGACGGCGCCGATCCCCCTGGACGAGCGGGTAAGGTGCAGGCCATGTCCTTGCTATTCGCGCATACCTCGGCGACCTCCTCAGCACCAAATGGGTCTACCAGTGGGTCTACAGACCCACTTTGGCCCGGGATGGCGCGTCGTGGAAAGTGCGAGATAGCAGGACTTTCGGCGAGATAGCTCAGCTGGTAGAGCACACGACTGAAAATCGTGGTGTCGGCGGTTCGAGTCCGCCTCTCGCCATTCTCTTCGTACGCGTACGGACGCTGGTGGCAGGCCCTCGTTGGATCGAGCCTCCGTCCGGCCGGTAGGGCGCGGGATGCCGGGCTGGGTGCGAGACGGCCGCCCGGATCTCGCCCGTCGAGGGCACGATTATTGCCCTGGTGACGCAAGCGCCTTTCCATCTCGGCTAAAGCAGGTTCGCATCTCCAACGGTCGATAAGGAGGAAATGTTGCAACACGGTGTTGCAACATTGCTCTGGATGGTCGTGATCTGACCTCTCCTAACCACCGGCGTGTGGTGTAGCCAGAGCGACCACAAACCTCTGGATCGCCACATGCCTGGCGGCGTAGCAAGAGCCACCACGACGTGGGTCCGGCGCAGGTGTTGCTCACGCTGGCGCGCTGATTGGGGTGATCGCCCTGGCCGTGATCGCCATCCCCGGCGTGCTGGCTGCCCGCGTTTCGCCCACGGCGATCCTGCACAACCACTACATCGTGAAGGCCGGCAGTTTGTGACGCGAGAGCGACGCTTGCCTACTGCGCGGTGGTCGGGCTTATCGAATGGGTGTTGGCTGCCGATCTGTTGAATTGTCATGTCCGCCGCACGCTCGAGCCTGGAAAAAGGCGAGATAGGAGTCCGGGTGCCAGCGTCCCCTTCAGCGGATGAGCCCGCGGAGGATCTCCGTCGTCTCGGCGAGGCACTGAACGCTCGCGCCAAGGATGTGGTGGCTGGAACGGTCGCTCGAACCCGAGCATCGAAGCACGCACTCGACGCGGCAGTCGAGGAAAGCTTCGAGCGCGTCGGTATGGCTTCGACGGCGGCTGTGGCCAGCTGGATGGCGGGGCAGGGCCTGGAGGCGGCTCGCGAGGTCGGGATGGAGACCTGGCACATCTTCGGTCAGCTCGCCGCTGACCGTGTCGCGCCGCTGCAAGAGGTCCTCAAGCGCTGTTTGCGCTGGCGCGATGCCGCGGCTGATGTGCTGCACGACAGCGCGAAAGAGCTGGGCGTCGGAGCGGAGGTACTCTCTCTGGCACTCGCCGCGTTGCAGCGCACCCTGGACATCACGCTGATCCAGGTAGGCGAGTTCTTTGAGTCAGAGCGCCACCGCGCGGATGAGCAACTCGCGTTCCTGGCGACACACGACGCGCTGACCGGGCTGCCAAACCGCACCTTGATCCTGGATCGCGTCGAGCAGATGCTCGCGCGCTCGCGTCGCAGCCAAGCGCCGGTCGCGGCGCTGTTCGTCGATCTCGACAACTTCAAGGCGATTAACGACACGCTCGGGCATGGTGTCGGCGATGAACTCCTGTGCGCGGTTGCCGCGAGGCTCGACGGCGTCGTGCGGGCCGCCGATGCGCTCGGGCGCCTTGGCGGAGACGAGTTCGTCGTGATCTCCGAGGATCTCTCGATCGCGGCGGGGCCAGAGCTGATCGCGGAGCGTCTGCTGGATGCGCTCGATCAACCGTTCAAGCTTGGAGCGGGGAACGAGACTCGCGTGACGGTGACGGCGAGCATCGGGATCGCGGTGAGTGAAAAGGCCGAGGCCGCGGACCTCCTGCGCGACGCCGACATCGCGATGTATAGAGCGAAGTGGGACGGTAAGAACCGCTACGTCGTGTTCGAGACCAGCATGCAGGACAAGGTGCAGAACCACATGGAGCTCGAGATGGATCTACGCGAAGCGTTGGAGAACGAAGAGTTCTTCCTGGCCTATCAACCCACGCTCAACCTGAGCAACATGACCCCCAACGGGGTGGAGGCCCTGATCCGCTGGAAGCACCCGGTGCGCGGGATCGTCCAACCCGACGATTTCATCCCGCTGCTCGAGGAGACAGGGCTGATCGTCGAGGTCGGAAAGTGGGTCTTGGACGAAGCCTGCGCTCAGGTCGCCGCGTGGCGTCAGGCCTCCTATCCGATCGGCATCGCCGTGAACGTCTCCGGACGTCAGCTCGACACCGACCAGCTCATCGGTGACATCGAAGGGGCGCTCTCTCACAGCGGCCTGGACCCCTCAGCGCTGACGATCGAGATCACCGAGACGACCCTCATGCGCAACGTCGAGGCGACCGCCCGCCGGCTCACCGCCGTCAAGGCGCTCGGCGTGCGGATCGCGATCGATGACTTCGGGACCGGCTATTCCTCGCTCGCTCACCTGCAACGGTTCCCCGTCGACGCGTTGAAGATCGACCGGTCGTTCATCCTGGGCCTCCAGAACAACCAGGAGGGCGAGACGCTGATCCACACCCTCGTGCAACTCGGCAAGTCCCTCTCGATCGAGACGTTCGCCGAGGGTATCGAGCAACCGCAAGAGCTCTCCTTGCTCAGAGACGAGCACTGCGACAGTGGACAGGGCTTTCTGTTCGCCCGACCCCTCGACGTGCAGGCCACCGAGGCATTCCTTGCAGACTGGGCGGAGAACGCCACCTCGGTCCTGGCGCAGAGGCCACAGCACACCTAGAGTTTCGCGGCGCCCACTACGCCACCGGGCGGATGCGTGCGTGTGTGCCGGTGGTCTCGAGCAGATGCTCGATGTCGCGAGGATCGCTGGTAAGGACGTTACCCACGGTGAGTGAGCTTCGTGCCGGATCGCTCAAGTGTGGCCTTGCCACGGTCGATACAGGGGTTACCCGGCTCCCGTCCGTCCCGGCGCTTGGGAGTCATCTCTCCCTCTCTCTTTCTTTTTTCTCTCCCCCCTCCCCCCAAAACGAGCCTGCCTCCCATGAGCACCACCGACCTGAGCACCAATGGCAATAAAGCAGTCGCGCAGCAGACCGGTGAGCCCGTCGGCGAGGGCGATCACGAGCGCACGATCACCCTCGATCTCGCCCTGAGCGAGGCAGAGGCGCTGCGCACGTGGCTGCTGAAGCCCGCAAAGGACGGGACGACCTCGCTCGATGACCCGCTCGTCAGCCACGCGCTGGCCAAACTGGGAACGGCGATCGACACCATCTTGACCACCGTGAACGTCCGTCACGAGCTCCAGCAGGCGGGCCTCACCGTCGAGCACCTCACCGACGAGCAGGTGTCCGAGCTGGGACGCCGCGTAGTCCAGGCCGCCACACCGGGCATCCGCCACTGAGCGCCAAATCCCTGACCTTGTGGGCATCCTGGCTGCGGCGCCCGCTTTTTTTTACTGACGTCTAGAGCAGCTCGGCGATGCGCTGGGCTGCCCTGGCGGCGCCGTCGATCTCCACGTCGCGGTAGTCCACCTCGCGACCGATCTCCTGTGCGATCGCCGCCGCGATCTGCTCCGGTGGGGAATCGTCGTAGTCCATGCGCCGCCCGGCGTCGTAGCGTTCGAGGCGGTGGCGGACGTGGAAGTTCTGCTCGAAGTGATGGCGCAGCGGGAAGTAGAGGAACGGCCGCTTGTTCGCGGTGAGCTCCATCGAAGTGGTCAGACCTCCCTGCACCACCGCGAGGTCGCAGGCGGCGAGGTGCCGGTAGAGGTTGTGCACGTAGGGGACGATCTCGAGCCCCGAATGAGAGGGGAGCGAATCGGGGTCGATACGGGGGCCGGCCACGACGATCATGCGCAACGCGGGGATCCGTTCCTTGGCCTGCGGGAAAGCAGCGATCACTCTCGCCAACAGGCTGGCCCCGACACCCGAGCCGCCGACCGTGACGATGCACACGCGCTCGTCGTCTCCATAGCCAAGCTCCGCGCGCAGCTTCGTGCGATCACCGAGGTCGGCGGGATCGAAGCCTGTTACGTAGCCGGTGAAGTCGAAGTGGCGCTCGGTCCAGTCACGGATCATCGGCAGCTCCGGGCCGAGGCGCTCCGCGACGATGTCATCGGGGTTGCCCACGAACAGCGCTAGGTCGCGGACCTCGGGGTGCTCGGCGATGTGGTCGACCATATCGGCGTTGTAGTCAGCCGTCAGGAAGCTCTCCCGCTCGCCTCCGTCGGCCATCGGCAGGAAGCCGACGAAGTCGGTCAGCCACGCGAACGGGACCCGCTTCTCGCGTGGGTTCTCGTGCAGGTAGTAGTCGAGCTCCCAGGCCTCGTCGCCGATCCACAGGTCGTAGCGCTGCTCGCGCACGATGTCGTGGAACAGCATGAAGTTCGCGGCGAGGATCTCGTCCATGCGCCGCAGCGCATGGAAGCAGTGCAGGTCGTGCTCGGCGGACTCCGACTCGATGTGGCGGGACTCGTTGGCTAAATGGGAGCTGGCGGGGTGGATGCGCTCGCCCTCGGCGCGCAGCACTCGGGTGACGGGGTCCTGGGCGAGCCAGTCGATCTGCAGATCGGGGTTCAAACCGCGCAGATCGCGCGCGATCGCCACATCGCGCTGGGCGTGGCCGAGTCCGATCGGCGAGGAGATGAAGAGCGCGCGCGGGCGGCCGTCGGGGCGGTATATGGTCGGGTCGCGGGGGGTCCGCCTGTGCCCGAATGCGTTCTCGGCGAAGTCGCGCAGCCTGAGGTTGAACCCGACCGGCTTACGGGAATGCGGCATGTGGCCGGCCCCGCGGACCACCTCGAGCTCTCCGCCGCTCAGCCGGGCGAGCGCCCGGCCGTCGCGGGTCGCCGAAATCTTGTCGCGGTCGCCATGGACGACCAGCACCGGAAAGGGCAGGCTCCGTGCCAGCCTGCGCAGGGTACGCCGGCCACGGAGAAACTCACCATGTCCGACCGTGGCGGTGAGCGTCTGGGGATCGCTTTCGAGCATCCATTTCACGCCATCCTCGATGCCCTTGGTCGAGTGGGGCTCGGGGAAGATTCGCGGGATGAACCAGTTCGCAAACCGAGGGAGATCCTGACCCCAGTAGACGGGGTTCATGTGCGCCCACCAGACGGGCGCGGGTAGACGAACCGAGCTGGAGAGAGCTTGGACCAGCGGGTCTGTGAAGAGCGAGTTCTTGGATGGGGTGTAGGGGAACAGCGGTCCGATGAACACGGCGCCGAGGACCCTTTCGGGGGCGAGCCGAGCCAGCTCGAACTGGTACTGCGCGCCGGTGGACAGGCTCGCCATCACCGCCCGCTCGGTCCCCGTCGCGTCCATCACCGCCAGACAATCCCGTGCGAACTCGGCAGGCCGGTAGCGTTCCCCTTCGCGGCAGCGATCCGAGTGCCCGTTGCCGAGACCATCCATCGTGAGCACGCGGAAGTGGCGCGCGAGATAGTGGATCTGCATCTTCCAGTGACGGGAGTGCGCCACCGACCAGGTTGGCAGCAGGAAAATCGTCTCCTCGCCCTCGCCGTAGACCTCGTAGAACAGCCGCTGACCGTCGCGCTCGACAAAGCCCTCGTGGTCGGGATAGCGGGCGCGGCTCTGCTCGCCATCGCGACCGATCGATAGCTCAGCCGGCGCGTCGGCGGCCGCAGGGGCTCGGGTGATCGTGTTCATGGCTGGCCTCCTCGATCGATCGCTGGGCTCATGGCCGTGCCTCGAACACGAGGTTGAAGGGTGTCTCCGCCGCACGGCGGAAACGGGTGAAACCGCCCTCCGAGACAACGTCGCCGATCCTGGCTTCGCCCGCTTGCGCGCCGAGCGCGAGCCCGACGTCCTGCGAGAGCGACGCGGGGGTGCAGAGGAACGTCGAGAAACCGTAGAACGCACGACCGACCGGGTTGAAGTTGTCCTCGACCCGGTCTCCGGCCATCGGCTCGACGATCATCCACGTCCCATCGGGCGCGAGCATCTCGCGGACCTGCCGTGAGGCCCCGACCGGATCGCCCATGTCGTGCAGGCAATCGAACATCGTCACCAGGTCAAACCCCTCGCCCGCGGCCGAGGATGCCGGCGTGGTCTCGAAGCGAACGCGCTCTGAGACGCCCGCGTCGTGCGCCCTCTGTTGCGCCGTTTTGATCGAGTCCGCGTGGTAGTCGGATCCGACGAACTTCGAGTTGGGAAACGACTGGGCCATGAGGATCGTCGACGAGCCATGTCCGCAGCCGATGTCCGCGACCTTGGCCCCGGCGGTCAGCTTCTCGACCACACCGTCGAGCGCTGGCAGCCACGATGGCACGAGGCTCGCGTTGTATCCGGGCCGGAAAAAGCGCTCGCAGCCTTCGAACACGTCGTGGTTGTGCTCGTGCCAGCCGACGCCCGCGCCACTGCGCGCCGCCTCGGTGATGCGCGGCGAGTCGATCACCGTGCCCAGGGCGACCTGAAAGAACCCGGGCAGATACGCCGGGCTCTCCTCGTCGGTCAGCGCGATCGTCTGCTCGGGTGCAAGCGTGTAGTTGCCGCCGACTGGGTCGTACTCCACGTATCCGCCCGCGGCCTGCGCGTTCAGCCACTCGCGGATGTAGCGCTCGCTGACGCCCGTGCGTCGGGCGAGCTCGACCGGTGTGGTGGGGCCGGCGTCCGCGAGCGCGCGGTACAGGCCGAGCTTGTCGCCCATTACGACCAGCGCGGCGTTGAGGGTTGCGCCGACCTCCTCGACCGCGCGGAAAACGAACTGCTCGAGCTTCTGAGGGTCGACCTCGACGGTGTCATCGACGGTTGCCATGGTGGGCCTCCTTTGGATGGATTGTCGTAATGCCGGGATAGCCGTTTGGGGTAAGCGGGATCACCTTCACGCCCTTCTCTGCTCGAGTGAGGTGAGCCAACCGTCGATCGCGGCGAGCAGCTCTGCGTGGCCGCGATCGAAGCCGAGCAGGCGCTCGTTCAACAAACCCTTGTTGAACTGCATCACCAGCGCCGCCCAGGCCTCGGCCGAGAAGCGAGCGCTGTCGAGGCCGTACTCCTCGATCGCCTCGGCGAGCGCGTCGCGCAGCAGCGACCGCCAGCGGTCGTTGACGCCGTGCAGCCGATCGCGCAGCTCGGGCTTGTTCCAAGCCAGCGCTTCCATCTCAGCCCAGACCTTGGGGTAACCAGCCGCGAGATCCTCCTCGATATAGCCGACCGCGGCGCGCCACTTCTCGATGAAGGGCGCATCCGTTCCGTACATCGCCCGCTGGCGCTCGAGGACACGGCCGGTGAACCGCTCCAGGGTCTGCAGCAGCAGCTCGTCGACCGAGCCGAAGTAGTAGTGGACGAGACCGTGGTTCTGCCCAGCCTCCTTGGCGAGCTGACGCGTCGAGATCCCCGCTGCTCCGTCACGGACCAGCAGTCGCTCGGCGGCGTCGAGAAAGGCCTCGACATTGGCCTCTCTGACCGAGCGCAAGCCACGCCCGACCTCCACATCTGCGATTGCAATTGACTTAGTCATATGACTAAGTCAAGCATCTAAGCAGCCTGCCGGGGGATTGTCAACCCCTCTTGCCCCCAGCCGCAGATGAGCGCGCTCGACAGCGAGCAAACCCGGCCTACTTTAACCTGGTACCTATCAGGCTTGTCCATGACCGGTGGGTGAGCAAGTACGCAGAACCCTGGGCCAAGGGGCTCAGTGGACTAAAGCGACGAATGGAGGAACCGACGATGGACACGGACACGACGATCGACACGGGTACGCAGGAGCAGAGCGGCAAGCGACCCTGGACGGCCGAGCCGACGGAGAAGGTGTTTGAGATCTTCATCAAAACGACACCCGAGCGCCTGTGGGAGGCGATCACCGACCCGGAGCTGCGGCGCAAGTACAACTTCGGCGCGAGCGCCGGCTCCGACTGGACGCCCGGATCCCACTACGAGCTCGCGGCCGGCGAGATGCCGCTCGCCGACGGTGAGAACCTGGAGGTCGATCCCCCGCGCCGGCTCGTGCAGAGCTTCACCGCCGTGTGGAGCGAGGAGGTCAGAGCCGAAGGGACCTCGCGTGTCACCTGGGAGATCGAACAGGTCGAGGACTCATGCCGGCTGACCGTCACCCACGACCAGCTGAGCGAGACCGCCAACGGCGAGCTCTACGGCGGCTGGCCGATGATCCTCTCCGGGCTGAAGACGCTGCTCGAGACCGGCGAGTCGCTGACGACCCCGGGTTCGCTGCGGTACTCGAGCTGAGGTCACTGGCAGATCAGCTGGGCGGGGCGGACTCTTCCTCCGGCCGGGCTTTCTTGCCGGTCAGAGGTTGACGTCTCGACCCCGCCCCCTTCGTGCCCGGGTTCAGCAGGCCCTTCGGGTCGAACAGGCGCTTGACGCCTTCGTGCAACTCAAGCGCCCTGTCGGCCCACTGAACCCCGAGGTGGCCGCTCTTGACGGTGCCCAGGCCGTGCTCTCCGGAGATCGAGCCGCCGAGGCCGACCGCTAGGTCGAACAGGTCCCGCGAGGCGCTTTCGGCGCGGCCGACCTCCGCGCGGTCGGCTGGGTCGAGCAGCATCGTCGAGTGTAGGTTGCCGTCGCCGGCGTGGCCCCAGCTGCACGCGGCGAGACCGTGGCGGGCTCCGATCTCCAGCGTCCTGCGAATCGCCTCCTCCAAACGGTCGAGCGGGACGACGATGTCCTCGCTCAGCTTCCCGCCGCGCGGTGCCTGCACCGCATAGGGGATCCCGGCGCGCCAGCGCCATAGCGCTTTGATCTCCTGCGGCGCGATCGGCGCATGGGTCTCGCGCGCCTCGCTCAGCGCCTCCAGCAGTTCCCCGCGGGCGCGCAGCGCCGTCGCCTCGTCTCCATCCACCTCGGCCAGCACCGCGAACGTTCCCGTCACATCGATATCCGCCGGACACGCTCCGCCGGCGAGCGCCATAGTCGCGTTATCGAGGTACTCGATCACGGCCGCTTCGATCCCCGCTGCGAGGATCGCGCGTACCGCGACTATGCCCGCGTGCGCGTCGGGATACAGCGCGAGCACCGGGTAGGAGCGCTCGGGCGCCGGGATCAGCCGCAGCCACGCGGCGGTGACGATCCCGAGCGTCCCCTCGGAGCCGATCAGCAGGCTCTGCAGGTTATAGCCCGCGACGTCCTTGCGTACGGCGCCGCCGAGCCGCACCACCTCGCCCGGCGCCAGCACCACCTCCAGCCCCGTCACCCACGCGCCGGTCGCGCCGTACTTGAAGGTGTGCGGGCCGCCGGCGTTGGTCGCGATGTTGCCGCCGATCTGCGACTGCTCCGCGGCGCCGGGGTCTGGTGGAAACAGCAGGCCGTTCTCGCGCGCATGGCGCTGCACCTCAGCCGTCGTCACGCCCGCCTCGACCTCGGCCCTCCACAGCGCAGGGTCAAGCGTTCGCACGCGGTTCATGTGCCGCAGATCGAGCACCAGGCCCCCCTCCAGCGGGACCGCACCACCGGCGAACCCCGTGCCCCCGCCGCGTGGAGTCAGCGCGACCTCGTGCTCGTAGCACCACGCGAGCACCGCCGCCACCTCCTCGGCGTTGCGCGGCAGCGCGAGCGCGTCGGCGTGCCCGGTCAGGCCGTGCGCCTCCGTGGCGTCGCTCAGCTCGCTGCGGCCCGGCGGCTCGATCGTGATCGTCGGGAGCGCCGTCGCCAGCGCCGTCCTGATTGCCCCTGATGGAGGGGTCACGATGAGTTCCTGAGTCTAATAGGCGCATAGTAGGCTTTGCCCCATGACGACTTCGGTCGGATCGCCAGTCGGCACCCCGACCTCTTACGCCGAGTGGCTCGACGCCTACGGCGTCACACCCGAGCGCGACGCCGAGTTCACGACGCTCTCCGATGAGGCCATAAGGCCGCTGTACACCGAGGCCGACCTGCCCGAGGGCGTGGGCGGGCCTAACGACCCGATCGGCCTGCCCGGCTGTTATCCCTTCACGCGCGGGATCTACCCCTCGATGTACCGCAGCCGACTGTGGACGATGCGCCAGTTCGCCGGCTTCGGTACCGCCGAGGAGACCAACGAGCGCTTCCGCTACCTGCTCGACCACGGCCAGACGGGGCTCTCGACCGCGTTCGACATGCCGTCGCTGATGGGCCACGACTCCGACTCGCCGCTGTCGGTCGGCGAGGTCGGCCGCGAGGGCGTGGCGATCGACACCGTCGATGACATGCGGACTCTGTTCGGAGGGATCGATCTGGGCGAGGTCTCGGTCTCGATGACGATCAACGCGCCGGCGGCGATCATGCTCGCCTACTACGTCGTCGCGGCGGAAGGACCGGATCCAGGGCGGGGACCGGATCAATCCCACCCCGAGCCGATTCCCGCCGCGCGGTTGAGCGGGACGATTCAGGCGGACATCCTCAAGGAGTACATCGCCCAGAAGGAGTGGTGCTTCCCGATCGACCCCGCGATGCGGTTGCTCGGCGACATGATCGAGTGGTGCTCGGAGCACATGCCGCGCTGGCACCCGGTCTCGATCTCCGGCTACCACATCCGCGAGGCCGGCTCGACGGCGGCCCAGGAGCTCGCGTTCACGCTCAAGGACGGGCTCACCTACGTCGAGCAGGCGATCGAACGGGGACTCGACGTCGACGACTTCGCGCCCAGGCTGAGCTTCTTCTTCAACGCCCAGATCGACTTCTTCGAGGAGATCGCCAAGTACCGCGCGGCGCGCCGGATCTGGGCGCACGAACTGCGCGAGCGCTTCGGCGCGAAGAACCCGAAGTCGTGGCTGATGCGCTTCCATACGCAGACGGCAGGGGTCTCGCTGACCGCGCAACAGCCGCTGAACAACATCACGCGCACGGCGATCGAGGCGCTCGCGGGCGTGCTCGGCGGCACGCAGTCGCTGCACACGAACTCCTACGACGAGGCGCTCGCGCTGCCGACCGAGGACGCTGTGCGGATCGCACTGCGTACCCAGCAGATCATCGCCCACGAGACCGGCGTCGCGAACACGATCGACCCGCTCGGCGGCTCCTACTTCGTTGAGGCGCTGACCGACGAGATCGAGGCGCAGGCGCGCGCGTACTTCGCGAAGATCGACGAGCTCGGCGGGATGGTCCAAGCGGTCAAGCAAAGCTACCCACAGCGCGAGATCGCCGACGCGTCCTTTCACCTCCAGGGCGAGATCGACGCCGGCCGGCGCGTCGTTGTCGGGGTCAACTCGTTCACCGAGGGCGACGACGATCGGACGCCGTTGCTGCGCATCGACCCGACGCTCGAACGCAAGCAGATCGACCGCGTCCAGGGGGTGCGCGCGCGTCGCGACGCGGCCACCACCGAGGCAACGCTTGCCGCGTTGAAGCAGGGTGCCGTCGATGAGCGTGTCAACCTGATGGGGCTGCTGCTCGACTGCGCGCGCGCGTCCGCTTCGGAGGGCGAGATTGTCCAAGCGCTGCAGACCGTTTGGGGCGATTACCGCGAAGTTCCCGTCTTCTAGTCCGGCCCTCTGATAGACCTACCCAGATGACACCAACCGGTCAGATCGAATCCAGCACGGTGCCCGCTCACAACAAACCCTCGTCAAAGATGATCGCGGCGGCGGTGCTCGTCGTGCTGATCGTCCTGTTCGCCATCGCCAACAGCCAGACGGTGACGATCCACTGGTGGTTCATCACGACCACGCAGACGCCGATGATCGTCGTGATCGCGGGTTGCGGCTTGGTCGGCTTCGCCGCCGGCTGGATGTTCGCCCGGCGCCGCGCGGCGAGCCGCAGCGCCGGCTAGCGCCACGTCTCGCCGCCGTCCTTCGCCCTACGCCGAGGCGAGCGCCTTCTGCTTGATGCTGTCGAACTCGGCCTGCGTGATCGTGCCGTTGTCGAGCAGGCTCTTCGCCTTGGCGATCTGCTCGGCCGGGTCGGTCTTCGCGGCGACCGACTGCACGTACTGGTCCATCTGCGACTTCGCCGCTTCCTGCTGCTTGATCGCGCGTTCGGTCATCCCGTTGTGCTCGGCGATCAGGTAGACGAACACGCCGAAGTAGGGCAGGATGATGATGAAGATCATCCAGAGGACCTTCGCGAATCCCGAGGTGTCGTGGCGGCGGAAGAGATCTGCAATCACCGTGAACAGGATCCAGATCCAGACGACGAACGCGAAGAAGATGAGCATCGTCCAGAAGACTTCGAGGAACGGATAGTTGTCGGTTGCGAGAATCATGGTCGTCCTTATTGGTCGAAAGAGAAGTCCGCCGTCTTGCCTACAACGAGGCAAGGGCCGAGTTAGTGCGGAACAGCATATTCATTACACGCCGACGGTCTATCTGCGACACTCGGGGAAATCGAGAATGGGAGATTGGGATGAGCGACAGACCGGTTTTCATCTACGCCGCGACCTACGCCGATCGCGCTGATGCGTTCGCCGACTATGAGGGCTTGCTCGAACTGCACGCGGCGAAGCTCCTCGGCACCTACGACGTCGCGCTGATCGCGAAGGACGAGGACGGCAAGGTCCACGTGCACAAGCACGAGAAGCCGACGCAGCACGGCGCCTGGGGCGGCATCGCGGTCGGGGCGGTCGCCGGGATCCTGTTCCCGCCGTCGATCCTCGGCGCGGCGCTGGTGGGCGGCGTTGTCGGCGGTGTCGGCGGGCACCTGCGCAAGGGCATGTCGCGCGGCGACGCAAAGGAGCTCGGTGAGCTGCTCGAGGGCGGCGAGGCGGCGCTGATCGTGATCGGCGAGTCGCGCGTGGAAGAGCAGCTAGACAAGGTGCTCACGCGCGCGGAAAAGACGCTCGAGAAGGAGATCGACGCCGACAACAAGGAGTTCAAGCGAGAGCTCGAGCAGGCGGAGAAGGAAGCCGCGGCGAGCTGATTGCGATGGCCGGGCAGCCCGCAGGTAAAGCCAGCCGGAAGCCTGCAGCCAAAGCAGGCCGGGCAACGGGCGGGAATACACCCGTCGCTGTGACCGAATCCGAGCTCACGCGCGACGAGCGTACGGCGGCGGGCAAACAGGCCCGCAAGGAGGTTCCCCGCTCGAGTCATGCTGCCTGGGAGCCCGCCGCGGATCGCCCGGACCCGGTGGAGCTGCTGGAAGAGCAGGCGGTCACCCGCATCCCCGAGCTGGTGCCGATCCGCTACGGGCGGATGAGCGTCTCGCCGTTTACGTTCTTCCGCGGGGCGGCGCTGCTGATGGCGTCCGATCTCGCCCACACACCCCGATCCGGACTGAAAGTGCAGGCGTGTGGCGACGCGCACCTGTCGAACTTCGGCGGCTTTGCCTCGCCCGAGCGCGAGCTCATCTTCGACCTCAACGACTTCGACGAGACCCTCCCCGGTCCGTGGGAGTGGGACCTCAAGCGCCTGGCGGCGAGTGTGGCGGTCGCGGGACGCGCGCAGGGCTTCAAGGGAGCTGTTCGTCGCGATCTGCTGCTCGGCTGCGTGCGCCGCTATCGCCAGGCGATGGGCAGATTCGCCGGCATGGGCAACCTGGAGGTTTGGTACTCGATGCTGAGCAGCGACTTCCTCAGAGAGGCGATGTCGGGCTTGAAAGCCGGCCACCGCAAGGAGTTCCAGTCACGTGTGGAGAAAGCCACGGCCAAGGCCACGACGAAGGACAGCATGAAGGCCTTCGCCAAGCTCACCACGCGCGTCGAAGGACATCTGCAGATCATCAGCGACCCGCCGGTGATCGTTCGCGCGGTCGACCTGCTTCCGGCTGATGAGGCGCAAGACATGCAGGCCACCATGCAGGGTCTGTTCGACGAGTACAAAGCCACCCTCCAAGACGATCGTCGCCGGCTGCTCGAGGGCTACCGCTTCGTGGACATGGCCCGCAAGATCGTCGGTGTCGGCTCGGTCGGCACGCGCTGCTGGATCCTGCTGCTGGAGGGGCGGACCGCCGAGCTGGATCCGCTGTTCCTCCAGTTCAAGGAGGCGCAGTCCTCGGTGCTCGAAGGCTTTATCGGCGAGAGCGAGTTCGAGAATCACGGCCGCCGGGTGGTCGAAGGCCAGCGTCTGATGCAGTCGGCGAGCGACATCATGCTCGGCTGGCTGCACACCGAGAAAGGCTTCGACGGGCGCCCGCGCGACTTCTACGGCCGCCAGCTGTGGGACTGGAAGTTCTCGGCCGACATCGACACGATGACGCCGCGGATCATGGGACCCTACGTCGAGATGTGCGCCTGGACGCTGGCTCGCGCGCACGCCCGCTCCGGCGACCGTCTCGCGATCGCCTCCTACCTCGGCTCCAGCGACGTTTTCGATCGTGCGATCGCGGACTTCGCCGAGGCCTACGCCGACCAGAGCGAGCGTGACTACGAGTCGCTCTTGGGAGCGATCAAGAGCGGACGTGTGACCGCCGAGACGGGGATCTAGCCGGGCTGCGGGCTCAACCGCTTCGTCTTGCGCCTCGCTGTAACTGCGTGAGCCAATCGTGCAGCACCTCGTGCATCGCCTCCACGCCGACGATCGGTTCGGCCGGCTCGCGCCAGTCCGACGGCACCACGGCGAAGGGCTTCATCTGCGGCCCGCCGAGGCCGCCGTGCGAGCCCATGAAGTCCTCGAACGGGGCCACCTCGTCTGTGGACGGATCGTACATGCTGTTGACGAGCAGGTCGGGGCAGTGCGGGAAGCTGTCGTGGCGGCGCAGGTGGTCGGCCACCGTTGGGTCGAAGTGAGCCAGGGGATCCTCGCCTTCGACCGTGTCGTCGGACAGGCGCCGGTGACCGCCGGCCCCGACCACCAGTGTCCCGGAGTGCTCCCCAGAGCGCACCATCACGAACCCGATCCCAGGATGGGCGGTCAGGGTGCTCACCAGCTCGGGATGGGTCTCGGCGATCTGCTCGAGCGTGAGCCGCTCGGGGCTGCGCGGCAGGTAGATCAGGCCGAGCGGTCCGGATACCATCACCACCGCCTCCTGCTCTGACTCGGGGTCCGAAGGTGCACTGCGCTCCGCCAGCGCCTCGCGGTTCGGCCCCAGCGCGACCGTTCCCTCCACCTCCCTGCTGCGCGTGGCGCGCGCCAGCACGCGTCCGCCGAGACCGGGATCCTGGCGCGCGTCGGCCAGCGCCGCGCCGACGTCGCCCCAGGCCTCGTCGACCGCGGCCGGGGCGTGCACATCGCCCTGTGTGAGCGCGCCCTTCACAAGATCCTCCAGTGTCTCCTCATAGCGCTGGCGAAACGGCGCGCCCTGCGTCTGACCGTGGTCGGAGAGCACCACCAGGTGATACGGGCGCGGCGCCTGTGCCACGGCACGCTCCAGGCGCTCGAGCTGGCGGTCGTGGCGCTTGAGCACCGCCAAAGCGTCGGGCTCGCGGATCCCCGCGTGGTGGGCGACCTCGTCATAGCCCACGAAGGTGGCGTAGCTGACCGGCACGCCCTCGACGATGTCGGCCATCAGCAATGCGACGTTGAGGTCGCGCATGACCACGGCGATCGCGGCGCGGACGAGCGGGTACATGCCGCCGCGCTCGACGTGCGTCGCCCCGCTGCGGCGCTGACGGCGGGCCGCCCGTCGCTCGTAGGTAATGTCGGCGAGCGAGAGGACGATCGTGCGCAGGAAGCCATAGGGGTCGGAGAAGTAGGCGAAGAAATCTCCGGATTTCGATCGGGAACGGTCGCGGATCACGCTCATCGTGGCCGTGCAGCGCGGCGCGTCGCCGGAGAACATGTTGCCCCGGCTCGTGCCCCCGTTCGCGAGCAGGCCCTCGCCGGTGGAGCGACGCTGCTCGATCTCGGCCGCGTCGGCGGGATGGTTGGAGACCATCGTGCGTCCGGACTCCTTCTCATACCAGCGGAAGGCGGGCATGTCCCAGTTGCTGCCCAGCAGCAGGCCCGCCTGGCTCGCGCCCGTCTGCGAGGAGAGATCGCACTCCCAGCCGAGGATCTTGTGTGTGCCGTCTGACAGCCAGCGCGCGATCGTGGGCACGTGTCCGTCGCGCACCGCCTCGCGCAGAATCGTCTCGCCCAGGCCGTCGATCTCGAACAGGATCACGCCCGGAACGTCGCTGCGGTTGTCCTTGCGTCCCTGCCGCACCCGCCGCCGGACCACGCGCAGGTGCTGGGCGTCGCCGTCCACGTCGAGCAGCGGCGCGATCAGCATCGACACGAGCGCCATCGCGAACGCGATCGCCAGGTCGCCGCCGATCGGGATCGACGTGCCGTCGACCACATAGAACCCCAGTGCGACCGTGCCGGCGCTGAAGACGAGCGATCCCAGCCCGAACGTGAAGACCGTCAGCGGGAGCGCGATCCGGATCACGATCGGCCACAGGACCGCGTTGATCAGCGCCATCGTTGCGGCGACGAGCACCGCGGCGGCGAAGGAGGGCGTTTCGACGCCGGGCAGGATCGCCGCCAGCGTGAGGATCACGAGGCCCTCGATGATCAACAGGACAACTATCCGGAAGATCAGTCCGAGCAATTGCCGTCCACTTTTCACGCGCCGTCTGTGGTCGCGATGATCGATCGCCGGGGACATCTCCTACCGCCTGGGGCTGCGGTCATTGATCGCTGAGAGCATCTCGTTGCTACCTTCTCGCTTATGGTCGATGGCGCGACTCTCGCCCGTCGCGCAGGCGCCTCCGCGGACCGTATCGTTTTCTTCGGGCACGCCACCGTCCTGATCGAGCTGAACGGTGTGCGCCTGCTCACCGACCCGGTGCTGCGCGATCACGTCGCGCACCTGCGTCGCCAGGTTGCGCCCGTCGAGAGAAGCGCGCTGTCCGCCGCCGCCGGTCCGGATGCCGTGCTGATCTCGCATCTGCATTACGACCACCTCGACCTGGCGTCGTTACGGCTGCTCGGTCTCGATACGCCCCTGCTGGTGCCGGTCGGCGCCGGGGCGTGGCTCGAGGGTCGGGGGTTCACGCGGGTGACCGAGTTGAGCGTCGGGGTGAGACGGCGAACGTCGGTGCGCTCGGGGTCAGCGCGGTCGAGGCCCGCCACGATGGCCGCCGCCGCCCGGGGCCCGCCGGCCTGCGCGCCGAGGCGCAGGGCTACGTCGTGAATGGGCCGGCGCGCACGGTCTACTTCGCCGGAGACACGGGGCTCTTCGACGGCATGTCCAACCTGGCGCCGTCGCTCGACGTTGCGCTCTTACCGGTCGCGGGCTGGGGGCCGACGCTCGGCCCGGGTCACATGGACCCACTCGACGCCGCGCGAGCGGCCGGCTTGATTGCACCGCGCCTGGCGATCCCGATTCACTGGGGAACGCTGCTGCCGATCGGGATCGCCGGGCGCCATCGGGACCGCCTCGGCGACCCGCCGCGACAGTTCGCCGAGCACGTCGCGTCGCTTGCCCCGGGCGTCGAGGTTCGGATCCTGGAGCCGGGGCAGGGAACGACGCTCTGATCGAGCGCGTCGTCAGGTGCCCCGCTGCAGCAGCGCCGTCTTCTGCACGCGGAACTCCTCGTCGGTGAGCACGCCGCGATCGTGCAGGCTCGCCAGGCGTTCGAGGTCGCCGATCCGCGTGTCCCCCGCGCCGCCGCCGGCTGCCGCGGTTGCGGTCGAGGTCGAACGCGCCGCCGAGATCGCCGAGAAAGCGGCGTGCCGCCGCGCGTCATACCAGGCGCGGATTCCGTGCGCGAAATCACCGAGCTGCGCGTCGGGGAGTTCCCGCGCCGTCATCCCGCGCAAAGTATGGATACCGAGCCCGAGCAGAATCGCGAAGCCGATGACAGGGAGCACCTCGCGCGTCGAGGGGAACGGCCCCCAGACGACCACGAGCAGCAGGGCCAGGGCCGCCGCCGCGTAGACGTATTGCACGTGCTCGCGCAGCGACGGCGCCAGTGCGCGACGCACCGCGTGGGCGGGCCGCGTGTGGCCGGCGAGCCAGGCGGCGAGTACGACCAGCAGGCCGTATGTGATCATCGCGATCGCGAGGTCGTACAGCAGCGAGGTGCCGATCGCGAAGGCGTGCTGCACGGCGGGCTTGTTCGCGGGGTCCTTCACCAGTGAGTTGACCACGTAGCTGCTGAGCACGCGCCGCGCGAGCACGGCGAGCAGGCCGATCGCGACCAGGCACCAGCCGGTCGTGCGCAACGCCACGCGCCGCCATCCGTCGGCCAGCCATACGGCGAGGACGAACAGCAGCAGCGCGATCAGCGGCAGCACGACCGCGAGGCCTTTGATCGCCTTGACGATGTCCTGCGCGGTCTTCAGCTGCGAGGAGCGCAGCAGCACGATGCCGCCGCTGGTGGGAGGCAGTTTCACGCCGAGCTTTTCCTGCACGGCGCCACGCGCGACTTCGCCGGTCGAGCCCTGGAGCTTCGACTGCACGCTTTCGAACTGCTGCTGCAGGCCGAGCTGCGCGGCCAGCTGCACGAGCAGCGTATGCAGTTGGAGGGTGACCTCGCCGTTGTTCGTCGAGATCGTCTTGCTGCCGCCTTTGAGGATCCGCAGGAGCTCGATCTGCGCCGTGCGGTTGGCCTCGCGCCAGGCGTTCTGGACCGGAGTGGTCGCGAGCACCTGCGGCGCGATCTGGATCGCGAGCGTCCGCAGCCCGTCCGCCGCGGGGGCGGCGAGCCCGTCGACTTCCGAGGGCAGCACGCTCTTCAGTTCCTTGGCCACGTCGACCTGGCTGAACAGTTCGTTGACGAGCAGGTTGCCGACCGCCGCCTCGATCTTGGGATCGGCGAGCAGTCGCGAGCTCGTGTTCGTCCAGTTGTCCGTGTTGAGCACCTGCCTGTTCACCCACACCGCAAGTACCGCGAACACGCCGACGATGACCGCGAGCACAAAGATCGCGTTGATCGTCCAGTGCCGCGCGTGCGGCGCCGGCGCCCCCGGTGTGGTTGGAAGGGTCTCGGTCGGAGGCTCGGACGGGCTTTGGGCCGCAGGCTCCATGCCCGCTCATCATCTCACGCCGAGGATCGGAAACGTGGCCGAGTGCCGGTGTAGACTGCGCCATGTGCGTAAGGCATCCGTGATCGCCGTCCTGTTACTCGGTGTGCTACTCCTCGCGGGCTGTGGCGAATCCTCTGAAGAAAAGGCGAAGGCCCAGGTCTGCGGGGCGAAGTCCGACATCTCCAAGCAGGTGAAGATGCTCAGCGAACTGACGATCTCCACCAACCTGCTGACCCAGGCCAAGGACGGGCTGGAAGCAATCGCCGGCGACCTCACAACGATTAAGGACGCACAGCCAAACCTCGCACCGGCGCGCAAGGAACAGATCTCTTCAGCTACGCACACCTTCGAAGCCCAGGTCAGCTCGATCATCACCGGCCTGGTCTCGAACCCGTCGCTCAGCAACGCCGAAAAGCAGCTCAAGGCTTCGCTGACGCAATACGCGAAGAGCTTCGAACAGGCGCTCGCTCCGGTCAACTGCTCTTGACGGAACGTCTCGCGGCTTGGAATAGGGGTTCTGAGCAGCCGTGACCGACCCCGACTCGACATTGGCCGCTCCCGCGGCGCAACCGGCGTTGGCCACTCACCGGGAGCGTTACGGGCTGCTGCTCGGCGCGATCATCATTGCGTTTGCAATCCAGGGAATCGCCGAACCAGGCAAGATCGAGGAGATCTTCGTCGCGGTCCTACTGGGTGCCACGCTGTTGCTCGCGCTGTGGGTGGCTGACGCAAAGCCGAGGGTCATGTGGGTGGCGGTCGTGATCGTCTCCGCTTTGATCCTCATCAGCATCATTGAAGCCGCCAACGGTAACGTCGGCGGTGGAGCGACCCGGATCGCGAATGCCCTGCTCGTGGCGCTCGCCCCGCCCGCGATCATCCTCGGCGTCCTGCGCAGTCTCCGCGCACGTCAGGCGGTCACGCTGGAAGCTGTTTTCGGGGTGCTGTGCGTGTACATCCTGCTCGGCATGTTCTTCGCCTCCGTATACGGCACGATCGACCGCTTCGGAGGCAATCCGTTCTTCGCCGGCGGCCAGCCGGCGACCGTCGCGCGGTGCCTGTACTTCAGCTTCGCGAGCCTCACGACCGCCGGCTACGGCGATTTCACCGCGCGTTCGAACCTCGGCCATACGCTGTCGGTGTCCGAGGCGCTACTCGGGCAGATCTACCTCGTCACGGTGGTGTCGTTGATCGTGGCGAACCTCGGCCGCAGCAGGCCGGCAGCCAAAGCGGAGTAGCAGGTCCCATCGGGATGAGAGCCGCGGTAGTCGGCCGGCGGTACAGTGACCCGACCGCTTGCTAGGGCTTCGCCGGCGGTGGATGCAATCCATATATCGATCTGCCTGCCGCGCGCGGGGGATGAAAGGAACACCCATGGCTGATGTTGCACAGGACACTCAAGACACGCTGCTGGGGATATCGATCGGCGACGCGAACATCTTGGAGACGGCGATCGGGCTGCGCGATCTGGGTCGCGAGGGCTCGGGCCTCGACCCTCGCACCTACGCGCTGGTGAAAATCGCGGCGTTGATCGCACTCGACGCGCCGCCGACCTCCTACGCCTGGCAGATCGCCAACGCGCTGGATGAGGGAGTGACGCCCGAGGAGATCCTCGGCGTGCTGCGCGCCGTCGCCTTCCAGGTGGGTGCCCCCAAGGTGGTTGCCGCCGCTCCAGAGATCATGCTCGCACTCGGGCTGACGCTTCCCGAGGAAGGGTGAGTTTGGTATGCCGATGATGAGACGTCGCCCCCTGCTGCGCGCAGCCGCCGTTGGAACCGTCGCCTACCAGGGCTCAAAGCGCGGTGCGATGGCTGGACAGAATCAGGCGGCGGAAGCCGCCGCGCCGCCCCCGCCGCCCTCCTATCCGGCTGCGCCACCGGCACCCCCGGCACCAGCGCCGGCGGATCCGACGGTGGAGAAGATCAACCAGCTGGCGCAGTTGCACGCCTCGGGCGCGCTCACCGACGAGGAGTTCGCCGCCGCCAAGGCGCAGGCGCTCGGCATCGGCTGAGCCGCTGGCCACATCGCGAAGCTGCAACTCATCGCGGGAGCCCGGACGGACAGCCCGGACTCCCGCGATCGCGATTTAGTAGTAGTAGTAGTAGACGGTCAGACCGGTCAGACGGCTGTCGTGTTCTCCGGCTCGCCGAGCACCACCAGGCCGTGGATGCAGACCAGGCAGATCGCAAACACGCCGAGCGCCCACCACGGGTGCGCGCCACCGACGTCAAGCAGTGCGCCGATCGCGCCGAGGCTCGCCGCCACGATCCCGACGATGCGCCCGTAGGCGTTGCCGCCGAAGAGCGAGATCGAGGCGGTCAGCTGGATGATTCCCAGGATGATCGTGATCCACCCCCATGTGTGGAGGCTGGAGAAGACGTACTGCGTGTCGTTGACAAAGAAACTGGCGTTTCCTACGGCTGCGATGCCGTAGACGATGTTGAGGATCCCCGCAATCATCAGCAGGATTCCGACGAACAGAGCACTGCCCACACCTCGCATGTACTTCCCCCTTGGTCAATTGGTGCGATATCGCACCAATTGCGTCATCGTATCGCCTAGGACCGGCATGTCCAGCCGCGCAAGATCACATCATGCGAGCATAACCTCCGATGCGCTGCGGGAGGTAGGGCGCGGCGGAGTTGGGACGCTCGCGCTACTTTTCCTCGCATGACAGCGCCCCCTGAGTCCGACCCCGGCGATCCGGATCTCGCCGACGCGGATATAGCGGATGTCAAGCGGCGCACCTGGCTGGCGGCCGAGCGCACGTGGCTGGCCTGGTGGCGCACCGGCCTGGGCGCCGCCGCCGTGTCGATCGGGGTCGGGCGACTACTGCCCGGTCTCACCGGGGGCGCGCTATGGCCGCTGAGGCTGCTGGGGCTCGGCTACGGCGTGGTTGCGGTCGCCGTGTTGGTGATCGGTGCGGTGCGCCAGAACCAGGTCGCCGCGGCCCTGCGCCGGGGCTCTTACGAGGAGCTCTCCTCGCCGCTGGTGATGTGGCTCACGGCGGCGGCGGTGGCGCTGTCGCTCGCGACGCTCGTGGTGATCGCGGTCGCTGTTTAGCGCTCACCGCGCGCGCCGACACGGGGCGCGCGCGTCTGTTGCCCGGCGCTCGCGAGGGCGCCGCTCTCAGAACCCCGTGTTCGTCTTCACGCGCTTGCGGTCTTCGGGGTGCAGGCTGCCCTTGACCTTGAGCGTCTCGCACGCTTCGACGATGTCGTTGCCGAGCGTCTTCACAAGCGAGTGTCCGAGCGTCTGCTTGACGAGCGCGCGCATGATCTTGACGTGCTCGGCGTTGGGCGGCAGCGTGTAGGCGGGAACCATCCAGCCGCGCTCGGCTGCGAGCTGCGAGGCGACGTCGAACTCATCGAAGTCGTGGCCGTCGGTGAGTTTGAACGCGACGAGCGGGAGCTGCTCCTCGTCCTCGCGTCCCGATCAATTCGAATTCGCCGCAGCCGGCGACCTCTTTGACGAGCGCTCGCGCGTTGTACTGCATCGTCTCCATGATGTAGCGGTAGCCGTCGTGGCCGTAGCGCACGAAGTTGTAGTACTGCGCGAGCACCATCGCCGAGCCGGTCGAGAAGTTCAGCGTGAACGTCGCGTCGCGCTTGCCGAGGTAGTTCTCGTAGAACACGAGATCCTCGGGAAGATCGGCCTTTTCCCTGAACACGAGCCAGCCGATGCCGGGGTAGACGAGCCCGAACTTGTGGCCGGAGACGTTGATCGAGCGGACCTGCTCGAGGCGGAAGTCCCACTCTGAGTGGGGGTAGAGGAACGGCCACACGAACCCGCCGCTGGCGGCGTCGACGTGCAGCGGCACGTCGAGTCCCTGCTCGTTCTTCAGCTTCACGAGGTAGTCGTTGATTCCGCTGATGTCGTCGGCATGTCCGGTGAAGGTCGTTCCCAGCACGGCCGCCACGCCGATCGTGTTCTCGTCGACATGCGGCTCTACGTCCTCGGGGCCGATCGTGTACTTCTCGGGCGCCAGCGGGACGATCCGCGGTTCGACGTCGAAGTAGCGGCAGAACTTCTCCCAGACCACGTGCACGTCTCCGCCGAACACGAGGTTCGGTCGGTCGGTTCCCTTGCCGGCGGCTTCGCGGCGTGCGCGCCACTTCCACTTCAGCGACAGCGCGCCGAGCATGATCGCCTCGGAGGACCCCTGCGTGCGCGCGCCGGTCGTCTCGCCGGGGGCATTGAAGAGGTCGGCGAGCATGCGGATGCAGCGCTGCTCGATCTCGGCCGTCTGCGGGTACTCGGCGTGATCGATGAAGTTGGTGTGCAGGGCGTCGGTGATCAGCCGCGTGGCCTCGGGCTCCATCCAGGTCGTCACGAACGTCGCGAGGTTGCGCATCGGCAGGCCGTCCAGCAGGATCTCCTCGCCGACGAGGCGCATCGCGTCCTGGGCGGGCATGCCGGTCTTCGGAAGCGCGTTGTCTGGAGCGGGCTCGAGCAGGAAGCGATTCCCGAACGAGCTTCCCTCCCGCTCGATCTGCTCGCTCGTCAGCTCGGGCTTGGCCATGCCGGAACGCTGGTCATCAGGGGTCATGCTGCTACCTCCTCGGTGGTGCGGAGCGGTGCCGCGATGACTGGTCTCGGCCGTTACGCCAACGAGATCAGGGAGTGGCGATTATATGCCGCAGGGTGCGCCTTGACTCTCATCCCGAAGGGGTGAGGGGGCGCAGCTCGACCGACGCGGCGCGTTCCTCGCCCGCTGCCTCGGGCATCAGCGCCAACGCGGCCACGAGGAAGCACAGCCCACCGACGGCCGTGCCCCCATTTGCGAGATGGGCGCTGAGCGGCTCGCCGCTGGATGGCTCGAGCAGCGAGGCGATCGCCGCTGCCCCGAACGCGATCGAGCCGAGCAGGTTGAGCGTGACGATTCGCCACGACAGCGAGCGGAGCTTCAGGCAAACCCAGCGGTGGCAGACCTCGGCGTAGGCGAACTCGCTGGAGAGGAGGAAGCAGATCGACCCGAGCGCGTCCGGCCCCCACACGCGTGCGTTGGTCTGGTGCGTGTCAAAGCCGTGTTTCATCGCCGCGAACGTGCTGAGGTTGAAGAAGACCGTCCCGATCAACTGCACCGACGCGGCGAGCCAGTCGATCCGCCGCGGTTCCCACGAGGCCGGCCGCCAGCGCGAGCGCCGCGCGCGAGATCCAGAGGCTGCGCTCGACGTTGACAGTCTCTGAGTACTGCAGGTAGGCGGCTGAGGTAAACAAGAGCGACCCAAAGAAGAACGTCACGCCGATGCCCGGGCGGGAGATGCTCGCCCACTGCGCCGCGATCGCCGCGACCGTAAAGCACAGCGATCCGAGCGAGAACAGCACGCTCATCCACCAACCCCGCCGCCGCGGACGCCACCACACGAGTTCGCTGTCGCCACTGTTCGTTTTGGCCCCCGCGGACACTGGGGATGGAGAGCGTCCCCCCTTGCGGTGTGCGCGCGAGCGCCAGCGCACCTCGGTGCCGTCGGGGCGGCGCAGGAGTTCGCTCGTCACAAACGGCCCCGGGCCGTCCGTGGAGATGCGTTCCCATCCCTCGGGGAGCTCGAGGTAGCCGCCCCTCATGCGACGCCGCAGTTCTCATATCCACGGTTCTTGTATCTCTTGATTTCAGCGGTCCCGGACATGTCGAGCAGAGCGCACGAGTCTATGGGTAGCCGGTCTCACCAGCCGGTGGCCAAAGCGATAGCCTGAAGTGTCTGCTCACCAGTGTGTGAAGCGAAAGGAGCTTGGGATGAATGATGGTTATGACCAGCCTGGGGGCGACGTGCCGCTGCCTCCTCCTTCGAGTCCCGGCTATCCGCCACCACCATCCAGCGGTGGTACGGCCTCATATGGTACGGGCCCCGGTGGTCAGCCACCTTCCGGTGGAACGCCGCCGCTGCCACCTCCCCCCGATGGTGGCGGCGGCAGCGGCTGGGTGATCGCGCTCGGCGCGGCGCTGGTGATCCTGCTGATCGTCGTGGTCATCCTGCTGGTGTCCAACAACGGTTCGAAAAGCACGCCATCGGTCACCAACCAGTCGGTCAGCATCGCTCACACGACGACCGCCAATCCGACGACGATCACTCAGAAGACGGTCGTGACAGAACCGACCAAGACGGTCACCACGCCCCCCAAGACGGTCACCACGCCCCCCAAGACGGTCACCACCCCTACCGTGACGACCCCGACGACTCCCACGGCCACGACAGGTTCGGCGACCGGCAAACCCGCGACGACGGGCACCGGTCAGACGCCGACTCCCGCGAGCCCGAATCCGTAACCGACGGCTTTCGTGAATTCGCTGGCAGATCCGTAAGATCCGCCAGATGGCGAGCCGGCAAGCAGTCCCCGACGTGGTGATGGCTCCCGAGCCCGGCCTGCGCGAGCGGCTGCACCTGTACAGGATCCTGATCGTCGCGCTGGTGATCGTCGTGATCGGCGCCGCCGCGACGCTGTTCGGCTGGGACATCAGCGGCTGGTTCAAAACCCTCTGGCATGCGGTCACCGCGATCTCGATTGGCTACCTGCTCGCGGGGATCGTGCTGATCACGTTGCAGACAACGATGACGGCGTACGCGTGGTACTCGATCCTGCGTTACGGATACCCCGACTCGGGAGTGCGCTGGGTGCAGATCCTCGCCTGCTATGCCGCGGCGGTCGCGCTCAACTCGGTCCTGCCAGCGAACCTCGGCACGCTGGCGATGCTGCTGATGTTCACGACGATCATCATCGCCGCCAACTTCGCCGGGATCCTCGGTGGGCTCGCGGTGCAGAAGATCTTCTACACGCTGATCGGGACGTTCGTCTACCTGTACCTGTTCCTGACGATCGGCGGGTCGTTCGATTTGCAGCTCGGGTTCATCTCCGCCCACCCGCTGGCCACCGTGATCCTCGTAGTGGGGGGCGCGGCACTGATCTACCTGGTCGCACGGATGTTGCGCGAGCGGATCCGCGAGTGGTGGGGAGAGGCGAAGGTCGGCGGCCAGGTCCTCACGCACCCGCGGGCCTACTTCGGGCACGTCCTGTTCCCCGAGGTGATCAGCTACGCGGCGATGCTCGGGATCATCGCCGTGTTCCTCGCCGCCTACAACATTCCCGTGAGCTTCCACACGCTCATGCGCGTGGTGGCCGGTAACTCGATCGCGAACGCGACCTCGGTGACCCCGGGCGGCGCGGGTGTCGTGCAGGGCTTCAACGTGCTCTCGCTGAAAGGCATCACCAGCGCGGCCAACGCCAACGCCTACTCGGTCGCCCAGCAGCTCGTGACGACCGCGTGGGGCATCCTGTTCGCGATCGCGATGCTGATCCGCGCGTTCGGCTGGTCCGACGGCCGGACGCTTGTCGCGCAGTCATACGGCCAGGCGAAGGAGAAGAGCGCCGAGCAGTCGGCCGCGCGCAAAGCCAAGCGGCAGGCCAAGCGCGAGACCAGGCACCATGCCGCGACCTCAGCCGATCAGGGCGACGAGGCCCTTGACGGCCAGGTAGACCCCGACCCCCGCTGAGACGAGCACGGCCAGCAGCCGGCCGTTTTCGGTGAACCACAGGTTCGCGCGCTCGAGTAGACCCGACGCGCGATCGGGCACGGCGAGCAGCATCAGCATCGGCACCTCGATCAGCCACAGCATTACCGCGACGGTCGCGGCGAGCGCTAGCAGTTCGCTGCTGGTCGAGAGCTGCGCGTCGGCGATCGTCTTGACAGCGGCAACGTAGATCGGCGAGGGCAGCACGTAGAGGGTGATGCCAAGCACGAACGCCAGCCGGCGGCTCTCCAGGTAGCGCTCGATTTTCGAGGGCCCGCTCACGGCGGTCTTCGTGTCGTCGGTGTCCTTGTCGTTCGCTTCAGGACGCCTGCGGCGCAGATAGACGGCCAGCCCGATCAGCACGACGCCGAGCGCCAGATCGAACGCGCCGCCGGGCGTCCAGTGGTGCGGTCCGGTCGCGCCGAGTTCATCGAGGACGAGCGACATCAGCACGCCGAGCGCGAAGGTTACGAGCACCGCTCCGAGGACGAATACGACCACGCGCGAGCGCAGCTGCGGGCCGCGGCCGAGCGCGATTACCGCAACGACCGCGGGCGGATAGATCGAGGCGGCTAGCGCCAGCTCCAGGGCTTGCGGGGGCATGTCGACGAACCTACAGCTCGCGGGGATTGTGTGAGACTGCCGCCATGCAGGTGAGCCGGCCGAGGGTCGCGGTGGTGGGCCACGTCGAGTGGGTGCAGTTCGCGCGCGTGTCCCACCTTCCGCGTGCCGGCGAGGTGATCCACGCACACGGCGCCTTCGAGGAGCCCGCCGGAGGCGGGGGCGTTGCGGCTGTGCAACTCGCGCGCCTGGCCGGCGAGGCCACGCTGCTGACCGCGCTGGGGGACGACGAGCTCGGCGACCGATCGGCGGAGCGCCTGAGCGAGCTCGGCGTCCACATGCGGGCGGCGCGCCGCGACGAGGGGACGCGCAGGGCCTCGACGCTGGTGGACGGGGCCGGCGAGCGCACGATCATCACGCTTGGGCCGCGCCTGGAGCCGCACGGAGAGGACGGGGAGCTGCCGTGGGATGAGCTGGCGGGAATGGACGCCATCTACTTCACCGCCGGCGATCTCGGCGCGCTCCGCGCCGCGCGTGCGGCGCGGGTGCTGGTGGCCAGCCCGCGCGCGGGCGAGGCGCTCGTGCATGGCGTCGAGCTGGATGCGCTGGTGCTCAGTGGGGAGGATGCGATCGAGCGCCGCCAGGCCGAGCGCGCGCAGGTGCAGGCCAAGCTGGTCGTGTTCACCGAAGGGGCGCGCGGCGGCGCCTACCGGGAACGCTCTGGGGGCGCTGGTACCTGGACTGCGGCGCAACTCCCCGACGCGGCGGCCGATTCATATGGCTGTGGTGACTCCTTCGCGGCGGGGCTCACCTATGGGCTGGGCGCGGGGCTCGACGTGCCGGCCGCGCTGGCACTGGCGGCTCGCTGCGGCGCGGTGTGTCTAACCGGCCACGGGCCTTATCAGCGCCAGTTGATGGAGAGAGAATTGACAGAAAACTGAAGCAGGGGGTCGACGCTAGTACCCGTGCTCCACGACGTTCAGAAGCGGCTCTCCCCTGACATAGCGTCCCACCTGTTCGCCGACGAGCTCAAACGCGCGGCGGTCCGCGGCGAGCGTGTCTCCGGCGAAATGCGGAGTGATCAGCACGCCCGGTGCATCCCAGAGGGGATGATTGGCTCCCAGTGGCTCTGGATCTGTCACGTCGAGCGCCGCCCGCAGTCGTCCCGCCTGCAAGAGCTCGAGCAGCGCGTCCGTGTCGACGATCGGCCCGCGCGCGGCGTTGACGAGCAGCGCGCCCGGGCGCAGGCGGCCGAGCAACTCGGTATTGAGCAGGCCGGTCGTCTCGGGCGTGAGCGGCAGCAGCACGACGACGATCTCGGCGAGCGGCAACAACGATGCGAGATCGTCGACCGAGTGCACGCCGGGATGGGCGTGGCGGGCGACGCGGATCAGCTCGACATCGAAGGGGGCGAGCCGTGCCTCGACGGCCGCGCCGATCTCGCCATAGCCGAGGATCAGCACGGTGCTTCCAGCCAGCTCGCTCGACTCACGCGATTCCCAGCGGTGTTCGCGCTGGCGATCGCGCAGCTCTGAAAGCCTCCTCGTCGAGGCGAGGATCACCGCTAGCACCCACTCGGCGACGGCGGTGTCACGCGCCCCGCCGGCGTCGCAGACCTTCACGCCGGGAGGGATATGGGGCAGCAGCCAGTCGACGCCCGCGGACAGCGTCTGCAGCACACGCAGCCCCGACATTTGCCCCAGTAGCTCATAGAGACGAGAATCTCCCGAAGGATGTACCAGGAGCTCCGCGTCGAGAATCTCCTGCGGCAGTTCGCCATCATGCGGGATCAGGCGAAGCGAGACATCCTCTCCCAGCTCGCCGATCGACTCGTGACCGGGCTTGTCTGGGATCCACAGGTTCACGGCCACGAGTTGACGAGTATGACAACCAATTTCAACCCATATCTCTGAATGCTGCACCTGCGCGTGTTCGGAGATACCGCGGCGATGGCGGATGTTGCGGAGCGTCTCGATGCGCTCCCGGGCGCCAGACATGTGAGCATCGGAGCCGGCGTGCACGAGGGGGACGCGCTCGTCAGCGCGGACCTGCGCGCCGCGGCGGCCGACACGGCGCTCGAGATCCTCGGCGAGCTGGGGATCGCGCACGAGGACATCTCGTTGCTGCGCTTCGACGCGATCGACCCGACGGCGGCCCCGGAGGAAACGGTCGCGCTCGTCTGGGCCGACCTGCTCGGGCAGGCGCGCCTGAACGCGCGGACCGCGGTGCGCTATCTCGTGTTCATGGCGGTTGCTGGGGTGATCGCCTCGTTTGGCGTGATCGAACAGGATCAGATCCTGATCATCGGCGCGATGGCGGTGGCGCCCGACCTGCTGCCGATCACCGCGACCTGCACGGGCCTGGTCCTGCGCCGCCCGCGTCTGATTCGCCGTGGGTTGGTCTCACTGCTGGTGGGGCTCGGCGTGGCGTGCATCTTCGCCGCGGCGGTCACGGGGTTGCTCAACCTGTTCGGCCTGCTGCCGCACGAATTCGACATCCATCAGGTCGGGCTCACATCCCAGCAGCACGTCAGCGCGGAGACGATCGTTGTGGCGCTGGCGGCAGGCGTGGCCGGGATGCTCGCGGTCGAGACGCGCGCGAGCATGGGCGTCGGTGTGGCGATCTCCGTGACCACGATCCCGGCCGCCGCCTTCCTCGGTGTCGCCGCCGGTGTCGGGCAGTTCTCCAAGTCGCTGGGCGCGCTCGGTGTGCTCGGCACGAACATCACGATGATGCTGCTTGGCGGCTCGATCGCGCTCGCGGTTCAACGGAGGTTCGCGTCGAAGGGCAACTGAGGTGGTCTGCTAGAACCCAGCGCGTGGAGGAGCACGCAGTCCCGATGGATGTGACGGCGGCGGAGTTCGAGGCGCTGTTCGAGACCGTGCAGAGCTGGGGACGTTGGGGGCCGGACGACGAGCTCGGCGCACTGAACCTGCTCACCGCGGATCGCATCGCGGCCGCCGCTGCTCTGGTGCGCAGCGGCGTCGTCGTGAGCCTCAGCCTGCCGATGAGCACGGGGATCTCGCCCGACTGTCCCAACCCGGCCGAGTTTCACATGACCCAGCGTCACGACGCCGACGCCGGGTTGGATGCGATCGGCTTTGCCAAGGACTTCATCGGTGTCGACTACCACAGCGATGGCCACACGCACATCGACGCGCTCTGCCACGTCGCCTACGAGGGTCGCCTATACAACGGTGTCGCGGCGAACTCGGTCACCGACGACGGCGCCGCGGATGAGGCGATCGCGCTCGTCAAGGACGGTCTCGTCGGCCGCGGGGTGCTGCTGGACATCCCGCGACAGCGCGGCGTGCCATGGCTGGAGCCCGGCGAGCATGTGTTTCGCGAGGACCTCGAGGCCGCCGCGCGCGAGCAGGGCGTGGAGATAGGGGAGGGCGACATCCTGCTCGTGCGTACCGGGCACTCCCGCCGCTTGGCCGAGCTCGGCCCGTGGGACACCGCGAGCAGCAAGGCCGGCCTGCACCCCACGGCGATGGCGCTGCTGGCCGAGCGCGGCGTTGTCGCGCTGGGTTGCGACGGCAACAGCGACACCGCCCCGAGCACCACGGAGGGGGTCGCGTTTCCGATCCACGTGCTGGCGCTGAACGCGATGGGCGTGCTGCTGCTCGACTACCTGCAGTTCGAGGACCTCGGCCGCGCGTGCGAGACGGCGGGTCGCTGGGAGTTCCTGTGTGTGACGGCCCCGCTGCGGATCGCCGGCGGCACGGGCTCGCCCGTCAATCCACTTGCGATCCTTTGATGGGGGAGAACAGGAGAGAGTGCCAATGAACGTAAACGACGACGGCGACGACCAGTTGACAACTGTAAGCCTGCGCGACGAGCAGACGCAGCTTGAGGCGACGTTCGTTCCCGGCGCGGGCATGCTCTGCTGCTCGCTGCGTCATCGTGGCGAGGAGTTGCTCGCGCAGAACGCGGGCGTCGCCGCCTACGCGGAACGCGGCAAGACGATGGGGATCCCGCTGCTCTACCCGTGGGCAAACCGGCTCGCCGCCTTCGACTACAGCGTCGCCGGAAAGATGGTGCGGGTACCGCATGACCCAGCACGGATCGCGGTCGATGACAACGGGTTGCCGATCCACGGTGTGATCGGTGGCCGGCTTGGTTGGGAGTTGATGGACATGCGGAGTCCTGTCACCCAGTCGCTTGAGGCACGCTTGCGCTGGAGTGAGGAGCAGCCGGAGCTGTTCGAGGTGTTCCCCTTCGAGCACGATCTCCTCTACGAGGCGCGCTTCACCGACGGGCGCCTCGAAATCGAGGTGACCGTGCATGCCAGCGGGGAGGATGTCGTGCCGGTGGCGTTCGGCTTTCATCCGTACCTGGCTCCGGGCGGTGCGCGCGAGCAGTGGCAGATCGAGCTGCCGGCAATGCGGCACCTCGCGCTCGACGCCAACCAGATCCCGCTCGGCCCCGACCCCACCGGCGCCGGGCACGCACCCTCCGCCGAGCACTTCGCGCTCGGCGAGCGCGAGTTCGACGACGGCTTCGACTCCGTTGCCACGCCCGCGCGCTTCGCCGTCACGGCCGGCGTCCGGCGGATCGAGCTCGAGTTCCTGCACGGCTATCCGTGCGCGCAGGTCTACGCCCCGCTGTCCGGGCACTTCATCTGCTTCGAGCCGATGACCGCGCCCGCCAACGCGCTGCGCAGCGGGGATGGTCTGTGCCTGCTCGCGCCGGGCGAGCGCCACCGCGCCAGGTTTTCGCTGAGCGTAGACTGATCCTCGGATGACCAACGATCTTGCGCGCTGGCAGTTCGCGACGACGAGCATCTACCACTTCCTGTTCGTGCCGGTGACGATTGGGCTGGCGTTCCTCGTGGCGCTGTTGCAGACGGCCTGGTATCGAAACCAGCGGGTGGGCGGGCCCGAATTAAAGCGCGTGACCAAGTTCTTTGGGACTCTCTTGCTGATCAACGTCGCAATCGGGGTCGTCACCGGTCTCGTGCAGGAGTTCGAGTTCGGGATGAACTGGTCGGCCTACTCGCGCTTCGTCGGCGACGTCTTCGGCGGCCCGCTCGCGATGGAGGGCCTCGCGGCGTTCTTCCTCGAGTCGACGTTCCTGGGGTTGTGGATCTTCGGCTGGGATCGTTTGCCCAAGCGCGTCCACCTCGCCTGCATCTGGCTGGTTGCGGCCGGCTCGATGCTCTCAGCGATGTTCATCCTTGCCGCCAACTCGTGGATGCAGCACCCTGTCGGGTATGTGCTCAACCATCAGGGGCAGCCGGAACTGAACAACGTCTGGGCACTGTTCACGAATCCGACGTTCCTGTGGGGCTACGTCCACGTGATCCTCGCCTCGCTCGTGACGGGCTCGCTGGTGATGCTCGCGATCTCCGCGTGGTACCTGCGTAAGCAGCGCGAAGTCAGCGCCTTCCACCAGACGGCGCGCCTGTCGGTGCTCGTGCTGCTGCCGGCGATCCTGTTGCAGATGTTCGTCGGGAACAAGCTCGGCGAGATCGAGAACACCTACCAGCCGGTCAAGATCGCCGCCGCCGAGGCGCAATGGGAAAACTGCAAGCCGTGCTCGTTCTCGGCGTTTCAGGTGGGCGGTGGGAATAACGACTCGACCCCGACTCAGGTGCTCGCGATCCCGCATCTGCTCTCGATCCTCGCGACCGGCACCTGGGGTGGCGCGGTCGAGGGGCTGAACCAGCTGCAGAGGGAAGACGTCGCGAAATACGGACCCGGCAACTACATCCCCGACGTGTTCATCCAGTACTGGTCGATGCGCGTGATGGCCTACCTCGGGTCGCTGATCGCGCTTTTGGCCTTATGGGGTGCGTGGCTGATCCATAAGGGCAGGCTCGACCGCTCGAAGTGGTTCTTACGCGCGGGCCTTGGCGCGGTCGTGACGCCCTTCATCATGAACACCGCTGGTTGGCTCTTGACCGAGAACGGACGCCAACCGTGGATCGTGCAGGGTTTGATGAAGACGATTCATGCCAACTCTCCTTCGGTGACCTCAACCGACATCTGGATCAGCCTGATCGCCTTCGTGCTGGTCTACCTCGCGCTCGGCGCCGCCGACCTGGTGCTGATGTTGCGCTACGCCCGCAAAGGCCTTGACCCCGACGAGGGTGGCGCCGCCGACGAGTCGGGTAGCTCTCCTCCGCAACCCACGATCCCGGCTCTGAGCTACTAACGCCATGCAACTTCACACGGTCTGGTTCGTAATCGTCAGCATCTTCTGGACGGGGTTCTTCGTGTTAGAGGGCTTCGACTTCGGTGTCGGCATGCTGCACACGATCGTCGGGCGCACCGACGCGGAGCGCAAACATGCGCTCAGCACGATCGGCCCGTGGTGGGACGGCAACGAGGTCTGGCTGATCGTCGCCGGCGCGGGCATGTTCGCGGCGTTCCCGGGGTGGTACGCGACGATGTTCTCGGCCCTCTACCTCGCGCTGCTGCTCGTGCTGATCGCGTTGATGGCGCGCGGAGTCTCCTTCGAGTTCAAAGACAAAAGCGAGGATCCCCGCTGGCGCACGACGTGGCGCTGGGCGATGACGCTCGGCTGCGTGCTGATCCCGTTGCTGCTCGGCGTCGGGCTAGGCGATCTGCTGATTGGCCTGCCGATCGACTCCAGCCACAATTTCACGGGCAACTTCTTCGACCTGCTCACGCCGTACGGCCTGTTCACGGGCGTCACGCTGCTCGCGCTGTGCCTGCTGCACGGCGCGACGTTCCTCAAGCTCAGAACTACCGATCACGTGCGCGAGCGCGCCCGCGCCGCCGCGCGGCCGCTGGGCTGGGTGGCGATCGTGTGTGTCGTCGGCTGGGTGATCTGGACGCGCAGCGTCGCGGGCGGCCCCGACGTGCCGCAGCCGTGCGAGGTCCTTGCGGTGCTCGCGGTGGTCTTCGCGGCGCGGCTGGCGATCACCGACCACGACGGCTTTGCCTTCGCCTCCTCCGCCGTCACGATCGCCGCGCTGGTCGGCTCGATCTTCATCGATCTCTACCCGAACGTGATGATCTCCAGCACGAACACCGCCTACAACCTGACCGTCAACAACTCGGCCTCCGGCCACTACGCGCTGGTCGTGATGACGGTCGTCGCCGTGATCTTCTTCCCGCTTGTCTTGATCTACCAGGGCTGGTCGTTCCATGTGTTCCGTGCCCGCCTGCAGTCTCCCGTCGCGCCGCAAGACGCGCCACCCAAGGCCATGCCATCAGCGACGCAACCGGCCGCGCCGCCCGCGTAGTCTTAGGCGGTCGACAACCTCTACTCAGGAACAGCAGCAGTGCCCGGGAACTCCTCGGCGATCTGGCCACGGAGCACATGCGCGCCCACGAAGGCGAGGATCGTGAACACCAGCATCTCCAGCGGATTACGGGTCGCCGGGATCGGTCCCCACAGGAAGACGAGGGCGAGCAGCCCCGCGACGATCCAGTAGGCCAGGCCCGGGCGCTCGCGGAAGTGGGGTGCCAGGAACCGGCGACCCTTGACCGCCCAGCGAGCCGGCCCCGCGAACCACCCCGAGAGGATCACCGGGATGCCGATGATGATCGAGGCGCTCGCGACCTGCACCAGCAGCGAGGTGGCAACCGAGTAGGCGTCGTTGGCGGCCGGTTCGACGGAGGCGTTGCTGGTGATCGCCGCGACGAGCTGACCCTGCCCGATCTTGCGGCCCAGAAGCACGAACACGCCGGCGAACACGAGGCTCGAGCCGACCCAGATCAGCGTGCTACGGCGGTACCCGCGGGCGAGGAACATCGCGAGCGCGTAGAGCACGAACGTAAGGATCGTCAGCCACAGTGCCAGCGCGTGGAGCGTTTTGGCCAGGTTGCGAACCAGCCCGAGCTGGCTGGAGGTAACGATCTTCAGGTTCGCCACCGATGCAGGCAATTTTTCGGCGACGCTTGGGGGCAGACCGAGGCGCTGGGCGAGATCGGCCACGATCTGCCGCAGGTTCAGCGAGACCGTGCCGCCGTTGATCTGCACGCGCGAGCCGCCGCCCTTGATGATCGTGACCAGCGCCTGGTCGGCCGCGTAATTGGCCTTCCTCCAGCCGTCCTGCACCTTGGGCAGTTCCAGCGCCCGTTCGGCGCCCTGTTCGGCCAGGTTGTGCAGCGCTCCGGAGAGCGGGCCGGCGAGCGGCGCCAGCTGCGGGGGCAGACCCGACTTTAGCTGGTCGGGCACGTTCACGTTCGCGTACAGCTCGTCGATCAGGTAGCCGGACACGGCGGAGCGGATTGTCTGCTTACGCAGCAAGGCCGTGCTCGTCTTCGACCAGTTGGTCGGGTTCATCAGCTGGCGGTTGGCCCAGATCGAAGCGATCGACAGGATCGCGAGCACCGTGGCGAGCACGAGGATCACACGGACCCAGATGCGGTGGGGCTGCCGGCGCTCCCGGGTCGGACGGACGGTGCTGCGCGGAACCTCGGGCGAAGACATTTTTTGCGATTACCTCACGAGGTTGGTTTTGGGGTGTCGAGCTGGGGTGGTTGAGTACGACACTAACGGCACACTCGGTCAATGAGGGCATAAGGCTTGGCCAGGTTGACTTAGCTTGGGTTATCGGTGAGTATCGAGCGAGCTTCGGGCGTCTGTCCTTTTGAGGGAGGTTGTGGTCATGCCTGACGAGCATGTGGTGCAGGAGGAGGCTCCCGGCCTCGGGCTGCTCAGTCCGAGGCGCCGGCATCTGCTCGAGCTGGAGTTCGGCGATCGCAAGGACTTTGACGATCCGAGCCAGGAGTGGCGGCGGCTCTTCTCGGAGTTGCTCGGCACGTTCATGCTGGTGTTGGTTGCTGCGGGCGGAGGGATCTTGCACGGCAAGGGCGAAATCGGCCTTCCGGCGGCGGTCGTCGCGCCCGGCCTGATGGTGTTGGGGATCATCCTGTTCATGGGCGCGGTCTCCGGGGCGCACCTGAATCCCGCGGTTTCGCTCGCGTTCGCGATGCGCGGGGATTTCCCGTGGAAGCGTCTCCCCGGCTACGTCATCGTCCAGCTGATCGGTGCGACGCTGGCCTGCTTGTTCCTGCTCGCGGTGTTCGGCAACATCCAGCATCTCGGCGCGACGCTGCCGGGCCCGGGGTACGCGAACTGGCAGGCGCTGCTGATGGAGATCGTCCTCACCGCGACCCTCGTCAGCGTGATCTTGGGAACCGCGTCCTCCGCGCAGAACGTTGGCGCGATTGCCGCGCTCGGCGTCGGTGGGTACATCGCGCTCGCCGGGTTGTGGTCGGCGCCTGTGAGTGGGACGTCGATGAACCCGGCGCGCTCTTTCGGCCCGGCGCTGGTGAGCGGGGACTTCTCGAGCTACTGGGTGTATGTGCTCGGGCCGATCGTCGGGGCGCTGATCGCGGTCGGCTGCGCTTACGTGCTGCGAGGACGCGGCGGGGGCCAGTCCGGCTACACCGCCGGGTCTGGCAGGCTGGACAAGGACGAATGGAGCGAGCGGGAGCGTCTCTCACGGCAGGCCGAGCGCGAGCGCGACACAGCGACCTCTCCCGCCATCGCCGACACCGATACGTGAAGCTACTCTCCCATCTCACGATCGGTGAACGACCGCTCGCGCTGCCATAGCTCGGCGTAGCGCCCGCGGAGACTCACCAGCTCGGCGTGTGTGCCGCGTTCGAGCACACGTCCGTGGTCGAGCACCAGCACCTCGTCCACGTCCTCCAGACCCGTCAGCCGGTGCGTGATCAGCAGCGTCGTTCTGCCCTCGGTGATGCTCAGCAGGTCGGTGACGATCGCATCCGCGGTCTGCGTGTCGAGGTGCTCGCCGGGCTCGTCGAGGATCAGCACTCCGAAGTCGGCGAGCAGCGCCCGGGCGATCGCCAGGCGCTGGCGCTGACCGCCGGACATGCGCGCGCCGCGCTCGCCGACCTCGGTGTCCAGGCCGAGTGGCAGCTCGTTCGTCCAGTCGAGCAGCCTCGCGGCGCCGAGAGCGTCTTCGAGCTCGCTTTCGGTGGCCCCGCGCTTGGCCAGGCGCAGGTTCTCTTCGAGTGTGCTGTCGAACACGTGGGCGTCCTGTGCTACCAGCCCGACCACGCGCCGGGTGGCGTTGCCGTCCAGTTCGGCCAGTTCCACGCCGTCGAGCGTGACCGAGCCGCTCTCGTCGTAGGGGAGGAAGCGCAGCAGCACCGCGGCGAGCGTCGACTTGCCGGCGCCGCTCGGTCCGACCACCGCCACGCGCCGGCCAGGGCTCAGGTCGAGGTCCACGCCATCGAGCGCCCGGCGTGTCTGACCCGGGTAGGAGTAGCACAGATTGCGCACCCGCAGGGCGTGTCCTGCCCGCGGAGCACGTGGCCCGTCGACGAGCCCGACCGGGTGCGCGGGCTCCGTTATAGGCGGCGGCGTGTCCATCACCTCGAACACCCGCGCGGCAGCGCGGCGCACGCGCTGGAACGTCTGGGTTGCGCCCGGTAGGGGAGTGACGAGCTCGAACGCAACCAGCGGGATCAGCACGATTCCGGCGAGCAGGACTCCTTCCAAACGCCCCGCGTGGACCGCCGATACGCCGACCACGAGCACGCCCCACATCGCCAGGCCGACGCACAGGCTGCTCAGGCCCTGGCCGATGCCCGCGGTGCGGGCGGCTGTGCCGGCGAGCTGTGTCACCTCGGCGTCCGCCGCCATTGCGCGCCCCAGCTGCTCCGCGGTGGCCCCGTTTACGGCCAGCTCGGGAGCTCCCTCGATCAGGTCGACGACCGAGGCCGTCAACTCACCCCGGGCCGCCGCCTGCCGCGCCTCCGTCCGCGCGGCGAGCGTCCCGGTCAGCCAGGGCACGAGCGTTCCGGCGATCAACAGCGCGACCAGCAGGATCAGTCCCGCGGCCGGCAGCATCCACCACACCAGGCCGACCGTCGCCGCCCCCACCAGCAGCGCGATCGCAAACGGCGGCACCACCCGCAGCAGCAGGTCCTGCAAGGAGTCGATGTCTCCGATCAGCCGCGCGAGCAGATCGCCGCTCCCGAACGCCGGCAGGCCGAGTGGCGCCAGCCGCTCGAGCCGTTCGTAGACGCTGACCCGCAGGTCGCTCAGCACGCGGAACGCCGCGTCGTGACCGACGACGCGCTCGGCGTAGCGGCACAGTCCGCGCGCGAGCGCGAAGAACTGCACGCCGACGATCGCGATCGCGACGGCCGACTCCTGCGGGCGCTGCGCCGAGCGCGAGATCAGCCAGGCCGAGGTGGCGATCAGGCCGATCGCGGCGGCCACGGCGCCGGCGCCGAGCAATGTCGCGAGCGCCAGCCGCCCCGCGGCGGGCCGGGCGAGCGCGAGGGTTTGCAGCAAGGGGGCCTGCGGCCCGTGATCCTGCTCGGACGCGCCGGGGCTGGCAGGGGTCCTCACGCCGCGACCTCGACCGGGGTGTTGAGCGGACGGGCCTCATCGGTATGGGACACGGTTCTCACGCGGCGACCTCAATCGGGCTGAGCGAGAGCACGCGGTCGGCCACCGCGATCAGGGCGGGACGGTGGGCGACGAGCACGACGGTGCGACCCTCGGCGAGGTGCGCGATCGTCCGCACGATCTCCCGCTCGGTCTCCCCGTCGAGGTTGGCGGTCGGCTCGTCGAGCAGCAAGAGCGGCGCGTCGCGCAGGAACGCACGGGCCAGCGCGACCCGCTGCCGCTCACCGGCGGACAGCCCGGCGCCGCGGTCGCCGAGCACCGTGTCCACGCCGTCGGGCAGGTTTCGCACCACATCTGTCAGGCCCGCCGCTGAGATCGCGGCCCAGACCTCGTCGGTCGATGCGCCGGAGCGACCGAGGCGCACATTCTGGGCGATCGACGCTTTGAACAGATGCGGCCGCTGGGGCACCCACGCCAGCCGCGCTCGCCAGGCATCGAGATCGAGCTCGGCCAGGTCGACGTCGCCGACGCGAACGTCCCCAAGCTCGGGTGTGACGAGCCCGAGCAGCACGCTCAGCAAGGTCGACTTGCCGCACCCGCTGGGACCGACGAGCGCCAGCACCTCGCCCTCTTTGACCGTCAGCGAAACGTCGTCGAGCGCCGGCTCGGAGCGACCTGGGTAGCTGACGCGCAGCCCCTCGACGGTGAGGCCCGCGAGCGCGGGGTTGGGGAAATCGGTGCGTGTGCCGCGAGGCGCCTCGGGCGCTTCCAGCACGGCGAACACCTGCTCCGCGGCGGCCATGCCCTCGGCACTAGCGTGGTAGTTGGCGCCGAGCTGGCGCAGCGGCAGGTAGGCCTCGGGCGCAAGTATCAACGCGAACAGCGCGGTACGCAGACCGAGGTGGCCGTTCATCAGCCGCAGGCCGATCTCAACCGCCACGAGCGCCACTGAGATCGTCGCCACGAGCTCGAGGATCAGCGAGGAGAGGAAGGTGATCCGCAGCGTCCCGATCGCCGCCCGACGGTAGCGTTCGGTGATCTCACGGATCGCCTGGGCCTGGGCCTTGGCCCGCCCGAAGACCTTCAACGTGGGCAGGCCGGCGACGACGTCGAGGAAGTGGCCGGCCAATCGCTCCAGGATCCGGAACTGGCTGTCCATGCGTTCCTTCGTCGCGGCGCCCACCAGGGCCATGAACAGCGGGATCAGCGGGATCGTGAAGGCGATGATCGCCGCCGAGATCCAGTCGTTCCAGAGAACCACCACAACCACGACGACGGGCACGATCACGGCGAGGAACAACTGCGGTAGGTACAGCGAGAAGTAGCCGTCGAGCGCGTCGATCCCGCGGGTGGCGAGGACCGCCAGCTCGCCGGTACCCTGCTCGCGCGAATTGTCCAGGCCGAGCGTCGCGACGCGCTGCAGCAGGGCGGCGCGTAGCTGCGACTTCGCTCGAGCCGACGAGCGACTCGCCGCCAGCTCGGCCAACCACGCCACCGCTGCACGGGTCAGGACGACCAGCAGCAGAATGATCAGCGGGGTCTGCAGTTGCTCGAGGCTCCTGCCGCCGAGGAACGCGCGCGAGACGACGTCCGCCAGCAGCCACGCTTGCGCGACGATCAGCAGCGCGCTGAGAACACCGAGGCCTACCGACTGCAACAGGAACGTGCGGGTCGCGCGCGCATACGCAAGCAGTCTCTGGTCGAGCGCCCTCACGAACCAATCATGACCGAGTCAGGAGTCTGTGAGCCCGCTGTCGATCACCTGGTTCTGGGGATCTCCCACACGTGCGCTGATCCAGTCGATCAGGACCTTCACACGATGCCCGGGGCCGCCACCCGAGAGGTAGTACATGTGCACCGTCAGGTAGGTGAAGAACGCCGGCCGCCCGGAGAGCTTGTGGCCGCGGATTTCGCACACCGCTTTGCCCCGGCCGACGACGGCCAGCGCACCCTTGTCCAGGTATTTGAATGGCGTGCTCGCGCCTGCCGCGCCGCCCCGGATCGCCTTGGCCACGTGGCGCGCTTGCTGGATCGATACTGTGGCCAGGCCCGGCAGCGGTCGGTCTCCGGGGCCAGGGACCTGCGTTGCGTCGCCGATTGCGGAGATCTCGGGATGGCCCGGCACCGTCAGATCCGCCCCGATCTGCACGCGCCCCGCGCGGTCGGTCTCCGCCCCCGTCGCCTCGGCGAGCGTCCTGGCGAAGCCGACGGCCTGGACGCCCGCGGCCCAGACGACCGTCCGTGCGTCGATTCGCTCCTCGGCGCCGTCGATCTGGAAAGTCACCCCCTGCGCGTCGATCTCGGTGACGCGCGCGCCCTGGCGTACCGTCACCCCGAGCTCGGCCAGATACTTCGCGACCTTGGCGGAGAGCTTCTCGCTGAAGGCCGCGGTCACACGATCGCCGGCGTCGAGCAGGATCACACGCGCCTTGGCCGGCTGGATGCGCTCGAAGTAGCCCTTCATCGTGTGCTTGGCGATGATCGCCATCTGGCCGGCGAGCTCGACTCCCGTCGGGCCGCCGCCGATCACGACGAACGTCAGCCACTGCTCGCGCTCGGCCGGGTCCTCGGCGCGCTCGGCCTCCTCGTAGGCTCCATAGACTCGATTACGCAGATCGACCGCGTCGGCCAGGGTCTTCAGGCTGCAGGAGACATCGCGCCACTCGTCTTTGCCGAAGTACGAGGTCTCCGCGCCGCAGGCCACGATCAGGCTGTCGTAGTCGAGCGTCTCACCGCGATCGAGCGTGATCTGGCGGCGCTCGACGTCCAGGCCGGTGGCTGTTGCCATCAGCACGGTCGTGTTCGAGCTGTGCTTGACCGCCGCCCGGATCGGGGAGGCGCACTCGCCGGTGGACAGGCCGCCACATGCCAGCTGATAGAGCAGCGGCTGGAAAAGGTGGTGGCTCCTCGGGTCCACCAGCGTCACGTCCACGTCGGTGCCCTTCAGCTCGCGCGCGGCCGTCAGGCCGCCGAACCCGCCGCCGACGATCACCACTTTGCGACGGCTTACGTTCTGTGCTTCAGCCGGCATTTCCGCCCAAGCGCTCCAGCAGGTGATCGCCGACACGCACCGCGTTGGCCATCGCCGTGAGCGCGGGGTTGACCGCCGCGATGCTTGGGAAGAAGCTGGTGTCGACCACGTACAAATTGTCGACCTCGTGCGCTCGACAGTCGGTGTTCAGCGCCGAGGTTGCCGGGTCCGAGCCGAAGCGGCAGGTGCCCGCCTGGTGCGCCACCCCTGCGACCGGGATCTTGTTCTCCAGGTAGGCCCAGCGCGGAATCAGATGGTGCTCCTGCATGCCCAGATGACCGAGCAGCGAGCGCAGCTGCTTGAACAGCCGGTCCCGGGCGCCGTCGTTGGTCGCCTTGTAGTTCAGCGTCACGTCGCCTTTGCTATCCAGGCTGACGCGGTTCTCCGCCAGCGGCAGATCCTCGGTCGAGAGCCAGAAGTCGATTGCGTGGTCGGCCACCTCCGCCAGCGAGAAGGTCGGCGCGAGCTTGGTCATCAAAGGCTGCTCGCCGCGGTACATGTCAGCCACCGACTTGCCGACCATCTGGATGTTGCCCATCGGGAACTCCCACTCATCGCTCGCGAAGTAGTAGTCGTTGACCCCGAGCGTCTTCTGGAAGACCGTGTTGTTGGGCTCCTTCGAGAGCGCCAAGACCGCCTGGCTGTCGTGGAACATGTAGTTGCGCCCGACCTGGTCGGAGCCGTTGGCGAGACCGTTCGGGTGCTTGTCGTTGGCGGAGGCGAGCAGCAGCTTGGCCGTGTTCGCCGCGCCGGCGGACACTACGACGATCTCGGCGGAGTACGTCTCTTTCGCGCCGTCGCGCTCGACCACTACCTCGGTGACCGCGGTCCCGCCCGAGTTGGTGCTCAGCTTGACCGCCGTGGCGTTCGTCAGCAGCGTCAAGTTCTCGTGCTCCAGCGCCGGCCGCACGCCCAGCACCTCGGCGTCGGACTTGGCGTGCACCAGGCAGGGGAAGCCGTCGCAGGTCGAGCAGCGCACGCAGTTGCTGTGGGGCATGTTGGCCTCGTTCAGCATCACCCCGCAGGGCGCGTGGAACGGGTGCAGGCCGGCGGCGGCGAAGTCGTCGGAGAGCTGCTGAATCCGTGGCTCGTGCGAGACGGCGGGGAACGGATAGGGCGCGCTGGTCGGCGGTTCGGTTGGATCCTCGCCCCGCGCGCCGTGCACCTGGTAGAGCTGCTCGGCCTTGCAGTAGTAGGGCTCCATCTCCTCGTAGGGGATCGGCCAGGCTGGGGAGATCCCTCCGTGGTGCTGCAGCTCGCCGAAGTCCTCTTTGCGCATCCGGTACAGCGCCGCGCCGTAGAGCTTCGTCGCGCCACCCACGTAGTAGTGCACCTGCGGCTGGAACGGCTTGCCGTCCCCGTCGTACCAGGTGTCCTCGGAGACATAGCGGTTGTCGACAAACACATCTCCGGCCGACCAGTTCTGCGGCTCGCGCGCCAGCCAGCCGCCGCGCTCCAGCAACAGGATCTTCTTGCCCGACGGAGCCAGGTGCCGCGCGAGCGTGCCGCCGCCGGCTCCGCTGCCAATGATGATCACGTCGTAGTCACTCATCAAGACAGCTCCGAGATCCGCTCGGCGAGGATGATCCGCCCCGCGGCCTCGATCAGCGCGAGGTGGGAGAAGGCCTGGGGGAAGTTCCCCAAGTGCCGGCCGGTGCTCGTGTCGAACTCCTCGGCGTAGAGACCGAGCGGCGAGGCGACGCTGAGCAGCTTTTCCATCAGGTCGCGGGCGCGCTGTTCCTCGCCGACCACGGCCAAGCCGGAGACCAGCCAGAAGGAGCAGATCAAAAAGCTGCCCTCCTTGCCGGACAGGCCGTCGTCGGTCTCTCCCGTGCGGTAGCGCAGGACGAAGCCGTCCTCGGTCAGATCGTCGGCGATCGCGAGCACGCTCGCCCGCAGGCGCTCGTCGCCTGCTGGCAGGAAGCCGAACAGCGCCGCCAGCAGGTTGGAGGCGTCCAGCGCGTCGGTCTCGTAGTGCTGGCGCAGGACCCCCGCGTCGCTGAGTCCGTGGGCGAGGATGTCCGCCTTGATCTCCTCGGCGGTCGCGTGCCACGTGGCCTGCAGCTTGGCGTCGCCGCGAATCGCCGCGAGCTTGCTCGCGCGGTCCATCGCCACCCAGCACATCAGCTTCGAGGAGACGTAGTGCTGCGGCGCGCCGCGCGCCTCCCAGATGCCCTGGTCGGGCTCGCGCCAGACCTCGGTCGCGCACTCGGCCTGCGCCTGCACGAGCGGCCACAGCCGCCGGGGAAGCCGTTCTGAGCGCTGGGTGTGCAGCAGGATCGAGGCCAGCGCCGCGCCGAACACATCGTTCTGGCGCTGGTCGAAGGCGCCGTTGCCGACCCGCACCGGGCTCGCTCCGGCGTAGCCCGAGAGATCATCGCGCGTGGACTCGGTCAGATCGCGCCGCCCGTCGATCCCGTACATGATCTGCAGGGCGCCGTCGTCGTTGGGCTCGAGGTCGGCGACGAACTGCATGAACTCCTCCGCCTCCCAGTCGAGGTTCAGATAGTGCAGCGCCTGCAGCGTAAAGGTCGAGTCGCGCAGCCAGGTGTAGCGGTAGTCCCAGTTGCGCTCGCCGCCGGGGGTCTCGGGCAGCGAGGTCGTCAGCGCCGCGACCGTGGCGCCGGTCGGCATGTACGTGAGACCCTTGATCGCGAGCGCCGAGCGCTGGATCGGATCGCGCCAGCGATGGTCGGGGACGCGGGCGCCGCTCAGCCAGCTGCGCCAGAAGTGGGCGGTGGCGGCGAGGCGTTCGTTGGCCTCGTCGAGGGTCTGCGGCGAGGCGAGCTCCTCGGCCCAGGACAGAGAGCAGAAGATCTGCTCTCCCTGCTTGAGCTGATGCCGAGCCCTCACCCGCTCACCCTCGGTGCCGACCGCCATGTCCGTCTGCAGTCTGATCGTCTGCTCCGCGCCGGTTGCGTCGGCGGTGTGGCCGTCGTCGCTCACCGTCCATTCCGCCGGGACGCGACCGTAGTCGAAGGCCGGCTCGCAGGTCAGCTCCATCTCGACCTCGCCCTCCAGGCACATCGCGACACGCACGAGCAGGTGTTCGGCGTCTTCGTCGGTCGGCGGCCGCGTGTGCGGCGTGATCTTGTCCACGCCGCGGCGGGGGCCGAGGATCAGCGCGTCGCGCACGATCACCCACCCGCTCGTGGTCTTCCACGTGGTCAGCAGGATGTTCGTGCCGGGCTCGTAGATGCGCGCCGTCGGGACGTTGATCCCGAACGGCCCGAAGCGAAAGTCGCCCGCCTGACGATCGAGCAACGTGCCGAACACGCTCGGCGCGTCGAAGCACGGGACGCACAGCCAGTTGACGCTGCCGTCCGGGGCCATCAGCAGGCCCGTATGGCAGTCGGACAAGAACGCGTAGTCGGCGATCGGCGGGAACGGCGAGGGCATCGCCGCGCTCTGCAGCACCGGTTCGTCCCGCGCGTCGCCCGCGTTCGCGCCGCTCGAGCCTACCTTGCTCGGATTCTCTGCGCTTGTCTTGGCGGGGCTCATGACTGCACCCACGGGCCGCGCCACTTGCCAAATCCCCTCACCAACCCGTCCGCCTCCACGGGACCCCACGAGCCCGGGGCATACGGATGAACCGGCGGCGGCTGCTCGAGCAGCGGTTGGAAGATCCGCCAGGTCTCTTCGACTGCGTCCTGGCGGGTGAAGCGGGTGCTGTCCCCGTGCATCGCGTCGAGCAGCAGCACCTCGTACGGGGTTGGCGCCTCCCCGCCCTGGTCGGCGAACTCGACGTCGAGCGTGACTGCCTCAGGTCCTTCGGCGTCGGCGCGGTGGGCGTCGATGATCTCCCGCACGCCGGTCGAAGGATCGAGCTTGACGACGAACTGGTTCGGCTCGGGGCGGCGGTGGGAGCCGTGCTCCATGAAGCCCAGGCGCGGCGGCTCGCGGAACACCGCGCGAATCTCGGTCTGCGTCGCCGTGAGCTTCTTCCCCGTGCGGATGAACCACGGCACGCCGGCCCAGCGCCAGTTGTCGATGTCCAGGCGCATCGCCGCGTAGGTCTCCGTCGTCGATTCCGGCGCGACGCCATCGATGTTCAGGTAGCCGTCGTACTGCCCGCGAACGTAGTGCTTCGGATCGGCCGGCGGCATCGAGCGGAACAGTGAGAACTTGGCGTCCTTCAACGTTTCTGCGTCATCGCCGGCAGGCGCCTCCATCGCGGCGAGCGCGACCACCTGCATGATGTGGTTGACGACCACGTCGCGCAGCGCGCCGACCGGGTCGTAGAAGTGCCCGCGGTCCTCGACGCCGAAGTCCTCGGCCATTGTGATCTCAACGCACGCGATGTGGTTGCGGTTCCAGATCGGCTCGATCATCGTGTTGGCGAAGCGGAGATATAGGAGCTCGTCGGTGCCCATCTTCCCCAGGAAGTGATCGATCCGGTACAGCTGTGACTCGTCGATCGACTCATGGATTTCCGCCGCGAGCGCGCGCGCGGACTCCAGATCGTGGCCGAACGGCTTCTCGACGACCACGCGCGCGGTCTTCGTCAGGTCCGCGTCCTTCAGCTGCTTGATCACCGCCCCGAACAGGAACGGGGGAATCTCCAGATAGAAGACCGGGCTGTGCGCGTCGCCGACCGCGGCCGCAAGGCGCTCGTAGGTGGCCGCGTTGGTGAAATCGCCGCTCACGTAGGTGAGCCGTGCCGCGAACCGCTGAAAGACCTCGGGATCGAGTGCCTCGCCGCATCCTTCGATACACGTGCGGGCGTGCTCGCGCAAGTGCTCGAGCGTCCAGTCGTCGCCCGCGACCCCGACGATCGGGCAGTTCAAGAGGCCGCGCTTCTCCAGGCGATAGAGCGAGTGGAAGGTCATCACCTTCGCCAGGTCGCCGGTGATTCCAAAGACCACCAGCACGTCGGCGGCCTGGGCCACGCCGGGATCTGCGGCGGTCCCCTTCTGAGCTCGTGCGACTGTGCTCATGTTCCGGTCCCCTTGGTCTCGCCGCGACGGGCAGCGACCGCCAACGACGTTATTTGTTATGGCGATTTCCGATCATCCCACATGACCGGATTCGCGGTCAGTCGGCGTGTCGCGCCAGAAAGTCGACGAGCGCGCGGGTGGCGCGCTCGGGCTGATCGTCCCACACGAAGTGCCCGGCGTCCGCGAGCAGCACGAGCTCTGAGCCCGGCAGCTCCTCGTGGAAGCGATGAGCCATCTTCACGCCCGCGAACTTATCCTCCTCGCCCCACAGGATCAGCGCCGGCAGGCCGAGCGCGGCGACGCGACCTTCGTACGGAGCGAGCTTCTCGAAGTCGCCCGAGCGGTACAGCTCGAGGTGCGCGAGGCGTCGTGTGTCGTCGGCGAAGCACTTCCAGTACTCATTGATCGCTGCCTCGCTCATCCCGCTGGAGAGCGCGGCCATTGCCCCGTGAAAGCCCTCGTGCGTAAAAGACCGGATCAACTGCTCGCCCTCCTCCGGAGTCCGCAGCACGTTCGCCAGGTCGTGCCACTGGCGATCGGCGAAGAAGCCGCCGTCGGAGATCGCGAGTGCCCTGACCGAGCCCGGGTGATCGCAGGCCCAGCGCAGCCCGATCATCACTCCCCAGTCGTGGGTTACGAGCGCCACCGGGCCGAGTTCCAGCTCGCGCGCGAAGCGCTCGAGCGCCTCGACGTGCCGCTCCCAGGTTCCGGCCCTGGGGCCAGCCTCCGGCTCTGAGTCTCCATAGCCCGGCAGGTCTGGCGCCAGTGCCCGCCAGCCGGCGTCGGCCAGAGCGGGCAGCACCTCGTGCCACATGTACGAGGACTCCGGGTAGCCATGCACGAGCAACGCGACGCGCTCGTTCCCGTTCGAGTCTCCGGCCGACCGGTAGGCGAGTCCCGCCGCGTGGCTCAGCTCGGCCATGCGTCCCCCTCAAAAAGCCCGTGCTGGGCCCGCGGGCTCCCGCTCCCGCCGCGCGGCCGGCTCCAGATCGGGGTTGATCCAGCCGGCGTCGGCCTGGCTGAAGTTCGTGCCCGGTGCGACGATCTCGTCGATCCGGTCGAGCACGTCGTCGGACAGCTCGACCGCGACGGCCCCGAGCTGGGACTCGAGTTGCTCGATCGTGCGCGGCCCGATGATTGCGGCGGTGACCGCGGGGTGACGGATCACAAACGCCAGCGCGAGGTGGATCAGAGAGATGCCCGTCTCCTCCGCGAGCAGCGCGAGCTCCTCGACGGCGTCGAGCTTGCGCTGGTTGGCCGGGATCGAGAGGTCATAGCGGGCCGGCAGGCGTTGCGCGCGCGTCGATGACGGCGCGTCCTGGCCCTTGCGCCATTTCCCCGAAAGCCAGCCGCCGGCGAGCGGGCTCCACGGGATCACGCCCATGCCGTGGCGGCGGGCGGTGCCCAGCAGGTCAGCCTCCACGCCGCGGACCAAAAGCGAGTAGGGCGGCTGCTCACAGACGAAGCGCTCGAGGTTGCGCTCGCGGGCCGCCCATTGCGCCTCGACCACCCGTGAGGGCGGGAAGGTGGAGGAGCCGAGGTAGCGGATCTTGCCTTGGTGGACGAGGTCGGAGAGCGCGCCGAGCGTCTCCTCGATGTCGGTGTCGGGCTCGGGACGGTGGACCTGGTAGAGGTCGATCCAGTCGGTTTTCAAGCGCGTGAGAGAGTTCTCGACCTCCTGGAAGATCCAGCGCCGCGAGTTGCCGCGCCGGTTTGGATCCTCGCCCATCGAGCCGTGGAACTTCGTCGCGAGCACGACGTCGTCACGGCGGCCCGCCAGCGCCTTGCCGACAATCTCCTCCGACTCGCCCGCCGAGTAGACGTCGGCCGTGTCCACGAAGTTGATGCCGGCGTCGAGCGCCGCGTGGATGATCCGGATCGAGTCCTCGTGGTCGGGGTTGCCCCAGGCGCCGAACATCATCGCCCCGAGGCACAGCGGGCTGACCTCGACTCCGGTGCGTCCAAGCGCTCGGTACTCCATTGCCTCTCCTTACCCTCGATCACTCATCGTGTAATTACCACCTACTCTGACTCTGCTTAGCAGATCGCAGACCCCGCGCTGTGAGGTGTTCGCTGAGCTGAGCCCGGCACGGTCATACTGCGGCCATGGCCCGTGTCGACATAGACCCAGTCGCGCTGGGGACCGGCCCCTTCTACTCATTTCTAACCTCGGTGATCGTCCCGCGCCCGATCGCCTGGGTCTCCACGCGCTCGCCGGAGGGGGTGGACAACCTTGCGCCGCACTCGTTCTTCACGGTCTCCGCGGTCGACCCGCCGATCGTGCAGTTCACCTCCGTTGGGCGCAAGGACTCGCAGCGAAACGTCGAGCACACACGCGAGTTCGTCGTCTGCCTGACGCCCGAGCCGCTGTTCGAGCAGGTCAACGCGACCGGCACCGACTTCCCCTCGGAGGTGAGCGAGTTTGATGCGGTGGGGATCGAGCGCGAGGCCAGTCTGCGCGTCGCGCCCCCACGCGTCGCGCGGTCTCCGGTCGCGCTCGAGTGCGAGCTGCACGCGACGCTTACCGTCGGGGTGGGCACGGTCGTGATGGGCCGCGTCGTCCACGCCGCGATCGACGAGGACGCGCTCGTGGACGGCCGCCCGGCGATCGAGCGGCTGGCGCCGCTGTCGCGTCTGGGCGCGAACGAGTGGGCCACGCTCGGCGAGATCCGCGAGATCGCCCGCATCGGTTATCGCGAATGGCCTGGCCATTACAAAGTCGACTAAAGCTCGAGCACCGTCCCCTCGGCCGCGACGCTGACATCGGGCTCGCTCCCGCCGCCGAGCCGCCGCGCGAGCCCGTCGAGCGCGTCGTCGGTGCGGTCATAGCGGTGGTGGAACAGCAGCACCGAGCGAGTCCCCGCGCGGCGAGCGAGCTCGACGGAGTAGTCGGCGACCGCGTGGCCGAAGTCGGCCTCGGCGGCGAGCTCGGTGGGGAACAACTGGGCGTCGTGCAACAGTACGTCGGCGTCCTGCGCGAGCTCGAGCGCGGCGGGGTGGTACTCGCCGAAGCCGTCCTCGCCGGGGCCAAGCGTCGTCGGGCAGTGGTCGGGTATGTAGGCGAGCGTGGAGTGCCCGTCGCTGATGCGGTAGCCGAACGTGCGCCCACCCTTGTGCGGGATTTCGCGTGCGAGCACAGTGAAGCCCTCCACCTGCCACTCCTCGGGGGCGACCGTCGCGAAGTCCCACTCTCCGCGTAGTTCGGTCGGGCCGACCGGGAAGTACGGCGGGGACATCATCCCGGCGAGCACGCTCTCGGCGGATGCTCTGGTCTCCTGCTCGGGGAGCAGCACGGTGACGTGCGCGTCGAGGTTGTCGGCGGCCGCGAAGAACGGCAGCCCAACGACGTGGTCCCAGTGCAGGTGGCTGAGCAGGATCGTGCCGTCGAACGGTGCTCCCTCCAGCAGTCTGCTCACGCGCTGCACGCCGGCGCCCGCGTCGAGGATCAGGCTCGGGGCCGCCGCGCCGTCGTGCGCCAGCGCCACGCACGAGGTGTGTCCGCCGTAGCGGACGAACTCGATGCCGGGCGCGGGGGTCGATCCGCGCACGCCGCAGAGGTGCACGCGCAAGCCCGGCTCAGCTCCGGTCGGGACGCGTGCGGCGGTGGTCCTTGAAGAGCTCCCCGTTGGAGAGCTTTTGCGATAGCGACGCAGTCGAGCTTTTGGGGCGCATTGGGAGTATTATCCGCCACCAATCGACTGCTGTCCAGGTCGGGCCAGGCCAAGCGTGTTTAGCCTTCGGACAACCTGGGCAACTGCAACACCATGACCAGCACAATTGATCAGGTCCCCCGCGTCTCGCTGCGCCCGGATGTCGCGATCCCGCAGCTCGGCTACGGCGTGTTCCAGGTGCCGTCGCGGGAAACCGAGGAAGTCGTCGCCCGCGCGCTCGCTGCCGGCTACCGCCACATCGACACCGCCGCGGCGTATCGCAACGAGGGCCCCGTCGGCCAGGCGATCCACGCCTCGGGGATCCCCCGCAGCGAGATCTTCGTGACGACGAAGTGCTGGAACGACGACCAAGGCAAAGACAGGGCCAAGCGCGCGTTCAAGGCGAGCCTCGAGCGGCTAGAGCTCGAACATATCGACCTCTACCTGATCCACTGGCCGGTGCCCGCGCACGATCTGTACGTGGAGACGTGGCAGGCGTTCATCGAGCTGCAGGCCGAAGGGCTCGTGCGCGCGATCGGCGTCTCCAATTTCCAGCCCGCCCACCTCGAACGGATCGTCGCCGAGACCGGCATCGTCCCCGCGATCAACCAGGTCGAGCTGCACCCTTACTTCCAGCAGACCGGTCTGCGCCGCGAGCACGAGCAGCTCGACATCGTCACCGAGGCGTGGAGCCCGCTCGGCCAGGGGTTGGAGCTCGACGACCCGGTGATCGTCGAGATTGCGCAGGCCCACGAGAGGACCTCCGCCCAGGCGATCATCCGCTGGCACTTGCAGCTCGGTAACGTCGTGATCCCGAAGTCGGTCACCCCCGAGCGGATCGAGGAGAACTTCGACGTCTTCGACTTCGAGCTGACCGCCGATCAGATGGAGGCGATCAGAGAGCTCGACGCCGGCAAGCGGATCGGCCCGGATCCGGATATGTTCGTTCGGCCCTGAGGAGCCGTCCTAGTCCGCGAGGCTGCTGTCGCTCAGAACAGGGCGGAAAGCGCTTCGACGAGGCCCGGCAGCTTGTTCGGCCCGCGCGCGAGGTCCAGCTGACGCACGGGCCTGGGGGTGGACGCGAGGTTCCGCGTCCACTTCAGCTCCTCCGTACAGCCCAGATCCTCGGCGTGCGGGAGGCACAGCTCCAGGACGGACTCGAGCACGTCGGGCACCTGCGCGCGCTGCCCCGAGCGCGCATCGATCAGGCTCGCCTCCGCGCCGTCACGCGCGGCCAGAAAGCGGTTCTCGGCGATCACCTCGGGCAGGTCGATCGCCGGGTCCGCACCGGAGCCTTCGGTCGCCTCCAGCCGGATCAGGCTCTGCACGAGCGCGGTCAGCGCCGTTGAGTCGACCACGGTGCTCTGGGCGTCCATGATCCGCACCTCGATCGTCCCGAATCGCGGCTGCAGCCGCACGTCCCACCACAGGAACGTCGGCTCGGGGAACGCTTCGCAGCGCAGTAGCAGATCTATCGTTGACACGTAGTCGTCGTAGTCGTTAAATGCGCGCGGTATCCCCACACGGGGGAAGGCTTGGAACAGGGGAGTGCGCGCCGAGGCAAGGCCCGTCTCGCGGCCCTGCCAGAAGGGTGAGTTCGCCGACAGCGCCAGCAGCAGCGGCAGGTGGGTGCGCAGGCGGTTGGCGGCGAGCATCGCGCTCTCCGGGTCGGGCACGGCGACGTGCACGTGCAGCGCGAACGTCGGCTCGCGGCGCGCGAGCTCGCGCATCGACCCGTACAGGAACCGGTAGCGGTCGCCCTCGGAGATCTTCGTGCTCTGCCACTGCGTAAACGGATGGATCCCCGCGACCGCCGCTTTCAGGTTGAGCGTCGCGAGCTCCTGAGCCAGCTCGCCGCGCAGGCTCTCGAGCTGGCTCAGGCCTTCCCCCGCGTGCTCGTGGGGGTCGGTCCTCAGCTCGAGCGCCGACCCGTGCGTCTCGGTGCTCGTGTGTGTTGCGAGCTCGCCCGTCAGTTTCGCCATCACCGCGTCGGCCTCCGAGGCCAGCGACCAGTCGCTCGGATCGAGCAGCATCACCTCCTCCTCGACGCCCACCGTCCAGGGGGTGACGCCCGCGGGCGCCCACTCCGACCACGTGCCTGCCACGGTGAGCGTCTCAGACTGCATGTGCGCCGGAGTCCTCCGCTCCATGCTCGTCGGAGCTCTTGCGCGTGGTCTCCGCTGCCGCCACCAAGCGCTCGAACAGCGCCAGCTGCTCGGCTTCCTCGATCAGTGTCTCCGCATGCCACTGTACGCCCAGGACGAAGTGTCCGTCCTGTCCCTCATCCGCCTCGACCGCCTCGATCACCCCGTCCCGTGCCCACGCCACGGGGCGCAGTCCCTCGCCCAGCCGGTCGATCGCTTGGTGGTGAAACGAGTTCACCCCTACGGGGCCTCCGCCGGTCGTCTGCGCCAGTCCGCTGTCGGGCGCGACCTGCACCTCGTGCGTCGTGCGATCGCCGGGCTCTGACTGGCGGTGCGCGATCGGTCCGCCCCGGTCGGGCAGGTGCTGGATCAGGCTGCCCTCTCGCGCGACGTTCAGCACCTGCGCTCCCCTGCAGATGCCGAGGATCGGCATCCCGCGGCGGTCCGCGTGCCGGCACAGCGCGATCTCGAAGACGTCCACGTCGTGGTCGATCGGCCCCAGCTCCGGGTGCGGCTCGGCTCCGTAGCAAGCGGGGTCGATGTCGGGGCCGCCCGTCAGCAGCAACCCGGACAGCCGATCAAGCAGCGGGTCTAAGTTCTCGTTTTGCAGCGGTGGCAGTGCGACCGGCAAACCCCCGGCCCGCTCGACGGCGCGCATGTAGGCCAGGCCGAGCGTCATCTCCGTCTGTGTCGGCTCACCGTGCCTGACGCGTTGGGCGTCTTCCTTCGCGCGGATCTCCGAAACCGTCACACCGATCACCGGCTTGTTCACGCGAGCACCCATGTGTCCTTACTACCACCATTCTGAGAGGAGTTGACGACGAGCGCTCCGCGCTCGAACGCGACCCTGGTCAGGCCGCCGGGCAACACGTGCACGCTCTCGCGGCTGGAGATCGCGAAGGGGCGAAGGTCGATGTGCCTCAGCTCCAGGCGACCGTCGGTGACGGTCGGATGCCGCGAGAGCATCACCGTCTCCTGGGCGATGAACAGCTCCGGGGCGCGCTTCAGCGTCGCTGCGGTGCTGTCGAGATCCTCCTGTTCGGCGTGTGGCCCGATCACCACGCCGTGCCCGCCGTGCCCGGTGCGCGGCTTGATCACGAGCTCGCCGATCCGCTCCAGCACCATCTCCAGCACGCCGGGTTGGGTTGGATCGTAGGTGGGGACCGATTTCAGGATCGGCTCCTCGCCGAGGTAGAAGCGCACCATCTGCTCGACGTATGCGTGCATCAGCTTGTCGTCGGCGACGCCCGTGCCGAACGCGTTTACACAGGCGAGCGTGCCTTTCAGCACTGGCTCCAGCAACAGCTGCGCGAGCAGGGTCGGCTCGCCGCGGTCGTCGGTCAATCGGTCCTCGTCGGTGCGCCGGTAGACCACGTCGACAGCGCGCTCGCCGTCCGGCAGTTGCGCGTACAGGCGCCCGTGGCGGACCGACAGCTGGTCAACCAGCACCAGCGGCAGGCCCAGGTACGCGGCGATCGTTGCGTGCTCGTAGAAGGCCGAGTTGAGATGCCCATCGCTCAGCAGGACCACCGTCGGATCCTCGCCCGCCTCGCCCGGTGCCGCGGCGCGCAGACCTTCGCCGAGCGTCCTGAACGCCGTGTCGAGTGAGCGCACGTGCAGATCCTCCGGTGGCGGCAGGTGCTCGCCGAGAACCTCCCTGGTCGCGACCGCGTAGGCGATCCCCGAAGGCGTTCTCAGGTTGTCCTCGAGCACCTTGAACGAGCCGTCGCTGTCGCGCACCAAATCCAGCCCCGCGACTGTGATCCATGATGCGATCTGCTCGCCGAAGCCCATCAGCCCGCGCTCGTAGTGGTGGGCGCTGTCGAGGCTGCCCGCAGGCACGACGCCGGCTGCGACGATCTGCCGCTCGCCGTACACGTCTCGTACGAACAGCTCGAGCGCCTTCACGCGCTGGGCCACTCCGGTCGAGAGCTCGCTCCATTCCGCGGCGTCGATCACGCGCGGGATCGGGTCGATCCGGAAGTCCTGCTCGCCCTCGGCCGATTTGAACGAGACGCCGCGGCGGCTGCAGTCGCGCGCGACGGCTTCGCTCAGCTTCTTCAGATCCCTGCCGCCGATCGACTCCCACACCTTGCGGTCGTGTTTGGTGGCGCGGCTGCCGCCGGCGATGCCCTCCTCAAAGGAGCGGCTCAACTCGATTGTGGACATCTCCTCATTCTTTACCCGCTCAGCGTCACGGTCATTCGACCTACGTCCAAAATGGGGCTCCGCCCCTTGGACGGAGCCCCTTGGACGTTACTCCCTTGTTGTTATGCCGCCGCTGTCATTCCGAGAGCGGTGTTTCGGCTTCCGATCCGCTCGTCTGGCCATCGCCCGGCTGCGATGAATTGCCTGGAGCCTCCGGTGTGAGCGCTGAGGCCGGCGCGGGGGTCACCTGGATCGTGAACGGCTGGCTGACCGCACGCCCGTTGTCCGGGCCGCCGGGAATGTCGACCCGGAAGACCTTCGTCCCGGGCACGTAGACCTGGTGGACGATCGAGTAGGTCGAGCCCGGCAGGACATATCCGACCTCGACGACATGGAAGCCCGTGCCCGCCGCGTTCTGGCGCTCCAGGTAGATGATGTGGCCGGTGTGGTCCGGTGCGACCGTACCTTTGAACGTCAGCGCTTCCCCAGCCTGAACCGTGGTTGGCGAGACTTCGGCGGTGAGGACGTTCTTCACGCCCTCGTACAGCACGGCGGACTTCTGCAGAGGCGCCTTGCAAGCCCCAATGTGACGAGGTGCGGACAAGCACGACGGATCGGTGGCGATGACCCGATAGAGGGTGCTGTTCACAGGCGCTTGCGGGGCGAAGCTGTAGTTGCCGCTTGCATCGGTGGTTGCTTCTGCCACGGGCGCGAAGCCTTGCTGGTGGACAGTACGTGCCTCCAGCGTAACTGGGCGGCTCACGCCACCCGCGAGCACGCCCGAGATCGTCGCCGACTGTCCGTAGGTGATCGGGTCGGCCGAGCTTACGATCGTCAGGCTCGGGTTCTGCGCCTGGGAGATCTCGTACTCGAGCACGTTCGATGCGCTCGGACTGTTGATTCTGTCGCTGCGCACGAGCACGCGGATGCTCGCGTCGCCGGGCACGCGGAACGTATGGGTGATCGTGTAGCTGCCGCCGGCTTGCACCGATCCGAAGCCGATCCGATGCCATTCGTTGCCGGTAACGGCGTTCTGGCGCTGCAGGATCACGCGCGCGCCGACGTCGGCCGGGCTGACCGTGCCGCTGAACGTCTGCTTGTTCGGCGCCCCGGTTTCGATCTGGGTGCCTTCGGGCGGTCCGGTGAGCGTCACTTGGAGGGCGACCCGGGCCTTCTCGTGGCCACTCTGCGCCTCGTGCGAGCGGACGTAGAAGGAGGTGTTCGCGTTCAACGCCGGAGGCGTGAATTTATAGAATCCGTTCACGTCCGTCGTTGTGCTCTGGGCGGGTACGTAGCCGGCGGTTCCGGCAACGTGCTCATAAAGCGTGACGGCTTGACTGCCTGCAATTGCGCGCGGGATGCATTTGAGTCGCCCCTTGACTTCAACCTGTTCGGAGGCGGTGATCTGCCGTTCCGCGACGCGGATGTTGATCGCGCAACGCCCGAGCGGGCTCGGATGCTTGTGGGCTGAGGCGGCGGCCGGAGCCAGAGCCAGCAGTGAGGCCGCGGCGACTACCGCCGGACCGAGTTTACGAAGACGCATTTTGCGTTCCTCCCATTGAGGTTTCCGTTGGGTTTCAGTGCACATCTACGCCTACGACTGCTCGCCGACCTCAAAGGTTGGGCAGTTGTTCTTCTTCGACGAGATGTTTCTTCGGGCGAGCTTTTGTGCCGGTGCTCTTGCCCGTGCCGGTCGCTGCTTCACTCGTTTCGCCGCCGCCGCTCGTCCCGCCCTCGCTCCCCTTGCCGGCGCCGCTCGTTTCGCCGCCGCCGCCGGTTTTTGTTTTGTTGGGCGTGCTTGTGCTCGCACCTTCTTTGCCCGAGCCCGAGCTTTCCGTTTTACCTGAGCCGGTTTTGCCGGTCCCGGCTCCCGTCGTGGTTCCTTTGCCGGTGCCCGAAGTGCCGGAGCCCGTGCCGGTTTCACCCGAGCCGGTTGTCGCTGTGCCGCTGCCAGTACCTGTGCTCGTGGTGCCAGTGCCGGTACCTGTTGGTGTGCGACGACGTGGTTTGTGTGCTTCGGGGGAAGTGCTCCCCGTGGTGGTGATTTCAGCCGGCGCCCCAATCGTCCCGGAGGCCGGGGCGGTGCGAGCTTTGCGATGGGCATGAGCCGGCGCCGGCGCCACGGGTGGCTTGGTCGCGGTCGGAGGCTTGGCCAGGCGACGGCGTTCGAGCGCTTCGCGCCGGGCGCGCCGTCGTGCCGCGAGGAGTGCCTCGCGACGAAGGAGTGCTCTGTGGCGAAGTAGTGCCCTGCGGCGAAGCAATGCTCTGCGGCGCAGGAGCTCCCGTCGGCGACGGAGCGCCACGCGGTGCTCTGCGCTCACCCCTGGAGCGCTTCCCGCGCCGCTCTTGCCCTGGCCGGTGCTCACCACGGGCTGCCCCGAGCTGCTGAGCGCCGCGCCACTTGGTGTGGACGTGCTTGGAGTGAGCGTTGCAGCAGGCGTGAGGAGCAGGCCCGCGCCGCCGAGGCCCGACAGTTGCACGGCTGGTTCGGCGCCTGAGACGCCGGCTGTGCCGGTGCCGTCGCCTGGCGTGAGCGCGCTCGGCGATCCCGTGGCTGGCGCCGAGGGCGAGCTGGAGTAGGCGATGTCAGTGGCCGAGATCCTCCGTCCTGTTGCACCGACGAAGGCGAGTTGTGAGCGGGTGGCCCTGTGTGGACTTGCGTGTGCCTCCCGGTTGTGAACCGCCACCGCACCGGCACTCGCCAGGGCGACGACCGCGCCGCCGACAGCGAGCTTTGTGATCACACCACCACTGACGATCGCGCCAATACCCGTACCGCCTGTCGCCCCTGCGCTCGCGCCGACGGCAGCAGTGCTCGCCGCTGTCCCGGTCGCGGCGATCCCCGCCCCGCCGGTACCTGCGGCCGTCGCTCCCACGCCCGCCCCGCCGGCGCTCGCTCCTCCGATGCTCGCCGCTCCAACCGCATGTGCTGCACCATGCCCGAGGATCGCCGCCGCAAGCCCGGCGCTTGGCAGCACCGGCAGCACGGCCGCGAGCGATTGGCGTTGCGCGCCGACCGCGAGCTGAAAGTCGCGGCAGCCTTCGCACAGCTTTAGATGCCGGCGCAGCGGGCCCCGGCGCAGTTCGCCGCCGTGGGCCACCGCGAGCTGTTCGCGAATGTCCTGACAGGACGTGTTCTGCGCGTCGCGGTCTGCGATCAAGGCGCTGCGCGCCTGGTAGATCAGCGCCTTGACCTTGCTCACCTCGCACCCCACGATCGTGGCGATTGCCTGGTGGGGCAGGTCGTCGAGCTCGGCCAGCAGCAGCGCCGAGCGCTGATCCTCCGGCAGGCGGCCGATGCCGGCAACCAGCTCGCGCAGATCCTCGCGTTGGTGTACTTCCTCCGACAGTCCCTCAAGCGTCGGCGTGTGGTCCTGCAGCTCCACGGTGGGCCGGCGGGCGGCGATCGCCGTGAGGCAGCAGTTGCGCACGATCGCGTACAGCCACGGGCGCAGCTCGCGCGGCGCGGTCCCGCCGAGCAGAGCTTGGTGGGCTTTGATGAACGCCTGCTGCAGCGCGTCCTCCGCTTCGTCCTGGGAGGAGAGCATGTGCCGGCAATAGGACAGCAGCGGCGCGTGGTGGCGCTTGAAGATCGCCTCAAAGGCCCCTTCGTCGCCCGAATGCGTGCGCTGCACGAGCGTGGCGTCGTCGGCCCGGGGATGCATCTGGCTGGCATATACCCCCATCACCCTCCAAACTCCCCAGAAGTTGGCGAGTTGCGGTTGGCGTTGTGAATGTAGAACGGACGTCCATATTTCTATGAACCTCGATCCGTTTCGTCTGTGTCGTCCGAAAAGGACTACATGAAACTGCACGAAAAGGGAGTTCAGAGCGACAGGCCATGCCCCGATCTGGGCCAAGTACTTAGGCTGGATCGGTCGCTGCGGTGCGTCTCCAGCGGATATCTCTCCGATGGCTGCTCCTGCCGGTCGAGCATCCCCAGCAGCGTGGTCACCGCCGCCTGGGGCGTTGAGCGTGAGCGGGGCCGCGCGTGCGGTGACCGCCTCTTCCACTTTGCCTGGCGCGGTGACGTGTGGCTCGCCTATGGCCTGCGGGACGGTTGCGTGCGCGGCGTCTACTGCCCCACGCATCGGGCCGAGCGCGACGAGCACGCATCCCTGAATGAGCCTCGCGGAAGCGCCCCGGATAGCGCTCCAACGCATGAGCTTGCGCTGATCGCCTGAGCGCCCGCGCCGGGCGGATACGATCCATGGCTTGCCACCGCCGCAGCCATCCGAGATCGATGCCGTCCCCGACATGCCCGCCGCCGCGGAGGGGTCCGGAGCCTCAACTGGAGTCGCGCCGGCGAGCGTCCCCGAGCGCCCGACGCTTGATGGACTCGAGGCCAAGTGGGGCGCTCATTGGGAGCAGACGGGCGCCTATCGCTTCGATCGCAGCGCCCCGCGCGAGCGGGTGTTCTCGATCGACACGCCGCCGCCGACGGTCAGCGGCTCGCTGCACGTCGGGCACGTCTTCTCCTACACGCACACCGACGCGATCGCGCGCTTTCAGCGCATGCGCGGGATGGAGGTCTTCTACCCGATGGGCTGGGACGACAACGGCCTGCCGACCGAGCGGCGCGTGCAGAACCACTTCGGCGTGCGCTGCGATCCGTCGGTGCCATACGACCCACGCTTTCAGCCGCCGAGCGAGGCGTCTGGGAAGGAGACGGTGTCGGTTTCGCGTCCCAACTTCGTCGAGCTGTGCCTGCGGTTGACCGAGACCGACGAGCAGGCCTTCGAGGCGCTGTGGCGCACGCTGGGGCTATCGGTTGACTGGTCGATGACGTACACGACGATCGGCCGCCTGGCGCAGCGCATCTCCCAGCGCTCGTTCCTGGGGCTTCTGGCGCGCGGCGGCGCCTACCAGCTGGAGGCGCCGACGCTGTGGGACGTCGACTTCCAGACCGCGGTCGCGCAGGCCGAGCTCGAGGACCGCGAGCGCCCGGGGGCGATGCACCGCGTGCGCTTCATGGCTGCGGAGGGCGACGGATCCGGGACCGACCGGTCTACCGGGACCGACCCACCGACGGGGACCCATCCACCCGCAGGGACCAACCCACCCGCGGAAGCGCTGATCGAGACGACGCGCCCGGAGCTGATCCCGGCGTGCGTCGCACTGCTGGCCCACCCCGACGACGAGCGCCAGCGTGGGCTGGTCGGTAAGGACGTGCTGACGCCGCTGTTCGGCACGCGCGTGCCGGTGCTGACCCATCCGCTGGTCGAGCCCGACAAGGGCACAGGCCTGGTGATGGTCTGCACGTTCGGCGATCTCACCGACGTGACCTGGTGGCGCGAGCTGAGCCTGCCGGTGCGCTCGGTGCTGGCCCCTGACGGCCGCTTGGCGGACGTTCCCTGGGGGACGCCCGGCTGGGAGTCCGAGGACCTCTCACGCGCGCGGGAGAGCTATGAGCAGCTGCGTGGTCGCAGCATCAACCAGGCGCGCAAACGGATCGTCGAGCTGTTGGAGCGATCGGGCGAGCTGGTCGGCGAGCCGACGCCGGTGACGCGGGCGGTGAAGTTCTTCGAGAAGGGCGAGCGCCCAGTGGAGATCGTGACGAGCAGGCAGTGGTTCATCCGCACGATCGAGCACCGCGAGGAGCTGATCGCGCGCGGCCGTGAGCTCAAATGGCACCCGCCGTACATGCGCGCGCGCTACGAGGACTGGGTCAACGGCCTGACGGGCGACTGGTGCGTGAGCCGCCAGCGCTTCTTTGGCGTGCCATTCCCGCTGTGGTACCCGATCGACGCGGACGGCAACGTGCTCTACGACCAGCCGATCGCGGCACTCCAAGCGGACCTCCCGGTCGACCCCTCTACCGATATGCCAGACGGTTACGACCCCTCGCAGCGCGGGCAGCCGGGCGGCTTTCTCGGCGACCCGGACATCATGGACACTTGGGCGACTTCCTCGCTGACACCGCAGATCGCGGGACACGCCGGCGAGGACGACGAGTTGTTCGCGAAGGTCTTCCCGATGGACGTGCGCCCGCAGGCGCACGACATCATCAGGACCTGGCTGTTCTCGACAATCCTGCGCTCGCACCTGGACTACGACGAGCTGCCCTGGGCGAACGCCGCGATCTCGGGATGGGTGCTCGACCCGGACCGCAAGAAGATGTCCAAGTCCAAGGGCAACGTGGTCACGCCGATGCACCTGCTCCAGGAGCACGGCGCGGATGCGGCGCGCTACTGGGCGGCCAGCGGGCGCCCGGGCACGGACACGGCGTTTGACCCTCAGCAGATGAAGGTCGGCCGGCGCTTGGCGGTGAAGCTGCTGAACGCGTCCAAGTTCGCGCTCGCCGATTTGCCGCCCGAGGGAGAGCTGTCGCATCCCCTCGATCGTGCTCTGATCGCACGGTTGGCCGCTGTCGTCGCGGACGCGACGCAGAGCTTCGAGGGCTACGACTACGCTCGAGCGCTCGAGCGCTCAGAGACGTTCTTCTGGTGGTTCTGCGACTACTACCTCGAGCTCGTCAAGGGCCGCCGCTACGACCCCGATCCGGCGGTCAGTGCCTCGGTCAGCCGCGCGCTGCGCCTGTCGCTCTCAACCTTCCAGCGGCTGCTCGCCCCGTTTTTGCCTTTCGTGTGCGAGGAGGTGTGGTCGTGGTGGCAGGAGGGCTCGGTCCATCGCGCCTCCTGGCCCGACGCGGCGGAGCTGATCACCATTTCCCCGGGCGCCGTCTCGACGCCCGGCGTAGGCGCGGTGTCCTCCCGGGAGGACACCGCGCTCTCCCTGGCGGCGGACGTGCTGCGCGAAGTGCGCAAGGCTAAGTCCCAGGCGCGCCGGAAGATGCGTGCGCCGGTCAGGCGCGTGGTCGTGCATGACACGCCGGAGCGTCTGCGGGCGCTTGAGCTGTGCTGCGGCGACCTGATCGAGGCGGGCGCGATCGAAGCGCTGGAGCAGCGCGAGGCCGAGGAGCTCTCCGTCGAGGTCGAGCTGGCGTCGGGACAGGCCGCCGAGTAGTCGCCTGGGATAGGGTCCATCCCATGACCCGCACCCTCATCTCCGAGCTGCCCTCGCACGTCGGCGAGCAGGTCACGATCCGCGGCTGGGTACAGGTCGTGCGCGACCAGAAGCGCATGCAGTTCCTCGTGATCCGCGACGAATCTGGGTCGGCTCAGGTGGTGCTCGGTAAGAAGGATCCCCCGACGGAGCTCAACGAGGCGATCTCGGGGCTGGCCGCGGAGTCCGCGGTGACCGTCACCGGCACGGTCGTCGCCGACGAGCGGGTCAAGCTCGGTGGGCTCGAGTTGCAGCTCGATGGGCTGACGGTCGATGCTCCCGCCGAGCCCGAGCTGCCGATCGCCGCCGATTCTGCCCTGGACAAGCGGATCGACTGGCGCTATCTCGATTTGCGCCGCCCCGATCGGAAGCTGATCTTCGAGGTGCAGAGCACGGTCGAGCACGCGATGCGCGAGTTCTGGCGTAAAGAGGGCTTCATCGAGATCCACACGCCGAAGCTGATGGGCTCGGCGAGCGAGTCCGGGGCGGAGTTGTTCAAGGTGGAGTACTTCGAGCGGATGGCCTATCTGGCGCAGTCGCCGCAGTTCTATAAGCAGATGGCGATGGCGGCGGGCTTCGGCAAGGTGTTCGAGATCGGGCCGGTGTTCCGCGCGAACCCGTCGTTTACCTCGCGCCACGACACCGAGTTCACCTCCGTTGACGTCGAGCTTTCGTGGATCGATTCGCATGAGGATGTGATGGCGTTTGAGGAGTCGTGGCTCGCGCATGTTTTGGCTGCGGTGAAGGAGGCGCACGGTGAGGCGATCGAAGCGACGTTCGAGACCGAGCTGATCGTGCCGTCGGTTCCCTTCCCGCGGGTGACGTTGGAAGAGGCGAAGGAGCTGTTGCGCGGGGCCGGCCACGAGGCGCCGGGCCCCGGGCACGACCTCGACCCGCCGAGTGAGCGCGCGCTGTCGGCACTTATCAAGGAGAAGCACGGCCACGAGTTCACGTTCGTCACCGACTACCCGACCTCAGTGCGGCCCTTCTACCACATGCGCTACAAAGATCGGCCGACTGTGACAAAGAGCTTTGACCTGCTGTGGAAGGGGATCGAGTTGACGACGGGCGCCCAGCGCGAGCACCGCTACGAGCAGTTGTTGGAGCAGGCAAAAGACAAGGGTGTCGAGACCGGGCCGATTCAGTACTACTTGGATTTCTTCCGCTTTGGGGCGCCGCCGCACGGGGGCTTCGGCTTCGGTCTCACTCGCCTTCTGATGCAGCTGCTGGGCCAGGAGAACGTCCGCGAGGTCACCTTTTTGTACCGCGGCCCCAACCGCCTGGAGCCGTAGAGTCGGTCCGGCCCTAACGCGAGCCGTCCGTATCCAGCGCGGCCGGGTCGGTCGAGTCGATGAAGTCGACCAGCACGTCCAGAAATCGCTCGGGCTCGTCGAGCTGGGGAAAGTGGCCGGAGTGCGCGAAGACCTCCAGGCGGCTGCCGGGGAGCTGATCGTGGGCTGCGCGTCCGTGGGAAACCGGGATGATCGAGTCGCGCTCGCCCCAGATCAGCAGGAACGGGATGTGCTGGGCCAGGTAGAGCCGGTCTGAGGCGTCGACCCGCTGTCCGCCGGGCTCCACGACAGCGCGAAGCGTGTGGACAAATGCCGCGCGTGCCTCGCCGTCCCCCAACGTCGAGTGTCCGCGGGCGATCTCTTCCAGGTCGGTCGGAACTCGCAGGCCCAACCGGCCCAGCAGACCTCCCACGCGCGCGCCGGCGTCAAGCAGTCGGGTGGCCGCGAGCAACGGGAGGACGAGCTCGGAGCCGGGCAGTGTGGCAGCTCGCAGCAACAGGTTCACCTCACGGCCAAGGCCGCCGCTGTCAACGAGCACAAGCCGCTCGCAGCGCTCGGGGAACTGGTAGGAGAGCTGCAGGACGATGCCTCCCCCAAGAGAATGCCCGACGAAGGTCGCGCGTTCATGCCCGAGGGCAAGCAGCAAGTCGCGCACGGTACTGGCGTGGGCGCCCAGCGAATAGTCCCCCTTGGGCTTGTCCGACTCACCATGACCGGCGAGGTCCGGAGCGATCACCGTGAAGCGGCGGGCCAGGTCTCCCATCACTCGCTTCCAGGTCACCGAGCTCGAGGTGATCCCGTGGACGAGCACTACCACGGGTCCGCTGCCGGCCTGGCGATAGGCCACGCTATGACCGTGCAGGGTCACGCGCCTTACCTCTTCACGGCTCCGTTTCTTTTGGGAAGGCGTCACAGCCCAAACGCCTCCCCCAGCAACTCATAGGACCGCCGCCGCGCCTCGTGCGCGTAGGTGATGCTCACGACGATCGCCTCCTCGGCCCCGTATTTCTCCACGACGTCCTCCAGTTCCGCGCGCACCGTCTCGGGGGAGCCGACCAAGGCCCGGCGCTCCGAGCGGGGTTGTCCGGTCGTACGGTCGTCGGCCGCGAGGAACTCGACCGCGATCTCCGGAGACGGCACGGCGATCGGCTGGCCGCGGCGCAGCAGCGTGAACGTCATCCGCCCGCTCGCCGCGAGCCGCCGGGCCTCCTCGTTGGTGTCGGCGCAGATCACCCACACGCCCACCGCTACCTGGGGCTTCAAACCAGCGTGTTCGTGTTCGGCGAAGCGTTCGCGGTAGAGCGCGGCGATCTCGGCTCCCTTGGGGTTGATGAAATCGGCAAACGCGTAGGGGAGGCCGAGCTCGGCGGCCCAGATCGCGCTCTGCGGGGATGAGCCGAGCAGCCACGGCTCGGGGCGCTCGGGGCGTCCGGGCAAAGTCTTCGCCAGGCGCGCGAAGGGATGATCCTCCGGCAGCCGGTCGTAGAGATACCCGAGCAGCTCGGTGAGCTGTTGCGGGAAGTCATCGGGGGAGCCCTGGCGCCGGTCGCGCTGCAGCGCAAACATGGTCAACGGGTCGGTGCCGGCGGCTCGCCCGAGCGCGAGGTCGATCCGCCCGGGGAACAGGCCGGAGAGCAGGCTGAAGGTCTCGGCGACCTTGAAGGGGGAGTAATGGGGCAGCATCACCCCACCGCTGCCAACGCGGATACGTTCGGTGGCCGCTGCGATTGGCCCGATCAGAGCCTCGGGGGAGGGCCCGGCGAGCATCGGCCCGCCGTGATGCTCGGCCACCCAGTAGCGGTGATAGCCGAGCCGGTCCGTCAGGCGCGCCAGGTCGATCGTGTTCCGCAGCGCCTGCGCGCCCGAGGACCCCTCGGAGACCGGGGACTGGTCGAGCACGGACAGGCGGAAGGGCGGTGAGGGCATCTCCGCAGAGATAGCACTGCGATGCCGGCGGGCTTGTGCCGGCGGCGACTACCTATACCGCAGAGCTGTGCCGTCCGCACTTGTGCGTATACCTTCGGTCATGCTCGTAAACGAGTTCAGCGACGGAGTGGAGATCGACCAGGTGCTGCTGGTCCGCGATGCCGAGCGCCGCCAGCGGCGCGACGGCGGCGAGTACCTGCGCCTGCAGCTCGGCGACCGCACGGGCGCGGTCGTCTCGATGGTGTGGGAGGAGCTGACGGGGATCGAGGAGCTCGCCTGCACCGGCGCCGCGGTGCATGTCCGCGGCCGCTACACCGTGCATCCGCGCTTTGGCCCGCAGATCAACCTGCGCGGTCTCTCGGAAGCCGTACCCGGCAGCTTCTCCCCCGAGGACCTGCTCGACGGCCCCGCGCGCGGGGTGGAGCAGATGGAGGAGGAGGTGCGCGAGCTGCTCGCCACGATCCAGGAGCCGCACTTGCGGATCCTGCTGGCGCGCGTATTCGGCGAGGACTCCGAGCTGTGGGCCGACTACCGCGTGGCGCCTGCGGCCAAGTACTACCACCAGGCCTACCGCCACGGTCTGCTCGAGCACTGCCTCGGCGTGGCCCAGGCGGTGAGCGCGATCAGCGCCACCTTCCCGGGTATCGACCGCGACGTAGCGGTCACCGGCGCGTTGCTGCACGACATCGGCAAGCTCGAGGCCTATACCGACGATCCTCGTAATATCGACCTGACCGATGCCGGTCGCTTGCAAGGGGAGATCGCGCTCGGCTACTACCGCATTCGTCGCATGATCGAGGAGATCGAAGGCTTCCCGGCGGAGCTCGCGCAGGCGGTCGGGCACATCATTCTCTCCCACCACGGCTCGCTCGAGCACGGCAGTCCCGTGGTGCCCTGCACGCGTGAGGCGACGCTCGTGCACATGGTCGACAACCTCGGCGGACGCCTGGGCAGCTTCGATCGCCTGGAGAAGGAGCTTGCCCCCGGCAGGCGCTGGTCGGGCTTCGATCGCGCGCTCGACGGCGCGGCGTTCTTCGGAGCGCGCGAGGACGAGCTCTCTGAGCACGTGCGCGAAGCCGCTTGAAAAGTCGCAAATAGCGCGCGCCGCCCGCCCGCGGAACAATCGTCCCGCCGTCGAGTTCTATGGTTTGGGGCGATGGCAAAGGACACCGAGAAGCTGATCCGCCAGCTGTCGCTGATCTCCTACCTGATGGCCGAGCGCAGGCCGGTCACGGCGCTGGAGATCCGGCGTGACGTGGAGGGGTACAGCGGCATGAACGAAGACGCGTTCGCGCGACGCTTCTACGCGGACCGCTCCGAGCTTGAATCGCTGCGGATCCAGCTGACCGTCGAGCGGCCCACCGACGGCGCGGCCGAGCAGGAGAACTACTCGCTGCGCCCGGAGAACTTCCACCTGCCCGCGATCGCGTTCTCCGACAAGGAGCTCGCGGCTCTGCAGACCGCGCTCAGTCTGCTCGACGGCGAATTTGCCTACGCCGAGCCGCTGCGCCTGGCGCTGCAGCAGATCACCTGGGGACGGCCGAGCCCGCTGCGCGCGCCCGAGCAGCAGTCGGTCGCGCTCGGCATCACAGCCTCGGCTGGCGGTCAGGAGTTCTCGGCACGCCTGGCGAAGGTCGAGACGGCGATCTTCCGCAACAAGACGATCACCTTCGACTACTACACGATGGAGCGCGACGAGGTCGGCGCGCGCCGCGTCGACCCATACCACCTGCTGTTCCAGGGCGGCCAGTTTTACCTGCTCGGCTACGCCCACGAGCGCAAGGCCGTGCGTGTGTTTCGCCTCTCGCGCATCCGCGGGAAGGTCTCCTACGCGACCAAGGCCGAGCACGACTTCCGCCGCCCCGCGGACTTCGACCCGCGCTCCTACGCCAACCGCGCGGACTGGCAGCTGGGCGAGGAGCGCGGCGTGGCCGAGGTGCTGATCTCCGAGCGGATCGCCTGGCAGATCGAACGCCACTTCGGCCGCTACGGCGAGATCCGTGAGCCTGAGCCGGAGATGATCGGCGGCGGGGAGGTGAGCGAGGGAGACAAGGTCTTCCTGACCGGCTACTCAAACCCCCGCGGCCTGGTCTCGTGGGTGCTTGGCCTCGGTGCGCACGCGCGCCTGCTGGGTCCCGATGAGTTGACTGAAGAGCTCGGGCGGCGTTTGGAGTTACTGGAGGAGCGCCACGGCGAGGTGCCGCCGGATGCGGGGGCGACCGAGCGCACCGGCAAGTCAGCGCAGGCCCATGGGTCCACACGCGCCACGCGTCGTGGGAGCGCCGGTAGCGAGGGCAATGGATCTGCCTCACGCGGGGGCAACGGCTCAGCGGCGCGCGGAGGCGAGACCGCGATCCGTCCCGAGCGCTTCGCGCGGCTGGTGACACTCGCGAGCATCCTGATCCAGGCAGGCCGCGCGGGGGGGGCGCAGTCGGGAGGGCTGGGCCGGGTGAAGATCGCCGAGGTGTGCGAGCGACTGCAGCTCTCCGAGGAGGAGCTGCGCGAGGATGTGAACGTGCTGAACGTCGTCAACTTCGGCGGCGGCTCGTATGTGCTGTATGCGGAGATCAAGGAGGAGGAGGGGGAGATCGAGGTCGACCCCGAGCCCTACAGCGATAACTTCGACCGTCCCGCCCGGCTCTTGCCGGTCGAGGCGAAGGCGCTGGTGGCGGCGATCGACCTGATCGGCGAGCACCTCCCGGAGGGTTCGCTCACCTCCGCGCGCGAGAAGATCGTCACGGCGCTCGGTGAGGACCCGATGGAACAGGGTTTACAGGTCGCCCACGCCGCGGGTGACGACTCCGACGTAGCGCGGGTTGTTTCAACCGCGATCGTCGAGCGGCGGATCATCGAGCTCGAGTACTACAAGGAGAACGAGGACCAGATCGTGCAGCGCCGGGTCGAGCCCTACGCGCTCACGAATGGTCGCGAGGGCTGGTACGTCGCCTCGTTTGACCCCGAGCGCGGCGCGATGCGCCACTTTCGCCTGGACCGGATCAAGAGCGTCGACGTAACTGAGGAGTGCTTCGAGCCCCGCCCCGAGGTCGATCCGGCCGCGGAGGTGGACGGCTGGCTGCGCACCGGCGAGGTCGAGACCTCACGCGCAGCGAGGGTGCTCGTATTCCCCGAGCGCGCGCGCTGGGCGCGCGAGGCGCGGCGCGTCGTGGAGGAGCGCCGTGACGGCTCGGTTGTGGTCGAGCTGAGCTTCGCCGGCGTTGACTGGCTCGTGCGCGAGATTTTGAAGGAAGCCGGCGACGCCGCGGTGCTCGAGCCCCAGGACGCACGTGAGGCTGTGTGCGCGGCCGTGGTGAAGCTGCGCGAGGCGCATGCGGTGCCGGCGGGGGTTTGAGCCGGCCCGAGGGCGTCACTTGGCGAGCGGGTGCTTCTGCGGGTGGAGCGTCTCGCCGCGGGCGAGCATCGCGACGAAGTTCTCGATGCGCCGGGACCGAGTGTCGCTTCGCTTGGCGCTGTGGATCCGGTAGAGCACCGCGTATCGGTTCTGACTGGAGAGGATCTCGAAGTTGGCCTTCGCGCTTGGCTCGGCGGCCAGCGCCGTGGCGAGGTCGGCGGGCACCTCGATCGTGCTCTGGCCTGGATAGGCGGCCTCCCAGCGGCCGTCCGCCTTGGCACGCTCGACCGCGGCCAAGCCCGCTGGATGCATCCGTCTTTCGGCGAGTAGTCGCTCGACGATGCCGACGTTGCGTTCTGACCATTGGCTGCGTGCCCGCCGGGGGGTGAAGCGCTGGCGGTAGGTGCGCTCGTCCCGCCGGCGTACTTGACCATCGATCCATCCATGGCATAGCGCCTCATCGAGTGCTTGGTCGTAGGTCAGCTCGGTCGGCTCGGTGGTGCCTTTCTTGGCGAGGACGAGCTCGACTCCGGCCTCATCGCCATGGTGCGCCCTCAACCACGTCCGCCAGGCGGCGACATCGGTGACAAGCAATTCACTGAGCCGGGCGGCCACCTGCTCAGTTTGCCACCCGCCGGTAGCCTTTGTGATCGATGAGCCGCCGCGAGCAGATCAAGATGGACGACGCGGAGGTCGCCGCGTTCCTGAAGGAGGAGCGGACCGTCACCTGTGCGACGGTGGGCCTGCGCGGCTGGCCGCACCTGATGCCGCTCTGGTACGTGCCGCGCGATACTCCCCCCGGTGAGCCCGGACCACGGATCTGGGCCTGGACGTACGGTTCCTCGCAGAAGGTGCGCAACCTCGAACGCGATCCGCGTGCGACGCTTCAGGTCGAGGCCGCCGAGGAGTACCACGAGCTGCGCGGGGTGATGCTCGAGTGCGAGACGGTCGTTCATCGCGAGCTCGAGCTGGTGGCCGAGCTGGGCGCGGAGATCCTGCTGCGCAACTCGGTCCCGCGTGGCGTGCGGCCCCCGGCGGAGCTGCCGTCAGAGGTGCGCGATGTGGTCACCGCCCAGGCCGTCAAGCGCGTGGGACTCGAGTTCGTCGAGCGTCGCCGCGCCACATGGGATCACCGCAAGCTCGGCGGGCTCTACTGATTCTGCTCCCCAGGTAGGCTCCCGCCCCATGGAGCCGCTCAAGGGATTGATCCTCTCCGGGGGCAAGGGCACGCGCCTGCGTCCGATCACGCACACGAGCGCCAAGCAGCTCGTGCCGGTCGCCAACAAGCCGGTGCTGTTCTACGGCATCGAGGCGATGGCGCAGGCGGGGATCGAGCAGGTCGGGATCATCATCGCCCCGGAGACCGGCCAGGAGATCCGCGAAGCCGCCGGGGATGGCTCCAGGTTCGGGGTGCAGATCACCTACATCGTGCAGGACGAGCCGGCGGGGCTGGCGCACGCGGTGCTGACCGCCGAGGTGTTCCTCGGCGAGAGCCCGTTCGTGATGTACCTCGGCGACAACCTTCTGCAGGGTGGGATCTCCGACCTGGTTGAGGCCTTCCGCGAGCACGAGCCGGACGCGCTGATCTTGCTAACTCCGGTGCCTGACCCGGAGAACTTCGGGGTCGCGGAGCTGGCGCCACCGGCCGACTCGAACGATCCCGGGGATGTCGGCCGCGTGGTCAGGCTGATCGAGAAGCCAGCCGAGCCCGCGACCGATCTGGCGCTCGTGGGCGTGTACATGTTCACCGCGGGTATTCATGACGCCGCGCGCGCAATCGAGCCATCGGCGCGGGGGGAGTTGGAGATCACCGACGCGATCCAGTACCTCGTCGACGGCGGGCTGCGGGTCGAGCCGCACATAGTGCGGGGCTGGTGGAAGGACACGGGGCGCCTGGAGGACATGCTCGAGGCCAACCGGCTGATCCTCGACAACCTGACAGAGCGCCACGAAGGCGAGCTGATCGACTCGCAGGTCGACGGACGCGTGGTGATCGAGGCCGGCGCGCGGCTGGAGCGCACAACGGTGCGCGGGCCCGCGGTGATCGGCGCCGGGGCGCGACTGCGCGACTGCTACATCGGTCCGTACACGGCGATCGGCGAGAACTGCTCGATCAACGATGCCGAGGTCGAGCATTCGATCCTGCTCGCCGGCTCGTCGGTATGCGACCTCGACGGGCGCATGGAGTCTTCGCTGCTCGGGCGCAACGTGACGATCCGCCGCGGCGATCGTCAGCCGCGCGCGTACAGGTTCATGGTGGGGGACAACTCCGACATCTCGATCCTGTGAGGCTGATCGTGACGGGCGCGGCCGGGATGCTCGGCCACGACGTGCTGCGAGCGGGCGAGCGCGCAGGTCACGAGCTCGTGTTGGTCGACCTGCCCAAGCTTGACATCACCGACGCCGAGGCAGTGAGCACGTTCTTGCAGCGCACATTGGCCGAGGGGTCGATCGACGGAATCGTCAACTGCGCCGCCTGGACCGACGTGGACGGTGCCGAGACCAAGCAGGCCCAGGCTCATGCGGTCAACGCCGACGGCGCGGGCAACCTCGCGCGGGCTGCCGCTGAGATCGGCACGCCGCTGCTGCACATCTCGACCGACTACGTGTTCGACGGCGCCGCCCCGCTCGACGACGCCGGCCGGCCACGCCCGTATGTCGAGTCCGATCCGACCGGACCCCGCTCGGTCTACGGCCAGACCAAGCTCGACGGCGAGCGCCAGGTACTGGCCGCCTCCGCCCGCCACACGGTGGTGCGTACGGCGTGGCTCTACGGGCTGGACGGGCGCAACTTCGTCGACACGATGCTGCGATTGGGAGGCGAACGCGACGCCGTGCAGGTCGTGGACGATCAGATCGGCTCACCCACCTGGTCCGGGCATTTGGCGCCGGCTGTATTGGGGCTGCTGGAGCGCGATGTGAGTGGCCTCGTCCACCTGACGGGCGCCGGGGCGGTTTCGTGGAACGGGTTTGCCAAGGAGATATTTCGCCAGGCCGAGGTCGATTGCCGCGTCGAGCCGGCCACCAGCGAGCAGATCGCGCGCCCGGCGCCGCGCCCGGCCTACTCGGTGCTCGAGTCCGAACGCGAGGACGTTCTGCCGGCGCCGACGTGGCAGGACGGTCTGGCGGGCTATCTTGCGGCCAGGAATGGGATGATGCGCCCATGAAACTCCTCGTATGTGGCGGCGCCGGGTTCATCGGCTCGACCTTCGTGCGTCTGCGCGTGAAAGAGCAGGGCGACGAGCTGACCGTGCTCGACAAGCTGACGTATGCGGGGCGCGAGGAGAATCTGCGCGAGGTTGCTGATGTGCCGGACTTTCGCTTCATCCGCGGCGCGATCGAGGATCCCGAGGCGGTCGCCGGAGCGATCGAGGCGTGCCGGCCCGATGCGATCGTCAACTTTGCCGCAGAGACGCACGTGGACCGCTCGATCGCCGAGCCTGATGCGTTTGTAAAGACCCACGCGCTCGGCACGCATGTGCTGTTGGAGTCTGCGCGTACGGCCGGGCTGCGCTATTTGCAGGTCTCGACAGATGAGGTTTATGGCTCGATCGAGCAGGGCTCCTTCACGGAGGACAGTCCGCTGCGCCCCTCTTCGCCCTACTCGGCGACGAAGACGGGCGCGGACCTGCTCGTGCAGAGCTACTTCCACACCTACGATCTGCCGGCGGTGATCTGCCGTGGCTCGAACAACTATGGCCCCTACCAATACCCGGAGAAGCTGATCCCGCTGATGATCCTCAACGCGATCCACGGCGACTCGCTGCCTGTGTATGGCGACGGTATGCAGGTGCGCAACTGGATCCACGCGACCGACTTCGCTCGCGCTATCGGCCACGTGCTCGAGCATGGGGTTGCGGGCGAGGTCTACAACGCGGGCGGCCCCGACGAGTGCGCGAACGTGGATGTCGTGAAGCGAATCATCGAGCTGGCGGGCGCGGATCAGTCACAGATCGAGTACGTCACCGACCGGCCCGGGCACGACCGCCGCTATTCGCTCTCCTCGGAGAAGGTGCGAGCTCTCGGCTGGGAGCCACGGGTGCGCTTCGACGAGGGTCTGGAGGAAACCGTCGCGTGGTATCGCGAGAACACGTGGTGGTGGGAGCCGATCCGCTCAGGCGACTATCGCGAATACTACGAGCGTCAATACGGCCGCGCCCTGAGCTGAGCCCTCAGCTCAGCTTCGAGATCTTCCACTTGCCGCCTTCCTTGACTAAGGAAAGCGTGCTGACCTTGCTCTTGCCGGCGTAGGTGCTCTTCACTTCGGCGCTCGCGCTCGTGCTGTCGTGCGGGTGGACCTTCTCAACGGTCAGTTCCTGGGTATCGACCTGCGAGAGCTGGCTTTTCAGCGCCTGCTTGCAGCCGCCTGGCATCGAGTTCAGGCGTGCGGTCACGGTGCTTGCGAGCTCTTCTGAGCAGATCTTCTGCGCTTCGCCCGCGGTCGCCTCTGTCTGCAGGTTGGCAATCGTCTGCGCGACTGCGTGGCTTTCGCCTTTGAAGGAGTTCGAGGTCGTACTTGCGCATGCTGACACCACGACCGCGAGCAGCGGAACGCAGAGCAGCACGAGGGCACGCTTGAGCGAAACCGGCATCACGGTCGCAGAGAGTACGGTATTCCGGATTACGAGACCGTGTGACGACAGCTGTCCGTAGACTTGTCGTCTGCGTCGTGACAGGGTTGAGGCATGCGATTCGACAAAGCGGCCCGCGCGCAATTCGCTCTGAACCTGCGCACTCGTCGTGAGGAACTTGGCTTCTCCCAGGAGGCACTGGCGCAGATGTGCGACCTGGATCGCACCACAATCAGCCTGCTCGAGGGCTCTAAACGCTCGCCGATGTTGGACACGATCGTCGCAGTGGCACGCGCCCTCGAGCTCGATTCGCCCGCCGAGCTGCTCGACGGAATCAACTGACGCACGCCGCTGGTCTCAACGGCTCCCGCTAGCCTCATCAGGTGCCTCTTTCCAGCTTCACGCCGCGTGTCCGCGCGTGGTTCGAGCAGGCCTTTGCCGAGCCCACTCCGGCCCAGGCGCAAGCGTGGCCGGCGATCGCGCGCGGCGAGCACGTCCTGCTCTCCGCTCCCACCGGCTCGGGCAAGACGCTGGCGGCCTTTCTCTGGGCGCTCGATCGCCTGAGCACGGCCTCCACCACTCCCGACGACATCCCTGCCAACGCCGCCCCTCCCGCTGCCGCCACGCCTGAGGATGCCCCCGGGCATGTGCGCGTCCTCTACGTCAGCCCTCTGAAGGCGCTCGCCTATGACATCGAGCGCAACCTCCGCACGCCCTTGCGCGGAATCGGCGCCGAGGACGTACGGGTAGGCATTCGCACGGGCGACACGTCTCAGCGCGAGCGCGCGGCGATGCTGCGCAATCCGCCGGACATCCTGATCACGACGCCGGAGTCGCTCTACCTGCTGCTCACTTCCCGCGCGAAGGAGATGCTCAGCGGTGTGGAGGCGGTGATCGTCGACGAGATCCACGCGGTCGCCCACTCCAAGCGTGGTTCGCACTTGGCGCTCACGCTCGAGCGCCTCGAGGCCCACGTTCGTGCCAACGCACCCTCGCCGAACAACGCTCCCGCACTGCATGGACATGCCCGCGAGATCCAGCGTATCGGCCTCAGTGCCACCCAGAACCCGCTCGAGGAGATCGGCCGCTACCTCGTCGGGCCGCACCGGGAAGTCACGATCATCGACGCCGGCGCCCGCAAGCAACTCGACCTACGGATTGAGGTGCCCGTCGAGTCGATGGCCGAACCCGGCGTACTGGCCGCGCCCGCGCCAAACGGCACCTCGACTGCGTCCTCGCCAGACGGCGCGTCGATTGCGCCTTCGCCAACCGACGGACCAACCGCGTCCTCGCCAAACGGCGCGCTCGCAGCCGATCCGCTGGACCCCCTTGCTGGCGGCGAGTCCACGCGAAACTCAATTTGGCCGGCGATCTATCCAGAGCTGCTGAAGCTGGTGAGAGAACACAACTCGACGATCATCTTTGTCAACAACCGCCGCTCCGCTGAGCGTGTCGCGCTGCGCCTCAACGAGCTCGCTGCCCGCGAGGAGGACGCGGGCGACTCCCCACCTGCGGGCCACCCCTCACCACACGACTCCCCGCCACATAACTCACCACCACACGACTCCCCATCACACGACATCGCCCGCGCCCACCACGGCTCACTCGCCCGCGAGGAGCGCACGAAGGTCGAGGAGCTGCTCAAGGCGGGTGAGCTCCCCTGCCTCGTCGCCACCAGCTCGCTCGAGCTCGGGATCGATATGGGCGCAGTCAACCTCGTCCTGCAGATCGAGTCGCCGAAGTCCGTCGCGCGCGGCCTGCAGCGCATCGGCCGCTCCGGTCACGGGGTGGGAGAGGTCAGCAGAGGGCGGATCTTTCCAAAGTTCCGCGGCGACCTGCTCGAGTGCGCGGTTGTCGCTCGCCGCATGCACGAAGGCCTGATCGAGCCGACGGTGGTTCCCCGCAACGCGCTCGATGTGCTGGCCCAGCAGATCGTCGCGATCGCCGTCTCCGCCGAGCCCACCGCCGGCACCGCCGCCGCCTCAGATGCGCCAGACGGTGCGCCCGAGGACGCCGGCGTCTCTGTCGAGGACTTGCACGCCCTCGTCAGGAGCACCCACTCTTACGCCGAGCTCTCGCGCGAGCTGCTGGAGAACGTGCTCGACATGCTCGATGGGCGCTATCCCTCGCAGGAGTTCGGCGAGCTGCGCGCGCGAATTGTGTGGGACCGCGTAGCCGGCACGATTCGCGCGCGCAAGGGCTCGCGCCAACTCGCGATCGCCAACGCCGGCACGATCCCCGACCGTGGCCTCTACGCCGTGACTTTGCCCGATGGCAGGCGTGTTGGGGAGCTCGACGAGGAGATGGTCTACGAGGCTCGCCCGGGGCAGGCGTTCCTGCTGGGCGCCTCGACCTGGCGGATCGAGGAAATCGGCCGCGACCGTGTGATCGTCACCCCGGCGCCGGGAGCGCCCGGGGCGGTGCCGTTCTGGAAGGGCGACTCGGTCGGCCGCCCGAAGGAGTTGGGCGAAGCGATCGGCGCGTTCTCGCGCTGGGCCGTCGAGCAGGAGCCGCAGACGTTGGAGCGCGATTACGACCTCGATCCGCGCGCCGCGCGCAATTTGATCGCCTATTTGCGCGAGCAGCAGGCGGCGACGCGCGTGCTGCCGAGCGAGCGCACGATCGTGGTGGAGCGCTTTCGCGACGAGATCGGCGACTGGCGGCTGTGCATCCTGTCCCCTTATGGCGGGCGTGTCCATGCGGCCTGGGCGCTGGCCCTCAGCGCGCGCATCCGTGAGCGCTTCGATCTGGAGGCCGACGCGATCTGGACCGACGACGGGATCGTCCTGCACCTGCCCGACCTCGACGGTGACGATCTGGAGTCCCTGCCTTCCGCCACGGAGTTGGTGCTGATTGAGCCGGAGGAGCTCGAGCAGGTGCTCACGGCCGAGCTGGGCGGCTCGGCGCTGTTCGGCGCACGCTTCCGCGAGAACGCCGGCAGGGCCCTGCTGATCCCCCGCGCGTATCCCGGCAGACGCACGCCGCTGTGGCAACAGCGACTGAAGTCCCAGAACCTGCTCGAGGTCGCCAAGCGCTACGCGGACTTTCCGATCATCCTCGAGACCTATCGCGAGTGCCTGCGCGACGTGCTCGATGTGCCGGGACTGCAGGAGCTGCTGCGCGCTCTACACACGCGCGAGATCTCGCTCGTCGAGGTCGAGACCCCTACCGCCTCGCCGTTTGCCTCTTCGCTGCTGTTCGACTACGTGGCGACCTACATGTACGAGGGCGACACGCCGAACGCCGAGCGCCGCGCGGCGGCGCTGTCGCTCGACCGTGATCTGCTGCGCGAGCTGTTGGGCCAGGAGGAGCTGCGCGAGCTGATCGACCCTGGCGCGCTGGAGCGCGTCGAGCAGGACTTGCAGTGCCGCTCGGAGATCACCAGGGCGACGAGCCGCGATGGACTGCACGACGTGCTGCGCCGCATCGGGGATCTGACCGCGGAGGAGGTGGCCGAGCGTGTCTTCGACGGGATCGACCACGTCGGCATGCTGGGAGAGTTGGAGCGTGAACGGCGCGCGATCCGCTTGCGCGTGGGCGGGGAGGAGCGCTACGTGGCGGCGGATGAGGCGGGGCTGTACCGCGACGCGCTCGGGGCCGTGCCGCCCGAGGGCCTGCCCGAGGCCTTCCTGGCGGATGTGCCCGACGCGCTGCGCGTGCTCGTCGCGCGTTTCGCCCGCACGCATGGGCCATTCAGGACCGATGAGCTCCACGCTCGCTATCGCCTGGACGCAAGCTCGGTCCTGCGCGAGCTCGAGCGCGTCGACCAGCTGGTCCGGGGAGAGCTGCGTCCTGGGGGCAGCGAGCGGGAGTGGTGCGATGTGGAGGTCCTGCGTCGCCTCAGACGAGCCTCGCTGGCGGCGCTTCGCAAAGAGATAGAGCCGGCCGATCAGCGCGCCTTGGCGGCCTTCCTGCCCTCGTGGCAAGGCGTGGATCGGCACTCCGGTGCGGGCGCGGGAGTCGACCGCCTGCGCGAGGTGCTCGTGCCGCTGCAGGGCTTGGCGCTGCCTGTTGAGATCTGGGAGCGCGATGTGCTGCCGCGGCGGATCGGCGCTTACTCCCAGACGTGGCTCGACAGTCTCTGCGCGAGCGGCGAGGTGGTGTGGGTCGGCGCGGGCTCGATCGGACGGAGCTCGGGAAGGGTGGCGCTGTACTTCCGCGAGGATGCGCCGCTGATCGGGGCGCCCTCTGGGCCGCGTGCGGGCGCCGCGGCGAGCTCTCCCCCGAGTTCTCGCGAGCACGACCTGTTGCGCGAGCGACTCGTGCGGGGACCCGCCTTCTTCACCGACCTGCTCGCGGAGCTCGACATCGCGGGAGAGACGCTCCGCGAGGCCTTGTGGGATCTGGTGTGGGCGGGCGAGGCGACGAACGACGCGTGGGCGCCGCTACGCGCCCCGCATCTAACGCTTGCCCGCGGCGGACGAGCCGCCCGTGGTGGCGAAGCTTCGCTGGCCGGCTCCGGGGCCGCCACAGGGTCCACCGCAGGACGCTCGATGACCGGTCGCTCCCGTTTCGGCACCCGCAGAAGAGGCGCGCAGGCGCAGGTTCAAGGCCGCTGGTCGCTGACCGCATCGCTGTTCGGCGAGCCCTCTCACTCATTGGCTTCTTCCTCTTCCTTGCGTTCGCCCTCTCGATCCTCAGCGTCGTCCTCCCCGGCCACCGGTTCTTCCTCGACGCCGCTCCCCTCGCCTGAGCGCCGCCGCGCGCTCGCCGAGCTGCTGCTCGAGCGCTACGGGATCGTCACCCGCGAGCAGGTCCTCGCCGAGGGGATCCGCGGCGGCTTTGCGTTGCTGTACGACTCATTTGCGAAATTGGAGACCCTGGGCGTGTGCCGCAGGGGCTACTTCATCGAGGGGATGGGCGGCGCGCAGTTCGCGCTGCCGGGAGCCGTCGAGCGTTTGCGCGCCGGCCGATCTGCCGGTGGGTCTCCGATCGGCGGCCAGGTCGCCGATACTCCCGGCCGCGCTGATGATCGCAGCGGCGCTCGCGCACGTACCCTGGTGCTCGCCGCCGCCGACCCGGCGCAGCCTTACGGCGCCGCACTACCGTGGCCGCGACGAGCAGGCCGGGAGCCGGGCAGCCGGCCGGTGGGCCGTCCAGCGCGTGTCGCCGGGGCTTATGTGGTGATGGTGGAGGATGAGCCGCTGCTGTACGTCGAGCGTGGCGGCCGCGGGTTGGTGACGCTTGCCGAAGCTCCGACCGGCTCTGTAGCGCCCGGTTCTTCTGCGCCCGCCACTCGCCGCGACGAGCCGCTGCTGGCGGCGCTCGCGGCCCTGGCGGAGGCGGTGCGCGCCGGGCGTGTTGGCAAGCTTGCCCTGGAGCGGATCGATGGCGAGCCGGCGATCGCCTCTGCGCTCGCCCAGGAGCTGATCGAGCTGGGCTTCCATTCAGGCCCGCGCAAGTTCACGCTGAGCGCCTGAGCTGCTCTCAGACACCTGGCCGCTCCATATGGCATCGTGGCGGCGATGACAGAATCTCCGCGCACGCGCCCGTTACGGGTCGGCCACAAGGGCGCCGCTCTGCTGGCTCCCGGAAATACGCTTGCGAGCTTCCACGCGGCGCTGGATGCGGGTGTGGACATGATCGAGTTCGACGTACTCTCAGAGCACACCGACGGCAGCGGGCGGCTGCTGCTCGCTCACGACTACGATGCGCTGCGCGAGGACTCGCCGCTCACGCTCGAGCAAGGGCTCGCGCACCTGGCGGGCGAGGAGTTCGCGGGCGTGGAGCTCGATGTCGATGTGAAGATCCCCGGCTACGGCCGGCGCGTGGTGGCGGCGCTGCGCGAGGCCGGCCTCCTCGAGCGGTCGCTGGTAAGCGGGATGTACGTGCAGGAGCTCGATGCGATGCGCGCGCTTGAGCCCACACTGCGCGTGGGCTGGTCGGTGCCACGCCTGCGGCGCGACTACACAACCGATCTGCTCACGGCGATTCCCGCCCTGGCGATACTCAGTGGCTATCGCGCGCTGCTGCCCCGACGCGCTCGCGCGGCCCTGCAAGCCGGTCGCTTCGACGCGATCATGGCCCACTGGCGCCTGGTCACCCCCGGGCTGGTGCGAGCGGTCGCAGAGGGCGGCGGCGAGCTGTACGTCTGGACAGTGGACGACGCCGCTCAGATCGCGCGGCTGAGCGCGATGGGCGTAGACGGGATTATCACGAACGACCCGCGCCTGTTTGGATAGCGACCCGCTGGCACGGCGCCAGGCTGTGTCCTCGATCGCTCGTGTGCATAGCACACGTCGCTCACTGCGTCCTTGCCTGGCTTGGCCATCGCTTAGCTAACGGGCTGATACCACCAGCCCGTTAGCTAAGCGAGCATTCCGCCGCGCTGAAGCCCTTCGGGTCGGCGCCGGCGAGGCTGTCGTGAGCGGCGGTTGTGGGTCGCGAGACGGTGTACTCGACGGCCGAGCCACGGCGCCATTGGAAGCTCACCACACCGCGCAGCTGCACAGCTGGCTTGCCTGCGATCGGTACGAGCTGGAAGCTGCGCCCCGTCTGTCGCGCGGACTTGGCCGCGCCGACGGCCACGTAGCCCGAGTCCGCACCGTCGGCCAGATCGACCCATAGTTTGGTCGAGCTGTCGAGGTACTGCAGGCGAAAGCGCATGTACATCTCGTCTTTGGAATGTTCATCGCCGGGCATCGAGCCGCGTATGCCGACCGTATCTGGCTGATCGGGGGGGCTACAGACATCGATCGTGGCCCACAGCTCCGGCGACTGCAGGAGAGTTCGCTCGGCGGCGGTTGTGGTCTTTCCAGGCGCGCTTGTGCCCGTCGCGCCGGTTATCGCCGAGGAGGACGTGGGAACGGACAGAAGCGCGCCGATCACGATCAACGAGAGGATTGGCTTGGCGAGCGTCATGTACTTGGAAGATAGCGCCGGGCGCCGGGCGCTGAGCCGGTCGGTGGGTGTGATATCCCCTGCGGCAATGGCGGGCATGCGCTCAGCGGACGTGGTGGAGCTGCTCGCGCGCGTGCCGGTGTTCTCCACGCTCGAGGGCGAGCACCTGGAGCGGATCGCCGATCTCGCGGTTCCGCGTGCGTTTGAGCCGGGTCAGGTTGTGTTCCGCGAGGGCGATGCGAGCGACACCTGTTACGTCGTCCGCTCCGGTCGCGTCCGCGCGACGCGCGAGCACTCCGGCGGGCGCACGATCACGCTCGCGACGTTCGGCCCGGGTGACATCTTTGGCGAGCTGGCGCTGTTCGAGGACGAGCGCCGCTCGGCCACGATTGAAGCGATCGAGCAGACCAGCGTGGTGGCGGTGCTCGGCCCGGACATGCGCAGGCTGATGATCGAGCACCCCGGGATCTCCGTGCGTTTGGTGATCGCGCTCGGCCGACGTCTGCGCGAGACCAACGAGCGCCTCTCGCGCCAGTCCTTCCAAACGGTGCAGAGCCGCGTGGCAGTGGTGCTGAGCGAGCTGGTCGCGCAGGAACGCGCCGAGCAAAACGACGACGGTGCGGACGTGATGGTCACCGCCACCCAGGCCGATCTGGCGCAGCTGGCGGGCTCCTCGCGCGAGTCGGCCAGCCGCTTTCTGGCGGTGCTGGAGCGCGCCGGTGTGATCTCGCAGGGGAGGGGACGCCTGGTCGTGCACGATCCGGAGGCGCTGAAGCAATATGTCTTCTAAGAACGCTAAGAACGGCAAGAGGAAGCCCAGCAAGATGCCACCGGCGCAGGAGATCTCAGCCGGTGGCGTGGTGCTGCGCGAGGAGCAGGTCGTCGTGATCGTCCCCACCCGCCGTGCGCCGGATGGCTCGCGGGTGCTGGCACTGCCGAAGGGGCATGTAGATCCGGGCGAGACCACGCTGCAGGCCGCCGAGCGCGAGGTGCGCGAGGAGACGGGAGTCACCGTCGAGCTCGTACGCGAGTTGGGCGAGGTGCGCTATTGGTACCGGCGCGACGGGCGCACGATTCCCAAGTCGGTCACCTTCTACCTCTTCAGCTACCTCTCCGGCGACACGGCCGACCACGATGACGAGGTCGAGGAGGCCCGCTGGATCGGGCTGAAGGAAGCCCGTAGCGCGCTCACCCATGCGGCCGAGCGCGAAATGATCACGCGCGCACTGGCCTATTCAGAAGAAGACCGATAGCCTGCCTGCACATGCAGGTGCTCAACTTCTATTCGACGATCTTCGCCGACGAGCTGATGCGGGGTCGCAAGACGGCCACGATTCGCCTCGGCGACAAGTCGGGCAAGTACCGCAAGAATCAGGCGGTGCTCGTCACGATCGGCTACCAGTACTCCCCGAGGGAACGGATCTTCGAAGCGGTGATCGATCAGGTTGAGGTGACGAAGATCGCCGACCTGTCGCCGCGGGACATCAAGCACGACAACCCCGAGTTCCGTCGTCACGAGGAATTGATCAGCTTCCTCGAACAGATCTATGGGCGGTCGGTCTCTCCGGAAGACACCGTGACGGTGGTGCGGTTCTCGCAGATCATGGACAAGCCGAGCGGGATGACCGAGGCGATGAAGGGGTTCGGCGGCGCTCAAAATTGAGTTGAACCGGCACTCGGGTTGGGAACTGCCAATCTGGCCTTGAAATACATTGGCGCTTGGGTATATTGAGGGAGGTCGTTGGCACTCTCCATCTGAGAGTGCCAAAAAGAGGCGGTTCGCCCAGTCAATAAAGGGCCGCGAACCGCCGGCGCATTCTCAAGACGGAGGTTTTCAACATGAAGCTCAAGCCCCTGGGCGATCGTCTGATCGTGCAGGCAATCGAGGAGGAGCAGACCACTGCAAGTGGCCTAGTGCTCCCCGACACTGCCAAGGAGAAGCCACAGAAGGGCAAGATCGTCGCGATTGGCGACGGCAAGCTCGACGAGAACGGCAAGCGCATCCCGTTGGAGGTCAAGGAGGGCGACGAGGTCCTCTACAGCAAGTACGGCGGGACCGAGATCAAGATCGACGGAGAGGATCTGCTCGTGTTGCGCGAGTCCGATGTCCTCGCCAAGGTTTCATAAGGAGATTTGAACTGATATGGCACACAAGGAACTGAAGTACGGCTCCGAGGCACGCAAGGCGCTGGAGACAGGCGTCGACGCGGTCGCGAACGCCGTCAAGGTCACGCTCGGCCCGAAGGGCCGTTATGTCGTGCTCGACAAGAAGTTCGGCGCGCCGACGATCACCAACGATGGTGTGACGATTGCCCGCGAGATCGAGGTCGAGGACGTCTTCGAGAACCAGGGCGCACAGCTCGTGCGTGAGGTGGCCACGGCCACCAACGACGTCGCCGGCGACGGCACCACCACCGCCACCGTGCTGGCTCAGGCGATCGTTCGCCAGGGCCTGAAGAATGTCGCGGCCGGCGCCAACCCGCTCGCGCTCAAGCGCGGGATCGAGAAAGCCGTCGACCAGGTCGTCGCACACATCGCCTCGCAGTCCAAGGAGGTCTCCGGCAAGGACCAGATCGCCCGCGTGGCGACGATCTCCGCCGGTGACGATGACATCGGCGACGTGATCGCCGATGCGATCGAGAAGGTCGGCAAGGACGGCGTCGTCAACGTCGAGGAGGGCCAGACGTTCGGCATGGACCTCGAGTTCACCGAGGGGATGCAGTTCGACAAGGGCTACATCTCGCCCTACATGGTCACCGACCAGGATCGCATGGAGGCAGTGCTGGAGGACCCGTACATCCTGATCGCCAATCAGAAGATCGGCTCCGTCAGGGACGTCCTGCCGGTGCTCGAGCAGGTCATCCAGTCCGGCAAGACGATCCTGATCATCGCCGAGGACGTCGAGGGCGAGTCGCTCGCGACGCTCGTGGTGAACAAGCTGCGGGGCACCTTCACCGGTGTGGCCGTCAAGGCGCCGGGCTTCGGCGACCGGCGTAAGCGGATGCTCGAGGACATCGCGATCCTCACCAACGCCGAGGTGATCACCGAGGAGCTGGGCCTGAAGCTCGAGAACACCGAGGTCAAGCAGCTCGGTCGCGCACGTCGCGTGGTCGTGACCAAAGACACCACCACGATCGTCGACGGCGCCGGTGAGGCTCAGGCGATCAAGGGCCGCATCAACCAGATCAAGGCCGAAGTCGAGAACACCGACTCGGACTTCGACCGCGAGAAGTTGCAGGAGCGCCTGGCAAAGCTCTCCGGCGGCGTCGCCGTGGTGAAGGTCGGGGCGGCTACCGAGACGGAGATGAAGGAGAAGAAGCACCGCGTCGAGGATGCCCTGCAGGCCACACGGGCGGCACTCGAGGAGGGCATCGTGCCCGGTGGTGGCGTTGCGCTGCTGCAGGCATTCTCCGCCGTCAAGGTCGACGACATCGAGGATGAGGACCAGAAGACCGGAGCACGGATCGTGCTGCGGGCATTGGAGGAGCCGCTGCGCCAGCTCGCCGAGAATGCGGGCCTGGAGGGCTCGGTTGTCGTCAACGACGTGCGCAAGGCCAAGAAAGGCCAGGGCCTGAACGCGGCCACCAACGAGATCGTCGATCTCGTGGCCGCGGGCGTGATCGATCCCGCGATGGTCACCCGCTCGGCGCTGCAGAACGCCGCGTCGATCGCCAAGAACATCCTCACCACCGAGGCGATCGTCGCCGAGGTGCCGGAGAAGGAAGGCGCCGGCGGCATGCCCGGCGGCGGCATGCCTGACATGAGCGGGATGATGTAAGAAGCATCGTCTGCTGCGGGAGGGTTCCTCTACAGCAATCCCGCAGCGCAGACGATAGGAAGGGCAGAGGGCTCGGCAGGATGCCGGGCCCTCGGCTCTTAATGCGGTTAGGTGCCTATTCGACTTCCGCCACCGACCGCGGCCCGTGCCCGACGTACTTCGCGGATGGCCGGATCAGCTTGGCCTCGCGCTTCTGCTCGAGGATGTGCGCCGACCAGCCGGCTACACGCGCGCAGGTGAACATCGGTGTGAACAGGTCCGGTGGGACTTCGGCCAAGTCCAGAACGACGGCCGACCAGAACTCGACGTTCGTCGCGAGCACGCGGTCGGGCTTACGCGCGTGAAGCTCGGCGAGCGCCGCTTTCTCGAGTGCTTCGGCGGCCTGCACACGCGGGGAGCCGAGTTCCTGAGAGGTGCGACGGAGCACCCGCGCGCGGGGATCTTCGGCGCGGTAGACGCGATGACCGAAGCCCATCAAACGGTCGCCGCGATCCAGCGCCGCTTTGACCCAGCGCTCGGCATCGCCCGACTGTTCGACTTCGTCGATCATCTTCAGCACGCGCGAGGGCGCCCCGCCATGCAGCGGACCGGACAGCGCGCCCACCGCGGCGGACAGTGCCGCGGCGCAGTCGGCCCCTGTCGAGGCCACCACGCGGGCGGTGAACGTCGAGGCGTTCATCCCGTGCTCGGCGGCCGAAACCCAGTAGGCGTCGATCGCCTTCACGTGATCGGGGTTGGCCTCGCCGCGCCAGCGGATCAGGAAGCGCTCGGGGATCGTCCTTCCCTCGTCGATCTCCGCCTGGGGCACCGGCGGCTGGCCCGCTTCGCGCGCGGACTGCGCGACGAATGACAGCGCCATCACCGAGGCGCGTGCGAGGTCCTCGCGGGCCTGCACGTCGGTGATGTCGATCAGCTGTCCAAAGCCCCACTCGGGAGCGAGCATCGCCAGCGCCGACTGCACGTCGACGCGATGGTCGCCCGAGCGCACCGTCAGCGCGTGCGGTTCGGCGGGTGGCAGGCCGGGTTTGAAGTGCCCGTCGACGAGCAGGCCCCAGACTTGCTCGTAGGGGATCGTGCCGACCAGGTCTTCGATGTTGACCCCGCGGTAGCGCAGCGCGCCACCGGCTTTGTCCGGCTCTGCGATCTCGGTGGCGAAGGCGACGACTCCTTCAAGGCCTGACTGGACTTCAGGTGGTGATTGAACCTCGCTCATGGCGCTCTGCTTTCTGGGCTGGGCTGCTTGACGGGGATGGCGCCTTGTGGGCGCACCCATATGATGAACGACCCGGCGATTGGAGGAGGAGTCAGTGCCCGACAGCGATCTGATGTTTCGTCCCGCGAGCGAGCTCGCGGGTATGGTGCGCGCGGGGGAGGTGTCCTCACGCGAGCTGGTCGAGATCTCGCTGGCGCGGATCGAGGAGCTCAACCCGCAGCTGAACGCGTTCGTCGAGGTCGACGACGAGCGGGCGCTGGCGGCCGCGGACGAGGTGAGCTCGGGCGACGAGCGCCCGTTCGCGGGCGTGCCGATTGCGATCAAGAACAACCGCGCATTGAAGGACTGGCGGTACACGAACGGCTGCGCGCTGATGAAAGATTTCATCGCGCCCTACGACCACAATGTGGTGCGGCGCCTGAAGCAGGCGGGCTTCGTGATCGTGGGCACGACGACGCTGCCCGAGTACGGGATCCTGCCGGTCAGCGAGGCCCGGATCTTCGGCCCGACACGCAATCCGTGGGATTTGGAGAGAACCCCTGGCGGTTCTTCGGGCGGCGCTGCGGCGGCGGTCGCGTCCGGGATGGTGCCGGTCGCGCACGGCAACGACGGCGGTGGCTCAATCCGGATCCCGGCGGCCTGTTGCGGGCTGGTGGGTCTGAAGCCCGCGCGCGGGCGGATCTCGGCGGCCCCCGACCTGGGCGACTCCTCGCTGGGGATTGACGGCGTGCTCACGCGCACCGTCGCTGACACGGCGGCGATCCTCGATGTGCTCGCCGGCTATGAGGCCGGCGATGCCACCTGGGCGCCGCCCCCATCAGAGCCATTCGCCCTCAGCGCGGGCCAACGTCCTGGCAGGCTGCGGATTGCGGCGACGACGCTGCCGCCGACCACCGATGCCGTGGTCGACCCCGTTTGCGCCGGCGCGGTGGCGGACGCGGCCGGGCTGCTGCGCTCGCTCGGGCACGAGGTAGAGGAGGTCGATCCGCCGTGGCAAGTTGAGGACCTGGGAGAGATGTTCGGCGCGGCCTTCTCGATCCACGTCGCGCTCTCGATCGCCTACTCCGGCAGGGTGGGAGGGCATGAGCCAAAAGCGGAGGACATGGAGCCGATGAGTTGGGCGATCTTCTCGATGGTCGAGCAACTGAACGCTGTGCAGGGCATGGGGGTCGCTGTGCAACTGCAGAGGTTCGCCCGACGGCTGGTGTCCTTTCTGGCGCCGTATGACGCGTTGCTCACGCCCGCGCTCGCCGAGCGCCCGCTGCCCCTGGGTACGCTCGACACCGATGCGCCCGACCCGATGTCGACGTTTACGCGCTCCGGCCTGTTCACGCCGTTTACACCAGTGTTCAACGCGACCGGCCAGCCCGGGATCTCGCTGCCGCTGTTCGGAGGTGAGGACGGCCTGCCTTTGGGCGTGCAGCTCGTCGGACGCCCGGCTGGCGAGGCAGCGTTGTTGGGACTCGCCTCGCAGCTCGAAGAGGCGCAGCCGTGGACGCATCGACGCCCGGCGGTTGGCGCTTTCTAAAGCTGGAGTTCCTTCTCAGCCATCAGCCGGTTCCAAGCACGGCACCCATCGCCTGGGGCGTGATCCCCAGACCTTCGGCATCGGCCGCACCTCGTCCCGAGATCATCGGAACCTCCATCAGCTCGGCCTCGTCCCAGGTCGCGAACGCGCGCTGCCCCATCGTCGCCTCCAGCAGGCGCAGCCCACGCGAGACGATCGGCGTCGGGACGTGCAGCAGCGGGCGGCCGCGGTTCTGCGAGCGCAGCACGAGCCGCACGATCTCGTTGTGGCTGAATGTCTGCGGGCCCGCCAGCTCGAAGCGCTCGGTGGTGTCTCGATCGCTCTCCGGCGCGTGCAGGGCGGCGATCACGCAATCGGCCACGTCCTCGGCCCAGATCGGCTGGTAGGTCGCGCGGCCCCGCCCGGAGACGGGCATCACCGGAAGCAGCGCCATCCGCTCCAGCAGGGTCAGCCAGGGGTCCCCCGGGGCATACACGATCGAAGGGGCGAACACGGTGCTCTGTAGGTCGGCCTCTCCCACCGCCTGCTCGGCTAGCGCCTTCGCGCGGAAGAAGCGTGCGCGGTGGTGGGTGGAGGCGCCGAGCACGGAGAAGAACACGAAGCGCTCCACGCCCGCACGCTGCGCCGCTTGCACCATCCGCCAGGTGGCGATGCCGTTCAGCTCCTCGATCGAGCCGCGTGGCTGGTCGCGGATCGAGGCGGCGAGATGTACGACGGTGTGCACGCCGCGCATCGCGTTGCGAAAGGAAGGAGGGTTGGTCAGATCGCCGAGCGCGATTTGCACACGCACCCGCTGGGCGCCCAGTCGCCGGGGATCGCGCACGAGGCAGCGCACCTGGGTCCCTTCGGTCACCAGGCGGCGCAGCAGTGCGGAGCCCACCAAACCGGTCGCGCCGGTAAGCAACAGCATGCTTCGTACAATATGCGTCTCCCGATCCAAGCCCCCCGCAAACCGACCCCAGAAAGAAGCGAATGGCCTACGTAATCGCCGAGCCGTGCATTGGCACCAAGGACAACTCCTGTGTCGAGGTCTGCCCTGTGGATTGCATCCACCCTACGCCCGACGAGCCCGGATACGACGCGGCCGAGATGCTCTACATCGATCCCGAGGAGTGCATCGACTGCGACGCCTGCGTCGAGGCCTGCCCGGTCGACGCCTGCTTCGCTGAGGACCAGCTCCCGGACGAGTGGCAGAAGTTCACGCAGATCAACGCCGATTACTTCGCTAACGCCAAGTAATCCTGATCGAGCACATCCAGGACGGGGACATCGTGGATCGCCGCCTCGATCAGCTGGCGTAGCTGCTTGGAGTCGAAACGATGCGACTGGGGTGCGACGGGATTGACCGTGATCGCCCTCAAGTCGATCGTCCGGGAGACCTCGATCTCTACACCCTGACGTCGATACCAACCCGGTCCCCGGCGCGTCAGGAAGACCCTCGTGGGGTCACCCACGACGATTCTCAGCTCGCGTCCGGCCCGCTCTGTGCGGGCGGCCAGCAGGCCCTCGAGGAACCGCTCGCTCAGGGCGCCATCGACACGGAACATGCTTGCGTGCGGATGCTCGCGCAGCAGCGCCGTGATCTCTGCCGGCTCGGCGTTCAGCACGAGTCCGCGCTCCAGCGTGAGCAGCTCCTCGCTTCCGCCGGTTGACCTGTCCACACGCGGGCTTCCCGCCGCGGGCAGCCTGACGAGATCTACCGCGTCCTTCGTGGCCGCGACGACCTCCTCGACGTCTTCGCTCAGAACCGCGCCGGTGGCGATCACGAGCCCGTCGGCGACCGCCGGCGATGAGGCTGCACGCCGGTCGATCGAGCCGTCGATCAACGCAATCTCTGCCCCGAATCCGATCATCGCGTCGCTCACCTTGCGCAGGTCCTCAGCGGCACTCGGGCCGGCGACTTCGACGGCGCCCTGCTCCGCGAGCCTCGCGATCACCACTTCCCCGAGCGGAGTCCTCACCCCGGTCTGCGCAAGCCGCTCATGCGCGAGGCCGCTAGCCCGCACGAGCGCGTCGGTGCTCGCGACGAGGCTGCCCGCTTGCAGGACGATCCGCGGCTTCTCGATCCGCGCGTCGATCACGTCGTGCTCCTCGCCGTCGCGCCCGATCGAGGTCACCCCGACGCAGGTGCTCTGCTCCGCCAGCTCCCTCAAGATCGCGGCCAGCGTCTCCGTCTTACCGGTGTTCTTCGCCAGCCCCACCAATGCCAATCGCCGCACCGGGGCGATCAGATCCGAGAGCACTACGCGGCCGCCTCGCGTGCGGCCAGCTCGCGCACGATGAAGCTGGCCACGTGGTGCGGGTAGGTCCCCTTCGAGAAGCCCGCGTCGTAGCCGAGCTCCTTTGCGAGCTCGTGCGACACGCGCGGGCCGCCGCAGGTGAGGATTATCTCCGAGCGCTTGCCCTCTGCTTCGACGATCTCGACCAGCTCCGTGAGATTCGAGATGTGCAGGTTCTGCTGGGTCACGGTCTGCGACACGAGGATCGCGTCGGCGTTCAGGTCGATCGCGCGTGCAACGAGCACGCTGTTGGGCACCTGGCTGCCGAGGTTGTGCGTCTCGAAGGCCTTGTAACCCTCCAGGCCGTGGTGCCCGTGAAAGCCCTTCAGGTTGAGCATCGCGTCGATGCCGACGCTGTGCGTATCGGTGCCGGACGCCGCGCCGACGATCACGATCGGGCGGCCGATCTGCTCCTGCGCGAACGCTTCGATCTGATCCTCGCTCATGTACTCGATCTCAAAGCCCTCGTCGCTCAGCGTCGCGTAGTCGACCGTCGCGGTGCACTCGCCGAACATCACGAAGTACGTGTACCCCTCGGTCAGGCGCTGGTAATGGACGACCTCGGGGTGCTCGAAGCCCATCTTCCGCGCCAGCTCCTGCGCGGCCTTGCGCGCGGCGAGGCAATAGGGCACGGGCAGCGTGAAGCTGAACTGCACGATCCCGTCGCCGAGATGGTCGGCGTAGGGCTTCACATGCTCGAGATCGACCACCCTAGACATGGCTCGGCGTTCCCCGCATCAGCTCGCTCACCGGGTTGAAGTAGCCCTTCTCGGTAGCGACGATCCCCTCGATCCCCCTGCCCTCGCCCACCTGGCGGGGAACGTCGCCGAACACGCCCTCGCCGAGCGCCGCGAACAGCCCGACCGCGGCGATCCGCTCCAGCAGCTCGTGCGCCCCGCTCAGGACCTCGCGCGCGCGCGTCTGGATGATGCCCCCCGGCTTGAACTCGATCTCCTCGCCGAGGTCGCGCGCGGTGTCGAACACGTAGTTCACGTTCTCCAGCCCGATCACACGGTCGTGCACGTGGGGCGTGAAGATCCCCTCGGTCGGCACCCCGATCGTCTGGATGCCCTGGCCGGTGGCGATCGTGACCAGGTTGAACAGCGAGTCGGTCGCGTGCGTGCGGTACAGGTTGCCGTCCATGTGCCGCGTCGGCGGCATGTACTTGACAGGGCAGTCCGGGAACAGCTCGCGCGTCAGCTGCGCCTGAGCCCACTCCAGCAGCAGACCGTTGACGATCGGCGGATCGATCTCGAACGCATCGCCGAGCGCTATCTGCCCGTCGGGGACCCCGGAGTCGAGCGCGAGCTGGCGGTTGATGAACTGCGAAGCCGTAACTGACGGCGCCGCCTCGATCGCGTCGGCGGTGCGCAGGTAGTTGTCCTCTCCGGTGTTGATCGTCACCCCGAAATAGCCGTTGACCATCCGCGAGACGCGCTGGTCGATCAGGCCCCTGATCGGGTTGATGTCCCGGTAGAGGATTCCGTACAGCGCGTCGTTGACCATGTTGTCGAAGCCCTCGATCGCTCCCATCGCCGCGATCTCGGGCATGCACAGCCCCGAGCAGAAGCTCGACAGCCGCACATAGCGCCCGTGCACTTGCGACCACTCATCCAGCGCTTCGCGCATGATCTTGAAGTTCGCCTGCGTCGCGAACGTCCCGCCGTAGCCCTCGGTTGTTGGACCGTAGGGCACGTAGTCGAGCAGGCTCTGCGCGGTCGATCTGATCACCGCGACGATGTCACCGCCGGCCTCTGCCACCGCGAGACCGTGGACGACATCCTCGTAAACGTTCCCGGTGGCGGTCAGCACGTAGCGTAGTGGCGGCGGGCTCTCGCCGAGGCGCTCCCGCAGCTCGTGGCGCTGTTGTGTCCGCCCGCGGATCTCTGCCAGCCGGGTCTCGCACTCGCGCGTGATCCGCGTCCTGATCGCGCCGAGCTGTGCGCGCGGGAGCGCGCACAGCTCGAGCTGCCCCGAGTCGACGTCCTGTGCGATCTGCTGCGGCGATCTGCGCTCGTCGTTGAGCAGCGCGTTGCCCAGCCAGTAGCCGATGCCCTTCCCCAGCTCGCCGTGGTCGGCGATATGGTCGACGAGCACGTTCGGCAGGGGTGCGTCCAGCTCGTTCACGCCGTCCACGCCGAGCAGACGCGCGACCGTCCGCTCGACCGAAACGGTCGTCTTTCCGGCGATCTCCGCACCTACCTGCCCGGCGATCTGGGCGGCGGCCTCTCGGCAGGAAGCGATCACGCTGGGGTCGAGACCGAGCTTCGAGCTCACCTCAGCTCCTTCACGATCGGGAAGGGGATCACCTCGCGCAGCGTGTCCCTTTCGGTCAGGATCATCACCAGGCGATCGACGCCCATGCCGCCGCCGGCTGTCGGCGAGTAGCCGTACTCGATCGCGCGCGCGTACTCCTCGTCGTTGGGGTGAGGCACATCGGCGTCGTCGATCATCCGCCGCTTGCGCTGATCTACAAAGCGCTGCCACTGGTCGACCGGGTCATTGAGCTCGGTGTCGCCTGAGACGAGCTCGATGCCGCCGATGACCGCGTCGAAGTGCTCGCCGAGCTCGGGGTGAACGGGGTGGCGCCTGGTGATCGGGAACGGCTCGAGCGGGAAGTCGAACACGTGCGTCGGCTGGTTGATCGTCGACTCGATTTTCTCCGAGTAGATGTCCGCCACCACCTCGGCCCAGGTGGCCTGCTCATCGACCGGCCCGTCGAGTACCTCGCCGAGCTGGTCGCGGGTTGACTCCATGAAGTCCAGGCCGAAACGCTCGAGAATCAGCTCGCGCATCGTCACGCGCCGCCACGGCTTGGCCAGGTCGATGTCCTCGCCGTTTCGTTTGATGACCGTACGCCCGAGCACACGCCGTGCGACATCGCGGAACATCTCTTCGGTCGCGGTCGCGACGTCGTTGTAGTCGGCGTAGGCCATCATGAACTCGATGATCGTGAACTCGGGGCTGTGCTTCGGGGAGATGCCCTCGTTGCGGAACACCTTGCCCATGTCGTAGACGTTCTCCAGGCCGCCGACGATGCAGCGGTTGAGGAACAGCTCGACGGAGATGCGCAGATACAGGTCGCGATCGAGCGCGTTGTGGTGGGTGGTGAACGGCCGTGATCCGGCGCCGCCGGCGAGCGATTGCAGCGCGGGCGTTTCGACCTCGACGAAGCTGCGTTCGTTCAGCCACTTGCGGATCTCAAAGACGATCGCATGGCGCGTCATGAACAGCTCGCGCGTGTCCTCGTTGGCCATCAGGTCCAGCTCGCGATAGCGATAGCGAGTGCCGGTATCACCAAGACCGTGGTGCTTGTCGGGCGGCGGGCGCAGGGCCTTTGTGAGCAGGGTGAACTCGCCTACCGCGAGCACCAGCTGCCCGCGCTTGGTCTTGTAGATGAACCCCTCGACCGTCACGATGTCGCCGATGTCGAGGTTCAGGATCCGGTCGTAGTCCTTCTGCCCCTGCTCCTGCAGTCGCACGACGATCTGGATCTGACCGGACAGGTCGCGGATATCGAGGAACGAAGTCTGGGAATGACCGCGCCTCGAGACCAGGCGGCCGGCGACGCGATAGCGCAACTCGGGGTGCTCGCCCTCGCTCAGCCCGGCCGGATCGTGTGCCGCGAGAACCTCTGAGATTGGTGTGCGCTCCGCCCACAGCGTCACAGGCGGGTAGGGATCGATGCCGTCGGCTCGCAGCCGGTCCAGCTTGGCGCGGCGTTCGTCGATCTCGACGGCGCCGTCTCGCTGCGTGTCCTGCTGCTCCTCTTGTTGGCCTGGCACCGACATTCCGTGACGATCCTCTCAGGTGGGGTGTGCTTGTCAAGCGAACCGGCGGGACATCTACCGCCACGCTATCGCCGCTCCCGATGCCACGTGACGATGGTCAGTCGAGCCGCGCGTGCGGCGGGTTAGCTCTCTACAGCTCGACGGTCTTTTTGACGGCGCGGGCCGCTCAGGCCATCGGCAGTGACATGCCCGTCGGTTTTCGCTCGACGGGCGCCTCCGGCACGGCGGGCGTCCCGGCGGCGACCTGCACAAGCGGCAGTACCGGCAGCGCCGGTGGGCGGCCCATCGCGATCAGCCCGCGTGCGGCCTGAAGGATCGCTTGGGACGCCGGGTCGCGGGCATCCTCGATCACGAGCGGGGTGCCGCTGTCGGCGTGTTCACGCAGCGGCATCGTCAGTGGGATCTTGCCCAACAGCGGCACGTCGAGCTCGTCCGCCAGCTCCTTGCCGCCGCCCTCACCAAAGATCGCAAAGCGCTCACCGCTCGGCGTGGTGAAGCCCGACATGTTCTCGATCACCCCACCGATCTCCAATGAGACCTTGTGTGCCATCTCGGCGGACCGTCGCGCCACCTTCTGCGCGGTCGCCTGGGGGGTGGTGACAATCACGAACTTCGCCTGGGGCAAGAGCTGCGCGAGCGTCATCGAGACATCGCCTGTGCCCGGCGGCAGGTCGATCAGCAGGAAGTCGAGCGCCCCCCAGTCGACATCCTGCAGGAATTGTGTCAGCGCCTTGTGCAGCATCGGCCCGCGCCACACGACCGCGGCGTCCTCCTCGAGGAAGAAGCCGATCGACATGACCTTCACGCCGTGTGCGTCGAGGGGGAGGATTTTGCGCTCGGCGGAAACCGGGGGCCGCGTCGATCCGAGGCCATACATGCGCGGGATCGAGTAGCCCCACACGTCGGCGTCGAGCACGCCCACGCGCTTGCCCTCGCCCGCGAGCGCCGCCGCCAGGTTCGCGGTCAGCGTCGACTTGCCGACGCCGCCCTTCCCGGAGCCGATGCAGAGCACGTTTGCGACCTGTGCGAGCGCTCCTTCGGGCAGGACGGCGCGCCCCAGCTTCTGCTGCAGCGCCGCCTTCTGTGTGTCGTTCAGCACGTCGAAGTACACGTTGCAGTGTGTGACTCCCTCGAGCGCGCCGGCGGCCTCGGCGACGGCCGTCTGGAAGTGGCCCTTGATCGGACAACCGGGCGTCGTCAGCGAGACCGTGATGTCGAGCACCCCGTTGGAGCCGATCTCGATCGAGCGCACCATGTCGAGCTCGACGATCGAGCGGTGCAGCTCAGGGTCGATCACGACCTCAAGGGCCTTGCGGATCTCCGCTTCAGTGGTCACGTGGCCCATTGTGGCAAACCTTCCTCGACCCGGCGATTAAATGACTCCGGGGCGTGGGGGCCGCCCCGGAGTCGAGGGAGGAGAGGTTGCTACTACTGCCGGCGGGATATGAGGCCGGCAGACTCTCCCGCTGCCCGGCCTCTCCAGGTCCGGGGCGGGGGGAAGGGTGTCGCGCTCAGACGATGCTGAGGATGCGCTCCTGGAGGCGGTCCGGCAGCTCGGTGACGTTCTTCGCGACTGCGTCGCGGCGTTCCTCCAGCAAGCTGAGGGTCTTCTTGAGATCGGTCCGGCGCTGGCGCAGTTCGCGCTCGAAGCCAACGCGGGCTTTGCGGACCTCGCGCTCGAGCCGGTTGCGGGCTGTGCTGCCGCGGCGCTCGAATCGGCGCAGCTGAGCTTGAGCCTTGGTCGTCGAGCCATAGTTCGAGACCACATCGTTGACGCTCGAGAAGACCCGGTCGCGGGCGATCAACGCAGCGCCGACGGGGATCAGCACGGCACGCTCGGTGTAGTCGCCGAACACGTCGACGGTGTTACGCGCCGCGATTTCGGTCTGACGAACGGCCGACTGGGTCTGATGGATCGAGCGCGTACGCGCTGCCTTGGCCTTCGTGCTCTCGGCCTGGGTGCTCTGGCTGGAAGCGCTGCCGCGACGGGCGGCTGGGGCTTTGCGGCCGGCGGACGCTTTGGCTTTGGCGGCCGGTTTGGCGGCTTTGGCTTTGCGGGGGGAAGTGGTGGCGGTTGCCATGTGTAGGGGTCTCCTGTTCTCGGTTCTGTCCTCGGGGGGACACGGGTGAGGTCTGTTCGTTCGCTGTTCGCTCTCCGCTTCGAGGTTGAGCGTAGCACCGAACACACGTTTGTAACCCGTTCTGGACAGATCGTTACAGCATCACCTTCACAGACCGTAAAGAGCCCATGAACATAGCGTATTAATCCACGTCAGCTTGTAACAGGAGGAACATGCGTTCGGGCTAGCCAGAGGCTCGGTGTTTCCAGCTCCAGCGTGCTCGGCAGCATCTCCGGCCCGCTCCACGCGCGGGCCAATGCCTGCGGCCCCTCCGCTTGCACGACCGCGTCGCAGAAGCGCTTGCCCACCTCGTACTGCTTCATCTTCAGCTCCAGCCCGAGCAACCGCTCGAGCACTCGCCACGGCAGTCCTCGCGTCTCGCGGCGACGGTTCAGCGCGGCGCGCAGCCGCTCAAGCGACGGCAGCACCTCGGCGCCGACCGCGTCCATCGTGTGCTCCGCGTGACCCTCGATCAACGACATCGTCGCCTGCATTCGCTCGACCAGTCGCCAGCGCTCGTCGCCGAGCGTCAGGCGCAACAGTTCGCCGTGACGGGCGCGCTCCAACAGCGGGCGCAACTGGTCTGGGTTGAAACTCAATCCGTCCCGTTTCGGTATCCACCCACCCTTGTCTTTATCAGGAAGGTCCCCGGGCGAGGACCGGGGGTCGAGCTTGACCTGCAGGCCGTCGATCAGCTCTTTCAGCATCCCGCCGAGGTGCTCGCGCAGCCATGGCGCCCCCCCGAACTGGACGGCGTGGGTGATCTCGTGGATGCTCACCCACAGGACGAGCTCGTCGCGGTCCACGCCGAGGTTGCGCGCGGCCTGCGCCAGGTTCGGCGCCAGCAGCAACAGGCGCGGCCGCACCTGGGCGTCGAGCAGCGCGAGGTCGTACTGGCCGAGCACCCGCTGGGAGAGCACGCCCGTCAACGCCCCGACCTGCGCGCCGAGCAACAGGCCCGAGGCCGCGCGCAGCGGGCCGGAGACGATGCCTGTGATCCCATCGCCTCCACCTCCCATGCGCGCGGTGAGCGGATCGAGCAGCGGGCGCATGGTCTTCAGGTTGGCCGCGATCCACGCCGGCCGGTCGACCACCTCCAGGGGCGGAAGCTCGCCTGGAAGCGCGAGGCCCGTGTAGTTGCTCACGCGCTCGGCGAAGTCGCGCGCGAGCGGCTCGATCGCCTCGGAGCGCACACCCCAGTATTGAGCCTGCCCACCCGAGCCGGCGATCAGCTCTCCGATCCGCTGCGCGGCGCTCCAATCGATCGCGTCCGAGCCCATCCTCAGAGCGTAGGGCCTCCCACGCTCTCGCCCCGGAGGAGACTCGTATCCTTCGACTGTGCCTGCTTCGAAGATCGTTCCCACCACGCCCGCGGACGACTCCCTGGGCGAGGAACGCGGCGCGGCCGCCTTCCGCGAGCGGGCCGAGGTACGCGATGTGCTGGCATGGATGCGTCTGCTGGCCGACCCGCACGACGCGGCCGCGGTCGTGCGCGCGCTCGCGCGTCCGCCGATCGAGCTGCGTCAAGTCGATCTGGCGCGCGTGATCGCGCTGGCGCGGCGACGCAAGCTGGACATGGTCGCGGCGCTCACAGCGGCGATCGAGTCGCCCCAGGTTCCGCCTGACGCGCGCGAGCGCGTCCAGCGCTTCATCGAGCTGCGCAGGGCGGCGGCCGCGGCCCTGGATGCGGGCCGTCCGGATCTACTTGCGCGCGTGGTACTCGGCGCAGAGGGTCGGGACCCCGATGAGGAGGAATCGTCAAAGAGCGGAGGCCGCCGCCAGGACGAGGAGTTGCTCCAGACGCTGCGCATGATGCGCGAGGAGGTGCTCGCCAGCGTCGCCCGTATCGGCGGCCGGCTCGGCGAGCTGCGGCTGGACACCGACCTGGACATCTCCCACGGGATGGTGCGCTATCTGGAGCTGCTGAAGCTCGCCGCGCTGGCCCAGCGCCCGGAGGGACAGGAGGTGGCGGAGGCGCTGGCAGACATCAACGCGCGCCTGCTCGCCGCCACGACGCCGTTACAGCGTGAGATCTTCCAGACATCGACGCTCGACGAGACGCTGCTGGCCGACCGCTCGCAGGGCGGCGGACACGATAACCGTGCCCGCGCGAGTGCGATCGCTCCGCGCGAAGCCTCATCGCTGGGGCCCTTTCTGCCGCGCAAGGGGATCGGCCTGGCGCTATCGGCCTCGGATGTCGAGACCTACCGAGGCTGTCCGTTGCGGTACAAGTTCGCTCGAGTCCTCCGGATCCCGACCGAGCAGACGCAGAACCAGCGGTTCGGGATCGTCGTACATCAGGTGCTCGAGCGCTACCACTCCACCTCCGGAGAGACGCTTTCGCAGCTGCTGGAGCTGTTCGACGCAAGCTGGCGCAGAAGCGCCTTCGGCTGCAGCGAGCACGAGCTCGAGCTGCGCGCAAAGGCGCTCGCCGCGCTGAGGATCTATCACGAGCGGTTGCATGGCCAGGACTCCGAGCCGGTGTGGTTCGAGCGCCCGTTTGCCTTCCGGCTCGGACCCCACCACCTGCGCGGCCGCGTCGACCGCGTCGACCGTCTCGCGGGCGGTACGGGCGACGAGTACGAGCTGATCGACTACAAGACCTCCCGCCCGAAGACCGTCGCCCAGCTACAGGACGATATCCAGCTTTCCCTCTATGCTCTCGCCGCGCGCGAGTCCTGGGGACTGGAGGCCTCCCGGCAGGCCTACTACTACGTGCTCGACGACCTCAAGGTGCCCGTGCCCCGGGACGACGGGGATGCAGAAGCGGTCAAGGACGCGGTGCTCGCCGCCGGCGAGGGCATTCTTGGCCAGCGCTTCGAGCCCACCCCGTCTCACGCGGCCTGCTCGATCTGCGACTACCGCATCGTCTGTCCCGCCGCGGAGAAGTAGTCACCGCTCGCCTGCTCCCGCCCGCCTGCTACTTCTCGTCGGGCCCGCGCTGGCGCAAAAAACGCTGGAATTCACGCGCGAGCATGTCCCCCGAGGGAACGTCTTCGGGCATCAGCTCTGACTCTTCGCTCTCGGCAGCCTGCTCGAGCCGTTCGACGAACGCCTGGATGTCGGGGTCGCTCTGCACGGCGAGCCCCACCTGGCGCTCGTAGTCGGCGGCCGAGACCTCCAGCTCGGAGACATCCACGGAGACGCCGATCAGGCTTTCCACCCTACGTAGGAGCGCAAGCGCCGCCTTGGGATTGGTGGCGGCGGCGACGTAGTGCGGGACGCCCGCCCAGAGGCTTACCGACGGCAGTCCCGCGTCCAGACAGGCGCTGTGCAGGACTCCCACGATCCCGGTTGGTCCCTCATAGCTCGATGGCGCCAGCCCCAGGCTCTCCACCAGCGACGGATCGGACGCGAACCCGGTCATCGACACCGGGCGAGTGTGGGGCACGTCGGCGAGCAGCGCCCCCAGCGTGACGACCACCTGCACGCCCAGAGCTTCAGCGAGCTCGACTAGGTGCGCGCTGAAGGCGCGCCAGCGCATCGAAGGCTCGACGCCTTGAACGAGCACGAGGTCGCGCGGTGCTCTGGGCGCGCGTGCCTCGAAGACCTCGACCGTCGGCCATATGATCTCCCGACCGCCGCTTCCAGCGGCGGTGCCACTCCCGTCGGTCAGCTGGATGCTGGGACGGTTTGCCTGAAAGTCATAGAACTCCTCGGAGTCGATCTGTGCGAAGCGATGGGCGTCCAGCGAGTCGGCGAGGAAGGAGACCGCGCTGGAGGCGGCGTCGCCGGCGTCGTTCCAGCCCTGGAACGCGCATACCATCGCTGGGGCCCTGAGGCCATCCGGACGGCGGTCCCAGATGAAGGGCTGCATCCGGACCACCGTACATCATGGGCGGATGAGCCCCCTCGGCAACACGACACAGATCGACGAGGGGCAGATCGCGACCTTCCGTTTCGAGCAGGAGGTCGACGGCGTCTTTGCGTGCGTCCGCAAGGAACGTCAGATGTCTCGCGCCGGCACGCCCTACCTGACGGTTGAGTTGCGCGACAGCACGGGAACGATCCGTGCGCGCGCGTTTCGTGACGCCGACGTACTCGCCGGGCGCTTCGAGCAGGGCGAGCTGGTGCGGGTGCACGGGCGTGTGGAGCGCTTTCGTGACGAGCTGCAGATCGCGCTCGGGACGATCGCGCGCGCGGATGGTATCGATGCCGACCCAGATCGCTTCCTGCCGACGGCCTATCGGGACCTCGATGAGCTGGAGGGCTTTCTCGAACACCTGGCGCGCGAGGTGTACGAACCCGGATTGAAGGGGCTGCTGGCGCGACTGCTCGGTGAGGAGACGCTGCGCGCGGAGATCCGTCGCGCGCCCTGCTCACTGCCGGCGCTCGGCGCGGGATCGGAATCCGGTCGGTCGGGCTCCGGTCGGTCGGGCTCCGGTCGGTCGGGCGCTGGGCGTTCGGGGTCTCATCACGCCTATCTCGGCGGCCTGCTCGAGCACACCGTCGCGGTTGCCACGATGGCGCTCGAGCTCTGCACGCTGCATCCGCGTCTGGATCGCGATCTACTGCTGAGCGCGGCGATCGTCCACGACCTGGGCAAGACCCGCGAGTTCACCTACGGCGCGGAGATCGAGCGCAGCCGCGAGGGTCAGCTGCTGGGTCACGTCGAGCTGGGGCTGCGTCTGATCTCAATCTACGCCCCGGTCACGCTCGATGCGGAGCGGCGACTTGCGCTCGAGCACTGCGTGATGCTCCATCACGGCGCCGACGCGGGCGCAGGGCAGCGTTTCGCCTCCGGCGAGGCGCTCGCGCTCTATCGGCTGAATACGCTCGATGCTCAAGTGAAGGGCGCTTTCGAGCAGGGAATCGGTCGGTATCCGTCGGGGTAGGAGAGTCGCCGAGGGCTGCGCGTGAAAACCGAGCTGGGCTGGAAGAAAGGGCCGGCTTCCTCGGAAAAAGGCCTGCATGGCCGCAAAAGCCTGTAGAAACCGGGGAAAAGCTCCGTTAACCGATCAAGCGGCGCTCCGGCGATGCCGATAAAACGGGCGATGCGCGATACCGTCACGCCAACAGCCACATCTCCCCCGGAAACCCCTGAGGAGATCGCGATCGGGCCCCCCGACGACGGCCTGTACCCACCGCTTCGCTCGGGACGCTCGGCAAGGATGATCGGCGAGGTGATCGTCGACCTCGGCTACGCCGACCGCGAGACGGTCGAGCAGGCGGTCTCGGCCGCCCGCTCGCAGGGCAGGCCCACCGGCCAGGTGCTGGTCGAGCGGGGGGTGCTGCGCCACGACCAGCTTGCGCGCGCAGTGGCCGAGCGCTTCGGCTTGGACTACGTCGACCTGTCGGTCTACGACCTCGACATGGGCGCGGTCAACCTGATCCGCTCGGATACCGCCAAGCGTTACCAGGCCGTGCCCGTCGGCTACACCGACGACGGGATGCTGCTGCTGGCGATGGCCGATCCGACCAACGTGCTGACGATCGACGACGTCGCGATGATGACCGGCCGGCGCGTGAAGGTCGCTGCGGCATCGGTCGAGGATCTGAACCTGCTGCTGACGCGGCTCGCGCAGATGGACGACTCGATCGAGGACATCGTCGACGAGGAGTCCGAGGCCGAGGCCGAACCCGACACGCTGGCCGAGGAGGCCGACCGCGACGCCCCGGTGATCAAGCTGGTGCACTCGATCGTCGCCCAGGCGGTGCAGCAGGGCGCCTCGGACATCCACATCAACCCCGAAGAGGGAGACACGCGCGTGCTGTTCCGCGTCGACGGCGTGCTCGCTCCGGCCGCCACGGTCAAACGCAGGATGGCGATGGGCGTCGTCTCCCGGATCAAGATCATGGGCGACCTGGACATCTCCGAGAAGCGCGTGCCGCAGGACGGCCGCTTCGCGCTGACGGTCGATGGGCGGCGCGTGGACATCCGCGTGGTGACCCTTCCGCTCGTCTATGGCGAGGGTGTTGTGATGCGGATCCTCGACGGCGGGGTGAGGGTCGAGGGGCTCGATGCGCTGGGGATGCAACAGGACGAGCTGAACCGCTTCAAAACCGCGATCAACAAGCCGAACGGTGCCGTGCTCGTGACCGGACCTACCGGCTCGGGCAAGTCGACGACGCTGTACGCGGCGCTGAACGCGCTGAACGACGGAGAACGGAGCATCCTCACGATCGAGGACCCGGTCGAGCAACGCATGCAGGGCGTCAAGCAGATGCAGATCGCTCCCAAGGCGGGGGTCACGTTCGACGTCGGCCTGCGCTCGATGCTGCGCGCGGATCCCGACGTGATCATGGTCGGAGAGATCCGCGATCGCGAGACGGCCCACATCGCCGTCGAGGCGGCGCTGACCGGCCACCTCGTGCTCTCGACGCTGCACACGCGCGACGCGCCCAGCGCGTTGGGCCGGCTGATCGACATGGGCATCGAGCCGTTTTTGGTGTCCTCGGCGATCGACTGCATCGTCGCCCAGCGGTTGGTGCGGATGCTCTGCAAGCACTGCAAGCGCCCGTTGCAGGTCTCGGAGGCGGTGCTCGCCGAGCATGGCCTGTCAGGCGCCGAGCCATTCGAGGCGGTCGGCTGCTCACGCTGTGGCGGGTCGGGTTACCGTGGCCGGCTGGGGCTGTACGAGGTGATGTCCGTGAGCGAGCCGATCCGGGCGCTGATCCTCGAGCGCGCCTCGGTCGACGCGATGGTCGAGATCGCTGTACGCGAAGGGATGCTGCGCCTGCGCGACGACGGGTTGGTGAAGGTGCGCGAAGGGCTGACCTCGATCGCCGAGGTCGAACGGATGACCTCGAGCCTCCTCTAGACAGGCAGGAACAGGGAGATCCGAAGGGGGCCTGCTGGGAACGCTTCGCCAACGAAGGAGTACGCCTGATAGGCGCGTCCGCGGTAGGTGACTTCGCCCCGATCGGGGACCGTTGCCGGGCCGGGAGAGAGCGTGCCCATCACCTGACGCGAGCCTGTGCGCATCAGGACTTCCGCGCCGGTGAACAGGTGGGCGAGCTTGAGATAGCCGGCGTCGTCCTGGATCGCCATCTCGAAATGGCCGACGACGCGGCCGCCGCTGCGCAGGGTGCCGTGGACCGGGGCGAGCACGAACGGGCCTCCTTCGTCGATCAGCAACCGTTGGCCGATCTTCGATCGGTCGATCGTGACGCGCACGCGCACGACGTGGATGTGGGCGGCAAAGAAGTCGATGATCGCCGCGCGGGTCGCGGCGACGCTGCCGGCGGCGACGGCGCGCTGAAAGACGGTCGAGCTTTCCATCGAGCGCAGCGTCGTGGTGACATCCGGGCTGTGGAGCTCCTCTTGGTAGATGCGTTCGCCGACATGACCGAGCGTTTCCACGCGCGCCTGGGCCAATGAGCCGGGACAGGAGATCGTCGCCGAGGGGACGAGCAGCACGATCTGCAGCGGGCCGGAGGGGTAAACGGCGCCTGGGAGCGTGAGCGTTTGGTAGCTCTGCCCGGCGACCGTGAGCGCTCCTGCGCCGGGGGCGCTCATGGGGAGCGAGCCACCGAGCGTGCCGGCGAGCGGGTGAGCGCCCGCTCGCAGCAGCACCTGCGCGCCGGTGACCTGGTGGACGACCTGCAGGTAGGCGTGGACGGGCTGCGTGGAGAGGATAAAGCTCGCCGACGTGCCGGGGAGGCGACCGTGGGCCGGCGCGATCGCCGCGCCCGAGCCCGCCTGCGCGAATACATGACCACCGCGCAGAACCTCGACGCGGACGATCTGGCCGGCCAGCAGCCCCTGCAGCGCAGTGCGGGCGCCACCGGCGTCGCCGCTGTCGATCGCCGCGGTCAGAGCGGCCGAGCTCTGCAGGCGGTGCACCGCCTGGGCGACGTCGCCGCCGGTGGCGGCCTCGTGGTAGACGCGCGCGGCGACCGTGCCGAGCGTGCTCGCGACCGTGGCGGCGCAGCTTGCGGGCGCGGGCGGTGCGGTGGACGTGTCGGTCGAGCTCGCGGGCGTGCCCGAGGAGGCAGCGCTCGCGGAAAGGGCCGCGCTCGCCGCGCTGTGTGTGGCAGTCGCCGATCCGCAGCCGGCGAGCAGTCCGAGGGTCAGAAGCAGGGATAGGAGCCGGCCGCGACGCCGGCTCCTATCCAGGATCAAGGAGGCTCTACCGGGGAATGTCACTTCCCACAGGTTAGGCCCGTGCGGGTGAGCCCGCGCCGCCTATGACTTTTTCTTGCTCCCCTTGTTGCCTGCCTTCTTCTTGCCCTTCTTCCCGTCTTTCTTCCCGTCTTTCTTGCCCTTGCTGCTGAGCGTGACCGGCTTGGGGTTCAGCCGCGTTCCGCCCGAGAGGGCACTGGGCGGGCAGCCGTTCGGGCGGCCGAGGTCAAACGGCCCCGAGATAGCCTGGGTGATGACGCCTTTTTCCAGGTATGCGTAGGTGACCGTCAGCAGCGGGTCCACGCGCGGCTCGACGCAGAGCTTGGAGCCGATCGCGAACTGTCCGGTAATCGTCTCGTATCCCGTCTTCGTCGAGCCGACGCAGTTCTCCGCGTAGCCGGGGATTTCGCCCGAGCAGGAGAAGGTGTCGCTCAGCGCTTTGCCCGTCGGAGCGCCCAGTACACTTGCCCCGGCGGTCACGAGCGGCGGGCTCTGGACTCCCGTCAGCGGGATCTGCGCCTGCAGCTGGTAGCCGGTGATCGGGCCGTTGCAGTAGAAGACATACGCCACCTGCTGTTCTTCGCTGCCCACTTCGGGCGTCCCGGGAGCGGTGCCGCCGAGGCATGAGTAGTTGTTCGGGTTCGATTCTTCCGCGTGGCTGATCGCCGGGGTGGCGAGCAGCAGCGCGAGGGTGAAGCCCACGAGCGCGACGAGCCACCACGTGGCCTGCTTGCGGTGGGCGGGATTGATTGCGTGCAACGTGGGTCTCCTTGGTTGGTTTCAGAACTGCGGATGTACGGTCTGCGGATGCGACGTCAGTGCAGGAGCCTTGAAAGGCTCTGCTTGGGTGAAGTTGGGTTGAAGGCACTCGTCGGCCGCGCGCCGGAGTGGGCGAACGGCGAGAGCAGCAGCACGCCCACGGGAGGCTCGGAGCTGAGCGTCGCGGTCGACGCGCCGGCGGGCAGACTGGAGGCGGTGGCGTTGCCGACCGTGCCGAACGTGATCACGATCAGGCCGTGCGCGCGGTAGGCGGCGCTCGCGGTGATCGCGGGCAGCGTGGCTTTCAGGAATTCGTCGGCGGCGCTCAGCGCGCCCGCTGTTTCGGCCGCGCCGGCCGCGCCGGCCGCGCCTTCGAGGCATGGGGGCTGGACGATCGAGTCGAGCGTCTGTGGGGGTTCGCCCCCGAGCAGCCCGGCCTCGCTCGCGAAGGCGCTGCCGTCGAGCGAAGACCAGCCGCTCAGCAGCGTGCCGGCGGGGACGAGCTGGGAGTCGATGTAGGGGGCGGTGGCCGGTTGGGCGAGCGCCTGGGAGAAGGTGCCGCCGGAGAGCGTGATCAGCCACACGCTCGTGACCGGTGGCAATGTGGCCTGCGTTTCGCTCTTGCCGGTCGTCGTGGTGGGTGTCTTGGATGTCTTCGGGGCCGAGGTCGGCGTCACGGTGGCGTTCGACGGCGACTTTGATGTTGTCGTTGATTTCGTCGCTGCGGCACTCGATTCGCCTGCGTCGGTGCTCGCGGATGTCACGGCCGGCGTGGCCTGAGGCGTGAGGAGCGGCGGTTGGGCCGTGCTCGTGCCGGTATGCGCGCCGCCACCCGCGACCGCGGCGATCGACTGAAGCAGCAGCGGGATGCGCTCGCCCGCGAGCGAGGTTTCGGGCGTGGGCCCGATCGCCGCGCCGACGGCCACCCCGATCGCGAGCATTCCCGCCGCCAGCGCCGCGGTGACACGCGGCGACGGCAGGCGCGGCGCGCCTCGGGTTGGTGGCGGTTTGCCCATCTTCATAAAATAGCTTATCTTGATCGAGCTAATGAGGATTATGGTAGCTTTTGATCGCGGCACACGACATACACCTCAGTCAACCATCTGAAATGGAGCCCACGTTCATGAATCGAATTCGCCGTCTCTCCGTCGCCCTCGCGGTGGCAGGCGTACTTGGGGTCGCGGCGCCCGCGGCCGCATCTGCTGCGACGACCACGGTCACGATCAGCGGCGCCACCGCCTCCTACCCGCTCGTCTCGCTGCTAGCCCAGAAGTACGTGAAGCTGTTCCCCAAAAAAGTCAAGTTCAAGATCGCCCAGGGCGGCGCGCAGATCGGCATCAACGATGTCGCCGCCGGCCGCGTCACGATCGGCGATTCCTCGCGTGGCCCCCTTGAACCGCCCGCTCCTCCGGCCGGCCTCGTCTTCTACCCGATCGCGAAGTACGGGATCTGCGTGGTCACGAACAAAGCGAACACGCTCGGCAACCTCACGCCGGCGCAGGTGATCTCGATCTTCACGGGCAAGACGCGTTCATGGAGCGGGGTCCCCGGTGCGACTGCCACAGGCACGATCGACCTGATCAGCCGCACCTCGGTCGCCGGTGTGCTGACGAGCTTCCAGACGCTGCTGCTCGAAGGCAAGAAAGTCTCCTCGCTTGCCTCCGAACTCTCCTCCGAGGGTCTGCTGCGCCAGGCGGTCGAAAACGACCCGAACGGGATCGGCTTCCTGTCCAACTACAGTGCGTCGCTCGGGGCGGTCAACTCGGTCAGCTACAACGGCGTGGCCTGCAACAAGACAACCGTCGCATCCGGGCAGTACGCCGGTATCGCGCAATTCTACGAGGTGACCAAAGGCAAGGCGACTGGCGCTGCTTCGGCGTTCATCGGCTGGATCGAGTCCTCTGCCGCGGCGCGCAAGATCATCTCCAGCCAGTGGGTCCCGATCACGCAATAGGCATCTCTCAAACAAGTAGACGCTGACCGAATCGGTCAGATCGACGATGCTGGATCGACTCCGCAACCCCTGGTCAGACAGCCGCGCCGAGCGTACGCTCGGCGCGGTTTCGTTGCTCGTGTGCGCGTCCGTGATCGGGATGATCGTGTTCGTCTTCATCCGCGCCTGGCCGATCTTCGAGCACAATGGCCTCAGCTGGCTGGGGCCCGGCGGGAGTCTCAAGACGCAGCTCGAAAATATGCAGGCGACGAGCGTCAACCCGCCCGCCTCCGCGTATTACCTGCGTGCCTGGCCGATCATCTACGGGACGATCCTGACCACCGGCATCGCGGTCGTGCTGGGCGTGGTGATCGCGGTGCTGTCCTCGATCTTCATCGTCGAGCTTGCGCCGGAGCGGCTGCGCAGGGTGGCGATCCCCGTGATCCGGCTGCTCGCGTCGGTGCCGTCGGTGATCTACGGCCTGATCGCGATCCTCGTGCTCGTGCCGTTCGTCGGCAACCATTTGATTACCACCGCGCAGAAGGCCTCCGTCCAAAATTCCGTCGAGCTCACCGGCGAAGGCCTGCTGGTCGTGACGGTGACGTTGACGGTAATGATCACCCCGATCATGATCGCGCTGATCTGCGAGGCGCTCGCGGCGGCGCCGCGGTCCTGGCGCGAGGGCGCGGTTGCGCTCGGTCTGAACCCGCTGCGGGCGATGCTCGCGGTGACGCTCCGCGCTAGCCGCCCAGCGATCGTCGCCGCGGCCGTGCTCGCGACCGCACGCGCGCTCGGCGAGGCGGTGATGATCTCGATGGCCTCCGGAGGGAGCTTCTTCACGCCGAACCTCTCCCACGGGGCGCCGATCTTTCTGTATGAGCCGCTGCGCACGCTCGCGTCGACGATCATCGACTTCAGCGAAGGCATCGGCGCCCCGGCGCTCGACTCGACGCTGTATGCGTTCGCGGCGTTGCTGCTGCTCTCTGCGTTCGTGCTCTCGATCGGCGGCTACCTCATCAAGCTGCCTCTGAGGAAGTATCAGGTGCGCGGATGAGGCCGCAGGGCTGGGAAGCGGCGGTGAAGCTCGGCGAGGTTGAGCAGGCGCTCGAGGGCCGCTCGCCGATGAAGTCCGGAGGCGGACGCCGCTCGTCGCTGTGGACCTGGCGCTGGAGCGACCGGCTCGTGCTGCTCTGCGCGTGGACGGCGGGGCTCGGGCTGTGCGCGATCGCGGCGGCGATCGTGATCTACATGGGCTACCGCGGGATCGAGTACCTCACCCCGAGCCTGCTGGTCACGCGCCCCGCGATCAGCACCTCGCAGGCCCAGACGGGGGGCATCCTCGATCCCCTGATCGGCACGCTGCTGCTGACGGCGATCGGGATCGCGCTCGCCTTCCCGCTGGCCGTCGCGAGCGCGATCTGGGTGGCCGAGTACGGCCAGGTCGGGCGGGCGCGGCAGGCATTCGCGCGGGTCGTCGAGTCGAGCATCGAGATCGTCGCGGGGACGCCCGACATCGTGCTCGCGCTATTCGGCGTGGCGATCTTCCAGCTCGGCATCCTCGCGCCGCTGTCGTTCCGCGCCGAAGGCGGCGGGGTGTATGGTCGCTCGTTCATCGCGGCCGGGGCGATGATGTCGCTGATCGCGCTGCCGCCCCTGTTCGTCGCCACCCGCGACGGGCTGAGAGCTGTACCCATGCACATGCGCGAGGCGGCCTTCGCGCTCGGCAAGACGCGGATCGCGACGATCCGCCGGGTGCTCCTGCCGAGCGTGCGCTCGAACATCGCCACCGGCGTGACGCTCGGCGTCAGCCGCATCATCGGTGACACCGCGATCGTGGTGTTGCTGCTCGGCAAGACCCTCCACATCGAAACGCAGGGGTCGACGCCGGTGTTGGGCCTGCTGCGCGGGACCGGCTCCAGCTTGACCAGCTACGTCTACGACAACTCGCCCGCCGGCGAAGGCGCGGCGCCCCAGAAGGCATACGCGGCGGCATTCGTCCTGCTCGTGTTCGTGCTCGGTCTGAACCTGCTCGTCGGCCGCATCGGGCGCTCCCAGGCGCAGTCCACCGGGATGTCTGGCGTGGGAGGGGTCGTATGAGCCTGTACAAAACTTCGCAAGCTTTTCCCACAGAGGCAGGGAATCCCTGTAACCTCATCGGTCTTATCGAGAAAATTAGTTCGATGGAGAAGGTGTCTGATGAGCACTGAAGAGATGCTGCTCGATCCTTGGAACGTCCTCGCAAGCGAGCGCGTGGAGCCCGGTGACGGTCGCCGGCCCCGTGCCGAGCGAGATGTCCGTGTCCCGAAGGCGGTTGCAGAGACCGAGGCGTCGCGCGGAACCGAAGACCCACTCGTGCAGGATGGGGATGAGCCGCAGGTTCCACCGGTGCGCACGATCGTGCTCGACCGTCCCCCCGTCGCGATCGCGCCGCCCGTGCGCGAGCGCAACCCCCTGCGCGCGCCCTCGCCGTCCACGACCGGGCCCGAGCGGCTGCAGCTGAACGACCTCAGCATCGCCTACGCCGGCAAGCCGGCGGTGAAGTCGGTGTCGCTGTCGATTCACCAGGGCGAGGTGCTCGCGCTGATCGGGCCGTCGGGTTGCGGCAAGACGACGCTGCTGCGCACGCTCAACCGCCTGACCGAGCTGACCCCCAGCGCCGCGCGCTCGGGGCAGGTGTTGCTCGACGGCGAGGACATCCACGACCTGGAGGACACAAAGCTGCGCGCGCGCGTGGCGATGGTCTTTCAGCAGCCCAACCCCTTCCCGATGTCGATCTTCGACAACGTCGCGTTCGCGCTGCGCGAGCAGTCGCGCAAGCGCCCGCGCCGGCGCGAGCTTGAGCCGCTCGTGATTGACGCGCTGCGCCGCGCCGGCCTCTACGACGAGGTTCGCGACGATCTCGACCGCCCGGCCCTGCGCCTGTCCGGTGGACAGCAGCAGCGGCTGTGCATCGCTCGCGCGATCGCGCTGCGCCCGGAGGTGCTGCTGATGGACGAGCCCTGCAGCGCGCTGGACCCGATCTCCACCGGCGTGATCGAGGAGTTGATCGGCGAGCTGCGACGCGACCTAGCGGTCGTGATCGTCACCCACAATCTCGCCCAGGCGCGCCGCGTCGCCGACAAGGTCGCGTTCATGTACCTCGGCGACCTGATCGAGTACGGAACGGCCGCCGAGGTGTTCGAACAGCCACGCGCCACGCGCACGCGCGACTACGTGCGAGGCGCATTCGGATGAGCCGGCCGGATCGTCCGGCCAGGTCGGCCGGCGCGGTTCACCTCGGCACGGTCCGCCTATGCGTGGTTCGCGTACGCGTGGGTTACTTCGACACGGTCAACCGCGGATCGACCACGCAGCCATGAGCCTCGCGCCCGTCCCCTCCGAGCAGCCCACGGCCGCCGCGACCTGCGCGAACTGCTCGGCGCCACTCGCTCCCGACCAGCGCTATTGCCTGGCGTGCGGGCAGCCGACCTCGCCCGTACGGCTCGCGTTCCTGGATGTGCTGCAGGCCGACGCCCAGCCCTATGCGGGCGGCCAGAGCCCAGTCGCCTCGCTGCCGCCCGGGTATGCCTCGGTGATCGAGCCGACGTCGGGAGTGCCCGCCTGGATGCGCCGCTACTCGGGTCTGTTCGGGCTGCTGTCCGTGCTGCTGCTGGCGATCGTCGTCGGCTTGCTGGTCGGTCACTGGGTCACTCAGAGCAAAGCGCCCAGTCAGCAGGTGTTCAAGGTGGAGGGCCTCAGCGGCGCTGGGGCCACGCCGCTCGCGTCCGCTCCGAGCGCGACCACCGCGAGCACCACTCCCGCGACCACTACCCCGAAGCCCGCGGCGAGCACCGCGCCGAAGGAAAGCGCCAAAACCGAAGTCAAGGAAGTGCAGGAAGCGAAGGCGATCGAAAAGAAACCGCTCCCCAAAGCGGTCAAAGTGAATCCGACCACAGCCAAAAAGCTCGGTAGCACGACGGGCAAGAAGCACGAGGAAGAAATCAACAAGCTCGGCGCCCAGCCGATCGAAACGGGCGGTGGCTGATGGGGACGCCGAACGGATCCCCGGGCGACGCCATGCGGGAGCTGGGCTCGCGCTCCGTCAGCGGCGCGGTCGTGCCCGTCGGCGGCCTTGTTGCCGCCGGTGGCTCGCTGGCCGAACTGCGCCGCCGCCGCCACGAGCTGGCCGAGCGGGTCGCCGCGCTGACCTGGGATCTCGGCGGCCTCACCTATGAGATGGCCGTGCGCGATCACTACCGCCTGGACGTGCTCGCCCGCAAAGCCGCCGAGCTGCAGGAGGCCGACGCCCAGCTCGGCGAGCTGCAGCGGCTGCTGGGCGCCGCCGAGGCGGGCGTCCATGGGCAGTGCCACTCCTGCGGTGCGGTCCACTCCCGCGGCGCCGCCTACTGCTGGCACTGTGGTGTTCCGCTGCTGGTGGAGGCGCGTCCGTCGGTACTTGCCGACGCGGTTCATCTGTCGACGGGAAGTAGCCACAATCCGCGTGATCTGCGCACCGGCTGAAACCGGCGCGCAGGCGCTGCTACCTCTCCCGGCGGCTCGAGTCTCTAAGCCTGGTGCTGAGGCTCGACGGGAGCTGCAGCCGCTTGAGCAGGAGTCGGTGGCGCGGCCACGGGCACCTGCACTGGGGCGGGCTGTGCGATCGGAGCCTGCGGCTGCTGGGCGGCAGGGGTGAGCGTCGACTGCTGCTGAGGTGTCTCCGCGTGACCGGTGCTTACGGAGTCCTTGAACTCACGCATGCCGGTTCCCAGCGAGCGGCCGATCTCCGGCAGTCGCTTGGCACCAAACACCAGCAACAGAATGATGACGATGAAGGCAATGTGGATTGGATTATCGAGTCCCATTACCACCAGTCTACGCCTTCTCGGGCCCATTCGGATCATTTTTTCGGTGGCGCGCCATACTTATGTTCGTGTCCCCCGCTGCCACGCTCGTGGAGGCGCTCGAGCCGCTCCGCTCCGAACCCGCCCGCGCAGCGGTGCTACTCGACATCGACGGCACCCTGGCGCCGATCGTTCGGCATGCCGCCGACGCGCACGTGCCCGAGGCCACGCGCTCGCTGCTGATCGAGATCGCCAAGCGCTATCGCGTCGTCGGCTGCGTCAGCGGGCGCCGCGCGGCCACCGCGCGGCAGATCGTCTCGATCGGGACGATCGCCTACGTCGGCAACCACGGCGGCGAGTTGCTGCGGCCCGGGTCGACTCGGGCCGAGGTCGACCCCGAGCTCGCCGCCTGGACCGAGCGCGTACGCCGGTTCGCCGCGCGCGCCTATACCGCCGAGCACCAGCGGCTCCGCGTGCGCAGCGAGGACAAGGACGCGATTGCCGCATTCCATTGGCGTGGCGCCCCGGACGAAGCGGCCGCCGCCGCCGCGGTCGGGGAGATCGCGCGGCGTGCGCTTCAGGAGGGTCTGGCGGTCCACTGGGGGCGCAAGGTGTTGGAGGTGCGTCCGCCCGTCGCCCTGGACAAGGGTCTCGGCATCGCCACGCTTCTTCAGAGCCCACCCGCCCCGTCGGTGGCCACCGCGCTGTATGTCGGCGACGACACCACCGACCTGGATGCCTTCCGCGGATTGCGCTCGCTCGTCTCAGAAGGAGCCTTGACCACCGCGATCTGCGCGGCGGTCAGCTCCGACGAAGCCCCCCCGGAGCTGGCGGCGGAGGCCGACCTCCTGCTCGACGGCACCGGCGGCGTGCGCGGTCTGCTCGAGGCGCTGCTCTAGCGCTCCCGTCGCTCGTGCGTTTCGTCGACTTCCTCAAGACCACCGTCCTGCTCAGCGCCGGCGCGGCCACCGCGCTGGGTGCGGTCACCGTCCTCGCCGCGGCGCAGAGCTCCGACGCCCTGGTAGGGCCGCTCGCGGTGGGCTGGTGGGTACTCGCCGCGCTGATCGGTCTGCGCCTGGGCCGCCGGGCTGAGACGAACCCGCCGATCGCGCGGCTGCTCGCCGGTGCGAAGTCAACGACCACATTGCCCGAGCACCATCCGGGCGCGATCCTGCTCAACCGGCTGTGGGCGCTTTTGCTGTTCACGCTGCTGGCGGGCGGCCTGGCCTTTCTTGCTCCCCAGATCCCCGGCATCGCCGCGGGCTTCGCGATCATCTGGGCGCTCGCCTGGCGGCGTCAGGACGCGGCCGTGGCCGCGATCGAGGAGCGCGACGGTGTGTGCTTCTATGTGCGTCGCACGTCCCCCGTGCGACCGATGTCGCTCGAGCGCGCGCCCGGCTTCAAGACGCTGCGCCCCGAGCGCGTGAACGGCGCCGTCACCTGAGATGGCTATCGGGGACGCGGCGGGAGCCGTCGACGTGCTGATCGTCTCGCTGGGTTCCACGGGGGGTCTGCGTGCGGCCGACGCTGAGCTGGCAGATTCGCTGCGGAGGGCAGGCGCAAGCGTGGCGGTTGCCTCGGCCACACCGCCGCGCCCGGTTCGCACGCTGGCTTTGACAGACCTCTCGTGGGCGCTTGCCGCCCGTCGCGTCGCCCGTCGCGAGTTGGCTCGCCGCACGCCACGCGCGATTATCTACTCGAGCACCACGGCCGCGCTGCTGTGGCCGCGGCCGGGGGCGATCCGCTTTGACGCACCCTCGGCCGGCAATCGTCCGGGGCATCACGGCCTGTGGCAGCGCCCGCTGGAGCGCCGGCGGCTGCGCCGGGCGCCGTTGCTGCTCCCACTAAGTGAGGGGGCGCTGCGCGAGGTGCCCGAGTCGGCACGCCGTCTCGGCCATGAGTTGGTGCTCCCGGTTCCGATCGAGGCCTCGGGCGTCAGGCCGGCGAATCGGGACATCGACGCGATCACCTACGCGGCCAACCCCCGAAAGAAGGGGCTGGATCGAGTGCTCGCGGCGTGGACTGGAGTGCGCCGGCCCTCTGAGGAGCTCCTTGTCACCGGTGCGAGGGAGGAGGACCTGCGACGGGCCGGAATAGAGTTGCCCGAGGAGGGTGTGCGTCTGACCGGGATGCTTGCGCGCAACGAGTACCGGGCTCTGTTGCGCCGAGCGCGCGTGTTCGTGTGCGCACCCCGCCGAGAGGACTACGGTCAGGCTCAGCTCGAGGCCCTCGCCGATGGCTGCATGCTTGTCAGCACCCCTGCCCCCGGCCCCTACGCGGCGCTTCCAATCGCCCGTGAGCTCGGCCCGCGGCTCGTTAGCGAGGACCTGGCCGGAGCCCTGCGCATTGCCCTGGATGACCCGCCCGCCGACTACTCGCCGCGCGCGCTGAAATCGCTTGCGCCGTTCAGCAGTGCGACGGTCGATCGCCTGGTCACAGAGCAGTTATTGCCGCGTCTGCTTGCGTAAGTCCGAAACGCCGAGCGGCTACTGCCGCACCTGCTTCCCTAGCTTCGCGAGCTCCGGCCACGGCCGCGTATTGGCCACGTCGTCGGCGCCAAGCCAAGCCCGGCGCGCCGTGGCCATCCCCCAACGCATGTTCTGGAGAGTGTCCGTGCGATGGGCGTCGGAGTCGATCAGGATCCGCACGCCCGCCCGCGCCGCGCCGCGCGCGTTGATGTCGGAGAGGTCGCGGCGGTCGGGGTTGGCGTTGATCTCGAGCATCGTCCCCGTCCGCGCCGCCGCGGCGAACACGGCATCGAGATCGATCGCGTAGGGCTCGCGCCGCCCGATCAGGCGGCCGGTGGGGTGTCCGATCGCGTCGACCAAGGGATGCTCGATCGCCGCGATCATCCGCTCGGTCATCGCTTGGGAGGACATCCCGAACGAGGTGTGCACGCTCGCGATCGTCCAATCCAATTCGCCGAGCAGCTCGTCCTCGTAGTCGAGCGAGCCGTCGGGCAGGATATTCACCTCGCTCCCCGCGAGCAGCTCGATCCCCGCCACGCGCACGTTTGCCTCGCGCAGGAGCTCGATCTGGCGGCGCAGCTGCTCGGGGGAGACGTCGTTGCCGAAGCCGTGCGAGGCCGAGTGGTCGGTGATCGCCAGGTACTCGTATCCCCGCTCGCGCGCGGCCAAAGCCATCTCCTCGATCGTGTTCTTCCCGTCGGAGGCGGTCGTATGGCAGTGCAGGTCGCCCTTGATGTCCTCCAGCTTGATCAGCCGGGGCAACTGACCACTACCCGCCGCCGCCAGCTCGCCGCGGTTCTCGCGCAGCTCGGGCTCGATGTAGTCGAGGTTCAGCAACCCGTACAACTGCTCCTCCGAGGTGAAGGTCTGCGGGCGCTTCTGACCGTCCACCAGCACCCCGTACTCCGACACGTGCAGCCCCTTGCGCACGGCCGCTTCGCGCAACGCGGCGTTGTGCGGGCCGGAGCCGGTGAAGTGCTGCAGCAGGTTGCCGAGCTGTGCGGGCTTGGCGATTCTCAGATCGACGGAGACACCGGAGTGGGTAATGCCCCTGGCGCCGGGCTTGCCCGCGGAGGACACGCGCTCGATCTCTCCCAGCCGCGCAAGGCTCTTCGCGAGCGTCGTCGGCTTCGTCGTGACGGCGATCAGGTCGATGTCCTTCACGCTGTCGGCGAGACGCCGAGCCGAGCCGGCCACCTGCACGTGCGTGCCCTCGCCGCCCCGCTCTGCAAGGCCCGCGGCGAGCGTCTCGCCCAGCTCGATCGCTCGGGGAAGCAAAAGACGCCCGCCCGCCCGCTCGGGCGGTTCGGCGGCCATCCGGTCGAGCGACGCGAGCACGCTCTCCTCGAACTTCGCGCCGAGCCCTTTCACGGCGCGCAGCCGCTGTGCCAAAGCCGCCTCGCGCAGCTTCTCGGGCGAGTCGATCCCGAGCTCGGTGAACAGCAGCCGCGCACGCTTGGGCCCCAGGCCCGGCAGGCGTGTGATCGCGATCAGGCCGGGCGGGAACTGCGCGCGCATCCGCTCGGTCGAAGGGGTCGTGCCGGTGTCGAGCAGCGTGATGATCTTCTGCTGGAGTGTGTCGCCGATCCCCGCCAGCTCGGTCGCCCGGCCCGCGCGTGCCAGCGCCGCGACCGAGACGGACGCCTCGCGGATCGACTTCGCCGCATTGCGGTAGGCGAGCACGCGGTGGACGATCGCCCCGTCGAGCTCGTACAGGTCGCCGAGCTCCTCCAGGGCGTCGGCGATCGCGGCATTCGTCATGTCCACTGCTCTAGGGTACGCCGACCCATGTCCGGCGAGCCCTGGCTGATCCTGCCCACATACAACGAGGCCGAGAACATCGAGGCGATCGTTGCCGCCTCCGGCGAGGCGCTGCGCGACGCCGCTCCCGAGGGCTGGCGCGTGCTGGTCGTCGACGACGGCTCGCCCGACGGCACGGGGCAGATCGCCGATCGGCTGGCCGTCGAGCACGACTGGGTGCGGGTGCTGCACCGCGCCGAGAAGAATGGCATCGGGCCGGCCTACCTCGCGGGCTTTCGCCACGCGCTCGAGAACGGCGCGGGCTACATGATGGAGATGGACTCCGACTTCTCCCACAACCCGGCCGACCTCGCCCGGCTACTGGCGGCGGTCAAAGGGGGCGCCGATCTGGCACTCGGCTCGCGCTATGTGCCCGGCGGTGGCGTTGTCGATTGGGGCCTGTTGCGGCGCTTCATCTCCGAGGGCGGCTCGACCTACGCGCGGATCGTGCTCGGCTTGAAGGTCAAGGATCTGACGGGCGGCTTCAAGTGCTTTCGCCGCGAGGTGCTCGAAGAGATCCACTTCGATGGCGTGCGCTCGCAGGGATACGCCTTCCAGGTCGAGCTCACCTACCGCGCGGTGCGCGCCGGCTTTAAGGTGGTCGAGGTGCCGATCGTCTTCAAAGACCGTCTGCTCGGCGAGAGCAAGATGTCCTGGCGGATCGCCGCCGAGGCGATGTGGCTCGTGCCGCAGTTGCGCTTCAGGTAGAGCGCTCGCACACCGATGCAGAGGGGATGGATGCCTCCGCCGATGCGTTCGCCTACGGCGTGCGCCAGACCCGCTCCACGCTGCGCACGTGGCAACGGACCCCCGGCGTCGTGCTCGGCCGCTGGTTCGCCGGCTCCGCGCTGGCCGCGACCGGCCTGCTGTGCGCGGTTTGGGTCGTTGCGAAGTTGTTCGCCGGCTACCAGCAGGTTCTGATTTTGGAACCGCCGTTTGCGGTTGGCGGCGGCGCCGATGTGCTCAGCATCCTGCGGCGCAACATGCTCGTGCTCGCGCTGCACGCGATGGCCTGCGTCGCGGGGTTCATCGCCGGCAGCTCGCTGCCGCTGCAGGCCGAGCACCACCACGGCGTCTCGCGTTGGGTCCACGAACACGGTGGGCGGATCGCGATCGGCTTCGTCGTGGGCGCGACGGCCTTCTCGCTGAGCACGCAGGCCTACGTGCTCGGGCACACGCTCGCCGGCGTCTCCGGCTTCCTGAAAGTCTCGCCCGGCCTACTGCTGCTTGGCCTGCTCCCGCACGCGATTCTCGAGCTGACCGCGCTGTTCCTGCCCCTGGCTGCGTGGATCATCGCCAGCCGTCGCGGCGAGTGGGACCAGCTGCTGGCCGCCACGTTTGTGACCGTCGCGATCGCGGTGCCGATGCTCGTCGTCGCGGCCCTGATCGAGGTTTACATCTCGCCGCATCTATTCACGACGCTGACCGGTATCCACCCCCCGATCGTGCGGTACTCCGAAGGCTGGCTCGTGACGATCAGCTGAGCTGTCCGACCCGGCTGGCCGGGAGGGGTCACTACACTTTGTATAGTGGATAGGTGAGAGGAATCGATAAGCGGAATGCGATCAAGGAGATCACCATGGCAGGCACGTTGAACGAAGTCACAGACACCAACTTCCAGGCTGAGGTGATCGAGTCCGAGGGCCCGGTGCTCGTTGACTTCTGGGCGCCGTGGTGCGGTCCCTGCCGGATGGTCGCACCCGTGCTCGAGGAGATCGCCTCCGAGCGCCCGGACCTGCGGATCGTAAAGCTCAACATCGACGAGAACCAGCAGACGGCCGCGAACTTCCAGGTGCTGTCGATTCCGACGATGATCCTGTTCAAGGGCGGCCAGCCCGTCAAGACGGTGGTCGGGGCGTATCCGAAGAAGAAGCTCGAGGCCGAGCTGGAGCCGTCTTTGACTGCCGCCTGAGTGCGGGCTGCCGAACGCTTGCCTCAGCCACGCGCAGCGCGGCGCAGGGCGATCGTGAGTGCCAGGCCGTCGATCTCGGTCTGCTCTGAATAGTCCAGCGCCTCGCCCGCGCCGCCGCTCGCCTCGGGGTTCAACTCGAGCTCGACCGCAAGGACCTCCCCGACCAGGTAGTCGCGGTGCGCCTCGGCGGCCGCGATCAACTCGGGGTCGCCTCCCAGGGCAAGCACGATCCGGTCCTCGATCTCCAACCCGGCGGTCTTGCGCGCGTTCTGCACGGCGTGCACCACCTCGCGCGCCCGGCCCTCGGCGCGCAGGTCGTCGTCGATCGCGAGGTCGAGCGCCACCGCGTGGGCGCCCTCGCGCTCGACCGAGTAGCCCTCGGGGGCCTTCATCGTGAGGATCACGTCGTCCGCGGACAGCGTGTGCTCGCGCCCGGCGACTGCGATCCCGATCGCGCCGGCACGATCGCCGTTCGGGGCTCCGTCCGCGCTGCCGGTCTCGTCGTCCTGGCCCCCCGGGCCACCGCTGCTGCCGCCGCCGCCACCCCGCACCGCCGCCGCCACCCGCCCCGGGTCGAGCGCGGCGATCGCCTCGGCCGCGCGCGGCATGTCCTTGCCGAACAATGGCCCCAAAGTGCGGTAGTTGGCCTTCACCTCGTACTCGCCCAGCTCCTCGGCGGCCGCGACGAAGCGCACCCGCCGCACGTTCAGCTCCTCGCGCACGACGTCGGCGAGCCGTTCGATCGCCGCGCGCTCGCGGCCGGCGGCCACCACGACCGCCTCGCCCAGCGGCTGGCGCACCTTGATCTTCGCCTTACCGCGCGCGCCCAAACCGAGGCGCACGGTCTCGCGCGCGAGCGCCATCGCCTCCTCCAGTACCTCGTCGCGCGCCGGCAGCGCCGCGCCGGCGGGGAACTCGCACAGGTGCACGCTCGCGCGCGCGCCGTCGAGGTTGTCGTAGATCTCATCGGCGATGAACGGGCACAGCGGCGCGAGCAGCTGCGCCACGGTCAGCAGGCAGAAGCGCAGCGTCTCGAACGCCGCGGCCTCGCCATCCCAGAAGCGCCGGCGCGAGCGGCGCACGTACCAGTTCGACAGCTCGTCGACCAGTGCCGCGATCGCCCGCCCGGCGGAGGTGACGTCGTAGGCGTCGAGCCGCTCGGCGACCAGTTCCGCTGTGCCGGCGGTGCGCGACAGCGCCCAGCGGTCGAGGTCGTCCGTTGGCTGCGCCGCTGCTCCCGCCGCTGGCACAGGCGCGCCGCCGAGCGCCGCCGAGTTCGCTTCGGCGTAGAGGACATAGAAGAAGTACGTGGACCACAGCTGCTTCAGGAACAGGCGCACGCCTTCGCCGATCGCCTCCTCGGAGAAGCGGTATCCGTCCCAGGGCTGCTTCGAGGTGAAGAAGTACCAGCGGAAGGCATCGGCGCCGTATTTGTCCAGCACCGACCACGGCTCGACCGTGTTGCCCTTCGACTTCGACATCTTCTGACCGTCCTCGTCGAGGATCAACCCGAGGCACACCACGTTCTTGTACGGCGCCCGCTCCTCGAACGGCGCCTCTTGGCCAAGCAATGTCGCGATCGCGAGCAGCGAGTAGAACCAGCCCCGGGTCTGATCTTGCGCCTCACAGATGAAGTCGGCCGGGAAGCGCTCGGCGAAACCATCCCCGTGCTCGAACGGAAAGTGGTGCTGGGCGAACGGCATCGCGCCGGAGTCGAACCACACGTCGATCACCTCGGGCACACGGTTCATCGGCTCACCGCACTCGCCCGTGTCGTCCATGCCTGGGCCGTCAATCCCCGCGCCTGAATCGTCCATGCCTGCGCCTGGGTCGTCCACCAACGCGCCCGAGGCACGATCGCCCGAGTGGGGGCACGGGAAGGAAACCTCGTCGACAAACGGGCGATGGTGGTCGGGGAGCGCTTGACCCGACAGCTGTTCCAGCTCCGCAAAAGACCCGACCACGTGGACATGCCCCTTGCCGCAGCGCCACACCGGCAGCGGCGTGCCCCAGTAGCGCTCGCGCGACAAAGCCCAGTCGACGTTGTTCTTCAACCAGTCCCCGAAGCGTCCCTCCTTGACGCGTGGCGGGTGCCAGTTCACCGTCTCGTTCGACTGAAGCAGCTCGTCGCGGAGCTTCGTGGTGGCGATGTACCACGACGGTTTTGCGTAGTACAGCAGCGGCGTGCCGCAGCGCCAGCAGTGGGGATAGGAGTGCTCGTAATCCTCCACACGCAGCAGCAGCCCGCGCGCGTCGAGGTCTGCGATCAATTCTTTCGTCAGCTCGGGGTCCTTGACGAAGCGGCCCTCCCACGAGTCGCCGTCGCGGTCGCGCACGCGGCCGTCGTAGGTGCCGTCCGGGCGGACCGGGTTGTACAGCGTGCGCGGTTCGTCTCCCCTGAAGATCCCGGCTGCCGCCGCCACGCGGTAGTCGTCCTCACCGAACGCCGGCGCCAGGTGCACGATGCCCGTGCCTTCCTCCGTCGTGACGAAGTCGTCCACGAGGATCTGCGAGCCGCCCGGCGGACGATCGTCGAGCGTGAAGATCGGGCTCCGGTAGCCGCCGTAGCGTTCCACCAACTCCTCGCCGCTGAAGGCCTCGATCACCTCCGCCCCCTCGCCCAAGACCGCCTCGACACGAGCCTCGACCAGCACAAAAATCTCATCCGCGACCCGCACCCTGGCGTAGCTCGCCGTGGGGGCCACCGCGAGCGCGACGTTCCCGGGCAGCGTCCACGGCGTCGTCGTCCACACCAGCAGCCTGTCCTCGCTGTCCGCGCCGCGGTCCCCGGAGACCGGCAGCTTCAGGTAGACGCTCGGATCGACGACGTCCCTGTAGCCCTGCGCCACCTCGTGTGAGGACAGCGTCGTCTCGCAGCGCGGGCAGTACGGGCTGACCTTGTGGCCTTCGTAGAGCAGCCCGCGGCCGTCGATCTGCGACAGCGCCCACCAGACCGACTCGATGTAGGACTCGTCCAAAGTTCGGTAGGCGTCGTCGAGGTCCAGCCAGAAGCCGATCCGCTCGGTCAACCGGTTCCACTCCTCCAGGTAGGCGAACACCGACTCGCGGCAGCGCGCGTTGAACTCACCGATCCCGTACTCCTCGATCTCCGCCTTCGATTTGATCCCCAGCTCCTGTTCGACCGCGATCTCCACCGGCAGCCCGTGGCAGTCCCAGCCGCCCTTGCGCTCTACGCGGTAGCCGCGCATCGTCTGAAACCGCGGGTAGATGTCCTTGAACACGCGCGAAAGCACGTGATGTGACCCTGGAGGTCCGTTCGCGGTGGGTGGTCCCTCGTAGAAGACCCACTGCTCGGCGTCCTCGCGCTCGCGCAACGACTCGGCGAACACTTCCCGCTCGCGCCAGCGCTCCAGCACCTCCAGCTCCAGCTTCGGCAGCTCCTGGCGAGGATCGACCGCGCGGCGCGGGATCAGCGGGTGTTTCGCGGGGGCGCTCACGGGGGCGCCCATTGTAGGTGCGGCCTACGATTGCCAGTGTGAGGCTGCGTCTCTACCACCATCCCGACGGTGCGCGTGTGGCCTACCGCGAGTTCGGCGCGGGGCCGCCGCTCGCGCTGTTGCACTCGGCGATGCTCTCCCACAGGGAGTTCGAACCGGCCGTCGAGCAGCTCGCCGACCGCTTTCGCGTGGTGTTACCCGACCTGCCGCTGCACGGCGACTCCGAGGACCGCCCGCGCCATCCCTACACGCTCGACTGGTTCGCCGACGTGATGTCCGGCTTCGCCGCCGACGTGCTTGGGCCGCGGCCCCTGATCGGCGGTCACGACGCCGGCGTGGAGATCCTGCTGCACGCTGTCGCGCGTGGCAGCCTGCGCCCCAAGCGGCTGGTGCTGATGGGCAGCCGCCTGCACGCCCCACCGCAGAACGCGCGCCTGCGCACCGCCTGGCGCCTGGCCGCCACGGCCGGCGCCGTTCCTGGCCTGGACCGCCTGCTCACCCACGGCGCGCGCGCTGCCTTCACCCCCGAGCGCGGCCTGCGCCTGACCGCGCGCGCGGATCCCGCCGCGCGCGATCTGTTGCGTCACGCCTTCGCCGACGTCCCCGGCAACCCGAACCTCGCCCGCTCGTGGTCGCGCTGCGCACGCTCCTGGCCGCGTGGCGCGCAGACTGGGCTGCGCGAGCTATACCCGCAGCTCGACATGCCGGTGCTGCTGCTGTGGGCCGACCGCGACCGCCAGCACCCGCTCGTGGCAGCCGAAGAGGCGCTGGCGTTGCTGCCCAACGGCCAGCTGCGCGTGCTGCAGAGCACGGGTTTCCTGATGGCCTACGACGACCCCGTCGGGTTGGCGCGGGAGCTCGCCGCGTTCTGCGGGTAGGGTTCAACGGGCGGGTGGGAGCCAGATAGGACCAAGGAGAGCCGATGCCGGAGAAGCAACTGTGGGGCGGAGAGACAACTAAGGCCGTCGAAAACTTCCCGATCTCGGGCGAGCGGGTGCCGGTGTCGGTCGTGCGCTGGCTCGCCCGCCTGAAGGGCGCCGCCGCGCTCGTCAACGGCGAGTTCGGCCTGCTCGACAAACGTCGCGCCTCGAGCATCGCCAAAGGCGCCGGCGAGATCGCTGCCGGCAAGCACGACGGGCAGTTCCCGATCGATGTCTTCCAGACCGGCTCGGGCACCTCGACGAACACGAACGCAAACGAGGTGATCGCCGCGCTCGCCGGCTCCAGCGTGCATCCGAACGACCACGTCAACATGGGCCAGTCCTCCAACGACGTGTTTCCCTCGGCCGTGCATCTGGCCGCGCTCGACGTCGCCCAGAACGAGCTGCTGCCGGCGCTCCGCCAGCTGGAGCGCTCGTTCGCGAAGAAGTCCAAGAGCTTTCAGAACGTCGTCAAGTCCGGGCGCACGCATCTGATGGACGCCGTCCCCGTCACACTCGGGCAGGAGTTCGGCGGCTATGCCGCGCAGATCGCGCTCGGCCAGGAGCGCGTGCGCTCAGCGCTCGTCCACGTCGGGCAGATCCCGCTCGGAGGCACCGCCACCGGCACCGGCCTGAACACGCACGCAAAGTTCGCCGAGAAGGTCCGCGCGCGGTTGAAGAAGGAATCCGGTTTGAAACAGATCGCCGCCCCCCTGGATCGCTTCGAGGCGCAGGCCAGCCGCGACGCGCTTGTCGAGCTCTCCGGCGCGCTGAAGGTCGTGGCGGTATCGCTGAGCAAGATCGCCGGCGACCTCGCGTTGATGGGCTCCGGCCCGCGTGCCGGCATCGGCGAGATCCGCCTGCCCGAGCTGCAGAAGGGCTCCTCGATCATGCCGGGGAAGGTCAATCCGGTGATCCCCGAGGTCGTGCTGCAGGTCGCCGCGCAGGTGATCGGCAACGACACCGCGATCACCATCGGAGGGATGCAGGGCCAGTTCGAGCTCAACGTACGCATCCCCCTGCTCGCGCGCAACCTGCTCCAGTCTCTGCACCTGCTGGCGAGCACCTCGCGCGTGTTCGCGGAGAAGTGCGTCGATGGGATCGAGGCCAACAAGGCTGGCTGTGAGGCCTCGGCGGGCGCGACCCTGGCGACGGCGACCGCCCTGAACTCGGTGATCGGCTACGACAAGGGCACGACGATCGTCAAGCGCGCCACCGACTCGGGGCGGCCGTTACGGGAGATCGCGCTGGAGGAGGGGGTCGACGCGAAGCTGTATGACGCGACGATCGATTTGCGCAAGATCGCTCGGGGGAACCAGGCGTAATGGAGGGGGGTTCACTGTCGATCGACCTACGCAAGATCGCGCGGAGGAATCAGTAGGCCTACGCGCTTTCTACCGCCCGGCCGGTGATGCTCCCACACCGCCCGCCGTGCAATCGGTAGACGGTCATTTCCGGGCCCGGTCGGTGGAAGGCGAGCGGGTAGTAGTCGAACGTCCAGTCGAAGTTGAATGTGACCGGGCTCTTCCCCGAGCTGTATGGAGAGACGTGGTAGACGACCTCTCCCTGCCTTGCCAGTTCCCGGTAGTAGGCGATCGCGTGCGGCACCACCTTCGGATCGGCGAACGCGCGCCCGGATTGGGTGTAGCCGCTCACCACCCAGCAGTAGCCCTCTCGCTCGTAGTATCCGATCAGCGTCGGACTCAGCGTGCTCTCGTAGTCTTCCAACTGCACGGTCCGATGCGTCGGTTCGGGCGCCCCGGTCGCGGGGTTCAGCACCACGCGCAACGTCGGGTACTTGACCCAGCGCGCGTGGGTGGGCGTGAGCCCGCCGGTTTCGTTCAGCCACGCGTTCGGTACGACCGGCTCGACGACGATCCTCGCGCCCGCGGGTATGTGTTCCACAACCCACGCCCGCGTGAGGTTGCGCGTGTCGGCGCGGGAGAGGACCAGGCCCGAGTGGATGCTGTAAAGGAGGCCCTGCGCGGCCAGCGCGATCATCGCCAGCGCGGTGAAAGCGGCCGGGGCGTCACGCAGCTGTGGCGTGCGTCGCGACGCCCAGCCGGCCACTTCCAGCGCGAAGCTCGCGGCCAGCAGACAGGCAATCGGGAAGATCGGCAGCAGCCAGCGGCCGAAGTAGCGTCCCTGCAGGCTCAGGAACAGCAGGTAGAGCACGGCGACCGGCACGAGTACCCAGCCGACCCGCCGCTGCTTGCGCCAGATCGTCACGGCTCCGCCGAGCGCCGCCAGCGCGGGGATCCAGCCGAGCCCCCACGTGAACGACCACAGGTAGTAGATGAAGCCACCCCGCTTTGGCCCGCCGATCCATGAGGCTCGCGACTGTTCGGTGTAGCTCGACTGGACTTCCAGTTCCGCTTTAAAGGAGTGGAAGTCGAGCAGTGAATACGGGTTGGCGACCAGATACGCGGCGAGCGCGGCTGTCAGGGCGACCGCCATTCCGATCGCCACGTCGCGGCGGCCGGCCGGCCTTGCGCGGCGGTCCGTCCGATCCTCGTCAGTCCCCCCTTCGGTCTCGCGTCTCCCGTCGCGGTATTGCGCCGCCGCCGCGGCCAGCAGCGCCAAGATCATCACGCCCGCCGTGTACTTCGTCGCTGTGGCCAACCCCAGGCCGATCCCCGCCAGCAGGTAGTCCACCATCCGTCCTCGCCGCAGAACGCCGGCGGTGCCCAGCAGCGAGAGCGTCAGCGGCACCAGCGTCGGCGCGTCGTTGAGCGCGAGATGTCCGTAGAAGACCGGTAGAAAAGCCACGGCCATCACCGCGCTCGCGAGCAGGCCGACGGCACGATCGAACAGGCGCGCGCCGAGGAGGTAGAGCAGCCATACCGAAACCGTCCCGAGCAGCGCGACCGTGATCCGGGCCAGCAGAAACAGGCGATCGGGGTGCAGCGCGAATTCGCGCGCGATCGATCGGTGCTCGCCTGATCTCAGAACCCCGAACCAGACTCCGAACACGACGTGCAGAAAGTACGTCAATGCAGGCGGGTTGACGAAGTAGTGGGGGTTCGGCCCGTGGTCGAACATCGCCACGGCCTCCGGCACGAAGTGTCCGTACTCGTCGACGTCGTACACGTACGGCAACCCCTGCTTTATGCCCCACAGGCGCAGCGCGAAGGCCACCACGAGCACGACCGACAGCGGACCCCAGTAGCGCCATCGCCCGTTGCGCATCGCCTGCCATCCTATGCGCCCGCACGGCTCCCCGCGCGGACGCAGGGAAACGCAACTTTTCGGCGTATAGGCTGTTTCGATGGCCGTGTTCACGACTCTGCGTATCACGACCTCGCGCCCCCGCCTCGCTCTCGCCGCCGCGCTGCTGCTCTGCGTCTGCTCGCTCGCGCTCGGCGTCCCCGCGGCGCTGTCGGCGGGCTCGAAGAGCCGGTCCCACGCGCCCAGGGCGCACGCCGCCGCCTCGTTCCAGGTCGGCATCGCCGACGAGGGCACCGAGATGTTCTCCGATCCGCTGTGGCAGCAGCTGCACACCCACATCACCCGTTACATCGCTCCCTACGACGCGGCCGTCCGCGGCTACTCGCTGATGAAGGCCACCACCTGGATCCACGCCGCCGAAGCCCAGCACCAGCAGGTGCTGGTGGCCTTCTACCACTCCGAGTACACGCCCACGCGCATGCCGAGCATCAGGACCTATGAACAGGACACGAAGAAGTTCATGCAGCTGTTCCCACGCGTCCACTTGTACCAGCCGTGGAACGAGACCAACCGGGGTAACGTCCGTTACACGTACGAGAAGTTCAACAGCCCGACGGCCGTCGAATCGGCCAAGTACTACCAGGCGCTGCGGCACGTCTGTCCCAAGTGCACGATCCTCGGCCTCGACATCCTCGACCAGAACCAGGTCGGCCCCACGCTCACCTACATCTCTGAATTCAAAGCCGAGCTGCGTCATCTGCGCGTGCCGACGCCGACGCTCTGGGGGCTGCACAACTACTCGGACACCAATCGCTTTTCCAGTGAACGTACCCGCGCGATCCTCGGGGTGGTGCCAGGGGACGTGTGGCTGACCGAGACCGGCGGGATCGTGAAATTCGGTGGCGCCTTCCCCAACTACCGCGGCTCCGGCCTCGCGCGCGCGGCGAAAGCGCTCGGCTTCATGTTCGCGATCGCCTCCTCGCAGCCGCGGATCAAGCGCCTTTACATCTACGACTGGACCGGCGGCACCTCCTCGACGATCTTCGACTCGGGGCTGACCGACGCCCATCACCGCCCGCGACCGGGCTACGTGATCGTATGCGCGCACTTGCACGGGGCGCATTGCAACGTGAAGGTCAGCTCGCAGTAAGCGCTTCAGAGCGCGCAACTTCCCGATCGCCAGGGTGTCTCAGCGTACGGCCGGCTCGTCCGCGAGCATGTCTACGCTACCCCGTCCCCCGCAAGCAGGCAACGATCGAATCGAGGGCCAATGTCGCGCATCCGCATCCTTCTTTGTGCAACCCTTGCCTCGGCGCTCGCCTGCGGCGCGATCGGCGCCGGCACGGTACAGGCCTCGACCAGTCAGAAGCTCTACTTCGAGGGCTCGAGCGATCTGCTGAGCCCGATCACCCGTCCCGCGACGCTCGCGCAGTTGAAAACGCTCGGCGTGAAAGCGCTGCGCGTGGAGCTCAACTGGTACACGGTCGCGCCCGCTCCCACCAGCGCGACGAAGCCGAACTTCGAAGCGACCAACCCCGCGAGCTACAACTGGGGCCAGTACGACCTTCTGCTCGCCGAAGCCAAGCAGCTTGGCTGGCAGGTGCTGTTGACCGTGACCGCGCCGGCGCCGAACTGGGCCACGGCGAACCACAAAGCTCCCTACACCTATCGGCCCGACCCCCTCGACTTTCAGGAATTCATGACAGCCGTGGCCCTCCACTACGGCTCGGAGGTCTCGCTCTACTCGATCTGGAACGAGCCCAACGAGCCGGCCTACCTGACGCCGCAGTGGAGCTCCAGCGGCAAGCCCGTTTCGGGATTCATCTACCGCGGCCTCTACCAGGCCGGCTACGCGGGGCTGCAGGCGGCCGGGATCGCGCATCCGCGCGTGCTGTTCGGCGAGACGGCGCCGGTCGGCTACGACACCGTCAACATCCGCAAGGAAAAAGCGGGCGCACTGCTACATCCGGTGGCGCCGCTGGCGTTCATGCGCGAAGCGCTGTGTCTGAACGCAAAGTACAAGAAATCCAGCACCTGCAGCGAGCTGCAGATGACCGGCTACGCCCACCACGCCTACTTCCCGGCGGCCGGTCCCAAATATGTCTGGAAGCAGAAGGACAGCGTCACGATCGCCTCGCTCTCGCGCCTGTCAAACGCGCTCAACCTGGCCGCGCGCGCACACGCGATCCCGGGGGGGCTGCCGATCTACCTGACCGAGTTCGGGGTCAACAGCAAGCCGAACAAGTTCGAAGGTGTCTCCGCCGCCAAGCAGGCCGAATACGACGCGATCGCCGAGCACATGGCCTACGACAACCCGCGCGTGGCGGCCTTCTCGCAGTACCTGTTCAAAGACGACCCGGTCGGGGGGCCCTTCTCGGTCAGCGCGATCGGCGGCTTCGTCGGCTTCCAGACCGGCCTGGAGTACGTGAGTGGCGCGCACAAGCCGCTCTACAACGGCTTCCCGGTGCCGCTGACGGTGACCAAGCGCGGGCACGGCTTCTCGCTGTGGGGCCTTATCCGGCCCACGGCCGGGGTCACAAAGGCCACGGTGCTGGTGAAGCTCAGGGGCGCGCACAGCTACCGCAGGCTGAAGACGGTCACGACCAACGGCGCCGGCTACTGGGCCTTCAACTCGTCCACCAAGGGAACCGCCTGGCGCGTGCGCTGGGTGAGCCCGGCGGGCGTCAAGTACGAAGGTCCGCCGATCGGCGCCTACTGATCGTCGTCCCGATGAAGCACCAGAATTCGGGCAAGATGCCTCGGTCCGGGCAAGCGGGCATACTGAACTTCGCTTGAGCGCGTCTGAACAGGTCCGGGCACGACGAGAATCGCCGCGCCTGCCGCGGCGCTCGCGGCTGTTGATCAACGCGGTGACGGTCGCGGTCACCGTGCTCTTCTCCTACATCGCGCTCAGCGGCATCAACCTCAGCGAGGTCTGGCATGCGCTGCGCACGAGCGACTATTTGTGGCTGATCCCGGCGCTGATCGCCTTCGGGCTCGGCGACGTGGCCCGGGGGCTGCGCTGGCGTTCGCTGTTCGCCCCCGGTCGCCGTCCTCCGCGCGGGTCGGTCGTGAACGCGACGATGATCGGCTACTTCTACAACTCGATCCTGCCCGCGCGCGCCGGCGAAGCGGCCCGCGTGCTGGTGCTCAACCAACGCAGCTCAACGCCCGCGATCGAGATTATCGGGACCGTCGTGATCGAGCGACTGTACGACGTGATCGCGATCCTCGTGATCTTCTTCGCCGCCGAGCACTGGCTGCCGCACGTGAGCTGGTTCGGCGCGGCGGCGCTCGCGGCGATCGTGCTGGCGGGGCTGATCGTCGCCGCCGTCGTCGTGCTGGCGGTGTACGGCGACCGGCCGTTGCGGCTGCTGCTGCGTCCGCTGGGCCGGTTCTCGCTGTTCTCCGGCGAGCGCTTGGAGCGCACGATCGACGAGCTCAATCACGGCCTGTCTGGCCTGCGCCACGGCACGGTCGCACTGGAAGCGTTCCTGTGGACGATCCTCGCCTGGATGCTCACGGCGCTGTGCGCCTACTTCGTGAGCGTCGCCTTCCACCTGCACCTGCCCTTCGCCTGCGGCGTGCTCGTGACCGTGGCGATCGGGCTCTCGATGATCCTGCCCTCGCCGCCGGGCGCGATCGGCGTGTTCGAGGGCGCGGCTCTGATCGCGCTAAAAGCCTATGGCGTGCCCCACTCCGAGGCGCTGCCCTACGCGCTCGTCCTGCACGCGGTGAACCTCGTCCCGTTCATCCTCGTCGGCGTCGTGCTGCTCCACCACAACGCGCGCCATCCCGGGCCGAAAGGGGCCTGGCGGCTAGAGGCGCCGGAGGTCGCGCCCTAGCAAGACTTCGGCACTCGCCCGCTAAAAGGAGCTGGGAGTCGCCGTCTGGATCTGCCGGTGAAGAGCTTTCGCGACGGCGAGCAGCGCGGGACGCGCGACGCCATCGGCGGTGACGAGCCCCGCGTCCCAGGTGGACTTCTTCGCAGACTGGGGGGTGCCGGGTGAGCGCCAGTGGTAGTAGTAGACGCGGGTGATCCGGGGGCTGATCGAGGCGAGCTTGAAGATGTTCTTGGTGGAGCGGACCGCGTAGGTCTCGCCGTGGTAGATCAGCCGACCGTGGAAGCGCCACCAGACGATGCCGCCGACCTCGCTGAACCAGACCTGGCCGTGGACGAAGGACAGCAGTCGCCTGATCGGGCGCGAGTTGTCGGTGGAGACGCTGATGTAGGGGTTCAGCGGCCAGATCTTCGGATAGGGCCGCGCGGTGCGCAGGAACTGGCCGATCCAGGCCTCGATGTCGCCGTCGGCGTCGAGCGTGTCCGGTGCGGTGATCTCGCAGCCGGCGCAATGAGACGTCATCGCGTTGTAGTACTCGGCGGCGAGCCGCGGACGGCGCGCGGTCGGCTGACCGGCGTGGGTGGCCTCGTCCCACGGGCAGAACTCGGTGACCCATCCGAACAGCGCGCGGAAGCGCAGGAAGTCCTTCAGGAACTGGGCCTGGGTCGGGGCGTGATCGTTGCCGTCGGCGTGCTGGAAGGTGATCAGGGGAGTGATGCCGGCGCGTTTGACGGCTTCCAGCCAGGTGGTCACGGCCGCGAGGTCGCGCGGGCTCGCGACGACGTTCCAGGGGACGACGTCGCGAGCGATGTGGACGCCGAGCTCGGCGACGCGAGGGTCGGAGAACGTGGCCGGTTCGTAGTCGGCGAGACCGAACTGGAAGCCGGCGGCGGAGGCCGGGGTCGGCGCAAAGGCCGAGGTTGCCAGGCAGGTCAACGCAAGGCAGGTCGCGAGAACATCGAGCGCCGCCTTCCTGGCGTAGGGACGCGGCACGGCTAGCGCCAGCGTTGCGGGGAGGGGGGCATGTCAGGCCTTTAACAGGCGCAAATCGCGTTCGGAGCGGCGCCCGTCCGCAGGCTCCTCGGCGAGCATCCGCTCCAGCAACAGGCGGGCCCCTGCCTTGGAGAGCGGTTCGTTGAGGTTGCCGCACTTCGGCGACTGCACGCACGAGGGGCAGCCCGAGGCGCAGGGACACTCGGCGATCAGGCGGTGTGCGTCGCGGCACAGCTCCTCAAAGCGGTGAAACGCGGTGCGCGTGATGCCGATCCCGCCGGGGTGGCCGTCGTAGATGAAGATCGTCGCGCCGCCGGTCTGGGGATGGAGGTTCGTGGACAACCCGCCGATGTCCCAGCGGTCGCACATCGCGATCAGGGGCAGCACTGCGATCTGGGCGTGCTCGGTTGCGTGCAGCGCGCCGAGGAGCGCCTCCAGAGGGATCGTGTCGCCCACCCCCAACGTGGATGAGTCCAGCTCGAACCAGAGAGCCTGCGTGGAGAAGCTCGTGGGGGGCAGCTCGAGCGCGACCAGGTCGACGGGCGCGTGGTCGGACAGGCGCCGGCGCTGAAAGGCGAGCACCGTGTCGGTGACGGCGACCTCGCCGAAGCTGAGCGTGACCCCGAGCGTGGAGCGGCGGTCGAGCAGGCGCTCGATCGTGGTCTCGGTCTCGCGCTTGGGCTGCGTGTACCAGTCGCCTTCGAACGGCGCGACCAGCGCGCGGCGGCGCTCCAGGTCGAGTTCGCGCACCTCGTAGGAGCGCCCGAGGTGCAGGTAGATCGCGCCCTCGTGCACGGTTGAGTGGGCGCGCGTGGCCTCGGTCGAGCCGAGCAGCTCGCCCGAGGCCACGTCGACGATCGCGAACTGATCGGGAGAGGCCGAGCGCAGCGAGACTTCGGCGGCGGGGTAGCCGCCGGATTCGCGGAGGACATAGGTATTAGGCCCCACCCTCCCCGCCGCCCCAGCTGACCGGACCCCGCCCGCCCGGCGGCGTAGCTCACCCGCGCTCTGCAGAACTTCGGCATGGGCCTCCCAGCGCGGCCCGAGGAACTCGGCGTCCTGGCCGGAGAGCGGCCCCTCGTGCGCGGCGCACAAGAGGTGCCGGCGGAAGATCAGAGGACTCTCGTGGTCGAGGATTGCGGCCTCGACGGGGCGCTCTAGGAAGTCGTCGGGATGCCGGCAGAAGAACTGGTCGAGCGCGTCCTCGCCCGCCACATATACCGCTAGACCCCGTCCGCGGCGCCCGGCACGTCCCCACATCTGGCGCAGCGAGGCGACGGTCCCGGGGAACGTGACAACCACCGCGGCGTCGAGTTCGCCGATGTCAATCCCCAGCTCCAGCGCGTCGGTCGTGATCACGGCGCGCAGCTCGCCGCGAACCAGGCGACCCTCCAGGTCGCGGCGCTGCTGGGAGGTGTAGCCGGCGCGGTAGGGGGCCACGAGCTTTGCAAGCTCTGGATCGCCGCTCTCCTCCAGGTCCGCGACGAGCAGCTTGTGCAGGACCTCGACGCCCTTGCGCGACTTCATGAAGCAGATCAGGCGCGCCCCGTCGCGCACGAGCCGCGCGAGCAGCTCGGCCGCCTCCCCGAGCGCCGAGCGGCGCTTGCCCAAAGCCTCGTCGGTCAGCGGTGGGTTCCATACCGCGATCTGCCGCCCCGCCGCCGGCGAGCCGTCCTCGTCGATCAGGCTCACGTCCTCCAAGCCTGTCAGGCGCTCGGCCAGCTCCACCGGGTTGGCGATCGTGGCCGAGGTGAGCAGGAAGCGGGGGGCGGTGCCGTAGGCCGCCGCGATCCGGCGCAGCCGGCGCAGGACGTTGGCGACATGCGAGCCGAACACGCCGCGGTAGACGTGGGCCTCGTCGACAACGACGACCGCGAGGTTCGCGAACAGCTCGGCCCAGGCGGCGTGGTTGGGGAGGATGCCGATGTGGAGCATGTCGGGGTTTGTAAGCACGACGTTCGCCCGCCGGCGGATGTCCGCGCGCGCCTCGCGTGGGGTGTCGCCGTCATAGATCGCCGGGCGCACGCGCTTCGTAAGGCCGAAGGCCGCGAGCGCGCGGGCCTGGTCCTGGGCGAGCGCCTTCGTCGGGTAGAGGTACAGGGCGCGTGCTTTCGTGTCGCGGCAGAGCACGTCGAGCGTGGGCAGGTTGAAGCACATCGACTTGCCCGAGGCGGTCCCGGTCGTGACGATCGTCGGCCCGTCCCAGGAGGAGTAGATCGCCTCCGCCTGGTGGGAGTAAAGACGCTCAATCTCCAAGCGCGAGAGCGCCGCGAGCACTTCGGGGTGCAGCTCCTCGGGGGGGTCGACCAACTTGGCACGACCCGGTCCTTCGCGCGCCTCGCGCACGAGCCGGCCATCCTCGCGCGCCTCGTCCAGCAGCGCGCTCCAGGGCTCGATCGTGCGTTGGAGGGCCACCGCTTGCGATAGTAGAGTCCCATGGAGTTCCTCAGCATTCCTCGCGGCGACGAAGGCCCCAACGACCGTGTTTCCCCCATGCGAGTGCGGTGCATGTACGTGGATCTCGACGGAACGCTGCTGGGGCGGCGTGCGTCGCTGCTGCACGATGGCGAGGGGGCCGTATCGATCGACGGGGTGCGCGCCGTGCAGGCGTGCCTGCGCGCGGACGTCGAGGTAGTGCTGATGTCAGGGCGCAGGCGCATGCAGGTGTTCGAGGACGCGCGGCTGCTCGGACAGAGCTCCTTCATCTACGAGGCGGGCGCGTGCGTGGTGCTCGATGGGGAGGAGCAGTGGTTGACGGGCGAGCTCTTGCCGGGCGAGCTGACGATCGCCGAGCAGATCGAGCGCTCGGGCGCGCCTGCGCTGCTGCTGGAGCGCTACGAAGGGCGCCTGGAGTACCACGAGCCATGGCACACCGAGCGCGAGGTCTCGCACCTGTTCCGCGGTCTGGTGGACGCCTTCGAGGTGGATGCGCTGTTACGGGAGCACGGCCACGGGGATCTGCGACTGGTGGACAACGGTGTGGTCAACCGCCGCTCGCCCGCGCTCGCGGAGCTACCGCACGTGCGCGGCTATCACCTGCTGCCGGCGGGCGCCTCGAAGGTGGGCGGGGTCGCCTGGCACCGGCGCGCGCGTGGGTACGCGCGCAAGGAGACGTTCGCAGTGGGGGACTCGCGCGAGGATCTGGCGTGCGCGGCGCAGGTGGAGACGTTCTGGCTGGTGGCAAACGCCGTTGAGCGTGATCCGTCGATCCGCGAGGCGTTGGCGAAATACGAGAATGCGCGGGTGACCGAGGCCGGCCACGGCACGGGGGTTTACGAGGCCGTTGTGAGCGCGCTCATGACTTGATGATGCCCTCGCGCTTCTCCTCCTCGTAGAGGCGTTCGACGATAAATTCCTTCAGCAGAGTTTGATAGCCGGTGTTGCGCAGCGCGGCGAGTGACTTCAGGCGTTTGAGCGTGAACTGGTCGAAGCGCACAGCGATCGGCGTCGTGCGTCCCGGACGGACCAGCTCCTGCATGCGCAGGGCCTTTTCGCGGCGGCCCTCCTGTGCGAGGAGCTCCTCGGGATCGTCGAGCTCGAGTTTCGCCGTAGGGTCGAACTTGGGCTCGACCTTTGCTTTTTTCTTAGCGGGTTGGGACATCTGCTTCCTTTCTAAGTGCGAGTGCCATGGTATCTACGATATGTATACCATAGGGATACGCGCTTGCGCTAACGATTTCGCCCTGTCGCTCGCCGCCACGCGCGGCGCCAGAACCCCGGCTGAGGTCGGCGCCAGCGAGCGGGCGGGGGCACCGTGGCGCGTACCAAGGCCACCCAGTCGTCCAACGGCAGCTCTCCGGAGATCAGCCGTCCCAACGCGGAAGTAATAGGAGCCCGCCCGCCCGCCCGCTCACCTGCACACTCGCCAGCCACGCCGCCACCGTCGGCCCCAGTCTCGACACCTGCGCGCTCGAGCGCGCGAGCGAGCAGTGGCACCGACTCCAGCGACTCGACCGCCTGGCCGATACGAGCGGGGATCTCTGCGGCCGGCACGCCCGCGGCCAAGAGCTCGCCGGCGCGGCGGTTGCGGCTGTCGCGAGCCAGCGCCGTGGCCACCAGATCGCCGGCGCCGGCGAGACCGATCATCGACTCCGGTCGCGCGCCCAGGCTCGCGGCGTAGCGCCACACCTCGGCGAAGATGTGCCCCGCGGCCGCGCCTGCCGCGTTCAGGCCCTGCGCCTCCGTGGCCCCGGCCGCCAGCGCCGCGGCGTTCTTGGCGGCGCCCGCCAGCTCGACGCCGAGCGGGTCGTCGGACTGCTCGCAGACGACCCCCGCGCGCGTGAACACCTGCGCGAGCGCTCGCGTGAGCTCCTCGTCGCTGGAGGCGGCCACTAGGCCGGCGCCCTCGTTCACCATCTCCTGGGCATGCGCCGGCCCGCCCAGGCACGCGACCCGGCCGGGGCCGAACCTCGCGCTGAGCACGATCGTCGGCGGCAGCCCATCCGGTGCCACCAGGCCCTTCGCCACCGATACGACCGCCGCGCGCTTGTCCAGTCCCGCCGCCTCGAGCGTCGCGATCACCTCGTCCAAACCGCTCGAGGGCACGGCAAGGAACACGTAGTCGGCGCGCGCGACCCCGGCGGCGGCCGGCTCTATCCGTAGCTGGCCGGGCAACTCCACGCCAGGCAGGTAGACGCGGTTCTCGCGCTCCTGCTCCAAGTCAATCGCTTGCTCAGCGGTGCGCGCCTGCAGCGTCGTGCGCAGCCCGCCCCGAGCGAGCAACACGGCCAGCGCCGTTCCGAACGACCCAGCCCCGATCACGGTCGCGCGCTTGGCGCCCGGCGTGGGCAGTGAGCGCGCGCGAGAGGCACGGACTGCTGGGCTCGCGGCCGCGGTGACGCTCGCGGATGCGGCCGCGCTCGCCGGTGTGACGGCGCCCGACTTACCCGGGGTCGCAGTAGGCTCGGGGTCGGTCATCTGATGAGCGAGCCTAACGATCCGTACGAGCGCGCCGTCGACTGGCACAACTGGGCCGGCGACGAGCGCTGCCGTCCCGCGGTCGTCGAGATCCCCGGCTCGATCGAGGAGATATCAGAGGCGATAACCCGCGCCGCCGCGCACGATCGCCGCGTGCGCGTGGCCGGCGCCGGGCACTCCTTCAGCGACATTGCCCTTACCGACGGCTCTCAGCTGCGCCTGGAGCGGCTCACCGGCGTGCTCGACGTCGACCGCTCCTCCGGGCTGGTGCGCGTGCAGGGGGGAATCACAATCCGTGAGTTCAGTCGCCAGCTCGCCACGCACGGGCTGGCCATGGAGAACCTCGGCGACATCGACGTCCAGAGCATCGCCGGAGCGATCTCCACGGCGACGCACGGGACCGGCGCTCGCCTGCGCAACATCTCCGCGCAGGTGGCTGAGCTCACGCTCGTGCTCGCCGACGGCTCGACCCTGCGCTGCGCTGAGGACATCGACTCCGAGATCTTCCGCGCCGCGCGCGTGGGCCTCGGCACGCTCGGCGTGATCGCCGAGGTCACCCTCCGTTGTGTCCCCGCCTTCACCCTGCGCGGCGTCGCCGCTCCTGCACCACTGCACGAGACGCTCGCACGCTTCGAGGAGCTGGCGCTTAGCAACGACCACTTCGAGTTCTTCGTCTTCCCGCACGCCGACACCGCGCTCACACGCACCAACAACCGCACCGATCAGCCCCCGCGCCCGCGCGGCCGGGTCAGCGCCTACGCCAACGACGTGCTGCTCACCAACCACGCCTTCGAGCTGCTCTGCCGCACCGGGCGTCGCTTCCCGCGGTGCATCCCTCAGCTCAACCGCCTCGTCACCCGTCTCGCCGGTGCGGCCACACGGGTTGATCGCTCCGATCGAGTCTTCGCCAGTCCGCGGTTGGTGCGCTTCACCGAGATGGAGTACGCGCTACCGCGCGCCGTCACACCCGAGGCGGTCAATCGCATCATGGCGCTCGTGGCTGGCGAGGAGCTGGGGAGTGGGCGTGCCAGTGGCCTCGCGGTGCCGTTCCCGATCGAGGTGCGGACGGTCGCGCCCGACGACGCCCTGCTCAGCACCGCGGCCGGTCGCGACAGCGGCTTCGTCGCGGTCCACATGTATCGCGGAATGGCCTGGGAGCCATACTTCCGCGCTGTCGAGGCGATCATGGACGAGCTCGGCGGGCGTCCTCACTGGGGCAAGCGCCACTTCCAGACCGCCGCCACGCTACGCCCGCGCTATCCCGACTGGGACCGTTTCCAGGCCGTCCGCGCCCGGCTCGACCCCGAGGGACGCTTTGCCAACACTTGGACCGACCGAATCCTGGGACCCGTCCAACCTCCGCGACCCACCACCCCTGCCGATGGCTGACACGACCCACAACCACACGACCCACAACCACGCGGCATACGAGCGTTTGGAGCGGGCCACCGTGGACCTGGAGGCGCCGTTCGCGGTCATCGATCTCGACGCGCTGTGGGCCAACGCCGAGGATCTCGTGCGCCGCGCCGCCGCCAAGCCGATTCGCTTGGCGAGCAAGTCCGTTCGCTGTCGCGCTTTGCAGGAACGTGTGCTCGCTCGCCCGGGGTTCGCCGGCACGCTCGCCTTCACGCTCCCGGAGGCCCTCTGGCTCGCCTCTCACGGCGCCGAGGACTTGGTCGTGGCCTATCCAACCGCCGACCGGCAGGCGCTCCGAGCGCTTGCGGCGCTCACCACCGAGCGAGCAGAGATGCGCGTAACGGTGATGGTCGACAGCGCCGAGCAGCTCGACCTGATTGATCGCGTGCTCGACCCTATGCGCGGCGATCGGGACGCCGCCGCGCTGCGCGTGTGCATCGATCTCGATGCGGGCTGGTGGACCCTCGGCGGCCGCGTGCGCGTCGGCGCCAAGCGCTCGCCCGCCCACACTCCCGAGCAGGCCGCCGCGCTGGCGCGCGCGGTTCTCGCCCGCGACGGCTTAGCGCTGGTCGGGATCATGTCCTACGAGGCACAGATCGCCGGCCTCGGCGACACGCCGCGCGGGCGGGGAATCGGTCCCCCACTGCGTGCCCGCGCGATCCGTGCGATGCAGACATTCTCCGCGCGCGAGCTGGCCGTGCGCCGCGCCGCCGCGGTGGTTGCGGTGGAACAGACGATCGGGGAGTCCTCCTCCTCCTCCTCCTCCTCCTCGCTGGAGTTCGTCAACGGCGGTGGGACCGGCAGCCTCGAATCGACTGCCGCGGAGGGAACGGTCACCGAGGTGACGGCCGGCTCGGGGCTATATGGACCTACCCTGTTCGACGCCTATCGCGCGTTCACGCCCCGTCCCGCCGCGCTGTTCGCGCTGCCCGTCGTGCGCCGTCCCGGGCCCGGCGTGGTCACGGCGCTGGGAGGCGGCTACCTCGCCTCCGGCCCCGCCGATCGGACTCGCCTGCCGCGACCGCATTTGCCGGCGGGACTGCGCTTGGATTTCCAGGAGGGCGCCGGCGAGGTGCAGACGCCGCTGCTCGGCGCTGCCGCGGACACACTCAGGCTTGGCGACCGCGTCTATCTGCGCCATGCCAAGGCCGGCGAGCTGTGCGAGCGCTTCGCCAGCCTGTACCTGCTCGAAGGCGAGCGGATCGTCGACGAGGTGCCAACCTACCGTGGCGAGGGACAATGCTTTCTGTGAACCCCATTGCATACACGCTCGAGGCTACCCTTCGATGCTTTCCGTGAGTCCCGCCGCGGATACGCTCGAGACAACCCTGCGCGAGGTTGTGGAGACACTCGCCGTGATCGACCGGCCGCCCTGCTCACCGGGCGAGCGAGCGGCCGCGGAGTGGCTGGCGCAGCGACTGCGCGCGGTTACCGGAGTCGAGGTGGCGCTCGAGGATGAGCCCTCGTGGGGGATCTTCGCCCCGACCATCACCGGGCTCGGCGTGCTCGGCATGGTTGCCGCGGCGCTGACCCTGCGCGGCCGGCGTGTGCTGGGCGCGCTGCTCGCCGCAAGCACTCTCGCAGGCATCGTCGACGAGGCCCAAAACGGGCCGCGGCTCCTGCGGCGTTTGGTGCGCCGCAGGCGCACTACGGTCAACCTGATCGCGCGGGCCGGTGACGGGGACGGAGCCGGCACGCTTGTCGTGCTCGCCCACCACGATGCTCCGCAAACGGGGATGTTGTTCGACCAGACCCTGCAGCAGCGTCTCTACGAGCACGCCCCGCAGGTGATCGAACGCTTCAAAACATCGACGCCGCAGTGGTGGCTGGGCCTCGCCGGACCGCTTGCCACGCTGCTCGCGGCGCTCCGCGGTCGTCGCGCCCCCGCGCGCGCCGGGCTGCTGCTCGGCGTTGTGGGCACCGCGCTAGTCGCCGACGTGTGGCGCAGCCCGACGGTGCCCGGCGCGAACGACAACCTCTCCGGCGTCGCCGCGCTCGTCGCCCTCGCTGAGCTGCTGCGCGACCGACCCTTGCCGGGCCTGCGCGTGCTGCTGGTCTCCTGTGGGGCAGAGGAGACCCTCCAGGACGGCGTGCGCGCGTTCGTCGCCCGTCACAGTCACGAGCTCGATCCAGGGCGCACGTGGTTTGCGAACCTCGACACGGTCGGCTCGCCCCATCTGGTGTCGCTGGAGGCGGAGGGGCCGGTGTGGATGGAGAGCTACACGGGCCCCTGGCTGCGCGAGCGGCTTGCCACGTGCGCCGAGCGGATCGACGTCGAGTGCCAGCGGGGCTTCCGCGCCCGCGCTTCGACCGACAGCGTGATCCCCAGCCGCGCCGGCTACCCGATCGTCACGCTCGTCTCGATGACCGATTGGCGCAGCCTGGCCAACTACCACCTGCCCAGCGACGTGCCCGCGAACCTCGACTTCGGCACGGTCGCCGACGCGACCCGCTTGGTCTACGAGCTGGCGCGGTCACTCGCCACCGACGCCGCGGCTCAGAGCACCTGAGCCAGCCTCTTGCCCGCCGCGACGAGCGCTCGTCGGCTGCCCGCCTCGATGATGACCTGCAGGTCGAGGATGCGTGCGTCGAATCGGTCGAGCGCGTTGGAGCCGGTCACTGCGTAGGCCGGCACGCCCGCCTGGCGAGCCCGCGTGGCGATCTCAAACGCCACGCTTCCCCTCAGCGTGTGCTCCTCGAGATGGGGCTCTCCCAAAATGACTGCGCGTGCTCGGCGCATACGCACGTCGAAGTCGAGCCCCTCGAGCAGCGCTCCCACATCCGATAGATGTCCCCGATCGACGGCGATCGGACACAGATCGGGCCGCGGCGCGCCGCCCTCGCACAAGCCCTGCGCGATGGCCAGCGCGACACGTTCAGCGCTCAAAGCATCGCCAAACGGCCCAGACGCGATCAGCGCGGCTTGCGGGATCACCATGTCGGGCATCCTTACAGGAGATGTCAGAGGGCGACACGATCCACCACGCGGTTCGGCGGATTCGCCTCACCTACCGGTGTCCCGGCTGCCAGCTTTGAGTCGATAGGGCATCCTTTGGAGCCATGGCGGCTGACAAGGAGCACGTCGTTCTCGTCCTCGACGGGCGTGAGCTGCGCGTGAGCAGTCCCTCAAAGCCCTTCTTCCCCGAACGTGGCCTCACCAAGCTCGACCTCGTCAACTACTACCTCGAGTGCGCTCCGGCGGTGCTCCGCCATCTGCGCGAGCGCCCGACCGTGATGAAGCGCTGGGTCGACGGGGTGCAAGGCGAGCCGTTCTTCCAGAAGCGCGTGCCCAACACGGCGCCGGACTGGATCGAGACCGCGACCGTCACGTTCCCCAGCGGCCGCTCTGCTCGCGAGCTGGTGCCCAACGATGCCGCTCACCTCGTCTGGGGCGCGAATCTCGGGGTGATCGACTGGAACCCCTGGCCCGTCCGTCGTGCTGACCTCGACCACCCCGACGAGCTGCGTGTCGACCTCGACCCCGGGCCCGAGGTGCCGTTCTCCGAGGTGCGCGAGGTGGCACTCGGCGTGCGCGAGGTGCTCGACGAGCACGGCCTGCGCGGCTTCCCCAAGACCTCCGGCTCGCGTGGCATCCACATCTACGTGCGGATCGAGCCCGAGCACGACTTCACCGAGGTGCGCCGCGCCGCGCTCGCGCTGGCGCGGGCGGTCGAGCGGAACATGCCCGGCAGGGCGACGAGCCGCTGGTGGAAGGAGGAACGCGAGGGTGTGTTCATCGACTACAACCAGAACGCGCGCGACCGCACGGTCGCCTCGGCCTACTCGGTCCGCGCTGTTGCGGACGCGCGTGTGTCCTGTCCGCTTGAGTGGGAGGAGGTCACCGATGTCGATCCCGCCGAGCTGCGCCTCGACACGGTTCCCGCGCGGCTGCGCGGGCGCGGCGACCCGTCCGCGGATATCGACGAGCGCCCCGGCACGCTGGCATCATTACTCGAGCTCGCGGCGCGCGACGAGCGTGAGGGCCTCGGCGACGCGCCCTGGCCGCCGCACTTCGCCAAGCAGAAGAACGAGCCGCGCCGCGTGCAACCAAGCCGGGCACGCAAGCCCGAAGCAGAGAAGCTGTGACGCTGCCGCTCGCGCCTCCGGTCAAGCCCCAGCTGGCCCTTGCGCGCAAGGCGCTGCCTGTCGGTGAGGACCTTTCTTACGAGATCAAGCTCGACGGCTTCCGCTGCCTGGCCTTCGTCGACGGTGAGGAGGTGTTCCTGCAGTCGCGCTCGGCCAAGCCACTCGGTCGCTACTTCCCCGAGCTGGTGCTCCCGTCAGGGCGCTACGTGCTCGACGGCGAGATCGTCGTCCGCGACGAGGACGGCCACGAGGACTTCGACGCGCTCGGCCAGCGCATCCACCCGGCCATCTCCCGCATCGAGCGCCTGTCTGTCGAGACACCCGCCGTCTACGTGGTCTTCGACCTGCTTGCCCGAGAGGACGAGTCGCTGCTGGAGCGGCCCCTGTCCGAGCGCCGCGCCGCGCTGCAGGAGCTGCTCGGGGACGGGACGTTCGCCTGTGCGCCTGTCGAGCTGATGGAGACAGTCGTGACCGAGCAGGAGGCCCAGCGTTGGCTCGAGCACGCCGAGGGCGCGATCGCCAAGGAGCTCTCTGCCCCCTACCGTCCCGGCGAGCGCAAGGGCACGTTCAAGGTCAAGCGCGTGCGGACGATCGACGTCGTGCTCGTCGGCTGGCGTCCCGGCAAGGAGCCCGACACTGTCGGGGCGCTGATCCTCGGTCTATACGACGGTCCAGGGCTGCGCGTCGTCGGACACTGCTCCGGTTTGTCTGCCCCCGAGAAGCGGCGTTTGGTTGGCTTCTTCGCCCCGTATGAGTCGGGAGAGCGAGGCTCGGCCGACCCCAGCCGCTGGAGCTCGGGCAAGGACCTCGAGTGGGTCGGTCTGCGCCCTGAGCTGGTTATCGAGATCGACTTCGACCACGTCTCCGCAGGGCGCATCCGTCATGGTGCCAAGCTGCGTCGCTGGCGCGATGACAAGCCGCCCACCGAGTGCACGTTTGACCAACTCGCCACCTGAGTGTCGTCTAGCATCACGGGCGTGAGCGACGAGGGCACCACAACGGCGACCGTCGCCGAGGAGGAGTATCTGCAGATCCTCTTCTGGCTGCAGGAGGCCGGTCTGCCGATGACCGGCGCGAACGTCGCACGCGCGATGCAACTCTCGCCGCCCACCGTGCACGAGATGATCGGCCGCCTGGAGCGCGACGGCTACGTCACCCGCGGCAGTGACCGTGCGATCGCCTTCACCGACTCAGGCGCTGAACACGCCGAGGGCATCGTCCGCCGCCACCGTTTGATCGAGCGCTTTCTCACCGACGTTCTCGGTGTGCCCTGGGACGAGGTCCACGAGGAGGCCGAGCGCCTAGAGCACGCGATGTCCCCGGTGCTCGAGGAGCGCATGCTCGCGGCGATCGGCGACGCCAAGACTTGCCCCCATGGTCACCCGATCGTCGCCGGTGCGCGCCTCTCGGGCGTACCGCTGGCCGATGTCGCCGTTGGCGCCTCAGTGCGTGTCCTGCGTTTCGAGAACGAGGCTGAGGATCTGCTGCACTACCTCAAGGCCTCTGGCCTGGAGCCCGGCTTGGAGGGGACGCTGGCCGTTCACGACGACGAGCAGGTGATGTTGGAGACCGCCGATGGCCACACCTGCACGATCACCCCGAGCGTCGCCGAGACCGTCTCGGTGATCGCCGACCCCTCGCCGCCCCCCCGCACCGCCCTTCCGGAGCAGCTTGTGCTCGGACAACGCTACGGGCGCTAAGCCCACGGCCTATGACGATCGAGAGTCAAGCGAGACAAGGACGCAGGGAGCGTGGCGTGCTCGGCACGCGAGCGACCGAGGACGCAGTATCGCGCCGTGCTCTCGCTCGTCAGAGCGAACGGTAGGCGTCTGCTAGGCGTGCAACGCCCTCGTCGATCTGCTCGGGGGTTACGCCCGAGTAGGCGAGGCGCAGCGTGTTCTCGCCGCCGTCGATCACGAAGTCGGTGCCCTTCACGAACGCGACCCCGCGCTCGCCGGCTACCTTGTGCAGCGCACTCACGTCGGTGCCCGGCGGCAGCGCCACCCACATGAAGTAGCCGCCTTCCGGCGCCACGAACTCGGCCTCCGGCAGCTCGCGTGCGAGCGCCCGCCCGAGCGTCGAAGCGCGCTCGGCGAGCGCAGCCTTGACCGTTTCGATCGAGCTGTCGATCGCGCCCGAGGCGCAGAACTCGTAGACGATCGACTGCGCGACCATGCTCGGCGAGATGTACGTGTTCGTCGCGAGCTTCGCGATCGCCGAGATCAGCTCGGCCGGGCCGACCAGGTAGCCCACGCGGATCCCGGGGCAGACGGTCTTCGAGAACGACGAGGCGTAGACCACGTGCTTCGGGTCCATCGAGAGCATCGTCGCCAGCGTCTCCCCGCTGAAGCGCAGGTCGATATAGGGGTCGTCCTCGAACACCCAGAAGTTGTGCTCGGTGGCGAGCGCGAGCAGCGCCTGGCGCTTGGCCGGCGAGAGCGTGTAGCCGGCGGGGTTCTGGAAGTTGGGGATGATGTGGGCCAGCTGCGGGCGCACGGCCTGCGCGCCCTCCAGCAGGCCGGCGAGCGCAGCCGTGTCGATCCCGTCCGGCTCGAGCTCAACGGCGTGGATCTTCGCGCCGCGCTCTTTCAGCGAGAGCAACGTGCGATCGTATGTCGGGCGCTCCACGATCACGTCGTCGCCGGGCCCCACGAGCTGTTCGAATAAAAACGCGTCAGCCTGCATCGAGCCGTTGGTAACGAGCACGCGCTCCGGCTCCACTTGGTGGCGATCCGCGATCCACGCTCGCAACCGCGGGTAGCCGACCGAGGTGCCGTAGGCAGTGGTGCCCGCCGGGTCGCTCGCGAACGCGCGGACCGCCGCGTCACTCAGACCGTCCACGTCGACGATGTCGAGTGACGGTGCTCCGCGCGCGAATGAGATCGTTGGGCCCACGGGTTTGCTTGCCAAGGCGGCGTAGTCTAGGCGCCCGAGCAGTTCGTCATATTCCTGGGTCAGCTCCTTCGCGCTCCGCTCCAGCCGATCGCGGAAGCGCAGCAGCTGATCGGCGCTCGGCGTCTTTGCCTCGGGAGGGCGAGGAGACCTCGGGGGTTGCTCGGGTTGTGATGGTTGTGCGGGCTGTGGGACTCGCGGGGACTGCTGGGCGTGCGGACGTGGCGCCCGCTCGACGTGCGCGACCGGCTCAACCGCTTCATCGACCAGTCGACCAAGCGGAGATCGGTCAGCGGGGGAGGGAGGGGGGCCGGGGGGACTGCGATCGGCAGGACTATGCTCGGCGCTGACAGGGACGTCTCCGACGATCCGATCGCCGCGATCGATCGAGGTCAGGGTGCGCTCCAGCTCCTGCAGCTTGCGCTCCAGCTCGCCCAGCGTCTTCGAGACCTCCTGATCCACTGCCCTAGCGTAGCTGCGTTACCGCGATCTCCGCCACCTCGGTGGGTGTGCGACCGACGCGCACGCCCTTCGCTTCCAGCGCCTGCGCCTTTGCGGCGGCGGTGCCGGCGGAGCCCGAGACGATCGCGCCGGCGTGGCCCATCTGCTTGCCGGCCGGGGCGGTGAAGCCGGCGATGTACGCCACCACGGGCTTCCTCACGTGCGCGGCGATGTACTCGGCGGCCTCCTCCTCGGCCGATCCGCCAATCTCGCCGGAGAGCACGATCAGCTCGGTCTGCTCGTCTGCCTCGAACAGCTCGATCACGTCCACGAACGAGCTTCCCGGCACGGGGTCGCCGCCGATCCCGACAATCGAGCTGCAGCCGAACCCGGCCTGGGCGATCTCGTTGCCGATCTGGTAGGTCAGCGTCCCAGAGCGTGAGACCACGCCGACGTTCCCCTCTTTGAAGAAGCTCGCTGGGATGATCCCGACGTTCGCCTTGCCGGGCGAGAGGATCCCCGGGCAGTTCGGGCCGATCAGCCGCGTGGGTGGGTGGGCATTCTTCATTTCGCGCTTGAGTGTGTTGTACACGCGCAGCTCGTCGTGCGCCGGGATTCCCTCGGTGATCGCGATCACTAGCTCCACCCCTGCCGCCGCGGCCTCGAGGATCGAATCGGCCGCAAAGCGCGGGGGTACAAAGATCATCGCGGTGTTCGGCTGGACGCTCTCGGCGGCCTCCGCCCACGAGTTGAAGACGGGGATGCCCTCCACGTCCTGGCCACCCTTGCCTGGCGTCACGCCGCCGACCACGTTGGTGCCGTAGCGCTTGTTGTTGAGTGTGTGGAACGAGCCCTCGCGGCCGGTGATCCCAGCGACCGCTAGGCGCGTGTTCTTGTCAACGAGCACTGACATCAGCTCTTCCCTCCGGCAAGCGCAACGACCTTCTCGGCCGCCTCGTTCATCGTCCTCGCCGCGTGTACATTCGGTAGTGCGGCCTCCTGCAACAGCTCGCGACCGGCCACGTCGTTCGTGCCGTCCAACCTTACGACGAACGGAACAGTTGGTTTGATCTCGTCAAACGCGGCGATCAGGCCTTTCGCGACCTCGTCGCAGCGGGTTATGCCCCCAAAGATGTTGAACAGCACCGCCTTGACCGCCTCGTTCGCCAGGATCAGCTCGACCGCCTGCTTGATCTTCGCGGCGTCCGAGCCGCCGCCCGCGTCGAGGAAGTTCGCCGGCCTGCCGCCCGCCTGGGCGACGACGTCGAGCGTTGACATCACCAGCCCGGCGCCGTTGCCGAGGATCCCGATGTCGCCGTCGAGCTTCACGTACTGGACGCCCTGCTCCTTCGCGCGGCGCTCGATCGGGTCTTCGTTCTCCTTGTCGGCCAGCTCCTGGTTCTCGGGGTGGCGGTACAGCGCGTTGTCGTCGAGCGACACCTTCGAGTCAAGCGCCTTGACTTCCCGCTCCGGCGTCACGATCAGCGGGTTGATCTCCGCAAGCGTCGCGTCCTCGTCCAGCCACACCTCGTACAGCGCCACGAGCGCGTCGGCGACACCCTCGATCACGTCGGCGTCGGCCTTGCCGTCGGTGGCGATCTTCACGGCCTCCGCGCGCGAGAGCCCCTGCAGCGAGTCCACGTGATGGCGGATCAGCTTCTCGGGAGTGTTCTCAGCAACCTCTTCGATGTCCACGCCGCCCTCGACGCTGAACATCACCAATGGCTGCTTGGCCGAACGGTCCAGCAGCACCGAGGCGTAGTACTCGGTGGCGATGTCTGACGCGTGCTCGATCCACAGGGTCCGCACCGTGTGCCCGTGGATGTCCATCCCAAGGATGCTCATCGCATGCTCCTCGGCCTCGGCCTCGTCCGCGGCGAGCTTCACGCCGCCCGCCTTGCCACGCCCGCCGATCAGCACCTGCGCCTTCACGACCACCGGGTAGCCGACCTCGTTCGCCGCGGCGACGGCATCCTGCACGGTCGTGACGGCCTTGCCGTCGGACACCCGCAGGCCGTGGCGGGCGAATAGCTGCTTGCCTTGGTACTCGAGCAGGTCCATTGCGGCGCGGAACACTAACCGAAAGGGGCGTGACCGCGCGCGGAGGTGTGCGCAGGGCATAATGCCGAGCCGATGCCGATTCCCAAGAACGTCACCTTCGTCACTTTCGACGTCTACGGCACGCTGATCGATTGGGAGACCGGGATCTACGAAGCCTTCGCCAAGGAGGCCGAGCGTGACGGGTTCGAGATCGATCGCGCGGTCCTGCTCCCGCTGTTTCACGAGATCTCCCGTGAGATCGAGGGCGGCTCCTACGAGCTCTACGCCGAGGTGCTCAGGCGTACGGCGATCGAGGTCGCCAAACGCATGGAGTGGAAGCTCGAGCCCTCGCGCTCGGGGTTCCTGCCCGACTCGGTGCAGCGCTGGAAGCCCTTCAAGGAGACCAACATCCAGCTAACCAAGCTGGCCAAGAAGTACAAGCTCGGTCTGCTCTCGAACATCGACGACAAGCTGCTCGGCCAGACCCGCCGCCACATCCCGACCGACTTCGACCTCGTCGTGACCGCTCAGCAGGTGCGCTCCTACAAGCCCGAACTCGCCCACTTCACCGAGTGCGCGAGGCGCATGGGTGGCAAGCGTGGCTGGGTGCACGTCGCCGCCAGCCACTACCACGACATCGCGCCGTGCGTCAAACAGCGGGTGCCCGTGATCTGGGTGAATAGAAATAAGGAGACGCTGGACTCGTCACAGAAAAAACCGACGGCCGAAGTGCACAACCTCAAAGAGGCTGCCAAGCTGCTCGGCATCACCTGAGGTCGTAGGGCCGCTGCGGGTGAGAGCCGTCTCTCTCCATCGCGACGTGCTGGTCGCCACCAGCGCCGTCCTCCAGGTCAACTGCGTGATCGTTCGCGGGCCGGTTGATGGCGAGGGAGAGACCTTCGTAATCGACTCGCCCGTTCTTCCCGACGAGCTCGAAACGCTGCCCGCGTTGCTCGAACAGGCTCGTTTTCCAAAGCCCAGCGGGCTACTTGCCACGCATGGCGACTGGGATCATCTGCTCGCGCGGCTCGCCTTCCCCGGCCTTGCGCTCGGCTGTGCACAGAGCACGGCAGAGCGTCTGCGGGCATCGCCGGGCGAAGCTCAGCGCGAGCTGCGCGCGTTCGACAAGGATCTGCTGATCGAACGGCCTCGTCCGCTCGCCCTCGGGTCGGTCCAGGCGCTTCCGGTCCCCGGGCGCTGCGGAATCGGCGACTACGAGCTGGAGCTGCACGCCGCTGACGGGCATACCGTGGACGGGATGGCCGTCTGGATTCCCTGGGCGCGTGTGCTCGTCGTGGGGGACTACCTCTCAACGGTCGAGTCCCCGACGCTCAACGATGGAGGGAATCGCGAGGCCTACCTCGCGACGCTGGAGCGTCTGCGCCCGTTGGTCGAAGGAGCGGAGCACATCGTCCCCGGTCACGGACCCGTGCTAAACGTCGAGCGGGCGCTCGGGGTCTTGGAGGAGAACGTCGCCTCGCTTACTCAGGCGACTTGATCGTCGCGATCGGGGCCCCCGCGGCGATCGGGGCCCCCTCTGAGATCGGCAGCTCGGTGATCGTGCCGGCCTTGTGGGCGGTGATCTCGTTCTCCATCTTCATCGCCTCGATGATGCACAAGAGCTGGCCCTCCTCGACGGTGTCACCCTGTTTGACGAGCACCTTCCACATGTTCCCCTGCAGGGGAGAGGGCAGCGTGTCCGGCCCCCCGCCGCTCGAGCTCTCGCGCTGCTTGCGCTTCGGCGCCGCCAGGCCGCCCGGCGCGGAGCCGTTCGCGGCACCGCTGCCACCGCCACCGGCGAACGGGGGGCCGACGACGCGCACGTCGAAGCGCTGACCAGAGACCTCGACCTCGTAGCTCTGCTCGACCTTCTGCTCCTCGCCGGCGTCATCCTCTGGGGGCTGTGGCGCGGGGAACGCGAGCGTCTTCAACCAGGCTTTGTCCTCGAGCAGGTCCCTGCACGTCTCGCCCTTTGCCCACTGCTCGGTCGCCAGCAGCGCCTGGTGGAAGGGGATCAGCGTCTTCAGGCCCTCGATCTCGTATTCGCCCAGCGCCCTCAGCATCCGCTTGGTCGCCTGCTCGCGGTCTGAGTCCCACACGATCAGCTTCGCCACCATCGGGTCATACATCGGTGACACTTCGCCGCCCGCGCCGACGCCCGAGTCGACGCGCACGCCGGGGCCGCTCGGCTCCAGATAGGCGCCGATCTTGCCCGGCGCCGGGGCGAAGTTCTTGGAGGCGTCCTCGGCGTTGATCCGGCACTCGATCGCGTGCCCGCGCAGCTCGATCTTGTCCTGCGCGTAGGACAGCTCCTCGCCTGCGGCCGCTTTGATGCCCTCCTTGACGATGTCGATTCCGGTCGTCATCTCCGTCACGCAGTGCTCGACCTGCACGCGCGTGTTCATCTCCAGGAAGAAATACTCGGGCTCCGTGCCCTCTCGCGCGGAGAACAATCCCTCGATCGTGCCGGCACCGACGTAGTCGACCGCCTTCGCGGCGTTCACGCCGATCTCTCCGATCCGCGCGCGCATCTCGGGATCGACGACCCACTCGGGCGCGGGGGACTCCTCGATCACCTTCTGATGGCGACGCTGGATCGAGCAGTCGCGCTCGCCCAGGTGGATCACGTTGCCGTGGCGGTCAGCCAGCACTTGGACCTCGACGTGACGGGGATCGTGCAGATAGCGCTCCAGGTAGACGGTCCCGTCGGAGAAGAACTTCTCGCCTTCGCGGCTTGAGCCCTCGAACGCGCTCTCGAGCTCGTCCTCGGTCAAGGCCACACGGAAACCCTTGCCGCCGCCGCCGCCCGCCGCCTTGACCGCGACCGGGAAGCCGATCTCGTCCTTGGCGATCCGCATCGCGTCCGCCACGGTGGCGACCGCCTCGGTCGTCCCCGGCACGATCGGCACGCCCGCGGCCTGCATCAGCTCGCGCGCGCGTGTCTTCGAGCCCATCGCCTCGATCGCGCTCGCGGGTGGCCCGATGAACACGATCCCAGCGTCCTCGCACGCCTGGGCGAACGGGGCGTTCTCGGCGAGGAACCCGTACCCCGGGTGGATTGCCTCCGCGCCCGAGCGTTTGGCCACGTCGAGGATCTTCTCGATGCTGAGGTAGTTCTCCGCTGCTGGGCCATCGCCGAGGTTGTAGGCCTCGTCGGCGCGTTTTGCGTGCAGGGCGTCGCGGTCGAGCTCTGAGTAAACGGCGACCGACGCCACGCCGAGCTCGTCGAGCGCGCGCACGATGCGGACCGCGATCTCGCCGCGGTTGGCTATGAGGACCTTGCTGAACATCGGCCGCGGAAGCTTAGGCGATCATCCCCGCGCCGACCGTCTCGTTGCTCGCCTCGTCGATCAATATGAAGCTGCCCGTGCGGCGGTTGCTCGCGTAAGCATCGAACACGAGCGGGGCGCTTGTGCGCAGGCGCACGCGGCCGATGTCGTTCAGGCCCAGCTCCTTTGGCGGTGCTCCGCGCTCGAGCGTGTCCACGTCGACGTGGTCTGTGATCGCGTCCACGACCGTTGTTGCGCTGCGCGTGGTGTGCTTGATCACGTAGCGCCCTCCCGGGCGCAGCGGTTGCTCGGCCATCCAGCAGATGTCGGCCTCCAGCTCGCGCGCGACCGTTGGCGCTTGATCGGGGCGGCAGATCGTCTCGCCGCGCGAGACGTCGAGCTCGTCCTCCAAGCGCAGCGTCAGCGACATCGGCGCCATCGCCTCGTCCAGCTCGCCGTCGTAGGTGTCGATCGCGGCGATCCGCGTCGTACGGCCGCTCGGCAGCACCGCGACCTCCTCGCCCTTGCGCAGCGCGCCGCTCGCGAGTTGGCCGGCGTAGCCGCGGTAGTCGCTCGCCGCGGCACTGCCGTTGCTGGAAGTTCCGCTGGGGCGGATCACCCACTGCACGGGGAACCGTGCGGCCCGATCGTGGGGATGGTCGTAGGCAACCTCCACCTGCTCCAGCAGCTCGAGCAGCGTCGGGTTTGCAGGATCGTCGTCATACCAGGGCATCGCCCGCGAGCGCTCGACCACGTTGTCGCCGTTCAGCGCCGAGATCGGGATGTAGATGATCTCGTACTGGTCGCCCGCCCTGCGCCCGCCCTCGCGCAGGTTGGGCGCGAAGCACTCGAACTCCTGGCAGACCTCGTCAAACCGCTCCTGCGAGTGTCCGACGAGGTCCATCTTGTTGACCGCCACGACGAGCTTGGGAATGCCGAGCAGCGCGCTGATGAACGCGTGGCGCTTTGACTGCTCGAGCACGCCGTTGCGCGCATCGATCAGCACCACCGCGAGGTCGGCCGTCGAGGCACCCGTGACCATGTTGCGCGTGTACTGCCGGTGCCCGGGGCAGTCGGCGATGATGAAGCGCCGCTTTGGCGTCGCGAAGTAGCGGTAGGCGACGTCGATCGTGATCCCCTGCTCGCGCTCGGCGCGGAGCCCGTCGGTCAACAGCGCCAGGTCCAGCGCCCCTTCGCCGCCGCGCCGCTCGCTCGCCGCTTCGACGTGCTCCAGTTGGTCCTTGAACACCTGCTTGCTGTCGTACAACAACCTCCCGATCAGCGTGCTCTTGCCGTCATCGACTGAGCCGGCGGTGGTAAAGCGCAGCAGGTCCAGAGTCATGGGGCGGCGCGCACTAGAAGTATCCCGCCTTCTTACGGTCCTCCATCGCGGCCTCCGTCACCCGATCGTCGGCGCGCGTCTCTCCGCGCTCGGTGATCCGCGTTGCGGCGATCTCGCTGACGACCTCCTCGAGCGTCACCGCCCGCGAGCGCACGCCGCCCGTGCAGGTCATGTCGCCGACGGTCCGGTAGCGAACCGTCTCGGTGCTCACCTGCTCACCGTCGATCAGCTCGACGCCCTCGCGCCACGCGTACAGCATTCCGTCGCGCCCGAACACCTCGCGCTCGTGCGCGAAGTAGATCGACGGCACCTCCAACCCCTCCTGGTCGATGTACTCCCAGACGTCGAGCTCCGTCCAGTTGGAGATTGGGAAGACCCTGACGTTCTCGCCCTGCTTGATGCGCCCGTTGTACAGGTTCCACAACTCCGGGCGCTGTTTCTTCGGGTCCCACTGGCCGAAGTCGTCGCGGAAGGAGAACACGCGCTCCTTCGCCCGCGCGCGCTCCTCGTCGCGCCGCGCGCCGCCGAAGGCCGCGTCGAAGCCGTGCTCGGCGAGCGCGTCCAGCAGTGTCACCGTTTGCAGCCGGTTGCGCGAGGCCCGCGGCCCCGTCTCCTCGACCGCGCGGCCCTTGTCGATCGACTCCTGCACGCTCGCCACGATCAACCGCTCGCCCAGTTCCGCCGTGCGCCGGTCGCGGAACTCGATCACCTCAGGGAAATTATGTCCCGTGTCCACGTGCATCAGCGGGAACGGGAACGGCGCCGGGCGGAACGCCTTCTCGGCCAGCCGCAGGAGCACGATCGAGTCCTTCCCGCCGCTGAACAGCAGCACCGGTCGCTCCAGTTCGGCCGCGACCTCGCGCATCACGTGGATCGCCTCGCTCTCCAGCGCGCGCAGGTGACTGAGCTGTGGACGGGCAGCGACGCTCATCTCAAATCTCCCATCGCAGGTGTGTGACGCTCATCGGGTTAGTTGACGGCGGGCTCTATTACGTGCAGGCCGCACTCCGTCTTCGAAGTCCCTGCCCAGCGGCCCTCGCGCCCGGAACCTGGCTGCGTGCAGGGCGCGCAGCCGATCGACTCATACTCCTGATCGTGCAGTGGGTTGTACGGCAGATCGCGCTCGTTGATCCGCCGCCACAGGTCCTTGTCGGTCCAGTGGGCGAGCGGGTTGTACTTCCACAGGCCGCGCTGCTCGTCGCGCTCGATCAGCTCCGTCTTTGCCCGCGTCGGGCCCTGCTCGCGGCGGATGCCGGTGATCCAGCCATCGACGCCGGCCAGCGAGCTCTCCAGGGCCGCGACCTTCGCGACCGAGCAGCAGTGCTCCGGCCCGCTCCACGGCTCGCCGCCGCTGCTCGCGTCCCGCACCTCGATCTTCACGCCGAAGCGCTCCTCGAACGCGCGCCAGGTCTGGATGGTCTCGGGGAAGAGCACGCCGGTATCGATCGTCATGATCCTCACCGTTTGGCCGGTCCCCTGGTCGAGTCGCAGCAGCTCGTCGATCAGCACCGACTCCTCCTTCTGGAATGAGCACAAGAGCACGGCCCGCTCGCCGTGTCGCGCCGCCTCGCGCAGCGTGTGGGTCAGGCTGAGCGCGGGGTCGATCTCTGTTATTTGGCTGTCTTGTGCGTGCATATGTTCTGGTCGTCTCGTTTGTGTCGGTCCTTGAGCTATACCGCGCACTCGCCCTCGCCGCGAATCACTTCGAACGGAACGTTGCGGTTCCAGTCGATGAACTGGCTCATCGTCTCCAACCCAAAATCCACGGGCATCGACAGGTCCTTGACGAGCGCCTCGAGCTCGGCGGTGCCGACGCGCTCGGTGAAGTCGTTCCACTCCTCGCCGTCGTTTCGGTTGGACTCATAGTGGCCGATCCAGCGCTCGATCGCGTCTGGGACCCGCTTGGAGGGCAGGCGCAGTTTCAAGCGTGTGCCGAACTTCACCTCGCCGCCTTCGAACACGCCGCCGACGTGGGGGATGTAGGCGGGGATCGTGTGCTCGCCGACTTTGATCGACGCGCCGGTGAAGCCGATGCTCGCGACGTGGTGCTGTCCGCAGCCGTTCGGGCAGCCTGAGATCTTCACGTTCAACTTGCGCGTGATCTCGTCGGTGATGTTCATCGCCACGATCCGCTCCTGCACGGCCTCGTTCAGGCCCATCGAGCTGGTGATCCCGAGCTTGCACGAGTCGGTCCCCGGGCACGACACCACGTCGGTGATCTCCCGCGAGCCGGCCTCGCCCAGCCCCAGCTCTGACAGCGCGCGCCACAGGTCATAGACGCTCTCCTCGCGCACCCAGCGCAGCACGAAGTTCTGCTGGACCGTCGTGCGCGCGTAACCGCCGGCGTACTGGCGCATCGCGGCTGCCAGCCCTCGGAACTGCTCCGGCGTCAGGTCGCCCCGCAGGACTTTCGTCTCGACCGTCACGAAGCCCTCCTGCTTCTGCTCGCGCACGTTCGCGTCGCGGAAGCGCTCGAACTCCGAGAGGTCTCCATTCGGGCTGCCGTAGCTCTGCGCCGGCGCGGGCGCACCCTCGCGCTCGTCGTCGAGGAACAGCTTGTCCTCGATCGAGAAGTCCCGTTCTGCCACCCAGTCGCCTTTCAGCTCCTCCTCGACTTGGTTGCGCAGCTCGTCGATCCCGAACTTGTCGACGAACACCTTGATCCTCGCGCGGGCGCGGTTCACGCGCAGCCAGTCCTGGCGGTCGAAGATCCTGAAGACGGCCTCGGCGATCTTCAGGTAGTCGCCGTTGTCGAGCTCCACGAACTCGTACAGCGCCGGCGCCACACGCGGCATGATCGAGGTGCCGCCGCCGACGAGCATCTCCGCGCCGCGGACCTTGCGGCCGTCGATCTCGCGGACGCGCGCCCTGAACGCGATGTCGTGGATACCGCTGATCGCACGGTCGCGCGGGGAGCCGTCGAACGCCGTCTTGATCTTTCGCGGCATCGCCTGCGTAGTGGGGTGGCGGACGAAGTAGCGCACGTATGCGCCCGCGTACGGCGTCATGTCGAACAGCTCGTCCTTTGCGACGCCTGCCCACGGATCGCCGGTCACGTTTCTCACGGTGTTGCCGCAGCCCTCGCGGCTCGACAGCCCAGACTCGCCCAGCTCGCGGATCGCCAGCTCGACTTCCGGCAGCGGGATGTGGTGCATCTGCACATTCTGGCGCGTGGTGATGTGGCCCTTGTTAAGAGGAACGTACTTCTCGATCACCTCGGCGAAGGACTCCATCTGCTCCGGCGTGATCCCGCCGAACGGCAGCTTCACGCGGATCATCTGCACGTCGGCCTGGCGCTGGCCGTAGACGCCCTGCTTCAGCCGGAACTTGATGAACTCGTCTTCGGGCATATCGCCCTGCAGGAACTTGGTGGACTCCGTCTTGAAGTCGTCGAACTCCCGCTCGATAATCGGTATCAAGTGCCCGGGCACGTTCTGCAGGATCTCCGGGTCCGCGAGCGTGCCGCGCTGCGCGGGGGCCGAGTCCTGGGCTGGGGCTGAAGCTGGCTCCATCTGTGAGACCTCCTGCGGTTCCTGGTCCGGGGCGAGTGGTGCGGCGGGATTGCCCTAAAGGCTAGCGGCTTTTAGGTATTTATCCAGACGCCGGAAACATGGGCTCTGGATCGCGCGTGACTCCCTCGAGGATAGCCGCACGAATCCAGGGGTCGGGGGGCTCGTCGCTCGAGCTCGCCGGAGGCGCGGTCGCGCGCTGAAACCTTTCGATCGCCGCCGCGATCGCCGCTGCCTGCGCGGGGGAGGCGGACTTCACAGGGGGATGTTCCCGTGCTTGCGCTTCGGCCCCGGCTCGCGCTTGGAGCGCAGCGTCTCCAGTGCAGCGATCAGCCGCGGGCGCGTCTCGTGCGGGACGATCACGTCGTCGATGTATCCCCGCTCGGCCGCCGTGTAGGGGTTGGCAAAGCGCGCCTTGTAGTCGTCCATCAGCTTCTGACGGCGCTCGTCTGGCGTCGGGCTCTGGGCGAGGTCGCGACGGTAGATGATGTTCACGGCGCCCTCCGGGCCCATCACCGCGACCTCGGCCGTCGGCCATGCGAAGTTGAAGTCCGCTCCGAGGTGCTTCGAGGACATCACGTCGTAGGCGCCGCCGTAGGCCTTGCGCGTGATGATCGTGACCTTCGGCACCGTCGCCTCGGCGAACGCGTACAGCAGCTTCGCGCCGTGGCGGATGATGCCGCCCCACTCCTGCGCGGTGCCGGGCAGGAAGCCGGGCACGTCGCAGAACGTCAGCAAAGGAATGTTGAACGCGTCGCACGTGCGCACGAAGCGCGCGGCCTTGGCCGAGGCGTCGATGTCGAGTACCCCGGCGAGCTGTGCGGGCTGGTTGCCGACGATCCCGACCGTGTGGCCATCCAGGCGTGAGAAGCCGCAGATGATGTTCTTCGCGTGGTGTTCGTGCACCTCGAAGAACTCCCCCTCGTCGACGATCAGCTTCACCACGTCACGCATGTCATAGGGCTTGTTCGGATTGTCTGGGACCACCTGGTCGAGCTCGGGGTCCATCCGCTGTGGGTCGTCTGAGGGCTGTACACGGGGCGTGCTCTGCAGGTTGTTCTGAGGTAGAAAGCTCAACAGGTAGCGGCAGTCCTCCAGACACGCGTCCTCGTCCTCGGAGGCAAACTGGGCGACGCCCGACTTCGTGTTGTGCGACATCGCCCCGCCGAGCTCCTCGAAGCCGACTTCCTCGCCGGTCACCGTCTTGATCACGTCGGGCCCCGTGATGAACATGTGCGAGGTCTCCTTCACCATGAAGATGAAGTCGGTGATCGCCGGTGAGTAGACCGCGCCGCCGGCGCACGGACCCATCACGAGGCTGATCTGCGGGATCACACCCGAGGAGCGAACGTTGCGCAGGAACACGTCGCCGTAGGAGCCGAGCGAGACGACGCCCTCCTGAATCCGCGCTCCGCCAGAGTCGTTGATGCCGATCACCGGACAGCCGATCTTTGCGGCCAGATCCATGATCTTGCACATCTTCTCGCCCATCACCTCGCCCAGCGAGCCCCCGAACACGGTGAAGTCCTGGCTGAACACACACACGGTGCGGCCGTCGATCGTGCCGTGGCCGGTAACCACGGCGTCGCCCCAGGGCCGGTTCTTCTGCATGTCGAAGTCGTACGTGCGGTGGCGCACGAACGTGTCGAGCTCCTGGAATGACCCCTCGTCGAGCAGCTTCTCCACGCGCTCGCGTGCGGTGTACTTGCCGCGCGCGTGCTGCTTCTCCTCGGCCTCCGGCGATGAATGGATCGCGGCCTCGCGCAGCTCTTGCAGCTGGGCGAGCTTCTCCTCGTAGGTCTCCGGCGCCTTCTGGCGCGGCGGTTTGCGGTGCCCGCTGCGGGAAGCGGCGAGCAGCGCGGCGTCGTTCTGCCGGTCGTGTGCGTTCGAGGCCATCGGGCGCGGGATCTTATCCGGGGGCTCGCGCCGGGGCGGTTCTCGGGCCGGACTCAGGCGCGCGAGAACGGTCGGTGGTGCGCCGCTCCCAGCCGGTCGAGCACGGCGGTGAGCACGGCGGCCACTTCCTCTGCCGCGACTTCCTCCTCGGCGGCCTTCAGTTCCGCGGCGATGTCCTTCCTGTCCTCGTCCTGAGGTCGCTCGGGCTCGTCGACCTCGATGATCGCCGGCTGCTCCGGCTCCGGCTGGACGAATTCTTTACGACGGCGAAAGAGCCTGGCAAAGAACCAAGGATGTGGCTCGGGCTCTGGCTCCTCCGCGACCATTGGCTCTGGCTCCGGCTCCGGCTCGACTTCTATCGATGGCTCAGGCTCGGGCGGCGGCTCGGGCGCCGAGAGCTCTCGGGCTGCGGTCAGCGTGACTTTGGTGCCCCACCCTGAGGGCTTCAGCAGCACCTTGCCGGTCGTGTCAGTGGCCTCCCATTCCACCAACTTCTCCGGCTCGACGCGGGTGATGCGGATCTCGCCGAGCTCGCCGAGGTGGCGGGCCAAGGCGTCCGGGTCGCTGAGCTCCGTCCACAGCTCGGGCGGGGACTTGACCAAAGTGCGCTGCACCTCCGAGGAGATCATCGGAGGACCATTTCGAGCGATCTCGCGCTACTCCTCCTATGCCGCTCTTATGCTGCCGAGCTGGCCTCGCGTGCTCGGATCAGGCCGCGTTCGTGCAACAGCTCCGCCAGTTGCACCGCATTGAGCGCGGCCCCCTTACGAAGGTTGTCCGAGACGATCCACATGTCCAGCGCGCGCTCGTGCCCGGGATCGCGGCGGATGCGCCCGACGAACACGTCGTCCTCGCCGGCGGCGTCGATCGCGAGCGGATACAGCGCTGAGGCGGGGTCGTCGAGCACGGTCACGCCGGGTGCCTCCCGCAGGAGCTCGCGCGCCCGCTCGGGGGAGAGGGGCTCTCGCGTCTGCACGTTGACAGCCTCGGAGTGTCCCGTCAGCACCGGCACGCGCACGCACGTCGCGCTCACGCGAATCGACGGGTCGCCGAGGATCTTGCGCGTCTCGCCCATCAGCTTGCGCTCCTCGTCGGTGTGATCCTCGCCAGCGGCGAACGAGCCGGCGTGGGGCAGCGCGTTGAAGGCGATCTGATGCGCGTAGGAGACGGGCGGGGAGATCTCGCGCTCGTGAAGCAGCGCGTGAGACTGATCTAGCAACTCGTCCACCGCCTGCTTACCAGTACCGGAGACAGCCTGGTAGGTGGAGATCACCAGCCGCTCGATCCCGGCCGCGTCGTGCAGCGGCTTCAGCGCCACCACCATCTGCATCGTCGAGCAGTTCGGGTTCGCGACGATCCCGTGATGGCCGGCGAGCGCGCCGGGGTTGACCTCGCTGACGACGAGGGGAACGTCGTCGTTCATGCGCCACCGCGAGGAGTTATCGACGACTACTGCCCCCGCGTCGGCGAACTTCGGCGCCCACTCGCCCGAGGTCGAGCCGCCGGCGGAGAACAGCGCCAGGTCGAAGCCCTGGATCGACTCCTGATCGAGCCCCCGCACGATCAGGCCCCCCTCGAGCTCGCGTCCGACCGATCGCTCGGAGGCGAATGGGACGATCTCGCGCGCGGGAAACTCGCGCTCACGCAGCAGCGCCAGCATCAAAGTGCCGACCTGGCCGGTGGCGCCGACGACGGCGACTCGGTAGGAGCTGCTCATGGCCTCAGGGTATCGGCCGGAGGGAGGCCTGCGACGGGACTACGAACCCGTGTGGGTGACCATGAAGTAGATCGTGATCACCACGAGCAGGTCCATCAAAGCCCCCACGCCGCCGATCCGCCGCACGAGCGAGTCGTGCTCGGCGCCGAACGTCACCGGCCCCCCGCCCGCGGCCGCCACGTCTTCCTCGGCGACCTCGATCAGGCGCCGCTCCCGCGGACCCAGGTAGGCACCCTCGACGGCGCCGATCACGATCACGACGCCGAGGCCCCATTGCACGAAGAAGGAGCTCCACAGGTGCAGGTGGGAGGCGAGGTAGATGCCGAAGACCAAGATCGCGGCGACCCCGGGCATGATCACGCGCTGGCTGATCGCATGGAGCGCCCGGTAGAGGGCGGGCAGCGCGCGTGTGTCGGCCTTGGCGACGGTGCCGAGCAGGACCGGATAGGCGAACGTGGCCCCGAACGCGATCACGACCGCGAGGATGTGCAGCGCAAGGACGACTTCGTAGAACGCGACGGCTACGAGCACGGGCGAAAGCCTAGCTGCTGTGGCGGCCGGGGATCAAAACGTCGGCGCGTACTTGCCGAACACGTCCTGCATCGCCCCGCAAACCTCCCCGAGCGAGCAGCGGTCCTTCAAGGCCTGGCGAATCGAAGGCAGCAGGTTCTCATCACCGCGCGCGAGCGCGCGCAACTCCTCCAGGCGCTGCTCGACGAGCGGAACGTCGCGGTTGGCCTTGAACTCGGCCAGGCGGGAAACCTGTTCGCGCTCGGACTCGGGGTCGACGCGCAAAAGGTCGGGGACCTCGATCCCCTCTTCCTCGTAGGCGTTGACGCCGACGACGATGTCCTGGCCGATGCGGTAACGCTCCTGGTAGCCCCACGCGGACTCGTCGATCTCGCCGGTGATGAACTGGATCGCGTTGACCGAGCCGCCGAGCGCATCGACCTTGCCGATCAGCTCGTTCGCGCGCAGTTCGATCTCATCGGTCAGCGACTCGACGTAAAAGGAGCCGGCGAACGGGTCAACGGTGTCGGCGGCGCCGGACTCCGCGGCGAGGATCTGTTGCGTGCGCAGCGCGATTTTGGCGGCCCGCTCGGTGGGCAGCGCCAGCGCCTCGTCGAAGCCGTTGGTGTGTAGCGACTGGGTGCCCCCGCAGACGGCGGCGAAGCCCTGTAAAGCAACCCGTACGATGTTGTTCTCAGGCTGCTGCGCGGTGAGCGTGACGCCGCCGGTCTGGGTGTGGAAGCGCAGCATCATCGCCTTCGGGTTCGTAGCGGAGAAGCGCTCGCGCATGATCTGCGCCCACATGCGTCGCGCGGCGCGGAACTTGGCAACCTCTTGGAAGACGTTGTTATGGCCGTTGAAGAAGAACGCCAGTCGCGGCGCGAACTCGTTGACCGAGAGGCCCGCGTCGATCGCGGCCTGGACGTAGGCGATCCCCGAGGACAAGGTGAAGGCGACCTCCTGCACGGCCGAGCAGCCCTTCTCGCGAAAGTGGTAGCCGGAGATCGAGATCGTGTTCCAGCGCGGGACGTGTTCGTGGCAGTAGGCGAACAGGTCGGTTGTCAGCCGCATGGAGCCCGCGGGCGGGTAGATGAAGTTACCGCGCGCGATGTACTCCTTGAGGATGTCGTTCTGGGTGGTCCCGCGGAGCTGCTCGGAAGGCACGCCCTGCTCCTCGCCGACGAGCTCGTACAGCAGCAAGAGGCAGGCGGCGGGCGCGTTGATCGTCATCGAAGTGGAGACCTGATCGAGCGGGATGCCGTCGAAGGCGGTACGCATGTCGTCGATCGTGTCGATTGCGACGCCCGTGCGGCCGACCTCGCCGAGGCAGCGTGGATTATCGGAGTCCAGGCCGAGCTGGGTGGGCAGGTCGAACGCCATCGACAGCCCGGTGGAGCCCTTGGAGAGCAGGTAGCGATAGCGCTCGTTTGACTCCTTCGCGGAGGCGTAGCCTGCGTATTGGCGCATCGTCCAGGTCTGCTTGCGATACATCTCGCGGTGCACACCGCGCGTGTACGGGAAATCACCCGGCTCGCCGAGTTCGAGTTGATCCGGCAGGTCCGCCTCGGTGTAGAGCTCGGAGATCTCGATCCCCGAGTCGGTGAAGCGGCGCGGGTCCTCTGGCCCGAGGATCGGGGCGACCGTCAGATGCTCGTCTGCCTGAGTCATGCCCGCAGGGTATCCTGCGGCAATGTCCACCTGCTTGGTCACCGGCGGCGCCGGGTTCCTGGGCTCGCACCTCTGCGACGAGCTGCTGAAGCGCGGGAATCGGGTGATCTGCGTGGACAACCTGGAGACGGGCTCGCTGGCGAACATCGAGCATATCCGCGAGCCGGGGCGCTTTGAGCACCTCGGCATCGACATCATCGAGCCGTACTTCGTCGATGAGCAGGTCGACTTCGTCTATCACCTCGCCTCCCCGGCCTCGCCGATCGACTACCTGAGGCTCCCGCTGCATACGTTGAAGGTCGGCTCCTACGGCACGCACCACACGCTCGGCCTGGCGAAGGCCAAGCGCGCGCGGTTTCTGATCGCATCGACGAGCGAGGTGTACGGCGATCCGCAGGTGCACCCGCAGACGGAGGCCTACTGGGGTCACGTCAACCCGATCGGGCCGCGGGGCGTGTACGACGAGGCGAAGCGCTACGCGGAGGCGCTGACGATGGCCTATCACCGCCAGCAGGGAGTGGACACGGCGATCGTGCGGATCTTCAACACGTACGGCGATCGGATGCGCCCGCACGACGGCCGCGCGATCCCGACGTTCCTGCGCCAGGCGCTCGCGAACCGGCCGCTGACGGTGTTCGGTGACGGCAGTCAGACGCGCTCGTTCTGTTACGTCAGCGACCTGATCCGGGGGCTGATCGCGCTCGCGGAGTCCGGGCACCACGACCCAGTGAACATCGGCAACCCCGACGAGTTCACGCTGCTGGAGCTGGCGGAGACGATCAAGGAGCTGACGGGCTCGGCGTCGGAGATCGTCTATGAGGCGCTGCCGGAGGACGACCCCAAGCAGCGCAAGCCGGACATCACGCTCGCTAAAGACCTGCTGGGCTGGTCCCCGGAGGTCACGCTGCGCGAGGGGTTGCAACGCACGGTCGACTCCTCCGGCGCGAAGGTCCTGATCGGCTGATCAAGCGCGACCGCTACATCTGCGAGTCTGGGGCGTTGTGAACGGTGAGGTGACGAAGTCCGAGACAGCCAGAGCGACGCTGTCCGAGGCGACGGTGCGTCGCGAACCGTCGGATCGAGACATGCGCAGCAAGCGCCCACCGGCGATGTCGTTCCTGCTGCGGATGGCCACGGCCAGGCGCGTGGCGCGCGTGCTCTCCCTGCTGGTGCTCGACTTCGTCGGGGTGGCGCTCGCGATCTTCACAGCGCTGGTGCTGAAGGCGGCGGTGCTGGGTCATGTGGACGCGAGCCAGGCCTTTGAAGAAGCCAGACGGATCCTCGCCTTCGCCTATCTCGTGACCGCGCTGCTGTTCGCGCGCTCGGGCCTGTACGCCGAGCGCGCGCAGCGTCCGGGCTTGTCGCGGATCGTGGGGGCGCTGTTCCAGGTCGCGTTCGTCGCTCTGCTGTTCGCCGTGGTGAGCGGGGAACACTTCTCGAGCTTCTACATCTTCTGGGGCTCGTTGGCCTTCGCACTGCTGTACGTGTCCTCGCTGCGCGGCTCCTACGAGTGGCTGACAGGAGCGCTGCTGCGCGCCGCCGGCTATCGCCGCCGCGCCGTGCTCGTGGGCACGGGCAAGCACATCCGCGACGTCGCCCACGCGCTCTCCGACGCGCCGCACTCGCCGATCGAGGTCGTCGGCTTCCTCTCGCCAAACGAGCTGCCCGCCAACGGCTTGCGCTCGCTGGGCTCGCTCGCAAAGCTCCAGGACGTGCTCGACACCGAACGGATCGACGAGGTGATCATCGCCGACCCGGACTTCCCGCAAGTCGAGGCCGTGGAGCTGGTCGACCATTGCCACCGGCGCGGGGTGCGCGTCAGGCTGGCCCCGTCGACGATGGAGATCCTGATCCACCGCGCCGAGTTCGTGCCGGGCCAGTCGGTGCCGCTGTTCGAGTTGAGCTCGCCGGTGTTCGAGGGCGTTGACTTCGCGCTGAAGCGCACGTTCGACCTGGTCGGGGCGACGCTGCTGCTGGTGTTGCTAAGCCCTCTCTTGCTGGTGATCACGCTCGCCGTGAAGCTGTCCTCGCGTGGGCCGGTGATGTTCCGCTCCACACGCCGTGGTATCGGGCAGAGGCCATTCGCGTGCTTGAAGTTCCGCACGATGCACACCGACGCCGAGCAGCGCCAGGCGGATCTGGAAGAGCTGAACGAGGCCTCGGGAGCGCTGTTCAAGATCCGTGACGACCCGCGAATGACGCGCGTGGGCCGGACGCTGAGGCGCTACTCACTGGACGAGCTGCCCCAGCTGGTGAACGTGCTGCGTGGCGAGATGTCGCTCGTCGGGCCGCGTCCGCTGCCGGAGCGCGATTACGAGATGCTCGAGGACTGGCACCGCAAGCGTTATCTGGTCCTTCCCGGGATCACCGGCCTGTGGCAGGTCTCGGGCCGCTCGGAGCTCGACTTCGACGACCTCGTTCACCTCGACTTCATCTACCTCGAGCGCTGGTCGCTGGCGCTCGACTTGACGATCATCCTGAAGACGATCCCCGCTGTGATCATGCAGCGCGGGGCCTACTGACAGCCCGCGAGCGCCTCTTCGTAGACACCCCAGGTCGCGCGCCCTGCGTCCCGCCACGTCCAGGCGGGCGGTGGCGGCGCTGGGCGGCTGGAGGTCTCGGCGGCGAGGATCAAAGCCTTCAGGTCACCGGCCTGCACAAACGTGGCGCGCTCGTCGAGGACCTCGCGCAGCGCAGGAACCTCGCAGGCGACGACCGGCGTGCCGCAGGCCAGCGCCTCGACAGCCGGTAGGCCGAAGCCCTCGTCCTCGGAAGGGAGCACGAGCGCGTGCGCGCCGGAGTAGATCGCGGCGAGGTGCTCGTCGGAGACGTGCCCGGTGAGCGTCACGTCGGGCAGCTCGTGCGCCCAGGGACGCGTGGGCCCGACGAGCACGAGCGGCAGCTCGCGGGGTGTGGCAGCGAGCTTGGCGACGAGCTTGCGCGGGTCGGGATGCTGCAGGCCACCGACCCAGACCAGATAGCGCTCGGGCAGCGAGAAGCGCGCCCGCGCCTGCGCGATCTCCCCGGCCGGGCGCGGGTACATCATCGAGTCGGGCGCCTCGGCGATCACGACGACACGCTCGGGTTCCAGGCCGAGGCGCTCGACCGCGTCGCGGGCCACCGCCTCGGTGGGCACGATCACCCGCATCGCGCGCTGCACAGCCAGCTGGCGCAGACGCAGACGTATACCCATCCGCAGGTGCTCTGAGCGACGCTTGAGCGCCGCGAGATCGTGCAGCGTGACGACCATCGGACACGGGCTGCGCAGCATCGCGCCCTCCATCCACGGCGCGTGGAAGACATCGGATGCGTGGCACGGGCGGTGGGTCTCCTCGATCTCGGCCTCCCCGGCGGCGGTGTCGCGCAGTGCGTCGAGCAGACAGCGTGAGTAGCGCCCGACGCCACGCGGGTCGGCGGCGGGGCGGCTGTCGAAGGCGACCCTCACGAGTGTGTCGACTGCTCGCGCGGGTTCACTGCGTCCCCGGGGAATGCACGCAAGGCAACATAGTCGGTTCGGGGGAAGGATGGAAACGCTGGCGTTCGTGTTGCAACCGCTCGCACGGTCTAGCCTTGCCCGACGATGTCCACAGAGAGCGACTATCACGAGGCTCTGTGGGAGGGTGTGCCAGAGGGCTCAGATCCGCCCGAGGAGGGGCTGCGGCGCGCCTTCCTGCTCGATCATGTGCCTGCCGGTGCGCGAGTCCTGGATGTGGGCTGCGGCGAGGGGTATTTTGCCGCTGAGCTCGCCTGCGCGGGGGCTGAGGTGGTAGGGATCGATGTCGCTGCCGAGCCGCTGCGGCGCGCGCGTGAGCGCCACCCCGAGCTCGACCTGCGGCAGATGTCCGCCGAAGGAGCCTGGCCGCTAGAGGACGCGAGCTTCGACGCGGTTTGGGCGGGCGAGGTGATCGAGCACGTCGCCGACACCGCCGGTTGGCTGTCCGAGGCACGCCGGGTGCTGCGCTCCGACGGCAGTCTGCTGCTGAGCACGCCTGACCACGGGCGCCTGCGAATGCTCCGCTGGGCGCTTGCGCCACGCGCCTTCGAGGCCCACTTCGACCCCCGCGCCGACCACCTGCGCTTCTACAGGAGCCGCACCCTCACCGAGCTACTCGAGGATTTCGGCTTTCACGATGTCGAAGTGCGGCGCGCCGCAGGGCCGCCCGGCGCGCGGCGAGAGCTGCTGGCGAGCGCACGACGGTCACGCTTTTGACACCGGCGGGCGAGCGTACGATGGCATTGACGCTCTCCGGCGAGCGCACCACGGTCACGTGTTTGACGCTCGCCGACGATGTCGTCGTCTCGCGCAGCGCCTGGATGTAGGCGTTCTGGATCGCGAGCAGTTCTGGGTCGTACTGGATCACCGACAGCGGCGCTACCGCCTCGGGGTTCAGGTAGACGGTGGCGCGCAGCTCGTCCAGCGCGGCTGTGGGATTGCCGCCCAGTAAGTCGTATTCGCCCAGCGCCTTCCAGGTCTGCGGGTTGGACGGCTGCAGGTGCACCGCCCTCACGAGCGTGGCGCGCGCCAGTGCGCTTTCACCGGCGTGCTGCTGAATCGTTGAGAGCGTGAACAGGGCTTCTGCAGAGACCGGGTCGTAGTCGACGGCGTTCTGCGCCGCCGCGCGGGCGGCGGCCGGGTCGCGGGCGCTCAGTGCCAGCGCTTCCTGGGAGGCATCGGCCGAGCGCTGCGGCTGCCACTGCGCCCAGGCGGCGAGCAACGCGGCGATCACGACAGCCGCTGCGATACCCAGGCGTAGTGGGCCGACCTCGCGCAGAGAGGGCAGACTTGGTCTCTGCAGAGCATCCTCGGTTGGGAAATCGACTCCAGCAGTCCCCACAAGCGGACCGCGGCCGGCGAGCCAGCCCGCGCAGAACAGTGCCACGCAGGCGTCGCCGGGCACGAACCAGGTCCAGTCCACCGTCGAATGGACGCCGAATACGACCACGAGGCAGAGCATGCTCAGCATTCCGATGCGCTCGGGTGTGTAAGGCATCGGCGTGGGCTGCCAACGCCAGCTCGTCCAGCGTCGGTTGAAGGGGTGCGTGGAACGTCCTGCCGCGGCCATCCAGGTGACGAACAGCGCGAGGGCGATCGCCAGCCCCACCAGGCCCAGATCGGACAGGGTCTGGACGACGAAGCCGTGGGCATCGTTGGCTTCCAGATCCTCGGTGCGGTAGCGCAGCCGGGCTGTTCCGTAGCTCCGCGCGCCGGCCCCGAGGACGGGATGGGCCTGGAAGACCTTCAGCGCCTCGTTCCAGTAGCGTGCGCGAACGCTGCCGATCGCCGTCAGGCGACCGGGGGTGTTGGCGGGGACCGCGGCGTGGGTATTGGTCAGCGAGTTGAAACCGTGGGAGATGCTGCCGGGAAGCCCGCGGTGGCTGGCGGCGAGCGCTCCCGCGAAGGCGATCACGGCGAGCGCGAGAATGCTCAGTAGGACTGCCCCGGCGTTATAGCGCGTGACGCGCGAGAGCGGGCGGCGGTCGGTGGAGAAGCCGATCGCCACTCCGACGATCGCGAGCAGGGCGAGCATCGCGACTAGCAGCACGCCGAGTTGGCGCCCGGCGATCACCCGCGCGTGGAGCGCGACGCTTTCGGTGCTGAGCGCATGCTTGGAGAAGTCCCACGCCACCACGAGCCCGGCGCCGACCGCGCCGGTGAGCAGTATGGCGGCGCCACGCAGGCGCAGCGGCACGACGGCGAACCACAGCGCCAGGCCGAGTGCCAGGGCAACCAGCGCGCCGCGCGAGTAGGCGAGCATCAACGCGACGAGCAGCAGGCCCGTCGCCGGGTAGGCGAGTGCGCTCAGCAGCGCGTGCCCTCTCCGGCGCGCTCCCAGCCACATGCAACCGATTACGCCCATCGCGGCGGTCAGGCCGGTCGCGTTCCAGTAGCCGTACGGCGCCTGCAGGCGCGCGTAGATGTCGTGGGCGTCGAGCGAGGAGGGAAACACCTTCGTCAGCAGTGCGTAGCCGCACACCACGACAGCCGCGAGCGTCACTCCGCCGATCACGGCGGGCCAGCGCTCCGGCGCGGCACGGGCAAGGACGACGGCGGCGCCGAAGACGGCGCTGTAGGCGAACATCAGCCCAGCGTTCTGCCAGCTGGCATCGGGTTGCACTGACCACACCACCGAGAGCGCGCTCAGCGACGCGAACGCGAGCAGCAGCCCCACTGGCCACAGCCCGTAGGAGCGTCTGCCCCGGGGCGTTAGGATCACCGCGGCGGCGACGATCGCGCCGCAACCGAGCGTGAGGATGATCTCCATCGTGGTCGCCTGCTGGACCGGCGGGAGGCCACCGCCCGCGAAGAAGGTGATGAAGCAGAAGATCGCGGCGCTCAGCAGCGTCAGCAGCCACATCGACGCTCGATCCCCAATCGATGGGCGCCGCGGGGAGCGTGGGCGAGGGCCTCCCGCACGCTCGTCGTCGCGTGTGGGAGCAAGGCCCGCCGCTGGGGCGGGATCAGGTGTCGTGGCGGTCGCCGACACGGTTTCGTAGCACTCCCCCCGCGAGCGCCACCGCGCACGCGAACAGGAACAGGAGGATTGCCAGCAGGGGGCTGGGCAGCGAGCTGAAGGCGGATGCGATGTCGGCGTGCACGACGCCCGGACGGATCACCTGGTCACCGAGGAGCAGCGGAGCCGCACCGGCGCTCGGCGCGCGGTTGAGCTCGCGTTGCTCGGCTGGGGTGGCGGGCGTGGTGACGGTCGTGGCGCCACCGCCGCTCGTGGAGCCCCCGCCACCGCCGCTCGATCCTCCGCGCGAGCTGGCCGCGGCCAACTGAGCTTGATGGATCAGGCTGGCGCAGCCGCTGTACTCTTCGAGGCTCGTTTCCAGCTCTTTCAGGGCCTGGTTGTAGTCCTTCTGGGTGAAGCCCTTCAGCGATTCGCCGTGTGTGCAGCGAAGGATGATCTTTTCGCCGATGTCAGCCTGTGCGAGCGCTGTGAACGAGAGGAGCGTGATCGGCAGCGCGACAGCCAAAGCGCGCGCATACGTGAGAGAGACGATTCTCATGATTGAGCGAGATAACGCTACCAACGCTTCCGGGCGAGGTGGCGAGGTGGCGAGGTGGGCGAACCGACGGCCGGAGTCGCCGCAACCCACTGCTCCCTGCTGATCGGTTGCCGTCCGCCGCACCTCGCCGCCCGATGATCGAACCGGCCGGCAGCCTCAATCTCTCCGGGAGAGGCCGAGGCTGGCCAGCGCACTCGAGAAGCCATCGGCCCAGGCGTCGTAGGTGTAGGCGCGTACGTCCTGTGCGCCGGCCTCGCCAAATTGTGCTCGCAACTCTGGCTCGGCGGCAAGTCGGTTGATCGCCTCGGCGAGCGCGTCGCACTCGCCCGCTGGGACGACCAGGCCGTTGTGTCCGTCGCGAACCAGCCCGCCCGCGACGGCCCCCACGGCGTCGGTAGCGATCACCGGTAGCCCCTGGTTCATCGCCTCGTTGACCACGAGGCCCCATGGCTCGCGAAACGTAGGTGTGGCGATTGACGGCACGACCAGGACATCGCAGGCGGCGTAGATACTGCGCAGCTCAACAGGCGGGATGGGATCCATCCAGAGAATCCCGTCCCGTGCATCTCCCGCCGCGCCGCCGGTGGGGACCCGAGGGGGATTGGATCCCACGCCGACGAGGACGAGCGCGGCGGGCGGGGCTTGAAGGCCCGTTGTGCGCCAGGCCTCGAACAGCACCCTCAGTCCCTTTTCCCGGGAGGGACGACCTACAAACAGGAACTTTGTTGCCGCTTGCTCGGGCCAACCCGACCGATTGGCGGCGACAGCGCAGGCAAGAGTCGGCCACTGTGGCGGAGCGATCTCGCGGGCGCGCCAGAAGGCGTTGTCCACGGCCTGCGGAGCGCTGTGAACGTTGTGCGCGCCGCGGGCGCGGACATAGGCGCTGACGTGCGGTCCGTAGGTGACGACCGCGTTCGCGGAGCGGTAGAGACGCCGCAGCGCGAGGAAGCTGAGCGCGTGTGCGGCGCTGCGTGGGTGCGCCCACAGCGAGCTCCACAGGATCAGAGGCAGTCTGGCGCGACGCGCGCCCGCCCAACTCGCGCCCAGCGCGATGCGCCCGCCGCTGGAGCAGATGACGGCGCGATAGCGTCCGCTCGCGGCGAGCGCCAGCGGCTCGTGTTGGCGGATGTGCCGGTGCGGGAAGGGCAGCTCTCCCTCGAAGGCGCCTCCGCCATGCTTGGAGCGCCCTCCGAACAGCGCGAGCTCGACGTTCTCCACTTCGTGCAGCCGTGCGAAGGCGCCGACGCGGTCGGGCGGAGCGTGCCCGGTGACGAACAGGACGGGCTTCATCGCAGGACGTGCGCGTAGGCGGCGAGCGTCTCCGAGCCGCAGCGCTCCCAGGTGAAGTGCGCGGCGACGGTCGCACGCGCGCGCTGGGAGGCCTCGCGCAGTCGATGAGGGTCAGACAGCAGCTCGTCGATGCGCTGCGAGAGCCGCTCGATGTCGCCGGGAGGCACGAGCATGAAGCCGTCGCCGGCCGCGGCGATCTCCTCGGGCCCGGGCTCGCCGCGGCACCCGATTGCGGGCACGCCGCCGGCCATCGCCTCGATATAGGCCACCCCGAACGCCTCCTCGGTCGAGGGCATCACGAACAGCGTGCAGCTCCGCGCCTGCGCGATCGCCTCCGCGGGTGCCAGTTGTCCGTGGAACTCGACTCGCTCGGTGATCCCCAGACGGGCCGCGAGCCCCTCGAGCGCAACCCGCTCGGGGCCTTCGCCGATGATCTCGTAGCGCAGCGTCGGATGTCGCTCAGAAAGCACTGCCAGCGCGCGCAGGACGTCGGCGTGACGCTTGCGTGCGACCAGGTGCGCGACCGTCACGAGGGACGGGCCGGGTGGGCCTCCCATCCTCATCATCCCCGCCCGTCCTGGCGATTCCGTGCGCCGTGACGAATGCCGGGGGCTGGGTAGATCGGCGCCGAGATGCACCACACGCGTCTCGCGGGCGCCATGTGCGCGCGAGAGCTCTGCGATTCCGCGGCTGTTGGCGAGCACCAGGCGCGCCGCGCCCAGCCCGCGCGCCACCGCCGCGGCGCCCGCTGCGCTGCCGGTCGGCGGATCGGCTGCCGTGTAGAGCACGTCGCCGCCGTGCACCGAGACCACCAACGGCACGTCCACGCGTGCGCGGCGCACGGCGTCGCCGGCCGGCACGGCGTTGTGGGCGTGGATCACCTCGAATCCGAACGAGCGGCGCAGCCGGCGCAGCGCTAGCCCGAGGGTCGGTGCGGCCCACGCTCCCCATGTCGCATAGGAGCCTGAGCGGGGGGGCGATACATAGGGGACGTAGGAGATATCGAGGCCGTCATGTGTCTGCTTGCGAGGCTCGCGCACGAGCTTTGCCAGTGCGTCCGCCGCGCCGCTCGGGCCGTCCGCGAACGAGGCGCGCGGAGGGACGAGGCGATGCAGAACGAGGACGCGCACCTCCGCGCCGGCGTCGCGCGCGGCGAGCGCTTGACGGTGCGCCCAGACGCCCAGCACCGGATCGCCTTGGCGTGGGTAGAACTCGGCTACGACGGCGACCCTCACGACTCGCTCACGACCCACATGCCGGCTTTCACCAGTGCCGGTGGGTGGCCAGGGTGTGTTGCGCTTCGTTCGCGCGCAGATAGGGATGCTCGGCGAGGAAGGCGCGCGCCTCGGCCACAGCCACCTCGCGCGAGTAGGCGTTGGCAGCGGGCGCAACCCTGTGACCGATCGGCAGCGCATCGATCACGCCGCAGCGCCAGGCATGCTCCCGAGCCAGGGCAGCCCAGTGGAGATCCAAGCCCCAACCCATGCGCAGCGGGGGAAACGGCAGCAACGTCAAGAATGTCGAGCGTGCGAAGGCGGTCACCGGGCCGATCTCCACAAACGATGTCTCGCGCACCACGCTGCCCGGGCGTCGGCGTGTCAGGAGCCAGGCCGCGTGGGAGTTCAAGTGGTGCGCTGGCTGAGCCAAATCGAGCGAGAAGCGCTCCGCGAGGAACAGGAAGCGATCGAGGAAGTCGTGGGGCAGCTCCACATCGTCGTCGATTACCAGCAGCCAATCGTGTTCCGGTATCGAAGACGCCCCCACCGCGCTTGCGAGCAGGAGGTTGAGGTTCTCGAACTTGCCGAGATCTCCCGGCGATCCGGTGTGCAGCTCGACATCGTGGCGTGAGCGCAGCAGCTCGCGGCGGATCTTCTGCGCCAGCGCACCGTGCTCGGGGCGCTCGACACCGAGCACGAGCACCTTCCGCCGGGGTGGGTCGCGGCGCGCAGCAAGGTTCAAGCGCAGGTGCCGGCCGCTGGCCAGCTCCCACGCCTTCATCGCCTCGTCGCGCACGCGGCGACGGATCGCGTCGGCCCCCCCGACCGTCCCGCTCGCGCCGGACAGGAAGTCGTCGTTCGAGCTTCCGTGCTCGGCCGGCGGGGCATCTTGCTGCTCGCGCAGGCTCTCGCGCAGGCGCCCTGCGCTGTGCGCGACCATCACCAGCCCGGCGGGGCAGCGGCGGCGGAGCACATGCCCGAGGCAGCCCGTGAGCGTGAGCAGCTCGCGCTCACGCGAAGGCGCCTCATGGCGGAAGCTGTCGAAGCGGCGGCTGGCCCGGCCGCGCCAATAGGCGGCGCGTGCGAGCGATCGCAGCTGCGCATCGGGGCCCGCGCGACGGTGCTCGAGCGCCGCATCGGCCACATAGAAAACTCTCGCGTCCGGGGTAGCCGCGCGCATGCGATCCTGCCACTCCTGCTCGTCGCCGCCGTGCTCGAGCGAGACCTCGAACGGACCGACTCGCTGAAGCGCGGAGCGGCGGATCGTCATGTTGGCGCCCCATGCGTAAAGGGTGTCTGTGTCCCGATTGCCGAGGTCCAAGGAGGTGATCGGGGATCCCTCGCGACCGCAGGAGCGCAGCCGCGAGCCTTCCAGGCGGGGCTCGATCGGGCCGGTGAAGGTGTCCACCTCCGGGTGCTCCCGCGCCGCATCGAGCAGCGCTCCGAGCCACCCTGGCCGCACCCGGACATCGTCATCGACAAACACGACCAGCTCGCTCCTCGAGCGTGTAACGCCCGTGTTGCGTGCGACGTTGAGCCCGAGCGGTCCGGGATGGGGCTCGTAGCGAGCCCCGAGACGCTCCACCAGCGCGCGCGTCGCGGGCGAGTCACCGGCGTCGTCGATCACCAGCACCTCCGCTCTCACGGCGTCCGCCTGGGGAACGATCGAGGCGAGCGCAACCTCCAGATAGTCGGGACGGGTGCGGGTGGGTATCACGATCGATGCAGGGGGGGTCATGGTCCGAACAGTCTAGGTTTGACGCTCACATGGTCCTGTTCCTGCACAACCGCTACCGCACCACGGGCGGCGAGGAGCGCGTGGTCGCGGACCTGATGGCGCTCGTACGCGAGCAGCTGGGAGAGGAAGCGGAGCTGCTGGACCGGGACTCGGCGACACTGGGCCGGGGCGGCGCGGCGGCTGGGCTGCTGCGGGGGGGATTGAACCCCGAGGACGTGGCGAGGGCGGTGCGGCTGAGCGGTGCGCGTGTGGTGCATGCGCACAACCTCAATCCAACGCTCGGCTGGCGAGCTCTGGCAGCGGCGCGCGATGCCGGGGCGCGCGTCGTGCTGCACCTGCACCAATACCGGATCGTCTGTGCGATCGGCGTCTGCTTCACGCGTGGGGCGGAGTGCACGCGCTGTCACGGGCGCAACACGCTGCCGGGCGTGCGCTTGAACTGCCGCTCAAGCCTTCCAGAGGCGGCCGCCTACGGCGCGTCGCTGGCGCTGTGGCAGCGCCGCCTGGCCGCGCAGGCCGACGCGGTGATCGTGCCGAGCGCGTTTGCGCGCGAGCGACTGCGCGAGCTCGGCGCGCCCTTACCCTGGGAGCGCGTTCACGTGTTGGCACCGCCGGTGCGTGAACCTTCGCACTTCTCGCCGGCCAAGTCGGGGTCCTATGCCTTGGTGGTCTCCCGTCTCGCGCCGGAGAAGGGCGTCGATGTGGCGATCAATGCCTGCCGGGCCGCGGAGGTGGCGTTGGTGATCGCCGGCGATGGTCCAGAGCGAGAGGCTCTACAAGCACAAGCCGGCGACTCACAGGTGCGCTTCGTCGGTCACGTGGACGATGCACAGCTGGCAGCGCTGCGTGCCGCGGCGGCGATCGCGCTCGTGCCCTCGCGCTCGGCTGAGACCTTCGGCTTGGCCGCGGCCGAGGCGATGGCGGCGGGCCTGCCGGTGGCCGCGAGCCGGGTGGGCGCGCTCGGAGAGCTGCTCGACGAGCAGAGTCTGGTTCCGGCCGGAGACGTGGGCGCGCTGGCTGGAGCGGTCGGCCGCCTGGCTGGGGATCAGGCCGCGGGGGCTCGGGGATTGGAGCGAGTTCGCGCGCTGTGCTCGCCAGGAGTTGTTGCCCGGGGGCTGGCGGATATCTATGGCGCTGCCGGGTGACCTACCCAGATCTCCAGACGTCGGCTTCGCCATTCTCTGTCCACCCGTGAAAACGTAAGCTGCGCGAGTGGACCCCCGACCGCGACACGCTCTGATCACCGGCCTCACCGGCCAGGATGGATCGTTCCTGACGGAGCTGCTCTTGACGCGGGGCTATCGCGTCAGCGGCCTCGTGCGTGGCTCCTCCGACCGCTCGCTCGGCTGCTCTGAGCACCTGCGCGAGCAGGTTGACCTGGTGCGTGGCGACCTGCTCGATCCGAGCTCCCTGCAGGCGGCGATCGAACAGAGCCAACCCGCCGAGATCTACCACCTCGGAGGCCCGTCGTTCGTACCGGCCTCCTGGGAGCGCCCGGCCCAGGCGTTGAGCGCGATCGCCGGCTCGACGGCCATGCTGCTCGAGGTCGTGCGCGAGCTCAGCCCGGACACGCGAGTGTTCGTCGCGGCCTCGGGCGCGATGTTTGGTGACGCGCCTGAGAGTCCACAGCGGGAGGACACGCCGTGCCGTCCCACCACGCCCTACGCGATCGCCAAGCTCGCCGCCCACCGGCTGGTGGGAGCCATGCGGGAGCACGACGGGTCCTACGCGTGCTCGGGGATCGTCTTCAACCACGAGTCAGAGCGGCGCCCCGAGCGGTTCGTGACGCGCCGGATCACGCGCGGGGCGGCTGAGATCGCCCTCGGGCTGCGCGAGGAGCTGACGTTGGGTGATCTCGAGGCAGTACGCGACTGGTCGTTTGCCGGCGACGTCGTGCGCGGCGCCTGGCTGATGCTGCAGCAGGAGCGTCCAGAGGACTACGTCCTCGCAAGCGGGATTGCGCACACGGTCGCCGAGTTTGCACAGGTGGCGTTCGCGTGCGTGGATCTCGAGGCCGAGCGATACCTGCGCGTCGATCCCGCGCTGGTGCGCGCCCCGGAGGGTACGCCGAGCGTGGGGGATCCGAGCAAGGCGCGCGAGCGCCTGGGGTGGAGGCCGCTGCTTTCCTTTGTGGAACTGGTCGAGCGCATGGTGCGGGCCGACATGCGCTCGCTGGAAGCGCAGACGAGTAAGCCATAGACTGCCTGCCGTCATGACGACGATCGGTGTTATCGGGCTGGGTTACGTGGGCCTGCCGCTCGCGGTGGCGTTCGCGAAGGAGGGCTGCGACGTCGTCGCGGTCGACCTCGATTCGCGCAAGATCGAGGCGATCGAGGCGGGAGACTCCTATATCGAGGATGTCTCCTCCGAGCAGCTGCGGGAGGTCTCTGAGCGGATCCACGCCACGACGCGGTATGCGCGGCTGGCCAAGGCGGACGCTGTGCTGGTGTGCGTGCCGACTCCGCTGACTCGTAACCGTGAGCCGGATCTGGGGCCGCTGATCGATTCCACGCGAGCGCTGGCGGAGGTTTTGCAGGCGGGGCAGCTCGTGGTGTTGGAGTCCACCACTTACCCGGGTACGACCCGTGAGCGCGTCGCGCCGCTCTTGGAAGAGTCCGGGCTGGTGGCGGGCAGAGACTTCCATCTGGCGTTCTCCCCGGAGCGTGTCGATCCGGGTCGCACGGACTTCACGTTGCGCAACACACCGAAGGTCGTGGGTGGCCTGACGCGGGCGTGCGCGGAGCGCGCCGAGCAGATCTACGGGCTGGTGTGCGAAAACCTTGTGCGTGTCTCGAGCCCGGAGGCGGCGGAGCTGACAAAGCTCTTGGAGAACATCTTCCGTTCGGTGAACATCGCGCTCGTGAATGAGCTCGCGATGTTGACCGACCGCATGGGAATCGACATTTGGGAGGTTGTTGAGGCCGCTTCCACCAAGCCATATGGGTTCATGCGATTCGAGCCGGGCCCCGGGATGGGAGGGCATTGTCTACCCGTCGATCCGTTCTATCTGAGCTGGCGCGCCAGGGAGTTCGACATGACCACCGAGTTCATCGAGCTCGCGGGCAAGGTAAACCAGCAGATGCCCTACCACTGTGTCGCGAAGGTCGAGCGTGTGCTCAACGACGCCGGCCTGCCGGTCAAGGGTGCGCGCATCGCGGTGCTGGGCGTCAGCTACAAGCCCGGCGTCGGCGACATCCGCGAGTCCCCCGCGCTGAAGATCATCACACTGCTGCAGGCGCTCGGTGCGGATCTGCGTTACCACGACCCGCACGTGCCGTCGTTGCCCGAGTTCGCTTTGGCAAGTGGGTCGCTCCAGGACGTGCTCCACGATGCCGACCTCACGCTGATCGTTACCGCGCATCCGGGCGTCGATCACAACGCGATCGCCGAGCAGGTGGGCCTCCTCGTCGATCTGCGCGGCGTCACCCGCGGTACGCAAGCCGAGAACGTCATCCGCCTGTGAGCGTGCTGAGTGCCGATCCGCGTGCGCCCGGGTTGATGCTCGGCGAGGACGTGCAAATTGGCAGACGGGTGTCATTCGGTGCTCACGTCGTCGTGCACGAAGGCACTCGGATCGCCGACGGGTGCGTGATCGAGGACCACGCGGTGCTCGGCAAGCGCCCGCGGCTGGCGCCCGGCTCCTCCGCTGCGGGCGAGGTCGGCCGGCTGGAGCTTGGTAAGGATGTGAAGGTCTGCTCCGGCGCCGTCGTCTTCGCTGGAGCCCGGGTCGAAGAGGGGTCGATCCTCGGCGACCAGAGCTTCGTGCGCGAGCGCACGCGGGTCGGGTCGGGTACGGTGATCGGGCGAGGGAGCGTGGTCGACAACGACGTCGAGGTGGGTGCCAGGGTGCGCGTGCAGACGAGCGTCTATCTGACTGCGGGCACCAAGATCGAGGACGACGTGTTCGTCGGTCCGGGCGCCACCACGACGAACGACGACACGATGGCACGTCACGGCCCTGGGGAGCCGTTGCGGGGCGCCACGCTGCGGCGCGCGTGCCGGGTCGGCGGTGGCGCCGTGCTCACCCCCGGCGTGGAGATCGGCGAGGAGGCGTTCGTCGCCGCTGGCGCGGTAGTCACGCGCGATGTGCCTGCGCGCGCGGTCGTCATGGGCGTGCCGGCGCGCGTGGTGCGCGAAGTGGGCGAGCAGGACCTACTCGAGCGCTGGCGCTGAACGGCCGCCTGTGAGCCGTTAGAGGATCCCGATCCGGTGGAGCGGCAAGTAGGTGATGATGGCCTGCCCGATGATCCAGCCCGTCGGCACCGGACCCCAGAAACGGCTGTCGTCGGATTCGCCGCGGTTGTCGCCCATCATGAACCAGTGACCCGGCGGGATCTTGATCGGGGTGGGGAAGTCGCACTCCGCGCTTTCGCCGCCGCAAGGGGCGATGTAGGAGTCTTTCTCGGCCACGAAATGGCTGTTGCCGGCAGCCTTGCGAAAGACGTGTCCCCCCTTGACGTAGATTTCGTCTCCAGGGCCGGCAACCAGTCGCTTGATGAAATTGACGCTTGCCTCATGCGGCACGGGTGTCGCACATGCCGCGCGCCCGGGCGTGACCGCATGGGGGACCGGCCCGCACATCTGTTCTTCGGCGTCGGCGGGAGGGTGAAACACGTAGATCCCGCCGACATGCGGTTCGCTGAAGTCCATCGCGACGCGGTTGACCAGCACGCGCTGGCCGACGATCAACGTCGGTTCCATCGAGCCGCTGGGAATCCGATAGGACTTGACGATGAACGCCTGGATCAGCAGCGCAAGGCCAACCGCCACTGCGATGGCCAGCACAGACTCGACGAGCGGGCCCGCGCGCGATTTCGGTTTCTCGACATCACTGGTCACGGTGGCCATTGTCGTGGTCTGCGCTGCTTGACGCGCTAGCCCGCGCTGCGTATCGCGGCCACGACCTCGCCCGCCTGCCCGCGCGTCAGCACCGGGCTCATCGGGATCGCCAGGTGCGTGAGCGCCGCCTCGTCGGTCACCGGGAGCTCGACCCCGGCGCCCCACTCGCGCATCGCGACTTGGCGATGCACCGGCGTGCGGTAATAGGCCTTGTGGCCGATCTCCGCGGCGCCGAGTGCACCTTCTAACCGTCCCACGTCGGGGTGGCCGATGACATACAGATGCCACGCCGGTGAGGCCCCATCCACGGGGCACGGCAACCTGACCAGCTCGCCCAGCCCCGCTTCCTCGTAATACCGCCCGGCTGCGCGGCGACCATCGGCCAACATGTCGAGGTGGGGCAGCTGCACACGCAGGATCGCCGCCTGGAGCTCGTCCAAGCGCGAGTTGTAGCCAACCTGCTCGTAGGTGACCTTGTCGTGGGAGCCGTGAAACCGCAAGATGCGCGCCCGCTCGGCTACCGCCTCATCCGAGGTCGTGATCATGCCGCCGTCGCCGAAGCAGCCGAGGTTCTTCGACGGAAAGAACGAGAACGTGGCCGCAGTCCCCAGCGCGCCGGGGCGCCCGCCGCCTGAGGCGAGTGAGCCGGCGGCCTGGGCGGCGTCCTCGAGCACTGCCACTCCCAGCGCTTCGATCTCGGCGACCGGCGCCACGTTGCCGAACAGATGCACGGCGAGCACCGCCTTCGTGCGCGGGGTCAGTGCCGCGCGCACCGTCTCGGCGGTCACGCAGTAGGTGGCCGGGTCGATGTCGCAGAACACAGGCTTGGCTCCGGTCGGCGGGATCGCCTCGGCGGAGGCGTAGAACGTGAACGACGGCACCACGACCTCGTCGCCGGGGCCAACGCCGAGCGCGCGTAGCGCGATCGTGATCGCATCGGTGCCGTTGGCCACTCCGACCGCGTGCTCGGCGCCACAGTAGGCGGCGAACTCTCGCTCAAACGCGGCTACTTCGGGCCCGAGGATGTAGCGCTCGGAGTCGAGCACGCGATCGATCGCCGCCCGCAGTTCCCCGCGCAGCGCAATCAGCGGCGTGGAGGTGTCGAACAGCGCCACCCCCATCGAATCAGCGTTGGCCAAGCAGCTCGAGATCCGCCCGCGTCATCAGGCGAATCAACTCCTCGAAGCTCGTTTGGGGTACCCACCCGAGGTCGCGCTCGGCCTTCGCCGGGGTGCCGATCAGGTGGTCGACCTCCGCCGGGCGCACGAACGCGGGGTCGATCGTCACGTACTGCTCGAAGTCGCCCAGGCCCGCCTCGTCGAAGGCGACCTCGCAACACTCGCGCACCGAGTTGGCCTTGCCGGTGGCGATCACGTAGTCCTCGGGCGTGTCGCGTTGGAGCATCAGCCACATCGCTTCGACGTAATCCTTGGCGTAGCCCCAGTCGCGTTCGGCGTCGAGGTTGCCGAGGCGCAGCTCCTTGGTCAGCCCGTGCTTGATCGCGGCCGCGTGCCAGGTGATCTTGCGCGTCACGAACTCCAGGCCGCGGCGTGGAGACTCGTGGTTGAAAAGGATCCCCGAGGTCGCGTGCAGGTCGTATGACTCGCGATAATTAACGGTAATGAAATGCCCATAAGCCTTCGCCACGCCATAAGGCGAACGCGGATAGAACGGGGTCGTCTCCGACTGGGGCACCTCGAGCACCTTGCCGAACATCTCCGAGGAGGACGCCTGGTAGAAGCGCGCCTCCGGGCAGACTTCGCGCATCGCCTCCAGCATCCGCGTCACACCGACGCCGGTGAACTCGGCGGTGAGCGTCGGCTGGATCCAGGAGACCGCGACGAACGACATCGCGGCAAGGTTGTAGATCTCGGCCGGGCGCGCGGCACGCAGGCTGTCCACGAGCGAGCGCTGGTCGAGCAGGTCGCCCTGGTGCAGGGTGATGCGGTCGCGCAGGTGCTCGATGCGGTCGAACTTCTCCGTCGATGCCCGGCGCACCATGCCGTGTACCTCATAGCCCTTCTCGAGCAGCAGCTCAGCGAGATAGGAGCCGTCCTGGCCAGTGATCCCGGTGATTAGCGCGGAGGCCTTGCCGGTCATGCAGACCGCCGCTCGGAGGGGCTGCATGTGTGGGGAGGGGCGATTGAGGCAGAGCGTTTGTCGGTCATGCCGGGGACCCTATCGAGCCCCGTTCGCGAATCCACTCCACGGTCGCGGCGATCCCGTCCTCGAGCTCGATCCGCGCCTGCCAGCCGAGCAACTCGCGGGCCTTCTCGACCGAGGGCCAGCGGCGGGGGACGTCCACGGCGAAGCTCGGCAGGTGCTCCAGCGCGAAGTCCGCGGGATCCTCGCCGCAGGCCTCCCAGATGATCTGAGCGATCTCCGCGACCGTCAGCTCGCGCGAGGCGGAGATGTTGAAATCCTCATTGCGGCCCCGCGGCGAGCTCATCGCGGTGACGACCCCGTCGGCGATGTCATCCACGTGGGTGAGCGTCCGTGTCTGCTCGCCCGAGCCGAAGATCTGCAGCGGCTTCTGCCCGGAGAGGACCTTGGTGATCAGGTCCGGCACCGCGTGGGCGATGCCCGGCTCGGCGTCCGGGGCCTCGCCCGGTCCGTAGGCGTTGAAGGGGCGGCAGATTGTGTACTGCAGGCCGTGCTCGTCGTGGGCGGCACGGCAGTAGACCTCGCCGGTGAGCTTGGAGAAGCCGTACGCCGACTCCGGGGTCGGGCAGTCGGGCAGATATGACTCGGTCGTCGGGAACTCGCTCGCGCGCTCGAACACCATCGAGGAGGAGACGTACGTGAAGCGCTCCACCTCGAGATCCAAGGCCGCACGGATAACGGCGTTGTACAGCGCGTTGTTGATCTCGGTCAAGGTGTGCGGCAGGCGGTGGAAGTTGGCGATGCCGCCGACGATCGCCGCGAGATGGATCACGTGGGTACATCCATCGGTCGCGCGCTTGGCCTCATCCAACACGCGCAGGTCGCCCGTGTGGACCTCGCAGCCCTCCCGCATCCACTGCGGCGCTGGGCGCTGGTCGGAGACGCGTACCTCGTAGGCGGGGTCGGCGAGCAGCCGCCGCACGACCGCGGCGCCGATCGTCCCGGCGCCGCCGGTGACCAGCACTCGGCTCATTTGGCGGGACCGCCGTATACGGACGAGGACGCGTCCCGCTCGCCCGTCTGCCCGGAATCTTGTTCCGTCCCGCCCTCGGCGAGCGCCGCGAGCTCGGAGGCGTAAGCGAACACCTGCCCGGCGCCCCAACAGTTCCAGGGATCCACGACCAGGCAGTCGCCCGCCCGCTCGGCGATCGCGGCGAGCGTTCGCGGGTCGCGGAACTCGGAGTGGTCGGCAGCCACGACGACCGCATCGGCCGCGTCCATCGCCTGCTCGAAGGAGGCCGTCGGCGTGGGCACGTGGGGGTCGTGTACGGCGACGTCGGCCAGCTCGCGCTCGAGCAGACGAATCAGCTTGTGGGCGAGCGAGTCGCGCTCGTCGTCGGTATCGGCCTTGAACGCCAGGCCGAGCACGGCGATCTTGCGGCCCGACAGCGAGCCCAGGCGACGCTCGATCCCCTCGACGAGAAACAGGGGGACCGACTCGTTCACGCGGGAGACGGCGAGCAACATCCCGGGCGCGTGGGAGCGCTCCTCGGAGAAGGCGAAGTCCTTGCGCAGGCACGTCCCCGCGGTCAGCCCGGGCTGGGCGATCCCGCCGCGCGGGTAGTCGCGGTTGATCAGCTCGATCACCTCGAACACGTTGGCGGCGTAGCGCTCGCAGTCCATCATCAATAGGTTCGGCAGCGCGAAGTTCGTGTAGCGCAGGATGTTCGCCCAGATCTTGGCCAGCTCGGCCTGCACGGGTGTCGTCTGCACGATCGGCGCTCTGAACTTAGTGAACAGCTCCGCGACGACCTCGCCGGAATGGGCGCCGACGCCGCCGACGATGCAGGGCAGCGTGTCGATCTCCTCCAGAAAGCGTCCGGCCGCGATGCGCTCGGGCACGTGCGCGACGAACACGTCCTCGCCGATCTGAAAGCCGCGGTGCTTGGCCAGATAGCCGGCCACGAACTCGGTCGTCCCCGGCGCGACCGTCGAGCGCAGGATCAGCGCGTGCCCGGGGGCGAGCACCCCGAGCAGGTCGTCGAGCGCCGAGCGGATGTCGCGCATGTCGATCTCGATGTGCGAGAACGACGGGGTGCCGAGCGTGATCACGATGTGGCGCGCCTGGGCGGCGTCGGCGACGCGCTCAGACAGCTTCAACCGGCCACTGGCATGCACCCGGTCGAGCAGCTCTTGGGCTCCCGTCTCCTGGAAGGGCATCGTCCCGTCGCGCACGGCGTGCAGGCGGGCGGAGTCGTTGTCGATCCCGACGACCTTCAACCCGCGGTCGGCGAACGACAGCGCCAAAGGCAGGCCGACGCGGCCGAGGCCGATCACGGAGACGTCGGCGGTCGTTTCGAGGTTCGCCATCGAGGCCAGAGGTTAGCGACAGCCGGTATTGCTCAACGGCACTGTCTTGGCTAATTTGGTTTTGGTGCCGAGCGACGCTCGCGCCGGTACTGACGCGCAAAGCCGGCCACGAATAGCGGGTTGTATCGGGCGTAGCGCCGCCACAGGCGATGGGGCTCGCGGTAGAGCCGGTAGGTCCACTCAAGACCATTGCGCTGCATCCACGGCGGGGCCTGCGGGACGAGGCCGGCGTGGAAGTCGAAGGCCGCGCCGACGCCGACGAGCAGCGGCGCGGACAGGCGGGGTCGCATGCGCGCCATCCACAGCTCCTGCTTGGGTTGTCCAATACCAACCCAAACAACCGCGGCCCCAGAGCCGTCGATCTCCGCGATCACCTGGTCCTCCTCGGCGGGGGTGAGCGTGCGGAAGGGAGGGGAGTGGCCGCCGACGATCCTCAGACCGGGGAAGCGCTCGCGCAGGCGCCGTTCGAGCAGCGTCAGCGCGCTCTGGTCGCGTCCGCCGTACAGATAGATTGGAGTTCCCCCCGCCCCAGCTGCGGCGGCGCGTGCACAGTAGAGGGCCATCAGTTCGGGGCCATAGACGCGCGTGGCGCGGGCGTGCCCGAGCGCATGCAGCGCCCATACGAGCGGCTGACCGTCTGGCACGGCGAGCGTGGCGCCGAGCACGGCCGCGTGCACGGCAGGGTCCTCGTGGGCCGACATCACGAGGTTCACGGCCGCGGCCGTCAGATAGCCGCGGCCGTCGCCGGCGATCAGTGCGTCCATCCAATCCATCACCTCGACGTAGTCGGACACGGCCAGTGGAATCTCGAGGATCTCCGCGGTCTTGGGCATCGTTGTCGGGGTGGTGGAAGCGGAAGAGGAGGCGATTGCGTGAAGATACCCCGTGAACCCGTGGCAATAGATCCTGACTTCTGGGCTGGACGGCGCGTGCTGCTGACCGGCCACACGGGCTTCAAGGGCGCTTGGCTGTCGCTGTGGCTGCAGGCGCTCGGGGCGAAGGTCAGCGGTCTGGCCCCGGGAGCGCCGACGAAACCGTCGTTGTACGAGCTCGCGCGGGTGGGCTCGGGGATGGAGCAGGAGCGTGCGATCGATGTGCGTGACGCCGAGGGGGTGCGCGCGGCGCTGCGGGAGGAGCGTCCTGAGGTCGTCCTGCACCTGGCGGCACAGCCGATGGTCAGACGCTCGCTGCGAGACCCCGCGATGACCTACGCGGTGAACGTACTCGGCACCGTGAATGTGCTCGAGGCGGTGCGCCTCCAGCCGGGTGACGTGCGTGCGGTGGTCGTGGTGACCTCGGACAAGTGCTACGAGAACCCGTTATCGGGAACCCCGCCCGCCCACCGGTTTGCGGAGGACGACCCGCTGGGCGGAAGCGATCCCTACTCGAGCTCGAAGGCGTGCGCGGAGCTCGTCACTGCCGCCTATCGCCGCTCGTTCTTTTCCGCGGGAGACTCGTGCCGGGGGCGGGGGGAGCTCAAATCCGAATCGCGAGTGCACGCGCGGGCAATGTGATCGGCGGCGGGGACTGGGGCGAGGACAGGCTGATCGGCGACATCGTGCGGGGAGTCCAGGCCGGTAAGACCGTGAAGGTGCGCAACCCCGAGGCGGTGAGGCCCTGGCAGCACGTGCTGAACCCGCTGAGCGGGTATCTGCTGCTGGCCGAGGAGCTGTGGCGCTCGCCCGCGGCTGCCAGAGCATGGAACTTCGGGCCGCGCGAGGGAGACGCGCGCACGGTGCGCTGGATACTCGAGCGGCTGGAGGAGCTGTGGGGGGGCGCGCTGCAGTGGGAACTGGACGGGAGCGAGAATCCTCCTGAGGCCGGCCATCTTGCGCTTGATTCCGGCAAGGCGGAACGAGATCTGAGCTGGCTGCCGGCGTGGGATTTGCCACAGGCGCTCGAGCGGATCGTCGCGTGGCACGAGGCCGAGCGCCGCGGGGAGGATATGCGGGAGATGAGCCTCGAGCAGATCAAACGGCTCGGTTAGCTCGCGAGGCCGGTTTCTCCCCAGACCGATTGCCGCTGGGTCGCAGGATTCGCCTGGCTCGCAATATCCCTAACCTTTCGGGGGATGAGCCCACTGACCGTGCGTCGCTACCGTGCCGAGCGCATGTTGCGCAGGGAGTTCGAGGCACTGCGCGGGAGGGTGCTGGGAACGGTCCGGGGGCGGCTGCGGGCGAGCGGGGTGAGTCTCGACGCGAGCGACCTGGATGCCTGTTACGCGCAGGCATGGCAGGGCCTGTATGCGGCGATGCTGGCGGGCGATGAGATCTCCAATCCCACGGGCTGGCTCGCGCTCGTGACCTTTCGCCGGGCGATCGAGGAGTACCGATCGCGCCGGCGCAGCTATCCGACGGAGGGCATGGGAGAGCCGGACGGGTTCCACGGCGCTTCAGGCGCAGACGTTGTCGAACTGGCGCAGGAGCGCGACTTCGCGGCTGAGCTCGACGACCGGACGCGGCTGCGCCAGGTGTTCGAGGGGCTGCGTGGGCGGTTGAGCGAGCGCGAGCTCCAGGCCGCGGCGCTCTGCTACCTGCAGGGTCTCTCGCGCTCGGAGGCGGCCGCGCGGATGGAAATCTCAGAGTCGCGCATGCGCAAGCTGATGGAGGGCGCTGGGCCCGGGCGACCGGGGGTGGCCGGCAAGGTCGGCGAGCTCCTCGAGACGATTCGCGCCGGCGGCTGGTGCGAGGAGCAGGGGTCGCTGATGCGCGGCCTGGCCTTCGGCATCCTCGATCCTGCGGGGGAGCGCTATCAGCTGGCGCTCGCGCACAGGCGCGAGTGCCCGGCCTGCCGCGCCTATGTCCTCTCGCTACGCGGCCTGGCCGCGGTGCTGCCGGTGCCGATGTTCTTGCCGGGGGTGCTCGGCGCCAGTGCGCTCGCGGGAGCTGCGGGCGCTGGGGTCGGGGCGGGTGCAGGTGCTGGCGCTGGTGCCGGCGCAGGGGCAGGCGCCGGCGCACAGGTCTCCTCCGGGATCGGCGCTCTGTCCGCATCGGGAACCGCTGGCGCTGGGGCAGCGGGCGGGGGCTGGCTGCTGGCCGGCGGTCCCGTGGGAGCAAAGCTCGCCGTCGGCTGTCTGATCGCACTGGGTGTGGGAGCAAGCTGTGTCGCATTCAACGTCAATCCAGACCACGTGCTGGACGGGCACGCCGCAATTCATCGGCGCCACTTCGCTGGCCCCGGCGGGACGGGTACAGCACATGCCGCCACGGCGACGGATGCGCTGACGCCCGGTTACCTGCTCACGGGAACGGCGTCGTCGGGGCTCACGCATTCGGATGGCGTGACATTGGGCCGATCCAAAGTCGCGTCCGCAGTGGCGTTGCCGTCGGCTGAGGAGGCCAGCCGTGAGTTCGGGCCCGAGCGCGCCTTTGCGGGTACCTCATCATCTTCAACGTCGTCATCCGCTTCCACGCGGGAGGCGTCCAGTGCAAGGGCGGCCTCCGTCGGGAGCGGGTCCAGGGGCGGCGGATCGAGTGCCGCCGGTGACTCGAGCCCCACGGCTGGATCGAGCTCCAACGGGGAGTTCACGTCCACCGCCGCGGCGAGCACGGGCGGGCAATCGGCTGCGCACTCCTCCGCAGGTGGGACGGCCGCCGGTGGGGGCGCCGCACAGCGCGAGTTCGGAATCGGATAGCGACGGGCAAGCTCGGGAGCTCAACAGGGAGCTCAACAGGGCGGGAGGCTCAACGAGTGAGGGGGCTCACCCGCGCGGGAAGACCTTGCCGAGCCGGCCAAGCGCGAGTGGGTTGCCGCGCGGGCGCAGCTTGCCGGTGGCCATCGCGCGCAGCGGGTCGAGCCGGCTGCCGACGATATCGACCCAGTCCTGGTAGGCGACGCGCAGGCGCAGGTCGGGGCTGAGCGCCTCGCCCTGCTCGACCGCACTGGAGCCATTGTTGACGGTGAGGTGCCAGGTGGGGACGTCGGGGTCGGTGAACTCCCACTGGAAGGTGGTGGGGCGGCGGAGCCCGTGCTTTGGGTTGACCTGGCGGCGGATCGTGTCGAACAGCATGGCCAGCGTCTCGGGGTCGCGCTTGCTGGGCCCCTCGCGTACGCCGATGATGCCGGCCTGGGCCATGGCACGACCACGCTGGGAGACCTCCAGCAACGAGAGGCCGGAGGGCAGCAGTGGCGGTCCGGGCAAGGTTTCCGCTGCGAGGCCCGCGGAGCGCAGCTTTGTGGTCATCGAGGTCAGGCCCTCGACGCCGACCTCGTCGTAGGTGGCGCCGAAGACTGTTATGTAGCGTTCGTCCCAGCCAGGTGGCATCAGCACCTGGGCGGTGTAGCGGGTGACGTCGCGCAGGATTCCGGCGACCGCCTTGGGCACGCCGACGGGGTCTTCGCGCTTCAGGTCGGAAAGGAGCTTGACGCCGAAGCCGATGTGGCGCTGCTCGTCTGCGGCGATGTTCTGGATCCCCTGACGGAACGCGGGCAGCGCATTACGCTCCTCGAGGTAGTTGCCGATGAAGTGCTGGCCGGGCTGGGCGAGGGCCGCCTCGATCACGACGTGGTAGAGCGTGACGGCCGCGGCGAGCTTGGCCCGCGAGCGGTCGGCGCGCAGCTCGTCGGCCATCGTGTCGAGGCGGTCGAAGATCTTGCGAAAACCGGAAGTGAGCTGGGGCTTGATCGCCTGCAGGCCGCTCGACATCGAACCGTCGCCGATCCCGCAGACCTCCTGCATGAAGCGCTTGAAGAAGACGGCGTGGCGAGCCTCGTCGACCTGCTGGGTGGTGAGGAAGTACTTCTGCTCCTCCAAGGGCGCGGCGTCGATGTAGTGGGAGAGGTTGTCGGCGACGGCATCCTCGCCCCAGAAGAACAGGCTGTAGTTCCACAGCGCGGCGGTGCGCTCGAAGTCGGTGAACTCCTCGCGCCACTGTCGCGCGTCCTCGGTGAAGTCGAGCTCCATCGCGCTCCAGTTGCCACGCTCCCAACGCGCATACAGATCCTCGTAGGTGATCGAGTCGGTCGGCAGGTGGGCGTCCGCCGAGGGGGACGCGTCCGTCGAGCTGGAAGGTGGTGTGGTGGCGGTCGCCATGGGGTTGCTCCTCTATACGCGGTCGACTTTGGCCAGGTAGCCAGTATGTACGCTATCGAACTTCCGGGGCTACTCGACGGCGGTCAGGAGATCTCGCGCAGCTCGCCGGTGTGCACGTCGTAGACGAACCCGCGAACGGAGTCCTTGTTGGGGATGAACGGGCTCGCTTGGATCCGCGCGATCGACTGACGCACGTCCTCCTCGAGATCGCCGAAGGCCTCGACGGCCCACGCGGGCTTGATGCCGGTCTCGTCCTGGATCGAGCGCTTGAACTCATCGTCGGAGAGCGTGAGCATGCCGCAGTCGGTGTGGTGGAGCAGCACGATCTCCTGCGTGCCGAGCAGACGCTGGGAGATCGCCAGCGAGCGAATCGCATCGTCGGTGACAACCCCGCCCGCGTTGCGGATGATGTGGGCGTCGCCCTCCTTCAGGCCGAGGATAAGGGAGGGGACCAGACGTGCGTCCATGCACGCGAGCACCGCGACCTTGCGTGCCGGCGGGAGCGGTAGGTCGGCCTTGTCGAAGCTCGCGGCGTACTCGGCGGCGTTCTGGAGCAGGTCGTCGGTTGCGCTCATGGCTGAAACCTCACTTTAGTTGTTCATGGCGTCTGCGGTACGGCACTCTCGATAGCCTCGCCGGGAGATGTCTACATCCGCCATGAAGCGAGCGCCGGACGGTGCCATTGGCGGTCTTCTGGCCGCTCTGCGAGAAGCCCCGGCGACGGTCCCCGCCCTCCTCGCCATCGCGCTGTTCGTCGTCTGGGCCACCGCTCAGGCGGGCTACCCGGTCACCCATTGGGCCCCTGGTGGGCTGATCGTCCTGGCCCTGCTCGGGGTGGCGCTGGGGGTGGTCGGCCTGGATGTGAGGGCAGTGCCGCTGCCCGTAAAGATCGCCGTGGGGTGTCTGGCCGGCTATACGGCGCTCAGCTTCGCCTCGATCCTGTGGGCCGCGGTGCCGGGCGACGCTTGGGAAGGGGCGAACCGCACCCTGCTGTATCTGCTCGTGTTCGCGCTGTTTGCACTATGGCCCCAGCGTGGGCGCAGCGCGGCTTTGCTGTTGGGGGCGTGGACGCTCGCGATGATCGCCCTGGCGGCGTTCGTCGCGCTGCACGTAAACGCCGAGGGCGCACATCTCACGCGTGTGTTTGACGGAGAACGGCTGACGTATCCGACCGGCTATCCCAACGCAAGCGCGGCACAGTGGCTGATGGCATTCTGGCCGGCGCTGCTGCTGGCCCGCAGTGAGCGGCTGCCATGGGCACTGCGAGGTGTGCTGGCCGGCGGCGCGGTGCTGCTGGCGGAGGTGGCGCTGCTGAGCCAGAGTCGCGGCTCGCTGTACGCGACACCGGTGATGCTCGTACTCGTGTTCACGCTGTTGCCAGGGCGCGTGCGCACGTTCGCGTTGCTCGTGCCGGTGGCGGTCGGCATCGGCGCGGCTGCGCCGGCGGTGGTGCACGTCGGCGACCGTCTGCAGCATGGCGGGAACACTGTGGCGGCGCTGCACGGTGCGACCACGGCGACGTTCGTGGCCGCGCTGGTGGTGGGACTTATCGTGGCCGCGGGCGCGGCGATCGAGCAGCGGCGGGCCTTCCCGGCAAGTACCGCGGCGATAGTCCATCGCGGCGGCGCCGCGCTGGCGGTTCTGACGCTTGTGGTGATCCTCACCGGTGGCGTGGTGGCCACGGGCAACCCGTTGAAACGAATCGAACATGGTTGGCACACCTTCAAGGTCGGCTACGTCGCCGACAGCGCCGGGGGCAACCACTTGGTAAGTGGGCTCGGCAGCAATCGCTACGACTTTTACCGCGTGGCGCTGAACGAATTCGTCGCCCATCCGGTGGCGGGGATCGGCGCGGACAACTTCCAGCAGCAGTATCTCGTCCACGGTCGCAGCAACGAGACACCGCACTATCCGCATAGCGTCGAGTTGCGCACGCTCGCCGAGACGGGCCTGATCGGGACATTGTTGGCGCTGGTGGGCCTGGCGGCCGCATTCTTGGCGGCCGCGCGCGGCCTTCGTGGATCAGACCCGCTTGGGCGTGCCGTGGTGGCGGCCGCGTTGGCCGGATTCGGCTACTGGGTGGTGCATGGCTCGTTTGACTGGTTCTGGGAGTTCGCCGGGCTCGGTGCGCCGGCGTTTGCGCTGCTGGGCCTGGCCTGCGCACTCTCTCCCCGCGAGCAGGGCGAGCCCGGTCCCGGTCCGCGACGTATCGGGCGGCTGGGCATCGTCGTCGGTGTACCGCTGGCGCTCGTGGCCGCCGCGTCGCTGACGGCTCCGTGGCTGAGTCAGCTGCAGGTCGAGGGTGCGGCGCGCGCCTGGACGAAGGCGCCGCAAACGGCTTACGCCCGCCTGAATGTCGCTGCGCGGCTAAACCCGCTCAGCGACGAACCGTACCTCGTGGCGGGGAGCATTGCGCTGCGCTTCGGCGATCTCGCGCGGGCCGACCACGAGTTCGCGCTGGCGCTCGGGCGCACGCCGGGAGACGCCTACGCCACCCTCGAGCGGGGGGCGATCGCCTCGACCGAGAATGACCGCCGCGCGGCGCTCGTTCTGCTCGAGCGGGCCGCGCGGCTGAACCCCCGGGACTCGCTTACAGAGCAGGCTCTGCAACTGGTGCGGGAAGGTAAGCGTGTGAACGTCGGAGAACTGAACCGCTCAATCCTGCTCAATGCTCAGCAACTCGCGTGAAACTGTTGTGTTCAAGGGGTTTCTGGCTCGACATCGTCTCTGGCATTCGCTAGCTTGTGGGGCGGTCGGTCGAGCCTGTGCTTGAACTGCCCACGCTTGAAGATCCAACGATGGGGAGGTGGGACGAAGGCGGTAAGGGAGCACGGAGCGGCAGCGATGTCGCTGGAACGGAAAGCAGGAAGCCCAAGGTTGGGAAAGCAGTACATGACAAGCCATCGGAATATCTTTTTGACATTGGCCCTCCTGGCCGTCTTTGCGACCTTTGCGTCGTCCTCGGCACTCGCCAACTCGCTGCTCAGTGGCTATGGCGGTCCCGGAGAGGGAAATCAAGCGATCCTCGGCTCCGCGCTGGTGGGTGGAGTCGGTGGGGCGGGGGGCGGTGGTTCGTCCGGCGGATCCTCGGGGTCGAATAATGGGTCCACTGGATCGACCGGGTCTTCCATCGGCTCGAGCGAAGGAGGCTCGACCTCCAGTGGAGGAAGCGGGTCCGCCGCGGGCCGGACATCCGGCTCGCGGGCCGGGAGTGGAAAGACATCCGGCGGCGCTGCTCGCGCGTATCTCACCACATCCCGTGGTGATGTCCCGCAATCCACCTCCGGCGGATGGGGATCGCTGGGTGTCTCCGCCGCCGATCTCGGATACGTGCTCCTGGCGCTTGGGGCACTCGGCGTCACGGGCGTCGTCACGAGGCGGCTTGTCCAGGCATCGAGCGGACCGGAAGGCCTGTAGTGGCTAAAGCGATCGGACTTAGAACCCGAGTAACGAAGTGAGGGAATAGGAGTCCCTCTGGCCATGGATACACCGCGCATCTCCCAACAGACGTCGACCACACTGCCGCTGACTGGCCAACTCCCCGTCGCGCGGGACGCGCCGGGGCCAAAGGCGCTGCGTGGTGGGATCTTCGGCGGGCCTCTGCAGTGGCTGCTGGAGGGACCGGGTTGGAGCATGCTGCGTCCGGCGGTCGACTTCGTGCTGCTGTGTTCGGCCGTGGTTCTGGCTCTCGGCGGTGTGAGCGCGGCCCTGCATGCTCCGGCGGTTCGGGTGCCGCTGTTGCTGTTACCGCCACTGGTGATGGTTCTGCTCTACCTTCGTGGGCTGTATCGCACACGCCTGCGTGCGCTGGTGCTCGACGGCGTGGCTCCGGTCGTGAGCGCCGTGTCGGTCGCGGCGATGACGGTTGCGATGTTGGGTCTGTTCGTCAATGGGCGCGTGCCGAGTCAGAGTGACTGGGTGAGGGCTTGGCTGTTCGCGCTACTGGCGGTCGGCGCCGGGCGCGTGGTTCTCTCTCTCACTCAGCGCTGGGCGCGCGCCAAGCGTCTGGTCGGCAAGCCGGTGCTGATCATGGGTGCGGGTGTGGTCGGCTCGCAGGTGGCGCGACGGTTGGAGCATCATCCCGAGTACGGGCTGGCGCCGATCGGCTTCTTGGACGACGACCCGCGCTCGATCGCCGAGGTCGGCGGTCGCGAGATGCCGGTGCTGGGCACGGTGGAGGATCTCGACGAGACCGTCGAGCAGACCGGGGTCAGGAACCTGATAGTCGCGTTCTCCTCGGTGGCGGATGCGCGTGTGAGCCGTCTGATCCAGCGCTGCCAGGAGTTGGGCGTCGAGGTCTCGGTGGTGCCGCGGATGTTCGACACGATCAACAACCGGGTGGGCTATGACACCGTCGGCGGGCTGCCGCTGATGTCGTTTACGATGGTTGACCCGCGGGGAGTGCAATTCGCGATCAAGCACGCGTTCGACCGTGTCTTTGCGCTGGTGCTGTTCGTGGTTCTCTCGCCCGTGATCCTCTGTACAGCGCTTGCGGTGCTGGCGAGCTCGCGTGGGCCGGTGTTGTTCCGCCAGCGCCGGATCGGCCGCGACGGGACGGTGTTCGACCTCTACAAGTTCCGTTCTATGCACATCGACTCCACACAGACCGAGCTGGACGGAGACGCCACGAGCGCGCTCGAGTCTTTGCTCGGCGGAGACACAGCCCCGGGGGGAGTCGAGGGCGACGATCGTCGCACCCCGATCGGGCGCTTCCTGCGCCGCTCATCGCTTGACGAGCTGCCTCAGCTTCTGAACGTCCTGCGCGGGGAGATGAGCCTGATCGGCCCCCGTCCCGAGCGCCCCGAGTTCGTGGAGCTGTTCAACCAGGACGTCGTTCGCTACGACGACCGTCACCGCGTCAAGTCGGGTATCACCGGCTGGGCGCAGGTCCACGGCTCGCGCGGTCAGACCTCGCTGGCCGAGCGCGTGGAGTGGGACAACTACTACATCGCCCACTGGTCGCTGGGCCTTGATCTGAAGATCCTCGCGCTCACGTTCGTCGCGCTGCTGCGCAACGCCGAATAGGCATTGGGATGCTGGCTTCCCATTCGATCAATTGGAATGGGCTCGCTTTATTCGCTCGCAAATTGCGGCTTGGGCAGTTATGATTTCCACTCATCCTGATCTCGAATGCGATCCACCAGCTTGGGTTGGCGTGTGTTTCGGGAGAACGGGGCGAGCAAGAAGCGGTGCCAGCCTGGTCTCGAAGGCGGCGCGCCGAGTCAAAGTCAACAAACTCGAAGTCAAGGATGACAAGGGGTCAAGCATGATCACGGCACGCGGAAACCAGGAGTCAGTGGGCCAGCTGAAGATGGCTGAGGCCCTTGCGGACGAGCGGCGCCGGATGGCCGCCGACGTGCACGATTTGATCATGCAGGACCTCTCGCTTGCCCTCGCGACCGCGCGAACGCTCGCTGACGATCCGGCTTCGGCGCCGCAGGCGAGCATTGTTGTCGCGGCGGGCGAACGTGCTCTTGCCGGCGCCCGCGACGTCATCGGCGGTCTTGTCGGCCGGAATTGCAAGCCGGTCGTGGAGGCCGTTGAGGCTGTCGTGCGCACTGCTGCCAGGAGCGTGCCGCTGAGCTTCGACGCCGAGGGAGTCACGACATCGGCACAGCCCGACCAATTGACCCTGGAGACGCTGATCCACGTCGGCCGCGAGGCGGTCACCAACGCCGTCAAGCATGCCGATCCATTCTCCGTGGAGGTCCGCCTCGTCCACATGGATGAGTGGCAGATGCAGGTGCGTAACTGCGGTCGTGGGTTCGATCCGGCCAATACCGGTGGAGGGTTCGGCCTGGAGAGCATGCGACGGCACGCTCAGATGCTCGGCGGTTCGCTGCGCATTGTCAGTGAGCTCGGTACACCGGGCACGTTGGTCGAGGTCGTCCTGCCGTGAGCGGTACGGTGGGAGTACCCACGGTTGTCCTCGCGGACGATCACCCGGTGATCCGGCTGGGCGTCAGAATGTCGCTCATGCGTGGAGGCTTCACGGTCCTCGCCGAGGTGGCCGACGGCGATGAGGCTGTGAACGCTGTCCTGCGGTTGCGCCCCGACGTGTGTCTGCTCGACATCTCAATGCCCGTGAACGGCATCGAAGCCGCCGCAAGAATCGCGGAGGCTCGCATCGACACACGCGTGGTCATGCTCACCGTGTCCAACCGCACCGAGGATGTGATCGCCGCGCTGCGTGCCGGGGCCGTTGGCTTTTTGCCGAAGGACACGCATCCCGATCGGCTGCCGGCCGCGTTGTGCGGTGTGCTCAAGGGGGAGGCGGCTTTGCCGCGCACCCTGATGGGGCGCGTACTGAATGAATTTCGAGGCTTTACAGCCGAGATTGTGGACCCTGTCCGCGTGGGTGAGGTGGAGCTGACGGGCAGGGAGTCGGAGATCCTGCGGTTGCTGCACTCCGGTCGCAGCACGATCGAGATCAGCGAGGCGCTCTCGCTCTCACCGATCACGGTGCGCCGCCACATCTCCACAGGTGTCGCCAAGCTCGGCGTCGCCAACCGTCATGCCGCGGTCCAGACGCTCGCAGACGTTGCCGCCGTGGCGTAAGTAGCCTCCACAGATCTCGAGCTTCCCCGTCGTCGGCTCCCGAGACGCGACCCCCGAGAGGTCTTTGGATGGGAGATCTACTACACCAAGCCGGCTCGTACCGCGTAGACGGCCGCCTGGACGCGGCCGTTGACCTCGAGCTTCTCGAAGATGTTGGTCATGTACTGCTTGACGGTGTGTGGGCTGATCGACAGCTCTCGGCCGATCGTTGCATTGTCGGCGCCGTCCACGAGCAGCCGGATCACCTCCGTCTCGCGATCCGTGAGCGTAGGTAGAGTGGCCCTCGCTTGCTCTGCCGTGCCATTGTCGAGTGCATTCTTCGAGCGCTCGCGAGGTCAGCGTCTGAGCCACCTCGCGTGAGAGCACCGCCTGGCCGCCGGCCGCTTGGCGTATGCAGCCGGCCAGCTCATCCGTGCGTGTGTCCTTGACGAGATAGCTGCACGCACCAGCGGAGAGCGCCTCAAGGACGTCCTCGCCGTCGGCGGAGACGGTCAGAACGACGACCTCAACGCCGGGACTCGACGCGATGATCCGTGGGATCGCGTCGACGCCTCGCAAGCCCGGCATGTTCAGGTCGATCACCACCACGTCGGGCGTCAGCTCGCGTGTGAGCGCGACTGCCTCGGCGCCGTTTACGGCCTCGCCCACGACGGCCAGGCCGTCACCGATGAGCACGCCGCGCAGGCCCTCGCGAAAGAAGTGGTGGTCGTCGGCGAGCACCACTCGGAGAGTCTTCTCGGTTGGCTCCACAAGCGGAAAATAGATGAATCGGGGGCCGCTTGCGAACCGGTATGACCACACCCGAAGCTGCCCTACCGCCTCCGCACCACCCGCATGAGCTCAACAGCTCGCCCTCGCCCGCTAGAAGCCCTTCAACAGGATCCCGAACATCGCTCCACTGTCATCGGCCGCTGCGACGAAGGCGGGGACATCCGGCCGCGACCGCGTGAATTGGCCGAAGGCCTCGTTGCGCTCGATGTCGTCGGCGACGATCGCTCCCCGGCGCATCGCGCTCCATGCGCGCTCGAGCTCGAAGCGAAGGTTGCGGGTGGTGTGGCTGCTGTCGTGAACGAACAGATCGATCTCGCCGAGCCCGGCGAGCAGCGCTGGAAGTCGCCGTCTGCTGGTCCCGTTCACGTACGTCCAACGCGAGCGCAAATCGCCCGGCACCGCGGCGCCGATCTCCTCGTGAATCGCGGTGTCCAGGGCGGGAAGGTCGATGCTCGAGAGGCGCCCTGTGCCGTTGCGCTCCAACGCCTCGAGGATCACGCGCGAGGTGATTCCGCGGGCGACGCCCGTCTCCACCACCGACGCGGCCTGCAGGTGCCGCGCCAGGCACCAGACCACGCGCGCGAACCCCTGGTCGCCGTCGTCCCAGCCGCCGTAGGCGCCGCGGCCCATGGGGAGGCCCTTCAGCTCGAGGGCCTTCGTCACCTCCGGCCACAGCGCATCGAACTCGCGCGTCTGCTCGCACGGCCAAGTGTGGCCGATGCCCTCGTGCAGGTGGCGCTCCCACTCCGGGTCAGCCTCATACTCGTAGATCGGAACGCCGCCCCCGGAGACCAAGCGTCGCGCGCGCCCGACCGCCCGATCGAGTCCGTCGCCGGGCTCGCTGAGCGTCAGACGCACTGCTCCGACCGCCCATCGGACCCGCGCCGACAGGGCGGTGAGCTTGGTGTTGTCGCGGCCGGGGTGTGAAATCGGGATCAGGTACCTTGTGCTTACCGCGAGCCAGGGATCTGCGATCCTAGCGGGCGTGGCACCCGGAACGAAGATGCCGCAGTTTCGCTCACAGGATGACGGGGACCCGGCGGTGGCTGGATCGGATCTGGTGACGATCCAACCGGGCTCCGGGTTTGCGCCCGCGCTCTTCTGCGTGCGCGCGGAAGCCGGCGATGTATCGCTCTACTACAACCTTGCCAGCCACCTGGCGCGCGAGCAGACGGTGTTGGGACTCTGCGCGCCGGCAGCGGGCGAGCTGGGGAGCGATCGGCGACTCGAGCGGATGGCCGCGCGGCACGTGCGCGAGATCAGAGGCGCTCAGCCCAACGGTCCGTACCTGATCGCCGGCGAGTGCACCGGGGGAGTGCTGGCGTATGAGATCGCTCAGCAGCTGCACGCCGCCGGCCAGGAGATCGCCCTCCTGGCACTCGTGGATGCCTTCCCGACTGGAGTTCCGCCACTGGCGAGGCTGATGCCAAGACCTATCTACCGGGTCTTCCATCGAGCCCAGATCCTCAGCTTTCACCTCGGCAACCTCGTTCGTCTCGGGATGGCTGACAGGCTGGCTTATGCGACATCGAAGACCGGACGTGCCCGCACGGCGTTGACTGCCAGGGTGTCCGGTCTTCTGCATCGCTCGGCGGCTGCCGTATCGCCGCAGCTGGCTTTCAGGGAAGCGCTCACTGCGTATGACCCTGAGCCGTACGCGGGATCCATGGTCCTGTTTCGCGCGGCCAGAATGCCGCTCGGGATCCAGGCCCCGCCCGAGCAGGGATGGGCTGGCCTGGTGGCGGACATAGAAGTCGAGACGGTCCCCGGATACTTCACGACGCCGATCTCAGAGCCGGGAGTGCGCATCCTCGCCGGCAGGCTGTCTGCACACCTGGCGAGCGCCACCGGCGAGGCGTGACGTTCGACAGCGAGCTCGGCATGCCGGCTGCAGGCGAGATCCACAAGTTTCTAGCATCGCATGTAGTTACTTCGCAAAACACATCGCGGCGTCTCATGTCCCCAGCCGGAATCACCGGACGGAACGGTTGGCGTGTCGCACGATCCGACGGAGAGCTGCGAGGCGATATGAGCTTGGGAGTCCACGATCACGCGGAATCGACTACGGCGCTGTTCAGCAGCTCGCGTCGGCTTGTGATCGCCGAGCATTTCCGCATTCCCTATAGCGTCATCGACGGGCTCGCCCGCCCGCATCTGCAGCGGCTGTGCACGAGCGGAGGCCGGGAGCTGTTGTGGCCGAGCGGCGAGAGCTCTGAGTTGCCGGTGGCGGTGAGAGTGCAGACGGTAACGGGAGCGGATATCCCGATCTTTGCCCGCATCCTGCACGACGAGAGAGCGAAAGACCTACTGACTGAATATGGCGGAGATTGGTCACGAGCGCTCTCCCTCGCTGGCGAGGACGGCGAGCACGTCGCCTCGATCTGGAGAGCGGACGACGGAAGCGTGTTCCTGCCCTTCGACCCCGACGAGGTCTGTCACAGCTACTGGAGCGAGAGCTACCTGGAGCTCGCCCGCAACGGAACTCGGCGGCGAACCACCCGGGCCCTGGTGTGGAGCTACTACCGCGTGCGCGGGCTGCTGCCGCGGTCCACCCAGATCTGGCTGCGACGCCGCTACGCCCGCGTCCAGGCGCGCTCGCAGTTTCCAGCCTGGCCCGCCGAGACGGCCCTGCACGACTTCTTCGACCTCTTCACCGCGATCCTCGCTGACATCAGCGACGAGCCGGTGCCGCGTGTCGCCGCCTGGCCCCACGGTCACACCTGGGCGCTGGTGCTGACACACGACGTCGAGACGTTCGAGGGACTTGCGGCGATCGAGGGAATCATCGACCTCGAGCGCGAGCTGGGGCTGCGCTCGTCATGGAACTTCGTCCCCCGTCGCTACGAGGTGGACGACGATCTCCTCCGCGAGCTCGCCGACGGCGGTTTTGAGGTGGGCGTGCACGGGCTGTACCACGACGGCCGCGACCTCGAGTCGCGCGCGCGTGTGCAGGAGCGCCTGCCGGGCATGCGCACCGCCGCGGAGCGCTGGAACGCCGTGGGCTTTCGTGCGCCGGCGACGCAGCGTGGCTGGGAGCTGATGCCGCTGCTGCGCTTCGACTACGACTCCTCTTACCCGGACAGCGATCCTTTCGAGCCACAGGGTGGTGGTTGCTGCACCTGGCTGCCGTTCTTTAATCAGGAGATGATCGAGCTGCCCCTGACGATGCCCCAGGACCACACGCTGTTCATGATCCTCCGCCACAGTGACGATACGGCCTGGATGGCGAAGGCCGAGTTCCTTCGCGATCGTGGTGGAATGGCGCTGATCGACACTCACCCCGACTACCTGGTCGAGGATCGGATCAGGCAGGCCTACCGGTCCCTGCTCGAGCGGTATGCCACCGACGAGAGTGCGTGGAAGCCGCTACCGCGCGAGGTAAGTGCCTGGTGGCGCCGGCGGGCGGACTCGAAGATCGAGCGATCGGGCGAGGATTGGATTCTCAATGGACCTGCCGCTGCGGAAGCTCGCGTCGAGCTCGTGGAGGGCGCGACGTGGAGATGAGCACGCGATCTCCGCTCGTACGGAGCTCCAATGGGTCTGGGCCTCCCGACCTCGAGGTCGCGGTGATCGGCGCCGGACCACACGGCCTGGCCGCCACGGCACACCTTCGCCGGGCCGGGGTGCAGGCCCAGCTGTTCGGACGCCCGCTGGCGTTCTGGAAGTCGATGCCCGAGGGCATGGTGCTGCGCTCGAACCTGCGCGCGTCGCACTTGATCGAACCCACAGGGCCACTGTCGGTGGCCGCGTTCGCCGCAGCGAGCGGTGTGCAGCTGGCGCAGCCGGTGCTGCTCGAGAACTTCATCGCCTACGGGACGTGGGTTCAGCAGATGGCGGTGCCGGATGTCGACGAACGCACGGTCAAGTCGCTCGATCGTGACCAGCGCGCCTTCACGCTCAAGCTCGAGGACGGCAAGCGCGTCACCGCCCGCCGTGTGGTGCTCGCCTGTGGGATCGAGCCATTCCAGAGCATGCCGCCGGGCTACGACCACCTGCCTTCCGATCGCGTCTCGCACACCGGCCGCTACCGAGACATGAGCATCTTCGCCGATCGGCGCGTGGCGCTCGTGGGCGGCGGCCAGAGCTCGTTCACGTGTGCGGCTCTGATGCGCGCGCATGGCGCCGCCGAGGTGGAGGTGCTCGTCCGCGACGACGCCGTGATCTGGCTGCGTGGCCACAGCGTGACCAAGCGGCTGGGGCGGCTGGGGCCGATTCTGTACGCACCGACCGACGTGGGTCCGCTGTGGTACAGCCGGCTCGTAGCCACGCCTGCGTTGTTCCGTCGCCTCCCCCGCGCCACCCAGGATCGCATCGCCTACCGCTCGATCCGTCCCGCGTGCTCGCACGTCGTGAAGATGCAGCTCGGTGACGTACGCATCAGCACCGGCGTCGAAGTGCTCGGCGCCGACCTCGACGGCGATCTTCTGCAGGTCTCGCTTTCAGACGGGAGCACGCGCGAGGTCGATCACCTGATGTTCGGCACGGGATACGCGGTCGACATCGCGCGCTACGCGTTTCTGAGCGAGGGTATCCTCGGCGAGTTGCGCCGCCGCGAGGGGTATCCGATCCTCCGCCGCGGCCTCGAGAGCTCGGTGCCGGGGCTACACGTCCTGGGCGCACCGGCGGCCTGGAGCTTCGGGCCGATCATGCGCTTCATCTCCGGCAGCTGGTACGGGGGGCGCGCCGTTGCCCGCACGATCGCCGGCGGCTCCCCCGCACGGCTGGGCGGCGGCGTCCGGCCCTAGCCGAGGCGCGAGTCTCATGCGACGGCGACGGGCCGACGGCGCTCTGCAACGGGCGCTCCGCAACAGCGGCGCCGATCCCGGCGCGGTCGTGATCAGCGGCGATTACCAGGGGCTCGGGATCGTCCGCAGCCTCGGTCGCCGCGGCGTCGACGTGCTCGTGGTCGATGACGAGCGCTCGATCGCTCGTCACTCTCGCTATACGACCGCGGCGATCCGGGTTCCCGAGCTGCGCGACGAGGAGGCGACCGTCGAGACGTTGCTCGAGCTGGGGGAGCGCTACGGGCTCGAGGGCTGGGTCGTGTTCCCGACCCGCGAGGAGACCGTCGCCGCGCTCTCGCGCTACCGCGAGCGGCTGACGCCGCGGTTTCGCATCCCCACGCCGGCGTGGGACGTCGTCAAGTGGGCGTGGGACAAGCGCAACACCTACGAGATCGCCGCCGAGCTCGGGATCGCGACGCCGCGGACGTGGGTGGTCGGCAGCGCCGAGGAGCTGGACGCGATCGACGGCGATCCGCCGTTCGCCGTCAAGCCGGCGATCAAGGAGCGCTTTCTATACGCCACCGGCGACAAGGCGTGGCGCGCGGACACGCGCGCGGAGCTCGACGCCCGCTTCCGCGAGGCTGCGGAACTGGTCGGCGCGGGCGAGGTGATCGTGCAGGAGCTGATCCCCGGATCGGGCGAGACGCAGCTCGCGTACTGCGCGTTCTTCCGCGACGGGCGCGCGTCGGCGAGCATGGTCGTGCGCCGCCTGCGCCAGCACCCGCCGTTGTTCGGGCGCGCGAGCACGTTCGTCGAGACGATCGAGCATCCTGAGCTCGAGGAGGTTTCGGAACGATTCCTACGCCGGATCGGCTACTACGGGCTCGTCGAGCTCGAGTACAAGCACGACGTGCGCGACGGCCAGACGAAGCTCCTCGACGTCAACGCCCGCACGTGGGGCTACCACAGTCTCGGACAGCGCGCCGGCGTGGACTTTCCCTACCTGCTGTACGCCGACCAGCTGTCGCTGCCGGCGCCCGACGGGTTGCGTGCGCCGCCCGGCGTGTCTTGGATTCGGCTGGCCACCGACGTGCCGACGGCCGCCGCCCTGCTGGCACGAGGAGCACTCGACTGGCGGGCGTACGCGCGCTCGCTGCGGGCGGCCAACGTCGAGTCGGTGTTCAGCCGCGATGACCCGTTGCCCGGCCTGGCGGAGCTGGCGTTGTTGCCGTATCTGGCGGCCAAGCGGGGATTCTGAGCGCGTCCGGCCGGCAGGGAGGGACTTCGACGAGATGTATGACTACGTCATTATTGGAGCAGGATCCGCGGGCTGCGTGCTCGCGAACCGCCTCAGTGAAGACCCTGATGTCCAGGTTCTCCTGATCGAGGCGGGACCCCCGGACACAAACGAGAACATCCACGTTCCGTCCACGTTCCGCTCGGCTATCTCGAGCTCCCACGGGCGGAGTTCGACTGGGAGTACAGGTCGGCGCCCGAGCGCGAGTGCTTCGACCGGCGGTTTCCACTGCCGCGCGGCAAGGTTCTGGGCGGGTCCTCCTCGACCAACGCGATGATCTACATTCTCGGCAACGCGCGCGACTATGACGAATGGGCGTCGCCGGTTGGTCCTGGGCGGAGCTGCTGCCGTATTTCCTGAAGGCCGAGGACAACGCGCGCGGGGCCTCGCAGTGGCACGACGCGGGCGGCCCGCTCTCTGTGAGCGAGCCACGATCGGTGAACGCGATCTCGCACGCACGACGTTCGCGTTCTACCACCCCGTCGGCACCTGCCGGATGGGCGAGGACGCAGACGCGGTCGTCGACGACCACCTGCGCGTGCGCCCTACTGGACGGCTGGAACTACGAACGGCGCTTGGGCGAGTCGCTGAAGAGGCTCATCCTCGACGTCGATGCGCCAGAACGGAGCGCCGCAGGCTTGCGCCCGGCCGCCCGAGCCGGCCATCCAGCTTTAGTCCGGCCCGGCCCGGCCCGGCACAGCGACAGAAAGAACCTTCCCAGCCAGGACGTTGTGTCGGCGGTGGCCGTACGGATCCTGCATAGCTTCCCGCACAAGATCGGCGCCGACCGGATCTGCATGACCGCGTGGTGGGAGGTAGCCTCTGCCGTGCAGGCCGGTGGCGATCTGACCGTCTACACCGGTGCCGTGCACCGGCCACTGCCGGCCGATGTGCACATCAGAACCACCCTGGCACGGGGAAGGTTGAGGATCCCCTACCGGGTCCTGGGAACACGTCGCGCGCTCGCGCTTCACGACCGGCTCGTGGCGCGCGCGCTGCCGGGACTGCGGGACCGCATCGATGTCATCCACACCTGGCCCCTGGCTGGGATCGAGACGCTGCGAACAGCCAAACGCCTCGGCATCACCTCCGTCGTTGAGCGCCCCAACGCCCACACGCGCTTCGCCTACGAGAGCGTCGCCCGCGAGTGCGAGCGGATCGGCGTGATGCTGCCTGCCGATCAGGAGCACGCCTACAACGCGAGCAAGCTGCGCCAGGAGGAAGAGGAATACGACCTCGCCGACTATCTCCTCTGCCCCTCGGAGTTCGTCGCAAAGACCTTTCGCGACGAGGGCTTCTCCCAGGACCGGCTGGTTCGCCACATCTACGGCTACGACGAGAAGGTGTACTTCCCCTCGGCGGGTGAGCGTGCCGGCGGCGAGGGCCTAAACGCGCTGTTCGTGGGCGTCTGCGCAGTCAGGAAGGGCCTGCATTTTGCGCTCGAAGCGTGGCTCCGCTCGCCTGCCAGCTCAACCGGCACCTTCCGGATAGCTGGAGGGTTCGTTCCCGCCTACGAGGAGAAGCTGGCCGAGATGCTCGCCCATCCGAGCGTCGAGGTGCTGGGTCACCGCAACGACGTGCCCCAGTTGATGCGCTCCAGCGACATCCTGATGCTGCCGAGCATCGAGGAGGGATTCGGCCTGGTCTGCACGGAGGCGATCGGCAGCGGCTGTGTGCCGCTCGTCTCCGATGCCTGCACCGAGCTGTGCATCCACGACCGGTACGCCCTGGTGCACCCCGTCGGCGATGTCGGCACGCTGGCCGGGCACATCACGGTGCTGCACGAGGATCGGGACCGCCTGGCGGAACTGCGCAGCGCCGGTCTCGCGGCCGCGCCAACGCTGACCTGGAGCGCCGCGGGCCGGTGCCTGGTTGAGGTGTACGCGACGGTTGCCTCCGCCGATCCGGAGGACTGACGAGCCTCGCGCGCGAGTAAGGGGATGCCCCATCCGTTCGGTGTACGTGCTCGCGAGGGGTATTTTGGTAGTTCCCGACTCGGTCTGCTCGATCGGTCCGTGGTTCGGTGCCACGCGGACGACCCCGCTGCACCGGGTTGCCAACCGTCCGATTATCTGCCACATCCTCAATGCGCTGCACTTAGTGGGCGTCGTCGAGGTGGCGATTGCCGCACCCGCCGAGCTCGCCGCCGAGATAGCGCCCTACGTCGAGCTGGAAGGGCCGGCGGGTATGACCGTCAGTCATTTCGTCGTGGCCGACGCGGTGGATGCAGCGAGCGTCGCCGCGGTGGCGGAGTTCGTCGACTAGAGGCTGCCGGGGATGGGTCCGCCTCGCGACGAGGCATCAGAGATGAGCGATCTGGCCGTGATCGTCGTCTCCTATAACTCCCGCGACTGGCTGGGGCGCTGCCTCGAGTCGGTCTACGCACACGCCGGCGAGGCCAGCCTCGAGGTTCTCGTCGTGGACAACGACTCCTCGGACGGATCGGCCGATTTCGTCGAATCGAGCTTTCCCCGGGCCCGCGTGATCCGCTCGCCCAACCGCGGCTTCGGCTACGGGAACAACCGCGGGATCGAACAGGCCTGCGCCCGCTACCTGCTCCTGCTCAATCCGGATACCGAAATCCTCGAGGGCACCTTCGATGAGCTCGTGCGACTGCTCGACGAGCGGCCCGTCGTCGGTCTCGCAGGAGTGCGCCAGGTGCGCCCTGATGGCGTCCTCTCGCCGACGATGCGCCGGTTCCCGAGCGTCACCCGGGCCCTCGGGGAGGCCCTGTTCTCCGAGCGCTGGCCGGTTCACCCGGCCTGGTCGGGGGAACGCGTCCTCGATCTCTCGCGATACGAGCGCGAGCAGGAGTGCGACTGGACCTCCGGCTCATTCATGGTCGCCCGCCGCGAGGCGCTGCTCAGCGGAGGGCTGTTCGACGAGCGATTCTTCCTCTACTCCGAGGAGCCGGATCTCTGTCTGCGGATCAAGCGGGCCGGCTGGCAGGTTCGCCACCTGCCCCAGATGACGATCCTCCACCACGCCGGCAAGGGCGGCGTGCGCCCGCGCTGGATCGCCCAGGACGCCCTAACGCGGCGGCAGTACGCGGGCAAGCACTTCGGGGCACTGCAGCGTCGTCGCTACATCATGGCCTGGAAGCTCTACCACGCGATTCGCGCGGCCGGCGCCCGCGGCAGCGACGGGCGGGCCCGACGCGAGGGCGCCTTGCAGGCGCTGCGCACGCTGAGCGGCCGCGCGGCGGCTCCCTTCGAAGCACCCAGGACGACCGCGATGGATCCGCTCGCTCCGGAGGCCATCCGCGAGCGCTCGTCTGGCGACAGCGCTCAGGGCCCGCTGGTGGCGAGCACAGGAGAGCCGGAATTCTCACGCAGGGACCCTGCGGGGCGCAAGAACGGCGGCTGATCGGACGTTATTTACACGATATGCCGACCAAGACCGGACCCTCCGAGCTGAGCACGGGGCAGCTTGTCGAGAGCGCCGCCGGCAGGGGTCTTGTGGTGGTCACTGACAACCCGATGCTGGTCGGCGCGATCCGCGCGGGCCTGAGCGACAGCCGGCTCCGGCTGCTCGGCTATCTCGACCCTCAGCGGGCCACGGCAGCGGCGATTGGAAACACGGGCGCGGAGGTCGTGCTGATCGACGAATCCGGCGATGCTGAGAAGGCTGTCGAGCTGCTGCGCGCCGCCAAGGACGGAAACGAGGAGGTCCACCTCGTCCTGCTGGCGCTGCAGATGGACACCGACCTGCTCGCGCGGGCATTCGAGGCTGGTGCCGCCAGCGTAATCCTGAAGTCGATCCATCCGGCCGCCCTTGCGACGTTTCTGGAAGAGGCTATCAACGGCAACATCGTCCACTCCGCCGGCCGGCTCGCCGACCTTCGCCAAGCGCCGGGACGACTGGGCGCCGAAGGCTGTCCGCTGACCCCACGTGAGGTGGGAATCCTTCAGCTGGTGGCGGCAGGGTCCTCGAACCACGAGATTGCGCAACGGCTCTGGATCACTCGCCAGACCGTCAAGTTTCACCTCTCCAACATCTACCGCAAGCTGGGTGTCGGCAACCGCACAGGCGCATGCCGCTACGCCCATGTCAACGGCATGATGGCGGCGCCCAGACCTGCAGCTCAGGAAGCGGTCCGCATCGCGTCCTAGTGAAGAAAGCGAGGCGAGGCGAAACCAGACAGACACAACTCTGACGGTGAACGCCACGGCCACCGTGGCGTTCACCGTCGGTAGCGAATCTTGTACCATTCTTTTCACTGAAACTCGGAGCTGGGCGGACGGAACTGGTCGATACGGGCCTCACGCCGAGCAAGCAAGGAGGCAGCATGAGGATCAAGACGTTGACCGGGGCCGTTGTGGTGGCGCTGTGCCTGCTCGCGGTAGGCGCGGCAGGCGCGTTTGCCGCGGGACCGATTAACCTGAGGGAGGGTCTGGAGCTGACCGAAGGCGGAACGCCTGTCGCGGCTGGTGCAACTCTGTTCAACGAGCAGCTCGTCGTTGGCCACTGTTTCGTGGAGTCGACTGGAAAGCTTCTGAACAACAAGGCGCCGATCGACCTGATCTCGGTGGGAGCGCCAACTCACTCCTACTGTGAAGGCGGTTCCTCCTCGACGGGTGGCATCCAGGGTCTGGCCCTGATGGACAATGGGACGGCGGTGCTTGACAGTAACATGACGCTGACCACGGCCGCAGGGTGCGCCTACAGGTCCTTCCTGATGGAGGGTAGCTTTGCGGGCGACGTCTACGTCTCCGGCAGCGCAACGGGCTACGAGGTTCGCTCGCTGAGCGCGCCCGGCTGCGCATCCGAGCTGACCACCGAATTCGGGGTCGCCGAGCTCAGCTCCGTCACCGACGGGTTGCTCGAATACCAGCTGGTCCCAGGGGGCCGGTTCTAGTCAGTGACACGCGGGTCGCGGCAGGCGCCCTGCGCCTGCCGCGACCCGCGCTTGTTTCGCCCGCACCCCTCTGAATCGGTGCCCGTGGCGTCACAAAGCGCCGGCGGGATGCGGAGTTGAGGCTAGGCCACGGCAGGACAAAGCCGGCGTTGTCGCCGCGCCCGGCCCAGTTCAGGCGCCTGGTACGACGCTTGAACTGTGTGAGCTCAGCTGCGCTGAAGAGGGCCGTATCGCTGTCCTGTGCATAGGAGCGGGGGTCCCCAAGCGGGATATCGCGCCGGTACTGCTCGCTCCCCCAGAACTGAAATGCGAACGAGTCGTAGAAGACACGCTCGATCCTCATGCCAGTTTGCGCGGCGAGGGAGTCCATCGAGCGTCGGGTATGAAGAAAGAGATGCCTCGGAGCGTCGAGTGAGACCCAGTCGGCCCCATAGTGCTCACAGGCCCAGCTGTCCGCGACGGGTATCCGGATGAATGATGTGACCGTCAGCGTTGACCCGCTCGCGCAGATGACCCAGCACGGCTGCCGGCTCGGGCATGTGCTCGAAAGAGTGATTGAGCATTATCAGGTCCCATCCGCCGGGCATCTCGTCCACACCCAGCTTCTGGACCCTGATGCGACCTTCGATGTCCCTGTCTTCAGCGATATAGGTAGAAGGCGGACAGGTCGTCCGGCACGTCGAGCAGTTGCAGGCAGCCACACTGCGAGCAGGCCATGTAGCGGAACTCGCTGCGCAGGCCGAACATCATCTCCCGTGCCGTGAAGACGCTGTTCTCAGTGGCGTTTTCGCAGACCTCGCACGCGGCCCGGCGGCGCCGTCACGTCCGGCGCCGGGTTCGTTGTCATGCCGTCGAGGAGCGCTGCCGGAGCACCTCGAGCGGCGTCCGTAGAAGCAACTGGAGATCGAGCCCCAGCGACCATCCGCGGGCGTAGGCGACGTCCATGTCGAGAGCCTCTCCGTAGGTGGAGTTCGCCCGGGCTGTCACCTGCCAAAGACCGGTGAGCCCCTGGGGCACCGAGAAGCGGCGGAGGTGATGAGGCGCGAACGTCTCGGCCTCGTATGGGATGCAGGGCCGCGGTCCGACGAGCGACATATGGCCTCGCAGGACATTGACCAGTTGCGGCAACTCGTCAAGGCTCGTCCGTCGCAGCCAAAACCCGAATTTCGTCACGGAGTCGGAGCGATCGAGCTTGTAGAGCCCGTTCTCGTTCGTCACGGCCTGCGGCGACATGGACTGCTGGATATAGGCTCGGTGGACGGAATCGTCGGTGTCGACCTTCATCGTGCGGAACTTGAAGGCCGTGAACTCCTTCATGTTCTCGCCGAGCCGCGTCTGGCGAAAGATGATCGGACCGGGCGAATCGAGCCGGACACGAAGGGCGATAAAGGCCAACAGCGGTGACAGGGCCAGGAGCCCGACTCCGGCGCCGGCAATGTCGATCGCACGCTTGGCGATCAGCGAGCCGCGGGCGGGGCGCTTCCGTGGAAGCCCGAGCAGCGGCATCCCTTCGACCCAGTGCATCGTGGCGCGCAGGTCGATCAGCTCGAAAAGTCGGGGTACCACGTCGATCTGTACGGGGAGGCCGGAGAGATGGCGCATCGCCGCGAGCAGGTCGGACTCCGTCTCGTTGGAGAACGCGATCACGACACGCTCCACGTCGAGGCGGTCGATGATCGCGGGGAGCCGCTCGGGCGGCCCGAGGATCGTCAGGTTCTCGGGCAGGTCGGGCCGCCGCGCGCGCGGGTTGCGATCGATGAACCCGACGACATTCGCCCCATACTCGGGGTGGTTCACCAGCTTGCGGGCGACCAGCTGGCCAACCTCGCCGGCGCCGACGATCAGCGTGTTCTGCTGGTAGGAACGTGTTCGCTTGCAGACCTCCCGCGCGATTCGCCGAAAGCTCGGAACGGTGCAAACCGCGAGCACCCAGAAGGCGATCAGCCCGTTGATCGCGGGACCGGGCCTGTCGGTCAGCTGCGAGGCGACGAGCAGCAGCCAGAGGCCAACCGCGACGATGAAAAAGACCCCGACGACATCGTCGGTCGACGAGTGCGCCGCGCGCTCGTAGTCGCGCTGGTAGAGGCCCTGCAGTTTGGCCATGAAAACCCAGCATGGAAGCGTCGCCATGAAGACGAGCAGCTCCCGCCAGGAGCCAAAAGCGCCCTTTTCGCCCCAGATCAGGGTCACGATCAGGTAGGAGACGCTGAGCGCGAGCAGGTCGGCGAGCACGAGGCTGCGTGGCACAAGCCGGGACCGACGCTGCCCGCTCCTGCGCGCCAGCAGGCTCTGGGTGTGGACGTCCATCGCCGAGACGGGATCGTCGACGGTGAACCGCTCATCGCCGGCGGCGCCACCGGCGACGTCGAGATCGTCGTCGCGGTTCAGCCGGTGCGACCCGATTGATGTGACACTCATCGGGCGACATCATGCTATGGATGCTGGGTGCGGCGCTAGACTAGGATTGTCTTGAGCCTTCAAGACCGTTCCGGGGTGCAGGCAGGCTCCTAGACGTTTGGCCAGCATAGGCTGGCTCATTGTGCAGCTATGCTCTCTCTTCGTTGCACGCCCACGTACTGTGAGTCTCCCGGGGGGGACCGGCGCCGGTTCGCCGAGCCGGCGCGCATGACATGGATGAGGAACGACGTGCGGGGAAGGGACACCCAGTGAAGAGGCTTGTCGTTGTTGCAGATAACTCGCTGATCGTCGAAGCGATCACGATCGGTCTGAACACGAGCGGAGAGTTCACCGTCGAGAGTCACATCGACGGGCACGGAGCCTCCGCGGAGGCGATTGCCGCGGTGTCGCCCGATGTCGTGCTGCTCGACGATATGGGCCAGTCCGCTGAGGTGCTCAGGCTGATCCGGGAGATCAAGACGGAGGGAGTTGTCGTGATCGTGCTGACTATGTCGATGGATCCCGACTGGCTGGGTGACGTCTTCGATGCGGGTGCAGCGGGGGCGATCTCGAAGGCGACGCACCCGGTCGCACTCACGACGCTCGTTCGCGAGACGGTCGACGGCCATGTCCTCCATGTCCACAAGCGCTCGCCCCGCAGCCGCAGCTCCCGGGTCGACTCCGTGGGCGCGGGCTTCTCGCTGACCCCACGCGAGCTCGAGGTCCTGCAGCTCGTGGCCTCAGGCGCCAGCAACGGAGAGATCGCCCAGGCTCTCTGGGTCACCGAGCAGACGGTTAAGTTCCATCTCTCGAACGTCTATCGCAAGCTCGACGTGGCCAACCGCACCGAAGCCAGTCACTATGCCCACGTGAACGGCCTGGTGGGATCAGGGCAGAGCGCCAGGGCAGTCGAAGGCCCGGCCTGACGCCGCCACCGCCTTGAGCACGATCCGCCTGGAGAGATCCGTTCACAAGCAACTCGCCCTCTGCCGGGAGTGGGCCGTGCTGCTCAGCGTCGGGGCGGTCGCCGCGGTCGCCGTGACCCACCTCGTCGATTTCGGCGTCTATAGCCTCCGCTATCGGATCTTCAACGCGAACTCCGCAGGCAGCTGGTCGCATCTGGCCGTCACCTTGATGCTCGGCGCCGGCGCGGCGCTCTGCCTGGCGGGGGCACGGCGAACGACCGAACAACGGACGGCCCTCCTCGCCCCGGCCGTGGTGTTTGCGATCCTGTTCCTGCTCGGAGTCTCGCCCGGAGTCCACGCCGCGATCGACTCGCTCAATCACGGCCGGCTACTGTTCGCGCCGCTACTGGCCGTCGTCGTCTACTGCCTGTGGCGGGTCACCCGGGACGGCGAATATTTCTCGCTGATCAGGGCAGGCGCGGTGCTCCTGCTCGCCTCATATGCGATCCACTTACTGGAACCGCGCGGCATCGCCGGGTTCTTCGGATGGCCCGTCGGGGGATGGATCTTCCAGATCACCGTGGTCATCAAGGAGGGCGTCGAGCTGGCCGGCGTCCTGCTCGGCCTGCTGGCTCTCTGGGGCACCCTCTCAGCGGCGGGGCACCAGCTCCCCGGCGCCCGTGGGGATCACAAGTTCTCGCGCGCGGGGGACGTTGAGTGACCATGGAGCAGCGTCTACTCGTGGTCTCCCCAGTCCGCAACGAGGCCGCTCACATCGAGGGAGTCGCGCGTGCCCTGGAGGCGCAGACGCGGCAGCCGGATATGTGGATCGTCGTCGACGATCAGTCGACGGACGACACGCCGGAGATCCTCGCACGACTGGCCGAGCAGCTGGATTTCATGAGGGTCATTCACAGTCCACCCGAGACGGGCGAGGAGGCCCCAAAGGACCGGCTCGCCGTTGCAAAGCCGCCTCGGGCGTTCAACCGAGGACTCCGTGGGGCCGAGTGGCAGACATTCACCCACATCGCCAAGCTCGACGGGGACACCGAGCTGTCGCCGCGATACTACGAGCTGCTGCTCGCTGAGTTCGCGGGCGACCCTCGGCTGGGGCTCGCCGGTGGCGTCATGCTCGAGCGCGACGGCGCGGACTGGGCGAAGCGGGAGCAGGCGGCGAGCGGCTACCACGTCCGGGGACCGTTGAAGTGCTACACGCGAGAGTGCCTTGAAGCGATCGGCGGCATCCAGGAGCGCTTGGCCTGGGATGACCTCGACGAGGTCTACGCTCGGATGCGCGGCTATGAGACCCGCAGCATTCCCCACCTCGTCGTTCGCCACCATCGCCAGAGCGCAAGCGCGGACGGGATCCTGAGGGGTCGGGCTCGGCATGGCCAGTGCGCCTACATCGTTCACTTCACCCTGCCGTGGGTCACTATGCGTGCATTCAAGGTTGCGCGGGAGAGACCCCGTGTCGTGTCCGGTGCGGCCTTTCTGTACGGCTACCTGAAGGCGATGCTTGTCCGCGTTCCGCAGGTGGAGGATCCCGAGTTCCGCAAGTTCGTCCGCCGAGAGCTCCGTCATCGCGAGCGGGCCGAACTCAGCCGTCTCCTCTCGCGGGGCCCGAGCCGCCTTGTGTCGTCCTACGTCGGCGACAGCTGAGGAGTAGTCAATGTGTGGCATCGCAGGCATCGCGAGAGCTGCTGGGGCTCCCGTGGAGCGTGCAACCGTCGAGCGGATGTGCGAGGCGCAGGCGCATCGTGGACCCGACGCGCGAGGGGTACACCTCGATCAGGGGGTAGGACTGGGCATCCAGCGTCTGCGTGTCGTCGATCTTGTGACCGGCGATCAGCCGATCCACAACGAGGACCGCTCGGTGACGGTGGTGCTCAACGGCGAGATCTACAACTTCCGCGAGCTGAGGCGCAGGTTGCTGGGCGCCGGACACGAACTTGCCACCGAGGGGGACACCGAGGTGATCGTCCACCTGTACGAGGAACTCGGCCCGGCGTGCGTCCACGAGTTGCACGGAATGTTCGCCTTCGCGCTATGGGACAACCGCCGTGGGCAACTGCTGCTTGCGCGCGATCGCGTCGGTAAGAAGCCGCTGTTCTACTGCGAGCGCCCGGGGGCGATCAGCTTCGCCTCGGAGCTCCCGGCGCTGATGCAGGATCCCGAGGTACCGAGCGAGATCGACCACAAAGCGATCGATGCCTACCTGGCCTTCGGCTATGTGCCGGCGCCGCTGAGCGTGTTCGCGTCGGTGCGCAAGCTGATGCCTGCGAGCACACTGACCTTCTGCGACGGGCGCGTTCGCACCGAGCGCTACTGGCGCCTGGACTACTCCCGCAAGCGGGCGATCGGATCGCCGGAGGAGGTTCAGGAGGAGATTCGATCCGGCATCCGCCGTGCCGTGAACCGCCGTATGGTCGCCGACGTGCCGATGGGGGCCTTCCTCTCGGGTGGCGTCGACTCATCGGCTGTCGTGGCCGCGATGGCCGAGAACTCGTCGGAGCCGGTCAAGACGTTCTCGATCGGATTCGACGAGGAGCGCTTCAACGAGCTGCCCCAGGCGAGACTTGTCGTGGAGAAGTTCGGGACCGACCACCATGAACTCATCGTTCGCCCCGACGCCGTTGAGATGCTGCCCAAGCTGGTGCGCCACTACGGCGAGCCGTTTGCCGATGCATCTGCTCTGCCGTCGTTCTACCTGGCGCGCTTCGCCGGGGAACATGTGACCGTGGCGCTCAACGGAGACGGCGGCGATGAGAGCTTCGCCGGCTATCCCCGCTACACGACGAACCTCGCGCTCGGCCAATTCGACCGGCTGCCGGGGGCCCTGCGCCACGCCGCCGGGGCGTTCGCCCGGCGCGTGCCGCTCGGCGGTGATCCTCGGGCCATGCGCAGCCGGGTCGGACGCTTCGCCCTCGCGCTGGCGCTGAGCCGTGAGGAGCGCTACCTCGCCCAGACCGCGACCTTCACCCCGGCGATGCGCCGGGAGCTCTACACGGACGAGTATGCGGCCCTGACCGACCCTTCCATCGCACCCGACACGCTGCTCGGCCCGTGGCACTCATCGAGCGCCCCGGACTATCTGGATCAGCTCCTGGATGTTGATGTCAACAGCTACCTGCCGGGCGACCTGCTGACCAAGATGGACATCGCGACGATGGCCTACTCACTGGAGGGGCGCTCGCCGCTGCTCGACCACGAATTCATGGAACTGGCGGCCTCGCTCCCGGCGGACATGAAGGCTGGACGGGGGCAGCGCAAGCGGATCTTGCGCTCGGCCCTGCGGGGGTGGATTCCAGACAAGATCCTGGAGGCCCCCAAGCAGGGCTTCGAGCTGCCCGCGGCGGCCTGGTTCCGCGGCGAACTGCGTGACTTCGCACGCGAGGTCTTGCTCGACCCGAGCGCCACCTCCCGTGGCTGGTTCCACGAGCACGAGGTTCGCCGGCTGCTGGACGAGCACACAGCCAGCACCCATGATCACAACCGGCGTCTGTGGAATCTGCTGATGCTCGAGCTCTGGCACGCCGAGACATTCGGCAGCTCAAGGTCGACGCCGTTGAGCTACGCCGTGTTGCCCTGATCGGCGCCCGGATCGTACTTGCGGGTGAACGCCGCGAGCTCGGTGCTCGTCAGTTCCTCCATCCGCTCGTGTACGAGCGAATCGTCCCAGTCCCACCAGCGAATCCGGAGCAGACTCTCCACGATGTCCTCTGCGAACCGGTGGCGGACGGTGCGTGCCGGAACGCCCGCAACGATCGCATAGGGTGGCACGCTCTTGGTGACGACCGACCATGCCGCGATGACGGCGCCGTCACCGATGGTGACGCCACCGAGGATCTTGGCGGCCCGGCCGATCCAGACGTCGTTGCCTATCACGACGTCTCCCTTCGACCAGGGTTTGCCGACTCGCGGCATGTGGTCGGGGACGAGGTTCTGGTACATCGGGTAGCTCGTGACGGTGTCGATCCGGTGGTTCCCACCGGGCATTATTTCGACCTCCGAGGCGATCGAGCACCACTTCCCGATCGTCACGCGGGACGCGTCGCCCGAGAAAAGGACCACCTCGAAATCGCCGTAGGAATGATCGCCGACCTCCAACATGCCGTGCTGGCGGAGCCACTCGGGCGAACGCGGCTCGGGGGGGCGCAACGCCAGAAGGCGCTTCTTCGCCCGGCGTAGCCGGGAGCGCAAGCTTCGGCTGTAGAGGGGCGGTTCAGGTGGTATGGCCGTCCTGACCGGGTCCATCACGAGCCCGTCTTCATTCGCGTAGCGCGAGACGAACCGCTTTCTGCAGGCCGTCGTCCCCCGCCTCCACGGACGAGCTGCGCTTTGACGCCTGCGCGACCCTTTCGGGAAGTGTCTCGGCCTCCCATACAACCGATACCCGGCCCGTTCGCTCGAACACGCTCGCCAACGTGACCTGGTGATCGTCCACCGTCTCGCCGAAGCGCTTGAGTCTGGGCATCACGACCGGTACGTGGCCCATCTGCGCAGCGCAGATGATCGTGCCTGCCCCGGCATGGCTGATCACGGTGTCAGCCTCGCGCATGAACTCCAGAACCTGCTCGAAGCTGAGCCACTGATAGGCCTCCTCGACGCCCGGCGGAACGATCGCGGGCCCGTACTGGACGACCAGATCCTGAGGCGGGAGTTGGCCGATCGCTTCGATCAGCCGGTCGAACCGGAACGTCGGGTTGCTGCCTACGGTTACGAAGATCACAGCAGGTTCCCAACGAACTCCATCCGCGGACGGGTCACGGCCTCGGGCCACTGCACGAAAAAGCGGTCGACAAGGGGGTAGACCAGTCTTCCCGTCAGTGAGGCGCCCTCGACCCGCGTCAGGCTCTCGACATAGATCAGGCGCGCTCCGCTGAGCTTGCCGGCGAGAAACAGAGGCACCGTGACTCCGCCCCCGGTCGACAGCAGCACGGTGGGACGATGCTCGCGGACGACCTTCACCGCGAGCCAGAAGTTGCGGAACATGTTCTTCAGGTTCCGGGCCGTCGGGACGTAGGCGTAGATCTTCTGCTCGTCGTCCAGAAGCGCCTCGGTGTCGGCGGCACGTGTGGTGAACCAGACACGCGGGAGGTCCTCCCAGGCGGGCTTGAGGGCGAGCATCTGCATCAGGTGCCCGCCCTGGCAGCAGGCGAGCATCACGAGGGGGTCCCTCGCGGGGGTCTTACGCCGTCGCATTCGCCGCCCCGCTCAGCGTCGTCCAGCTCAGACCGGCCTGCCGGCCGTGGGTCACAATCGGCGCCAACGCGTCGGCCGTCGCCCGGGCGCTCTCACGGCGGCCGTAGCGCGCCGTGTCGTGGAGCAGGATGACCACCCCGGGAGCGACGCTCGGGATGACCTCGGCGGAGATCGCACCGGAACTGATTTCCTCCCAGTCGAGTCCCCACGCCGACCAGTAGACGACCTCGAGATCCAGCGACTTGCAGACCCCGTACGAGACCTCTGAGAGCTTGCCGTAGGGGGGCCGGAACCACGCGGGCCGCACCCCGGTGGCCGACTCGATCGCCTCGAGGCCCTGCTCGAGGTCCTCGCGCGCCCGCTCGGCGTCGAGTTCGTCGTAGCGCGGATGTGCGAACCCGTGCAGTCCCAGCTCGTGGCCGCCGGCCACGATGCGCCGGGCCAGATCGGGCGCCTTGCGGACCTCGGCGCCCAGGACAAAGAAGGTGGCCGTCACCCCGAGACGGTCCAGCTGCTCGAGGACGCGAGGTGTCGAGTCCGGACTCGGGCCGTCGTCGAAGGTGAGCACGGCCTGGTCTCCATTCACCCGCTCAAGGCCCGGCATGGCTGACCACCGGCGTCCGCGTCCGGGATGGAGGTTGTAGAGCCGCTTGCGCAGCGACCAGGGGACAGCCGCCGGTATGCGGCCTTTGGTCAGCCGTCGCCCGCGCGGAGCCTCGGACGGCGCCTCCACGACGGGCGCAGTCTCGATATCGCCGGCGCTTTCCTCTTGGTCGGAGCTCACATCTGTCCTTCCGTCTGATCCTCTGTCCTCCCCAACAACGCTCGCCGGGGTGCCCACCTTGCAGGTGGCGGTCGTCGATCGAGACGTCAGCGGGGCGGTTCGCGGCTCCGAGCGGATTTGGTGGCCTAGCCTGGATTCGTCAGTAGTGGTGTGGGGTGTGGTGACGCGCGGGGGCTGAATCGTCCGCCTGGGCGGGCAGGATTGCGGTTGCGAACCATGCAATCCACCCGTCCAGGAGGTTCACCTTGAAGGTGACGAGAAGTGCGTCGTTTGGAACGGTAGATGTGCTCGCGGACGGCACGGGCTTGTCGTCTCGTGCCGGGACCGTGTTGCTCGCGTTTGCGGCGCAGCGCCTCGGGCTCACCGACGGCCTGTCGGGTGCGCTGGCGGGCACACGGGAGCGTCGCTCCGCTCACGATCCGGGCCGGGTGTTCTGCGATTTGGCGGTGATGGCCGCTGACGGCGGCCGGTGCGTTTCGGATCTGGCAGTGCTCGCTGGGCAGGGCGCGTTGTTCGGGAGCGTCGCGTCGGTGGCCACGGCCAGGCGTGTGCTGCTTTCGATTGGCGAGGCGGAGATCGAAATGGTCCGTCGGGCGCGCGCGCTTGCTCGCGAGCGGGCGTGGAAGGCCGGGGCAGCGCCTGGCCGGGTGATCTTGGATTTCGATGCGACGCCGATCAGCATTCATTCTGAGAAGGAACTGGCGGCCGGGCATTACAAGGGCGGGTTTGGCTTTAACCCGCTGATCGCGTCGTGTGGCCGGGAGGTGCTGGCCGGGGTCCTGCGGCCCGGGAACGCCGGCGCGAACAACGCCGCCGACCATCAGAGGGTGCTGGAACTCGCGCTTGAGCAGCTCCCCGAGAGCGCGCTCGACGGGGAGATCCTCGCCCGCTCGGATTCCGCCGGTGCGAGCCACGAGTTCGCGGACGCCTGCCGGGAAACCAGGATCCGGTTCTCGCTGGGCTACCCGATCAACCAGACGGTCCGCGAGCAGATCCTCGCGTTGGATGAGGCCGCCTGGATGCCAGCGGTCAACCAGGACTGCCAGCCGCGGCAGGGGGCGTGGGTCACCGAGCTGACCGGGCTGCTCGACCTGTCATCGTGGCCTTCGGGGACTCGGTTGATCTGTCGCCGTGAGCGCCCACACCCCGGGGCACAGCTCTCCTTCACCGACCTGGACGGGCACCGTTTTCAGTGCTTCATCACCGACCAGGACGGCCACGACATCGCTGCGCTGGAGGCTACCCACCGCCAGCACGCTGAAGTCGAGGATCGCGTCAAGACGCTGAAGCAGGCCGGCGCCGGATACCTCCCGTTTCACGCCTTCAAGGCAAACGCAGCTTGGTTTGAGCTCGCGCTGACAGCGCACGACGTCATGGTCTGGACACAGCAGCTCGGCCTAGACGGCGAGCACGCCATCGCAGAACCCAAGCGGTTGCGCTACCGCATCCTTCACGTCGCCGGCCGCATCACCCGCCACGCCCGCCGGACCACGCTGCACCTACCCGCCGACTGGCCCTGGGCCGCGGCGATCCTCCGCGCGTTCGGGTGCCTTGACGCGCTTCCGGCTTACGGCTGACCCAGCCGGCAGCGCACCACAACAGCGCAGCACCGAGCAAGGCCCCGCCGCTCGACGCTTCCCAAAAACACACCCCGCGCGACCACGATCAACGCGAAGCCATCCTCCGCAAACCCCGCGACCCTCAACACGCCAAGAACACCCGCGACATGCCAGCAACCTCACCCAAAACCCGGCGACAGTTCACCTTGATGACGAATCGAGGCTAGCCAGTTGGGTAGTGTGGTTGCGCCGGGGGCTTGCTACACATCCAAAAGTGACCGAAGATCCGGCAGTCGCCGACCTGGCTGTGGTCGTCGTGTCCTTCAACTCTGTGGCCTGGCTGGGCCGGTGCCTTGCCTCGTTATACGAGCACGCAGGGGGAGCGAGGCTTGACGTGGTTGTCGTGGACAACGAATCCTCGGATGGCTCGGCCGAGCTCGTCGAGCTCGAGTTTCCCGATGTCCGTGTGCTCAGGAGCCCGAATCGTGGCTTCGCCTACGGGAACAACCGTGGCCTCGAGACGGTGACGGCTCCGCTCGTGCTGTTTCTGAATCCCGACACCGAAATCGCCAAAGGCACGCTCGGAGAGCTCGTCGAGCTGATGGAGGAGAGGCCCTTGATGGGGCTTGCGGGATGCCTCCAGGTCGACCTCTCCGGTGCCCTGACGCCGACCATAAGGCGGTTCCCGACCGCGACTCGCTGTCTCTTCCAGGCGCTCGGCTCGGAGCGCTACCCGCTGCGCGCCTCGTGGCTGGGAGAACGCGAGCTCGACCCCGCCGTCTACGAGCGCGAGACCTGCTGCGACTGGATCGCCGGCTCGTTCATGCTTGCACGCCGTGAGGCGATCGTCGCCGTGGGGGGTCTGGATGAGCGCTACTTCATGTATTGCGAGGAGCCGGATCTCTGCCTGCGGTTCAAGCGCGCCGGATGGGAGATCCGCAACGTGCCGACGATGACGATCATCCATGCCGGCAATGGCGGCACACACCGAAGTGAGCGTATGGTCGCCCAGGACGCCTACGCCCGGCGCCAGTATCTGTCCAAGAACGCGACGGGTCTGAACCGGCGGTTGATCCTGCTCGCCCTCTTGATCGGGCACGCGCTGCGAGCTGCTTACCTGACTCGCGATCCGGTCGTCCGCCGCGCCCGGCGGGCCGGCTCGCGAGCGGCCATACGGGCCCTGCTCGGGCTTGGCAGACCCCCATTTGCGACCCAGCTGACCAAGTGATGACCGAGCCCGACCCGCCCTCCCCCCCTGACAGCCACAGCACCGTCGCCCCGGGCGAGTTCCGGGCGCCCGTGGTGCGCGGGCTGCTGTGGCAGCTGTTCGGCCGCGGCACCTGGCAGCTGTCTCAGGTGGTGGTCGTCGTGCTGCTGGCTCATCTGCTGACGCCGCGAGAGTATGGAGTCGCCGGCATGGTGCTCGTGATCATCGCCTTTGAGCCGCTGCTCGCGGGGACGGGTCTCGGCTCGACGCTCGTACAACGCCCGGCGATCACCGAGCTCGACAAGTCGACGGTGTTCTGGACGAATGCCGGCATCGGGCTGATCGCGTGCCTCGTCGGGGTCGCTGTCTCGCCGCTCGTTGCCGACTTCTACGGAACCTCGGAAGTCGGGCCACTGTTCGCGGCCGCCTCCGGCGTGTTCTTTCTCAGTTCCCTGAGCTCGGTTCAGGCGAACCTTCTGATCCGGGAAATGGATTTCCGGATGCTCGAACTCCGCTCGACGGCGGCAACGCTCGTGGGAGCAGCGAGCGCGATCCTGGTCGCGGCCGAGGGCGGCGGCCCCTGGGCGCTGATCGTGCAGCAGCTCGCCTTCTACACCGTCTCGCTGGTCCTGCTGACAGTGGCCTCGAAGTGGCGGCCCCGACTGATCTTCTCGCGCAAGAGCCTGCGAGAGCTCAGGAGCTTCGGGGCCAACGTCTCGGGCACGATCCTGATGAGCCAGATGACACAGAACGCGGACAATGTGCTGATCGGTCGTGTGCTTGGCGCCTCGGCTCTGGGGCTATACACGTTCGGCTACAGCCTGATCATGATGCCGGTCAGCCGGATCGCCTCGCCGCTCGTACAGGTCCTCTATCCCGTCTTCGCGCGCGTCCAGGCAGAGCGCGCGCGGCTGACCTCGCTCTATCTGAGGTCCCTCCGGATCATGCTGGCGATCACGCTGCCGGCGATGCTCGGGCTGATCGTCGTCGCTCCGGATCTGATCTCCGTCGTGTTCGGGCGGCGCTGGCATGACGCGACCCCGATCGTCCAGATCCTCTCCGCGGTCGGTCTGACCCTCGGCGTCTCGTCGCTCAACGCCACGCTGCTCCAGGCGATAGACAGGACGCGCCTGCTGCTGCGTTACTCGGTGGTGCTCTTCATAGCCAGCCTGATCTCGTTCGTCGTCGGCCTCAACTGGGGCATCGTCGGCGTGGCCGGCTGCTTCGCGGGGGTGAACCTATTCGTCCAGCCCGTCTACCTCCACCTGACCGCCCGCACGATCGGCATCGGCCTCCGCGAGTGTCTCGGGGCGCTGGCCGGCGTGTTCCAGGCGACCGCCCTGTCGATCGGGACGGCTCTCGTAACCCGCGGACTGCTGATCTCGAGCGGCGCCCCGGCGGGACTTCGGCTCGCCGCGGTGATCGCCGCGGCAGCGGTCGTCTATGCGGGGGCTCTGCTCTGGCGGGCTCCGGAGGTCGTCGGGGAGGTCCGCCGGCTCGGGCCGCGCCGGGGAGTCCCCGAGCCGGCCGGCGCCGCTGTGGCATGAGGGTGATCCGTCATGCGCTCCCGCAAAGCGGCGGCCGGGCTTCTCTGACCTACCCGATCGGCTAGTACCCATACCCACCTTACGGCCATTTTGCGGTTCAGAGTACGGGGCGTACGATACCCCGGATGATTCAGCACATCCCTATGTCCAGCCGTCCCGCGAGGCGCCGCCTCGCACCGGCCGGGCCGGGCCGGGCTGGCAACCGAGCGTCACAAGGAGCGGACTGATCAAATGGACTTGAACCTCTTCTTTGCTGTCCTGTGGCGTTCGAAATGGACCCTGCTGGCGGGTGTGCTGGTCGGCGCCGTGATCGCAATCCTGGCCTACGGGCGACCGGACTTCTCGGGCGGCAAGCCGAGCATCACGCCCCGCAGCGCCGAGGTCTGGCAGAGCGAATCGCAGCTGCTCATCTCCCAAGCCGGCTTTCCCTACCGTCAGGCGGCTGAAGTGGGCGAACCGGCGCGTCAGATGGGGTCGCTCTCACCGGTCTATGCCGGCCTCGCCAACGGGAACATCGTTCAGAGCGAAATCCGCAGCCAGCTCGGCACCGATGGCTCGGTCAAGGCGTCCGAAGACATCGATCTGGCCGCCTCGAGCTTCCTTCCGTTCGTCGACTTCACCGCCAGCGCCCCGACCGCGCTGGCCGCCGCCAGGCTGGCGCACGGGGCGGCTGTGATCTTCCAGGCGTTCGTGGCACGCCAGCAGGCTGCTGCCGGCGTGCCTGCCGCCCACCGAATTCAGCTCGAGGTCGTCGAGTCGGGTGCCAACCCGAAGCTGGCCGAAGGCCACAAGATCACGGTTCCGGTACTCGTCTTGATGGCGTTCCTGATCGGCACGATCTCGATGATCTTCCTGAAAGAGAACCTGCGGACGAGCGCCGAGGCCAAGAGCGTCCTTGTGCCGCTTGAACGCGCCGATGCGGTGTCGGCGATCGACCCGCTGGAGTCGGCCGTCGCGGCGAACGGTGTTCATGACCGTGAGGCAGACCTACATCGCGATCCGGTGATGTCGAGAAATGCCTAGCGGCAGCGCCTCCCAGCCCTCCGAGGCCTGACGCGGGATCTGCAGAGATGGCTGACGAGCGTCGGGTACCGGCCTCGGTCGCCGCGATCGGTGGCCTGCTCGCGCTGCTGGCGGGCGACGTCTTGGCGGGTGCCGTCGACGTCAAGTGGGTGGCCATCGGGCTGCTCGCCTTCTTCGCCGCGCTGTGGCTGACGCGTCTGGCGAGGAACTGGACGACGCTGATCGCGGCGATGATGCTCGTCGTCTTCCTGATTCCGAACAACGGCAGCTACACGCTCCCGAAAGGCCTGCCGTTCCAGCTCGAGCCGTACCGGCTCGTGGTCGGGCTGCTGCTGATCGGATGGGTCATCTCGCTCCTGGTCGACCAGCGCGTACGTTGGCGGGCCACCGGTTTCGAGGGGCCGCTGCTCCTGATCGTCGGAGTGACCCTGGGCTCAGACCTCGCCAATCCAGGACGCGTCGGCGGCGTCTCCAGCTTTGTTGTTAAGGAGCTCTGGCTGTTCGCCTGCTTCGTCCTCTTCGTCTATCTCATCGCGAGCGTCGTCAGGACGAGGGCGGCCGTCGATCGGATCGTGGCGGTCCTGGTGTCGGCCGGGACGGTCGTCGCGATCGGGGCGATCGTGCAGCGCAGGACCGGCTACAACGTCTTCCTCCACCTTCACGCGGTGTTGCCGATGTTCCACTATGACCCCGCGGCTGCGGCCGCGATCGAAGAACGCGGCGGCGGGCTGCGGGCCTTCGCGTCCGCCGGTCACCCGATCGAGTTCAGCACCGTGATGGCCATGATGGTGCCGTTCGCCGTGTACCTGGCGATCAGTCGCCGCAAGCGGGTCTGGTGGTTGGCGGCCTCGATTCTGGCGCTTGCAGATTTCACGGGCGGCTCACGAACCGGGATCATCGGTGTCGCGGTTGTGCTCGTCGTGTTCCTCTGGCTGCGCCCCCGTCAGACGCTGCGTTGCTGGCCGGCGCTGATCCCGCTTCTGATCGCGCTGCACTTCGCCGCCCCCGGCGCGCTCGGCAACGTCGTCGAGGAGTTCTTCCCCAAGGGCGGGTTGGTCCATCAGCAGAGCGAAACCGAATTCGGTCCCAAAGGCGAAATCATCCTTTCCAGCCGACTCTCCCGAATCGGGCCGGTGCTTCACGAATTCTCCCTCATCGACCCCCTGCTCGGCCTCGGCTACGGGACTCGGGTGACGGGTCGAGCGACGATCGCCGACAACGCGATCGTCCTTGACGACGAGTGGTTGGACTTGCTGCTGGAAACGGGCCTGCTCGGAGTCCTCGCCTGGATGTGGCTGTTCGGGCGCGGAATCCGCAGGACGGGTGCCCGCGCCAAGCTGGAACGCGACGCTCCAGAGGGCTGGCTTGCGGTTGCGTTCACCGCCTCGCTGGCCGCGTTCGGAGTCGCGATGTTCCTCTATGACGCCTTCGGGTTCGTCCAGGGGACGTTCTTCGCCTTCACGCTCGTGGGCTTGGCCGGCGTGGTGCTGCGGCTCCCTGTCACCGTGCGGGCGACGGCCGAGGCGCACGGGGCGCCCGCGCCGATCCCGCCGCACCGGCCCGTCCCCTTCGGGCTCGGCGAGCCAAAGCTTGCCTCCTAGACGATTTAGGCCTCCCGCGCCCGGGAGCGAGGTCGTGCCCCCGGGTACCGGGTCAATCGCCTGCAGGCGCCGCGGTCAGCTCTCGCTTGAGAGCGCGGACGCGAAGCGCGTCACGTTGCCCGCATCGTCGCCCTCGACACGGCGGCAGAGGAAGATGTCGTCGTCACGGAACGGGGAGGTCTTGCTCTCGCGACGCTGCAGGCCCTTGCGGGCCACTTCCTGAGGCGTGAACTTCTCGATGTAGGAGACGACCTCGACCGCGAAGCCGGCCGTCGCGACGCGGTCGGCGAAGTCGCGGCCGTAACGGCGTAGATGGTCGCTCTGGCCGAACACGCGGTGGCGCTCGGTCATGCTCGTCACAGACGGATCTTCGACTGTCTCCCCGAGGTCGCCGTCGATCGGCGACATCAGCAGCGCCCGGCCGTCAGGAACGAGCACGCGCCGGATCTCGCTGAGGGCGCGCCGGTCGTCGGCCACGTGCTCGAGCACATGGCTGCAGAGGACGACATCGAAGGAGGCGTCGGAGTAGGGCATGTCGAGCAGGTCGACGCTGTCCATCGCCAGCGGAGAGTCGAGGTCGGCGGTCCTGTAGTTCAGGTTGCCGAGCCGCTCCAGGCGCTGCTTGAGGCCGTACTCGGGGGCGACGTGCAGGACCGAGAGGGGCGCCGCGAAGAGGTCGGTCCCATCGCGGAGGAATTCGACGAGCAGGCGATGACGCTCGAGCGACCCGCAGCCCGGGCAGCGCCTGTCGGCGACTCCCCGGTGCGCGATGAACCGCTTGAACTCCATTTCGCAGCACGGGCAGTAGACCTGGTGGCCGCGATAGCGCGCAGAGCGAACGGCGCCGAAGAGCCGTGGCCGAATCCGGGCAGGCACAAGCGCTCGCGCGACGCGGCTCTGGAGTGTCGGTGCGCCCTCCGCCGCGCTCGCGTCAGTCATCTCCGCGGCTTGACTGAAATCATGCCCAACCAACGCGGCGCCGCCCGAAGAACTTTTGCCCGGGATAGGGGGGCTCCGAATCATGCCGAGGGGCGTCTTGCCGGGTTCGCCGGCCTGGTTTGCTTTTAGTAGGCGCCGGTGTTCCAGGGGCCTGTGGTTGGGCGGGTTTCGCCGGTGATGTTTTGGCAGAGTTCGGTGGTGTAGGGGGGGTGGGTTGAGCATTCGCTGGTGAGGTTGGTGCCTGCTTGGAGTGCGGGGGAGCCGGTTTCTGGTTTGCCGAAGGTGCCGGGGGTTTCGTTGAGGTTGATCTTGGCTTCGGTTTGGTATTTGGCGTGGGTGTCCTGGCCGGTGCAGGACTGCCATTTCGTTAGGCCGGTGTTGTTGGCGGGGTATTCGTTGCCGTTGCAGAGGAATGCTCGGCCGGGGCCGCCGTTGGTGTAGAGGTTGTAGTCGATGCCGCCGGAGGCGAAGCGTGCTGTTTCGGCTTCGAAGAGGACCTGGCAGGTTGTGGCGAGGTTGTTCTTGAGCTGGACGTTCTCGGCGACGCTGTTGAAGTGCAGGCAGATGCCTTCGTTGGTTTCGTTGCCGATCACGGTGTTGTTGAAGACGTGTGGTTCGCCGGAGGTCACGCCGAGCACTCCGTTGCCGACCTCGTAGGTCGTGTGCAGGACGTTGTTGAAGACCCAGATCGGGGAGGTGCTGTTCGCGCATGGTGTTGAGCCTTCGCCGTGTCCGCCCTCGATGAAGATCGGGGTGTTGATGTTTGTGCCTTCGAGGGTCCCGTAGTTGTCGTAGATGTAGATCCCGGTGTAGTGCGGCGTGTAGCCTTTCGCGCCGCCGGAGAAGCAGTGCATCACGTCCACGTGGTTGGTCAGCGCGGCATCTTCCCAGTTCAGGTTCCCCGACATCTGGTTGTGCGCGAAGGTGACGGGCCCGACTTCCCCGCCGTTGAAGGTGGCGCTCAACGCGAACGCGTGCGTCAGATGCGAGAACGTGTTGTCTTCGACGAAGATGCCTGTGCTTTTCGGTTCGACTTCGATGTTGACGGCCCACCCCATGTCGTGGAACACGTCGTCCTTGACGGTGATGTATTCAGGGGTGCCTTCCCGGACCTCGATGCCTTTGATTTCGGTGTTGCCGATCGTTTCGCCGCGTTTCGCGACCTGCAGGTCCGCGATTTCGAGGTTCTCAATCACACAGTGTTTACAACCATCCGCTTTGATCGCGGTCGTCGGGGCTTCCTGTTCGCCCTCCGATTTCCCGCCCGCACGAGCCGTGTTTTCGATCACGCCCACGCCACCCCCATCGATCGTGACGTATTCGCTGTTGCCCGCCACGTTCAAACACCCACTAGCCGGACAGCCAGACCCACCCATCGCGATCCGCGACCCCGCCATGAACAGCACCGTCACCGGCTTCCCCGAAGAACCAGACCCCAACACTTCAACCGGCCCCGAAAACACCCCACACAACACCACCGTCGTACCTTCTTCGATGCCGCCGGAGCCCGACCCCCAGTTCACGGCATCATTCAGCCACGAGAGCGGATGGGCGTTGGCGCAGTCGCCTTCTCCTGACCTGTCCCCGGTACCCCGCTGCGAGACGAAGACGCAGCCGTTACGGCAGGCTCCTGCGAGTGGCCCACGGACAGTCCGGCCACGCTTCGTCGAGTTGTGCCCGGCGCTCGCCACGAGGAGACCTGCGGCTGCAAGGACGACGACGAGCAGCCACCAGGCTCGCCTCATCCGGCCGGGGGAGCTGTTGCGTCAGCCCCGGCCGGCACCGCCCGCCGGGCTAGTAGGCGCCGATATTCCAGGGACCTGTGGTTGGTCGGGTTTCGCCGGTGATGCTCTGGCAGAGGCCTGTGGTGTAGGGGGGGTGGGTTGAGCATTCGCTGCTGAGGTTCGTGCCTGCTTGAAGTGCCGGGGAGCCGGTTTCTGGCTTGCCAAAGATACCGGGGGTTTCGTTGAGGTTGATCTTGGCTTCGGTGGCGTATTTGGCGTGGGCGTCCTGGCCCGTGCATGACTGCCATTTCGCCAGGCCCGTGTTGGGGTATTCGTTGCCGTTGCAGACGAAGGCGTCGCCAAGGCCGGCGTTGGCGTAGAGGTTGTAGTCGACGCCGCCGGAGGCGAACCGCGCCGTTTCCGCGTAGATGTCCTGCTGGCAGGTGGTCGCCAGGTTGTTCTTCAGCTGGACGTTCTCGGCGACGCTGTTGAAGTGCAGGCAAACCCCTTCGCTCGTTTCGTTGCCGATGACGGTGTTGTTGAAGACATGCGGTTCGCCGGAGGTCACGCCGAGGACCCCGTTACCGACCTCGAAGGTCGTGTGCAGGACGTTGTTGAAGACCCAGATCGGCGAGCTGCTGTCGGCGCACGGCGTCGAGCCGCCGCCCGAGCCTCCCTCGATAAAGATCGGGGTGTTGATGTCTTCGCCTTCGAGGGTCCCGTAGTTGTCGTAGATGTAGATCCCGGTGTAGTGCGGCGTGTAGCCCTTGGCGCCCGAGGAGTAGCAGTGCATCATGTCGACATGGTTCGTCAGCGCGGCCCCGTCATTCCAGTTCTCGTTCCCGCTGAAGTCGTTGTGCGCAAAGACAACGGGTCCGATGTCCCCGCCTGAGAACCCTGCGCTGAGGGCGAACCCGTGAGTCAGATGCGAGAAGGTGTTGTCTTCGACGAAGATGCCTGTGCTTTTCGGTTCGACTTCGATGTTGACGGCCCACCCCATGTCGTGGAACACGTCGTCCTTGACGGTGATGTATTCAGGCGTTTCTTCGCTGATCACGATGCCTTTGATTTCGGTGTTGTCGCGCTGGTCGCCCTTCTGGGCGACGTAGAGGTTCGCGATGGTGAGGTTCTCGATGATGCAGTGTTTGCAGCCAGCCGCCTTGATCCCGGTGATCACGGCCGGGGCCTGACCTTCTTTGCCGGTGCCGCTGTTGGTCGATTCGATAACCCCGCGGGAGGCGCCGTCGATCGTGATGTATTGGGTACCGCCCTTCACGAACAGGCAGCCGCTGCCCGGGCAGACGTTCATGGCGATCTTCGCGCCGGGCGCGAACGTCACCGTCACCGGGCTGGCGCTCGTGCCGCCGCCCAACACTTCGACCGGTTCTGAGATCGTCCCGCATAGGGTCACTGTCGTGCCGGCGCCCACGTGGCCGCCGCCGGATCCCCAGTTCGCCGCGTCCTTGAGCCATGTCAGCGGACGCGCCTGGGCGCAGCTCCCTTCACCGGTCTGGCCACCTGCGCCGGATTGGGAGACGTACACGGCCTGGCCCGAGATCGGACGCGAGACGATCACGTCGGTCGGTTCCGAGGTCGCCTGTCCGGACCCGCCGGAGTTCGTCGCTGTGACAACCACCCGCACCGAGTCCCCGACATCGCGAGCCACCAGTTTGTAGGTGCTCGCTGTGGTGCCGCTGATGCTGGCGCATCGTTCACCGGAGCTGTTGCAGTCCTCCCACCGGTAGCTGAAGCCGGTGGGATCGTTGGTCCAGGAGCCCGGCGACGCGCTGAGCAACTGGCCTTCTTCGTCCACTCCGCTGATCGACGGAAGTCCGCCGCTGTTCACGGGGGCGGGGACGGACGCTTCGGCGACCACGACCTCGGTCGTTTCCGAGCTGGCCTTCGTGGAGCCAACGACATTCCTGGCAGTCACCTCGATCCGGACGGTGTGCCCCACGTCGCCTTCCTGCAACTTATAGCTGGAGGACGTCGCAGCGTTGATGTTCGTGCAGGCACCACCCGTTTTACTGCAGTCCTGCCATTGATATGCGTAGGAGGTCGGACTTTCCGTCCAGGAGCCCCTCATAGCGGTCAGCGTTTCGCCCTCTGCTGCAGTTCCTGTCACCGACGGGAGAACGGTGTTGGACGGCGCCTCCGTGGGCCCTTCGGCGGCCACGACGCCGGTGGCGGCCGAGGTCGACTCCGTGGAGCCCCCGAGGTTGGTGGCCGTCACCGTGACCCGGACGGTGTCTTCCACGTCGCCTTCGTCGAGTCTGTGGCTCGACCCCGTCGCGCTGGCGATGTCCGAGCACCGTTCGCCGGCCGCGTCGCAATCCTCCCATTGATAGGCGTAACTCGAGGGGTTGCCTGACCAGGCGCCGACGGAGGCGTCGAGCGTCTGTCCCTCGGTGGCTCGGCCGGAGATGAGCGGCGGCGCGCTCGCGACCGGCGCCGGTTCGACCGCGACGGAGGGCACTTCGGCCAGCGGCGATGCCAGACCCAGGGAGTCCGCCGACGGTGGGGGGGAGACCGTCACGTAGGCGGAGACCGGGCAGTCGTAGTAGGTCCTACCCGTTCTCCAGTGGTCTGGCAGGGCCTCGAGGTGGCGCGACGCGCTGGTCTCGCTCGGGCACGACCCGCTCGCCCGGTCGCGGAAGTTGAGCCTGCCGCCCTGGCCGAGGATTGTCAGCCAGTAGATTCTGCCCGCGAGGAGTTCGACCGGCGGGATCGACACCGCGTTCCAGCCTCCCGCTCGCAGGCCCGAGGCCGAGCCACCGCCAAGCAGCGTCGCCGGCTGTCCGGCCCGCGAGCTGTACAGGCCGACGGTCAGCCTTCCGGCGGTGTCGCCGGCACTGATGAAGGCATGAACGGTGCCGGCGCGCCCCGAGGCGCTCGCCCGCACACGGAAGGCTTCGGCTTCACCTGTCCTGAGAAAGTCATGGCGCCATTCGACCGCTGTGTCGCCAACCAGGACGCCGGCGGCGACCGCGGATGTGCTGAACCTTGGGCGCACAACAAATGTGCCGGGCTTGGGCTTTCTCGAGACAGGCTTGAGGGCGGACGCAGAGGAGGCTGCGGAGCGATTGCCGGAGTCGCCGGGCTGATCGGCGCCGAGCGCCTGCGAGGCGCCGCAAAGCAGCAGCATGACGAGCGCCGTGATGAGGCTGCGCGTGAGTGTGTGGCTACGCATTAAGGCCCTTTGCTCGAGGCGGCAGGTCGTCGTCCATTGCTCTCGACGCACAGGTGCCGGGCACTTGAGCGGTGCAAAGGCTCGACCCTTACGTCCTTGTAAAACCGAAAGCTTGCAGCCTTGATCTGACTACAACTCGCCGCGCGCCTCATAGTATCGGTGGACGATTGCGGAGGAGGTCGAAACGCCCCCATAAGTCCCGCAAATTGCGGCCAACCAGGTCCCGCTCGCGGCTCAGCTGTGCGGGTGGTGGCGCCCCCCGCGCCCATCCCCCTGGCGGGGATTGGCACGGTCGTGTCTGGTTTTAGTAGGCGCCGGTGTTCCAGGGGCCTGTGGTTGGGCGGGTTTCGCCGGTGATGTTTTGGCAGAGTTCGGTGGTGTAGGGGGGGTGGGTTGAGCATTCGCTGGTGAGGTTGGTGCCTGCTTGGAGTGCGGGGGAGCCGGTTTCTGGTTTGCCGAAGGTGCCGGGGGTTTCGTTGAGGTTGATCTTGGCTTCGGTTTGGTATTTGGCGTGGGTGTCCTGGCCGGTGCAGGACTGCCATTTCGTTAGGCCGGTGTTGTTGGCGGGGTATTCGTTGCCGTTGCAGAGGAATGCTCGGCCGGGGCCGCCGTTGGTGTAGAGGTTGTAGTCGATGCCGCCGGAGGCGAAGCGTGCTGTTTCGGCTTCGAAGAGGACCTGGCAGGTTGTGGCGAGGTTGTTCTTGAGCTGGACGTTCTCGGCGACGCTGTTGAAGTGCAGGCAGATGCCTTCGTTGGTTTCGTTGCCGATCACGGTGTTGTTGAAGACGTGTGGTTCGCCGGAGGTCACGCCGAGCACTCCGTTGCCGACCTCGTAGGTCGTGTGCAGGACGTTGTTGAAGACCCAGATCGGGGAGGTGCTGTTCGCGCATGGTGTTGAGCCTTCGCCGTGTCCGCCCTCGATGAAGATCGGGGTGTTGATGTTTGTGCCTTCGAGGGTCCCGTAGTTGTCGTAGATGTAGATCCCGGTGTAGTGCGGCGTGTAGCCTTTCGCGCCGCCGGAGAAGCAGTGCATCACGTCCACGTGGTTGGTCAGCGCGGCATCTTCCCAGTTCAGGTTCCCCGACATCTGGTTGTGCGCGAAGGTGACGGGCCCGACTTCCCCGCCGTTGAAGGTGGCGCTCAACGCGAACGCGTGCGTCAGATGCGAGAACGTGTTGTCTTCGACGAAGATGCCTGTGCTTTTCGGTTCGACTTCGATGTTGACGGCCCACCCCATGTCGTGGAACACGTCGTCCTTGACGGTGATGTATTCAGGGGTGCCTTCCCGGACCTCGATGCCTTTGATTTCGGTGTTGCCGATCGTTTCGCCGCGTTTCGCGACCTGCAGGTCCGCGATTTCGAGGTTCTCAATCACACAGTGTTTACAACCATCCGCTTTGATCGCGGTCGTCGGGGCTTCCTGTTCGCCCTCCGATTTCCCGCCCGCACGAGCCGTGTTTTCGATCACGCCCACGCCACCCCCATCGATCGTGACGTATTCGCTGTTGCCCGCCACGTTCAAACACCCACTAGCCGGACAGCCAGACCCACCCATCGCGATCCGCGACCCCGCCATGAACAGCACCGTCACCGGCTTCCCCGAAGAACCAGACCCCAACACTTCAACCGGCCCCGAAAACACCCCACACAACACCACCGTCGTACCTTCTTCGATGCCGCCGGAGCCCGACCCCCAGTTCACGGCATCATTCAGCCACGAGAGCGGATGGGCGTTGGCGCAGTCGCCTTCGCCGCTCTGGCTCCCCGCGCCCGACTGGGCGACGTAGATCTGCGGACCGGCCGTGCCCGCCGCGACGACGGTTGCGCTCGCGGCCGAGGTGGCCTTGGTCGATCCGCCGGCGTTGGTGGCGGTGACGGCGACGCGGGTGGTGTGCCCGACGTCGGTGGCGGTGAGTTTGTAGGTGGAGGACGTGGCGCCTGTGATGTTCGTGCAGGCTTCGCCCGCGGTGTTGCAGTCCTCCCATTGGGAGGCGAACGAAGTGGGGCTTCCCGTCCATATCCCACTATTGGCGGTGAGCGTCTGGCCCACCTGGACGGTCCCGCTGACAGCGGGCGCCACCGTGTTGGTTGGAGCCGGCGGTGGTGGTTCAGCGGCCACTGGTTCGCTCGCTTCCGAGGCGGCCGATCCGGATCCGCCTTCGTTGTTCGCCGTGACAACCACACGCATGGTGTCGCCGAGATTGCTCGCGGCCAGCTGGTAGCTCGATGTCGTCGCCCCATCTACGTTTAGGCAGCCTTCACCCAACGCGTTGCAGCCCTGCCATTGGTAAGTGTAGGAGGTCGGGTTCCCTGTCCATGTGCCGCTGCTCGCGCTGAGTGTTTCACCTTCAACCACGGAGCCACTAACGGATGGCAGCACAGTGTTCGTGGGCGCGGCAGGCGGGTCCACGACGACGGTCGCAGTCACGTCCGAGCTCGCCTGCGTCGGTCCGCCTGCGTTGCTCGCGGTCACCACAATACGCAGCGTGTGCCCCACATCACTCGCAGCCAGCTTGTAGCTAGCGCTTGTTGCGCCACTCACGTTCGAGCAGCCTTCACCCGAGGTGTGGCAATCCTCCCACTGGTAGGCATAGGACGTTGGGCTACCAGTCCACGAGCCACCGGACGCCGTGAGCGTCTGGCCTTCTTCCGCGGTACCGCCGACCTTCGGCAGCACTGTATTCGTCGGCGCCAGCGGCAGCGCCGTGCCAGTCGCAGCCGAGGACGCCGGCGTCGAGCCCCCGGCGTTCGTCGCCGTCACCACCACGCGGGTCGTGTCGCCGACATCCTTCGCGGCGATCTTGTAGCTCGAGCTCGTCGCGCCACTCACGTTCGAGCACCCTTTCCCGGAGGTGCTGCAGTCCTCCCACTGATAGGCATAAGAGGTCGGGCTTTCGGTCCATGTGCCGCTGCTCGCGCTGAGGGTTTCGCCTTCCACCGCGGACCCGCTCACTTTGGGCAGGGCCGTGTTGCTCGGCGCAGCGGGCGGCGGTGGCGGCGCGGTGACGACGGTCGTGGCGAGTGAGAACGCCTGCGTCGACCTACCGGCGTTGCTCGCGGTCACAGCCGCCCGTACCGTGTGGCCCACATCGCCGGAGACGAGCTTGTAGCTCGGCGACGTCGCTTTGCTGATGTTCGAGCAGCCTTCACCCGAAGAGTTGCAGTCCTCCCACTGATATGAGTAGGAGGTCGGGTTGCCTGTCCACGTTCCAGTCGACGCGCTGAGCGTCTGGCCTTCTAGAGCGGTACCGCTCACGGATGGCAGCGCCGTGTTCGTCGGAGCGGGCGGAGGTGGTGGCGACGGCGCGGTGACGACGGTCGTCACCGCGGAGTTCACCGCGGTCCCCCCACCCGCGTTGCTGGCGGTCACGACCACACGAACCGTATGGCCGACATCTTTCGCGGCGAGTTTGTAGCTCGAGCCTGTCGCCCCGCTCACGTTTGAGCAGCCTTCGCCCAACGCGCTGCAGTCTTGCCACTGGTAGGCGTAGGAGGTCGGGCTTTCGGTCCACGTGCCGCTGCTCGCGCTGAGCGTTTCGCCTTCCATCGCGGACCCGCTCACTTTGGGCAGGGCCGTGTTGCTCGGCGCAGCGGGAGGCGGCGGCGGAGGCGGCGGAGGCGGCGGTTCCGCGACCACAGTCGTCGTCACGACCGACGATGCCGATGTCGATCCACCGGCATTACTCGCGGTCACGACGACGCGCACGGTGCCGCCGACATCGCTCGCGTTCAGCGTGTAGCTAGACGTTGTCGTTCCGCTCACGCTTAGGCAGCCTTCGCCCAACGCGTTGCAGTCTTGCCATTGGTAGGTGTAGGAGGTCGGGCTTTCGGTCCACGTGCCGCTGCTCGCGCTGAGCGTTTCGCCTTCCATCGCGGACCCGCTGACAGCCGGCAGCACGGTGTCGACCGGAGGCGGGGGCGGGGTGGGTTCTACCGGAGCGGAGGGTTCTACGGGTGGGGTGGGTTCTACCGGCGGCGTGGGTTCCACTGGCGAGACCGGTTCCACAAGCGTAGTGGAGGCAGGTGGAGCCGGTTCAACAAGGATCGGGAGGCTTGGTTCCACGGGCGAAACCGGCTTTAGCACGGGCACCGGCGCGGTTCGCCTACGGTGCTTGTGCCGGACATGGCGGGCGGCCGCCCCGTGCTTGCTGTGAGCCCGGTGTCCGGCCGTGCGTTGATGGCCCGCGTGCAGGTCTGCACGCGTCCTTGCAGGACGCATGACGTTCGCGGCGAGCGCCGATGAGCCAGCCAGCACGATAAAGAGGGCGGCTGCTGCGAAGACGTTTCGCGCGAACTGCTTGAGCATCAAGGTCTCCTTTGCGGGAGTGATCGAATGTTCACTTCCCTCAGGCCCTCGACGCACAGATACCTGAGCTAAATCTATGGACGCGGTCGGTGGACGTTCGACCTCAACGTTGGCCCAAAGGGACGACAGCTCGGTCCGTACAAAGCACCTACGCGACTGCGAGGATTACCCGCGGAGACCGCGCCGGGCAGATATGCGAGGATCGAGCGATGGCGGTGCGGGTGGGGATCGATTTGGTGTCCGTGGACACCGTGCGGGAATCAATCCGCGAGCATGGTGATCGCTACTTGGAGCGCATCTATACCGAGGCCGAGTTGCGCGACTGTCTGGGTGCGGAGGGCACGGTACCGGAGCGCTTGGCCGCGCGGTTCGCGGCCAAGGAGGCGACCATCAAGGTGCTTCGCCCCACGGACCAGCCGATTCCGTGGCGCAACATCGAGGTGATCCGCCATCCCTCCGGATGGGTCGAGCTGGAGCTCAGCGGATACGCCGCAACCTTGGCCGCCGACCAGAGCTTGGGCGACTTCGCTGTCAGCGTGTCGCACGAGGCGGGTTTCGCTACGGCCGTGGTGATCGCCCACCGGGCGTGAGAAATGCCCGTGGTCTTCCGTTAACAAAATGCGCGTGACCAAAATGCGCGTGACTTTGCGCATGACTTGCCCAAACTCACGGACCGAGGGAAGTGCATGACCGAGGAGATCCGCCAGATCATCAAAGACCATGGCCGCCTGCCGATCGACGCGGATGCGCTTGCGGCGAACACCGACCTCCACCAGGCGGGGATGACCTCCCACGCGAGCGTCAACGTGATGCTCGCCCTCGAGGACCATTTCGATATCGAGTTTCCCGACTCTATGCTCAAGCCGAGCGTCTTCGAGAGCATCGCCTCGATCGAAGCGGCGGTGAGCGAGCTGCGCGCCAAGGCGGGAGTGGCGTGAGCATCTCGGTCGATCGCGACCAGGCTTTCCTGCAAGCGGTCGTTGCAATCGCCGACGAGCACGCCGCCCCAAACGCTGACGCGGTCGACCGCGAGGCCCGCTTCCCGGCCGAGACGATTGCGGCCCTGCGTGAGGTGGAGGGCCTGTCTGCGTTCATCCCCACCGAGCTCGGTGGAGGCGGCATCGCCTTCGAGACGATCGCCGCCGTGTGCTTTGAGCTCGGACGCCGCTGTGGCGCGAGCGCGATGGTCTATGCGATGCACCAGATCCAGGTGATCACGATCGTCCGCCATCTCGAGGACTCGCCGTGGTTCGAGGACTACCTGCGCCTCCTGGCCGCCGAGCAGCGGCTGATCGCATCGGTCACATCCGAGATCGGAACCGGCGGAGACATGGGCCGCTCGGTGGCCGCCGTGACGCCAACACCGGAGGGGGATTGTGGGTTCGAGAAGAAGGCTCCGACCGTCAGCTATGGCGTGCACGCCGACGACATGTTCGTCACGCTGCGCCGCTCTCCGGACTCGGAGCCGGGCGATCAGGTGGTCGTGCTTGCACGCAAGGAGCAGATCGCGCTCGAGCAGACCGGAACATGGGACCCGCTGGGTATGCGCGGGACGTGTTCGCCCGGCTTCGTTGTGAGGGCGGCGGGACTGGCGAGCGAGCAGATCCTCGCCACCCCGTTCCCGCGCGTGGCGGCCGAGTCGATGGTGCCCGTCTCGCACATCCTGTGGTCGCATCTGTGGCTGGGAATCGCCACCGACGCGTTCGACCGCGCGCGGGCGTTCGTGCGTGCCGCGGCCAAGCAGAAGCCGGGCGAGACGCCGCCCACGGCGCTGCGGTTGTCACATCTGATGAGCGAGCTCTCGCTGCTGCGCGCCGAGGTCAGCTCCGCGCTGCGCGAGTTCGTCGAGCTCTCAGACGAGCCCGATCGCGAGCGGCTATCGACGATGGCCTGCGCGCTGCGGTTCAACAACCTGAAGATCGCCGCCTCCGAGCAGGCTCCCCGGGTGTGTCAGGGCGCTCTGGGAGTGTGCGGGATCGTGGGCTTCAAGAACGACACGCCGTTCAGCGTGGGTCGCCACCTGCGGGACACCATGTCCGCTTGCCTGATGGTCGCCAACGAGCGGATCCATCAGACGAACGCCAGCCTGTTGCTGATCGCCAAGGACGTCTGATGCCAGGCGCCAGCCCGGCCAGCCCCGATCAGGCGGCGCTCCTGCGGGAGCTCATAGGCCGTCGTCTGCTGATCGAGACCGGTGTGCCCGGTGTGTATGGTCGGGGCGGAGACTTCGAGGACGTACGCGAGCGCCTCGCCGCTCTGGTCACCCGCGCGAGTGCGCTCGAGGAGCCCGAGCAGGTGCGGTTTCCACCGGTTATGCCCCGGCACGACCTGGAGACCGTGGGCTATCTCAAATCCTTTCCCCACCTCGCCGGCAGCATCTTCGCCTTCAACGGCACGGAGGAGCAGGCCTCAGAGCAGTATGGGCGTGCAAGTCGCCACGAGGACTGGAGCGAGTTCCAGGACATGACCGACCTCGTGCTCACCCCCGCCGCCTGCTACCCCGTTTATCCTGCGATCGCTGCCCGCGGCAGGCTGGCCCCTGGCGGCGTGACGGTCGACGCCGGAGGCGCCTACGTCTTCCGTCGTGAGCCCTCCGGAGATCCGGCGCGGTTGCAGATGTTCCACCAGCGCGAGATCGTGCGCATCGGCGAGCCCCACATCGTTCAGGCCTGGCGCGACGCCTGGCGCGAACGTGCGGTCGAGCTGCTGGGCGGCATCGGCCTGCAGGTGAAGCTCGATCTCGCGTCCGACGCCTTCTTCGGTCGCAGCGGTCGGATGCTGGCGGCCAGCCAGCGCGAGCAGCAGCTGAAGTTCGAGGTGCTGACGCAGATAGCCGGCCCCGAGCGGACCGCCGTGGCCTCGTTCAACTACCACCAGGACCACTTCGCCTCGGCGTACGGGATCGAGATCGCCGGTGGCGAGACGGCCCATACGGCGTGCCTGGGGTTCGGTCTCGAGCGGATCGCGATCGCGCTGTTTGCCACGCACGGGTTCGACATCCAGGCTTGGCCCACCGAGGTGGGTGAGCGACTATGGGAGCGATGAGCGGCACTACCACAGGGCTCGTGAGCCTGCTCGGGCTCGACCCGGCGAGCTATCGCTCGCACGCGCTGCACGACTCCGGTCGCACATATAGGGAAACCAACTGCTACACCGACGTCCTGATCGAGCTGCTCCATGCTCGCGGAGTGCAGCCCCTCGCGGCAATGGGTTGCACCGTCCGGATGGACTTCGAGGGCGACCAGTGGACGTTCTTCAAGCCGTTTCCCGAGGACCTCGAGCTGCTGTTCGGTATAGGTGTGCACGAGATGCAGCCCTACCGGCCGCTGCCTGAGCAGGCGGCTGAGCAGCTCGCCCAGGACCGGACGTTGATCGTCGAGCTGGACTCCTGGTACCTGCCCGATACAACGGCAACGGCCTACCGGTGCGAACACGTCAAGAGCTCGGTCGTGCTGGAGGGCATCGACCCGGCGGGTGAACGGCTGCGCTACTTCCACGGGACTGGTCTGTACGAGCTCGCCGACGAGGATTACCGCGGCGTCTTTCGCCTCGGGCGGGCCTTTTCAGGGGACGTCCTTCCCCCATATACCGAGCTCGTGCGCTTCGATGCCGGCCCTCGCCTGCGCGGGGCCGAGCTGCGGGAAGCCGCGCGAATGCTCCTGCGCCGACACCTCACGCACAGACCGGCCAGCAACCCCTTCGTGCGCTTCGCCGCCCAGCTTGAGTGTGACCTGCCGCGTTTGCTGGACGGCGACGCGAGCGACTATCATGCCTACGCGTTTGCGACCGCGAGGATGGCCGGCTCGGCGTTCGAGGTCGCGTCCTCCCACGCCGAATGGCTGCTGGGGGACTGTGCCGGTCCTGCCTCGGAGGCGCTGCAGCGCATCGTCGAGGGCTGCAAGATCCTCTCCTTCAGGCTCGCACGCCGCCGGCCGTTCGAACCCAAGTCTTTGCTGGCCGCGCCCGCCGCGGCCTGGGACGAGGCGATGGAGCTCCTTGATGTCGCGATCGCTTGAGCCGGGAGTCGCGCCAACCGAGCGCTCACGCGTTCAGCCGGTGCAAGCCTTTTATCTGCAGGGGCCCGTCACACCACCGTTCTTTGCGGTCCTACACACGGGCATGGGCACGCCCAGACAGACCGCGGTGCTGCTCTGCCCGCCGTTCGGCTGGGAGGACATGTGCTCCTATCGCATCCGTCGTGAATGGGCCGAGCACCTGGCGCGGACCGGGTATACCACCCTGCGAATCGACCTTCCCGGAAGTGGCGACAGCGCGGGTGTCCCGACCGATCCGGGGCAATTGGACGCTTGGACACAGGCCGTCGACGGAGCGGCGCGATGGCTGCGGCGACCGATCGGCGGCACCGCCGCCGAAGGTGGTGGTGGGCCGGCAAGCGACATGCGGGTGGCGGTCATCGGCATCGGCCTCGGCGGGATGGTGTCGTGCCGGGCCGCACTGCAGGGTGCGCCGATCGACGAGCTGGTCCTGTGGTCTGTCCCTGTCCGCGGCCGCACGCTCCTGCGGGAGCTGCGCACGTTTTCGGCGTTCGAGGTCGCGAACATCCCGGACGCGGGGGAGTCCGTGCCGAGCAGCGACCCCGCGGACGACGGGATCCTGGTGACCAACGGCTATCTGCTGAGCGCCGAGACGGTCGTGGAGCTGGAAGGGTTCGATCTCGGTGAGGTGGATCCCTCCTGGCAAGCGACACCGCGGGCGCTGCTGCTCGGACGCGATGGACTGAAGGTCGACAAGGCCCTGCCCGCGATTCTCGAGCGAGCCGGGGCTACGGTGACGGTAGCGGACGGACCCGGCTACGGCGCGATGATGGTGGAGCCACAGGACGCGCGCAGGCCGGAGGAGGTCTTCGAGCTCGTCAGCTCGTGGCTCCAGGAGGGGGAGCCGCGGCATGGAGCGTCCCTCGACACCTCAGCAGCGGCGGGACGGCGCACAGCGGCCCCGGCGGTTCCGAGCGAGCCCAAGTACGAGGATGAGATGGTGCTCCACTGCTCCGGCGTCGCGCTGCGCGAGCGGCCGGTTTTCCTCGACGGAGGAGGCGGGCAGCTGTTTGGGGTGCTCACCGAGCCGCTTGGCGCCCGCAGGGAGCTCACCGCCTTGCTCTTGAACGCGGGGCCTCAACGGCGAATCGGGCCCAGCCGGATGTGGGTCGAGATCGCACGCCGCTGGGCTGCAAATGGCGTGCCGACGCTACGGATCGATGCGGCCGGGATCGGGGATGCGGAGGGCGATGCAACGATGCTCGGGCAGGTCACGGCTTTCTACAGGCAGGGGTATGTCGTGCAGGCTCGGGCGGCGCTCGAGATGCTTGCCGAGCGCGGGTTACCGCCACGCTTCGTGATGGTCGGCCTGTGCTCGGGGGCATACTGGTCGGCGCAGGCAGCGCTCGCCGACGAGCGTGTGGCAGCCGTGATCATGCTCAACCCGCGCACGCTGGTCTTCGATGAGTGGCGGCACACCGTCAGGCGCACGCGCCATCTCAGAAAACAGATGTTGCGCCCCTCGACATGGCGCAGGGCGCTCAGGGGCGAGCTCAAGCTCGCGAAGCACCTCGAAACGGGCCGCACGCTCGTCGAGCGAGCGGCGAGCGGGCCAATGCGTGCACGCGAGCTGATCATCGCTCCCCGGCAGGGAAAGCGGGCCGCGCGCGAGCAGGCCGCACGGGAGCCGATCGAAGACCTGTTCGATGCGCTGAGGGATCGCGACCAGCGTGCGCTGCTGCTGTTCACTGGCAAGGAGGTGCTGCACAGGGAACTCAGCCACAAGGGCGTGCTCGATCGCATCGATCGCTGGCCGAACCTCGAGCTGGCGCTGATGGGAACCTCGGCCGACACGCACACGCTCACGCCGCTGTGGCTGCAACGCCAGGTTCACGAGCTCCTCGATCGCGCCCTCGAGGACGAGCTGAAGCGCTTGCCGGGCCCTTAGTACGGCCCACTCAGCACAGCGCCACCTCATCGCCGTCGCCGACCTGCAGGCGCAGCGCGCGTGGCATCGAGAAGTCGCGAAAGATGCGCGCCTGACGGCCGACGATGCTCGCCACGAGGCGCCCGCCCACGTGCAGCACGCTCGCATCGGCGAGCACGATCGAGCGCTCGAGCTCCGCGCCTTCGATGCGCACGCGCTCTGCGATCGCCGTGTGCGGACCGATGTAGGAGTCGGCGATCAGCGCGTCGGCGCCGATTATCACCGGTCCGATGATGACGCTCGAGGTCACACACGCCGTGGGATGGATCAGGATGGGTCCCTCGAAGCGGTTGTCGTTGCCTGCCGTCGGGGTCAGCTCGGGGTCGAGCTTGTCGAGCATCGTCCGATTCATGTCGAGCAGGTCGAGCGCGTCGCCGGTGAAATGATGCCACTTGTGAACGAGGCGCATGTGCACGCGCCCACCGTCGCGCGCGAGCTGCTCGGCCAGAGCAGAGATATCGAGCGTCTCCGCCGAGAGCTCGGTGCTCGCCAGGCGCGCCAGCGCGCCCGGACCGAGTAGGCAAACGCCGGCGACGCCTCCCGGCGCGGGCGTCAAGCCGTCCTCGGTGATGCTCAGCAGTTGCTGCGGCACCAGCCTGAGTCGCCTGGCTTCGAGGTCGTCGTCCTGGACGAGCAGCAGCGCGTCCGAGGACTCCTCGCGCCGCATCTCGAGGAACGGCGAGAGCGGTTGGCCCAGCAGGCCGTCGGCGCGATGCAGAACGCAGGCAGCGTCGCCGACGAACTCCGCGGCGGCGGGCAGCGTATCCTTGCCATCGCCGCGCCGGTCGTTCACGAGGTGGCGGACCGCGACGCCGGCTGGTCCCTCGCTTGAAATGCACGCGGCTATCTCATCCGTCGCGCCGGGCGGAGTCACGATGGCGACCTCGACCACGCCTGCTTCCAGCAGCATGTCGAGCACGTGACAGATGATCGGCCGGTTCGCGACCCGCTGCAACGATGGACTGCGCGTGGCGCCGAGCCACGGCCCCGTCCACGGGGTCGTGTTGGGAACGATGATCACCCCTTTAGCGAGCACGCTGAATAAACGCATGGCGTGGCCCCGTACTCCCACACAATCTCGCTGTCGTCGAAGAATGCTCTACGCGGCGACCGGCGCGGTGCACGGTGCATACCTCATCGGCATGCCGTTGTCACGTATCGAAGCTTCCGCCATCTCGACGGCCGCCACGATCTCCACGCCGAGCGCGAGGTTGGAACGTGGTTCCTCGCCTGTGCGGACCGCTTGCGCGAAGTCCTGCAGCTCGAGGCTGAGCGGCTCCTGCGGTTGCACACGTGGGATCACCACGTCACCCGTCCGGCAGATCAACTGGTGCTCGCCGAAGTTGGCGGGCGCCGCAACGTCCATGCCGCGGTCATAAACGCGGATCGGCTCGTCGGCCGCGGTGTCGTCGTATTGCACCATGCGCTTTGAGCCGACGACGATCATCTGACGGATCTTGCGCGGGGCCAGCCAGGAGAGCTGCACGTTGGCGGTCGAGCCGCCGGCGAACGTGAGCGTCAGGAACGCGGTCTCGGCGATCCCCTCCTGGAACACGCTGCTTCCCGACGCGGCCACCTCCACCACGGGCTGATCGAGCCAGTAGAGCAAGATCGAGAGATCGTGCGGCGCCAGGTCGCAGACAACCCCGTCGCTCTGGTACTTGCCGAGGTTCATCCGTGAGGACGTGACGAAGTGGATGTCGCCGACGACGTCCGTCTGGATCAACTCGCGCACGGCATTGACCGCCGGGCTGTAAATGAAGGTGTGGCCGGGCATCAGCGTGAGTCCGGTGGACTTGGCCAGCTCGGCCAGCTCCTGGGCGTCGGACAGACGCGTGGCGAGCGGCTTCTCGACGAGCACGTGCTTACCGGCTTCCAGGGCCCGCTTCACGATTGCGTGGTGGGTCTTTGGCGGCGTCGCCACGATCACGGCTTCGACCGTGTCATCGCACAGAACGGCGTCGAGCTCCCCGACTGCGAGCGCCTGCGGATGGCGGTTACCGAACGCATGTCGTTGCGCGGGGTCGCGATCGCACAGCGCCCTCAGGGCCAACTCCGGCCGCTCGGCCACGTTGCGGGCGAGGTTGGGTCCCCAGTAGCCGTAGCCGACGATCGCCGTGCCGATCGGCGCCGGTCGCGGAACGATGCGGTTCCGGATTGGGAGCTCCTCGAGCATTGCACTCGTGCTGTCGAACATGGCTCAGCTCACCAACCGGCCGACGGGACGCGCAGGGTGGCGGGGTCGTCGGGGATACGGGCGGGGGGCGGTGGGGCGGTATGCGCAGTGTCCATGCCAGATCAACGCCGATCGGTGGCTCGGTCTTCCGCGAACTCGAGAACTGCTGCTGAGACGCGCTCGGAGTCGGCATCGGTCATGCTCGGGAACAGCGGCAACGAGCAGATCCGCTGCGATAGATCCTCGCTCACCGGGAGGCTGCCGGCGCCGAGGCCGAGGTGAGCGTAGGCCCCGGTGAGGTGAATCGGCGTGGGGTAGTGGATCGCCGAGGCGATACCTCGCTCGGATAGGTGCTCACGCAGCGCGTCGCGGGCTTCGGTACGCACCACGAACAGGTGATAGACGTGATCGGCCCCGGCAAAGGGCGGTCTCACCAAATCGATTGCCGCTGGGCCATGCCCGTTGCCGTTGGCGCCAATCGCATCTCCCCCGGCGCCTTCGAGCCGCTCGCGCAGCGCGGTGCCGAGCCGCCGGCGCTGCTCGTTCCAGTGCTCGAGGCGGAGCAGCTTACGCCGCAGCACAGCTGCCTGCAGTGCGTCGAGGCGCGCCGTGGTGCCCACCACGCGGTGTTGGTAGCGTGGCCGCTCGCCGTGTGCGCGCAACAGCTGGACGCGCTCGGCCAGCTCGGGATCTGAGGTGACGACGGCGCCGCCATCGCCCCACGCGCCGAGGTTCTTGGTCGGGTAGAAGCTGAAGCAGCCCAGAGCGCCGTGTGAGCCGACGCGCCGACCTTGGTAGCGCGCGCCGTGGGCTTGGCAGGCGTCCTCGATCACATGGGTGCCAGTTGCCTTCGTCAGCTTCAGGATCGGCTCGAGGTCGACGGTGGCGCCGAACAGGTGGACGGGGATCACGCAGCGCACGCGCGGACTCAGATTGTCGGCGACGATCTCCGCGGTCAGAAGATGTGAGTCGGGGTCCACGTCCACCAGGCGTGGCGTGGCGCCGACCGCGCTCACCGCCTCCGCCGTCGCTATGAACGAGTTGGTCGGCACGATCACCTCGTCACCGGGACCGATTTCCAATGCACGCAGTGCCAGCGCAAGCGCCTCGGTGCCGGATGAGACGCCGACGGCGAAGTCGGTTTCGCAATAGGCCGCGAACTCGCGCTCGAAAGCCTCGACAGGCTCACCGAGCGTAAACGCGCCGCGCTCGGCGACGTCGCGCACGGCTCCCATCAGCTCCTCCAGCAGCTCCGCGTCGGCAAAGTCCAGCCGCATCAGCGGCACCGAGGTTTTCTCCTGGGGCGCAGACGCTTGAAGGGTGACGCTCAGCATGCCAAGCTCACGGGCATACCAGCGTTCGTCGACGGCGCCGAGCCGAGCCGGCTGAGCTCTTGTTGGAGCGCTCGTCGTCCACGATGCTGCAGACCGTGAATCGAGCTTTCCGACCGTCCCATGCGCGCGGCGATCTCCGGCGGTGAGAGCCCGACGACGTGGCGCATGATCATCACCCGGCGCTGCTCGTCGGGCAGTGAAGCCAGGGCGGCATGAAGGTCTCGAGCACGCTCGCGCGCGTCGCTATCGCCGTCGTGGCTGCCGGCGCCCAGAACCTCTTCGGTCGGAGTCGGGCGGCGCCTGCGCAGGTGGTCCAAAGCGATGTTGCGCGCCAGCCGCAGCAGCCAGCCGGAGAACGGCACGCCACAATCCTGATACTTGACGATGACGGTAATCAGCTTCATGAAGACCTGCTGCGTGAGGTCTTCGGCCTCCTTGTCGTCCCTGACGATGCTGCGGACGTAGCCGTAGACGTTGTCCGAGTAGCGAATGTAGAGCAGCCGGATCGCGTCGCGATCTCCCTGCTTGGCCCGAGCGATCGCCAGGCGCACTTCACGCATCTTCTCTGGCGACTCGTCTAGCGTCCTGCGGGGCCGTAGACCGATGTGGCCCGCTTCAATATCCAGGTGGCTGGGCACCAGGCTCCTCCCCGTCCTTGGTGAAGGTCCGTGTTTTCGGACTGTTGGATGTTTTTTCGTTTCGGGCGTCGATAATGGGGTATGAGTCGTGGTCCCACAATGGTCCAGTCGTCGCGATCTGCGTTCAGGCGATGAACGCCCCCACTCCGCCGTATGGGCGAGCGGAGATCGACTGAACGACCCGATATAAACGAGACGAGGCGGGCTTGGCGATCAGAGGTGGAGCTGGGCGAGAAAGGTGGAGAGCTCAGATGGTGCGCTGGGCGGCGCTTGCGAGCCCTGCCCAGAACTGGTAGACGCGCACCCGCAGGCCGCTGGTGGGAAGCACGGACGGCAGCGCGATCGAATAGCGGTTGAAGCGGTTTAGCGTGAACAGGGCGTGGTAGCGCAGGAGGCTGCCCTGGAAGGCTTCGAGCTCCATGTAATCGCCGACCGGCGCCGACCCGCTGGCCAGCACGCGGCTGCCGCGCCGCTTCAGGTTGAGGGTGACGGGGCTGACGGCGCCGAACGGGGACGTGAAGACCTTGGAGAGCGCCGCGAACGCGGGCTTGTGGGTGCCGTTCGCATTGAGGGCGCCGAAGTTTTCCGAGGTCGATCCCTGCATCTGATAGAGCACATCGGCGGCGACGTAAGGGGTGCGAGCGAGCGACCGGAAGGTGTTGATGATGTTGAGGGCTTGGGTCTGCGGGGTCACGCAGGCCTGTTCCTGCTGGGTTCTGTATCGCGGCCAGCAGCTGCTCCAGCCGAACTCGTTGAGCCACAGCGGCTTGGTGTCGCCGTTGGCGAGTTGCACTTCGCGGATCGAGCGCAGCGACGCGAGGGTCAGGGTGTAGTAGTGCACGGCCAGGCCGTCGTAGTAGCCCTTGATCCCGGCGGCATAGAGGGCCCGCAGGAAGACCCCGTTGGCGCCGACGAGCGAGCCCGCGAGCACCTGAACGTTCGGGTTAGCCTGCTTGATCGCGGGGTACGCGGCCCGCAGGAGGGCCGCGTAGCGCTGGGGTTTTTCGGGGCCGGCGAAGTAGTCTTCGTTGGCTTGGTCGGGCTCGTTCCAGACCTCGATCGCGGCCAGGCGGGCGCCGTAGCGCTGGGCGACGAAGGCGACGAAGGCGGCGTAGGTGGCCGGGTTGCTCGGTGGCCAGGCGTTGGCCTTGCTCGATTCTCCGGACACGCATGCTCGCTGTAGCGACGCTGGCGCGGAGGAGGCCCAGCACGGGGTGCTGTCCACCAGCATGATCACGCGGATGCCGTCCGCCGCCGCGTCGCTCACGAGGCGGTCGGCAAAGGCCAGGGCGGCCTGGTTGGGCTGGTTCGGCCCGGTCGGTTCCAGAATCGACCACGGCACTTCGGTCCGTACCACCGTGGCATGGAGCGCCTGCGCCTGGGCGATCGCGCGGTCGGCTGCGCGCAGTGGATTGGGGCCGATTCCGACGATGTTCACCCCGCCGAGGGGCGGCGTGGAGGACAGGTGCGCGCTGGGTGTCCTCTGGGTGGGGACCGTCTTGGCATAACCCGCCGCCGGTGCGAGCCACGCGAGCGCGCACAGCCCCAGCACCAACGTCGTCCCCCACGCCGGCGCCCCGGTCAACTTGCGCAGGCGGGAGATCATTCCCGATACGATAGTCGTACGTCCCGGCGAAGGGCGGCAGTGGTCTCACGATAGGCTGCTTCGGCGATGTTCCCCTTTTGGATCTGGACCCAGGTGGCGATTGTCGTGTTCGTGTTGATCGGGATGATCATCGCGATCACAAAGCTCGCCTGAGCACATTTAAAGGTGCCCCGGGACTTGGGGGTGACGGTAGAGTTTGCGGTCAGATGTCACGCCGCAGCATGCTCGACGGGTCGATCTTGCGTTCCTTGGGGTCGCTTGCGTTAGTCGTCGTCGTGGTGCTCGCGGTGCTCTTGGTGGGCGTGGGTCGCCAGGCGCACGCCTCGGATTCAGGTGGCTTGCTCCCAAATCTCGTCGCGGATCCTCCCGACAACGTCAGCTTGGAAACGAGCACGACCGACGGTGGATTGTCGGGAGCAGGGGAACCCAAACAGTTGTTGCGCTTTAACGGATATATCCACAACGATGGCAGGGGAGCGCTGGACGTCAGGGGGGAACGTATGGCGCCGCAGGTCAGTCAAAAAACGACGAACGAAGTCGAAGCCGCCAGGAAACACAACGAAGAAGTGGAATATTACGAAGAAGGCTCGTTGACAGAACTCCCGCAGAAGACGGAAGAAGAACTGGCCGCACCCCCGATGAAAGTCTTCCAGCGGTTGTATACGACCAACGCCGGCAATCCTGACGAATCGGAAAAGTATCTGGAGAGACTGCATGAAACGGACTCCAGCGCCGCTAAAATGCTCTACGTAAATGCCGACGGGCACCACCATTGGCATTTGCAGCATGTCGCCAAGTACTCGCTGTGGAACTCCGAAAAGACAGCCGAAGTGGCCCCCGCCGAGAAGGTCGGATTCTGTCTCGAGGACAGCGAACAGGTGGAAGTTGAGCTTCACGGCGAAAAAGGACCAACCGAACCGGTTTATTCCGACGAAGCCCCACCCGGCCGTGATTTCTGCCAGCGGTTTCGCCCCAATGCAACCAGCGTGTATGAGGGAATCTCACCCGGTTGGCGCGACGCCTACACATCCAATCTAGGCTTTCAATGGGTCGACACCTCAGACGTTCTGCCCGGTGAATACTGGCTGCGCGAGGAAGTCAACCCCGAAAAGGTAATCGAGGAAGAAGGTCTCGGGAGCAAGGTGGCCTACGCGGAAGAACCGACGGTCATCCCCGGTTTCGACGCGCTGGCGCAAACAACCGGGACCGGAGTCGGTCAACCGATCGTCGTGACGCTCGAATCGAGGAAATTCGAATCGACATTTGAATCGAAGAAACGGAAAAATCTAACCAAACCCACATACACGATCGTCTCGCAGCCGGCGCACGGAACCCTCAGCCAGAGCGTCACCCTCGAAAAAAACGGCGACCAGCTGACCTACACCCCGCAGGCCGGCTACAGGGGGCTCGACTCCTTCACCTTCTCCGCCGCCGATCCCAACAGCGAATTCCCCAAGAACCCCGCGGTGGCGACGGTCTCGATCGATGTCGGCGAAGGCCAGTTCCAGCCGAGCGTGGCGATCGAAGGCGCGCCGTCGAGCATGATCGCGGGCACGAGCGTCCAGCTCTCGGCAAAGGTTTCCAACGAGGGTCCCGGCATCGTTTGGGAAGCCAGTGGGGGATCGATCACCGCCGGCGGTCTGTACACGGCCCCGTCCGAACCTCTCCCTGGGGGCACCGTCCTCGTCAGCGCCCATGGCGAAGATGGCGTCGGCGATCAGCGCACGATCGCGATCCTGCCCGTCCCGTCACCCGTCGCGGCGCCTACTGCGACTCCCTCCGTGGCGGCGCCGGGCGGCGCAGGCTCACCCTCCGGCGGCCCCTCGCCCAACGAGGGTCTCGCGCGCCCGCAGGTCACATTGATCGGGCGCGAGCTGATCATGACGACGCGGGTGACCGAGGCGGGCCGGGTGCGGCTCAGCGCCTATCTCGGCAGGCGCGAGCTGGGCACCTGCGTGACCCGGACCGCCGCCGATCGGACATTCACGTGCCGGCTGAAGCTCGGCAAGGGGATTTCCGTCAACGCCCGGATCGGTGTGTGGGCCAGCCTGCGCGTCAGAGGAGTCCTCTTGCGGCAATCGCGTCCCGCCGCTCGCGTGCAGGCGATGAAAATGACCGGTGGGTCCGGCGTCGCCGGCGTGGCCGGGCTGCTGCGGGTGCGGGTGAGATGGCACGAGCTGTCCGGGCAGCTCCTGTGTGCCCCCGAACTGGCCGCTGCCTGAGGCTCCCGGGCGCCGGGCATATCCGGAGCTCCTAAAGATCCGGCGCCCGGATATGATCGGCTCGGCTGGGCGCCTTGCTCAGCCTCGACGACAGCGGGCAAGGAGGATCATGTTCAGATCGATCGTGGTTGGTACGGACGGCTCTGACACGGCCACGCAGGCCGTGCGCCAAGCCGTCGATCTGGCTCGCTCGGTGGGGGCGAAGCTGGAGCTGGTGAGCGCCTACGAGCCCGTGCCGGCGCAGCGTCTGCAGGGGGAACGGCGCGACGCGCCGGAGGACCTGCAGTGGGCGATCAACCCCCGTGAGGACGTCGACGCCACGCTGGCCGCCGCCGCCGAGGTGGCCCGCGAGGCGGGGGTGAGCGTCAACGTCTACCCGCGCCAGGGCGACCCCGCCGACGCGATCCTCGACGTCGCCGAGGAGCAGGAGGCGGATCTGGTGGTCGTGGGTAACAAGGGAATGACGGGGGCCAAGCGTTTCCTGTTGGGGTCGGTGCCGAACAAGGTCTCCCATCACGCGCCCTGCTCGGTGCTGATCATCCGGACGACTTGAGGCCGATGCTTGCGGCTGTGCGCCGACCAGGTTTAGGCGACCGGCTGGGTTCGTGAGACCGGGTTCATGAGACGCGCCGTGATCCTCGCCGGAGGGGAGGGCATCCGCCTGCGGCCGTACACGACCGTGCTGCCGAAGCCGCTGATGCCGATCGGCGATCGCCCGGTGTTGGACATCGTCGTGCGTCAGTTGAAGGCTCACGGATTCGAGCGAATCACGATCGCCACCGGCTACCTGGCCGAGCTGATCGAGGCGTTCTTCGGCGACGGCGAGAAGTACGGGGTCCCGATCGACTACTACCGCGAGCGCGACCCGCTCGGCACCGTCGGTGCGCTTGCGCTGATCGACGGTCTCGCTGACGATGACATTCTGGTGATGAACGGTGATGTGCTCACCGACATCGACTATGGCGCCCTGCTCGTCCGCCACGGCGCGAGCGATGCCGCCGCGACGATCGCGACGAAGGTGCGCGACATCCAGATCTCGCTCGGTGTGCTGCGCTTCGCCGATGACGGCGATCCGACCCGCTTGACCGGCTATGACGAGAAGCCGGTGCTGGACTACATAGCCAGCATGGGTGTGTACTGCTTCGCACCCCGCGCGCTCGCGCACATCGAGGCCGGCAAGCGGCTCGACTTCCCAGACCTGATTCTGCGTCTGATCGCAGCCGGCGAGACCGTACGCGCATGGCCGAGCGACGATTACTGGCTGGACATCGGACGCCACGACGACTACGAGCAGGCCCAGGAAGAGTTCGAGAGCGTCCGCGACCGGCTGATCCCGTCTGAGTAGACCCCACGGGGTGGATTGCGGGAGAGTCGCTGCGAACAGCCCTTAGATCACGGCAAGAGCCGAGTGGACAGCATCGACAACGACGTCGACGTCGGCCGCGTTCATCGTCGAGCTCAGCGGTAGCGCGCAGTGGCGGTTGGCGACCTCGGTGGCTGCCGGTAATCCATCGGCGGGCGCAAAGCGCTGATACTCGGTGAATGTGTGCAGCGCCGGATACCACGTGGTCTGGATGCCGTTTGCTTTTAGCTCTTCGCGGAAGCGGTCACGTATGTCACGGTCGGCGAGGAGGACCGGGAAGGCGAAATGGCTGGCGCGCTCGACTGCCTGCTCGTCGAAGGCAAGCTCGACTCCGGGCACCTCGGCCAGGCGCTCGCGATAGGCACGAACGATCGCGCGCCGCGCCGCGATGTCCTCGTCGAGTCGTTGCAGGCGGCTCAGGCCGAGGGCCGCGCGCGGCTCGTCCAGGCGGAAGTTGAAGCCGATATCCACGACGTCGTAGGCGGGGTCGTGGCCGCGGTGGCGGTCCCATGTGCTGCTCGTCATTGCATGGGAGCGAAACAGCCGCACGCTTGCGTCGAGCGCCTCGTCCGCGGTGCTGACCATGCCGCCCTCGCCCACGCACAGCTGCTTCTTGGAGAAGAAGCTGAAGCAGCCCAGCTCACCGACGGTGCCGACCTGCCGTCCGGAGGCGTCCACGTGTGCGCCGATCGCCTGGGCGCAGTCCTCGATTAGTACGAGCCCGTGCTCGTCGCAGAGCTGGCGCAGCGCGAGCACATCGGCGGGATAGCCACAGAAGTGCACGGCGATCACCGCGCGCGTGCGCGAGGTGATCCGTCGCGCGACGTCCTCGATATCGATGTTGAAGTCATGCGCGCCGCGAACGTCGCAAAGGACCGGTTCCGCGCCGACGTATCGGCAGGCGCTCGCGCTTGCCACGAAGGTGATGGCGGGCACGATCACCTCATCGCCGGGGCCGAGGCCGGCGGCTTGGCAGGCCAGATGCAGGGCGGCGGTTCCGCTCGAGACCGTTGCCGCGTGGGGAGTGCCGACGTGGCGGGCAAGCGCCTCCTCAAATGCTTTCGTGCGCGGCCCCATCGTCAGCCAGCCGGAGCGCAGGCAGTCGAGCACGGCCTCAATGTCTTGCTCGGGCATCGCGATATCGGTGAGCGGTACGCGCCAGTCGCTCACCGCGCGACCGCCTCGACCAGCGCGGTGACGACCCGGTCCTGGTCCTCGTGGGTCATGTGCGGATAGAACGGAAGCGTCAGCTCGGTTCGCGACGCCAGCTCGGAGATCGGCAGAGAGACATCGGGGAAGCGCTCGCGATAGGCGCTGAAGCGGTGGATCGAGGGGTAGAAGATGCTCGTCTGGATGCCGCGCTCGCGCATGCGGCTCGAGACCTCGGCCTGGCGGGCGTCCTCCTCGATCATGATCGGGATCACGTAGCAGGAGGAGCCCGGGACATCCGCGTCCTCGAACGGGAGGATGATCCCCTCGACCTGGGCCAGCAGCGAGCGGTAGCGCAGCGTGAGCTCGCGCCGGCGCTCGATTTCTGACTCCAGGCGCTGCAGGCGCGAGAACAGCAGCGCCGAGCGCGGCTCGTCCAGACGGTAGTTGAAGCCGAGGCCGACCACGTCGTAGGTGTCGGTGCGCCCGCTGTGGCGATCCCATGTGCCGCTCGTCATCGCGTGCGAGCGGCGCGAACGCGCGAACGCAGCGACCTCGTCGCTGTCTGTGCACAGCAGGCCGCCCTCGCCGACCGACAGGACCTTGTTGGAGAAGAAGCTGAAAGCGCCGGCCAGGCCCCATGTGCCGAGCTTGCGCCCGGCGAGCGTGGCGCTCGGCGCGTGCGCCACATCCTCGATCAGCGCGATGCCGTGCTTGTCGCAGATGACCTTCAGGCGGTCGACGGCGGCGGGGTAGCCCGCGTAGTGCACGGCGCAGACAGCCTTCGTGCGTGGCGTGATGCGCCGCTCCACGTCATCGGGGTCGAGGCTCGGGTGCTTGCGCGAGACGATCTCGGCGAACACCGGTGTCGCGTCGCAATAGAGCACGGCGGCGGCGGTTGCCGCGAATGTAAACGCCGGCACGATCACCTCATCTCCTGGGCCCACGCCCGCGGCGAGGTAGGCGAGGTGCAGCGCGGCGGTGCAGCTGGAGACCGCGATCGCGTGGCGCGCGCCGAGCTGCGCGGCGAACGCCTCCTCGAATGCTGCCGTCCTTGGGCCGAGCGTCAGCCAGCCCGAGCGCAGCGTCTCGGCGACCGCCTCGAAATCCTGCTCCTGCAGGCGCAGATCGAAGAGCGGGAGCTCGGGGAAGGTCTCGGTGCTGGACATCGGTCGATCGCGTGCGCGGATTCGCGTGACGCTCAGGGGATGTTCTTGTAGCGAGCGTCGAACGGGTCGCCGAAGGCCTCCGCGTCGAGCGCGCCGATGATCTCGGCGATCCCGTCGGGCACCGTCATCAGCGTCTCGAAGCCGAGCTCGGCGCGGATCTTGTCGAAGCTCACCTTGTAGTCGCGCGGGTCCTCGTCGCGCTTGACGTAGGACACGTTGCCACGATCGATCTGCTTGCCGATCTCCTCGACGAGATCGAGCTTGCGGTAGTTCTCACCCGAGCGACCCGCGTTGAAGACATTTCCAGCGACCTTCTCCTCGGGAGCTTCGAGCACCGTGCGTACCGCTCGTCCGGCGTCGCGCACGTGGATATAGGGCCGCCAGAACTGCTCGCCGAAGACTTCCAGATCGCGGTCGGCCCACAGTTCGCGCGTGAACTCGTTGACGGTCAGGTCGAAGCGCATCCGCCTGCCCACGCCGTAGACGGTCGCGAAGCGCAGGCACGTCGGTTTGACGCTGCCCGCGCTGCCGCCCAGGATCAACTTCTCCATGCTGACCTTCTGTTCGGCGTACAGCGATACGGGGCTGAGCTCGCCGTCCTCGGTGATCGGCACCGTCGGGTCGGCCATGCGGCCGTAGTTGGAGCAGGTGGAGGCGAAGACGAGGCGCTGCACGCCGGCCTCGTTGGCGTCGGCGACGAGCGCGCGCGTGGCCTGGACGTTGACCTCGTCTGAGAGCTCGGGATCGCGCCCGCACGCGGGATCGCCGACGATTGCGGCGAGGTGCACAACCTCATTTGCGCCCCGCAATGCGCGAGCGCGAGCATTGGCGTCGCGGATGTCGGCGCGGATCACCTGCACCCCCGCCTGCTCTTGCTCGGCGGCGATTTCCTCTTGACCGTGCAGCAGCGAGTCGAGTACGCGCACCTCCCGGCCGGCCTCCCGCAGCTCTCCTACCAGGAGCGCGCCGATATAGCCGCTTCCGCCCGTTACTAAGGTCGTCTTACTCACGTGTGCTTCCTCTCTGATCGTGCTCGGCGCGATGTGCTCATCGCCGGTTGCCCGCAAGCCAAGGTCGCGAGTGCCTGGCGCATGATGGCCAAGCGATAGTACCGACGGTACGGTAGGCGGCGAGCATGCGAGTGGACGGACAACTGTATAAGTAGCCGATGAAGCCTCTGATCCCGGAGTTCGAGGCGGGTAAGTTTACCGCCGAAACGCCGGTGCCTACATGGGCGCCGATTCGTCGCCGGTTGGAGATCGCGGCGGAGTGGGCGCGCAGTCCGGTACTGGACGTCGGCGCCGGCACCGGGTGGCTGGCTCTGCATCTGCTCGAGTGGGGCTACGAGGTCACCGCCTCGGATTACGGTGAGGACGCGCGCGAGAATTTCCGAAGAAATGCCGCCATCATTGGACGCGAGCGGACGTCTGTCTTGCCTCGCATCTGCCGAAGGAGCTTGCTTCGGAGGTCATCTACATACTGCGCAAGTGAGAGGCGGTCGCCTGCTCAATCGTTTCCAGCCAGGATGAGCGAAAGCGCTCGAGGCTGTTGTTCTCGCACACGTAGGAACGCGCCTCTCTTATCAGCTCATGTGTGTCGGCGCGCGCCACCCGCCGCAGCCCAGCCTCTATGTCGCCCACCTCGGGGCGCACGCACAGCTCCTCATAGCGGGGAACCGCTTTGAGCAGGGTGCGCGTCCAGCCGATCCTGGTCGTCACCACCGGCGTGGCGCACGCCAGCGCCTCGAGAATCACATAGCTGCAGGCCTCGTAGCGCGTGGGAAACAGCAGGCAGTCGGCCGCGGCATACGCATTGGCCAGCTCCTCCGGGGCGAGCACGCCGAGGTGACGGGCGCCGGAAATGCCGCGGGCGCCGGCGTGCAGCAGCTGCCAGCCGGCGGTCTGAGTACTCGCGAACAGCAGGTCGGCGCCCTTGCGGTATTCGGGGCGTCCCACGAACAGGGCATATGAAACATCCTGCTCCAATCCAAATCGCGCACGGGCCTGGAGGCGGTCGCGCGGGTGAAAGATGTTCGTATCTACCCCGTTTGGGATGACCCTGGCGGCGGTGTGGCGGTAGTAGCGCGCGGTCTCTTCGCCCGCGCTCTCGGAGACGACGACGAGGTGTCCCGCCCGGCATATCAGCGCCTCCAGCGGCCAGTAGCCGAACAGGCGCCTGAGGAAATCGCGACGGGGGAGGCTGGGCTTGGTGGCGAGAATCTCCGCGGCGGATGTCCCGTGGAAGACCTGGATGCGAGGCACCCCCCGCGGCGCGCTCAGGCCGAGGAAGCCATTGCCCACGATCAGATCCGGGCGCCTGCCGGCTGCTGTGACCGCCGCGACCGCGCGACCGGTGGAGACCGACCAGAGCAGCGGCGAGCCGCCGAACCTGAAGGTCCATCGGCCCGGTTGTCTGCTCGGGCCGACGATCGAGGTTCGCCATCCCTGCTCCTGCAGGATCTCGGCGAGCAGCCAGCAGAATCGCTCCACACCACCGGAGTTGCTCTCCGGCATGGGCGACATGAGGATCGCGTGCCTTGCCGTCATCGCGATGCCCGAATCAGTCCGTGAGGCGCTTTTCCACCGCGCCTCGCATGCGCTTCAAACGCGCTCGTGCAAAGCCCACGGAGACAATCCTCATACGGCTGAGGGCGAAGGACAGCTGTCCCCTGGTGAGGCTCTTGATGTGGCCTTGTTCAGTGAGCCAGCGCCCGTGACGTGAGAGGAAGCGCCAATTGTTCTTGACCGCCGCCCACTCGTACTCGAGTCGCGGGCGGCGCGATCCGCCATCCCATTGGTCGAGCTGGTACATCGCGGTGGCCGGCGTGAGGATACAGCGAAAGCCGCTGCGCATCGCCTGGATGAAGAAGTCCGTCTCGTCGCGCCAGCCGGTGTTCCCGTAGTTCACGTCGAACTGAATGCGCTGAAAGACCCTGCGGTTGATGAGTGCCGGAGCGGGCATGAACGGGGTCTCCAGCTCTTGGGCGGGCACCACCGAGTGATCGTCGATTGTCGGTACGCCGCCCCGCCGCAACTTGGCCGCGGCAAGCGCGGACTCGTAATCGCCGTCGTTGAGGTTCAGCCATGGAGCGCCGACGATGTCCGCCATCTGCTCGCCCGCCACGCGCTTGAGAGTTGGGCCGTAGTCGAGTGGATAGCGCAGATCGTCGTCTGAGACGACGATCCACTCGCCCTGGGCGATCCGGCAGCCCGCGTTACGTGCGCTGGAGAGCCCGTTGCCCGGCTGGCGCAGCAGTCGCACTCGCTGATCCGCGGCGAACTCGCTGCTGACCATCTCCTCGGTTCCGTCGTTTGATCGCTGATCGATCACGACGATCACCTCGAGCACGTCCTCGAGCTGGAGCAGAGCGGGTAGGTTCTGACGCAGCGCAGCGCGCCTGTTGTGGCTCGGTACAACAAAGGAGATGTCTCTGTCGTGGTCGCTGTTCGACATCGCTATACCTCGGGTCGGCATCGGATCGCTCTGACTTTATGGCGTGGACGTATGACGATCAACGCAGCCTACAGGGGGTCCTTGCGCAGAACCCTGCGTACCTCCGACACGCTGAGCACGTGCAGCGACAGCAGCAATGTGGGGTAGCTGAGCGCCGCGACCGCCACGAGTCCGTACAGCGGCACTCCGGCATGCTGAGCCAACCAGGTCAAGGCGCCCATCGCAAGTGCGGCCATGAGCGTGCGCAGCAACCGCCCGAAGCGGGGCGTCATCGTAAGCTCGCGCAGCACGCTACGCATCGTCAACGACATGACCACGACCTCCGTCGCGAGCGTGATCCAGGCGGCGGCCAGGAAGCCGTAGCGCGGAATGAGCAGGATGTTGAGCGTGGCGTTGATGAACAGGCCGACGGCCGCATAGCGAAAGAATCTGCTCTGCAGTTCGAGGATCACAACCATGTTGCCGGCGAGGTATCCGAACGAGATCGAGACGAACGCGCCCATCAGGATCGGCAGGGCGGGGGCTGCTTCGTCGAACGCGCTGCCGAACAGCAGGTTGATGATCTGATGGGCCGCTACAACCGTGAAGGCGAGGGCCGGCAGTGAGGCCATCGTGAGGTACTCGCCAGCCGTCTGCAGAAGGGTATGCACGCGCTCACGGTCGCGAGGGTACGCCGCGGCGATCAGTGGAAACAGGGTGGTCATCACCGAGATCGGGATGAACTGGATCTGGTCGAGGATGCGGTAGGCGGCCCCGTAGAGACCCGCCTGCCGGCTGCCGGCATACTCGAAGACCAGCACCTGGTCGAGCTTCACATAGAGCGTCACGAGGATCCCCGCGGCGCCGACGCCCAAGCCGACACGCAGAAGCTCGCGCCACATACGCTCGGAGAACACCAGGCGTACCGGGGCCAGACGCAGAGCGAACACGACCGAAACGCTGGTCGTGATCACCGCCGCCGCCAGGAACACGGCCGCAAAGGCATCGATGCTCTTGGAGGTGACCGCGACGGTGAACGCGCTTACGCCCCACAGCACGCTGCCCAGCGTCATGATCGCGATCGTGATGTCGTTGCGCACACGCAGTTGGAAAACGGCACTGATTGCGCTGGGCGCGCCGACCAGAATCGTGGCCGCGATCAGGGCGCCGGCAATTCGCACGGGCTGTGTGGGCGCGATCAGCACGACCCCGACGAGCGCGAGGACGGTGGTTGGCACGGCAAGGAGCAGGCGCAGAGACACGAGCGCGCCCAGCCAATCTCGCTCCCCGGCGGGATCGCTCGCGGCACGGCTGATCGCCACCTGGTTGAGGCCTAGTTCCCCGAAGTTCGTCGCGATCTGGGTGATCGCAAAGATCGTCGACCACTCCCCGAAGCCGCTGCTCCCCAGCGCTCGCACGACGATCAACGTCACGACGACCCCGAGCGCGAGGTTGCCGGTCCTTCCGATTACCTGCACGGCGATGTCCACCGTGGCTCTGCGCGCACCGACTCGCGGTGGCTCAGTAGCTGGATGAGACGGGCCTGCGGGCCCGCTTGCGGTCTGCTGATCGGCCCCGGCCACGGCTCCGGATCACCTCGACGGCGCGCCCGCCGGGGAACGCGCTTGGTAGCGAAGGTCGATCAAGGCTTGGAACGATAGGTGATGGCCCAGCAGCCTGTGCGAGCCCCTCCCGTGTCAGCGTGGCTATCATCAAATCGCCAAGTTGAGGAGGCTCGGCTCCGGCCACCGCAAAGGGAGGAAGATCTTCAGGTGCAGCGTCGACTGCTCATGGTCGAGCAGGTTGGGCGCGGCGGCGTAGCGGACTACACGGCTGAGCTGACCCGGGCTCTGGCGGCAGAGGGTTGGCGAGTCGAGCTCGCAACGGCAGACGATCATCGTTACGCGCCGGCTCCCGGTGTGAGGATCCATCGCGCCTTCCACTACGTACGCGGTCACACGCCGCTGGGGAGGGCGGTTCGCCGCTGCGGACTCGGCCCGGCCATTAACGGCCTACGTTTCCTCGCGACGATACCGCGATTGATGGCTCTCGCGCGGCGCTCTGATCTGGTCCACGTACAGAAGTGGGATTTCGCCCCTCTCGGTGCGGTGGCGGTCGGCTTCATGCGGCTTGCCGGGGCAACCGTCGTGCAGACCGCCCACAACACCTTCGAGCGAGGCCGTCCGCTCGATTGCACGCATCGCATGCTCGCTCGACTCACTGCTCGCACGATCGTCCATACGGAGGTGGACTTGGAACGGGCACCGAGGGTGCGCGGCGAAGCGGATGGCCGAGTGGTGGTGATCCCGCACGGGGAGTACGGCGGTCTGGCTCGTGCGGGCGGTGTAGTGGACCGCGATGCAGCGCGGGCAAGATTGGAGATTGCGCGCGATGTACCGGTTACGTTGCTCTTCGGCCAACTGCGGCTCGACAAGGGCCTCGACGATCTACTGATGGCGCTCCTGCGGATCCCGCGGCTGCATCTGCTCGTTGGGGGCCAGGAGGAGGGTGCGCTCGCCGCGTCGAGCACGCAGCTGCAGAGCCCGGCGCTGGCTGGGCGAGTGACGGTGCGCGAGGGTTTTCTCGACATCCACGAGGTGGCGCAGCTCTTCGCCGCCACCGATACCGTCGCGCTGCCCTATCCCCGCGCCAGTCAGAGCGGCGTGCTGCTGCTTGCGTACGGCTTTCATCGGCCGGTGGTCGTCTATCCCGTCGGGGGCATGGTCGAGGCGGTGCTCGATGGCCAGACCGGCTGGATCTGCACGCGCGCCGATGTCGATGGACTCGTAGACGCACTGATCGCGAGCGTCGATGCCGGCTGGCCCGAGTGTTGCCGCCGCGGTGAGGCCGGTGCACGCTTTGCGGAGGAACGCTTCGCATGGCCGGCAATTGCCCGTCGCACCAGCGAGCTCTACGAGGAAGTCCTCAAAGACGATTGAACGCTCGCATCGGGGTATTCCAAGACGTCGGTGCTCGATCTTGTTCCAACGAATATGAGTTGGTCGATTTCTTGGTCCGTACGCTTGGCACGGACAGGGCGACGATCGTGCCAGAACGGTAGGAGATATGCTGACGCTCGCGTGGACGTGCTACGCATAACTTTTACTTTCGGAGCGTAGCGTCGTGCGTTCAGTGTTCTCGCAACCGCTGATGTGGGCAGAGCGGCTGCGCGCCGACACGGCCCGTATGATTGCCGTGCGCGATAGCTGGCGCGCGTTGTGGAGCTCGCGCCTGTTGGTCTGGGTCGTCGGCGTCGCCGCTGTCGGTCTGTTTGGTGTCGGCCCGGCCGGCGAGGCATATGACCCCCGGGGGCTGACACGCGGCCTTGGGCGGGTCGGCGAAGCGCTCGCGGGCCCGGCGGCACGCTGGGACGCGGCGTGGTATCTCGTGATCGCCAAGTCCGGCTACCGCCCAGATCTTGGCATTCATACACTCTCGCGCGCGGCATTTTTCCCCGCCTACCCACTCGTAATCAGGGCAGTCAGCTTCGTTGGAATACCGCTTATCGTTGCAGGGGTGCTGGTGTCGCTGTGCGCGTTCGCGGTCGCGCTATATGGCATTCACCGCCTCACGACGCTCGAATTCACCCGCACCGGGCTCGTGGGTGACCGGCAGTCGGAGCAGATCGCTCGCCTCGCGGTTCTCGTCATGGCCTTCACACCGATGGCGCTCTTCTTCTCGGCCATCTACACCGAGTCCCTCTTCCTTGCCTCATCGGTCGCGCTCTTCTGGTCGGCGCGTCATGGCCGCTGGGCATGGGTGGGCCTCACCGGAGCGCTCGCCGTCGCCACGCGAAGCACCGGGTTGGTGCTGGCGCTCCCCGCCCTTGTGATCTATTTCTACGGTCCGCGCGAGGACCGTCCCCCAGACCGCTCGAGCGCGGATCGCTCTTCCGGTGAGGTCAGTGGCGCCATCGCCTACGCTCATCGAGCGGCCGCGGCGCTGCGACCGCGATACAGGCTGCGACCGCAGGCGCTGTGGCTCGCGCTGCTACCGGCGCCCGTTGTCATCTTCGCGGGCTCGCTCGCACTGTCAGGAGGCGAAGCGTTTGCGCCGTTCAAGGCTGAGCACCAGATTTGGGGGCGCCAGTTCGTGGGGCCGGTCGTGAGCCTGTGGGACACCTTCCATCATCCGCACGCTACGACCTTTGTCTTCCTGCTGGCCGCTATTCCGGCCGTGGTCGGTGTACTGCGCCGGCTGCCGCTGGCATATGGCCTGTATGTGCTCGCTGCGATTGCCGTCGCGATCTCCTACCCCACCAAGGGACTCGACCCGCTGACTTCACTGCCGCGTTATCTGGTCGTGCTCTTTCCGATGGGCATGTGGCTGGCGGCCTGGCTCACGGAGCATCCCCGCCTGCGGATGCCCGTGCTCGTGCTCTTCGCGCTCGCGATGTCTGTATTCGTCGCGCGGTTTGCGACATGGCACTGGGCTCAGTAGTTAAGCAAGCACACGCAGGACATCCTGACCAGCGGTACGCGTAGCCCTCCTCGGCCGCAGCGCTAGATGTGACCATGCGCTCGCGCGGCCCTCAACCGGTGCAGGCGCGCACGGAGCATGCCGGTGCTCACCACCTGCAACCGCCGCAGCGCGAAGCGGGCCTGCGCGCCCACCTCGTTACCGATGTAGCCCTCTTTGGTCAACCACGATCCATGGCGGCGTAGGAACGTCCAGTTGTTGCGCAGCGTCCAGTACTCATAGTGCAGCGGCGAGAAATGGTGTTGACCGCCGGAGAAGCTGTCGAGCTGGTAACAGTAAGTATCGGGTGTCAGCACGCAGCGAAAGCCACCTCTCGCGGCTTGCACAAAGAAGTCCGTCTCCTCACGGTAGGCATTGCCGGGATATTTCTCATAGAAGGAGACTGTTTCAAAAACGGACCTGCGCACGAGCACGCGGGCAGGTAGGAATGGAGTTTGAATCGCCTCGGTCGGAAACACTCCATCCTGGTCCATCAAGGGTGGTCGTGTGCGTCGAGGAGCACGAGCGGCGAATTCGGCGGCGTCCTCGTCAGTCCCAGACATGTGGATGAGCGGTGCGCCGACGATGTCCGCAACCTCGTGTTCGGCAACGTTGCGAAGTACGACTGCATAGTCGGGTGGAAATCGACAGTCGTCCTCTCCAAAGAGAACCCAGGAACCGCAGGAGTTGGCGACACCCGTGTTGCGGGCTGTGGCTACCCCCAGGTTGCGTGAATGAGTCACCAGGCGCAGGCGCTCGTCGTCGAACTGCGCGCAGACCTCGCCGGTATCGTCAGTGGACCCGTCATTGACGACAATCACCTCACAGAGGTCCTCGAGCGCCAGCATGACTCCCAGATTCTTCCGTAGAGCGGCCGCCCGATTGAATGTTGGGAGGACCAGGGAGATGTTCGGCTGCGCCTCGCCCACGCCAGCAGTCTATTGCCGTTAGCCGCTGACCTTCGCCACCGGTGTGCTTGGGTCCGAGGTGGCCAGAGTGTCCTCCCTGTGACCGTAATAGTTTCCTCCGTAGTAGTCGCGCGCGACACCGCTCGACAGGTTGTTGATCACGAGGCCGACGTGTGCCAGGCCGCGCTGCTCGATGAGCGTGCGCACCGCACGGATCTCGTGGCGCTTGGTGAGGCCGACGCGGGCGACGATCAGATGCGCGTCGAGGTCGAACTCGTCCAACAGGACACGGGTGTCCACGACGGGCAGCAGCGGCGCCGCGTCGATCACGAGCAGGTCCGCCTGCAGCGAGAGCGAGCCGAGCGCCCGGGTCAGGTCATGGGGACGCAGCATGTCCACCGCGTCGGCCGGCACCCGCCCGGCCGGGAGGATGCGCAGACGGGGCGTCTCCGGAAACGGCGATTGCAGCAGCTCCGCGGGATCCGCCCCATCGAACAGGACCGCCGCCAGCCCGCCCGCTTCCGGATCCATCGGCAGGCGTAGTGCCAGGCCGGGCCGGCGAAGATCGGCCTCGACGAGCACAACCTCGCTGCCCGACAGCGCGGCAGCGCGCGCCAACCCGACAGCGACGGTCGACTTGCCCTCTCCGGGCACGGCGCTCGTCACGAGCACGGTCTTCACCTCGTGACCGGGCGCCAACAGGGGAAGACTGTTCTTGAGGATACGGAACGGCTCGAGCTCGATCTCCCGTTCCCTGGAAGTGCGGGCGGCGCGCGGCAGCTGCGGGATCGCGGCGAGCTCCGGCAGGTCATACAGCGCGGCGAACTCTTCCCACTCGTTCACCCGGTTGTTGAGCATGTTGAGCAGGAATGCGAGGGCGATCCCCGCCAGCAGCCCGAAGATCAGTGCGACGAGGACCGTGGCCTTCCGTTTCGGCGAACTCGGCGATCCCGGCGTTTCGGCGGTGTTCGCCACCCTTGCGTTGGCCGTGGCCACGGCCTGCAGTAGAAGCAGTTTTTGCGACAGGGCGGTGAGATTCGCGCGATCTACCGCGTCGGTGGCCGGCAGCTGGGCGGCACGTTGTTCGATCAGCTTCTGGCCCTTGATCAGCTGCTCCTGGTTCTGTCGCTGGCTGTAGAGCACGTACTGCCGCGCAAAGGAGTTGGCGATGTTCGCCGCTGTGTGCGGATCGCCGTCGGTCGCGGCGACGTCGACGACATAGTCATTCTGTGGATCGCTTGCCGTCACCTGATCGAGCAGTTCGGACGGCGACTCCTTCAGCCCCAGTTCCTTGATGACCATTTCCGCGACGGGAGTCACCGTCACCAGCTGGACGTTGGTGGCCTTTTCGCCTTCGGGATCGAGTGACCCCCCGCCGCCGACGCCGGCGACCTGGTCCGGCAGGGAGTTGGTCGTGAACTGCAGCGAGGCGGTGGCCGTATACACGTTCTGCTTGTGCTCGACGTAGGCGAACGCTGCACCAGCGGCGACGACCGCGCAGAGCGCTATCAACATCCAGCGCTCGCGAAGCACCCGAAGTGTGCGCACGAGACCCGGCGTCTCCTCCAACTCGGTGTCCTGCTCCGCCATGGCGCCTATGGGCCGCATCGTCGATCAAGCAACATTCTTAATGCGATCATAGCTTGCCCTTCGGCCTGCAAATGCCGGTTCGGCGCACTGGCACGGACATCGATGAGCAGACCTGCTCAAGGGTGCCCAAGGGCACACCGTCCGGCCGACTCGTGCACGGACGCCTGCAGCGCAGTGGAGCTTGGTCGCGGGTCGGTGGGCTCGCGCGGAGGGTTCGATTGGCCGGGGGAGCGCCTCGCTAAGCTGCAACGCATGGCGACCCGAGTGCGTCTCGCTATCGTCGGCCGCGCGGGGCGATCGACGTTGGCTACGACCGCACTGGCGGTGGTGCTCGCCGTGCTCGTCGGGCTAGCGACCGCGAAGCTCGGGAGCTTACAACACCAACTCAAGGCCCTGGTCATCGTGATGGCCGGCTCGGCGTTGGTGGTGGCGGCGTTGCGACCGGACTACGGGCTCGTCATCCTGCTGGCGTTGATTCCGTTCGGGTTCGGCTTCTACGGAACCGGCTCTGACACTGTCTTGCTGTGGACGCTCCCGCTCGTGATGGTGTGGCGTATCCGGGTCAGAGACGTGCCGCCATGGGTCGCTGTCGGCGGGCTGGCCCTCGTCGCGGGAGGCTTCATAGCGATGCTTGGCGCCCACAACAAGATCAACGCCCTTGAAGGAGCGATCGACTGGCTCAGCGCGATCCTCATCCTGTTTGTCGCTCTCACTGTGCTTCGCGAGCGACGAGACGCGTCCCGGCGGATGGTGGATATCTTCACGGGCTCGGCCGTAATCGTGCTGATCTTTGGGTTTCTCCAAAAGGCCGGTATCGACGTCATCGTCGGAGCGCCTTACAACGCCGGTCTCCCCAATTCCTTTTTCGCCTACTACACCGTGTACGCGGGATATGTGGCGATGGCCGCGACCCTCGCGACCGCTGAGATCCTGATCGCTCTCGACGAACGCAAGGCGGTGCGCGTGAGTACCTACGGCGCCGTGCTAGTGTTCATGCTCGCCGGTCTCGCGGAGGCAACGTCGCGAGGAGGCATCGTCGCCCTGGCCGCCGGATGGCTGATCTTCTTGGTGCTCAATGTGCGCCGCGGACCGACGCTCGCGCGCGCTGTCACTATTCTCGCCGTCTTTGCCGCCGCCGGCTACATCGCCACTCCGGCTGCCACGATCGCGAAAATCGAACGTCGCTTCGCCCTTTCGAACGGAACGCAGGGCGAGGACAAGACACGGTTTGCACTGCACAAGGCCGGCGAGCAGGCACTGTCGACACACCCGTTTGGCCTCGGGTATGGCAACTTCGCCTACTACCTCAGCAGCAATGTAAGAAGCTCGAATATCGGCCAAGCTTTTTTCCACGCCCACGAGACCCCGATCCAGATTGGGCTCGACACGGGATGGATAGGGCTGGCCGGCTTCCTGGTGCTCTTTGCGGGGCCGATTCTGCTGGTGTTCACCCGACGGGGTGGAGGCATATCGACCGTGCGGGCCTCGGCGTTTGCCGCTGCTCTGGCCGGACTGATGGCGCAGGGATTGTACGACTATCTCTTTTACGATACGGCCTTCTTTGTGTTCTTCGTAGCCTTGGTCTGGGGCACTGTCCATGCCCTTTCGATTGACTCCGGGGCGAACCCGCCGCGCTCGCGACCTGCGCTCCGAAGACCGTGGGTCAGCCGAGAGCGCTTCAGTGGCGGATGAGCACTTCGGATCCCGCTTCTGAGGTCATGCGGCGCAATTCGCTCGTGCTCGTGCCGATCGGACGCGGCGCGAGGAACCGGGAGATTGCGTAGGTTGAAGTCCGTTTGACCCCGGCCCGCCGGAAGCCCGCCGGCGCCCTTGTCGGCACAACGGCCGCCGAGGGCGCACGACCGGTTTGCCTGACCCGCAGCGCGACGAACTCGACTTCTCGCGTCAGTACGCTGCTGGAGCCGGTCTTCTCCAGGTCAGGCACGTAGATGCCAAGCGGTAGCAGGCCGTCTTCGGGAGTCACAACCACCGCGCCGGTGGTATGCGCCGGTAACCCGCGTGCCACCGCCCGCCAGTCATCGCGCTGGTATGCCGGTTTCGTATCGATACCGGCGATCACGAGCAGAGACACGAGACAGATGCCGACCCCCGCGGCGGTGCCGGCACGGCGAGCGCCGGCACCGGCGATGCCGATGGCCACGACAAGTGCACACGGCACCCACCCCGCGATTACGTTGCGACCGTCAAACGCGTCGAATATGTGTGAAAAAGCCAGGAGCAGCGGCACGAGCACCGCGGCGGCGGCCACGATCGCCAGCTGCCGGGCGAGCTCGCGCTCGCGCGCGTCGGCGCGATACACGATCAGGGCCACCGCGCCGGCGGCGAGCAGCCCTGTCACGAGCGCGGTGATGATCTCCTGGGGGCCGTAGAGGCCGACGAGGAACTGCTTCGGCGCCTCCGTGGCCCGGGACAGCAACGAGCTGTCTTCGATCCAGTTGCCCTTGCCCGACCGCCGCTCGCTCGCCGCAAGCGGCAGCAACGCAATACCGGTCACGACGATCGCCCCGATCGGCAGCCTCGCCCGTCGCAGACCCAGGCGCCGAACCAACAGAACCGCCTCGGGGATGAACAGGAAGACGGCGAAGTAGTGAGTCAGCAGCGCGAGCATCGACATCGCCGTCCACCATCCCAAAGCTCGCCTGTCTCCTGAATCGAGTGCGCGCCCCCAGAACACGATCGCCGCTGCCGAGAAGAGGATCAGCAGGGCGTAGGCTCGCGCCTCCTGCGAGTAGTAGTACATCGCCGGGTTGACGGCCGTCAGGGCCGCGGCCCAACACCCGACACGCGGTGAGATCCGCCGGCCGGCGAGGTACATGACCGGAACCGTGAGAGTTCCGACGAGCGCGGAGAACGAGCGAAAGCCGATGACGCCCGTACCGAAGACCTTCGTCCACGCCCATACGAGGGTGTAGTAGAGGGGCGGCGTCGACTCACTCGCCGAGAGGTGGGAGAGCATCCCTCCCAGCCCGCGACGCACGAGCACGATCGTGGCGGACTCGTCCAGCCACACGCTCTGAACGTCGAGCGTCCCGAATCGCAGGGCGGCCGCGAACACCGTCAGCGCGAGTACGACCTGCGCGGAGCGGGAGGCCCGCAGCCGGCCGACAGCGCTCAGGGGTTTGGCGGTGTGGACCTGTGCAAGCTGCGAGGGAGCAGTTGCGGGAACGCTCACTTAGCCATTATGGCACGCGTCGCAGGGCGCCGGCAGCGTTTCAGGAGTGGCTCCAAACGCGGCTCAGGAGTGCAGGACAGCCTCGACGGCTTCGGTGACGAGACCCTTCGGCTGCCCTTCGTGCTGCAGGGCTCCAAAGTAGTCCTGCCAGTTCGTAGTCACACCGCTCGGCGCCTGATCGCCGGTCTGATAAAAGATGAACATCGCCAGCTTGCTGCCGAGCATTTCCTTCATCCAGGCGAAGCTGTTTCGAACTTCCTGCGCGGCTTCCTGGTAGGTCATGCACGGGTTGAGGCCGTCGTTGTATTCCAGGCAGCGACCGTTGTCCGTCGTCACACCCCACTCGGTGACATCGATCGGAACAGACGACGCCCCATGTTCCGCCGCCTGTTGCATCAGGTCGCGGAAGCGGTATTCGTTGTATTCCCGTCCTCCGTAGGGGTGCATGGTCCACCCCGCGACGTATTGAGTGAGCTCGGGCACCGCGGCGTACATCCCGTTCATCCAATCTCCGCTCCGATCGTCGTCCTGGACCAGGAGTCCAACTGTGCTCCCGCTGGATTTGATCGCCTGCGCTGCTTCCTTGACTCGCACGGCGTATTCTTCGGCACGCAGCCGGTAGGAGGCGTCGCCGGGTTCATCGTGATACTGCTCGCTGTAGTCGGTCTCGTTGCCGAACTCGATCGACTCGATCGCCATGTCTCCATCCGAGCGTCCCGTCCAGAAGGTGCCGCCGGGACCATAGGCATCGGCCCACGAAGCCAGATCCTGCGCTTCGGTCGGGGAGGGCATCTTCCCGGTGAATTCGGCCAGTGGCAGGACCGTGACTCCCTCGGCGGCGTATTTTTCAATTGCCGGCCGAAGCTGCGCGGCGGTGTCTTCGATGTCGAACCCGACCCGTACGAGCTTGGCTCCCAGCGTGGCTGCCGCGACGAAGTCGCCGGGTTCGTGACCGGAGTTGATTCCCGTCTGGAGCGTGAGCGGCGGGCTGGCGGGTTCTTCCGCGGGCGAGCTGCCGGTTACTTCAGCGGGCGGGAATGCCGGAGCCGCGGGATCGGTAGGCGCTACAGGGCCGACAGGTGTCACGAGTGCCGGCTCAGGCGTGCCGGAACCCGGGTTGGAGCCTGTACCGGGGTCAGAGCCCGCACCCGTACCACTGCCGGAGCTTGGATTCGTCGAACCGGAGCTCGAGGGTGGCGGCGTGCTCGGCGGGGTAACGCGGTGATGGGTCCGATGAGCTCGTGCCCGCGCGCGCTTGCCGGTGCGCGCGTTGGTGGCGGTCTGCCGATGACGACGACGGTTGGTGGTCCACGCTCGTGTAGCGGTCTTCGGAGACAGCGGGGTGGCGATGGTCTTGTGCCGGCCGAAGAGCCTGGCGCTCGCGGGACCAGCAAACACGACCGTAGCGAAGATCGCAAGCGCCGCGACGAGGAAGCGACTCGATCTCGTGGGTATGGCCATTCAAACTCCTTCGGGAGCTGGGCTGTCTCTGAAAGACCCCTGGCTTTGCGAGCCCGCCTTGCGACGGGGGTGCCTTTATCGGGAACTTGGCGGCGCTTCCGGAAGCTGTGCCCGGATCGCGGCACCTGAAGTGCTGCAAGAAACCTCTCGGTCCGACGCTGCGCCTGCTTTAGCGTGCGTGGGCGCTCTGGACGGATCTGAAGAACCGCACGGGGTATTGCCGACTGCGACTCGGTAGAAAGCTGCCGGTCACCTGCGGATCGATCCACCTATGGCCGCAGAAGCTCCGCCAGTGCCTCGATCGAGTAGCGCTCCTCGGCAAGCCTGCGGCCGCTGTGGCCGAGCTCGGGGGCGCCGTTGCGCAGGACGCGAATAAGCGCTGCCGCAAAGCTCTCGCCGCCCTCCGCGATCAGGCAGTGCTCGCCGTCGCGCACGTCGAGTCCGGCGGCGGCGCGGGGGGTGGCGATGACCGGCAGCCCGTAGGCGAGCGCCTCGACGAACTTCAGCGGCGTACCGCCGCCCTGAAGCAGTGGGACGACAGCGCAGGAGGCGCGCGCGTAGATCGCGCGTAGATCCTCCACGAAGCCGAGCGCCTCGACCTTGGGATCTGCAGAGGGCGGTTGCTCGAGGCCCGTGCCGACGAGTGTCAGCCTCGCATCGGGCAGCTCAGACCACACCCGTGGGAAGACCTCGTCGAGTAGGAAGCGCAGGCCGTTGCGGTTGGGCTCGTAGGCGAAGCTCGCGACGAAGATCGCACGCTGCTCGTCCATCGCCGGCGTCACCGGTGCGATTGACGCGACGTCGACCACGTTGGGCGCGTAGCGCAGGCGAGCGGAGGGACACAGCTCGCGCGCCGCGGCGACATCGGCCTCGCTCACCATCCATGACTCGCATGAACGCGCCAGCAGGCGTCGCTCGAAGGGGCGCAGCGTACGTTGGCCTCTGATCCCAGCCACTCCGCCGAAGTCGAGTTCGTGCCGGAAGGCCGACTCCAGGTTGTGGGCGTTGTAGACGACCGGACGCTGCCGTGACAGGTGAGCGAGCGCGGCCGCGGCGATCGGCCCGTCGGCAATCACGCGCCCGCGGTCGGGCTCAGCCGCGAGGTGGGCTGCCTCAGCCGTAAGCTCGCTGGACACCCCGCGTGCGAAACCTGCCGGCACGCCGCCGAGGCGGGCCTTTGCGTAGGCGAGCAGCCGCCGCAGGCCGCGAGAGGGAACCACCTCGCGTAGCTCGACTCCAGGGATCGCGCGGAAGGCAGCGTCGGGCTCGGGGGCTTCGAAGCGGACATAGAGCAGCGTCAAATTGCCGCGTGCCGCCAGCGCGCGCGCGACGCCGTAGGTGCGCATCGCCTGACCTGAGCGCAGCACCGGGGTGTGGGTGGTGATGAGCAGGTCTCTCACGGGGCAACGCTCACCGTCGGCAGGGCAGCTATAGCGACGGCGATCTCCTCCAGCCGTCGCTCCCAAGAGTGGTTCGCCGCCGCGCGCGAGCGCTCGGCGCGGCGCTCGGGATTGTCCGCTGCGAGGGCTTCGTCGAGCAACTCTGCGATGCCCTGCGCGTCGGGTGCGGTGGCGACACCGGCGACACCGGCGAGCGCGGGCAGCGGGGTCGCGACCACCGGCAGGCCGGCGGCCAGATACTCGTAGACCTTCATCGGAAAGATGCTCCCGGTCAGTGAGTTTCGCGCGTAGGGAATCAGCCCGGCGTCGGCCGCCCGCAGGACGTCCGGCAGCTCGCCGTAGGAGCGGGGTCCGAGCAGGTGGATGTTCGCCTCGGCTCTCAGCGCCGATGTGTCGGTGTTCGGTTCGCCTGGGCCGATCGGGCCGACCAGCGCAAATGACCACCCTCGCCGCAGTCGCGCGAGCTCGACCAGCAGCGAGAAGTCCAGCTTCATGGCCACGACCGCGCCTGTGAACACGATCCGCGGTGCGGGCAGCACGGCCATCTCGGTGTCCAGCGGGGCGGGTGGGCTCGGAATGAGTGCCCGGGAGAACAGCTCGGTGTCGGCCACGTTTGGCGCGTACATCACGTTGCCGGAGATCGTTCGCAGCCGCTCGGCGAGCGCCGGTGCGCTCGCCAGCACGAGCTCGGCGCGAGCGGCGAAGCGCGTCTCGGCCGAGCGGAAGCTCGCGGTGTCGACCCGTTCCTGGGCGGCGATGTCATCGACGCAGTGGTAGACCACGAGCGAAGGATTGAGCGCGTCGATCAAAACCTCGGCCTGGGGCACGTAGGCCCACAGGATCGGTCGCCCGATGCTGAGCCGCCGCGTCGCTTGGCGCACGAGCGCAGCCAGCAGGCGGCGATTGAGCTCGCGGACGATCCGATAACGGTGGAAGGGCAATACCAGTGGTGAGATCACATGCAATCCGTCGACTTCACGCGGAGGCGCAAGTCCCCGTCGTAGGCGCCGCGCGATCCGCTTGATGTCCCGGCCGGCGAACTGGGGTTGACGCAGGCCGAGCGACTCGACGAACAGCACGCGGTTATCGCGCGCCAGGCGTGACATCAGGTGGTGCTGATTTGTCCACAGCTCCGTATCCCAATCGGCGAATCCGACGCACACGATGTCGCGGCCGCGCAGGTGTGCTGGTTCAGGCATCGCCGCCATGATCCCAGGCTCGGCCGGCGCTACGCGACAACCGCCTGCCGATATAACCCCGGAGATGAGTGACCAGCCGATCGATGAGCTGCGCGCGCGCTTCCCCCGCGTCGCGATCGTCCACGAGTGGCTGACGATCCCCGGCGGCTCGGAGGATGTCGTGATCGAGCTGCTGAAGATGTTCCCCGAAGCCGAGCTGTTCACCACGATCTATGACCCGGCGCCCTGGCCCGAGATCATCAAAGAGCGACCGGTCCATGCCTCGTTCCTCAATCGCATCCCGGGGGCGAGGCGCCACTACCCGAAGCTGCTGCCGTTGATGAACAGGGCGTTCCGCTCGTTCGATCTCTCGGGCTTTGACCTCGTACTCTCCAGCAACCACGCCTGCGCGAAGAACGTGCGCACCCTGCCCGACACGCTGCACGTCTGCTACTGCCACACGCCGATGCGCTACGCCTGGGAGGAGGGCTTTCTAGAGGGCGAGGACGTGGGGCGGGTGACGCGCCGGCTGCTGCCTCCGATGCTGAGCAGGCTGCGCCGCCAGGATTATGAGGGCGCGCGCGAGCCGGACGTGTTCGTCGCGAACTCCCTTCACGTCGCCGCGCGCATCGAGCGCTATTACGGACGCTCGGCGGAGATCGTGCACCCGCCGGTGGATGTCGATCATTTCCTCGAACTGGAACGTGCGCCGTACGAGCCCGGGAGCGAGCCGCGTGACTACTACTTCGCCTTCGGGCGGGTCGTCCCGTACAAGCGCGTCGACCTCGCCGTCGCGGCGTGTGCGAGCCTTGGCAGGCGCCTGCAGGTGGCCGGTGACGGTCGGGCGCTGGACGGCATACGTGGGCAGGCGCGCGGCGAGGGCGTCGAGTTCCTCGGCAAGGTCTCGGCGGCCGAGCGCGATCGGCTGCTGAGCGGCGCGCGCGCGCTGCTGTTCCCGGGAGAGGAGGACTTCGGCATCGTGCCCGTCGAGGCGCAGGCGGCCGGCTTGCCGGTGATCGCCTACGGCGTCGGCGGCGCCACCGAGACCGTCATCGACGGGTGCACCGGCGTGCTGTTCGACGAGCAGAGCGCCGCTGGGCTGGCGGTGGCGATCGAGCGCTTCGAGGCTCTGGACCTCGATCGGGAAGCGGCGCGCGAGAACGCCCGGCGGTTCGGCCGGGATCGCTTCCGTGTGGAGATGGCGGCCGTGATCGAACGGGCCTCGAGCGGTCTGGACTAGGCGTGCAAGCCTCCGAGCTGCCGATCCTCTCCCTCAGGACCGAGCGATATACGGCCGCGGAGGTTCAGGGCCGTCAGCCTGCCCGCGGCGAATGCCGTACCGGGCTCGCGCGGGCTCAGCAGCACGGTTCGCTCTCCCCCGGGCTCGATCGAGAAGCCGTCGTCGGACGGCAGAAAACCGGGTGTGTGGATCTCCACGCCGTAGGCCAGTCGCCTGCTCGAGAGCGTCAACCGCACCGTCCCGTCTGCAAGCGCCTGTGCCCGGGTGGCCAGGCCAAGCCTCTCCGGCGACTCGCGCTCGAGCGGCCGCCCGGCTGGAAAGCGGAAGGCCTGCGAGACCATCTCCGATGAGCCCACGCTCGCGGGATCTGCGCGCGGCTCGCCGGCTGCGCGGACGACGTCGATGTCGTCGGCGATCGATTCGAGGCTGACCACGATTGCGTCCTGCGCCGGCGGTCCGAACTTGTACGCCCACGAAGCGTCGACGAAGTGCCCGATGACGGACTCGACGTTCCACTCCCCCTGGCCGTGCGGCGCGAGCGCGACCGGCACGCGCGCCTGCTCGACGCGCTGCTCGCCTTCTCGATAGAGCGCCACGCGCAGCGATGCGCGCAACGGCGTCGGACGATCGTTGGCGACGTGGGCGACGACGCCGCCGAGGTTCTCGTCGGTCGTCCACACGGCGACCGGCGCGAGCGCGCGCGCCAGATGGTGGAGGGCGAGCTTCGGCTGGCCACGGTGGTCGATCACACCCCAGCCGGCGCCGGGCAGCAGGTCGTGCAGCCACAACACGAGCCCGCCGCCGCACGGAGAGCCGGCGCGGCGCCACTCGCCGAATACCTCGGTGAGGATCTCTCCGGTGAGGGCGCGCGAGAGCTCCAGGTAGCGTGAGCGATCGATGTGGCGCAACTCGGCGACGTCTACGTCGAACAGCAGCCCGAGGTAATGGTCGCGGATGTCCTCGAAGTCCCAGTCCGCCTCGTTCTCGCGCGGGATCCCGGCCTTCCACAGCGGATGGTGTCCGGCCAGCCGCGCGGGCGCCGAAGGAAGCATTTCCTCGATCGCCTCCTCTGCGGGCACGTGGGAGAAGGCCAGGCACTCCGCGGCGAAGCGCACGCCCGCGCGGCGCACATCCTCCAGCGGGCGCAGGTAGCAGCCCACTGCGTAGTAGGTGCCGATGCCGCGGCCGGGGCGGAACGGGAGATCCCCGCCGCACGGCGCGGAGGGGATGTAGATAGCGTCCACGCCGCTCGCGCGGATGAGCTCCGGCAGCAGCTCGCCGAACAGCTCGCCGCGCCCGAGCGAGGGATCGAAGCCCATCATCGCCGCCTGCTGCTCGACCTCGCTGTTCCCGCACAGGACGACCAGGCTCGGTCGCCCCCCCAACGCGGCCAGCACGTCGGTGGCCTCGCGCGTAACCGTTGCGCGGAAGCGCTCATCGACGATCGGGTAGTCGAGGTTGGCGAACATAAAGTCCTGCCACACGAGAATGCCGAGCTCGTCGCAGATGTCGTGGAAGGCGCCGGTCTCATACGCGCCGGTCCCGGGCAGGCGCAGCATGTTCATGCCGGCGTCGCGCACGCGGCACAGTTCCGCGCGAAGCTCGCTCTCCGATGGCGCCAGGCCGATCGGGTCGATCGGCGTCCACACCGCCCCGCGGGCAAATACCTGGACGCCGTTTACGTGCAGGTCGAGCCCGTCCTGTTCGACGTGGTGACCGGGCGCCGCTCCGAAGGCGAGATCTCGAAAGCCGACCCGGCCCGCGTCCACGGCGATCGGCTCATCGGCGCCACGCACCACGAGGCGAACATCGTGCAGGACCGGCTCGCCGTGCGTGTGCGGCCACCAGCGCGCCACGCCCGGAACCCGCAGCTCGCCGCGGGCGGTCAGGCGATCCTCGCCGGGATCGTTTGTCGCCCCGTCGGGGTCGTGCATCGCCCCGCCGGGCGTCGCGTCGAGGACGAGCTGCACGTGGTGGGAGCCCGAGGGCCCGCTCAGCTCGACCTCCACGGCGCTCATCTCCGTCCCGCCCAGCGGGCGCAGGCGCGCCAGCACCGACAGGATCCCGTCCTCGCCGTCCAGGCGCGTGCGCAGCGTGAGCTCTTGGACGTCCACGCGCCGGCGGCACTCGAGTCGCACCGCTCGCCAGGGGCCCACGGCCGCCGGTCCGGGTGCGATGCCGGGCAGCCGACCGAGCAGCATGGTGCGAAAGAAGCGCAGGTTGCCGTCGGCGAGGAGCCGCGTGCGCCAGCGCGCGCGCGGGCGGCGGCGCACACCCAGCAGCGGGCCGAGTGCGCGGCAGCGGATCGTCAACTCGTTGCTCGCCTTCAGCCTCCCTGTCACGTCGAGCGCGTGCGCCGCGAACATCGAGTCGCTCTCGAGCACCAGCTCGCCGTTCAGATAGACCTCGGCCACGGTCGCGATTCCGTCCAAGCACAGGCGCAGCTCTTCGTCCGCGGCGACCGGCTGCGCGTCGAAGGTCGTGCGAAACCACCAATCCTCGGCGTCGAGATCGCCCGGGCGCCCGTGATCCGCGTCGCGCAGGACTGCGGCCGCCGTACCGGGCACGCGCGCGGGCAGCCATGCGAGTTCGTCGAGCGCGGCTGGATTGGTATGAGCCTCGGGCCGGCACCAGGCGGCCTCCCAGCCGTCGCCGAGCACAAGCTCGTCGTGACCCTCCACGCGGACGCGCGCGGGCGCCATGCGCGGCGCCGGTTCAGAGGAGCGCATATCTGTTCCCACACGTGGCGCCCATCCATCCATGCTTTCAAATCGGCCGGGTAAAGTGAGCGCCAACGCGGATAGCGGCCCTGTCGAGAGGAGACGCCGATGAGCGAGCATGCAGCGCAAGAGAGGCTAGGACTATGAGCATGCGGGCCGGCGCCGCAACGGCTCGCGCGTTTGCGCGGGCGGCCGCTGTCAAGGCCGAAGAGCCCGCGATCTTGACGTGTGCGGTGTCCGGCGGGTTGGTCACAACCAACCCCAACCAGCCGGTCAGCCGAGACGACGTGATCGCGGCCGCGGTCGGCGCCGCGCGGGCCGGTGCCAGCATCTTGCACATCCATGCCCGCACTTCGACCGGCGAGATGACCCAGGCGCTCGAGGACTACGTCGCAATCAAGCAGGCGATCCGTGAGCAGGTGGACGACGTCGTGCTGAACTTCACGACGGGTGGGCAGCTCGCGACTGGCGGGCAGTTGCAGGAGCCCGACCGCGAGAGCCGCCGCGCGATCGACGCCGAGCCGGAGCTCGCGACGGTGAACTGCGGCAGCATGAACTTCGGCTCCGGCGACGACGTGCTGCTGAACCCCCGCTCGCTGATCGCGGAGGTGGCCGAGGAGGTGGCCGAGCGCGGGATCGTCCCCGAGTACGAGTGCTTCGACATCGGCATGGCACTCACCGCGGCCAAGCTCGCGAGCGCGGCGAAGGGAGCGCCGGGCATGATGCACATGATCCTCGGCGTGGCTGGCGGTGCCCCGGCGACCCCCGCGACGGTGTCGCTCTTCGCCGAGCTCGTGCCGGCGGGCGTTCCGTGGGCGGTGACAGCGATACCTCGGCACTTCCCGATGATGGCGCTCGCGCTCGCGCTCGGTGGTCATATCCGCACCGGTCTGGAGGATGTTGTTTACACCGCGCCCGGTGAGTACGCGCAGTCCAACGGTCAGCTCGTCACTCGCGCTAGGACTCTCTGCGAGGCGATCGGTAGGCCCGTCGCGACACCGGCGCAGGCCCGCGAGATCCTCGGTGCCGGCCCGCCGGTCAAGCCTCCAACCCAAACCCCCGCTCCGCCTCCCCCACCACATACCGCCCAATCGCAAGCGAAGAGGTAGCACCCGGCGACGGCGCATTGCGCACATGCAGCGCCCGCGGGGTCGCCGAGAACACGAAGTCGTCCACCAACCGCCCGTCCCGCCCCAGCGCCTGTGCCCGCACCCCCGCAAACGCCGGCTCGACATCCTCCGGTCGCAGCTCCGGCACGTACCGAGCGGCGGCCCGCACGAACGCCGAGCGCAGCGCCGCGTGGCGCAGCTCGGTCAGACCGGTGCGCCACCAGGAACGGAACATCCGCCAGGACCCCGGCCAGACCAGGGTCTCGCGCAGATCCTCGCCCCGCACCCGCCCGAGCGCATAAGCATCGCGCGCCCCCGCCAGCAGCGCGGTCGGCCCGATCAGCACGTCCCCGTCGATGTGCTTCGTCAGGTGCACCCCGAGAAACGGCAGCGCGGGATCGGGCACGGGGTAGATCAGCGAACGCACGAGCCCACGGCGCTCGGGCACGAGCCGCAGGTAGGCGCCCCGAAACGGCACGATTCGCGGGTCGGGATCGGCCCCCGCCGCCACCGCCAGCCGATCGGCCCACGCGCCCGCGCAGAAGATCGCGTGTCCGGCCTCCGTCGCGCCGTGGGAGTGCAGTAGCTGCAGCGCGGCGCTCTGCTCCCGAACTCCCTCGACCGCGCACCCGGTCACGACCGCGCCGCCGGCTTCGAGCACGTCCTCGGCGTACGCGCGCGCGACCGCGGGAAAGTCGACGATCCCGGTGCTCGGCGAGTGCAGCCCGGCGATCCCGCGCGCGTGGGGCTCGAGCGCTTCGATCCCGCGCGCGTCGATCCGGCGCAGGCCCGGCACGCCGTTGGCCCTGCCGCGGCGCTCGAGCTCGTCCAAACGGTCCAGCTCACCGACGTTGGTGGCGATGATCACCTTGCCGCAGGCCTCGCTCGAGATCCCGCGAGCCTTGCAGTACTCGTACAGCTCGCGCGCGCCCTCGACGCACAGCCGCGCCTTCAGCGAACCCGGCGTGTAGTAGACACCCGCGTGGATCACCCCCGAGTTGTGCCCCGTCTGATGGAACCCTACGGCGCTCTCGCGCTCCAGCACGCACACCGACGCGCGCGGGTGACGCCGGGTCAGCTCGCGTGCGACCGCCAGTCCCACGATCCCGCCGCCGACGATCGCAAAGTCGCACCGCGATGGCGCCTGCGCGGAGGGGAGGGGGTCGGCAGAGCTCAAGAGCGCAACTGTAATCCTCGGGGAGATCTTCGGATCGGCCGGCTCTCCTCGCGCTACTCAACGGCCCCCGGCCCCCCGGGCGCCGTGGCAGCCGCCGCGTTCACAAGCCCGGCCCCATACAGCCGCGAGTCCGAAGGCCCCCCCAGCGGCCGCGCCGTGGCCCGCAGCCGCGCGATCACCTGCGCCGGCGACGGGTGCTTCCCCAACACCCCGGAAGCGATGATCAAAGCCGCCGTAGCCGCCACGTGCGGCGAGGCCATCGAGGTCCCTTCGTACCCGCCCGGGAACCCAAACCGCTGGGGTGAGGACCCGGTGAAGGTCATCTGAAAGACGTCGCGGCCGGAGGGTTCTTCGGGGCGGCAGTTGGGATCGCCCGGCAGGTCGGCGTCGGCGCCACCGCCGGGCGCGACGAGCGTGAGTCCGGTGCCGTCGTTGGAGTAGTTGGCCAGACAGCCGTGTTCTGTCGTCGCTCCCACGGCAACGACGTCCGGCGCGCGCGCGGGATAGGCGATCGTCGTGTGCCCCTCGTTGCCTGCCGCGGCAACCACCACGACCCCCCGCCGCCGCGCGTAGCGCAGCGCTTCGATCAGCTCGGGGATGTCCGAGGCGGTGACTTCGCTGGAGAACTCGAGTGACAGGTTGATCACCTGGGCGCCGTGGCGCACGGCGAAGCGCACGCCTTCGGCGATCGTCGAGGCGTCGCCTTCGCCCTGGCTGTTGAGCACGCGCACGGGCATCAGGCGCACGCCGTAGGCGAGGCCGGTGAGGCCGTAGCGGTTGTTCGTGGACTCGGCGATCGTCCCGGCGACGAACGTGCCGTGGCCGTTGTGGTCGTTGGGGTAGGGGTCGTGCGCGATGAAGTCATAGCCGCGCACGAACTCGTAGCGCGAGAAGTCGGGCGAGCGGCGAAAGCGCCCGCGGTTGGCGTAGGCGACGCCGGTGTCGAGCACCGCGACGATCACGCCGCGCCCGCCGGGGGCGCCGTCGGCGGCGACGTTGGCCCACGCTTCGGGGGCGTTCACGCCGAACGGGCCGACGAAGTTCCACTGCAGTTGCTCCCAGTCGGTGGGCGCACCGCCGACGCCGGGGTCGTTGGGGATGAAGGAGCCGGCGGTGTGGGCACGGTAGTCGGGCACCGCCCACAACACGTCGCGGCGGCGGCGCAGGCGGGCGAGGGCCGCGGGCACGCTGACCCCGCGCGGCAGGCGTAGCAGCCTGGTGTGCGCGCTTGGCACTTCCGTTTCGCCCACGTCCGCGGCGTGCGCGCGCGCAGGCCCGGCGGGGGCGTAGCGGACGAGGATCTGGGCCGGGTCGTATGACCCCATCGCCGGCGCCACGCGCAGGCCGAGCGTCAGCGTTGCGCAGATGACCCCGGCAAGCAGGCATAGCCGCTGCGCGGAAGGGGCGACGAAGGGACTGTGGGGGACACGGGGGGACATGGGGCTTGAGCAGTAATGATGATGTGGATGAGCCGAGGCGGGATGCACTGTCGCAGAGCGCGCGTAAGCGCGCGTAAAAGGTGATGACCAATCAACCCGCCGGCGAGCGCAGAGGATCGTTTTATGAGAGATAGAGACCCAGACGAGGACGACTACTTCATGCGCTTGGCCTTACGCGAGGCCGAGCTCGCGGCCGAGCTCGGCGACGTCCCGATCGGCGCGGTCGTCGTCCATGCCGGCGAGGTGATCGCCGCCGGACGTAACGAGCGCGAGCTGCGCCAGGACCCGACCGCCCACGCCGAGGTCATCGCCCTGCGCGAGGCGGCGCGAGCGCTCGGCAGTTGGCGCGTGCTCGAAGCGACGCTGTACGTGACGCTCGAGCCCTGCGCGATGTGCGCCGGGGCGATCGTGCTCGCGCGCGTACCTCGCGTCGTATACGGCGCGAGCGACCCGAAGGCGGGCGCGGCGGGCAGCGTGCTCGACGTGCTGAGCGAGCCCCGCCTGAACCACCGCCCCGAGGTGGAGGGTGGAGTGCTGGGGGAGGAGTGCGGGGAGCTGTTGAGCGCGTTCTTCGCCTCGCGGCGCGGCGGGATGATCTAGCCTTGCGGATCTCCACCTGGAGGGGTGGCAGAGCGGTTGAATGCGGCGGTCTCGAAAACCGTTGTGCGTCTGATTGGCGTACCGAGAGTTCGAATCTCTCCCCCTCCGTTTGCAAACGTCGAGGCCAACCCGGATGAATCGAGGACAAGCCGGATGAGCACAGGCGACCGCCGCATCCTCGCCGTGCTCGGCACCGCCCAGTTCCTGATGGTGCTCGATCAGGCGGTGATGAACGTGTCGATCTCGCAGCTCGTCGCGGACTTCCACACCGACGTGACGACGATCCAGGCGGTGATCGCTTTGTACTCGCTCGTGATGGCGGCGCTGATGATCGCCGGCGGCAAGATGGGCGACATCTGGGGCCGGCGGCGGGCGTTCTCGATCGGCCTTGTGATCTACGGCGCCGGCTCGGCGCTGACGGCGGCGGCGTGGAGCGTGGGCGCGCTGCTCGTCGGCTGGTCGCTGCTGGAGGGCATCGGCGCGGCGCTGGTGCTGCCGGCGCTTGTGGCGCTGACCGCGCGCTCCTTCGAGGGGCCGGCGCGCGCGCTCGCGTACGGCGTGCTCGGCGGCGTCTCCGGCGCCGGGATCGCGGTCGGGCCGATCCTGGGCGGTTGGGTGACGACCAATCTGACGTGGCGGATCGTGTTCGTCGGCGAGGTCGTCGTCGTGATCCTGATCCTGCTCGCGGTGCGACTGCTGCCGAAGGACAGGGGACAGCCGGGGGCGGAGCTCGACCGCGTCGGCGCCGTGCTGTGCGCGCTCGGCCTCGCGCTGGTCGTGTTCGGCGTGCTGCAGGCGAGCACCTGGGGTTGGCTGCAGCCGCGAAACTCGCCGATCACGCCGTTCGGGTTCTCCCTGACCCCGTTCGTGATCGCGGCCGGGCTTGCGGTGGTCGGCGGCTTCCGCGCGTGGGAGCGCCGGCGCGAGCGTCTGAAAGAGCAGCCGCTTGTGCACTTCCGCCTGCTGCAGGTCCCGGCGATGCGCAGCGGGTTGACGACGTTCCTGTTTCAGAATCTGATCCTGATGGGGGTCTTCTTCGCCATCCCCCTGTACCTGCAGGTCGTGCAGGGCTTCGACGCGTTCCAGACGGGCGTCAGGATGCTGCCGGTGTCGGTCACGCTGTTCGTGACGGCTTTGATCGGCGCGCGCCTGGCGGGACGCTACCCCGCGCGCACGATCGTGCGCGCGGGCTTGGGGTTGCTGCTGGCCGCCTGTCTTTTGCTGCTCGCGACGATCAAGCCGGAAATCGAGACGGTCCCGTTTGCGATCGCGATGGCGGTGCTCGGCATCGGCATGGGCTTGATCGTCTCTCAGCTCGGCAACGTCGTCCAGTCCGCCGTCGGGGACGAGGACCGCAGCGAGGCCGGCGGCCTGCAGTTCACCGCCCAGCAACTCGGCGCCGCGATGGGCACGGCGCTGATCGGCGCGATCGTGATCAGCGGGCTGATCGCCGGGTTCTCGAGCAAGGTCAGCGCGGACCCGCGCGTCTCGGCCGCGGTCAAACAGCAGGTCGGGATCAAGCTGGAGGGCAACGTAAGCTTCGTCTCGATCGATCAGGTCCGCGCGGGCGCGCAGGACGCGGGCCTCGACGCGCAGAGCACCGACGCGATCGTCGAAAGCTACGCCGAAGCGCAGCTGATGGCGCTGAAGACCGGGCTGCTGATCGCGGGCCTGCTCGTCTGCGCGGCGTTCTTTGCGACGCGGAGCCTGCCGAGCGAGGTCCAGGCGGCGAGACCCCCGCCGGCCGTCGCGACCTAAGCCACAGCGCGCAGCCGCCGGTAGGGCGTGCCGCGCAGCTCGCGCACGAGCGCGTCGACGACCCCCTCCTCATCCTCCTCCAGCCCGTCGGTGACGGCGCCGATCACCGCGCGCTTGCGCTCCAGCAAGGTCCCGATCGTTTCATCGATCGTGCCGGCGGCGAGCAGGTAGGTGGCGTTGACCGTGTCCTCTTGGCCGATGCGGTGACAGCGGTCCTCGGCCTGGTCGTGCTTGGCGGGTGTCCAATCGAGCTCGAGGAAGGCGACATTCGAGGAGCGCGTCAGCGTGATCCCGTGGCCGGCGACCTCGATCGAACAGACGATCAGCTGGTTCTGAGCGGAGTCGGGCTCCTGGAAGGTACGCAGCGCCTCCTCGCGTGCGACGAGGGAGTCCTCGCCGAGGATGTGCAGTGTGCTGGGGAAGCGCTCGAGCAGCGCGCGCTGAATCTCGCGATGGTGGGCGAACACGACCAGGCGCTCGCCCGAGGAGCAGAAGTCGTGGATCCAGGCGAGCGCGGAGTGGAGCTTGCCGCGCGCGGCAAGCAGCTTCAGCGCGTTCAGCCGCACGAGGCGTTCGGCGCGCAGCGCCGCCGCGACGCGCGCGTCGAGCTCGTGCAGGTCCATCGGCTGGCTCTGCAGCCACGCGACGAGGTCGCGCTCTGCCAGGCGGTACTCGGGCTCGTTGTCGAGCTCGATCGGCACGACGGCACGGGTCTTCGCCGGCAGCTGGGGCAGGACGTCGGCCTTCAGACGTCGCGCGAAGCAGCGCGCTCGCAGATGCCAGTGCAGGCGCAGGTGCGCGTCGGCGCCGCGGAAGCGTTTGCCGAACTGCGCCCCCGAGCCGAAGTCGGCCAGCCGCCCGAGGATCCGCAGCTGCGAGATCAGCTCGGGCGGGCGGTTCATCACGGGCGTGCCCGTCAGCGCGAGCACGAGCCCGTCACGCGGCACCGCCGTAGACAGGTGCGCGACCGCCTGGGTGCGCTTGGCGGCCGCGTTCTTGCAGTAGTGGGACTCATCCAGCACCAGGGCGCGGGGGGCGATGGCCGCGAGCGCGGACAGCCGTCCGGCGACGATGTCGTAATTGACGACGGTCACATCGGCCGGCTCGATCGCTGCGCTCGCGCGGGTGCCGGTCAGCGCCTGGGCGCTACGGTGCGGAAGCCACAGCGAGAGCTCGCGCAGCCAGTTCAGCTTGAGGCTCGCCGGGCAGACGACGATCGCGGGGTAGGCGCCGTCGGCCTCCAGCGTCGCGAGCGCCTCGATTGTCTTGCCGAGACCCTGCTCGTCGGCGAGGAACGCGCGTCGCTGTGCGAGCAGGTAGCTGACCCCCGCGCGCTGGAACGGCTTCAGCTCGCCGCCGAGGGTGGGTGCGACCTTGTCATCCAGCGGTGCTTCGGTTGCGCCCGACAGCTCCACCAGGCCGGCGGCGCGGGCGTGCTCCTCACGAATCTCCTGTAACAGCGTGAGCGCCTCGGGCGCGATCCAGGTTTCGTGGGCGGCGAGGAACTCGTCGAGCTCGGGAACGCAGAACGGATCGGCGCGGATCGCGGGCATCCCCGCGTGCTCGCCCGGAGCCCCCAGCGCGTGTCCCCGGCCGCCGTGGCCGGACTTGCCGGGCGCGGCGCCACTGAGCGCGGTGAAGGCCTCGAGCTGCACGGCGTCGTGACCGGGCGCGAGCACGAACGTCGGATCCTCGTGCAGGGCGGATACCTCCAGCACCGCGGGCGGTACGGGCCGGCCCTCGCGCAGCGCGGCGATGCAACGCTTCGCGCCGGGGCTGATCCAGCCCCGCAACCGTCCGTCCATCAGCCGCCACGAGTCGAGCGTCAACGGCACGGTCGCCCCGCCGGGGACGGTGACGGCTCCTTCGCGCAACTCGCGCGGTAGGCGGGAGGTTCCTCCCAGCAGTAGGAACACGGGTTGCTCGGAGGGCCCTTCGACCTCGACGGTGCCCGTCCAGGTGGTGGCGCGCGCCAGCCAGCTCTGTACGCGCGGATCGATCCGGTTGGCCTCCAGCTCGGCGATCAGCTCCGCGATCGACTCGGCGTCGTACTCGACGGCGGCCAGGGCAAATGTGGCGTCGGGGCCGTCCAGCGCGCGCAGGCCGGTGCGGCCGGCGAGCACGCGGGCGAGCGGTGCGTGGACGGCGTCGATCATGATCCAGTGCTCCCCGCGGCGGTCGCGGCGAAGTTCGACTTCGTGGGCGGGCGTGTTCCGCCCAGGTGCGCTGGAAGCCCCGTCGGAGGCGCCGTTTTTGATCTCGGTGAGCGCGTGCGCCGCGTCGTCGGTCAGGCGCAGGCGGGAGCCGGCCGCGGGCAGCTCCGCCACCAGGCGCGCGGCGTCGCTGTCGAGTGGGACCAAGGCCCGGCCGATCGCCGGCAGGCGGTAGCCGCCGGGATGCTCGAGCAGCCCCTCGGCGAGCTCGGGCGCGGTGTCGGTGGCGAAGCTCAGCCACCAGTTCTCATCGGGCCGGGCGAGGTCGAGTACGCACTCGTCGTGGCGGCGCCTTCTGCGCTGGCGCGCGAGCGCGCGGTTGAGGCCGTCGGTTATCTCCGGTTCGACGGCGAGACCCGCGAACAGCCGCGCGAGCGCCTCCGCGCGCTCCGGATCGAGCGGAACGCACCACGCCCGCTTGCCGGGGTCCCAGCGGCGGCCCGGCAGAGCGCGCAGCAGTTGACGCAGGCGCTCGTCGTAGGGGAACTGGAGCACGGCCTCACCGTCGGCGAGCGAGGCGTGGAAGTTGGAAGGCGACACGAGCACTCAACGATAGGCAACTCCCTGGATGGGAGTGGCCGAGGCGTCTCGACCCTCCTCGATCGTCTTGCGCCGGGCGAAAGACCGCGGCCGATATCCAGTGGCCGGGAGGCCGGCGACCGCTCAGCGATCTGGCGAGTTTGGGCCTTCCCCGAGGTTGGTCGTCGTGGTCATGACCGACGCGGCGCCGCCGCCCATCACGCGCCTCACCAGCCCCGGCGTGAGGATCCGAAACGCCGCCGCGAGCGCGTAGGGGCGGGGGACGTAGCGCTCCGCCCGGCGGCCCGGACCGGCCTGGAAGATCGCCTCGGCGGCGTGCTCGGGCGTGGAGACGGCCCAGCGCGTGAGCGCTTTCTCGGTGAGCTCCGTCTGGGGAAAGCCCTCGGTGGAGATGAACCCGGGGAGCACCAGCCCGACGTGGACGCCGTAAGGACGCTCCTCCGCCCACAGCGCGTCAGACCAGCCGGCGAGCGCGAACTTGGAGGCGCTGTAGGCGCCGGCGCCCGCGCGCGCTACGCGGGAAGCGGTCGAGGCGACGTTGACGATCGCGCTCGGCGCGGAGGCCCGCAGTAGCGGCAGCAGCGCCTCGGTGAGGCGGACGGGCGCGTCGAAGTTGATCGCCATCGTGCGGCGCACGTTCTCGTAGCCGCCGTCGGCGAAGCGCGCGCGCCAGCCGGAACCGGCGTTGTTGACGAGCAGGTCGAGGCGGCCATGGCGCTCTTCGACGTGCGCGCGGACGCGCTCGGGCGCGTCCGCGTCGACGAGATCGACGGCAACCCAGCTGACGCGACCCTCGCCCAGCGAGGAGGCCAACGCGCGCAGGCGCTCCTCACGGCGTGCCACAAGGATCAGCGAGGCTCCCGGCTCGCGGGCCAGGCGGTGCGCAGCTGCTTCCCCGATCCCGCTCGAGGCCCCTGTGATCAGAGCGATCATCTTCGCCACAGCCTATCTCTCTGCCCTCGCGTCCAGCCAGTACGCGTCCAGCCAGTACGGTTGGGAGCATGGACTCGGTGGACTCGGCGAGGAAGCTCCAGGCGCTCGAGCTGTTCCACGGTCTGCCCAGCCGCTACGACCGGCTGAGCGCGGCGTTGAGCTTCTGGCAGGACCCCCGCTGGCGGCGCGCGATGGTGGACGCTGTGGCGCCGCGGGTGGGGGACAGGATCCTCGACGTCGCGACCGGCACGGGGATGGTCGCCGCCGAGCTGCGCGGGCGCGCGGATTGCACGGTCGTGGGGGTCGATCAGAGCGCGGAGATGCTTGCCGCCGCGCGGGCGCGTTTCGCGAGCGACGGCGCACGCGTGGAGTTGATCGAAGGCCAGGCCGAGGAGCTGCCGTTCGCGGACGAGAGCTTCGACGCGCTGACGTTCACGTACCTGCTGCGCTACGTCGACGATCCCCCCGCGACGCTGAAGGAGCTGGCCCGGGTGCTGCGCCCGGGCGGGCGGATCGCCTCACTGGAGTTCGGCGTGCCCCCGCGTCGCGTGCCGCGCGAGGCATGGCGGCTATACACGGCGATCGGCCTACCGGCGCTGGGGCGAATCGCATCGCGCGAGTGGGCCGAGGTGGGCCGGTTCCTCGGGCCGAGCATCTCCGGCTTCTACGAAAGACACCCGCTGGAGCGGATCGTCGGCTACTGGGAGAGCGCGGGCCTGAGCGAGGTGAAGCTGCGGCGGATGAGCCTCGGCGGCGGAGTGGTGATGTCGGCGCGAAAGCCTGCCGCCCGCTCGTGAGGGCCTCGTTGTGAGCGCCGGTGGATCAGACGCGGGTGGGGGAGCGGCGTGAGGCGAGGTACTCCTGGTTCGCCCGGCGCTCGCCGCGAATCTGGATCGCGATGAAGATCAGGATGATGTTGACGAGCAGGCCGATTCCGCCGAAGACGGCGATCAGACCGATGTCCTTGGATACGGCCTGACTGGTGGCGAGCAGCATCGTGGCGAGCGGCATGAATAAGAGCCTACCAACGAGACGAGACGCGCGCCGGTGTCGTAGCCTTGGGCCGGCCGCTACAGAAGTGCAAGCCAGGAGAGGTGCCGGAGCGGTTGAACGGGCACGACTGGAAATCGTGTGACGGGGGAAACCTCGTCCGAGGGTTCGAATCCCTCTCTCTCCGCTATCGACCAGACCGGTTCCCCTAAAACGCTCGATCGTCCCGCGTTTTACGCCCTGCGCCCGGGAGGGTGGCGGGACTTTGTGACGGTCTTGCACCCGCCCTACACGGCCTGGAACCTCGCCAACGTGGCAATCGGGGCGGCGGTCGCCCCGCATCTGTACGCCGGTCGGCTGCTGGCGAGCCTGGGCGCGTTCCTGCTCGGGGTGGGTGTCTGCGCGCACGCGCTGGACGAGCTGAACGGCAGACCGCTCGGTACGCAGCTCTCCAGCCGCACGCTGGTGGCGATGGCGGGCGTGTCGCTGGCGGGAGCGGTCGCACTCGGGATCGTCGGGGCTGTGACGATCTCGCTGACGCTGATTCCGTTTGTGCTCGCGGGTGCCTTCATCGTGCTCGCCTACAACCTCGAGTGGTTCGGTGGACGCTTTCACACCGCCTTTTGGCTCGCCGCCGCCTGGGGCGCCTTTCCGGCCCTGACCGGCTACTGGGTCAACGCGCTAGGACTACGTGCACCGGCGCTGCTCGCCGCGCTCGCCTGCTTCATGCTCACAATCGCCCAGCGGCGCCTCAGCACACCGGTGCGCGAGTTGCGCCGTCGCACCGTCTCGCTCAGTGGCGAGCAGCGTCTCGCGGACGGCTCGGTCGTGTCGCTCGACGCCGCGCGTCTGGCCGCCCCGCTGGAGGGCGCCCTGGGTGCATGGGCGCTCGGGGTCGTGCTGCTCGCCGTCGCGATGGTGCTCGCGCGGTTGTGAGTGAGCGCGATGCGCGGGAGCCTCAGCCCGCGGCCGGCGCCGGCTCGACCTCGACACCACGTGCGGCTTCTGCGTGCTCGCGGCTGTCGCGCGAGGAGATCAGCACGGCGGTGAGGATCGCCCCGACGATCGCGAAGCCGGCGCCGACGAGGAACGCGCGGTCGAAGCCTTTCGTCAGCGCGACCGACGTGCTGTGCCCGCCTGCGTGGAGCAGGCTCTGGGTGCGGCTGTTGGCGACCGTCGCGAGGATCGCGAGGCCGAGCGCGCCGCCGACCTGCTGGGAGGTGTTGATCAACCCCGAGGCCAGGCCCGCCTCGTGTGGCTTGGTGCCGGTGACGGCGGCGATTGTCACGGGCACAAAGGAGAACCCGAGTCCGAACGCCGCGAGTACCGACGGTCCGAGGACATTCGCGGCGAAGGAGCCGCCGGGCGCGGGGACACGCGAGAACCACAGCAGTGCGCCGGCGATCATCAGCAGACCCGCGATCAGCGTGGGCTTGAAGCCCACGCGCGTGACGAGCACCGAGGCGGCCCCGGCGGAGAGGATGATGCCGATCGCGAGCGGCAGGTAGGAGAGGCCGGCCTTGATCGGCGAGTAGTGAAGGACGTCCTGTAGGTAGAGCGAGATGAAGAAGAACATCGAGAACAGCGACATCCCGATCAGCAGGCCGACGATGTCCGCCCCGCGCAGCGTGCGCAGGCGGAAGATCGAGAATGGCAACAGTGGATGGCGGGTGCGCAGCTCGATCACGACGAACGCGACGAGCAGCGCGGCCGCACCGGCGAGCCGCGACAGCGTGGCGGTCGAGCCCCAGCCGACGTTGACGGCGTCGACGACTGCGTAGACGAGCAGCGCGAGGCCGGCCGTGACCGTCACCGCGCCCGGGATGTCGAAGCCCTCGGTGCCGTCGTCGGCGTGGCTCTCGAGCAGTATCCGTGGCGCGAGCGTCGCCGCGATCAGGCCGATCGGGACGTTCACGAACAGCACCCAGCGCCAGCTCAACCCGCTCGTCAGGATCCCGCCGAGCAGCACCCCGGCCGCGCCGCCGGCGCCCGCGACCGCGCCCCACACGCCGAGCGCGCGGTTGCGCTCGTGCCCTTCGGCGAACGTCGTTGTGATGATCGACAGCGCCGCCGGCGAGACGATCGCCGCGCCGAGGCCCTGCACGGAGCGTGCGACGATCAGCCATGCCTCCGACTGGGCCAGGCCGCCCGCGAGCGACGCGAGCGAGAAGACGACCAGCCCGAGCATGAACATGCGCCGGCGTCCGAGCAGGTCAGCGAGGCGCCCACCGAGCAGCAGGAATCCGCCGAAGGTGAGCGTGTAGGCGTTGACGACCCACGAGAGGTTGTCGCGGGAGAAGTGCAGCGCGGCGCCGATCGAGGGCAGCGCGACGTTCACGATCGACGCGTCGATCACGATCACGAACTGCGTCATCGCCAAGAGCATCAGCGCGAGGTTCTTCTGCCGCGGCGTCTCGAGGCTCATCGGGGGCCAGGATAGCCGCGATAGACTCCCCGGCCTTGCGCCTGTAGCTCAGCTGGATAGAGCGTCGGTCTACGGAACCGAAGGTCAGAGGTTCGAATCCTCTCAGGCGCGTCGAAGCACCCGCTCGATGTACGGCCCGAGCAGGGTCGTCACCGAGGCGGCGGTCATCCCGGTCGGCCCTGCCGGGAGCGCCGCGTAGCTGATCGCCAGGCGCACGAGGCACTCGGCGAGCAGCCGGGCGTCGGCCGGCGCCACTGTAGGCCAGCCGGCGAGGATGATCGCGCAGAGACGCTCGGTCGCGCTTTCAACGACAGGCGCGCCCTCGGTGGTGATCAGCGCCAGCAGGCTGTAGGCGCCCTCGCCGGCGAGCAGTGTGCGGATGAGCGGATCCTCGGCGGCGGCGGTGAGGAACACCTCGAACGCCGCCGAGAGCGCCGTGGCTGGATCGTCGAGGTGTTCCCGCACGGCCTGCTCGACGGCGAGGAGGAAGCGGTCGCTCTCGCGCAGCACGAGCGCTTGCGCGAACGCCTCACGCGAGCCGAACTCCTTGTACAGCGTCTGGCGGCTGACGCCCGCGGCGGCGGCGATGTCGGCCATCGTGATCTCCGCCCAGGGACGGCTCTGCAGCTCGTCGCGGGCTCCGTCGAGCAGCGTGTTGCGCAACAGCTCGCGCGCGGCGAGCGCGTATGGGGTGCGCTCGGGCGCGCGCTCGAGGGTCGCCATCGGCTCAGTCCTCCTCGAGCGGCTCGCCTGTACCCGTCATGGTGAAGTCGACCTGCTCGCGCACGCCGCAGTCCGGGCAGGCCCAGTCTTCGGGCACCTCGCTCCACGGCGTGCCCGCGGGGAAGCCCTCGCGCGGGTGCCCCGTCTGCTCGTCGTAGGTGTAGCCGCAGCCCGGGCAGCGCCAGCGGCTCACCGCTGCGCCTCCGCGCTCCCGCTGCCCGCCACACCCGCGCCCGCCTCGACGGGCGAGCCATAGCGCGCGAGCACCCGCTTGCGCGCCCGCGGCTGGATGTTCACGCGCTCCAGATCCCCGCCGTAATGAGCGAGCACGCGATGGTCCATCACGCGCCGCCACAGCGGGGGGAAGGCCGCCGTCACGATCATGCCCGCATAGCCGGTGGGCAGTTGCGGGGCTTCTTCGAAGTGGCGCAGCGCCTGATAGCGGCGCATCGGGTTGGCGTGGTGGTCGGAGTGGCGCTGCAGGTGGTAGAGCAGCACGTTTGAGGCGACGCTGTTGGAGTTCCAGCTGTGCTCGGGCGCGGTCCGCTCGAAGCGCCCGTCCTCGCGCTTGCCGCGCAACAGGCCGTAGTGCTCGAGGTAGTTGACGACCTCCAGCAGGGAGAAGCCAAGCACCGCCTGGATCAGCAGGTACGGCAGCACCACGACCCCGAAGACCGCGGTGAGCGCCCCAAACAGCACGATCGTCATCGCCCAGGCGTTCAAGATGTCGTTGCCAAGGCTCCAGTGGGACTTGCCCATGCGGTCCAGGCGCACCCCCTCTAGCTCCCAAGCCGAGCGCAGGCTGCCGGACACCGTGCGCGGCCAGAACGCGTAGAAGCTCTCGCCGAGCCGTGAGCTGGCGGGGTCATCAGGGGTGGCGACGCGCACGTGGTGGCCACGATTGTGCTCGATGAAGAAGTGCCCATATGCGCTCTGCGCGAGCGCGACCTTGGAGAGCCAGCGCTCGGAGCTGGCGCGCTTGTGGCCGAGCTCGTGGGCGGTGTTGATCGCGATGCCGCTGACCATCCCCATCGTGAACGCCAGCCCGATGTCGTCGAGTACAGACAATTTGCCGCTCGACCACAGCCAGCACGCGAGCACCAGCCCGGCGTACTGGATCGGGATATACAGGTACGTGCACCAGCGGTAGTAACGGTCCTGCTCGAGCCACTTGATCACGCTGTCGGGCGGGTTCGTCGCGTCCATCCCGACCGCCAGGTCGAGCAACGGGAAGATCACAAACACGAGAAACGGCCCGTAGAGCCAGAAGATCCCAAGGCCCGTGATTTCGACCAGCCCAAAAGCAAGGAATGGGAGCGTGGGAACGATCAGACCGAGCAGCCAGGCATACCGCTTGCGATCGCGCCAGTGCGCTCGCTCTGGATTCTCAGCCGTTTGCTCACTCACGATCGAAGCCATCTGTGTGCGTCTCCTCCGGTCAACTTTGGACGATACGTAAGCAGTGTATACAAAAATTGTCTACTTGTAAACTAAAAATACGTACAACGAGATTCTGTTCTTGCACGGCGCTGCTTCGCCAGATGCAGCAGAGCCTCGACGTCGCCCGCAACGTGCTCGCCGTGCGCCTCCTCCGGCATGCGAAGATCCGCGCGTGCATCGCGCCCCGCTCGTCCAGCTGCCGCCTGAGCTGGCCCCGCCCGGCGTAAAAGCAGAGGGCGGTGGAGACGCGCGCTTCGTGCTCGGGATCGACGGCGGCGCCACGAAGACGCTCGCCGCGCTGCTCGACCTGGAGCTGGGGACGCTGCACCTGGGGCAGGGAGGGCCGAGCAACGAAGACGCCGTCGGCACGCGGTCCGCTGTCCAGGCGCTGCTGGAGGCCGCGGACGAGGCGGTGGGCAAGGCCGGCATCGACGGGGAGCGACTCGATGCCGAGGTGATCGCGCTGGCCGGCACCGACACCGACGCCGTGGCCCGGCACGTGCGCGCCGCGCGCTCGGAGGATTGGCTCGTCGTCAACGACGTCGTCGCGGCCTGGGCGACGGCCACAGGTGCGCAGCCCGGGATCGGCGTGATCTCGGGCACCGGCAGCAACGTGCTCGGAGTGGGGGTGGATGGACGCGCCTGGCGCGCGGGCGGCTGGGGGCACATACTCGGGGATGAGGGCAGCGGCTACTGGTTCGGAATCGAGTCGATCAAGGCGGCGCTGCGTGACCGCGAGGCCTCCGGCCCTGAGACCGCGCTGAGCGAGGCGGCGGTCGAGTTCTTCGGCGTGCCGAGCGTCGAGGCGCTCGCGGCGCATGTCTATTCCAAGCCGCTGAGCAAGGGCGAGATCGCGGCGTTTGCGATCGAGACCGCGAAGCTCGCCGAGGACGGCGACGCGGTGGCGTGCGAGCTTTACCGCCGCGGGGCCGGACTGTTGGGGAAGCAGATCGCAGCGGTGATCCACCGCACCGGTTTGCAGGGCGCTTTCCCAGTGGGCCTGATCGGCAGCGCTTTCAAGGCCGGGGCCGTGTTCGTCGAGCCGCTCACTCGGGCCGTGCATCAGCTCGCTCCGCAGGCGCGGATATCGGTCGTTGAGATGGCCCCGGTAGGCGGCAGCCTGCTGCTGGCGATGCGCGCTTGCGGTTGCGAAGGCGCGCTGTCGGTCACCGAGCTGGAGCGACTCCTCGACGATGCGCTCGCCCCGGAGTCGAGCGCAGCCGCCTGATCTCAGGGCAGCCGGGCCTCGATCGCGCCCCGATCGCCGATCGCGTCCGCCCCGGAGCCTTCGATCCGGATCGCCGCCGCCGCGCCCGCAAAGGCCGCGGCGTGCTCAGGGGGTAGGCCTTCATGAAGCGCGACGAAGAACGCCGCCGCGAACACGTCACCCGCGCCGAGGTCATCACGAGGGTGGACGACCGCTGGAGCCTGCACACGAGTGACTGCCCCATCGGGCAGGTAGACGCTGGTCGCTCCTGCTCCGGCCGTGATCGCGAGCACCGCGCCGGCATCCGTCGCCGCGCTGAGCAGTGGCGCGCAGGCGGCGCGCTCCTGCTCGTTGAGCACGACTGCGGAGCAGCCCTCCGGGAGCAGGCCGCCGAGCGACCCGCGATCGCTTGGCAATGGTGCCTGCATGATCTCGCCGTTGCCATCCTCATCCCATGTGCGCGCGAGCCCCTGGGGAGTGAGCCCGACAAAGTCGGCGTGGGGCGGGTGGGCATCGAAACACGCGCCCGGGATCTCGCGGGCGACGGGCGCGAAGTGCAGGATCTGGGTGTCCACCGCGATCGTCTCGGCGATCGGCCCGGCCCAGGCGAGCACCTGCTGTGTGCGCCGCGCGCCCGGCCAGGATGTGAGCAGCGTCGTCGTGGCCGGCGCCGGGAGGATGTGCAGCCCGAGCTCGTCGCGGTAGGGCTCCAGCAGCGCTTCGATCTCGGGGGGTGAGCCCTGCGTGATGATCAGCGTGCGCAGCCCGAGCCGGGCGGCCTGGAGCGCGCTGTAGAACGCGCCGCCGCCCGGGCGACGCGAGTGCTCGCTGGCGATCACGTCGACCGTCACGTGGCCGACGGTTACGTAATCGAAATTGAAGGAGTTGGGCCTAAGGATGCGTACACCAAATCAAATGGCCCGCCCGACTGTTCTGCTTGCTGAGCGACGATGAGATCTCACGCCGATACCCCGCGTACACAAAAGGCGCGTCGTGGCATGCTGCTGCTGGGCCTCGTGGCCGCGGCTTGCCTGCCGTCCGCGCCCGCCTCCGCGGCCTCGTCGACCGCGAAGAAGCCTGCGGCGAAGCATGCCCCGAAGAAGCCGAAGCTGCCCGTCAACGCCGAACGCGCGCAGCTGGCGTTCGAGGCGATGCAGAAGACCTACTACATCGAAGGCTCGGGGCTCTACCAGGGAGAACCGTTCTCGTTTCTGTGGCCGTTCTCCCAGGCGCTGGCGGCGACGATGAGCATGGCGAACATCCCGAGCCTGAAGAGCGTCTTCGCCCACGAAGTCTATGCGCGGCTCGTCGGCCTGAAATCGTATCTGGACCTCAACAACTCGGGCGCCCCGGAAGGGACCTACACGAGCACGCTCGCGGCGTATGACGGGACCGTGGCGCCCCCGGAAGGACCGGGCGGGGCGAAGTACTACGACGACAACGCGTGGGTCGGGATCGAGCTCGCGCGGATGTACGAGCTGACCCACGTCGCGGGCGTGCTCGGCGGCGCCGAGGGGATCATGGCGTTCGAGATGGCCGGCTGGGATGCCCAGCCTCAGATCGCCTGCCCGGGCGGCATTCCGTTCTCCAACTCGCCGGAAGACATCGAACGCAACACCGTCACCAACGCGCCCACGGCCGAGCTCGCCTTGCAACTGTACAAACTGACCGGCAACGCCCAGGACCTGCAGTTCGCCGAGATGGCCTACGAATGGGTACGAACCTGCCTGACAGAGCCGAATGGCCTGTACGCCGACCACATCGGCCTGCACGGCAAGATCGAACCGACGGAGTGGAGCTACAACCAGGGCACGATGATCGGCGCCGGCGTGCTGCTCTACCAGGCGACCGGCAACGGCGCTTACCTCTACCAGGCGCGCCAGACCGCCAAGGCGGCGCTTGCCTACTACACATCCGAACGGCTCGGTCAGGAAAACCCGTTCTTCGTGTCGATCTACTTCCGCAATATGCTCTACCTCGACTCCGTCACCCGCGACCCACCGGGGACGAAGCTCGTGCAGGGCTACGTCAACTACGCCTGGGAACACCTGCGGTTGAGCGACGACGTGTTCGTGTTTGGCTCGCCCGCCACCGCCCAGCTGCTCGTGCAGGCGGCGATCGTGCAGGACTACGCGCTGCTTTCGACGTCGCCGACCACTTACTTCTGAGAGCAGGCCAGAAATAGCAAGGGAGCGGCGTCGAGTAGGCTCCAGGCAGATGACCGATGCCACGAACCTGATCACCGCCGAGGGCCTGCAGAGCCTAAACGCCGAGCTGGCGGAGCTCGAGGGAGAGGGTCGCCGGGAGATCGCGGAGCGGATCAAAACTGCGCGCGAGTGGGGGGATTTGAAGGAGAACAGCGAGTACCACGACGCCAAGAACGAGCAGGCGCATCTGGAGACGAAGATCGCGCGCGTGCGTGAGAAGATCGCCGCCGCGGTAGTGGTCGAGGATACGCCCGCTGCGGGCGGGGTGGTCGGCTTCGGTTCGACCGTGCGCGTACGCGCCGAGGACGGCGCCGAGCACACTTGGCGGATCGTCAGCTCCCACGACGCAGCGCCCGCCGAGGGCCGGCTGTCGGCTGACTCCCCGGTCGCGGTCGCCCTGCTCGGGCGCGGCCGGAATGACAGCGTCTCTGTGGCGCTGCCGAGGGGCAAGCGCAAGTTCACCGTGCTCAGCGTCGACTGAAGCGCCGGTCCACGAGCCCGAATACCACCGGCCCGTCCACCGAGTGTCTCTGCTCCTTGCGCGCGTACAGCCGCTGGTCGGCCAGCTGCAGGACCGCGGCCGTGTCGCTGCCCTCGGCGGGAATGCTCACCTCGCCATGCGACGCGCCGATCGAGAAGCCCGGTCCGTGCTCGGATAGAGCCGCCACGCTCCCATCCACCAGTGCGTCGTCGGCCGTCGTGGTGCGGATCAGGACGCAGAACTCATCGCCCCCCATCCGGTAGGCGGTTCCGTGTGGGGAGACGATCGCGCGCAGCCTGCCGCTCAGCCGCTGTAGCAGGGCATCGCCCGCGGGATGGCCGAAGGTGTCGTTGTAGCGCTTGAAGCCGTTCAGGTCGTACAGCACCAGCTGCCAGCGCTCGCGTGCCCGGTTCGGGTCGCAGGCGAGCTCGAGGTCTTCCATCAGCTGCCGGCGATTGCTCAGACCGGTCAGCGGATCGGTCAGCGCCAGCCGTCGCGAGCCGACGAGCATCGCGAGATTCTCGCGCACGGTGAGCATCAGCCGCGCGCACACGGCGAGCACCGTGGCCGTGGCGAGGATCAGCGCTCCCAGCGTGAGCTGGTGGTGGAAGTTTCCGTAGATGAAGACGCCCAGCGCGGTGAGCAGCGAGATCCCGGGCACCGACACCAGCCGCCAGTCCTCCACGCGCCGGCGCTTCGGCGGTGGCCACGGCGTCCAGGCGGCGATCGCCAGCAGGATGGCCGCGGCGGGCCATAGGCCTTCGAGCCAGCTGTCCACTCGATAGGAGCCGGTGGCGGTCTGGTAGAGATAGGTCGTGTCGGCGATCGCGTTCAGGAGCATGCTCGCCGCGATCAACAGCCACACGCGCCCCGGGCGCCAGCCGGTGATGCCGAGCGCGCCGATCGTGAAGATCAACAGCAGCAGGTCGCCGATCGGGTAGGCCAGCGAGATCGTCACGGAGGCGACATTGCCATGTGTGTCCTCGACGATCGGAGGCAGGACGACCGCCGCCGCAAGCGTGGCGGCGGCGAGGCCGCCGATCAGCCCGTCGAGCCACAGGCTCACGCGCAGCTCGCGCAGGTGCGCACCCAGCAGCAGCATGATCGCCACGTACAGACACGGGTACATCGCCAGGTACAGCCCATCAGCCGGAGAGATGCTGCCGGTGGCCGCGCCGGAGCCTTCGACGAACAGGGCAAAATAGAGTTCGCCCAGGCTCCAGCAGAGCAGCCCCGCGCCCATTGTCAACCACGCCGCGCGCTGTTGCTTGAGCGCGATGCCACGGGCGATCACGGTGAACGCCGCGCCGAATATCAGCACGTTGTAGACGCCGTCGTCGATCAGCCCGTCGGCGCCGTGCCCGCCGAGGCCGGCGGTCATGTGCAGCACAAGCACTCCCAGTCCTCCCAGCAGGAAGGCGAGCAGGAGATTGGATGATGTTGTACGTGCGCGCATGGCCGAGAGTGGCCCCACGCTTACATCGGCATTCGCCTCAGATCCTGGAGGTTCTCGCGTGGGCGCTGCGCACGCGTCGTAAGAACTTCTTCGGCCGGCGTCCGTACAGGCGCTCTCCCTTGCGCAGCGCGCGCTTGCGCAGTTGCCTGCGCCGACGTGCGATCCGCTTGAGCAGTGCCCTGCGCGCCCGCTTGCCGCGCTTGCCCTTGAAGGGCGCTCGCCCGGGCGGGGGGAGCAGTGCGGCGAGCACCGCCAGATCGTGCTCCTCGCCGAGCACCTCGCCCAGTTCGTCGGCCCGGTGGGCGAGCGGGCGCAGACGCAGGATCTCGGCCGCGTAGCGTAGGTCCTTGACGCGTTTGCGCCATTCGTGGGACGCGTGTGCGCCGCCCTTGCCGCGTGCGAGCAGGCGCATGCGAGCTCGCCCTTGACGGTAGACCCGCCTCAGGTCGTTCTCCACGACGGCGATACCCGGCCGTCCGGGAAGCTCCCATCGCTGGGCCCGTTCGCGCAGGCCGCTGAGCTCGCGCAGCACCTCCCTGCGGGTGGCCTGGTCACCCAGCGTTTGCCGCGCGGCCGCCGCGCGTTCGGCGACGAGCAGCTTGCGCAGCTCGATCAGTGGGCGTCGGCGGCCGAGCTTGCGTGGGTGACGCCGCAGGAGTGCGTCGAGCGTGTCGACCATCACCTCCGCGTCGCGTGCGCCGGCCAGCCGCCGGGCCGCGTCGCGGAGGATCTCGTGCTCGCGCCTGAACTGCCGCTCTCCGAGCTCCTCGCGCAGCAGACGCACCAGTGCTCGCAGGCGCTTGAGCGCCTTGCGCGTCTCGTGGATCGCCTCTTTATCGAGGGCCCGCCCGTCCCCCCGCCCGCCGCCGCCTTCGTCGCCCAGCAGCTCGATCGCGAGGTCCAGCTGGCCGAGCGCCATCCGCCGCAGCGCCTCGCCCAGCGGCTCGCCGGGCAGCTGGGTGAAGCGGCGCTCGCGCCCCAGCCGGCGCTTGGCCGAGCGGCGGGAGCGCTCCGCCTGCGCGAGGGCGACGCCGACGCCCACGGCCACGCTCGCCACGATCGTGGCCGCGAGCGGCGCAACAATGGAAGAGTGTCCAAGCTGCCGCCCGCCAAATGGTGGACGGTGCGTCGTGCGGCGAACCGCAAGCCGGCGACGTACCGCTGCCCAGTTTGCGGCCATCATTTACCCGCGCTCAGCGAGCACATGCTGATCGCCCCCGAAGGCGACACGCGCCGTCGCCGGCACGCCCACACCGATTGCGTGCTCGCCGCCCGTCAAAGCGGACATCTCGTGTTGCGCGAAGAGTGGCTGAAGACGCAGCCGCGCCCACCGTCGCTGTGGCGGCGTCTGCTGCGGCGCGCGTAGCGGCGCGGGGCCGTCCGCCGGCCCGCGCGAGCTCGGTCGCGATCGCTCAGCCTCCCCAGACCTTCGTGTGCTCGGGCTCGACGCGGATGATCACGCGCTGTTCTCCGGGCTGGCGCAGCGGGTACTCTTCAGCGCCCATGTACTTCTTCGCCATCGCGTCGATGTGCGCGTCGGCGCCCTCGTGCGTGCGCTCGGCGACCGTCCCGCGGATCTCCACGTACTCGTACGGGTTCTCCATGTTCTGGACCGTCAGCGTCACGCGCGGATCGCGCTCCAGGTTGCGCGGCCACGCGCGTCCCTCGGCTGTGTTCAGCACTGGACGCCCGTCCTGCACATCGACCCATACGGGAACGCCGTGCACGGTGCCATCCGCACGCAGCGTGGCCACATGGCAGAAGTTCTTCCCCTTCAGCAGCTCCTCGGCACGACCATCGATCGTTGCGCTCATGAGACGACCCTTTCCTCGCGTTGGAAGGTGTGGAAGGGTTGTTTAATACCCTTTCCGTTTACCCACCACGATAGGGCCTTCGCGATGATGCGTGTAGAGCGCTACTGGCGGTTGCTTGCCGAGGGGATCGCCTCCAGCGGGACCAGTTTGCCGTTGTTGAGCTGAAAGTGTACGGTTGCCTGGCCGCCGCCGGAGAGGGCGTAGGCCAGCGTGACTTCGGTGTCGCCCTGGCCGACCACGTGGACCGACGCGCTGGGCTGCTTTGCGTCGGTGCCGATGTAGCGCCCATCGACGAAGAAGAACGCCTGCTCGCCGTTGCCTTCGCCGGAGCCGCTGCGTGTGCCGACGAGCACGCGCAGGGTCTGGTCGGGGTGGTAGTCGGAGGTGGCGTTGACGGTGAAGCCTTTCGCCTGTACGACCGCCTCGGCGGCGCTCAGCCCTTCCGCGCTTTCTCCCGTCGTCGCGCCGGTGCCTCCCTGGTGGGTGAACGCCGGCGCGGTCGCGGTGCGGGTAGTGCTCGGGCTCGCGATGCCGCCGCTTTCGCTCGGGGTGCTCGTCGGCGTGGTCGAGGTGGCGGTGGTTGTCGTCGTGGTGCTCGCCCTTGGCGCGCTGGTCGAAGTAGTCCCTTCCGGCAGCGGGGTGCTCGCATCGACCGTCTTCGTGCCCCCGCCGCAGCCGGCGAGCAGCGCCGCGAGCGCCATCCCGAGGAGGGCCGTGGGAATCGTAGGGGGGCGTCGTCGCATGGCTTCGATGATATTCGCCGCGCGTTCCGCTCCTCCTCGGTTGCCCGCGCCTCGCGCTTACTCGGTTGGCTTGCCGTGCCATCCGCTGCTGCCTATCTGGTTTGAGATCCGTCTTGTCCGGACCGGCCTTTGACGTTCTTATTAGTTGCTGCTAATCTCCACTAAACATAGTTAGCACTCGCTAAGAATGGAGCCAGAATGACCGATAAGCGCAGGAGCAACGGCTGGACCTTGGGAATCGTCTCGGTCGCGCTGTTCATGGCGGTGCTCGACAACCTCGTCGTGAGCGTCGCGCTGCCCACGATCCATCGCGAACTCGGCGCCTCGATCCAGTCGCTCGAGTGGACCGTCAACGCTTACGTGCTCGCCTATGCGGTGCTGCTCTTGACGGGTGCCGCGCTCGGCGATCGCTTCGGACGCAAGCGGATGTTCGTGATCGGCCTCGCGATCTTCACCGCGGCCTCGGCGGCCGCCGCGCTCGCGCCCAACACCGACCTGCTCGTCGCCGCGCGCGCGGTGCAGGGCGCCGGTGCCGCGATCGTCACGCCGCTCACTCTCACGTTGCTCGCGGCCGCCTTCCCGGCGGAGCGCCGCGGGATGGCGATCGGCGTGTGGTCGGGCATCAGTGGGATCGCCGTGGCGATTGGCCCGCTCGTGGGCGGCGCGGTCGTGCAGGGCATCTCCTGGCACTGGATCTTTTGGATCAACGTCCCGCTCGGGATCGTCCTGATCCCGCTCGCCGCGTACAGGCTGACGGAGAGCCGCGGGCCCTACGGGACGCTCGATTTGCCCGGTTTGGGACTCGCCCTGCCGGGTGCGTTCGGGCTCGTGTTCGGGCTCGTGCGCGCGCAGTCGCTGGGCTGGACGAGCGCCACGGTGCTGGTCTCGATGATCGGCGGCGTGTTGCTGCTGGCCGGCTTCGTCGCGTGGGAGCTCCGCACGAGCGAACCGATGCTGCCGATGTCGTTCTTTCAGAAACGGTCGTTTGCTGTTACCAACGTAGCCTCCTTTAGCATGTACTTCGGGATGTTCGGGTCGATTTTCTTTCTCTCGCAATACATGCAGAACGTGCTTCATAACTCGCCGCTGCAGGCTGGCCTGAAGCTGCTCGTGTGGACGGGTGCCACGATGTTCGTCGCGCCGCTCGCGGGCGTCTTCTCCGAGCGCTTCGGCAGTCGCCCCTTCATGTTCGCGGGCCTGACGCTGCAGGCGGGCGCGCTGGCGTGGTTTGCCTCGATGGCCTCCACGACGTTGCCCTACTCGCACATGATCGTCCCGTTCGTGATGGCCGGCGCCGGCATGGCGCTGGTGTTCGCGCCCTCCGCCAACGCGGTGCTCGCCTCCGTGCGCACCGAGCAGGCGGGCCAGGCCTCCGGCGCCAACAACGCGATCCGCGAGGTCGGCGGTGTGTTCGGGGTTGCCGTGCTCGCCTCGATCTTCACGGGATCGGGCGGTTACGCCTCGCCGCAGGCGTTCGTCAACGGCCTGATCCCGGCGCTGTGGGTGGGCGTAGCGGTGCTCGCCGCGGGCGCGTTTGTCGTGCTCGTGCTTCCGTTCCGCGTGCGGGCCAATGCGGACGCGGGGGTAGAGATGGATCGCGGGCTCACGGCGAATGCCGTGACGCTGGCGTCCGCCGATGACGCCATCGCGTCCGACGGTGCGCTCGGGGTGCTCGCGGGGAAGGCCGCATGAACCCCAAGGCCCCACCAGAGTCTGGCTCGGTCGGGGCGGCGCTCGCCGAGGCGCCCGTCGAGGACCATCAGCCTGTGTCCGTGCGCCGGCGGGTCCCGGCCGCCGAGCGTCGCGAGGAGCTGATCGCGGCCGCCGTGCATGAGTTCGCCCGCGGCGGCCTGCACGGCACCCCCGTGGAGCGCATCGCACGGCGCGTGGGCGTTGCTCAACCGTACGTGTTCAGCCTGTTTCCGAACAAGCGCGAGCTGTTCCTCGCGGCTCTGGAGCGTGGCTTCGAACGGGTCGCCGACGCCTTCCGCCACGCCGCCGCCGACTATCGCGAGGGGCGCGCCCCGCAGGAGTGCGAGGACGCGTTGCACGCGATGGGCTTCGCCTACAAGGAGCTGCTCGCCTCCGACCGTGACTACCTGATGCTCCAGCACCAGTCTTACGCCGCCTGTGACGACGAGGTCGTGTGCGCGCGTGTGCGGCGACGCTACGCCGAGCTGATCGAGCTGGCGCGTGAGCTGTCGGGTGCCGATGCCGAGCGGTTGAACGAGTTCTTCTGGCACGGCATGGCGCTGAACGTCGCCGCGGCGCTCGGGGTCGAGGATCTGTCGATCGACTGCCCGTGGATACAGGCCGAGCTTCACTGAGTCCTTCGGGGGGTAGGATCAGGCGGTGTCCTCGCCGATCCAGACACCGCAGGGGCGTAGAGGCTCCACTGCGCGCCGTGGCCGGCGCGAGACGGCTCGTACCGGCGCACTCGTCGTGCTGGCGGTCCTGGTCACGCTGTTCGCCGTCTTGAACACCGACAAGGTGAAGGTGCACTGGATCTTCGGCACCCGCGAAGCGCCGCTGATCATCGTGATCGTCGTGTCGCTGCTCGTCGGGGTGATCTTTACCCACTTCGCCGAGCGTCGTGGGGCCAAACGCCGCTGAGGGAGTCCAGGCCGCGTCGCCGATGCAGTCGCGGACCGTCCGGCGGTCCTGCACAGCGGCCAACGCGGCGTGCTCAGTGCAGCAAGACTTTCAGCGCGATGATCGCGAGGCCCATCGTGACTCCGATGCCGGCTTCGAGCGCGAGCTCGCGCGGAGTTGCCCTGGCACGGATCCCGGCCAGTAGCTCGAAGGCGATCAGGCTCGCGACCGTGGTCCACAGCGCTGCTTCGACGCCGCTCGCCAGCGCGACACCGAATGCCCAGCAGAGCAGTAGCGCGAGCAGCGCCGGCACGGCGCCCAGCAGGATCGCCGCTTCGTCGCGGAGTGCCCGGCCCAGGACTGCGAGACGCAGACGCGCGTGTGACTGCAGGCGGTATGTGAGCACGTCCGCGTAGGCGTGCGCCAGCCAGTACAGCAGGATCGCGATCACCGCCGAGCCGGCCGTGTCGAGGTAGTTCTCGTGGCTGCCGCTCTCCGCGGCCAGCACCGCCCCGATCGCGAGCACTCCGTAGACGAGCCGCGCCGGGTTTCGCTCCGGCAGGAGCCAGTCGACGGTGCGGTCGGCCCAGTTGTGCGGACCGGTCTCTTGCGATGTGGGCTGGTGAGGGGAGGCCGGCGAAGAAGTGATGCGCGGATTATCTACCGACGTCCGACGGACTCCGGCAAGCTCGTGCGCCTCCACCGCCCCTGGGCAACCCGGGTCAACCCCAAACAACTACGATCTCGGCCCATGCCGACGTAGCTCAGCTGGTAGAGCACCTGCATGGTAAGGAAGGGGCGAACGTTCGGTTCGCCCCCTCAACAAACAGAAAGTGCGGTAGAGAACTCGCTCGCGGGGGCTTCCTGGGGGCATTCTGGGCCTCGAGGGATACCGGCGGTGGCCTGAGGGCCTCGCGCGTCGGGCAGCGCACACGCCGGTAAATGCCGCGTGCTCTGCGATGGTCGAGTGACCTCAGCGGCGAGCCGATGAGGGACTGAACGTGCGTCCGAATCGGATCCCAGGGGTTGAGATTCGCAAGCGCCGCCCGCGCGGCGGTCAGGCCCAGTACGCCTACAGGGTCCGCTTCCAGAACGCCCGGGGCAAACGCGACCAGCGGACATTCGACTCCCCACAGGACGCCCTGGACTTCAAGGCACGCCTGCGCCTACTCAAGCGTTCCGGGGACCTCCCGGCGCTCGAATCGGGACGCCAGACGCTAGAGCAGTTCATGGAGGAGTTCTGGCGTCTGTATGCCGAGACCCGGTTGGAGTCGAGCACCCGCAGGAAGTACCGCTGCCTATGGAACAAGCACATCGAGAGGCGACTCGGCGCGATGGAACTGCGCCAGATCACCCCACTGGTGCTCAGCGAGTTCATCCTCGAACTCCAACAGACAGGGGTGGGCCCCGCCACGATCCGAAGCTGCCTGGGCCTGCTGCAGAGCATGTTCGCGCGGGCCGTCGAATGGGACAGGACCAGAGTCAACATCGTCAAGCTGATTGCCAAGCCGCGCGTGCGACGCAAACGCACGATCAAGCCGCTGCGTCCCATCGACGTCGAGACGCTGCGCAGACAGATGCTGCTGAACTCCGACCACGGGTTGCGAGACGCAACGCTCGTAAGTGTTCTCGCGTACGCCGGCCTGCGCCCCGAGGAGGCACTCGCCCTCGAATACCCGCACGTGCGCAGGGCGACCGTCCTGGTGGAGCAGAAGTGGATCGATGGCGAGATCGTGGCCGGCCAGAAGACCAACCGCCCGCCACGCTGTCCACCGTTGCTCGATTCGCTGCAAGTCGATCTACGGGAGTACCAGCGCGCGTGCGGCGGACCCGGCGGTTTGATCTTCGCTCGCCAGGACGGCACGCCCTGGCGCGATCACGACTGGCGCGACTGGCGCTCGCGCGTCTGGCAGCCAGCGTGCGAGGCGGTCGGTCTGGCCACGATCGCCAACACGACAATCGTCAAGGACGGTAAGCGCAAGACCAAGCGAACCTATAACGGCCCCGTGCCCTACGACCTGCGCCACAGTTTCGCGAGCCTACTCATCCACGAAGGCAAGCACTCGATCGTGCAGATCTCCGAGTGGATGGGGCACAGTCCCGCAACCCTTCTCACGCACTATGCACACGTCATCGCTGACCTCGCGAGCAAGCCAAGCTTGCCGAACGAGAACGCGATCAAGGTGGCCCGCGGGACCATGCGGTCCGCAGCGCAAACCAGTCAGATAGTACCCCCGGGTAATAACGTCATTACTTACTGGTACTAGATGACGAACAGATGTTTTCCGGCCGGCCGGGGAGGCCCGATGCCGATACACCCGCAGTGCTCACGAGCTGCGCCTAGCGTTGCTGGTGCTCGCGCACCGCGAGGCTATAGCGGGTAGCGCCGGCGCATGAATGGTGAGAAGTGCGGCACCGTGAAATTGACCTCTCCGTGGTCGGGGCTGAAGATCAGGCCCTTCTTGATGAGGCTGTCTCGGTGCACGGAGGATGAGCTTGCCCGACCGCCGAGGCGCCCGGCGACGTCTCCCGTTTTGTAGGGGCCGTCGCCGAGGTTCGCCATCGCTGCCATGTAGCGTCGCTCGGCGGGCGTGGCCTTCTCGAAGCGCACATGGAAGAACTCCTCGTCGAGCTTGGCCTGGACGACCGGTTCGGCGGCCTGCACGTCGGCGAGGGTGATCGGCGAGCCCGGCGCCATGTTCCACGTCTCCTTGCCGTATGCCTGAACGAACGCGGCGTAGCAGCCCGAGAGCTCAACGATTCGCTGAAGCGCGTCATCCTCAAAGCCGACACCCTCCGCTTGGGCCGGCTCGAACAGCGCCTGGCGCGCGGCGTCGGGGCTCAGCGGTCCGATCTCCGGGTAGGAGAACAGACGCTCGGCGTAGGACTTGGCATCCACCATCAGACCAGGGAGTTGAGGAAGGCCCGCGCCGGCCAATGCGATGGGCAGCTGCTTCTGGGACATCCGGTGCATGGCGGCGGCCACTGCCTCCATCTCCTCACGCTTGAGGAACTGCATCTCGTCGATCAGGAACACCACGCCGGTATCTTGCTCTCGCGCCGTCTCGCCGAGTTCCACGAACAGGTGGGTCAGGTCACGCTCGAGGTTGCCCGTCGAGCCACCCACCGCGCTCGGGTCAAACGAGAACTCGACGCTGCCCTCGATGCTCGCGCCGACCTTGAAGCCGCTCAGCAGGCGGGTAAACGTTTTCAGCCGGTCGCCGAGCGCACGGCGACGGTCGAGACGCAGCAGCGCCTGGTAGGCGGCGTCGGCGAGCTCAGCACGGAAGTCTGTGTCCGAGCGGATCTCGATCGGGTCCGGCGCGGTCCATCCCGAGGCGTCCGCGATGCTCTCGAACTCCAGCAGCAGGACCGTCTTGCCTACGCCGCGTAGGCCAAAGACGATCATGCTCGGCTCGTTCATCTCACGGGCGAGGCGACCGAGCATGGTCCTGAATTGCTGCTTCTGCGTCTCGCGGCCGGTCAGGGCGCGCGGAGGGTTACCGGCGCTCATCGAATAGGGGTTTGCGAGAGGGTCCACGGGTGCAAGGTAGCAGAGCTATCAGAAGGTATAAGGCGCTATCAAGAAAACTTGATAATGGCTTATAGGCTTTGATAATCCCCTGGCTACGCTCCCGACCCGACGCTGCGCCAACCGCTAGCCACCGGAGGCCGCTCGCCGGCGAAACGTGCTACTGGGCGGAACCTCAGCCGACGGGCTGCCGCTTGACAGCGAGAGCAAGCGCAGGGTCAGCGTTGGTTCGGGCTTGCGCTATGCGCTATGCGCTATGCGCCGTGGGCTCTCGCACCCGAGGTCGACGACTGCGCGCGGGCAGGCGGGGGTCCGTTTTCTGTTGGCCTAGGCCTGTAGCCGCCCGCGCTCTTCAGGCGGGGTGTCTTTAGCGGGAAAGCCAACCATGCGCGTGTGCTTGCCAGAGTTCTCGCGCTCGGCGCCCTTCTCGCCCTGTGGGTAGAAGGCGCGGCGTATCTGGCCGAGCGAACGGTAGATCTTCGGCGGCTCCGTCGTCGGCGGCGTTGCGGTCGCGGTCTTCGGTGGCTTCTTCGCGGGTGCCATCAGGTTTCCTCTCGATAGTAGTTCGCGGCGAAGTGGGGATTCAGCTCGGGTTGGAAGTAGTGCTTGCGTTTGATCCAGATGAACCCGTCGCCGCGGGAGATGACGGCGACGTCGATCGGGCCGCCGACCGTCTCGCGTTGTTCTGAGACCCGTCGCTTGAACGAGGTGAGGTTGACCAGCGACTCGGCCATCGAGGCGAGCTCGTCCTTGGGTAGCATCGCTACGACGCGAATGATCGGCCCGACGTATTCGCGGTGGCGCATCGCCTCAAGCCCTCCGCGTAGCGCTCGAGCAGCTCGGCGCAGCGCTCATCCACGAGCTTTATGAGCTTCGTCTCGGTGGCCGGGTCGAGTGTCACCTGCGAGAGCGCGCTCTTCATCGAGTCGTGCAGACGCCCGCTCCAGTACTCGCTGATCGCTCTGGCGATTTCAGGGTCGATGCCGGTCATGAACGTGTCCACCTGCTCGCTCTGGGCGAAGGGGATGATCACGGCGCGTTCGTCGGGGCTGATCTGGACGGTGTGGCCGGCCTTGTGTTTGAGCCTGTTCAGCGAGATCGCCTCGAACTCGAACTGGAACAGTCGCGGGAACATGTCCTGCTGGCCGAAGCCGGCGATCACAATCCCGGTATGGAAGGGGCTTTCGGGATTGGCGATGTCGGCGGTCAGGTAGGAGCCGGCGAGCTCGCGCAGCTGTTTGCGCGCGGTCGCGTTCAGCGGCAGCTTCTGGAAGACTTCCTCGGCCGCCGAGGTGATCTGTGCGGCGTAGTCTTTGATTACGGTGCGGCGGTGCCCGGCCGGCAGGGAGGGGCTACGGTCCGCGCCGGTCCAGTAGGTGTGGCCATCGGCGATCGCGCTCGCGACGACCTGGGAGATCTCGTAGTCGCTCAGCGCTCCGGATTCCTCCAAGCGCTGCTCGAGGGTTTCCTCGATCGCTTCGCGGATCTCCAGGAAGCCGCTTTCGAAGATCTTCTCGACCGACCATCGCTGGGTCTCTGGCGAGAAGATCGGGTTCGCCTGATCGAAGAACGCCACGAAGTGCTCGGCGTGCTCGCGTCGGGAAGGACTTGCTGCCGAGGCCCTTGCGGTAGGTCTTGATGATCGTCTCCCACGGCACGCCGAGGAACTGCGCGCTGTTATAGACCATCACGCCTACAGGGTGGTACTTCGACAACGCGAAGATCTTGTTGGCGGAGGTGAAGATCTTCGGCCCCGTAACCGCACTGTCCGCGGCTAGCGCGGCGGCTTCCTGATTGAGTACCGCAATCTCAGCCGTCACGAGAGCGCTCCGCCGGTCACGTCGGTCAATGTATCCGAATTCCGGCGGCGCGTGGGCCGCGACCGCGGGCGACCAAACGGCGCCTGGCTCTGAGCGCGGCAGCATGCACCTGCCGTAGGTATGCACGCACAGCTCGGCACCGAATCGCGTGATCAGGCTGCACAGATCTCCTCCCCTGCGGGCGAGCGCCGGAGCGCTCGCCCGTGTGCCAGTGGCTGAACGCACGCTCACCGGCGAGCATGCGCTTGAGCGCGTCTGCCTGTCGGGAGAGCCCGCGGGTTGAGGACCATCACCGCGAGATGTCGCGCCGAAGCGCCTGTACCATCTCGATCGTCTGCTGATTGGTCAACCACATGTTCGTGCATGCTGCCTCGTGCATGCAGCCGAGCTGTACCCGCTCGCGACATCTGCAACAGCGTCGTTAATCTGGCGCGCCCCATCGACACTGACCTCGACGACCGTCCGATGACGGATAACCACGTCCCCGTCAAGCTATGTTGGTTGGCACCGCCTACAGCGCCCCTTGGCACAACCAGGCATTACTTACGAACCCTGACACGCCTGCTCACCGAACAACGCAAGTAAGCAGGAGGTCCGGGCTCGAACCCGGACGTTGGCTTCGTTTTCTACTTTCGGATCAGGCTCACTTTGCAGGGCAATGCGGCAGTCCTGGGCGAGTGCCAGCTCGTTTTTATACCTTGCTCCTTGGGCCGGGCCAGGACACTCCAGCCAGCCCGCAACCGCGTAGGTCCTGGTGAGTCACGTCTGATGCATCGTCTGCAGCGTGACTATTAGATGACCGATAGGGTGCCGATATGTAGCAGAAGGATGACCGTTGTGGTATCCCTATAAGCCAGACCCGGGCTGAAGGAAGGAAGCAATGGCGGTAGACCAACTCATCGAGGATGCGCACCGAGCCGCCACTGACTTGGAGCCCGGGCGGCTCGCGAGCGACTTGCAGGAGTTGCTGGGTCAGAAGTTGGTCGCCTTCGCGGTCGGCGATCGCCATCCGAGGACGATCGGCCGCTACGCGCGTGGCGAGCGCCTGCCGGAGTCACGGACTCTGGGCCGGCTGGTTGACATCTACACCGTGGTGCGAATCCTGGGCGAGGGCATGCGCTCCTCGTCGATCAAGTCGTGGATGATGGGCAGCAACCCGCGTCTGAAGGGCAGGGCGCCGATCGAGGTGATTCATGACGGCCACGCCTATGAGGTGATGGGCGCCGCCACAGCGTTCGTGACGCGCCGCTAAAGCACACTCCGCCGGCCGCATGGGTACCCGCCGGACCCTGCCCCGTAAGGCTCGGGAGCAAGCTCGAAAGCAAGCCGACGTCGGGAGTCGAACCCGAGACCTCCTGCTTACCATGGTCGTTCTCCCCTAAGGCATTTTACCCTGTAAATCGTAATGTTTTTGGTGTTCGGCACGTAGTTTGTGGGGTGCCATCCCCGCAGTGACGCCGCGCTTTCGCGCGGCCTTGATCGGCTGACCCAGACCAGCTGATCGCGCTGGCGGGCGAGATCAACGTCCAGCGACTCGTCGCCGCTCGTGCCCGAGCCCCTGAGAGAAAGGTGGCAAGGATGGCCAGACCATGGCCGAAAAAGTCGGCGTGGCCGTATGTCGCCAAGAGCGGCCGCAAGTCCTACACGGTCGGCTTCTACGACCACGAGAAGGTCGAGCGAAGCCGTTCGTTCCCGTCGGTGCCACACGCCCGGGGCTGGATGGACGACTACATCACTGCCGAGCGCAGGGGCCGGGACAGCCTGCGACGGTTCCTGCTGGATCTCGACGCGAAGGAGGCCAACGAGGCCGAGGCGCGGAGCATCGGGGATGTGCTCGAGCTCTACCTCGCCGTCAATGCCCACCCTCGTAACGAGGGTGGCCTTGCGCCCTCCACCTATGAACGCTACGAGTGGACGATCGGGCGTCACCTGCTCGACAAGCCGCGCCGCCGCGCGCAGGGTGGCACGCTGCCATCGCCCACCTACGCGCTCGCGGTCGCGCCGGTGCCCGCGGTGAGTTTCAACAAGCCGCAAGCGCCGAGAGCGTGGCGCGAGGACATGCTGCGCGACGGCGTGCACAAGCCCACCCGAGAGCAGGCGTGGAGCGTGCTCTCAGCGGCACTGAGCTGGGCCGCCGCATCGCAAATGGTGCCTGAGATTCAGACCAACGGGTGCGGCCTCGCCAACGAGCCGCGCGTCAACCGGCGCCGCTCGATGCGACACGGGGGCACCGGCTACAAACCGGCCGGTCGCCGTCGCGGAGGGGACGTGCCCAGCTGGGCGCTCTCACCACAGGCCGTCGAGGCGATCCGCGAGCAGCTGCTCCTGCGGGTCAAGCGGCGGCGCGAGATCCTCGCGCACCGGGACGCCATGGTCGTGAGCCTGCAGTACGGGCTCGGTGCGCGCAACCAGGAGGTGTGGGGCCTGCGCTGGGCGTCGCTGGCGGGCGAGTTCGCGTGGGTGCTCGAGGTCCTCTCCAGTGGGCAACTGAGTGATTGGGGCAAGACCGAGCACAGCACCCAGCGACGCACCGCAATGCCGAGCATCCTCCGCGAAGACCTGTCCGAATGGCGGGATGCCCTTAGACACTCGGGGCACCCGGCCCGCGAGTTCGACTTCATCATCCCTGGAGACCTCTCCGGTGCCCAGCACGGCGTCCGCGACCCTCGCACGGGCGCCTGCCACCTCAGCGAAAGCCAGGCGCGCTCATGGGGCGCAGGCTTCTTCACCCCGGCCGTCGAGAAGGTCGCGCGGCGCCCGGAGTTCGTCCCGATCCTCGGCGCAACACCCTACGCGCTGCGCCGCGGCGGCATCTCCCTGCGCCTGCGCGCCGAGGACCCACAGACCGTCGCCGCCGAGTGCGGGACCAGCCTGAAGATGCTCAGCGACCACTACGCCTACGCCATCGAAGACCTGCGGCGGAACGGGCCAAGGTCGGCCGAGGTCGAGTGGCGCGCAGCACGCGCCGCACAAGCGAACCGTCGCTCCCATGAGCAAGCACTGCGCACCGCGACAGACCACGAAGGTGCGCGGCGTCAGCGAAAGTCCTTCATTGCATGGCTCTCTGCACGTAGGCGAGTCTCTCGCGTGTCGTAGTAATCACCCGCGGATCAGCCTGTGCCACCGGGAGCAACCATGACTGGCAACGCCAGCAACCTCTCGTCGTCCGACGTGGGCACGTGAGCAGTGTCTGCCCACGCGCTCGGATCCACACGAAGGCGAGGCTGCTTACGACCGAGTCCGCGTAAGGTCTGTCGCTGGAGGTGGCACACTCACGCACATGGAGCATGAGCACCGCGAAGTATTGCGTCGGATCTATCAAGCTGACAGGGTGCTGCACGCTGATGGTCGTGACCCCGAGAGCTTTCATCTTCGACATCGCGGCGGTCTGCAGCGGGAAATCGAACATCCCGCCTGGGGTCGCTCATGGGAAGTCCCCACCCAGCATGCCATCGACGACCTCCAGGACTTCGGAATGCTGCGAGTCGAGCCACATGGCAGCAACGAAAAGGACCGCACCTTCACACTGACCCCGAAAGGCCGCGGACAAGCGCGGGCTCTCGACGAGGCCGCGAACTTCCCCACTGCGGTCGGTGGCCGGGTACCTTCTGCCGAAGCGACCCTGCGGTGGCTGATGCGCATCAGCAAGGCAACACCCCAGACACTCGCGGATCCTGCACTGCTCCTTGACCGAGGCGTGTCCGATGGTCTCATCGATGCGGGCGGGCGTGACGCTTTGGCCAGACGCATCCTTGCACTGATAGACGAGGGCTATGCCACCGCCAATCTTGTCGATGTCGATCAGATCGGCGCAGAGCAGACGCTGCAGTACGCCCAGAACCTGGCAATGACGATGAAGGCCTCCGACTCCCTTCGCCACGAAACCGACTCAGCCACGACTGTCAACATCTACGGCGCGGTAGTCAACAGCCAGGTCGCGGGCGGCGACATCACGAACAACACCACGTTCATCAGCATCCTCGAGCAAGCCGAGTCGGAGATAGGCGCCCTTCAGGGTGTCGATGAGGAGACCAAGCAGCAGGCCAAGGGCATCGTCAGAGCCCTTCTGGGCAAGGGAGCCATCACGAGCGGACAGATCCTCACGGGCGCGGGAGGCGCTCTGGCCGCCGCCGTGATAAGCAAGCTCATCGGTTTTCCGCTCGGCTAGGCGATACCGGAGCTCGGAGGCGTGGATGGGAACCGAAGCGCACGACAAGATCACGCAAAAAAGGACTGAGGCGACGCAGGCCATCGTCGACTCAGAGGCCGACAAGAAGCTGATCGTCGCCGGCCCGGGAACGGGAAAGACGTTCACGTTTCGCGAAGCGCTCAGCGTGTCGGATGAGCGCGGGCTCGCGCTCACGTTCATTCGCAACCTCGTTGCCGAACTGCGCAAGGATCTCTCAGACGTTGCCGACGTCTTCACGTTTCACGGCTTCTGTAAGCACCAGCTCTATCGGCATCCGACCGATGGCCTGCAGCCGGGCTGGCACTACTACCCCCTGCTCCTGGAGCTGATCGCGTACGACCTTGCCTTGATCGGATCTGTGCGGAGCCAACGGGAGATTGAGACAGCGTTGCAGACGCTGGACACGTCGACGGGAGTGATCAACGAGACCCTCCGTCTCGGCAGCTACTACAACGCGGTCTCACACACGGACGCTGTGTGCCGTGTGCTGCTGCATTTCGGTGACCACGAGGACGAGATCCCGACATTCCCGCTGATCGTCGTCGACGAGTATCAGGACTTCAACGAGCTCGAGACGGTCTTTATCGATCTGCTGACGAGCAGGAGCAGAGTGCTGATCGCAGGCGATGACGATCAGGCGCTGTACAGCTTCAAGAACGCGGAGGCCCGGTTCATTCGTGAACTGGCGGAGGGCGATGCGTACGAGCGATTCTCGCTTCCGTACTGCTCGCGCTGCACCGACGTGGTGGTGTCCGCAGTGAACAACGCGCTGAAGGCAGCGGTTGCCAATGGCAACCTTGAGGGCCGCCTGGAGAAGGACTTTCAGTGCTTCGTGCCCGACAAGGCCGCCGACAGCGCGGCGCACCCAACGATCACCCACGCGACCTGCTCGACCGAGCGCAAGAGCGCGCCGTACATCGGCCGCTACATCGTCGAGCAGATCAGGGCGATCTCCGTGGAGGACATCCGCGAGTCGCACGAGAGGCGGTACCCGACGGTTCTGGTCGCCGGCCCCAATCCGTTTCTAGAGGCCGCCTTCCACACGATCGTCGAGGAGCTTCCACAGGCGCAGCTCGGCAAGTCGGATCCGCCGCGCATCAATGTGCTCGACGCGTACCGATATCTCGCCAAGGATGCGGGCTCGCGGCTGGGCTGGCGGATACTGCTTGCATGCGAGGCGTTCGAGAAGTCCGACGATGCACTGCGGCGGGTCGTCCAGGAGGAGACGGAGCTCGTCGAGCTCATCCCGGTGGACTATCGCGACCGTCACCTGGCGCTCGCGCGCTTGGTCGGCCGACTACTCGCGGGCGAGGAGCTGAGTCAGCACGAGATCGACGAGCTAGTCGCTGTAGCCGGCAGATCGTTCGACGAGATCCTCGCCTTTCTCCTCTCAGCCGAAGCGAACGAGAGCAGTGACGAGGACGGATCTGAATCGGAGAAGGATGCCGAGACCGAGAAGGGCGGACCGGACGAGCGTCCATCGATCATCTGCACCAGCCTGACCGGCTCGAAGGGCCTCTCAGCGGGCCACGTCTTCATCGTCGGGTTCAATGACGGCCACCTTCCGCGCAATCCGCACGACATCACCGACAAAGAGGCGTGCGAATTCGTGGTTGGGCTCAGCCGGACACGGAAGGCATGTCATCTCGTCTCCGTCCGCCACTACGGCGCGAACTGGTTGAAGCCGAGCGCGTTCGCAGGATGGATCGCCGACCACCTGGAGCCACTCACCGTCGATAAGGCATACCTCGAAGGCCGGTGAGCGTTACTGCTCAGACCTCCAATCAAAAGAGTGCGCGATAAGCCCTGCGGCGGCACGCGCCGGACTCTCGGGTCGTCCAGGAGCCTCTCGGTCAGCGCGAGCCGGTGGGCCTTCCAGGTGTTCGACCAGCCCGTGTACTCGCGAACCACATCGACAGGAACGAAGACCGCTTCCACGAGCTCCCGCATGGAGAAGGTAGCCCCGAGCGAGAGGTTCCGCTCTGAACTGGATGACGTGTTGGTCGGTGTCGATGAGGAGCAGGACCCGATCGAAGTGGTCGGCCGGCTGGGAGCAGCGAGGTGTCAGCTTGGGCTGCCCGTCGCAACGCCGCCGTGACGGATCCCAGAGAGCGGGTCAGGCTCGTTTCTTTCGAGAGAGTGCAACCCACGGACTAGCGGACACTTTGCGACGCTTCCACAGCAGCTCGAGATCGGGTAGCTCAGGTTCCACGAGGTTGCGGCGTTCCTCGCGCGCCTTGGCATCTTCGCTCCACCCGTCTGCGTAGACACCCAGGAGCTGCAGCAGCTCGGACGCGAAGGAGCACACGTCCCCGAGTCCCACTAGCCTGACCCGGTCAAGTCGGGCTGCGGCCTTCGACTCGAGCTTCTCGTGAGGCGTCAGCAGCAGCCCCCTGACCGCTATGCCCTCGGACGTCGTCTCGACCGCGCGGGTCGCACCCTCCGACTGGTTTACGTCCTTGATCGAGGTGCTCTTCGCCTGCGGCGCGAGCTTCACCTCGAATACCAGGCGCCGCCGCGGGCCCGTCAGCTCCCACAGCAGGTCGTGCTCCCCTTGCTTGGCCTGCGGCGCCTCCGTCTTGAGACCCAGCAGTCGCCCGAGCTCGGCGATGGCGCGGATTACGCCGTCGTGGCTGTCTCCGCCGAGGTCGGAGAGAAGCGCAGCGCGCCACCGCTCGAGCTGGGCCCCGCGCCGGCGGTCAAGCAGCGCGTCCCAGCTCGCGAAAAGTCCGTCGTTTCGCGTGCGGTGATCCTCGGCCTGGGCTTGGGCAGCGCGGGCTTGAGAGGCTCGTAGTCGCGAGAAGAAGGTGTTGACACCACCTGCGCTGATGGCGTCTGCGATCGCGGACGCCGCCTGACGCCCGGCGCCAGCGTCCTGGTAGGTGCGGTTGGCGAGCGTGAGAGCGAGCGCCTGCATCGCCAGCCAGAAGCCACGCAGCTCGCCGGCACCGTCCGTCGCTGCCGCCGCGCGAGCGAACCGCTCCGCGGCTCCTCGGTAGTCCTCAGACCAGAGCCGCAGCACGCCGTCTAGCTCATCGCCCGCGGACGTCGAGGCGCCGATGATCTCCGGCGGCGGCGGTGGTGGATCGTCAGGGTCCTCGCCCTTGAGGAATCGGCGGGCCGCCGCGATGACCGCCGTGGGTTCGCCGCTGCGTCGCACAGCGGCGAACACGTCCGGGCGTACCTCTGCGGCAGAAGATCTAGCCCGCGACGGTTTCCCAGCGCGTTGAAGAACCCGGGATCCCAGAGCAGGTATACGGCTCGGTCGGACTCGCCACGGTTGCAGCGGCCCAGCGCCTGGGCGACACGCTGCGCGAATCGCGAGCGGGCGAATGGCGCGTCGCGTAGGTAGGCGCTGATGAAATCCTCGAGCTCGCTGGTGGCGACGGGGATCTCCGGCAGGATCTCCAATCGACAGGAATCGCCCGGGAAGTCCATGCCGTCGTAGCGGCCGGCGCAAACTAGCTGGCCGGTCTCCACTGCAGCAAACAGGTCGGCGGCGCCGTTGTCCGCTTGAAGGCGGCGGACGTTGCCGAGCTTTGCGTCAATGAGCGCGGCCTGGAGGACATCGGCAGTGGAGGACCGGGCGCACAGCCACAGGGCCTTGCCTGCGGCGGCGATTAGTGGCTGTGCCTCGGTGACGATCTCCATAGGCGTCTGCTCCCGGTCGGGACGCAGCAGCCCGACGAACCGCTTGCCTTGCCGCGGCGGGACGGCGGCGGTGACCCGCTCCACCGGCGGGCATCCGACGCGTCGGCGCAGATCGTTGAGGTCGCCGACCGTCGCGCTCAGATACAGGCGGCGTTCGGGCTCGGCGAAATGCTCAATGGTCTGGCTCGGCGGGATCCATGGGGTGATCGTCAGGCCGCGGGCGGACACGAGCCAGCAGCACGCCTGGGCGTGAGAGCGCGTGCGTCGCCAGGCCCACCAGGCAGGGCTGCCGTCCTCCAGCTGCGCGTCGAGGAGAGCGCCAACCTCACGTGCCACCTCCAACGAATCCAGCGGCGAGAGCATCTCGGCTGGCAGCGCGGGGATGATTCCCTCAAGTAGATCATTGATGATCCCGTAGTAGCCGAAGCGGGCCTGGATCCGCCCGAGCGCCTCAACGAACAGCGGGTCGGAGGCGTGGATCATGACGGCGAAGAAGTCCCGAAGCGGGCCCTCGGCGAGGTGCACGTCGTCGAGTACGAGCAGCCCGGCGGGGTTCACGCCGGGGGCCTCGTTGAGATAGTTCCAGTAGTTCATGACCCCGACGGCCGTCGCGAACTCGTAGTCGCTCTTGCGATCATCGTCCCAGCTGGCCTTTGCGCCATGGAACGCGGCGGCGGGCACACCGAGACGGTCGGCCTCGGCCTTCACCTGCTGGGTGAGCTGCTTGGTACCGGTGAGGTAGGCGACCGGCTGTCCGGTTCTTTGCCGGTACTCCTCGCACATCAGGAGTGCGGGGACGGTCTTTCCGGCACCGGTCGGGAGTTCGATCGCCGCATCTCCCGGGACCTCTTGGATAGCGCTGAGAACCTCTTGCTGCCATGGCCATAGCTCAGGGAACGCCTCAGGCGCGAGACGCTCGTAGATCGCCAGGTAGGGGTTCGGGTCTGTCGTAGAGCGCACCGTCCCAGATTAGCCTCGGTGCGCCATTGCAACGCTGAGCGGGCGAGAAACGGCTAGGCGCGGACGGGGATGGAGACCGCCGAGACCACGGGGGTGAGCACTTGGAAGTCGGCCTGTGCGAGCACCCGCTCGTAGATGTCGGGTACCCGGGGTGCGTTGACGCTCATAAGCACGGCGACGTCGAGTTCGGCCGCGTCATCCCGTCCGACCAGCTGTCCCTGCGCTCGCTCGTAGTAGGTCATCCAGATCTCCGGCCGGTTCAGGCTCGACGCCCTGACCGAGTCCTGGTAGACGACGACGGACTCCCACAGGCCTGCTTCCCGACGTACGTGCTCGCTGCGGATCGCGTTGCCTCCACGGGTCTTTGCGTTCGTGCTCAGACGCCAGCCTTGCTGGATGTGCTGGGCGATCAGATCCTTGTCCTTGACGGCATCGACGTCACGGGCGCGCCCGGCGCGTTTGGCGGCGGTTCCAGCCGATAGCGGGCGATGTCCGGGCGGAACTGCACCTCGACACCTGCGAGCGCGTACTTGGCGGCCTCCTGTGGGTCCACCGGAGTCAGGAATGAGACCGTCCACCGTAGTCTGACGTTGCCGGTCACGCCAACCGCAGGGTAGGGCAGCGGATAGGCCCGGGTGTCACCGCGGGTGAGAGATCGGTGATCAGGACCGTCACGGTCCCGTCGGGACATTGCAGGGCCGGTCGGTAGTCCTCGGCAAGCCGCCCGTAGCCGACGGCGTCAAGGTCTCTGTGTGCCGGGGGCTCGGCGTAATGGGCGGCGAAGGCGCGCAGCACACTCGCCTGCCGGTAATGCTCGGGCAGCGCCTCCAGGAGGGTCGCCAGCCCTCTCGCCGCTGCGGGGGTGGCGTAGCTCGTGCCGCACCCTGCCTGGTAGGCGCCATTGGGGGCTGCGCCGAGGAACCCGTGCGTCGCGGGGTTACCGCCGAAGCTCACGCCGAGCGGCGAGACACGCAGCCCCGGCCGACCGGGTCCCCAGCAGCTGTAGTCGCTGCGCGCGGGGCTCGGCGGTTGGACGGCATCGCACGCGCCCAACGATCGCGTTGACAGCGTCTGCGGGGGCCTTGACACGGTCGAGGCCGAGCGGCGAGCGACCGCTGCGCTGGTGTTCGTCGAGGTTTCCGACGGCGATGACGAACGTGATGTCGTGTTCGTAGGCGAGCCGGTCGATCTCCGCGGTGAAGCGGTCGGGTTCGCTGTCCGCGTCGACGGACTCATCGGGCCCGTAGCTGAGGCTGACGATCTTCCACCGGGGGTTTTGCTGGATGCAGTCGACGATCTGATCCATCACCCAGTACGGCTCCTCGCCCGCAGAGACATGGGACGGGCGAGGGAGGATGCGGAAGTGGTGACCTGCGCCGGTGGAGTAGCAAGCGGCTGGCCGCCTGTCAGATGCCCGTAAAGGATCGCGCTGGTTACGAGGCTGCCATGCTGCGCGGCCAGGGTGTCAACGGGCGTAGTTGTGAGATCGGCGTGGGTGACGTACGGATCGAGCAGCGGGTGACTGCCGGAGCCCCCATCAAACACCGCTACGCGGTGGGTTGGGGCCTCCCCGTCGGGGGCGTGAAAGACGCGGGGTTGACCGCGACGCCGCGCAGCCCATCAGGAATGCTTCGCATCCTCGCCATTGGGCGCAGCACGCGCAGCGGGTGAACTGCGCGACTGCATGTACCGCGTCTGCGGCGAGCGTGACCGGCATGAACGTCAGGTTCCCGACCGTGCGGATGTAACCCTCGTGCAGGTGCCCGCCGTTTTCTCGCACGAGCGCGCGCCAGCGATCGATGACGAGGTCGTGAGCCTGCCTGCTGAGTGTTCCGGCGGCGTCCACGGCAGGATGCAGGACCGCCTCCCAGATATCTGTCTCCGGCTCGTCGTGCCCAGCGTCCGCGGCTGCAGGGCGGCCGCGCAGGATGTGGTGCTCGTCGGGCAGCGCGATGTCCTGCAGCTTGGTCAGGTCGCTCAGCACCTTCTCTCCAGCCCGCGTGGCCTGAGCAGTGAGGAGATCCTTTAGGCGACGCAGCGAGCGATCCGTCGCGGCCAGCAGCAGCGTCTTCGTGGGTTGGTCGGGCTTCTCTTGACGCGCGGTGCGGAGATCCCGTCGCGTTGCGCGTCCCGATGGCGACCAGGTCGGCGTCGTCCCTCAGTTGGCTTGGGTGGTAACTCGCCGCGAGGTAGTTCGGCAGGAGCGCGCCTCGAGGATGATCCGTTCGCCACGGAGTTTGGCCGGCATGCTCTGCGTTCGCTGACGGATGTCGCGCGCGGCGGGGCCAAGGCGCCCCATGGCTTCTTCGATGCTCTGGGGGTGGTACTTCTCGGCGGGGGCACGCGCCGGCTGGGCTTCCCGGGCGAGGCGCTCCCCGCCGCCGAGGAGTGGCCGGTCCCGGGGGCTGTTGGCGGATCTGCCATCAGGTGATCTCCGGGTGGAGTCGTCGTTGAGCAGCCGCCCGACGGTGGGTGAGCAGCTCAGCAGCTCGGCGATGGTGCGGTGAGGGAGGCCCGCGTGCTCGGCGGCGGCGCGCGCGATCGCCGCCTTGACGTGGCGCGGGATGCCGCTGCTGTCAGTCGGCAGAGCTTCGCGAAGCAGGGCGAGCTCGAGTGGCTCATCTTCCAGGACAGTTGTGCGTACGGCGGCACGGACGGCGGCTACCAAGTCCGAGCCGGTCGCGCCCTCGGTGACTCCAGCAGTGCCTGCAAGGTGCCTCTTGAGATTTCTAGCTCGTGGGCTCGAAGAAAGGCGGTGATGATCCTTGCGCGCTCGTCTGCCCCA
>CAWILV010000003.1:0-37091 GCA_963837135.1 uncultured Solirubrobacterales bacterium
TTAATGAAAAACGCGGTCGGACTCAAGAAGAACCCGGCCGCGTTCAAAGAGCTTCTATGACCTGAGGACGCTTACTCCCCGGCGGGCTCCGAGAACCTCGAGGTCGACGAGCTCCTCGACAAAGCCCGGGTCGGTGCCGCCGGCACCGATCTTCTCGAGCGAGGCGAGATCCGCGTCGAACTCCTGCCCGTAGCCACCAACAAGCCGCCAGAGAGACCGAGCTCGGCGGCGATCTCGTCCTGGTCGAGCAGACCGACATCGTCGATCGCGCGAGGCAGTGGCTCAGAGGGCTCGATCTCGATCCGCCGGTAGCGCTTCAGGCCCGTGGCGGCCGGGATCAGCTTGCCGATGATCACGTTCTCCTTCAGGCCGTTGAGTCGATCCGTCTTGCCCTCCAGCGCCGCGTCGGTCAGCACCTTCGTGGTCTCCTGGAAAGAGGCCGCAGACAGGAACGAGTCGGTGTTCAGCGACGCCTTCGTGATCCCGAGGATGATGTCCTCGAACTGGGCGGCTTCGCCGTCCTTTGCGATCACCTCGTCGTTGATCTTCGCGAAATCGAAGCGGTCCACGAACTGTCCCGGCAGGTAGTCGGTGTCGCCCTTCTGGTCGACCCTGACCTTCTTCAGCATCTGCCTGACGATCAACTCGATGTGCTTGTCGTTGATGTCCACGCCCTGGGACTTGTAGACCTCCTGGACCTCCTTGACCAGATACTGCTCGGTCTCGGTGCGCCCGCGGATCGCGAGCAGCTCGTGCGGGTAGACCGAGCCCTCGTTGAGCTGCTTGCCGGCCGTGATCTTCTCGCCCGCGCCGACGAACAGCCGCGTGCGCCGCGGGAAGGCGTGTTTGTGCTCCTCGCCGGCCTCGTCGGTGATCGTCACGGTCAGCGCCTTCTCGGTCTCCTCGATCGAGACGACGCCGTCCTGCTCGGCGATCTTCGCCAGGCCCTTCGGCTTGCGCGCCTCGAACAGCTCGACCACGCGCGGCAGGCCGTGCGTGATGTCCGCCCCGGCGACTCCGCCGGTGTGGAACGTGCGCATCGTCAGCTGCGTGCCCGGCTCGCCGATCGACTGCGCCGCGACGATGCCGACCGCGTCGCCGATCTGGGCGAGCGCGCCCGTGGCCATCGCCCGGCCGTAACAGGCCTGGCAGACGCCGCTGGGCGCGCGGCACTTGAGCACCGAGCGCACCGGCACGACGACCTTCGCGCCCTTCTCGTGGTCGTCCTTGAACGCCTCGACGATCTCGGCGAACTCGGCGCGGCCGATCTCCGCGCCCTGCTCGGCGAGCATCCGCCCGCGCTTGGTCGTGACCGGCAGCGCCGCGATCCGCCCGACGAGATCGTCGTTCGGGTCGCCGCCCTCCTTGAAGGCGGCCATCTCGATGTACTCCTCCGCGCCACAGTCGGGTTCGCGGATGATCACATCCTGGGCCACATCGACCAGGCGCCTGGTCAGGTAGCCCGAGTCGGCGGTCCGCAGCGCGGTATCCGCCAGTCCCTTTCGCGCGCCGTGCGTGGAGATGAAGTACTCCAGCACCGACAGGCCCTCCATGAAGTTGGCCTTGATCGGACGCTCGATGATTTCGCCCTTCGGGTTGGCCATCAGCCCGCGCATCCCCGCCAGCTGGCGAATCTGCTTGAACGAGCCACGAGCACCCGAGTTGGCCATCATGAAGATCGGGTTCAGGACGTCGAGGTTCTCGATCATCGCCTCCGCGACCTCGTCGGTCGCCGCGTTCCACTTCTCGACCACGGCCTCGTGACGCTCCTCCTGGGTGATCAAGCCGTCGTCGTACTGATCGGTGATCGCCCCCACGAGCTTGTCGTACTTGTCGAGGATGCCCTGCTTCTCGGGCGGGATCACGACGTCGTTCTTGGAGATCGTGATGCCCGCCTGCGTGGCGTACTTGAAGCCGAGGTCCTTGAACGCGTCGAGCACCAGCGAGATCGTCGTCGCGCCATATGTCTGCACCAGCGCGTCGATCAGACGGGTGGTGTCGCGCTTCTTCATCGACTGGTTGACGAACACATACTTGCTCGCGTCGAACTCGTCGCCCAGCGCCTCCGCCAGCGCCCGCTCGATGCGGTCGTTGTAGATGATCCGCCCGATCGTCGTTAGCACGTGGCCGCCCTCACGCCCAAACGGACGGAACTCGGCGATGTCGTGCAGCTTGACGACGCCGCCCTCGTAGGAGAGCTCGGCCTCCTGCGCGGTTCTGAACACGTGCGGGCGCGGCTCATACGTCGCCCTGTCGATCTTCGCGAGCTCCTCGGCCTCCGGACCGTAGGTCAGGTAGTAAGCGCCGAGGATCATGTCCTGCGTCGGGGTCGCCAGCGGCGCCCCGTGCGCGGGAGAGAGGATGTTGTTGGAGGACAGCATCAGGATGCGTGCCTCTGCCTGCGCCTCGGCCGAGAGCGGCAGATGGACCGCCATCTGGTCGCCGTCGAAGTCGGCGTTGAACGCGTGGCAGACCAGCGGGTGCACCTGGATCGCCTTGCCCTCGACGAGCAGCGGCTCGAACGCCTGGATGCCAAGGCGGTGAAGCGTCGGCGCGCGGTTCAGCAGCACGGGGTGCTCGTGGATGACCTCCTCAAGCACGTCCCACACCTCGCCGATCCCCGAGTCGACCATCTTCTTGGCCGCCTTGATGTTCTGCGCGGACTTGCGCTCGACCAGGCGAGCCATGATGAACGGCTTGAACAGCTCGAGCGCCATGATCTTCGGTAGGCCGCACTGGTGCAGCTTCAGGTACGGTCCGGCCACGATCACCGAGCGTCCCGAGTAGTCCACGCGCTTACCGAGCAGGTTCTGGCGGAAGCGCCCCTGCTTGCCCTTGAGCATGTCCGAGAGGCTCTTCAGCGGCCGGTTGCCCGGTCCGGTGACGGGACGCCCACGGCGCCCGTTGTCGAACAGCGCGTCGACGGCCTCCTGCAGCATCCGCTTCTCGTTGTTGACGATGATCTCGGGCGCGCCGAGGTCGAGTAGCCGCTTGAGGCGGTTGTTGCGGTTGATCACGCGGCGGTAGAGGTCGTTCAGATCCGAGGTGGCGAAACGCCCGCCGTCGAGCTGCACCATCGGGCGCAGCTCCGGCGGGATCACCGGCACGGCGTCCAGCACCATCATCTCCGGCTTGTTCCCCGACTGCAGGAACGCCGAGACGACCTTCAGGCGCTTGACCGCGCGGGCCTGCTTCTGGCCTTTGCCGGTCTTGACCTGATCCTCGAGCTCCACACGTTCGGCCTCGAGATCGACCTGCTGAAGCAGGTCGCGGATCGCTTCGGCGCCCATCCCGCCGCGGAAGTACTCGCCGAATCCGTAGGAGGAGCCGAAGCGCTCCTTGAGCTCGCGGAAGGTCGTCTCGTCGTGCTCGATCTGCTTCGGTTCCATCGTCTTGAACAGCTCCCAGACGTTGCGCATCCGCTCGGCGCCGTCCTCGATGTAGGCCTCGGTGTCGGCGATGTCGGCGTCGAAGGACTTCGTCAACTCCTTGGTCAGCTTCTCGCGCTCCTCGTCGGAGATCTTCGCCAGGTTGATGTCGAGCGAGTCCGCCCACAGGTGGTCTTCGTCGGAGAAGTGGGTCTGTTTGCCGTTCTGCAAATACTTCTCCCTGCGCTTGAGCGACTCGCGCAGCTCGAGCACCCGCTCCTCGCGTTCGGCCGCGTAGGCGTCGAGCACCTTGTTGACCTCCTTCTCCAAGGAGTCGAGATCCTTCGTGCGCGCCTCGTCGTCGACCCACGTGATGATCGACGCCGCGAAGTACAAGACCTTCTCGAGTTCCTTCGGCGCCATGTCCAGCAGGTAGCCGATCCGGCTGGGCACGCCCTTGAAGAACCAGATGTGGCTCACGGGGGCGGCCAGGTCGACGTGGCCCATGCGCTCGCGGCGGACCTTCGAGCGTGTGACCTCCACGCCGCAGCGCTCGCACACGATGCCCTTATACCGAACGCGCTTGTACTTGCCGCAGTAGCACTCCCAGTCCTTTGTCGGGCCGAAGATCCGCTCGCAGAAGAGGCCGTCCTTCTCGGGCTTGAGCGTGCGGTAGTTGATCGTCTCCGGCTTGATGACCTCGCCCGAGCTCCAGCTGCGGATCTGCTTGGAGGAGGCGAGTGAGATCTCGATTGCGTCGAAGTTGTTGATGTCGATCACGGTGTCTCCTCCGGAGTCTCGTCAGTTGCAATTGCGTCGTCGCCGAGTGCCGCGGTATCCCCAAGCAGCTCCTCGACCTCGAGATCCTCCACCTCGAGATCCTCCACGGGATCCTCCTCCTCGTCCTCCGCCGGACTCTCCTGCAGGGACTCGTCGGCGGCGCCGGTCTCCTCTGTCGCCTCGGCAGATACCTCGCTCTCCTCCTCGTCCTCCGCGGGCGCGTCGGTCGCCGCCGGCGCACGCACGCCGGAGAGGTCGATGCCGAGCTCCTCGGCGGCGCGCAGCAGATCGTCGTCTTCGTCACGCATCTCCGTGCGCTGGCCTTCCTCGGAGACCACGTTGACGTCGAGCGCCAGCGACTGCATCTCCTTCAGCAGGACCTTGAACGACTCGGGAATCGACGGCTCGGCGATGTTCTCGCCCTTGACGATCGCCTCGTAGGCCTTCACGCGCCCGACGGTGTCGTCGGACTTGATCGTCAGCATCTCCTGCAGCGTGTAGGCGGCGCCGAATGCCTCCAGCGCCCAGACCTCCATCTCGCCGAAGCGCTGGCCGCCGAACTGCGCCTTGCCGCCCAGCGGCTGCTGAGTGACCAGCGAGTAGGGGCCGGTCGAGCGCGCGTGGATCTTGTCGTCGACGAGGTGCAGGAGCTTGAGGATGTACATGTAGCCGACCGTCACCTGTTCGGCGAACGGCTCGCCCGTGCGGCCGTTGAACAGCGTCATCTTGCCCGAGGCCTGCTCGCCCGGACGACGGCTCTTGTCGACGTCCATGCGAATCCGACCCTTGTGCTCGTCCTGCCAGCGCACGAGCGCCTCGTCGACATCCGCCACCGTGGCGCCGTCGAACACCGGCGTCGATACATACACGCGCGCGGAAGACGTGGCGCCGCCGTTATGTCCGTTGCCCTCGTGGGCTTCCTTGTAGGCGTCTGAGCCATCGTCGTACCAACCCTGCGCCGCGGCCCAACCGAGGTGCGTCTCGAGGATCTGCCCGACGTTCATGCGCGAAGGCACGCCCAGCGGGTTGAGGATCACGTCAACGGGGGTACCGTCCTCCAGGAACGGCATGTCCTGCTCGTCGACGATCTTCGAGATCACACCCTTGTTGCCATGGCGCCCCGCGAGCTTGTCGCCCTCGGAGATCTTGCGCTTCTTGGCCACGAACACGCGCACGAGGTCGTTGACCCCCGGCGGCAGATCGTCGCCCGCGTCACGGCTGAACGTCATCACGTCAATCACCACGCCGCCCTCGCCGTGAGGCACCTTCAACGAGGTGTCGCGCACCTCGCGCGCCTTCTCCTTGAAGATCGCCCTGATCAGCTTCTCCTCGGCCGTCAGCTCGGTCTCGCCCTTGGGCGTGACCTTGCCCACGAGCAGGTCGCCCGACTGCACCTCGGCGCCGACGCGCACGATCCCGCGATCGTCGAGGTTGCGCAGCGACTCCTCCGAGCGGTTGGGGATGTCGCGTGTGACCTCCTCCTCGCCGAGCTTGGTCGTGCGGGCGTCGATCTCGTACTCCTCGATGTGGATCGAGGTCAGCTCGTCGTCCTTGACCAAGCGCTTTGAGAGGATGATCGCGTCCTCGAAGTTGTAGCCCTCCCAGGACATGAACGCCACCATCAGGTTCTTGCCGAGCGCCATCTCGCCCTTGTCGGTCGAGGACCCGTCGGCGAGCACGTCGCCAGCCTTGACCTTCTGGCCTGCCTTCACCCGCGGCTTCTGATGAATCAGCGTGCCCTGGTTGGAGCGCATGAACTTCTGCAGCTCGTACTCATCCTTGCCGTCACTCGTCTCCACCACGATCTGGGTGGCGTCGACGAAATCGACCGTCCCGGCGCCCCGCGTCAGCAGCACGTCGCCCGTGTCGAGCGCCGCGCGGCGCTCCATCCCGGTCCCCACCAGCGGCGCGTCGGCCTTCAGCAGCGGCACCGCCTGACGTTGCATGTTCGAGCCCATCAGCGCCCGGTTGGCGTCGTCGTGCTCGAGGAACGGGATCATCGCCGTGGCCACCGACCAGATCTGCTCAGGCGAGACGTCGAGGAGGTCGACGTCCTTGGGCCCGACCGTCACGTACTGGCCGGCCTGCGTACGGCAGAGGATCTCGGTGCCCTTCAGCTTGCCGGTCTTTGCGTCGACCGGCGTGTTCGCCTGGGCGATCACCAACTCCTCTTCCTGGGTGGCGTCCAGACGCTGCACCTTGTCCGTCAGCACGCCGTCCTTCACCACGCGGTAGGGAGTGGTCACGAAGCCGTACTCGGACACCTCGGCGAACGAGCTCAGCGAGCCGATCAGGCCGATGTTCGGTCCCTCCGGCGTCTCAATCGGGCACATGCGCCCGTAGTGCGTCGGGTGCACGTCGCGCACCTCGATCGGCGCGCGCTCGCGCGTCAGTCCACCCGCTCCCAGCGCGGACAGGCGCCGGCGGTGGGTGAGGCCCGCGAGCGAGTTCGTCTGGTCCATGAACTGCGAGAGCTGCGAGGAGCCGAAGAACTCCTTCAGCGCAGCCACGACGGGGCGGATGTTGATGATCGTCTGCGGCGTGATCGTGTCCGCATCCTCGGTCGTCAACCGCTCGCGCACGACGCGCTCCATCCGGTACAGCCCGATCCGGAAGGCCTCCTGGATCAGCTCGCCCACCGTGCGCAGGCGGCGGTTGCCGAAGTGCTCGTACTCGTCGAGGTGATCGGCGACCGGCTCGCGCGGCATGCTCATCGCCTCGGCCGCGTAGTCCTTGATCTCGAGCTCGCCGTCCTCGGGGATGCCAAGGCGCTTGGGCAGCGAGACGAGCTCGCGCACCAGCGCGAGGATGTCGTCGTGCGTGAGCGTACGCGTATCGATGTCAATGTCGAGACCGAGCCGCGAGTTGAGCTTGTAGCGACCGACGCGCGTCAGGTCATAACGCTTGGGGTCGAAGAACAGCTGGTTCAGCAGCGCCTTTGCGTTATCGACCGACGGCGGCTCGCCAGGGCGCTGCTTCTTGAACAGCTCCACCAGCGCGCCCTCTTCGGTGCGGGTGATCTCGGTGTCGGACTCGATCGTGTTGCGGATGTACAGCGAGTTCTCGAATAGCCGCAGAATCTCCTCATCGGTCGCGTAGCCCATCGCGCGCAACAGCACCGTCACCGGCAGCTTGCGCTTGCGGTCGATGCGGACGAACACCTTGCCCTTCTTGTCGATCTCGAGCTCGAGCCAGGATCCACGCGCGGGCATCAGGTTTGCGATGAACACCTGCTTCTCACGATCCTTCGGCTCCATCAGATACGCCCCCGGAGAGCGCACGAGCTGCGTGACCACCACGCGCTCGGTGCCGTTGATCACAAACGTGCCGCGCTCGGTCATCCACGGGAAGTCGCCCATGAACACCGACTGCTCGCGAATCTCTCCGGTCTCGCGATTGATGAACGCCACGGTCACGGTGAGCGGACGCGCGTACGTGAGGTCCTTCTCGCGGCACTGCTCGAGGTTGGCGACCGGCTCGTCGAACACGAACTCGCCGAACTGCACGGCGAGGTTGCCGGTGTAGTCCTCGATCGGGGAGATGTCGTCAATCGTCTCGCGCAGACCCCCCGTCTTCGGGTCGGTCAGCCACGTAAACGAGCGGCGCTGGATATCGATCAGGTTCGGAACATCGACAGACTTGGGTAGACGCGCGAAAGTCCGGCGCGTCCGGAGAGCATCAACAGCAGCCAAGAAACGACTCCTTCGGAGGGCGTGAAACGGGCAGAGGAGGGCGCCGAAGCGCGACCACTGAAGATAGCACAGACCAGCGGCACCCTCAAGTGGGCAGCCGACGCTCACGGACCCCGCCCTCTCGATCATCGCGTATGTGGCGCGGATCGTGTTGCTAGGAGCGGCTGCGACTATTGGTCAGCGACGAGCACTTTACCGGAAAATCGGCGCTTTTGTTAGGCGCGGGTAAAGATGGCCCAGAACGTATTCGACGGACGAGGACCGAGAGAAGCCCTTGTGTGACCAAATAGATAGCCAAGCGGGTCCGGGGCTTCGGCACCGACCGGTCCCGCGAAGCGGTTTGCCGGTCGGGGCCGAAGCCCGGATCCCGCGCTACTTCAGCTCGACGGTGGCGCCGGCCTCCTCCAGTTCTTGCTTGAGCTTGCCGGCCTCCTCCTTCTCGATGCCCTCCTTGACGGGCTTGGGAGCCTCGTCGACGAGCGCCTTGGCCTCTTTCAGCCCGAGGCCCGTGGCTGCGCGGACGACCTTGATCACCTGGATCTTCTTGTCTCCGGCGGCCGTCAGGATCACGTCGGCCGTGGTGCTCTCTTCCTCCTCGGCGGCGGCGTCGCCACCGCCTGCGCCCGCGGGTGCGGCGGCCGGTGCGGCCATCGCCGCGGCGGAGACGCCGAACTCCTCCTCGAGTGCCTTGATGCGCTCAGCGAGCTCGAGCACCGAGATGCCCTTCAGCTCCTCGATCCACTTCTCTGTGCTTGTGGCTGTAGCCATGTGTCAGTCCTCCGGGGTTGTTGAAGTTGAAGTCGAGTTTTCCTTCTGCTCGCGCACCTGGCCGAGCGCCACCGCAAGGCCGCCGACGAGCGCGCCCAGCGTGCGTACCAGCCCTGAGATGGGCGAGGCGACGACGCCGACGAGCTGGCCGTAGAGCACTTCGCGGGAAGGCAAGCGCGAGAGCGAGCGGATCTGCTCGGGGTCGAGCGCCGCGCCGTCCATCAGGCCGCCCTTGAACGGAAGCAGCTGGGTGGCACGCCCGTAGTCGGCGACAGCCTTGGCCGCGGTCGCGATATCGCCGCGCACGAAGGTCAGCGCGGTCGGCCCTTCGAGGAGCTCCTTCAGTGTCTCGGCCCCCACCTGGTCCGCCGCCCGTTCGGTGAGCGAGTTCTTGACGACCTTGAAGGTCGCGTCGGACTCGCGCAGCTTCGCGCGCAGCTCGGCCACTTGAGGCACGGAGATGCCGCGGTAGTCGACGGCGAAGACCGCCTGGGACTCGTCGATGTTGGCGGCGATCTCGGCGATCGCCGTGGCCTTCTGGTCTCGGTTCATTCGTGGCTCCTATCCCGGACTTCTGCAGGCCGATCCTCAGAGAGAGAGATCGGCTGGCCGCCGGGGGTCTTCGGTTGCCTGGAGGAGATAGACGCTAAGCGGCGATCGTAGCCGCGGGCGCCTCCTCGAGGATTTCACGTGTGCGCCCGGCGTTGACCTTCACGCCCGGCCCCATCGTTGAAGTGATCGTAATCGAGTGCAGATAGCGGCCCTTGGCGCTCGCCGGCTTCGCGCGGATCAGCTCTTCGATCACCGCGGCATAGTTCTCCAAGAGCGGACGCTCCTCGAAGCTCGCCTTGCCGATCACGAGGTGCACGATCGCGTTGCGGTCGGTGCGGTACTCGACCTTGCCCGACTTGGACTCTTCGACCGCTTTGGCGACGTCCATCGTGACCGTGCCGACCTTCGGGTTGGGCATCTTCCCCGACGGCCCGAGCACGCGGCCCAGGCGACCGACGACCGACATCAGGTCGGGCGTGGCGATCGCGACGTCGAAGTCGTCGAAGCCCTCCTCCACCAGCTTCGCCAGGTCCTCGCCGCCGACCGCGTCGGCGCCGGCCGCTTCGGCCTCGGCGACCTTCGGGCCCTGGGCGAACACGATGATCTTCACGTCTTTGCCGAGGCCGTTCGGCAGCGCGATCGTGCCGCGCAGCTGCTCGTCGGCGTGCCTTACGTTCAAGCCCGTGCGCACGTGCAGCTCGACCGACTCGTCGAACTTCGCTCCGGCGAGGCTCTTGACGAGCGCGACCGCCTCGGCGGGCTCGTACTCGCGCTCGCGCTCGACCTTCCCCAGCGCCTCGGAATAGCGCTTACCGTGCTGGGAGCTCATGAGGCCACCTCGACGCCCATTGAGCGTGCCGTCCCCGCGATGATCTTCGCGGCCTGGTCGATGTCGTGGGCGTTCAGATCCTCGAGCTTGCGCTCGGCGATCTCGCGCAGCTGGGCTTGGGTGATCGTGCCGACCTTCGTGCGGTTGGGCTCGCCCGAGCCCTTGCCGATCCGCAGCGCCTGCTTGATCAGCACGGCCGCGGGGGGCGTCTTGGTGACGAACGTAAACGAGCGGTCCTCGTAGACCGTGATCACGACCGGGATCACGGTCCCGGTTTCGCCCTGCGTCTGGGCGTTGAACGCCTTGCAGAACTCCATGATGTTGATCCCGTGCTGCCCCAGCGCAGGGCCGACCGGCGGGGCGGGGCTCGCCTGCCCGGCGTTCGCCTGCAGCTTGATTGTTGTTAAGACCTTCTTAGCCATCTGTTTCCCATCTACAACTTTTTAACCTGATCGAACTGCACCTCAACCGGCGTCTCGCGACCGAAGATTGATACCAGGACCTTCAGCTTCGCGGCGTCCTCGTTGATCTCGGAGATCTCTCCGGAGAAGTCCGACAGCGGGCCGGAGATGACCTTCACGGACTCGCCGATCGTGAACTGGGCGCGCGTGCGCGGCGCCGTGGCGACGTCCGTCTTGTGCAGCATCCGGTCGACCTCGACCTGGGTCAACGGAACAGGCTCCTGAGAGGCCCCAACGAAACCAGTGATGCCGGGGGTGCCCTTGACGACGCCCCAGGAGTCCTCGTTGAGCTCCATGTTCACGAGCACGTAGCCGGGCATCGTGCGCTTCTCGACGGTGATCTTCTGGTTGTCCTTCATCTCCGAGACCGACTCGGTCGGGACGACCACGTTGCGCACGGCGCGCTGCTGGCCGAGCGAGATCACGCGGTGCTCGAGGTTGTGCTTAACCTTGTTCTCGTGACCGGAGTAGGTGTTGACTACATACCAACGAAACATTCAGGATTCCTTGACAGGGGGTTCAGTGTGAGGACTGCAACGGATTAGGAAAGGATGAATTCGACGATTTCCTTGGCCACGAAGTCGGCCAAGCCGAGATACGCGCCGGCGATCGCGACGAAGCCCAAGACGACGGCGGTCGCCTGGAAGACCTGGCGGCGGTCAGGCCACTGTACCCGCTGCAGCTCGGCCCAGCTGGCGCGCAGGAAGCCGATCGCACGGTTGCCACCCCGCTGAGGAGCGCCCGAAGCCTGCTCAGGGGTGGCGAGGCCACCGCCCCCACCGGACCCCGACGGGCCTCCCGCGATCTCCTGGATCTCGTCCTCGCTGAGATCGCCCTCGGCCTCAGCCTCGTCCTCGATTTCGCGCTCGGAGAGATGTTCTGGATCGGCGGAGACGCCACCGTCCACCGGCACAGGGCCGGCGTCCACGGGCACGCCACCGGCGCCCCGCACGAGCGCGGCGTCGAACTCGTCGACGTCGCCCGAGGCATGGTCGAGCGCGCCCGGCACATCGGCGCGGACGGGACTGCCGCCGTGCGGAGAGTCTCCGGCCCCGGGCTGGCCAGCAGGTTGCCCGACCGGCGCGGTCGGAGCGCCCGGCGCGGTCGGGGCGTCCCCACGCCCGCGCCGGGCGCGGCGCTGCTTTGCGCGTTTACGATCACGGGCCACAACAGCGCTCCCGCGCTAGCGAGTCTCCCGGTGGCTGGTGTGCATGCGGCACCAGCGACAGTACTTGCGCAGCCCGATCCGATCGGGGTTGTTGCGCTTGGACTTATTCGTTTGGTAGTTGCGATGCTTGCACTCCTCGCATGCGAGGGTGATCGCGATTCGAACGTCTCCGCGGGCCATGTGTATTTCCCTGCGTGGTCGTGTGGGCAAAAACGGCCTTGGGCGAAGAAAAACCCCGCCCAGGCGCGAGGTCCGAGCAGTCTAGCGTGCTTTGAGGTATGAGAACCCCACCCACCCCCCGCCCCCACGAGCGGGCGAGGCTCAGTGGTGCTTTGGATGCTTCGAGTGTTGCCGCTTGTGCTTCTGGGGCTCGCTGAAGCGCACGCCGTCGAGCAGGAAGATGGACGGAGTGCTGGTGGGCGATACCTCGTTGGCCAACACGAAGGCTGGGATCGCGTGGAAATGGCGCAGCAGCTGCAGGCCGGTCGAGTTGAGCTTGACCGTGAACGTCGCGGTGGCGCCGGCGGCCAGGGCGAACGGTCCCTGGCCGAGCCTGACGGACCCCCTGGTGCGGTGACTCGCGCCGACAGCGATGACCTTCTTGCCCTGGAGAATCTCGTTGGTGGTGAGGAAGATCGTCCCGGAGCAGCCCAGACCATCCGTGCTAACGCAGTTCAGCGTCAGCGCAACGCCGGTGGGGCTGACCTTACGGCTGATGTAGCGAGTCAGCCCGGGGACGGGGGGGCGGGGCGCGACCGGGGCTGGACAGGAAGGCGCGGAGGGCGCGAGCTCGTCGGCGCCCATGTCGACGACCGCCGGGAAGCTCTGCGCGCAGCCGGCGTGTCCGGCGAGGATTCTCGGGTCACCGAAGACATCTCTCGTCAAGCCTGCCGGCACGAGCGCGTTTGAGCCGGCGTCGATCGTCGGACTGGATGGGGTCTCTCGCACTTCGCCGGCTTCTTCGCCGGCCAACAATGGGTCCGTGCAGATGTTGCCTGCGCCCGGCAGCGGGGTGCTCGTGCTCACGCCGGGCGCGCACGCATCGCTGAACGAGGACGTCAGCGATCCACCGGAGGTCGTTCGGAAGCCACCGATGTCGGCCTGGCCCGCAGGGCTCGTCACGATCGAGTTGGACAGCGCCAGCTGGTCGGTGTCTTCGCCGTCGATGCCGGAGATACCCCCGGGGGCCTGGTTGCCGGCGACCGTCGAGTCGTTGAGGCTAAGGTGGAAGTGGCTGTCGGGTTCATTTGATTTACAGGCGGCGTAGATGCCCGCGCCCGCTGATTCGCCGCCTTCGCTTGCGGGACCGATCGTGTTGGCGGCGAGCACCGCGTTGTTCAGCGTCATCGAGGCAGGCGCTTTTTCCGAGCAGGTCGATGTGATCACGCCTAGGCCGGCGCCCTCGCTGGATGCGCTCGCGCCTTGCGGCCCCGGTAGGGAATTCTTAACGAAGCGATCGTTAGTGCTCGAGAGCTCGAGCGACGGCGCCCACTCACCGCCACCGCCGTAGACGCCGGTCGGCGTTAACGAGGTGATCGTGTCATCTTCGAAGACGTTTCCGTTCTGCGTAGCCGATACGAGAACTTTCGACCCGGAGGCGTTGGTCAGGTCCAGAGCCCCGCCGAAGGCTTCGCCGCCCGCCTGCGTGCCGATCGCGTCTTCGGCAAAGGTGTTCCCGCCGAGCGTCGCGAAGTCGATCGGCGCCGAGGCCGGGTTACAGCGTATTTCCGCGTACGCGGCGCCCCCAAGATCACGGTTGTTTTCCGAGGTCGAGGTGTCCGCGATGCGATCACCTTTGAAGAGGGAGTCGGTGATGCTCAGCGGAGCTGTGTAAGCGCAGGTGCCGTTGGACGCCGAGACGTAGAGGGCCCCACCCCTGTTGGAATTGCTGGATGTGCTGTCGGTGTCGTCGAGGAAGCGATCGGATTCGATCTGCGGCAGAGCGCCTTCGCTGGGGTAGAGCGTGACGGCGGATTCTTCGTTGAGCGAGTAGTTCTCGATCACGAGGTTGCGCAGCACCAGACCGTTGCCCGTGCCCTCCAGGGCACGTCCTTTGACACTCGTACCGTCAAACCCGGCGGTCATGCCGCTCTGACCTTCGATCGTGAGATCGGCCACCGAGGGCAGGTTGAAGGAGCCTTTGGCTGTACCAGAGTTGCTTTCGGTGCAAAGAGCCGCAAGCGTGATGACTTCGCCTGCTTCGGCTGCATTCAGTATCGGCTGCAGTTTTGCGCAGTTGCTCACGGTGACATCCGAGGCCGTCGCCGCGGAGGCAGCCATCAGCGATGCGATCAGCGTCCCGACGAGCACAGCAAGCATCAGGTACCGCGGCCGCAGGGTGCTACGCACATGTGCTTGCCCGATGTACGACACGACAGCTCCCTCGCGTTTCCTTCGCGGTTTCCCCCGACGACGACTTGCGAGTCTACCGCGACGTGGCAGCCACTCCGCCGGTTGACCGCCCGCGATCGCTGCCTACTCGTACAGCGTCAACGTCGCAAGGATCACGTACAGCGCGACCAGCGCCCAGCCCTCGAATTCGGCGGCCTCGCCGTCTCCCGTCACCTGCCACAGGGCAAGCGCGGTGAGCGCCAGCGCGCCGATGTAGACGGGCGCGAGCGCGAACGTCAGCGTGGTCGCAAGCAGGAACGAGACGAGCACGAGCAGCGGGAACAGGAACGCGGCGATCTGCGCGACGGAGTTTTTGACGACCGAGATCGCGAGGTCCGAGCGGCGCTTGTAGGCGAGCACGATGCCAGCGGTATTCTCGGCGGCGTTGCCGGCGATCGCGACGATCACCAGGCCGGCAAACGCTTGGGAGATGTGCAGGATCGAGATCGCCGGCTCCAGGCCGTTGATGAACCAATCGGACACGAACGCCGAAGCGGTGCCGGCGACGATCAAGAGCGCGAGGGTCAGGCCGAGGCCCAGACGCGGGCTGGGCCGGGCCTCCTGCATGAGCTCGCCGTCTCCGGCCGGCGGGCCGGGATCGCCGCCGGGGCCCTCCCCCCCGGCGCCACGTCGGAGCGCAGGTAGGGCACCACCCACGCGAGGTAGACGACCAGCAGGCACACGGCGCCGACCGCGGAGATCGCCTGCACGTGGTGGCTGGCCGGGTCGTGCGAGGCAGCCGCGAGACCGAGCAACACGATGATGAACACGGTCACCTGCAGCAGGGTCGCCGTGTCGCGCGGCAGGCGCTTTGAAAAGCGCATAATCCCGTCCTCGGAGCGCCGCGCGCCGACCACGATCACGAGGCCGAGCACGAGCAGCGCATTGGCCAGAATCGAGCCGACGATCGCCGTCTGCGCGACGACGAGCTCGCCCTTTTTGAGCGCGAAGATCACGACGAACAGCTCCGGCAGGTTGCCGAGCGTCGACTGCAGCATCCCGGTCACGCCCGGCCCGAAGCGCTCGCCGAGCTGCTCGGTCGCGAACGAGACCACCCACGCCAACCCCGCGAGCGCTAGCGTGGCGATCGCGAAGCGCGGGACCGCCGGCCACGGTTGGTAGTTGGCCACGCCCGCCAGCGCGGTCAGTACGGCGACCAGGAGCAGGGCCGAGCGCTCCAGTGGCGTGAGAGCGGTCATTTTGCGCCGGGGCGGGCGGGCGACTCGTCAGTGGCTCTCGAGCACTCGATCGATCAGCCCGTACTCGAGCGCCTGCTCGGCGTTGAAGAAGCGGTCGCGCTCCATGTCCCTGCGCACCTCCTCCTTCGGTTTCTCGGTGTGCTCGGCGTAGATCTCGTCGATCCGTTCACGCACCTTCAGGATCTCGCGCGCGTGGATCTCGATGTCGGTCGACTGCCCTTCGAAGCCCGCCGAGGGCTGGTGGATCAGGATGCGGCTGTTCGGCAGCGCCGCGCGCTTGCCCTTAGTCCCCCCCGCCAGCAGCAGCGAGCCCATCGACATCGCCACGCCGACGACCATCGTCGCGATGTCCGGCTTGACGAAGTTCATCGTGTCGTAGATCGCCAACCCCGAGTAGATCGAGCCGCCGGGGGAGTTGATGTAGATCGAGATGTCCTTCTCCGGGTCCTGGCTCTCGAGGTGCAGCAGCTGAGCGACGACGAGGTTGGCGACCTGGTCGTCGATCGGCGTGCCGAGAAAGATGATCCGCTCGTTCAGCAGCCGCGAGTAGATGTCGAACTCGCGCTCGCCGCGCGCGGTGCGCTCGATGACCATCGGGATCAGGGGCATGGCTCCACCCTATCTGTCGCGCCGCTCCGGCCCCGCCCCACCCCGACTTGGCTCACAGGTTGACCGTCTGCATTGCCTCTACCGGGTAACGCTCCCCTGCCGCGGCCGGCACAGCGTCGGCGATGCGCTCGGACTCCTCCGCGCTCAAGCTGACATCCGCGGCGGCGAGGTTCTCTTCCAGGTAGCTCCTGCGCTTGGTTCCCGGGATCGGGACGATCTGCTCGCCGCGACTCAGCACCCACGCCAGCGCCAGCTGCCCGGGGGTGATCCCCTTCTCCTGCGCGAGCTCCTTCACGCGCTCCGCCAGCTTCAGGTTCACTTGGAGGTTCTCGCCCGTGAAGCGCGGGCCGTAGCGGCGGAAGTCGCCCTCGTCGAGCTCCTCCGGTGCGGTGAAGCGCCCCGACAGAAACCCCCGCCCAAGCGGCGAGTAGGCCACGAGCGCAATCCCCAGCTCGTTCAGTGTCTCCAAGATCTCATCCTCGACGTGGCGAGTCCACAGCGAGTACTCGGTCTGGACCGCCGTGATCGGGTGCACCGCGTGCGCGCGGCGGATCGTCGCGGCGCTCGCCTCGGACAGGCCGAGGTAGCGGACCTTGCCCTGCTCGACGAGCTCTGCCATCGCGCCGACCGTCTCCTCGATCGGCGTGTTCGGATCGACGCGGTGCTGATAGTAGAGGTCGATGTACTCGACTTTCAGGCGCTCCAGCGAGCCCTCGCACGCCTCGTGCACATACCCGGGACTGCCGTCGATCGCGCGTTTCGGCGGCCCTCCCCCTTCGCCTGGCTGGAGCTTGATCCCGAACTTCGTCGCGAGGAACACCTCGTCGCGTTTGCCGGCGATCGCGGCGCCGACGAGCCGCTCGTTGGTGTGCGGGCCGTACATGTCCGATGTGTCCAGGAAATTGCACCCGAGCTCGAGCGCGCGGTGGATCGTGGCGGTCGCCTCCTGCTCGTCGGTGGATCCGTAGAAGGCCGACATCCCCATGCAGCCCAGCCCGATCGCCGAGACCTCCGGTCCGTCTGCTCCCAGGGTGCGCTTGTTCATGGTGTCTCCTCGTCGGGTCGAGTGGCAGATGCTGGGTTCGATACTAGGAAGGCATGCTGAGCGCCCCGTGACGGACGGCTGGTGAGCGCCCATGGCGGCATAATGGGCGCTCGATGTTTCCCCTGAACCTTCCCAACGTCCTCACGGTCCTGCGAATCATGCTCGTCCCGGTGGTGGTGGTGGCGCTGCTCGGGAACACGCCCGCGGGGGATGTGCTCGCGGCGGTGGTGTTCGCGCTGGCCTCGCTGACCGACTTCGTCGACGGTCGCCTAGCGCGCTCGCGCGGGTCGATCACGACCTTCGGCAAGCTGATGGACCCGCTCGCCGACAAGCTGCTGATCATCGCCGCGCTGCTCTCGCTCGTCTCGCTGAACCGTCTCGAAGCGTGGGTGGCGATGGTCATCATCACGCGCGAGCTGGCGGTCACGGTGCTGCGCCTCGGCGCCACGCAGGCGGGGGTGGTGATTGCCGCAAGCATGTTCGGGAAGGTGAAGACCTGCATGCAGATCGCCGCGATCCTCGCCGTGATCGCGGTGCACGGGGAACCGTTGTGGGTGTCGCTGCTGCTGTATGCGACGGTGGTGGTGACCGTGCTGTCGGGCTTGGACTACTGCTTCGGCCTACGCCGGCAGATGCAGCAGGCGCAGCAGGCTCGCGCGCCCGGCTCGACCTGAGTCAGGCGCCGGAGCCAGCGCCGAGCCACTCCTCGAGCGTGGTCTGACGCGGTGGGAGCTCGCCCGAGTCCAGCTCGGAGCGCAGCTCGCTGAGTAGACCGTGGCGCTCGGCGAGCACATTGTGCTGGTGGATCGTCTCCAGGTTCTCTTGGCGGGCCGAAACGAAGCTTGCGCCATTCAGCTCCGGGAAGCGGGCAACGACGCCCGCGACCATCTCGCGCACGCAATCCTCGACGAAACGCGGCCGTCGATGGGCCTTTTCGACGACCTCGACCTCGTCTGAGCGCTTCATCAGCTCGTAGATCTCGGAGGACATGCTCGCCTCCGCGATCTCCAGCAGCGACGTCGCGTCGATCTCGGTCTCGCACTCCTCCGTGCAGCCAATCTGCAGTGTCGCCAGCCCGCGCTGGTTGTGGGTGGCGACGGGAACCAGTTGCAGGATGCGCTCGACCTGCTCCGCCGAGAACCCGTCCTGCGCAAGCCGCTCCCGCGCACGTCCCGCCACCAGCTCCTGCGCGCACGGGCACGCGGTCATGCCGGTGGCCGACACGCCGACCACACAGCGCGTGCCGTGCTCGAAGGCGACCGCCTGCCCGTGCAGGGTGTAGATCTCCTGGGTGGGGATACCGGATACGGGCGCGGGCTTGTGCTCGGGATAGCGTGCGGCGATGCTCACCTCGGCGCGCAGGGCACCCTGACGGGCGCGCACCAACTCGGCGACGTGTCGCGCGAGCGTCTCCGCGCGGAACGGCGACTCGGACAGGACGACCTCGCCGATCGCCTCGTTGATCACCTCCTCGAAGCGCGACATGTGCGCGCCCTTCTGCTCACGGCTGAGGTCGACGAAGCACGAAAGGCGCGCGAAGAACAGCTCCTCGCGGATCCGCACGACCTTCTCGACGCCGGTAACGCCCACGCGCGAGAGTCCCACCGGCACGCCCGGCGGGCGTGCTTGGACATCCTCGCCCGCGCTCTGCGAGGGAACCAGCGGAGGGGTGAGCCGTGTCGCCTGCACCACGGCCAAGCCTAGCGCCGCGGTGACCTGCATCTCCGGCCGTTGATTCTGGTATCACTCCGCACTTGGAAGGGGAGGTCGGGGCGGAGATCGTTCCGACAGGGAAGCTGGATGGATCCTGGAGGTCGGAGTGAGCAATAAGGTTGAGGTTCTGCTGCAGGACACGGACACCGCCGTGATCGAAATCGACGATTCGCTTCATGGCGCTGGTGATCGTCCGCTCTCCGAGCTCGACGATCGAGACGAAGGCCTGGAGCAGGGCAAGGCGCTGAGGGCGCGCTTGGGGGAGATGAAGAAGGGGGAGCTCGAGGAGAGCGTCGAGCAGAACCTCGACTCGCTGCGCCTGTATCTGCGCTCGATCGGCCGCGTGCCGCTGCTGAGCGCCGAGGAGGAGGTTGCCCTGGCCAAGCGCATCGAGCGCGGCGACATCGCGGCCAAGCAGCACATGGTCGAGGCGAACCTGCGCTTGGTCGTGTCGATCGCCAAGGGCTACATAGGGCGCGGGCTGACGTTCCTGGACCTGATCCAGGAGGGCTCGCTCGGCTTGATCAGGGCGGTTGAGAAGTTCGACCACCGGCGCGGCTACAAGTTCTCGACCTACGCGACCTGGTGGATCCGACAGGCAGTGACCCGCGCGATCGCCGACAAGGGACGCACGATCAGGATCCCCGTGCACATGGTCGAGCGGCTGAACAAGCTGGTTCACGCCGAGCGCCGGCTGATCCAGCAGTTGGGGCGTGAGCCGAGCACCGAGGAGATCGCCGCGGAGCTGGAGTGCACCACGCGCGAGGTGCGTGAGGTCATGCGCATGGCCCAGCAGCCCGTGTCGCTCGAGAAACCGATCGGCGACGAGCAGGATTCGGCGCTGGCCGACCTGATCGAGGACGTCGGCTCGGAATCGCCGTTCGAGATCGCCTCGGAGGCGCTCCGCCGGGAGAACGTGACCCGCGTGCTCGCCTGCCTGCCCCCGCGCGAGCGCGGGGTGATCGAAATGCGCTACGGCATCACAGGCGAGCGCTCGCGCACGCTGGAGGAGGTCGGCCGCGCATTCAACATCACGCGCGAGCGCGTGCGCCAGATCGAGAGCCGGACGCTGAAGAAGCTCCAGACACTCCCCGACGCGCAACAGCTGCGCGAGGCGAGCTGAGTCTTCGCGCCTGCACTAGAATCGCTTCGCCCACGGCTCGCCGCCGGGGATGCCCGGTGGGGTGTCCGAGTGGTTAAAGGAGACGGGCTGTAAACCCGTTGGCTCTGCCTACGCAGGTTCGAATCCTGCCCCCACCATTGTCTCTCTGCGTGTCTTTCTGGGGCGGCCTCGCATGAGGCCTCTCGTGAACCCTCCGCACGAAGACACGCAACAGTAGACAACTGTCTGGGGATCTGTTGTCTGTAGACCTTCCGTCTGCGTGCAGCGAAAGTTTGGGACTATGGAATCCGCGCGCGAGCAGTTCGCCTCCAACCTTCGTCTGCACCGGGAAAGGGTGGGCCTCTCACAGGAGGCGCTCGCCGACATCTGCGACCTGCACCGCACGGAGATCAGCCTGCTGGAGCGCTCCAAGCGCTCGCCCCGGCTGGAGACGATCGTGATCCTGGCCCGCGGGCTGAAACTCGCCTCGCCGGGGGAGTTGCTCGAGGGGATTACCTAAAGCCGACGCGGGGACTCGAACCCCGGACCCCCTCCTTACCATGGCTTGCAAGGGAGGTCCTCCTATGGGCTTGAGTCCCGTCCTGTCTGGGTTTTTGGGACTCTGGAGAACTCTGGATGACCAGCCCTTGGGGGCGAGTTGCCCCAGATTGCCCCAGAAATCCGCCAAAAACGCCCCCAGAAACCGTCGGGACACTTGTGGTCTGTACGGGTCAAATTGTACTACGTCGGACCCCAGGAACGGCTAGGATCCGGGGCCGCGCCGACGTAGCTCAGCTGGTAGAGCACCTGCATGGTAAGCGCGCCCACCGAAGGCGCTCTATGTCTAGGTCGAGCGCCATTTTTGACTCCTATGCTGATGATTCGTTGTCCTCGCCCGAAGGACAGAAGAAAACAACCTCGGACAAAAAGTGTATCGAGCTGCGGTGACGTGGCGGTAAAAAAGAGAGCCGACGGCCGGGGTCGAACCGGCGACCTCGTCCTTACCATGGACGCGCTCTACCAGCTGAGCTACGTCGGCACCGACCGCATGGTATCGCTGCTGCTGCTCTTGTTGCTGATAGTCATGCTGCGGGGTCGGCGTGCTGTTTGTGTACCTGCGCAGGCCCATGCTAGTCTCTACATAGAAAGCTATGTAGAAGGAGCTTGAGTATGGCTCGTGCAAGCGCAGGAAAGCAGATGTCGGGATCAGCGTCGCGCGGCCGTGCGTCGGGTCGTTCCGCTGACGCGCCGTGGGGTCCGACGGAGATCCAGCGGGACTACCGGACTCTGCTTGACTGGGCGAAGGACTCTCCCCAGGAAGTGCTCGACGCCGATGGCGAGCTGCTGGTGATCCAGACCAAGGGCGTCGCTGATTTCCAGCGGCGGTTGCAGGCGCAGGTCGCCGAGACAGCTCGTTTCCTGGCCGTTTACAACGAGCATCGCGACATCCAGCCGTCTGGGTGGGCGATGCAGACTGGATATCCGTGGCTTGCCGCGTTCTCTAGCGATGAGGCCGGGGAGTTCGCTCGCGAGCTGGTGGCCGACACGTTCGACGCCGCCCAGCGAGGCACGTTGGAGCACCTGGAGGGCAACCTGCGCGCATGGGACTCAACCGCCGGTGTCTATGGGCAGCCGGAGGTGATGAGGATGCTGCTATCGCAGGTTGACCTTGACGGGATCGTCGAGGTTCTGCCCCCGTCGGAGGAGCAGGCTCTGGCGGCCCAGGCGTGACCCGAGAGGTTCATGCGCCGAAGGGGCGCTACTCCGGACGCCACAAGGTTTACTGCAGCGTCTATCGCGACTGGAACACGCTGTGCCAGAACCGTCCCGGGCCGATGCGCCGATGCTACATCGAGCTCGCGGACAACCCTTTCCCTCCGATGCAGACCAACCGCCACCACCAGCTGAAGGGCAAACTCAAAGGCTTCTGGGAGTACGAGGTCAACGGAGGCGCGCGCGTGCGCTACAAGCGCGCCCCCGACGATCGCATCGTCGTGCTCGTGATCTACGCCGGCCCCGCCCCGCCAGACACCCACTGACCGCTATTCACATGGAACGCTCGCCAAACCACTCACCCTCGCATCGACGAAGACCTGTCGGGGGCGGCGAGGCGAACACTTCCGCTACCCCCGCGCAAGCGGGTGTCTGCCGAGGCTCAGTCGGTGCGCTCGGAAGTCGTCCAATCCACGTTCGTGAGTGGCGTTCGCCGGCGCGCTCGCATCCACACACGAAAGCGGCAATTCTGAAGGCGATAGTGTCATCTCGGTCATGCCACGACGCCCTAGCGACGATCGCCGTTTACGCGAGATGCTTAGGGAGGTCGACGCAGTGGTGGCGCGTACGCTGAGTCGCATAAACCAATCGTCGGGCGAGCCAGACGAGCGGGCGACATCCGGTGTCTTCGCCGACCGACTCGAAGGGATCAAGGGCTCCTCAGACGGCTGTGACTGGTGCATCCGCACAGAGGTGCCGCCACAGACCTGGGAGACCGGGACGAGGGAGCGACGCGGTGGCGGCTTTGACATGTTCGTCGGAGTGGACGTGTCGCTCCACGATCGCACGCCGATCGATGTTCAAAAGGGCCTTCTTTTGCAGGCTAAGAGGTTGGCGAGTCTGCTTGGGGACCGTCGCGAGCGAGCGAGGCTGCGCCGGGAGGCACTGGCGTTGATTGACCTCTCTTCTGCTGCTGGATGGGTGCTCATCTATGGTCACGACGACCTTCGCCTCGTAACGGCTGGCTCGATCCGGAGATCGATCTCGCGTGATGGTGGAACTCCTGAAGACGTGCGTAGGCTCTGGGCCGAGGGCCATTCTGTGCGACATGTGATCAGTCGCATGGTCAATTGCTCGGCGGGGGACCCGTCAGTTCCTACGTGGGAAGATGTGGTCCGCGCGATTGAACGCGTGCCGCGCGTGGCGCTTGTCATCAGCGCTGAGAGCACACCGTGATGGGCTGCGCGTATCGGACGGCGACCGCACCGAGCCAGGCGACTCCAGCAAACTCCCTTCGTTATGCCCGCGGCGAGGATGGCGTACCGTTGGTCGACCATCTGGACCGTCGAATCGATCACGAAAGTCGGAGGTGGGAGCGCTTGTGGACCTTCATCCCCTGTGCGGGGACGCGTATCCGCACCACAGGCGTCGAGGCTCAGTCGTCAAGGACGGGCACCTCTCGGGTCGCTAGCACGGCGGCGACGGTGGTGAGTTGGAAAGGCGCGGCTGGGCGGTCGTCTACCCGAATCGAGATCGAGCCTCGCGCCGGGTGTCTGAGGTTGCCGACGTGCGCCTCCCACGGCAGGACATAGGTTCCCGGTGAGTTCGCCATCACGAGCAGCGGATTGCGACTCAGGGCGGTCACGCCATGCGTCACCGTCTCCACACGAAACTGCACGATCACCCGGCCTCTGTCCAAAAGCACCTCAGGGCCCGCAACGGCGCTAGGGGCTGACGGGAGGCTGAACTTTGGGAGCGCCGCCGTCGAGATTGTGTGAAGCGGCGTGATCGGCATCCTTATCAAGCTCTGCCGTTCAAACTTTGGCGTCTTTGGTGGGGGCGTTATCGAGAGGTCGTCTGCATCCTTCACCGCGGCAACGCCATCGGGCAGCGTCAGACGTAGGGTCACGCCATCAGCGACCGACTGGCCGTCGTTCTGGATCGCGATCTGTGCCCTGACGAGGCTGTAGTTCGGCCACCGCCGAACCTCGTACGCCTCGAGCCATTGCCGTAGTTCAACTGCGTAGCTCGCAAGCTCTGTGTTGAATCGCGCCAGCGCCGTGTCGTAGCGCTCGACCGTGGGGTCCAACCCCGCGTAGAGCTGTGCCGGCGCTGGCGGGGAGATGGTCGTTCGTGCGGCTTGGGCTCGCTCGTCGACGCACGCGTCTACATCTATATCGGCCACTGGGTGCGCAGGAAGTTGAACTGACCGTCTCGTTTCGGCACCGATGTGTAGAGCGACGTCGAGCTCGGGCAACGCAGCGAATGGCCTCCACCCGAGGACGGCAACAGCAGAAAAGATCGCCGTGTAGACAACGACCACAAACGTCGCAACGCCGAGGCCATCTGCGATTCCGAGTGCGGTCGCAAGTCCGGCCAGGACTACGACTGCGACAGGTATCACGACCTTAGGCCTCCGAGCGAGGCGTGCCAGGAAGGCCATCACCACTCGCCAGTCGAAGCCGCGCATGCCGTCAGGCGTGGCTTCGACCGTCTAGCACCAGCCTCAGCACGGGTGTTGACTGCCATCAACGAAAAGTATCGGTAACGGCGAATAGTCAACCTGTCGAGCATTGCGAGCGTCGTGACCCGCAGCAGCGACTGTCCTGCCTTGGACGGTGGCTGTTGCACAAACCCCCGACGGGCTCACTGAAGCCTTTCTAAGGGTGGGGTCGAAAAAGCCGCAAGTCGTGGCTCGCCCTCGGCGCTGCGAGCCCCCTCAGCGACCGTCACAGCGAGCGCGGCTGAGGTTTTCGCAAACGGCTTTGTGCAATGGCCACGACGAGATGCAGACGTCTCTGTGGATTGGAGTGGGCGCGGTTTGACGTATAGCTTGATCTGCGAAAGCGCGTCCACTCCACTGTCTGCGAAAGGTGCTCAACGAGCGTCGCAATGTGCGCGCGATTTAGCAGCTGGCGTACGTTGAACGGTCGCAGGGCTGCGTACGCCGAAGACACGGACGCGAGCCCGATCGTCAGCCGCAGGCGCTAGGAGCCCAGCGACGGCGGCCTGGGGCGAGGCCGCGACCACTTCTCATCTGCGTCGGGGTCGCTTATTACGGGCTCGTCGGCCTCAACGCGGACAGTCTTCAAGATCTCGCCGGTCGGCCCGTAGATGTTGGCGCTACGCGGACGTGGCCGGTCAGTGTCCTCGGCTTCCTTGCTTCGCCGGCTGAGGAGCCAGGTAGCCAAGCGCGTTGCGAGCAGTCCGGTGCTGGCGACCTCGCCGATCTCCATCCACACGTGCAATATCTCGATGAATGTGACGCCCTGCCCGCGCTCCTCTCGCCGGTCGATCGCGACCGATGTGTCGAGCTCCTGCGCCAACTCGTCTCGCAGGCTCTCAAGGTCGCCGTCGGTGAAGTCATGCGGATTGCCGGGGTCAAGGACTATCAAGATCTGCCTTCCTGCTCGCAGCCGATCTGTCGCGACGCTGTCGCAACGATATTGGGCTGCGTAGCTTCGGTAGCCGTCCAGGAGTAGCCCAGCGCCGAGCCGAACGATTCGGAGATCGCGCGTTGGCGAGGCTGGCCATCGGCCTCGCGCAGCAGGGCTGTGAGCAGCCCGCAGCCTGCGTCGGCCGCCACCGTGGACGCAAAGGACTCAAGGATTCGCCCGTATCCCCGTCGCCTGAGGGTTGGCCACACAAAGAGCTCCTCGATACACGCCTCCGCGCCATCCATGAACATGTGGGCTCGCCCGATGCCGCGCACGCCGTTGTGGATCTGGATCACCGTGACCGAGCGGCCCGAGGTGAGGCTGTAGAGCCGCCAATGCCAGACCTCGTGGGGCTGATCCAGCAGGGCTCGCATCTCCAGCGTGGGCTTCGCGGACATCAGCCAAACCTTGGCGAGCGCCTCTGCGTAGCCCTCCTTGGACGTCTTCAGGGCCCGGAGTGCCTGAACGTTGGCCTGTGAGAAGCCCAGTTCGCCGGGCCAGGTGACGATGACGCTCTCCACGGCCTCATCGAAGTACTCGCGTGTGATGTAGCCGTATCCGCGGTCGCCCCAGCCCGGACCCCAGGAGTTGCGAAAGATCAGCAGCGCGTCCTCGAGCTGACCGTCGCCGTTCTTGGTCAATGCGCCCGTGACCATCACGTTGTGCCGTCCCCGGAACCGATCCTCGGGAGTCGGAAGTGCCAGCCGGCCGTCGGCCGCCCGGAACCCCGAGTCGTAGAACCTCATGCCCAGAGAGATCCCAGGACCGAGTCCCTCCTTGACCCCGCCCTCTTTGAGCACGTGCATGTAACGGATCACATTGAGCGTGTCCGCCCAGCCGCGCGCGTCCTCGTAGAACAGGAACGGGTGAAAGCCCGCCAGGGTCTGCGCGCGATTCACGAAGACGGTGAAGGTCCATTCGTTCTCTGGGTAGCCGTCGATGGTCTTCGCGCGAATCCACAGCTCGTTGTAAGGGTCGGGTGATCTCCCGTGCGCCCCGGCTGGCCGGCGTGCGAGGTACGGGAACGTGTCCGCCTGGACGATCGAGTCGAGATGCTCAGGGCGCACCTGCGGCAGACGACTCGATCGCTCGCGGGCATACATGGCGCGCGCCTCATCCTAGTTCGTGCTCGGTCCCGGGAGCGGCCGATGACCGTCGAATCGCTGGCACGTGGACGACGATCTGCTACCTCTGCGTTCCAAGACGGCGGTGATGCCCTGAAATTGTGCCGGATGCAATGGTACGCTTGGCCGATGCCTACACAGGAGCGTTCCAAGACCGGACAGAGTCCAAGTCTCGACGCCGTCTTCGTCGATCTTGTGCGGCTCGCCGCCAAGAACGACGCCCCGGCGATCACACGCCGCGTGCGCCGCTGGGTAGGGTCCCCTGCAGCTCGCCGATCCGGACTCACAGACACCCTGCGGGGCGAGATCCTCGCAGCTCTCGAAAGCACGCCCGAGCATGCCCAGCGCACCCGCCGCACCCTCCAGGAGGACCATGCCAGAGCACCCCTCGCCCCGCTGCCCCAAACCAGTCCTCCCACAGAACCAGTCCTCCCGTCCGCCGTCCAGCGCGCGCTCGAGCGGATCGTCGCGGAGTACCGCGGCCAGGACACGCTTGCCCGCCACGGGCTGACGCCGATCCGCACACTGCTGCTGTCCGGCCCCCCCGGCGTCGGCAAGACGATGACCGCCGCCTGGGTCGCCGACCAGCTTGGCCTGCCTCTCTACTCGATCGAGCCGTCCCAGATAATGACCAGCCTGCTGGGCGACAGTGCGCGCAACCTAATAGGTGCGTTCGAGGAGGCCCACAAGACACCGTGCGTTGTGCTGCTGGACGAGATCGACGCGTTCGGCAAGAGCCGTGATGACCCTCACGATGTCGGCGAGCTCAAGCGGCTCGTCACGACACTTCTCGTCGAGCTGGACCGCTGGCCAGCGGGGAAACTCATCGTGGGTGCGACGAACCATCCCGGGCTGCTCGACCACGCACTGGAACGACGCTTCGAACAACACCTCACCCTCGGACCCCCTGGGGCAGACGAGCGCGCAAGGATCATCACCGCCTTTCTTCGAGCCCACGAGCTAGAAATCTCAAGAGGCACCTTGCAGGCACTGCTGGAGCTCACCGAGGGCGCGACCGGCTCGGACTTGGTAGCCGCCGTCCGTGCCGCCGTACGCACAACTGTCCTGGAAGATGAGCCACTCGAGCTCGCCCTGCTTCGCGAAGCTCTGCCGACTGACAGCAGCGGCATCCCGCGCCACGTCAAGGCGGCGATCGCGCGCGCCGCCGCCGAGCACGCGGGCCTCCCTCACCGCACCATCGCCGAGCTGCTCAGCTGCTCACACACCACCGTCGGGCGGCTGCTCAACGACGACTCCCACCCGGAGATCACCTGATGGCAGATCCCGCCAACAGCCCCCGGGACCGGCCACTCCTCGGCGGCGGGGAGCGCCTCGCCCGGGAAGCCCAGCCGGCGCGTGCCCCCGCCGAGAAGTACCACCCCCAGAGCATCGAAGAAGCCATGGGGCGCCTTGGCCCCGCCGCGCGCGACATCCGTCAGCGAACGCAGAGCATGCCGGCCAAACTCCGTGGCGAACGGATCATCCTCGAGGCGACGCTCCTGCCGAACTACCTCGCGGCGAGTTACCACCCAAGCCAACTGAGGGACGACGCCGACCTGGTCGCCATCGGGACGCGCAACGCGACGGGGACCCTCCGCACCGCGCGTCAAGAGAAGCCCGACCAACCCACGAAGACGCTGCTGCTGGCCGCGACGGATCGCTCGCTGCGTCGCCTAGAGGATCTCCTCACTGCTCAGGCCACGCGGGCTGGAGAGAAGGTGCTGAGCGACCTGACCAAGCTGCAGGACATCGCGCTGCCCGACGAGCACCACATCCTGCGCGGCCGCCCTGCAGCCGCGGACGCTGGGCACGACGAGCCGGAGACAGATATCTGGGAGGCGGTCCTGCATCCTGCCGTGGACGCCGCCGGAACACTCAGCAGGCAGGCTCACGACCTCGTCATCGATCGCTGGCGCGCGCTCGTGCGAGAAAACGGCGGGCACCTGCACGAGGGTTACATCCGCACGGTCGGGAACCTGACGTTCATGCCGGTCACGCTCGCCGCAGACGCGGTACATGCAGTCGCGCAGTTCAACCCGCTGCGCGTGCTGCGCCCAATGGCGAGGATGCGAAGCATTCCTGATGGGCTGCGCGGCGTCGCGGTCAACCCCGCGTCTTTCACGCCCCCGACCGGGGAGGCCCCAACCCACCGCGTAGCGGTGTTTGATGGGGGCTCCGGCAGTCACCCGCTGCTCGATCCGTACGTCACCCACGCCGATCTCACAACTACGCCCGTTGACACCCTGGCCGCGCAGCATGGCAGCCTCGTAACCAGCGCGATCCTTTACGGGCATCTGACAGGCGGCCAGCCGCTTGCTACTCCACCGGCGCAGGTCGACCACTTCCGCATCCTCCCTCGCCCGTCCCATGTCTCTGCGGGCGAGGAGCCGTACTGGGTGATGGATCAGATCGTCGACTGCATCCAGCAAAACCCCCGGTGGAAGATCGTCAGCCTCAGCTACGGGCCCGATGAGTCCGTCGACGCGGACAGCGAACCCGACCGCTTCACCGCGGAGATCGACCGGCTCGCCTACGAACACGACATCACGTTCGTCATCGCCGTCGGAAACCTCGACGAACACCAGCGCAGCGGTCGCTCGCCGCTCGGCCTCGACCGTGTCAAGGCCCCCGCAGACGCTGTCAACGCGATCGGTGTGGGCGCGTGCGATGCCGTCCAACCGCCGAGCCCCGCGCGCAGCGACTACAGCTGCTGGGGACCCGGTCGGCCGGGGCTGCGTGTCTCGCCGCTCGGCGTGAGCTTCGGCGGTAACCCCGCGACGCACGGGTTCCTCGGCGCAGCCCCCAATGGCGCCTACCAGGCAGGGTGCGGCACGAGCTACGCCACCCCCGCAGCGGCGAGAGGGCTGGCGACCCTCCTGGAGGCGCTGCCCGAGCATTACCGGCAGGCGAGTGTGCTGCGCGCCTTCGCCGCCCATTACGCCGAGCCCCCGGCACACAGAGACCTTGACGCCGTCGGCTACGGGCGGCTTGCCGAGGACTACCGACCGGCCCTGCAATGTCCCGACGGGACCGTGACGGTCCTGATCACCGATACTCTCACCCGCGGTGACACCCGGGCCTATCCGCTGCCCTACCCTGCGGTTGGCGTGACCGGCAACGTCAGACTACGGTGGACGGTCTCATTCCTGACTCCGGTGGACCCACAGGAGGCCGCCGAGTACGCGCTCGCAGGTGTCGAGGTGCAGTTCCGCCCGGACATCGCCCGCTATCGGCTGGAACCGCCGCACAAACGCGCCGGGCGCGCCCGTGACGTCGATGCCGTCAAGGACAAGGATCTGATCGCCCAGCACATCCAGCAAGGCTGGCGTCTGAGCACGAACGCAAAGACCCGTGGAGGCAACGCGATCCGCAGCGAGCACGTACGTCGGGAAGCAGGCCTGTGGGAGTCCGTCGTCGTCTACCAGGACTCGGTCAGGGCGTCGAGCCTGAACCGGCCGGAGATCTGGATGACCTACTACGAGCGAGCGCAGGGACAGCTGGTCGGACGGGATGACGCGGCCGAACTCGACGTCGCCGTGCTTATGAGCGTCAACGCACCCCGGGTACCCGACATCTACGAGCGGGTGCTCGCACAGGCCGACTTCCAAGTGCTCACCCCCGTGGTCTCGGCGGTCTCCATCCCCGTCCGCGCCTAGCCGTTTCTCGCCCGCTCAGCGTTGCAATGGCGCACCGAGGCTAATCTGGGACGGTGCGCTCTACGACAGACCCGAACCCCTACCTGGCGATCTACGAGCGTCTCGCGCCTGAGGCGTTCCCTGAGCTATGGCCATGGCAGCAAGAGGTTCTCAGCGCTATCCAAGAGGTCCCGGGAGATGCGGCGATCGAACTCCCGACCGGTGCCGGAAAGACCGTCCCCGCACTCCTGATGTGCGAGGAGTACCGGCAAAGAACCGGACAGCCGGTCGCCTACCTCACCGGTACCAAGCAGCTCACCCAGCAGGTGAAGGCCGAGGCCGACCGTCTCGGTGTGCCCGCCGCCGCGTTCCATGGCGCAAAGGCCAGCTGGGACGATGATCGCAAGAGCGACTACGAGTTCGCGACGGCCGTCGGGGTCATGAACTACTGGAACTATCTCAACGAGGCCCCCGGCGTGAACCCCGCCGGGCTGCTCGTACTCGACGACGTGCACCTCGCCGAGGGCCCGCTTCGGGACTTCTTCGCCGTCATGATCCACGCCTCCGACCCGCTGTTCGTTGAGGCGCTCGGGCGGATCCAGGCCCGCTTCGGCTACTACGGGATCATCAATGATCTACTTGAGGGAATCATCCCCGCGCTGCCAGCCGAGATGCTCTCGCCGCTGGATTCGTTGGAGGTGGCACGTGAGGTTGGCGCTCTCCTCGACGCGCAGCTGGAGGACGGCAGCCCTGCCTGGTGGGCCTGGCGACGCACGCGCTCTCACGCCCAGGCGTGCTGCTGGCTCGTGTCCGCCCGCGGCCTGACGATCACCCCATGGATCCCGCCGAGCCAGACCATTGAGCATTTCGCCGAGCCCGAACGCCGCCTGTATCTGAGCGCGACGGTCGGCGACCTCAACGATCTGCGCCGACGCGTCGGATGCCCGCCGGTGGAGCGGGTCACCGCCGCCGTCCCGCCGCGGCAAGGCAAGCGGTTCGTCGGGCTGCTGCGTCCCGACCGGGAGCAGACGCCTATGGAGATCGTCACCGAGGCACAGCCACTAATCGCCGCCGCAGGCAAGGCCCTGTGGCTGTGCGCCCGGTCCTCCACTGCCGATGTCCTCCAGGCCGCGCTCATTGACGCAAAGCTCGGCAACGTCCGCCGCCTTCAAGCGGACAACGGCGCCGCCGACCTGTTTGCTGCAGTGGAGACCGGCCAGCTAGTTTGCGCCGGCCGCTACGACGGCATGGACTTCCCGGGCGATTCCTGTCGATTGGAGATCCTGCCGGAGATCCCCGTCGCCACCAGCGAGCTCGAGGATTTCATCAGCGCCTACCTACGCGACGCGCCATTCGCCCGCTCGCGATTCGCGCAGCGTGTCGCCCAGGCGCTGGGCCGCTGCAACCGTGGCGAGTCCGACCGAGCCGTATACCTGCTCTGGGATCCCGGGTTCTTCAACGCGCTGGGAAACCGTCGCGGGCTAGATCTTCTGCCCGCAGAGGTACGCCCGGACGTGTTCGCCGCTGTGCGACGCAGCGGCGAACCCACGGCGGTCATCGCGGCGGCCCGCCGATTCCTCAAGGGCGAGGACCCTGACGATCCACCACCGCCGCCGCCGGAGATCATCGGCGCCTCGACGTCCGCGGGCGATGAGCTAGACGGCGTGCTGCGGCTCTGGTCTGAGGACTACCGAGGAGCCGCGGAGCGGTTCGCTCGCGCGGCGGCAGCGACGGACGGTGCCGGCGAGCTGCGTGGCTTCTGGCTGGCGATGCAGGCGCTCGCTCTCACGCTCGCCAACCGCACCTACCAGGACGCTGGCGCCGGGCGTCAGGCGGCGTCCGCGATCGCAGACGCCATCAGCGCAGGTGGTGTCAACACCTTCTTCTCGCGACTACGAGCCTCTCAAGCCCGCGCTGCCCAAGCCCAGGCCGAGGATCACCGCACGCGAAACGACGGACTTTTCGCGAGCTGGGACGCGCTGCTTGACCGCCGGCGCGGGGCCCAGCTCGAGCGGTGGCGCGCTGCGCTTCTCTCCGACCTCGGCGGAGACAGCCACGACGGCGTAATCCGCGCCATCGCCGAGCTCGGGCGACTGCTGGGTCTCAAGACGGAGGCGCCGCAGGCCAAGCAAGGGGAGCACGACCTGCTGTGGGAGCTGACGGGCCCGCGGCGGCGCCTGGTATTCGAGGTGAAGCTCGCGCCGCAGGCGAAGAGCACCTCGATCAAGGACGTAAACCAGTCGGAGGGTGCGACCCGCGCGGTCGAGACGACGTCCGAGGGCATAGCGGTCAGGGGGCTGCTGCTGACGCCTCACGAGAAGCTCGAGTCGAAGGCCGCAGCCCGACTTGACCGGGTCAGGCTAGTGGGACTCGGGGACGTGTGCTCCTTCGCGTCCGAGCTGCTGCAGCTCCTGGGTGTCTACGCAGACGGGTGGAGCGAAGATGCCAAGGCGCGCGAGGAACGCCGCAACCTCGTGGAACCTGAGCTACCCGATCTCAAGCTGCTGTGGAAGCGTCGCAAAGTGTCCGCTAGTCCGTGGGTTGCACTCTCTCGAAAGAAACGAGCCTGACCCGCTCTCTGGGATCCGTCACGGCGGCGTTGCGACGGGCAGCCCAAGCTGACACCTCGCTGCTCCCAGCCGGCCGACCACTTCGATCGGGTCCTGCTCCTCATCGACACCGACCAACACGTCATCCAGTTCAGAGCGGAACCTCTCGCTCGGGGCTACCTTCTCCATGCGGGAGCTCGTGGAAGCGGTCTTCGTTCCTGTCGATGTGGTTCGCGAGTACACGGGCTGGTCGAACACCTGGAAGGCCCACCGGCTCGCGCTGACCGAGAGGCTCCTGGACGACCCGAGAGTCCGGCGCGTGCCGCCGCAGGGCTTATCGCGCACTCTTTTGATTGGAGGTCTGAGCAGTAACGCTCACCGGCCTTCGAGGTATGCCTTATCGACGGTGAGTGGCTCCAGGTGGTCGGCGATCCATCCTGCGAACGCGCTCGGCTTCAACCAGTTCGCGCCGTAGTGGCGGACGGAGACGAGATGACATGCCTTCCGTGTCCGGCTGAGCCCAACCACGAATTCGCACGCCTCTTTGTCGGTGATGTCGTGCGGATTGCGCGGAAGGTGGCCGTCATTGAACCCGACGATGAAGACGTGGCCCGCTGAGAGGCCCTTCGAGCCGGTCAGGCTGGTGCAGATGATCGATGGACGCTCGTCCGGTCCGCCCTTCTCGGTCTCGGCATCCTTCTCCGATTCAGATCCGTCCTCGTCACTGCTCTCGTTCGCTTCGGCTGAGAGGAGAAAGGCGAGGATCTCGTCGAACGATCTGCCGGCTACAGCGACTAGCTCGTCGATCTCGTGCTGACTCAGCTCCTCGCCCGCGAGTAGTCGGCCGACCAAGCGCGCGAGCGCCAGGTGACGGTCGCGATAGTCCACCGGGATGAGCTCGACGAGCTCCGTCTCCTCCTGGACGACCCGCCGCAGTGCATCGTCGGACTTCTCGAACGCCTCGCATGCAAGCAGTATCCGCCAGCCCAGCCGCGAGCCCGCATCCTTGGCGAGATATCGGTACGCGTCGAGCACATTGATGCGCGGCGGATCCGACTTGCCGAGCTGCGCCTGTGGAAGCTCCTCGACGATCGTGTGGAAGGCGGCCTCTAGAAACGGATTGGGGCCGGCGACCAGAACCGTCGGGTACGGCCTCTCGTGCGACTCGCGGATGTCCTCCACGGAGATCGCCCTGATCTGCTCGACGATGTAGCGGCCGATGCCGGGCGCTTGCGCTCGGTCGAGCAGGTCGCGTGGGTCATCGTTGGGTGCGCCGCGCTGTCGGCGGCCTTGTCGGGCACAAAGCACTGAAAGTCCTTCTCCAGGCGGCCCTCAAGGTTGCCATTGGCAACCGCTGCCTTCAGCGCGTTGTTCACTGCGGACACCACCACGTCGGTGCAGCGCGAGCAGTACGGAAGCGAGAATCGCTCGTACGCATCGCCCTCCGCCAGTTCACGAATGAACCGGGCCTCCGCGTTCTTGAAGCTGTACAGCGCCTGATCGTCATCGCCTGCGATCAGCACTCTGCTCCTGCTCGTCAGCAGATCGATAAAGACCGTCTCGAGCTCGTTGAAGTCCTGATACTCGTCGACGACGATCAGCGGGAATGTCGGGATCTCGTCCTCGTGGTCACCGAAATGCAGCAGCACACGGCACACAGCGTCCGTGTGTGAGACCGCGTTGTAGTAGCTGCCGAGACGGAGGGTCTCGTTGATCACTCCCGTCGACGTGTCCAGCGTCTGCAACGCTGTCTCAATCTCCCGTTGGCTCCGCACAGATCCGATCAAGGCAAGGTCGTACGCGATCAGCTCCAGGAGCAGGGGGTAGTAGTGCCAGCCCGGCTGCAGGCCATCGGTCGGATGCCGATAGAGCTGGTGCTTACAGAAGCCGTGAAACGTGAAGACGTCGGCAACGTCTAGAGAGATCCTTGCGCAGTTCGGCAACGAGGTTGCGAATGAACGTGAGCGCGAGCCCGCGCTCATCCGACACGCTGAGCGCTTCGCGAAACGTGAACGTCTTCCCCGTTCCCGGGCCGGCGACGATCAGCTTCTTGTCGGCCTCTTGAGTCGACGATGGCCTGCGTCGCCTCAGTCCTTTTTGCGTGATCTTGTCGTGCGCTTCGGTTCCCATCCACGCCTCCGAGCTCCGGTATCGCCTAGCCGAGCGGAAAACCGATGAGCTTGCTTATGTCGGCGGCGGCCAGAGCGCCTCCCGCGCCCGTGAGGATCTGTCCGCTCGTGATGGCTCCCTTGCCCAGAAGGGCTCTGACGATGCCCTTGGCCTGCTGCTTGGTCTCCTCATCGACACCCTGAAGGGCGCCTATCTCCGACTCGGCTTGCTCGAGGATGCTGATGAACGTGGTGTTGTTCGTGATGTCGCCGCCCGCGACCTGGCTGTTGACTACCGCGCCGTAGATGTTGACAGTCGTGGCTGAGTCGGTTTCGTGGCGAAGGGAGTCGGAGGCCTTCATCGTCATTGCCAGGTTCTGGGCGTACTGCAGCGTCTGCTCTGCGCCGATCTGATCGACATCGACAAGATTGGCGGTGGCATAGCCCTCGTCTATCAGTGCAAGGATGCGTCTGGCCAAAGCGTCACGCCCGCCCGCATCGATGAGACCATCGGACACGCCTCGGTCAAGGAGCAGTGCAGGATCCGCGAGTGTCTGGGGTGTTGCCTTGCTGATGCGCATCAGCCACCGCAGGGTCGCTTCGGCAGAAGGTACCCGGCCACCGACGCCGTGGGGAAGTTCGCGGCCTCGTCGAGAGCCCGCGCTTGTCCGCGGCCTTTCGGGGTCAGTGTGAAGGTGCGGTCCTTTTCGTTGCTGCCATGTGGCTCGACTCGCAGCGTTCCGAAGTCCTGGAGGTCGTCGATGGCATGCTGGGTGGGGACTTCCCATGAGCGACCCCAGGCGGGATGTTCGATTTCCCGCTGCAGACCGCCGCGATGTCGAAGATGAAAGCTCTCGGGGTCACGACCATCAGCGTGCAGCACCCTGTCAGCTTGATAGATCCGACGCAATACTTCGCGGTGCTCATGCTCCATGTGCGTGAGTGTGCCACCTCCAGCGACAGACCTTACGCGGACTCGGTCGTAAGCAGCCTCGCCTTCGTGTGGATCCGAGCGCGTGGGCAGACACTGCTCACGTGCCCACGTCGGACGACGAGAGGTTGCTGGCGTTGCCAGTCATGGTTGCTCCCGGTGGCACAGGCTCATCCGCGGGTGATTTATACGACGCGCGAGAGACTCGCCTACGTGCAGAGAGCCATGCAATGAAGGACTTTCGCTGACGCCGCGCACCTTCGTGGTCTGTCGCGGTGCGCAGTGCTTGCTCATGGGAGCGACGGTTCGCTTGTGCGGCGCGTGCTGCGCGCCACTCGACCTCGGCCGACCTTGGCCCGTTCCGCCGCAGGTCTTCGATGGCGTAGGCGTAGTGGTCGCTGAGCATCTTCAGGCTGGTCCCGCACTCGGCGGCGACGGTCTGTGGGTCCTCGGCGCGCAGGCGCAGGGAGATGCCGCCGCGGCGCAGCGCGTAGGGTGTTGCGCCGAGGATCGGGACGAACTCCGGGCGCCGCGCGACCTTCTCGACGGCCGGGGTGAAGAAGCCTGCGCCCCATGAGCGCGCCTGGCTTTCGCTGAGGTGGCAGGCGCCCGTGCGAGGGTCGCGGACGCCGTGCTGGGCACCGGAGAGGTCTCCAGGGATGATGAAGTCGAACTCGCGGGCCGGGTGCCCCGAGTGTCTAAGGGCATCCCGCCATTCGGACAGGTCTTCGCGGAGGATGCTCGGCATTGCGGTGCGTCGCTGGGTGCTGTGCTCGGTCTTGCCCCAATCACTCAGTTGCCCACTGGAGAGGACCTCGAGCACCCACGCGAACTCGCCCGCCAGCGACGCCCAGCGCAGGCCCCACACCTCCTGGTTGCGCGCACCGAGCCCGTACTGCAGGCTCACGACCATGGCGTCCCGGTGCGCGAGGATCTCGCGCCGCCGCTTGACCCGCAGGAGCAGCTGCTCGCGGATCGCCTCGACGGCCTGTGGTGAGAGCGCCCAGCTGGGCACGTCCCCTCCGCGACGGCGACCGGCCGGTTTGTAGCCGGTGCCCCCGTGTCGCATCGAGCGGCGCCGGTTGACGCGCGGCTCGTTGGCGAGGCCGCACCCGTTGGTCTGAATCTCAGGCACCATTTGCGATGCGGCGGCCCAGCTCAGTGCCGCTGAGAGCACGCTCCACGCCTGCTCTCGGGTGGGCTTGTGCACGCCGTCGCGCAGCATGTCCTCGCGCCACGCTCTCGGCGCTTGCGGCTTGTTGAAACTCACCGCGGGCACCGGCGCGACCGCGAGCGCGTAGGTGGGCGATGGCAGCGTGCCACCCTGCGCGCGGCGGCGCGGCTTGTCGAGCAGGTGACGCCCGATCGTCCACTCGTAGCGTTCATAGGTGGAGGGCGCAAGGCCACCCTCGTTACGAGGGTGGGCATTGACGGCGAGGTAGAGCTCGAGCACATCCCCGATGCTCCGCGCCTCGGCCTCGTTGGCCTCCTTCGCGTCGAGATCCAGCAGGAACCGTCGCAGGCTGTCCCGGCCCCTGCGCTCGGCAGTGATGTAGTCGTCCATCCAGCCCCGGGCGTGTGGCACCGACGGGAACGAACGGCTTCGCTCGACCTTCTCGTGGTCGTAGAAGCCGACCGTGTAGGACTTGCGGCCGCTCTTGGCGACATACGGCCACGCCGACTTTTTCGGCCATGGTCTGGCCATCCTTGCCACCTTTCTCTCAGGGGCTCGGGCACGAGCGGCGACGAGTCGCTGGACGTTGATCTCGCCCGCCAGCGCGATCAGCTGGTCTGGGTCAGCCGATCAAGGCCGCGCGAAAGCGCGGCGTCACTGCGGGGATGGCACCCCACAAACTACGTGCCGAACACCAAAAACATTACGATTTACAGGGTAAAATGCCTTAGGGGAGAACGACC
>CAWILV010000004.1:0-883545 GCA_963837135.1 uncultured Solirubrobacterales bacterium
AGGCGCCCGCGGCTACGATCGCCGCTTAGCGTCTATCTCCTCCAGGCAACCTAAGACCCCCGGCGGCCAGCCGATCTCTCCGGAGGATCGGCCTGCAGAAGTCCGGGATAGGAGCCACGAATGAACCGAGACCAGAAGGCCACGGCGATCGCCGAGATCGCCGCCAACATCGACGAGTCCCAGGCGGTCTTCGCCGTCGACTACCGCGGCATCTCCGTGCCTCAAGTGGCCGAGCTGCGCGCGAAGCTGCGCGAGTCCGACGCGACCTTCAAGGTCGTCAAGAACTCGCTCACCGAACGGGCGGCGGACCAGGTGGGGGCCGAGACACTGAAGGAGCTCCTCGAAGGGCCGACCGCGCTGACCTTCGTGCGCGGCGATATCGCGACCGCGGCCAAGGCTGTCGCCGACTACGGGCGTGCCACCCAGCTGCTTCCGTTCAAGGGCGGCCTGATGGACGGCGCGGCGCTCGACCCCGAGCAGATCCGCTCGCTCTCGCGCTTGCCTTCCCGCGAAGTGCTCTACGGCCAGCTCGTCGGCGTCGTCGCCTCGCCCATCTCAGGGCTGGTACGCACGCTGGGCGCGCTCGTCGGCGGCCTTGCGGTGGCGCTCGGCCAGGTGCGCGAGCAGAAGGAAAACTCGACTTCAACTTCAACAACCCCGGAGGACTGACACATGGCTACAGCCACAAGTACAGAGAAGTGGATCGAGGAGCTGAAGGGCATCTCGGTGCTCGAGCTCGCCGAGCGGATCAAGGCGCTCGAGGAGGAGTTCGGCGTCTCCGCCGCGGCGATGGCCGCACCGGCCGCCGCACCCGCGGGCGGAGGTGGAGGCGACGCCGCCGCCGAGGAGGAAGAGAGCACCACGGCCGACGTGATCCTGACGGCCGCCGGAGACAAGAAGATCCAGGTGATCAAGGTCGTCCGCGCAGCCACTGGCCTCGGGCTGAAAGAGGCCAAGGCGCTCGTCGACGAGGCTCCCAAGCCCGTCAAGGAGGGCATCGACAAGGAGGAGGCCGGGAAGCTCAAGCAGGAACTGGAGGAGGCCGGCGCCACCGTCGAGCTGAAGTAGCGCGGGATCCGGGCTTCGGCCCCGACCGGCAAACCGAATCGCGGGACGGTCCGTGCCGAGGAGGGGCCCCGCTTGGCTATCTATTTGGTCACACAAGGGCTTCTCTCGGTCCTCGTCCGTCGAATACGTTCGGGCCACTTTACCCGCGCCTAACAAAAGCGCCGATTTTCCGGTAAAGTGCCCGCGCTGACCAATAGTCGCAGCCGCTCCTAGCAACACGATCCGCGCCACATACGCGATGATCGAGAGGGCGGGGTCCGTGAGCGTCGGCTGCCCACTTGAGGGTGCCGCTGGTCTGTGCTATCTTCAGTGGTCGCGCTTCGGCGCCCTCCTCTGCCCGTTTCACGCCCTCCGAAGGAGTCGTTTCTTGGCTGCTGTTGATGCTCTCCGGAGCGCCGGACTTTCGCGCGTCTACCCAAGTCTGTCGATGTTCCGAACCTGATCGATATCCAGCGCCGCTCGTTTACGTGGCTGACCGACCCGAAGACGGGGGGTCTGCGCGAGACGATTGACGACATCTCCCCGATCGAGGACTCCGGCAACCTCGCCGTGCAGTTCGGCGAGTTCGTGTTCGACGAGCCGGTCGCCAACCTCGAGCAGTGCCGCGAGAAGGACCTCACGTACGCGCGTCCGCTGACCGTGACCGTGGCGTTCATCAATCGCGAGACCGGAGAGATTCGCGAGCAGTCGGTGTTCATGGGCGACTTCCCGTGGATGACCGAGCGCGGCACGTTTGTGATCAACGGCACCGAGCGCGTGGTGGTCACGCAGCTCGTGCGCTCTCCCGGGGCGAATCTGATGGAGCCGAAGGATCGGAGAAGCAGGTGTTCATCGCAAACCTGATGCCCGCGCGTGGATCCTGGCTCGAGCTCAGATCGACAAGAAGGGCAAGGTGTTCGTCCGCATCGACCGCAAGCGCAAGCTGCCGGTGACGGTGCTGTTGCGCGCGATGGGCTACGCGACCGATGAGGAGATTCTCCGGCTATTCGAGAACTCGCTGTACATCCGCAACACGATCGAGTCCGACACCGAGATCACCCGCACCGAAGAGGGCGCGCTGGTGGAGCTGTTCAAGAAGCAGCGCCCTGGCGAGCCGCCGTCGGTCGATAACGCAAAGGCGCTGCTGAACCAGCTGTTCTTCGACCCCAAGCGTTATGACCTGACGCGCGTCGGTCGCTACAAGCCAACTCGCGGCTCGGTCTCGACATCGACATCGATACGCGTACGCTCACGCACGACGACATCCTCGCGCTGGTGCGCGAGCTCGTCTCGCTGCCCAAGCGCCTTGGCATCCCCGAGGACGGCGAGCTCGAGATCAAGGACTACGCGGCCGAGGCGATGAGCATGCCGCGCGAGCCGGTCGCCGATCACCTCGACGAGTACGAGCACTTCGGCAACCGCCGCCTGCGCACGGTGGGCGAGCTGATCCAGGAGGCCTTCCGGATCGGGCTGTACCGGATGGAGCGCGTCGTGCGCGAGCGGTTGACGACCGAGGATGCGGACACGATCACGCCGCAGACGATCATCAACATCCGCCCCGTCGTGGCTGCGCTGAAGGAGTTCTTCGGCTCCTCGCAGCTCTCGCAGTTCATGGACCAGACGAACTCGCTCGCGGGCCTCACCCACCGCCGGCGCCTGTCCGCGCTGGGAGCGGGTGGACTGACGCGCGAGCGCGCGCCGATCGAGGTGCGCGACGTGCACCCGACGCACTACGGGCGCATGTGCCCGATTGAGACGCCGGAGGGACCGAACATCGGCCTGATCGGCTCGCTGAGCTCGTTCGCCGAGGTGTCCGAGTACGGCTTCGTGACCACTCCCTACCGCGTGGTGAAGGACGGCGTGCTGACGGACAAGGTGCAGCGTCTGGACGCCACCCAGGAAGAGGAGTTGGTGATCGCCCAGGCGAACACGCCGGTCGACGCAAAGACCGGCAAGCTGAAGGGCACCGAGATCCTCTGCCGTACGCAGGCCGGCCAGTACGTGACGGTCGGGCCCAAGGACGTCGACCTCCTCGACGTCTCGCCTGAGCAGATCTGGTCGGTGGCCACGGCGATGATCCCGTTCCTCGAGCACGACGACGCCAACCGGGCGCTGATGGGCTCGAACATGCAACGTCAGGCGGTGCCGCTGCTGAAGGCCGACGCGCCGCTGGTGGGGACCGGGATGGAGCGCCGCGCGGCGCTCGACACGGGCGACGTGCTGCTGACGCGGGGCGCCGGGACGGTCGATTTCGTCGACGCCACCCAGATCGTGGTGGAGACGAGTGACGGCAAAGGATGAGTACGAGCTGCAGAAGTTCATGCGCTCCAACCAGGGCACGCTGATTCATCAGAAGCCGCGGGTGAAGGCAGGCCAGAAGGTCAAGGCTGGCGACGTGCTCGCCGACGGGTCCTCGACCGACAAGGGCGAGATGGCGCTCGGCAAGAACCTGATGGTGGCGTTCATGTCCTGGGAGGGCTACAACTTCGAGGACGCGATCATCCTCTCAAAGCGCTTGGTCAAGGACGACGAGCTGACCTCGATCCACATCGAGGAGTACGAGATCGACGCCCGCACGACCAAGCTCGGCGAGGAGGAGGTCACACGCGACATCCCCAACCGCTCGGAGGAGTCGCTGCGCAACCTCGACGATCGCGGGATCGTGCGCGTCGGCGCCGAGGTGCAGTCGGGCGACCTGCTCGTGGGCAAGGTCACGCCCAAGGGCGAGACCGAGCTGACGGCCGAGGAGAAGCTGATCAGGGCGATCTTCAAGGAGAAGGCGCGCGAGGTGCGCGACACCTCGTTGAAGGTGCCTCACGGCGAGGGCGGCGTGGTGATTGACGTGATGACGTTCAGCCGTGACGCGGGCGACGATCTGCCGCCGGGGGTCAACGACCTCGTGCGCGTGTTCGTGGCCAAGAAGCGCAAGATCTCCGAGGGCGACAAGCTCGCGGGGCGCCATGGCAACAAGGGTGTGATCTCGAAGATCGTCGACGAGCAGGACATGCCGTTCCTGGAGGACGGTACCCCCGTTGACGTGATCCTCAACCCGCTGGGCGTGCCTTCGCGCATGAACGTCGGGCAGATCCTCGAGACGCACCTCGGTTGGGCCGCGGCGCAGGGTTGGTACGACGATGGCTCAGACGCCTACAAGGAAGCCCACGAGGGCAACGGACATAACGGCGGCGCCACGTCTTCCGCGCGCGTGTATGTATCGACGCCGGTGTTCGACGGCGCCACGGTGGCGGATGTCGACGAGGCGCTCGTGCGCTGGCAGGACGAGCACAAGGGTCGGATTCGCATGGACGTCGACAAGAGCCGTCGTCCGGGCGAGCAGGCCTCGGGCAAGATGACGCTGTTCAACGGCCGCACGGGCGAGCCGTTCGCCGAACAGGTGACGGTCGGCTACATGTACATCCTCAAGCTCCTGCACCTCGTCGACGACAAGATCCACGCGCGCTCGACCGGCCCCTACTCGCTGGTCACTCAGCAGCCGCTGGGCGGCAAGGCGCAGTTCGGCGGCCAGCGCTTCGGCGAGATGGAGGTCTGGGCGCTGGAGGCATTCGGCGCCGCCTACACGCTGCAGGAGATGCTGACGATCAAGTCCGACGACACCGTCGGGCGCGTGAAGGCCTACGAGGCGATCGTCAAGGGCGAGAACATCGCCGAGCCGTCGATTCCCGAGTCGTTCAAGGTCCTGCTGAAGGAGATGCAGTCGCTGGCGCTCGACGTCAACGTGGTCTCCGAGGAAGGCCAGCGCACGGAGATGCGTGACGAAGACGACGATCTGCTGCGCGCCGCCGAGGAGCTCGGCATCGACCTCTCCGGCGTGCGTGCGCCGGCGGCGACCGACGCGCCCGCGGAGGACGAGGAGGAGAGCGAGGTATCTGCCGAGGCGACAGAGGAGACCGGCGCCGCCGACGAGTCCCTGCAGGAGAGTCCGGCGGAGGACGAGGAGGAGGATCCCGTGGAGGATCTCGAGGTGGAGGATCTCGAGGTCGAGGAGCTGCTTGGGGATACCGCGGCACTCGGCGACGACGCAATTGCAACTGACGAGACTCCGGAGGAGACACCGTGATCGACATCAACAACTTCGACGCAATCGAGATCTCACTCGCCTCCTCCAAGCAGATCCGCAGCTGGAGCTCGGGCGAGGTCATCAAGCCGGAGACGATCAACTACCGCACGCTCAAGCCCGAGAAGGACGGCCTCTTCTGCGAGCGGATCTTCGGCCCGACAAAGGACTGGGAGTGCTACTGCGGCAAGTACAAGCGCGTTCGGTATAAGGGCATCGTGTGCGAGCGCTGCGGCGTGGAGGTCACACGCTCGAAGGTCCGCCGCGAGCGCATGGGCCACGTCGACCTGGCCGCCCCCGTGAGCCACATCTGGTTCTTCAAGGGCGTGCCCAGCCGGATCGGCTACCTGCTGGACATGGCGCCGAAGGAACTCGAGAAGGTCTTGTACTTCGCGGCGTCGATCATCACGTGGGTCGACGACGAGGCGCGCACGAAGGATCTCGACTCCTTGGAGAAGGAGGTCAACAAGGTGCTCGACGCCTACGCGGCCGAACGCGAGGAGCGGGTGCTCGAGCTGCGCGAGTCGCTCAAGCGCAGGGAGAAGTATTTGCAGAACGGCAAACAGACCCACTTCTCCGACGAAGACCACCTGTGGGCGGACTCGCTCGACATCAACCTGGCGAAGATCTCCGACGAGGAGCGCGAGAAGCTGACCAAGGAGTTGACGAAGTCCTTCGACGCCGACATCGCCGACACCGAGGCCTACATCGAGGACGGCGCCGAGCGGATGCGCAACGTCTGGGAGCTGTTCAAGACGATGGAACCGAAGCAGATCGAGCACGACGAGACGACCTTCCGCGAGCTCAAGGAGCGCTTCGGCTCCTCCTACGGATTCGGCGAGTACTTCCGCGGCGGGATGGGCGCCGAAGCGATCCGCGACCTGCTTCAGCAGGTCGATCTCGAGGCCGAACGTGTGGAGCTCGAGGATCAGGTCAAGACCGGCAAAGGCCAGAAGCAGGCCCGCGCGGTCAAGCGCCTGAAGGTCGTCTCGGCGTTCCTGCAGTCGGGGAACAAGCCGGAGATGATGGTGCTGGACGCCGTGCCGGTGATCCCGCCGGAGCTGCGCCCGATGGTGCAGCTCGACGGCGGGCGTTTCGCCACCTCGGATCTGAACGACCTCTACCGCCGCGTGATCAACCGCAACAACCGCCTCAAGCGGCTACTCGACCTCGGCGCGCCCGAGATCATCGTCAACAACGAGAAGCGGATGCTGCAGGAGGCCGTCGACGCGCTGTTCGACAACGGGCGCCGTGGGCGTCCCGTCACCGGACCGGGCAACCGGCCGCTGAAGAGCCTCTCGGACATGCTCAAGGGCAAGCAGGGGCGCTTCCGCCAGAACCTGCTCGGTAAGCGCGTGGACTACTCGGGACGCTCGGTGATCGTGGCCGGACCGTACCTGAAGCTGCACCAGTGCGGCCTACCGAAGATCATGGCGCTCGAGCTGTTCAAGCCGTTCATCATGGCTCGCCTGGTCGAGCGCAAGTCCGCGCAGAACATCAAGGCGGCCAAGAAGATGGTCGACTCGGGGATCGGCGAGGTGTGGGACGTGCTTGAGGAGGTCATCCACGAGCACCCCGTGCTGCTGAACCGCGCGCCGACGCTTCACCGCCTTGGCATCCAGGCGTTCGAGCCGCTGCTCGTCGAGGGCAAGGCGATCCAGGTGCACCCACTGGTGTGCCACGCGTTCAACGCCGACTTCGACGGCGACCAGATGGCGGTCCATCTGCCGCTCTCGGCCGAGGCGCAGGCAGAGGCACGCATCCTGATGCTGTCCTCCAACAACATCCTCTCTCCCGCGCACGGGGCGCCGCTGGCGACCCCGACGCAGGACATGATCCTCGGCGCTTACTACCTGACCTACGGTCCGGAGGCCGAGGAGCTCGCGAAGATCGACAGGGCGACGTATGAGCCGCGCCCGCACGTGTTCAGAACCGCGCAGGAGGCCGAGCTCTCCTACGAGGGCGGCGTCGTCAAGCTGCACGACATCGCCGAGTTCCGTCCGTTTGGGCGTGAGGGCGGCCACGTGCTAACCACGATCGGGCGGATCATCTACAACGACCGCATCGAGCGGGCGCTGGCGGAGGCGCTGGGCGACGAGTTCGACGCGAGGAAGTATGTGTTCGTCAACCAGTCGATGAAGAAGCGCGACACCACTCGTCTGATCGACGCGCTGGTGCAGACATATGGCGCGACGACGATCTCGCTGGTGCTCGACGCGTTCAAGGACCTCGGCTTCAAGTACGCCACGCAGGCGGGCATCACGATCTCCAAGAACGACGTCGTGATCCCGCCCGAGAAGCAGGGCATCCTCGACCAGTACGACAAGCTCGTGGGGGCGATCACCGATCAGTACGACGACGGCTTGATCACCCAGGAGGAGCGTCACGAGGCCGTGGTCGAGAAGTGGAACGCGGCGACCGACGAGGTCGCGGAGGCGATGATCGAGAACCTCGACGTCCTGAACCCGATCTTCATGATGGCCAACTCGGGTGCGCGTGGCTCGTTCAAGCAGATTCGCCAGCTGGCGGGGATGCGCGGGCTGATGGCCAACCCGAAGGGCGAAATCATCGAGCGTCCGATCAAGGCCAACTTCATGGAGGGCCTGTCGGTGCTGGAGTACTTCATCTCCACGCACGGAGCGCGAAAGGGACTCGCGGATACCGCGCTGCGTACCGCCGATTCGGGCTACCTGACAAGGCGCCTGGTCGACGTGGCCCAGGATGTGATCATCCGCGAACCCGACTGTGGTGCGGAGGAGTACATCGAGATGGCCGCCTTCAAGGCGGGCGGCGACCCCAACGACGATCTCGTCGGGCGGATCGCGGCGCTGCCGGTCACGACCAAGCGTGGGCGGATGCTCGCCGAGCAGGGTGCGGAGATCGGCCGCGCGGAGTTCGCCGAGATCGTGGAGGCGTTCAAGGACGACCACGAGAAGGGCGCGAATGTCGTCGTGCCGGTGCGCTCGGTGCTCAAGTGCCGCGCGCCCAGCGGCGTCTGCCAGGCCTGTTACGGCCGAGCGATGGCCACGGGCGCGCTCGCCCAGATCGGCGACGCGGTCGGCATCGTCGCGGCGCAGTCGATCGGCGAGCCGGGCACGCAGCTGACGATGCGCACATTCCACACCGGCGGAGTCGCCGGGGCGGACATCACGCACGGCCTGCCGCGCGTGGTCGAGCTGTTCGAGGCGCGCAAGCCGAAGGGCCTGGCGAAGATCGCCGAGCAGGACGGCGTCGTCTCGATCGAGGAGACCGAGAAGGCGCTGACCGTGACGATCACCGACGAGGCCGGCGAGGAGCACAAACACGCCTTCCCGCGGCGCACGCGGCTGTTCGTCGGCGCGGGCGAGAAGATCACGGCCGGCAAGCAGCTCAACGAGGGCTCTGTCTACCCGCACGAGCTGCTCGCGATCCGCGGGCGCACCGAGACCGAGCAGTATCTGGTCAAGGAGGTGCAGGAGGTCTACAAGTCCCAGGGCGTGGACATCAACGACAAGCACATCGAGTTGATCGTCAGGCAGATGCTGAAGAAGGTCAGGGTCGACCAGAAGGGCGACACCGACTACCTGCCGGGACAGTTCGTGGACCGCTTCGATTTCGCGAAGATCAACGACGAGGTGATCGCAAAGGACGGCGAAGCCGCCCAGTTCGAGGACATCATCCTCGGGATCACGAAGGCGTCGCTGAACACCGACTCGTTCCTGTCTGCGGCCTCTTTCCAGGAGACCACGAAGGTGCTGACCGACGCGGCGCTGGAGGGCAAGACGGATCGACTCAACGGCCTGAAGGAGAACGTGATCATCGGCAAGCTGATCCCGGCCGCCACGGGCCTGAAGCGCTACCGGCGGATCGAGATCGAGCCCTCTGAGCCACTGCCTCGCGCGATCGACGATGTCGGTCTGCTCGACCAGGACGAGATCGCCGCCGAGCTCGGTCTCTCTGGCGGCTTGAATGGTGGCTACGGGCAGGAGTTCGACGCGGATCTCGCCTCGCTCGAGAAGATCGGTGCCGGCGGCACCGACCCGGGCTTTGTCGAGGAGCTCGTCGACCTCGAGGTCTCGGAGCCCGCCGGGGAGTAAGCGTCCTCAGGTCATAGAAGCTCTTTGAACGCGGCCGGGTTCTTCTTGAGTCCGACCGCGTTTTTCATTAAGTACCGAGGGCCGCTTCCACGACACCAGGGGTCGATCCCCGTCGGGGATCGTCGTCCGCCCGGCCGGAAAAGCGCTGCGTAGGGCTCGGACGTCGGCTCGGGCTCGACCGGCCGTTCGGACGCCGACGCCCGCCGGGGACCTCGCTGGAATCAGGGGGCCAGATGACGGAGGTTGGCCAGGCGACGGAGGCGATTCGCGATCACCCGCTCCCAGAGATAGTCTGATTTATCTGATACAGTTGATTTGTGGTCCGTATGAGCGCAACCGAGGTGGCTCGGAACTTCTCGGCCGTTGTCAACCGGGTCATTGCGGGCGAGGAGATCGAGGTCATCCGCAATGGCACACCCGTCGTCGAGTTGCGCCGGCCATCACGGCCACGGGGGCTGTCTGGAGAGGCGTGGAAGGAGTTCGTTCGTAACCTTCCGCCGGTCGACGAGGATTTCGCCCGCGATCTGGAAGATATACGTAAGGGCATCGGGCCTCCCGTGAGCAAGTGGCCATCCTGATAGATACGTCGGTGCTGGTCGACGCCGAGCGTGGCGGATCGACGCTTGAGCGTGTCGCCTCCGATGAGCATCTGATCAGCGTGATCTCGGTCAGCGAGTTCATCCACGGTATCCACCGCGCGGTTGACGGTGCCCGCCGTGCGCGACGTCAAGCGTTTGTGGAGCAGGTGCTGGTCGAATTGGAGGCGCTTCCCATCACCATCGAGGTGGCACGGGTTCACTCATCGATTTGGGCACAGCTCGAGGCCGCGGGCGAAGTCATCGGGATGCACGACCTGTGGATCGCTGCGACCGCGCTCACTCACGGTCTTCGGGTTGCTACGACCAACGCGCGCGAGTTCGAATGCGTCCCCGGCCTCTCCGTGCTCGCGCTCTAAGGCTTGCATCGGGCATGTGGGCCGATCTGACAACGCGCTTGGAGGGCCAGATCGTCGTGCTGGAGCCGATCGAGGCTCGTCACGAGGATGGCCTGTTCGCCGCTGCGCAGCACCCCGAGATCTGGACGTGGCTGGCGCCGGTCGGTGAGAGCCGCGAGTACTTCTCCGCATGGTTCGCCGCCAGTCTCGCCGAGTCCGCGGCCGGAAGGGAGGGGGTGTTCGTGACGATCGATCGCGCGAGCGGGCAGCCGATCGGCAGCACGCGCTACCTGAACTTGCGCGAGGAGCATCGTGGCCTTGAGATCGGCTGGACCTGGCTGACACCTTCAATGTGGAGGACGGGAGCAAACGTCGAGGCGAAGTTGCTGATGCTCGAGCATGCCTTCGGGGCGCTGGGCTGCATGCGCGTGGAGCTGAAGACGGACGCCCGCAACGAGCGCTCGCGCGCGGCGATGGCGGCGTTGCCGGCGCAGTTCGAGGGCATAGCGCGCAAGCACATGCTGATGCCGGGGGTCGGCGTCCGGGATTCCGCCTACTACAGCGTGACCGACGAGGACTGGCCCGCGGTGCGAGCCAACCTAGAGCGCCGGCTTGCTGCATACCTGGCTAGCTGACCACGAGTGCTTGCGCCCACTCGCCCAGCAACCCCGCCTCCCTTGACGTAAGGCCAACCGCCGGCTCGGTCTTCACCAGGAGCGTCGGTGCCGGCCGCGCGGCCGCCCACGCGTGGCAGGACGCATCGAACGCGTCGTCGATCCAGGCCAGCGGCCGCGGGCCGGCGTAAGCATCGATCGCGTCGAGCTTCCAGTGGCCGCCCATCGAGCGGCCCGCGCCCTGTCCTCGCTCGAAGTGCAGGAACGGCAGGCCTGCGGGCAGGCCGAGCAGATGCGGCAGGTACTCCTCGGCCTTCTCCTCCCAGCCGCTGGCCCAGACCAGGTCGAAGTCCGCGGCGAGGGCCAGCAACTGCGTGGCCGCCACAGAGGAGAGAAAGTGCGGGATGCCGTCGATCGAATGGAAGATCCCGTCTGGACGGGTGGACGAGTCGATGCGGCTTCCGATCCCCGCCCTGACTCCGCCGAACAGCGAGATCACCCCGTCGATGTCAACCATCAACAGCGGCCTGACTCCGCCCGGACCGGCGGATGTGCAATCGCACAAAGGTTCTTTAGCTCGCATACAGGTTTGGCCAGGTAATCTGCCTGAATCGATCGCGGCAAGTAAAGCACCGAGGCCCCACCGCCGATGGGCCTCTGACAGCAGTGGGACCGAGCAGCACGGCCCACAGAGCAGTCCCGAGACCAACGCTTTGACCTACCCTCCAATGAACAAGCCCACCTCGCAAATCGCCCGCCCCGAGAACGGATTCGCCGAGCGATGAAACTCGAGCTCGGCATCCTGCTGGCGCTCGCGTGCGCGTTCGTGGCCAACCTCGGCTTCTTCTACAAGTACAGAGGCGCGAACGCCGTGGCGAAGGTCGATGTTCGCCACCCGCTACGCAGCGTCAGGGCGCTGTTCTCCTCGGGCTGGTTCGCGCTGGGCATGATCGTCGCGACAGCGAGCTGGGGATTGCACGTGATCGCGCTGGCGCTGGCGCCAATGTCGGTGATCCAGGTTGCGCTGGCGGGCGGAATGGTGTTCATCGCGGTGATGGCCGACCGGCTGTTCGGCTTCGAAGTCGGCCCCCGCCAGTGGATCGGCCTGTCGCTGACCGCGGTCGGCCTCGTGCTGCTCGGGGTCACGCTGCCCGCGATGCACGGCGCACACTCGCAGTTCTCCCAGGCGGCGATGATCTCCTTCGAGGCCGGCCTGTTCGGGCTCGGCGCGCTTTTGATCATGGGTCCGCGGATGGGCGGCCGGGTCGAGCACCACGGCGTGATGCTGGGCGCCGCGGCGGGGATCCTGTTCGGCGTCTCGGACACCGCGATCAAGGCGCTCACGGGCATCACCCACGCGCACGGCGTGACCGGGCTGCTGCTGAGCCCTTGGCTGCTGGTGGCGGTGCTCGCCTCGATCGTCGCCTTCTACGCGTCCGCACGCGGGCTGCAGGACGGCGAGGCCGTCCCGGTGATCGCCGTGACCGGCACCGCGGCGAACATCGCCGGGATCGCCGGGGGGATCCTCGTGTTCGGCGATCCGATGGCAGCCAGCCCGCTGGGCGTCGTGCTGCAGGCCACCGCGTTCGTGCTGGTCGTGGTCGCCGCCGCGCTGATGCCGGCGCCGGTCCGCTCGGCCGGCGTGGCCGCCGCGCAGGCCTAAAGCGCCTGGCGCTGCTACCATCCGCGCCGAATGCCAACCACCTCCCAGCTCGTGCGCAAGGGCCGCGTCACTCCCAAGAAGAAGCTGGCCACCCCCGGCTTGAAGTCCGGGAAAGGGCGCAAGAAGAAGACAGCGGCCCCACAGCGGCGCGGCGTGTGCACCCGCGTGTACACGACGACCCCGAAGAAGCCTAACTCCGCGCTACGGAAGGTCGCGCGCGTGCGGATCTCGGGCTCGATCGAGGTGACCGCCTACATCCCCGGCGAGGGCCACAACCTGCAGGAGCACTCCGTCGTGCTGGTGCGCGGCGGCCGCGTCAAGGATCTGCCGGGCGTCCGCTACAAGGTCGTGCGCGGAACGCTCGATGCGGCCGGCGTGAGCGATCGCAAGAAGGCGCGCTCGCAGTACGGCGTGAAGAAAAAATAGCCTATGCCCCGCCGCGCAGCCGCCCAGATCCGCCCCGTCGAGGCGGACGCAATCCACCGCTCGAAGCTAGTGCAGCAGGTCATCAACAAGGTGATGTTGGACGGCAAGAAGTCGACCGCCGAGCGGATCGTCTATGACGCGCTCGCCCTGATCGGGGAGCGCAGCGATAAAGACCCGGTGGAGACGCTCGAGGCTGCGATCAAAGCGCTGACGCCGACGCTCGAGGTCAAATCGAGGCGCGTCGGCGGCGCCACCTATCAGGTGCCGGTCGAGGTCGCCCCGCGCCGGGCGCGCACGCTGGCCGTCCGCTGGCTGGTCGAGTTCGCCCGCAACCGCCGCGAGAAGACGATGGCCCAGCGCCTGGCGAACGAGCTGTCAGATGCGCAGTCCCAGCAAGGCGGGGCGTACAAGCGCAAGGACGACATCTACCGCATGGCCCAGGCCAACAAGGCCTTCGCCCACTACCGCTGGTAGCGGTAGGGAGCCCTGCGCGGCTCCCGCGCGTCAGTCGTCTTTGGCCGGACGCTCATCCGAAGCCCCGCCCCGGACCGCTTCTTCGCTCAGTCGGCCTAGCTCCTCGTCGCTGAAGCTTCCCTCTTCGCTTGCGAGCACCTCGTGGGCCCGCTGCAGGTCGTCCTCGCCGACGAACACGTCGCGGGCGCCGGAGTAGCCCCATTCAGGGCCGCCGATCGAGCGCTGGGCGATGGCGCTGATGCCCGCCGCCGACAGCCGTTCGACGACCAGCTCGGCCTCGGGCTCGCTCGTCACCGACGTGAGGATCTTCAGGGCGTCCGGCATCGCTGTCGAGCCTAGCGCGGCGGCGGGTCTCGCGCGTGCCTGGACGTTTGTGTGATCCTGGGCACAGACCCCTTGAAGAAAGAAGCTTCGGTACCTAAACTTTCGGTACCAAATGTCTTCCTCTGCAACAGCGTCTGATCCCGGCTTTCACCCGGAGGCGTCCGATCGCATAGAGCCCTACGTGTGGAAGATCGCCGGCGTTGTGATCCTCGGGATGATCATGTCGATCCTCGACACGACGATCGTCAACGTGGCGCTGCGCACGCTCGGGCACGACCTGCACAGCTCGCTCGCCCAGATCCAGTGGGTGATCACCGGCTATCTGCTGTCGCTGGCCGCCGTGATCCCGCTCACGGGCTGGGCCGCCCGGCGCTTTGGGGCCAAGCGCGTGTACCTGACCTCGCTCGTCCTGTTCACGGTCGGCTCGGCGCTGTGCGCGGTGGCCACCAGCACCACCGAGCTCGTGCTGTTCCGCGTGCTGCAGGGAGCGGGCGGCGGGATGATCATGCCGATCGCTCAGCTGATCATGGCTCAGGTCGCCGGTCCCAAGCGGATGGGTCGCGTGATGGGCATCGTCGCGATGCCCGCGATGCTCGGTCCGATCCTCGGGCCGGTGGTGGGCGGGACGATCCTGCAGAGCCTGCACTGGTCGTGGATCTTTCTCGTCAACGTTCCGATCGGCTTCGTCGCGTTCATCCTCGGCTGGCGGATGCTCCCCCAGACCGAATCCGGCGAGGCCGGGCGCCTCGATGTCCTCGGTCTGGCGCTGCTCTCGACGGCGTCGACCGCCGTCGTCTATGGCCTCGCCCAGCTCGGCACCCCCAACACCAGCCTTACGGCGCCGATCGTCGTCCTGCCGATCATCGCGGCTCTGCTGCTCACAGGCGTCTTCTGCTGGCACGCGCTGCGCGTGGAGCGCCCGCTGCTAGATATCCGGCTGTATAAGAACCGGATCTTCGCGGCCGCGTCGTTCACGACCTTCGCGCTCGGCGCTGCCCTGTTCGGGGCGATGATCCTCGTGCCCCTCTATTACCAGGAAGTCCGCCACGAGAGCCTGATCGCGACCGGGCTGCTGGTCGGACCGCAGGGTCTTGGAATGCTGGTCGCGATGCCGGTGGCCGGGCGCCTGACCGATCGCTTCGGCGGCGGCCGCGTGGCCCTGGGCGGCGTCTCGGTTCTGTGCCTGAGCACGATTCCGTTGGCGTTTATCGGCGCGAGCACCTCGATCGCCGGCATATCCACGGTGCTGCTCGTACGGGGCGTGGGCATCGGCTTCTCGTTCATGCCCGCGATGACCACCGCGTTCGCCTCGCTTCGGCCTGATCAGCTCTCCGACGCGACGCCGCAGTTGAATGTCCTGCAGCGCATCGGCGGGGCGATCGGGACGGCGGTGCTGGCGGTAGTGCTGCAGCGCGCGAGCGGCCACGCGCCTTCGGTCACACACCTGGCGCACGCGTTCAACACCGCCTACTGGTGGTCGTTCGCAACCGCCGCGCTCGGGCTGATCCCCTGCGTCGTGCTGTTGCGCGCTGAGAACCCGCGCGCAAGGCTCAGTCGTGACGCGGCCAACGCCGAGGCGGCAATCGAGCCGCTGGGCGCATGAGTACGCTCGCACCAAAGCCGAACCAAGAGACGCCCGGTGAGCAGTGGACGGACGAGCTGACCACGTTGGGCATGGCATTTCGCCGGGTATTTCGCACCCTCAGCCGTCTGCGCGGGCGTGATACGCACCTCGGCTCCTCCGAGCTCAGCCATGCTCAGTTCGAGCTGTTGATCGAGCTCGACGAGCGTGGCGAGCTCCCGGCCGGAGAGCTGGCGATTGCCGCGCGCATGGCGCCGGGAACGGTCACCCAGATGCTCGACCATCTCGCCGACTCCGGCCACGTCGAAAGGGCTCGCTCGGAGACCGACCGACGGGTTGTGGTCTCTCGACTCACGCCGCAGGGGCGGCGCAAGATCGAGGCTAAGCGCAAGGCCTGGCAGAGCCGCTGGGAACAGGCGCTCCAGGGCGTAGAGTCAGACGATCTGCGCGCGGCCACACGGGTACTCGAGCGGCTCGGCACGGTGTTCGAGGATGCCCCTCCGGCCGAGGATCGCGATCCGCTCCGCTAGGGCGAGCATCGGGGTCCCGAGGGGCGGGCGGGAACTCCCGAAACACCCCGCGAAACGCCCCGATTCCTCTGCTATAGTCGTGCCTCGCTTCGCGGGCGGAGTAGTCGTGCGAGCATGCCCCGAAGCGAGCCGACCAAGATGGAGACCTCGAGCAGATAACGACGCGAACCGGTCCAGATCAGACCAGCAGCGCGCGCGTGGGCCCGAGGGGCCCATTTTTTTGCTTGGAAACAGCCAGTTTGCAGTTCCAGCCGGCGCTCAAAGCCGGCCCGAGACACCACACGACGATTCCCACCTGAGCCATGCCACGTAAGTTCACCCTCCAAAACACCCGAAACATCGGGATCATGGCGCACATCGACGCCGGTAAGACGACGACGACGGAGCGGATCCTCTACTACACCGGGCGCACGTACAAGATCGGTGAGGTGCACGAGGGCGCGGCGGTGATGGACTGGATGGAGCAGGAGCAGGAGCGTGGCATCACGATCACCTCCGCCGCGACGACCGCGCAGTGGAAGGACCACCGCATCAACATCATCGACACGCCCGGGCACGTCGATTTCACCGTCGAGGTCGAGCGTTCGCTGCGCGTGCTCGACGGCGCGATCGCGCTGTTTGACTCCGTCGCGGGCGTCGAGCCGCAGTCGGAGACGGTCTGGCGCCAGGCTGACAAGTACCACGTGCCGCGGATCGCCTACATCAACAAGATGGATCGGATCGGGGCGGACTTCGAGAAGGGCGTGCAGACGATGATCGATCGTCTCGGCGCGCACCCGGTACCTATCCAACTTCCGATCGGCTCCGAGGGCGACTTCCTTGGCGTCGTCGACCTCGTCGCGATGAAAGCGATCGTCTACAAAGACGAGATGGGCAAGGAACAGGACGAAATCGCGATCCCCGAGAACCTCGCGGAAGCGGCTGCACAGGCTCGCGAGCACCTGCTCGAGGAGGTCTCCCACTACGACGACGCGCTGCTCGAGTTGCTGCTCGAGGAGGCCGAGGTGCCCGAGGAGACGCTCAAGAACGCGATCCGCAAGGCGACGCTGTCGACCAAATTGACCCCGGTGCTGTGCGGCTCCTCGTTCAAGAACAAGGGCGTGCAGCCCCTGCTCGACGCGGTCATCGACTATCTCCCTTCACCGCTCGACGTGCCGGCGGTGCTCGGCACCGAACTGATCAAAGGCGAGGAGGAGGAGCGTCAGGTGGAGCGCCACGCCGACGACTCCGAGCCGTTCGCGGCGCTTGCCTTCAAGATCGCGGCCGACCCCTACGTCGGCAAGCTGACCTACTTCCGCGTCTACTCGGGCCACCTCGAGGCTGGCGCCAAGATCCTGAATGTCGGCAGCGGACGCACCGAGCGGATTGGGCGCATCCTGATGATGCACGCGAACGAGCGCGAGGAGGTCGAGGAGGTCTACGCGGGCGACATCGCCGCCGCCGTCGGCATCAAGCAGGTGGTCACGGGCGACACGCTCGCCGATCCCGCCCATCCGATCCACCTCGAGAACATCGTCTTCCCCGAGCCCGTCATCAAGGTCGCCGTCGAGCCGAAGACGAAGGTCGATCAGGAGAAGATGTCGGTCGCCCTCGGCCGCCTCGCGGAGGAGGACCCCACTTTTCAGGTCAGGACCAACGAGGAGACCGGCCAGACCGAGATCTCGGGCATGGGCGAGCTGCACCTCGAGGTGCTGGTCGACCGCATGAAGCGCGAGTTCGGCGTCGAAGCGAACGTCGGCCGCCCGCAGGTCTCCTACCGCGAGACGGTCAGGGCCACGGTCGAGAAGATCGAAGGCAAGTTCGTCCGCCAGACCGGTGGCTCGGGCCAGTTCGGGGTCGTCTTCATCAACCTCGAGCCCGCGCCGGGCGAAGGCTTTGAGTTCATCAACAAGATCAAGGGCGGGAACATCCCCTCCGAATACATTCCCGCCGTCAAGAAGGGCGTCGAAGAGGCGCTCGAGAACGGCGTGAAGGCCGGCTACCCGATGGTTGACATGCGCGTCACGCTCGTTGACGGCAAGTACCACGACGTGGATTCCTCGGAGATCGCCTTCAAGGTGGCGGGCTCGATCGCCTTCAAGGAGGCCGCCCGTCGCGCCAAGCCGGTACTGCTGGAGCCGATCTTCGCCGTCGAGGTCGTCACGCCCGAGGATTTCCTGGGCGAGGTGATCGGCGATTTGAGCCGTCGCCGCGGGCGCGTCGAGGGACAGGAGCGCCAGGGCAACGCGCTGGCGGTCACCGCACGGGTGCCGCTGTCAGAGATGTTCGGCTACGCCACCGACCTGCGGTCGAATACGCAGGGGCGCGCCAACTACACGATGCAGTTCGAGAGCTACGAAGAGGTGCCTCCGAATATCGCCGAGAAGGTCGTCGAACAGCGCACGGGTGAACCGGTCCCGGCTTAGGCGGCGGTGGCCGGGTCGGGATAAGGAGCACCCTCACCGCGAAGCACTACAGCACCAGGAAACACGAAACACCGCATTTAGATAGATTTCCCCGGTTCGCCCTTGAAGGCGAGCCTAAACAAGCTGATTGAGGAGCGAGCACAAAGTGGCAAAGGAGAAGTTCGAGCGCGACAAGCCGCACGTCAACGTCGGGACCATCGGTCACATCGATCATGGAAAGACGACGCTGACCGCTGCCATCACGACTGTGCTGGCGGAGAAGATGGGCGGCGAAGCCCGCAGCTTCGAGGAGATCGACAACGCGCCGGAGGAGAAGGAGCGCGGGATCACGATCGCCACTTCGCACGTCGAGTACCAGACGGAGAACCGTCACTACGCGCACGTCGACTGCCCGGGGCACGCCGACTACGTGAAGAACATGATCACGGGTGCCGCGCAGATGGACGGCGCGATCTTGGTGGTCTCCGCCGCCGACGGCCCGATGCCGCAGACGCGCGAGCACATCCTGCTCGCCCGCCAGGTGGGCGTTCCCTACATCGTCGTGTTCCTGAACAAGGCCGACATGGTCGACGACGAGGAGCTGATGGAGCTGGTCGAGGTCGAGGTTCGCGAGCTGCTCAGCGAGTACGACTTCCCCGGTGACGACATCCCGTTCATCACCGGATCGGCGCTGAAGGCGCTCGAAGGCGACGAGGCCTACAAGGACAAGATCGTCGAGCTGGCAGCGGCGCTGGACAGCTACATCCCCGAGCCCGTGCGCGAGCTCGACAAGCCGTTTTTGATGCCGGTCGAGGATGTCTTCTCGATCACCGGCCGCGGCACCGTGGCCACCGGTCGCGTGGAGCAGGGCATCGTCAACACCGGCGACACCGTGGAGATCGTGGGTGTCCACGACACCAGCAATACGGTCGTCACCGGCGTGGAGATGTTCCGCAAGATCCTCGACCAGGGTCAGGCTGGCGACAACGTCGGCTGCCTCTTGCGCGGCACCAAGCGCGAGGAGATCGAGCGCGGCCAGGTGCTGTGCAAGCCCGGCTCGATCACCCCGCACACCAAGTTCAAGTCCGAGGTCTACGTGCTGAAGAAGGAGGAGGGCGGTCGCCACACGCCGTTCTTCACGGGCTACAGGCCGCAGTTCTATTTCCGTACCACCGACGTGACCGGGCAGGCGAAGCTGCCCGACGGTGTCGAGATGGTCATGCCCGGTGACAACGTCCAGATGGAGATCGAACTGATCCAGCCGATCGCCATGGATCAGGGCCTGCGTTTCGCCATCCGCGAGGGTGGTCGCACGGTCGGCTCGGGCGTGGTCAGCGAGATCATCGAGTAGTACACGTGCGCCCTTAGGAGATCGCCGGGGCGCACGCCCATTGGTAGTCCGATACGACGAAGTGAGCCCCGCCTGAAAGGCGAGGGGACGGAACGCCCGCACGGACCCGCCCTTTCTACGCCCTCAGGGGTGGGCCCGGCGGGGAGTCCCCGCCGTATGAAGGTGCATCGACCCAACAAACCAAGACGCAGACAGAGATCCGAGAGAACGAAAATGGCAGCCACCACCCAGAACAAGATCCGCATCCGACTGAAGGCGTACGACACGTCCGCGATCGAGTCGGCGGCGAAGGAGATCGTGGAGACGGCTACGCGCACCGGCGCGACCGTCTCGGGTCCGGTGCCGTTGCCGACCGAGAAGAACGTGTACTGCGTGATTCGTTCCCCGTTCAAGGACAAGGACTCGCGCGAGCACTTCGAGATCCGCACGCACAAGCGGCTGATCGACATTCACCAGCCAACGCCGAAGACGGTCGACTCGCTGCAGCGGTTGGACCACCTGCCGGCGGGCGTCGACATCGAGATTCGTCTCGCGACCTGAGCCTGATCGATGGCGGCGATACTCGCAAAGAAGCTCGGCATGACTCAGGTCTTCCTCCAGGACGGCCGCGTCGCGCGGGTAACGGTGCTGCAGGCGGGGCCGTGTCCGGTGACCGCGATCCGCACGGTCGAGCGCGACGGTTACGAGGCTGTCCAGCTGGCGTTCGGCGCCGGCAAGGAGAAGCACCTGACGAAAGCCGAGCTCGGTCACCTGAAGAAGGCCGACGCCCCGCCGATGCGCCACCTGGTCGAGTTCCGCGACGAGGCCGCCGAGCTTCAGCTCGGCGAGACGGTCACCGTCGAGGTCTTCGAGGTGGGCGTGCGCGTGAAGGTCGCGGGGACCTCGAAGGGAAAGGGCTTTCAGGGAACGATCAAGCGTCACAACTTCGCGAGCGGCCCGAAGTCACATGGTTCGCACAATGTGCGCGCGCCGGGCTCGATCGGCGCTTCGGCGACGCCCTCGCGCGTGTTCAAGGGCATCCGCGGACCAGGGCAGATGGGCAACAAGCGGGCCTCGCAAAAGGGCCTCGAGGTCGTCGCGGTGGATGCTAAGGAGAACCTGTTGATGGTGCGCGGCTCGGTACCTGGGGCGACTGGCGCATTGGTGGAGGTGCGGAGCGATGCCTGACGCCCATGTTTTGGGATCCCACCCACCCGCCACCAAGAAGGTAAAGCTCGACGAGGGCATCTTCACCGCTCGCTTCAACGAAGCGCTCGTGCACCAGAGCGTGCGCGCCGAGCAGGCCGCGCGCCGGCGTGGAACGGCTGCGACGAAGACACGCGGCATGGTCTCGGGCGGCGGCGCGAAGCCGTGGCGGCAGAAGGGGACCGGACGCGCGCGCGCGGGCTCGAACCGCTCGCCGATCTGGACCGGCGGCGGGGTCGTGTTCGGGCCGCAGCCGCGTTCATATACGTTCAAGGTCAACCGCAAGGAGCAGCGCGCCGCGCTGCGCAGCGCGCTGTCGCTGCACGCCGAGCGAAGTTCGCTGGCGGTACTCGATACTTCTGTGTTCAGCACACCCAAGACCAAGCAGGCCTTTGACTTGCTCGACGGTTGGGATTCATCTGCCCGCCCGCCCGGCTCGACGCTGGTGGTGCTCGCCGCCGAGGATGCGAACGCCGCCCTCTCATTCCGCAACCTGAAGGGTGTGGCTGTGCTGACGCACGAGAACGTCGGTGTCGCCGACCTGTTGGGAGCGGCCTCGCTGGTGATCTCACAGCCGGCGCTTGACGCGCTGACTGCGCGCGCCGCCGGATCGACCACCACAGCCGCCGAGGAGGCGAAGGCCTGATGGAGCATTCACAGGTGATCCTCCGGCCGGTCGTATCCGAGAAGAGCTACGTCCTGTCGGCCGCGAACAGGTACACGTTCCGCGTACATCCCGACGCGCACAAGACGCAGATCCGTCAGGCGGTGGAGGCGCTGTTCGAAGTGCATGTCGTCGAGGTGCGGACGCTGAGCGTCAAGTCCAAGCCCAAGCGCCGCGCAGGTATGGCCGGTCGCACGCGCTCCTGGAAGAAGGCGATCGTGCAAATCGGCGCCGGCGAGAGCATCCCGATCTTCCAGGGCCTGCAGGCTCTGGACTAGTAGAGGCAGAGAGAGAGTTAGATAGACCACCATGCCCATCCGTAAGCCAAAGCCCACGAGCCCAGGTATGCGTTTCGTGTCCTACCCGGACTTCGCCGAGATCACGAAGTCGAGCCCTGAGAAGACTTTGATCGAAGGTCTGAAGAAGAGCGGTGGGCGCAACGCCCATGGGCGCAAGACCTCACGCCATCGCGGCGGCGGCGCAAAACGCGCCTACCGGCGCGTGGACTTCAAGCGTCGCAAGGACGGCGTTCCCGCAAAGGTCGCGGCGATCGAGTACGACCCCAACCGCTCCGCCTATATCGCGCTGCTGCACTACGCCGATGGCGAGAAGCGCTACATCCTGGCGCCGCAGCGTTTGACGGTGGGGTCGACCGTGGCCTCCGGCGATGGCGCCGACATCGCCACCGGCAACTGCATGGAGCTGGCGCGGATGCCGGTCGGCACGGTCGTGCACAACGTCGAGTTGCAGCCCGGTCGCGGTGGCCAGCTGGCGCGCTCGGCGGGGGCGTCGGTGCAGCTGATGGCAAAGGACGGCGAGATGGCGACGCTCAGGCTGCCCTCCGGCGAGATGCGCCTCGTGCGCGCCGAGTGCAGGGCGACGGTGGGTACGATTGGCAACGCCGAGCATCAGAACGTGAAGGTCGGCAAGGCCGGGCGCAAGCGCCACATGGGCGTGCGCCCGCAGACGCGCGGCGTCGCGATGAACCCGGTCGATCACCCGCACGGCGGCGGCGAGGGCTCGACCACGGCCGGGCGCCACCCCGTGACTCCATGGGGTGTGCCGACGTTGGGATATCGCACGCGCAAGAAAAACAAGACTTCCGACAGATACATCGTCCGCGGCCGCAGGCGTGGAAAGGGTAGGAGCAGATGAGTCGATCCAGCAAGAAGGGCCCGTGGGTCGAAGAGCGTTTGATGAAGCGGATCGAGGCGCTGAACGCGGAGAACAACAAAAAAATGCTGAGGACCTGGTCACGGGCGTCGACGATCTTCCCGGAGATGGTCGGGCACACGATTGCGGTGCACGACGGCAAAAAGCATGTGCCGGTGTTCGTGAGCGAGTCGATGGTCGGGCACAAGCTCGGCGAGTTCGCGCCGACGCGGACCTACCGCGGACATGTCGGCTCCGGGAGAGTCCGATGAGCGCCGCCGACGAGCAGGACCCAAAGGAGGACGCCAAGGACGAGGCGTCCGCGAAGCCGGCCGCGGCGAAGAAGCCGGCTGCGAAAAAAGCTGCCGCGAAAAAACCGGCTGCGGCCGAGAAACCGACCGCCGTCAAAAAGCCTGCTGCCGCGAAAGAGCCTGCTGAGAAAAAGACTCCAGCCGCCAAAAAGCCACAGGCCGCAAAAGAGCCTGCCGCTGCCAAGGAGTCCGCGCAGCCCGAGCCTGGGAAAAAACCCGCACGGCGAGCCGGAAAAGGCGCCGAGCCAAAACTGCGCCGCCAGGTGGTCCGCGCCCAGGCGCGCTACGTGAGGACGTCCGCGCGCAAGGCGCGGATGGTGTGCGGGCACCTGCGGGGCAAGTCGATTCCGGAGGCACGCGCTATTCTCGAGTTCACCCCTCGTGAGGTGGCGCGCGACTGGAGCAAGCTGCTCGAGTCCGCGGTGGCGAACGCCGAGTCAAACCACGAACTGCTCGAGGACGATTTGATCGTCCGTGAGGCCTACGCCGACGAAGGGCCCACGATCAAGCGTTTTCGCCCGCGCGCGATGGGACGAGCGACGCCGATCCGCAAGCGCACCAGCCACCTGACGATCACGCTGACACCGGACGCTTAGAGCCCGGTCAAAGACTGAGATAGAGAGAAGAACAGAAAGACATGGGACAGAAGGTACATCCAGAGGCAATGCGCGTGGGCTACATCCACGACTGGAAGTCGAACTGGTTCAACGAGAAAAACTTCGCGGAATACCTCGACGAGGACATCAAGGTCCGCGAGTACATCGTTCGCAAGCTCGCCCATGCCGGTTTGGCGGACATCACGATCCGCAAGGACGCGCAGGAGCTCGAGGTCAACATCCACACGGCGCGGCCGGGAATCGTGATCGGCAAGTCCGGCTCAGAAGTCGATGCGCTGCGCCGCGACCTGCACAAGATGACCAACAAGCAGATCAAGGTCAACATCCTCGAGATCAAGCGCCCGGAGCTCGACGCGAAGCTCGTCGCGCAGTCGATCGCCGAGCAGCTGCAGAATCGGGTGGCCTTCCGCCGCGCGATGAAGCGCGCCCTGACCAGCGCGATGCGCTCGGGCGCGAAGGGCGTGAAGGTGCAGGTGTCAGGGCGGCTGGGAGGCGCCGAGATGGCCCGTACCGAAAGCTACTCCGACGGTCGCGTGCCGCTGCACACGATGCGCGCCGACATCGACTACGGCTTCTATGAGGCGCGCACGACGTTCGGGCGGATCGGCGTGAAGTGCTGGGTGAACAAGGGCGAAATCATGCCCGAGGGCTACACCGGCGCCGACCTGACCGACATGACCGCGCCCGCACCCCCCGGTAACGATCGCGACGGTCGCGGCGGCCGGGATGGACGCGACCGTGGCCGTGGTGGCGGCGGTGGCGGTGGAGGTCGCGGTGGACGCGGCGGCGGTCAGGGTGGAGGAGCGGGTGGGTCCGGATCGGGACGCGGGGCGGGCGGCCCCGGTGGATTTGGTGGCCAGGGCGGTCGTGGCGGCGGCGGTCGCGGCCCAGGCGGTGGGTCGGGCGGGTCCGGATCCGGCGGTGGACGTGGTGGTCCGCGGCCGGGCGGATCTGGAGGGCCTCGCTGATGCTGTCCCCCAAGCGTGTGAAGCACCGCAAGCAGCATCGCGGCCGCCGTCGTGGGATGTCCCGTGGCCAGGTCAAGGTCCAGTTCGGCGAGTACGGGCTGAAGTCGCTCGAGCAGGGCTGGCTCACGAACCGCCAGATCGAGGCGGCCAGAATTGCGATGACGCGCAAGATCAAGCGTGGCGGGAAGGTGTGGATCAACGTGTTTCCGGATAAGCCCGTCACGAAGAAGCCCGCCGAGACGCGGATGGGCTCCGGCAAGGGCAACCCCGAAGGCTGGGTCGCCGTGGTCAAGCCCGGGCGCGTGATGTTCGAGCTGGCCGGGGTGCCCGAGCCGCTCGCCCGCGACGCGATCCGCCTCGCCGCGCACAAGCTGCCGTTGAAGTCCAAGTTCGTGATGCGTGAGGACTAGAGAGCGATGGACGCCAAGGAGATGAGAGATCTGACCGATCAAGAACTTGCCGCGCGGGTGGCGACGTTGCGCAAGGACCTGTTCGGCCTGCGTTTCGCAAACGCGACCGGAGAGCTTGAGAACACCGCCGGGATTGCTCGCGCGAGGCGCGACCTGGCCCGAGCACTGACAGTGGGACGTGAGAGAGAACAAAATGGCTGACGAGACAGACAACGAGACACCCGAGAGCACTGGCGAGCAGGCCCCCGAGGCGCAGGCGCAGGCACCTGGGCCCACCGAGGCTGCGATCCCCGAGGCCGAGACCTCCGAGACCCCTGAGCCCGAGGCTTCCGCGACCCCGGCGGTGGCGGCCGCCCCGGCCGAGCGTGCGGAGCAGCTCTCATCGAAGGATCGCCGCCGCAAGGCGCGCTCGACCCACTCCGGCGAGGCCCGCCCGACGCGCTCACCGGAGGACCGTCATGCAGAGCGCCTGGCCGAGCGGCGCGCGAAGGCGACGCGCCGAAGCGCGCGGCGACTGCAGGAACGCGCGAAAAGGGCCGCCAAGCGCGAGAGCTCCACGGCCGCGCCCGCGCAGGAGCTTGCTCCGGTACACGCCGCGGTCGAGGGCAAGCGAACCGTGCGCCAGGGAATCGTCGTGTCCGACAAGGCCGACAAGACGATCACCGTCAGGATCGACTTCGCCCGCCGGCATCGGCGCTACGAGAAGATCGTGCGCAGCTCGAGCACGCTGCATGCGCACGACGAGTCCAACGACGCCCACGAGGGCGACACGGTGCGCGTGATCGAGAGCCGGCCGCTGTCGAAGAACAAGCGCTGGAAGCTCGTTGACGTGCTGGAGCGCGCGCGATGATCCAGAACGAGACCAGACTGCGCGTGGCCGACAACACGGGCGCGCGCGAGATCCTCTGCATCCGCGTGAAGGGCGGCTCCCGGCGCCGGTATGCGTTCGTCGGAGACGTGATCACCGCCACCGTTAAGCAGGCAAACCCGCAGGGTGCCGTGAAGAAGGGCGAGGTCGTGACCGCCGTGGTGGTGCGCACGAAGAAGGCGATCGGCCGCGAGGACGGGACGTACATCGCCTTCGACGAGAACGCAGCGGTGATCATCGACGACCAGAACAACCCGCGCGGCACGCGCGTGTTCGGGCCGGTCGCGCGCGAACTGCGCGAGCGCAATTTCATGAAGATCGTCTCGCTGGCGCCTGAGGTGCTGTGATCGTTATGTCCCGTACCGCCACAGCCCCCAAGCGCCGTTCCCTGAAGATTCGCTCCGGCGATCAGGTGAAGGTGATCGCCGGCAAGGACCGTGGCAAGACCGGCAAGGTGATGCGCGTCGAGCCGGCGAAGGAGCGTCTGTACGTCGAGGGCCTGAACATGGTCAAGCGGCATATGAAGCCCCAGCAGGTGCGCGACACCAACCGCGGACAGACCATCGGCGGTGTGATCAGCCGCGAGGGCCCGATCCACGTGTCGAACGTGATGCTGATCGACCCCAAAGGCGGCCAGCCGACGCGCGTGCGGATCGAGCGCGAGAACGGCAAGCCGCTGCGCGTCGCCAAGCGCACCGGCACGAGAATCGACTGAGCACGACGATGCCCGAGACAGCCACCAAAGCCCGCCTGAAGGCCCGCTACCTGGAGGAGATCCGCCCGGCGCTGATCGAGCGCTTCGGTTATTCCTCGGTGATGCAGGCGCCGAAGCTCGAGAAGATCACGCTGAACATGGGCGTCGGCCAAGCCAAGCAGGACTCGAAAATGCTGAAGGCGGCCCAGGACCAGCTCGCGACGATCGCCGGCCAGCACCCGAGCGTACGGCGCGCAAGGAAGTCGATCGCGGCCTTCAAACTGCGCGAGGGCATGCCCGTGGGTCTGGCGGTGACGCTGCGAGCCGAGCGCGGCTACGAGTTCCTCGACCGGCTGGTGTCGATCGCGATTCCCCGGATCAGGGACTTCCGCGGTTTGAGCCCGCGCTCGTTCGACGGCCGCGGCAACTACACGCTGGGTGTGAAGGAGCAGATCATCTTCCCCGAGATCGACTACGACGGGATCGATCAGGTTCGTGGGTTGGACATCACGATCACCACCTCGGCCAAGACCGACGTCGAGGCGTTCGCGCTGCTGGAGGCGTTTGGCATGCCGTTCGCCACCCAGGGCCGGCCGAAGGAGTTCGGGAGTCCGGCTGACCAGGACGAGCAAGCAGACGCCCCAGAGACCCCTGTGCCGGCCGAGACCCCGGTCGAGGTCGAGGCGGAGACAGAGGTTGAGACCGCCGCAGCCGAGCAGATCGACGCTCCCGACGAGGCAGGAGAGAGCGCAGACACCACCACCGCCGCCGAGAAAGAGAGCACCGACTGATGGCCAAGACTTCGATGCGCGTCAAGCAGGCTCGTCCGCCAAAGTTCAAAACGCGCGCCTATACTCGTTGCAACCGCTGCGGTAGGCCGCGCGCGGTGTACAAGAAGTTCGGGGTGTGCCGCATCTGCCTGCGCGACCTCGCCCACAATGGCCAGATCCCCGGGATGACGAAGTCCTCCTGGTAGGGCCCCAAACACATGACTACGAATAGCCACTGAACTATGTCCATGACCGATCCCATAGCCGATTTCCTCACGAGGGTGCGCAACGCGATCCACGCCGCCCACGAGACGGTCGAGGTTCCCGCGTCCAAAACGAAGGCCGAGCTGGCGCGGATCCTGGCCGAGCAGGGATACATCGATTCGTGGTCGGTCGTGCCCGCCCCCGAGGGAGCGGCGGGGCAGCTGATCGAGATTCGTTTGAAGTACACCGAGGACCGGCGCTCGGCGATCTCGGGGCTTCGACGCGTGTCCAGGCCGGGCCGGCGCACGTACGTCGACGCGAAGCACATCCCGAAGGTGCTCGGCGGCATGGGCACGTCGATCGTCTCCACTTCACGTGGCGTGATGACCGGCCACGACGCGCGCGCGGCGGGCGTCGGCGGCGAGGTCCTGGCTCAGGTCTGGTAGGAACGAGATGTCGAGAATCGGAAGACAACCCATCCCCGTGCCTGCCGGCGTGACCGTCGCGATTGAGCCCGAGTCGGTGCGCGTGAACGGCCCGAAGGGCGAGCTGTCCGAGCGCATTCACCGGGATATCGAGGTCGTCCAGGATGGCGAGCGGCTGCTTGTTTCCCGGCCCACGGACCGTGGCGAACATCGTGCGCTGCATGGGCTGACCCGCTCGCTGGTGGCGAACATGGTCCAGGGCGTGACCGACGGTTACGAGAAGCGCTTGGAGATCCAGGGGGTCGGCTACAGGGCACAGCTGAAGGGGAAGAACCTCGAGCTCGCGGTCGGGTATTCGCACCCCGTGCCGATCCCGGCGCCTGAAGGCATCGAGTTCGAAGTGCCCCAGCCGACACGCGTGGTTGTGAAGGGTATTTCCAAGCAGCTGGTGGGAGAGACCGCCGCGATCATCCGCAAGCAGCGCCCGCCGGAGCCGTACAAGGGCAAGGGCATCCGCTACGAGGGCGAGTACGTGGCCCGCAAGGTCGGAAAGAGGGCCTAGCGATGGCTGTCATCACCAAGGGCGACCGCAGGCTGAAGCGCCGCCGCAGGGTGCGCGCGAAGATCTCGGGCACTCAGGCACGCCCGCGGATCTCCGTGTTCCGCTCCAACAAGGGCCTCTCAGCCCAGCTGATCGACGATATATCGGGCACGACGCTCGCCGCGGTCAACTGGTTCGAGCCCGAGTTGAGCAAGCTCTCCAAAGACGAGCGCGTCAAGCGCACCGGTGAGGCGCTCGCCGAGCGTGCGAAGGCGGCAGGCGTTACAGAAGCGGTGTTCGACCGCGGCGGCTACCGCTACCACGGCCATGTGCGCGCCTTCGCCGAGGCGATCCGCGAGGCCGGCCTCACCGTCTAAAAGCACCTTTTACCCAGACCTTCTTCCTACCGCTACCCTCCAACGAACCTATGGCAATAACTTCAGATCGCTCAGTAAGTCAGTCCGGCCTCGACCTGCAGGAGCGGGTCGTGGAGATCAACCGTGTCGCCAAGGTGGTCAAGGGCGGCCGGCGCTTCTCGTTTACCGCGCTGGTGGTCGTCGGCGATGAGCGCGAAGTCGTCGGTATCGGCTACGGCAAGGCCAACGAGGTGCCGCTCGCAATCCAGAAGGGCGTCGAGCGGGCAAAGAAGGATCTCTTCCGAGTGCCCAAGCACGGCTCGACGATCACCCACCAGACAACCGGTGTGTTCGGCGCCGGACGCGTGTTCCTCAAGCCCGCCTCGCCCGGTACCGGCGTGATCGCCGGCGGCGGCGTAAGGGCGGTGCTCGAGCTCGCTGGGATCCACGACATTCTTTCCAAGAGCCTCGGCACGCAGAACCCGATCAACCTCGTCAAGGCCACGGTCGCGGGGCTGCGCGGGTTGCGGACCCCCGAGGAGGTCGCGAAGCTGCGCGGGCTGTCGATCAACCAGGTACTCGGTCTCGCCGACAAGCAGACCGAGGTTGCCACGGAGGTCATAGATGGCGCCGCTCCGACAGAGAGCGCGGAGCCTGCTGAGGAGGCCGCACCGGCCGAGAAAGTGACCGCCGCCGAGGACGCGCCTGTCGCTGAGGAGACCCCGGCGACCGCCGCCGAGGACACCCCTGCCGAGGAGACCCCCGCCGTCGAGGAGACGCCGGCCTGATGTCCCAACTGAGCGTTACTCAGCTGCGCTCGCGCAACGGCGCGAACAAGAAACAGCTCGATACGTTGCGCTCGCTCGGGCTGAGAAGGATTGGCCACACGGTGGAGGTCAAGGACTGCGAGCAGGCCAAAGGGATGCTGCACGCGGTGCGCCATCTCGTCGAGGTGCAGGAGGGCAAATGAGCCCCGCGAGCAACAAAGACGAGCAGGAGCGCATCGGGCTGCACAACCTGAAGCCCTCCCCGGGCAGCCGGCGCCCGCGCAAGCGCGTTGGCCGCGGCGAAGGCTCTGGCACGGGTAAGACCTCAGGTCGCGGCCAGAAGGGCGCGGGCTCGCGCTCGGGCTCCAAGCGCAGAGCGCGCTTTGAGGGTGGGCAGATGCCGATCCACATGCGCATGCGAAAGCTGCGCGGGCCGCACATGAAGAAGTCGATGCCGTTCGAGATGTTCCGCACGCATACCCAGCCGGTGAACATCGCCGACTTGGACGCCCGCTTCGATTCTGGAGCCGAGGTCACGATCGAGGGACTCAAGGCAAAGGGTCTCGGTACCCGCAAGGAGATACCGATCAAGATCCTCGCCAAGGGCGAGCTCACAAAGCCGCTGACCGTGCACGCTCATGCCTTCAGCGCCAGCGCCCGCGAGCGCATCGAGGCCGCGGGCGGCACTTGCACCATCGTCGAGAGCTAGAATCGGGCGCTCCGCTGGCGACGCTCGCCCAGCGGCCTCAAACTCATGCTTTCAACGATCCTCAACGCCTTCCAGGTAGCGGACATCCGCAAGAAGCTCGCCTTCACGGCGGCGATGCTGCTGATCTATCGCCTCGGCTCGCACATCCCCGTGCCGGGCATCAACCTGACGGCGGTCAACAACATCCAGAAGTCCTTCGGCGGCTCGAACATCCTTGGCCTGCTGAACCTGTTCTCCGGTGGCGGCCTGGCGCGGCTCGCGCTGTTCGCGCTGGGCATCATGCCCTACATCACCTCCTCGATCATCCTGCAGCTGCTGCAGGTGGCGGTGCCCTCTCTGGAGAAGCTGTCAAAGGAAGGCGAGGTGGGGCAGGCGCGGATCACGCAGTACACCCGCTACCTGACGGTCGGCCTGGCCTTCGCCCAGTCGATCGGCTACGTGTTCCTGTTTCACTCGCTGCAGGGGAAAGCCGGCGAATCGGTGGTCACGCACTTCGACGCGCCGCACATCTTTCTGATCGTGATCTGCCTAACGACCGGCTGCGTGATGTTGATGTGGATCGGCGAGTTGATCACCCAGCGCGGTATCGGCAACGGCATATCGCTGCTGATCTTCGCCTCGATCGTCTCACGCCTGCCGACGGGCATTCAGGCTTGGTGGACCACCAACGATCAGGTCTTCAAGGTGATGATGCCGTTCCTCGTGCTCGCCGTCGTGGCCGGGATCGTGTTCGTGCAGGAGGGCCAGCGGCGGATCCCCGTGCAGTACGCCAAGCGCGTGATCGGGCGGCGCATGTCAGAGGGGGGGCAGACCTACCTGCCGCTGCGCGTGAACATGGCCGGCGTGATCCCGGTGATCTTCGCCGCCAGCATCATGGCCTTCCCGCCGACGGTCGGGCAGCTCGTGAAAACCCACTGGGGTCAGTCGATCTCCGACTTCTTCTCGCCCGACGGCTGGCACTACGTGGTCGGCGAGTCGATCTTCATCGTAATCTTCACCTACTTCTACACAGCCGTCACATTCAACCCGGTCGATCAGGCGGATAACCTGAAGAAGTACGGAGGGTTCATCCCCGGCGTCAGACCGGGGCGCCCGACGGCCGAATTCCTCGATCGGATCCTCGCGCGGTTGACCTTTCCCGGCGCTCTGTTCCTGGCCGCCGTCGCCGCGCTGCCGACGATCCTGATCGCACGCACCCACCAGAATATCCCGCTCGGGGGGACGTCGATCCTGATCGTGATCGGGGTGGCGCTGGAAACGATGAAGCAGCTCGAGGCGCAGCTGATGATGCGAAGTTACGAGGGATTCCTCAAGTAAGAGGGGGAGGTCGGGAGGGGGACCTGTCCCCCTCCCGTTGAGAGATGAAGCAGCTCGAGGCGCAGCTGATGATGCGCAGCTACGAGGGCTTCTTGAAGTAGAACCGCTTCGCTTTGCCGTGAGCGGGTAGGCTGGGAGAAGGTGTCGGAGCTGAACCTAATACTGCTCGGCCCGCCGGGTGCGGGCAAGGGGACGCAGGCCGAGCGCCTGCGCGAGGATTTTGGGCTGCCCCACATCTCCGCCGGGGACATGCTACGCGCCCAGGTGTCCGACGGCACCGAGCTGGGGCGCAGGGCCAAGCAGTACATGGATGCCGGCGAGCTGGTGCCCGACGAGGTGATCATCGGCATGATCGTCGATCGCGTCGGGGGTGGGGATGCGCGCGACGGGTTCCTGCTCGACGGCTTTCCCCGCAACGAGGACCAGGCTGACGCGCTGGGCGAGGCGCTGAAGGGTCTGGAACGAAGGTTGACCGCCGCGCTCTTGATCGAGGTGCCTGACGAGGAGGTCGTGCGCCGCCTCGCCGGGCGCAGGGTGTGCGTGAAGAATCCCAGCCACATCTACCACGTGGACTTCGATCCACCCAAGCACGAGGGGGTGTGCGATCAGGACGGCGCGCGGCTGCAGCAGCGCAAGGACGACGCGGAGGAGACGATACGCAACCGCCTGGTGGTCTACCACGAGCAGACCGCGCCGCTGGTCGGCTACTACGAGCGTACGGGTCTGCTGCGCCGCTTCGACGGTCAACGCAATGCCGACGAGGTCCACGCCCACATCCGCGCGGCGCTGGCCACTTTGCGCCTCGAGGAAAATCTCTGACGAGCGCCTGAGACTCCGCCCGGGGGCCCTGCCACAGCTAAGCTCCGCGGGTGATCATCAAGAAGAGTCCCGAGGAGATCGAGAAGATGGCGAAGGCGGGCGCGATCCTCGCCGCCACGCTGGACCTGCTGGAGAGCAAGATCCGCCCGGGCGTGAGCACCGCCGAGCTCGACCAGGCGGCCGAGCGCTTCATCCGCTCACTGGGCGCAAAGCCGACGTTCAAGGGCTATCGCGGCTTTCCCGGCTCGATCTGCGCCTCGCCGAACGGGATGATCGTGCACGGGATCCCCGGGACTTACAGACTGAAGCGCGGCGACATAATCTCGATCGACGTGGGGGTGACGCTAGACGGCTGGGTGGCGGATGCCGCGCGCACCTTCGCGGTGGACGAGGTGAGCAAGCAGGCGCGGGATCTGTTGAGTGCGACCGAGGAGTCGCTGCATGTCGGGGTGGCCCAGTGTCTCGCCGGCAATCGCCTCGGCGATGTGTCGAGCGCGATCCAACGGGTTGCCGAGGGTGCGGGGCTGTCGGTCGTGCGCTCGCTCGTGGGGCATGGAGTCGGGCGCAGCATGCACGAGGACCCGCAGGTGCCCAACTACGGCAAGCCGGGGAAGGGCCCGTTGCTCCAGGAGGGCATGGTGCTCGCGATCGAGCCGATGACGACCGCGGGGCGCCCTGCGGTGCGCGTGGGGGGTGACGGCTGGGGGATCTTCTCCCAGGATGGCTCCCCGGCGGCCCACTTCGAGTTCACGGTCGCGATTACCGGCGAGGGGCCGAAGATTCTCACGCCCTGGCACCTCGCGCCCGAGGACCGGACGGCGGAGCCGGTCCCGCAGGGCGCGGTGCGCACGAGCTGAGGGGTGAGCGGACCGGGACGGGACGGGCGAGCCTGATGATGCTGGAGTTGCTACCATCCGGGGTCCTGCTCGAACGCGAGGTGGTCTACGCGCGTAAGGGCATCTCCACGACCCGGTAGCGGCGGCCACAACGGCAGCCAGAGCCGGGCCGCCGGAACCCAGCCGCCGAAAGGGATCATGAAGGTAAGACCGTCGGTCAAGCCGATGTGCGAGAAGTGCAAGATCATCCGCCGCCACGGAGCGGTTCTGGTTATCTGCCAGAACAAGCGCCACAAGCAGCGTCAGGGGTGATCGTCTAGATGGCAAGAATCGCCGGGGTCAACCTACCCCTGAACAAGCGCACCGAGATCGGCCTGACCTACATCTTCGGGATCGGGCGCGCGCAGTCGAACAAGCTGCTGGCGGAGACGGGGGTCAGCGCCGACACCTACGTACGCGACCTGACTGAGGACGAGGTCTCCAAGCTACGCGACGCGATCGACCAGACACTCACGGTCGAGGGAGATCTGCGGCGCGAGCAGTCACAGGACATCAAGCGACTGCAGGAGATCGGCTGCTATCGCGGCCTGCGTCACCGCCGCGGCCTGCCGGTGCGGGGACAGAAGACGAAGACCAACGCCCGTACCCGCAAGGGGCCGAAGCGGATGCAGGTGGCCGGGAAGAAGAAAGCGGGTAAGAAGTAGTGCCGCCCGCACCGAAACGCCCCGGCCGCGGGAGGCGCAAGCCGAAGAAGAACATCCCGATCGGACAGGCGCATATCAAGACTTCGTTCAACAACACGATCGTCTCGCTGACGGATACCACCGGCAACGTGATCGCCTGGGAGTCGGCCGGCGGCGCCGGGTTCAAGGGCTCGCGCAAGTCGACTCCGTTCGCCGCTCAGGTGACCGCCGACGCGGCCGCCCGCAAGGGCCTCGAGCAGGGTCTGCAGAAGGTCGAGGTCTACGTCAAGGGCCCGGGCTCCGGCCGCGAGACGGCGATCCGCTCGCTGCAGGCCGCCGGGCTAGAGGTGACGGGCGTCAAGGACGTAACTCCGCAAGCTCACAATGGATGCCGCCCACGCAAGCGGCGGAGGGTCTAGAAAATGGCAAGAGATACAGGCCCGCAGTGCAAGCAGTGCCGCCGCGAGGGACAGAAGCTGTTCCTCAAGGGCGAGCGCTGCCTGACCGACAAGTGCGGCGTCGAGCGCCGCGCCTATCCGCCGGGCGAGCACGGCCGTGGACGGCAGAAACAGAGCGAGTACCGACTGCAGTTGCGCGAGAAGCAGAAGGCGCGGCGCTACTACGGCGTGCTGGAGAAGCAGTTCCACGGCTACTACGAAAAGGCCTCGCGCCAGCCCGGTATAACCGGCGAGAACCTGCTCGCGCTGCTGGAGTGTCGACTGGACAATGTGTTGGTACGGCTGGGCTTCGCCGCCTCGCGCCGCCAGGCACGGCAGCTGATCCGCCACGGTCACTGGACGGTCAACGGCCGCCGGGTGAATATCCCCAGCTATCAGGTGCGCTCGGGCGAGGTGATCGCGATCAAGGCCGATACCGCGGCGACGCAGGTGGTGCGCGACGCGACCGAGCTGACCGGACAGATTCCCGCGTGGCTACAGGCCGACCACGAGTCGCTCACGGCCAAGGTGCTGCGCAAGCCGGAGCGACGCGAGGTCGCCGCGCCGGTGCAGGAGCAGCTCATCGTCGAGCTGTACTCGAAGTAGTAAGAAGACTTTTGCCCCACGCCGGCGTCGCCTGAGGGTGGCGTAGGCGCTTCAGAGCCGGCGTCCAGCGACGCCGGTGCGACACCAAAACGACGTTAGGACTCTGATGCTCGATTTCCAAATCCCCCGGATCACAAGCGAGTCCGTGGAGCAGAACCGTGGCACGTTCACGATTGAGCCGCTCGACCGCGGCTTCGGCTACACGTTCGGCAACTCGCTGCGCCGCGTGCTGCTGTCCTCACTGGCCGGCGCGGCAGTCACAAGCGTTCGCATCGAGGGCGTTGCGCACGAGTTCTCGACGATCACGGGCGTCAAGGAGGACGTGACGGACATCGTCCTGAACCTGAAGGGCATCGTCTGCCGGATGCACTCCGACGCGACCGAGGTCGAGGCGCCGCTGGTGGTGACCGGGCCGGGTGAGATCACCGCGAAGGACATCGACCTGCCCGCGGGCGTTGAGATCCTCAACCCCGAGGTGCACATCGCGACGCTTGAGAAGAAAACGAAGCTCGAGCTGTACATGACGATCGGCCGCGGCCGCGGGTACCGCCCGGCCGAGGAGAACAAGTCCGCGGATCAGCCGATTGGGGTGATCCCGATCGATTCGATCTTCTCACCGGTGCGACGGGTGGCCTACGCGGTCGAGGGCGCGCGCGTCGGGCAGAAGACAGACTTCGACAAGCTGACGCTGGACATCGAGACCGACGGCTCGATCGACCCGCAGGCGGCGCTGCGCGAGGCGGCCGAGCTGCTGATCTCACAACTGGCGATCTTCACCGACGCCGATCGCATCCAGGAGCTGCGGGCGGTGCCGGGGGGGCAGCTAGACGGCCATGGCCTCGCGGTCGGCGGTGGCGGGGCGGGTGGGACTCCATCACTGCAGGGTGAGGAGTGGAGCATCCTGATCGAGGAGCTCGAGCTCGGTGTGCGTTCGTACAACTGCCTGAAGCGGGCCGGTATCCAGACCGTGGGCGACCTGATCTCCAAGTCTGAGGCGGAGCTGAACGCGATCCCGAACTTCGGCAAAAAGTCGATCGACGAGGTCATCGAAACCCTTCATTCGCGCGGTCTCGACCTCCGCCAAGACTGACCGCGGTTTAGACTCCCAAAGCCGATGCGCCATCAGAAGACGAAAAATAAGCTCAGCCGCTCGAGCGCGCACCGCAAGTCGCTGTTGATGAACCTGAGCAAGGAGATCATCGAGCACGAGCGGATCGAAACGACGCAGGCGAAGGCGAAGGCGGTCAAGCCCGAGATCGAGCAGCTGATCACGCTGGCAAAGCGCGGAGGGCTGCACGCGCGCAGGCAGGCGCTGTCGACGCTCGCACAGGACAAGTTCGCCGTGCACAAGCTCTTCGAGGACCTCGCGCCCCGTTACGCGGAGCGGCCCGGGGGATATACGCGCATCCTGAAGCTCGGCCCGCGGAAAAGCGACTCGACCGAGATGGTCTTCATCGAGCTCGTCTAGCGACCCGCTGGCACGGCGCCAGGCTGCGTCCTCGATCGCTCACGTGCCGAGCACGCTTCGCTCACTGCGTCCTTGCCTGGCTTGGCCATCGAGCCGCTAGACAGGTTGGTGATGATCACCAAGCTCACGATCGAGTACGACGGAACCGACTTCGCCGGCTGGGCGCGCCAGCCCGGGGAGCGGACGGTGCAGGAAGAGCTCGAGCGGGCACTGCGGACGGTGCTCGGGGATGAAACCCCACCCACCCACGACGGCGCGCCCTTGAAGCTGACGGTCGCCGGGCGCACCGATCGCGGCGTGCACGCCTGGGCGCAGGTCGCGAGCTACAGACACGAGGCGGTCGATCCGCTGCGCTTGAACGGCCTGCTCGACGACGACGTCGCGATCCTTGCGGCTGAGCCGGCGCCAGAGACGTTCGATGCCCGGCGCGACGCGACGAGCAGGACCTACTGCTACCGCGTGCTCGCCAGGCGCAGTCGCGGCGTGTTCGAGCGTAAGCGCGCCTTCTGGTGGCCGGGGGCGATCGACCGCGAGGTGCTCGCGGAGTGCGCCGCGGCGCTGCAAGGCAAGCACGACTTCAGAGCGTTCACGCCGAGCGAGACCGAGCACTCGTGGTTCATCTGCGACGTGCGGCGCGCGGAGTGGCTCCAGAGGGGAGACATGCTGGAGCTGTGGATCGAGGCGGACATGTTCCTGAGGCACATGAATCGCGTGCTGGTCGGCACGATGCTCGACGTCGCGAGCGGGCGGCGGACGATCGATCAGTTCAAGGGCCTGCTCGAAGGTCGTCCGCGTACCGAGGCCGGCAGGACCGCGCCGGCGCACGGCCTCGCGCTTGCGAGCGTGTCCTACGAGTAAACACAGGGGACCGAAGCGCGCCCTATGCTGGGGAAACAGATGCTGAAAGGTGCAGAAAAATGCTGAACGTGCTACTGACAAACGACGACGGGATCGAGGCCGAGGGCCTGCAGGCGATGCGCACGGCGCTCGCCGCGGTGCAGGGTGTGCGCCTGGCGGTGATCGCGCCGGACGGCAACCGCTCGGCGATGGCCCGCTCGATCACGACGCGCAGGCCGTTGTGGGTGGAGGAGGTGCCGTTCGCGGACGGGACCGTCGGCTACGCGACCGATGGCACGCCCGTCGACTGCGTACGGCTCGCGAGCCTGGGTCTGGTTGAGGGGTTCAAGACCGACCTCCTCGTCGCCGGGATCAACCATGGGGCGAACCTCGGCGATGACATCACCTACTCGGGCACGGTCGCGGCGGCGCTGGAGGGAGTGGTGCTGGGAATCCCGGCGATCGCCGTGTCCCAGCAGTCGAAGGCGCGGGCGCTCGATTTCCGCTACGACGGTGGCTTCGGCTTCGAGGTCGCGGCCGGGTTCGTGGCCGCCCTGGTGGAGCGGATCGAGGAGGTGCCGCTGCCCGCGAGCACGCTGTTGAACGTGAACGTGCCCGCCGGCACGCCCGAGGGGGTCGAGGTGACGAGCCTCGGCAAGCGCATCTACAAGGACGAGTTGAAACTCGACCACGAGGAGGACGGCCCACCCGCCCGCAGGCGCTATTGGATCTACGGCTCGGACCCGGGCTTTCACGACGAGCCGGGCACCGACCTGGCAGCGGTGGCGGCCGGGCGGATCGCCGTTACACCGATCCACTTCGACCTGACCGACCGATCGGGCTTGGAGGCTCTGCGAAGCTTCGACCTGGAGGCGCTGCTCGCCCCGGTCGCCGGCCTGCAAGCGCCGTGAGCGGCGCCGCGAAGCCGACAGCAGCGCGGATGCGGGTGCGTGTGGATGAGCTGAAGGGAGCGCTCGAGGAGCACGCCCACCGCTACTACGTGCTCGACGATCCGACGATCGGCGACGGGGAGTACGACGCGCTGCTGGACGAGCTGCGGGGGATCGAGCGAGAGCATCCCAAGCTACTGAGCGCGGACTCGCCGACCCAGCGGGTCGGCGGCGAGCCGATCGGGCGGCTGGAGAAGGTCGAGCACCTGGAGCCGATGCTGTCGCTGGACAACGTGCGCTCGGAGGAGGAGTTGCGGGGATGGGTCGAGCGGATGCGCAATCACCTGGCGCGCGAGGGGATCGACGACCCGGCTTTCGAGTTCGTGGTCGAGCCGAAGATCGACGGGTTGGCGATCAGCCTCGTCTATCGCGATGGCATGCTGGAGCGAGGGGCCACGCGCGGGAACGGCGAGGTGGGGGAGGACGTGACGCACAACCTGCGCACGATCCGTTCGATCCCGCAGAGGCTGTCCGACGCGCCGGCGCTCGTGGAGGTGCGCGGCGAGGTCTACATGTCGCTCGCGGACTTCACGGCGCTGAACGAGCGCCGAGCGGAAGCGGGCGAGTCGACGTTCATGAACCCACGTAACTCGGCCGCCGGGACGATCCGTCAGCTCGACCCGGCGGACGCCGCCAAGCGGCCGCTGTCGTTCTGGGCTTATCAGGTGGGCGTCACCGAGGGTCTGTCGTTCACGACGCATTGGGAGGCGCTGGAGTGGCTGCGCGAGCGGAAGTTCCCGGTCAACCGCGATATCAAGCTGCTGAGTGGTGAGGACGAGGTGGTGGCGCAGTGTCTGGAATGGCAGCAGCGTCGCGGGGAGCTCGATTTCGAGATCGACGGGGTGGTGATCAAGGTCGACGATCTGGCGCTCCAGCGCAGGTTGGGATCGGTCGGACGCGATCCGCGCTGGGCGGTGGCGTGGAAGTTCCCGCCCACCACAGCGGTGACGCGCTTGGAGAGGGTCATGTGGAACGTGGGCAAGTTCGGGGATCTCCGTCCCTATGCGCTGCTGGAGCCGATCGAGGTTGGTGGTGTGAGGATCACCAAAGCGACGCTGCACAACGAGGAGGACATCGTCCGCAAGGACATTCGTGCCGGGGAGGACGTGATCGTGCTGCGCGCCGGCGACGTGATCCCCCAGGTGATCTCGCCCGCGCCGCACGTGGTCGAGCACTCCGCTCGCCCTGAGCCCACACACCCGCCGGTTCGCTGCCCCTTCTGCGATACCCCGACGGTCAAGGCCGAGGATGCGGTATTCACCAAGTGCCCCAACCGCGACTGTCCAGAACGCCGGCGTCATCTGCTGCGGCACTTCGTTTCACGGGGGGCAATGGACATTGATGGCCTGGGTGAGAAGCAGGCGGCGGTCCTGCTCGAGCGGGGGCTGATTAAGAGCGCAGCTGACTTCTACCGGCTGACCGAGGAGCAACTCGTGGCGCTCGAGCGCTTTGGCGAGGTCTCGACCCGCAATCTTCTGGAGTCGATCCGGTCCTCTAAGCAGCGCCCGTTCGCGCGCGTGCTGTTCGCGCTGGGGATCGAGGAGGTGGGCGAGGTGACGGGCCGCAACCTGGCGATGAGCTTCCGTGGCATCGACGCGCTCCTGGAGGCGTCCGTGGAGCGGATCGAGGAGGTGCCGGGGATCGGCGAGAAGATGGCCGTGTCGATCCACGAGCAGCTCCACGAAGAGCACATGCAGAGCCTGATCGCGGATCTGCGCCGGCTCGGACTGTGCTTCAGCGAGGAGGGGCCGCTGCCGTCGGATGGACCCTTGGCGGGCAACACGCTTGTGATCACGGGGACGCTGCCCAACTGGTCGCGCGAGCAGGCCACCGAGCAGATCCTGGCGGCCGGCGGACGCGTGACCACTGCGGTATCGAAGAAGACCGACTACCTCGTCGCCGGCGAGAGCGCGGGCTCGAAGCTCGAGAAGGCCGAGCGCCTGAAGGTGCCGGTGCTCGACGAGGCTGCTCTTCGCGAGGTGCTCGGTCAGTAATCGGCGACCGTGATCGTCATGTGGTCCTGGAAGACGTGCGCGGTCTCGGTCGGGATCCCGTCGGTGAAGATCGCGAAGGCGAGCGTGTGCCCGTCGGTGGCGTTGCAGTAGCCGACGAGGTTCGAGACGCCCGTGAGCGTGCCGGTCTTGCCCTGACAGCGGCCGGCTGCGCCGGTGTCGCGCATCCGTTCGGCGAGCGTGCCGGTCTCCCCGGCCACGGCCATGCTTTCGCGCAGCACCGGGCCGATCGGGGTCGAGGCGAGCTCCACGAGTAGGTCGGCGACCTCGTAGGGCGAGGTTTTGTCGGCTTCGGAGAGCCCCGAGCCGTCGACCACCTGGGGGTGGATGCCGAGCAGCGAGCCGATCGTCGAACGCACGACCGCCGCGCCCGCCGAGGTCGTGCCGGCGCCCCCGTAGAGAGCACCGAGATCCTTGACGAGCGTCTCGGCGAAGAAGTTGTCTGAGGGCGGCAGCATCAGCCCCAGCAGCTGAGTCACCGTGGGCGACTGCACCTGCGCGAGCTGAGTCGCCCCGGCGGGCGTGCTCGCCGCGCCGGAGCTGCCTGCGATCATGACGCCGTCTGACTTGAGCGCGCCCAACAGCTCGTGGGCTGCGTAGGCGGCGGGCGCGTGGGGGCCGCGTTCAGAACCGCTCGAGCCACGGTTAAACGCGAGCCCAGAGAGCGTGCCTTCAAGGAACGGGTCGGGCGCGTAATTGCTGGAGGGCTCGCCGCGGAGCGAGTCGAAGTAGGACTCGTCGCCGAGCACGGAGCCGGTGATGCGGTGGATGCCGTCGGTGCGCACGAGCTCGGTCACGAGCGAGGAGACGGACGCGCCGATGCCGTCGTAGTGCGAGCGGATGAACGCGCTGGAGCCAAACGTGGGGTCGCCGCCGCCGCGCAGGTACAGGTTGCCTTCCCACACGCCTCCGGGCGCCAGCCTGCCGACGCCGTACACGGTCGTGCTCAACCGGGCGGTCGGGTCCATGCGCTCCAGCGCGGTGGTCGCCGTGTAGAGCTTCTCCACCGACGCCGGCGGGCGCAGCGTTGAGGCGCGCTCGGAGAACAGGGCCTGGTGGGTGGTGAGGTCGTAGACATAGGCGCCGTCCGCGGGGCCGGCGAGCGCGAGCTGGTGGCTGAGGTCGGACTGCAGCCCGGGCAGATTGCCGGCCGCGCTCGCCGCGGCGGGGGCGAGCAGGTGGGCGCCGAGGAGCGCGAGCAGACCCGCGAGCAGCATCAGGCGGGCGATCCGGGGCAGTGACGCGAGTGGCGCCACGCGAGATGCGGGGAGGCCGATGGTAGACAGGGGAAGAGGTTTCCGGGGCAAGGAACCGTAAAATGAATCGGGCATGGGCAAGGTTGTCAAGCTGGAACCTACGGCCAAGGCGCGAGTTGCGGCGCAGCGGGGTGCGGCCGCGAGCAAAAAACGCGGGACCGCGGGCGCTTCGCCGAGACGCCGCCGGCGCAGCCACAAGACGGCGCTCGTGCTCGGCGGCGGCGGTTTCACCGGCGGGGTGTACGAGATCGGCGCGCTGCGGGCGCTCGATCTGATGGCAACGAACAGCACGGTCAACCAATTCGACGTGTACGTCGGGACCTCGGCGGGGTCGTTCATCGCCGCGCTGTGCGCCAACGGCGTGACCCCGGAGGAGATGATGCGCGTCGTCACCCACCAGGGGAGGGCGCCGTTCCGCGACGTCGACCTCGGCGACCTGCTGCAGCTGAACCTGCTCGAGTTCGCGCGCACGGGCGCGCTGCTGCCGCTGCGGATGGTCTCGCTGGCGCGCCAGGTCGTGGCCCAAAGGGGCCAGGTATCCGCGATGGACGTGTTGCTGGGGCTCGCGGAGGGGCTGCCCTCGGGCGCGTATACGGGTGCCGGGATCGAGAAATATCTGCACGGTGTGCTGAGCGAGCCCGGGCGCAGCGACGAGTTCAGAGAGCTGCGACGCGAGCTGTACCTGACGGCCACCGACCTGGACACGTGCGAGCGGATCGTGTTCGGCGCGGACGGCTATGACGACGTGCCGATCTCCACCGCGGTGCGTGCCTCGGGAGCGCTGCCGATGGTCTATGCGCCGGTCGAGGTGAAGGGCCGCGAGTTGATCGACGGGGGCGTCGTGTCGACCACGAACCTGGACATCGCCGTCGAGGCGGGCGCGAAGCTGGTCGTGGTGATCAACCCGCTCGTGCCGTTCGTAAACGACTTCGCCGGGCAAAAGCGAACGCTGCGCGGGACACGCGCGCGACGGGTCTCGGATATGGGTTTCGCCCAGATCGGCTACCAGACGTTCAAGCTGCTCGCCCACCAGCGCCTGCACGAGATGGCCGAGCGCTGGGAGGAGCGCTATCCGGGCGTTGACATCGTGTTGATCGAGCCCGAGCCGACCGACGAACTGATGTTCACGACCTCGATGATGAACTTCACCTCGCGCGTGGAGATCGCGCGGCATGGGTTTCAGTCGGTGACGAAACACCTGGCCGGCGAATACGATCATTACCGCGAGATCTGTGAGCGCCACGGGATCGACATCTCGGAGAAACGGGTGAAGAAGGTGGTCGAGCACTTCGAGGTCGAGCAGGAAGAGATGAGCGCCTGGCGGAAGATCCTCGAGGGTACGACCGGCGCACTCCTGCGCCAGGCGGGATCGGGCTAGGCCGACGGCTGGCTAAAGCAGCGCTTTGTCGAGCGCGCCGAGCAGGCGCTCGGAGCACGCTGCGTCACGCAGGCTGATCCGCACGTGGCGGGGCTCGCCGAGGGCGTCTCCGCCGGCTACGAGCACGCCCGCGCGCGCCAGGCGTGTAACCAGCTCGCCGCCATTGACCGACGGATGGGCGACCCAGAGGAAGTTGGCTTGGCTGTCGGTCACCTCGAGGTGGCGCTCACGTAGGGCGGCGGTCAACGCGACGCGCTCGGCGGAGATCAGGCGCACGCGCTCGGCCACCAGCTCCGAGCAGCTGCGCAGCGCCTCCAGGGCGCCTGCTTGGGAGACCTCGGAAACGCCGAGGTCGGGAGCTAGCTCGGCGAGCAGCTCCTCCGAGCCGGGCGCGCCGAGCGCGTAGCCGATGCGCAGTCCCGCCAGGCCCCAGGCCTTGGAGAAGCTGCGAAAGACGAGTAGCTGGGGGTGGTCCTCGAGCAATGCGAGGGAGCTGTCGGTCGGCTGTGCGTCGGCGAACTCGACGAGTGACTCGTCGAGCAGCACGGCAACGCCCTCTCTCAGCCCGTCGAGCAGCCGGGAGAGCTCCGCGGCGCCCAGCAGCTCCCCGGTCGGATCGTTGGGGCTGGCCAGGGCGATCACCCGGGTGTCGTCCTCGCCGGCTGCCTCGAGCAGCGCGTCGACGCCGCCGGTCACGGGCACGGCGCGGCCGTGAGCGCGGCGGGCCATGATCGGATACAGGGGGTAGGACGGCCAGGAGGTGATCAGCCGCTGCCCGGGCGCGATCAAAGCGCGCGTGGCGGAGCTGAGCAGCTCGGCGGCGCCGTTGCCGAGGATCAGGCGCCCGGAGTCGACCCCGTGGCGTAAGGCCAGCTCGTCGTGCAGCGCCGAGCCGCGCAGGTGCGGGTAGCGCTGCATGCCGCGCTGTGCGGTGAACGTGATCGCTGAGACGATGTGCGGGTGGGCGAGCTCGGGCCAGGTCGTCTGTGAGAGATCGAGCGTTTCCACGCGGGTGAGCGCCTTGCGCCTGCGCTCGGCGGCCTGCGCGCGCAGGCCGTGGTTGACGTCCTCCTCGGACATCCCTTCGAACTGACGGTAATAGTCGAGCAAGCCCATCTGCTCAACGCGCGCTCATCCGCCGTTGCCTGGTCCGTTGATCACAAGGAACCAGAACGCAAAGACAACGGCGCAGACCGCCGCGGTGGCCGCGAAGATCCGCCCCAATATCCCTGTCCGCTGATCGTGCCCGGCAGCGCGTCGCACGAGGATCCATGCCTCATCGAGACGACGCAGGATCGCGAGCGCCCCGAACAGGAGCGCGAACAGCCCGATGAACGAGACGAGAATGCCGAAGGAAACGCTGCCTGAGAGATAGTCGACCTGCGAGCCGATCCACAGGCAGGCGAGCGGGATCGGCCCCCAGCAGAGCAGGCTGAGGAGGATTATCGCGGCGAGCAGGACGCCGGCAATCGAGCCGTCGAAGCGTTGACGCAGACTGCCGCCGCGCTTGGGCAGAGTGCGAAAGCGGGTCGGCGCCGTTCCGGGCCGGCGTCCGACGAACAGCCCGCCGGTATCGGATGGATCGCTGCGCATCTTTCCCTATGTTCGCAGCTTGGGCCGGAGAACCGGTCAGCCGGTGTAGAGCGCGTCGAACAGGTCGGCGTATTGCTCGTTGACGACATTGCGCTTGACCTTCAGCGTCGGCGTCAGCTCGCCCGTGGCCTGCGAGAGGTCGTGGTCGAGGATCGCGAACTTCTTGACCTGCTCGACCTGTGCGTATTTCTCATTGGCGCGGTCGATCTCCCGCTGGATCAGGGCGCGTACCTCCTCGGAGCGCGCGAGCGAGGGGATGTCCTGAGGCAGGTTGTGCTCGTGGGCGTAGGAGGGGATCTCTTCCTCGTCGAGCGTGATCAGCACGACGGGGTAGGGGCGCTGATCGCCGTGCATCACGGCCTGGGAGATCCAGCGGCACTGCTTGAGGTCGTTCTCGATATTCGCGGGCGTCAGGTTCTTGCCGCCGGCGGTGATGATGATGTCCTTCTTGCGCCCGGTGATCGACAGGTAGCCGTCCTCGTCGAGCGAGCCGAGATCGCCGGTGTGCATCCATCCGTCCTCGACCGCGCCGAAGCTCTCTTCCGCGCGGTTGTGGTAGCCGTGGAAGATGTTCGGGCCTTTGATCAGGATCTCGCCGTCATCGGCGATCCTCAGCTCCACCCCCGGCAAGGCACGGCCGACGGTGCCGAAGCGGTGGTTCTCGACCGTCGAGACGGTGGCGGCCGTGGCCGTCTCGGTCATGCCGTAGCCCTCCAGTACCGGCACGCCGCAGGCCCAGAAGAATTCGAGGATCTCTTTGGCGATCGGGGCGGCGCCGCTGGTCGCGTGGCGCACGTTCCCGCCAAAGATCGCGCGGACGAGCTTGAACAGCTCCTCGTCGGCTTCGTCGAAGGGCTTCTGCAGCTCGGCGGGGACTGCTTCGCCGCGGTTGATCATGTCGCGCACCTTCACACCGAGCTTGATCGCCTCCTGGGCACGCTGGCGCTCCTCCGGCGGCTTGGCCTCGATCGCGCCGTGCGCGAGCGTGTAGATCTTCTCGAACACGCGCGGCACCGACGGCAGGTATGTCGGTTTGACCTCCATCAGCTCCGGCACGATCTGCTTGGTGTCGCCGCCGAAGTAGGCGAGCGTGCCACCGAGGTCGAAGACGGCGAGCTGGACCAGCAGCGCGAACGAGTGAGCGAGCGGTAGGTACAGGTAGACGACCTCGTCGTCGGTGATCTCGCCGGCATCGCCGATCATGTCGACGATCGCCCGATAGTTGCCGTGGGTGAGCACGCAGCCCTTCGGTGGGCCGGTAGTGCCGGATGTGTATATAAACGTATACGGGTCCTCGGGGCGCACGGCGGCGCGACGCGCGTCGAGCTCCTCGGAGGAGCGCGTGCGTCCGCGCTCGCGGACTTGCCCGAGCGTGATCGCCTGCAACAACGCCTCGGCGGCGGACGAAGAGCCGTTGGGGGTCTCTTCTGATGAGGCGCCGTCGATCACGATCACGGTGCGCAGATGCGGCAGCTGATCGCGGATCGCGGCGATCTTCGCGAGCTGCTCCTCGTCCTCGCAGATGATCGCGCTGGCGCCGGAGTCGGAGATCACCCAGAGGCACTCCTCGGGGGAGTTGGTCTGATAGATCGGCACGACGACCGCGCCCGCGGCGGTTGCGGCGAGGTCGGCGTAGGACCACTCCGGACGCGTGTTGGCGAGGATGCAGACGCGCTCGCCCGGCTCGATCCCGAGATCGATCAGCCCGAGCCCGATCTCCTGCACGATCGTGGCGAGCTCCGTGTAGCTGATGTCGTGCCAGGCGCCGCCGCGCTTGAAGCGCACGGCCGTGTGCTCCGCGTGCTCGGCGGCAGCGTGCGGGATCAGGTCGGCGACCGTGCTCGACCCCGTCGTGCTTGGTCCTGCGCTCGACACCGTGGCGGTGGCCTCCATAACGACTTTCCTCCTCCTTGATCAGGCTGAAGTAACGGATGGATCTTAGTCCTCATTGCGCTCTTTGTGCGATAACGGCGGTAAAGGATCTGTGTGGGTGGCGAAGGCGGGGAGGGCCGCCGCCGCTGACCCCGGCGCAGGCGAGGCAGACAGGACGGCGAGCAGAGCGGTTTGGCGGTGTGGGATACTGGCGAATGCGTCGGGGCGTGGCGCAGCCTGGTAGCGCGCACCGTTCGGGTCGGTGAGGTCCCGAGTTCGAATCTCGGCGCCCCGATTGCAGCACCCATCGCGACGGACCGCGAGAGACGTACAAGTATTGAGGTAGGTACCTTTTTGGTGACTCGCCTGAGAGCAGGTTCTTGACTTGGCGGTGCGCAGAGCGGAGTATTGCTCTGCGCCGGAGCTACGGCGAGGGCGCTTTTCGTTGGCGAGCGAGGAGGACAGGGCTGATGTACGACTACGTGATCGTAGGGGCCGGCTCCGCCGGCTGTGTGTTGGCGAATCGCCTCAGCGAGGATCCCGATGTCAGCGTGGCGCTGATCGAGGCCGGTCCGCCGGACACGCTCGAGAACATCCACGTGCCCGTCGCCTTCGGCCAGCTGTTCCGCACCGAGGTCGATTGGGACTACTCGACCGCCGCGGAGCCGTTCGCCGATCGCCGGCGCATCTACCTGCCCCGCGGCAAGACGCTCGGTGGCTCCTCCTCGACCAATGCGATGGTCTACATCCGCGGCAATCGCGCTGACTACGACGGCTGGCGGGAGAACGGTTGCGAGGGCTGGGGCTTTGACGATCTGCTCCCCTACTTCAAGCGCGCCGAGGACAACGAGCGCGGCGCCTCCGAGCTGCACGGCGCCGGCGGCCCGCTGACGGTCTCAGAGGACCGCGCGCCCAACCCGATCACCGACGCCTTCCTGGAGGCCTGTGCGCAGGCCGGCCTGCCCGCCAACGAGGACTTCAACGGCGCCGAGCAGGACGGCTTCGGTCGCTACCAGCGCACCCAGCGCGACGGGCGCCGCTGCAGCGCCGCGATCGCCTATCTACATCCGGCGTCCTCCCGTCCCAACCTCACCGTGGAGACCTACATGCAGGTTCACCGCGTGCTGTTCGAGGGCGAGCGCGCCGTCGGCGTGCAGGGGGCGCGGCTCGGGGAGCTGCACGACTTTCGCGCCGAGCGCGAGGTGATCCTGTGCGGCGGCGCCTACAACTCCCCGCATCTGCTGATGCTCTCCGGAATCGGCTCGGCGGCAATCTTGGGGCTGCTGCAGATCCCCGTGATCCAGGATCTGGGCAGCGTCGGGCAGAACCTCCAGGACCATCCTGCCTCCGGGCTCACCTGGGCTCACGACGAGCCGGTCTCGCTGTTTGACTCGCTGACCGAGGCGAACCTCGCCGCCTTCGTCAACGAGGGCCGCGGCCCCTTGACCTCGAACATCGCCGAGGCCGGCGGGTTCATCCGCTCGAGCGCAGAGCTCGCTGCGCCCGACATCCAGTTCCACGCGGCGCCCGCGCTGTACGTTGACGAGCCCGTCTTCGAGCACGGCTTCGGCGTGGCGCCCTGCTTGCTCACCCCCGATAGTCGCGGAATCGTCGCGCCGCTCTCACCCGACCCCACCGCCAAGCCCTACATCCTCCACAACTACCTTGCGGAGGAGAGCGACATGGCGCGGATGGTGCAGGGCATGCGCGTGACGATGGAGATCACCCGCCAGCCCGCGCTCGCGCCCTACACCACCCGCCCCTACTACGCCCCCGCCTCGGACTCCGAGGAGGATCTGCGCGCGCATATTCGAGCGCAGACCTTCACCCTGTATCACCCGGTTGGCACCTGTCGCATGGGCTCGGACGCCGAGGCCGTGGTGGACACCGAGCTGCGCGTGAACGGCGTCGAGGGGTTGCGCGTCGTGGATGCCTCGGTGATGCCGACGGTCCCACGCGGCAACACGAACGCCCCGACGATCGCAGTCGCCGAGCGAGCGGCCGATTTGATTCGCGAGCGCACGACGATCTCATCCCTCGCCACAGCCGCCCCGGTGGTGGCGGCTATCGGGAGGTAAAAAGAGGTTCTGATCAGCAGTGCTCGTCGTCGGGATCCTCGACGACGGCAGCGGCGCAGTCGGCGACGGCCGCGGCGCAGTCCACGACGTGGCTCGTCGTCGCCTGCTGAAGCAGGCTGTAGAGGGTCTCACGCTGCTCGGCGTCGAGCGCACCCAGCACCTCTTCCTCGGCGGCGGCGAGCGCGGACTCGGCATCTGTCAGGCGCTGGGATCCGTCGCCGGTCAGCTCGACGATGTGGCGGCGGCGGTCTTCGGTCGAGCGGCGGCGCAGGATCAGGCCGTCGGCCTCGAGCTGGTTGAGCAAACCGATCAGGTTCGTTCGATCGGTCTGCAGCGCGGCCGCGAGCGCCTGTTGTGTGGGGCTGCCGTGGTCGCGCAGGACCGTCAGCGCGACGAGGTGGCGCGGGCGCAGGCCGAGCGGCGCAAGCGCCGACTCCGCGCGCAGCCGAGTGAGGCGCGCGAGGTGGTCGAGCAACGCGGAGGAGCGATGGCGTGAGGCGGTCGTGACGATGACTACAAGTGTAGAGCACCTAACAACTCTGTTGTCTGCTACAACTGAGTTGTAAATAGCAAATGACTTGTAAAGGACGACAAAACATGGCTCATCTTCTTCAGATCGACTCGAGCGTCCAGGGCGAGCTGTCTGTCAGCCGCGCGCTCACGGCACGCGCCGCGAAGGTATGGCTCGCGGCCAATCCGGGCGGCACGGTCACCTATCGCGACCTCGGCGCCGAGCCGTTGCCGCACTTCACCAGCGAGACGGGCCGCGCGCGGATGGTGCCGGCGCAGGAGCGCACGCCGGCCGAGGTCGCCTCGTGGGAGCTGACCGAGCAGGTCGTGGGAGAGGTGCTCGCGGCGGACACGATCGTGTTGGGCCTGCCGATCTACAACTTCGGCCCTCCGAGCAGCGTGAAGTCGTGGGTTGACCATCTGATCGCGCCGGGGCTCTCGATCGACGCCGCAACCCATGCCGGGCTGCTCGGCGGTCGCGACATGCTCGTGCTGGCATCCAAAGGCGGGGGCTACCAACCGGGCACGCCGCGCGAGGGCTGGGACCACGCCGAGCCATGGCTACCGCACGGACTGAGCTTGACGGGCCTTGAACCGCGCTTCATCACCGCCGAACTCACGCTCGCCAACACGAATCCACAGATGGCCGAGCTGAAGCCGCTCGCGGCGGAGAGCCTCGCGGCAGCCGAGCGCGAGATCGACGCGCAGTGGGCGTCCGTCGCCGCGTAGGCCGGGAGGAGTCCGCCGGCGTAGTGATTGGTTATCGGTGCCCGGTTGCGTGCGCCAAGCGCGATGCGCCTGGTTACAGGTGACCGATGTGCGTCGTGGTGCAGTTTCAGCCGCCGACGGTTCGTGCCGATATTGATTCGGTGATTTCCCGGCTCGAGCGGTCGTCTGCGCGCTTCCCTGCGGCGACCCGGTGGGGCATGGGCGCGCGTGCCGTTCTGGCCTGCGCCGTCCTCGTTGCCACGATCGTGGCGCCGTCGGCCGCCGGTGCGACGAGCGGAGCATCCCGTGCGCTGCGGCGCCAGCGCGCGCATGCGGCGGTCGTTGGCGGTCAGCCCGCGGAACCCGGCACGTTCCCGTGGATGGCGTACGTTCTCGACTTTCGCGGCAACGAGGTGGGCCAATGCTCCGGAACGGTCGTCGCGCCGAACCTGGTCCTGACGGCCGGCCATTGCGCCGAGGACGTGCAGACCGGTGTCGTCAACGAAGCCTCGGGCTACCGGGTCCTGACCGGCAACGTGGACTGGGCCGCTCCCGAAACCGAAAAACAGGTGTCAGATGTCACCAGGGTGATCCCTTGTCCCTGCTTCGACCGTCACACAACGGTCGGCGACGTCGCGCTGTTGCAGCTATCCACTCCCACCACGGCGCCGGTCGTCACGCTTGCCTCGACGCCGCATGGAGGGACAGGGGCGCTGCTGGCCGGATGGGGTAAGACGTACTTCCAACAGGGCACCCCGGTCGAACGGCTGCAATGGGCGCGGACGGTCGTGCAGCGCCCGGAATCCTGCGAACGCGAAGCCTCCCAGTTCAGCCCGGCGAGCGAGGTCTGCGCGATCGAGGAGCCCGATCGCCAGACGGGCGCGTGCAACGGGGACAGCGGTGGCCCGCTGCTCGTGGCGGAACCATCGGTGGCTGGGGGCATGGTGCAGATTGGCGTTGCTAGTCACGTGTACAACGAATGCGCCACCACCAGCCCGTCCGTGTTCACGCGCGTCGACGCGATCTCCGCCTGGGTGAGAGGATGGGCGCAGGCGCTCGCGAGCGCTCCGCCCGCCTCGGCAGTCCTGCCGGCCGGCCTCGTCGCGTCGCCCACCCTGCCAGGCGTCGCCAGCAGTCGCTCGGTCAGTCTCAGGAGTGGCGCCCTCGCGCTCGTGCTCAGCTGCGACGGCGAGGGAGGGGTCTGCAGCGGCGAAGCCGAGGCGACCGTCACGGTGCGAGTGGAGCTCATCGCGCGGCACGGCGGCAGCAGGCAGGTCGTATCCAGGCGCACCCGCAAGGTAACGCTCGCCAATGTGGACTTCGCGATCGCGCCCGGCGCGAGCGTCTCGGTCCGCTCGGCGCTCTCCCCCCAGAATCGCGCGCTGCTGTCCCGTCTCGGCGGCGGACCGCTCGACGTGACGCTGAGCGGCCGAGGCGTCACCCACCGCGTCATTACGCTGGAGCCCGCCGGCGGCGGATAGCCGTTGACAGGGGGAATTGTCGATTTCGTCGTTCTCCGTTCGTCTAAATAGGCGACCATCCCCCCGAACAGGAGGAAACGATGCAATACATGCTGCTGATTTATCAAGGCTCCACGCCGGTGCCGCCATCGCCGGAGTGGGACAGCCTGTCCGAAGCGGAGAAGGGGGCGGTCTACGGCGCGTACAAGGCGATCAACGAGACCCCAGGCGTCACCCCCGGTCTGCGGATGCAAGCCCCTGAGCAGGCGATCACCGTACGGGTCAAGGATGGCAAGACGCTGACGTCGGACGGCCCGTTCGTCGAGATCAAGGAGGCGCTTGGCGGCTACTTCTTCCTCGAGGCCGACGACCTCGACGCCGCGATCGCGCTCGCCGCGCAGGTGCCGGCGGCGTGGATGGGTGGTGCGATCGAGGTGCGCCCGATCGTCGAGCGCTGAGCGAGCGGTGCTTCGGTTGAATCGAGTAGCCGGGATGCCGCCACACGAGTAGAGTCCCAGAAGATGACCTTCGTCCTACTCACCGGCGCCACGCGCGGGATCGGCCAGGCCGCCGCGGTCGAGCTCGCCAAGGAAGGCGCCGAGCTCGCGCTCGTCGGCCGCGACGCCGAGCGTGTCCAGGCTGTCGCGCGGGAGGCCAGAGCGGCCGGTGGGGGCGCGCCGGTCCACGAGCACGTCGCCGACTTGATGTTGATGGCCGACGTGCGCACGCTCGCGGAGGAGGTTTGCGAGCGCTACGGGCAGATCGACGTGCTGGCGAACAACGCCGGAGCGCTGTTCGCCTCGCGCAAGCTGACCTCTGAGGGCTTCGAGCAGACATTCGCCCTGGACCACCTCGCGCCGTTTTTGCTCACCAACCTGCTGCTCGATCGCCTGGCGGGCGGGCGCGTCGTGACCACGGCCTCCGACGCCCACAAAGCAGGCAGGCTGGATCTCGAGGACCTGCAGTCGGAGAAGTCCTACGCGGCGATGCGCGTGTACGGAACGGCGAAGCTCTGCAATATCCTCTTCACGCGCGAGCTGGCCAAACGCGCGCCGCAGCTGCACGCGAACTGCTTTCACCCCGGCGTCGTGCGCACCGGCTTCGGCAAGAACGACAACGGGATCTGGAAGGTCCTCACGACGCTCGGCTCGCCCTTCTTCCGCTCCCCCGAGCGCGGTGCCCGCTCGCTCGTGTGGCTCGCTCTGTCGGATGAGGCCGGCGCGCTCACCGGCGAGTACGTCCAGGACGAGAAGGTGCTCCAGCCCAGCGGCCAGGCCCGGGACGAGATCCTCGCCGAGGGCCTCTGGGAGCACAGCGCCCAGCTCGTCGGCCTGCCCGTCGAAGCGCCTGCCTGAGCGCACCTGCTACTCGCCTCCGTCGCGGCGGCGTTTTCGCGCGGGCATGGCCTCACCTTCTAGGCTGACTCGGCATGGAGCTCGAGCAGGCGATCCGCAGCCGGCGTACGCACAAGGCGTTCGGCCCCGACCCGGTCGAGCCGGAGGTGTTGGAAGAGCTCCTCGAGCTGGCGCGCTGGGCGCCGAACCACAACCTGACAAACCCCTGGCGCTTCCGGGTGCTGGGACCGCGGACGCTCGCGCGGCTGAAGGCGCTCGCCGAGGAGCTCTCACCCGGCTCTGCAAGCAAGCTCGATCGCGCGCCGACGCTCGTCGTCGCGTCGGTCCTGCGCACAGGCGACGACGCGCAGCAGGCGGACGATCTGCTCGCGACGGCGGTCGCCGCCTATCTGGTGCTGCTCGCCGCGCACGGCCGCGGTCTCGCCTCCTACTGGCGCAGTGTGCCGCTGCTGGACTCGCCTGCGGGGCGGGAGGCGCTGGCACTCGACGCGGCCGAGCGGCCGATCGGACTATTGCATCTCGGCCGCCCACGCCAAGAGCAGCGCGTGCCGGAGCGCGCGCCGGTCGCTGATTTCGCGCGCTATCTGCCGTAAGTAAGTCGGTGGACTACCCGACGAGCTGCGGAGCCAACGTGAGGCTCGGGGTCTCGATCGGAGCCTCGGTCTCGATCCGCACCGGTTCCGGCGCGGCCACCACGCGGTTGCGGCCCGTGCGCTTGGCCTCGTACAGGGCCTCGTCCGCCGCCTTGAACAGCGAGTCGTAATCGACCTGAGCGCCGCGCGCGGCGCTCACGCCGAGGGAGATCGTGATCGGGATGTCCGTCGGTCGCGCCTGCTCGACGGCCTCGCGCAGGCGCTCGGCGACTTCCTGCCCGGCCTGTAGGCCGATGCCGGGGAGCACGGTCAGGAACTCCTCGCCGCCCAGTCGGTAGACGAGCTCGAATGAGCGCAGCCGCTTGCGCAGCTCATAGGCGATGTCGCGCAGGACCGCATCCCCGCAGTCGTGACCGTGCTCGTCGTTGATCTGCTTGAAGCCGTCGACATCACAGAGCACCAGGCACACGGGCTGGCCGGTGAGCCGCGCCTGATGGGAGATCTCGAGGAAGCGGGGGACGAGCGCATGGCGGTTGAGCAGTCCTGTGAGGGGGTCGAGGATCGCCTCGTCGCGGTGGTGCAGCTCGGCTGCCTGCAGGGCCCAGACGATCGAGACGACCCCCGCCAGCAGCGCGAGGGCGGCGATCAGCGGCACGGGATCCTCGAGCGCCCACTGGGGGTGTACGCCGATCGAGGCGACGAGCGTGATGACGATCGTCAATACGAGCGCGGCGATCACGACCCGGGGGCGAAAGCGCGCCGCGACCATCCCGGCGGGCAGCACCATCCAGGGCAGCACCGGACTGCGCGGACCTCCGCTGAGCGCGATCCCCACGCCGATGATCAGCATCGTGATCACGATTGCGGTGGCGCTCACACGCTCGGGATGGGGGCTCTTGCCAATCAGCCGGTCGACGACCGCGAAATTGAGCGCTGAGGCCGCGAACAGGATCAGCGTCCACCAGCCGACCCATGGCGCGGAGATCACGAGCGCAATACCAACCGCCAGCGAGCCGACGCGGCGGATCGTGCGCACGCGGTCGTTGGCGTCCACGACGCGACTGCGGTCGAGCTCCGTCGGGCATAGCCATGAAGCCCCGGACATAGGTACGTTCATCGGAAGCAGGTTTGTGCCGATATAGCTCAGGTGTTCAATATGGACGACTTGACGGTGCCCACCGCACCTGGGTTCGGGCCTCGGCTGCACCGCGCGCTGCACCCGCGACGCCTGGCGCACGCGCGTCTGCGCGCGCGAGAGAACGACTCTGCCTTTGGCTTTGGCGCCCGCCTGTTCGCGGCCGTCGCGCTCACCTTTGTGCTGATCGGCGTGGTCGGCTACGTGCTCATCGACCGCAATCTCGAGCACCGGCAGATCCAGAACTACGCCGCCGCCCAGTGGTCGGACGCCCAGGGCTTCGAAGACGTTGCCGCCCATGCGGATTCACCGGCGGACGCGATCGCCCAGATCGATCGGCTGCTCGACGCGGTCGCCCGGCGTCCCGGAACGCTGGAGGCGGTCCTGATCGACCAGCGGCACGTGATTGCGGCGGCGGGCGAGAATCGCGTGATCGGGACTGAAGACGCCGACCCCCGAATCGACGCCGCGCTGGAGCATGGGAGGGCTTACGCCGGCCGCGAGGGCGACCGAACGGAGGACCGCGAGAACTTCGAGTTTGTCGTGCCCGTCAACCTGCCGGGCGGTCGCTACGCCTACGAGGTCACCTACGACCACAGCACCTACGACGCGCAGCTGCACGACATGCGCATGGTGCTCCTGTTGGTCGGGCTGCTCGCACTGTTCGGCGGCGGCGCCGTCTTCTACGTGGTCGGCGGGCGCGCGTTGATGCGCGACCACCGCCGGGCTCTGCAGCGCGCAACGCGCGATGGGCTGACCGACCTGCCCAACCAGCGCGCCTTCCAGGACGAGCTCCCCCAGGCGGTCGCCTCCGCGGCGCGCTATCAGGACCCGCTGGCACTGATCGTGCTCGACGTCGACGACTTCAAGTTCATCAACGACCATCACGGCCATCCGCATGGCGATTCGGTGCTGAGGCATGTGGCTGAGGTGCTGCGCGAGGCCAGGCCCGGAGACCGCCCCTACCGGATCGGGGGCGATGAGTTCGCGCTGCTCATGGCGCACACGGACTCAGCCGGCGCCCGCACGCTCGCGCGCCGGCTGAGCCGCAGCTTCACCGAGGCCGGCATCGAGGTCAGCGTCGGCGTGAGTGCCCTGCGTTCCGGGGGACTGGAATCGCCTGCGGCGGGCTGGGAATCGCCTGCAGCGGGCCGCGCCGACACGTTGCGCGCCGAGGCCGACGCCGCGCTGTACGAGGCCAAGCGCCAGGGCGGCCACCGCAGCGCGCACTTCGACGACATCCGCGAGCGCGTGGTCGTGACCAGCACGGCGAAGAAGGAAGCCGTTCGCGCGCTGATCGATGAGGGAGGTTTGACGACCGTGTTCCAGCCGATCTGGGACTTCGCGGCGGAGACCCTGCTGGGGGTGGAGGCGCTGATGCGTCCCGACCCCGCCTACGGGCTGTCCGGGTCGGCGGAGGCGTTCGACGTCGCCGAGCAGCTCGGGCGCGTCCACCAGCTCGACGTTCTCTGCGTCGAGAGCGCTCTGCGCGTTGTACCGGAGCTGCGGGACGGCGTGCTGCTGTTCATCAACCTCTCGCCCCACACGCTCGACCTCGATTCCGCGCGCAATGACTGGGTCCGCTTGGCGGTCGAAGGGGCTGGGCGCTCGCCTTCGCAGGTCGTGATCGAGGTCACCGAGCGTTTCGGCGGACGCACCGCGGCTGTTGTCAAGTGCTTGCAACGGCTGCGCAAACAGGGGTTTCAGATCGCATTGGACAACGTCGGCACGGGCAACTCGGGCTTGGAGATGCTGCGCAAGGTCGAGGCCGAGTTCGTCAAGCTCGATCCCTCGATCGTGATCGCCGCGCCGACCGACCCGAGCGCTCGTGCGGTGCTCCTGGCGATGGCGACGTTCGCCCGCCAGACCGGCTCGTTCGTGATCGCCGAGGGCGTCGAAGACGAGGAGACGCTGAGGTTCCTGCGCTCGATCGACGTGCAAGACCTCTACGCCGACACGATCATCCAGGGGGGGCAGGGCGGCGAACTCGGCTCGCCTTCGTCGGTCATGCCGTCAGGTGTCCTCACCCCGCTGCGCGGCTCCCGCGCAACTGTTTGACCCCCCCATCCGGGCCGGCCGCCTCACACCGCTAGCCTGTCGGGCCGTGCTCGTACCCAGAGATGACATCAGGAACGTTGCGATCGTCGCCCACGTCGACCACGGCAAGACGACGCTGGTTGACGCGATGCTGTGGCAGTCGGGCGCGTTCAGGGTCGGCCAGGACGTGGCGACACGCGTGCTCGACTCGATGGACCTGGAGCGCGAGAAGGGGATCACGATCCTCGCGAAGAACACTTCGCTGCGCTACAGGGATGTGAAGCTGAACATCATCGACACGCCCGGGCATGCCGACTTTGGCGGCGAGGTGGAGCGCGGGTTGACGATGGTCGACGGGGTGCTGCTGCTCGTGGACGCCTCCGAGGGGCCGCTGCCGCAGACGCGCTTTGTGCTGCGCAAGGCGCTCGAGGCGAAGCTGCCGGTGATCCTCGTGATCAACAAGGTCGATCGGCCCGACGCGCGCGTCGCGGAGGTCGTGGATGAGGTGTACGAGCTGTTCCTCGACCTCGACGCCGACGAGCAGCAGATCGACTTCCCGATCGTCTACTGCAACGCGAAGGCGGGGGTCGCCTCGCTGGAGTACGACCCGGGCAAGCCGATCGAGGAGAAGGACCTGAGCCCGTTGTTGGACCTGTTGCTGGAGCGGATCCCGGCGCCTCTGTACGACCCCGAGCACCCGCTGCAGGCGCTCGTGACGAACCTCGACGCCTCGCCCTACGTCGGCAGGTTGGCGCTGTGCCGGGTAAGGCACGGAAACATAAGAAAGGGCCAGCAGATCGCATGGTGCCGCGCCGACGGGACGATCCAGAAAGCGCAGGTGGCGGAGCTGTACGTGACCGACGCGCTCGACCGCGTCGACGCCGCGGAAGCGGGGCCGGGGGAGATCATCGCGGTCGCGGGGATCGCCGAGGTGACGATCGGCGAGACGCTGGCCGATCCCGACGACCCGCGGCCGCTGCCGGTGATCACCGTCGACGAACCGGCAATGTCGATCACGATCGGCGCGAACACCTCGCCGCTGGCGGGGAAAGATGGGAGCAAGCTGACGGCCCGCCAGATCGAGGCGCGCTTGCAGCAGGAGCTCGTCGGCAACGTCTCCCTGCGCGTCAACGAGACCGCCCGTCCGGACACGTATGAGGTGCAGGGCCGCGGCGAGTTGCAGCTGGCGGTGCTCGTGGAGATCATGCGCAGAGAGGGCTTCGAGATGACGGTCGGCCAGCCGCACGTGGTCGAGCACCAGGTGGACGGCAAGCGCCACGAGCCCGTCGAGCGCCTGTCAGTCGACGTCCCCGAGGAGCACGTCGGCACGGTCACACAACTGCTGGCCGCCAGGAAAGGGCGGATGGAGCACATGATCAACCACGGCACGGGCTGGGTGCGGCTGGAGTACCTGGTGCCCGCGCGCGGGCTGATCGGCTTCAGGACGGAGTTTTTGACGGAGACGCGCGGGACGGGGATCATGCACCACGTGTTCGACCGCTGGGAGCCGTGGGCGGGCGAGCTCTTGACGCGCCAGAGCGGCGTGCTCGTGGCCGACCGTCGCGGCCAGACGGTGACCTTCTCGCTGTTCACCCTGCAGGAGCGGGGCTCGCTGTTCGTCGGCCCGGGGGAGGAGGTCTACGAGGGGATGATCATCGGCGAGAACGCGCGCTCGGAGGACCTCGACGTGAACCCGGTGAAGGAGAAGCACCTGACGAACATGCGCTCCTCGACCTCCGATGTTCTGGTGCGGTTGGACGCGCACCGCAAACTGACGCTCGACGAGGCGTTGGAGTTCGTGCGCGAGGACGAGTGCGTGGAGGTCACCCCAGAGAACGTGAGGATGCGCAAGGTCGAGCTGGGGAAGACCGAGCGCGTGAAGACGGCGCGCCAGGCGCGCAAGTGAGGCGCATGCATTGGGTGAGGTCGATAGGCTCTCGCGCATGAACGGTCATCATTCAATGAGAGCTGTCCGGGTCGCCGTGCTGGCCGCGGTCTTGACGCTGGCGATGACTGCGAGCGCGAACGCCGCGACCGTGATCCACTTCCAGCCCGAGAGCACGTCCGCGCTGACGGTGCAGCTACACCATCACGAAGTCCACGCGCTTACCTTTCATCCGACGCCCGCACCGGGGCATGTGCATGTTTCGCTGAACAACGGGCAGCACATGACCGTTGTCTATGCCGCCGGCGAAGAAGCGCAGTTCGTCGCGCTGGCGCGCGCGGACGGCACGCCCGTGGCGGTCGCCGTGGCCAAGCCGAAAGCCGCCGCGAAACCGGCGCACCACACCCTGCGCTACGTCGCGGGCGGGATCCTGGTGCTCGTGATCGTCGTGGTCGCGGCGGTCTTGCTCGTGGATCGCCGTAGGAAGCTCAGCGAAGAGGGCGACGACACACCTCCCCCGACGCAGAGTCAGCCTTCCCCCTAACTCAAGAATAAGACTCAGTCTTATGATATGTTGCTATGCGTGAAGAGTTCACGCATAGCACTGCCATTGCTCTTCGTGCTGGTGGCCGCGTGCGTCGCTGGGTGTGGCAGCAGCTCCCCGGGCGCAACGAATGGCGGTGCCTCCAGCGTCACCATTTCCGCTGTCGGCGCCGAGAACGAGTACGCGAACGTGATCGAACAGATCGGCGGCAAGTACGTCAAGGTCACCGCGATCGAGAGCAACCCGAATACGGACCCCCACACCTTCGAGGCGAGCCCGAGCGTCGCCGAGGCGGTCAGCGCCGCGAGCTTGCTGATCGAAAACGGGGTTGGCTATGACACCTACATGGAAAAGATCGAGTCGGCCGGGGGGGCGGGATCCGATTCCTCGCGCAAGGTCATCAACGTGCAGAAGCTGCTCGGCTTGCCGGACTCGACCCCGAACCCGCACCTCTGGTACAAGCCGGAAACGATGCCGGCGGTGGCCAAGGCGCTCCTCAGCGACCTCTCGGCGCTGGCGCCCGCGCACGCTGCGTACTTCCAGGAAAACGCCAAGAGGTTCGATGAATCGCTGAAGCAGTGGTACGAAGCGATCGCGAAGTTCAAGGCCGCCTATCCGAACACGCCGGTCGCGACGACTGAGCCGGTCGGCGACTACATGCTCGAAGCCGCCGGGACGAAGAACCTGACGCCGTTCAGCCTGCAGGCCGACATCATGAACGGCACCGACCCGGCGCCCCAGAACGTGACTCTCCAGAACGGCCTGTTCTCCGGGCACGAGGTCAAGGTGTTCGTCCACAATCAGCAGGTCACGGATTCGCTCACCGAATCGTTTGTGCAGGCCGCCAAGCGTGCCGGGATTCCGGTCGTCGGGGTGTACGAGACGATGCCGACTCCCGGCTATGACTACCAGTCGTGGATGCTCGCCGAGGTCAAGGCACTGGAAAGGGCAGTCGTCGAACACGTCTCAACCGAAAAACTGTGAGCCCGGCGGACGCATCGGTGAGTCCGAACATCCTCACGGTGCAGGGCGTGGATGTTCGCCTCGCGGGCCGCAAGATCCTCGATCGGGTGAGCTTCAACATCGCGCCCGGTGAGTTCACGGGGCTGATCGGATCGAACGGGGCGGGAAAGACGACACTGTTCCGCGTGATCCTCGGGCTGCAGTCCGTGAGCGCGGGGAGCGTTGTGTTCGGGGACTCCACCCGCACAGGAGGTCCCACCCGCCCACGCACCCGCGCGCGCTCACGCGGCCACCGCCAGATCGGTTTCGTCCCGCAGAAGTTCCTGCTCGACCCGGACCTGCCGATGCGCGCCCGCGACCTGGTGGCGCTCGGCCTTGACGCCCAGCGCCTCGGGGTTCCACGGCCCTCCCGCGCCCGCCGTGCGCTGGTGGAGGAGATGCTCGAGGCTGTCGATGCCACACGGTTCGCCGATACTCGTGTCGGGCGACTCTCCGGCGGGGAGCAACAGCGGATCCTGATCGCGCATGCGCTGATCGCCCGTCCCCGTCTGCTGCTGCTGGACGAGCCGTTGGCGAACCTCGATTTGCGTAGCGCGCACGAGGTCGTCGCGCTGCTTGCCCGGATCGCACGCGAGCAACAGATCGCTGTTCTGATCTCGGCGCATGAGATAAACCCGCTGCTCGGGGTGATGGACCGCATCGTCTACCTCGCCTCCGGACGCGCCGTGAGCGGGTCGACCGATGAGGTCGTGCGCGCCGATGTACTCAGCAAGCTCTACGGCCACCACGTCGATGTCCTGAACGTCCATGGGCGTGTGTTGATCGTCGCGGGGGCTGGCGAAGACACAGATCTCGCCGGTCACGAGGTCGCCTTCCCGGACACCGAGATCGTCTCGTGAGTCGCTTCCTGACGCCGGTGTTCGCCCCTGGGTTCTTTGCAAGCGAAGCGGTCCACATCGCCCTCGCCGTCGGAGCGCTCGTCGCGATCGTGACCGGGACGGTCGGGGTCTTCACGGTCATGCGGGGGCAAGCCTTCGCGGGCGAGGCATTCGGGGATATCGGCACCACCGGCGGCTCCGGGGCGTTCCTCGTCGGCGTTGGCCCCTTGTGGGGATTCGTAATTGGAAATCTTCTGGCGGCCGGTGCGATGGAGACGATCGGCATCCAGCGCACCCGCGGACGAGACCTGGCCACCGGGATCGTGCTTGGCGCGTCGATCGGGCTCGCCGCTCTGTTCCTCTACCTCTACACCGCCAGTCACAGCACAACTGGTGAGACCGTAACGATCCTGTTCGGCTCGGCCTTCGCGATCGCGAGCTCGACCTTCCCGCTGATTACTCTGCTCAGCATTCTCGCTCTCGCGATCACGATCACCCTCTATCGACCACTTCTACTCGCCACGGTGAGCCCCGAGATGGCAGCCGCGCGCGGAATACCCGTCCGCGCCATCGGGGTCCTCTACCTGATCGCGCTGGCGCTAGCGGCGGCGCTCGCGGCGATCACGATCGGCTCGATCCTCGGGACCGGGCTGCTCGTCGGCCCAGCCGCGAGCGCGCTGCGCCTGACCAAGCGTCCGCTGATCGCGATGCTCACCGCCGCCGGCATCGGGATCGGCGCTATGTGGCTCGGGATTGTGCTCGCCTACGACAGCTTCGAATGGCCACCCGCAGGACACGGGTGGCCCATCAGCTTCTTCGTCGTGACCATCGTCTTTATCCTCTACCTCCTCTCTGGGCTGCCCGAGCGACGCCGCGAACGCCGAGGCGAAAATCCTGAACACCCCAGTCGGACTCTGCAGGCTGTCCCGGAGAGCCGATAGATCGTGTTTTCCGGTTTCATGGTCAATGCCTGGGTGGTCGCGAGCATCGTCGCGCTCGTCGCCGGGGTCGTCGGATTCTTCACCGTCCTGCGGGGCTCCGCTTTCGCGGCACACGCGATCCCCAACGGATCCTTCGCGGGGGCGGCCGGTGCGAGCCTGCTCGGGGTGAGCACGCTTCTCGGGCTCGGGGTGTTCTCCCTCGCCGGAGCCCTCGGGATCGGAGTGCTCGGACGCCGGGGCCGCCACGACGTTGTGACCGCGCTCGCGCTCGTGATGATGCTCGGCCTCGGCGCGCTGTTCCTGAGCTTCAGCGAAGAGTACGCACCCGCCGTCTACTCGCTGCTGTTCGGCGAGGTTCTCGGGATCAGCCCCAACGAGATCGCGCCGACTGCGATCCTCGGTGCTCTCTGCGTTCTCGCCATCGCCGTCTTGTATCGGCCGCTGATGCTCTCCTCGATCCTCCCCGAGGTAGGAGAGGCGCGCGGCGTCAGCAGCTTCCGGATGGAGATGCTGTTCCTCATCGTCCTTGCACTGGCAACAGCCATGACCGTGCCGGTTGTCGGCACACTCTTGATCTTCAGCCTGATGATCGGCGCACCGGCGGCAGCCCGCTCGTTCACCGACCGCCCGCTCGTGGCGATGGCCCTGTCGGTGGCGTTCGCATTACTGATCGTATGGTTCGCGATCGCCGCCTCCTACGAAACCAATTACCCCGTCGGATTCTTCGTCGGCATGCTCAGCGCCGGCGCGTACGTGCTCGGACGCGGATGGGCCGCCTGGCGTTCGGGGTCCGACCGCGGCAAAACGACGCCGGAAGCGATCGTTACCACGCCTCTACCATCTTGATATGAGCTCTCGTGGCACCCCGACCGCTGAGACCTGGGTGCAGCGCGCCGAGGCGACGCTGGCCGCGTCCGGGCACAAGCGCGGCGGCGCCCGCCGTGCGGTGGTGGAGCTGCTCGACGCTCAGCAGTGCGCCCTGACGGCAGTCGAGATCGAGGATGCGCTGCGCGGGGAGCAACGCAGGGTGAGCCGCGCGAGCGTCTACCGAATCCTCGACGAGCTGGAGCGGCTGCGGCTCGTGCAGCGGGTAGAGACCGGCCAGGCGATGGTTCGCTACGAGCGCGTGTGCCAGCACGAGGAGCATCACCACCATCTCGTGTGCGACGAGTGCGGGTTGGTGATGCCGTTTTCAGACGAGGCGCTGGAGAGCGCGATCGAGACGCTCAGCGAGCGTGTCCCCCTGAAGGTGTCCGAGCACGAGATCGTTCTGCATGGCTCGTGCTCTGATTGCGCCGCGTGACGCGGTCAGGCGGCTGATTCCACAGATAACTGAGTACGCAGCCGAGCACACCGACGGCGACAACGAGCAGCACCGGGCCGGAGTCCTCGGAGAGCGCTCCGATTATGCCCGCAGTCAAACCGCCGGCTAGCGCGGCGAGCCAGCCCGGGTCGCATTCGACGGGCGCGAGCAGGCGCCGGTGGTGGCGCACGGCGAGCGCGGAGAGGACGAGCGCGAGCGCGGTTGCGAACGGCATCGCGCCGTGCTTGAGCTCGTCGTAGGCCGCGGTATAGCGGCGGACTATGATGTCGCGGATTTCGCCGGCCGAATGCGCATGGAGGACACTGCCCGTGTAGTGGCCGGTGCCGTGCGCGGTGGTGAGGTCGAGCGCCGCGAGCACCATCAGGCCCACGACGGGGCTGATCAGCACGATCAGCCCACGACGACGGGTGAGCCGGCCGGGCAGCAGCAGCACGGTGGCGACGGCCGTGCCGGCGCTCACGAGGATCACACCGCCGACGCCCGCCCCGATCCGCGCCGAGCCCTCGATCACCGCGAGCACGATCCCGCACACGGCCATCGTCGTGGCCGCGCGGCGGCCGCGGACAGCGGGATACAGCGCGGCGGCCACGGCGGCGAACACGAGCACGGCGAGGCCCGACTTGAGCTCGTTGCCGATCCCGTAGAAGCGCACGCCGAGCTCCGGGTTGGGGCCGAGCAGCGAGCGCGCGAGCAGCTGCGTGCCGGCGAGCGCGTCGACGGTCAGCGCCACGACCGCGACGACCGCTGGCGCGAGTGGCGCGCGCGGCCATGCCAGCAGCCGGTCGCTGCTCGCGCCGAGGGCGAAGCAGATCAGCACGAGCAGCGCGTCTTCGACCACTCGCCCGGGCGCGAACGCCGCCGGGACGAGCACCGCCACCGGCGTCCACAGCAGCGCCAGGCCCCCCACGCGCGCCGCCCATGCACGGGCTCTGTAGCGTCGCAACGCAAGCGCGGCGAGCATCAGCAGCGCCCAGGCGCCGAAGAGACAGGCCAACGCTCCCAGCCGGCGGCCGTAGATCACCTGCAGGCGGGCTTTGAACGAGCGCAGGTAGGCGCCGTCGAAGGAGCCGTTCAGCTCGATCGGCTTACCGCGCATTGCATCGGGGACCGACAGGCCGAGGTGGCGGAGGATCGTCGGCGCGAGATCGACCGCGGAGATCAGGCCGCGCTGGTTGGTGCTCTGCGAGGTGATCGTATGTCCTCCACCAAGCCCGCTGACGGCCACCCACAGTAGTTCGTTGCCGGGCGCATCGGGCGCGCGCTGCACGACGATCTCGAGCTCCTCCGCGCGCCGCGCCGCGCTCAGAGCGCGCAGATCGCTCAATCCGGCAGCGCCAACGGGTAGGTCGGCTACGACCAGCTGCTCGCGGGCACTCACTGCGGCGGTGCGCGCCGGCAGCGTGGCCGCCGACCCGGGCGAGAACGCCGCAATCTGGCCATGTTGGTCGGCCGCCGCAACTCCGTCTACATTGCTTCCCCCGGCGGTGCCCACGTAGCCGGCGCCACCGGGAATCTGCGATGCGAGCAGCCCCGGTTCGAGAACCTGCGGCGCGTTGTGCGCGCGCTGCAGCGCGGCCTGCCATTCCTCGACCTCCGCACCGGTGCCGCGCGGTCTCAATGACAGGGCGGGCGGACGCTGGGGGTTGTAGGCGGAGGTGGAAACACGCGACCCTTGAGTGATATCGAGCGCCAGCTGGGCGGTCGTGTAGGAGCCCTGCGCGGCGCTCATGATTCCTGTGGAAAGGGAGGGCACGCTCGCGAGCTGCTCACTGGTCGCGGCGGGCAGGAAGAGAACTACGGCCGAGGGGCGATTTGGGCCAGGGGCGCTTGCGGTGGGTGAAGCGACGACTGCGGCAGAGGGAGATCGACCGGCGGCGGACGCATACCCGGCGGGCCAGATCAGCAGCAGCGCCGCGCAGGCCAGCGCGGCCGATGCCCCCCCGCGGAGTCGGCTCAGCCGTCCGCTCCCTCGGTTGCCACCTCGCGCCGCGGGCGTCGCGAGGTGTGCGGTGTTCCATCGTCATGCGCTCCCGTACTGGAAACGGCGCCGCCCTCGATGTTGATGCGCGGCAGCAGCCGGCCGAGCCGCGCGGGGATCTGCCATGTGCGCGCTCCAACGAGCGTGAGCACGGCCGGCAGCAGCAGGCAGCGGATCACCAGCGCGTCGAGGAACACGGCGCTGGCGAGGCTCAGCCCGAACTCCTTGATGATGCGGTCTTCGCCGAGCATGAACGAGAGGAACACGCACACCATGATCGCGGCGGCCGCGGTGACGACGCGCCCGGTCAGCGCCAGGCCCTCCTGCACAGCGCGCTGATCGTCGCCGGTGCGCACCCAGCGCTCGTGCATGCGCGAGATCAGGAACACCTCGTAGTCCATCGACAGGCCGAACACGATTGCAAACAGCATCACAGGAATGAACGACTCGATCGGGCCCTGCTGGACGCCGAACAGGCCGCCGAACCAGCCCCACTGGAAGATCGCCACGATCACGCCGAGCGAAGCACCGATCGAGAGCAGGTTCATCACCGCGGCCTGCAGTGGGATCACGAGCGAGCGGAACACGATCAGCAGCAGCAGCGCGCTTAGCAGCACGACGACGCCGATGAACAGCGGCAGCTTGTGGCCGAGCGTGGTCGCGAAGTCGACGGCGCCGGCGGTCACGCCGCCTACGTAGACGGTCAGGCCGGTGTGCGCCTCCAACGGCGGAACCACGCTGTCGCGCAGGCGTTCCACGAGCTGGGTGGTCGCGTAGGCCTGCGGCGAGGAGTGCGGGTAGACCGTGATCGTCGCGACGTCGCCGGCCGGGTTGAGCTTGGCCGGGGCGACCGAGGCGACGCCGGGCGTGGCGGCGATGCTCGCACGGAGCTGTTCGACCGAATCCTTGCCCACGTGAGCGACTTCCGTGCTCAGCACGCCGTTTTCGGCGGCTTCGTGTTTGGGGTTGGGCACCTTCGCCACGACCAGCAGCGGCCCGTTGAAGCCCTGTCCGAAGCCTTCCGCGAGCAGCTCGTAGGCGCGGTGGGTCGTCTGGCCGGCGGGGTCGTTCGAGGCGTCGCTGGAGCCGAGCCGCAGCGCGGTCGCGGGAGCCGCGATCAGGAGCATCACGAGCGTCGAGACGGTCGCGATGCTCCACGGTTTGCGCTGCACGAACTTGCTCCAGCGCAGCCACATGCCACCCTCGATGATGTCCGTGCCGCCCGCGGCCCTGGTCGTGGCGGCAGCGACAGGGAGCGGCTGGCTCGCGGTGATTCCGGCGCTCTCTGCCGGCGCATCCGCCGACATGGCCATCTGCGCCTTGGCGGCGCGGCGTCGTGCCCGGCGACTTGGCCGCGCGACGCGGGCGCCGAAGGTGGTGAGCAGTGCCGGCAGCAAAGTCAGCGACGCGAGCATCACCAGCAGCACGCCGATCGAGGCGGAGATCGCCACGCCGTAGAGGAAGCTAACGCCGAGCAGCATCATCCCGAGCAGCGCGATCACGACCGTGCAGCCCGCGAACAGCACCGCGCGCCCGGCGGTGTCCAGAGCCTGCACCACGGACTCGCGAGGGTTCTCGAACGTCGGTCCGGGCGTGGCGTAGGCCTCGCGGAAGCGCGTGAGGATGAACAGTGCGTAGTCGATCCCCACGCCCAGCCCGATCATCGCGGCGAGCTCGGAGGAGAAGTTGGGGGTGTCGACGACGTGCGTGAACAATGCAATCGCCCCGAGCCCAGTGCCGAGCCCGAATAGCGCGGTCACGATCGGCAGGCCCATCGCGACCACCGAGCCGAACGTCAGCAGCAGAACGACGATCGCCGCGAGCAGCCCGACGGCCGTGGACAGCCCGAAGCCCGCCTGCTCGGTCGCCTCGATCGCCTGCCCGCCGAGCTCCACCTGCAGACCCGGCCGGTCCGCTGCGCGAGCAACCTTGACGACGCGTTCGGCGGCGCTTTTGGGCAAGAGGTTCGCTTTTTCGTCGAACACCACCGTCGCGAACGCGATCTTCCCGTTGGCGGAGATCGACTTGCCCGCCGCGGCGCCCGCGTAGGGGCTGATCACCGTCGTGACGTGCGGCAGCTTGTCGACTTCGGCGAACATCGCGCTCATCCGCGCCTTTACCGTCGGGTCGAGGACCGTCCCGGAGTTGACCTTGTAGACGATCGTGTCGCGGTCGCCCGCCTGCGCGGGGAAGCTTCGCTGCAGCAGGTCGGCGGCGCGCTGCGCGTCGGAGTTGGGCAGCGTGAAGTTGTTTGAGTAGCTGGTCCCCGCCGACTGTGCGAACGCGTTCACCCCAAACAGCAGCACGACCCAGCCGAGCAGCACGTACTTGCGGTGGGTTGTCGACCAGCGGGCGAGTTTGAGCATTCTGTGATCCTAGTCAGTTGACGCTCGGATCCGAAGGCATGCGCGCGATCAGCGCGTAGCTGCCGCCCTTGCGTGTGAGCACGCTGCTCCACAGCTCATCGGGAACCTCGGTGAACACGTCGTCGGGCACGGCGCTGTGCGCGATCCAATCGCCCTGGTCGACCTCGGCGTCGAGCTGCCCCTCGCCCCAGCCCGCGTATCCGGCGAACACGCGCCCGCGCGCGGTCGCCTCGGTCAACTCGTCGATGTCGGCGTCCGGAGCGGGGAAACCGATTCGGCCAAGTACCAGCAGCCCGGCCGGCGTGGGGTCCAGGAACTCGGCGAGGAACACGATCGAGCTCGGCTGTACCGGGCCGCCGACATACACCGGTTCATGCTCCTCGAGCACCTGCTCCAGTGCTGGCACCGCCTCACCCACCGTCACCTCCGAGGGGCGGTTCAGCACGACTCCCATTGCGCCCTCCTCGCTGTGCACACCGATCAGCACGACCGCGCGCCTGAAGTTGGGGTCCGTCAGCGCCGGTGAGGCGAGCAACAGCTGCCCGCAGAGCGATTCCACCATGATCTGCTTGAGGCTACCGCTCGCATGCCCCTCCGCCAAGGGCCGGCTGCCGGTTAAGCGAGAACTCGACAAATAGAAGGAGCTACGTGTGAGCACGCGAGACTTCGATGTGATCGTCCTCGGCGCCGGGCCCGCCGGGGAGGTGTGCGCCGGGCGTCTGGCCGAGAACGGCCTCTCCGTTGTGCTCGTCGAGCGCGAGCTGGTCGGGGGCGAGTGCTCGTTCTATGCCTGTATGCCCTCGAAGGCCCTCTTGCGACCCGCGCAGGCGCTGGCCGAGGCGCGGCGTATTTCGGGGGCAGCCGAGGCCGCCGGCGGGGAGCTCGACGTGGCTGCCGTGCTGCGCCGCCGCGACGAGGTCGTAAACGACCTCAATGACGATGCCCATCTGCCGTGGGTGCAAGAACGCGGGATTACGCTCGTGCGTGGCCACGGGGTCGTCGTGGGCGAGCGCGAGGTACGCGTCGGCGAGGAGGTGCTGCGCGCTCGTAAGGCTGTGGTCCTCGCCCCCGGCACCGGCGCTGCGATTCCACCGATTCCCGGTCTGCGCGAGTCGCAACCCTGGACCAACCGCGAGGTGACGACGGCCAAAGCGATCCCCGGCTCGCTGCTTGTATTGGGCGGTGGAGTGGTCGGCGTGGAGATGGCCACGGCCTATGCCTCGCTGGGCGCGAAGGTGACGATCGTCGAGGCGCTTCCCCGCCTGATCGCAGGCGAGGAGGAGTTCGCCTCCGAGCAGGTCAAGGACGCGCTCGAGGATGCCGGTGCGGAGGTCGTGCTCGGCACGAAGGCCACGGCGGTGCAACGCGAGGAAGGCAACGGGCCGGTCACGCTCGAGTTCGAGGACGGCCGCGCGTTCACGGGCGATGAGCTGCTGGTCGCGATCGGGCGGGTTCCGCACACCGACGGTCTCGGCCTGGAGACGCTCGGCCTCGAGCCAGGCAAGTCGGTCGAGGTGGACGAGCAGCTGCGCGTGCCCGGCCACGAGTGGCTGTACGTCGTGGGAGACGCAAATGGCCGCGTGCTGCTCACCCACATGGGCAAGTACCAGGCGCGCCTCGCCGCCGATCATATCCTCGGACGGACCGGCCCGACCACCGATCTGCGCTCCGACGGGCGGCTCTCCCCCCGCGTGATCTTCACCGAGCCGCAGGTCGCCGCGGTCGGCCACACACTGGCGAGCGCTGAGGAGGCCGGCCTGAACGTGCGCGCCATCGACACCTCCACCGAGGGCAACGCCGGCGGCAGCTTCGTCGGGCGCGGTGCGCCCGGGACCGCGCGGATCGTCGTCGACGAGGACCGCCGCGTGATCGTCGGCGCCACCTTCACCGGCGTCGACGTGGCCGAGTCGCTGCACGCCGCCACGATCGCGGTGATCGGCGAGGTCCCGCTAGAGCGCCTCTGGCACGCGGTCCCATGCTTCCCCACCCGCAGCGAGCTGTGGCTGAACCTGCTGGAAGAGTACGGCCTCTGAGAACGCCCGCCCGTTATGCTGGCGAGCGTACGAAGACCAAAGTGACCGGAAGGTGAACGAACATGGCCAAGACCCCGCAGGTGGGCGAGCAGGCACCCGATTTCGAGCTGCCGGGCACGGATGGCCCCTTCAAGCTTTCCGAGCACCGCGGCGAGCGCGTCGTGCTGCTGTTCTACCCAGGCGACAACACGATGGTCTGCACGAAACAGTTCTGCTCATACCGCGACCGGGCGGCAGACTTCGCCGGGCTTGACGCCACCGTTGTGGGCATCTCCTCTCAGGATCTCGCCTCGCACGAGGGCTTCATCGCCAAGCACGGCCTCAACGTCCCGCTGCTCTCAGACGTCGATCGGCAGGTCGCGATCAGCTACAGCGCGTTCTCTCCACGTCTCGGGATCAAGCGCGCGGTGATCGTGATCGACGAGGACGGCATCGTTCGTCACCGCCACGACCATCTGCTCGGGCTCGACTACCAGTCGGTCGACGAGCTCAAAGCGATGCTCGACGAGCTCCCCGCCGCCGCGTAGTTTCAGCGGCTGAGCGGCGTGCCCAGATCCCGCTCGCCATCGGGTTTACCCTCGCCGGCGCGACGCGCGTGCAGCTCTGAGAGCTCCAGCTGCAGGTTGCGTGGTCTTTCGCCCGGCCCCGGCGAACGGCGATGCCAGATCCCCTCGCCGTCCAGCTCCCAAGAGCTCTGGTTGTCGGCGAACGCGCGTTCCAGCGTGTCTAGCAGCTCGGCGCGCAGTTCCGGGGTTTCGATCGGCACCGCGAGCTCGACTCGATGGTCGAGGTTGCGCGGCATCAGGTCAGCCGAGGAGATGTAGATCGTGTACTCGCCGTCGCGCTCGAAGGCGTACACGCGCGAATGCTCCAGCAGCCGCCCGACGATCGAGACGACCCGGATGTTCTCGGAGATCCCCTCGATGCCGGGCCGCAGGCAGCAGATCCCGCGCACGTTCAGATCGACTCGCACCCCCGCCTGCGAGGCCTTGTAGAGCGCGCGGATGCAGCGCCCGTCGACGAGCGCGTTCATCTTCATCGCGATCCGCCCCGGGGATTGCGGCGAATGTGAGGCGATCGTCTGATCGATCTGGTCGATCAGACCGTCGCGCAGTTGGTTGGGGGCGGTCAGCACCTTGCGGTAGTGCAGCGGCCGGCCGTAGCCGGTGAGGTAGTTGAACATGTCGGCGACGTCGGCGCCGATCTGCTCGTCGGTCGTGAACAGCCCGAAGTCGGTGTACAGCCGCGCGGTCGCGGAGTGGTAGTTGCCGGTGCCGATGTGCACGTAATTTCGGACTCCGTCGCCCTCGCGGCGCACCACGAGCACGCACTTGGCGTGCGTCTTCAGCGATGGCTGGCCGTAGACCACGTGCACGCCGGCCTCCTCCATCGTTTTGGCCCAGTGGATGTTCATGCGCTCGTCAAAGCGCGCCTGCAGCTCGACCAGGGCGACCGCCTGCTTGCCGCGCTCGGTGGCGTCGATCAACGCCGGTACGAGCGGCGAATCGTCGCTCGTGCGGTACACGGTCTGCTTGATCGCGAGCACGTTCGGGTCGGCCACGGCTTGCTCGACGAAGCGCTCCACGGAGGTCGAGAACGAGTCGTACGGATGGTGCACGAGCACGTCGCCTTCGCGCATCGCGCCGAGCACGTCGGGCCGCTCGCCCTCGTGGCGCAGCAGCCGCGGGTGGGTGTGACCCAGCAGCGGCTCCTCGCGCAGCTCGCCGTAGCCCGGCAGCTTGACGATCTGCCACAGAGCGCCCATGTCGAGCAGCCCATCGACGGGGTAGACCTCCTCCTCCTGCACTCCCAGCAGCGCGGCCAGCTCCTCGCGCAGGCGCTCTGAGCAATCGGTGCCCACCTCGACGCGCACCACCTCGCCAAAGCGCCGGCGGCGCAGCTCGTCCTCGACCGCCTGCAAGAGGTCGGCGGCATCGTCGGAAACCTCCAGGTCGGCGTCGCGGGTGACGCGGAACGCGTCGTAGTCGGTGATCTCCATCCCGGGGAACAGCGAGTCTAGATGGCAGGCGATCACGTCCTCCAAGGCGAGCAACGTGATGGTGCTCGGACCCGATCCCGCCGACCCCGGCCCCTTCAGCGCGATGAAGCGCGGCAGGATCTCCGTCGGCACCTTCACACGCGCGAACACCGTCTGGTCGGTCACGGGATCGCGCACGAGCACGGCCAGGCTGAGGGACAGGTTTGAGATATACGGAAACGGGCGTCCCGGAGCGACTGCCAGCGGCGTCAACGCCGGGAAGATCACCTTCTGGAAGTGTCTGGCCAGCTCCGCGCGCTGCTCGTCATCGAGCTCGTTCACGGCGACCACGCGGATGTCGTGCTCGGCCAAGGCGGGGCGCAGGCGTCCTTCGAAGCAGTCGCTCAGCCGCACGCCCAGCTCCAGCACGCGCTCGCGTATAAGTGCGATCGTCTCCGAGGGGGTACGGCCGTCGTGGCCGGGGTTCTCCACACCGGCGTCGATCTGGTCGCGTAGGCCGGCGACGCGCACCATGTAGTACTCGTCGAGGTTCGTCGTGTAGATCGCGCAGAACTTCACGCGCTCCAGCAGCGGGATCCGCTCGTCCTCGGCCAGCTGCAGCACGCGCTCGTTGAAGTCCAGCCACGACAGCTCGCGGTTCAGGTAGAGCGCAGGGTCGTGCAGGCCGATCTTCGATCGGTTGTGGTGCTCGTTCTGCTTGTGCTCGTGGGTGGATGGTTGGCTCATCGTCTACTCAACGCTACATCGCTTTGTAAGGGCGTGGCGATTCGGCGACCGTCGTGTGGTGGGATCGCAGGGGCGATCGGTTAAGGTGCTGGAACGTATGGCTCGTCAACTCTGGCTGCTGCGTCATGGAGACGCCGAGCCCCACGGCATGCGCGCGGACGCAGAACGCAGACTGACCGAGCGCGGTGAAGGCCAGGCTCGTGCGGCGGGGATCGCGCTGGAGCGTCTGCAGGTGGGCTTTGACGTCGTCCTGTTCAGCCCCAAGACACGCGCGCGTCAGACCGCCGAGCTGGCCGCCGAGCGCTGGAGTGTGCAGCAGCGCGACTTGCCGACGGCGCATCCGCCGCTGGCAGGCGACTTCGACGCTCGCCAGGCGCTCGTCGAGCTGACCGGTCTGCCGGCCGATGGGCGTCTGCTGCTCGTCGGCCACGAGCCAGACCTGTCGAGCGTTGTACGGGACCTGACGGGCGCCAAGCCGGATCTCAAGAAGGGCGGCTTGGCAGTGCTCAGGCTAGAGGGCGGGGCACCGCGCCTAGGACACGACGGCGTGGTCGGCGAGCTCGCGGTCCTGCTGCGCCCCCGTGAGCTTGCCCTGATCGCCGGCGGGGTGGGCGGGGTGGGCGGGATTCCAGTCGACGGGGACTGAGGACGGAATGTCATCGATGCCGACCACCTCGAGCGATTCGGCCGCGAAGCGGTAGCCGATGCCGAAGTGGGTGTGGATGTAGCGCCACTGCGGTGAGGCCTTCTCGAGCTTCTGGCGGAGCTTGCGTACAAACACGTCGACCGAACGGTCCCCGCGCACCATCGCATAACCCCACAGGCGCGAGTAGATCTCCTCGCGCTCCAGCACGCGTCCCTCGGCCGCGGCGAGCAGCTCGATCAGCTCGAACTCACGTCTGGTCAGATCGAGGCCGTGATCCCTTACGAACGCCTGGAATTGGTCGGAGCGGATCTCGACCTCGCCCGCCATCAGCGGCTTTGACTCTGTGCGGCTGGTTGAGCGCCGCCGACGACGCGCGACACCCTGCACGCGGGCGATGACTTCCTCGGGGTGGCACGGCTTGGTGATCCAGTCGTCGGCCCCGAGACGCAGCCCGCGCACCCGCTGGGCCACGGTCGAAGGCCCGGTGCAGACGACGACGCCCAATTCAGGCAGCGCGCCGCACAGTCGCTCGAGCCACTCCCAAGCCTGCGGGCCGAGCACAGCGAGGTCGACGACGAGCGCGCTTAGCCGCATCGAGGCAATCGCATCGGTGGGAACCGGGCTGCCGAGTACGCGATGCTCCCAGCCGAGACGATCCAAGCGCTTGCTCAGCACCTGGATGAACCCGCTGTCGCGGTCGAGCACGGCGATGCGCATTGAGGCTGCGCTCGAAGTGCTCGACGGTGTCGCCTCCTCCATGGCGCTGATGCTGTCCGTCATCGAGCGTCAGTCTAGGGGACCTTGCCGACCCTTGTGTGGGGGGTTGCGCAAATGGTCACAGAATGTTCACAGGAGAAATACGCTATTTGCGGACGGGCTCGGACTGCGGCAGCCACCTGGCCAGGCCGGGCTAGAGGCGACTCTCTCTCGCGGACGGACGACCAGATCTCAGGCAGCGCGTGCGCTGAGATCCATGGCATCAGGCGAAACCACCTGCCGATACCCCTCGCCCAGCCGCTCCAGTGCCCGCTCCCAGGTGCGCTCACGCACAGAGGTGAGCGCCGCTTGGGAGAGACTCTCACGCAACAGTGGCGAGGAGGCGAGCTCGAGCAGCGCGTCCGCCAGCGCGGGGGCGGACGCCTCACAGAGCAGCCCGGTGACGCGGTCCTCGATCAGCGACAGAGGGCCGCCCTCGGCGACGGCGATCACGGGTAGCCCCGAGGCTTGGGCCTCGAGGATCACCTGGCCGAAGGTGTCGGTGGCGGAGGGAAACAGGAACAGGTCGGCGCTCGCATAGGCACGCGCGAGCTCAGCGCCGGAGAGCCAACCGAGGAACGTGGCGTGCTCGCCGAGGCGTTCTTGGAGGCGCTCCTGCTCGGGGCCGCCGCCCGCGAGCACGAGGTGCAACCGGGGGTTACGCTCGCGTGCGAGCAAGAACGCTTCGGCGAGCACCTCAACCCCCTTCTCGCGGGTGATGCGCCCCGAGTAGAGCACGTTGAGCTTGCCGTCCGGTAACAGGCCGGTTCTGCGTAGCGAGTGGTCAAAACGAGAGGTGTCCACGCCGCGATCCCAGCGCAGCACCTTCTCGGCTCCCATCCCGATCCCGGCGAGCGCGGCGTCGGAGGCGAGGCTGGGGGAGAGGACGACGTCGCACGCGTTGTAGAAGGCGCTGACCGCGAGGGCCATCGCGTCGGCCACGTGCCGCTGCCCGGAACGCAGATCGGCGTAGGCGGTGAGCTCGGTGTGATAACTGCCCACCAGCGGTAGGGAGAGCGCGCGCGCGACGAGCACGCCCGCGATCCCGGCGGGGCCGGGCGAGCAGACGTGAATCGCGTCGAAGGAGCCGTCGGCGAGGATCTGTACGGCGGCGGGGAGACTGGGGACGCCGATCGAAAGGCCCGGGTAGTAGGGGACGTCGATCTCGGCGACGGCGGGCAGGCGCAGATCTACATCGGGGTCGGTGCCGAGCACCTCGATCTCAAAACCCGGGACGCCACGCTGGCGGATCTCTTCGATCGTGCGTGTCACCCCGTGCATCGAGCCGATCCCGTCGGCGAGGATCGCCACACGCGGGGTCTCGCCGTCATCGCCGGAGCGTCCGTCGAGCTTGGCGCGCTCGTTGGCGAGGAAGGCGACCGCGGGGGCGTACGGAATCGCGGCGATACAGCTCTCGAACAGGCCCTCGGCGGCGGTCAGCACCTCGGCCTCGCCGGTGGCCGCGCGCACCGCGACGTCGACCGCGGCGCGCAGCTTGCGCTCGTGTAGGCGGCAGGCGCGGCGGAAGAGGCTGGAGTGGCTGAAATCGTCGGCCTGCATGAGGTCGATCAGTCCGCGCTCGTCGAGCTGGTCGAGCTCGACCGCGGCCAGCCAGGCACGCAGCAGGCAGCGTGCGTCGGCGGGGGAGAGATCCGCGCCGGTGGCGCCATGGCGGGCATCGCCCTCGCGGAGCAGACGCTGGACCATGTTCAGCACCGTGCGCGGGTCTGGGCGCGAGGCCGCGTCCCCGCCCCGCGCCGCGGGGCCGAGCGAACGCGCGGCGATCGCGATTGCCGCGTGCGCCCACTTCGCCGCGCTGCCCTGCTTGCCGTGCGCGGAGACGCGCCCAGCGCGCATGTGGTCGAGGAACTCGATCGGGGTGCGCGCGAGAGGTGCTTCGGTGAACGTGCGCCCGATGTCAACGCCGGCGTGATCGTCTGAGCCGCCGATGCCGGTGCAGTCGCGGGTGGCGACGTAGGTCGCGGCGGGCTGGTTGAGCTCGCGGGCGCGCGCGCCGTTGCGGACCTCCCAGACGCTGAACAGCTCTGCCAGGCGCCGCCGGTGGCGCGCGGTGAGGGGTGCGCCGACGTTGTAGTAGGGATGCGCTAGGGCGCATGCGATCTCCCGTTCGTAGAGGTAGGCGGCGCACAGCTCGACGTCGCCGGAATGAGCCTGCAGCCAGGCGTGGTCCTCGCCGGTGATCCCGTAGCAAAGGACGTGGACCGCCTGAGGCTCGCCGCGAAAGTGGGCGGTGAGCTCCTCCGAGACGAACACGTCGGGGCGGTCCGCGATCTCCAGGACTCCCGCGATCGTGTCGTGGTCGGTGATCGTGACGAAGTCCATGCCTCGCCGCTTGGCGAGGGCGTAGACCTCCTCGGGCGGGGTGGCGCACTCCGGAAGTCCGAGGGCGCGCTGCACACCGAGCTTGGATACCTGTGAAGCGGTCGAATGGCAGTGCATATCGACCCGGATGGTCGAGCTGGTCATCTCGATGACTCCTTTTTCTCTATTTATCGTGCTTACAGATTTACCCGCAAAGTCCGGTTTTTTGTGACGAGCCGGGAATCATCGTGTGAAGTGGCTGTGAAGATGTTTTGGGAAAGCGGCATCGGAGCGTTAGGAAGAGCGGCATCGGAGCCAGCGCCGCCATGGGAGCTCCTCGCCCGCCCGTGCCAGATCGGCCACGTTCGGGCTTCGCACATGGCCGAGCGTCGCTACCTCGATCTCGCCGAGGCGCGCGATCGTCTCGCGGTTGGAGTGTTCCATCTGGCTGGGGCGCTCAGGCCACGGTGTCAGCACGACCGCGAGCACGTCCAGCCCGGCGGCGCGTGCGCCGTCGAGTGTCAGCAGCGTGTGGTTGATCGTGCCGAGCCCCGGACGTGCGGCGATCAGCAGGGGCAGTTTCAGCGCCACGGCGAAGTCACGCACGGTGTAGTCCTCGCCAAGCGGCGCCAGCAGGCCCCCGACGCCCTCGACTATCAGGGTGTTCGCGCGTGTCGCCGCTGATCGGGCCGCGGCGAGGAGTTGCGCTGGGTCGATCTGCTCGCCCGCGAGTTGCGCCGCCAGATGGGGGGAGACGGCGGGACCGTAACGCAGCGGCGCCACCTGCTCTGCAGTCATGCCCGCCGCGCGGCCCAGCAGCTCGTGATCGGGCGGCCACCCGCCGGGCTGGTCGATCTCCGATGCCTCGTCGAGGCCGGTCACCACCGGCTTGTGCGCGCGCACCGGCTCGCCGGCAGCAGCCATCGCCGCGAGCAGTGCGGCGCTCAGGACCGTCTTGCCGACACCGGTGTCGGTCGCGGTGACGAGGATCCCTCGCATGCGTGCTTTACGTTTGGTCGACTACGCCGCGCGTGCGACGGACCTTTCGCGCTCCACGTCGAACGGGCGGCCACTTCGTCGCTCCACGTCAAACGGCGCGTCTCTCTGGTGCTCTCCAGCAGCTGCCGGCAGATAGGGCTCCTCGGTTTCGTGCTCGTCTGCCCTCGTGCGATTCGCGATCACGCGTGGACCCATCGCCGCCGGGTCCAGTCCGATCGCGCGCGCGGCCTCACCGATCGCGCGCGCCGCCATCTTCAGCTCCTCGGCGGTGTGCGAGGCCATCACGGCCAACCTCAGCCGCGAGGTGCCTGCGCGAACCGTCGGTGGGCGGATCGCCTGAGCGAACACGCCCCGCTGCAGCGCCTCTTCACACAGGCGCATCGCCGCGGCCGCGTCGCCCACCAGTAGCGGCACGATCTGCATCTCCTCCTCGACCACTGGAAAGCCCTCGTGCGCAAGGGCGCCCCGCAGGGTGCGCGCAGCCGAGCGCAGCCGCTGCACGCGGTGCGGGCGTTCTTGCAGCAACTCGAGCGCTGCCAGCGCTCCGGCCACGGCGGGCGGTCCGGGCGCGGTCGAGAAGATCAGCGAGCGGGCGGTGTTGATCAGGTAGCGGATCAACTCCTCATCGGCGCACACGTAGGCGCCGTAGGAGCCGAGCGCCTTGCCGAGCGTACCCACGACCACATCCACCTCGCCCTCCAGGCCGGCCTGCGCCACCGCCCCGCGTCCGCCCGGGCCCAGCACGCCGGTGGCGTGCGCCTCGTCGACGATCGTCCGTGCGCCGTATTCCTTCGCGAGCTCGACGATCTCCGCCAGTGGCGCGACGTCGCCGTCCATCGAGAACACCGAATCCGTGACGATCACCCGGCGGCCGCCGCCGTGACGGCGCATCAGCCGGTCGAGATCGTCCACGTCGCCGTGCTTGTAAACGACCACCTCCGCCCGCGAGAGCCGGCAGCCGTCGACGATCGAGGCGTGGTTCAGCTCGTCGGAGAAGACCGTGTCGCCCGCCCCGGCGAGCGCGCCGATCGTGCCGAGGTTCGCGAGGTAGCCGGATCCAAACAACAGGCAGGCCTCGCTGCCCTCCCACGCCGCCAGACGCTCCTCCAGGCGACGGTGGATCGTCATCGTCCCGGATACGAGCCGCGAGGCGCCCGCGCCGACGCCCCAGCGCATCGCCGCATCCGCCGCTGCCTCTCGTACGCGCGGGTGGTCGGCGAGCCCGAGGTAGTTGTTCGAGCACAGCAGTAGCACCGGCCTGCCGTCGAGCAGCACGCGCGGGCCCTGCGGTCCGCTCACCATTCGCAGGCGGCGGTGCAGGCCGCGTCGCTCCAGTTCCTCCAGGCGCTCTTCGATCTCGCTCATCCGGCAGTCCGCCTAGCCGACCGGGGCTGGGCGGGGTTTTCGATTGACGGCTCCGTCGGGACGAGGCGGCACCGTGCGCTTGGCGCGGAACCGCAGCTGGCTCGACGGATCCCACAGTTTCACGTCCAGCTCGATCGGCGCGGCGGGTCCGGAGATCTCCAGCAACTCTTCCACCACATCCGGCGTCTCGCCCTGCAGCCACCCGGAGCGGTTGTCCGGACGCGGGTTTGTGCCGTTGTCGGAGTGGCGAGTGACGTTCAGCCCGTGCTGCTCGAACATCGCGCGGTCCTGCTCGGGCTCGTTGCCGAGCGTCGTCAGGAAGTTGCCCATCATCACGCCGTTGATCCCTGCCTTCACCGCCAAGGCCTGCAGCTCGCCGAGGTTCTCCACGCGCCCGCCGCATAGCCGGAACAGCGCCTCGGGCAGGATCAGGCGGAAGATCGCGATCCACTTGACCGCCTCCCACGGGTCCATGAACTCGCGGTCGCCGAACTTCGTGCCGGAGCGTGGGTTGAGCATGTTGATCGGCACACTGGTTGGGTCGATCGCGGCCAGCTCGAAGGCCATCTCCACGCGCTGCTCCCGCGTCTCGCCGAGGTTCAAGATGCCGCCCACACACGTCTCCAGTCCCGACTCGCGTACCGCCTCGATCGTGCGCAGACGACCCTCGTAGCGGACGGTCGTGGAGACCTCGTCGTAGTAGCTCGCGGCCGTCTCGACGTTGTGATGTACACGCTGGATGCCCGCCTGCTTCAGCGCCTGCGCGCGCGTGGCGGAGATGTGCCCGACCGAGGCGCAGCGCTTCAGGTTGGTGTGCTCGGAGACCAGGCGGACGCCTTCCAGGTACTTCTCAAAGTCGCGCTTGGACAGCCCTTGCCCCTGGGTGACCATGCAGAAGCGGTGCGCCCCCGCGGCCTCGGCCGCGCGTGCGTGCTCGAGCACCTGCTCGGGCTCCATCATCGCGTGCAGCGGCGTCTCCGCCTCGGCGAAGCGCGACTGCGCGCAGAAGCCGCAGTCCTCGGCGCAGCCACCCGACTTGGCGTTTACCAGCGAGCACATGTCGGTCGAGTCGGCAAAGCGCTCCACCCGCGCTTCCCAGGCGCGCCCGATCAGCGCCTCGATCTCGGCGTGGTCCTCGATCTCGCCCAGTGCGAGAGCTTCCTCGCGGGTGATCAGCGGCGGCATTCGCCGCACGTTATGACTAGCGGCGGACGGCTATTCCCCGCACCAGCGCGGCGGGCGTTTCTCGGCGAAGGCCTTCATTCCCTCGCGCATGTCCTGCGAGGCAAACGAGGCGCGGCGCAGCTCGATCAATTCCTCCTCGACCTCCGCGAGCAGCTCCCCCTCTGCGTCCAGCAGCTCGGTGATCACCCGCTTGTTGCCCAGCTGCGACAGCGGCGCGTTGCCCGCGAGCTCGGCCGCTACCGCCAGCGCGACCGCCTCCAGCTCCTCAGCCGGGGCAACCTGGTTGACGAGTCCCCACTGAAGCGCTGTGGGCGCGTCGATGTAGCGGCCGAGTAGAAACAGCTCGCGCGTGCGCGGCGCGCCGATCGCGTCGATGAAGCGGCGCAGGCCGGTGTGCGAGTAGACCAGCCCGAGCTTCGCCGGCGGCATCCCCAGCTTGATGGTGTCCTGCGCCACACGCAGATCGCAGGCCAGCGCCAGCTCCAGGCCGCCGCCGATCGTATGACCGGGGAGGACCGCCAGCGTGGGGTAGGGAAAGGCCTGCAGCGCATCGATCGCTTCGGTGAAGGGGTGCGCGACGAGCCGCTCGGCGCGTTCCTCGAACTCCTCGTCCGGGATCTCGCCGATGTCATACCCGGCCGAGAACATCCCGTGCCCGCCGGTGATCACCACACAGCGCACGCGGGATTCGGACCCACCCACCACATCAACCCCACCCACCTCAGCCAGCTCGGTGAGCATCAAGGTGATCGCGTCGAGAATCGGATGATCCAGCGCGTTGCGCTTGGCCGGGTTGGAGATCGTCAGACGGACGACGCCAGCGCCCGCCTCGTCGACCAGCAGCTTGCCGCCGGCGAGCTCGCGTGGGGTGGCGCTAGGGGACACGGGCACTATCCGAGCACGACCAGCGTGTCTCCCTCGTTGACGGCCTGGCCCTCCTCGCAGAGGATCTCCGTGACGGTTCCGGGGTCCTCGGCCTCGACGGGCATCTCCATCTTCATCGACTCGAGGATCGCCACTGTGTCGCCCTCCTCGATCGTGTCGCCGACGGCGCACTCGATTTTCCATACGGTGCCGGTGATATGGGCCTCCACCTCAGCCATTGCGCAGCCTCCTGGTTGATCGATGACGGCTTCGGACAATAGCCTCCGGCGCCGATCGATTCGATGAGCACCAATACCGCCGACACTCCCCAAACCCCCGGCCTCGAGATCCAAGTGATCGTTGCCGCCTACAACGAGGCTCCCCGGATCCAGGCAACGCTCGCCGCGCTGGCCGCCGCGTTCCCCGGCGCACCGGTGTGGGTGGCCGACGACGGCTCTACCGACGCCACGTCCGAGCTTGCTCGCCAAGCCGGCGCGCGGGTCGTGCGCAGCGAGCGCATGATCGGCAAGGGCGCGGCCGCCACGCTGGCCGCGCGGGATGCCCTGCAAGCGACCCACGACTCCGAGCCGATCTTCATCCTCTGCGACGGTGACCTCGCCGAGTCGGCGAGGTCGCTGAGCGCGCTCGCCGACACCGTGCGAAGCGGCGGCGCGGACATGGCGGTCGCGGTCTTCGCCACGCGCGTCGGCGGAGGAGTCGGTCTCGCGGTCGCGTTTGCGCGCTGGGCGATCCGCCGGCGGTGCGGCCTGGAGACCCAAGCGCCGATCTCCGGACAGCGAGCGTTGCGCGCGAGTGTGCTCGCCGACGTGCTGCCGTTCGCGGCCGGCTTCGGCATGGAGATCGGGATGACGATCGACGCCGTCCGCGCCGGTCACCGCATCGCCGAGGTCGAGCTCGACCTCTCTCATCGCGCCACCGGCCGTACGCCCTCCGGCTTCGCGCACCGCGGGCGCCAGCTAGTCGATTTCGTGCGGGTGTACTTCGCCCGCCGGTAGGCTCGCGCCGAGATGATTCTTGCGATCGATCAAGGGACGACGGGTACCACCTGCATCGTGTTCGACGAGCAGGCCGAACCGATCGGACGCTCCTACCGCGAGTTCACCCAGCACTTTCCCCAGCCCGGCTGGGTCGAGCATGACGCGGGCGAGATCTGGTCGGTCACGCAGGCCGTCGCGGGCGAGGCGCTCGACGATGCGGGCGTGCGAGCAGGCGATCTGGCGGCGGTTGGGATCGCCAACCAACGCGAGACGGTCTGCGTCTGGGACCCGGCAACAGGAGAGCCGCTGCACAACGCAATCGTCTGGCAGGACCGTCGCACGGCCGCGCGCTGCGAGGAGCTGCGCGCGGCAGGACACGAACCGCTGATTCGCGCGCGCACCGGTCTGGTGCTCGACCCCTACTTCTCGGCCACGAAGATCGCTTGGCTGCTGGAGAACGTCGAAGGCCTGCGCGAGCGCGCACACAACGGCACGGCGGTCTTCGGGACGGTCGACTCGTGGCTGATCTTCAAGCTCACCGGCGAGCATGTCACCGACGCGACCAACGCGTCGCGCACGCTTCTCTACGACATCGCCGCGGGACGCTGGGATCAGGATCTGCTCGACCTGTTCGAGATACCCGCCCGCGCGCTGCCACAAGTCCGACCGAGCGCCGGGGTTCTGGGCGAGACCCGGCCGGATGCACTCCACGGACACGCCGTGCCGATCGCCGGTGTCGCCGGCGACCAGCAGGCCGCGCTCTTCGGCCAGGCCTGCGTCGATCCCGGCATGGCCAAGGCCACCTACGGGACCGGCTCGTTCGTGCTGCTCAACACCGGCTTCACTGTGCCGGATGGGTCCCCCCCACCCGGCCTGCTCGCGACGGTCGCGTCAGAGATCGCCCGTGGCCGGGCCTACGCGCTGGAGGCGTCGATCTTCGTCACCGGCGCCGCGGTGCAGTGGCTGCGCGACGAGCTACAGATCATCGAGCGCGCCGAGGACACGGCGGCGTTGGCGGCGTCGCTTGACTCCAACGACGGCGTCTACTTCGTGCCGGCGCTCACCGGTCTCGGCTCGCCGCACTGGGACCCCCACGCGCGCGGCACGATCGTCGGGCTCACGCGCGGGACCGGTCGTGCCCACCTCGCGCGCGCGACACTCGAGGCGATCGCCTATCAGACTCGCGACGCGGTCCACGCGATGCAACAGGCCACCGGCCTGCCACTCGGCGAGTTGCGCGCCGACGGTGGGGCGAGCGCGAACCGCTGGCTGATGCAGTTCCAAGCGGACATTCTGGGAGCGCCGGTCATGCTCGGGGAGAGTACTGAGACAACCGCGCTCGGCGCTGCCTACCTGGCGGGAGTCGGCGTGGGCATGTGGACGGTCTCCGACGTGCGCGACTCCTGGCGGGAAGGCGCGCGCTATGAGCCGCGGATGGGCGAGGACGAGCGTGCCGGACTGCTCGTGGGCTGGGCTGACGCGCTGGCCCGCACGCGTAACTTTCCCGAGTCGGCGAGGTAAAACGCTCAGATGAGTGATCTCGCACCGATGCGCGAACAGGTCTACGCCGACCCCCGGCCGAAGGAGCACTTCGACCGCTTTCACGAGCGTTCGCGCACCCGCGAACCCGACTGGACGTATGAGCTGACGCGGGTGCTCACCTCGCTGTACGCGTACACGCTCCTACGCGCGCGCGCGATCTCCTCGGAGAAGGTACCCGGTGCCGGCGCGGTGATCCTCGCGCCCAACCACTTCTCGTTCATGGACCACTTCCTGATGGGTTGCTACATCCGGCGCAAGGTTCGCTTCATGGCCAAGTCACAGCTGTTCAAACCAGGGCCGATGCAATTCATCTACACCCACGGCGGCGTCTTCCCGGTGCGTCGGGGCGCACGCGACGAAGAGGTCTTCATTACCGCGGAGACGATCCTTGCGCGCGGTGGGGCGATCACGATGTACTGCGAGGGCGGGCGCTCGCGCACGGGCAAAGTGGCCGAGCAGGCCAAGCGCGGCATCGGCCGCCTGGCGCTGGAGATCAGGCGCGCCGGTCGTGCCGATCGCGATCCACGGTTCCTCCCGTATCCGCAACTGGAAGCGCCTGCAGTTCCCGAAGACAACCATTCAATATGGGGACGCGATGCGCTGGGAGCGCGTCGAGCATCCCACGCCCGAGCAGCAGCAGGCGGTCGCCGACGAGATCCTTCTGCAGATCCGGGGTCTGTACGCGGGCCTCGAGGAGCACGGTCGCAAGGGCGTGCTCCAGCGTGTGCGCGAGCAGCGTCGGGCCGGTCACGTATCTTTGGCTCGCAGCCAACCGTAAGCGACGCCGCGAGGAGCTTGGAATGAACCGTTCGATCGACATCGGCTCGGTCATCAGCCGAACGTTCGGCATCTATGCCGACCAGGCTTCCGTGCTGCTGCCCGCGGCGGCCGTCGTGTTCGTGGTGGTCGGGATTATCGACGCCGTGCTGGTTGTGATCGCTCCCGTGCTTTTGCTGATCGGCTTCATCCTCAGCCTCGTAGCCGTCACGCTGTTTACGGGCATGGTCGTCGAGCTGGTGGCCGACGTTCAGGACGGCCGGCGCGACGCCACCGTCGGTCAGTTGCTCAACGCAGCGACTCCGGTGCTTGGTCAACTGATCCTGGTGGGGATCCTCGCGGGCATCGGGATCACCATCGGCTTCATCCTGATCATCATCCCCGGCCTGATCCTGATCACGATCTGGTCGGTGGCGGCGCCGGTCGTCGTACTGGAGCGTCCCGGCGCCGTGAAGGCGCTCGGGCGCAGCCGCGAGCTCGTGAAGGGCAACGGCTGGCAGGTGTTCGGGGTGATCGTCGTGCTCGTGATCGGTGTCGGCATCGTCTCCGCGATCATCGAGTCGATCGGCGACTCGGGGGGAACCGCCGCGGGCATCGTCGTGCGGGTGATCGTCGAGATTCTCACCGCCCCGATCTCGGCCCTCGCGGCCTCGGTGCTCTACTTCGAGCTGCGCGGAAGCACAACGAGCGGAGCGCCCGAGCCGGACCCGTCGGGCTCGTTCCAGACCGGCCCGTTCCCGCCCGCGGCGCCCTGAGCGCGATCGGCGCATCCGACTTGCTGCGTCCCGGCCTGCTGGACGGAGCTCTTGTTCTGGTGGCAGGTACGACAGGGTCGGCGGACGCGGCGGGGCCGGCGGCCATGAGGGAGCCGGCAGATACGATCGGGCCCGTAGGCGCGGCGGAGCCATTGGCCTCGCTTGGTGTAGCGGTCGGTGAGGCATGCACAGAGTTGGGGGCCGGCGTACACATGTGCGCTGCCCCCGACATCGCCGACGAGGCGATCGTGGATCAGATGGTCGCCGCCGCCGTTACCGAGCTGGGGAGCCTCGATCTGCTGGTCGTTGACGGTGCGGGGCTGTTTGCGCAGGGAGGTTTGCGCACCTGTTTCGACGCCACTTGGAACGTCACCCGCGCGGTCGTCAACCTTGCCTTCCTGGCGGCCGAGCTGAGTTCGTCCAGCCGACCTGAGCCGGGTTCGCCGACATGTCGGATTATCTACCTGGCTCCGGCCCCCAACGCCGGCGAACACTCGGGCGCCGCACGCGCGGGTCTGGAGAACCTGGCGCGTACCCTCTCCACGGAGTGGGCGCGTCACGGGATCACGGTGGTCACGATCGCGCCGGGCGAGGAGACCGCCGCGGGCGAGGTGGCGGCGCTGTGTGCTTACCTGGCCTCGCCCGCGGGGGCTTACTTCTCGGGTTGCCTGCTCGACCTGCGGGGTCCATAGACCCTCAGCCGGTCGTCCACCGAATCAGCCGGTCATCCCGCCGAACATCCCGCCCGTGATGTGGAGCGTCTGACCCTGCACGTAGTTCGACCATGGCGAGCACAGGAAGAACACGCCGCCCGCGGCCTCCTCGGGCGTCGCGGGCCGGCCGAGCGGGATCAGCATCGAGGCCATCTGGCGTAGCTGCTCGGGGATGCCGAGCTGGACCTTCTCGCCGCCGATCTCCATGCTGTTCTCATCGTCCTTCGCCTGCGTGAGACGGGTGTCGATGAAGCCGAAGGCGACCGCGTTGACGTTGATCTTGAACTGACCCCACTCCTTTGCGAGCGTTTTCGTCAGCCCGACGACGCCGGCCTTGCCGGAGGAGTAGTTGGCCTGACCGGGGTTGCCGAACGTGCCCGAGGTGGAGGAGACGTTGACGACCTTGCGGAACACCTCGACGCCTTCCTCGCGCTCATTCTTTGCCGGATCGCGCAGGTAGGGGGCCGCCGCACGCAACACACGGAAGGGGACGACGGTGTGGATGTCGAGCATCGCTTGGAACTGCTCGTCGGACATCTTGTGGACGGGCGCGTCGATCGTGTAGCCGGCGTTGTTGACGAGGATGTCGATCTTGCCGAACGCGTCGACCGCCGCTTTCACGAGCGCCTCGGGCGCGTCGGACTTGGTCAGGTCGCCGGCGAACACCGCCGTCTCGCCCGCGATCTCCCCGGCCGCCTGCTCGGCGACGTCGCCGTCGAGGTCGTTGATCAGAACCTGCGCGCCCTGCGCGGCGAGCAGTTCAGCCGTTGCGCGTCCGATGCCGCGGGCCGAGCCCGTCACGATCGCCGACTTGCCGTCGAGTACTCCCATAGCCGTTGCGTCTCCTTGTCGTGGTCAGTGCCCCCGGAGATTACCTCTGTTCCTCGCTTCCGGCGTGAAGGCCGAAAGGTCGTCTCACCGATCAGTCGCGGCTCTTCATCCTCTTCCACTCGGCCTTGTGAGCGCGCTTTGCGGCCTGGTAGTCGAGCAGCGCCTGCGGCGAGTCCACGTCGCCGAGCGTCGGATGCGCCGGCACGAGGCCGGCCGCCGCTGCGACGCCGAATCGCTTGGAGAGCACCGCGCCGAGCGACTTGACCTTCATCTCACCGAAGCCGGGTAGCGCCGCCAGATTGGAGTGCAGGGCAGACGCGTCGGGCGCGGCCATCCACACCTGTGCCGCGTCGCCTGCGTAGTGGTCCTGCACGTGCTCGGCTAGGTCGTGCACCCGCTTGGCCATCATGCCGGGATAGCGATGGATGGCGGGCTTTGTGCGGAACACCGGCTCCAGTTCGGCCGCAGCGAGCGTTGCGGAGTCGAGCGCTCCGAGTCGTTCGCGCAGTTCCAGCGGCCCAAGAAAGGCCTTTTGGACCGGGACCTGTTGATCTAAGGCGAATCCCAGCAGCAGCGCCATCGGGTCGGCGGCGATCAGCGCGTTGGCCTCGTCGGAGTCCGTGAAGTACAGGCGGTCAGGGCGGTCGGGCAACCCGTCAATCCTAGCTCGGAGGTTTCAAAGGCGGCGAGATCGCCTCGACTTCGCTCTGGACCTGGTCGATCGACGGTCGATCGGCATCCACACCGGCCCGCTCAGCCGGTGACGATGACGCCGAAGTCCTGCGTGTAGATCCCGCCGGGCTGACCCTGGCTGAGCGAGGACGGGACATGGGGGGAGACGCCGATCGCAGTGTCGTGGAAGTGGGCGTCGAGAATGTTCGCGCGGTGCCCGGGCGAGGCCATCCAGGCGGCGACGATCGCGCGGGGCGTCCCCAGGTAGAGGGTGCCCCAGCCGATGTTCTCGCCGATTTCGTAGCCGACCTGCGAGTTGGGGATGTAGCCGCAGGCGATCATGCGGCTGAGCGGGGTATCGCCGCCTGGCCCGTCGTGTTCGAAGTAGTCGCCGAACGCCATGCTCTCGGTGTGGGCCTGGGCGGACTGCTGAAGGTCGGCGTTGAACTGGAGCGAAGCCTCGCCATGGCTGGCCCGTTCCTGGTCGATCAGGCACAGGGTGGCGGTGCGAACCACTTCGATGTTGCTCTGCGTGGGTTGCAGATCGGCGCCGGGGCAGGTGTCCGCGTCAGCCGGTTTGACGGGGCTCGTCGACCTGTGTCGCTTGGCGTGATGGCCGTTGCGCTTGCTCGAGTCGCGCTTGGCGCAGGTCGAGGAGTGGTGCTTGCGGCGCAGATGGCCACCACGGCTTGCGTGAAAGCTGCTGCGCTCGGCGCAGCGCTCGGCGGGATGAGCCTTTAGACGATGCCGGCGGCCGGCCTTGTGGGCCACCGTCGTGGCCTGGGCGACGGGTACGCCGGTTGCGGCGCATAGAGACGCAACGAGCGCGAGCGCGCCGAGCATGGAACGGAGACGGGGCACCCTTCTTCCATCGGCTGAGCCCCGAGGTGACCTGAGCCCCGATGCTCAGGTTTGGACAATGTTGCAAACCGTTTCCCAGCTCTGTCAGAGCCCGAGTATGCGCCCGAGGATCTCACGCATGATCTCATCAGAGCCGCCGCCGATCGGCCCGAGACGGGAGTCGCGCACGGCGCGCTCGACCCAGTACTCCTTCATGTAGCCAGCGCCGCCGTGGATCTGCAGGCAGTCGTCCATCAGCTCAAAGGAGGAGCGCTGAGTCAGGAGCTTGGCCATCGTGACCTCACGCATCGGCTCCTCTCCGGCCATGAAGCGGCGCAGCGCGTCGTAGGTGACACAGCGGCAGGTGTAGACACTCGTGGCCATGTCGGCGAGCTTGTGGCGGATCGTCTGGTGGCCGGAGAGTCGCTTGCCGAACGCCTCGCGCTCGCGCGCGAAGGAGGCCGTGCGCTCCCACGCGAGGTCCATCGCGCCGACTGCCCCGAGCGCCATTGCCAGGCGCTCCCACTGGAAGTTGGCCATGATCAGCTTGAAGCCCTCGTGCTCCGTCCCGAGCAGATTCTCAGCCGGCACGAAGACGTCCTCGAAGGAGATGCTCGCCGTGTCCGAGGCGTGCCAGCCGAGCTTCTGCAGCTTGGCCGAGCGCACACCATCCTGGCGGTCGACGATCAGGAAGGAGATGCCGTGGTGGCCACCCTCGGGGGTCGTCTTCACGGCGGTCACGATGAAGTCCGCCCGCACACCGTTGGTGATGTAGGTCTTCTCGCCGCTGACGATCCAGCCGCCGTCGACGGGCGTGGCCTGGGTGCGCAACGCGGCCACGTCTGAGCCGGTGTCGGGCTCGGTGATGCCGAGCGCGCCGATCTTCTCGCCCCTGATCGCCGGCACCAGATAACGCTGCTTGTGGTCCTCGGTGCCGAACTTCCAGATCGGCGGCGTGGCGATGCTGACGTGCGCGCCGATGCCCGCAGCGGTGCCGCCGGAGCCGATCCGCGCGAGCTCCTCGACGAGTACCGCGTCGTGCAGGTGATCGCCGCCCTGCCCGCCGTAGACCTCGGGGTACTTCAGGCCGAGCAGACCCTGGGCAGCGAGCTTCCCGAACACCTCGTTGGGGAACCATTCCGCCTGCTCCCATTCCTGAGCATGAGGCGTCAGCTCGCGCTCGAGGAAACCGCGGACCGAAGCCCGCAGCTGCTCGTGCTCCTCGGTGAATGGCGGCGTTGCCGGCAACTGATCTAGAGACCGTACGAGCGGCCGATGACGTCGAGCATGATCTCGTCGGTGCCGGCGCCGATGCGGTTCAGGCGCGCGTCGCGCCACACACGCTCGACCCCGTACTCGCGCATGTAGCCCGCGCCGCCGTGGATCTGGATGCATTCGTCGGCCACTTCGCAGAGCACGCGCGAGGCGTGCAGCTTCGCCATCGAGATCTCGCGCACGGGGTACTCGCCGTTGTTGAAGCGCCACGCGGTGATGTAGGTCATCTGCCGCGCCGACTCGATTTTGGTTGCCATCTCCGCGAACTTGTGGCGGATCACCTGGAACTTGCCGATTTCGCGGCCGAACGCCTTGCGCTCGTGCGCGTACTGCAGTGTGCGCTCGAAGCACTTCTGGGCGCCAGCGACCATGCCGGCGGCGCCGATCAGGCGCTCGCCCTGGAGCTCCCACATGATGTGGTAGAAGCCCTTGCCGACCTGTCCGAGGACCGCGGCGGCCGGCACCCGCACATCCTGAAAGGCCAGCAGCGCGGTATCGGATGCGTGCATGCCGAGCTTCTCGAGCTTCTTCTCGCGGATCACGCCGGGCGCGTCCATCGGCACGAGGAACAGCGTGAAGCCGTCGTATCCCGCATCCGGGTCGGTCTTGGTCACGAGCACGATCACGTCGGCGCGGTGGCCATTGGTGATGTAGGTCTTCGAACCGTTGATCACGTACCCGTCGCCGTCCTCGACGGCGCGCGTCTTGATCCCTTTCACGTCTGAGCCGGCGTCCGGCTCGGTGATGCCCAGGCACAGGATCTTCTCGCCCTTGATCGCCGGCACGACCCATTCCTGCTTCTGCTCCTCGCTGCCGAACGCGAGGATCGGCGGCATCGCCATGTCGGTGTGTACCGCCAGCCCCATCGCCAGGCCGCCGGAGTTGGCGTTGGTGATCTCCTCCGCCAGGACCAGCGCGCTGTAGTAGTCGCCGCCCTGGCCGCCGTAGGCCTCGGGCTTGTCCAGGCCGAGGAAGCCCAGTTCGCCCATGCGCGGGAAGATCGAGTCGGGGAACGTGGTCTGCTCCCATTCCTCGGCGTGGGGGGCGAGCTCTTTGACGGCGAAGTTTCGGATCGACTCACGCAGCGCTTCGTGCTCGTCGGTGAAGATGAAGTGCTTGCGCTTGGACTCGAAGTCGGGCTTCAGCACGCTGTCGGCGGTGGCGGCCATTGGGGGATCTCCTCGTTCTCTTTGGGGTGCGTCGCAGACGCTAACGCAGGCGGGGAACAAAGTAAACAGTAGAGCTGCTTACTTCCCGCGATGGGTAGATGCGGCTAGGATGCCGCTGTGCCCACAGATGCAGTCCTGTACGCGCTCGCCGACTCGGGCGTCGCGACGATCACGCTGAACGACCCGGACACGCGCAACGCGCTCTCCGCGGAGTTGCTTCTGGGTCTGACGGAGGCCTTTGAGCGCGCCCGTGATGATGAGGCCGTGCGCTGTGTGGTGCTCGCGTCCTCGCACGAGAAGGTCTTCTCCTCGGGCGCCAATCTTGGAGGGTTCGCGGGGGACGCGACGCTCGTGCAGAAGCACTTCGCCTCCGAGCGCTTCGTCGCGCTGTTCAGGCTGATCGGCGCGCTCGGTAAGCCGACTGTGTGCGCCGCAGACGGGCACGTGCTCGCCGGTGCGCTCGGGATCGCGCTCGCCTGCGATCTGATCGTCGCCTCCGAGCGGGCAACGTTCGGCACGCCCGAGATCAACGTGGGGACGTTCCCGTTCATGATCATGGCGCTGATCTACCGCAACGTCGGACGCAAGAAGGCGAACGAGCTGCTGCTGCTCGGCGAGCGCTGGAGCGCGCAGGAGGCGCTTGCGGCGGGGATCGTCAACAGGGTCGTTCCCGCCGGGGACTTCGACGCGGCGGTCGCCGACTGGGCGGGGAAGCTCGCGGGCAAGTCGCCGGTGATCATGCGGCTCGGTAAGGAGGCGATGCGCCGCCAGCTCGACATGCCGTTCGACGACGCACTCGACTACCTGCGCGCGCAGCTCACGCTGGCGCTCTCGACCGAGGACATCGTCGAGGGCGTGACCGCGTTCTTCGAGAAGCGCGACCCGCAATGGAAAGGTCGCTGATGGGCACGCAGGAGACGACCAGCCTGCTGCGCCCCCTCGTCGAGGATCTCGAGGCCCGCCGCGCGAAGATCCGCCTCGGCGGCGGCGAGGAGAAGATCCAAAAGCAGCACGACCGCGAAAAGCTCACGGCGCGCGAGCGGATCGCGCTGCTGATCGACGCGGGCACGTTCACCGAGCTCGGGATCCATGGCAAGCCCCACTTCTCCCAGCGCGCGATGGACGGCGTCGACGCGCCCGCCGACGGCGTGATCACCGGCTACGGCAAGATCGACGGACGGCTCGCGGCAGTCTGCGCGTACGACTTCACGGTGATGGCCGGCTCGATGGGGATGACCGGCGAGATCAAGGTCACGCGGTTGCGCGAGCTGGCGCTGACCAAGCGGATGCCGTTCGTCTGGCTGCTCGACTCCGCCGGCGCGCGCGTGCAGGAGGCCGCCGGTGCGATGTTCGCGGGCTCCGGGCACCTGTTCCGCGAGGAGGTCGTGATGAGCGGCGTGATCCCGCAGATCGCGGCGCTGATGGGCCCGTGCGCGGCGGGCACCGCCTACATACCGGGCCTGGCGGACTTCGTGCCGATGGTCAAGGGCAGAGGGTCAATGGCGCTCGCGGGGCCGCACCTCGTGAAGGCTGCCGTCGGCGAGGACGTCACCCAGGAGGAATTGGGCGGCTCGCGCGTGCACACGCGCAAGTCGGGCGTCGGTGACATGGAGGTGGCAGGCGACGAGGAGTGCATCGATGTGGTCAAGGCATACCTGTCATATATGCCGCAGAACTGCGAAGAGCGCCCGCCTGTGCGGCCGGTGAGCGACCCGATCGACCGGCGCGAGGAGGCGCTGCTCGACGTGCTGCCGGAGTCCAATCGCAAGCCGTACGACATGTACGAGGTGATCAAACGGATCACGGACGACGGCGAGTACTTCGACATGAAGGGCCAGTGGGCGAAGACGATCATCACGTGCTTTGCTCGCTTCGGCGGGCGCCCCTGCGGGATCGTCGCCAATCAGCCCAAGCATCTCGGCGGGATCCTCGACAACAACTCCGCCGATAAGGCCGCGCGCTTTGTCAATCTCTGCAACGCGTTCGGGATCCCTTTGGTGTTCCTGATGGACGTGCCGGGTTTCATGGTCGGCACGAAGGTTGAGGCGGAGGGGATCATCAGACACGGCGCGAAGATGTTGTACGCGGTCGCCAACGCGACCGTGCCGAAGCTGACGGTGATCACGCGCAAGGCCTACGGCGCCGGCTACTACGTGATGAACGGGCGCGCGTATGAACCGGACCTGATCGTCGCCTGGCCGAGCGCCGAGATCAGCGTGATGGGCGCCGAGGGCGTCGTCGAGATCGCGTTCCGCAAACAGGTCGACGAGGCCGAGGATCCTGAGGCGAAGAAGGCCGAGCTGATCGAGGGGTTCCGCAAGATCTTCGACGTATACATAGCCGCCGGGAACGACCTGATCGACGACGTGATCGACCCGCGCGAGACCCGCGAGACGATCTGCCGCGGGCTGGAGATGTCGGCGAGCAAGAAAGTGGAGCGGCCCTGGAAGAGGCAGGGGGTGGTGCCCGTATGAGTCTCGATGACCCGGTGGTGATCACCTGCTCGATCTCAGGGGCGATCGCCAACCGCGCGCAGTGCCCGGCGATCCCATATACGCCCGCCGAGTACGCGGCGGAGGCACGGCGGATCGTCGACGAGGGCGGGGTGATGATCCACATCCACGCGCGCAAACCGGACGGGACGCCCAGCTATGAGATCGAGGATTTCAAAGCGATCAGCGATGCGATCAGAGGTGAGGTGGGCGACGAGGTGATCGTGAACTTCTCCACGGGCACGATTGGAGTCCCGGTCCAGAAGCGGATCGAATATCTGCGTGCCTGCCGTCCCGAGGTGGCGGCGCTGAACATGGGCTCGATGAACTACGCGAAGTACTCGAGATCGAAAAAACAGTTCGTCTTCAAGATGGTCTTCGCCAACCCGTTTGATGAGATCGTCGAGCTGCTGGAGGCGATGAACGAGCTGGGAATCAAACCGGAGCACGAGTGCTTCGACATTGGCCACGTCGGCTCGCTCGCGCCCTTGATCGACATGGGCGTGTTGAAAACTCCGTTGCACGTCGACTGCGTGATGGGTGTCGTCGGGGGCATCCCGCCGACCTCGCGGAACCTCGCGGCGATGGTCGAGAACATCCCCGACGGCTCACATTGGGGCGTGATCGGGATCTCGCGCGACCAGTGGGTGCTCGTCGGCGCGGCGCTCTCGCTCGGCGGCTCAATCAGGGTTGGGCTGGAGGACAACCTGTATCTACCGAACGGGGAGATGGCGAAATCCAACAGCGACTTGATCGCCAAGGCCAGGCAGATGACCGAAGACATGGGTCGCCGGCCGGCGACCGTCGAAGAGGCGCGCGCGGCGCTGAACGTCCCCGCGCGCCAGGGTTAGATGAGCCTGCCGCTGGAGGGCATCAAGGTGCTCGACCTCTCCCGCCTGCTGCCGGGCGGGTTCTGTTCCCTGCTGCTGGCGGACTTCGGCGCGGATGTGCTGAAGGTCGAGGACACCGGCATGGGCGACTACATCCGCTGGTCGCCGCCCTATATCGACGGCGCCGACGACAGCGCCAAGTCCGCGCTGTTCCTGTCGCTCAATCGAAATAAGCGCTCGATCCGGCTGAACCTGAAGAGCGATGGCGGACGCGAGGCGCTGCTGGCGCTCGTGCGTGAGTACGACGTCGTGCTCGAGTCCTTTCGCCCCGGCGTGCTCGACCGGCTGGGCGTGGGATATGAGCGGATGCGCGAGCAGAACCCGGGCATCGTGTACTGCGCGATCTCGGGCTACGGTCAGACGGGGCCAAAGCGCGAGGCGTCGGGCCACGACATGAACTACCTCGGCCTCGTCGGCCTGCTCGGCTTGACGGGAGAGCGCGGGGGGGAGCCGGTGCAGGCGGCGGGTCAGATCGCCGACCTCGGCGGGGGCGCCCTGATGGCGGCGTTCGGGATCCTGGCCGCGCTGCGCGAGCGAGATGGTGACGGGACACCCACCCACGCGGGCTCCGGTGAGGGCCAGATTGTGGATGTGTCGATGGCAGACGGCGCGCTGTCCTGGCTGGCGATGGTCGCGGCGGCGTACTTCGCCGACGGCACGGCGCCGCACCGGGGCGAGCTGCCGCTGGCGGGATCGTTGATCTGTTACCGCCCGTACGAGTGCTCCGACGGTTGGGTCACGCTGGGCGCGCTGGAGCCGAAGTTCTGGCAGGCGTGGTGCCGGGGCGTGGGTCGCGAGGATCTGATCGCAAAGCAGTTCGAGCGCCCTGGATCTGAGTCGCACATGCAGGTGCAGGAGATCTTCAAGGCACGCGAGCGCGCCGAATGGGAGGCCTTCGCACAGGAATACGACTGCTGCCTGGAGCCGGTGCTGGAGTTGGACGAGGCGCTCGAGTCCGACTTGGTGAAAGAGCGGGAGATGGTCGTGGAGATCGAGCAGCCGGGCGCGAAGCAGGCTGTAAAGCAGCTCGGGATTCCAATCAAGCTGGGGCGTACCCCGGGAGAGCCCAGACGGATACCGGGGCCGGTGCTGGGGGAGCACACCGAGGAGGTGCTGCGCGCGGCCGGCTACAGCGACGTGGAGGTGGCCGAGTTGCTGTCCTCGGGTGCTGTTGCGGGTCCCGCCCACCCGGCGGACTCCTCTCAGGACGCGATCATCCGGGCATGAGCGCCGGCGGAAACGGCGCCGCGCCGCGCGAGCTGCTGAAGATCAGCGAGCTGGCCGAGCGCTCGGGCGTGAGCGCCGGGACGATCAGGCATTACCTGCGCGAAGGCCTGCTCGGCGGGGAGGAGGGGATCGTCAGGACGAGCCGCAACATGGCCTACTACCCGCCCGAGCTGGTGCAGCGGATCGAGTTGATCAAGCGGCTGCAGGAGGAGCGGTTCATGCCGCTACGGATGATCAGGGTGGTCCTGGAGGAGGACCCCGAGCACGTGCAGGCGCTGGTCGAGCTCGAGGACCGCATCCTCGAGCGGGCGCTCGCGGGTGCCGAGGAAGGCGGCCGCACTTCGACGAAGGAGGTGCGCGAGCGCTACGAGATCCCGCGCAACGTGCTGCAGCGCTTGGCGGAGATCGGGGTGCTGACGCCCACCCGGCGAGGCTACGAGCGCGACGATGTGAAGATCATCGAGGCGATCGCGAGCTTCCGTGCGGGCGGCTACGAGGAGGCGCTGGGGTTCACGGTGTACGACACGCTGCGCTACCGCCAGGCGCTGGAGCCGCTCGTGCAGGAGGAGGTGCGCGCGTTGCTCGACCGCCTGGCGGGCGAGGTTGAGATCGAGCGCGCCCTGGAGATCGTCGCGGCCGGTGTCGAACCCCTGCGCGAGCTGATCGGCGCGATGCACTCGAAGCTGCTTTTGGCGGAGCTGCGCAAGCAGCACAAGCCGTAGCTGCCGGGGGACGGCGGGCGCTATGCTTGGGATTGTTGACTGACTAGTCAATCTATTCTGCGGGGAGACACCGTGGAAGGGGAATAACGCCATGAAGGTCGCGGCAGTCCAGATGAGCTCCACCGCCGACACGGCCGCGAACCTGGCTGCGGCCGATCGTCTGACGCGCGCCGCCGCGGCCGACGGCGCAAGGTTGATCGTACTCCCCGAGAAGTGGACGGTGATCGGCTCAGGCGAGCAGCTGCGCGAGGGGGCGCAGACGCTCGACGGACCCGCGATCTCCTGGGCGCGCACGACCGCGCGCGAGCTGGGGGTGGACCTGGTGGCCGGTTCGATCGCGGAGCGCAGGGTGGGCGAGGAGAAGCTGGCGAACACCTCGGTTCATGTGGACCCGCGCGGCGAGATCAAGGCCGTGTACCGCAAGGTGCACATGTTCGACGTGGAGATCGACGGCCGCTCCTACAACGAGTCCGAGGTCGAGCAGGCGGGCGATGAGATCGTCTCCAGCGTGACCAACGACGGCGTCGAGCTGGGCTTGGCGATCTGTTACGACCTGCGCTTTCCCGAGCTGTTCCGGATTCTTGCCGTGCGCGGCGCGCGCTTGATCGTGCTGCCGTCTGCGTTCACGCTGCCGACGACGCGCGACCATTGGGAGACGCTGATCAGAGCGCGTGCGATCGAGAACCAAACCTTCGTAATCGCGGCCAACCAGATCGGTCCCCACCCGGGCGGCCAGCGCTCCGGAGGCCGTTCGATGATCGTGGACCCGTGGGGCGTGGTGCTGGCCCAGGCGCCCGACCGCGAAGGCTACGCCGTCGCCGAGCTGGATCTCGAGTACCAGCGCGAGGTCCGCGCGAAGCTCCCGTCGCTGGCTAACCGCCGCCCGACGGCATACCGCTGGCCGAAGGTGGCGGCATGAGTGCGACGGGCGCCACGGCGCCCGATAAGCGCCGCCTGATCCTGAACGCGGCCGTGCGCGTGTTCGCGCGCCAGGGCTTTCACGCCTGCCGGGTCTCGGACATCGCCGACGAGGCGGGGGTCGCCTACGGGTTGGTGTACCACTACTTCGCCTCGAAGGACGAGATTCTCGACACGCTGTTCCTCGAGCGCTGGAACGTGATGCTCGAGCTGATCCGCGAGGTGGACGGCCAGCCGCTGCCGGTGCGCGAGAAGCTGGGGGTGATCGCGTCGTTCATCGTCGACAGCTACCGTCACGACCCGGATCTGATGAAGGTGATCATCGTCGAGGTCACGCGTGCGGCGAACTCCTTCGGGCAGACCCATCTGGGCCAGATCAGGGAGGCGTATGAGCTGATCGGCGGGATCGTCACGAAGGCCCAGGCCGACGGCGTGTTCAAGGTCGAGATCGAGGCGCAGTTCGCGGCGATGGCCTTCTACGGCGCGATCGAGCAGATGCTCACGGGCTGGATCTTCGGGCTGCTGCCGCAGGGCGAGGAGCACTTCGAGCGCGCCAAGTGGCTGGTGGTCGAAACCGTCTGCGGCGGCCTGGAGACGAGCGCGGTCGGCGAGGCTCGGGTGGGGTGAGGTGTCGAGGAAGTGTGAACGCGACCACCACGGGGAATAGACTGCCGTAGATATGGAGAACGAGATGGTCAAGCGACTGATCTGGTCGGGTCTGCTGGCGGGCCTCGGCGCGCTGTCGAGCATCGTCGCCCACCGCGCGGCCGGGCTCGTGTGGAGGCGCCTGTTCGACGAGGAGCCTCCGGAGTGAGCGCGGCGTCACCGCCACCACCGCCCGGCGAGGGACGCTCCGAGACTCAGAACATCGTCACGGCGATCACCGAGGTCTCCGAGCGCGCGACGCTGCTCGTGCGCGAAGAGATCGAGCTGGCAAAGACGGAGGTCGCAGAGAAGGCGACCAAGCTCGTCAAGGGCGCGGTCGTCGGCATCGCCGCCGGGGTGTTTCTGATCACCGCGCTCTTCTTCGTGCTGATCGGCTGTGCCTGGCTGCTCTACTACTACCTTCCGATCGGCAACGACTACACCTACTTCTACGGCTTCTTCGCGATGGCCATCATCCTCGTTGTGCTCGGCATCATCGCCGGCCTGATCGCCGCGAAAGTGGTCAAAAAAGGCTCCCCGCCGGTGCCGAGCATGGCGATCGAAGAGGCGCAGAAGATCCGCGAGACGGTGTCCGCCGGCGCGGATTCGCACGCAACAGCCGAGGGGAAGATCTGATGGCGCAACGCTCCGCGACCGAGATCCGCAGCTCAATCGAGGCCAACCGCGAGGAGCTCGCGGTCTCGCTGGTGAAGCTGCGCGGCGAGGTCACGCACCTGACCGACTGGCGCGGGCACATCGAGCGCCACCAGCGCGAGCTGAAGATCGGCGGCGCCGTCGTCGTGGGCCTCGTATTTACCCGCGGTCTGTTGCGCCGCCGCCGCAACCGCCGGGCCTGAGTCCTCAGGCCAAGAGTGTTCGCGGGATCGCCCCGACGCCGATCAGCCCCGGCCCGGTGTAGGTGCCGATCACCGGTCCGACCTCGGAGGTGAAGACCGGCTCGGAGTCGAAGATCTCCAGGCAACGGTCGATCAGGCGCTGGGCCTGCTCGGGCGCCTGGATGTGCTGCACGACCCAACCGTCGGCGCCGCGGTCGTGCAGCTCCTGGGCGTATTGGACCATCCGCTCGAACGCGCGCCCGGCCGTGCGCACGCGCTCGACCGGCGTGATCTCGTACTCGAGCGAGAGGATCGGCTTGATCTTCAGCGTGCCGCCCAGCCACGCCTGGGCTTTGCCGACGCGCCCGCCGCGGCGCAGGTACTCCAGGGTGTCGAGACAGAACCAGATTTGTAGCGCCTTGCGGGTCTCGTGCACGCGCGCGGCGACTGCGTCCTTGTCTGCGCCCGCGCGGGCGCAGGCGGCGGCGGCGAGCACGAGCAGGCCCATCCCGCCACAGGCGGTTTCGCCGTCGATCACCTCCACGCGATCCCCGAGCCCGCGCTCGGTGAGCAGCCCGTGCGCCTGACGCGCGGCCTCGTAGGTGCCGGAGATGCCGCCGGCGAGGTGGATCGAGACGATCTCACGGCCGTCCTCTAAGAGAGGCTCCCAGACGGCGAGGAAGTCGCCGATCGAGGGCTGGGAGGTCGTGGGCAGCTCGGGATCGCGGCGCAGCCGCTCGTAGAAGGCGTCGAAGCCGTCCATCTCCAGCTCGCGCTCGGGTTCGCCCTGCCAGCCGACGTACAGGCTGACCTGATGGATTTCCTCGCTGTCCGCGAGCGCGCGCGGCAGGTAGTTGGTGCTGTCGGTGGCGACCGCGACGGAGGGCACGCGCCGGGACCCTACTGCAACGCCTCCGCAAGCTCGCCGGACTCATACATCTCGGTAACGATGTCGCAGCCTCCGACCAGCTCGCCGTGCGCGAACAGCTGCGGGATCGTCGGCCAGTCGGAGATTGCCGTGAGCTCCTGGCGGATACGCGGGTCGGGCAGGACGTCGACGGCGGCGAACGGCACGTCCAGCGACTGCAGAGCGGCGACGGTGCGCGCGGAGAAGCCGCACGCGGGCGCCTCGGGGGTGCCCTTCATGAACAGGATCACCTTGTGCTCTGCGATCGCCTCGCTGATCGCATCGCGGATCGGGTTCTCGCCACTCGAGGCCGGGGCCTCGACGGTGGGGCTGTGCTGAGGGCTGGACATCGGAAGGTCTTGAGTGGTGCTGGGCTGGCTGGACATGGAGTTGCTCCTGGCGGTCGGTGGTCGATGGGTCTGCGGCGGCTGGGGTGGCGGGTCTGTCGCTCGGCGGGTTCGGTCAGGTGGTCGGGGCCTTCTGAGGGAGTTGGGTCTTCAAAGACAGAGCGTGGATCGGGCCGCCGATCTCGGCCCCGAAAACGTCGTAGACGAGACGGTGCTGCTGGATCCGGCTGCGACCCTCGAACGCCGCGGCGGTGACGGTCGCGCGGAAGTGATCGCCGCCGCCGGTGTAGTCCTCGACCTCCGCTTGCGCACCTGGAATCGAGGCCTCGATGCGTTGCTTGATCTCGTCTGGAGATGGCATTTCAGCTCTAAGGTTAGCCGCTATACTTTGGAAAGCGATGATCACGATCAGCGACAAGGGTGCCGAGAAGGTCCACGAGTTCCTCTCCGCGCAGGAGACCGATGTGGTGATGGCGGGCCTGCGTGTGGGCGTGCGCGGGGGCGGCTGCTCGGGCTTCCAGTATCAGCTCGCGTTCGACGAGCAGCGCGACGGCGACATCGTCTTCGAGAGTCACGATCTGAAGCTCCTCGTCGACGAGGAGAGCCTGCCGTTTGTGCGCGGCTCGGTGATCGACTATGAGGAGAGCCTGCAGGGCGCGGGCTTCAAGGTGAGCAACCCCAACGTCGTCGCCGCCTGTGGCTGCGGCTCGTCCTTCCGCGTGGCGGAGGAGGAGCAGGTCTCAGCCGTCTGAGCCGGGAGCGCGTAGGGTGCGCTCGCGATGTCTTTCCTCCCCGCAAGCCTGCGTCGTCTGACACCCACGCGTCTGCGCGACGACGTGCGCCTACGCGCGCTCGCGGTCGGCTCCGGCTTGATCCCGCCGCGGACGATGCACTCCGAAGATGACGCGCGGGTGCTGCTGGAGGCGGCGAAAGGCGCCAAGCGGGTGGTCGAGATCGGCGTCTACGAGGGCTCCTCGGCGCTTGCGCTGTGCGAGATGCTCGAACCGGGAGCGGAGCTACACCTGGTCGATCCCTTCGGCTTCCATCCCGACGCGCTGCCGAGCGGGTGGGGCGCCACCGAGTGGGCGACCCGGCGCGTGGTCGGGCGCGCTCTACATGGGCGTGGTCGAGACGCGCCGCGTGTGTACTGGCATATCGCCCTGTCCCATGAAGTGGCCGCAGGATGGACCGGCGAGGCGGACGTGGTGTTCATCGACGGCGACCATTCCGAGGCCGGCTGCGAGCTCGACTGGGCTTCGTGGCACGGCTTCGTCGCACCCCACGGCCGCGTGGTGTTCCACGACGCGCGCGCCGGCCGGCCAGGGGGCCGCGGACTGCCGGGGCCGACGGCCGTCGTGGAACGCCATTTCCGCTCGGCGGACGCCACCACCACCACACCGGACTGGAAGATCACGGCCGAGGCCGACCGCACCGTTGTCGTGACGCGAGCCGTCTGAGCAGCCGGTGAAGCCCGACTCGGTCAAGCCCGGCTCATTCCACGGCCAGCGTGGCTTTCATCCCTTTCGCCTCGTGTCCCGGCAGCGAGCAGAACAGCGTGTAGGAGCCGGCGTGGAGGTTGAGCGTCAGGTCCGTATGTGCATCCGGCTTGACGTTTTCCTTCAGACCGCCGGCTTCGGTTCCTTCGGCCGGTTCGACCGCGTGCAGGTTGTGTTCGTCTTGGCCGTGGTTGACGAATTCGATCACCACCGGGCCCGCGGGAACAGAGGTGCGGGAGAGGATGAAGTGGTAGCCGTTGCTGTCTTCGGCCGTCACCTGCACGTGCACGGGGCCGGCGGGGGCGGTGGGGGTTTCCGTGGGAGAAGCGCTGCCGCCACCGGCCGAGGAGCCGGAGGACGAACCCGACTCGGACCCGGACCCCGAGCCCGGAATCACCGGAGCCGGGGCGCCCGTCCACGGGTCCACGGACGTGCCCGAGGAGCCCGCCCCCTTGGAGACGCCCTTCGGCGCGGAGGGCTCCAAACCCGAGCGCCGCTTGTGCCTGCGGTGGGACGGACAGTGGCGGTGCTTCGTACGGTGGCAGGCACGCGCGCTGTGGGACGAGCGATGCCCGGGCGCGGCGAGCGCCGCCGCGGCGAGCGTCCCGATGCAGGCGCAGAGCACACAGAGCAGGAGTGCAGATCTCCCCGTGCGCCCCACGACATCAGCTCTTGATCAACACAGGACGTTCGAACGAAGCCGCTTCGGGGATCACCAGGCCGGCGTCGGTTTCGAACCACTGCTCCAAAAGCGAGCAGTACATCCCGCGAAGTCCGAGGTCCGTAGGACGTTTTCGTTTTCGTCCAGTTTCGTGAGGCCGGGGAACTCGCCGACCATTGTGCCCGAGGCGCGGCTGCCGATCAGGAACGCGTTGCCGCCGGCGCCGTGGTCGGTGCCGGAGCCGTTTTCCTGCGGGCGGCGGCCGAACTCCGACCACAGCTGGATCAGCACGCGGTTATCGAGGCCGCGGGCTTCGAGGTCCCGCTGGAAGGCGAGGACCGCGGCGACGGTCTGTTCGAGGTTGGTGGCGAGCGTGGTGGCCTCGTCGGAGTGCGTGTCGTAGGAGCCGACGGCGTTCAGCGAGGCGCATTTGATCGGCATTCCCGTGTGGAGCATCGCCGCCAGCACCGCGAGCCGTTCGGCGAATTCGCCCGTGGGGTAGGTGACCGCCGACTTGTCGTCCGATTCCTTCTCGGATTCGACGAAGCCGGCCATCTTGTTGAGGACGAGATCGGTGTCGTAGGAGGCGCCCCGTGCCTGGGCGTACGCGGGCGAGGGGGCCGAGAGCGCGCCCAGCGCGCCGAAGGTTTCGAGGGCCGGTTCGATCACAGGTGGGTCCAGGCCTTCCGCCCACATCGTGTAGTCGGCGGGCGAGGAGACCGCGGCGACGGGCATCGTCTCGGTGGCCAGCGCCGGCGCGAGCGAGTAGTCCAGGGAGAGGCCCTGCAGCGGGTTGGTGGGTTCGCCGACGAGGTCGAGGTAGCGCCCCATCCAACCGGTGCGCGTGTTGGTGTCGAGCTGGCCGACCTCCCAGTAGTGGCGGCTGGTGAAGTGGCTCTCGTCCTGCGGCTCGTAGCCGATCGCGGGGAAGGCGGTGACCTTGCCCTCTTCGTGCAGTTCGGCCAGACCTTCGGCGGATGGATGCCACATCAGGTTCTCGTCCTCGGTGAAGAGCTTGCCTTCTTTTCCGTTTTTCTTTTCGCCTTCGTTCAGAGCCAGTCCGGGACGCAGTTCGTGGTACGCGGCTTCCTTCACCGGCGCGAGCACCGATAGCGCGTCCCAGCCGCCTTCCATGAAGATCGAGACGAGCACCGGCGGGCCGTCGGGTCCGGTGTCAGCCGAGGCCTGGGCGATGCCCTCTTCGAAGTGGCGCGGCGAGAGCATCGAGGCGCCGTATACCGACAGCGCCGCGCCGGCCGAGGCCAGCAGGAACGTGCGCCGGTCGAGGCCGGTGCCGGCCGGCACCGGCATCCCCGGCTCGATGTTCGGCAGCCCCTTCCCCGCGACGGCGGCGCCGCGGCGCAGCAGCGCGGAGCGGTTGAAGTCGTTGCACGAGCAGCTCCTGGCCATCGTCAGCTCTCCTCGTCCTCGAGTGTGGTCTCGGACGCCATCTCAGCTCACCTGCATGTCGGGAGAGGTGGCGATCAGCATCCGCAGCGCGTTCTGGCGCATCGCCCGGTAGGGGCTCAGCTCCCACTTTGTTTTGCTCGTGCCCACCGGACAGGACTGCGCGAAGGTGGCGATGCACTCGCTCGGATTCGCTGGAGAGCAGCGGGTTGGCCCAGTAGGCGATCGCGCTCGCGAGCGCCTCGGCCGGGTTCCTCGGTGTCGCTGTATGCCGGTTCGCCTTTTCGGCGTCTGCCCAGGGGTTCGGGATAGGTCTTCGAGGTGACGTAGCTGGCCATTTCCCAGCGCGCCTTCGTGGTCGAGGTGTCGAGCCAAGCACCGAAGTCCCAGCCGGAGACGTTCGGCGGGTAGAACAGCTGCTGGCCGGCGTTCGCGGACAGCCAGGCCCAAGAGGTCGTGTCGATCGGCCGTGCGATCGAGCGCAGCAGGCCCGCGTTGTAGACGACGGGCGGCGTCACGAGCTCGGGGCCCGCGTAGAAGTCGGGGTGCAGCAGGATCGCCTCGACGATCGCGCGGATCGAGTAGCCGGAGCCGACGTACAGGCCCTGCAGCGAGGCGAGCGTCGCTTCGTCGGGCGGGCGAGGGGATGAAGTAGCCCCACAGCTTGGTCACGAAGAACGAGGCGTGCAGCGGGTGTTCGATGCACAGGCGGACGGCGTCTTCATAGTTCCAGTTGCCGCTCTGCCCGAAGATCGTCTTGACGCCGTCGTCGTGGCGCGGCGGGGTCGTAGTGGAAGTTCTGCAGGCCGCTGCTTTGGGTCCATTCCGCCTGCCAGCCGGTCAGCGCGCGCCCCATTTCGTGCACGTCGTCCTGGGTGTAGGCGCCGCGGTCGGCGCCGAGCGAGAACAGCTCCATCATCTCGCGCCCGTAGTTCTCGTTGGTGTTGCCCTTTTCGTTGTAGATCCCGTCGAGGAACACGAGCATCGCGGGGTTGGTCGGTGACCGCGAGGAACAGGTCGTGAAAGCTGCCGAAGCATCATCGAACGGAACAGCTCGTTCTGTTCGAGCATCATCCGCTGCGAGTTGACCTTTTCGTTGGAGTTGGCGAACCAGTCGTGGAAGATGAACGTCATCCGCTCGACGAGCTGCTGGTCGGAGCGGAACATGCGGTCCAGCCACCAGCAGTGGTCATCGCCCCAGACGTCTTCCGGTTCGAGTTGCTCGCCTTCTTCGTTGACCGGTTCCGGCCCGGTCAGCGTCGCCGGCCCGGAGGGGCGGGTGAGGCTGAAGACGACCTGTTCCAAGGGCTGCCCGACGAGCGCCTCGGCCTGCCCGGGGGTCGGCCCGAAGCCCGCGCGCCACAGCAGCCGGCGCGCCTGGGCGAGCGTGATCGGCGGCGAGCCGACGGACGGAGCCGGCGCGGGGGAGGGTGCGGGCGGCGATGCCGGGGCGACGGGCAGCGCGACCCCGATCGTGCCGTGCGGCTTGGCGAGCGGATGCTTAGCCTTGTGGTGCTTGCGCCGGCGCTTGTGGCGCCCGTGGTGCTTCTCGTGCTCTTTGGCCCGCTTGCGCTGCTCGTCGCGGCCGTGTCCCTCACGCTGCTTGGTGGGACGGGCGACCTTCATCGTGCGAAGGCCGTCTGACCGCGTGGACGAGCATGGTACGGGTGGACCATTGCCTGCTACCTCGGCCCGTGCGGGCAGGAACCTGAGCAACATGAGCGCGGTTCTCGACGGATGTCCTACTCGGGCCTTACCCCGGTTCGTTCGCGAGCGAGCCCCACAGATAGCGGCAGGCGAGTGTGCGGTGCGGGCGCCATGGCTCGGCGATCTCTTCCATCGCGATCGGGTCCGGCAGCGCGTCCAGTCCGTATCCGAGTTCGATCGCCCTGCGGATGCCGAGGTCGCCGGTGGGCAGCACGTCGGGGCGTCCCAGGTGGAACATCAGGAACATCTGCGCGCTCCACAGGCCGAGGCCCTTTACGGCGGTCAGCTCGGCGATCACCTGCTCGTCCTCGAGTTCGTCCAGCCGCTCGAGCTCCAGTTCGCCCGAGATCGTGTGCTCGGCTAGGGAGCTGCAGATAGCTGACCTTCGCGCGTGAGAGTCCCGCGGCGGCGCGCAGCTCTTCGGGCTCGTCGTTCAAGATCTCCTGCGGGGTGGGCGCCCGATCGCCAAAGCGCGCCGTCAGCCGTCCGTAGATCGCGCGCGCTGCCTTCACCGACAGCTGCTGACCCGCGATCGTGCGCACGAGCGCGCCGTAGTGGTCCTCTGGGTCCGGGCGACCCTCGCGCGCGTCCGGCAGCTTGCCGACCCCGGCGATCAGCTCCGCCAGCACCGGATCGCTGCGGCGCAGCTGGGCCAGGCCCCGGTTAGACAGCGGAGGCCGCCTCGAATGCCACGGGCTCGCCGTCGAGCGCGTTCAGCGCGCGCGGGAGCGACATCGCCAGGCAGGTGAAGCTGGGGGTGTCGCGCACGGTGTACGCCGAGGCCTCGGTGCTGCGCAGTCTTTGCACGAGGTCGAGGAACGTGCCGACGTCATCGGTGTCGAACGCGACCACGAACTCCTGGTCGTCGAGGCCGAACGAGTACGTCGTGTGGTTGTCCACGCCCGGGTATTCGCGCCCGACTGAGATGTGCCCCTGCATGATCCGCCAGCGCTCCTCCGCGGGCAGCGCATACCACGCGCGCGACTTCACGAACGGGTACACGAACACGTACTTGCCTCTGAACCCCCTTGGCGTTGTGCGCTCGTCTTCGGAGTACTCGGATGACTTGCGCATCCCCAGGAATGAGTACGGGATCTGCGCCCACTTCATCAGCCCGCTCTGCCCCAGCACGACGTGCAGCTCGTGGATGCGGTCGAGGTTCTCGGCCTCTGCGATCAGCAGCAGTTCGGCGTCGCCGCGCGTGCCGACGAGCGAGAACGCCTGCAACAGGTGGCCGTCGGCGAAGTCCTCGCAGGCGGCGTAGAGCTCGCGCTTGTCCTGCTCGCGCTGCTCGTCATCGAGCCGGCGCCAGGCGGGGTCGAGCTTCAGGAACGTGTACTTGACGAAGTGCCGCGCGCTCATCGCTCGATTATCGCAAGCCTCGAGCCTGTTGACCGACCCCGTCGGCGGATACAGTGCTGGGTATGCGGATCGCGCTGCTTTCGCCGTATTCGTGGACGTACCCCGGCGGGGTTACGCGCCACATCCAGGCGCTCGCCGCCGAGTTCGACGCGCTCGGCCACGACGCCCGCATTCTCGCTCCGTTCGACCCCGACGACGCGCTCTCGCGCCGCCTGCACCGCGGCGCGCGTCCCCAACGCCTGGACCCACCGGAGCGATTCGTCGCGCTCGGGCGCACCGCCGGCTTTCCCGCCAACGGCGCCGTCTCGAACCTCGTGCCCGTCCCCGGTGGGGTGCTCGCGATGCGCCGCGAGCTGCGCGACGGCGGCTATGACGTGGTGCACATCCACGAGCCGGTCGTGCCGCTGCTCGGCTGGGACGCGCTCTGCTCGACCGCGCCCGAGCTGCCGCTCGTCGGCACCTTCCACACGTACTCCGAGAACACCTTGACGAACGGGATCGCGAACGTGCTCGGCGCCAGGCGGCGGATGAACCACCTGCACGTGCGGATCGCCGTCTCCGAGGCCGCCGCCTGGACCGCGCGGCGCTTCTATGGCGGGCGCTACCGAATCGTGCCCAACGGGGTACATCTCGGGGAGGCGCGGGACGGCTCGCTCGCTGAGCCCGATCCACGCGCAGCGTCCGGTGGGCCCCTGAGGATCCTGTTCATCGGCCAGGCCGTCGAACGCAAGGGCCTGCCCGTCCTCTTGCGCGCGTTTGAGGCGTTGCGCGAGCAGGTTCCGGCGACGCTCACGCTCGTCGGCGCCGATCCGGACGAGGTCGCGCACATGATGCTCGACGATCGTGGGGTACACGCGCTCGGCAAGGTCTCCGAGGCGCGCAAGCTCGCCGAGCTCGCCGGCGCCGAGGTGCTGTGCGCGCCCTCGCTGCACGGCGAGAGCTTCGGCATGGTCCTGACCGAGGCGCTCGCCGCGGCCACGCCGGTGATCGCCTCCGACATCCCCGGCTACCGCGATGTCGTGCGTGACGGGATCGACGGCCTGCTGACGCCCCCGGGCGACGCGCTCGCTTTGGCCGAGGCGTTGCGTTCGCTTGCGCTCGACCCCGCCGCACGTACGAACATCGCCATCGCTGCGCGGGAGCGCGCCGAGCGCTTCGCCTGGCCGCACGTCGCTGCGGAGGTGCTCGACTGCTACGAGCAGGCCCAGGCTGTGGGACGACCGGCGACGCGCGCCGGCCGCGTCGGGGTGCGCCTCGGCCTCCTCCCCGCCGATCTCTTGCCACGCATCCCCGCCCAGCGCTTGCCGAGCTTGGAGACCACGCCGGGGGCAGGTGTCGGCGTGACTATCGTTGGGTCCGGGCATGACTCGGCGAATGGGTCGGGAAATGGATCGGGGGGTGGGTCGGGAAATCATTCGCACGAGCGCTTCAAGCGCACGCTGCGCCGCGGCGCGCTGCTGGTGTCCTGCATCGGTGGCCTCGCGCTCGCGCTGCTCGCACTCGCGCACATCGGCGTCGGCCGTGTGGCCGAAAGCCTGCTCGCCTCCAGTCCCGGCCTGCTCGTCGCCGGACTGGGCCTGATGTGCGCCTCGATGTTCGCCCGGGCGATCGCCTGGCACGCGATCCTCGTTGCCGCCCCGACCTGGCGCAAGGCCAAACGCCGAGACGCGATGCAGGGCACGTTCATCGGCGTGCTGATGTCGGCAACGCTGCCGGCGCGCCTCGGCGAGCCATCGCGTGCGCTGATCGTCGCGCGCCGCCTCGGCCGCGCGCGCGAGACGCTGCCGGTCGTGCTCGGCACGATGGTCTCGCAAACGCTGCTCAACCTGCTCGCGCTGGGCATCCTCGGGATCGTGATGTTCTCCAGCGTCGACCTCTTCAACGGTCATCATGGAGCGCTGCTCGCCGTCGCGCTGGCGCCCGTCGCGGCGGTGATCCTGGTGCTGCTCGCGCCCGTGATCGTGCCGAGCGCCGCGGACCGATCGGGGATCGGCCAGCGCTCGCTGCGCCTGCGGGTCCTGCTCGCCGGGTTGCGCCTCTCGCTTGTGCGGGTGCGCGAAGGGCTGCGCGTGTTTCGCCACCCCCGCCAGGCGGCGATCGCGACATCTATGCAGCTGGGGGCGTGGGGCCTGCAGTTGATGGCGTGCTGGCTGCTGTTGATGGCGCTCGGCCTCAACGGCCGCGTCGGGATCGCGGGCGCCGCGGCGGTGCTGTTCGCCGTCAACGTCACCGCGGTGATCCCCGCCACCCCGGCCAACATCGGCGTCTTCCAGGCGGCATGCGTGGCCGTGCTTGCCGGTGCCTACCACGTCTCCACCCCCGACGCGCTCGCCTACGGCATCGTCCTGCAGGTCGTCGAGCTCGCCACGGCGGTGCTGATGGGCATCCCCGCACTGATCACCGAGGGCCTCTCCTGGAAGGACGTGCGCCTGCGCACGATGTCCGGCGCCCCGGTGAAGCTCAGCCCGCTGCCGGCGGGGAAGCGCTCCGGTGTGGCCAAGGGCGCAGCCTCCGGCGCCGAAGGGTAGAACGCCTCCTTAGGCGCTCAGCGCGGGCTCGTCCTCGGCTTCGACCACTCCATCCGGCGGGTCCTCGTCGTCGAGCTCGCCGAACAGCGACGGGTCGCGAGGCGAGCCCTTGATCACGTCGTCGGGCGAGCCGTCTGGCAGCAGGCGCCCCTGGCGCGTGCCGAAGTAGATCGCCTGCGGATGGTGTGCGATCAGCGCGAGCGTCGACTGCTCGGGGACGGGGGCGTAGCCATCGGTGATCCTCATCCCGATGTCTCCGAGGCCGAGCAGCTTCTCGACCTTCAAATGCTCTGATTGCTCGGGCACCGCCGGATAGCCCCACGAGTAGCGCCGGCCCTGCGTCGCGGGGATGCCGAGCATCCCACGCGCCTCGTAATGCAGCCACTCGGCGAGACCCTCGGCGGTCTGTGCGCCCAGCCCGTGCACGAAGAGCTGCTCGGTGTATTCATCTTCGGCCCCGAGACGGTCCATGAGCTCGGTCACCTCGCCGCCGATTGTCACCGCCTGCACCGCGATTACGTCGAGCTCAGCGGGTGGCGAGCCATTTGCCGAAGGCTCGCCCGCGGCATCCACCGCCGGCCGGTAGAAGTCGGCGAGGCAGATCCGGTCGCCCTTCGGCTGGCGCGGGCAGATGAAGCGCGTCAGCTCGGTGGTGCGGTCCTCCGGGTCGAGCACCACGATGTCATTGCCCGCTGAATAGCACGGAAAGAAGCCGAGCAGCGCGCGCGGGTGCAGGTAGGTCTGCTCTTTCCACATGCGCTCCAGGCGCGGGCGGTAGTCGTCGCGCAAGAGCGTCTGCCAGGCCTCGCCTTTGACGCCTTTGCCATGCCAGTGCAGCTTGAACAGGACGTGCGTGTCGAGGTGCGGGTAGACCTGCTCGAGGTCCACGGGAATCTCTTTGACTCCCCAGAACGGCGGCGTCGGGATCGGCACGTCCGTGCGCGCGGCCGAGCGCACGGAGTCGTCGGCGAAGTTGAGCTCCTCGACCGGCTCCTCGCCTTTGGCGCGGAAGGCGGTGGCGCCGTCGCGCAGCTTCTCCAGCAGCGCCGCGTGCGCGTCCGAGTCGATCAGCTGGTCCATCACCGATAGGCCCTCGAAGGCGTCCTTGCAGTAGAAGACCCCCGGCTCGTAGGGCTCCTCGGAGTCTTTGCCGCCGGGGTACAGCGCGCGGTAGCTGAACGCGCGGTTGATCGCGGCGCCGCCGATCAGCACGGGGTAGTCGAGGTTCTTCGCGTGCAGCTCCTGGATCGCGGCGGGCATCTGCTTGGAGGTCGATACGAGCAGCGCCGAAAGACCTATAGCGGTCGCTTCGTGCTCGACGGCGGCGTCGAGGATCGTCTGGATCGGCACCTGCTTGCCGAGATCGATCACCGTGTAGCCGTTGTTCGTGAGGATCGTGTTCACGAGCGACTTGCCGATGTCGTGCACGTCGCCGAACACCGTCGCGAGTACGACGGTGCCCTTCGTGTAGCCCTCGATCTTGTCGAGGTATTTCTCCAGCTGGGCGACCGCGCGCTTCATCACTTCGGCCGACTGCAGCACGAACGGCAAGATCAATTCGCCGGCGCCGAACTTGTCGCCGACCTCTTTCATCGCCGGCAGCAGCACCTCGTTGAGCGTCGGCACCGCGCCGATCTTCTCCACCGACTTGTCGATCCAGTCCTCGACGCCCTCCTTGCGGCGGCGCAGGATGTGGAAGTGCAGCGCCTCCTCCGGCTCCATTCCCTCCGTCGGGTCGGCCGCGCTCTGCACCTCTTCCTCGCCTTTGGACTCGAAGTGCTCGATGAAGCGCTCGAGTGCGTCCTCGCGGCGGTTGTAGACGAGATCGTCGGCCAGTTCGCGCTCGACGTCGGAGATCTCCGAGTAGGGGGTGATGTGGTTCGGGTTGACCATCGCCAGATCGAGCCCCGCCTGGACGCAGTGGTGCAGGAAGGTCGAGTTCAGCACCGCGCGCGCGCCGGGGGAGACGCCGAAGGAGACGTTCGATACCCCGAGCGAGGTCTTCACATGAGGGATCTGCTCCTTGATCGCTTTGATGCCCGCGATCGTCTCGACGGCGGACGGCCGCCACTCCTCGTCGCCGGTGGTGAGCGTGAACGTGAGGCAGTCGAAGATCAACAGCTCGGGGTCGAGGCCGTGCTCCTCACAGCAGAGGTCGCGAATCCGCTTGGCGATCTCGACCTTGCGCTCCGCCGTCTTGGCCATCCCGACCTCGTCGATCGTCAGCGCGATCAGCCCCGCGCCGTGTGCGAGCGCCAGTGGCACGACGCGGTCGAGCTTGTCGCGGCCGGCCTCGAGGTTGACGGAGTTGACGATCGCGCGGCCGGGGATCTGGTCGAGCGCGGTCGCGATCACCTCGGGCTCGGTCGAGTCGATCTGGATCGGGGCGGGCTGGGTCAGCGAGACCTTCTTCGCCACGAGGCGCATCTGTTCGTCCTCGTCGGAGCGCTCGGTCAGAGCGACGCACAGGTCGAGCACGTGCGCGCCGCCGGTCACCTGGTCCTCGGCGATCTGCACGAGGCCGTCGTAGTCGTCCGCCAGCAGCAGCTCCTTGGCCTTGCGCGAGCCCTGCGAGTTGACGCGCTCGCCGACCATCGTCGGACGTGGCTCCTGCACGAGCGGCGTGGCGGCGATCATCGAAGACAGGTGCGGCGCGCGCGGGGCTGGCCGAGCGGCGACCGTACGGCCGTCCGGCCGCTCGGTGGTGCGCCCGACGCGCTCCACGATCGCTGAGATGTGCTCGGGCGTGGTGCCGCAGCAGCCGCCGACGACGCCGACGCCGTAGCGCTCGACGAACTCCTGCAGCGCCTGCGCGAGCGGCTCGGGCTTCTCGGGGAAGATCGTCTCGCCGTCGGGTCCCTGCATCGGCAGGCCGGCGTTGGGGATGCACGCGACGGGAACGGGGCAGAGCTCGCCGAGGAAGCGGATCGCGTCGCGCATGTCCTCCGGTCCGGTCGAGCAGTTCAGCCCGATCACGTCGACCTTCAAGGCCTCCAGCGTCGTTAGCACCGCGGAGATGTCAGTCCCGAGCAGCATCTTGCCGCCGTTGGGCAGCAGCGAGACCGAGGTGTGGATCGGCAGCGTGCGGCCCGTGCTCGCGAACGCCTCGCGCGCACCGAACACGGCGGCCTTGACCTCGAGGATGTCCTGCGCGGTCTCGATGATGATCAGATCGGCGCCCCCGTCGATCAGGCCCGCGGCCTGCTCCGAGAAGACCTCGACCAACTCGCGGAAGCGGATCTGCCCGAGCGAGGCCTCCTCGGAGGCGGGCAGGTACCCGGTCGGCCCGATCGAGCCCGCGACATAGCGATCCTCGCCCGCGGCCTTGCGCGCGATTTCCGCGGCTTTGGTGTTGATCTCGACCGTGTAGTCGGCCAGGCCCCACTCTTCGAGCTTGATCCGCGACGCTTGGAACGTGTCGGTCTCGACCACCTCGGCGCCGGCGTCGAGCATCGAGCTGTGTACGCCCTCGATCACGTCGGGCCGGTTGAGGATCAGCGCCTCGTGGCACTTGCCCTGCAGCCCGCCGTAGTCCTCCTGCGTCAGGTCGAACTGCTCGAGCGTAGCGCCCATCCCGCCGTCGTAGACGACGACGTGACTGTGAATCGCCTCCAGGTAGTCGCGTGCCATCAGGTCATGCTAGCTAGAGACTCCGCGCGCTTGGCGCCGCCGGGCAAGTCCGGGGATCCAATCTCGGCCAAGCGGGTCCGGATTTCCTCCCGGCTGAGTGAATCAATCTCGGCCAAGCGGGTCCGGATTTCCTCCCGGCCGAGAGGCCCGCGAAGTCGGGCCGGCCGGAAGGAAACTCCGGATCCCGCGCTACTTGATGAAGAGCATCTCCGAGTACTTCGGCAGCGGCCACAGATCGTCCGCGACCAGCTTCTCCAGCCGGTCGGCCACGTCACGCACGTCGTCCATCGCTCCGATCACGGTGTCGCGGATGTAGACCGCCCACTTGGCGGGAGAGTCCTCGGGCTGGTTCTCCGCGAGGTTCACGTCCTCGAGCTTGAGCTGTGCGAAGTGCAGCTCCTTGATCAGCGGCTGGACCTCGTCGATCAGCTCGTCCAGGCCGCTGACCCGCAGCTCGTTGAGGTAGCGCACGGCCGCCGGCAGCAGCATCGTCCGCGCGATTCCGGAGGCGGTCTCGGACTCGATGTTGATGTTCACCGCGTACTGCTCGGTGAACACCTCGTAGCGGGACTCGAGCTCGCGCTTGGAGAGCACCTTGTATTTCTTGAACGCGGCGATCGTCTGTTTGTCGAGCAGCCACGGAAGCGCATCGGGTGTCGTGCGCAGGTTCGCGAGGCCGCGCTTCTCGGCCTCCTTGTGCCAAGCCTCGGAGTAGCCGTCACCGTCGAAGACGATCTGCTTGTTCGCGGTCCAGGCCTCCTTGACAACCTTCGTGACGGCTTTCTCGAGCGTCGCTCCGGAGCCTTTGAGGGCATCCTTGAGCTTGCCGGCGAGCTCGTCGACCGATTCGGCGACGATCGTGTTGAGCACCGTGTTCGGCCACGCCGGCGAGGAGTTCGAGCCGAGCGCGCGGAACTCGAACTTGTTGCCGGTGAACGCGAACGGACTCGTGCGGTTGCGGTCCCCGCCGTGCAGCGGCAGCGGCGGCAGCACGGGCGTGCCGAGGCCGAGGAACGAGCCGGGCTTCGAGGGCTGCACCTTGCCGGACTCGATCGCGGAGAAGACCTTCTCGAGCTCCGCGCCGAGGAAGATCGAGATGATCGCCGGCGGCGCCTCGTTGGCGCCCAGGCGGTGGTCCTGCCCGGCCGAGGCGATCGACGCGCGCAGCAGCTCCTGATGCTTGTTGACGGCCTGGATCACGGCCGCGCAGAAGAACAGGAACTGCAGGTTCTCGGCGGGGGTGTCACCCGGCTCGAGCAGGTTCAGACCGGTGTCCGTGCCCATCGACCAGTTGTTGTGCTTGCCCGAGCCGTTGACGCCGGCGAACGGCTTCTCGTGCAGCAGGCAGACCAGCCCGTAGCGGCGCGCGGTGTTCTGCAGGATCTGCATCGTCAGCATCTGATGGTCGGAGCCGACGTTCGAGTTCTCGAAGATCGGCGCGACCTCGAACTGGTTGGGGGCGACCTCGTTGTGGCGCGTCTTGATCGGCACGCCAAGCTTGGCCAGCTCGAGCTCGACCTCGAGCATGTAGGCGAGCACGCGCTCGGGGATCGAGCCGAAGTAGTGATCGTCGAGCTCGTGACCCTTCGGCGGTTTCGCGCCGAACAGCGTGCGCCCGGTGGTCACCAGGTCGGGCCGTTCGAAGAAGTACTGCTCGTCGATCAGGAAATACTCCTGCTCACACCCGGTCGTCGTGAAGACCCGCTCGGCGTCGTCGACACCGAGCAGCTCCAGCGCCCGCACGGCCGCGCCGGAGAGCGCGTCCATCGAGCGCAGCAGCGGGATCTTGTTGTCGAGCGCCTCCCCCGTCCAGGAGGTGAAGGCGGTCGGTATGCACAGCAGCGCGCCGTTGGGGTTCTCGAGGATGAACGCCGGCGAGGTCGGGTCCCAGGCCGTGTAGCCGCGCGCCTCGAAGGTCGCGCGGATGCCGCCGGTCGGGAACGAGGAGGCGTCGGGCTCGCCCTGGATCAGCTCCTTGCCGGAGAATTCCGCGATCGCGGTGCCGTCGCCGACGGGGCCGTAGAAGGAGTCGTGCTTCTCCGCGGTGGAGCCGGTCAGCGGCTGGAACCAGTGGGTGTAGTGGGTGGCGCCCTTCTCCATCGCCCACTCCTTCATCGCCTGCGCGACCGAGTCTGCGAGCGTCGTGTCGAGCGCCTCGCCGCGCGCGAGCGTGCGCGCCAGCGCCTTGTAGACGTGCTTGGGCAGTCGCCGGCGCTGGACGGCGGGGCTGAAGACGTTCGATGCGAAGACCTGGTTGCCCGGGAGGGTCAGATCGGGAGAGCCGAGCGCTGAGCCGTTGGCGCTCCACTGCGCGGCGGTGACGTTCTGCTGGCGGGTCCGTGGCATGAGCGGGATCGATTCCTCCTTCAGAAGGGCGAGCGGGCGGGTTGGGGCACGCAGCCATCGTGACTCGGCTGGGTGGGGCGCAAAGGCCGAGGGGAATCGTAGTGCGAAGGCGGCCGAAGGACATCTCCCAATGGCGAAAGCGCCAGGAGGATCTTTCGACAGCGGGCCAAGCCTTCCCGACTGAAGGCCGGTCCGTCGTGTGAGCGGGAGCAATGTCGGTGAGCGGACCGAGGGTGCCGCGCCCAGCGTCGAGGAGGCTACTGAGTGGGCATGGACGGGTAGGGGCCCGCGACGATCTGGCCGGTTTCGGGGTCGACGTGGCTGGGTGGGGGCTCAGGGGTGATGTAGACGGTGAAGTGGCCCGTCGCCAGGGCGCCGTCCGCGAGCTGGGCGCGGGCCTTGCCGGCGAGCCCGGCGGCGACCGTGAAGTGGACTATGTGCAGGCCGGGCTTCACCGGCGTGAGCCTCCAGAGGAACGTCTGTGTGTGTCCGGGCGCGAGCGGGCCGAGTGCCCAGGTATTGACGTAGGCCGTCTGGCTGCCCCCCGCCGGGCTGACGGTCTGAGTCGGGACCAGACGCTTGGGGATCGCCCCGGGGCCCTCTTCGATGGCCCAGATCGGGCGTTTGCTGGCGGCGAGTTCAGGGTAGTTTTCGCTGTAGGAGAGGGAGTCGAGCGAGACCGCGAGGTCCGGCACGGTTTCCGAGCCGGTGTTCTGCACCTGTAGCAGCAGGTGGGTCGGTCGCGCGATCGACTGACGGGCGGGGAAGCTCGCCCTGAGGACCCGCACGGTGAAGTTGCCCTTCGGTTCGTGCGCGTCCTGACGGGCGCCGCCGCATCCGCCGGCGAGCAGGGCGAGGCAGGCGCCGCTGGCGCCGAGGAGCAGCATTAGAAAAGCTCGCCTCCCCCTCACGGTCGGGCCACGATACCAGCAGGGGTGGCTCCTGGTCGCTCCTCACAAGCGCGACGAAGAATCAGTCGGCGAAGTGTCGGTGGGTGGCAGACTGGGGACGTATGGCGTAGAGTTCACGCCGCCGTCGATCCGTCACCCGAGGAGGGGAAAGCAGAGATGGTTCGTAGTGCCGCTGAGCGGGCGTTCCTCCCGACGAGGGACTTGGTTGAGGAAATCGGGGACATGATGCTCTTGACGGGGAGGACCATCTGGTCCGCTCTGCGCCCGCCGTATCCCTATGGCGGGGAGTTCATCTCGCAGTTTCTGTTCGCGGTGCGGTTGTGCTGGTTCCCGATGCTGGTGTCGATCGTGATGCTCGCCTACGGGCCGGCCGGGCTGGAGGCGGCAGGCTTTCTGAAACTGATCGGCGCGCTCGACCGTTTGGGCGGGTTCTTCGTGGTCGCGGCGATCCGCCTGATCGCTCCACTCACCACCGCGGTCGTGCTCGCGGGCGTCGCGGGCACCGCGATCACCGCGGATCTGGGGGCGCGCAAGATTCGCGAGGAGCTCGACGCGCTGCAGGTGCTGGGTGTGGACCCGGTCAAGAATCTGGTGGTGCCGCGCTTCTTGGCGTTGATGATCGTGACCGGCTTGTTCAACATCTACGGGCTGCTGTTCGGGATCTTCGGCGGCATCGTCACCGCCGTCACCAAGGGTCAGCCGTTGGGGCCGTTCTGGACGACGTTGCTCGCCAACGTGACGACGACCGACCTGTGGGGCTCGGTGTTGAAGACGACGCTGTTCGGGGCGATCATCGCGATCGTGTGCTGCTACAAGGGCATGTCCGCCTCAGGCGGCGCCGAGGGGGTGGGCCGCGCGGTCAACCAGGCGGTCGTGATCGCGTTCCTGGCGATCTTCGCGTTCAACTACGTCTTCGAACAGACGCTGCTCGCCACCCACCCCGAGCTCCTGATCATCAAATGAGCCGCGCAATTTCCCCGCAGGGCATCGCCGGGCGCTCCCCGGAGTCCGGGCAAATCCGATCCCGCCCACCCGCGCGATGAACGAATGGTTCGCGATGCCGCGTGAATGGATCGCGGCGACGGGTGAGATCGGGCGGTTCTTCACCACCGTCGTGCGTCAGGTGTATGAGCTGCAGGTGTTTCGCTTCTTCGGCGAGGCGCTGCGTCAGTCGGGGATCCTGATCATCTCTTCGACGCTCGTGATCGTCTCCACCGTGTTCATCTTCGGTTTGACGTGCGGGATCGAGGGCGCGTACTTCACCCAGTCCCAGGGCGCGCCGTCGTTTGCGGGTGTGTTCACGGCGTGGTGCAACCTGCGTGAGGCGGCTCCGCTGGTGTTCGGCTACATCATGGCCGCGAAGGTCGGCACGGGCATCGTCGCGGAGCTCGGCGCGATGCGGATCAGCGAGGAGATCGACGCTTTGGAGGTGATGGGCGTCGATTCGATGACGTTCCTGTGCGCGACAAGGCTGCTCGCGGCGTGGATCGTGCTGCCGTTCATCTACATCGTCGCGTTGGGGTCGGCGTTTCTCGCTTCGTACATCGCGGTCGTGCACCAGGTCGCGTCGGTGTCCTCAGGCGGGTATCTGCTGGTCTTCTGGCAGTACCAGAACCCGTTGGACTTCGTGTACAGCATGATCAAGGCGATGACGATGGCCACGACGGTTGTGCTCGTGGGCTGTTACTACGGCTACAACGCCAGTGGTGGGCCTGTCGGTGTGGGCCAGGCGACGGCGAAGTCGATGGTGCTCAACCTGGTGCTTGTTAACCTGATTGGGATGTTGGGCACGCAAATCTTCTGGGGCACCAACGTACGAGCCCCAATCGGGGGTTGAACGATGGTCGAGGATCGACCGGGCGAGGCTGAGAACGAGCCCGAGGAGCTCGAGCCCGCCGAGCCGCAGACGGCGAACGCCGGGGTCACCTTCGAGCCGGCGCCCGAGGACGATCCGGAGGAGTTCCGCCTCCACACGGGTACGATCCACGCTTCGAAGGCGCCGCCCGCGGTCCAGTTCATCGACGTGCACAAGTCGTTCGGGCGCAACCATGTGCTGCGCGGTCTGAACCTGGAGATCCCAGAGGGCCAGGTCTCGATGATCATCGGCCCGTCGGGCACCGGCAAGTCGGTGTGTATCAAGCACATCGTCGGCCTGTTGTATCCCGATCAGGGCGATGTGATCGTGCACGGACACTCGATCCCGAGCCTGCCCGACGACGAGCTGTTCGAGCTGCGCAAGAAGTTCGGCGTGCTGTTTCAGGACGGCGCGCTGTTCGGGTCGATGAACCTGTATGACAACGTCGCCTTCCCCCTGCGCCAGCACACGGAGAAGAGCGAAGAGGAGATCGCCGAAATCGTCAACCGGCGGATGCGCGAGGTCGGCCTGGGGGGCGAGGGCATGAAGATGCCCAACGAGCTCTCCGGCGGGATGCGCAAGCGCGCCGGCTTCGCGCGCTCGCTGGTGCTCGACCCCGAAATCCTGCTGTTTGACGAGCCCGACTCGGGCCTGGACCCGGTGCGCACCGCGCTGCTGTGCGAGTTGATCAAGGAAGTCCACGCGGAGAACGGTGGGGCGTATGTGGTGATCACCCATGACATCATGAGCGCGCGGCGCGTCGGCGAACACATCTCGGTCCTGTGGAAGGGCAAGGTCGTCGAGTCGGGCCCGGCGGCTGAGCTGTTCGCAAGCGAGAACCCGTTCGTTCGCCAGTTCCTCTCGGGCGAGGCGCAAGGCCCGCTCGGCATGGAGTGAGCTCGGCCCGGCTCCTAGCCGCCCTCACGAGCGGCGCTACCAGAAGGCCGGTGCTGGTGATCGCGGTTGCGACCGTGCTCGGGGTGGTGGGCGCGGCGTTCGCTCTGCGACTCACACCGACGGCGGCGACGAGCACGTTCGTGTCGAGCTCTAGCCCCGAATACGAGGCCACCCAGAAGTTCTACAAAAACTTTGGAGAAGAGCCGATCGAGGTGCTGGTGAAGGGGAACCTGCAGCAGCTCGTGCTCAGCTCTGATGTCGACCGGCTGGTGGGGTTGGAGGGGTGCCTGTCGGGCAACGTGCCCGAGCAGGCGCTTGCACAGGAGGGTGGCGTGGACGGACCGTGCGGGCAGCTCGCAAAGGCAAAGACGGTGAAGGTGGTGTTCGGACCGGGGACGTTCATCAACGAGGCGGCCGAACAGATTGACGAACAATTGAGCACCCAGACCAAGCAGGCCGAAGCGGAGGCGAAGCAGGCCGAGGAAGTCGTGCGGAAGGCCGCCCTCGCGCGCGGGGAAAGCGCCGAAGAAGCGGAGAAGCTCGGCAAGCAGGCGAGCTCGATCACGCTTGTACGCTTCAAGGAGGGTCTCGCGACGCTGGCGCTCCAGTACGGGCTCACCGCGCGGCCGAGCCTGGACGACCCGAGCTTCGTCTCGACGCTCGTATTCGACTCGAGCAAGCCGGCGGGCACACCGAAGGCGCGCTTTGCCTACCTGTTCCCGAGCCGCGAAGCGGCGCTGATCTCGGTGCGATTGAAGGCTGGGCTGAGCGAAGCGGAGCGGACGCGCACGATCGCGCTGATTCGCGAAGCGGTCGCGATGAAGCAGTGGCGGCTGCAGCACGGGGAGACCTATCTCGTGACGGGCGAGCCGGTGATTGTCGCGGACCTCACGGGGGCGATCACGCACTCGATCGAGCTGCTGCTGGTGGCGGTGATGCTGGTGATGGCACTCACGCTCAGCCTGATCTTCCGCGGGCGGCCGCGACTCTTGCCGCTTGCAATAGCGCTGCTCGCCGCCGCGCTCACGTTCGGCGCGCTGTCGGTCGTGGGGGCGTCGCTGACGGTGGCTCAGGTTGCGGTGCTGCCGGTGCTGGTGGGGCTGGCGGTGGACTATGCGATTCAGTTCCAGTCGCGCGTGGAGGAGGCCCTTGAAGAAGACACTCCACCCGGCGACGCGCGGGTGGCCGTGAGGCGCGCTGCGATCGCGGGCGCGCCGGCGATCGCCACGGCCGGGATCGCGAGCGCCGGGGCGATGCTCGTGCTGGGGCTCTCGCCGGTGCCGATGGTGCGAGGCTTCGGGCTGTTACTGGCGGTGGGCGTTGTGATCGCCTTCCTGTGCGCGCTGACCGCGGGCTCGGCCGCGCTCGTGCTGGCCGAGCGCCGAGCGATCGCACGGAGTGCAACCGGACGGGGAGGGGCCGGACCGCGAGCGACGCGTGTGGATGCGGGAGCGTTCGGCGCGTCGCTGGGCGCCGCCTGGCGCGGAGCGCGCGAGTTGCTGCTGGACAATCCGGTCAATCGCTTCGTGCTGTGGGTGGCGCTGGTGAAGGCCCCGCGCCGGCCGGGACGCATACTCTGCGTGGGGTTGGTGCTGGCGGTGCTCGGCTGGGGATTGGATACGCAGACGCAGGTGCAGACGAACATCGAAAAGCTGGTCCCGCAGAACCTCCAGTCGCTGCAGAACCTGAGCGCGCTCGAGCGCGCCACCGGCGTGGGGGGGCAACTCGACCTGTTGGTCAGCGCGAAGGATCTGACCAAGCCGGCGACGATCGAATGGATGAGCTCGTATGAGAGTGCGATGCTGAAGCGCTTCGGCTACAGCTCCACTCGCGGCTGCGGGCAGGCGCGGCTGTGCCCGGCGTTTTCGCTGCCGGACCTGTTTGCGGGAACTGCCACGACCGCCAAAGCCCCGAAGCTGACGCAGGCCGATGTGCAGGGCCTGCTCGACGCGATCCCGCCGTATTTCTCCCAGGACGTGATCACCCCCGATCGCGGCACGGCGACACTGGCGTTCGGCATTCGGCTGATGTCGTTGGCCGAGCAGCAGCAGCTGATCGAAGCGATGCGCGCGAGCCTGCATCCGCCGGCGGGGGTGAGCGCGCGGCTGGTCGGGTTGCCGGTCCTGGCGGCTCGGTCCGGTACGCAGGTGGCCTCCCCGTGGCGACGCTTGGAGACGTTGCTGATCGGACTGGCGGTGGTCGCGCTGGTGCTGTTGATCGCTTTCCGCGGTGACCGTCGCCGGGCGCTCGTGCCGCTCGTGCCGATCGCGCTGGCGACGGGGTGGTCGGCGCTGGTTCTGTTCGCGGTGAGGGTGCCGCTGAACCCGATGTCGGTCACGCTCGGTGCGCTGGTGATCGCGATCTCCACCGAGTTCAGCGTGCTGCTGTCCGAGCGCTACCGCCAGGAGCGCTTGCGGGGTCAGGACGCGATCGAGGCGTTGCGCCGCACCTACGCGCGCACGGGCGCCGCTGTTGCGGCCTCGGGGGTGACGGCGATCGCGGGCTTCGGCGTGCTGGTGCTCTCGGATATCCGCATGCTCCGCGACTTCGGGCTGGTGACGCTGATCGACTTGACCGTCTCGCTGGTGGGGGTGCTGGTGGCGCTGCCGGCGGCGCTGATGCTCGCGCAGCGGCCGCGAGCGATTGCCGTCCGCGTCCCGCGTCTTCGCCGGATGCGGCGAGATGGGCGCACACGTCATGAGTCAGCCTGAGCCCACCGGCTCGCGCTACGGGCGCTACGTGGGCATCCTCGGGGTGCTGATCGCGGTGCTGTTCGTGATCAACACGACGCTGAGCAACTCGCACGGTGTCGGGGGCATCGCACCCGGCCACCGGCTGGCGCCGTTCGCCGTGCCGCTCGCGCTGGGTGTTGTGAACGGCGACGCCAATATCGCCACCCACGCCGACGAGGGCGAAGCCGGGAAGCGCCCCGCGTGCTCGGTGAGGGGGGCTGGGATCCTGAACGTCTGCGAGCTTTACGAACAGGGACCGGTGGTGCTGGCGCTGTTCGTCGACGCGGGCTCCTGCCCGCGGACCCTGAGCGAGATGCAGGCGCTCGCGCCCTCCTTCCCGGGCGTGCGTTTCGCCGGGGTGGCGCTGGAGGGGCAGCGGGGTAAGTTGCGCGCGCTGATACGGGCGCGAAACCTGAACATCCCGATCGGCTTCGATCGCGATGGTGCGCTGGCGGCGCTCTACAAGGTGGTGAGCTGCTCGCAGGTCAACTTCGCCTATCCAGGAGGTGTCGTGCAGAGTAAGCCGCTGCTGGAAGTACCCGCGCCGGTGACGTTGCGCATGCGTGTGAGCGAGCTGGTGCGCGCGGCGCGCGCGCGTGGGTACAGGACACGGCTGCCGTGAGTCCCGATTCGTCATCCGCCGGGCGAGAGGAGCCGGCCGCGGCGGCGCTCGACGTCCCGGAGCTGGAGCTGGGTTGGCGTGCGCGCGAGCTCGAGCAGGATCTGCCCGAGCTGCGACTGATGATCGTGCAGGCGCGGGTTGCTCGCCCCGGGTCGCTGACCGCCCGCTCGCCGTCCGGGATCGAAGATCGCCTGCGCGAACTGTCCAACCGCTTCCGGGGGGCGCGGGCGGTGACGGTCCGCCGCGAGCCGGTACCGGCTGCCTACCGGGTGTTCTTCCGCCAGATCGGCCTCGACCCCGACGTGGTGCGCACGCCGATCGAGGCGGCGGCGCTCGAGCGCATGATGCGCGGCGGCTTCCTGTCGGGCGGGATGCTGCAGGACGTCCTGTTGATTGCGCTCGTGGACACCGGCGTGCCGGTGTGGGCGCTCGATGCAGAGGCGGTGAACGGCCCGCTCGGCATTCGCGCGAGCAGCGAGGGCGAGCCTTTGGGGCGAACCGCCGGCGCCCCACCGCTGCCGGCCGGCCGCCTGGTGGTCGCGGACGCTTCGACGGCGCTGGCTCCTCTGTTCGGCGAGCTCGCCCCGGGCCACCGGGCCAAGTCGGATACGAGCCGTTTGACGCTGTTTGCGATCCAGGTGGCCGGTGTACCTTCGCTGTACGTGGAGGAGGCGCTGTGGACATGCCGCATGGCGCTGGAAGCACCCTGAGGGACACTGGTAGACTCGACGATTCCGGCACTAGGAGGAGATCGGTATGACCCAGTCCGGCCTTGTCATAGATCGTGACCCACCAGATATCGGGGCCGCCTCAGTCGCGAGCCCTTCTCAGGTCGAGGTCGGCGAGCGCGATGTGCGCAATGCCCTGAGGAGACAGATCGCAAGGCTCGAGCGCGAAAGCTCGGCGATCGTCGCCAACGCGTTCCCGTACATCTCCCCGGCAGATATTCCGGACCCCGGTGCAGGAGCGGCCACCGGCGGCCCCTGCCTGCTCACGTTGGCGGAGCTGGAGCGGATGCGCGACCGCCTGGCCGGCGACACACAGGACCTGCGCCGGCTTGCGGCCGAGCGGGTCGAGCACGAGCGGCGCGCGCGTGAGCTGCTGGATGGGATGAAGCTCGAACCGGGCCGTTACAAGTTCGTGCGTTTGCCGGTGCGGGACCTTGGCGAAGGGGGGTGCGGGGTGTGGGAGGTGCGTCCGCGCCTCGGGCTGATCGGGATGCTCGCCGGCTGGTGGCACGTCAAGCTCTCCTCCGGCTGTCCATTACCCAAGGGGCCGCGCACGGTGCGCGGCCCCGGGGTGGGTGGGTTTTAATCGATCAGTGACTGAGCGCCATCGCGCGACGCTCACGCGGAGCATGGTGCGCTGAGATGCCAAATGGCCGGTTGTAGAGCTCGGCGGCCTGATCGCCGTTGCGCTGCCCCTCGGCGGCCTCCGCGCCGCTCGCCGGAACGGCGGTGAGCATCGCCGCGAGCGTGCGGCGCTGGCGGTCGGTCATCGACCCGACGGTCTTCTTCTCGGACATCGCGATCTGGGCGAGAAATTTGCGGCAACGTGTCTGTCCCCAGCGACGCTGGCTCATCAGCAGGTCGGCGACCGCCATCGACTCGGCCTCCCACGGGCAGTCGAGGATCACAGCGGCTACGCAGAGATCGCCCAGCGCGACCCGGCGCTTGAGCTCGGCGCGGGCCAGGCGGACCTGATTGGCGCGTTCTAGGGCGCGCATATATTGGGGCCCGCCCGCCCCGCCCGCCCGGTCGGCAGGGGAAATCGTCGCTGTCGCGTTCATGTGAGCACTCTCCCCGTTGCCGACGCGAGCGACGCGGCGGCAACATCCTTGCTTGAATTTTTACGAGTATGCGCTCGCCACGGCCACCTGAGGACGATCCGCGACGAATCGCGGATGCTCCCGATCATCGCCACCGTTCCTAAGAGGCGAACTTCAGACGGTCATGCAGAGCGCTCTAAGAAGCTACGTCAGGACGGGGTTCCCGGTCAACAGTGCGAGCGCGGTTCGTGCGCTAGAAGCGACCTTTTTATTGCCTGGAGGACTTGTGAAGAAATGGACAAGCGCAATCGACTGGTGGAACGCCGACCGACGAGGCCTCAGGCCGAGTCCGACGGACTGGGCAGCGGACCGTGCTCGGCCTCGAACTCAGACTTGACGCGCGCGAAGACGGAGAGCGCCCGATCGAGCACGGCGTGGTCGTGGGTGGCCATCACGCTGGTGCGCAGCAGCGCCCCGCCCGGGGGGACGGCGGGGTGCAGCGCGGTGTTGACGAACACGCCCGCGTCATAGAGGGCGCGCCACAGGAGCGCTGCCTTCCAGTCGTCGCCGACGAGCACGGGGACGATCGGGGTGACGATCCGCGGCGGCGTGTCGGCTCCCTCTCTGACCACGCCCGGGGCGGGGGAGACATCGGCGGGCAGCTCTTGGGGTTCGACCACCGCGAAGCCGAGGTCTTCGAGCCCGTCGCGCAGGCGCCACGCGTTGGCGAGCACGCGCTCGAGCAGCGGCGGACCGTCGGGGGAGCGCATCACACGCAGCGCCGCGAGCGCGGCCCCGAGCGATGCCGGGACCGCGGAGGCGGTGAAGAGGAATGGGCGCGAGTAGATCCGCAGGTACTCGATCACGTCCGCCGGCCCCGCGACGAAGCCGCCGCAGGAGGCGAAGGACTTGGAGAAGGTGCCCATGCGCAGGTCGACGCGGTCCTCGACCCCGAGCAGCTCGGCGGTCCCCGCGCCACGCGCGCCCAGTACCCCCGCGCCGTGCGCCTCGTCGACCATCAGGCGCGCGCCGTAGCGGGCGCACAGGTCGCAGATCTCGCGCAGCGGCGCGATGTCGCCCTCCATCGAGAAGACCCCATCCACGACCACCAGCACGCCACCGCCATCGGACTGAGCGCGGTCGAGCATCTTCTCCAGCTTGTCCAGGCGGTTGTGGCGAAACGCGCGCAGCTTGGCGCGGGAGAGCAGGCAGCCGTCAAAGACCGAGGCGTGGTCGCCAGAGTCGACGATCACCGTGTCGCCAGGCCCGAGGATCGTGCCCAGCGTGCTGAGGTTGGCCTGGTGGCCGGTCGTGAACACGAGCGCGGCGTCGGTGTTCATCCACTCGGCGATCTCCTGCTCGAGCTCCAGGTGCAAAGGGATCGTCCCGTTCAAGAAGCGCGAGCCGGTCAGCCCGGTGCCGTAGCGGTGCAGGGCGTCCTCGGCCCCCTTCATCACGCGCTCGTCGCCGGTCAGGCCGAGGTAGTTGTTCGAGCCGAGCATGATCCGCTCGGCGCCCTCCATCTCGACGACGGGCATTGCCGCCGAGGTGAGGACATGGAAGTAGGGCAGCACGTCGGCCTCGCGCGCGGCGCGCAAGAGCTCTTCGCGCTCGTGGCCGCGGACCTTGGCGAAGACGTCTGTCGAAGTGTGCATATAGGGTCTGGGTCAGTGAGCGTGTCTGAGCGAACAGGCGGTGTCCAGGTCACACCGGTCTCCGGCAGGGCGGAGACGAAAGCGTTCATCGACCTGCCGTTCCGGTTGCATGCTAACCACCCCCTCTGGATCCCCCTACCAAAGCTCGAGCGCTGGCTGTTTCTGAACCGGCGGATGAACGCCTTCTTCAGCCACGGCGAAGCCGAGTACTTCCTCGCCAGGCGCGATGGGCGGGTGGTGGGACGGATCACCGCTCAGGTCAACCACGCGTTCAACGACTACCAGAAAAAGAGTTGGGGCTGGTTCGGTTTCCTCGAGTTCGAGGACGACCAGGAGGTCCTCGACGCGCTGCTGAGCGCCGCCGAGGGATGGTGCAGGGCGCGCGGCAAGGAGCGCATGGTGGGTCCCGCGGACTTTTCGATGAACGAAGAGAGCGGCATCCTGATCGAGGGGTACGACCTGCGTCCGATGATCAAGCAGCCCTGGCATCCGCCCTACTACCGGCAGCGCATGGAGCAGGCGGGAATGGAAAAGGCGATGGACCTGCTGATGTGGAAATTGGAGGTCGAAGATCGCGACAAGGTGCTGCCGGTGATCTGGGAGCTGGCGGAGCAGGCGCAGTCAGAGCACGGGATCAGGGTCCGCCCGATGAAGAGGCGCCAGCTGCGCAAAGATATGGACTCCTTCGCCGAGGTCTACAACGCCGCGTGGGCGAACAATTGGGACTTCGTGCCGTACTCGAAGAAGGACCTGGATGCCTACGCGCAGGAGATCCAGCTGGCGTTCGACAAGCACTGGTGCATGATCGCCGAGAAAGAAGACACGGGCGAGGTGGTCGGGATGGCGATGACGTTCCCCGACCTCAACCAGGTGCTCGAGAAGATGAACGGCAAGTTCCTGCCGCTCGGGTGGTGGCACTTCCTGAACAAGGGCAAGATCATGACGCGGGTGCGTGTGGGCTTCCTCGGCGTCAAGCCCGAGCATCAGCACACGGGTGTCGCGGCGAAGCTCTACCAGCTGCACTTCGATGCGGCCGAACACCGCCCGCAGAAGGGCGGCGAGATGGGCTGGATCCTCGAGACGAACACGCCGATGAACAGGGGCATGGAAGCGATGGGCGGGAAGATCGTCAAGCGCTACCGTGTCTACGAGCGGGTCCTCGACTAGCAGTCTGGGCGGCCGCGTACACTGCGCGGAATGGGTGACACCGAGGAAGTCGATGCTTTGCCGGTGCTCGCGGACGAGCCGACGGTGATCGCATCCCCCGCGCGGGCGCTGCCGACCGAGGCGGGCTCGGGCCGCGCCGTCGTGCCGGCCGTGCAGGCGGCCGCCGTGGCGGCCGGAGGCTTCGTGGCGGGGGCGGCCGTCGTCGGTCTCGTCCATCGCCGCCGGCGCACGGCGCTCGCGAAGGGCCGCCGCGGAGGGCGACTGAGCCGCGGTGGGCGCGACGGGCGCTCCGCGAACAAGGCCGGCGAGCTCTTGCAGATCGTCGGCAGCAGATCGCTGCTCGTGGACGTACATTTGCTGGGCGGCGAGCGCTGAGCGACCGGAGCGACCTGGTCGAGCTGCGCGAGGAGGTGCGGCCGGAGAGTCCGTTCAGGCTGCCGAGGCGCAATGGCATGGACGGCGTGATGCGCTGCCGCGACGGCGTGTTGGAACGCTTGCTGCATCACGAGGAGGAGCCGGTGGTGGTGCGGATCGCGCAGACCGCGGACGACAGCGTCCTGTTCGGCGCGCGCGCACGAACTCAAGCGGCCGCGAGGTACGGCATCGCAAGGATGCGGTTTGCGCTCGGTGTGGACGACGACCTGCGGCCCTTTCTCCGCCGCAACGCCTGCGACCCGCTGATCGGGCGCTCGGTGCGGGCGCGCCCGTGGCTGCGGGTGGGACGCCGCCCGGAGCCGTTCGAGGCGCTCGTGTGGGCGGTGTGCGAGCAGCTGATCGAGTACGAGCGCGCGGCAAAGATCCAGAGTCGCCTGGTCACGCGCCTCGGACGGCGCTGGACGGGCAGCGGGGAGGGGGCGTGGGCGAGCGGGTTGCGCGATCTGCCGACGGCCGCGAAGCTGGGGGCGACGGCGCCGGCGCTGATCGAATCCTGCGACCTCGCGGCGGCGCGCGCGCTCGCGTTGAGAAGGGCCGCGCGCGAGGTCGCGCGGGGGCGCGTGAACCTGCGCGACCCCGCCGAGCACGAGCGCGGCTGGAAGCGGCTGCGCGCGATCTCGGGCATCGGCGCGTGGACCGTCGAGATGATGGCGCTGTGTGGCCAGGGCCGCTACGACCAGCTGCCGGCCGGCGATCTCGGCCTGCTCAAGCTGGTCGGACGCAGGCTCAGCGGCGGCGAGGAGCGAGCCCGCGCGCAGGAGCACGAGGTGCGCGCGTTCTTCGCCGATTACGGCGAGTGGGCCGGCCTCGCCGCCGTGCACATGCAGGGTCTGTAGGCCTCGCGACAGGTCCTTATTCTTCGCTCTTCCCGATCCCTTCCCCCGGCAGGAACTCGTTGGTGAACGGCGGTAGAGCGGTGTTGTTCGGGTTGTGGTGGAGGAGCCCGTGGGAGAACATCCAGTTGCCGAAGGCCGTCCACGCCGTGGGGTTCTGGTAGCCGTAGGGGTTGCCGCCGGAGGGGAGCGCCGCGGGAAGGGTCTGTTCGATCGAGGCGAGCTGCAGCTTTCCTTCGAGCGACGGGTTGGCTTTCACGAGCAGCGCCGCCGCGGCGGCCGGATCGGCCCGCACGGCGCGCTCGCCGCGGGTGAGCGCCTGCAGGAACGCGCGCAGGTCCTGGCCGTCGGTGCGCGCCTGTTCTTCGCGGACGACCAGGACGAGCTCGTCGTAGGTGGGGATGCCGGCCTGGTCGATCGGGATCGTGACGGGGTGCTTGTGCATCAACTGAAGCTGGAGCGCCTCATAGTTCCAGTAGCCGCCGAGCGTCGCTGAAACCTTGCCGGAGAGCATCGCGGGGACGAGGTTGAAGCCGACGTTCACTTCGTGTACCGATGACGGATTGACGCCGGCGTTCTGCAGAGCCGCCTTCATCTCGGCCGCCTGGTAGGGGATGCCGGCGGTCCCGACGGTCTTTCCGGCGAGCTCGGCGACGCTTCGAGATGTGCGCTGAGGGCAGCGCGATGATCGACGTCAGCGGCCGCTGGACGAGCGCCGCGATCGAGACCAGTTTCAGGCCTTCGTCGCGAGCGAGCAGCAGCTCGGGCTCGTAGGAGATCGCCATGTCGACCTTGCCGGCCGCGAGCAGCTTCAGCGGTTCGGCGGTTTCGGAGGGGATCACCGGCTTTACCGAAAGGCCCGCGGCGCGGAAGTCGCCGGCGGCCAAAGCGGAGTAGAGCGGCGCGTGGTCGGCGTTGGGGAACCAGTCGAGCATCACCGTGAAGGACTTGGTGTGCGCCGCGGTGATCGTGTCCTGCTTGGCGCCGCAGGCTGACAGGGTAAGGGCGCAGGCGACGGCGAGCACAGCGGCGAGTCTGATCTTCAACGGAGGTCTCCTCTTGATTGGTTGGCCCACGGCGCCAGGCGGCGCTCGACCAGGGAAAGGGTGTAGAAGCAGGCGATCGCGAACGCGAACAGCACGACCGCGGCCGCGTAGGCGCGCGAAGTCTGTAGCGAGGAGAGGTCGGCGTTGATCTCGTGGCCCAGCCCGGCGTAGGCGCCGGAGGTGGCGGTCTGGGACTCGGCGATGTAGGCGCCGATCACGCCGACGGTGACGGCGATCCGCGCGCCGCTGATCGCCGCCGGCAGCGCCGCGGGGAGCTCGGCGAAGCGGAAGGCCTGCAGGCGCGAGGCGTCGAGCGTGCGCAGCAGCTTCAGCTGGTCGGGGTCGACGGCGGCGAGCCCGTCGACGGTCGTGACCACGACTGGGAAGAAGCAGATCAGGACGATCACGATCAGCTTGGGGAGCAGACCGAAGCCCAGCAGGAAGACGAGCAGAGGGGCGATCACCGCGATCGGCACCGCCTGGGAGCCGACCGTGAGCGGATAGCAGGCGCGGCGCAGGGCCGGGGAGAGGTGGATCAGGACCCCGAGCGCGAACCCGAGCGCCAGCGCGAGCGCCAGCCCGAGCGAGACCTCCTCGGCGGTGACGGCGAGGTTGTGAGAGAGCAGCCCGGCGTTGGACCACAACGATTCGGCAATCGTATGGGGCGCCGGGAGGATCGAGGAGCTGGTCGCGCCCGAGTCGGCGTAGAGCTCCCAGGCGCCGAGCAGAGCGAGGACGAGCACGAGTGCCGGCAGGGCGTTGACGATCCGGCGCCTCACGAGTCGCCCATCCCCAGCGCGGCCAAAGCCCGCTCGCGCAACGCGACGACAGTCACATCGGTGCGCGAGCGGGGGCGGGGAAGGTCCACCGCGATCTCCGCCCGCAACCTGCCGGGCCGGGGGGAGAGCACCGCAACGCGATCGGCGAGCACGATCGCCTCCTCGACGTCGTGGGTGACGAGCACGACGGTGCGCGGCTCACGCTGCAAGGCCCGGCCCAGCCAGGCCTGCATCTCCGCGCGCGTGATCGCGTCGAGCGCTCCGAACGGCTCGTCCAGGCAGAGGACGGGCTTGCCGGAGAGCAGAGTGCGTAGGAAGGCGACGCGCTGGCGCATTCCCCCGGAGAGCTCGTGCGGATGGGCGGCCTCGAATCCGTCCAACCCAAGCTCGGCGAACAACTCTGCCGCCCGTGCGCGCGCCGCGCCGCGCGGTGAGCCGGCGATGCGTAGGGCGAGCGCGGCGTTGTCGACCGCGGAGAGCCACGGCAGCAGCAGGTCGCGCTGGGGCATCAGCGCCGCCGGCGCGCACTCGACGGCGCCGGCGTCGGGGGTTTGCAGGCCGCAGATCAGCTCCAGCAACGTCGTCTTGCCGCAGCCGCTCGGGCCGACGACCGCGAGCAGTTCGCCGTGGTCGGCGTGCAGCGATACGCCGGCGAGCGCCTGCACGGAGGCTCCGCGCTGGTCGCGGTAGCTGCGGCTGACATCGCTGAGGCCGATGCCGTCGTTGGCGCGAGCGATCCGAGGTGTACTGGGCGCGCGCGGTTGCAGTTCGGTTGGCACTGAGCTCCCTCCGCGGGCATTACCCCACAGGTTCAAAGGGTCGACGCCGGGGGATCTTCTCCTGGGCGCCATCTCAGCCGGCTTGTCCCGCCAGCCCCCCTGTTTTGCTTCTGGCTGATGCTACCGCGCGATGGCGTGCCCTTCGCGTCTCTTTACCCGGCCCGCTACAGCGCCGATGAGACTGGCCGGGTGAGCGCCCGCACGAAGTCCTCCAGCTGTGCGGTCGTCCAGCACTCGAACGCGGTGCAGAACTCCTCGTAGGAGGCGATCACCGAGTCCCCGTAGTTCCAGTACAGGCGCGGCTCGGGGTTCAGCCAGAACGTGCGCCCTGCCCGCGCGGCGAGCTGGGCGAACAGGTCGGAGCGGGGGTCGCGGCCGTTCGTGCGCGCGTCGCCGAGCACGATCACCGTGGCGCGCGGGTGCAGATCTTCGCCGACCAGATCCAGCATCTCCGACCAGACGCGGCCGTAGTCGGTGTAGCCGGAGATGTCGGCCACGCCCGCGTCGGAGGAGATCCGTTCTGAGACCGCTTTGAAGTTGCGCTCGTGGGCGAAGATGTCGGTCACCTCCGAGACGCGCTCGATGAACACGAACGAGCGCATCTTGCGAAATGAGTCGTGGAGAGCGTGGAGCACCGACAGGAAAAACACCGACGCCGAGGTGACGCTCGTCGATACGTCGCACAGCACGTAGATCTCCGGGCGGCGCGGACGGCGCGGGCGGTACTTGAGCACGACCGGGACGCCGCCGGTCTGCAGCGACGCGCGCATCGTGCGCCGCACGTCCACCTGCGCGTGGCGGCGGTGCCCGCGCGCCTGCATGCCCTGCGTGGCCAGGCGACGGCGCAATTGGATCACCACGCGGTGCACGGCCGCCAGGTCGGCCAGCGGCCCGGAGGGGAGCGCCCGGTCGAGCTCGCCCAACGGTCGCGACGGGGGTAGGCTGCCGGTCCGCTCGATCTGGCCGCGCTCGAGCTCGCGTCGCAGCAGCGCCTCGAAGCGGCGCAGCGCATCGCGCGGCAGGCCCTCGCGCCGGGGGTCCTCGGGGGGTAGGTCGGGCTGGGGCTCGGTGCGCAGGCCGAGCGCGCGGCGGATGCGCTGGACGTCGACGCCGATCACGCCCGAGCCCTCCTCGCGCCGCCCGAAGGCGGCGATCGCCATCCGCGCGAGGTCGCGCATCGCTCCCTCCGAACCATCCCTCAGCGCGGCCGCGATCTGCGCGCGCAAGGCCTCCAGGTCTTCCACGGAGAGCTCGTCGAGGTCGATCGCGCCCGGCGGGGCCTGCGACTGGTCGCCCTCGCGCACGTCCTCGCGCAGCGCCGCGAGCTCGACCGCGCGGAAGAAGAAGCGGTCGAACACCAGCTCGAACACGCGGCGGTCCTCCTGGCTCTTCGCGAGCGTCGCGGCGAGCGCCTCGCGGAAGTCCTCTTGCTCGGTCCAGGACACCTCGCGCAGCACCGCGAACGCGTCCAGCAGCTCCGAGGTCCCGACCGCGACGCCTTCGCGGCGCAGCTCCTCGCCGAGCTCGAGGATGCGGGCAGCCAGCCCCTCAGGCGGCATCGGCGGCCGCTGAGCCGACGGCCGAGTGGGCGGGTGGGCCCAACTTGATCCCGACGCGCTCGGAGACGATGTCCATGTCCGTGCGGTGCTTGACGATCACCGACATCGTGTCCCTGAACGTGGCCTCGTCGATGTCTTCGGCGCCGAGCAGCAACAGCGCCCGCGCCCAATCGATCGACTCGGCGATCGACGGCGGCTTCTTCAGGTCGAGCTCGCGCACCATGCCGACGACCTCGACGAGCCTGCGCGCGACGGTCTCCGACAATTCCGGCGCGTGTAGACGCACGATTTCGAGCTCGTGCTCGAGCTCGGGGTAGTCGAGCCACAGGTACAGGCAGCGGCGCTTGAGCGCCTCCGTGAGCTCACGCGAGTTGTTCGAGGTCAGTAGCACGACCGGGTGCGTGCGCGCCTCCACGCGGCCGAGCTCGGGGATCGAGATCTGGAAGTCCGAGAGCACCTCCAGGAGCATCGCCTCGAACTCCTGGTCGGTCTTGTCGATCTCGTCGATCAGCAGCACCACCGGCTCGGCGGAGGCGATCGCGCTCATCAGGGGACGGGCCAAAAGGAACTCCTCGCCGAAGATGTCCTCCTGCACCGCCTCCCAGCCCGTGTCTGAGGCCTCGGCCTGGATGCGCAGGAGCTGCTTGCGGTAGTTCCACTCGTACAGCGCCTTCGCCTCGTCCAGGCCCTCGTAGCACTGCAGCCGCACGAGCTCGCGGTCGAGATACAGCGCGAGCGACTTCGCGAGCTCGGTCTTGCCGACGCCCGCCGGCCCCTCGACGAGCACGGGCTTGCCGAGCTTGGTCGCGAGGAACGCCACGAGCGCGGTCGACTCGCCGGGCAGGTACCCAACGGCGCGCAGGCCCGCGGCGACATCTGCGACGGAGGCGGGCACCGAGGATGCGGGCGCCGAGGACAAAGGGGCGGACATCGTCCGCGCAATGATAGGCGTCTACCGCTGGTCGGGTTCGGGCGCGGGGTCGGACACGAGGTTTGGCTCGGGGTCTGAGGCGTGGTCCTCGAAGGACAGTTGCTCGGTGGTGTCGTCCGCGCCGGCGGGGCGGCGCGGTGCGTGGCGGGGCGGCGCGGTGCGCGGCGCCGGCGGGCGGCGTCCGACGCGCGCAGTGGGCGCCTCGCGATCGCTCGGGAATTGGCCGGCGGGCTCGGAGGAGCGCGCCCGGCGCGCGAGTGACGGTTCGGTCTCGCGTGGAGAGTCGGGCCGCCGCGGACGACGCACCAGCGGAGCCTCGGGCCGCGCGCCGGCGCGCATCCGCGAGCCGGCGGCCGCGAGTAGCCCGGCGGCCGCGAGCGCGAAGAAGATCCCCCATTGGATGCCGACGTTCGCGGCGACGCCGTGGGTCGTGATCCCGGGCTTGTCGAACAGGCGCAGCACGAGCAGCAGAGCTACCCAGATCCCAGCGGCGAACACGACCGAGCCGTCGCCGCCGGGTAGCTGGAAAGAGCGCCGCTCGCCCCGCGCGAACAGCAGGTAGAGCACGGCCAGGGCGACGAGCATGACGGCGGCCTCGACGAACGAGAAGACCTGGAACGCGTTCAGATTGCGGCTCTGCAGCGGCGCCGCGCGCGGGGCGTTGACGACCGCGTTCTGCTGGTACCACGGCAGGAACATCGTCACGAACAGCGCCGTCGAGGCGCCGCCCGCAAGACGCTGGTCGGGCGTCAGGGCCCGCCAGGCGCTGCTCAGTCGTGTCATGTACCGCAGTCTAGGCGCGCCTGGGCCGGGTGGGATCCTGTTGCGGGGCGCGCGGTTGGTTGGCTGCTGCTCAGTGCGCCTTAGCGCCCTTGACAACGGTGATCGTCCCCGAAGCGGTCGCGAAGTTGCCGGCCGGGTCCGTCGCCGACAGCGTGACCGCGTAGGAGCCGCTCTTCGCCGGGGTGGGCCACAGCAGCTTCGGCTTGCCCCGTTCGACGGTCGCGCTGTTGCTGAACACGACGTTGCCGCCGTAGCGCACGGTCAGGCGCACGGTCGAGACCTTCGACAGCGACAGTTGCACGCCGGCACGTGCGCTGGTCGGCAGCGTGGAAGTGATCAAAGAGATCACCGGCGGCGTGTGCAAGTAGGCGGTGAAGTGTTCGGCCGTCGTGCAGTAGATCGCGTCACCGGCGATCGCGGAGGTCGTGCTCGTCGCGCTGCTCCGCGCCGTGTAGCGCGCGGCGCTGGCGCCGCCTGTTTCCGTCGTGCCCCCGGCAGTACCCCCAGCCGTACCTCCACCGGGCGTCGTCGTAGTGGGCGTCGTGGGTGCCGGCGCGGGCGCGGGCGCCGGGGGGGCGGCCACGGTGAGCGGCTCGCCGCGGCGCGTGCGTTCGCACAGGTGCTGAAGGAATTCGGTGAGCAGTTCGTGGTAGTTGAGGTCGGATTCGCCGAACTGGTCGTACATCGACCAGGCGCCGGTGTCGTAGAGGGGCGTGCGCACGCGCTCTTCGCCGTCGCCCGCTTCGAACAGCGCAAGCCCGACGGGGTCCTTCGTGATCGACGTGTAGTCGTACAGCCCCACCAAAGCCTGGATTTCCCCGTTGAGGATGCGGTCGGTGGGAGCGTAGGTGTACTCCAGGTAGTGCGCCCCCAGCGAGCTCGCTACGCGCACGCCGGACGGGGGAGGGGTCTTGAAGATCCCGAGCGCTTCCTGGGCGGCGGTCAGGACGGCCGGTTCTTTGAAGCGCGACCAGTCGCGCGAGAGCACCTGCAGCGCGGTGCCCTGCGAGAGGCCGCTCGTCCAGGGCGGGAGGCCGCCGTCGAACTGGAACATGTACTCCCACGCGATCCCGCCGGCGCGCTTGGTCGCGAGCGGGATCAGTTCGGCGACGAGCTGCTTGAGGTTGTTGTTCTGGTTGCCCGAGTAGAACCCATTGCCCTCGCCGAAGGTGCCGAGCCACTGGATCTCGATTCCCTGGCCGGAGTAGTACTCCCAGATGAGCTTGGAACCAGGGAAGCTGATGCGCACCCGCGAGGCGAGCAGCGACCCGGTCGTCCACCATGTGCGGTTGCGTTCGAGCGTCAGGAACAGAGCCGGCAGTCGCGAGGGGATGAACCCGCCGGCGGCGGCGATCGCCCGCACGTTCGCGAGCACCGCGCCGAGTTCCGAGCGCCGCGTGCCGGAGAGCTTCTTCAGCGAGTTGACCGCGGCGACGTAGGCCGTGTAGTCCTGCTGGTAGACGGCCGGAGCGATCGCGCCGCTGCGCTGCAGGCTCGCGAGCGCCGCCGAGACGCTCGGCCCGCTGGCCGGCTTGCCGGTGGCTTGGGCGGAGGCGGCCCCGCCCGCGAGCGAAACGCTCAGTACGAGCGCCACCGGGGCGAGCGCCCGCAGATGTACGGCGCGCACGGCGCGCATCCTACGGACGATGATGTTCGTCGCTGCAGGGCTCATTGCAGACCCCGGAACACCACCCGGCACAGGGTAGTTGCGCGTTTCAGCCCAACCCCGATGAAATAGGCGACAATCGAGTGATGCTGGAGAGCATCTTCCCGATCGTGGTGTTCGGAGCGGTCGGCGTGTCGGTTGTGATGTCGGTGGTGTTCCTGCTCGGCCGCTCCGGGAGCGTGTACGACGAGATCGGCCAGGGCGGGATGACGCGCGACGGTGGGGGTCCGGAAATGGGGAGCGCGCCGCCGCTGAGCAGCGCCGCGGACCGCGCCGAGCAGGAGCGGGAGATCAGGCAGATGCTCGGCGCGCGCAGCGCGCGGATGGTGCAGCGGGGCGAGCCGGCACTGGACATCGACGCGGAGGTCGCAAAGCTGCTGCTGGCGCCGGCGGCGGGGCACGATGCGGGCCTCGAAGGGGAGGTGCGCCAGCTGGTGATCGCGAAGAACGAACGCCGCGCGCGGCAGGGGCTGGAGCCGTTGGACGTCGCTGCCGAGGTGGAGCGCACCCTGCAAGAGCTCGATCCTTAAACACACCGACGGCGAGGTCGGATATAAACGCGGCATGGCCGACCCACGCCGATTCGAGTTCGACGAGTTGAGCATCCGCCCCGGGATGTATTTCAACCCGCAGACGGAGGTCGTCCTGATCGTCGACGACACGCCGGACGTCGATCATGAGATCTTCGACGACGTCGAGCCGGGCGAGGACGCCGATTGGGTGCTGATCTCCGACGAGGCGCCGGTCGACGAGCACCGCCGGGACGAGCTGATCGAGAGCTTCCAGGTCGCCTACCACCCCGCGGGCGAGCTGGTGGTGGTGGGGGAAGTGGACGACGATGACGTCGAGAACGAGGAATTGGAGCCCGACGAGGACCCCGACGAGCTGGATTAGTCGTGGTGAATACGCTTTTCGTTTTTGAAAAAACGCCCTTCGCTTCGCTACCCTTTACGTTGACTGACCAGTCAATCTATTCCCGCGCGACGGTCCCAACCCGCGCGCCCGCCCCTTAGGAGATCACGTAGACATGGTCGATTTCACGCTCACAGACGAGCAGAAGAACCTGCGCGAGATGGCACACGATTTCGCCGAGAAGGAGATCCGCCCGGTCGCCTGGGAGTACGACAAGGACGGCACCTGGCCCGGCGACATCATCGAGAAAGCCTGGGAGGTCGGGTTGATGAACTCCCACATCGAGGAGGCCTACGGCGGCGCCGGCGCCGGCTACCTCGACGGCTGTTTGATCGAGGAGGAGCTGTCCTGGGGCTGCTCGGGCATCCAGACCTCGCTCGGCTGTAACGGCCTGGCGACTGCGCCGATCGCGCTCGGGGGCTCGGAGGAGATCAAGAAGAAGTATCTGGGCATGCTCACCGAAGCGCCGAAGCTGGCTTCCTTCTGTCTGACCGAGCCCGACGCCGGCTCGGACGTCTCGGGGATGCGCACGACCGCCGTCAAGCAGGGCGACAAGTATGTGATCAACGGCTCGAAGTGCTTCATCACAAACGGCGGCTACGCCGACTACTACACGGTCTATGCGAAGACCGACAAGGACGCCGGCCACCGCGGCATCAGCGCCTTCGTGGTCGAGCGCGACTGGGGTGTGGTCGTCGACAAGAAGGAGGACAAGCTCGGCCAGCGCGCGTCGAACACCGCGACGATCTCCTTCAACGACGTCGAGGTCCCCGCGGAGAACCTGCTGGGCGAGGAAAACCACGGTTTCAAGCTGGCGATGGCCACGCTAGACCGCACCCGCCCGGGCGTCGCCGCGATGGCAACCGGGATCGCGCGCGCGGCGTTCGAGTTCGCAACCGACTACGCCCGCGAACGCGTCCAGTTCGGCGTGCCGATCGCGATGCACCAGGCGATCCAGTTCATGATCGCCGACATGGCAACCGAAATCGAGGCGGCGCGTCTGCTCACCTGGAAGTCGGCATTCATGCTCGACAACGGCGAACGCAACACGCTCGTCTCCTCGCACGCCAAGCGCTTCGCGGCCGACGCGGCGATGAAAATCGCGACCGACGCCGTGCAGGTGTACGGCGGCTACGGCTTCATCAAGGAGTACCCCGTCGAGAAGCTCTTCCGCGACGCCAAGATCATGCAGCTCTACGAGGGCACATCGCAGATCCAGCGGTTGGTGATCGCGCGTGAAACGCTGCTCCCGCGGCGCGTCGAGGAGCCCGCGGCCCTCGCCGTGTAAGAAGTCCGTTTGCGGGGCCTGCGCGTCTCCTCGACGCGCCGGCGGCCGCCGGCCCTTTATCTGTAAGGGAAAGTTCTTAAAGTAACTCTTACGAACTGCCGATCCGCTCGATTATGGGTTCGGGAGAGGTTCACGTCGACCGGATGAACGCGCCGTCGCCGGTGCAGGCGCCGGCGACGATCGATCCGGAGCAGCTGCGCCGCCTCGGCGAGGCGCTCAGCGCGCGCACCGACGACGTGGTCGCGGGGATCCGCCGTCGCTCCGAGGATTCGGGACTCACCCTCGACGATGCCGTCGAAGACAGCTTCGTGCGCGTCGGCGCCGTCTCCACGCTCGCGGTCGCACGCTGGATGGCCGGCGAAGGCGCGGCCGTGGCGCGCGAGGTCGGGCAGGAGTCCTGGCGAATCTTCGGTCATCTGGCCGCCCAGCGCGAGGCGCCGTTGAACGAGGTCACCAAGCGCTGCCTGCGCTGGCGCGACGCGGCCGACGAAGTGCTGCGTGAGACGGCGGCGCAGCTCGACGTTCCAACTGACGTGCTCGCCTGGGCCTTGGGCATGCTGCAGCGCAGCCTCGACGTCACGCTCGTGCGGATGTGCCAGTCCTTCGAGTCCGAGCGCCGGCGCGCGCACGTGGAGCTCACCCGCCGCCAGGAGGAGCTCGCGTTCCTGGCGACCCACGATGCCCTCACGGGGCTGCCCAACCGCACGCTGATCCTCGACCGTGTCGAGCAGATGCTGGTGCGCGCCCGCCGCAGCCAGACGCCCGTCGCCGCGCTGTTCGTTGACGTCGACAACTTCAAGGCGATCAACGACACGCTCGGCCACGGCATCGGCGACGAGCTGCTGCGGGCGGTCGCCGCGCGCTTGGACGGCGTCGTGCGCGACATCGACGCGCTCGGGCGCCTCGGCGGGGACGAGTTCGTGATCGTCGCCGAAGGGATGTCGTTGGACTCGGGCCCCGAGATGATCGCCGAGCGCTTGCTCGACGCGCTCAAGCAGCCCTTCGAATTGGACGGGGCCGAGCAGAGTCGTTTGACCGTCACGGCGAGCATCGGCATCGCGGCCGGCGATCGGGTCTCTGCCGAAGAGTTGCTGCGCGACGCGGACATCGCGATGTATCGCGCCAAGTGGGACGGTAAGAACCGCTACGTCGTGTTCGAGTCCGGGATGCAGGATGCGGTTCAGAGCCGCATGGAGCTCGAGATGGATCTGCGGGTCGCCTTCGAGAACGACGAGTTCTTCCTCGTCTACCAACCCACGTTCAACCTCCAGGAGATGACCCCGACCGGCATGGAGGCGCTGATTCGCTGGCGCAGCCCCGTGCGCGGCGTCGTGCAGCCGGACGACTTCATCCCGCTGCTCGAAGAGACCGGCCTGATCTGCGAAGTCGGCGCGTGGGTCCTGCACGAGGCCTGCCGGCAGGGTGCCGCGTGGCGGCGAAGGGGTTATCCCGTCGGCATGGCCGTCAACGTCTCCGCCCGCCAGCTCGACACCGACGAGTTCGTGACCGAGGTGCGCGACGCGCTGGCCCAGAGTGGCCTGCAGCCGAGCGCGCTGACGCTCGAGATCACCGAGACGACGCTGATGTCAAACGCCGATGAAACTGCCCGGCGGCTCATCGCGATCAAGGAGCTCGGGGTGAGGATCGCGATTGACGACTTTGGCACCGGCTACTCGTCGCTCGCCTATCTTCAGCGCTTCCCCGTCGACGCGCTGAAGATCGACCGCTCGTTCATCTCCCGCGTCAGTCAGGACCCCGAAGGGGACACCCTGATCCGCACGCTCGTCCAGCTTGGCAAGTCGCTCTCGATCGAGACGCTCGCCGAGGGCATCGAGCAGTCGCGCGAGCTGACGCTGCTGAAGGAGGAGCATTGCGACTCGGGCCAGGGCTTCCTTTTCGCCCGGCCGCTCGACCTCGAAGCCTGCGACGTGTTCCTAAAGGACTGGATCGGCGACTCCGCCTCACTGCATACGGACACGGACGCGGATGCGGACGTCACGGATATCACCGCGCGCGCCTCCGATCGACCCCCGGCCGCCCCGGATGTCGTCCGGGTCACCGTCGCTGACTCGCCTCCGTCGGCTTAGAGCCTCCTCTCTGGAACCGGCCCTCCTCTGGAACCGGAGGTCCTTGACGCCGGCCCGCTAGGCTGCGCGGGGCTGGGTGGGGGCTGGGCGGGATCCAATCAAGAGCAGAGGAGACAAATCGATGTTCGTATTCAAGGCTGCTGTCGTGGGCGCCGGGACGATGGGCGGCCAGATCGCCCAGACGATCGCGGCCGCTGGGATCCCGACGGTGCTGAAGGACATCGACGACGCGCTCGTGCAGGCCGGCCTCGACGAGGCCCGTAACGTCACCTCCGGACAGGTGGGCAAGCTCGTCGAGAAGGGCAAGCTCACCGAGGAGCAGGGCCAGGCGCAGATCGAGGAGGTGCTCGGGCGCATTCAGGGCACGAGGACCTACGCGGACTTCGGCGACGTCGACTTCGTGATCGAGGCGGTGCCGGAGAAGATCGAGATCAAGCAGGCCGTGTTCGCCGAGCTCGACGCCGCCACGCCCGGCCATGCGATCTTGGCATCGAACACATCGTCGCTGTCGATCACCGAGATCGGCGAAGCGACCCTGCGCCCGGAGAAGGTCATCGGCTTTCACTACTTTTACCCAGCTTCGATCATGCCTTTGATCGAGATCGTCGAGGGCGAAGAGACCGCCGCGGAGACCGTCGGCGCGGCCGTCACCTTCGCCCAGGCGATTCGCAAGCAGCCGATCACCTGCGCCGAGGTTCCGGGGTTCGTGGTCAATCGGATCCTCAACGCCGGCATCTCCGAGGTGTGGCGCGAGCAGGAGGAGAAGAAGCTGTCGATCAAGCAGATCGACGCGGGCGTCGGCGCCGCGGGCGTCGTCCCGATCGGCCCCTACTACCTGGTTGATCTGCTCGGTCTCGACACCGTCCTGCACGTGGCCGAGCACCTCGCGGAGTCCTACGGCGAGGAACGCTTCTACGTGCCGAAGGGCATGCAGCGCCTGGTCGGCGAGCGCAAGCTCGGCGCAAAGACCGGCGGCGACGGCTTCTATGACCCCAACGGCGAGCCCAACATCGAGGGTGACGCAGAGCCCGATGTGGAGCAGTTGGTCGAGTTGCTCTCGCTGAAGACGTTCGTCGAGGCCTGCCTCGTGCTCGAGGAGGGCGTCGCCACCCACCGCGACATCGACTTCGGGATGATGGCCGGCGCGGGCCTTGACCCCCGTCGGGGCCTCTTGCCGCCGTTTATGAAGGCGGATGTGGAAGGGCTCGACAAGGTCCTCGAGCGTTTGGAGAACGCGGCCGAGCGCCACGGCGAGCGCTTCACGCCGCCGACGATTCTGCGCCGCCTCGTTGCCCAGGGCCGGCTGGGACAGCAGAGCGGTCAGGGTTTCTACGCCTACCCGCAGCCCGACGCCGAGCAGCCCGCGGAGGTGGTCAAGCTCGAGACGCGCGAGGACGGCGTCGCGATCGCGTGGCTGGCGAACGGCCAGATGAACTCGATCGCTCCGCAGGTGATCGAGGACCTCGGCAAGGTCTGGGCCAAGGCGAAGTCTTCAGGCGTCCACGCGCTTGTGATCGCCTCCTCGAACCCGTTCCTCTACTCCGCCGGCGCGGACATCAAGGCCTTCACTGCGATGGACGAGGCGGGCGGCGAGCAGCTGATCCATACCGCCCACGCGCTTTTCCGCGAATTGGGTTCCGAGGGCATCGCGACGATCGCCGCGGTCAACGGACTGGCCTTCGGGGGCGGCTGCGAGCTTGCGATGTCCTGCGACGTGCGGATCGCCGCGCGCTCGGCGCTGTTCGGCCAGCCCGAGATCAAGCTCGGGATCATTCCCGGCTTCGGCGGCACCCAGCGCCTGCCGCGCCTTGTGGGCTCCAACAAGGCGCTGGAGATGAACCTGATCGGCGACCCGATCCTGGCCGATGAGGCTTTCGAGATGGGGCTTGCCAATCGCGTGGTCGAAGATCACGAACTGCTCGACACCGCCCTGTCGTGGGCGCGCAAGCTAGCCGGTCAGGCGCCGCTCGCGCTGGAGCAGATCAAGCGCGTCTCCGCGGCGGGCGACCTCGACGAGGGGATCGCGGCCGAGAAGCGCGCCTTCGCGAGCGTGTTCGCCTCCGCGGACGCCAAGGAGGGCATCACAGCTTTCCTCGGCAAACGCGCCCCGCACTTCGAGGGTAAGTAGGCCGGACGCTACGCGGTCGGTGCCCGCGAGAGCTTGACGAGCTCGCGCTCCGGCGCGATCTCCCAGCGCGCGGCGACGGCCGACAGCTCCTCGTCGAGCTCCCAGCGGTCGGCGAGCGCCGTCCCCTCGTATTCCGGGCTCGCGCCCTTCAGCGTCATGCAGCCGCTGTTGTCGCCGATCTCGCGGAGCTCGCGGACTTCGGCGGCGCTCAGCGGCGAGGGCGTGTGGACGGCCGCGAGCTCCGCGCGCTTGTCCTCGATCGCGCGGGGACTCGATCCCCCCATTCCAGTCTCCTGGATCAGCGTCGGCGCGACGCACGCGACGGGCGTCTGCGCGAGGTTCCAGGCACAGGCGAGCTGCAGCATGCTCATGTCGTGGCGCTCGGCGTAGGGGCGCATCAGCTCGAGTGTCTCGCGACCGCGCTCGATCCAGCCCTCCGGGCGGAACTTGCGGTGGTCGTACTCGGCGAACGAATGGCCCGCCTCGACGTCGTCGTGGAACAGCCCGCCGTAGTCGACGACGCGCGTGATCAGGCGCACGTCGTGCGCGCGCGCCGCGCCGAGCGCGAGCTCGCCCGGCCACGGCTCGAGCGGGTTGAGGATCACCATCGCCCAGTCGATCAGATCCGCGAAGCGCTCGAAGCAGTCGATCAAATCGAGCGTGAACCCGTTGGCCGGTCCCGGCGCGACGCCGAGCTTGCACGCGAGCCCCGCCGCACGGACCGCCTCCATCCCCGCCCACACGGCCTCGCTGCGGTAGCCGGTGCGGTCTGGGTTGTGCAGCAACAGCAGGTCGAAGCGCTCGGCGCCAAGGCGCTGCAGGCTGCGCTCGGTCGCCATCCGGATGTAGTCCCCGTAGTCGCGCTCTGCGCGCAGCCGCGGGTCGGTGAAGCGGGGAAAGCCCTTCGCCCCCTCGCGCTCGCCTTCGTAGAAGTCGTGCCCGATCGCGCCGATCAGGCAGTAGCTCTCGCGCTCGACTCCCGCCAGCGCCTTCCCCAGCAAGCGGTCGGCCTCCCCGGCCCCGTAGGCGTCGGCGCTCATCACGGTGTCGATGCCTCCCCCCGGGCGCAGCAGTGCTTCCAACCGCGCATCGTCGAGCGGCTCACCAAAGTGCATGAAGCGCCCCCCACTCCAGGTGCCGATCGCGGTGGTCGTCGGATCCATCGCCTTCTACTTTACGTGTGGACAGGGCACCACTGTCCGCGCGCTCGCCGTGCTGCCATCCACGAAGCCGAGCTCGGCCGCGAACGGAAACCCGCCGCGGGGACAGCTGTCGGGCAGCAGCACCCCCCGGGGGTGGTAGGGGATCGTGCGGCCGTGGACCCGTTCGTAGTAGGTGATCCCCAGCGGCCCGAGCGTGGCGGTCAGCTGCACGACGGCGACGTCGGGAGAGTCGGGGAAGCTGGGCACGAGCGGCACGCCGATCTGCACGCTCCCGCCGAATGGCGCGGCGGCGGGGAGCAGCAGGCTGGGTAGCGCGATCTGGACGCCGATCGGGTTCGCGGCGGTGACGTAGAGCAGCAGCGCGATCTGCCCGTTCTCATCGGGCGCGCGGAAGATCGACACGGGTGCGCTCTCGTGGACGATCTCCAGGCCGATCGGGAACTCCGCAATCGCGCTGCCGATTCCCATCACCGAGTCCGCGGGACAGTGGTTGGGTCCAAAAGCTTCGACCCTCGCGGCGCTGCAGGTGGCAAGGCCCAGGCCGCTGGTGGCGACTCCGAGGTTCTCCGGGTAGCTCAGGTTGATCCCCGTCAACGGCGCCGGGATTTCGCCCGCGGGCGTTTCGATCTGAAAGCTGAAGCCGATCGTGGTGCCCTGGCCGAGGCGCTCGGGCGTGAGCGTCGCGCTGAGCTTCACCGACTGTGTGGCGGTCGCCGCGGTCGGCAGACAGGCGCAGCCCAGCAGGGCGGCCAGGAGGAGGGTCCGTCTCACTGCGGGGCTAATACGAGAGCTTGCCGGTTGTCTGGACCGTGAGGTCGTAGTTCTTGCGGTCAAAGGTGCCGTAGAAACCGCCGTGGCCGTGGGCGTGCGCGTAGCGGCCGGTGCCATCGGTGGCGACGAGCGTGCCGGCAAAGCTTTCGTAGGTGCCGGAGCCGTGCGTCCTCCCGATCCCGCGGCCTGTGATCGTGCCGCCGCTCGCGTAGATCGTGAAGTTGGCGGTCAGCATCGCGCCGATCGCCAAGTTGGCCTTCATGTTGCCCGGGAGCGTCCCGGAGGCTGTTCCCGTCTCGTGCAGCAGCGACCCCGAGCCGCTGGTGTAGTGCAGGTCGGCCGTATCGGTGATCTTCAACGTTGCGGCCGCCTGTGCTGTGAGGGGGCGTTTGGCCCCGGCTCCTCTTGCGGATGCGGGCGCTCCGGCAAGCGCCGTGGGAGCGAGGATCGCCAGCAGCGCTACCCCTGCGGCCACCGTTACCGATGATTTGACCATTGGGACATTCTACCCTTCACAGGCTGCGGTGGCGACACATGCAGGGCGAGGCGGCGAGGGCAGTTCTACTCCTCCAGCGCGAGCGTTGGTGAGACTCGCGCGGCCAGGAAGCCGGGGACGGCGACCAGCGCGAGCACGATCGCGATCACGAGCGCGAGCAACTCCAGCGGACGCAGGCCCGCGGTCAGGGTGACGATCGGAAAGCCCGTCTGCTCGCGCAGGTAGCCGTCGATCACGACCTGGCCGTAGAGACCGACGAGTGCGCCGGTGAGGCAGCCGGCGCCGAGCAGTAGCGCCGATTCGAGCAGCAGCAGCCTGCGCAGGCGCGCGGGCGTCACACCCGTGAGCCGCAGCTCGGCAAGCGTTACGCGCCGTTGCCAGATCGCCGAGGCGAGCGCGGTCGCCAGCGCGAGGATCGCGGCGATCGTGAGCAGCGTCGAGATCTCCCCGATCCGGCTGAGCCCGGCGTCGGCGATCGTGTCGAGCTGGCCCGCGCGCACCGCTGCGGTCGCGACTTCCAGCCCGCTCTGGGACCCCGCCGCCCCCCGAGTGTGCGCATGATCGCCGCGCGCACATGCGCGGCGTTCGCACCCGGGGCGAGCTGCACCCCGAGCGCGGTCGGCGCCGTGGTCTGCCAGTAGCGCCGGTAGTCGGCGGCGCTCATGAAGATCACCCCCGGGCTCCAGACGAGCGTTGGTCGTGATCGCGGCGACCGCAAAGCGGACGTTCCCGCTGGGGGTCGGCAGCGTCAGGCTGCCGCCGACGCCGACGTGATGCTCGGCGGCGATCTGCCGTGAGACGGCGACCTGACCGCCCGCGGCCAGCCGCGCGCTCGCGACGCCCGCGCCGGGAGCAATGACTTGGGTGCGCAGCAGTTCGCGCGCGCCGCCGGGCGGGCGGGCGATGATCCACAGGCGGCGACCGTCTGAGATCGAGGTAGCCGCCGAAGAAGGAGCGGACGGCGCTGACCCCGGGTACGCGGGCGATCCGCGCGACATCGTCGCCGGGCAGGAAATCGGTGGTCCCCTGGTAGGCGCCCGGGGGGTTGACCCAGATGCTCGCGTCGGCGGTGTAGCTGCGCGTGAACCCACCGATCCCCTGCCGCAGGTCGGCGCGGGCGCCGCCGAGGGCGCCGCTGCCGAACAGCGCCACGGCGCCGGTGGTCGCGAGCGCGAGCGAGCGCAGCGTCGAGCCTCGCAGCGAGATCAGCGCGACTCCCAGCAACGTCAGCTGCTGCCGGCGCTCTGCCAGCGCGCGAGCGGCTCTCAGCATGAGGCCGAGCGCGAGCGGGACCGTGAGCACGCACACCAGCGCGAGCGCCATCAGCGCGGCGAGCGACAGCGAGGACCACAGCGCGAAGGTGGCGCTCGCGAGCGCCAGCACGCCGCCGGCGGCGAGCGCCAGGCCAAGCTGGGCTCTGCGCCCGAGCGCGTCCCCCGAGGCGCCGTCGGCGAAGTGCGCGGTGTCGAGCGCCCGGCCGCTGCGCAGGTCGAGCAGCGTCAGCGCCGAGGCCAGGCAGGTGGCGAGGATCCCGCCGCCGAGCGCCAGCACCAGCGGCCCCGTGCCGATCACGGTGCGCGTGCCGAGCGTGAACGCCTCGGCGAGGTAGGCCGGCGATTGATGAAACGGCCCGACCGCCAGCGCATAGCCGGCGAGCAGCCCCACGAGCGAGGCGGCCAGGCCGAGACATAGCGCCTGGAAGATCACCATCTGCACGACCTGCGCGCGCCGCGCGCCGAGCAGGCGCAGGTCGGCGATCGCGTGGCGTCGCTCGGGGACCGTCAAGAGGATCGCGTTGAACGCGAACAGGAAGCCCAGCAGCGCGCAGATCGCGGCGAAGAAGTCGCTCGACTGGTCGGTCGGGCGCAGCGCCTGGTGCAGCAGCGCGTCCTCTTCGTCGGCCGGTCCGACCGCGGTTTCCGGGCCGGCGAGCGCGCGCAGCTGCGTGCGTACTTCAGCTTCGCGCCCGGGCTTGGTCTCCACGAGGATCCGCGTGACCTTCCCCGGCAGCCCCGCGAGCGCCTGCAGGCGCGCGAGTGCCATCACCGCCACCGGCGCGCTCGCCGGTGCGCCGAACGTCGCGTCATCCAGCACGGCGGTCACGTGCAGGGGTGTGACGCGCCCGCGCAGCTCCAGGGCGATCAGGTGGGGATCTCCGATCAGCCCGGCGGTGTGGGAGCTGAGGCCGATCCCGTTGGAGGAGAGGGTCGACAGCGGGATCGTGTGGGCGAGCCCGTCGAGCAGCGCGAGGCTCAGGTCCGCGCCGGCGATCTGAACTGTGGCGCGGTGTCCGTTCGGGGCCGCGCACGCTCGCGGTCTGTTCGAGCAGCGGCGCGGCCTGCTTGACGCCGGGGAGCGCTTCCACGCGCGCGAGCACGCCTTCGTCGAAGCCGCCTGAGCCGCGTGCGCGGAGCTGGAGGTTCGCGGGACCGATCACCGCGTGGACCACTTCGGTCGCGGAGCTCGCGATGCTGCCGTCGGCGACGGTGACGGCGAACAGCAGCGCGACGGCGATCGCGACCCCGAGACCGGCGAGCACCTCCTGGGCCAGGTGCGCGCGCAGCCGCCGCCGGTAGAGGTAGACGAGCATGGTGGGCCGCATCACTGCCCTATGCCGCCCTGCGGTGCTGCACTCTGCCTTGCCCGGCCTTCCTCGCCTGGGCCGGCCGTCCTTGGCCCAAGCCGCTCACGCCCGCACGGCCGGCGCGCTGTCCTCGCTGAGCTTGCCGTCGCGCAGCGTGCAACGCCGGTCGGCGATCGCGGCCGCCTCAAGGTCGTGCGTCACCAGCAGAACCGCGGCGTCGCGCTCGTGCGCAATCGAGTGCAGCAGCTCGATGATCTCCCGGCTACGGGCGCTGTCGAGGTTCCCGGTCGGCTCGTCGGCGAGGATCAGCCGCGGCTCGCCGGCCAGTGCGCGGGCGATCGCCACGCGCTGGCGCTCGCCCCCGGAGAGCTCACCCGGGGTGTGCCGCAGGCGATCGCCGAGGCCGACGCGCTGCAGCCACGGGATCGCGCGGGCACGGGCCTCGCGCATCCCGACGCCGCCGAGCAGCAGCTTGATCGAGGCGTTCTCGATCGCCGAGACGCGCGGCATCAGGTGAAAGCTCTGGAAGATGAAGCCGACGTCGCGCAGCAGGTAGTCGCTCGCCTGGTTGGCCGTCAGCGACTCCAGGGCGCGTCCGGCGTAGCGGATCGAACCCTCCTCCGGGGTGAGCAGCGCGGCGATCAGCAGCAGCAGCGTCGTCTTGCCCGAGCCGCTCGGCCCATACAGCGCGACCATCTCGCCCGGCGCGATTGTGAGGTTCACGCCATCGACCGCGCGCACCTCCTCGGCGCCGTGGTAGTGCTTGACCACTCGCTCCAGCTCGAGCCCTCCGGCAGTGTCCGCTCCCATGGGGCGGACAGGCTATTGGAAGCAGCGCGGGATCCGGATCGTTCGTTCGTCCGGCCGGCCCGCTGAAGCGGGACTGATCGGCCGGACGAAGACCGGACCCGTTTGACCGAGTTGGGAAATGTCCTCGCTCAGCGGGCCGGGATCGAGCAGCGCCGGCAAGCCCTAACTCCGTGTGAAACCCCCGGCAGTGCGTGCCCGCAGCGCGGCTTCCAAACGCTCGAGCGCGTGGCGGACGATCTCCTCCTCAGGCTCTCCTGCGGCCACGCCGGCGTGCAAGGCCCGCAGCTCGTCCAAACGCGGGGCGAGCGCCGGGTTGGTCTCCCCGCCGAGCTCCCGCAGCGCTGCGGTCAGCGCTGCGTCCAGCTCGATCGCGGCGTGGTGCGGGCGCCCGTGGTCGAGGTCCAACCGCGCGCGCAGGGTGAGCTCCTCGCACAGGAGCTCCTCGCTACGCGCGCCGAGCAGCTCCGCCAGGCGCTCGTCCGGGCGCAACACGGACGCGCGGCGCTGCGCGCGCGCGGAGGACACCCAGGGCAGCTCGCGCGCGTGCTGCCAATACCCGTCCGCGAGCTGCTTGCCCTCGCCCCAGCCGGCGCGGATCACCAACGCCTGGGCGGGGGAGACCTCGTGGGAGTGGGGATCGGCGGTGGCGATGCGGTGGGCGAAGAGGACGCGGTTGAGTACCGCGACGGCCGCCACGGTCTCGCGTTCTGCTTCGATCCCGGCCAGCCACGTCTGGGCCTGGCGCTCGGCGGAGACGGACACGGGGTCGATGATCGTCGCGCGCGCCGTGGGCACGGGGGCCGGATCGGGCGTCGTCCTGCGCGGACGGCGCGCGCGACGGGTGCTGCCGGGGATCCTGATCGTCCACCAGCCGGCCGCGCCTGCGCGGCGCCGGGCGCCGAGCGTGTCCAGCACGACCACGTGCTCGGGCTCGCCTTTCTCTGCCTCTGGCCCGGCCGCCTCGCGCGTGCGCAGCAGGTAGCGCCCGTCGGGTGGCCCGAGATCCCAGGGGAACTCGAGCTGCAGGAACAGGAACAGGCGCTCGGGCATGCTCGCACCGTATCCTTCGGAAGATGTCCGACGCAAGCAAAGCGGTGAAGGGTCTGAAGGAGCGTTTGGCTGACGGCACCGAAGACCGGCTCGGCAAGGCCCTCACGGACCTCCTGGAGAACCCCGTCCTGACCGGCGTCGTCGGCGCCGCGTTCGACGCTCGCGAGCGGGCCGCGCAGGCGCAGGAGGTGGCGATGGGCGCGTTCAACATCCCCTCGGCTGCCGACATCGAACGGCTGACGCGACGGCTGCGCTCGGTCTCGCAGCGCCTGGAGGGGATCGAGGATGGCGTATACCGCCTGGACCGTGCGCTGAGCGGGCGGGGGGTCGATGCCAGGCTGTCGGCGATCGAGGATCAGCTGGGAGCGCTCGCGAGCAAGCTCGGGCAGGCCGCAAAGCGCGCCCCCGGCGCGAAACCGGCGTCCAAGCCCAAACCGGCCGCTAAAGCCAAACCGGCCGCTAAAGCGAAAGCGGCGACGAAAGCGAAACCCGCGGCCAAAGCAAAACCGGCCAAAGCCAAACCCAAAAAAGCCTGAGCTCAGGCCGAGAGGGCGCTGACGGCGACGGCCCCCATCGCCTCGGCGGCCGCGAGCAGGGAATGGTCGTCGATCCGCGTGCGCGTGTCGAAGGCGTCGAACGTGTCGGTAACGATCAGGACGCAGGCGACGGGTATCGACGCGCAGGCCCCGACGGCGAACAGCGAGGCGGCCTCCATCTCGATCGCGAGCGCGTCGGCCGGATGGGTCCGGGTGGGCGAGTCGGAGTCGTAGAACAGGTCCACGCTGACGACGGCGCCCACGTGGACGCGGCGCATCGAGGAGCCGACCTGGGCCCGCGCGGCCCGCAAAAGCGCCTCGGCCAGCGTCGGGTCCGCCGCGACGCGCTCACCGGCGCCGAGTGCCCGGGAGGTGCCGTCGGTGCAGCTCGACTCGCGCGCCACGACCAGGTCGCCGAGCGCGATTCCGGGGGCGAGCGCGCCGCAGGTGCCGGTGCGGATCAGGCGCCGCGCGCCGAGGGAGATCAGCTCCGTCAGGACGATCGCCGCCGACGGGCCGCCCATACCCGTGGATTGGATCGTGAGCGGCTCGCCGTCGGCGACGGCGGGGCCGGTGTAGCCCCACAGGCCGCGGTGGTGGTTGAACATCACAGGCTTGACGAGCAGCGTCTGCGCGAGCGCCAGCGCCCGCCCGGGGTCGCCGGGCAGCAGCACCCGCTCGGCCAGCGGCGCGGTGGGGTGCAGGTGGATCGCCTGGGGATACGCAGGCGCGGCGGGGTCGGGTGCGGGCTCAGGTTGCGACACGGGCCGCGACTTTAGACTCCCGCGTGATGACCTCGCCTGCCGACAGCGACAATGACGGTCCCCAAGATCGCCACTCGGAGAGTCCGCTCGAGGACGCCAAGGCAACCGAGCTGACGCTCAAGCAGGTTGCCGCGCGCGCGGGCGTGACGCAGGCGACGGTCAGGCGCTGGGTGAAGGAGGGGCTCGTGCCCCAGTACGAAGGCACGTGGACGCCGGCGGCGGCCTCGCACGTGCGGATCGTCGCGCGGCTGCGCGAGCGCGGGCACAGCGTGAGGAGGATCAGGGAGGCGAGCCAGAGCGGGAAGCTCGCGTTCGGCTACATCGACGAACTGCTGCCGAGCTCCGAGGCCCGCTACACGCTCAAGCAGGCGGCGCGCGAGCTCGACGTCGAGGAGGCGCTGATCGAGCGGCTGGTCAGCGCGATGGGGTTGAACGCGCTCTCCAGCGAGGAGATCTCCGAGGAGGACCTGCAGGTGTTGCGCTACGGCGCGGAGACACTGGCCGCGGGCCTGCCCCTGCCAGCGCTGTTGCAGCTCGTGCGGGTTTACGGGCAGGCGATGGCGCAGATCGCCGACGCGGAGGTGCGGCTGTTCCACCTCTACCTGCACGAGCCGCTGATGCGCGAGGGGGTGCCCGGCGTCGAGGTCGCGCAGGCGATGGAGGGGATGACGCGCGAGATGCTGCCGTTCGCGATGCCGGTGATCAACTATCTGCACGGGCGGATGCTGGGGTACTTCGTCGAGCAGGATGTGATCGGACACATAGAGTCCGACCTCGACGACGAGGAGACTGCGGAGGAGGGGCGGATGCGCGTCGCGATCGCGTTCGCGGACCTCGCGGGCTATACGAAGCTGACTGAGGAGCAGGGCGAGGCCGAGGCCGTCGGCGCGGTTGAGCGCTTCGTCGAGACGGTCGAGCAGACGCTCCCAATCGACGCGCGCGTGATCAAGACGCTCGGCGACGAGGTGATGGTCGTCGGCGCGGACGCGGGCGCGCTGACGGGCTGGGCGGTCGGGCTGGGGGCACAGCTGCCGGCGGGCTCGCCGCCGCCGCGGATTGGGATCCACAGCGGCGCGGCGCTGTATCGCGACGGCGACTACTACGGTCGCGAGGTCAACCGTGCGGCGCGCGTGGTCGCCCGCGCGTCAGGCGGCGAGGTGCTCGTGACGCGCCCGGTCGTGGACGGGGCGAGCAAGCAGGATGGACTGGAGTTCGAGCTGATCGGCGAGGTGGTGCTGAAGGGGTTTACTGAGCCGACCGAGTTGTTCAACGCGTCTCGTAAGGGCTGATGAGGTGTCGTGATCGTCGAGCAAGTTCGCGATGCGGTGCGCAGCGGTGGCCTGCTGGGGGGAAATGATCTGCCTACCCACCCGGTCGTGGCGATGCTCTCGGGCGGTCGCGACTCGGTCTGCCTGCTCGATCTCGTGGTTGCGCTCCGGGGGGAGGGCAGCGTGAGGGCGCTGCACGTGAACTACGGGCTGCGCGGAGCGGAGTCCGACGCGGACGAGCGCCACTGTGGCGCTCTGTGCGAGCAATTGGGGGTGGAGCTTGAGATCGTGCGCGCGAGCAGAGTGCAGGGCGAGCGGGGCAATCTGCAGGCGTGGGCGCGGGACGTGCGCTACGGGGCGGCGATCGAGCTGGCCGAGCGCGAGGACGCGCTCGATCGCGGCCGGGCACACGGCCAGCGACCAGGTTGAGACGATCCTCTACCGGCTGGCGGCCTCGCCGGGGCGCCGCGCGCTGCTGGGGATGAAGGCCGAGGAGGGGCGACTGGTGCGTCCATTACTCGGCGTCACACGGGAACAGACGCGGGCGTACTGCGAAGCGCGGGGATTGAGCTGGCGCGAGGACGAGAGCAACGACTCAGGCGCGTACGCGCGCGCACGCGTCAGACACGGACTCGGGGCGGCGTTGAAGGAGGTGCACCCGGCGGCCGAGGCGAACGTGCTGCGGACCGCGAGCTTGCTGCGCGAGGAGACCGAGCTGCTCGAGGGCCTCGTCGCGGAGACGCTGGCAGGGGGGCGGAGCATCGCGCTCGCGCGCCTGGAAGAGCTGGAGGGGGCGCTGGCGCGATTGGTCGTGGTGAGTCTCGCCGAGCAGGCGGCGGGGACCTATGTGCCCCAGGCGGGCGATCGCGTGGAGGAGATATTGGAGCTGGGCAGGCGCGCCGGCTCCGGCAGCGGCGGCGGCTTGGACCTGCACGTCGGAGGCAACGTGAGCGCGAGGATCGAGGATGGCCGCCTGAGCATGGTCAGGCTCCCACCTCGGTGAGGACGACGACCACTACACTCCCGCGGGTGGCGATCACCGTGCCCGAGCAGGCGAGGAGCGAGGTCGGCGAGGTGCTCGTCAGCGCCGAGGACCTGCAGCGGCGGGTGGCCGAGCTGGGCGCGCAGATCTCACGCGATTACGCCGGCAAGCCGCTGCTCTTGATCGGTGTGCTGAAGGGCGCGGTGTTCTTCCTGAGCGACCTGATGCGCCACGTCGACATCCCGGTCGAGATCGACTTCATGGCGGTCGCTTCCTATGGGTCGGCGACAGATTCCTCAGGGGTCGTGCGGATTCTCAAGGACCTCGACGCGGCGATCGAGGGGCGCGATGTGCTGATCGTCGAGGACATCGTCGACTCGGGACTTACCCTGCAGTACCTGATGCGCAACCTGGGCTCGCGCAACCCGCGCACGCTCGAGGTCTGCGCGCTGCTCGTGAAGCCCGAGCGGCGTAAGGTCGAGCTGCCGACGAAGTACGTCGGCTTTGAGATCGAGGACCGCTTCGTGGTCGGCTACGGGCTGGACTACGCGGAGCGCTACCGCAACCTTCCGTTCGTCGCCGCGTTGGAGAAGTAGCCGGAAATAAGGCTCTTCATGGTACGCTGGACGACTGGCGGCCACGGCAAAAGTCCCCGCCTGGACATCCTGATGAGACCTTTCGTGAGAACGTTATGAACCGTTTCTTCAAGAGCGCTGCGTTCCCGATCCTGCTCGTGGTGGTGCTCGCGTTTTTCTTTACGAAACTGGCCAGCACCGGTTCCAGCGGCGGGCGCTCGCACAGCTATCAGACATTGATCTCCGAAGAACTCCCGAAGGGCGAAGTCAAGTCCGTTGAGTTCAAGAACAAGGGTAAAGTTCTCGAAGTCAAGCTGAAGAACAAAGAAACCTGGGAAGGCGGCTTCCTCGATCAGGCGACTCCGGAACTGCTCAAGGAATTGAAAACCGCCGGGGTCAAGTACAACGTCGAATCGGAAAAGAGCAGCGAGCTGCTCAGCCTGTTGACGTTCATCCTGCCGTTTGTGCTGTTCCTCGGCTTCTGGCTGTTCCTGATGAACCAGGTTCAGGGGGGTGGCTCGAAAGTGATGTCGTTCGGCAAGTCGCGCGCCAAGCGGATGTCGGCCGACTCGCCAAAGATCACGTTCCGCGACGTCGCCGGCGTCGACGAGGCCGTCGAGGAGTTGCACGAGATCAAGGAATTCCTCGAGAACCCGAAGAAGTTCCAGGCGCTCGGCGCGCGTATCCCCACAGGGGTGTTGCTGTATGGCCCGCCAGGGACCGGCAAGACGCTGCTCGCGCGCGCCGTGGCCGGAGAGGCGGGCGTGCCGTTCTTCTCGATCTCCGGGTCGGACTTCGTCGAGATGTTCGTCGGCGTCGGCGCCTCGCGCGTCAGGGATCTGTTCGAGCAGGCCAAGCAGAACAGCCCGTGCATCATCTTCATGGACGAGATCGACGCCGTCGGCCGCCATCGTGGCGCCGGGCTCGGCGGCGGGCACGACGAGCGCGAGCAGACGCTTAACCAACTACTCGTGGAGATGGACGGGTTTGAGGCGAAGGACAACATCATCATGATCGCGGCCACCAACCGGCCCGACATCCTCGACCCCGCGCTGCTGCGCCCCGGCCGCTTCGACCGTCAGATCGCCGTCGACCGCCCCGACCGCAAGGGCCGGGCGAAGATCCTCGAGGTCCACACGCGCGGCAAGCCGCTGGCGAAGATCATCGACATCGACGCGCTCGCCGGGCAGACCCCGGGCTTCACCGGCGCCGACCTGTCGAACCTGATCAACGAGGCCGCGCTGCTGTCAGCCAGGACGGGCAAGCGCGAGATCGGCCAGGTGGAGCTCGAGGAGGGGATCATGAGGGTGATCGCCGGGCCCGAGAAGAAAACGCGCGTGATGAGCGAGAAGGAGCGTTTGATCACCGCCTACCACGAGATGGGCCACGCGATCGCGGGCCACTTCCTCGAGCATTCCGATCCCGTGCACAAGATCTCGGTGATCTCGCGCGGGCAGGCGCTGGGCTACACGATCTCGATGCCTCAGGAGGATCGCTTCCTGACCACGCGCGCGGAGCTGAACGACACGATGGCGATGACGCTGGGCGGCCGCGCCGCCGAGGAAATCGTGTTCGGCGAGATCACGACCGGGGCTTCGAACGACATCGAGAAGGTGACGGCCACGGCCAAGCAGATGGTGATGCGCTTCGGCATGTCAGAGCGGCTCGGCCCGCGCGTGTTCGGACACGACCACGGCCAGCCGTTCCTCGGCCGCGAGTTCTCCACAGAGCCCGACTACTCCGACGAGATCGCCCGCGAGATCGACGACGAGGTGCGCAGGATCATCGAGTCCGCACACAAACGCGCCACGAGCATCCTGACCGAGCACTCGCACGATTTGAAGAACATCTCCGAGATCCTCGTTAAACGCGAGACGATCGAGAAGGAGGAGTTTTTGGCGCTCCTGGCGGGCAAGAGCGAGGAGGAGGTGTTCGGCGTGGACGAGCCGAGCAAACCCGACGAGCTGCCGGCGCCGCCCGCGACAGCCGACCGCGCAGAGCGCGAAGCGGCCCCGCGGGCGACACCCCGTCCGGGATTGGCCGGCGGTACGACAGAGCTGCGCGGCGCCGACTCCGAGCGCCCCAAACTCGCCTAAACCTCATTTGAATTCTCAGGCCCCCGCGCTCGGCCGATTCCGTGTGATGGGCGTCGTGAACGTGACGCCGGACTCGTTCTCTGACGGCGGAGCGTTCTTGGAGACGGATGCCGCGGTCGCGCACGGGCTGGAGCTCGTGGGGGAGGGCGCCGAGATCCTCGACATCGGCGGCGAATCGACGCGGCCGGGCGCTGATCCGGTATCCACCGAGGAGGAGCTGAGCCGGGTGATCCCGGTGATCGAAGGACTTGCCGCAGCGGGCACAAGAGCGCAGATCTCGATCGACACGTCGAAGGCCGAGGTCACCGCGGCGGCCCTCGGCGCGGGCGCGAGCCTGGTGAACGACGTGAGCGCGTTCCGAGCAGATCCGGAGATGGCCGGGCTGGTGGCGGACAGTGGTGCGGAGTGCTGTTTGATGCACATGCTCGGCGAGCCGCGCACGATGCAGCGGGCGGGCGGGCCTCAATACAACGATGTCGTCGACGAGGTGAAGGCGTTTCTGGAGGAGCGCATGAGGTTCGCCGTGAGAGAGGGCGTCAGTGAGGGGCGGATCATGCTCGACCCGGGGATCGGGTTCGGCAAGACGGCGGCTCACAACCTCGAGCTGATCGATCGGCTGGCCGAGCTGGCCGAGCTGGGTCGGCCAATCGTGATCGGAACCTCGCGCAAGAGCTTTCTGGGCCGGATCGCCGCCGACGCCGCCGGCCTGGCGGAGCCGCTGGATGCACAGCACCGCTTGGCGGGAACGATCGCGACGAACGTGCTGGCGCTGGAGCGCGGCGCGAGCGTGTTCAGGGTGCACGACGTGGCTCCGGTGCGCGAGGCGCTGGCGGTGGCGGCTGCTACGTTGGGCGGGCGATGGACGGCGAGCGACGGCACGACGATCCCGACGACGACGACCGAGCCGACCGGGAAGAGCTAGCCGAGGACCCGAGCGATCGGGATGACGAGGACGAGCAGGACGGCGAGGACGAGGACCGCGACGACGATGCCGAGCGCGGCGCCGAGTCGGTCACGATCGAGATCACGGGACTCTCTCTCTACACCCACCACGGCGTGAGCGAGGCCGAGCGTGAGGTCGGCCAGCGTCTGGTGCTCGACCTGAGACTGGACGTCGGCGAGACCGACGCGACCGCGACCGACGCGCTGGAGGACACGATCGACTACGCCGAGGTCTGCCAGTTGGTCGCGCTGGTCGCCCAGCAGCGCTCCCACAAGACACTCGAGCGTTTGTGCAGCGTGGTTGCGGACCGGCTGCTCGGCGATTACGAGCTGGAGGGCGTGTGGGTGAAGGCCACCAAGCCCGAGCCGCCGATCCCGCTGAGCGTGGACGAGGTATCCGTCGAGATCTGGCGCGAGGCCGAGGAGTAGGCTGCCGCCGCCGCTCCCCGGCCCGCTCCAACCGGTCGCCCGGTTCGTGCTTTCAGTCGGGCGTTACTTCACTTCGCTCCCACTCGGGGTGAGCACGTACCAGGGAGCGCCGAACGAGCTGATCGCCTGGCCGGTGGTCTCGCCGCCGTTGGGGCCGTCTCCGGCGTAGTAATAGAGGGGGTGGCCCTTGTAGGTCACCTGTTTGGTGCCGTCCGAGCGGGTGATCGTCCCGAGGTCCGCGGTATTCGCTCCGCCCGCCGCCTTCGGGTTGCCGGTCGTGATCACAGGCGGCCACACTTCCGCGCAGGCGCCCGAGCACGTCGACATCGGGCCCTTGTCGGCAGCGAACAGATAGACAGTTCGCTGCTTGGGACCCACGACGAGGATGCTACCGAGGTCGCTGCTCTTCGCTACAGAAACGGTCGCAATGCCGGTGGTGGCTCCCGATGCCACGGTTGTGGTGGTTGTGGCGGCGGCGGGGGTGCTGGCGGTCGTGGCCGAGGCGGCGGAGGAGCTGGAAGTGCTCCCCCCGCCACCACAGCCGGCGATCGCGAGAGCGACGATGCCCGTGACGCCGAGGATGCCGGCATTGGATCTCTTCATGGAAAGCTCCGATTAGGTAGTTGACGTTCAACCAAGAGGACGCCTTTCCAACGAAATCCTTTCCTTCCCCCCGCTGCTTACAAGCGGCGACCCGGCCCAGCGCACGCCTTCGATTGAGGTCCCACCCACCCCAAGCGCCGCGAGCGCGTCGGACAGGCGCTCGCCGGCGGGGGTGGCCAGGGCGAAGTCGAGCTCGAGCGCGGGGATCAGAACAAAGCGCCGCGCCAGCAGCTGCTCGTGCGGGAGCAGCATGCGCTCATGGCGCAGCTCAAGCGAGCCGAGCAGCAGGATGTCGATGTCGATCGCGCGCGGGCCGTGGCGTACGCCGCCCCGGCGGCCGAGCTCACGCTCCAGACGCTTGACCGCGTCGAGCAGCGCCAGGGGCTCGAGCTCTGACTCGACGCGCAGACAGGCGTTGAGAAAGCTCGGCTGCTCGAGCACCTCCCCGACTGGGTCGGTGTCGTACACCGAGGAGGCCGCGAGCACTTCCACCCCGGCCGCGGGCAGCGCATCGACCGCCTGCTGCAGGTGTAGCCGGCGGTCACCGACATTGGAGCCGAGGCCGAGCAGACCTCCTCGCATGGGCATGCCCTGGAAGGTATGTGTTCGTTCGCTCGGATGCTCGACCGCACTTGTGGACGCAGTCGAGCGCAGATCAGTGGACGATGATCTTGCCCTTCATGCCTTCCGCCACGTGGAGCGTGCAATCGTAGGAAAAGGTGCCGCTGTGCTCGAAGCGCACCGTGTAGGAGCCATGCGCCTGAGTACGCGAGTGGAAGCCGTGAAAGGTCACGTTGTGTTCGGTTTCCCCGTCGCGCCATACCCATGTGACGCTGTCGCCGCGGTTGATGCTGAGATCGCCGGGGTGGAAGGCGATGTTCTTGAGCGTCACCGTATGACTCGTGGCCGCCCGCGCGCCACCTCCTCCGCCGAAGGCGACCGTCGGAAGAAGCACCGCGACTGCTGCCGCGAGCGCCAGCAGCGTGCCGACTCTCTTTCCCGTCATGTGCGTCTCACGAGGCGCTCGCGTCACGATCGCTCCAGCTGGCCAGCTTCAGCAGCGTGGCGCTGGAGACACCGCGGCCGGACACTACACACAGGCGCCCGTCACGCAGCCAGGTCACGACCGCCACGCCATTCGCGGTGAGCAGCCGGTAGGGCACATCGCCGCGCCAGGCGATCACGCCACCGTCGATCCGCGGCGCGGGGGTGCCGGCGAGGATCGCGTAGCCGATCCGCCGGCCGGCCGCGTCGGAGTAGAAGACGGTCGTGACCGTGCGCCCGTCGATCCGATCGCTACGCGTCCCGGTGCTGCGCCAGCCGAAGCGGTCCTCCCAGTAGGGGAACGACACGCCGTCCACCGCGGTGGCGAGCTGGGCGTGATTCGCGCTGCTCTCGGGCGGTGCGGGAAGCGTTGCCGCGCGCAGCGTGGGCGCGGCCGCCTGACGCAGGCTCGGCCCGGATGAGCCGCCGCCGCTGAGGACGACGGCAAGCGCCACCACCACGATCACTGTGGCGGCCACTGCACCGAGCACAGGGGGGTGAAGGGCAAGCCTGCGCCGCCGCCGGGAAGCGAGGAGCGCGCCCACCTGCCGGTGCAGCGAGTCCGGCGCGCGCTCCTCGCTCGATCGCACGAGCTCGATCAGCTCGGATTCGGTGTGTGGTGGCAGTTCTGTCATGAGGTTTCCCCACTTGGTAAGACTCCGCTTGCCCTGGTCTCTTCCCGCCGGGCTACCGGAATCTGCGGTGGCTCGGACGCGAGCTCTGCAACAAGCAGCCGCGCCACCTCCTTGCGTGCCCGGAACAGCCTCGTCGTGATCGTCGCCTCGCGCACGCGCAGGGCGCGGGCGGCTTCCCGGTAGGAGAGGCCGAGCACGTCGACGGCCACCAGCGCGAGGCGACGATCCTCCGGCAAGGCCGCGATCGTCGCGTAGACCTCCTGCATCTCCAAAGCCCGCTCCGGCTGGCCCAGCGTCCGGGGGTCGGCCGCGACGACGTCATCGAGTGTGGCCACCGTGACCGGCCGCCGGCTCGCTGTGCGACGGCTCGTGAGGAACGTGTTGCGCAGGACGCGCATCAGGTAGTACAGCTCGTGCTCGCCGCTCAGCACGCGCGGCCGTGCGAGCACGCGCGCGAACGTCTCCTGCACGAGGTCCTCGGCGTCCTCGCGCGAGCCGCACAGCGCCCACGCGGCGCGATACAGACGGTCCACGTGTTGCGTCAGCGACTGCGGGTCCAGGGTGCGCATCGGTTGGGCGGCGGAACGGCGCTCCGTGCAGCGAGACGGCCGATCCCCACTCTGCGACTGTAGCGCCGCATCGAGATGTGGCGCGCCGACGCGTTGGCGCACAGCCGTGGGTGTTCCGGCGGGCGGACTGCCCGGGTCGCTATACGCTCGCCGGCGTGGGCAGCCATTCCGCGGGCAGGACGCCCGCGGGGATTTCACCCGTGCTCGGCGGGAAGTAGCGCGTCAATCGCGCCGCCGGGCGTCCGTCGATTAGAGGCCGCAGGTCGGCGATCGTGTGGAGCAGCCGAATCGTCGAGCCGATCTGCAGGTCCGCGGCGTTTGGCGGATCGCCGCCGAGCAGACCGTCGGCGATCCACGCGTCGATCCGGTCCAGCTGTCCTGGGAGCGCGTCGATGTCGTCACGCGCGGAAGCGTCGGTCGCCTTGTTTTTGAGCGCCATCAGACGTGCGGTCAGCGGTAGCGCGGGGCGCATCATCGCGCGCGGCAGCGGCAGCTTGGCGTCTCCGGCATAGCTCTCCATCGCGCCGGAGCGGCGCAGGAACGCGACGTCGAGGATCTGGCGCGGCACGATCTGAAAGACCTCATCGCCCCAGCGCTCGGCCTCGAGCACCTGTGCGTATGAGGGATCCTCGGGCGAGGGCAGTAGCGGCGGTTCGGGCGCGAGCGCGTCGAGCCGGCGCATGATCTGCCGCGAGCCGACCATGCGCTCGCCGGCCAGACGCAGCCCGGGCACTGTGCGCCCGCCGTAACGCACGGGACCTATGGCCACCTGGGCCAGCGGCAGCAGGTCGACGCGGTCGTAGTCGATCGACTTCAGTGCCAGTGCCGCTTCGACCGCGGCGCACGGATGCGAGCCGGGATTCACATAGAGCCTTGCCTTCATCAAAGCCGAGCATAATGGGCGGCGATGCTGCTCGTCGTCGACGTCGGGAACACCCAGACCCACTTCGGGGCGTTTCGCGACGGCGAGCTGCTCGAGCACTGGCGCTTTGCGACCGTGCGTCAGTCCACCGCCGACCAGCTGGGCGCGGCGCTGCGCAACCTGCTGGAGCTGCGCGGCTGCGCGTTCGCGGACCTGGAAGCGTCGATCGTGTCCTCGACCGTGCCCCAGCTCGAGCCCGAATGGGCGGCGATGGCCAGACGCTACCTCGGTCACGAGATGCTCGTGGTCGGCCCCGGCACGAAGACCGGGATGGCGATCCGCTACGACAACCCGCGCGAGATCGGCGCCGACCGGCTCGTGAACGCCGTGGCGATCCGCGAGCGCTTCGGCGGCCCCGCGGTGTGTGTGGACTTCGGCACCGCGACGACATTCGACGTCGTCTCGCGCGAGGGCGAGTACCTCGGTGGCTCGCTGATGACCGGCATCGAGATCTCGCTCGAGGCGCTCTCCGAGCGCGGCGCCCGGCTGCCGAAGATCGACCTCGCGCCGCCGAAGAGCGTGATCGGCAAGAACACGGTCGACGCGATCCGCTCCGGAGTTGTGTTCGGCTATGCGGGCGCGGTCGACGCGATCCTGCGCCGTCTCTACGACGAGCTCGGCGAGCGCGCGGCGGTGATCGCCACCGGCGGCCTGGCGCGGCTCGTGGTGCCCTACACCGAGGAGATCGAGGTGCTCGACGACCTCCTGACCCTCACCGGGTTGCGGTTGCTGCACGAGCGCAATTCGTAGTCCCGCGAATAGTCCCGCGAAAGCGCCTGCCCATAATGGGGTCTATGCCTCCCCAGCTCACAGACCCCTGGATGCTCGGCCCCCTCGAAGTCCCCAACCGCGTCCTCTTGGCTCCGCTGGCCGGGATCGGCAACTGGTTCGTGCGGTTGCAGGCCAAGCGTTACGGCGCGGGGATGGCGGTCTCGGAGATGGTCTCCTCGCATGCGATCTATCACCAGAACGAGCGCACCTGCAACGAGATGTTGCGCATCCACCCCGACGAGCAAGAACCGGTCCCGCCCGCCCCCGGCGGGATCTGCGGGGTCGATGGAATCGACGGGACGGCCCCGGCGAACGGTGTGGTTGCGATCCAGCTGTTCGGCGAGGATCCCGAGGTGATGCGGGCAGCCGCTGCGCGCGTGGCAGCGGCGGGCGCCGACGCGATCGACATCAACATGGGCTGTCCGGTGCCGAAGGTCCAGAAGACGGGCGCCGGCGCCGCCCTGCTGAGCGACCCCGATCTGGCTGTTGCCCTCGCGCGCGCGGCTCGCGAGGGCTCAGAAGGGTTGCCGGTGACGGTCAAGTTGCGCTCGGGGCGGCGCCCGGGCGAGACGGACGGCTTCGAGCTGGCTCACCGCCTGGTAGATGAGGCGGGCGTGGCCGCGATCGGCTTTCACCCGCGCTCGGCGGCGGTCCACCACAAAGGCGTCCCCGACTACGAGCTGGCCGCGCGCCTGGTCGCGTCGCTGGACGCGCCGGTGATCTTGACCGGCGGCCTGAACGAGCCCGAGCAGATCGAACGGGTCTTCCACAGCACCGGCGCCGCGGCCGTGATGCTCGCCCGCGGCGCGCTCGGCAACCCGTGGCTGTTCGAGCAACTGCTGGGCCGGCGCAACGTGGACATGGATCGCGATGGCGCACCACCGGTGCAGCCGAGCCGGGAGCAGGTGCTCCAGGAGCTGAACTGGACGATCGACCGCGCCGTCGAGCACCTCGGCGAGCCGCGCGCGACGCGCTACCTGCGCAAGTTCTACCCCTGGTACGTCCAGCGACTGGAGTTGGACCGCCAGACGGCAAAGGAGCTGCAGGCGGCGCTGCAGGTTGCGGAGACGCTTCCAGAGGCTCGAAATCGGCTCGCTATACTACTCGGCTCGCTGACGCCTCCGGTCGGCGAAGATCCCCGCTTACAGGCGGGTTTTGTTCTGTCATCACCCAATCCCTAACCCGCGAACGAGGATCACATGCCGAAGGACGTAATCCTCACCCCCGAAGGCTTGGAGAAGCTCAACGACGAGCTCTCGCTGCTGTCGACCGCGAAGCGCCGCGAGGTGGCCGAGCGGATCAAGGAGGCGCGCGAGTTCGGGGACATCTCGGAGAACTCCGAGTACGACGATGCGAAGAACGAGCAGGCGATGGTCGAGAGCCGCATCGCTCAACTGGAGGAGCGGCTGCGGATGGCGACGGTGATCGAGACGAAGGACCTCTCGACCGACGTGGTGCAGGTCGGCTCGGTCGTGCACGTGAAGGACGAGAAGACGGGCAAGTCGGTCAAGTACACGATCGTCGGCTCCGCGGAGGCCAAGCCGGATGAGAACAAGCTCTCCAACGAGTCGCCCGTCGGTCGCGCGCTGCTCGGCCACAAGCGCAACGAGACGGTCGCCGTGAAGGTCCCCCGCGGGCCGGCGCGCAAGCTGAAGATCACGAAGATCGACGTCGGTCTCAAGTAGTCTCGCCGTCAGTGAGCGGTGACGACGAGCCCGAGTCCAGCAGCGGTGCCCGACACGGCCTGAACGAGCTGATCGCCGAGCGGCGCAAGAAGCGCAGGAGCCTGGAAGATGAATTGAGGGAGGAGGATGCGAGGTTTCCCTACTCCTTCGCCAAAGTCGAGCCGATCGCCGACATCCTCGCCGCCTACGTTCACCTCTCCGCCGGAGACGAAACAGAGGACGCCCACCGCGTTGCCGGGCGCATCGCCGCGCGCCGGGAGTCTGGCAAGATGGCCTTTCTTGACCTCGTCGATCGCACCGGCAAGATCCAGCTGCATGCCCGCAAGGACGTGCTCGGCGCGAAGGTTTTCGCCCGCATCGTCTCGCTCGACATCGGCGACCTGATCGGGGTTGACGGCGCCGCGCTGCGCAGCCGCCGGGGCGAGATCTCACTTCGCGTCGACCGCTTTCAAATTCTCGCCAAGGCGCTGCGCCCGCCGCCCGACAAGCATCACGGGCTGAGCGACGTCGAGACCCGCTATCGCCGCCGCGAGCTCGACCTGATCTCGAGCGAGGAGAGCCGCCGGCTGTTCATCGACCGCGCACGGATCATCTCGGCGGTCCGCGCGGCGCTCGACGGCGACGGGTTCGTCGAGGTCGAGACCCCGGTGCTTCAGCCGCTTTACGGCGGGGCGATGGCGCGCCCGTTCAGGACGCACCACAACGCGCTCGACCGCGACCTGTACCTGCGGATCGCCACCGAGCTGTATCTCAAGCGGCTGATCGTCGGTGGCCTCGAGCGCGTCTACGAGCTCGGCAAGGACTTCCGCAACGAGGGCGTCTCGCACAAGCACAACCCCGAGTTCACGATGGTCGAGTGGTACGAGGCCTACGCCGGCTACGAGGTCGCGATGGAGCGGACCGAAGCCATTGTGTGCGCCGCCGCCGCGGCGATCGGGTACGCCGGGGAGCTGGACTTTGCGGCGCTGTGGCCGCGCCTCGGCTTCGTCGATGCGATTCGCGGGGCGACCGGCATCCACCTGCCCGACTTCCCGACCGCCGAGGCCCTCGCGGCCGAGATCGAGCGGCGCGAGCTCGCGATCGAGACGAAGGGCAAGGACGTCGCCTGGTTCCAGCTCGCCGACGACCTGCTCGGCAAGTACGTCGAGCCGACCCTGACACGACCGTCGTTCGTCGTCGACTACCCGAAGGAGCTCTCGCCGCTCGCGCGGGAGCGCCCCGACGACCCGGAGATCGTCGAGCGCTTCGAGGCGTTCGCCGGAGGGATGGAGATCGCAAACGGCTTCAGCGAGCTGATCGACCCTGACGAGCAGCGTGCGCGATTTCAGGCGCAGGACCGGATCGACACGCTGACGGACGGCGAGGCCGAGACGATGCCCTACGACGAGGCCTACGTGCAGGCGCTCGAGCAGGGGATGCCGCCGACCGCGGGCGTCGGCCTCGGCATCGATCGGCTCGTGATGCTGCTCACCGGGCGCGAGTCGATCCGGGAGGTCGTGCTGTTCCCGGCGATGCGCGACTGAGGCAACTGCGGAAGGTCTCCTGGCCGGTTGGTAGACTGCCCGAGAGGCAATAACCAGGACCAAATAGGGCTTGAGGCACGACCCTCGAGGAAGGAACCACACCATGTTCGAGCGATTTACAGAACGAGCCCGGCAGGTGGTCGTCCTCGCGCAGGAGGAGGCGCGAACGCTCAAGCACAACTACATCGGCACCGAGCACATCCTCTTGGGGCTGCTGCGCGAGGAGGAGGGTCTCGCCGCTCGCGTCTTGGAGTCGTTGGATATCACCGTCGAGCGCGTGCGCGCGCAGGTCGTGCGGATCGTCGGCTCCGGCGAGGAGGTCACCTCCGGACAGATCCCGTTCACGCCGCGCGCGAAGAAGGTTCTGGAGCTCGCCCTGCGCGAGGCGCTGAGCCTCGGGCACAACTACATCGGCACCGAGCACATTCTGCTGGGGCTGGTACGCGAGAACGAGGGTGTTGCCGCTCGTATCCTGCTCGACTTCGACGCCGACTCGGAGAAGATCCGCAACGAGGTGATCCGCATGCTCTCGGGCCCGGGCGGTCGCCGCCAGGGACAATCCTCGGGCTCCGGCGGCTCGGGCTCCAGCGGCTCCCCCGGCGAGGGCAAGAAGTCATCGAAGCTGCTCGACCAGTTCGGGCGCAACCTCACGAAGCTCGCCGCCGAGGGCAAGCTCGATCCTGTCGTCGGCCGCGAGACGGAGATCGAGCGGATCATGCAGATCCTTTCGCGCCGCACGAAGAACAACCCGGTCCTGATCGGCGAGCCCGGCGTCGGCAAGACCGCCGTGGTCGAGGGTCTCGCCCAGCGGATCACCAACTCCGACGTGCCGGAGCTCTTGAAGAACAAGCAGATCTACACGCTCGACCTCGCGGCGCTGGTCGCCGGCTCGAAGTACCGGGGAGAGTTCGAGGAGCGGTTGAAGAAGGTGATGAAGGAGATCACCCAGCGCGGCGACATCATCCTGTTCATCGACGAGTTGCACAACCTCGTCGGCGCGGGCGCCGCCGAGGGCGCGATCGACGCCGCCTCGATCCTCAAGCCGGCGCTGGCGCGCGGCGAGCTGCAGACGATCGGCGCGACGACGCTCGACGAGTACCGCAAGTACCTTGAGCGCGACTCGGCCCTGGAGCGCCGCTTCCAGCAGATCCGTGTGGAGGAGCCCTCGATCGAGGAGACCGTGGAAATCCTGAAGGGCTTGCGGGACCGCTACGAGCAGCACCACAAGGTGCAGATCACCGACGAGGCGCTGAAGGCCGCCGGCGAATTGGCCAGTCGCTACATCGCCGATCGCTTCCTACCCGACAAGGCGATCGACCTGATCGACGAGGCCGCCTCGCGGATGCGGATCAAGTCGATGACCTCACCGCCGGCCAACCGCGAGCTCGAGGGCGAAGTCGAGACTACGCGCCGCGAGAAGGAGGCCGCGATCGAGGCCCAGGAGTTCGAGAAGGCCGCGGCGCTGCGCGACAAGGAGCGCAAGCTGACGAACAAGAAACACGAGTTCGAGAAAGAGTGGGAATCGGGCGAGACTGGCGAGCGGCCGTCGATCGGCGAGGAGGAGATCGCCGACATAGTCTCGATGTGGACCGGGATCCCCGTGTTCAAGTTGACCGAGGCCGAGACGCAGAAGTTGATGCGGATGGAGGACGAACTGCATAAGCGCGTGATCGGCCAGCACCCTGCGGTCGAGGTGATCTCGAAGGCGATCAGACGTTCGCGCGCGGGGTTGAAGGACCCCAAGCGCCCGACCGGATCGTTCATCTTCCTCGGTCCGTCCGGCGTCGGCAAGACCGAGCTCGCACGCACGCTCGCGGAGTTCCTGTTCGGCGACGACGAGTCGATGATCCGGATCGACATGAGCGAGTACATGGAGAAGCACGCGGTTTCCAGGCTGGTCGGCTCACCCCCAGGCTACGTCGGCTACGACGAGGGCGGCCAGCTGACCGAGGCCGTGCGGCGCAAGCCCTACAGCGTGCTGCTGCTCGACGAGATCGAGAAGGCACACCCCGATGTGTTCAACATCCTGCTGCAGATCCTCGAGGACGGTCGGTTGACCGACGCGCAGGGGCGGACGGTCGACTTCCGGCACGCGATCGTGATCATGACCTCGAACATCGGGGCCGCGGAGATCGCGCGCAACACGCCGCTCGGGTTCGCCGTCTCCGACGACGAGACGGGCATCACCTACGACGACATGAAGAACCGGATCATGGGCGAGCTGAAGAAGGTCTTCCGCCCGGAGTTCCTGAACAGGATCGACGACGTGATCGTGTTCCACAAGCTGCAGAAGGAGGAAGTCAAGCAGATCGTCGAGCTCCTCCTGCTGAGGATCCGCGAGTCGATGGCCGAACGCGAGTTGCAGCTGGAGTTGACCGACCCCGCCAAGGATCTGCTCGTCGAGAAGGGTTGGGACCCGTCGATGGGAGCACGTCCGCTGCGCCGCGCGATCCAGCGCTACATCGAGGATCCGCTGGCCGATTTCGTCTTGCGCGAGCAGCTGACCCCCGGCGCCACCGTCGTGGTCAACCCCGCCCCGGAGGGCGAGGAGGGCGAGGTGCGCCTGACGATCGTCAAGCCGAAGAAGCAGAAGACCCCGGTCGGCGTCGGCGCCGCCGAGGAGCTCGCCGCGGACGAGGGCTCCTTGCCCGACGCGGACGAGCCTGTTGACGAGTCCTAAGCGTCCGTCCCGCGCCCGCCCGTCTGGCCTGGGGCCGTCGTATCAGCCTGAAAGCCGGAGCCGTCCCAGGCGACGCGTAGGCTGCAACCGATGGCTCGCGGAACAGTCCAGATCTGCTCGGAGTGCGGCTTCCAGACGGCCCAGTGGCTGGGGCAGTGCCCCGGTTGCGAGGCGTGGAACACGCTCGTCGAGGAGCGTATCCCGACTGCGCGCGGCGCGGCGGGGCGCGGCGGCGCTGGCGCACGTGGGCGCGGCGGCCGCGCGGCGGGTGCGGGTGGCGGTGCCGGACTGAAGCTCGCGCCACGCCCGCTGAGTGAGGTCGGCGCCGCGCCCCTCCAGCGCATGAGCACGGGTATCGGCGAGCTCGATCGCGTGCTGGGCGGCGGACTCGTCCCGGGCGCGTTGGTGCTGCTGGGTGGCTCGCCGGGGATTGGCAAGTCGACGCTGACGAACATGGTGCTCGGCAACCTGGCCGGGGCGGGACGGCGCACGCTGTATGTGAGTGGCGAGGAGTCCGCCGAGCAGGTGAGGCTGCGCGCCGAGCGGCTCGTGTTGGACCCGGCGCACCCGGCGGGTTCGGCGTTGAAGGTCCCGATCCTCGCGGAGACAGACCTCGACACCGTGCTCGGCACCCTCGCCGGGGAGTCCCCCGACGTGTGCGTGATCGACTCCGTGCAGACCTTGAACGCCGCCGAGTTGACCGGCGCGCCGGGCTCTGTGGGACAGGTGCGAGAGGTGGCTGCCCGGATCATGGAGCTGGCGAAGGCGCGCCAGATCGCGGTGATCCTCGTCGGACACGTGACCAAGGACGGCGCGCTGGCGGGCCCGCGCGTGCTGGAGCACCTGGTCGACTGCGTGCTGCAGTTCGAGGGCGAGCGCGAGCGCCCCTACCGCGAGCTGAGGGCGCTCAAGAACCGCTTCGGCTCGACCAACGAGGCGGGACTGTTCGAGATGCGCCAGGGCGGCCTGGTGGAGGTGCTGGACGCCTCCGCGCGGTTCGTCGCCGAGGCCACACGCGCGCCGGGGAGCGTCGTGCTGGCGGCGATGGAGGGCTCGCGGCCGCTGCTCGTCGAGGTGCAGGCGCTGGTCGCGCCATCGGAGCTCGAGCATCCGCGGAGGGTCGTCTCAGGCATGGACCGCAACCGCCTGGCGCTGGTGCTGGCGATCCTTCACCGCCACGGCCGCGTCGGCACGGGCGGCGCGGACGTATTTGTGAACATCGTCGGCGGCATGCGCGTGGATGAGCCGGGCGTTGATTTGGCGGTCGCGCTGGCGGTCGCGAGCGCGAGCCGCGGCGTGCCTTTGAAGGGAGCTCCGCGAGCGTGCTTCGGCGAGCTCGGGCTCACGGGCGAGTTGCGCTGGGTCGGTCATCCTGAGCGTCGGCTCGAAGAGGCGGCAAAGCACGGTCTGGCGGGCACGATCGCCCCAACGGGCAGCGGCGGGGGCGCCTGCGAGGTCACCACCCTGCGCGATGCCCTGCGGGCGGCATTGCCGGCCGGCGAGCGTGACCAGCGGCCGCTGAGCGTGATCGCTTAGGGCCTATCGAGATAGGCCCTAAGTCCGGGTCGTAATCCGGGTGCCTCCCATAGCCGACGGGCGCCCCTGTGTCAAGGCGCGTGGGTTTGGACAGGATGGACGGATGTCCAGGCGGGGAGCGGCTTAACAAAGGCTTAATGCCCTAAAATGGGAGATCGTGCCCCTGCGTTCCGGTGAAGATTTCGATGTAGAAGCGAGGCCGGAGCCGGGATTGATGAAGGCGCTGGAGATGATCGCGCCCGGGACGGCTCTGCGCGAGGGCATCGAGAGCATCCTCGATTCGCACACCGGTGGGCTGATCGTGATCGGCGAGCCGGAGGACCTCAGTTTCCTGAACTCGGGCGGGATCAAGCTCGACATCGATTACACGCCCGCGTTCCTCTACCAGGTGGCGAAGATGGACGGCGCGATCATCCTCAACGCGAACGCGACGAAGATCACGATGGCAAACGTCCAGTTGATGCCCGACCCGACGATTCTCTCGCACGAGACGGGCACCCGCCACCGCACGGCCGAGCGCGTGTCCAAGCAGACCGATGCGCTCGTGATCGCCGTCTCACAGCGTCGCGAGGTCGTGTCCGTGTACGTGGACGGGACGAAGTACGTGCTCGAGGACATCCCGGTGGTGCTGGCGAAGGCCAACCAGGCGTTGGCGACGCTCGACAAGTACCGCACACGGCTCGACCAGGTATCGACAAGGCTGACCGCGCTGGAGTTCGAGGGCGGCGCGATGCTGCACGACGTGCTGACCGTGATGCAGCGCTCGGAGCTCGTGACGAGGATGGCCGTCGAGATCGAGCGCTACATCGTCGAGTTGGGCTCGGAGGGCCGCTTGATCGAGATGCAGCTCGAGGAGACGATGGTGGGCACCGCCGCCGAGAAGGCGGCGCTCGTGCGCGACTATCTCGCCGGCGACTCCGATGAGGCTTTCGCCGCGGCGCTGGAGGAGATCGGGCGGCTTGTGCACCAGGACCTGCTCGACTTCGGGCGGCTCGCCGAGCTGCTCGGGTACGACCGCAAGCTGAACACGCTCGACTACCCCGTCTCGCCGCGCGGCTACCGGGTGCTGGGGCGCATCCCGCGGCTGCCGCGACTGGCGGTCGCTCGGATCGTGAGCGAGTTCGGCGGGCTGGATGAGCTGCTGGCCGCCGGCGACGCCGACCTGGAGGCGGTCGAGGGCGTGGGGGAGATCAGGGCGAAGGACATCCGCGAGGGCCTGCGCAGGCTGCAGGAGATCAACCTCGTGGACCGCTACCTACAGACCTGACACAGACTTGACCAAGACGTGAGACACGGGCCGTCCGACGGTCGGCCGCAACGAAGGAGGACACCATTCCGCCACAAGCAACCGCAGAGGTAGAGCTGATCGAGGAGCTCGAGGTCACTCGCGAAGTCGAGTACATCGAGTTCGAGCTCGGCGACCATGTCGTCTATCCCCATCACGGCGCCGGGAAGGTGCTGAAGAAGGAGGAGATGGAGATGCTCGGTGAAACGCGCGAGTATCTGACGATCAAGATCCTGCACAACGACATGACGGTGCGGGTTCCCACCGAGAATGCCGCGATCGCCGGCCTGCGCAGGGTGATCGACGAGGAAACCGTGCAGAAGGTGCTGGACGTGCTCCGCGACACGGTCTCGGAGATGCCGAAGAACTGGAACCGGCGCTTCAAGCACAACCGCGACAAGATCAAGACCGGCGACATCTACGAGCTCGCGGAGGTCGTCCGCAACCTTTCCCTGCGCGAGTCCGAGAAGGGCCTGTCGACGGGCGAGAAGCAGATGTACACCCGTTCTAAGAAGATCCTCGCGTCAGAGCTGATGTATGCGCTCGACAAGGACGAGGAAGAGGCCGAGAACTACCTCGACGAGCTGCTCGCCAACTCGGCCACCAGCCAGATGGCCTGCGCCGCGGCCGAGTAGCGGCCGGGAGCGAGACCTTCACGCACGCGGCAGCGACCGCCGCAAGGCGCCTGCCGCGTGCGCGAGGGTTTCCCAAGCCAATGCCCATCGCTCTGATCCTCGCCGCCGGCAGTGGCGAGCGTTTCGGCGCCGGTGCTCCGAAGGCGTTCGTGGAGCTGGCCGGGCGCCCGCTCGTGCAGTGGAGTGTTGACGCCCTTTCTCAGGTGCGGGAAATCGAGCAGATCGTGGTGGCGCTGCCCCCCGGCGCCCCGGCGCCCGCCGGCGTGAGGGCGGTGGATGGCGGCGCCGTGCGCTCGGAGTCTGTGCGCCTGGCGCTCGCGGCGGCGGGCGGGCGGGCGGAGGATCTGGTGCTGGTCCACGATGCTGCCCGTCCGCTCCTGACGGTCGAGCTGGCGCGGGCGACGATCAGGGCGCTCGCAGAAGACGAGACGATCGACGGGGCGATCGCCGCCGTACCGATGACCGACACCGTCAAGCGCGTGCGGGACGGGGTGGTGAGCGAGACGCTGGAGCGAAGCGAGCTGTGGGCGGTGCAGACACCGCAGGTCTTCCGTCGCGCGGCCTTGGAACGGGCGTTGGATGTGCCTGACGAGGTGCTGGCGCAAGCCACCGACGATGCGTGGCTGATCGAACGTGCGGGGGGTCGGGTGGGTGTTGTGAAGGCATCGAGCGAGAATCTGAAGGTCACCACGCCGCTGGATCTGCGTATTGCCGAGATGCTGATTGCCTCCCGGCCTGGTTGAATCGCGGGCATATGCTCACCGACTACCACGTCCACCTTCGCCCCGACGAGCCCGGCACGACCGCCGAGTTGTACTTCACTACGGCTAACGCCGAGCGATATCGGACGGCGGCGAGCGAGCACGGAATCGCCGAGCTGGGGGTCTCCGAGCACGTGTACCGCTTCGAACAGGCGCTCGATGTCTGGCGGCACCCGTTCTGGCTCCAGAACGCACGCGAGGATCTCGACTCCTACTGCGAGTTCGTGCGCACGCAGACAGACCTCAGGTTGGGGATCGAGGCGGACTTCGTGCCCGGCGGCGAGGACCGCATGGCAAGCTTGCTGGAAGCACGCGACTTCGACTACGTGATCGGCTCGGTGCACTTCCTGCGCGACGAGGCGGTCGACATGGAGGACTACAGCGTGTGGGGACGGATACACAGCGCCGAGGAGATCTGGAAACGCTATTTCGAGACTCTCGGCGAGGCTGCCCGCAGCGGGCTGTTCGACGTGCTGGCGCATCCCGATCTGGTAAAGGTTTGGGGTGTGGACCGCCCACGCCCGGAAGGCGATCTGCGCCGCTACTACGAGCTGGCGATCGATGGGATCGCGGAGTCTCAGATCGCGGTCGAGGTCTCCACGGCGGGGCTGCGCAAGCGCGCACAGGAGATCTATCCGGCGCCGGCGTTCCTGGAGATGTGCTTGGAAGCGGGCGCGCCCGTGGCGCTGTCCAGCGACGCGCACCGCCCCGAGGACGTGGGCGCCGATTACGAGCAGGCGCGGGAGCTGCTGGCGGCGGTGGGCGTGGAGGAGCTGTGCGTGTTCGAGCGGCGCGAGCGGCGGCTGGAGCCGATCGGCGCGACCGACTGATGAGCTTCGTCGGGATCGGATACGACTCGCACCGCTTGGCGCAGGATCGCCGGCTGATCCTGGGCGGGGTGGAGATCCCGGGTGAGTTCGGCTTGGAGGGGCACTCCGACGCCGATGTGCTGACCCATGCGGTGATCGACGCGCTGCTCGGCGCGGCCGGGCTGGGGGACATCGGCGAGCACTTCCCCGACACCGACGAGCGCTTCAGCGACGCCGACTCAATGGAGCTGCTGAAGAGCGTCGTGAGGACGGTGAGCAATGAGGGGTTGCAGGTTGTGAACGTCGATTGCACCGTCGTGATGGAGCGCCCAAAGCTGGGAGCGCACCGCGAGGAGATCCGCAAGCGGCTGGGGCAGGTCCTTGGGTTGGAGGAGGGACGTGTCAACGTGAAGGCCACGACCGGCGAGGGGATCGGGTTCGTCGGCCGCGGCGAGGGTGTGGCGGCGCTGGCGATCGCAAGCCTCCAAGAGGGCTAGGCGAAGGCGATGCGCGAGATTCAATTGCACGACACCCGCAGCGGTGGGCTGTTAGCTCTCCAGCCGCGCGACCCCGGCAAGGTGGGCATCTACGCGTGCGGGCCGACCGTGTACAGCCGCATCCACATTGGCAACGCACGGCCGTTTGTGGTTTTCAGCCTGATGAAGCGCTTTCTCGAAAGCGAGGGCTTGCAGAGCACGCTGGTCGTGAATGTCACCGATGTCAACGACAAGATCTACGACGCCGCGCGCGCCGCTCACCGTCCCAGCAGCGAGCTCGCCGAGGAGATGACGGCTCTTTATCTCAAGGACACCGACGCGCTCGGGCTCGGCCGCCCCGATCACGAGCCGTTGGCGTCAGAAACGATTTCCTCGATCGTCGAGTACATCCAGACGCTGATCGACACTGGGCACGCCTATGCGATGGAGGGCGATGTCTTCTTCCGAGTGCGCTCAGACTCCGGTTACGGGTCTCTCTCGCACAGGCGGATCGAGGATATGGACCAGGGTGAGGATAAAGAGGGGTCAGCCCGCAAGGAGGACCCGCTCGACTTCGCATTGTGGAAGGGACGCAAGGAGGGCGAGGACACTTGGTGGGAGGCACCCTGGGGGCAGGGCCGTCCAGGCTGGCATATCGAGTGCTCGGCGATGGCCGAGGATGCGCTCGGCGTCGGCTTCGATGTTCACGGAGGAGGCTCGGACCTACTGTTTCCCCACCATGAGAACGAGGCCGCCCAGACCCGCGCGGCGCGCGGAGTGGAGCTGGCGCGGATCTGGATGCACAACGGGATGATTCAGTCCACAGGCGAGAAGATGGCCAAGTCGGTCGGCAACATCGCACCGTTGCACGAGGTGCTGGACGAGGCGGGCGAAGGATCGGGGCGGCACGCCGTCGTCATGTATCTGATCGGCGGTCACTACCGTCAGCCGCTGGCGTTCTCGCGCGCAGAGCTGGAGGACGCCGAGCGTCGCGTTAACCGCATCCGCGACGCGCTCCGCCGGTTGGTCGCGGGAGCTGAGAGCCCGCCGGATATGGCCGGCTATCGCGAGGCGTTCAGCGATGCGCTGGCCGACGACTTCAACACGCCGAAGGCGCTGGCCTCTCTGTTCGAGTGGGTGCGTGAGGCCAACCGCCGCGGCGAGGGGGTGGGCGATCGCGACCTGCGCGAGATGCTCGAGATCCTGGGGTTGGGAGATTTGACTGCGCTGGAGACGGTGGGTGACGTGGCCGGGATCGACCCCGAGGCGGTGGAGCTGCTGGCGCGGCGCGAAGCCGCTCGCTCCGAACGGGACTTCGAGGCCGCCGACCGTCTACGCGATGAATTGAGCGCGCGCGGGTGGGAGATCCGCGACGGAGCCGGGGGTTCGGAGCTGATCCCGACCGCCAAGCCGTGATCATCTACGGACGCAACCCCGTCAAAGAGGCGCTGCGCGGCCGCCGCAAGCACGCGGTGAAAGAGGTCTGGGCCACGGCTGGCGTGGCGCGCGAGCCCTGGCTCGAAGAGTGTGCGGGTGAAGAGCGCCTCCGCCGAGGAGGTGCAGCGGCGCTGCGGCTCGACCGCGCACCAGGGGATCTGCGCGGAGGCGGGCGGGTATCCGTACTCCTCCGCCGAGGAGCTGCTCGCGGGCGCGGACCCGTTGGTGGTGGCGCTCGACCAGGTGCAGGACCCGCAGAACCTGGGGTCGATCTGCCGCACCGCGGAGTGCGCCGGTGTGGCCGGCGTGGTGATTGCAGAGCGCCGCGCGGCCGAGGTCACCCCGGCGGTCTGCAAGGCCTCGGCGGGGGCGGTCGAGCATCTGAAGGTGGCGCGGGTCAGGAACATCGCCGACTTTCTCGCCGACGCGAGCAAGGCGGGATGCTGGTGCTACGGGGCGAGCGGGGAGGCGAAGGTGGCCTACGACGCACCCGACTACTCCGGCGGCGGGGTGGTCCTGGTGCTGGGCAGCGAGGGGCAGGGTTTGCGCCCGCGGGTCGCGGCGGCTTGCGACGAGCTGATCGCGTTGCCGGTGTTGGGAAAGATGGAGTCACTCGGCGTGAGCGCGGCGGCGGCTGCGGTGTTGTACGAGATCTTGCAGAGTCGGCGAAGTTCCTCTTGACAAGGCTCCATAACTGTGAGAGGCTCGCCCTACATAACGCTGAACCTAAGGTTGATGAAGCCTTAGGTAAACATAGCTTTGGCGCCAGGGGAGGAGTGCGCCACTGAGCAAATTCGGGCTGCAAGCAGCCTGAGAAAGGATCTGCTCGTGGCACGAATCTCCAGCAACAGTAACTCTGAACCTAAGGTCGAGGATAGGTTCTTGATCATCCTCGCCAAGCAGGGAGACCGCAACGCCTACGACCGTCTTGTCAGGCGCTATCACGGCTTCGTGCGGTTGAAGGCTTCCTCCTACTTCCTGGCGGGCGGCGACTCCGAAGACCTGATCCAGGAGGGCCTGGTCGGTCTTTACAAGGCGATCCGCGATTACCGTTTCGATCGCGAGTCGAGCTTTCGCAACTTCGCCGAGCTGTGCATAACAAGGCAGATCATCACCGCGGTGAAGACGGCGACGCGCAACAAGCACACGCCGCTGAACCAGTACGTCTCCTTCTCCTCGACGCCCGCGGGCGCCGGCGACGATGTGCCGACGCTCGACCAGGTGCTCCCCGGGCCGAGCGTGCACGATCCCGTCAACCAGGTGATCTCCTCGGAGGAGCTGCGTTCGCTGGTGGGCTGCCTCTCGACGGCGCTCTCAGAGCTGGAGAGCCGGGTGCTGGGCCTGTACCTGGACGGCTACTCCTACGAGCAGGTGGGCGAGCGGCTCGAGTGCGACACAAAGACGGTGGACAACGCACTGCAGCGGGTCAAGCGCAAGGTCGGCGCGCACCTCGACGCCCGCGCGGTGGCCGCCTGAACGCGGTCGCCTGCCTGCGGTGTCCCAATCCGCGTCGAGTTCAGGCCCGAACCGTTGGCTTCGAGACACGATCTCCGCCTCAGGCTCGGTGAGGGAGCGGAGGATCTCCCGCAGGCGCTCCTTACTCGTCATGCTCATGACGCCGCCAAGAGAGTGTTCGCGAACAGCCGGTGACCTGCCTGGTTCGATCCATGCAGACAACTGTACGCCGAGCTTGCGGCGGCGCGCTCGATCGGCGCGAGGCGTAGCTGATATGGGCAATATTTGTCAAGTCAGGCAGGGGCGGTTGGGAGCCCGATGGGTGTGTGCCGGACTCCGATTTTGGGACTGTGGTTCGAGATGCGGGTGGCGGCCGGAGCTGCGAGGGCAGTCATGCTGATATGCGAGGGCTGGGTACCTCAAAGGCGGTTCTTCGCTGCGCCTGGGCCGCGGTCTCAATAGACGAAACGAGCGCCCCAACGCCCCAACGGTGGTTGGTGCTCATAGCTACGTCGCGGGTCCCGTGTGTGTGACGCGGCGCCGGCCGCCACCCCCATCCCGAACGGGATGTGTGTGTGGTGTGGGTTCCTCAATCGGTTTGTTGGGCGACCTCCCAGACGAAGCACGCGAGCTCGCGAGCGACCGCGACGGCGACGGTGGTGCGCTTCTTCCCGCATGCCGTGTTGAGGTGCGCCCAGCGGCGGTGCAGCCGGATCTGTGCGCGCCACGCGGTCTCGATCGCGGCGGGCGGCTGGTCTTTCTGGCGGCGCTTGAGCGTGAGCGACACGCTGGGCGCTCGTCGGTAGTTCCAGGCGGCCTCGACGAGCAGCCTGCGGGCGTGACTGGAGCCGACCTTGGTGATCGATCCCTGCCGGCGTTTGGCGCCGCTGGAGTGCTCGGATGGGACCAGGCCAAGGTAGCTCGAGAGCTGCTTGGGGTGCGAGAACGCGCTGATGTCACCGATCTCGCAGACCAGGCCGACCGCGGTCAGCGTCTCGATGCCGCGCAGGCACCGCAGCCGCGCGACCAGCGGTGCCCACGGGCCTTGGGTGGACTGCTCTCCGATCAGCCTGTCCAGCCTCTCGCGCCGCGCGAGCAGCACCTCGTGGTGAGCGAGGTACTCGCTGAAGAGGACCTCTTGCAGCGGCTGCTGGAAACGAACCTTGCTCAGCCATTGCAGGTGACGTTCTGTCCATGTCTCACCGGGTCCGGTCCAGAGGATGCCTTGGCGCAGCAGCAGCTTGCTGATGCGGTGACGCGCTCTCATCAGATCGCCGCGGAGATCCTCACGGGCACGCACCACCTCGCGCAGCGCCTCGAGCTCGCGTGCGGGCACCACGACCGCACGCAGCTGCCCGGCCGCGTGCAGCCTGGCGAGCTTGAGCGCGTCGCGCGCGTCGGTCTTGATCCGGCCTCCGGGCTGACGCGGGAGCGCGCCCGGCGCGCAGACCATCAGCTCGACGCCGGCCGCCTTCGCGCTCCGCGCGAGCTCGAACCCGGTCGGCCCGGCCTCATAGACCGCGCGCACCTCTCCCGGAAGCGACTGCAGCCACTCGATCGCGGCTGCCGAGGACCCCGGCAATTGCGCCTTGCGGATCTCATCCGACCCCAACCGCACAGCCGCGGCCGCGGTCTTCCGGGCGTGCACGTCGAGACCGGCAAAATAGACACCCTCAGACATGCCGATTCACCATCGATCTGGCGAAAGAGCCGACCATGACTCAAACCGTACACGAACACACGTTCCCCCCTTAGGGGCGTGCAGAAATTAATCAGAATTGGCACAAAGCTGGCACATTTGCCCCAGTGTTTTCGGGGGAAGGGGGCGGGCGGGTCCTTAATCTTGGCGCGAAAACGTTCCTAGCTATGGGTGTGAGATGTCCACCGGCGCCTTACCCGCGCGTGTACGTGGCGTACGTCACGGCCGCTTCGCCCATCAGCAGTTTGCCGGAGCCGTACTCGCTCTCGGCGACATTGGGCTGAAAGCCGGGTGTGAGAGGGATCTTCTTGGAGAGGGCATACAGCGTGAACTGGATCGTGGATGTCTTACCGGTCGGCGGACAGATCCCGCCGTAGCCACTCTTGCCCTGGGTGTCGGAGCCGACGATCCCGCCTTCGGGAGTCTGGCCGGCGGCGACCCCTTTGGAGCTCGGGTTGATGTCACCGACGAACCAACGGATGCCGGAAGCGGGGCCCGTAGCGCTGTCATCGATCATGATCAGCACGAGCGCTGCTGCCTTGGCGGGCACGTTCTTCCATTCCAGGGGTGGGCTGATGTTGGCCCCGTCGCACGTGTACTGCTTGGGAAGCTCGCCATTGTCTTCAAACGCCGAGCTCGTGATGGCAAACGCGCCGGGGCGAGCGGGAGGCAGCTCACCGCTCGAGCTGGAGCGCGCGCTGGTCGAACTCGATGGAGAGGAAGAAGAAGACCTAGAAGAGGAAGCAGAGCTCGTGGCCGCGAGGTTTTCCGGTTTGCCTTTGTACTCCGAGCAATCTTCCATCACGTAGGCGGGCTTGCAGGTCGTATAGATCTTCCAATGTTCTTGAAAGGCCTTCTGGAAGCTCGCGAGCACGCTTTTGGCCTGCGCGCCACTCTTACCTTTAGTCACCTGCGCCGTGATCCGCGACTCGAGCAGTTCGACCTTCACGCGCGCGAGCAGGTCGCCTTCGGTCTCCTCGGCCTTGGCGAGGAACTTCTGCAGTGAGCCCGCCTTGGGGAAGCTTTGCTTGGAGATCTGGGCGAAGCGCTGTTTGACTTCGGCGTCGGAGACAGAAATCCCTCGCGCGGCGGCCTCGCCGATCACCCACTGCGAGGTGATCAGGAAGCTGAGCGCCCGATGGCCGTCGTTGGTGCTCGTGCCGCCGGCCTTCTCGACCGCGAGCCAGTGCTCGTAGCTGGACTTGGCGATCGGCACGCCGGCGACTGACGCGACCGCGTCGGCGCTCGAGGAAGAGGCATGCGTGGAGGCCGCGGGCGAGCTGGGGACCAACGAGGTGGTGATGGTGGTGGAGGAGCTGCCCCCGCCTCCGCAGCCGCCGAGCAGGCCGGCCGCGAGCACGAGCACTCCGAGCGCGGGCAGAGCACTGAGCGTGGGCCGAACTCCGAGCACGGGCAGAGCACCGAGCGAGCGCAGAGCACCAAGCGTGCGCGCGAACCCCGTTCCATGCGAGAGCCTTCCCTTCATCCCGACGCAAACCTATTCGCAGCGTCTAAAACGAACCTAAGGCCGGACGCCCCAGCCCAGCAGGTCTGCTGAGGCCAAAGCAAATGCAGGGCTGAGCTCTGCGGACAACCTGGCGCCCAAGCGCCCATGCATTTGCCCAAAAAATCCTGCCGTCGCCCCCCTCCTAGACGCAGTTACCTCCCCCTCCGTAGACCCGTGAGGTGCAGTTACCCGAGGCTGAAAAGGCCGGGCAACTGCACGCCAAAGCGTTGCAGTCCGGCTCTGTAGAGCCAAATTGCGCGTCATAGACAGGCCGGCAGGAGCAAGTATCCACGCCTCAGGGCGCCGCGACTTGACGGATCCCCGTCGCGCGCTACTCTCGATCCTTCTTCTATTTCCCTCCCCTGAGCCATTCGGCCCCCGCCGACCCCCTCATAGCTCGCCACTCGCGAGCACTGAAATAGATCAACCCCCGCTCGGGACCGCTATCCCGGTGAGCGTTTACGCGCCAACTTTGACGCGCAAGCGCCGTCCCGGGCGGGATCTCCGAGACCCCCTTAGGGGGATCTCGGACTGTCGAGAGGTGGCATTTGCGCTTGGGCGCCGCTGCTTGACGATCTCCATCTCGGTCCCTACAACGGCGCTCCACCAGCCCGTTGCAAAGACCCCTGACCCGGCAAGGAGATCAGCCATGACCCCCACCATCTCGCCTTCGCGCTCTTCCCTGGAGAGCCGATCTAGCTCGCCCAAGCAGGCTCGCCGGCGATCTTCTCAAGCCAAGCGTGCCTCGCCGGGCAAGCATCGCCGGAATGGGAAGCGCCACGATCTGTTGGGGTGCTACGCCGATCGGAAGGGCGATGCCAGGGAGCTGGTCTCCTTGCCTGGAGCATTGGGAAGCGTGCTGGTCGTGGATCGCGACTCGAGCACCCTCGGTGACCTCCGTCTGGTTGCGCATCTCGCCGGCGATGAGCCGCCGGAGAACGCGAGGCTCGTGTGCGACAGCTATCTCCAGGACGGCCGCGGTCGCTGGAGTCGACCCGTCACGCCGGAGGATCTCGCCGCGGTTCCCTTCGCCGAGGAGCAGTGCCTGAACGCCCGAGTGGGAGCACGGCGCGGCGAGCTGGAGCTGACCGATCGGCATGGGCGCGGACATCTTCTCCAGGTGGTTCCCGGCGAGCGCTGCGGCCTGCAGGTGCGCTGGTGCCGGCGTTCCGCGGATCCGGCGTGCACTGGGCTCCAGGCGGTGAGTGTGCGCGAGGTCATCGCATGCATGGAGAGCTATCAGCCGGTGCGTAGCCTGACGCGCGAGGCGATCGCCCGCTACCGCGGTGAGCCCCATGTGTCTGTGGCGGTGCTGGTGCTGGAGCTCGAGCGAGTCGACGCCAGTCCACTCGTGCTCAACCGCGGGCTTCGCGAACGGGCGCTTGCGGTGATCGAGCAGCAGGGCTTGAGCGTCAGCGAGGTCGCCAAGCGCTGCGGTCGGGTCAAGCGCGACTCGCGAGGCCGCGAGAGTGGCGAGACGAGCTGGCTGGCTCGCCGTCTGGGCATCGTTCCCAGCGCCGGCGAGAGCGCGCCGACGCCCTGGGTCCACACCGATGTGCTCGCGCTGATCGCGCGCGAGGGCCTGCGGATCAGCCCCCGCGAGGTGGAGCTCGGCTGAGATGCCTTAGCGCATAGATCTTCCCTTTGAGACCAGCCGCAACGGTCTCATCAAATCGGTCCGGCTCGCCTCCGCGGGGAGTCGTGCCTGATCAAAGACGGTGGCCATCTGGCTGCCGTCTTTTTTCGTTCATCAATCAAGCAAAGGAGCAAGCATGTCCCTATCACGATCAACATCCGACAACGCAGGACAGAACGCCGTACAGGAGTTGCGCGAGCTGCCGCTCGACGCAGTGTTGCCCAACCTCTCTCAGCCGCGTCGTTATTTCGACGAGGAGGCACTGAAGGCGCTGGCGGACTCGATCGGTGAGCGCGGTGTTCTGCAGCCGGTGCTGGTGCGTCCCCGTCCAGGGGGCGTGCACGAGCTGATCGCGGGGGAGCGGCGCTGGCGCGCGGCGCGGCTCGCGGGCTTGCAGAGCATCCCGGCGTTGGTATCTACCTATGACGATCGCGCGACGCTCGAGGTCGGGCTGATCGAGAACATGGCGCGCAAGGACCTCAGTCCCGTCGAGGAGGCGCGCGCCTGCGCGACGCTGGTGGAGGAGTTCGGCATGAACTATCGCGAAGTCGGGATCCGCGTTGCTCGCCACCGCAGGACGGTGTCAGACCTGATTCGCCTGTTGCAACTGTCCGAGGACATCCTCGAGTTCCTCGACCGTGGCGAGTTGGGCGCGAGTCATGGGAAAGTGCTGCTGTTGGCGAGGGATCCGCAGGTGCGCTCCCGACTGGCTCGTATGGCGGTCAAGGAGGGATGGTCGGTGCGCAAGCTCGAGAGCCATACCGCTGCAAGCAACATCGATGGGCTCCCGCCGCGCAGTCCCAAGGAGCAGGTGCTGCATCCCCGTGTGGCGCGTGATCAGGCCGCTCAGAAGATGGCCAAAGCATGGGGCGATGTGCTGGGCGTCGAGGTGAACGTTCGCGTTTTGTCTATCCGGCAGATGCGAATGGAGGCCATATTCGAGACCGCTGAGGGCGGGGTCGCCGTGGCCGAGCGGCTGGCTGCCGCGATCGCTCGCGGCTCACAGGGCGGCTAGCCGAAAGGCGCAGCAGCAGCGCGCCCATGGTGCGCTGGAAGCACAGAAGCACAGCAGCACCACTCAAGACGGCGGGCCGATCGGCCCGCCGTTTCCACGTTAAAAAAGAAAAGGAGGGACTCAAATGTCCCCGACTTACCCAACCCCCGAACAAGGGGTAAATCCTCTGGCGCCGCTGGAGGAGTTGTTGCATTGGCTGGCGAGTACGACGTTGCATGTGGCGCTCGGCGTCTTGTTGGGCTGGTGTGTGGCGCGTTTGATGCGCTCGCACCAGTTGAGTTGGACATGGGCTGCTGCGGCGTTGCCTGTGTGGTTGATCGCTCGCCCGCTGTTTGGTGGCCTCGGCCTGACGCTCGGCGTCGCCGCTCTGAGCGCGGCTAGCCGTGGTCGTCGTTGGCGGCGCGAAGACATCGAGGCTGGGGGCGACTTGGCGCAGATCGTCCGTAGCTTCCAGGGGCCGCTGGACGCTGTGCGTGCCATCTCGGCCCGGGCTACCGTACGGCGTCTGTTCACCCAGGGAACGTCGTGGTTCCGTGGGGAGGAGCTGCTGATCGGCCAGCAGCAGGATGGCGGTTTGGTCCGGATGCCGCTGGGTGGCGCGACGGGAGGCACCCATACCCTCGTCGTGGGCGCCGCCGGATCGGGCAAGACGGTCACTCAGACCTGGATCGCGGTGCGGGCGATCGAGCACGGCATGGGCGCGGTGCTGATCGACCCGAAGAACGATCCACGGATGTTGGAGCACGCCCGTGGGGTGGCCGAGCGTGTGGGACGGCCGTTCGTCCATTGGACTCCGGAAGGATCGGTTGTGTACAACCCGTATGCGCACGGAAGCGATACGGAGATCGCCGACAAGCTGTTGGCCGGCGAGCATTACTCAGAGGTGCACTATCTGCGCCAGGCGCAGCGCTACATCGGCCACGAGGTGCGGGTCCTGCGCCAGGCCGAGGTGTTGGTCAGCCTGGCCAATGTCGTGCGCTATCTCGAGCCGGGTCAGCTCGAGCGTCTGGTCAGGTCTCTGCCCGAGCAGCGGGTCCAGCAGGTCAAGGCCTATCTGAGGTCTCTTACCGCCACCCAGAAGAATGGTCTGTCGGGTGTGCGGGATCGGTTGGCGGTGATGGCCGAGTCAGACGTCGGACGCTGGCTCGATCCGCAGACCGAGGGGGTGGCGTCCTTTGACCTACGCCAGATGGTCGAGCAGCGGGCGGTGGTCTACTTCAGTCTGGAGTCTGACCGCAGACCGCTGCTGGCGCACATGCTGGGAGCCGCGATCGTCCAGGATCTGCAGAGCACCGTGGCTGGGTTGCAGGGCCGCCCGATTCCCACGGTGGTGGTGATCGACGAGTTCTCGGCGCTGGCCGCCGAGCAGGTCTCGCGCTTGTTCGGGCGCGCGCGTGCGGCGGGCATGAGCCTGATCCTGGGCACCCAGGAGCTCGCGGACCTGCGCGTGGCCGGGCTGGGGCTGCAGGAGCAGGTGATGGGCAACCTGACGTGCCTGATCGCCCACCGTCAGGTGGTGCCGGACTCAGCCACGTTGATCGCCGACGTGGCGGGGACCCAGGGCGCGTGGAGTACGACCAAGCACAGCGACGGTAAGGGCACGCGCTCGCGAGGTCGCGAGTACATGGTCCATCCGGACGAGATCAAGAGCCTGGGCCGTGGAAACGCGCTGGTGATCGTCCCCACAGGGAGATGCCCCGTGCGTGTCACACGGATCTTCTCACTCGATCAATAGGTAAAGAATAGATAAAGAAAGGACGTATATTGTTATGACAACCGCAAAGTATGTTCCTCAGCAGGCGATCGAGCAGGGGGCGTTGGTCGCTTGGACGGTGCGCATGGGTGTGCTTACTCCCGAGGCGTTGGCCGAGCGCGAGGAGGTGAGCGTGACCGCCGCGAGGGAGCGTTTGGATGCGGCGGTGAGCTTGGGATATCTGACCAGGAAATCGGTGCTGGTGGGCTATCCCTCGCTGTACACGGTGACGCGCGCCGGTAGGAGCTTGGCCCGTAAGCATCAGCAGGCCGGTGGGTATGTCTATCGGGCGGGGCTGAGGACGTGTCGCGTGAGGATCCAGGGGGCGCGGCACACGATCGCCTGTGCCGGCGTGAGGGCGGCCTTGGAACGCCGCTATCCCGATCATTGCGTGAGCGGGGAGCTCGAGCTGTGCATCGATGAGCGCGAGCAGGGCCGCAGGCTGGCCACGGTGGAGACGCAGGGGGTAGGGGGAGGGGAAGGGCGAGTGCACCATCCCGACCTGGTGATCTGGCCGCCCGCGACACCAGTCCCGCCGGACACCCCGGACACGCCGGACAAGTCGGACGCGCCTCCCCCAACGTCCGACATGCCGGCCACCCCGGACAAGTCGGACGCGCCTCCCCCAACGTCCGACATGCCGGCCACCCCACTATTGCCGGTGGCGGTGGAGGTGGAGCTGACGAGTAAGGGGAGGGAGGAACTGGTGGAGAACTGCCGCGCGTGGGCGGAGTGTCGATATGTCGAGGCGGTGTTGTACTTCGCCGAGACGAGGGGTATCGAGGAGAAGCTACTCGATGTGATCGAGGAGTTAGGGGCGGGCGAGATGATCGTGGTCAACCCGCTGCGGGAGATCCTCAACCCTCAGCCCGGATTCCCCTTGATCGACGAGTAGCAGCAGCACCGCAGCACCCAGCAGCACCCGTAGCACCCAGCAGCAAAGCAGCACCAGCAGCAAAGAGGCCTCGTGACCTTCGGGTGGCGGGCCTTTTGTCTTTCTAGGTCGAAACCCCGCCGCCGCCATCGTGCGGCGCGGGGTCCGGGACGGATGGCACCCGTCCTGCTGATGAGACAAGCCAACAAAAACCAAGCGAAGGAGAGCAACATGATCGCCCAGGTAACAGAGCAGTCCTCGTCGTTGCACATGCAGGGAACGCTGGTGGCGCGACGCGAAAGGCTGATGGACCACCGCGATGAGCTGGCGGCGCTGGTTAGGGCACAGAAGCTGGAGCTGACGACGGCTCTGGAGCGCCGGCGTAGTGGCGGGTGCGGCTCGGTGAAGGCGATGCGCCAGATGATCGGCGCGATCTGGCATGGGCAGAGCCAGATTGCGGTGATCGATCTGGAGCTGGAGTCGCTGGGCAGCTAGTAGCACCTCGTCCCGTGGCGGTCGTGGGGTTGATCTCTTGATTGAGACACCCCACGACCCGCCGATTTCAGTAGGCGACCACGAGTGTCTTTTTTTATGCCCAAGACCAGCAGTAGTGGCCGCAGGCTGCAGTAAACCGAGTGCCACCACAGACAGCTGCCGGCAAGCTCACCAACCGAGGGTCACCGCAACCAACGTGGCGTAGCTATATCCCCCACCCACCCCAGGGTCACCGCAACCTCCGTGGCGTAGCTATATCCCCACTACCTCAGGTCACCACCGACCCCGGTAGCGTAGCTATACCCCCACCTCGCGCGCGCGTCTGACCATATACTAGCAATGTTTCCCCCCACCCGCCGGACCAAAGCAACCGGCCACCCCGTCCAAGATTTCGCATCGAATTGTCCCGTTTGGCGGGAATCGTCGGTATAAGGGGTAGGCGCGTACGTAGGAGACCTAGGAAAGCGAGGTGGAGAGATGCAAAGGACGTCGATGATCGAGAGATGGAGCGGGAGTGGTAGATGGCTTCTTGTCCTCTTCTCTTTACTGGGCCTTTGCCTCACGGCGGCCCCCCCGCCGGCCACGGCCAACGACTACCACGACTTCCTGTGTGAGATCCCTTACGGCCCACACGCCGGCTTCTCGGCGTCGACCGAAGACGTGGCCTTTTCGACGACCGGCCAATTCAGCGAAGGCGGCGCCAATTGCGAAGGCGCCGGCGGGGAAATGGTGACCCGCATGGATGGGGCGGTGGAACACTCCGCCAACGGCGAAGGGGAGACCGCCAGGTTCACGGCCCCCAGCGGACTGTCGATCGCGGGCTTTACGCTGTGGCGCTACGAGCAGATCGGAAATACCAAAGAATTTGGCCCGCCCGTTGCCAGCATCGAATACGGCAACGCCGGCAGCAATACGGCGGTCGATGCATGCGCTCAGATCGATGGATGCTCGACGAACGGCAGCCAGAGCTCGCGTCTCTCGGGGGGCAATGAGGTGTCGAAAAGCAATCTGGGCGGGATGACGTATATCCAGTGGTTTTCGGTGTGCGCAGATACCGGCGGCACCTGCCCCGCCGGTCCGGACACCGAAGAGGACGTCTACGCGGCCGACATCGACCTCGCCGACGAAACGCCGCCGACCGTCAGCAACGTCGGCGGCCCGCTCGTCTCGGGCGCGACGCTGAGCGGCACGCAGGCGGTCTCCTTCAACGCCGGCGACGGTCAATCCGGCGTATACGGCGGCTCGCTCGTCGTGGACGGCACCACCCGCGTCTCGCAGATCCTCGACACGAACAATGGCCACTGTCAGTCGCTGGGTCTCACGACCGACGGGCAGCGCTCCTTCGATCACGCCCAGCCCTGCAAGAGCTCGCTGAGCGCAAGCCTCGCGCTCAACACCAGCCAGCTCACGCCTGGCCAGCACTCGCTGGAGCTGATCGTCGAAGACGCCGCCGGCAACCAGAACATCGCCTATAACGGCACGATCGCAATCGCCGGCGCCGGCGACACTGGCCCGACGGGTGGCACCGGCCCCACGGGCGGTACTGGCCCCACGGGCGGTGGCTCCACAGGCACTGGCTCGACCGGCGGCACTGGCTCCACGGGCGGCACTGGCTCCACGGGCGGCACGGGTTCCACGAGCGGAGCCGGCTCCACAAGCGGCGCCGGCTCTACGACCGTTCTGAGCAGCTCGATTGCCATCGGCCCCGGTAGCCCGGCGGTGCTGCGCGGGGCGCCCAACGGCACGAACGCCTCAGACCAGGCGAAGCTGACCGCCCGCTGGATGAGCACGGCAAAGGAATTGCGTACGAGTGGCTATGGGGCGCCTGACCGGATCGCCGGGCGTCTGACGAGTACCGCCGGGCAGGCCATCTCCGGTGCCCAGCTCGATGTGTATGAGACTCCGGCCTCTCATGGAGCCGTTGCGAGCCGCATCGGCGGTCTGGTGACCGGGCCCACGGGCCAGTGGACCCTGACGCTGCCCCGGGGCGTCTCCTCGAGCACGGTGCGCTTTGGATACCGCAGCCATCTGAACGACACCGTGGACGCCGCCGCGGCGACGCTGCGTTTGCAGGTACATGCCGGGATCGCCCTGAAGATCGCGCCGCGGACCTCCGCCGCCGGCCACAAGATCTTCTTCAGCGGTACCTTGCGCGGTGGGCCGATCCCCGAAGGTGGCAAGCAACTGGTGCTCGAGGCTCGTTCGGGCAGGGGAGAATGGATCCAGTTCCGCACGATCGGCACCAATGCGAAGGGGGGTTATCGCGCGTCCTACCGCTTCAAGTTCCCTGGCCCGGTCGTCTACCGCTTCCGCGTCCTCTCGACCCACGAAGCCGACTTCCCGTTCCTGGAGGGAACCTCGAACATCGTCGACGTCCACGAGCACTGAGCCTGATGGACTCCGATGAGCAGGCCGGCCGCATGTCGGCCGTCGTCGCGCTGCTCCAGAAAGCCTACGACGAGCTCGGGCAAGCCCTCTAAAAGCTCTCTCGAGTTCGCGCCGTCAAGCTGTGCTACATTGTATTACAAAGCCCGCAGAGGAGTAGTGTCGATGCCACCTGCTAAGCGAACGAAGTCGTTTTCCGCCCGGTTCTCCGCGGAGGTCGTTGACATGCTTGGCGCTCGTAGCGAGCGTCTTGGCGAGTCCAAGGCTCGGGTGGCGGAGCGTCTGATCGAGGAGGGTCTGCGGATCGAAGCGTTTCCGGGGATCGTTTTCCGTTCGGGTCCGACGGGCCGGCGGGCTGGGATCGCTGGTGGCCCCGATGTCTGGGAGATCGTCCGTGATTTGAAGGGTGTGGTGGGGGAGAGAGAGAAAAACCCGATCGAGGCGGTTGCGGGCGTCAGCGGTCTGGATCGGAGCGTGGTAGAGCTGGCAGCGAGCTACTACGCCGCCTATCCCGACGACATCGACGAGCGCATCCGCATGAATGACCAGGCCGCCGAGCGGCTGCGGCACGCGCTCGCCGTACCTTCCGCGGCGTGAGGCTGCTGCTGGATGAGATGTGGACGCCAACGATCGCGATCGAGCTGCGCAAACGCGATTTTGACGCACCCATGCCGTAAACCGTGTGCCCCCATAAACAGCTGCCGGCAAGCTCACAAACCAAGGGGTTACCAAGGCCAACGTGGCGTAGCCATATCCCCAGCACCTGTAAAACATATACCCCCAGCACCTGTATAAAACAGGCCCAACTTGGCGTAGCTACTACCCACTCCCACCCGTCAGCCGCTGGTAGAACTCCCCGACGCTCACCTCGTCTTTGCCGACCATCGCGCGAGCTACCCGCTGGGTGTCCTCCTCCATCCAGCGTTGACGTTCTTCGATGTACGCATCGATCTCTTGGGTTCGTGAGTCGAATTCTTCGGCCATTTCGAGTCCCACCCAGCCCGGCATCAGTCCCCTTCGTCGCAGGGCGATCTCCCGGCGCTGTGCCTTGAGCTTGCTGATCACCTCGCGGTGCCCGATGATCCGCTCTTCCACGCGTTGCACGTACTCGCTCTGCCGACCACGGCGGTCCTCGGCGGTCGCGTTGTACATCGCCTGCCTGGCCGTGACGAATTTCTCCCACAGCTCGTTCTCGTGACGCCCGGCGTGGCCGGTCTCGCGCCAGCGAGACATGATGTCGGAGAACTGACCCTTGGCGACCGCGTAGTCGCTGATCGAGCTCAGTTTCTCGGCCTCGGCGATCAGCTTCTGCTTCGCGGAGGCTTTCTCCTTGGCGATCCGAGCGAGCTCGGCAAAATGCTTGGTGCGGCGGTCGTGGAACCCATCCGCTGCCGCCTTGAAGGTCTTCCAGAGCTTGTCGTCGTAAGCGCGACCGGCCGAGCCCGCGGCTTTCCAGCGCCGGAAAAGGACGGCGAGCTCTTCTCCGCCGGCCTTCCAGTCCTCAGATCGGGCGAGACGCTTGGCGTCGCGGACGATGTTCTTCTTCTGCCGCAGAGCACGCTTCTGGAGGCGTTCGCGGTCGTCCGAGATGGAGCGCTGCGAGATGCCAACGTAGGTCATCCCCCGCCGCGCGCCGGCGGTGCGATTTAGGTGTACGTGTGGCACATCCAACCCCTCTCCACGTCCGACCCCTCTCCCGTCAAGACCCTGTGTAGCCTGAAGTATATCCCGCGATGGGCGGCCTGTCGAGGTCGAACCGGACCGTCCGACCGGCTGGTGCGAATCCCCCGGCCAGAGCCACAACACAAAGGCGGTCCGAGCTAAGCTGCACTATGGTCGAGAACCACACCCGCCCCGTCCCGCCGATAAGCGACTCGCAGACACTCGCGAACACATCGGCCGATGGTGAGACGCAACTCGAGGGTCTGGGCGCAGCCGAGGATGCTGGCCACATTGTGCTCTCCTCGGAGCGTGAACTAACTGTGCTCGCGGAGGCGATCCGCGATCCACAACGCGACTATCCAATCGTGTGCCTGACCGCGCGACCCGGAGAGCGCGATCCAGCCCTTGCCGCGACCGCCGTACGCGAGATTGTGGGGCCTGGCGTCCCGATCTACTTCGTACGCACCCGCCGGCTCACGAGGTATCTGGGCAGCCTGTTGCCACCGCACTTCGACGTGTGGGACGGCGCGACCCGCGTGTGGTGGCCAGGCGTGAGCGAGACCAGCGACCCGATCGAGCATCCGCGTGTCTATGACCCCAGCGGACGTTACGGACAGGACAGTCTCCAAAGACTTGCGGCAGAGTTCGCGACGAAGCCCCGTCCAGAACTCACGCTCAAACAACAGCTCGTGCTCGCCGAACGCCAGCGCTCTCAGCTGACTGAGCGCGCAGAGCGCCTCGAGCGCGTGCTTGCCGGCACCCGTCAGGAACTGGATGAGGCGCTGCGCGGCATATTGCCTGCTGTGGATCAAACCACACAAGACAACTCCGCCGAGCGCCCAGATGCAGCATCCGGTGCTCTGGGATCCGAAGATCCAGGCGAGGAAATAGGCGAACAATCGCCGCCCAATGAGAGTGACGTGGAAGGCGTGCTCTACAAGCTGATCTGGTCACAGTGGGTTGATATCTGCCCGCCAAATGAGCGCACTGAGCATCCGCCGCGTCGCTTCGTGATCGGCAGCGAGCTGATTCGCACGATCGTGCAACGACGCGTCGACGTACCGATCGAGCGCCTCGCGTGGGTCTGCGCGATGGTGATCGGCGATCGTGCGATCGGCCATGCCGGGATCGATGCCCATATCTATCGTGGCAACGAAGAAAGCGAACGCAGCGACGGTGCCAAGGCGATGCGTGCGGCTTTGAAGCGCTCGGCCGGCGGCCCACGCCTGCACTACTGGTCGCTACCGAACGGCACGATCGAGTTCGCACAAATCGGCTATCACGACCTGGCGCTCTCCAGCCACGCCTGACTGCGTCGCTTCAACCACACACAGCCGATTTACGGCATAGGAACAGAACAAACGCACTCTTGCCTTTCCCCTCCCAAAGGTTACGTCGACTCGACGCCAGGCTTGATCTCGGGCCACGGCGCCGCGGACAGCAAACCGTCCGCTCCCGCCGCCGCCCACAACTCCTCGGCAATGTGCGGCGTGACGGGAGCGATCAGCCGCACGGCGATCAGCAGGGCCTCGGCCAGGGCGCGCTCGTCCGATGCGGTCAACTCTCCCTGCCGGTCGATGACCCTCTGCTCGAAGTCTTCGATCCGGACGACCAGCATCATCACGTTGCGTATGGCGCGGTGTATCTCGAGCGCGTCGTAGTTCTCCGTTACACGCTCGATCGCTATACGCGACCAGCGCTCCAGGCGCCCCCTGAGCGCCCGGGCTCCCTGGGTGTCGTCCATCTCAGGAAGCTCAGCGAGCTTCTGCAGTCGCGGCATCGCATAGTCCCAGAACGATGTCAACCACTTGTTGCAGTAACGGAGCGTGTGGCCCCTCCAGGTAAGGACAGTGCTCGGCGCCGCTCCGTAGAGGACCATCAGGCGCGCAGAGTCGGCTCCGCTGCTCTTGATCAGGCTGTCGAGGTGATTGACTTCCTTCGGCCGGCCTTTCTGAACGCGCTCGTGCATCGTCACAGCGGCGAAGGGCTCGTCATCGGCTAGCTGAGTGAGCAGTCCGCATTCGCGTAGCGCGCCGGAACCGGCCCGCTGATCCGATAGCAGCTGGCTGTTGGCGACCGCCCGGACCGCCTGCGTGGCCGGCAGCCAGCGGTTCAGCTCGGGATCCTCGAACAGGCCGCTGGTGCTGATGTGCTGGACACAAGGCGCTATCCAGTCCCACAGCGCGTCGAAGTCCGGCCGCAGCGTGTCGGTTTCTCGACGCGCTGGCCGCTTGCAACTTGGGCACGGGCATCCGAGAAACTGCTCGTCCTCGCGAAGCGGGTTAGCGGGGGTCGGGTCCTTGGGAAACTCCGGCAGTCGCAGGGGTAGATCCGCCGCGGACAGCGGGACGCTGCCGCAGTTCTTGCAATTGACTACGGGTATCGGCGTTCCCCAGCCGCGGTCCTGAGAGATAACCACGTGGCGATCGATCGAGCGCTGAGCGGGTCGTACTGAGCTAGGGCCCTTGTCGGTCACCTTCCAGGCACTCGTGGCTGGTGGCGGGAGCTGGGACGCAAGATCGGCGTCCTGCGTATCGACTGCCGGGATGCCCAATACGGCCGTCGGGCCGAACTGATCGTCCACCGCCGCCGAGATGACCACTGGGATCGGAGCGTCGGTACCGGCACCGCTGACCAGCCGGCCGGTCTCTACAGCGACGCCGGGCTCCAGATCGGAGCCTGGAGCGGGCGATATCCACTTATCGATATCGGGATGGTTCGGCGACATCGCCACGAACTCGGCCTGCTTGATCGCTTTGGCGTGGGTCGTAAAGACCGTAAGCGGCAGACCGTCCAACGAAGCCACGTCGAACTCCACGCCCTCCACCTGCCCGGAGCCGGCACGTTGCGAGGACACCGCCAACTCATTCCAGCCACCCAGGGCGCTCGCGTCCTGTGACTGTTGCTGCACCTCGCCGCGGAAGCGCAAGTGCCAGTGGTTCTCTGCGCGATGAACCAGGCCGTTCTCCAGCAGGCGCAGGAACAGGAGCTGTGACCACTGGTAGGTGCCGGAGTTGGCGGTATTGGTGACTCGCGAGAAATCTACGGAGAAGCCGAGATGTAGGAATTGGGCGTTGATGCGCTTGACGCAACGCTCAACCCATGCCTGAGGTGTCGCGTTGTGAGCGATTGCATCCTTTTCGACAGACTCGCCGAAGGCTTGAAAGCCGAGAGCCAGCAGAACGGACGCTCCACGCGCTCGCATGAAGCGTGCGTAGGAATCGCTGATCGCGTAGCTGCGTACCAGCTCGAGCGAGGCGCTGAGCGAGGGAACGGCCTCGTCGGTGACGATGTATGCAGATCGATCGTCCGGGCCGCTCGCCGGTATCGTCAGATACGCGTCGGCGTCCTGCCAGGCTGTCTGCCACCGCCGCTCGATCGCCCGGTGATCGTAAGCTGGGGACGGCTCAGGTGGCGCCGGCTTCTCCTCGACAGCAGTCACGTGGATACCCGGCGCGTCATTTTCCCAAGTATACGACGAGCTGCCATCATGTGCGCTAGCGGATGACAGACGAGGAGGGTGATTGCGTGCCTGGACCGACGTTTATAACGCTCGGCCCGGCGGGGACCTGCCACGAGCAGGCGCTGCTTGCCTACCTGGAGTTTCAGGGGCTGTCCGATGCGCGCGTCGAGCTCGTCGGGGATTTTCTCACCGGCCTGGAGCTCGTTCGGGAACGCCAGAGCTCGTTCATGCTGCAGTGCAGCGCCCACCCGCAGGTCAACATCGTCACCGAGCGCTACCGCCAGCAGGTGTTCGTGGCCGACACGTTTCTGTACCCCGCCAAGGAAATGGCTCTGCTAGCCCGCACAGATGTCGAGGACCCGAGAACGCTCGGGATCGTCTCGGCGGCTGTTGGCTACCCCGATATGACGCATTGGGAGCGTGTTACCGAGGAGCCGGCGAATCCGATTGTGGCCGCTAATCTGCTGGCGGGTAAGTACGACGCCGGCGTGACGATCGCCGAGTATGCCGATCAGCACTCCGATGCCCTGCGTGTCGTGGAGCGCTATGGCGAGGTCGACACGACATGGCTCGTCTACGGACGGCGCAGGCGCTATCAGGGCAAGCTGATCGGCCATCGAATCCCTTGGCTGTTCACCGGTGAGCCAGCGCCCGCTGATGCGCTGTCTCCCGCGGGGGACATCCGTGCATAGCTCGTCCGCTGGCGAGGCCGACGAGCAACCGTGCGCCGGGGTGCTCGGGGTGAGGACTGGGGAGGGCTATGCGGTCGGGCATCTCGATGATCTCGGCGGGCATTACGGCTTCCGCAAGGTACGCAGGGGGCTCGGCGTGAGCGCCTTTGGTGTCAACGCACTGGTGCGGCCGGCCGGCTATGAAACAAAATGGCATTACCACGATGTGCAGGAGGAGCTCTACTTCGTCCATCGCGGCGCGATCGAGATGGAATTCGCGGATGGCTCGGTCCACCGACTGGGCGAAGGGGCCTTCGCCCGCGTTGACGCCGCCACTGCACGCAGGATCAGGATCCTCGGTCCGGGCGACACGATCTACATCTGCGCGGGCGGCAAGGACGGCTACGTCGGACGCGACGGACGCACACCGGACGGCGTGTAGCTGGGCACATGGACCTCCATCTGACAGACAAGGTGTTCCTGATCACCGGTGGCTCCAGCGGGTTGGGCAAGGCACTCGCCGCGCGGCTGCTGGAGGAGGGGGCGCGCGTCGAGATCATGGCGCGCGACTCCAAGCGGCTCGCGGTGACGGCCGAGACGCTGCGGGCGGGCGGGGGAGAGGTGCTCGAGGCGGTCGGCGACGTCACACGCACCGAGGATCTCACCGCGTTCGTGCAGGCCGCCCTCCGACGCTGGGGCCGCATCGACGGTGTGGTCAATAACGCTGGTCAGCTTGCCGCGGGATCCTTTGCCGATCAGGACGACGCGGTCTGGGAGGGCGACCTCGACCTGAAGCTGATGGCGGCGGTGCGACTGACGCGCGCTGCGCTGCCGGCGCTGCGAGAGAGCCGCGGGGCAGTGCTGAACACGCTCGCTATTTCCGCTAAGGCGCCGGGCGCCTCGACGACGCCCACCTCGGTCTCTCGGGCGGCTGGGCTGGCGTTGACGAAGGCTCTCTCGCGTGAGTTTGCGCCCGAGGGAATACGTGTGAACGCGGTGCTGATCGGCGTCGTCGAAAGTGCTCAGCTCCAGGATAGAGCCGCCGCGGCTGGCGTCACACCGGAGGCGTATTACGAGCGGATGGTGCGCGACCTCGACATCCCACTGGGGCGTGTTGGCCATCCCGAGGAGTTCGCTGACCTCGCGTCGTTTCTGCTCTCGCCACGTGCTTCCTACGTCACCGGGACGGCCGTCAACCTCGATGGCGGGCTCTGCCCAGTTGTCTGAGCGAGTCCCAGACGATTGGTACCGCTCCGCCTATCCGCCGGAGATGGACAAGCTGCCCTGGGCGCAGAAGACCTCCTCTGAAGTCGACCGGCTGATCACGATGCTCAGACCAGAGGGTCACGAGCGGATCCTCGACCTGGCCTGTGGCACCGGCAGGCACACTCTCGAGCTGGCGCGCAGGGGCTTCTCCGTAGTTGGAGTGGAGCTGCTGGAGGCAAACGTCGAGGTCGCAAAAGAAACAGCCGAGGCTCAATCATTTAAAGCCCCCCCCCCCCCCGAATTTGTCCAAGCCGACCTCAGGGATCTTCAATTCCGTGAAGAGTTCGACCTCGTGCTCAGCCTTAATGACGGGGCGATCGGCTACTTCGAGTCCGAGAGCGAGAACCATCGCACCTTCGAGGTGATCTCAACCGCGTTGAGGAGCAGTGGACGCCACCTGTTGCAGATCGCAAACGTGCTTCACGCGGAAACACACATGCCAGTGAAGGGCTCGATCCCGGGACCAGCGGTGATCGAACTGATCGATCACCGCTGGAATAGCCAGACGCGTTGCTTAGAAGGCACGACGACCTCTGTGCCGGTTGGCCAGGCGCCAGAGCAGTTCGATCCGATCCCGTTCCGCAAACGTCTGTACTCGGTCGCCGAGCTCAGGGAGATCTACGCGTCGGTCGGGATGACCCTCACGAACGTGTTTCAGGGCAGCGGGCACAGGGGCAAGCCAAAGGCTAAGCAGTACGAGGTGTTCGTCGAGGCGCTCAAGAGTTAGCTCACCGCGCCCTACTGACAGCGGAGACCATCGCGTGTCGGTGCGGTACGAAGGCGATCGCGCTCTTCTTGGCCTTCTCCGACCGGGAATCGACAGGACGCAGATCGACCTCGCCGATCACGGTTGAGATCACCTGCTTCATCAGCGTCTGCGCGTAGCCGGCCGCGAGACAGCGCCGCACGCCGCCTCCAAAGGGGATCCACGTATATGTGTTGATGAGGTTCTCGGCCGTCGCCTCCAGGAAGCGCTCGGGCCTGAAGCGCAGCGGGTCGGGGTAGATGTCCGCACGCCGGTGCACCAGGTGTACGCACGGTGCGACGGTCGTGCCGGCGGGAATCGCGTATCCGCCGAGCTCCATTGGCTCGAGCAGCTTGCGCACGACGATCGGGGCTGCCGGGCACAGGCGCATCGTCTCCTTGACAACCGCGTCGAGGTAAGGGCCATCGGTGCCTTCGGCGTCGATCTCCGCACGCAATCTGGCGAGCTTGTCGGGGTGGCGCACGATCCGCTCGAATGACCATGACAAAAGGCTCGATGTGGGTCCGTCGGTCAGCAGCGTCACGAGTTCGTCGCGCAGGTCCTGCTCGCTCATCGGCGATCCGTCCTCGTAGCGCGCCTGGCCCAGCATCGCGGCGATCTCCGTGCCGTCGGTGCAGTCGGGGTCTTGCTGCCGCCGGCGTACCTGCTCCAGCACCGAGTCCTCTACCGGCCCCATCATCGCTTGGTAGTCGCGATTTCCCGCGAAGCGACTCGGCCCGGCCGCTGCCAGCAGGTTGAGCCGCCGCGGATCGTTCATCCAATTGGTGAGTCGCCGCAACCGCTCGCGCAGGAGCCGCAAACTGTCGGTTTCAGCCGGCCCGAACACGACGCGCATAATCGCCTCGAGCGTGATCTCCTGCATCCGCGGCCACAGCTCGAACGGAACGCCTGACGGCCAGTTGGCGAGCTCGCGGCGAGTGACATTGGCCATCATCTCGCGATAGCCCAGCATCCGCTCGCCGTGAAAGGAGGGCAGCATCAGCTTGCGCCGGCGGACGTGCTCGGGCTCCTCCAACAGCATCACCGAGCGCGGCCCCAGCAGGGGCCCCAAGATCGAGTTGGCGACGCCCACACCGAGCGCCGCGTGGTCTGCGGTGAATACCTTCTTTACGTCATCGGGATTGGCGAGAATCACCCATGTCCCGGAGTGGCGCACGCGAATCGTAAATGTGTCTCCGAAATGTTTCTGACATCGCTCCAGGAACGGCAGCGGGCGTCTAGCCCAAGCGACGGCCTGCAGCGCAGCCGGCATGCGCGGGCCGGGCGGGAGCGCCGAACGCCGAGGATTGGTGCGTGAACCAGACGGGTTGGTCACCTCACGCGTCCTTTCGCCCGCGCCATGCCCCTAGTTTCCCACGCGTGTCCCGTTCTGGGGGTCCCGTCGGAGTAGGAAGTAGGGATGTCCACGAAACCGACCAAACCCGAGCTCGCCGCGACGCCTGAAGTTGTCGTTGAGAACCTGCGTGCCGCCGTGTACTCGAGCCATGAGGAGCTCTCCGCGCAAGTGCAGGCCGACAGCGTGCTCGACTCAAGGCTGCTGGGACTGCTCGGGTTCTTCGCCCTCGTCGCTAGCATCCTGCTCTACCTCCCTGATGGAGTGCACAATGGACGTGTACTGCTGCTGGCCGGCGCGGGATTCGGCGTGCTCGCCTGCCTCGTGGGCAGCGTGGGAGGTGCGATGCCAAGCGCCGGACCATCGCCGACCCAGTTCTATGCCCGCTACGGCACCAACACCGAGATCGACTACCTGACGCAGCTCCTCGCCGACCTCGCGGACACGGCGCGGGACAACCGCAAAGGCCTGGAACGTCGTGACGGGGCACTCGCGTTCGCCATCCGTGGAGCCGTCCTGCTCGCCATGGCCTATGGACTGCTGTCGCTGATCTGAGGACCGCTAAAATGAATGACATGGATAGCAAACCGCTGCCGCTGCCTCCCCCCTCTGACGTTCCGCGCCCCAAGATACCCACCGGGTCGCTGAACGGGTCGTGGGGCCTGGACGGACTGTGGACACTGCTCCGCAGGCTCATACGCCGTCCTCGCTGACGTGATTGGTGGCGCAGGAGCGTCTCACTTTTGCGTCTCACTTTTTTAGCTCAAGTCTTCTCCGCCCCCGGTGGCCCATCGATGATCTCATCCTCCATCCGGCACGTCGCCTCGATCAACAGCTCAAACAGAGCAGCGGTAAAATCGGGTGGCAGGTTCACCTCCGCGCCACGCGCGAGATAACGCTCACGGACTTCCACAACGCGCTCGGGCTGCATCATCGCGATGTCGTGCTCGCGCTTATGGTTGGCGACCTGGCGGCACACCTCGAAGCGCTCGCCGAGGAGGCGTGTGATCTCCTCGTCGAGGAGATCCAGCCGCGCGCGGAAGGGGGCGAGGCCGTTGACGTCTGACTCTGGTGTACTCATTCGTCCTCGTCCTCCTCCATCAGGATGCCCGCGGCGAAAGCCTCGCTGCAGTTGGCCAATGCGTCGAGCGCGTAGCCGCCCTCCTGCACTACGCAGATCGGCAGACCAGATGCCGCCAGCACACTGCCGATGCCCCGGAAGATCGACGGGGGAAAGTCCCAGGAGCCGTGCGGGTCCCCCCCGACGGTGTCGTATCCGAGCGACAGCACGAGTGCTTGCGCGGATCTCGCGAGGTCGTCCACGATTTCCGTGAGCGTTTGCAGATAGGCCTCAGCACTCGGGGTTGCTTCGAACTCGACAAACCGCTCCCGCTCACCCGGCTCCACATGGCGCCAAGGGACCTCCGCGACGGTGGAGGCGTGCAGCGAGACGAGGCTGACGTTCTCGAGCGATGGCACGATCGCCGATGTTCCTGTCGGGAAGTGAAAGTCGAGGTCGAGGATCGCCACCGGCTTCACGCCGCCGGCGCATAGAGTGTAGGCCGCTGCCGCGGCCGTGTTCAGGTAGCAGTAGCCACCGAGGAAGGCAGGCCCGGCGTGGTGACCGGGCGGACGGGACAGCGCATATGTGAAGCGCTCACCGGCAACGATTCGCTCGGCTGCAGTGATCGCGGTCCGTACTCCCTCGAATGCCGTCGCGATCACCCCAGCCCACGCCGGGGTGTCGGCGGGCAGTCCGGGTGGAGCCCACTCGGGCATCATCGTCGGCTCCTCGCTCTCCACGTCGCGCAACGCCTGCAGGTATTCCTCGTCGTGCAGCACACCGAGCACGCGCTCGAGCTGCTCTGGAGCAGTGTCCGCGGCGAGCAGGCGAACAGCTGGGTGACGCGTGAGTCCCTTGCGCAGCTCTGCGGCGCGGCGGTCGTCCTCCTGGCCTGGCATCTCGCGACCGTCGCGATCGAGGATGAATGCGGCGCGGCTGCTGTCGCCGCCGCAGACTGGCTGCTCCACGACCAACAGCTCGATCATTTGATCAGGCACCGCATTCGTGGCCCCTTCGAGTGAAACCCATTGGCGCGGTAGAACGCCTCGGTCGCGCTCAATCCGGCGTAACCGTCTCCCGGCAACCCCACCTCGACTCGCTCGATGCCCATCTCTCGAGCGAGCTCGAACAGCGCCGCGATCAAGCTGGCCCCGATCGCCTGCCCGCGCCACTTGGGATCTACCCACAGATCCTGGATCAACCCATAGCGGCCGGGAATGTGGATCGCCATCTGCCAGCTGGCGCCGAGCACCCCGACGATCTCCTCGTCGCAGTCAACCACGAAAACCGTTCCCGATGAGGGACTGTCGATCAGCGCACTCACCGCGTGGCACATCGCCGTGGTGCCAGGCGGAGTTCCACCCAGCTCTGAGAGCAGGTTGCCAATCGCGTGGGCAGCCGCCTCGACGTCATCGTGGCAAGCGCGGCGAACGCGCCATTCGCCCCCGACATCGGATGCTGCGGGCGCACGCGGCTCATCCGGTTCAGCGGAGCTCACGACGTCGCCCTCGCGATCGCGGCGTCCCGCGGCTCGAGCTCCAACATCCACGCCTGCGGCGAGTCGCTGCCCGTCACGGCCTTTGCGATCGCCGCCATCGGCGCCCTTGCCTTCAGGAGGATCTCCTCGAACTCCTCCTCGGCGTCGGACTGCATCACGATCGCGCCGCCCGCCCCGATCGTGGTGGCCCCCGGGCGCAAAACGATCGTGCGAATCACGATCGAGAGATCGACGACGCCGTCCAGGCCGAAGTAGCCGAGCGCACCTGAATAGACGCCGCGGGCCTCGCGCTCGATGTCGTCGATGATCTCCATCGTGCGCAGCTTCGGCGCACCCGTCATCGAGCCACCGGGAAAGCATGCGCGCACACAGTCCAGTGGCGAGCGCGCCGAGTCCAAAGTGCCAACGACATTGGAGACCATCTGATGCACGGTCGCGTAGTGCTCGATCACCATCAGCTCGGGCACGCTCACCGAGTCGACCTCGCAGACCCTGCCGAGGTCGTTGCGCAACAGGTCGACGATCATCAGGTGCTCGGCGAACGTCTTTTCGTCGCTCTGCAATGCCTCCGCAATCTGCCGGTCTGTGGCTTGATCAGATGAGCGTGGAGCGGTGCCCTTGATCGGGCGGGCCTGCACGCGACGCTCGCGATCGACCGACAGAAAGCGCTCCGGGGAGGAGCTCAGCACCGCAAGCTCACCGAGCTTCAGATAGGCGGCAAACGGGGCCGGGTTGGAGCGACGCAGGCCGCGGTAGAGAGTCCAGGGATCGGGTTCTGCGTCGGTGTGGATCTGGTCGGTGAGGCACACCTCGTAGGACTCGCCTGCCGCAAGCGCGCTGTGAGCCCTGGCGATATCGGCGAGGTACTGCTCGCGCCCGCGCCCGAGGCGGAACGCCACCCGATCCTCGGGCGCGTCCAGGACACCGGATGCGGCGACCTGAGCAGTGGACGCCGTGGCGCACTCGTGGACCGCCACTGCGGCGTGATCGAGCCACTGTTCGGCTTCATCCTCATCGCCGACGCAAAGTGCCAGCAGATAGGTCCGGTGGTCTTGGTGATCGACCGCGATCACGCGGTTGGCGAGCATCTGAACGGCATCGGGCACGTCGGAGCGATGCGCGTTGGAAGAGCCGCAGTCTGCCTTGCACTCGTAGCCGAGATAGCCGACGAAGCCCCCCACCAGACCACGAAGCGGGTCAGGCGGGGATTGGATCGCAAGCCTGTCGAGTTCTCGGTCGAGCACCTGGAAGATCGAGCCGCTCTCGACACCGGACCCGTCGGCCCGATGAGCGGTGACGACGGCTTGCTCGACGTCGTATTCGAGTACCAGACGGTTCACACCAAGTGAGGAGCCGAGATAGGAGCACTGTCCCAGCTCGCTGGCGGCGCTGGCGCTGTCGAGCCAGAACGCAAAATCCTCTTTGCCGAAGAGTCGTTCGAACAGCTGCTCTGTCGCAGGCTCGCGCTCGATTGCCCGGACCTTCAAGCTGACGCCAGAGTCGCCTGTGGCTCGCCGCCTGTAGCGTCGCGGTGGCACGCTCGGACGGTTCAGACGGGGGCGCCGCGGCGGCTGGTGCACCCGCGCGAGCTCATAGAAGTTCTCGAATAGCTTGCTGCCGTATTCGCTGCAGATCGACTCGGGGTGGAACTGCACACCCCACAACGGCCGGCGTACGTGTTCGATCCCCATCACCACGCCGTCGTCGGTCCAGGCGATCTCACGGCCCTCCGTGCCAAGGGATCCCGTCACCGCGAGCGAGTGATAGCGCACGACATTGAAGCCCTGAGGAATCCCTGCGAACAGTCCTTCTCCGCTGTGGCCCACGCTGGAGAGCCGCCCGTGCGCCACCATCGGCGCGGTCGTGACTGCCGCTTTGAGCACCTGCCCGAGGCCCTGGTGCCCGAGGCAGATGCCGAGCACCGGCACTTCGCTCGAGCGTAGGATGTCGCTGCACACACCAAAGTCGTGCCAGCGGGCGGGATGGCCCGGACCGGGGGAGAGCACGATCGCGTCGAAGTCCCACCGTTCGAGCGCCTTCCAGGAGACCATGTCGTTGTGCACAACGATTGGCTCCTCGCCGCTGACGGCGGCGAGCAGGTGGAAGATGTTGTACGTGTATGAGTCGTAGTTGTCGACGAGTAGAGTGCTCATCGCGGGGCTTCCAGACCGAGGCCGCGGGCGCTGCGGTCGAGCAGGGTGTGCACGAGGCGCTCGACGTGCTCACTGGGTTCTGCCTCGATGTACCAGCGGGCAAGACGCTTTAGGTAATGCGCGAGCGGCCAGACGTCGCGACGCGCCACCGTGATCCGCAAATAGCGGCGATAGAGCTCGGATTGGACGACCGCATAACGGTAGGCCGGGTCTGCGGTCGGACGGCGGCTCTGGGCGGTGCTGGGGGTGCCGCGCCGCGCCCGCGCCCTGACGAGGTCCCAACCGAGACTGTCTTGCTCGCTCAGTAGTTGGGCGGGATCGAAGTCGACATCCGCCGCAGCCTGAATATGCAAGAAATAGCCGAGCGCGATCTGCGCGGCGATCCGCTCGGGGACCGGATGCGTACGGCGAACCTCGCGCATCTGTGGATCGGCGGCGATCTGTGTGTCGAGCCACTCGATCAGGTCGTCGATCAACAGGCCTCCCTCGCTCGAGCTCACCGCGCGCTTCTGCTCGGCGACCATCCCGTGGAAGATGTCGTGTGTCGGGTGCACTCCGCGTCGGAGCGCGGCACTCCCGGTTCCTGTCAGCTCGCCCATCAGCTTGCCTATGCACGTCGCGTGCGCCACCCACTCGGCGCCGCAGATCTGAAATGTCGTCACGCCCTCTAGATCCGGGGAACCCATCCAGTAGGAAACCGCGCGCATGTGCTGCGTCGTCTGCCCGTCGGCGCGGACGAGCGGCATTTCCTCGAGATGCCGGACGCCCGTCTCGTAGATCACGACCCCGTCGGCGCGGCGCTGTAGCGTGCCATCGCGCAGGCCGCGCTCGGTGAGCTCGTTACCGTCCTCCAGAAAATCTGACTCGAAGAACACGCGGTCGAAGGCGACCCCGAGACGGGCGAGCGTCTTACGTTGCCCGGAGATCACCCACGCGCGCGTCTTCAACCACAGCGCGAGCGCTTCGTCCTCACCGGCCATCACGCGCTTGAGCAGCTCATCGGCGGCGTCGTTCTGCATCCGCAGCTCGCGGGTCAGCGAGTCCTCGCGTTCGTCGATCGCCTCGTTTGCAAAGCCCCCCGACGCCACGTAATCGGCGTAACACAGGCCGACGAAGTGATCGCTCTTCTCCTCCACGTCAGGCCACGAGTGGGTGTGTTGTCCGGTGCGGATGATCCCGGCCATCGCCTCGCCCATCGAGCGTCCGGCGTCGGAGATGATGCTGCGTCGCTCGACCTCGCCACCGGCCTGTTCCAGGGAGGCTGCCAATGCGTTACCGAGCGCGAGGTTGCGTAGGTGCCCGACGTGCAGCGCCTTGGTCGCGTTCGCGTCCCAGAACTGCACCGCGAACCGTTCGCCCGCTGCGATGTCTGCCAGCCCGCCTCGCGCATCCTCAGCGTCCGCGAGGCGCGAGGCAACCGCCTCGATCCAGCTGTCAGCCAGACGCAGGCGCGCGATGCCGCCGACGCTCTCGACGCTCTCGACCCACGGCTCTGAGCTAATCCGTTCTAGGTCCTCGATAGCATCGAGATCGTCGATCGAGCCCGGTGAGCTCAGCACGAGCACCAGGTCGAACGCGTCGTTTGGGCGCCGTGGGACACGCGCGTTCCAAGACACGGCTGTGGCGGGCGCCGAGGAGGCGCTCTCGAAGTATTCGAACAGATTGCTTGTCATTTGAGTGTGTCGTCATCGATGGTTTTGGTTTGCTCTTCACAAAGACCCCCCCGACGGGATTTGAACCCGTAAGCCCATGCTTTCACTGCGCGCTAGTCGGCGAGGGCCGTATGGGTGACGGAGCCACCGAAAGGAATCCCCTCGGCTAGAAGGCTTCACACTTACCGGTAACATTCGCAGCTAGTAATCATCAGGACAGCGGATTTTAAGTCCGCCGACTTTTCCAGTTTGTCCACGGGGGGATGTGCACGTTTAGACGTTTAGACGTTCTTCCTCGAAGCTAGGCCGTGACGAAGTTCACGAGCCTGCCGGGCACCACCACCTCTCGCTTGATCTCACGGCCCGCGATGTGCTCGCGTACCGGCGCGGAGCGACGCGCCACCTCCTTGAGCTGCTCGGGTGTGGCGTCGTATCTGGCCTGAACCCGGGCACGCAGTTTGCCGTCCACCTCGACGACAATCTCGATGTTCTCGCGCACCAGATACGCCGGATCTGCCAGCGGCCACGGTTGCTCCCACACCCGCTCGCCAGTAAGTCGATAGTAGACCTCGGCGCTGGTGTGCGGGGCAAACGGGAACAGCAGCGCGGCGGCCGTCGATATCGCGGACCGCAGCGTCTCGTCGGCGACCTTGGAGCGCACACGGATCGACTCCGTTACGAGTCCCATGATCGAGGCGATCGCCTTGTGCAGTTGCAGGTCGGTGTCCATCCGCTCGGTAACGTCAACGATCGTCTGATGGGTCCTCTGGCGCAGCTGCAGATCGGCTGGAGTTGAATCCTCAGATGCCCTCGGCGTGCTGCGTGGCAGCTCATCGCCGAGCGCCCACAGCCTCGCGAGGAACCGGTGCAGTCCATCCAGGCCCTCGTCTGACCAGGCCAGATCGCGGTGCGCCGGGCCCAGGAACAGCGCGAAGCAACGCATCGTGTCCGCTCCGTAACGGGCCAGATACGCCGGCAAGTCGATCGCGGCGTCCCCGGATATCGGGGCCCCGGGATCATCGGCTTTGATCCTGCCGAGCGGTTCCAGACGCGCGTACGGCTCCTGCGTGTCCACCAGGCCAATATCGGCCAGTGCCTTTGTCACGAAACGCTCGTGCAGCAGCGCGCTTCCCGTCTCCGGCGCAGAGACGTAGCAATCGACTCCGCCAAACCGCCGAGCGCGCAAGTACTGCAGCGGATACAGCGACTCCACAAAACTGGCGTCGAACGTGTCGCCGGTATGGCTCGCCGGCCCTGAGCAACCGGGACAGGCCGTGCCTTGCGCGTCCAGAGCGTCGTGGAGCACCGGCAGGCTCTCCGCGGCGACTGGCATGATCCCGCAACGCTCACAACTGACCACGGGAACCAAAGTGCCGGTGGCGGTCCGCCCGGAGATGCACCAGTCGCGTAATCGGTAGTAGACCGAGCAGACCGCGAGCCCGCGTCCTTCGAGATCGGCCAAGATCAGCGGACGAGCCTCGTCGGTTCGCATACCGTCCCACCGCGAGCCGGTGTCGCTCAGCACACCATCGCCGGTGGACGCGCCGTCCGAGGCGCCGGCGATCACTGTGCGCACCGGCAAGGCGAATGCCGCGGCGAACGCAAGATCTCCGGCGTCGTGCCCTGGAACCCCGACCACCGCACCGGTCCCGTACTCGCTCATCACGTAGTTGGACACAAAGACCGGCAGGCGCTCACCGTTGAGCGGGTTCACCACCGATCTGCCGAGTGGGACACCGCCGGGCGACGCAGCACCCTCCGGGCGCCCCGCGGCCTCATCGAGCGAGGCCAGATAGCCGAACACGCTGGACTCGAACTCCGTGCCTTCGACCAGGCGAGCGACGTCCGGGTGCCCCGCTGCCAGCACAAAGAAGGTCGCGCCCAACAGGGCCTCCACACGGGTCGTGAATACCGGGAGCTCGATGTCCAGCTCCTCGCAGCGAAATGTCACTTCGGCCCCCTCGGAGCGCCCGATCAGGTTGCGCTGCTTGCGCTTCTCGTGCTCCGACCAATCGAGCTGTTCCAGGTCGTCCAGCAGGCGCTCGGCGTAGCCCGTCATACCCAAGAACCACCGATCGTGCTCGCGATAGGCCAGACCACCCTCCAGCAATCCAAGAAAGATCGACTGGGTCCTGACGTGCGCCTCCGGACCATCGCTCCCGCGCTCACGCGGAGCGTCCATAGACATGCCCCACGACCGCAGCTGCTCGACCGGCGAGGCGGGTGAGATCTCATCGCCAGACCCGATCGCTCCGTAGCCCATCGCGTGTGACGCGCTGCCACCCCGCAGGCGGCGATAGTGCGCGATAGCGTCGCCGAAGCAGTAGTCGCGAAACCTCGTGAGCTCAGCGGCTGTGGTCCAATCCACCGGCGGCTCCAGGACGAGGTAGACACTCCCACGGGACACCTGCCCACCGGCCGCCGGCAGCTGCCAGGTGCCCTCCTGCTCCCACAGCCGCTGCCAATCTGACTGGATCCGGTCGAAATCGTATGCGTCGAGATGAAGTGTCAAAAGATTGCGATGGGTAATAATCAAAGTAGCACCTCCGGCGGGACTCGAACCCGTATCTGACGGCTTAAAAGGCCGTTGCTTTTAAACTCACCTTGGGTACATACCCTCCGAACGAGGGCCGTGTGGGTGACGGAGCCACCGAAAGGAATCCCCTCGGCTAGAAGGCTTCACTCGTCTTCACGTATGCACTTATGGCTCGCCGTTGTCCAATTAAGCTACGGAGGCTTGTAGTTGAGAGATACTGCTATGTCGCTAAGCGCTCAGCCGTCGCTTTTTCTTATATATGTGACTGGCGTCTCGGGGCCGCTGCGGCCCGGTGTTTTAGGTGACCACTTGGATCGCTCCATTCATCGTTGTGGGGTAGTAGGTACACTCGTAGTGGATCGTGCCCGGCTTGTCGAGCTTGAGTTCGAAGCTTCCGCCTTCTGGCAGGTTGCCGGAGTCGAAGGCGTATGGCCCATCCTCGCTCTTGACGTTGCACTTTTCGGTGTCGTCGTTGGTCCACTTCAGGGTGCTCCCCACCTTCGCCTTGACCGTGTCCGGTTCGATCGCGAATTCGCGATAGGTGATCTTGATCGGGCCGCTCTGCACGGGTGCGCCTGCGGGCGGGCTCGCGTAGTTGATCTTGCCGTTTGCGACCAGGCCTTCCTTGACGGTGCCGGTGGTTCCCGTTTTCGTGCCGGCGCCGGCGGTGCTCGTCGATTTGCTCGACCCGCAGCCGCTTGCGAGCAGCAGTGCGCAACAGGCCGATAGGAGTATGGGGAGGCGTCTTGTCATCGGAAGCTATCGCGATGCGATCCCATAGGTGACCGCGGCCTGACCCATCAGGAGTTTGCCCTGACCGTATTGGGCCTCAGCCTGGGAGGGTTGGAAGCCGGACGAGACGTTGATCTTCTTGCTGAGCGCATACATCACGAACTCGATCGTGTCGCTCTTGCCCTGGGCCGGGCAGATCGGGGAGTAGGTGGCGTGGCCGGCTGTGTTGGTGCCGACGATCCCCCCTTCGGGCGTCTGTCCGGCAGCGACGCCCTTGGAGCTCGGGTTGATGTTGGCGACGATCCAACGCTGACCGCCTTCGGTGTTGCTGGAGCTGTCGTCGATAACGAACAGGACGAGCGCGGCGGCGCCCTTGGGCACGCTCTGCCATTCAAGCGCCGGTGAGATGCCCTTGCCGGCGCAGGTGTATTCGCTGGGGATCGCCCCGTTGCGTTCGAATTCGGGGCTGGTGATGGAGAAGCCGCCCGGCGAGGAGTACACCTCGCCGTTGGAGCTGGACGCGGCGTTGGTTGCGGCGGGGGCCGGGGTGGGGGCCGCGAGGTCTTCGGGCTTACCCTTGTACTGCTTGCAATCTTCCATCACATAGCCCGCCTTGCAATTCGTGAGCGCCTTCCAGTGTTTCTGGAACTGCTTCTCGAAGCGGCGCAGCGCGGCGGCACGGCGGGCACCCCTCTTGCCCGCCGTGACTTGTGCCGCGATCTCTCCGGACAGCAGTTCGACCTTTATGCGCGCCAGCAGGTCAGCTTCGGTCTCGCCGGACTTGGCGAGGTATTTCTGCAACTCACCAGGCTTGGGGAAGGTCTTGTGTACGAGCTCGGCGAAGCGGCGCTTGACTTCGGCTTCGGTGACGGTGATGTGACGGGCTGCGGCTTCGCGGAGCACCCATTCGGATGTGATCAGGAAGCCGAGCGCCTGGTGGCTCGGCGATCGATGGGCGCCGAGTGCCTTCTCGACCGACACCCAGTGCTCATAGCCCGTCTTGGGGATCGGAGTGCCGGCGACGACCGCGCCGGCGGTGGCGCTCGAGGCGTGGGTAGTCGTACCGCCGGGTGTGGGTGCGGCGGCAGGGGAGATGGGAACCGACGCGGAGGAAGCGGGGGAGGACGTGGAGGGGCCGGATCCCCCACAGCCGCTGAGCAGACTCCCGAGCAGAAGCGCGCATGCCAGCACTGAGCCCAACGGGCGTAGCCGACGAGATGCTGCTCTCGTCTGCCAAGACCCCCCGGGCGCCCGGCCTGAGGCTAGGCGAAATCTGCGCGTCGCCATCACGCGACCAGCAGTGTCGGTGAGGTCGTCATGTCTTTTTCGCTCTCGCGCAGCGAGTCGGCAAAGATCTCCAGGCCGCGCATCAGTAGTCGGCGCGAGATGACCAGGGGCGGCAGGAAGCGGGCGACGTTGCCGAAATGGCCGCCGAGCTCGATTACCAATCCCTTTTCATAACAGGCTCTGCGGGTGTTTGCCGCAAGCTCGGGCCATGGCTCCTTGGTGTCGCGGTCCTTGACCAGCTCGATGCCGATCATCAGCCCGCGACCACGCACGTCCCCGATCGACGGCAGCTCCTCGGCTGCGTCTCCCAGATGGGCAAGCGCAAGCTCGCCGAGCTCGCGAGCGTGTGTGGGCAGGTCGGTCTGCTCGGTGAAATCGAGCGCCGCGACTCCGGCTGCCATCGCGACCTGGTGTCCGCGGAAGGTGCCGATGTGCGCGCCCGGAGCCCAGCTGTCCAGCTTTTCGTCGTACGCGATGCACGACAGCGGATAGCCGATTCCCCCGAGCGCCTTCGACAGCGTCATCACATCCGGTGTCACGTCGTCCTCTTCGCACGCGAACATCGTGCCGGTGCGCGCGAAGCCCGTCTGGATCTCGTCGCAGATCAGGGGTATGTCATGTGCGCGTGTGATCCGGCGCACCTCGCGCAGATAGCCGGGCGGTGGCACGATCGTGCCACCCTCTCCCTGGATCGGCTCGATGATCACGGCGGCCGGCTTGGGGATGCCGCTATACGGATCTTCCAGCGACGTCTCCAACAGCTTGGCGCAGGCCATCTGACAACTCGGCCGCTCCAGTCCGAGCGGGCAGCGGTAGCAGTAGGGGTAGGGCATGAAGTGAACTGGCGTATCGTCTGCTCCGCCGCACGACACATCGCTCGTGACCGACAGCGCACCTTCGGTCATCCCGTGGTAGGAGCCCTGAAAGGCCACGATCGTCCTGCGGCCCGTGTGCGCGCGGGCGAGCTTGAGCGCCGCCTCCACCGCATCCGAACCGGTTGGGCCCCCAAAGTGAAAGCGGGCGGTGCGACGTAAGGGACCGGGTAAGAGGCCCTTGAGCTTGCGCATCAGCGATACCCTTGGCCCGGTCGGAAAGTCCAACGCGTGTACCAGTCGCTCTTGCTGCTCGCTGGCAGCCGCGGCGACCGCGGGGTTTGAGTGGCCTACGTTCAGTGTGCCCGCGCCCGCGAAGAAATCGATGTATGTGTTGCCGTCGACGTCGCGCAGCGTCGCGCCCAGTCCTTCCGCCAAGCCAAGCGGCACGCTGCGTGGATAGGAGCGCGCGTTGCTCTCCAGCTCGTCCTGCTGAGCGAGCAGCTGCCGCGAGCGCGGACCGGGGATCTCCTCGGTGAGGATCTCCGGCGCCGGCGTGAAGTGCATACCCTCGAACCGCTCCGCGTCACCCTCCTGTCGGGCCGCGTCGTTCACCGCTGCTCTCGCAAGATCGGGAACGGCACTACCTCACGGATCGAATCGTGTCCCGTGAGAATCATCAGCAGGCGATCGACTCCCATGCCGCCGCTGGCCGAAGGCGCAAGCCCGTGCTGGAGCGAGCGCACGTACTCCGTATCGTGGGGATGGGGCATATCCTCGTCATCGCCTGAGCGCTTGAGCTTGCGCTGATCTACGAAGCGCTCCCACTGCTCGTCTGGATCGGTCAGCTCCGTGTCGCCGCTGACGAGCTCGATGCCGCCGATTACCGCGTCGAAATGCTCCGCGAGCTGCGGCTCTGTGGCGTGCCGGTTGGTTATCGGAAACAGCTCGACCGGGAAGTCGAACACGAGCGTCGGCTGAATCAGTGTCGGCTCGACGAGCTTTGAGTAGATGATGTGCACCGCCTGCGCCCAAGTCGCGTCGGGGGCTACCTTGTTTGCGACCAGCTCAATCAGTGAGGGCAGATCGGCGCTCGCGATGTCGAGACCCGTGACCTCCTTGATCGCATCGCGCATCGAGACGCGACGCCAAGGCTTTGCCAGGTCTATCTTCTCGCCGGCCCATTGAATCTCCGTGCCACCCAGCACGGCCCTGGCGACATCTGTGACCATCTCCTCGGTGAAGGCTGCGACGTCGGTGTAGTCGGCGTAGCTCTGCATCCACTCCAGCATCGTGAACTCCGGGCTGTGCTTATACGAGAAGCCCTCGTTGCGGAAGCACTTAGCGAGCTCGTAGACATCCTCCAGGCCGCCGATCGTGCAGCGGTTCAGGTACAGCTCGACCGAAATTCGCATATGCAGCTCGCCGGCAAGCGCGTTCTGGTGGGTAACGAAAGGCCGGGCAGCGGCGCCTCCGGCAAGCGGCTGCAGTACGGGGGTTTCGATCTCCGTAAAGGCGCGGCGCGCCATCCAATCGCGGATTGCTACGACCATTTTGGCCCGTGCGTGGAACAGTTCGCGGGTGTCGTCGTTGGCCATCAAGTCCAGCTCGCGATAGCGGTAGCGGGTCTCGAGATCCTCGACACCGTGGTACTTGGCTGGGGGCAGGCGCAGCGCCTTGGTCAGCAATGTGCACTCGTGTGCGCACAAAGAGAGTTGTCCACGCTTTGTGACGTATATGCATCCCGTGATGCTGACGATGTCGCCTAGATCCAGATGAAGCATTCGCTCGTATAGCTCTGCTCCTAGCGTCTCTTCACGGACGACAGCCTGCATCGTTCCCGTGGCGTCGCGTATGTCCAGGAACGTCGTCTTGCTGTGCCCACGCTTGGCCATTAGGCGCCCGGCCAGGCAATAAACTAGCTGCGCGTGCTCGCCGGGTCCCAGCTCTGCTGGATCGTGAGCGCCGTAGATGGCCGCGATCTTCGTGCGATCTGGTAGGCGCACGTGGGGGAAGGGATCGACTCCCTGCGCGCGCAGCCGCTCCGCCTTGGACCGGCGCTCATGCGTGGCCGTGGCGTGGATCGGAAGCCCTTGAGCATCGACGCTGTCGTCGAGCTGACCATCCGGAATAGATTTGTTGCTACTGCTGAGGAGCGCTTCAAACACCGACTACTTCCCCTGTGACCCTGGCTGTGACGCAGCTATGACCTAGTTGTGCCGCAGCAATGACCCTGATGTGATGATGCAACTAAGACCCTGAATATGCCGCGGCTGCTAAGACCAACAGCCGCTAGCGCCAACGGTACCACACGCTTCAAACTCCGTGGTCACCACCCACAGCTGCCGGCAAGCTCACAAACCAACGGTCACCACCAACCAACGTGGCGTAGCAATAGCGACCAAAACCAAAGGTTCCCCACCAACACCTGCCGGCAAGCTAACAAACCAAGGGATGACCACCAACCAACCTGGCGTAGCAATAGCGACCCCAAACCAAGGCTCACCACCAACCAACGTGGCGTAGCTATAGCGACCACAAACCCCTAAACCCCCCCAAAACCCCCCATAAACATTGATCTTTTGAAGACCCTTGACAGAACCAGCCAAGATCAAGTAGGTTTCAAGCCGACCTAAAGACGTATGGATCGCAACTATCGATCCGGTGTCGTGTTTAGGCTCGCAAGCACCAAGCAGTACAAGCAGGGTCGCAGTATCAGGGTCACAGGGAAAGTCCTTGGATAGGGCGAAGGAGAGGGAACATCGAAGCATCCATCGAAGTCAGGGGACAAGAGCGCAGATCCGCGGATGGCCGCGTGTATCGCCTCGACAGATCTTGTCGTCAGCCGAGCCTGCCCCGACGTATGGGTAAGGGGCATTAGGGCGGAGCAGACAAGGGCTGGGACCTTCGGGACCGAGCCAGTACCGCAGCAAACGTAGTACCGCAGCAAAGGCAGTACACAACGGGTCGAACGGAGAGAGATAGGGAATCGAGAGATCAAGAGTGATCGTCACAGCGAGGTTTTGGTCTTGAAGTGTGGGAAGAGACGAAATGGCGCGATAACGACGAGAGCTGGCGAGCTCGAGAGGAGCGATCGATCAAAGAAGAGCCCGGTAGCAGTGAGAAATAAGAAGTAAGGAAACAATGCAGTAAACCGAGTTAGACAACAAACAACGGCCGGCAAGCTCACAAGCCGTGGGTAACCACAGACTGTGTTGCGTAGCTGGAAAAACGAGGTTTGTTGAAAAACTAGGTGCAGTACAAAACGGTTTGACAGAAAGGGAAGAGGAATCAAGAAATCAAACGGTGCGCTCCAGTTAGCTTGAGTCCGGAAGTGTGGGAAAGGACAGAGCGAAGCGATATGAGCAATGCACCCGGCGAGCTCGAGAGACCAAATCCACAGACGAAGAACCGGGCAGCAAACGCAGTACCAGCAGTGAAAGCAGTACCGCAGTGAAGGCATCACGACATAGCAGACTCGACTGCGCTGCTCGTTATGTGCGCAGAGTCGTCTCAGCTGGGGAACGCGCCGAGAGTGCGCCTGGGGAGAACGTAGAGTTAAGACTCTTGGAAGTTACGGGGGGCTTGCGGGGCAACAAAAACCCCGACCGCGAAACATAAAGACTTGCGGATTACCTACAGCGTGTCAGAAGCACGTCGTACGTATTACAAGTCCAACGTCCAAATCAGTGGGCCAGCGGGAGATAACTGATTGAGCGGTAGACAGCGCCCCACATGGGCGTGCGCTACTGGCGATAAGAAATTTGTGCTGCCCGGGGAGAGTCTTCGGATTCTCCCCGGGACAGTACTCATAACAGTAAGTAACTCTTAATCTTTAATATCCTTAGTCACCTCGGCGTTTGTTCTCTTCAGTACCTCAGCGAGAACTCCGGCCGTTCGAAGTTGATGCCGAAGGTCGCGAAGAAGTCGGCTTGACCCCAGAGCGGGTCGGCGTCTTGCATGAACATGACATTGACGGCGAACACGGGTCCCCAGCGGAGAACATCGTCACCGGTGCTCGCGGGTCGCAGCACCTGGGCGCGGATCGGGGTTGCCGTGGTCCAGCAGGGGACCTCGCTCTTGTTGGCGATGACCGCGTCTGGGGCTTTGCGCAGGTCGGAGGGTTGGAGTCCAAGTTGTTCGGCGTCCTCTATGGACAGCACTGTGGTGGATGCGCCGGAGTCGACTGTGCCGGACAGCTCTATCTGGGGACCGCCCTTGGCCTGGGCGCGCACTTCCAGCGACGGTACGCCGTACGCGTCGTATGGGAACTTCCACCGTGCCATCGAAGTGCCTGCCTAGCGGGCGAAGTTACGCGTCTCGGGCACGTGGAAGAACACCACTTCAGTGCGCCGGTGGCCGAACTCTTTGCGCAGCTCCGCACGAGAATCCCTGATGGCGAGGATTTTGCGCCCGCGCAGGGCAAGCCACTTCCCGCGGTGCTCGAAAGCCTCGTCCGGAATCGCGGGCACGGTCGAGACCCCGTCGTCGGGCCCCTGGTCGGGGTCGACGTATCCAAGCGGCACGGAGAAGAGATCGTCCATACGGTGAGTGTAGCGCCCGCTACGGAGAGCTTTCAAGAGATGTCGTCGGGTGCGGTTGACCCGATCGATGAGCATGCGAATGACCATGCCAGCACCCTAGTCGAACACACGTTCGCCTTCAAGGGCGTGCACAGAATTGGCACAAAGTCTTTAGGTTAGGCCCAATGTTTTCAGGCGATCGCCCTGAAAGTTGGCGCGAAAACGCTCATGGCGTTGGGGCCGAGGGGGTATCAGTCGGTACGGATCAGTGTGTTGATCCGGCGCACGATCTCGGTGTGTGTCTTCGGATTGATCGTGCCGAGGCGCTTGGTGAAGCGAGTGGGCGAGATCGAACGGACGTGCTGGGGAAGCGCCCAACTGGTCTGGGATAGACCGCCTTCAGGCACGTCGACGCGCAGATGCAGCGGCGAGCCAATGTCTTTGGTGGTGAAGGGCACGACGATCGCTAGGCCGGAGCGGCTGAGGGGATCACGTGAAAGGACGACAACGGGACGGAAACGGCCCTGCTCGTGCCCGACGACGGGCTCCAGGTTGGCATTCCAGACCTCGCGTTGATGGGGGCTGGGCATCACAGCCCGCCGAGTCCGTCGCTGAGTGTGCCATCGAGCTCCGCGACCTCAGCCTGCCAAGAGGCCCAGGCGACGGGATCGGCACGCAAACGGTCGATAGCAGCCTCATGGCCAACAAGCATCGCGTCGTCGTCGCTGAGGACATTGGAGTCGACCACAACTTGGGCGTTGTCCAGCTGGTCCTCGGGAACCGCATCAACCTCTTTGTGGAGCTGCTCACGTGTTGGCATGCCCAAGATTGTAGCGCCAGCCAAGCACGGAATTCAAGACCAAAGGATTCCCATAACCAACAGCCGGCAAGCTCATAAGCCTCGGGTAACCAGCAACCAACTTTGCGTAGCTGGATCCCCAAAAACCTTTTCACTAAAACCTTGTCAACTAAAACTTACCGTCGATGCCCATCAAGAACAACGGCATCGACAAGACGACCGCGGGCTAATCGCCCAAGGGCCGGCCCGACAAATGGTCTTGATGGCTAAGACACTGGATCATTGTTGGACGTAGTCCAATGATGATGCTGGTGGTCCTGTGCCGTTTAGCAGTCATAGTACGTTGCTGTTTTCGTTCGTAGGTTCGTAGCCTTGCGAAGCGGCGAGGACCGGAGACAGCCATCAACGTGCTGTTTCAACCACCTTTCATAGAACAAATCTTCCTACCGGCCCTTCTCTTTGGAGGCAAAATGCAAAATCGCGAGTCAGATCCGAGTATGCATTGCCGGTAAAAGCCGTGGGTGACGGAGCCGCTTGACCCCCTGGGCCCATCTGTAAAAGGATGGGTCCAGGTGCGGCGACTACAGAATAAGACCCTGGAGCGTCACACGGAGCCGCATGACCCCCTGGGTCCACCCGTAAAAAGGTGGACCCAGGAGCGGCACCCAAGGTCCAGAGGTAATAGATTGCAGGTCGAAGCGGAGTCAGCCGTTAACCCATCGCACGGGATCGAGTATGGGCCTCGTATGGGATGGTAAATGAGGGGATTGGCAATGCTGATGGGCGTTTGTCAAGTATTGAGAGGAAATGCCCTCGGGAGGTTGCAAAAGGATGGAAGATCTGATAGCTTTAGGTGATTGTCGAGAACCACTCCCGGGGAAGCCAAAACGGAGTTGTTCTCCAGTGAATTTGAAATGTAAGCAACAGGAGAGGGAGAGGGGATGCAGATGAAGGCAGCTATCAAGCTGGTTCTGAGGCCGCTTTCTGCCTTGAGCCTTGTGATGTCCATGATGGGGATGCTGAGTGCCGTGGTGCTTGCGGGCGTGGCGCCCACTCTTTGCCGCGTCCGGTCGGCGCGTCTTCACACACCAACCACCGAGGGGCGTCGTACGTCCCCTCCAGGACTCCTCAGGAGGAGATGAATGATGTTCCAATCGATACGTAAGCATCTGAGTTACGCCAATGTGGCGGCGACGCTGGCGCTGGTCTTTGCCCTAACCGGCGGCGCGTTTGCCGCGACCGGCGGCAGCGGCGGTGGGGGTTCGCCCGCCAAAGCGACCGCCTCTGTCAAGGGGGGGTCGGGGCGTCAAAATCAAACGGTAGCCGTCGTGGCCAAGAAGAAGAAGAAAACCACGAGCACGCGGGGTCCCGCCGGCCCGGCGGGTAAAAGCGGGACAAACGGGACGAACGGAGCGCCGGGAGCAAACGGACCGGCCGGTCCGGCCGGTCCCACGGGTCCTGCGGGCGCCGGTACGCAGGGCGAAAAAGGGGTTCAGGGTGAAAAAGGGCTCCAGGGCGAAAAAGGTACGCCGGGGACGAACGGTACGACCGGCTTCACCGAAACGCTCCCCCCGGAAAAGACGGAGACGGGTTCGTGGGCGCTCGGAGAGGTTGGTGCGCTACCCGCGAACACAACCGAAATCCCAGCCCGGGTGCCGATCTCCTTCCCGATCCCGCTGCCGCCTAATCCAAACGCACTGGAACCAGATGAAGATATCGAACCATCTCATGTGCACTATGTGAAAACTGGTGAAACGGTGATGGGGTGCAACGGAACGTTCCAAGCCCCGGAAGCCGAACCCGGCTATCTCTGCATATACGAATCTACCCTGATATCGGCGAAGTTTCACAGCGTGAACAACACCGGTGTCGGAGGAGAAGGAGCCGGTCCGACCGGAGCGCAGCTCGTCCTGTTTACACAGGAAGGGGGACAGGGTTGGGGGACGTGGGCTGTGACGGCGCCCTCGCTCTGATCGTATGACACCGCTTGACCTCATAACCGAGCACCGAGCAGGCCGCGGATCCGGACGGCTTCGGCGCCGTCCGGCGTGTCTCGCCGCGGCGGTTCTTGGCGCCGCTGTCGCCGTGGTCCTGCTCGCACCGGGCAGCGCCCTGGCGGTCTTCTCCCGGCCGTCGCTCGAACCGATCACGCACACGACGAGCGGGCCTTTGGGCGAAGAGCTCGGGGGCATCGCGATCGACGGGGAAGGCAACGTATATGTGGGCGAAGGTGAGCCCAACAATGTCATCGACAAGTTCAGCTCGAGCAATGTGTTTCTCAAACAGCTGACCGGCCTGGGTACGTATAGCTTGGCCGTCGAAAACGCGATTCCCGAGAGTATCTACGCCTTCGGAGAAGCCGGGACGGGTGGTGTTCATGCTGTCGTAACGGTTGACAACGCGACGGGTGTTCACTATGTGGCGGAAGAAACGACAACAGGTTATCACTACGTTGTGCGTGCGCTTGACGCTTCGGGCGAACCAGTAGCCTTTAGCGCCAAGGCGGAATACATTGATGGCAGCGAACTGACCGGCGTGCCTTGCGAAGAATCCGGTCGGTCATTCTGTAGCTTCGAATACCAAGCGCAGCTGCAAGGGATCGCGGTCGACCCGAGCGGCGACATCTACGTCTCCATCGCCAGCGAACCTCGGGAGGTCACTGAGTTCGCTCCCAGTGGCCTTTTTATCCGGGAGTTCGGGCATGGAAGCTTCGGCGCCGATGGCCCAGAGGGCGTGGCGGTGGATCCGACGGATGGCGATGTCCTGACCGTGGATCCTGAACACGGCGTCATCGATGAGTTCACCTCGTCGGGAGCGTTTCGTCAGCGGATCACCGGTCCAGGACGGGGTGAGCTGTTTGACGAACACGCTCTGTCGAGTGCCGGTATCGCGGTCAGTGCCGCTGGCCGTGTCTACGTGGCCGATAACGAGCGCCATCAGGTTGACGTGTTTGGCAAGGGCGCGTTCTATCCGGATGTGGTGACGGGCGGGGTTACGAACGGGACGCCGACGTCGGTGACGTTGAATGGTGTTGTGAACGATGAAAATGTGGGGTTGGAAGGATGCAAGTTTGAGTTTGTGCCCGAAGCGGTGTTCAAGCTGAGTGGGTTCGCTGGTTTGGTGGCGAATGAGGAAGCTCGGTGCGAAACCCCTGGTGTGAGTGAAATCAGGCGGGAGAACAAGAATCAGCTGGTGCATGCTGATGTCAAAGGTCTAAAAGAAGGGGTGGTTTATCGGTATCGGTTGGTCGCGGCGACGAACGAGAGTGAAGAAGGCGGTGTGCAGGAAGGCCCGGTCGAATCGTTTGCCGTGCCGGGCAGGCCGGTGGTCGAAGCTGTCTCGGTTGGCGATGTGTCGTCGTCGTGGGCTGAATTTCATGCGACGATCGACCCGGCCGGCTCGGATACGACCTATCAGGTCGAATACCTGACCGAGGCCGCGTTCGCGGCGGACGGCGATTCCTGGGTGGGGGCGGGTGGGTCCTATTCCCCTACGAGCGTTCCCGTGCCCGCGTCCGATGTGGGTGCGGGCGATACGGGTGTGAGCGTGGTCGTGCGCGCCGATGGCTTGTCGCCTGCTACGGCTTATGTCTATCGTGTGGTCGCGTCCAACGGGGTTGGTGTGACCGATGTGGAAGGCCCCGAGGAGACCTTCGCGACCTCGCCCGCGGGCTTACAGGGTTTGCCGGATGGTCGTGTGTATGAGATGGTGACGCCGCCGAACAAGGAAGACGGGGAAGATCTGTTTGGTGGGCCGCCGGATAGCATAGCGAAGGAAGACGGCGAAGATGCCACCAACTACGACCTTGGTTATTCCTCTGAAGATGGTGAACATTTCCTCCTCCTGACGGCGGCGGCGTTTGGGTCGTTTCCCGCTTCGGGGGAGGGCACCTATGTTTTCTCGCGGGGGCCTGATGGTTGGTCGGCGCAGTCGAGCGCTTCGCCGGCGTTGGGGGTGCAAAGCGCGGTGGCCGATGTCTATGACGCGGCTGACTTTTCGGTGCTCGGCGTCAGCGATCAGCACGGCGCCGCCGTGTCTGAGCAGGGTGCGGAGCTGGTCGGTCCGCCCGGTGGCCCGTATGCGACGATCGAGTCGGGTATGGAGAACTCGAACCCGCCGACGTTGGCCGCGATCGTCGGCGCGTCCTCTGATTTGAGTCATGTGGTGCTGGAAAGCGAGGATCACGCGCTGGCTCCTGGCGATCTGACACAGGACCCCGGCAGTGAGGCGCTGTACGACTGGACCGCCGCGGAAGGCCTGCGGCTCGTGAATGTAAACTCCGCGGGAAAGCTGCTGAGCAGGTGCGGCGCGATACTCGGCTTGGGCTCAGCCAACGACCATGGTTACAATGGCAACGCTCATGGCGCGGTGTCCGCCGATGGGTCGAAGATCGTCTTTACCGCCCCCGACCCCACACCTCAGGATGAAGGCGGTCCCCGCGGTCCGGGCTGCTGGACTGGCGGGACGAGCAACCCTCCGGAGGTCTATGTGCGTGAGGGGGAAAAGACGGTTGAGCTCTCTACCCCCGAACTCGGTGTCAAGGAAGAAGGCCATGCCCCGGCATTGCAGCCCGCGATGTATGTCGGCGCCTGCAAGGACGGGTCGAGGGTGTTCTTCCTCACCGAGACGGAGCTGACCGAAGAAGCCGCGAAGCTCAAACTGCACGATCTCGAGCTGTATGAGTACAACACCGAACCTGGTAATGGCGAACCCACGCTTGTGCGCGTATCGCGCGGGCAGCGCGGCGCGGCGACGGAAACCGCGGCGGGTGGTGTGGAAAACGTTCCCGCGATATCTACGGACGGGTCGGTCGTGTACTTCAACGCCGCGGGGAGCTTGACCGCGAACGCGCCCGCGGGCCACGGCCCCTACCTCTACCGTTACGAAACGACCACGGGCACCACGACGTATGTCGCGCCGAGCGGCGGCTACACCGCGGCGCGACCGGGCGCCTCTCCATGGTACGCCGGCGCGATTGGGAACAGGGATTTCGTGGGGCTGTCCGTGGAACCGGGCGCGGACTACTACACGACCGCCGACGGAATCTTCCTGGTCTTTCCCTCGACCCAGGACATCACGGGCTATGACTCGGACGGGCAGCAGGAGCTCTACCGCTACCACTACGAACCGCAATCCGCGTCCGGTGGCAGCATAGTGTGCGTGTCGTGCAACCCGAGCGGCTCGGCGCCGTCCTCTGGCGCGACGTTCACTCGCTCGGTGATGCGGCTCGACAACCCCGCCGGTACGGTGCCGCGCCCGATCTCAGAAAACGGCGAATACGTGTTCTTCGACACCGAAGAATCGCTGCTGCCGGCGGACACGAACGGCAAAGTCGACGTGTACGAGTGGCACGAAAACCCGTCCTCCCATGAACGCACGATCGGCTCGATCAGCACCGGCGAATCCTCCACGAACGACTACTTCCTGGACTCGAGCCCCGATGGTAAGAACGTGTTCTTCGGGACCCACTCCCAGCTCGTGCCGGCGGACAAAGACGAACAGGGCGACCTGTATGACGCCCGCATCGACGGCGGCTTCCCGGCGCCGATCGGCGCGGGCCCCTGCGAAGGCGACGCGTGCCAGCCCACGACGCCGCTGCCGCTCTTCCAGGCGCCCGCGACCACTACTCTCTCCAGCAGCGGAGATGTCACCGGCGAAGCTCCGCTTCCGCCACCGGTCGTGAAAAAGAAGACCGTCGTCAAGTGCGCCAAACCCAAGAAGCTCGAGCACGGCAAATGCGTCAAGCCAAAGAAGCAGGCGCGAGCTAAGAAAGCCGGCCACAACGGGAAGGCGAAGCGATGACTACTTTCAAGACCATCCGCCTGGCTTTTGTTGCGCTGCTGTCGTGTGTGTTGTTCGTTCCTTCCTCGGCCCTGGCCGTGACCGGCGGCCCGCAGTGGACCGTGACGGCTGTCTCGGCTCCGACGAACCTGGCGCCGGGCGATGAAAGCGGGGACCAGTTCTACAACGTGACGGTCACGAACACGGGCGGCGCGGTGGCCCTCGGTAGCGCGGAACACCCGATCGTGGTCACCGACGAGCTCCCGCAGGGCGTGACGCTCGACCACGTCGGCGCCGAAGGCTTCGAACTGAAGAACCCCGGCGGCCAGCGCGATGAAGATGGCGCGCCGCTCGCGTGCGAAGGCGTGTCCTGCACGTTCTCGGGAACGGTGCTGCCGCAGGAGACGCTGATCGTGAAGTTCCCGGTCGATGTCGAGCTCACGGGCGAACAGAGGGTCATGAACGTCGTGCACGTCTCCGGTGGTGGCGCCCCGGACGCGTTCATGCGCACCTCCACGCTGGTCAGCTCCAATCAGGCGGGCTACGGTATCGCGCCGGGCTCGGCGACGGTCTCGCTGTCGGACAGCCAGGCGGGCGCGCACGCGGACCTGACGAGCACGATCGGTTTTGACACGGTCGATGGCGAAGGCGAGACGGCCGGCGACCAGAAGGAAACCTCGGTCGTGCTTCCGCCCGGGTTCGGCGGCGACTTGGTCGATACGCCCACGTGTCCGGTCGCGAAGTTCGCGGCTTCAGAATGTCCGATCCCTACGCAGATCGGGGTGACGACACTGTTTTTTGAAGGTCCCCTCGGCAGGGAAGTGGACACCGAGCCGGTGTACAACCTGGCGCCGGAGCCGGGCGACGTCGCGAAGCTCGGCTTCTTCGCGATCGCCGCCGACGTCCAGGCCGATGTGACAGTGCTGCCCGGCACCTACCAGCTGAAGACGACGTTCCACAACGTCAACGGCCTCGTCAAACAGGATCTCGTGTCGGTCACGATCTGGGGCGTCCCGGCCGAAACGGCGCACGACCACTGGCGCTGGGACTCCAAGCTTTTGGTCAATGGGGAACTTGGTGGGTTTGGTGTGTCGTCGAGTAACGCGCGGGTGCCCTATTTGAGCAGCCCGACGTCGTGTACGGGGGAAACGTCGCCGGCGGTATTCTCGAGCGTCTCCTGGCAGGAACCGCACGCCAGTCTCTCCGAAGCCGAACCGTTGCTCGCGCCGCTGAGCGACTGTGACCGGCTGGGGTTGCAGTCGACGTTCACGGCCGTCCCGACCACCACCGGCGCGTCCGCGCCGAGCGGGCTGAACGTCAAACTGGGGGTGCACCAGACGAACGAAAACCCCGAAGGGCTGGCAGCATCCGCCTTGAAGAAGGCGATCGTCACGCTCCCGGAAGGGATGACGGTCAACCCCTCCGCGGGCGTGGGGTTGGGGGCGTGCACCCGCGAACAGTATGAAGCGGAAACGCTCGAAGAATCCGCGAGCAATGGTTGCCCGATCGAGTCGAAGCTCGGGACCGTCAAAATCGAAACCCCGGCCTTGGACGAAGAAGGCCTTGGTTCGGTGTATCTCGCGACACCGTACGCCAACCCGTTCGGTCAGCTGATCGCGTTATATGTCGTCGCGCGGTTCCCGGTGCGTGGTGTGCTCGTGAAGGTCGCGGGGAAGGTCGAAGCGAACCCCGTCACGGGACAGCTCGTGACGACCTTCGAAGGCGTGCCCTCGCTGCATGGCCCGTATTTGGAGGGCCTCCCGCCGGTCCCGTTCAGCCTGTTCACGTTCCAGTTTCACCAGGGCCAGACCTCGCCGCTCGTCACGCCCCCGGCGTGTGGGAGCTACGAAGTCAAGGCTCAGCTCGTCCCGTGGTCAAAACCCTCACAGCTGCTGACCGACATCAGCCCCGCGTTTGAAATCTCCAGCGGCGCCGGCGGCGGCCCCTGCCCATCGGGCGGTGGGGCGGGCGGGATCCCATTCGCTCCGAGCGTGACCGCCGGCACCGAAAACCAGGACGCGGGCGCCTACAGCCCGCTCAGCATCCGGATCGCACGCAACGATGGGGAACAGGAGATTACGGGGTTCTCCTCTCAGCTCCCGCCGGGCCTGACGGGCAACCTCACGGGTATCCCGTTCTGCTCGGAAGGGGATATCGCGCTCGCGCGCGGGAAGACCGGTCACGAAGAGGAAGCCGACCCCTCGTGCCCGGCCACGAGCGAAATCGGGTACAGCACGGCTGACGCCGGTGTCGGGTCGGTGCTCGCGCAGGCTCCCGGCAAGCTCTACCTCGGTGGTCCGTTCGAAGGCGCCCCGTTCTCGGTCGTCGCGATCACGAGCGCGAAGGTGGGACCGTTCGATCTCGGTACGGTCGTCGTGCACCTCCCGCTTGAAATCAACCCGGAAACGGCGCAGGTGAGCATCCCCTCCGGTCCGGCGGATCAGATCCCGCACATCATCGACGGGATCGTGATTCACGTCCGCGAAATCCGCGTGTTCGTGAACCGCCCCGACTTCATGCTCAACCCGACCAGATGCGAACCGTTCAACTTCTCCGCGACCGTCATCGGCGGCGGCGCGGACCCCACCAACCCGGCGGGCTATGACCCCATAACGGTCGACGCTCCGTTCCGCGTGACGGCGTGCCAGGCGCTGAAGTTCGAACCGAAATTCACGGCCTCCACCCAGGCCAAGACCAGCAAATCCCTCGGCGCATCGCTGCACGTCAGCCTCACCTACCCCACGGGCGCGCTGGGCCACGACGCGAACATCAAGCAGGTCAAGGTGGATCTCCCCAAGCAGTTGCCGTCGCGTCTGACGACGTTGCAGAAGGCGTGCACGGCTGCGCAGTTCAACGCCAACCCGGCAGGATGCCCCGCGGCGTCGCTGATCGGGACCGCGAAGGCCGTGACCCCGATCATCCCTGTGCCGCTGCAAGGCCCGGCGTATTTCGTCAGCCATGGCGGCGAAGCGTTCCCCGAGCTCGAGATCGTGCTGCAGGGCTACGGCGTGAAGATCGTCCTCACGGGCGACACGTTCATCAGCAAATCCGGAATCACGAGCTCGACGTTCAAGACGGTCCCCGACCAGCCCGTGACGAGCTTCGAACTCACCCTCCCCGAGGGCCCCTACAGCGCCCTGGCGGCCAACGGCAACCTATGCGCGGTCACGAAGAGGATCACCGTGAAGACGAAGGTTGACAAGCGCGTCAAGGGCAAGCTCGTGCGCCGCAACGGGAAGCTGGTGAAGGTCGTAAAGAAGACGACCAAGACCGTCGCCGAACCCCTCCAGATGCCGACCGAATTCGTCGCCCAGAACGGCGCGACGATCCACCAGAGCACCCCCGTGAGCGTCACGAGCTGCCCGAAGGCCAAGCCCGCCAAGAAAGCACGCAAGGCCAAAGGCAAGGCCAAGCGCAAGCACGCGAAGTAGTCAAGCCTCCAGCTGAGCACAACCCGGGGGGGGAATCGCCCAACTATTTTCGCACCCTGGTCACTTTCCGGCCCCGCCCTTAGCCACAGTGGTATAGCGCCGACGGTCCTTCTCCGGCTATAAGTCACTTACCAAGCGGCTCGCGCCGCAGTCACCGGCAATGGGATGCCGCGGGCGACACAAATCGGGAGAGGGCGATGACCACATTGACATCAGGGGCCTGGCCGGCGGGCACGCACGACGTGTCCACCTCGACGCGCACGCCGCCGGCGCCGGCGACACAGATTGGCCCTGCTCTCGATAACCCCTGGAGCACGGTCAAGGAGGCCAGGGCGCTAAGTCCCTCTCCGGCGCTCTGGTCTCCAGGGCGTCGCGACTCACCCCTGGGTCGCGGCGCCCACCCTTTTTCCCTCGCCGGCATTGACGTTACCCGCGAGGCCGCGCCACGCGACGCATCGCAGGATCGCGGGGTCCGTCTGCCTGTGGGCAGCAGGCGATCAAGTCCCTCAGCCGGGAGGGGTGCGACCTACTCGGCTCAAAACCACAACCGGAACCCACAAATGAGTGGCCGCTGGGCGAAGTGCAGCGTGCGTCTCACAACGACGGGGCGTCGGTGATCACCTTGCCCCTTCACTCCACAAACAGGCCGGCTGACACTCAGCCAGCCGGAACACAAAGGAACGACCGATGATGTTTTCCAAGATAAGAAGAAAGCTCCATGTAACCCCCAGCGGCGTGATCGCGATCATCGCCCTGGTCTTCGCCGCCACCGGCGGAGCGTTCGCCGCTACCGGTGGCACGAGCGGTGGCAGCTCGCCGTCCAAAGCGACGGCCTCGCTCGGCCGCGCGACGGGTGGGCCGGGGGCCTTGAATCTGGCCACCACCGCCAAGAAGAAGCCCAAAGCCAAAGCCCCCGCCAAGGGTCCCGCCGGTCCGGCGGGTAAAAACGGGACGAACGGGACGAACGGCGCGCCGGGAGCAACCGGCCCCGCGGGTCCCGCGGGCGCCAAAGGCGAAAACGGTGCAGCGGGCACTGACGGTACCAATGGCACCGACGGCACAAACGGCGAACCTGGCAAAGAAGGCAAACAGGGCGTGATCCACCCGCATGAAAAGCTGCCTTCGAAAGCCACCGAGACGGGCTCGTGGAGTCTCTCGGTGGGCGAAGCAGAAGCAGACAACGTGGACACCTCGATCTCTTTCACTATTCCGCTGGCCACAGCGCTGCCTGCCGAAGACGTGCACTACGTCAACGAAGAAGGCAAAGAAGAGGTTACCTTCAATGGCTCCGCATTCGAAGCGGTAGCGACCAGCGACTGTCCGGGCACGACTGCTGAACCGGCCGCCTCGCCGGGCAACCTGTGCGTGTATCAGCAAGACGTACCCATCCCAGCAGTCCGTGAGGAAAAAGGGATCGCTGAGAACTTCATCTACCCCTCCGACGCCAAGGGCGACGCGTTCCTCCCGGAGGGCGCCGCTACGACTGGTGCAATCGTAGGGCTGGTCAGAGGCGAAAACGTACCCATCTTCGCCTACGGCACATGGGCGGTGACGGCACCCTAGCTCATCCCAATCAACGCGAACCCGGGCGGCGCGATCGCCGTCCGGTTGGGCGGGTCGGGCAACCAAACGTCGCCGCACACACGACCGCGCCCCTTACATTCACTCTTACAAGAAAGATCAGGCACGACAGTGAACACCACCGAGCGAAACACAAAGATCCTTGCGGTCCTGGTAGCGGCGCTCAGCCTTGCTGTGGTGCTGTCACTGCCGTCGCTGGCGTCGGCTGAATTCACGCGGCCGTATATCACGCAGATAACGCAGGCCCCCACGGGTCTCTTTGGAGAAGAGGTGCCCTTTCCCTCGCTCGGGGGTCTCGCGAGCGAAAACAAGAGTGACGGGAATCTTTTTGTCGGCAGCGCTGGAAATGCACTTTCTCTATGGGTCGATGAGTTCAACTCGTCCAACGCGTTCGTGGAACCCCAGATCACCGGTTTGCAAACGGGCAGCTTGGCGTTTGACGATAAGAGCGGCGGGCTCGTGGACGCCGGGGAAGAAGAATATGTCGCTGCCGATAACACGACGACGCGCACTGGGGGCGATGTCTATGTGGGGTCTAGCAGTGAAATAGCCGGCGTGGGCGACGGGGGCGCGACGTACCGTGGCAGTGTACGCCGGCTCAACGCAAACGGGGAACCAGAACCCTTCAGCTGTGTGGCGGAACATCACGAAGAATACGTCAATGGCAATGAATTGACCGGTAAGCCCGGCGAAAAGTGGGGAAGGGAGCCAAACGGAGAAGAAAGCACTCACCTGGCGGTCAATGGTGTCGCCGTCGATTCCGGCAGTGGTGCGTCCGCTGGCGATATCTACGTCATCAACAATGAGGAGCAGTACAGTGAGATTGACCAGTTCACGCCGGACGGCTGTTTTGTGCGGGCGATCACGAAAGCCGCGGTGCCCGAAACGGTTACTTTTATCGACTTGCTGCACGGTGTCGCAGTCGATCCCACCGACGGAGATGTCCTAGTCGAGAGGAAAGACAGCTCTTATAACGAAGTCATCGATGAGTTCACCGAATCTGGTGAATATCTCGGCCAGATCACCGGTCGCTCAAAGACCGATCAGTTTGGCAGAGTAGGTCTCGGTGCCGGTATTGCTGTCAGTTCGGCGGGGAATCTCTATGTGAGTGTGTGTGAAGAATACGGAGGCGGTAGCGACAACTGTGTAAAGAGTGTGGTCGATGAATTCGGGCCGGGCGCGTATTTTCCGGGTGCGGTGACGGGTGAGGTTAGCGGCGCGGAACCAAAGGCTGTGACGTTGAATGGTGTGGTGCGCGGCGTAGAGGACAGCGAGAAGCAGGATCTCGCGATCGGCAGGTGCGAAGTTGAATACGTGCTTGAAGAAGACTTCCTCAAGCAGGGCGGCGAAGGCGGGTTTCATTCGGCGGTGGCGGTCCCGTGCGTGCTCGAATCGGGGTTGAGTCCGGTCGGGCAGATGCTTGAAGAAAAAAATTACCCGGTGCATGGCGACGCGAAGAATTTGGAAGCGGGCAAGGTCTATGAGTACCGGCTGGTCGTCGCGAGCGGGGGCGCGCATGGCGGCACACAGGTCGGCGAAGTCGCGTCGTTCGCGGCACCGGCTGCACCTCAGATCGAAGCGGTGTCGGTGGGGGACGTGTCCTCGTCGTTCGCTGATTTCAGCGCGAAGATCGACCCGCGGGGTTCTGACACCACGTATCAGTTCCAGTATGTCGATACGGTCGCCTATGAAGCCGCGGTGGCGGCGGGCGCGCCCGACCCGTACGCGGGGGGTGGCAGCGTTCCCGTGCCGGCCGGCGAGATCGGCGCGGGCGATCGCTATGTGAGCGTGGGCGTGCAGGCGAGCGGGCTGTCGCCGGGGAGTGCATATGACTATCGGGTTCTCGCGTCGAATGGCGCCGGGGAAGCAAGCGTGAAAGGTACGTTCGCGACCGTGCCGGAAGGTTTGCGGGGACTGCCGGACGGTCGCGCGTATGAGCTTGTGACGCCGGTGAACAAGGGCGACGCGGAAGACCTGTTCGGCTCGCCGGGTCTGGTAGGGGAACAAAATCTCGATCGCGGGTTTGCCGCTGAAGACGGCGAGCATTTCCTGCTCTCGAGCAGGGCGGACTTTGGCCCGTTTCCCGCCTCGGGCGAGGGCGCGTACGTGTTCTCGCGTGGCGCGGATGGCTGGACGTTCAAGTCGGTGGTGTCGCCGAGTCTGGGTGTGCAGGGCTTGGGCAATCTGGTGTTTGACCCGGCGGACCTCTCGACTGTGGGGGCGGAAGATCTCGTGGGGTCGGCCGAATACAGCGGTTTTGATCTGGACGGTCCACCCGGTGGACCGTATGCGACGCTCGCTTTGGGCTTTCCCGCTGGCGAAAGCGAAAGGGTGAATGAGGTGGGGGCTTCCACGGATTTGAGCACTGTGGTGCTGGAAAGCGAGGATCACAAGCTACCCGTGTGTGAAGGCGCGCAGCAGGCGTTTGCCGAAACGCTGGACGTGGGCGTCAATGGGGTGTATCAGTGGTCGACTAAACGGCAGTGCCTGTCGCTCGTGGACGTAGAATCGCAGTCTGAGGGCGGAGGGCTGCTCAGCAAGTGCGGTGCGGTACTCGGTCGGGGTGAAAGCAAGGCATCCTCCGGGGATATGCGCGGCGCTGTTTCGGCCGACGGGTCGAAGGTGTTCTTCACGGCGCCTGACCCCGGTTACGAAGATTCCAGGTCGCTCTTCGGCGGTCCGGGCTGTTGGAATGGTGGCACACGCAACCCGCCAGAGTTGTATATGCGCGAGGACGGGAATACGACGGTCGAGGTATCCGCGCCCGAAAATGGTGAAGAACCAGAATATCCGGCGATTTATGTCGGGGCTTCGGAAAACGGGGCGAAGGTGTTCTTTCTGACTCGTGGTGAGTTGACAGAAGAAGCGGAAAAGCTGAAAACGCACGATCCCGAACTGTACGAGTACGACAGCGAAGCTCCGGAAGGGAAACGGCTCATCCGTATCTCGCGGGGCGACCTGGAATCCGGACCGGTCGAAGGGAGGGTGCTCAGCGTGCCGGCGGTGTCGGCGGACGGCTCGACCGTTTATTTCAATGCCGAAGGCGACCTCGCGCCAGGAGGCGAACACGGCGGCCTGTACCGCTATGACACCGATACAGGACAGACGGCGTATGTGGCGCCAGGGCAGGGATACCCGGGTATCTTTGTGCAAGAAACTATTACCGGGGGCGAACGTTCCCGGTACGCATGGTTCGAAAGCGAAGTCATCGACAGGACGATGCCGAGCCTTGACCTGGAAGCGTCGTACTACACGACGCGCGACGGGCAGTTCCTGCTGTTCGGCCCCTACCGTTATGACGCGGCGGACGGCAGTGTCGTGTGTGTGATGTGCAACCCGGATGGTTCGGGTCCGATCGCGGGCGCCTACTTCACCCGTTCGGCCTTCGAAGGCGACGATCCCGCGGGCGGCCCGCCGCGGGGAATGTCCGAAAACGGGGAATATGTGTTCTTCGACACGACGGAATCGCTCGTGCCGCAGGACACGAACGGTACGCTCGACGTGTACGAGTGGCATGAAGAGAAGGGCTCGGCCTCTCACGAAGGCACGATCTCGCTGATCAGCTCGGGCACGGACCCGAAGCCGTCGTACTTCCTGGGTTCGAGCTCGTGCACGGGTGCGCACGGCGAAACGGTCGAAGGCTGCAACGTGTTCTTCGGCACGCACGCGAAACTCGTGCCCGAAGACACCGACAACTCGGGTGACCTGTATGACGCGCGGATCGGCGGCGGCTTTCAAACGAGCGCGGGTGCCGGTCCGTGCGAAGGCGACGCCTGCGACAATCCCCCGCCGCCCCCGCTCGCCCCGTCCCCGTCGACGTTTACCTCGACCAGCAGTGGCAACGTGGCGGGTGGTACCTCTTCTCCCATGGAGACAGTCACGAAGAAGACCGTGAAATGCAAGCAGGGCCTCGTCAAGAAGAAGGTCAAAACAAAGACCGAGTGCGTCAGAGCGAAGGGTAAGAGTAAAGCCAAGAAGTCAGCGAAGCCAAAGCGCGGGGGTAAGTCATGAGGATCTTTGCCGTAAACCCTGTGCAACTGCAGACAGCTGCAGGCAAGCCAAGTAAACCTCGGGGTAACCACGCCCAACTTAGCGTAGCTTTAATACCCCTTACCCTTGTCTTTCTTGCTCTAATGGCATCCTCGGCCCACGCAGAAACCGCAACCCCGCAGTGGACGGTGACGGCAGTGTCGGCTCCGACTAACTTCGTCCCGGGGGATGAATCGGGCGATGATGTGTACAGGGTGGTCGTGACGAACACCGGCGGCGCGGAAAGCGATGGCGAAGCGGTCACGATCACAGACGCGCTGCCGGCGGGCTTGACGCTCGATCGTACGCGCGCGGAAGGATATGTGTTGGGACGCACCCCGTTCGGCTCGGGAGGCGACCGCGAAGCGCCGTTGAGTTGTGAAGTATTGACGTGTACGTTCTCGGGTAGGGTCGGCGCTGAGGGAGAGTTGATCGTGACGATCCCGGTGGACGTCGCTGCTAGCCCGCCGGCGTCGTGTGAAGTCCCAGCCGGGGCGGTGAGCTGCGTCACGAATACGGTGCGGGTCTCCGGCGGCGGAGCCCTCAGTGCGAGTGTGCAGACGCCGACGACGATCAGCGATCAGCCGGCGGATTTCGGTATCTCGCCGGGTTCCACTACGACGTCATTGTCGACTACGCAGGCGGGCGCGCACGCGGATCTGACGACAACGATCGGCTTCAACACGATCAACCGCGAAGGCAGGCTCGCGGCCGCGCCGAAGGAAATCGTGGATGTGCTCCCGCCCGGTTTCGCGGGGGATCTGATCGACACTCCGGCGTGTCCGATCGATGCGTTCGGGCGCAACGAATGTCCGATCGAGACGCAGATCGGGGTGCAGACGCTGGGTTTCAACAGCGGAAAGGCGGGTTCTGAAGAGGTGGATACCTCGCCGGTGTACAACCTGACAGCGGACCCGGGGGATGTCGCCAAGCTCGGGTTCTTCCTGTACAACCAGTTCGGCATTCAGGCCGACGTGACCGTGCGTGCTCCCGGCGAAACGGGCGCATACGGGCTGCAGACACGCTTTCAAAACATCAATCAGGGCGTCGTGGAGCTCTACAGCGCATCGTTGACGGTGTGGGGAGTGCCGACCGCCGCGATCCACGACCCGCTGCGCTGGAACGGGGTCAGCAGCGATGGCGGCAGATTCGGCGCGTCCTCGACCAATCCGCTCGTGCCCTACCTCGCGAACCCGACGTCGTGCACGAGCGAACCGGTCGCAGCGAGCATCTCCGCCCGTTCGTGGCAGGAACCCGAACGCGAAGTCTCCACGCAAATGCCGTTCGGCCCGTTCGGGGATTGCGACCGGTTGAAGTTGCCGGCGACGTTCATGGTCGCGCCGACGACCCAGGAAGCGTACGCCCCCACCGGGTTGAATGCGGAACTGGGGGTGCATCAGACCTACGAAGACGCCGAAGGATTGTCCAGCGCGCATTTGAACAAGGCGGTCGTCACGCTTCCGGAAGGGATGACGGTCAACCCTTCGGCGGGCGCGGGTCTTGAGGGTTGCACGGTGGAAGAGTTCGAACAGGAAACGCTGGAAACACCGGCGGGCGAGGGCTGCCCGAACGAATCGAAGCTCGGGTCGGTGAAGATCAAGGCGCCCGCGATCTCCGAAGAAGCGTTCGGGTCGGTGTTCCTCGCGACGCCGTACGCGAACCAGTTCTCAGAACCCGGGCATCCGGGCGGGTCGCTGCTCGCGCTGTACGTCGTCGCGCGGATCCCCAACCGTGGTGTGATCGTGAAGTCCGCGGGCAAGGTCGAAGCGAACCCGTCGACCGGGCAGCTCACGACGGTCTTCGAAGACCTGCCGCAGTTGCCGTTCACGACGTTCACGCTGAGCTTCCGTCAGGGCGAGACCTCGCCGCTGGTGACCCCTCCCGGGTGTGGGAGCTTCACCGCGACCGCGCAGCTGACGCCGTGGTCGGATCTGTCGCAGGTGTTGAGCTTTGAAAGCCCCGCGTTTCAGATCGTGCAGGGTTTCGGTGGTGGAGCGTGCCCGTCGGGTGGTGTCCCGCCGTTCGCTCCTGGGATTGTGGCGGGTACGGAAAACAACGACGCGGGCGCCTACAGCCCCCTCGACCTGCGGATCACCCGCAATGACGGGGAACAGGAGATAACGGGCTTCTCCTCGCAATTGCCGATCGGTTTGACAGCGGACCTGTCGGGCGTCGAAAAATGCTCGGAAGCGGACATTCAGCTCGCGCGTGAAAAGACCGGGGCGCAAGAGGAAGCCTACCCGGCGTGCCCGCCCGGTAGCGAAATTGGGCACACGCTCGTCGGCGCGGGTGTCGGCCAGGTCTTGGCGTGGGCGCCGGGAAAGGTCTACATGGCGGGCCCGTTCGACGGCGCGCCGTTCTCGATCGCGGCGATCACCTCCGCGGACGTCGGCCCGTTCGATCTGGGTACGGTCGTCGTGCACCTGCCCCTGGAAATCAACCCGGAAACGGCGCAGGTCAGCATCCCTGCGGGTGCGGCCGACCAGATCCCGCACATCATTCGCGGGATCGTTGTGCACGTCCGCGATATCCGCGTGTATATCGATCGTGAAAAGTTCATGTTGAACCCGACGAGCTGCAACCCGCTGACGTTCGGCGCGACCGTGATCGGTGGTGGCGCGGACCCCACGAGCCCCGCGGACAACGACCCCGTCACGGTCAACGCCCCGTTCCGCGTGACGGCGTGCCAGGCGCTCAAGTTCGAACCCAAATTCACGGTCTCGACCAGCGGGAAGACCAGCAAAGCCGACGGCGCGAGCCTCACCGCGAAGCTGACCTACCCCACGGGAGCGCTCGGGCAGGACGCGAACATCAAGCAGGTCAAGGTGGATCTCCCCAAGCAGCTCCCGTCGCGTCTGACGACGCTACAGAAGGCGTGTACCGCGGCGCAGTTCGCGAGCAACCCGGCGGGCTGCCCCGCGGCATCGCTGATCGGCACGGCGAGTGCCGTGACCCCGATCCTTCCGGTGCCGCTGGTCGGCCCGGCGTACTTCGTATCTCACGGCGGCGAAGCGTTCCCGGACCTCGAGATCGTCCTCCAGGGCGACGGCGTCACGATCATCCTCACGGGCAACACGTTCATCTCAAAGGCCGGGATCACCAGCAGCACGTTCAAAACGGTCCCCGACCAGCCCGTCACGTCGTTTGAATTGACCCTCCCCGAGGGCCCCTACAGCGCCCTGGCGGCGAACGGGAACCTGTGCGACGCCACGAAGACGGTCACCGTGGAGACGAAGGTTGACAAGCGCGTCAAGGGCAAGCTTGTGCGCCGCAACGGCAAGCTCGTCAAGGTCGTAAAGAAGACGACCAAGACCGTCGCTGAATCCCTCCAGATGCCAACCGAATTCGTGGGACAGAACGGAGTGGTGATCCACCAGTCCACCCCGGTGGGCGTCACGAACTGCCCGAAGGCCAAGCCCGCCAAGAAGACGCGCAAGGCCAAGGCCAAACGCAAGCACGCGAAGTAGTCAAACCTCCAGCTGAGCACAGCCGGGGGAGATTCGCCCAACTATTTTCGCACCCTGGCCACTTTCCCACACCCCACTTAGCCACAGTGGTATAGCGGCGCCGGTCCTCGTCCGGCTATAAGTCACTTACCACGCGGCAGGGGCCGCGGCCAGCGGTAATGGATTGCCGCGGGCAACGCAAATCGGGAGAGGGCGATGACCACATTGACATCAGGGGCCTGGCGGGCGGGCACGCACGACGTGTCCACCTCGACGCGGACGCCGCCGGCGCCGGCGACACAGATTGGCCGCCGGGTGGGTGGGGTTTTCATCCCCTGGAGCACGGTCAAGGAGGCCAGGGCGCTAAGTCCCTCTCCGGTGCTCTGGTCTCCAGGGCGTCATGGCCCCGTCATCCCCTGTGGGCTGGTGGCGTTTGTGCAGGTCCCGTCGCGTGCTCCTACACGCGCGGGTTCTCGTTCGGGGCGCCGCGGTCTCTCTCACGCGAGGCCGCGGCGTTCCCCGACCGGCGGTGAGGAGCTCGTGCGCGTCGCCCGGCCCCGCAACAGTCTTTCTTGGAAGGCGGGCAGCAGATGAAACGTTCACGCAGTCGCGGGTCGCTTATACCCGTCACTTCCAACCGCAGGCAGTGCGGCCTGGTCAAGATGAGCAAGGGAAAGTAGTAATGCGCGGCTCATCGTCATACAACACACGGGGGGCTGTTCCCTCTGATCTCAACGGAGGAAACCATTCGATGAATATCGCTCGCCGTTTCACGTTTGGCTCGCTCGCGGCGCTGTGCGTGTTGCTCGCCGGCTTGGCCTTCACCGCGGCCCCCGCCTTCGCCGCGGGTTCCCCTGAAATTGGGCCAGGTGGCGAGTTTACTTCCCCGCAGCCCAAGCCCACGGAAGAAGTGCGCTTCGAAGCTGCGATCAACCCGAACGAAGAACCCACCAAATGTGATTTCCAGTACGGCGAAACGGCGGCGTATGGGCATGAAGCGCCTTGTACCGAACCGGGGGAAACCGCTGAAGGCACCGAACAGCGCGGCGCCGTTACTGTGAAAGGTTTGAAACCGGGGACGACGTATCACTACCGTGTCGTTCTCAAAAATACGTCGGGTAAAGTGGAAGGTGCTGATGCGGAAGTCACGACGCTTCCCGTCCCGAGCACCGAGGTCCCCAGCCCGGTCGGTGCGACCACGGCGACGTTCAAGGGCACGCTTACGCCGTTGAGCTCCATTGTGCCCGCGGAATACTTTTTCTCTTACAACGTCGGTGAAGAAATCGCGTGCACGGGCGAACACGCCACGAGCACCGCAAGCGCGGGAATCGGGTCGGGTGTCGCCAAAGTGTCCACGGCGGTCACCGAACTCGAGCCCGACCAGAAGTACACGGTGTGCCTCCTTTCCACGAACACTCTCGGCGACTCCGAAGAGGACCTGACGCCGAAGTACTTCGAAACGCTTCCTGCGCCGCCCACGGTCGTCAGCGAGAGCGCTCCCGCGCTCGTGACGCCCGCGCCCGTGACGGGCTCGTTGGAAGCAGCGCTGCATGCTGAAGTCAACGCGAACAACCAGGCAACGACCGTGTACTTCCAGTACTCCACGAGCCCGGTGTTGGTCGGCAAATCGCTTGCCACGCCGACCGATGTGCCGGCGGCGCCGGGGGCCAGCATCGGCTCGGGCTTCGGGAATGTGGGCGCGGAAGCCGCGACCGGCCCCGTGCTGACGTCGGGCACGCTCTACTACTACCAGGCGGTCGCGATCAATCCCACGGGCACGACCTACGGCACGGTCGAACACTTCGAAACACTCGGCGTGCCCGTGGTCCAGACCAGCGCCGCGGAAGAAGTCACCGCAGCGAGCGCCGAGCTCGGCGGCAAGCTCGACGCCGGCGGCGAAGCCGAATACTACGTCGAATACGGCACCGAACCGTGCTCGGCGATAACGATGACCTGTGGCACGAAGAGCACGCCGGTGCACGTGAGCGGGAAGGTCCAGCAATGCACGCTGGGCGGGGTGCTCCAGGAATGCGTCACTCCGATCGCGGTCACCGGGCTGGAACCGGGGCGGACCTACCACTACTGGCTGGTCGCGACCAACGCGGCGGCAAGCGAACCCGTGCACGGGGCGGCTGAGGAATTCACGACGAAAGCGGCGGCCCCCACCGTCCAGACGGGCGCCGCGAAGGACGTCACGGAAACCAGCGCGCAGCTCACGGGCGAGCTGAATCCCGGCGCCGGCGAAGCCGAATACTACGTCGAATACGTGCTCCCGACCGACGTGATCGAACGCAGCGCGACCGGGTTCGCGAGCGGCAGGACGCTGGCGGGCGTGGGGCCGATCGTGCTCAGCGGCCTGCAGCCGAATACGACCTACTACTACTGGCTGGTCGCGAAGAGCGCCGCGGTGAGCGAACCCGTTCGCGGCGAAACACTCCAGTTCACGACACCGCGCAGCCAGGCCGAACTGGAAGCACAGGCCGCGGCCAACAGGAAACCCGCAGAAGAACTCGCCGCGGCGAACGCCGCCAAACAAAAGCTCGAAGAAGAAGCCCAGCACGCGACAGAAACAGCGGCGGCGGCGAACGCGGCCAAGCAGCGGCAGTACGCGGAAATCGCGGCCGAGACAGCCGCCCTTGACCGCCTGGAAGCGGAAGCGGGCAAGCGGAGCACGGAAGCAGACAAAGCTAAACCAAGACGGGCGAGTTGCCGTAAAGGCTCCATCAAAAAGAAAAACAAGTGCGTCCCCGAGAAGAGCAAGAAAAAGGGCAAGGTGAAGCAGTAAATGACAATCCGTGTGTTTCCCCTCATGTGCCTGTGCGCGATGCTTGCTTGTGTCCTTCAGGGTGCGCTCCCTGCCGGTGTCGCGCGGGCCGCGCCTCCGGCGCTCGTCTCAAACGGCCAGTTCGCCGACGAGGGCGCCCTCGGCGTCGCCGTCGCACAGTCGAGCGGCGACGTGTTCGTCACTGGCTTCCTTGGCTATGAAGAAGAACACACCGTCCAGGGGCATAGCGGGAAGTTCACTGCCTCGGGCGAACCCATCTCGCTGTCGGCGCCGTTCGCGGAAGGGGGGGACTACGGCGCGGCCGTGAACCCGACCGACGGCGATCTGTACGTCGCCCACGCCTCCGGAGAAATCGACACATATGATCCGACCACGGGCGAACTGCTGTCGTCGTTCTCCGCGCCGCCATTCGCGACGAATTTCCTTGAAGTGCTCGGAAATATGATGCAAATCGCGGCGGACTCCGCGGGCAACGTGTATGTGCCCAACGTGCCGAACAACGAGGTGCTCGAGTACAGCCCGAGCGGTGCGCCCGTGATGGCGCTCGGCAAGGAAGTCGACAAGACGAAGGTTGAACTGCGCGAAAGAGAGGAAGCTAACCGTGAACCGGTGACGGTCACCAAAGAACAGGAAGATGTCTGCACCGGCGTGTCTGGCGATACTTGTGGCCCCGGCAGTCCAGGCGCGGGCGCGGGCGCTCTGAGCAAGCCGACCGGTGTCGCGGTGGACGCCTCCGGCGACCTGTGGGTCGCCGATTCCGGGAACAACCGGATCGAGGAGCTCAGTGCGACCGGCGCGTTCCTCGACGAAATCAAGAGCGAAGGCGTGAAGACCATTGCGCTCGACGGGCGCGGCGACGTGCTCGCGATCGTCCAGAACGGCGCGGACGACTGCGGCTTGATCACACCGCCCTGTGCCCACCTCGTCGAGTACGGTCCCGGCGGCGTGCAGCTCGTCGACCTCGGCGCAGGCGAACTCGGGTCCGACGAAAAGGCGATAACCCAATACGCGTGGGATCTCGTGGCGGTGAATACGACGAGCGGGCGCGTTTATGTCAGCGACGCCGCGAAAAGCCGTGTGTTGATTTTCCAGCCGCCGGTTGCGCCTGTGGTGGGCCGGGAGTCGGCTGTCGAAGTGGGGACCTCTGAAGCGAAGCTCGGTGCGCTGGTCTCTCCTGGTGGCGCCGGGGCGACGTATCGCTTTGAATACGATACGCGGGAATATAAGGAAGGCGAAGGGTCTCATGGTGTGAGTGTGCCGTTCCCGGAAGGCAGCGCGGGCGAAGGGTTTTCCCCGCGTACCGTGTGGGCGTCGACGAAGGGCCTTACGCCGGGAACGACCTACTATTACCGCGCGGTCGTCACGAATGGGGTCGGCGAGCCGGTCGTGGGGTCCCAGGAGACGTTCACGACCGCCACTCTCGCGCAGGCGGCCTGCCCCAACGAAGATACCCGGGGGGGCTTCTCGGCTGCACTGCCCGACTGTCGCGCGTACGAGCTCGTCACGCCGACGGGCGCGACCTCGGCTCAGCCGGACACTGGCGACTTCGAAGGTGGCGTAAGGGCCAGCGCGGGAACCGATGGGAACTGGGTGGCATTTCCAGCGGGTGAAGTCATGCCAGGTTCGCAGTCGGCCGGCCTGGAATTCATCGCCGCGCGTGGCCCGGGTGGCTGGAGCATCGAAGACGCGCTGCCGCTTCAGTCCTATACCGACGATCGCTGCACGACGAAGTACAACGGCGTCGTCAAGGCGTACTCGGCCGAATTGACGAAGGAGGTCGTATTGGTCAACAACAACAATGGCAGCGGGCACGAATCTTCCAATTGTCACGGTGCAGCGGTGGAAATCGTCCCCGGTGAACCGCTGGAAGAAGAAAACCTGTTGGTGCGCGACAACGAAAACGCGACCTACCGGCTGATCAACCTCACGCCGCCGGGCGTGATTCCCACCCCGCCGAGCCTCCTCGCCACGTCAGCGGATCTCAACGTCGTCGTCTTCTCCGAGCGTGCAAAGCTGACGCCGGAAGCAGAAAACAACACGGTGAATACCTATGAATGGCGCGAAGGCGTCGTGCGTCTGTTGCAGTTCGAGTCGCCGTCCGGGGCTCCCGTCGCGGGGACGCTTTTGAGCATCTCAAACGATGGCGCTGAGATGTTCTTCACCGCGGACGGGCACCTCTACGTGCGGTTGAACGGTGGCGAACGCACCGTGCAGCTCGACCATGCGCAGGGCGGGTCGGGCCCGGGGGGAGGGGGCGCGCTCGCGGCCGTTACCGCGGACGAATCGCAAGTGTTCTTCACGGACAACGCCACGGCTGGGCTGACGAGCGACACGGTCCCGGGCAGCGGCACAAATCTTTACGTCTACAACGTAGACACGGGTCAGCTGAGCGACCTGACGCCGTTCAGCGATGCGAATGCAACCGTCCAAGGCATCGGTGAAGACGGCTCTTATCTGTACTTCGATTCGCCTGTCGCCCTCACGGGACCCGCGGCGAATCAGTTTGGCGAAAAGGCCGAAAATGGCAACGGCAATCTATACCTCGACCACGAAGGCACGATCACGTTTGTCATGCATGGAGGGCCAAGTGAAGTATCCGCGAACGGCGAATACTTCACGTTTGGATCCTCCTCCAGCCTGACCGGATACGAAAACAAAGGGGCACCCGAGGTCTATATGTACAGCGCCGTGGCGAACCGCTTCCAGTGCGCCACCTGCAACCCGAGTGGCGAAGCTCCGACATCCCCCGGCGGTCCGCTCGGCGAAGTTTCGCACTCCCGGCGGTCGATCTCCGACAACGGGCACTTCTTCTTCGAAACATACGAAGCGCTGTTGCCGGGAGATACCGACGGCCAGGTCAACGTCTACGAGTTCGACTGGGGCAGCGGACTGCATCTGATCTCGACGGGCACCAGCTCGAGCCCAACGCTCCTGCTCGCCTCGACATCGAGCGGCGACGATGTCTTCCTCCTCTCGCGCCAAACGCTCGTGCCGCAGGACAACCCCCAGGAAGGGAACGTCATCTACGACGCGCGCGTGGACGGCGGGTTCCCGGAACCGGCGGAGCCGCCGGCGTGCACGAACGCCGATGCGTGCCGCTCGGCGCCCGAACCTCAGCCTTCGCTCTTCGGGGCGCCGTCGAGTGAGACGTTCTCCGGCGCGGGCAACGTCTCTCAAGCGCCATCCACGCCGGCGGTCAAAGTCAAGGCGCTGACGCGCTCGCAGAAGCTCGCCAAGGCGCTGACGGCGTGCCGCAAAGACCGCAACAAGCGCAAGCGCCAAGCGTGCGAAAAGGGAGCACACAAAGCCTACGCCGCGGCGAAGAGCGCCACAGCCAAGCGATCCACCAACGACCGGAGGGCAAGCCGATGAGCACCTTCAAGGCTCTCCACAAGCTCGCCCCCGCGCTGCTCGCGGCGCTCGCGGTCATGGGCGCCGCCGCGTCCCCGGCGCTGGCCGAAACCGAACCCCACCCGTTCCTGTTCAGCTTCGGCTCTTTTACCGACCCCAACGGCATCGCGGTCGACGAATCCACGGGCGACGTGTACGTCGCTGACATCGGTACGGACACCGTCTCCAAGTTCGACGCGAGCGGCAACCCGGTCGACTTCACGTGCGGGGCGGAATGCGCGACGTACGTCAAAGGCAACGAGCTCACCGGATCATCGGCAGGCTCGTTCTCCTTCCTGGAAATATACGGGACTCCGGCGCAGGTCGCTGTCGACAACTCGACCGATCCCTCCGACCCCTCACGCGGGGACCTCTATGTGCTGGATGCCGGTCACAACGCGATCGACAAGTTCAACGCCAAGGGCGAATATCTCTCCCAGATCACCGGGCCGTTCGAACAAGGGGCGATGGGTCTTGCGGTGTCCGCGGATGGCGATGTGCTGGTGGGCGTGCAGCACCTTATCTCCGGCACGGGAAGCGCCTTGTCCGAGCAGGTCGACCTGTTCGACAATGCCTCAGCGAACGATTTTCTCAAGCAGATCGTGGGCAGCGAATACTTCAGCTATGAGACCAAGAGTTCTCCCGAGCATAGCTTCGCCCTCAGCCCGACCGGCGACTACTACATGCTCTTCGTAGAATGCGGCTGCGTCGACAAGCTCGGTAATGGCAATTTGATTCTCCTTAACCCGCTTGGGCGAGTCGACCAGGGTCCCGGCGATGTCGCGATCGCTGTGGACCCGGTGAGCGGGCACCTCTACGTCGACGATCAGTCGCAGGTTGTCGAGTTCAGCACGGGGGGAATGGACTCATATGAGCGGATTCCGGAATCCGTTGAAGACATGCCTACAGCCGCGGAAGTGTCGAGCTTTGGTTCAGCTGAGCTCAAACCCGCGGTCTCGGGAGTCCCGCGGGGCGCGATCGCGGTGAACGGCGTAAGCGGCGAGATCTACGTCTCGAATCCGGCCGACGGGAAGGTATACGTGTATGCGAGCACCCCGCCGGCTCCCGTGGCCGGCACGGCGGCGAGCGTTACCCAGACGGGTGCGACGCTGCAGGGCAGCGTGGATCCGCGCGGCACAGCCGTCACATCGTGCCTGTTCGAATACGAAAAGAAAGCGCCGGAAGTGCCGGAATATGATTATGCAGCGTCTGTCAGCGTGTTCGCTCACAGCGTCCCGTGTGCGCAGAGCACGGCGCAGATCGGGTCGGGCGCGAGTGCGATGGGGGTGTCTGCGGATATCGGCGGCCTCGAACCGGGTGTGCTCTACACCTTCCGCATAGTCGCCGGCAATGCCAACGGCACAAGCGCGAGCGAAGGGATGTTTGCGACCCAGAATACCGGTTTTGGCGTCAAGAGCTTCGGGGTCGAGTTTCTCAACCAGGATGGCACGCCGGATACGCAGGCCGGCTCGCATCCGTATGAGATGGTGACGAGCTTCGCGTTCAAGACCGCGCCGCAGCGGTTCCTGGCGAACGCCGAATCATGGTACCGGCTTCGTCCCGTAGGGAACGTGAAGGACATCATCATCGACACGCCACCCGGCTTGGTGGGCAACCCCAATGCGAGCGAACGCAAGTGCACGATCAACGAACTCGAGCACTTGTCAGCGGAAGGTGAAGAAGGAGAAGCGGACTGCCCGCCGGGCTCGCAGGTCGGTGAACTGCAAGTCGAAACACATGGGTACGGCTCGGGAAGCTACCCGATCTATAACATGGTTCCGCCGCGCGGCGTCGCGGCGCAGTTCGGCATCCACGTAAAGCGCCCGAACTCGTTCATCAACGCTAGTGTGTTGGCGGGCGGACAGTACCCGCTGCAAAATGAATCTTTCAACATCCCGGCGATCGAGGATGTCTACGAACTCAGAGCGACCTTGTTCGGCGAGGCGGGCCAGGCGGCAGTCATCAAAGCCGAACAAGCGATCGGCAAGGGCAAGGAAGGTGCGTCCGCCGAACTGGAAGAAGCGATCCGCAAGCGCAAGCCATTCCTGACGCTGCCGACCGGCTGCACGGAACCGCTCCACTCAACGATCAAGGTGGACTCTTACCAGGAACCTGGCAAGTACGTGGAAAAGGAAGCGATCACAGAAAACGCAAACGGCGATCCGGTGGCGTTGAGCGGCTGCTCGAAGCTGAAGTTCCCCCCGGCGATCTCGGTCGCGCCCGATGTCTCAAGCGCAAGCAGCTCCTCCGGGATGACGGTCGGCATACAGGTTCCCCAGACGGCGGCGTTCAACCCCGAAGGGCTCGCGGAGTCCGCGCTCAGGGACACGACGGTGGCGCTGCCGGCCGGCGTTGCGATCAATCCGGCTGGCGCGGACGGGTTAGAAGCGTGCTCGGAGGGGCTGGCCGGTTTCACCGGCCTCACGGAATTCAACCCAGAACACGAACCGGGGGTGAAGTGGGACACATTCACGCCCACTGCGTTCGGGTCGCTCACACCGGATGTGAGCTTCTGCCCAAACGGGTCGAAGATCGGCACGGTCAAAATCAAGACCTATCTACTCGATCACGAACTCGAAGGCGCCGTGTATCTTGCCTCCCAGGGCGCGAACCCGTTCGGGAGCCTGGTCGCGATGTACCTGATGGTCGAAGACCCCGTGTCTGGAAGCACTGTGAAGCTAGCGGGCGAAGTGCGCCTGTGCGAAAACACGGGCGAAGTCATAAACGGCGTGTCGTGTCAGACGCCGGGGCAGATCATCGCGACGTTCCAGAACACCCCCGACCTGCCCTTTGAAGAACTGGAATTGCATTTCTACGGTGGGGAACGCGCACCTTTGAGCACGCCCTCGCATTGTGGGACGTACACGACCCTGGCGTCGTTTACGCCATGGGACGGCAACGCGCCGGTCAACACGTCCTCGTCGTTCAACATCGAACATGGCCCGAATGGGTCCCCGTGTCCGGGTGCGGTCCTGCCGTTTGACCCGTCGTTGACGGCGGGCACGACGAGTATTCAGGCGGGTGGGTTCAGCCCGTTCACGATGACGATGTCACGGGAAGATGGCCAGCAGAACCTCCAAGCGATCAGCTTGAACATGCCCGAGGGCCTCTCGGGTCTGCTCGCGGGTGTGGAACTGTGCCCGGAACCGCAGGCGGATGAGGGGACGTGTGGTCCGAACAGCCTGATCGGCGAAACGACGGTGTCGGTCGGTGTCGGTAGCGAGCCGTTCACGGTCAAGGGCGGACGGGTTTACATCACGGGCCCGTATGAGGGTGCCCCGTTTGGCCTGTCGATCGTCAACCCGGCGGTCGCGGGCCCGTACAACCTCGGGCAGGTGATAGTCAGGGCGAGGATCGAAGTGAACCCGATCACCGCTGCCCTGACGATCACGAGCGATAACAGCGGCCCGTATAAGATCCCGACGATCCTCGACGGGATTCCGCTCCAGATCCAGCACGTGAACGTAACGATCACGCGTCCTGGGTTTACGTTCAACCCGACGAACTGCGGTAAGACGGCGATCACGGGGAGCCTGGACAGCACCGAAGGCGCTACCGACGCGCTGTCGCTGCCGTTCCAGGCGACGAACTGCGCGACGCTCGCCTTCGCCCCGAAATTCGCGGCCTCCACGTCGGGGAAGACCAGTAAATCCGACGGCGCGAGCCTCAGCGTGAAGCTGACCTATCCGAGCGCGCCGTTCGGCAGCCAGGCGAACATCAAACAGGTCAAGGTCGATCTGCCCAAGCAACTCCCGTCACGCCTGACGACGCTGCAGAAGGCGTGCACCGCCGCGCAGTTCAACGCCAACCCCGCCGGATGCCCGGCGGCGTCGGTCATCGGCCACGCGAAGGCGATCACGCCGCTGATCCCCGTCCCGCTGGAAGGCCCCGCGTACTTCGTCTCCCACGGCGGCGAAGCGTTCCCCAGCCTGATCGTCGTGCTGCAGGGCTACGGCGTCACGATCGATCTCGTCGGTACGACGTTTATCAGCAAGGCTGGGATCACCTCGAGCACGTTCAAGACGGTCCCCGACGCCCCCGTCGGCAGCTTTGAACTCACATTGCCCGAGGGGCCGTACTCCGCGCTCGCCGCAAACGGCAACCTGTGCGCGCCCACGAAGACGGAGACCGTCAAGAAGAAGATCACGGTCAAACGTAACGGCAAGACGGTTAAGGTGACGCGCGCGGTCAAGCAAACAGAGCCCGAACCCCTCCAGATGCCGACCGAATTCGTCGCCCAGAACGGCGCGACGATTCACCAGAGCACGGCCGTGAGCGTCACCAACTGCCCAAAGGCCAAGCCCGCCAAGAAGGCACACAAGGCCAAGGCCAAACGCAAGCGCGCGGAGTAGTCACACCTCCAGCTGAGCACAGCCGGGGGCGAATCGCCCAACTATTTTCGCACCCTGGCCCCTTTGCCGCCCCCCATTTAGCCACAGTGGTATAGCGCAGACGGTCCTTCTCCAGCTATAAGTGACGTTACCACGCGGCAGGGGCCGCAGTCCATGGCGATGGCATGCCGCGGACGGCACAAATCGGGAGAGGGCGATGACCACATTGACACCACAGGCTTGGCCGCCGCGCGCAATCGACGCCGCCCACGCCACCACCCAAAGCGTCCCGACCCCCGGACCCTCCTCGAGCGCCGCCGGGACGCCCCTCTCCTCACGGCGGCGCTCGAGCAGGCTCCGGCCCGTGTGTAGCCCTCACGCGCCGCTGTCCTCATACCCAATGCGTCGTGGTCCGATTGACCCCGGCCGCGGCGTCCTCGACTTCCCGCGCCCCCTCGGCGCACAACACACAAACCGAGGGGCCTATGTCCCCTCCGTTCTCCAGGAGGAGACATAAACCATGTTCCAACGAGTACGCAAGCAGATAACCCCCGCGACGATCCTGGCCCTTACGGCCCTCGTCTTCGCGATCACCGGCGGCGCCTTCGCCGCCACCGGCGGTAGCGGCAATTCGCCGTCCAAAGCGACCGCGTCGGTCACGGTTGGGCACGCGGCCAAGTCTAAGAAGAAATCCACGAGCCCCCGAGGCCCCGCCGGCCCGAAGGGCGCGACTGGGGCGACCGGCGCCACTGGCCCGGCAGGACCTGCTGGTCCCACAGGCGCGACGGGCGCGACCGGCACGGGTACGCCGGGCGCGGCGGGCACTGACGGCACCAATGGTACTGACGGCACAAACGGGACCACCGGCCCGCAGGGTCCTCCGGGCACGACCGGGTTCACCGAAACCCTCCCCCCCGAAAAGACCGAGACGGGCACCTGGTTCATTCACGCTACGGGTCCGGGAACAACTTTTGAGCAGGTAATGATCTCATTTCCCATCCCGCTGAAGGCGGAACCCGAAGACGCGGCGCACCCAGAAAGTCCTGTGATTGGCAGCGCCAAGGTGCACTATATAAAGGTCGGCGAAAGCGTTTCGGCCTGCGAAGGAAGCAGCTTCGAACCGAAGGCGGAAGCCGGCAACCTTTGCATATATGAAAAGCAATCGTTCGACGCTGAATACGGTGGCAACCCGACTTATCCGGGACCAGGTGCGTATAGCGGAGCTGCCTCCGCCGGAACGATCTTGTCTTTCAAAACTACAGAAGAAGAAGGAGTCGCTTACGGTACCTGGGCCGTGACAGCGCCCAAAGAAGCGTAAGGGCACATCCATTCATCTCATGACCACCACCAGCTCAGCCAAGGCGGAACCGGACGGCGATCACCAGAGCCGTCCGGTTCCTGGATCGGCGAGGGCGAGGGACTAAATGACCAGTCAAATCAAGAGAGCATTCTTTGCGTCACTTCCAGCGCTACTCATCGCCGTCTTGGCACTGGCTGTCCTCGCCTTCGCCGCGACCCCGGCCCTTGCCGTGTTCACGCGGCCGTATATCACGCAGCTGACGGGCACGCCGACAGGCCCGTTCGGCGAAGAAGTCCCCTTCGACGGGCTTGGTGGTATTGCGGCCGACTCCCACAGTCCCGGCCACGTCTGGCTCAGTGACACTGGCAGGAGCCTTGTCGACGAGTTCACCACCCCGTCCAACACCTTCGTGCCTCCTCCGCTCGCCTGCTCCGGGAGTCGGCTGGCGTATGACGATACGAGCGAAGAACTGATATGTCGCGAATCGGATTGGGTGGCTGTCGACAATTCAACGGATATCATGGATATGGCCGCGGGCGATGTCTATTTCGCCAGCGATAGCGGCGGCGCGCCCAACCGCGGAGCCGTGTCTCGGGTCACTGCGTCCGGGGTGCGGGCCCCTTTTACGTGCTCGGAAGGATTTTCGGCTGGATATATCAATGGGAAAGGCGAATTGGTTGGCAAGCAGGGCGAACTATGGGAAAATGGCTTTGAAGCACCCGTTACGCGGGTTGCGGTCAACTCAGCAGTCAGCCCAGCCAGTGATCCGTCTGATGGCGATATCTATGTTGTCTACCAAGAGCAAGGGCACCGATTCGAGGTTGACCAGTTCACACCCACCGGGTGTTTCCTCGGCGTCTTCAGAGAAGGCGGCGAACCACTCGAACGTTTTGAAGGGCCTGGAGACGCCGTGAAAGGCCTCGCCGTGGATCCTACGGACGGCGACCTTTTGGTAGAGGCCGAGACGCCAAAGACGGGCGCTGCCGCTGTTATTGATGAGTTCGCCTCTTCGAGCGAATATCTGGGGCAGATCAACGGCACTGGGGGTCTTCCCGGTGGCATTGCATGGGGTCAACCCGGCGGTATTGCTGTGAGCTCCGAAGGAAATCTCTACGTCAGTGTCAACGAAGAATCTGAAGGGAAGCCAGTCAGGCCAGTTGTCGACGAGTTTGGTCCTGGTGCTTTTTACCCTGTCGCGGTCACGGGCGGGGTGAGCGGCAACGAACGGGTTTCTGAAACGGAAGGGCGGGCGACGTTTGAGGGCACGGTCGACGACGAAGGTCATGACTTGATTGAATGTTATTTCGACTACGTTGACGCGGCAAGTTACAGGCCTGCCGTGTCTGATCCGTATGCCGCTGGCGACAAGGCTCAGTGTAAAAAACCTGATGCGGGGGAAGTCCCGGTCAACTCGGAGAATCATGAGGTGCATGCGGCTGTGTCGGGCCTGATGCCTGGTGTGGTCTATGATTATCGTCTAGTCGCTGCGACGAACGAGAACGAGCGTGGCGGGACGAAGGATGGTGAAAACGCTTCGGTCGCGGCGGCGGCGCCTCCGGCTCTGGAAGCGGTGTCGGTGGCGGAGGTGTCGTCGTCGTCTGTGGCTTTCAGCGCGAGGATCGACCCGTTGGGCTCCGATACGACGTACCAATTCGAGTATGTCGAGGCGGCTCGGTACGAGCCCGGTGCGCCTGATCCGTATGCGGCCGGTGGGAGCGCTCCGGCGCCTCCCGCGGACATCGGCTCGGGTGATGGTTATGTGACCGTGAGTGTGTCAGTCGCTGGCTTGTCTCCCGGCACTGCGTATGTTTATCGTCTCGTCGCGTCGAACGGAGCCGGTGTGAGCGACGGCGAAGGCGCCGGGCAGACGTTTACGACGTCGCCGGCGAGTGTGGCGGGTGTGTTGCCGGACGGTCGTTCCTATGAGATGGTGACTCCACCTAACAAGGAAGACGCGGAAGATCTGTTCGGGGCTCCGCCCAGCATCGAAGCAACGGGTCGCCACGAAGATAGTACGAACTACGACGTGGGGTATTCCTCGGAAGACGGGGATCATTTCCTCCTGGACACAGAGGCGGAGTTCGGAGCGTTCCCGGCGACAGGTGAGGACTCGTATGTGTTCTCTCGTGGAAATACGGGGTGGACGTTTCAGTCGAGTGCGGCGCCGAGCTTGGGGGTGCAGAGTGGCGCGGCTTACGTGTTTGATCCGTACGATTTCTCGCTGATCGGCTTTCACGACGATATAGGGCAGGCTGGAAATGCAGCGATCGAGGATCTCGTGGGTCCGCCTGGTGGTCCGTATGTGACCGTCGCGGTCGGGACCGAAAAGTCCGGCACCACCGGCGAAAATCCCAATCCGGTTGGGGCTTCCGAGGATCTGAACGTTGTCGTCCTGTCGAGTCGGGGCCACGAGCTGCCTTTGTGTGCAATCGCGCAAGAAAAGCTTGCGAGGGAACTGTACGAAGGAGCCGAAGTACTGTATGAATGGTCGTCTGGCCGCGGGTGTCTGTCGTTGGTAGACGTCAAGTCGCAGGCGCTAGGAGGCGGGCTCGTCAGCAAGTGCGGCGCGGAGCTCGGTCCGGGTGCCGGTGTAGCCGCTGGCGGCGCCGAAGGCAGCACACACGGAGCGGTCGCGGCGGACGGGTCGAGGATCTTCTTCACGGCCCCGGACCCGCACGGGTATGACAGTCTGACTAACACAAACGACGGTCCAGCGTGCTGGAATGGTGGCACGAAAAATGCTCCGCAGTTGTATATGCGTGAAAAGGCGGAAGCAACGGTCGAGGTGTCCGCACCCGAAAAAGGTGTTTTTGACCCTAGCTGTGCGCATCCTGAAGAAGCGTGTCATCCCGCGGTGTATGTGGGCGCATCGGCGGATGGGTCGAAGGTGTTCTTCATCACTAAGACTGAGTTGACTAAGGAAGCCGAAGAACTGAAGCTGCACGACGTCGAGCTATATGAGTACAACACGGAGGCCCCGGAAGGGGAACGGCTGACGCGTGTCTCACGCGGGGAAACCGCGGCTGGAGAGCCGGGCGTCGCGGGTGGCGCGGAAAGCGTTCCAGCAGTATCTTCGGATGGTTCGGCCGTGTACTTCAACGCGTCGGGAGATTTGGCCCCAGGTGGCGAAGGCGGCGGTCTCTATCGTTACGACACGGTCACTCACGCGACGACGTATGTCGCACCGTCTCCGGGCTATCCCGCGCTCCATGAACCCAACACCACGTGGTACGGCACAGCCGTTCGTCAAAATGAAGCGGATGTCGCCGGACTGTGGGCGAGCGCGGAATATTACGCGACTGGAAATGGTGAGTTTCTGATCTTCCCTTCGACCCAGAGCATCACGGGTTATAACTCCGGTGGTCAGCAGGAGCTCTACCGGTACGACGCGGAAAACGGGAGCATTGCGTGTGTTTCGTGCAACCCGAATGGCTCGCGGCCTTCGGTTGGTGCGAGGTTCACGCGCTCAGCGGTGGACCTGGACGATCCCGGGGCCACGCCGCCGCGCCCGATCTCCGAAAAAGGGGAATACGTATTCTTCGATACGAGCGAATCGCTGTTGCCACAGGATACGAACGGCAAGCTCGACGTGTACGAGTGGCACGACGGCGCGATCAGCTCGATCAGCTCCGGCCAGTCCTCGTCGGACGACTTCTTCCTCGACTCCAGCCCGGATGGCAGGAACGTCTTCTTCGGCACGCACTCCGCGCTCGTGCTGGCCGACAACGACAGCGAGGGCGATTTGTATGACGCCCGCATCGACGGCGGCTTCCCAGCCCCCCTTGGCGCGGGACCCTGCGAAGGCGACGCGTGTCAGCCCGCAGCGCCGTTGCCGCTCTTCCAGACCCCCGCGACAAACACCCTAGCGAGCGGCGGCAACCTCGCCAGCGAACCCCCGCCTCCGCCGGTCAAGACGGTGACGAGGACCGTCACGTGTAAGAAGGGCTTCGTCAAGAAGAAGGTCAAGACAAAGACCGAGTGCGTCAAGCCGAAGAAGAAGGGTGCCAAGCCGCACAAAGCAAGGCGAGGCAGCAACGGCGGGAGGATAAAATCATGAGGCGTCTACTCGTCATGTGGGGTGTGATGGGAGTGGTGCTTTGCGCGGCTTCGCCCGCGTTGGCTGTCACCGGTGGACCGCGGTGGACGGTCACTGCGGTCTCGGCCCCGACGAATCTCGTGCCGGGCGATGAAAAGGGCGGCCAGGTCTTCAATATCGTGGTGACGAACAGCGGTGGGGAAGCGAGCAATGGCGTACCGGTCACGGTCACGGATGTCTTGCCGGAAGGCGTCACGCTCGATCATAGGGGCGCCGAAGGATTCGAACTGGGCAACAACGGCGCAGATGGGCGGGTAGACGAGGCGGGGACGCGGATGAGCTGTGTCGGGGTGTCGTGCACGTTCTCCGGTGCGGTGATCCCGCAGGAGATGCTGCTTGTGAAGATCCCGGTTGACGTGGAGTTGACGACCGAACAGGCGGTGACAAATGTGGTGCATGTCTCTGGCGGGGGTGCGTCCGATGCCTTTGTGAGCACCCCGGCGATGGTCAGCTCGACCCCGGCTGGGTTTGGCATCGCGCCGGGCTCCGCGACGGTGTCGCTGTCCGACGGCCAGGCTGGCGCCCACGCCGATCTGACAAACACGATCGGGTTTGACACGATCGACGGCGAAGGTGCGGTCGCGGGCGATCAGAAGGAAACGTCTGTCGTGCTCCCGCCCGGTTTCGGTGGGGATCTGGTTGAAATGCCGGTGTGCCCGATCGCGAAGTTCAGTCATGAAGAATGCACGATCGACACGCAGGTGGGCGTAGCGACGGTCTTCTTCCCGGGCGGTCTGGGTCGAGAAGTGGACACCGAGCCGGTGTACGATCTCGCGGCGGAGCCGGGTGATGTCGCAAAGATCGGTTTCCCCATAAAGACCGTTCACGTGCAGGCCGACGTGACGGTGCTCCCCGGCACCTACCAGCTGGAGACGACGTTCCACAACATCGAGGCGCTCGACAGCCAGGATCTCGTGTCGGTCACGATCTGGGGTGTGCCGGGCGCGGCGGCGCACAACCGCTGGCGCTGGAACCCAAGCCGTAGCAATAACGCCGGCGGCGAATTCAATGTTCCGTCAACGAACGCGCTGGTGCCGTTCCTGGCGAGCCCGACGTCGTGCACGGGCGAACCGACGCAGGCGACGTTCTCGAGCGTTTCCTGGCAGGAACCCGAAGCCCAACCCGCACATGCCTATCCAGTGCTCGCGCCGCTGAGTGATTGTGGCGCGCTCGGACTGCAGTCCACGTTCACGGCCGTGCCCACGACCACGAGCGCGTCCGCCGCGACCGGGCTGAACGTCGAACTGGGGGTGGATCAGACGAATGAAAACCCCGAAGGTCTGGCAGCGTCCGCTTTGAAGAAGGCGGTCGTGACGTTGCCGGAAGGGATGACGGTCAACCCCTCTGCCGGCGCGGGGTTGGGTTCGTGCACGCGCGAAGAGTATGAAGCGGAAGCGCTCGTGGAAGACCCGGAAAAGGGTTGTCCGATCGAGTCGAAGCTCGGGACGGTCAAAATCAAAACGCCCGCGCTGGACGAAGAAGCCAAGGGTTCGGTGTATCTCGCGACACCGTACGCGAACCCTTTTTCGGAACTGCTCGCGCTGTACGTCGTCGCCCGCTTCCCCGTGCGCGGTGTCGTCGTGAAGGTCGCGGGTAAGGTCGAAGCGAACCCCGTCACCGGCCGTTTGGTGACGACGTTCGAAGGCGTCCCGTCGCTGCACGGTCCGTCGTTGGAAGGTTTGCCGCCGGTTCCGTTCAGCTTGTTCACGTTCGATTTCCACCAGGGCCAGACCTCGCCCCTCGTCACACCCCCGGCGTGCGGGAGCTATGAAGTAGAGGCCCAGCTGGTCCCGTGGTCAGAACCCTCACAGTTGCTGACGGACATGAGCCCCGCGTTTGAAATCTCAAGCGGCGCCAATGGTGGGTCCTGCCCGTCGGGTGGAACCCCGCCGTTCGCTCCGAGCGTGACCGCGGGCACCGAAAACAACGACGCGGGCTCCTACAGCCCACTTGACATCAGGATCGCCCGCAATGACGGCGAACAAGAGATCACGGGCTTCGCCTCGCTGCTGCCGCCTGGCCTCACGGGCAACCTCTCGGGTATCCCGTTCTGCTCCGAAGCGGACATCGCGCTCGCGCGCGGGAAGACCGGTCACGAAGAGGAAGCCAACCCCGCGTGTCCCGTCGCGAGCGAAATCGGGCATAGCGTCGCTGACGCCGGTGTCGGCCAGGTTCTCGCGCAGGCCCCCGGCAAGCTCTACCTCGGGGGTCCGTTCGCAGGCGCCCCGTTCTCAATCGTGTCGATTACCAGCGCGGATGTCGGCCCGTTTGACCTCGGCACCGTCGTCGTGCATCTCCCGCTGGACATCAACCCGGAAACGGCGCAGGTCAGCATCCCCTCCGGTCCCGCGGATCAGATCCCGCACATCATCAAAGGCATCGTCGTCCACATCCGCGAAATCCGCGTGTTCGTGAACAAGCAGGACTTCATGCTCAACCCGACCAGCTGCGAACCGTTCAACTTCTCAGCGACCGTGATCGGCGGCGGCGCGGACCCCACGAACCCCGCGGACAACGACCCGGTCACGGCCACCACCCCATTCCGCGTGACCGCGTGCGGAAGCCTGAAGTTCGAACCGAAATTCCAGGTCACGACCAGCGGCAAGACCAGCAAAGCCGACGGCGCGAGCCTGCACGTGGACCTGACCTACCCGTCGGGTTCGCTCGGGCACGACGCGAACATCAAACAGGTCAAGGTGGACCTCCCCAAGCAGCTCCCCTCACGTCTGACGACCCTGCAGAAGGCGTGCACCGCCGCGCAGTTCGCGAGCAACCCCGCGGGCTGCCCCGCGGCGTCGCTGATCGGCACCGCGAAGGCGCTCACCCCGATCCTCCCCGTCCCCCTCGAAGGCCCGGCGTACTTCGTATCTCACGGCGGCGAAGCGTTCCCCGACCTCGAGATCGTCCTGCAGGGCTATGGCGTCACGATCATCCTCACCGGCAACACGTTCATCAGCAAGGCCGGGATCACGTCGAGCACGTTCAAAACGGTCCCCGACCAGCCCGTCACGTCGTTTGAATTGACCCTCCCCGAGGGCCCCTACAGCGCCCTGGCGGCGAACGGGAACCTCTGCGGACAGAAGCTGACGATGCCCACCGAACTCGTAGCCCAGAACGGCGCGGAAATCAAGCAGAACACCCAGATCGCGGTCACGGGCTGCCCGAACAGCATCTCTATCTCATCTCACAAGGTCAAGGGTAAGACGACGACGATTCAGGTGAGCGTCCCCGCCGCGGGCAAGCTGACCGCCACCGGTAAGGGGCTCTCCAAGGCATCCAAGACGGCGAGTGGACGCGAAACGGTGAGTTTGGTGCTTAACCAGAAGAAGGGTGGCAAGCTGAAGACGAATATCAAGCTGACGTTCACCCCGAGCAAGGGCGCGAAGCAGACAAAGACCGTTACGGTCAGGTTCAAGAAGTAGATGAGATGATCAGAGCTAATAACAGATCGATGGATGGATCCATGAGCCTAAGAGGTTTGAGGGGTTCTGGAGACCGTTCGCGTCCGCTCACTTCAGGGCTTCCACGCCTCGATGGATCTCATAAACGACTCCCTGCGCCTCGAGTGATGCAAAGCCCTCGGCCGGGAGGGTGCTTCGGAGACGAATGCGCATTCAATCCGGCGTGTCAGCCAGATAGATGTATGGTGAAGAAGGAAAGACAGCAGGCACGGAGCGCAACGGCGCATAGTCCGCACCTGCTGAAGGTTGAAGATAGATGGATGCAGAAAGAAAGGGGTCAGCAGATGGTCAGCCAAAAATGGCATAGTGCCCAGCTGCTGAAGGTAAAGCGAGACGAGGCGCCTGCGGGCGACTCGTCGAGAGATCAAGCTCACGGAGGATTGAAAGATGCGGGGATTAGTGATAGGTTTCGTAAAGTTCCCCGGCTTGGTCGGGGTGGAGAGGGAGAGGGGATGCAGATGAGGTCAGCAGTCAAGCTGGTTCTGAGGCCTCTTTCTGCCTTGAGCCTTGTGATGTCCATGATGGGGATGCTGAGTGCCGTGGCGCGATCGGTGGATGTCGGACACGTCTTCATTATCTTATGCACAACCTACGCTCCGAGTGCTCCGCTCTGACCGCTATCGTCAAGTCAGTGTCAGTGGCCACTGCAGGCCCGCGAAGTGTGACCCGCCAACCGCGGGTGCGACACTCCAGGAGATCCGGACATGTCGAAACGCAAAGGTGAGAGAGTCCCCGCGAGGCATAACGAGAACGGCCGACCGGGCTCGCTGCAGGAGGCTCGTGCCGCCTTGGCTGAGCGATTGCATGCTCGGCGCGCGAAGATCGGTCAGGAAATCTTCGCTCAGTCTCGCGCCTCCTCAGGTGGGGCAGGCGCGCAGGACGCCGAGTACGCGATGGGCCTGCGCGCGGCAGTCGCAGCGGCTCGGGACTTCGTGCTCGCGGGCATCGAGCTGGGAGAGGATTGCTCCGGGCTGGTCCCTTCAGAGGTGCTCGCGCAGGCGCATCGGGCGGCCCGCACCGGCGTCGATCTGGACACGGTTCTGCTCCATTGCGCCGCGGGCCACAGGCTGCTCGTTGGCCACGTTATCGCTGAGGCAGATGGCCTCCCAAGCGGGGTCCTGGGTCAGGTGCTGGAGCTGCAGGGGCGACTCGTCGAGCGCCTCATGGCCGAGGTCTCGATCGAGCACAAGCGCGAGCTCAAGCGGTGCAGGCGCTCGCCCGAGCAACGTCTCGCGGAGCTCGTGGACAGGCTGCTCGCCGGCGAGCGCCCAAACGCCGAGGAGCTTGGCTATGACCTCGACGCCTGGCACATCGGCGTGATTGCAACGGGCACCGGGGCCGGGGAGGCGCTGCGGACCGCCGCGAAGAGCGCCGATCGCCAGCTCCTGGCGGTGTCGCACAGCGAGGAGTCCGTGTGGGCCTGGCTAGGCGGGAAGCGTATGCTCGCGGTCGGCGAGCTCGAGCGCATGGTGCCGGTGGCGGAGGGTGCCGATGTGTCCCTGGCGCTCGGCGAGCCGGGGAGAGGACTCGACGGCTGGCGCCTTACCCACCAGCAGGCGCAAGCGGCGCGGTTGGTCGCGCTGCACCGGGGCGGGCGGGAAGGGGTAACGCACACGCGGTATGCCGATGACATGCTCCTCGCGGCTGCCCTGCGCGACGAAACGCTGGCCAGCTCCCTGCAGGAGATCTTTCTTTCACCGCTCTCGAGCATGCGCGACGGCGGGGCGGCGTCGCTGCAGACGCTGCGCGTGTATCTGAGCTCCGGGTGCAACGCGTCCAAGGCGGGCAGCCGTCTCGGCGTGACTCGGCACACGGTCGAAAACCGCCTCAACGCCGCCCAGCAGCACCTCGGGCGGGAGCTCGATTCGTGCCTCGTCGAGCTCGAGGTGGCGCTGCGCTTGGAGGAGTTCGAGGCCACCGAGGCTACCGAGCAGCCACCGCTACCTGGTGGTTGACCCAAGCGACCGCTGCGCTTGCCCTCCGGAACGAGCAATGGCGGCGCCGCATGAGTGTGCCTGCGCCAGTAGGCGAGCTGACGGATCGTCGCGCCCGTGAGGACGCTGGCGATCGGGACGGGGAAGGACATAGAAGAACTGTACGCCCGCCTTGGGACGCCTGAGTCGTTCTGGCCCCAGCTCGACAGCCCGCGCTTGAGATATCCCGGCCTGCCCACCGGAGGGTCACCCCTGCTGACCGGCCACAAAACTCATGAAGGAGATTCCAGAGCGCTGGCCGCGTGGCGCAATAGGCCGGTGACCGTTGCAAGATCGGCGACGTTTGGCGGCTTGTCTACCCACGCCCTGTCAACCTGCCGTGCCGCCTTGAGCTCTATGGCTTGATCGAAAGAGCCGACGGCTCTGGTCCGAAGGTCGCTGAAGTATGTCGCGAGCGTTTGCATCCGGTACTGGTTCAGTTCATCTCGGTACGCGTTTGGTTTGGCCTGCCGCTGCGACAGGGTCCGAGTGTCTTGCGGCTCCAGTGTGGCCCGCGTATCGACGAGCCTGTCGATCTCGTCTGCAACTGTCATGAGTTCCGATCTGAGGGCAGCTCGCGGATCGACAGGCGGAGGCCCGGTCTTAGGTGGGGATGGGTCCTTCACTCGGAATGCGAGCACAGCGCCAACGAGGCAACAGGCAGCAATCACGAATGCGATTACCGCGATGGCTGGAGCCCATTTGCTTCCCAGCGCGGTCAGCCCGAGTACCACGAAGGCCACGACGCCGGCGAGCAACCCTCCCCCGATCTCGTTGCTGTGCTTCTTCACGGGATGGAGCGTACTCCGGGCCGTCCGTAAGGACCCTCTCTTGCTCGACGGGGCGGCGACAGGCGATCAACGATCCGCGGACACCACTCCTACCAGCTTCAGGCGCTCTCCGTGACCGCCTCTTGGCGCAGCATCTCGCCGACCAGCCCCTACCCCGCTCTTACGCAGGCCGTGCCGTCGAGTGCACAAGCCGTGCCAAAAGTCACCACTCCCGCGTTCCCGTGGCTCATCCCGGCGTTCCTTTCGCACCCTGGCCACTTTCCCGCGCTCTAATTAGCCACAGTGGTATAGCGAAGCCAGGCCTCGTCCGGCTATAAGTGACGTTACCAAGCGGCTCGCGCCGCAGTCACCGGCAACGGCTTGCCGCTGGCAACACAAATCGGGAGAGGGCGATGACCACACTGACAGCAAAGCTTTGGCCGCCTCGCGCGGGCGAGATGTCCCGAAGCACAAAGATCCCCGCGGTCCCAAAAACGACCCTCGTTGTTCTCCTGGCGCTGCTCGGTCTGGCGCTGTGCGTGCCCTCGCTGGCCCGGGCCGAATTCGTGCGCCCATACGTCACACAGTTGACGGGCACGCCGACAGGGCCCTTGGGGGAACAGGTCCCGTTTGGCAAGGTTGCGTGTGTTGCGGTCGATTCGGGTGAAGGCGGGATCACGCCTGGGAACCTCTGGGTCGGCGACTCCACCAACAGCGTTATCGATGAATTCAGTTCGTCGGTTGTGTTTCTTCGTCAGTTGTTTGGGTTGCCGGTGAATGGTTGTGCTTTTGATGATTCGACTCATGAACTTCGTTCTGTCGGGCCGAGGGAATGGGCCGCTGTGGATGATTCGGGGGGGATGTACGCGGGTGATGTTTATCTGGATCTAGCAGAGCCAGAAAAACACCCAACGGGTTCTGTTGAACGCGTCGAACCGGGTGGTGCGCCTGTTGATTTTACCTGTTCGGAACCGGGTGCTGGGGAGTATGTTGAGGGTAATAGGTTGGTCGGGAAACCGGAATGGGAAGGGAAACCCGCTGAAGCGTGGAGGAGGGAAGCGATCGAAGGGGTCGCCGTGTCGAGTAGTGGAGGCTCGGCTGGTGATCTTTATGTGATCAACAACGCTCATCGCGAGATCGATGTTTTTACGTCGGCTGGGTGTTTCGTGCGGGCCATTTCAACGACAAGGATGGTCGAAAGGGACGGCAGGAGGGAAGTAGAAGAACTGTTTGTGAGCGAATTGAAAGGGGTCGCGGTTGATCCGTCTGATGGTGATGTGTTAGTGAAAGGGGCGGTGCTGCCTTCTGGTTCAGCTATCGCGGAGTTCTCGTCGTCTGGTGGGTTTCTTGGAGAGTTTGTTGGCCGGTCGAAGTCGAGTCTGTTCGGGTCGAAAAGTCTACTAGGTGGTATTGCTGTTGGTGCGGGTGGCGAATTGTATGTGGCGGCGGATGAACCGGAATGTGGGTCTGCTCTGACGGGAGGAGAATGTGAAAAGCACGAAGAAGAATGCGAACTTAGGACTCATACGTCATGTGGTAGGCATGTGGTTGACGTTTTTGGCCGCGGTGCGTTTTATCCTGGCGCTGTGACCGGCGGCACGTCCGGCGCGCGTTTGGGGGCCGTGACGTTGACCGGTGTGGTTCGGGGCGCGGAAAACAATGCGAAGGAAGATCTCGTTCTCGCTGAATGTAAGTTCGAGTATGTCCCTGAAGCAGTGTTCAAAGTGAGTCGCTTCTCTGTCCTGGGTTCGGAAGAGACGGTTCCGTGTGCGCAGGGTTTGGTGGGGCAGCGCTTGAAAGAAGAAGATTATCCGGTGAGTGCCGAGGTGGGTGGCTTGGAAGAGGGGACGGTGTATCGGTATCGTGTGGTGTCCTCGACGGCTCCTGGTGCGCCGGAATATGGTGGTGTGCGTGAAGGCGCCGCCGAATCGTTCGCGGCGCCGGGTTTGCCGGTGGTGGGGGATGCGTTTGTCACCGGGGTGTCGTCGTCGTGGGCCGATTTCCACGCGACGATCGACCCGGTGGGGTTGGACGCGACTTATCGTTTTGAATATTTGTCCGCGGCTGGGTACGCGGCGGATGGCGATTCGTTTGCGGGTGCGGTGTCCGCGGTGAGTGTTCCCGCGAGCGGGGGTGATGTGGGTGCGGGCTCTACGGGTGTGAGCGTGGGCGTGCAGGCGTCCGGTCTGTCGGCGGGCACGTCGTATCGTTTTCGTGTGGTCGCCGATAACGCGGTCGGCGTGGCCGCGGGCGGTGTGGGAGCCGAAGGGATGTTTGCGACTTCGCCGGCTGTCGTGCCGGGTTTGCCGGATGGTCGCGTGTATGAGATGTTGACCCCGCCGAACAAGGAGGATTCCGAAGACCTGTTTGGTGGTGAAGAGGTATTCAGCGAAAACGTCGATCTGGGTTATTCTTCTGAAGACGGGAATCATTTTCTGTTGGCGGTTACGACGGCGGCGTTCGGGTCGTTCCCGGCGACGGGCAACAATCCGTATGTGTTCTCGCGCGGCGCGGATGGTTGGTCTTTCCAGCCCGCCGCGTCGCCGGGTCTGGGGGTCCAGTCCGGTGCGGCGGAAGTGTTTGACCCGGCTGATTTCTCGGTGATCGGTTTCAACGATCAGGAGAATCTGGGAGGAGCGTCCAAACTTGTGTTGAATCTCGTGGGTCCGCCGGGTGGGCCGTACACGACGATCGCCGCGGGCGCGAAGGCCACCCCCGCGGAAGCCCATATGGTCGGCGCGTCGGCGGATCTGAGTCACGTGATCCTGGAAAGCGCAGATCATGAATTGGCGGCGGGCGATGAAACGCAGGAAGCGGGAAGCCAGGCGCTGTACGAATGGGCCGGTGGCGGGGAATGCACGCAAAAGACGTCGAACTGCAAGCTGGTGAATATCGGCCCGGAAGGCGAAGTGTTGCAGTGCGGTGCGGTGCTCGGCCAGGGGGGCGGCCAATCGATTGTGGCCGGCAGCACTCATGGTGCGGTGTCGGACGATGGGTCGAAGGTGTTCTTCACGGCCCCCGACCCGGAAGCCACAGGTCCGGGCTGCTGGAACGGGGCCGGGAAAAATCCCCCCGAGCTGTATGTGCGTGAGAAGGGGGAAAGCACGGTCGAGGTGTCCTTGCCCGAAGAAGGCGTGGAGGTGGGCGGGGCCAATCCGCTGAAGCCCGCGATCTATGTCGGCGCGTCTACGGACGGGTCGAAGGTGTTCTTCATGACCGAGACAGAGCTGACCCAGGAAGCGGTGAGCTTGAAATTGCACGACATGGAGTTGTATGAGTACAACACCGATCCCGGCGGGGGCGAAGCGGCGCTCGTGCGCGTCTCGCGCGGGGACGCCGCGGCGGGGCAGGACGGTGTCGCGGGCGGCGTGCAGGACGTTCCCGCGGTCGCGGGCGACGGGTCGACCGTGTATTTCAACGCGAGCGGCGACCTCGCGCCGGGGGGCCAGCAGGGCGGCCTGTACCGTTATGACACCGAGACCGGGGAAACGGCGTATGTCGCGCCGACCGGCGGCTACCCCGGCTATGGAAACAGCACACTCCGGTCGTGGTACGAATCGATTGTGGGGCAGTTCGCGGGCCTCGATTTGCGTGCTTCTTATTACGCGACCGCCAACGGCGAGTTCCTGGTGTTCGGTTCGAGTCAAGACATCACCGGTTATGACTCAAACGGTAAGGAAGAGATCTATCGCTACGACGCGTTGGACGGGAGTACCGTGTGCGTGTCGTGCAACCCGAACGGCGCGCCGGCGGCGTACGGTGCGTCGTTCACCCGCTCGGCCGTGAAGCTAAACGCTCCGGCGGGCACGCCGCCGCGTGCGATCTCCGAAGACGGCGAGTACGTGTTCTTTGATACCAGGGAATCGCTGCTCGCGGCGGACACGAACGACAGGATCGACGTGTATGAGTGGCACGAAAACCCGGCCACCCACGAAGGCGCGATCGGCTCGATCAGCTCGGGGCAGTCAGCGACGAACGATTTCTTCCTGGACTCCAGTCCCGATGGCAAGAACGTGTTCTTCGGGACGCAGTCAAAACTCGTGCCGGCGGACACCGACGAAGAGGGAGACCTCTACGACGCGCGCATCGAAGGCGGGTTCCCCGCCCCGATCGGCGCGGGACCGTGCGAAGGCGACGCGTGCGATAACCCGCCGGCGGCGCCGGTGTTCCAGACGCCGACGTCGCTCTCCTTCGCCGGCCCCGGCAACGTATCGAGCGTAGCCGCTCCCCCGCCGCCGGTTGTGAAAAAGACTGTCAAATGCGCCAAGCCCACGAAGCTCTCCCACGGTAAATGTGTCAAGCCAAAGAAATCGAAGAAAGCGAAGAAATCAGCGTACAAGTCGGCGAAGGGGAGGAAGTAACATGTTCAAGCGATTCATACCTATCCTCTGCGCCGTCTGCGCGCTGGGCGTGTTTGCTTCCTCGGCATCGGCGGTCACGGGCCCTCCGCAATGGACGGTTACTGCCGTTTCGGCGCCGACGCACCTGGTGCCGGGCGACGAGTCGGGCGACCAGTACTACAACGTGACGGTCACCAACACCGGCGGGGAAGCCTCCAGCGGGACTGTCACGATCGCCGACACGCTGCCCGAAGGCGTGACGCTCAGCGAAGCCGGCGCCGAAGGCTTCGAGCTCAGGAACGTCCCAGGAGACGGCGAGTTCGACTCTCACGGCACGCCGCTTGCCTGCGAAGGGCTGTCGTGCACGTTCACAGAACCGGTCCTGCCGCAGCAGATGCTGCTGCTAAAGATCCCGGTCGATGTGCAGCCGATTGGCGAACGGTCGGTCACGAACGTCGTGCACGTCTCCAGCGGCGGCGCGCCCGACGCGTTCGTTAGCACCCCCACGCTGATCAGCTCGACACCCGCGGGGTACGGCATCGCGCCTGGTTCGGCGACGGTGTCGCTGTCCGATTCTCAGGCGGGAGCGCACGCGGATTTGACGAGCACGATCGGCTTTGACACGGTCGACGGGGAGGGGCAGGACGCGGGCGATCAGAAGGAAGCATCGCTGATCCTGCCGGCCGGTTTCGGGGGCGATCTCGTCGACACGCCGCAGTGCTCGGTCGCGGTCTTCTCCCAGAGCGAATGCCCGATCCCGACACAGGTGGGTGTGGTGACGATCCTCTTCGAAGGCGTGCTCGGCAAGGAAGAGAACACCGTGCCGCTGTACAACCTCAAGCCCGAGCCGGGCGACGTCGCGAAGATCGGGTTCCCCGCCGTCGGCGAGGACTTCCACATCCAGGCCGACGTGACGGTGCTGCCGGGCACCTACCAGCTGAAGACGACGTTTCACAACGTCGACGCGCTGCTCCAACAGAACCTCGTGTCGGTCACGGTCTGGGGCGTCCCGAGCGAACCGTCGCACGACGATTGGCGCTGGAACCAGGAAGCCGGGGGCGCTAGCGGCAAATTCGGTGTCGCCTCCAGCAACGCGCGGGTGCCCTACCTGGCGAACCCGACATCGTGCTCGGGCGAAGAAGCACTGGGCGCGACGTACTCGAGCGTCTCCTGGCAGGAACCAAACGCGCGCCCCTCAGAATCCGTCGCGCCGGTCGCGCCGATGACCGATTGCGACCGGTTGGGACTGCAGTCCACATTCGTGGCGGTGCCGACGACGACGAGCGCGTATGCCCCGACGGGTTTGAACACGGAACTGGGGGTGCACCAGACCGACGAAAACGCCGAGGGACTGGCCGCGTCAGCGCTGAAGAAGGCGGTTGTGACGCTGCCGGAAGGGATGACGGTGAACCCCTCGGCGGGCGCGGGCCTGGGGGCATGCACCCAGGCGGAGTATGAAGCTGAAGAACTCGTGGAAGACCCGGCAACGGGTTGTCCGATCGAATCTAAGCTCGGGACGGTGCAGATCAAGACGCCGGCGCTCAACGAAGAAGGCACGGGGTCTGTGTATCTGGCGACACCGTACGCCAACCCGTTCTCAGAAGCGGGTCATCCGGACGGGTCGCTGCTGGCGCTGTACGTGGTCGCGCGCTTCCCCGTGCGCGGGGTGGTCGTGAAGGTCGCGGGGAAGATCACCGCGAACCCGATCACGGGACGGCTGGTGACGAGCTTCGAAGGCGTGCCTGCGCTGAATGGGGGCCCGTCATTGGAAGGGTTGCCGCCGGTGCCGTTCAGCCTGTTCACGTTCAAGTTCCATCAGGGTGAGACCTCGCCCCTCGTCACACCGCCGGTGTGCGGAGACTACGACGTGACAGCCGAACTGACGCCGTGGTCAGAACCCTCGCAGCTGCTGAGCGATGTCAGTCCCTCGTTTGAAATCACGAGCGCGTTCGACGGCAGCCCCTGCCCCCTTGGCGGGACCCCGCCGTTTAACCCGGGAGCCTCCGCGGGCACCGAAAACAACGATGCCGGCTCCTACAGCCCGCTCGACGTGCGCATCACTCGTAACGACGGGGAACAGGAGATTACGGGCTTCGCCTCCCAGCTGCCGCCAGGAGCGACAGCGAACCTCACGGGTGTCCCGTTCTGCTCGGAAGCGGACATTCAGCTCGCCCGCGAAAAGACCGGTCACGAAGAGGAAGCCGATCCGGCGTGTCCCGCCGCGAGCGAAATCGGGCATACGCTCGTCGGCGCGGGCGTCGGACAGGTGTTGGCGTGGACGCCGGGGAAGGTGTTCATGGCCGGGCCGTTCGAAGGCGCGCCGTTCTCGATCGCCGCGATCACCTCGGCGGACGTCGGCCCGTTCGACCTGGGCACGGTCGTGGTGCACCTTCCGCTGTTCCTGAACCCCGAAACCGCGGCCGTCAGCATCCCCGCGGGCAAAGCCGACCAGATCCCGCACATCATCAAAGGCATCGTCGTGCACGTCCGTGACATCCGCGTCTACATCAACCGTCCGGGCTTCGCGCTGAACCCCACCAACTGCAACCCACAGACGTTCTCCGCGACCGTGATCGGCGGCGGCGCGAACCCCACGAACCCTCAGGGCTTCGATCCCGTCACCGTCACGGACCCGTTCCAGGCCGCGGACTGCCAGAGCCTGAAGTTCGCCCCCAAGTTCACGGTCACGACCAGCGGGAAGACGAGCAAAGCAAACGGCGCGAGCCTCACCGCGAAGCTGACCTACCCCACGGGAGCGCTCGGCCAGGACTCGAACATCAAACAGGTCAAGGTGGACCTCCCCAAGCAGCTTCCCTCCCGGTTGACAACGCTGCAGAAGGCGTGTACCGCCGCGCAGTTCAACGCCAACCCCGCGGGTTGCCCCGCGGCGTCGCTGATCGGCACGGCGAAGGCCGTGACGCCGATTCTGCCGGTGCCCCTCGAAGGGCCTGCGTACTTCGTCAGCCACGGCGGCGAAGCGTTCCCCGACCTGGAGATCGTCCTGCAGGGGTATGGCGTAACGATCGTCCTGACGGGCAACACGTTCATCTCAAAAGCCGGGATCACGAGCAGCACGTTCAAAACGGTCCCCGACCAGCCGGTGACGAGCTTCGAACTGACGCTCCCCGAGGGGCCGTACTCCGCCCTGGCCGCCAACGGGAACCTCTGCGCCACCACGAAGACCGTGACGGTGAAGACGAAGGTAGACAAGCGCGTCAAGGGCAAGCTCGTGCGCAGGAACGGGAAGCTCGTCAAGATCACGAAGAAGACGACCAAGACCGTCGCCGAACCGCTGCAGATGCCCACCGAATTCGTCGGTCAGAACGGAGCGGTGATCCACCAGAGCACCCCGGTCAGTGTCACGAGCTGCCCCAAGGCCAAGCCCGCCAAGAAGGCGCACAAGGCCAAGGCCAAACGCAAGCCCAAGAAGTAGTCGTACCTTCAGGTGAGCGAGGCCGGACCTTCCCCGCCGAGTATCGCCCAACGAATTTCGCACCCTGGCCGGTTTTCCGCACCCCATTTAGCCACAGTGGTATAGCGGAGATGGTCCTTCTCCAGTTATAAGTAAGTCACCACGCGGCTTGCGCCGCAGCCAACGGCAATGGAATGCCGCGGGCACACAAATCGGGAGAGGGCGATGACCACACTGACACCAAAGGCCTTGACCGCCTCGCGCGGGCGCGATGTCCACCCTGACGTCGACCGAGCCGGGGGCGTCGGTGATCACCTTTCCCCTTCATGCCAAACCCAGGCCGGCTGACACTCAGCGGGCCGGAAGAAAGAGGTAACTTCGATGTTTCAGAAAGTACGCAAGCAGATAACCCCCGCGACGATCATGGCGTTCGTGGCCCTCGTCTTCGCGGTCACCGGCGGCGCGTTCGCTGCCACCGGCGATAGCGGTTCCTCGCCCGCCAAGGCCACGGCGTCGGTCACGGTCGCGCACGCTGCCAAGGCCAAGGCCAAAACCAAGGCAGGCCCCCGCGGCCCCGCCGGCCCCAAGGGCGCGACCGGCGCTGCCGGCCCGGCTGGTGCGGCTGGTGCCACAGGCCCGGCGGGCGGCACAGGCCCGGCGGGCGGCGCGGGCCCCGCGGGCAACGCCGGCGAAAAAGGTGAAAAGGGCGAAAAGGGCGAACAGGGCCCTCCCGGCAAAAACGGAACCAACGGCAAAAACGGCACGACCGGCTTCACCAAGACGCTACCCCCAGAAGAAACCGAGACAGGCACTTGGGCGTTCGGGCCGACGACTGCGAGCTATCAGCGCGTCCCGATCAGCTTCCCGATCCCGCTGGAAGCCATCCTCACCGATAGCACCGTTCATTACCTCGATGAACCCTCCACAGGCGACACCAAGGAAGTCGTCCTGGAAGCTACAGGTCCCCGCATCGGCAAACCGGCGATGCCTCGGCAGGAAATAACATCCACGGCGTGCCCGGGCAGCGCGGCGTCACCCGAGGCGCTGCCAGGCAACCTCTGCGTATACGCTGATGGGAACATCGTATCGGGTGAATTCGAAGAATTCAGCACACCCTATCCCCACACCAGTCAGGCTGCTGATTGGGAGCCGCAGACTGCCGGTCCGACCGGGACCGTGGTGGTCTTTGAAAACACCGGAGGTGAACCGCAGGGGTTTGGCACCTGGGCGGTAACGGCGCCGGCGGCCCCATAAACACCCATAAACAGCCAAACAGTCAAGGACCCCGGGCGGCGGAATCGCCGTCCGGGCTCTCCCCGCCTGATCGCACACACGATTTTAGACCGCACACCACCAGGAAGGGCCAAGCGGTGACACCCGCCACAACGCCCCGCGAGACAACAACAGCTTGATGGCGGACGAATTCAAGAGAGGGCTGCGCGCGCGCGGGCGCGTGGTCGGCAGACGTGTCGTCGGCTGGGCGGCGCTGTTGTTTGTGCCGCTCGCCGCCGTTGCGTTCGCGGGCTGTGGTGGTTCCTCACCGTCGGCCACCACCATGGCGGTCCCGAGCTCTCCGGCGGCCGCTGCGTCCACCCCGGCCGCCACATCGAACGCGGCCAGTCCGCCGCCGCCGGCCACGACGGCTGGCGCCACCAGGGGCGCGAGCTCTGCTTCCAAAGCGGCGCACGGCTCCGCCAAGACATCCTCCAAGACTTCGTCCGCGTCATCGGCGACGAGCAGCTCCAGCGGCGAGGTCTACTCGGCGCCCGGTACGTTCTCGATCTCCAGTTCCGCGTTTGCGCTCAACGGTGAGATCCCCGCCCAGTACACCTGTGCGGGCGCCGGCATCTCCCCGCCGCTGTCGTGGGCGAATGTGCCCGCGCATGCGGTCGAACTGCTGCTGTTCGTGATCGACGACACCTCCGACAGTTACACCAACCCCAACGGTGGGATCCGCTGGGTGCTCGGGGGGATCGACCCGAGCTCCACCGGTGTGGCCGCGGGCCAGGTGCCCGCCGGCGGGATCGTCGGCACCAGCACGGCCGGCAAGGCGGCCTACAGCCCGATCTGTCCCCCGGCCGGCAAGGCTGACAGGATCGAGTTCACGCTGTACGCGCTCTCTAAAAAAATCCACATCGCCCCCGGATTCTCGCCCACCCAGGCCGAGCACGAATACGGCTCCGGCAATGACCTGCTGGGGCAGTCCGCAGTCACCTACGGGATCGCCTCGCGGCCCTAACGTCCCAGTACAGCGGCGTCAGCGGGGTGTAGGGTGGTTAGGGCATGTCTGTCGCGATCGACGCCCCAGCTTTTCGCAGGCGGTCACTGCCGCCGGGGCCGCGTATGCCACCGGCGGTGCAGGCGTTCATGCGGGTGTGGCGGTTCGCCGAGTTCAGCGATCGTGGTCACGCGCGCTACGGGGACACGTTCACGATTCGTGTCGGCGGTCTGCCGACGGGTCTGCTCACGAAGGATCGCGATGTGATCCGGCGCTTGTTCACCGGTGATCCGCTGATCAAGCGTCACGGCAACGATCTGTTGCGCCCGATCTTGGGTGATGAGTCGCTGCTGGTGCTGGAGCCCGCCGAGCATCTGGAGCGGCGCAAGCTGTTGTTGCCGCCGTTTCATGGCGAGCGCGTCCAATCCTATGCGCGCTTGATGGAGCGGCTTGCGTGCGCTGAGCTCGATCGGTTGCAGGTGGGCGAAGTCGTGGCTGTGCAGCCGATCGCCCAGGCGCTCACGCTCGATGTGATCCTGCAGGCGGTCCTCGGTGTCTCTGACGACGTGATGCGCCGGCGGTTGCGGCGGATCTTCGACGCGATGATCACGCCGCTCTCAAACTTCGTGCTGTTCGTGCCGCGGCTTGCGCGCCGTTCGCGCTGGAACGTGGCAGCGGAGCGTTTCTGGCGCCTGAAGGACGAGCTCGACATGCTGCTGTTCGAGCAGATCGCTCAGACAAGGAGCGACGCGGCACTGGCCGAGCGTGAGGACATCTTGGCGATGATGGTGTTGGCGCGCGACGAGGGCGGGATCGGGCTGAGCGACGAGCAGTTGCGCGATGAGCTGATCACGCTGATCACGGCGGGGCACGAGACGACCGCGACCGCGATCGCGTGGGGTGTGGAGTTGCTCGTGCACAACCCGGGCGTGATGGCCGACGCGCGTGCGGGCGACGACGCCTACCTCGACGCGCTCGTCAAGGAGGTCCTGCGGATCCGCTCTCCCGTTCCGATCGGTGGCGGGCGCTACGTGCTGGAGCCGTTTCAGATCGGCGAGTGGACGATCCCCGAGGGCGTGGGGATCCACGTCGATGTGCATGGCGTGCACCACGATCCCGATGTATATGCGCAGCCCGAGGTGTTCCGCCCCGAACGCTTCATCGATGACCCGCCGGATGGCTACTCGTTCCTGCCGTTCGGCGGTGGCGCGCATCGCTGCCTCGGCGCCGCGCTCGCGCTGCTCGAGATCAAGATCGTGCTGCGCGAGATCCTCGCGCGCTTTGAGCTCGCGCCGACGTCGGCCGCGCTCGCGCGTCCCGCGCCGCGCGGCGTCACCCTCGCCCCGCGCGGCGGAGCGCGCGTACGGATCCTCGACAGGCGCGCCGGGGCGCGCGTGCAGGCAGCAGCCGCGACCGCGGCTTGACGCCGGTCATGCTTGCGCTGATGTTGGCCCGCACACTGGGTCGCGGACGATGACCGTCTTCGTGGTCAGCTGGGCGTAGGCGGCGGGGGCGTCCTCCCAGTCGACGATCGCGCTGGTGACCGGCTGGGGGTCGAAGCGCCCGGTCGCGATCAGCTCGAGCACGGCGGGAAGCAGGGGCCTGGCCTGGCACGGTCCCGCGTGGTAGGTGACGCACGACAGGTACATCTCATACAGCGGAATGGGTTGCTCCTCGAAGTAGATGCCGGTGCTGGTGCAGTGGCCTCCGATCGCGGTCGAGCGCAGCGCGCAGCGCAATCCCGCTCCTGTCGCGCTGGCGTCGACCACGATCTGGTAGGGGCCGAGGCGCTCAGGTGGCACGCGAGCCTCGATCGGGTTCGCGCCGTAGGCCACCGCGACCTGAAGCCGGGCGGAGTCGCGGTCGAGATAGTCGACGCGCTCGGCGCCGAGGGCCTTGGCCAGGCCCGCCGCGTAGAGCCCGGTGCTGCGAGTACCGCCGCCGAGGATCAGCACGTCGGCGCCGGGCTGCTCCGAGAGGTATGGCGCGACACAGCGCCAGGCATCCGGGAGGTTGTCGCTCCCGGACGCGAGCACGAGCGGCGCGGCCGACGGTGGGAGCGCCACGAGCATCTGCTCGGCGAACGGCACGCGCACCGCGTCGGCCAGCGCGCTGCCCCACTCCCCGCCGATCGGCAGTCCGTACATCGCCAGCGGCGCAACGGCCGTGCAGCCCGCCGTCACGCCACGCAGACAGGGCGCGCACGCGCCGCAGGAGATCTTCCACGGCACGATCACCACGTCACCCGGCGCGAAGCTCGTGACGCCGTCTGAGACTTCGACTACCTCGGCCACGAACTCGTGACCGATCGCGAACGGACCCGGCAACGGAGCATCGCCACGCACGATCGCGGTGTCCAGGTCGCAGTTGGAGGCCGCGATCGGCCGCACGATCGCCTCGCCTTGACCCTGCAGCTCGGGCTCGGGAGCCCCCTCCCACTCGAGCCGTCCGGGCTCGATGAACAGCAGCCGGCGCATCAGCTCGCCCAGAAGTCCCGCGCGAGCTCGCGGCGCGCGCTCCACAGGGCGCCCTTGGCAGCGAAGTCGCGAATGCCGTCGCCGGCGTCGCAATCATCGATCTGCCAGGCGCCGTTGACGGCCGCGCCGAAGCCGGCGGAGAGCAGCTCGAACCCCTGGGCGGTGTGGAGGTCGCCCTCGGCGCCCTTGTTGATGATCAGCTTCAGTTGACGCAGTGCCTGTTGGTTCTTCGAGCACAGCACCTCGCACAGCCGGCTGGCCTCCATCTCGAGGTCCTCATTCGCAACGACGCGGTTCCAAAGCCCGAGCTCGACGGCGCGGCGCGCCGGGTAGAGCGCCCCGATGAGGTTGATCTCCTTGCTCATACGCCGCCCGATGAGACGCGAGAGCCGCGTCGTGCCGCCCCATCCGGGCGTGATCCCCGAGTCGACCTCGGGCATTCCCCAGCGCGCGCGCTCGGTCGCGATCACGAAGTCGCACGCCATCGTGATCTCCAGGCCCCCGCCGACGGCATAGCCATCGACCGCGGCGATCGTGATCTTGTCGAGCTCCTCGAGCTCGTTTGCCATCTGCTGATAGGAATGGACGCGACGTACGACGTCGTTGGCATCTCCCCAATCCGGCATCTCCGTGATGTCGTCGCCTGCGCAGAATGTTTCGCCCGCTCCGTCGATCACGACCACCCGCAGCGAACGCGACTGGCGTGTCAGTCCGATTGCGTCTCGCAGCTCTTGCGAGAGCTTGATCGACAGCGCGTTGCGCACTTCTGGGCGTGAGAGCGTGATCCGTGCGACTGGCCCGTCCTCGCGGTAGGCGAGCTGCGTAAATGAGTTCAGAGCCCGCACCGGCGTCCTCGCGTCATCCGTCATGCCATCTCCTAGACTGTGGTCTCGAATGGATACCAGTATCGAATCAATATCAGATGCGAACGCGCACCGCTTCGAAGCGTGCTCGGTCGACCGCGCGCTCGAGGTGCTCGCCGACCGCTGGACCTTTCTGATCCTGCGCGAGAGCTTCTTCGGCGTGCGCCGTTACGGCGAGCTCGCGCGCAACCTCGGGTGCTCGCGCACGATCCTCAGCGTGCGATTGCGTCGCCTCGTCGACGCCGGCGTGATGGAGCGCCACCGCTACCGCACAGAGCCCGACCATTACGAATACCGGCTCACCCGAGCCGGGATGGAGCTGTATCCGGCGATCGTCGCGCTGATGCAGTGGGCTGACGTTCACCTCGCCGGCCCCGAAGGCCCACCGCTGCTCCTGCGGCATATCCCCTGCAACGCCGAGACCATCCCGGTGCTGACCTGCTCTGTATGCGGAGAACCCTTACGCGCCCACGACATCCAGCCGCATCCGGGACCGGGTGCCGGCCCCGTCAGCGCCGGGTGAGCCGGGGGCGCCACCAGTTCCAGTCTCCGAGCAGGCGCATGAGGGCGGGTACGAGTAGGCAGCGGACGATTGTGGCGTCGAGCAGGATCGCGGCGGCGATGCCGAAGGCGACCTCCTTGACTTCGACGAGTTCTGAGGTGGCGATGCTGCCGATCGCGACGCACAGCAGCAGCGCGGCGCTGGTGATGACGCGTCCGGTGCGTTGCAGGCCGAGGGCCACCGCCTGCTGGTTTGGCAGGCCGGTCTTGTGCAGCTCGCGGATGCGGTCGAGCAGGAACACGCCGTAGTCGGTCGAGAGGCCGAGCACGACGGCGAGCATCACCAGTGGTTGGGTGATGTCGATCGCGTGCGCGCTTTCGTAGCCGAGCAGGCCTTGCAGGCGCCCGTCCTGGAAGACGAACACCATGATGCCGTAGGCGGCGCCGACGGTCAGCGCGTTCATCAGCAGTGTCTTGATGGGCAGGATCGCCGAGCCGGTCATCAGGAAGATCGCGATCATCGTCACGGCGATGACGATGCCCACAGCGAGCGGCAGGCGCGCGGCGAGGCTGTGCTCGAGGTCGAGAAAGCCGGCGGTCTGCCCGGTCAGCGTCGTGGCGAACGGTGGGTGGAGGCTTTCGATGCGGCGCGCGAGGCGCTTGGTGGGGGGTGTCAGCGCGGTCGCGGCGGGCGTGAGCTCGAGCAGGTCGAGGGTGGGCGACAGCCGCCGGGGCGGGGCGAGGATCGCGATGTCGGGGAGCTTGGCGAGCTGCGCCTCGTAGCGCCGTAGGGCTGGAGTGCGGGCGCCGCTGGTCAGGATCGCGATGTTCTGCGAGGGGTCTGTGCGGAAGTCGCTGTGCAGCGCGTCGCTGAGTTGGCGGGGGCTCGCGTTGTGAGGCAGCGTGCCCGCGCTCGCGGTCGTGAGTTTGATGTGCAGGGCGGGAGACGCGATTGCGAGCAGGACGGCGGTGGCGGCGAGCGCGATCGGGATCGGGTGGCGCATGACGGTCTGTGCGAGGTGGTACCAGCGCCCCTCCTTTTCCGCTGCGGGGGTGGAGGAGACCTGCAGCCAGGCGGGCGCGAGCGCGTTGACGCGGTGGCCGAGGAGCGCGAGCAGCGCGGGCAGCACGAGCAGCGTCGAGGCGCAGGTCAAGAGCACGACAATCGAGCCGGCGAGCCCCATCGAGAAGAAATACGGCTGGGGGAAGACCAGCAGCGAAGCGAGCGCGGCCGCGACGGTGCAGGCGCTGAAGCACACTGTGCGCCCAGCGCTCGCGACCGTGCGGTGAAGCGCCGCGGGAGGATCCTCGGGTGTGGCGGCGAGCTCTTCGCGGTAGCGGGAGACGATCAGCATGCTGTAGTCGATCGCCAGGCCGAGCCCGAGCGCGCTGACGAGGCTGAGCGTGAAGATCGAGATCGAGGTCAGACCGCTGGCGATCCGCAGCGCTAGCTCGGTGAGCAGGATCGAGAGGCCGCCGAGGAGCAGCGGCAGCATTCCAGCGACCGCGCCGCGGAAGAACAGCAGCAGCAGTACGAGCAGGATCGGCGCAGCGATCAGCTGTGCGCGGCGCAGGTCGCGCGAGACCGTTTCGTTGCCCCACACGAAGGACAGATCGATCCCGCCGAGCGTCACCCCAGGGATGTCTTTCAGGCGGGTTGACAGGCGCTGTGCGGCATCCTGGTGGCGCTTGGGCGAGCCCGCACGGAACTGCACGCTCAGGTAGGTCATGCGCGCGTCGCGGGAGACGAGCGGTGCGCGGGGCTCGCCGGCGCCCTCGCCACTGCCATCGCTTGCGTTGCCGTCGAGGTAGCTCTGCACGCGCGCGACTTCGGGGTCGGCTTTGACGATCCGCTCGATCCGCCGCACTCGCGCTCTGCCGGCGGGCGTATACGCGCCGGTAGGCGTGTCTACGAGGACGAGCATGCCGGCGCCAAGCTCGAGCCCGGTGGCGCGTTCGATCGCGTGGGCCGCGGTCGCGCTCGGGGTGTCCGCGCCGGCGGCTTCGTAGGGGTCGAGATGTTTGGCGACGCCGGCGCCCAGGAGCGCGGCGGCGGCGGCGAGGGCGAGTGTCGCGAGCAGGATCAGGCGCGCGCGGCGCAGCGCGAAGCCCGTGAGCGCGGAGAGCAGCGGGGAGCCGGTCGGGGGCTTTCTGGAGGAGCCCGGCGGGGATCCGGCCGGGGGGCTGAGCGCAGAGCCGACCATACGGTCGTATCGTATACTCTACGACTGTATGAGCAGCACCCCGGCTTCCGACTTGACGGGGTTGGCGCGGATTCGGAACGCCGCGCTGGAGGGCTTTGCCAGGGATGGTGTGGCCGCCACGTCGATCCGCGACGTCGCCAAGCGGGCCGGGGTCTCACCCGGTCTGGTTCAGCACCACTTCCCGACCAAGGCGGCGCTCGTTGACGCCGTCACCGAGCACGTCGTCGCGCTCGCGACGGAAGCCTTCAGCGATCTCTCCGAGAACGGCTCGCCGATCGAGGCCCAGCAAGAGCTCGGCGATCGTGTCACCGCGTTCGTGGCCGAGCACCCGACGGCCGTGCTCTACGTGGCACGTTCAGCGGCCGACGGCGAGCAGGCGGCGCTCGAAATCTTCGACGCGTTCGTCGCCATCGCGCGCGAGCAATGGCGGCGCCTTGACGACCGCGGGCTGCTGCGCGCCGATGTCGACCTGGAGTGGACCGCGTTGCACGCGGTCGTACACGTGCTCGGGACCCTGCTGCTCAAAGACGCGATCGACCGTCACCTGCCCGCGCCGTTCTTCACGCCCGCGCAGCTCGAGCGCTGGAACGCCGCGAGCAACGCGCTGTTCAGAGAAGGCACGTACCGCAGATGAGCGAAGCGCCCATCACCGACCCGTTCGCGGCCGCGCTCGGACCGCTGCACACGACCCGGCTCTCGGCCGGTCGGCTCCGCTATCGCGACCAGGGCGGCGGCGTGCCGATCGTGTTCCTGGCCGGGCTCGTGCTCTCGAGCGGGTTCTGGCGGCGCCTGGTGCCGGCGCTCACACAGCCGGTCCGCGCGATCGTCCCCGACCTGCCGCTGGGCGCGCACACCGTCCCCATGCGCCGCGATGCCGACCTCTCGCCCACGGCGATCGCCGATCTTGTCGTCGAGTTGCTCGACGCGCTGGATGTCAAGGAGGCCGTGATCGTCGGCAACGACACCGGCGGCGTGATCGCCAAGCTGCTCGCCACCCGTCACCCCGAGCGGGTCAGTGCGCTCGTGCTGACGCCGTGCGAGTGCTTTGAGAACTTCCTGCCTCCGATCTACCGTTATCTACAGGTCATCGCTCATATCCCGGGGGCCACCTGGCCGCTGTCGCAGTCCATGCGCCTTACGCGTGTGCGGCGGCTGCCGATTGCCTTCGGCTGGCTGACCAAGCGGCCGCTGGAGAAGCGGGCGTACGACAGCTACCTGGCCCCTGGCCAGACCACCAGGGGCGTGCGGCGCGACAGCGCCAAGGTGCTGCGCGCGATTCGCCGCCGCTACACGATCCAGGCGGACGCCGCGCTTGCGAGCTTCGAGCAGCCAACCCTGATCGCCTGGGCCAGCGAGGACCGCGTCTTTCCCTACCGCCACGCCGAAGCACTCGCCGAGATCCTGCCGAACGCCGAGCTCGTCTCGATCGCGGACTCCTACACCTACATCCCCGAAGACCAGCCCCTCATCTTGGCGGGACACATCGACAGCTTCATCGCGCAGACGCACTCACGCGACACGTGACCCCGAGCGCGCTGGGCTTACAGGAGTGACGGCTCATCCTGCCCTCGCTTGGCACGCTGGCCTGTTTCCCGGGGCGTCACTAGCCACATTGGCATCGCGCGGGTTGCCGGCAAGCCGCTATAAGTGACACATCGTAATCCCGTCACATCTCGGGTCCTCACTTACAACTTTTGTACTGGCGGTGTGAAGGGCACGATGGCGGGGGACGCGCTAGTCGGGGGGGTGTCTGCGCGCGTGCGCGAGATGTATGAGCTGTATCGGCTCGGCGCGACGCTCGATGAGGTCGGCGAGGACTTTGGGGGGCTCAGTAGAGAGCGAGTCCGTCAACTGTTCGGGCGGGCTGGTCTGAAAACCCGCTCCACGGCCGAGACCGCGCAGCTCAAGCGCGAGGCCGATCGCCGGCGCGCGGATGAGATCGTCGAGGCTTTCCGGCGCAGCAAGGACGTGGCGCTCGTCGCGACGCAGCTCGAAATCGCAAAGCGCACCATCGTCGAGATCGTGCGCGCGGAGCTCCCTCCTGAGGAGTACCAGGCGCCGAGGAACACGACGCCGCGCACGTCGACGAAGAAGTATTCGGATGAGGAGTTGATCGGCTTCCTGCGAGAGGCGAGCGCCGCGCTGGAAAGGACTCTCAGCAGCCAGGCTTATGACTCTTTCGCGCGGGGTCGCCGCGCCGCCGACGGTCGTCCGTGGCCCACGAAGCAGACCGCGGAGCTGCGCTTCGGCTCCTGGCGAGCCGCGGTGATCGCCGCCGGCCTGGACGCGCACCCGTCTTCTGGAGCCAGCATCCGGCGCCGGTTCAGCGTTCAGGATTGTGTGCAGGCCGTTCGGGCAGTTGGTGAGCGTCTCGGCAGAGAGCCCTCGAAAGAGGAGTACGAACGCTGCGCCCGCGCGTCCGCGGGCAGGCTGCCGAGCGCGAGCACTCTGAGGACCCGCTGCGGCGGCTGGAGCGAGGCACTGCGGATGAGCTGCACCCGGTCGGATCTGAGCGAGCGCGCCGGCAAGGCGGAAACCGGATAGCGGCAATGCCCGCAGTTGACCCGCGCCGCGCTCATGCTCCCAGGCGATGCCAAGCTCCTGTCTAGAGTCTCGATCAGTGGCCTAAAAACTCCGCGCTCCTGGGCGAACCGCGCGGCTATGCTCGCAAGCACGAACCAAGTCGGGAGTGAGAATGGCCTTTGCAGTCGGCAAGCGCGTCGTAGCCGAGTCGGAGTCAATCGCCCGTCGACCGCGCCGCGCCGGCGGGGGTCCCCGACCCTGAGCTGGTCGAGCGGGCTCGGCGGCGGCGGTTCACGGCTGAGTACAAGCTGGCGGTCCTGCGCGAGGCCGACGGGTGCGCGCAGCCGGGTCAGCTCGGGGCGCTGTTGCGCCGCGAGGGCTTGTATTCCTCGCATCTGGCGACGCGGCGGCGATCGTCGCGAGCATGTCTCGTGTGGCGCACCTCCCGGAGGGTCCGGATCATTCGCTCTGAGTCTGCGGAGGTGAGGGAGAGGCTGATGGCGTAGGGAGGGGTCAGCTAGGGGGCGCTGGTTGAGCTGGGCTGGTCGGGAAGGTTGCGGGTGTCCCGCTGTGTGGGGAAGCGCAGGCGAACGCGGGGACGTGTGGCGCGGAAAGCCTGATCGGGGATGCGACGGTGGGCGCTGGTGTGGGATCTGATCCGTTCAGCGTGACCGGCGGCAAGGTCTACCTGACCGGCCCGTATAACGGTGCGCCGTTCGGCCTGTCGATCGTGAACCCGGCGAAGGCCGGCCCGTTCGTCCTGGATGAAGGCAACCCGGTCATCACGCGCGCCCGGATCGACATCAACCCGTACGCCGCGCAGGCTCTCGTACCTACCGATCCGTTCCCGACGATCATTGACGGGATCCCATTGGAGATCCGGCACGTCAACGTTGACATCGACCGGCCGGGCTTCACGTTCAACCCGACGAACTGCAACCCGATGAGCGTGACGGGGACGATCACGAGCGCCGAAGGGGTGTCATCGCCGCTGTCGGTGCCGTTTCAGGTGGGGGACTGCGCGGGGCTGGCGTTCAAGCCGGGGTTCGCGGTCTCCACCTCGGGGAAGACTAACAAAAAGCTTGGTGCGAGCCTGCACGTCAAGCTCGTGCCACCGCATGAGGGTCCTCAATCGGGTACCTCAGCATCGGGGACTGGCAGTACCTCTGGAACCTCGGGATCTGCATCGGGATCGTCCGCTCAAACCGAGGAAGCAAACATTGCTCGTGTCAAGGTAGACCTCCCGAAGCAGTTGCCATCGAGGTTGACCACATTGCAGAAGGCATGCACTTCCGCCCAGTTCGATTCCAATCCAGCGGGTTGCCCTTCCGCATCGAACATCGGCTACGCCAAGGCAATCACCCCTATCCTCCCCGTACCGCTCGAAGGACCCGCCTACTTCGTCAGTCATGGAAACGAAGCCTTTCCACAATTGATTCTGGTATTGCAGGGTTACGGAATAACAATTGATCTAGTTGGCGATACGTTCATAAGCAAAGCTGGGATAACTTCATCGACGTTTGCCCATGTCCCTGATGCTCCCGTCAGCTCCTTTGAACTGACGTTGCCTCAGGGGAAGTACAGTGCGTTGACCGCTAACGCGAATTTGTGCACGGTCAAGGGCGGATTGAAGATGCCCACAGAATTTGTTGGCCAGAACGGCGCTGTGATCCACCAGTCCACGCCGATCAGCGTGAGTGGCTGCCCGAAGGCTCATAAGGCTAAGCACAAGGCTAAGAAGAAGTCGAAAAAGAAGTCCAAGGGAAAAAAGAAGTAGATCCCCTTTTCAGCAGTTCCGGACTATGCGGAGTTGCGCTCCGCACCTGCTGACAAAAAGCGATTGACCTCTCTAATCGCTCGCCAGCCTGAGCGAGCTTGCTCGTGTCACCGAGGGATAGAGCGAACGCAGTGAGTCGTTTACGGGGCGAGCAGAAGGCTGAAGAGCCTAGAGCTCACGGATGTGAGCGGTCTCCAGAACCCCCCAAAGAAAAACCCCGTAGGGGTTGAAGCCATGTCGACTGCAGTTCTGGCTCCGCCACGCCTCGTCCGTCTGTCCGCTCAACAGATCTCCAGCTGAACCCCTGAACCTCATTCGGTGAGCTCTGATCGGGTGGGTGGGCACCTCATCGCCGAAGTGGGTGGGCACCCCTCGGCACGGTGGGTGGGCGGTTGGGTGGGCACCTAATCGCCGGGAGAGCTCTGATCGACTAATCCCCACCTAATCCTCACACGATCATCTCTATCCCCAAGGAAGCCTTCACCCAACCCCTCACGCGCGATGCAGGCCGAAATGGGTGATGGGTAGAGGTCTGTTTCGACGGGCTAAAGCGTATGTGCACGAGCGAACGTACAGAACGGACGAGGAGAGCTTTAAGCTTCGCCTTTCGCGCCAACTTTGCGATGCCAAGCTTGCGCTGATTTGAGCTACGCCAAGTCGGGAGTGGTGCCCCGAGGCCGGTGAGCTTGCCTGCAGCTGTTGATGGTTGCACGCGGTTTTGAAGCTTCGTCAACAGCGCCCGCTCAGCGCCCCCGCCGAAACGGCCAGCTTTGCCGATCGCGCCAAAAGTGCGCCCCCGATCATGAGCGTTCTCGCGCCAGGTTTTCGCCACGATCGCCCGGAAACACTGGCCGCTCGAAACTTTCGCCCTCGAAATCGCCGCCGCCATCGCAATCCGCTGCTAGCTTGAGCGACGGTCATCCAAGCACCCACGGGGCTCGCTCGAGAAGCGGGACGGAAACGGGACTCGGACCGGCCACCGCCACACCGCCCCTCAAGCTCGCTTTGATCTGAGCTACGCTAAATCGGAAGTGGTGCCCCGAGGTCTGTGAGCTTGCCGGCAGCTGTTGATGGTTGCACGCGGTTTTGAAGCTTCGCCATTCGCGCCAGCTCCGGGCCCCGCCGCCACGGGTCCCGCCGCCAGGCAGTTTCACCTTTATCGCCAGCTTCGCCAAACGCGCCAACTTCGCGCCCCGCAGTCTTTCTCGGTCAGCAGGCCCGAAGTTCGGCTGGCCGGCGATCCGCGAAGCGGGCCGGCCAGACGAAGCTCTCGGGTCCTGCACAGCTTTCTGTTTCCCGCGGCCCGTGGTAGCCTGTAGTTATGCAGATCACTGAGACAGCAGCCGGAACGCCCGTGGTCGAGCTGACCGACGAGGAGTACGAGGCGTACTTGGAGCGCGAAACCCAGGCTGCGATCGGTATGTCCGTCGCGGAGTTCACCAAGGCCTACCTGGCCGGCGAGCTCGAGGATGGGGACATGGCCGTCGACCATCTCGTCGGTTTGCTACGCATCGGCCAGAACGGGCATCGAGCTGCCGCGTAGGGTCGCGCAGGGTCTCGCCGATCATCTGAACGGCGCTCTGAACCGCACCGTCACCGACTCGCGCCTGTCGGTGAGGCCGATCGCCGGCTACCCCGATGCGTTCAGGTTGGCCAGGATCGTCGATGGGAGCGACGTTCCGCTGGAGCTGGACGGAACGACCGCACGGCTGTTTGTCGAACATGTCGTCGTGGTCGAAGACGAGAAGTGCAGGACGGAGTCCTACTCCTACCGCTGGCAGGCGGACGCGTCACCGGGCTCATGGCTGATTCGTTGGGAGTATGTTCGTGACCCGCCACGCGCCGAGTATGCATATCCGCGAGCACACATGCACGTCAACGGCTCATTCACCGATGGCGCGCCCGTTGCCCGGATACACATCGCCACCCCCAGGCTGCCGCTGGAGCTCGTCGTGCGGAACCTGATCAGCGACTGGGGTGTCAAGCCCCGAACTGAAGACTGGCTGGCGATCCTCGAAGACTCCGCTGCGGGCTTCGACACTAAGTCCCACTGATCACCAGGCGCCCGTCCGGTTGTCGCAGATGCGTGAGCGCATAAACACGCTCCGCCAGAATGAGCGTGAACGCTGGTCGGGCTGAAGCCATCCATCTCCCGAGCGGATCGAGTCGCGATCGCAGGAGATGGCCAGGCTGGCGGGTCCGAGGTAAGGGGGCAGTCACGGGGTGCCGGCGCAGAGAAACGTCCCAAGCGTTTGGCAGAATCGGCCAATGCCACAGACAGCCCAGATAGAGCGTTTCCGCGCCGACACGGATTTTGTGCCGAGCTTCGATGACCTGCTTGCCAGCGGGGAGCCGGAGCTGATGCGCGGGCCGCTGCGCAGATGGCTGGCCAGGGGCGACCGCGCGAGCGCGCGCAACGTGTACGAAGCGTGGTTGGGGGCCGGCGGCGAGCCGGAGCTGATCCGCGAGTCGCTGGCCCAGTGGCTCGCCGGCAACGCGACGACCGCCGGCAACGCGACGACCGCCGGCAACGCGGCGGCCGAGGAGGCGAGCTTCGTGTATCAGGCGTGGTTGAAAGCCGGCGGTGAGCCGGAGCTCGTGCGCGATGCGCTCGGCGCATGGATCGAGCTCCATGGCGAGCTTCCGGTGGCGGGCTATATCTACCGCGCTTGGCTGTCGGCCGGTGGCGAGCTGCAAACGTTCTCGGGGCCGATCTGCGATTGGCTCGCCGCGCACACGAATGATGAGGGCGAAGCGCACAGCCTCTATTGCGCGTGGCTCGAGCATGGCGGCGAGCCGGCGCTCGTCGCGCGGTCGCTCGAGCGCTGGTTGGCCGCTCATGCGCAGGACGAGCCGGTGGGCCCGGTCTGCGCGTCCTGGCTGAGGGCGGGCGGCGAGCCGCTCCTGATCGCCGAGCCCGCCGTGCGCTGGCTCGGCGCCCATGCGCAGAGCGAGCGGGCGTGTTTCCTGTATACGGCGTGGCTCGACGCGGGCGGCCGGCGCGAGCTCCTCAGAACGCTGATCGAGCGCTGGCTCTCGGTTCACGGCGACAGCCTCGGCTCGAGCTTCGTGTACGACGCGTGGCTGAAAGCCGGCGGTGAGCCGGAGCCGATCCGCGCTTCGCTGGTGGGGTGGCTCGAGGCTAACGCTGCTGCCAAGAGCGCGACGTTCGTGTACGAGGCGTGGCTACAGGGCACGGGCGAGCCGGCGCTCGTGCGCGATGCGCTCGGCGTATGGCTGGCTGAGCACGGGGAGGCGGCACCCGGGGTGACGTACGTCTACGAGGCGTGGTTCCGGGCGGGCGGAGATCCGGAGCTCGTGCGCGAGTCGATCCGCGACTGGCTCACCGTCAACGCGACCAAGCGCTCCGCGAGCTTCGTGCTCCAGGAATGGCTGGAAAGCGGCGGCGAGCCCGCGGTCGTCAGAGATGGCCTGCGACGCTGGATGCGCGTGCACGGCGAGGGCCCCGGCGCGAAGTACATGCGCCGCGCGTGGGTCAAGGCGACCACCAGCCACGCCAACGGTCGGCTATGAAGGTCGCTTCGATTTTTGCTACGCCCAGCAGCGAGTTGTGACAAACGGTCAGAGAGCTTGCCGGCCGCTGATCTCTGCGATTCTTGGGTTTACGGCAAGTTCTCTCGATTGCACTATGCCGTAAACCCCCGGTGCCACCACCAACAGCCGCCGGCAAGCTCACGAGCCAAGGGTCACCAATCGCCCAGGTAGCGTAGCTATATCCCCCACCAACCCAGGTCACCACCCCGCGACACCCGAGCCATAAGCCCCCACCAACCAAGGATCACCACCCCGCGACACCCGAGCCATAAGCGACCACAACCCAAGGGTCACCCCCGCGACACCCATCCCCGGTGCAGCACCGGAACAGCACCAAAAAAAGCCCCGATTGACGTGCATTGCGCGCTGTGAGGGGGTATGGTGGGAGGGAAGGGATTCGGCAGAGACGTAGGATGCGCGTGTGGAGGGAAGGGAAGGGGAGAGGGAGAGGATTTGGGGTCTGGGCCTGTTTAGCTACCTAAACGCTTGGCGTTTTGAGACCTGGTGGCTACAGGTCGGTGGCGCAGAGCGATTGGAACGCTTGGGCGCCCCCCACACCCTCTCCGGTGGGCGCCTGAGGGAGGGCTGGGTGGTTCCCCTGTGAGCACCGGCCCTCCGAGGGCGCCGCGGCCTGAGTGACCGGCCGCGGCGCTCTCACCTCTACCGATGGGCTGATTTCACTGCCGGGTGTTTGTGGTGACCCTGCTACGCCAATAAGCGCAAGGTGACCAACGCGCAGTGAGCTTGCCGGCCGCTGTTGCCGTAACCCGTGTGCACCCACAACCAGCCGCCGGCAAGCTCACTAAACCAAAGGTCCCCACAGCCCGGGTAGCGTAGCAATAAAAACACCAACCCGATGTTTTGTGATAATTATTGCTACGCCAAGCAGCCGCCTGTGACAAACAGTAAGTGAGCTTGCCGGCCACTGTTGCAGTAAACCACGTGTGCACCCACAACCAGCCGCAGGCAAGCTTACTAAACCAAGGGTCCCCACAGCCCGGGTAGCGTAGCAATAACAAAATCCACCTATCAAACAAGATCTTGTAAGACCCTGGCGTAAGCGATCACCGGCAGCTCATACCGTTGATGGGACATGTATTCGGAAAATTCCTCGAACAGGGGAAGCTCACCCAGCAGCGCATCACATTTCACACACCCGTTCGACCAGTAGCTGCATTTAGTAAAATACGAATAGCGCGGGCGCAGGGGACCGGCGCCGGCCGTGGCGAGCTCCGTGGAGGAGATCTGACTCGCGAGCATCTCGAGCACCCCGGCGTTCGCGAAGATCCATTCCTCGAGGGCATCGTCCTTGCAGGCGACCACGGCCACCGTCGGGGCGCCGCACTTCCAGCAGGGTTGCGGCAGGCCGGCGATCGCCAGCGGTGGATCGTCGGGGGTGCTCGCCGGCAGCCACTTGGCGAGAGGCCGGAGATCCGAACCGGGCGGCACATGCCACGAACGCGAGTCCGGGTCCCAGCGCAAGCCCAGCGCCTTTGCCTGCGCGATGTCTTTGTGGGGAATGTCCAGCTCCATCTGTCCTCCATGTCAGCCCGCGGATCCTCCATGTCGCAGCCCGCGCGGATGTTGTGTGATCGATCGGCCGGTGGGTGCCCCCCGGCGGCCCGACGGCCATTGGGTGTAGCGCCCGCCTACCCTCTTATCCGACGAGAAGCGGCAAACGGGACAAATGTCCCAAGAGATCTCCCCCAGGGCAAACATTTAGCCATGCCCACCCGCGACCACCTCCACAAGCTAGTCGAAGAGCTACCAGAAGCCCACTTCGACACCGTCGCCAAGAATCTGAAAGCCCTACGCGACCCCGAAACCAAAAGGCCCGGGGACATAATCGACGAGTGGGGAAACCTTTCGGCGCTGCGTCGCGAGGGAGCCGGGCAAGGGGGTCTCTTTTCGGGGATGTTGGGCCGGCTCTCTCGAGACGAGATCGCCACGTTCGGCGAGACACTGGGCGAGAGCATGATGCGCGGTGAACGCGAGCAGCGTCCAACCCGAGGTGCGGTGATGAGACGGGGCGAGGTCTGTGGTGGTACGGGCACCCCGACTTCAGGAGCCGGCCGGCTGTGATCTTGAGCCCGGAGGAGGCGATCGAGAGCATCGAGATGGTATACGTTGTCTTTGCGAGCACGACGGTGCGCGGTGACCGGACCGAGGTCGAGCTGAGGGTGGATGAAGGCATGCCAAAGGCATGTGTGTTGGCAGCCGATCAGATCGATGTGGCCGATAAGCTTTCCCTTACCGGCCCGATAGTCACCCTGGCCGATGAGAAGATGACCGAGCTAACCCAAGCGCTAACCACGGGCGACGGCGAGGACTGGGAAGCTGGCTAGGAGCCGCGTAGGAGTCTGCGCAGGCGCGGCCAGAGTGGCTCGGGCTGTTCCCGGGTCAAACCTCAGCAGCCCGCGACGACGTCTACGTCTACAAGCGCACGTTCAATCTCCCGCAGGAACACCGATAGGCACCTGCATGTTCGAGCGGCTCGAGGGCTCTCTGCCGCAGCTGATTCGCGCCATTATCAACCCTTGCTTGCATATGCATAGCTATGCATGTATACTGTTCCGCGGATGCCTAAAAGTCATGTTCATGCTGAGTATCGGCGGCGCGAGCCCGTTGACGAGGAGGTCGGGGAGGCGATCGCGCAGACGATGCAAGCGCTTGCGACCCCCTCACGGGTGCGGCTGCTGTACGCATTGAGAGAGGGCGAGCAGAGCGTGAGCGAGCTCGCCGCGGCGTCTGCGCTCGCGCCGGCCGCCACCTCGCAGCAGCTGCGCATCTTGCGCCACCTCAAGCTGGTGGTGGCCAGGCGCGAGGGTCAGGTGATGCGCTACCGCCTGCACGATGGCCACGTCGGCGTGCTGCTCGATGAGATTCGCAATCACGTGGAGCATGCCATCCACGACTGGTCGAGCCCGGTCGAGTCACCCGCGGCCGAGGGCAAAGCCGGAGGTCCAAGAGGTCAAGAGATGCGGCGCGGAGCTGACCGGTGAGACACGTAGCTGACCGGCGGATGCGGCGCGGAGCTGACCAGGCGATGCGCTATCTGGCTGACGCCGAGCGGTTTCGCAGGGTCACCAGCGGCATCTGCCTGATCGCGGCGCCACTGGTGCTGCTTGCCGGGACGATCATCCATCCCGGGTTGCGCCTCAGCGAGCGCGCGCAGTTGATACTTATCTCCCAGCATCCCGATCGCTGGTATGCAAATCACATTTTGGGCTTCATCTCAATAATTTTATTTATCCCTGCCATTTTCGGCCTGGTAAAAATTCTGCGTGAGCGCGAGACCGTTCTAGCTCACCTCGGTGGGACTCTGGCGTATCTCGGATTAATTGCTTTCCAGGGTGTCGTCGTCGCATATGGCTTTGTCGCGTGGCAGATGGCCAGCGGCAACCTCACGGAAATGACGGCCCTGGCATACCGTCTCAAACACACCGCGGGGGTACTCATCCCACTCGGCGTAATGAGCGCCCTACTCGTACCCGGCCTTGGCCTGCTCGCGATCGGCTTGATCCGCGCTCACACTCCAGGACGCTGGAGCGGACTGCTCGCGCCGCTCGGGGCGGCATTATTCTTGATCGGCGGACAGACAGCGCAGATGTCACTAATGCTCGCCGGCACGACATGCCTGCTGGTCGGGCTCGGGAGCATCGGCGTGTGGGTGCTGCGGATGTCCGATGCGGAGTGGGCATCCGCCGCGCCGTCCGTGCCCGAACCGGGCACAGGCTCAGTGTCGCCAGCGGCGATGAACATCGCCGGGCGTTAGGTGGAACATGGACGGCGAACTTGCTCATCGGTACAGACACTCAGAAAGGCACGAGCACTCAGGGCATGGGCATAGCCACGGGCTCGTGGACGAGAGCATCAAGCGCTCACGTGAGGGCGTGCGCGCGGTCGCGCTTGCGCTCGGCATCCTCGCCGGCACGGCTGCTGTGCAAGCGCTCGTGTTCGCGCTCACTGATAGCCTTGCGCTGCTGGCCGACCTGATCCACAACGGCGGAGACGCGCTGACCGCGATCCCGCTCGGCATCACGTTCGCGCTGCGCTCCCCGCGCGCCGAGCGTCTCGCCGGCCTGGCTGTCGTGGCAGCCATCTTCATCTCGGCGTGCGTCGCCGGGTATGAGTCGATCGTCCGTCTCATCCACCCGTCGACGCCGGGGCATCTACTCGTCCTTGCGCTCGCCGGTGTGGTCGGCTTCGCCGGCAACTGGTTCGCCAGCCTCGTGCGCAGCCGCGCCGGGCGCCGGCTGGAAAGCTCAGCGCTGATCGCCGACGGCGATCATGCTCGCGTCGACGCGTACGTCTCGCTCGCGGTGATTGCCAGCGCCGTGGCAATCGCGGCGGGCGCCCCGATCCTCGATCCCGTCATCGGCCTGGGCATGACCGTGGTGATTCTGCGCATAGCCCACCAAAGCTGGCACGCGATTGGCGCGTCCAGATGACCGTTCTCCTGACAGGCGCAAGCGGCAGCTTGGGGCGTGAGCTACTCACCGAGCTCGTGGGGCGCGGGGAGCACGTCCGCGCGCTCGTGCGCAGCGCCGATCGCGCGAGCACACTGCACCCCGCACCCGCGGAGGTCGCCGTCGCGGATCTCGCGGACCCGCGCGCAGATCTGGACAGCGCTTGCCGAGGCGTGCAGAGCGTGATCGCGGCCGCGGGACGCTCGTGCACAACGCGCAGGATCGGCGAGCGCGGCGCGTTTCTTCCGGTCGACTTCGAAGGCAACCGGCGCCTGTTGGAGGCGGCGCTGCGGGCGGAAGTGCAGAGATTTTTGTATATCTCTGTCCTTGGAGCGCACCGACTAAAGGGAATTGAATATATCGACGCACATGAGCAGTTTGTCGAGGTATTGCAAAACAGTTCAATCCAGAGCACCGTCGTGCGCGCCAACGGGTTCTTCTCGAGCTACCTGGAGTTATTTGATCTCGTCAGATCTAAAGGCCCAGCCACATTAATCGGCAATGGAGAGGCCAAGGACAACCCAATCCACGAGGGAGACCTGGCGATCGCATGCCTCGACGCGCTGAAAGGTGAAAAGGGGGAAGTCGAGATCGGTGGCCCGGAGACTTTCACTCGTCGTGAGGAGCTTCATCTCGCATGTGAAGTCCTGGGCAAGCAACCACGCATCATGCAAATGCCTCCCCGTCTGCTGAAAACAAGCGCGACGCTGATGCGGCCTTTCGACGCGCGCCGTGCTGAGGTCATTAAATTTATTACGGCGATCTGCGTGATGGACATCGTCGGCCCACCCACCGGAAATCGTCGCCTTGGTGAGTACATGGAGGCTGCGGCCGCCGTAAACCGCTTGCAACAACGAACAGCTGCAGGCAAGCTCACCAACCCAGGGTCGCCACAACCCCAGTAGCGTAGCCATAACCACACCCACCTCGTCCCTCAGTCATAACAACATCCACCTGTGTCACATCCATAAAGAAATCCACCCTATGCCAAGGCATCCAGCGCTCACAGAGCACGCTTGCCCTTTCAACCAACACTCACCCAGAACCCACCTACCCCGGCCCCCGACACAACCACCAAGTATCCGGCCCACCCTGCAGGACAATCTCCGTCGCCTGCGTGAAGCCTCGACGTTCGTAGAAGTGGCGGTTTTCCACTGTCGATGTCTCGAGACAGGGGGTGTGGTCATAGTTGCTCGCTGATTGCGAGCAGATCTGCTCTATGTTTGCGAGCATGAATCCGTTTTCGCTACAGCGAGCCGGTCCCCGTCGAGGACCTTTATTCAGTACCGCGTGCGAGCTTCTGTACGAACCGCCGAGCAACCGTAAACGCCCATTCGCCGCCCTCCTCGCTGCCGACGTGGGCGGTGACCCGGCGCGCTGTCGCTGACAGCGGGCTTGCGAATTGCTCGCTCATCCAGCGCACAGCCGCTCTGACGTCTGAGCGCTTGCGTCGGGCGCCGAGTTCCGTCATAGCATCGACGTCGCCCGCGCATGCGGCCGCGAGCATCACCGCATCCACGGTGTCAGTGATCCGCCGATCCTCCCGCTGGCGTAAGCCGCTTGCAACGAGCGCAGCCTTCAACACGAAGGCTGCGTCGAGGTTGACGGTATGAAGAGCAAAGGAGCGGTGCTCCTCGCCGATCAGGTTGAGCTCGAGTGGCATGGGCCCCCGCAGCAGGGCATAGGCGAGACCCGGAGCAGCGAGTGACGGAATGCCAGGCTCGAGGATCGGCGGCTGCGCGCGTGAGGCGCCGGGCGCTATGAGCAGATCGACGACGAACATGCCGGCGGGCGTCTCGCGCGCGAAGCGAAAGGCCTCTTCGGCGTAGCCAGGCTTGAAATCGTGTTCTCGCAACAGCTTCGCGATAATCGCGCGATCTCCCCGCAGTCCAAGTACGGCACGATCCATGCCGAGATCGACATCGCGTGTCGCGCGAATTGGCAGTCCGACTGGGCGGGGAGACAGCCATGCCATCGTTGCGAGTCCGCCGATCAGGAGCGCCCCCTCGCCCAGCTCGTCGAGGACCGGAATAAGCAGCGGCAGTCCTTCATAGAGCAGTCGGTCGGCATCGCTTTTGACGGGGATCTCGCAGCGAAGCATCAGAATCGGAGGGCCTCACGACGAAGATGCTCTGCGGCCTCTCTTCCGCGTCCGCGATCGGCGGCCAGATCCACGTATATCTGCGCCGCGGTTGCGAGCGGCAGTCCCTTGCGCTCTGACCTGAACGCCCCGTAACCCTCATCGGCCAGGTCGACAACGACCTGACCACGCAGCACGCCAAACGCCAGTGACGGCTCATCTTTGCTCGCTAGGGCCGCGAAGCGCTCTGCATCGAGGCAGTGGATGATCGCCGTCTCAGCGGGAAGATATGGGGCAAGCTCCTCCGCGGCCAGCTCCCCGGAGACAACGGCCTTGCCGTCGAGCTTGCCGATGAGAGCACGAACGCAATCCTCGAGGCCACCGTCACCCTGGACCACGATTCGCTCCGCCGGTTGCTGGTGCTGATCCGCCCATGCCTCTAACAGCGAGCCGGGATCGGCGACGAGGTAGGCGTCCTCGTCGCGCTCGACGATCCCTCGATCGATGAGCGCTGCGAGAACCCGGTGGACGTTGCCAGGATTGAGATCCGAGAGCACTGCGACATCGGAGAGCCGCCATCGATTCTGAGGCTCGTTCAACAGAGTACGTACGACGCGGCTTGCCTTCGGAGCAAATGGCGATGACCGTAATTTTTCGACACGGTCCGCCGGATCGGGCGAGGCCACATACACCAGACCTGCAGCCACGACTCGTCCCCGCCCGTTGACGTCAAGATAGCTCAGGCCTGCTTGCTCAGCTGCGTCACGTAGTCCTGGGGGAGCTCGCTCTACGACGATCAGATCGACGTCAGGCTCGCGAGCCAGGAGCTGACGCAGTCCTGACGGGTAGGGGACCGAAAGACCGGCCGCACTGAGCTTGATCGCCACCTCGCCCTGCCTGAGACGGATGACGCCATGCTGATCGTCGGTGAGCTCGACAGACAGTTCGATGTCTCCATCGAGCTTTGGTGGGCGCTGTGCAAAGCGCCACAGAACAGATTTTTGTCTAGCAGTGCTCATTTGCCTAGCAAGGCAAAGATATCACTTAAGGCAAAAATGTGCCATCTTTGCCTAACCAGCCTTCGTCTCCCACTCCTCGCGGATCATGTCCAGCGGGCTGCTGCGCATGAATCGCAGCTCGATCTCCTTGCTCGCCGCTGACGGCCACCGCCCTACCCGCTTCCCGCCGGCGACCGAAATCCAGCTACTTACGCTGCTGCACAGCCGCGCCGAGGCGCACAAGCTCAGCTGAGGCGGGCGCGGGGATCAAATGCGCTGACCGCGGTGCCGGGGAGGACCACGCCTGCGCACAGGCTCGCGCTCGCGCGGGTGAGCTACGGCGACGGCACCGGTTGAGCGACACCCACGCGAGCGCCACTGTGTCTGTCACGGTTCCGCGTAGCCGTCTACTCGATGCTCGCCGGCGACTGGCTCGCGTGAGGCTATCCCGATCAGGTCAGAGCAGCAGATCGCCCTGCAAGCGCTCGGCAAGCGCATCGGCTGTGGCGTTTGCGGCTTTGACTCCACCGTCGATGACGTGGGTCTCGAGCGGACCGAGATCGGCGAAGTCGTGCCGGAGGCGCTCCACGACAGCGTAGGCGCCAACCAGCGCTCCCTGACGTACCGGGACGCTGTGGTTTCCGCACTTCGGCGAGGGGAAAATACGGATACACTCGGATCCGGCCCGCCATAGGCTGTTCGACCAGATGGTGTGCAAGCCGATCAAAGGGGGCTGATCTTGAATCACGTGAGCATGGCGGCTGCGGTGTTCAACCTGAATCACCCGGCCCATACGGTGGACTGGAGCTTCATCCACCTGTCGGTGGCGAATGTCGTGGTCATCGGCCTGATGCTGATCGTCTTCTTCCTGGCGATCCTGCTGCCGTTCCCGGGCGCCGCGGGGCGAGCAGCCGCCCGTCGCGGCGGAGGCTCGTCATGAGCGTCTCACCGACCACTCCCCCTAGCACCCGATCGAAGTCCTGGACCGTCAAAGTCCGCGAAAAAGGCGTTGAGGCGCTGCCGCCCGAGCGGCTCTTGCCCGACGGCCAGCCGACCTACGTGGCCTCCTGGATCTACGTGTTCGGTGTGGCCAGCATCGCCTCGCTGATCGTGATCATCGGCTCCGGCTGCATCCTTGCCCTGAAGGGTCCCGCCTGGTGGCACGAGACCGGGGTCGGGCACTTCTTCAACAGCATCCACCTGTGGAGCGTGGAGCTGTTCTTCTTCGCGATGGTCGTCCACCTGTGGGGCAAGTACTGGATGGCCGCCTGGCGCGGAGGCCGCGCGCGCGTGTGGGTTACGGGCGCGATCGTCTTCCTCGTCGCGGTGCCCTGCGCGCTGACCGGCTACGTCTCCCAGCAGAACTTCGACGCCCAGTGGATCTCCACGCAGGCCAAGGACGCGATGAACTCCGTCGGCGTCGGCGCGTTCTTCAACCTGACCAACTTCGGGCAGATGTACAGCTACCACATCCTGCTGCTGCCGATCGCGGTCGTGGCGCTCGTGAGCCTGCATGTGCTGCTCGTGCGCCGTAACGGAGTCGTGCCGCCGATCGAGCTCGAGGAGAAGCTGAAGTCATGAGCTTCCTTCGCCCGAAGGACGAGACCAAGCCCTGGAAAGGCCCGTACGCGCCCTATGACCTAGTCAAAGAGCTGTGCATCGCCGTCGCCGTCATCGCGCTGCTGGCGGTGTTGCTCACTGTCCTGCTCTCCTCGCCCGATGACCCTCCCAGCACGATCGCCCAGTGGTCGCGTCAGCTGCCGGCCGATTTCGCCACGACGGCGGCGAAGGAGCTCGCCGGGACCAGCGACACCGCTGAATACGGCCCCCCGTACAACCACGGCTCGGGCAGCGTGCAGCACTTCCTCTTCCTGCACCCGCAGCGCTGGCTCGGTGTCAGCCATCCGATCGACACGGCCGGCGACTACGTGGTCAAGCCGCTGGAAACGATCCCGGGCGACCCGGCACTGCGCAGCGCGCTCGCCGAATACAAAGCAGCACCTGAAAAGCAGAAAAAGGAATGGTCCGCAGCCTACGCCAAGCCGCTTGAAGAATATGCAGCGGCGGTGGAAGAAAAGAAGACGCCGCCGGGCACGGTGTCGGTCGACCAGGGCACGGGCACGGTGACCGTGCATGCCGGCGGCGCCGGCCCGGTGGGAACAATGATGGCCAGCCTCCAGAGCCTCGCCCAGAGCGGCGGCCTCGAAGGGGGCCTCGTGTCCAGCAGCCAATTCTTCCAGACCGACTACACCAAGCCGCTGCTGTTCATGGCAGACGGCGGGCTGCTGGCAGAACGCGCCGAAGCGCAACATCTGCTCGGCGAGCAGTGGGGCCTGATGAACGAGACCGGCAGCTACCCCGGCCAGCCCTGGCTGTGGCTGTATGCCCTCTGGTACCAGGTGGAACCGATCAAGTCCTCCTCCAACGCCGACATCCAGGTGCTCCTGATCATGGGCCTGCTGAGCCTCGCGTTCATCTGCATCCCCTTCATCCCCGGCATCAACAGCCTGCCGCGCAAGATCCCGATCTACAAGCTGATCTGGAAAGAGCACTACCGCGCACAGCAAAGCGAGTAGCAGCGACGGGACTCTGCGTCACCGGGACGACATCTTTAAGCAGCCGAAGGCCTTTTCATAAGGCAGCGCTTCCCGCGTTATGAGCGAACCGTCACGCTCTCGTATCGTCGGACCAAACTTACGATTACTGACACGTGTCCGGACCGTGAGCAGCCTGCGGCCCTTCACCACAAGCGACACATTCACCACTTCGCCGATACGGGGCTGATGCTCAGGTGCGTGGACTTCGATGGTTTCTGCATAACAGTGCCTGCCTGCGTCGTAGCCCTCGTCCCCGATAGCTTCAGTACCACCTTCCTCATAAGCGCCATCCACAGAGAGATACGCCGCGTACAGTCGCGGCCCGCCTTCTTCTTCTCCTTCGAACTTCCCGCGGGGAGCAAACGGCAACGCTCGGTTGAGTCGGTAATAGGAGGTAAACCCAGAAGTCGGCTTGCCATCCGACACCAGCCGTGTCACCGCCAAGTCCTCGAACTTATAGCTCGCCTTGGCGGGCTGCGCACGCGCGGGCACGGCTACAGACTTCACAGGTGCGGCGTAGACGGATGAGGTCTCGACGAGCAGGGCTGAGGTTACTGCGGCCGCTTTGACAGTTCTCGTAGCGATCCAGAAAACGGTGTTTGCGGTGTGGGTGGAGTAGCCATAAACCCCCGGTGATTCGACCTCGGGCCCTGAGCCATCGATATTGGGAGCCCCGAGGAGCGCCAGCGGGGGTAGCTTCCATGTTTGTCGCCTGCCGGTGGAGGGCCGGTAGCTGCTGAGCGTTCCGTGGGCATTCGATTGTTCGTTCATTTCCGCGCCGGCAGCGTTGTGGGCGGTGTCCCACGTGAGCAGACCCGCGCCGAGGTCGAAGCTGCGAGGTTGCGAGGGGCGCACGCCACCCGGTTGCGCGGCGGGCTCGCGGGTGCCGCGTAGGAGGGTGGAGCGTCCGTTGCAGCGTTCGATGCGGATGTTGCGGTTGGCGGTGGGGCGTGCGAATACCCCGTCTCCGAAGGCGAACTGTTCAGGGAGGACCTGTCGCAGCTGGGCCCGCAGCGACGAGCGCAGTGCCGGGCATATCTGTGGCGCACCGGGCAGGTCGAGGTTGAGCACCTGCGACGGCGGGCGATAGCTGACCGCGCCCGTCGCCAGATCGAACAGAGCAATACAGGGTTCGTGTTCGCCCGCGCCGTGCGAGCACTCTTGTGGGGCAGCCATGCCCTGGACGTAACGCGTCCCGAGCGCAGTCCACGGACGGGGCAGAGCAAAGCCGGCTCCGTTGGGAAGCATGACGAAGGTGCCCGGCGTGCCAAGGTCCAGCACCTCCTGGGACTGCACATGAGCTGGCGTTACGCAGTCGAGCAGAAAGCGTCCGTCCGCCGCGGTCGCGCTCGGTTCGCCGTATTCGTCCTGGTCGCGCATCAGTTCGCAGCCCGCCGGCGCGATCGTGTCCCTGCTGCCGGTGAGCGTGTCGAGCACGACGATCGGCGCGCCCGCGTGGAGTTGCCAGGCCGCGTAGCGTTCGCCGTCGCTGGCGAAGCTCGTCGTGCTCCCCACGAGCTGCCGCAGCGGCGACCCCAGCCCCTGGCTCGCCGACGCAAGGACCGTGAGCAGCGCAACCATCGCGACGAGCAGCTTCACGATCCCTGCTCCCGCGGGTGGCGAGGGCTGATCTTCAGCTTGACGCCCAACACACGGTCGATCCGGGCAATCAGCGAGGGCTGGCGTGTCGTGCTCGTTCCGGGGAGAGCTTCGCTTTCAAGCGGCGGCTCCGCGCGTCCTCCGATCGTCAACTGCACGCCGCCGCAACCGTAGGGATCGATGCGCGCGACGGCCAAAGGGCTCGCCGTGCTTTTGGGGTAAAACGCGAGCCGGACGCGAATGCCGGGGTCAGCCGAGCAGCTCCTGACGCCCGGCTGGGCCGCGGGCAACGCGTTGAGCAGGCCGACGATTCCTTCGATCCGCTTCGCGGAAGCGACGCTAAAGGGTCGCTGGGGAGCGAGATTGCCTTTCAGCTCGCTGGTCACGCTGACGCTGAGGCGGCGTGCGCCCATTGGAATCCGCTCGGATGGGGCGCGCGGCGTCACCCATACCACCTCGGCGTCCGCGCGAAGCGCTGTGGATCCGTGCGGCAGCTGCATCGCGGTGAGGACGAGCCATCGCGTGCTCAGCACACCCGCAACCGCCGGCCACGCAAACGTCACCGATTCGAAAGTCGTGGACCCACCACCACCACCACCACCACCACCACCACCACCCGAAGAGACCAGCGCCGACCCGCTCGGAGCATGGCCACGAACGTACGCCATCACTACCGAAAGCGAGCCGGGCACTGTCCACCACGCGTGAGCCTCGACGACGTTTGGGGTGTCCGGGCCACCAGCACCCGCATGCGCAAGCAAGCCTTCATCGCCCGCGGGTTCGCTCGAGGACTCCGTGGCGCCCGCGGGCAACGACACCTCACCCAGCAGGGCCGCAGCGTTCGCGCGTGCGGCGGCCTGATTCGCCGCCCCGGTTTCCGATGCCGCGACTGCACTCACCGCCTGAGTCCCGTGCGCATTGACAGTGCCCATGATGACGATGAGCACCGCAGCGACCCCCGCCGCACACGTCAGTCCACCGAGGATGTCGCGGATACGCGCCATCGACTCAGTGTCGCACGACGCCTGGGACGGCCGCCAACAAAAACCAGCAGGTCCGCCCAAACAAATGCGGCAAGCCCACAAGCAAATGTAAGGTCAAAGACCGAACCAGCGCTCGCGGCGGCTGGAGCCGAAGCTTTCCTTGAGCGCCATCTGCTCGGCCGATGGCGCGTTGAAGGTGCCGGTTTTCTCCGGTCCTGAGAGGAAGTCGATGTCGACGCTGCCGATCCGGCCCTCGCCGAACTCGATGTAGCAGGTTCCTTGCCCGAGGTGTCGTGCGGATGATTCTTCTCCTCGCAGCTCGGCGATCAGGCGTTGGGCGACGATGCGCGCGGCGCCCTCGGCGAACACGCCGGCCTTCGGCACGCCGGCGGTTGCCACGTCGCCCACGGCATATACACCCGGGAATCGTGTCTGCAGCGTGGCCGAGTCGACCGGTATGTAGCCGTCCTCGGTCATCCCACTCGCGATCACTACGTCGGGCGCGCGGTGCTTTGGCACACCCAGGAACAGGTCGAAAGCAATCTCGCTTCCGTCATCAAGCACGGTGACGTTCCGGTCCGGGTCCAAGGACTGAATGCGCCGTCCACAGAGCAGCTCGATATCGCGCGAGGTAAACTCGGCTTCGAGTGCAGCCGAAGTCTCTGGCGATGGCGGCACCGGCTTGCCGAGAGGCATAACGAACGAGATCTGACACTCCTCGCGAACCCCACGCGTCCTCAACTCGTCATCCAGCAGCAATGCGCACTCGCTCGGCGCCGGCGGACACTTGAACGGCGCGCCACATACGCCGATGACCACATGCCCGCGCGAGAACGTGGGGATGATCGCCGCCAACCGCTCGGCTCCCGCAACCGAATAGAACTCGTTTCCGCCCTCGGCGAGACCCGGGGTTGCGTCCATGTCGTAGTCGGCACCGAGCGCGATCACGAGCACGTCGGCCTCGTGGACACCCGCGTCGGTCTTCACGCGTCGGGCCTCGGGATCGATCGCTGTGATCGTCTCCCGCAAGACGCGGACGCCGGGCTTTGCGATCTCGCTGTAGGGCAGGCGCACGGCATCCGGGGTGGTCCTACCGAACATCACATCGAGCTTCGAGAAGCCGAACACGAACGAATCGCTCTTGTCGATCAAAGTCACGTCGATCGTGTCGCCGAGCTCCTGCGAGAGCATGGTCGAGAGCTCGAGACCACCGAAGCCTGCTCCGAGGATGACGATGCGATTTGACATTCAGACGATCCTACCGGTCGCGTTTCCATCGAAGGGCGAAGGTTTACGGCAAGGGGGCGGGTGGGGGTAGGCTTGCCGCACGTCCTTCAAGCGCTGGGCGAGCGCACCGCCGTCGGCGTCGATCCGGCGTAGTCCGCGTCGGAACCCAGATTCAGAACGGCTCATCCAGCAGCTCAATCTTGCCCTCTGGCCAGTTTGCTGCGGGGGTGAGCGGCTTCCACATGGCGCGCAGCGGCATCTCGATCGAGCCTCCGGGCTGCGCCGCCCAGACCGGCTCCTCGATGAGTCCGAACCCAAACTTGGCGTACAGGCCGATGTTTGCCGGCGAGCAGAAGAGCATTGCCCGCTCGGCACCGAGCTCATGTGCGATCTGGAGCAGTCGCTCGATCAACACGCGCGCAAAACCGCGCCCGCGGGCGGCGCGAGTGACGATCACACCGCCGACCCCGGCCACCTGGAGCGGCGCGTCAGCCACCCGGACCTCCGCGAGGACGAGTCCGGCAAGCGCTACGAGGGTTCCCGCGTCATCGCACAGCCCGAGGTTGTGGCTCTTCTCTCGCCATTGCAGCGCTTCGCCGACGCCGCCCCACGGCTCGGACTCTCCGGCGACGACCTGCTCCCAGTCACCGTCGGTGATCCTGTCCAGCTCGACCAATCGACTGGCGGGCGATGGGGTGAGCAGGGTTGCTAGTTCGGCTGGGGTGTGGGCGAGGGCGTCAGCTCCAGCGGTGAGTAGCTCATCTTCTGAACCTATGCCCCAGAGAACGCCGATCGCGTGGATGTCGTGCTCGTGGGCGGCGACGATGTCGTGCTTGCGATCGCCGACCATGACCGGATGGGCTTCGGGTGCGAGCTCGCGCATCGCGCGTCCGACGGTCACGGCCTTTTGCTCGTTCTCGCTGTCGAGCTCGGGGCCGATCACGGCCGCGAAGAAGCGGCGCAACTGTAGGGCTTCGAGCAAAGGCTCGGCCAGCGCACGCGGCTTGGATGTCGCGACGACCATTGGCATTCGGCCGGAGAGGTCGTCGAGGATCTCGCGGATGCCAGGGAAGACCGTCGTCTCGCTCGCGGCCAGCTCGCGGTAGCGCGCGCGATAGGCGTCGACGCATGGCTGAACGAGCAACTGCTCGCCCACCAGGGCCTGGAACGTCTGGTGCAGGGGAGGGCCGAGATACTGGTGGAGTTCGTGCTCCGGCCGGATGGGCAGGCCCTGCGAGGCGAGCGCGCTATTGACGCCGCGCGCGAAGGGCACACGCGAGTCGACGAGCACGCCGTCGAGGTCGAACAGCACCGCATCGTGATCGGCCATCCCGTAGATCATGACCGGACACCGGGCTGGGTGCCCAGTGTGAGCAGGTTCAGCGCAGCGCTTCGATCAACTCGAGCGTGCCGCCGCCGGTGCGATAGCGGCCGAACACGGTGACGGCCGAGAAGCCGGCCTGCGAGATGATTTCGGGGAGCTCGCCTCGCGCGTGCGCGCGCGTGTTAGAGAATCCGTCGAGCAGCTGCACGGCGAAGAACGCGGCGCGCATTACGGGGTCGCTGGCACGGCCAATGTCGCATATCAAGAGGCGGCCGCCAGGGATAAGGACGCGTCGCGCCTCCGCAAGCGCGGCGCGCTTTGCCGAGGGTTCAAGATGGTGAAACATCAGCGTGCTGACCACACAATCGACGTCCGCGTCCGCAAGCGGGACGCGATCGGCGAGCGCCTCGTGCAGCTCGAGCTCGACGCCCGCTGCCCGTGCCTTTACGGCCGCTCGCTCGAGCACGTTGGCATCGCCGTCGACGCCGATGAGCGTTACCGCCTGAGAAGCGCGTGCGATCGCCAGCGCCATCGCGCCGGTGCCACAGCCGAGATCCAGGATCCGCGGGGAAGCGGCAGCGCTCAATGCTCGCTCGACGAGGCGTGGCCGCCACTGCCCCTGTCGCATCGCCAGCGCGTTGATCGTGTCATAGAGCGGCGTGAAAACACCACGGCCGGCCGCTGGGACGTATCGATCGCTCACCTCATCCACCATAGTCTCGCGCCGGCGGTGCCGCTCAGTGGGTACGTCGTCCTGGGGCCGTCCATAAACACCCCAAAAACGGTTGATTCAAACTTGGGTGTAAAGACAGATGCTTCCTAGCGAGGGTCGAGGATCACGATCGGGATCTTCCGGCTCTTCGCGTGGCGCTGGTAGAAGTCGTATCCGGGGTAGAACGCGACGAACTTCGGCCAGAGGCGATCACTGAGGACTCTCCCACATCTCACCTTGGAGGCTATCGGCGAACCTCAAAGATCAGTCCTCCACGAGACGCACGAACCGTGCGCGGTCACGCTGCCTGGTGTAGCTCAGCGACCAGCAGCGCTTGGGGGTCGGCCAGCAACCCGGTCAATCCGCCGGGAGAGTCGCTGACGCTCGGCAGGCTGCCCGCTGCGACCCACAAGGCGAGCACGGACGCGATGTCGTCCTCGGTGGCGTTGCGGATCGTCCAATCGGGCAAGCCGAGACGAATACCAGACGGCGCAGAAGCTCGTCATCGTGGATGCCCAGGCGGACCAGGGGGTTCGACGCGCACCGGCTCTACCACAACCACGGACTCGCGATCTACTCACACCACTTCGCCCGCGGGCTATAAGAGCGCCAAGACATCGCGGAGATCCTCGGTATCGAGAACATGGGTCGCCGCAGCCCGAGCATCCGGCGTTGCATTCAGCGCGATCGACATGCCCGCTCGGTGAAAGAGCGGGACGTCTGAGCGCGAGTCACCGATCGCCGCGACCTGGCTCATCGAGTATCCATTCTGTGCGCACCAGTCCTCGACGAAGCGCAGCTTGTCGTGCTCATCGAAGTAGCGGCTGACCACGCCGGACAGAACTCCGTCGGGTGCCTGCATCTCGGTACCGCTGGCCGCCTGAAAGCCGTAGCGCTCTCTCAGCATCTCTGCTGCGAAGCTCCATGTGATCGTCCCCAGCAGAAGGCTGACCTTGGCGGCGGCGAGCGCCTGGAAGGTCTCGGCCATCCCGTCGATCCAAGACCCGTCCTCGAGCACACGCCACGCCTCCGCCACACTCTTGCCCGCAAGCCATCCCGCAGAGGTGTCGGCCACCACGCTGTTGGAGATCTCGTGCGCATGGAACGCGCGCTCGAGCTCTGTGATCGCCGAAGTCTGCCCAAGCCACTGAGCGAGCAGGAAAGAGACCGTCGTGCCCCGCAGCAACGTACCGTCGAGGTCGAACACGACAACCGGGTGGTTCAGACGCATCGAGGGCGACGATACATGCCCCGTACGCGAAAGCGCTTCTCGTCATTAGCGCTCACCGCAGCTGGTGCACAGGACGTGGCCTGGGCGATGACGAATGCGATCTCCGGGCATCACAGAGCAGCCGCACACCTGGCATTTGCCCCAGTAGCGAGCTCGGATCCAGCGGCCGCTCGCGGAAGAGCTCCTTCGCGATCCGCGTCCGCTGGGGATCATCAGGGCAAGCAGGCAGCCGACGACGGCTCCGATCAGGAGCCCTAGTCCCACGGGGAGAACCAGCGAAAGGATGTCTGCCCCCAGATCGGCGCCGATACATTGCGTGGCGGAATGCATGACGGCGTGTGTGATCGCGTGCGGATGGCACGTACTGGGGGGACGCTGAGAATTGGTGCGGTAGTCCTTGAGTGCTAGGGAGAGGCCGAGAAAGCCTCCCGTCACAGTGCAGCCGCGAAACACGAGGTCACGCAGCCCCCGTCCAATCATTCGGCGCTGTCGACGACTCAATCCCACCAATCCGTTATCGGCAGCGTATTCGGACTACTAAACTAGTCGAGTCTCGCGAACATCGAACAGCTCAGCCCTAGCTACCGATTGGAGATCCATGTCAACTGATGCGGCCATTGACAATCTGGGGAAGATGACGATGGACGCCGCGAAACGGAGGATGACGATCATCTCGGGGGCACGGCCGCATGAGATAAAGCGGGCCGGCTACCGAATGCGGTTGGTCCTTTGGCGTATGCGGAGGGCGATTGCCAGGACGATCGCGGACAACGCCAGACGGCGGCGATCGATGCGGGCCTGCACGACTTGCCCCTCGTCGACTAGCTGGTGCAGATGTGCGCTCCCCTCGCAGTCATATCTCCGCGCATCCTCTGGGGTAAACAGACTCAGAGCCCATGACGGAACCGTTGTGTTTCGCTGCTCTCGGCGCCGTTCCATGGAGCCCCATATCTTGCCAATTCGCTCACTCTCGCGACGGTCGATTTCTTCATGGCTGAGCTCGAGGACTTCGAGGATCGTGCATTGCCGAGCTTCATGTCCGGCTCGGTGGATTTGCCTACGGCTCGTACAGTCCGGTGCAGCGTAGAAGCGGTACACGCGCTCCATCTCTCGACGTCGATTCTTCATTCTCACCCCGAGAGCCCAGAGGCTCGCGATGGCTCCCGCGGAGCTGAGAATGCCCAGGACGATGCTCATCCAGAGCTCCACCCAGGTGAGAGCATGCGCAGTGCCCGACGGTCCTCAGCGGTCTCGCGCTGCGCAATCGGGCGGCCATGACTGTTGAGACGGTAGTAGCGGCGCGGGGGCCGCCCAGAGGCAGAGGCATCCAGTTCCTCCCAGCGGGCGTCGAGAAGCCCTTCGTCTTCGAGTCGACGCAGGATCGCGTAAGCCGTGCCGGCGCCTACCCCGCTGGCGCGGACAACCTCGAGCCCATAGGTCTCCTCCGCTGGCGCATCGAGCAGCGCTTGGAGGATCAGCTTCGTCTGATGGGAGTAGCTCCGCGCTATACATGCATGATATACTAAAGTCATGATAGAGGGGGGATAGCACCCAGAAAAACTTTTGGGCGGCCTGTCCCGTTTGAGGGGCCTGACTGGGAGCCAAACGAGGCCTTCATCACCAAGCGCGCCACCGTCACAGAACCAGGCTGTGGCTTCACCCGGAGGTCCATTGGACCACGGCGGCTCGCGCTGCGAGCTCCCCTCGCCGGAGCCGGTGAACATCGGCCACAAGAGGCAGCGCAGATGTGGCTCTGTCGCTGCGCAAGAATGTGACGATGCGCGACTGTGCGGCAGAACTGAGTTCCTATGGGCTCGCGCAAATCAATGGGCCTTTCCGGACGAGCGACAAGGCGTTCGACGTCGCGGGCGCGCTGGTCGAGACGTGCCGGCTCGAGCAAGGTCTGCCACCGCTGTCGATCGTCGGTGACTTTGTTCTCCCACCCCTCGACGGCACGGAGACCCGGGACTTCCAGACGCTGCATTTCGACTTCGGACTACCACTCGACCCTAAGGTCGAGGGAGACGTCGCGCGATACACCGCGCTCTATATCCCGGCCGACGTTACTGACTTCCGCGCGGTCACGCGACTGGTGCCGCTGGCCGCATTGCTGGGACAGCGCTCGTGGCCGACCCCCGAGAAGCTCCTCGAGCGGCTGTCGTCCTATGGTCGAACACACGGCGCCTGGAACGATGAGGATGGCTACGTCGAGGGAAGCCTCGCGCGCATCGTCGAGGCCGCCACAGCCGCACCGATTCTCCCGAGTGTGAAGGCCGAGCCCGGTTTTCTCTGCGGGCTGGAGTTCGACAGCCTGTCCTCCGAACTGGCGTTCTTTGCAGGTCACGGCCTGCGCATCGAGGACGCTGAGATCGAGATCCCGCTCCAGCCCGGAGAACTACTGCTGTTCGACAACCTCGCCCTCGCACACGGCCGACACGGAACACGCCAACCCGGAGAGCTGTGTCAGCGCGTCTACGGCCATCGTCTCCAGCCCGCGGACCAGAGGAAGGTGCGCGACCACGTCTTGACGGCGTTTCACATGCGAGCGGGGCGGTAGGCTTCGGTCTCGGGATGAGCGGCCCGTCGCAGTCAGGGTTGGGTAACGTCGGTGATCGGCGCGGGGGCTCGTTCTACGATGACTCGGAGCTGTTCGAGCGTTACCGGCAACACCGTGCCTGGTCGCTGAACCCGAACATCGTCATGGAGGCCCCCGCGCTCCTGGAGGAGCTCGGCCCGGTGTCGGGGTTGCGTGTCCTCGACCTCGGCTGCGGCGATGCGGAGATCGGGCGCGAGTTATTGAACGCGGGCGCCGCGCGCTACCGGGGCATCGACGGTTCCGTACGGATGGTCGAGGCCGCGCGACGCATGCTTGAGGACACGACCGGAGAGACGGTCTTGTGCGATATCGAGGACCTGGCTGAGCCGGCCGAGTCGTTCGACTTGGTGCTCTCGCGAATGGCGCTGCACTACGTCGCTGACCTTGGGGGAGTGCTGCGCGCATGTCGCGCGTGCCTCGCCCCGGGTGGCCGCGTGGTCTTCACGGTCGTGCATCCGGTCATCACGTCCCACGACGCTCGGGAGAGCTCGACGGAGCCACGTCAGAACTGGGTCGTGGACGACTACTTCTCTACCGGCCCACGTGACCAGCGATGGCTCGGCACCACAACGGTCTGGCATCACCGCACGATCGAGGACTACGTGACCGAGCTACGCAACGCCGGCTTCAGGCTCACCAACCTACGCGAGTGCGCACCCCACCGCGAACAATTCGACGACGACGCAGAGTTCGAGCGGCGCCGTCGGATCCCGCTAGTGCTGCTTCTCGCCGGCGCTCGGACGGCACGAACCTGAATATTGCTCGGCACGCCACCCATTGAGAACCATCCCCTCATGGACTCTTGTTCTATATGCTGAAACTGCTAGCATGCCGATTAGGCTGTCATGTCTCGTCGCCGCCACCTCCGCAAGCTGATCGCCGCCATAGCCATCGCTTGTGGGGCATGGGTGTCGATCGCCGCACCAGCGGACGCTACAGGCGCGAGCACGATTGCCACGGCAAGCGAACTTCCGCTGGGCAGCTTTGTAGTGGGCGGTGGGCAGCCAATTGACTTCTACCGGTTGGAGCTCTCCGCGGGGGATCAGATCGACATCGTCTACAACATGCTCAACCAGCCCAACTGCGGCTACCTCTATCTCTTCGACCCCACGGTCAGCGACTTCAACCTCGCAGAAGCAAAGGCCGTGTCAGGCGTCAACGTGGGTCCGGGCCAGGTCGCGTCTCATGGGCCGGGGGATTTGATGTTGCGGGCGTAGCCTCCGCTTTGTCCTGGAAGACGAAGCTAAATGGAGGTACGCCCGCATGGAGAAGGTAGCCCCGAGCGAGAGGTTTCGCTCTGAACTGGATGATGTGTTGGCTGGTGTCGGGGAGGAGCAAGACCCGATTGAGGTGGTCGGGCGGCTGGGTGCGCGGCTGATCTTGCAGCAGGCGCTGGAGGACGAGGTCACGGAGTTCCTCGGCCGCCGGCGCTATGAGCGTGCTGGTGAGACTGTCAGTCACCGCAACGGCCATGAACCGAGGACGGTGAAGACGACGAGCGGCTCGATGGCGTTGGAGCGGCCGCGGGTTCGCAACGCGAGCAAGCTTGGGTTCGAGAGCCGGGTGCTTGGCAAGGGCGTCACGCGAACGCACGCGCTGGAGTCGTTGGTGATTAGCGGCTTCCTTCGGGGACTCTCGACGCGTGATGTGGAGGCTGCTTTGGAGGAAGTCTTCGAGGAGCCGATCGCGTCCAAGGCGACGGTTTCCAGGATCTGTGAGGACACCCGGGAGCGATACCGCCAGTGGTGTCGGCGGCGCCTTGAGCAGCACGACATCGTCTACTGTTTCTTGGACGCGATCTATCTGAAGCTGCACCCCGACGACACGCCCGCGGAGGGCGTCCTGGTGTGCTGGGGCGTGACGCTGGAGGGCCGCAAGGTCCTCCTCGGGTTGGCTCTGGGAAGCCGTGAGAGCTACGAGTCCTGGCTCGCGTTCGGCCGGGACATGATCGCCCGCGGCCTGCGGGCGCCGGCGCTCGTGATCGCCGACGGGGCACCAGGGATCTGGAAGGCAACCCGTGAGCTCTGGCCCGAGGCGCTGGAGCAACGCTGCACCGTCCACGCGCTTCGGAACGTCACGGGCAAGCTGCCCGAGCGCCACCACCAAGAGGTCAAGGCGCGCTGGTGGAAAGCATTCGATGAGGCGCGCTCCCCGGGCGAGGCCACCCGCGAGCTGCAAAGCATCATCGCCGACTACAAAACCAGCTACCCCTCAGCGATGGCCGTCATCGAAACGGACCTCCCGGCGCTCGTCACGCACCTGCAGTTCCCGTCTGGGCACCGCAAGCGGATCCGCACGACGAATCTCCTGGAGAGGACGTTCGTGGAGGTCCGCCGGCGCACCAAGGTCATCGGCCGGTTCCCCGGCGAGACATCCGCACTCTCACTGATCTGGGCGGTGCTCGAGCTCTCCTCACGCGGCTGGCGCGGCGTGAAGATGAACCCCAAGACCGTCGCCGAAATCGAGCGGCTACGCCATCAGCTACACAAGGATCCCGCCCCAACGGTGACCATCGACGCCGAGGAGGTGATCGCCGCATAAGATCCGCAGCGAGCGGAGCTACGCCTCGGCGAATTCACCCGGGAAATGAGACGCCACCCCGGGCCAGCAGTCTGTGATGCTGACCTCGAGCTTCAACGGGCTCGGCACGTTTGCCGTCGCGATCGATGGCCCGAATAACTACCAGCTGCGTAGCTATCCACCGCTGCAGACTCCTGTCAGCCAGTGCACAGTGGTCACCCCCTTCAGCCTCACTGCGACTGTCGAGCACCTCACGCAGGCCTCCTTTGGAAGCTTGCCGGGTCACCTCAGCAGTCCCCGGCAACGTCTACGTTTACAAGCTCACGTTCAATCTCCCGCAGGAACACCTATAGGCACCTGCATGTTCGAGCGGCTCGAGGGCTCACTGCCCGTGCGTGTAGCGCAGACATCCACACGAAACGGTGTTTGCACTGCCAGCGTACGTGCCAGTCGGACTGGTTCGTTTGCCTACAGAGTCACGTTCACCGGCACCGGATGGCAAACCGCGCAAGCAACCAGCCATGTGGTCGTTGTGCGCTGACGCTGAAGGCGCTGATCCTGGCCCTGGGACCGAGGTTCACGTATGTCCACACCGGATTAGGAGCGCGGTCCATACGTTCGATGATGTCTGTGGGTCTAAGGCGTGGTGCTCGCTTCGTTGTTGTCGTGATTCGTGGCAGGTTGGTCGTCAGGGGCCGTTGCGTCGCCAGTCTGGTGGGCAGCAGGCCCCTCGACGTGCGCCGGTGCGGCAGTTAGCTCTCCAGTAACCTTGGACCATGCATCAATCGAGTTCTGGATAGCTGGTCCAGCCGTGAAGACGACGTACACAGATGCGGCGACGGCCATAACGCGTTTCATGATGTCGGACTTCCGCATTTTCTCGTCCGAGACGCTCGCTGCTACTGCGGTGCCCATCAGTGCTTCTGTCGCGCGGCGAACTGCTTCTGGACCACCGATTTCGATGTGCCAAAGCGCCTTTTCAATGTCAGAGAGTCGCTGAGTGATGAGATGTGCCACCTCGGGTGGCAACTCGTCGCTGGTGCCAACGTCCCGTAGCGCGATCCGGACGTCCTCGATCAGTTCGGCGCGCCGCTCTTCTGACGGCATCGGCCCTTCCGAAGCGATTGCCTCCAAGTAAGCCGCGACCATGCCGAGCGCCTCGTACGACTCGTCACTCGGCTTGATGCTTTCAACGTTGTCCACGAAGCTCCGCTGCAGCGGGAAGGCGGCTTCAAGCCAAGTGTTGCGGTAGCGCGCCACCGGCGCCGCGACTTGCTCCCTGCCGGGATGTTGGACTGCAGCGTCTATCTCCCAGACGAGTCGCGCCACGGTTCCAAGCCGCGCTCGCACTGCGTCGTACGCGGCGCCGTCGTCGCCAAGAATCACTGCCCAAGCCTTGGCTATCGGGACGTTGCCCTGCCCGTCGCGCAGCTGGGCGCGGCGGTTTGCAGTGGCCCCGGCGCGGCGGCTTGAAGTGGCCCCATTTCGCGTCGGTTGTTGTGTGTAGTTGATCTTCTCTGATTGTGACTTTCGGCGGTGTCTCGTGGAGCGGAGCGCGTAGCGCGGAGCGGAGCGAGTTATCGCCGGCGCGGACGGGTCTGGGGGTCAGGCGGCTCCCTTCTTTGCTTTGGTGAGGCCGTGGCGGAAGCGCCAGGACTCTGCTCCGGTGTCGATGATGTGCGCTCGGTGGGTGATGCGATCGACGACGGCCTTGGCGAGGCGAGCGTCGGGGAAGACCTTCGTCCACTCCCCAAACGGGAGGTTGGTGGTGACGATCAGCGATGCTCGCTCGTTGCGCTCGGAGATGACTTGGAACACGAGCTCCGCGGCGCCCTCGGGCAGCGCGAGATACCCGAGCTCGTCAACCTATGCCGATATCGGCATAGGTTGATCTAGGCCGACACCGCGACTATGCCGACAGGCCGTCCCCCCAGTCGCGGAGAGCCTTGTGTCTGATGGGTGTTTCGGGCTGAGCGCCAGCGTGAGTATCGGCATAGTTTCACGTCCCGACTAGACACTTCTGACCGTCGGGGCCTTGGTGCTCTGACAAGGAGGCAAGGACAATGTCGGGTACTCCCCGAAGGAAGCCCGGACGGCTCGGTCCGTTCGTGGAGGGTTATCGCGTTCGGCTGTTGGAGCTTGGCTACACGCCGCAGACGGTGCGCGCGATGCTGAAGGTGTTGGGGCAGTTGGGTCGCTGGATGGACGATGAGGGTGTCGAGCCCGGGCGACTGAACATGGCCGCGGTTGAGGCGTTTCTGGCTTGCCGGCGCGCTGGTGGGGATCGGCGGGTGGCGAGCCTGGGCGAGCTGCGGCAGCTGGTGTCTTACCTGCGTGAGCTCGCGGTGATGATGCCCGAGGATCTGCCGCTGGAGCTCACGCCGCTTGAGGAGCTGATCGCCGATTATCACGAGTGGCTGGTGATCGAGCGGGGGCTGGCGCCGGCGACCGTGCATCGGTATGAGAAGCTGGCGCGCCGGTTCCTTGGCAAGCGAGTCGTGGCTGAGGATGAGCGGGGTGTGAACAACCTGACCGGCGCGGAGGTGTCCGCGTTCTTGGTGAGGGAGTGCGCTCGTGTCTGTCTCGGAGCCGCGAAGGGTCATGTCGCGGAGCTTCGATCGCTTTTGCGTTTCTTGCACTTACGTGGCTTGACTGCGCTGCCGCTTGGGGACGCGGTGCCCGGAGTGGCGGGCTGGCGGGAAACAGGTATTCCCCAGACGATTTCCCGCGCCGATGTGGAGCGGCTGCTCGTGGGTTGTGACCGGTCGCGGTTTGATGGTGTGCGCGATTTCGCGATCGTGATTCTGCTCGCGCGGCTTGGTTTGCGCTCGATCGAGGTGGCGCGCCTTGAGCTCGAGGATCTGGATTGGCGCGGTGGCGAGATCGTGGTGCGCGGCAAGGCCCGGCGCCGGGACCGGCTGCCACTGTCAGGCGATGTCGGTGAGGCGCTCGCCGAGTACTTGTCCGTACGCGGAGCGCACGACACCCGGCGGGTGTTCCTGACTTTGCGCGCCCCGACGCGCCCGATCCCGGCTTATCTCGTCGGCGAAGTGGTGCGGCGGGCATGCGAGCGGGCGGGTGTGGCGCATGTCGGCGCGCACCGGTTGCGTCATGCACTCGCGAGCGAGCTGCTTCGCGAGGGCGCTTCGTTGATCGACATCAGCCAGGTGTTGCGCCATCGCGACCTGGGGACCACCGCGATCTACGCCAAGATCGATCTCGGGCGGCTGCGACAGGTCGCTCAGCCCTGGCCGGGAGTGGGACGATGAGCGCCCTCTCGCAGCAACTCGATGAGTACCTACGGCTGCGTCGCCTGCTCGGCCACGATCTCGCCGACGCAGGCCGGCTGTTGCCGCGATTCGTCACCTACCTCGAGGTCCGCGACGCGGAGTTCGTGACTGTCAAGGCGGCCCTCGACTGGTCACTTGAACCCGAAGCTCCAGCTGGAAGCACCGTGTGGAGCAAGCGGATGATGGTAGTTCGTGGGTTCGCGCGTTACCTGTCCGGGATCGACGCCCGGACTGAGGTCCCTCCCGCCGGGGCGATCCCGACCCGCCAGCGGTGGCGGCCACCATTCATCTATAGCGAAGCGGACATCGTCGCGTTGATGGATCAGGCCGCCCAGTCAATTCCACAGCCGCTGCGGGCAGCGACCTACCAGACGCTGATCGGACTGTTGGCTGCCACTGGCCTGCGGATCGGGGAGGCGCTCCGTCTTGACCGTCACGACGTCGACTTCTCCGACGGGGTGCTGCTGGTGCGCAAATCGAAGTTCCGCAAGTCCCGGCAGGTGCCGTTGCAGATGAGCACCCTGCAGGCGCTCCAGAAATACAACCATCAGCGCGAGAAGCATTGTCCGCACCCGAGCACCGAGAGCTTCTTCGTCTCCCTGCGCGGGACGAGGGTCATTTATGAGGGCGTCTCCAAAACGTTCCGGATGCTCTGCAACAGAACCGGCGTTGGCGCGGGAGCGCCGCATCCTCCCAGGATGCATGATCTACGCCACACCTTTGCGGTGCGCACCCTGCTCGGCTGGTATCGGGACGGCCAGGACGTTCAGGCCCGGATGCAGTGGCTTTCGACCTACCTCGGGCATCGAGAACCCCGCTACACCTATCACTATCTGTCGGCGGCGCCGGAGCTTCTTGGCCACGCCGCGCGGCTGCTCGAGCGCGATGAGGCGGTGCGGTCATGAGCATGATCGCCCCTACACTCCAAGCGTTTTTCAGTGACCGTTTGGCGCGGCAGTTGCAGGCCAGCCCGAGAACGATCGCTTCCTACCGCGATACGCTGCGACTGCTGCTCTGCTTCGCGCAGGAGACGACCGGGAAAACACCATCCTCGCTCGATTGGGACGACCTCGACGAGACGCTGATCTCATCGTTTCTGACACATCTCGAGGAAAACCGACACAACAGCGCCAGGACGCGGAACCTGCGGCTGACCGCGATCCGTTCACTGTTTCGCTACGCGGCTCTGCGTCACCCTGAGCACGCCGCTGTGATCGCGCGGGTGCTTTCGATCCCGCCCAAGCGCTTTGAAAGGCGCACCGTGACGTTCCTCACCGCGGAGGAGTCCAGGGCGCTGATCGAAGCGCCCGACAGAGCAAGATGGGAGGGCCGGCGCGACCGTGCGATGCTCACCTTGGCGATCCAGGCAGGACTGCGGGTCTCCGAGCTGATCGGGCTGGGCTGCGCAGATATCGTGCTCGGCACCGGCGCGCACGTTCGCTGCGAGGGCAAGGGCCGCAAGCAACGCTCCGTGCCGCTCACCGCAGCGGCGCAGGCAGTGTTGTCCACGTGGCTCACAGAGCGAGCCGGCGGCCCGCAAGACCCACTGTTTTGCACCCGCACCGGCAGGCGGCTGAGTCGTGACGCGATCGAACGACGCCTGGCGACTCACACCAAGGCCGCGACGAAGCAGTGCCCATCGCTGAACGGCAAGCGGTTGCATCCGCACGTGCTCAGGCACAGTTGCGCGATGTCACTGCTGCAAGCCGGGGTCGACACGACCGTGATCGCGTTGTGGCTCGGGCACGCCGATGTCCGCTCCACGCAGCCCTATCTCCACGCCGACCTCACTATCAAGGAACGCGCGCTCGCCCTGGTCGCACCGACCACCGTCCCACCCGGCCGCTACAAACCACCGGACACCACGCTTGCCTTCCTCGAAGGACTGTGACTATGCCGACAATCCAGTCGGTGAAACCATCACAAAGCCCGCCGAGAGCGGGCCGTTCACCGCCGCGCACACGGCCTGTCGGCATAGTCGCGGTGTCGGCCTAGGTCGAGGACGACGAGCTCGGTTCGGGCGTAGCGCGCGATGACTTTCCCGAGCTCGCGTCGGCTGTCGGCTGCTTGTAGTTCGTTCGCGAGCGCGGCGAGGGTGGTGAATCTGACGCGGCGTCCTTGCTGGCAGGCGAGCACTGCGAGAGAGATCGCCAAATGGGTCTTCCCCGTGCCGCTGTCGCCGAGGAGGATCACTGACTCGCGGTCATCGATCCAGGTGCCCTGCGCCAAGGCAGCGATCGTAGCCTGGGAGATTTTCGGGTTCTCCTCGAAGCGAAAGTCCTCCAAGCGCTTCATCAGGGGAAAGCGCGCGTCGATCAGCCGGCGGCGTTCGCGGCGTTGGAAGGCTTCGGTTCCGGGCCCCGCGGGCAACTCGCTGCTGAGGTCCACGCCGAGCTTTTTTCATACCCTCGAGGACCAACCAGCAACCCGACCCATGTAGCCTCGATCACGTCTTCGCGCCCAGTGCGGTGAAGAATCTCTGAGAACGCACGATTGAATGCCGAAACCTCAAGGGAGGACGCGACCAAGTCAGCCAGAGAAGAGAGCAGCATCTGGCCGCTGGTCGCGTCACGGAAGGTGACGAACAAGAGATGTTGGTGGTCCTTGCGAAAGCCGGCGACGCCGACACCCTGGATGTTGCGTTCCTGCTCCTGGTTCAACACGGTGGGCCTCCTTTCAAGGCTTGCTAGACATCAGAGCCTGACCGCCAGGAGGGCCGTGCTCTTTTGTGTTTCTTGCGGATTTTGCAGACTTCTTTGTGACGAACGGATCATGGAATGCGGTCTTGCGTAAGTATCGGACGACTTCTTTTAGGGGCACCGTTTGCGATGGCCTTCGAGTTCGACCGGGCCGCCCTATAGCCTTATCTGGCCCGCAACATCACGACAGGAGAGACCATGAAGCTGCGCGTTGGCCTAGACGAGATCCTGCCTTCCAAGACCGCAGCCAGAGAACTACCGCAGGCGCTTGAGCGCTTGGAGAGCGGCGAAGCCGAGCAGCTGATCATCACCCGCCGCAGTGCGCCCCGAGCCGTCCTCATCACGCTGGAGCGCTACGAGCAGCTACTAAACGGCGCCGTTCAAGCCGCCGGATAATGGCCTTCGTCGATCAGGCGAGCCTGATTTTGGGCATAGATCACTAGATACGCTGACTCGACGCACCTCCCATTCGACCGAATGTGCCTCTGATTCCGTTGGGCCGAACCTTACCAAGTCTGGTGATCTGGCGCTCGCCAGATAGCTGATGCTTCGGCGCATGGGTGCGAACATAGGCGAGCTACCCCGGGGGTTGACCGACGATCAGATCTTGGGTTGGGCTGCCTGGATCGATCCTCATCGCGCGATCCAACTGCCACCGAGCGACGCCTGCTCACGCTGCTCTCAGCCGCGCCAAAGCGCACCAGCCCTCGCTGATCGTTCCATGCTCAACCGAGCGTGTCGCCCTTCTGCTGGTTGCAGGTGGAGCAAAGGATCTGGAGGTTCTCGACCGTCGTGGCGCCGCCCATCGAGAAGGGGATGATGTGGTCGTACTGGATGTCGAAGCTGGATCCACATTGGACGCACTGGCCGCTGTCGCGTTCGAAAACGGCGAGGCGTACCTCGCGCGGGACTGGCTCCCGTCGCTTGACGGGTTCGGCATCGAGGGTCATCGCGGCGTGCGCGCGCTCGAGCTTGCGGCGCTGGCGACGTTCGCGGTCCCGGATCAGCGCGAGCAGATCGTCTGGCTCTAGGCTCTCATCCTCCCAGTAGAAGGAGGACTCAAACCACCAGTAGCACCGGCCATTGCTGTGTATGAACGGCGTGGGCTCCTGTGCCTGGGACGCGTCTAAGTTGCTCCACCGCGACTTGCGCCAAGCGGTGCCGTGGATCTTCTTGCCGATCAGGAACTCGTAGCGCCAGCCGAACAGGGTCAGCCGGCGAGTCCAGCTAGCGTTGTTGATCTCGCGAAGCATGCTCGTATCGATATCGGACTACCCCTGAACAAACTCAAGCCCATATGCATCCAGTTATCTGATCGGTTCTATGGGCTCGGGCTCGACCCATCCCGGTTCTGTGACGGGCAATACAGGAGGCTCTCGGGCTTCCCCGCGGTCAGCCGGGTAGGAAGACGACATGGTCGCGTAGATGCTCGACCTGGCTTCCTGGTAGATCGAGCACCGTTCCGAAGTCCTCGATCGAGGAGAACCCATCGACCCGCTCGCGCGCGGTTACGACGCAGTCAGCTAACTCGGCGTCGAACGTGGGGAGGCAGGCAATCACCCCGGCCGGGGCGTGGTTGAGATCGATTAGTCCGCCGTCGTAGGCGCCGGGCAGGTCGGGGCGGCCGACGCCGGCCTCGAGCGCCAACCGTGGGTTCTCGCGGGCGAGCGCTAGCGCCTTTTCCCGTTGCTCCAAGCGCTCGCGCGCGCTGTCGAGACGTGCATCTGTGGGATGGATGAGGTGTGCGAGGTGGGCGTGCAGCCAGTGCATCACCTCGACCCAAGGACGCTCGTCGGCTACTACGTCGTACTTGATGCGCCGGTGCGGCTCCGGAAGGGGTAGCTCGGCGGCGCTGATTGCGGGAGTGGCAACGTCGACGCCGCGCTCGTGGATCGCTGTGACCAGTTCGGCAGCGAGGAACCGATCGCCATAAGCGGTCGCCACCACCAAGCCCTCGAAGATGTCCTCGCTGGGTACGGACAGGACCTCCTTGACTTTGCCGAGCACTCCGCCGTCAGAGCCAAAGACGGGCGTGTCCTTGGCGAGCAGCAGATACGAGCTGGGCGGCCCCTCGTCCATCCCGGCAACCATAACGGCAAAATCCTGTCCAACGAACTCAGCGGACTCCTGGGTCGGACCCTGATCCTCGGTGCCGGGGGCATGCGGGTGTGAATTACTCAGGGCGAGGGCGATAGCCCACTCTGTTCGCTATCCATCGTCGTTGCTACTCTGGTCGGGAACGCCCCAGTAGGCCTCTCGCCTTCGGGATGATGCGACTGGGGCTCTTTGTGTTAGGAGGGTGGGGAGGACGTTGCGAGTAGCCAAAGACTCCTCAAGCATGAAGATGCACCTGCCGTAAACCGTGTGCAACCACAAACAGCTGCCGGCAAGCTCACAAACCGAGGGTCACCACACCCCAAGTGGCGTAGCTATAACACCGCCAACCCAGTGTAACCACAACCCCAGCAGCGTAGCCATAAGAAATCCATCATTGGTGGAAGTTCCTGAGCATCCACCCACCTACCCCGGCCCCCGACACAACCACCAAGTATCCGGCCCACCCAACAGGACAACCCCCGTCGCCCGCGTGAAGCCTCGAGCGGTTGTACGGCTTTCCCATACAGGAAGGCATTCAGCCGCGACAGGGTGTTATGAGCCTTGGCGCTCGCGCGATCGGTAGCGTACCTACCTGCATTTAGGTAGCGTAGACAGGTGCATTATGGTAGTGTTGAGGAATGTCGTCGAGCGCGCCGACGGCCGCATCATCGCGATCGAGGTCAAGCTTGCCCGCAACCCGACCGAGCGCGACACCCGCCACCTCAAATGGCTTCAGGAACAGATCGGTGACACGCTGCTGGACGCGATCCTCATCACCACCGGCGCGGACGCATACCGCCGCAAAGACGGCATCGCGATCATTCCCGCCGCGCTACTTGGCCCCTGATTTACCAGCCTGATGTGGAGCGAGAGAAGTGTCTCCAATTGTGCGACTTGCCGGGATTGAAACGGCACGCATCACAGACGGATCCGATAACCACTCGAGGTCTGCTTTTCGGCAACCATGAACGAGTCAATGCCGTCAGGCAAGTTCCTAGTCACCACGTCGAGAAGGAGCTAGAGTGCTTCTCTGATCCTTCCATCACAGGAGAAGTGCGGCTTGGCGCCGCAGAACAACGAGTGCAGGGACGCTTCATCCAGAGCGTCATGCGTGAAAGCCGCACCTTCTACGCTTCGTCTATCGACACCCTCCTCCCACCTGGCTCGTCGCTAGTCGATTTGGTTGAGGCTGTGCGGGCGCTACCGTACGGGCGACCGACCGACCGCACGGTGCAGGGGATGCTGCGCGAGCGTCGCGGCACGTGTTCCACCAAGCATCTGTTTCTCGCGCAGGCTTTGTCCGAACGCTTCCCCGAGTCTGAACCCGCGATCATCCATCGGGTCTACAGGTTGGATCGCCCCCGAGCGCGGGAGTTGTTCGGCACCAGGGTCGCCGGTGTCGTCCCCGAGGATAGGCTCGTTGACGTACACCGCTATCTCACGATCCTCATCGAGGGGCAGCGCATCATTCTGGACGCCACATTTCCCGGACCAGCGTGGGATGGACGCTCCTCGCTATCGCTGGCCTGCGGCCCTGGGCGCGACTATCCGGCTGGCGAGGATCCGGATGTCGAAAAGCGCGCACTCGAGCGCCAGTACTGCGACCCGGCGGTCCGCGAGCCGTTCATCGCGGCGCTCGCCGCTGAAGACCTCCCGTAGTCTCTCTCATCGGCGCGCTCGCCGGGCATGAGCGGCGCGGAGACGTCAGTGCGCGCTTGGTCGAGCTCGACGAGCACAACGTGCTCCTCGCGCGCCGAGCCGCGCAGGATGCCGGGCTCGACGGGGTGCAAATCGTCGGCGGCGATGCGTCGCTCACCGACGCCTACGTGGGCGCGGTCCCGGCCGACCTGGTGCTCGTCTGTGGCGTCTTCGGAAACATCTCGGCGCAGGACATCCAGCACACGATCACGACACTGCCCCAGCTATGCGCCGCGGATGCGACGGTGATCTGGGACAAAGAGCTGCAACTGAGCAACGTTTCATCTCCGTGCTCTACAACCGCGCCAAGATGCACCATCTCGTATGGAGGCGCAGCCGCCGTAAACCGCTCGCAACGCCGGCTTCAGGCTCACCAACCCAGGGTCGCCACAACCCCAGTAGCGTAGCCATAACCACACCCACCAAGTATCCGGCCCACCCTGCAGGACAATCTCCGTCGCCTGCGTGAAGCCCCGACGTTCATAGAACCGACGACCGACCAGCGTCGATATCTCGAGACAGGGTGCTCGCTGATTGCGAGCAGATCTGCTCTACGTTTGCGAGCAGCCGTCTACGTCGATCCCTTCGGCGCCCACCGGCGCTGGCGGTAGCTTTCGAGGTGTGTGCCGTCACTTGCAGATCCTCTACTGCGCCAAGGGCTCTCCGGCGTGACGGCGGGCGCTCCGAATGCCGTGCACGAGGCGGCGGCTGAGGGTTTCGCACGCGGTGCGGGCGCCTACGAGCGCGGTCGCCCGAGCTATCCCCTTGAGGCTGTGTCCTGAGGTCTTGCCTCTTCAGGCGGCCAAGAGCCGAAGACTCCTCAGCATAGGACGGCATGAAGCCGCAGCTGCCGTAACCCAAGTGCAACCACAACCAGCTGCCGGCTCACAAACCAACGGTAACCAGACCATCAGTGGCGTAGCTATAACACCACCAACCCAAGATCACCACACCCTCAGTAGCGTAGACAGCCATAACACCACCAACCCTTACACCCCGTTCGATCCGTGACCTGCCGGCCCCGCCCGGTCTGCCGCTGCTGGGCAATCTGCCCCAGACGTGGCGTATAGATCGAGCGCACCTCGTGGTCGAGGAGTGGTCCGATCGCTACGGCCCGATCTTCAAGTTCTACGTGGGGCGACGGCTGACCGTCGTGATCAGCGACGTGGAGGAGATCAACCGAGTCCTGCGCGAGCGCCCCAGTGGCTACCGGCGCTGGCGTGAGATCGAGCAGAGCTTCCAGGAGATCGGGTTCCCCGGTGTCTTCTCGGTCGAGGGCGAGGACTGGCGCCGGCAGCGGCGCCTCGCGGTCACCGCCCTGAACTCCAATCACCTGCACCGTCATTTCCACGTGATCCGCACCGCGACCGAGCGGCTGCACCGCCGGTTGACGGAGGCGGCGCGCGACGGTCGCTCGATCGACCTCTCCGGGGAGTTCACCTCCTACGCCGTGGACGTCACCTCGACGCTCGCGTTCGGCCACGATCTGAACACGCTCGAAAAAGGCGAGAACGAGCTGCAGCACCACATCCAGAAGGTGTTCACCATGCTCAACTTCAGGATCTTCTTCCCGTTCCAATACTGGCGTTGGTTTCGGCTTCCGGTCGACCGCCGGCTGGACCGTTCGCTGGTGATACTCAACCAGGCGGTCATGGGCTTCATCGAGCAGGCCCGGGCACGGATGCGCGAGCGCCCTGAGCTGTTCGAGGAGCCCGATAACTTCCTCGAGGCGATGCTCGCCGCCCAGCGGGAGGACCGCGCGTTCACCGACGAGGAAATCGTCGGGAACACGTTCGCGCTGCTGCTCGCGGGGGAGGACACCACGGCGCACACGATGGCCTGGACGAGCTGGTTTCTCGCACAACACAACGACATCCAGGCGCGCTGGGCGCAGGAGGCGTTGGGGGTGCTGGGCGACGAGCGGCTCCCCACCGAGCACGAGCTCGTCTCGCGCTTCTCCTATGGCGAGGCGGTGCTGCGTGAGTCGATGCGCCTGAAGTCCGTCGCCAACGGGCTCACCGTCGAACCGCTCGTCGACACGACGATCTGCGACACCCAGATCCCCGCCGGCACGCGCCTGATCCTCCAGACCCGCCACGCCGGGCGCAACGCACACGGCGCCGAGTACGACCCCGAGCGCTGGCTCGACGACGGCGAGCGCCAGGCGCCCGACCAGAAGACGTTCCTCGCGTTCGGCGCCGGGCCGCGCTTCTGCCCGGGGCGCAACCTCGCGTTCCTCGAGTCAAAGACCGCGATGGCAATGATCGCCCGCAACTTCGAGCTCGAGCTGGACAGCACCGGCGGGCCCGTCACAGAGCGCTTCGCCTTCACCACGATCCCGAAGGGCCTACGCGTACGCCTGCACGAGCGCACACCTGACTGTCCCGGGTGAGCTCTGCCGGCGGTGGGAGTGGGGGCGACGATGACGCTGCCGATGAATATTCGCCTCGCGGACGACGATGCCCGCATGGGCTTCGTGTTCGCGCGTCGTGGGATCATCCCGGAGGCCTGTTCGAGTTGGTTTTTACCGCGTGTGGTGGGGATCAGCCGTGCGATGGAGTGGGTGGCGACGGGCAGGGTGTTTTCGGCACAGGAGGGTTTGGAGGGTGGACTTTTGCGCAGCTTGCACCCAAAAGACGAGCTGCTGGAGGCTGCGCATGCGCTGGCGCGGGAGATCGCCGAGAACACCGCGCCGGTGTCGGTGGCGCTGGCAAGGCAGTTGATGTGGAGGATGCTGGGCGCCGAGCACCCTATGCTGGCCCACCGCGCCGACTCCCGCGGCATGTTCGCGCGCGGTCAATCCGATGACGCCGTCGAGGGCATAACGGCGTTCCTCGAGAAGCGCCCCGCGAACTTCCCCGACCAAGTGAGCGATGGTCTGCCAGAGATCATGCCATGGTGGACCGAGCCGGAGTTCGAGTAGGGGAGGTCGGTTCGGCTTTAGACCCGTTCTCCGGTTTTGGTCGAGTGAACCGGTAGAAGACCCATTCCATTGCTGGAGTCAGGATGGCGGTCACTACAAGCCTAAGATCTCCCGTAAGGAACGGAACTTTGAGAGCCGCTCCTGTGAGGATAAACCCGACAACCAGTGCTGAATACATAACGCAGGTGTAGAGCACGGCTGCGCCCATTACGCCGCGCAGGCGCCACTCCCTGACGAAGGGCCCAAGTGCACCAGCCAGGCGTACAGAAACAAGAACGCTCCGGCACCATGTAGAAGGTCGACGAATTCGCGACCCAGTTGCTTGCTGAGTACCTCCGCGAGCGTGCATGCGGCATAGGCAGCCATGACCAGCAAGAACAAGGTCAATGCCCGTTCGGACAAGGTCAATGCCAGTTTGGCCCATCTGCGAGTTGACACGGACTCGTCGGTCGGCGCCTCTGTCCACCACAGCCGTGGCCGGGAGAGAGACAGCGCGAGCATAGTGCCGCCGACTATCGCGACGGGCATGTGAGGGAAGCTCCAGAGCTGCTCGGTGCTCGGGCGTCTGTCGAAAGGCAAGCGTCGAGATGGAGTAGACATGCACGAGTCGGAGCCTAAGCGATCGGCAAACAGCCCGCCGTGATCGATCATGTGGCCTAATCTGCAGCCGTATATGGTGCTAAAATGCCGGTCATATATGTGGGCAAATATGTTGACAAAGCGCCAGACGCTAGATAGGCTGAATCGATGACCACTGTTGTTTCAGGACCATCCGGCGTACTGACCGCCATAAAGCAGGAACTCCACCTGACCGATGAAGAGCTGGCGCGGGCCACGGGCGCCGGCGTTCGGACCATCCGTCGGCTGCTCTCCGATGACGAGCGGCCGAAGCGGACGCGCCTAGAGGAGCACATCGACGACCTACGCACGATCGCTCAGATTCTCCGCGAGGCCTACTCGGCCGAGGCCACACGCAGCTGGCTCATGGCCCGAAATCGCTTGCTCGGCTTCGATCGTCCGATCGACCGGCTCGGCCGCGGAGAGTTCACAGTGGTGCGCGAGGCTGCCGAAGCCTTCGTCGACGGCGACTACACCTGAGTCTCGATACCGGGGCATGAGGGCGCAGCTGCCGTAAACCGCGTGCACCCACAACCACCGGCAGGCAAGCTCACCAACCTCGGGTCACCAAACCCCCTGTGGCGTAGCCATATCCCCATCCACCCCCTTCTTTGCCGGCGCTTCCTACTTCCTTCTAAGCCTCGGCGGGTTGTACCGAGTGCTGCACATGAACCCGTAGCGTTCGTACTGACGCTCATACCGCGTAGCGCAGTACTCACCGGGCCCCAAACACTTGTGTTGACCTTCAATCGTCGCCGAGACGTCCTGACTACACGCAGCCCTTGCCACTGGCTGAGCCGCGCTTCCAGCAGGCACGGCTAGTGCAAGCACCGTAACCGCCAGCGCGATCCACGCTCTCATTGCGCTCCCCAATCGTCCACAGTTGGTTCTGGGCATAGCTATCACTCAGATTCATCCGCAGGTGTATCGACGATTTGACCACTTAATTCTACTGGATAGGATCATACTGAGTTCCAGAGGTTTGTGTCCGCCGCCGTCAGCTTCGCCGAGCGAGTCACCGCCGCACCGAGCGGTAGCCCCCCTCTGCGGAGGGGCGGTTGAGGTGTATTATCAGCCGATGGTGCAACAGCAGGGCGCGGGTGCGGTGGCGGCTGCCAACGAGGAGGCGGTGCGTGCATGGAACACCGTCCTGTATGAGCGGTGGAAGTCGAACCGCAAGGTGTTCGTGGGCGCGCTCAGCGAGGTCACCGAGGAGGTCTTCGAGCTCTTTCCGCCGCCCGAGCGTGGGCGCTGCATCGACATCGGGTGCGGCTTCGGCGAGACGACTCAGCGGCTGGCTGAGCTCGTCGGGCCGGGAGGCTTCGCGCTCGGCACCGATTCCTCCCCGCGGTTTATCGAGGACGCCCGTCGTGAGGCCGTCGAGGCGGGTGTTGAGAACATTGCGTTCGAGACCGCCGATGCGCAGACGGCTGAGTGGGATCGGATCTACGAGTACGCCTTCTCGCGCATGGGGACGCAGTTCTTCGCCGCGCCGGTCCCGGCTATGCGCGCGATCCGCGGCGCGCTGAAGCCCGGCGGCAGGCTCGCGAAGGTCTGCTGGCGCCGCAAGGCCGAAAGCCCGCTGTGGGCGGAGACCGAGCAGGTCGTTGAGCGGTTCCTCTCGCGGCCTGACGAGTACGAGGCCGACACCTGCGGGCCCGGGCCATTCTCACTCGGTAACCCCGAGACCACCCGCGGGATTCTCGAGGCCGCCGGGTTCGACGAGATCGAGTTGCATCAGCGCGACTTCGACTACTTCATGGGCGCCGACGTGGACGAAGCGATCGACTCCCTGCTTGCGATCGGACCCGGCGCCGAGCTGATCCGCCTGAACGGCGAGTACGGGGAGAGCCGTCGGGGCGAGATCGCCGAGGCCCTGAGGGACCACTACGCCGCCTGGCAGAAGCCCGACGGCTCGATAGTCAGCCGCGCAGCCGTCTGGATCGTCGCGGCCACGAACCCCGGCTAGCACCCCCGTTGCCGCGCAACCGCGTCGTCAGGCCCGCGTGCCCACCGCGAGCAGCACTTCGAGGGCTTCTTCGCTGAATACCATGACAAGATGCCCCCGCGACGACCCAGCCCTCACCAAATCGGGGCTACGCAGGCACCCGAATTTGACTTCGAGGAGCTCGAGAGCGTTCAGCTCGCTGGGCTCGACGCACGGTTCGAGCTGGAAGACGTCCGGGTCTGCTCGGCGTCCCTCCTAGAGGTGGACGCAGGCTCGGGATGCATGCGGCGGGTGCATCTGAAGGACCTCGATCTCGGCGAGTCCAAGCTCCGGGGCATCGAGCTCCTCGATGTCGTTGCTGAGCGGGTCGGCGCAGCCAACGGTGACTGGGGAGATGCGCAGCTACGGCGTACGCTGTTCAGCGATGCGCGACTGACCGGCCTTAGCTTTGCTGAGGCGCGGATCCAGGAGGTGAGCTTCAAGGCATGCAAGCTCGACTACGCCAACTTCCGTCATAGCCGGATCGAGCGGGTGTCCTTCGAGGATTGTGTCCTCACCGCAGCGGACTTCCAGGGAGCGAGCATCAAAACCACTCTTTTCTCCAGCTGTCAGCTCGTGGAAACCGACTTCTCCAAAGCAGCCATGTCGCTCGTTGACTTGCGAGGCTCGGAGCTCAGGCCCGCGGGATCTGTGCTGGGGCTTCGTGGCGCGATCATCGACCCGTTGCAGCTCATGGAGCTTTCGCGAATGCTCGCGCAAGAGCTCGGGATAACGGTCGAGGACAACTAGGGAAGCGGGTGCGCTCACACGAGCGGCCTTTCGCCAGGGTCCTTAGCCCATCTGCGCTTCCACGCTTTTCTTCGCAAAGTCGAGCATCCCCAGCGAGACCCACGGATACTGCCCGGCTCGAACGCGAAGCCCGACATTGCCATCAGGTCCCTTGACCTCGACGATCGTTATGACGCGGCCGATCTCGAAGTCGCGGCCAAGGTCGGCTTCGATCGCGTCCATCTGCACGGCTACTTCTTGCATGAGAAGGCTTCTGCCGTCGGTGCCGGGCGCTGTCGGGTCGGGCTCGATGTCGTCGTTTTCTGCGTCAGGCATTACATCCTTCTTTCCTGTCGAGGAAGGGAGCAGGCATCATCGCATCGATCGCGCGGTGACAAGCACGGCGAGCGTGCTCGCCCGGATTGGCCGCCCCAGGCGCTCGTGGAGAGCGTGATTCTCGCTGGAGAGGGCGTCGCGCTGCTCGCGTGAGAGTCGTGCCCAGAATGACATCGTGCCGAGCAGGGCGTTGAGTTCAGCGGCGGTGTGCTCGATCGGGGTTGGCACAGAGCCTCCTGATCGTCGACGCTGCGCTGCTCCTTGAGGCCGAAGTACTGGATCAGCGCGAGCGTCCCGCCCGGAGCGAGCGCATCGGCGATCTTCCGCCAGCTCAGATCGGGGTCGACCCAGTGAATGGCGGACGCCGAGAACACCGCCTCATAGCTCTCGCGAGGCCGCTGCGCGTCCTCGTCGAAGACCTTGCCGTTGGTCAAGACGGTGGACGCCACCCTCTCGCCAGCGTCGTCTGACCAACCTCGATCAGGTAGCCGTCGGGATCACGGATGTAGCAGCGAATCTCGGTCTCATGCTGCTTGGGCGGCGTCAGGAATTCGGCCCCCCGCGCGCTCCACTCGGCGTACACAGCTTGGATGTCCGCGACCCGGATATTGAGGAAGCTGCTCACCCGATCTGGGTCGGGCGGCGTCTCGAGCGTGACCGTCGGCTTGTCGTCGGTCGGACCGCCTCCGACGTTGATGATGATCCAGCTGTTGGCCAGCGCCACGTACGTCACTTCGTCCCCCGCCTCGCCGCCGATGACCGTCTTGCCCCCCAGTACGTCGGTGTAGAAGCGCCGGGAACGCTCGACATCGTCCGAGACGATGAAGTGAGCCACGACCATCTGCTCGTCGATGTTGCTCATAATGACCTCCGTTGTTGGAATGGCTGCGTATACGGGTGTCGCTTGGAGACGATAGCCCCACGGATAGCCCCACGCGCCGCCCGGGAAGGCCTTGACTTCCGCTCGGATGAGAGAAAGTGCGAGAACGCGCCGCCGCGGTGTCGCGCCGGCAACCGGGTGGAGGCGAGATGAGCAGCCTATGATTGGGCCTGTGCAGGATGTGCCCACCAGCTTTCCCGGCCACGAGCTAGTAAGCACGGGTCTTTCAGACCTCGCCGCAGGTCGTGAGAGCGAGTCTTCGCTGCTGGTGGCAATGGCGGCCCCCCGCTTACGGAGACTGGGCTTCGACGTGCCGGAGGGTGGCGGTGAGCGGCCCTCACATCGCCTCTATGAACTGCTTTCCGAGGCCGAACAGGGGGCCCACAGCCGCTACAACGCACTGGTCGCGAGGGTCGTGAGCTTCGCGCGGGCAGCTGAGCGCGCGTCCTCTTGAGCACGGCTTCGACCCAGTCCTGCGCATTCCGGTAGTTGGCAAACCTCTAGCCACCACGTCGAGAAGAAGCTAGAGTGCTTCCGGTCATTTCTTAGGACGATCCTGCTTGTCGACAGAAGAGCCTCAGATCCAGCGACTCGACTCCGCGAACGCGGCGGATTACGCGATCGGTCGCGCTTGGACGCGTCGCTGGGAGGCCGCCGCGATCGATGCCCGCATGCGCACCGCGATGATCGTGGCGACGCTGCTGGTGATCCCGGACCTGATCCTGGAGGAGCAGCCGCTGCGCACCTCGTGGCACCGGGTCGCCGTTATCGGCGATTGGGTCATATGGCTCGTGTTCCTCGTCGAGCTCCTGGCGATCATGGTCTTCGCACGGGATTGGCGATCGTGGCTGCGCAGCTACCCGCTGGCGCCGGCGATGCTGATCCTGACCCCGCCGTTCGCGCCCGCGGCCATCCAGGCCCTGAGAGTGTTCCGGTTACTCCGTCTGCTGCGCGTGGGACGCGGCTTCGAACTGCTCTCAAAGCTGCTCACGCTCGACGGGCTGAAGTACGCGATCGTGCTGGCTACCTTCCTCGTCGTCGGCGGTGGAGCGGTCTTCGCCAGCGTGGAGAGCCATGTCGGGCACCCGGTCTCGACCTGGGACGGAATCTGGTGGGCAATCGGCACCGTCAGCACCGAGGGAACCCGCATAGAAGCCACGACGGCTGCCGGACGCGCCATCGCGATCGTCCTGATGCTCACCGGCATCGGGGTGTTCGCGCTACTGACCGGAGCAGTCTCCCAACACTTCATCACAAGCCGCCCAATCCCACGGGCAGCGGAGATCAGCGACGGCGAGAAGACAATCATCGCACGACTCGACGAGCTCACGGCCAGGCTTGCTGGGATTGAGATGACACGCAGCGCGGGCACTGCGGATGCCACCTCAGAGCCTTCCCTGCGACAACCATGAACGGATCGATGCCATCGTGTGCGCCGAGTCCTCACCCGGGCGCGCTGAGCCGGCGCAAACAACAGAAGTCCAAGGTCGGGCCTCGGGCTAGTAGCCTGGTAGCAAGACATCCGTAGCTCTCGATATCTTCCGCTGCTTCCATGAACCCGTTGCTCACACGACATCCAGTTAGGCATCAGGTGGCCGAGCACCATCTCTTGGGTGCTTCGACTGGATACATGGCCGATCAGCGGGGCGACTGGCAGGACCTGATCGAGCGTGCGTCTGAGACGACCCCACGGGCAGTCGAGCTGTCTGCCCTCTCGGGGCCAGAGCTCGAGCCTCTCTTGGAGTATCTGGAAGGGCTCGCTGAGCCACTCCCGTTCATCTACGTCAGCGTCCACGGTCCAGCGAAGCAGCTGATCATCAGCGAGTCCAAGCTGGTGGAGAAGCTCTACCGTCTCCCCATGCAGGTGCAGTCGGTGGTACTCCATCCGGATGTGCTGACGGACATAGATGCACTGCGACCCCTTGGGCCGTTGGTCGTCCTCGAGAACATGGACCATCGAAGCGCGACAGCACGAACGGTCAGCGAGCTCGTCGAGTTCTTTGACGTATTGCCTGAGGCTGGCTTCTGTCTGGATGTCGCCCACATCACCGCGATTGATCCGGAGATGGGGCTGGCGCACGAACTGCTCGACGCGTTCGGTGGTCGGTTGCGAGAGGTGCACGTCAGCTCTTTTGAACGCGATGTGGCTCGACACGTGCCCCTCACCGACCAGGACATCGAGCGCTTCGCTCCGGTACTCAAGCGATGCTCTGGCGTACCGTGGATTCTCGAGGCACCTCTGCCGGGCCTCGACGCCTAAAGCACCGCATACTCGCGAGTCGTCGGACCTAGCGAAGAATCGTAAAGTAGCGCCGTCAGGCTGTCGTGAAAGACCCGACTGTCCTCCCGCACACGACGCCATAGGGCCGACGTCTCGCGTTCCGTACTGCTCATGGAGTCGAGCTCTTTTCGCTCTTCAGCGTCGTTTAAGATGCGCAGGAAGCCACAATATGCGGCGAGCGCCCTGGCGCCGTCATCAGGGAGGTCGTACTCCAAGAAGGTACTCGCGACGCGATCGGCTGGTCGCATGTCAAAGCGGTCAGCCAAGAACGGGAGGATCTCTTCGCCCGTGAAGCGGTGACATTCAAGGACCGGCAATAGCCCGCTGACGTAGAGCATCTTGCGGACAGTTCGCAGCTTGCCATTGCGAAGTGCCCAACCTTGATCGGCGCGTCGTCGCATCTTGCCTTCGTAGTCGACAGCCATCGAGCGCCAGAAGCGGACCACCTCATTGAGGAGGAAGCGAGGTGGAATCGAGCTGCGTAACGAGTTCTTACTCAGATAGGTGTCCATAAGCAGCTGCTTGCAGGCATCCACCGCGGGTGCTCCGGCGACGGCGACAGACTCGAGGAGCAGGCACATGCGAACGGTCATCGTCGTGTTGGTGTCCGCGTCCTCGCCGATCTCTCGCGAGATGACTGACGGCTGATAAATGCCGAACTTCGGGTGCCCAGTGGGGTTGGAGAGCTCGAAACCTAGTTCCTGCGCACGATCGGCAATGACCCTGTCGATCTCTTGAATCAAGGGATCGTCCGTGTCGCGCTCGGTGAGAATGAGGATGTCAAGATCCGACCCCTGGGTACGCTCATAGCGGCCGATCGAGCCAATCACAACCAAGCCAACGTCTTCGTGAGAACTCAAGTTCAAATAGGCGTCTCGCAGCTGGTCTATCGCGTCGCTGGCGTGCGATTGAGCATCACGGAGGCTCAAGAGGTCGACTCCGCCGCCAGCCGCGGCGACCAGATCATCCAATACGCTCGACATAAGCCCAGTATGAGCGGTCGTTCAGACGGTCCGAATTAGCCCAGACAGCTCAGAGGCCCCAAAGCTCTTTGGCTCAACCCTCCCAACTCTGTGACCGGCGACACTCACCTGTGTTTCGGGCGACGTGCGGCGGCGCGGTCGAACGGGACGCGCTTGCCGTCGATCACAACGTAGGAGGTCGGAGAATCGTTGCTGTTAGTCATGGTCTCAGGATAGGACGTGCACGGCTATAACCGACGAGCGATATCGCGCCAAGTTTTGGTCGAGGACCATCCCTCGGATATCCTCGCGCGGTGGGGTCGACGAGCGAGCACAAGCGCATCCCGCCGTCGGTGCTTCGAACCATCAGCACGATGCTCGCCCTCGCCGCGACCGTGATCCTGCTCGCCGGGTGCGGTGGCGCCGGCCATGCTTCCTCCGGTAGCGCGACCGTTGACACGGGCGTGCCGATCTCGAGCGCGCGCAAGCTCTTGCCTACGCTCACACCGTCAACCTGCGAGCCGCGGACGTGCCGGGAATGACGAGCCGGCGAAACGCTGAAGTCGTCATCTACCCACGCGGGGCGCATCCCTTCCTGCGCTGCGCTGGAATCCCTGCGGCCAGGGTGCTGCTGGAGATCCATTCGACGATTCTCAATGCCCCCTACTGGTGGATGAGCTCCACCGTCGGAGTGCTGCCGAACGAAGCGCTTGCCGCGGCCTACGTCTCGGCTCTGGGCAGCGCGCGCGGGCATCGATGCCTCCTCATGAAGATCCCGAGACGGGCAGACATGACCATCAGCACTATTGCGGTTGCTTCGCCGTTTAAAGGTTTTCGAATCACTCAGAACACCGGAGTGCAATGGACCCACAGCGACACCCTTGCCTTCGCCTCCGGGCGCGCCGTGGTCACGCTGACCGCGCAAGGCGAAAGGACACCTGCACTTGTAACTGAGCAACGCCTCATCTCTCTGCTCTACAGCCGCGCCAAGACACACACGCTTTTAGCACCTCAAAGCTAGAATCTCAGACGTGGCGGAGCAGGTACAAGCTGTTTCTAATGTCCTTCACACGATCGAGCGTCGTCGCTGGGAGCAACTGTCCTCGCTGGATCGATTGACCGGGGTGACACCAGGATGGCCAACATGCCGGCCAGGGCAATTGCGCGCGCGGGATCTTTGGTTACCAGCAGTGGGGTGATGGCAGCGAGAATCGGCAGACCCACAGCGGCAGGCGCGTCGCGAGCAGGCCGGAGCCGACCCCGATCGCCGCACCGGCCGCCACGTCACTTGGGTAGTGAACCCCGGTGTGCACGCGTGAGTAGCCGACGGCGCCCGCAAGCGGAACGAGGACCGGCGCCAGTACCGGCAGCTCGGCGCTTGCGCCGGTGGCAAACGCAAATGCTGTGGCGGCGTGGCCGGATGGGAACGACGTCGATCGCGGCGTGCGGATGAGCGTCGGCCGCCGGGGCGAGGATGGCCGTCGCCGGCGTACGAGTAGCTTTGCCGGGCCGTTCGCCACGGCCGTCGCGATCGCGATCGCGATCAGGCCGCGTCCGGCCGCCCTGCGCCCCTGATGCCCTCCGAACACCGCGAGCGCGCCCGCGACCAGGAGCCAGAGTCGCGAGTAGTTCGCCGCCCGAGTGGTAGCGATCAGGGTGCGATCCAGCGCCGGTGAGCGAGCCCCGAACGAGCGTCTCATCAGCTGCCGGTCGAGACGCTGTACGCGACGCCACATCGTCATTCGAACTCGAGAGCTGCCAGCCGGCTCACCGGCCAGCCGCCACCCGTAGAAGCGCACTCAGGTTATCCGTGGTCAGCGCCGCAGCTCTGGCGGCCGGCGGCAGGCCGACTCCGCTGGGCAGCCGCACGCGTAGCGCGCCTGGCAGCGATGCGAAGCGCAGGGGGGGATCGAGCACGAGCGCCTCGCCGTCGAGCCCAACCTCCACCGGTCCGCCAGAGCGGACCTCGAACTCCTGGGTCGACCACGACAAAAGGCCCGGAAAGCGGCCCACCTGACCGACCAACTCGAGCGCGACGAACTTTGAAACGTCGGCAGCGCTGCGCACCCGCGCGGCCAGAACACCGAGCCGGCCCGTGTCGATCCGCTCACGCGTGCCCGCGCCGGCCAGGCTCGTCACCTGATACGGATTGTTCGATACGAGCACGAGCGGCGCGTCATCGCAGCGACTCCCGTCCGGAGCGGTGAACTCGAGATCGATCGGCTCGGCGTCAGGGCCCAGCAGATCGGGCAGCATGTCCGTCCAAGTCTCGAGCTTCCCGTCACGGTAAGCCTCAGACTGAACGACCTTGGCATAGACGCCGAGCGAGGCGTTGTTGACGAACACACGGTCGTTCACGCGCGCGAGATCGATACGCCGTTCGACACCGTCGGTGAACGCGTCCAGCGCGCCCACGACGTCGTCGCGGTCGAGGCCGAGGTCCAGCGCAAAGTGGTTTCGCGTCCCGGCGGGAATGCAGACGTGGGCAACGTCGTGTCTGGCGGCGACCGTCGCAACGAGCGCCTGCGAACCATCGCCGCCGGCCATCCCGATTACCCGCGCACCGCGCGCGATCGCATTCTCGGCGAGCTCGAGCAGATCATCGCCGCGTTGCAGAACGACCGGCTCGATACCCCGTTGCCGGGCTCGAGCAGCGAGGTCGAAGCGCTCGGCCTTACCCCCACCCGACCACAGGTTGATGATCAGCACCGCGCGTACGGAGGCGCCCACCGGCGCAGCCGGACCAGCCACGCCGCCGAGCGCCGGATGTCCGCTGCGCCCGAGCGCGTAGCGCGCAGCCAACCCAAAGGCGGCCAGCAGCAGGAGCAGCACGATCAGCACCAACACGCCTTGCCAGTTGGTGAGGAGCACGAGGAGCAGCCCGATCGCGCTGAGCGTGGCGAGCGCCGCGCCGGTAGCTCGCCGCGGGCCGCGACGGGTCAAAGCGAACCAGATCGCCGCGCTGCAGAGGAGCACGAGCCCGACCGCCAGCACCGCGACGGGCACATCCCCCGCCAACGCGACCGCGGCCACCACAACCATGAGCACCGGCGCGATCAGTGCGAAAACCGCGGCGATACGAGGCCACAACGACGGCCGCGCCGCCACATCGCTACCCGGAATCCCAGGGCTCGCGTGCACGCTACATCCATCTTCCCACGCCCTCGACACGGTGTCTAGGACACCGCTGGACTCCTCTCCTGCGAGTACGCGGCAGGCGCCGCATCCCAAGCCGCCCGCCTCTCTGTCGAGCCGCCTCAACACCTCTTTACCGGGGGCGCGATGAGTTTCGACCCCGCCGCCGGTATGTACTGAGGACTCGCGGGAATGCCGCGGGCGAGACTCTTTACAAGGGAGAATTCGATGTCAAACACTCGTGCGCACGACGAAGCCGCGATCCAGGCCGTGCTGGTTGACTCCTACCGAGCGTGGGAGGCCGGCGACGCCGACGGCATGGTCGCCAACTACACCGCGGACGCGACCGCGGTCCTGCCCGGCTCGCTGCGCGACAGCCGTGAGGTGATCCGCGAGAACATGGCGCTGGCCTTCGCGGGGCCGCTCAAGGGAAGCTCCACCTACAACAAGCAGCTCAGCCTCCGCTTCGTCGGTAGGGATGCCGCGATCGTGATCAGCCCAGGGACTTTTTCTAGACACAGAACCGAGTCGCAAAGAGCGAGGCCATTAGGGTGGGCTGCAGGGTGCCTACCCCGCCATGTCCTTTTCACCCGCCGCTGGTGCCTCGTGTACTTGTTTTTGTTTTTTCCTATCCCGACCCATTTAGCAGCCATCCCCTTTGGATCCCTACGTAGCCACCACGTATCGGGCCCGCCTTGCAGGATGATCTCTGCTGTCTGCTCGAAGCCTCTTAGTTCGTAGAAGCGGCGGTTTTTCATCGTCGATGTCTCCAGACAACATGCGATTCCGAGTCGGTCGGCCTCATTGAGTACCGGCGTGAGCACAGCCGTTGCGAGACCTTCGCCCTGACGCGCTGGATGAGTTGCCAGCACCCCCAGGTACCAATACGGATCTGCTGGGCAGACAGCGGCAAGGGCGGTTTTGTAGGCGACGAGTCGTTCGTGGGCTTCCTCGCCGGCCAATGAGACGTAGCGCGCCCAAGCTTTTTTGGTCCGCGTCCACTGCTCATCGTCATCGCCGCCCGGGCTTTCCCACATCGCGACGGTCGCCAGGTCGTCGCTGACCCAGACGTTCTGACCGGGAGCCCTCAAATCAAACAGGGCTCCGACAAACTCAGGCGCGAGCCGCTCATACTCCTCGCCCATCAGAAACGCCCAGCCCGGATCCTGCGCGAACGCCGCTGTGACGGTTGCCAGCACGGCCTCGCGGTCCTGGGGGTGGGCTTGGCGGATTGTTGAGGTCGGCATGGGCTTAGTGTGCGGCTTTCTCGCTTCGCTCGGCTAGCGCTCGCGCTGTGCGTGGCCAGCAGCGCAGTCCACGGCGCAGTCACACGCTGCTGGACGGTACGACGTCGGCCCCGGCGTTCTTCCCGAGCCTGATGATTCCCACGTAATTGGGGTTTTCGTCCACCGGCGACAGCATGAGATCGGACCGCGGCAGTCCCACCAGCTCGCTTTCGCTCCTTGACATCACGAACGAGATCCAGCCGGTGATGCTCGAATGGGGCAGAATCGGGGCTTGCCCGAAAATCGACGGACCGGGGGCTCCCCGAGGGTTGAGGATTGCCACGACGCTTAGGCCTTCGCCAGGGCTGCCCGCGGATATCGGGAGCGCCAGTTCGGCGGGCGGGTGGGAGCGATAGCTCGGCACGGGTGAGCGGGCGATCAGGGGCCCGTACTGCAGTGGCTCGTCGCCGGGGTTCGAGATCTCGACCTCGAGAGAAACCAGTGCCCCGTGTCCTTCGGGGAAGCGCTTCGGTTCGGCTCGCCAGTTCGGGACGCGAGTCCGAACGCTCCTCCAGGTGATCACGTGCGCGTCAGGGCCAGCCTGACAGCAACGACGAGCAAAGTCAGCGCGATCGCTGCAGGCCGGCTTCGGCGAATGATCGACGGGCGGTCCGAGGGGCCGGATTCCTGCGAGAACGGGGAGGTATCCACAACTCCGTATCGGCGCCGGTGGTGGAGCGCTTAAACCACTCACGCCTGCTTCCCTAGATGTCCTCTACCGTTATCCCGAGCTCTTGCGCAAGCGTTCCCGAGAGCTCCATGAGCTGCAACGGGTCGATGATCGCGCCACGAAGCCCCAGCACAGATCCCGCGAGCCTGGCCGGTCAGCCGCGCATCGCTGAACAACGTACGCCGCAGCTGCGCACCTCCCCAGTCGCCGTTGGCTGCGTCGATGCGCTCAGCGATGACATCAAGTCCAGCGAGCTGAACGCTCTCGAGCTCCTCAGAGACAAATTCGGGCGCCTGCGTGACCCTGATTTGGTGAGGCCTGGGTCCTCGCGGGGTCATCTCGTCATGGTATTCAGAGCTCAGCTCGATCGTTTCTCTATCATCCAGCCGCCCATGCTCCTCGTAGCGGTCGAAGAGCAGGGTGAGCGCTTCGGTGACGTCTCCGACCGGCGCGGGGGGCCGGCTGGAGATCTCCTGCCGGCCGAACCACACGTAGGCGGCGCTCAACAGGTCGTCCCTTGGAATGAAAACTAAAATGATTTATTAGCGTGCGCGTCTTCCAGACACTGCTGGCGTTCAGCGGCAACGCTCCTCCACAACTGGCGCTGACCCACCGCCTCGTCCAGCGCGGGCACGAGGTGCGGGTCCTTGCTCACGAGGCCGCGCGCGAGCGAGTGCAGTGCACCGGCGCCGAGTTCGTGCCCTTCAAGTACGCCTATCCCGCCCTGGATATGACCCGCCCGGAGACTGATCTGCTGCACGACTGGGACGTCCGCACGCGCTTCGGCGCCGGGCTGCGGGTGCGCGACAACATCCTCTTCGGCCTGCTCGCCGACACGGCCCGGGACTGCGGCGAGGCGCTGGAAGAGTGGCCCGCGCAGGCGATGGCGTTCGATTGGATGCTGCCCGGGGCGGCGCTGGCGGCGGAGGCCGCCGGCCTGCCGGCGATCGCACTGGTGCACTGCCCCTTCCCGATTCCGACCCGTGGCGCGCCACCTCTGGGCAGCGGCCTGCGCCCGATGGGTGGATCGCTCGGTGGGGCGCGGGACCGCGTGCTGCTGGCGTTCATCGGGCGTTTTTTCGCCGCCGGGCTGCCGGCTCTGAACAGGGCCCGCGCCGAACACGGCCTTGGCCCGCTCACCGATTGGTATGACCAGCTGCGCACCGTCGAGGAGATCGCCGTGATGAGCGCGTCGGAGCTCGACTTCTCCTCCCGCGGTCAGCTCGCAGAGAACGTGCGCTACGTCGGTCCGGCGTTCGAGCCCTTCGATGATCCGTGGCGCTCGCCGTGGCCGCCGGACAACGACGACCCACTGGTCGTGATCAGCTTCAGCACCAGCTACATGAACCAGCGCGCGGCCGTTCAACGCGTCCTCGATGCCGTGGCTGACCTGCAGGTCAGGGCGCTGCTGACGACCGGCCCGGCACTCGACCGCGGCTCGCTGCGGATCCCGGCCAACACCCACGCGACGTCCTTCGTCGCCCATCGCAGCGTCTTCCCGCACGCCTCGCTCGTGATCACCCACGCCGGCTGGCAGACGGTCAACGCGGCCCTCGCCGACGGTGTCCCGATCGTCTGCATCCCCGGCGGACGCGACCAGCACGACAACGCGCTGCGCGTCCTCGCCGCCGGGGCCGGTGTGCGTGTGGGCAAACACATCTCGCCGCGCAGGCTGGGCCGTACGATCACACGGGCGCTCGCCGATCCGGCATTGAGGGACGGCGCCCAGCGAATGGCCGAGGCCCTGGCCCGCAGCGACGGCGCGGTCGCGATCGCGGAAGCACTCGAGCACATCCCCGCGACGAGGTAAAGATCGCCACCGCATCATCCCAGCGCTCGCGCTCAAGCTGCCTATGTGCAACCACAACCAGCCGCCGGCAAGCCCACAAAACCGAGGGCCACCACACCCCCAGTAGTGCATCTCTGGCAGCCACGACGAGCGAAGTCAGTGCGATCTGAGATGATGAGCACCGTGGGGAGGTTCGTATGGCCGAAAGCTTCTGCTTGTAAAGCACGCTCGCCGCGCGCGATGGCGCGAGGGTTTGCGATGGGGTTCCTGGCGGTGCTCGCGCTGGCTGCCCCGAGCGCCGCGCAGGCAGCGAGCACGGGTTCGGTGACGATGGTGAGCCAGGAAGGCGACTTCCTCGGGGCGGGCCAGCAGTATCTGTTCGACTCGGCCACCGGCAGCGTCTCGCTCGAAGGCAGCCTCAAATGGGCTGGGGTCAAAGTGAGTGGAGGCAACGACCTCACCGGCTATGGCTTCGACTTCGAATTCGTGCCGCCCTCCGGCGGGCAGCTCCAGGACGGTGAATATGTCGGAGCGCGAAACTTCCCGGGTGGGCCTGCCGATCTGCCCGGTATCTCGATCACCGGTGATGGCCGGGCATGCGACAACTACTACGCCCGCTTCCTGATCAAGGACATCCACGCCGAATCATCCGGAAAGCTCGATCGGCTATGGCTGCTCTACGAAAATCGCTGCGATACCCCTGACCACCCGGCTCTGTTTGGCGAGATCCGCATCGGCGAGCCCGAAGGCGAAGGCACGACGAGCGCCGAGCCCACCGCGATCGCCTGGCCGCAGACATCGGTGGGCGAAGCGGGAACTACCGTGCCGGTGACGGTCATAGCCGGGTCGGGCGGCGCGCACATCTCCAACGTGACGCTCGGTGGCGCCGACGCAGCCGACTTCAAGATCGTCGGTGAAAACTGCGTCGGTGCGACGCTCGCCGCCGCCGCGCGCTGCCAGGTCGAAGTCGGCTTCGATCCGTTAGAAGCCGGTGATCGGGAAGCCCAGCTCGAGATCGAAAGCTCTGACAAATCCATCACGGACGTTGCCCTCACGTTTCGAGCGACCCCGTCGGTGTCGAGCATCAGCCCCTCGCTGGGGCCGCCTGAAGGCGGGACGCCCGTGACCATCCAAGGAAGCGATTTCGCTGGGGCGAGCGCGGTGATGTTCGGCTCAACCCCGGCGACGTCGTTCACCGTCGACTCGTCCACAGAAATCACGGCGACCAGTCCCACCGGCACGATCGGCCCCGAGGACGTGACCGTCACCGGTCCGCGCGGCACATCGTTGACGAGCGCGAGCGATGTGTTCAACTACGCGACCGTCCCCGATGCCCCATCTGAAGTCTCCGCCAAGATCGAGGCAAACCAGGCAAGCGTCAGCTTCGCCACCGCCGACGCCCACGGCAGCACGATCACCCACTACACGGCCACCGCATCGCCCGGCGGCGAGACGGCCAGCGGCTCGGGCAGTCCGATCGCGATCGCGGGATTGAGCGAAGGGACCACCTACACCTTCACCGTCACAGCGACCAACGCCGTCGGGACGGGTCCCGCCTCCGAACCCTCCGAACCGGTGAAGGCGCCTGAAGAAGGCCAGATCACCGGCAGGGTGACCAGCGCGGTGACGAAGGCTCCGATCGAAGGCGTCGAACCCTGCGCCGCAAAGGTGCCCGTAACCTCGCTGCCCGGAACGTGCACTCTGACGAATGCCAACGGCGAATACACGATCCCGTCGCTGCCGCCCGGCGAGTACATCATCACCTTCATCGTCCACGATCCAAAATTGGACTATCAGTACTACAACCACAAGTACGACTATTCCGAAGCGGAACCCGTGACAGTCCTCGCGGGGCAGACAACGACCGGGATCGACGCGCAGCTCGGGGAAGCCGGGGGCAGCTTCGCCAGTGAACTGACAGGCAAAGTGACGGACGCGTCAACGAAAGCTGCAATCGCGGGAATCGAAGTCTGCGCATATGAATATAAACCGAGCGAAAAAAGCCCCCCGGAAGAACCGGTCGAATACTGCGCGACGACGGGGGCAAATGGTGAATACGCGATTTCTGGCCTGCCCCCAGGCGAATATATCGTCGAATTCACGGACTCAACGGAAGGCGACCTGAACTACGTTACGCAGTACTACAGCGGTGAGGCCTCGTTTTCTAAAGCGACCCGGATATCGCTTCCCGCGCTGACCACTTTGTACAACATTAATGCCGAACTCAGCGCCGGCGGGCGGATAGCCGGCGAGGTGACGGATGCTTCGACCGGGGCTGCGATCGAAGGAGTATTGGCTTGTGCATTCTCGCCGAGCGGTGAAAATGGTGGGTGCGCGATCACCAATCCTGGAGGTGGATACACCATCCCGGGCTTGGCGGCGGGAGAATATGTGGTTGAGTTCATCGGCGGACCAGGCGGCTATCTCGCGCAGTATTACGACGACAGCTACGTCGCTTCAGAAGCCCAGCCGGTCGCCGTGGCTGTGAACACCACCACCGCGGGCATCGACGCAACCATGCTGCCGGGCGCATTCAAAGCGCCCGTGGTTCTCACTGCACCCACTGTGTCGGGGATACCCGTGGTGGGAGACACCCTGTCGTGCGCGAACGGCTCGTGGAGCGCCAACCCACCACCGAGCTTCGCATACGTGTGGCTGCGAGACGGCACGCCGATCCCATCCGCGACCCAGGGCGCCTACACGGTGCAGGGCGCCGACGCCGGACACGGTCTCAGCTGCGAGGTCGAAGCAACCAGCAGAGTTGGTGCCAGGAAGGGAGTGGGACGGGCCCTGAGCTCCCCTGTGGGGATCGTCGAGGGATCACCGGTTACCGCCGCCGGTTCGAGCGGGGCCGCGAAATCGGCGGCGAGCTCAGGCCCGGTCGTGGCGTTGGGGGCGTCGAAGATCCATATATCCAAGCAGGACACGGCGCAGGTGCGCATCCGCTGCGAGCGCGCACGGTGCCAAGGATTGCTCGAGCTCGTGGCGCAGACCCCGGGCCGAGTGATCCTTGCCAAGGGCTCGTTCGCGCTCGCCAAGGGCCAGAGCGCGACGGTGACGTTGCGCCTCACCCGGGCCGGCGTCAAGCGGCTGAGGCACATCGGGGCTCATCGCCTGGCGGTCCGGCTCACTGCTCTCGTGCATGCCGGTAAGACGGTGTCCGAGACGACGACGGTGGTCGGTTGATCGTGCGAGGACATCGCATCTCATGCCTTGCTGGTTTGTCGACGGCGATCGCATTGCTGTGGTGCTCCGGCACGGCTATCGCATTGCCGGAAGGCACGATCGGCCAGTTCTCCATTACCACCAGCGAAAGCGCACCGGGCGGGCTCGCGCCCGGTCCCGAAGGCAACCTCTGGTTCACCGAGTACAGAGGCGAGAAGATCGGGGTGATCGCGCCGAGTGGGGCGATCTCAGAGTTCGCGATACCGACCGAAAAAGCCCGGCCGGAAGGGATCGCGCCCGGCCCCGAAGGCAACCTCTGGTTCACCGAGCGAAAGGGGAACAAGATCGGGATGATCACGCCGACCGGGACGATCTCAGAGTTCGCGATACCGACCGCCGAAAGCGAACCGGAAGCCATCACCCTCGGCCCCGACGGCAACCTCTGGTTCACCGAGTACAAAGCCGACAAGATCGGGCGGATCACACCTGCCGGGATCATCACGGAGTTCCCGCTTCCGACCGCGGAAAGCGGTCCATTGGGGATCGTTTCTGGCCCGGACGGCAATCTTTGGTTCACGGAGTACGAGAAGAACCAGATCGGGCGGATCACCCCAAACGGCTCGATCATCGAGTTCCCGATGCCGACCGCCGAAAGCGGGCCATGGCGCATCGCCTCCGGCCCCGATGGCAACCTCTGGTTCACCGAGTTCAAGGGCGACAGGATCGGGCGGATCACGCCAAACGGCGTCTTTACGGAGTTCCCGCTACCGACCGCCGCGAGCCTGCCGACCGACATCGCCCCCGGTCCGGACGGCGACGTCTGGTTCATCGAGTTCAAGGGCGACAGGATCGGGCGGATCACGCCCAGCGGGACGATCACCGAGTTCCCGCTGCCGACTGCCGAAAGCGGCCCGTCCGGCCTTTCGGCCGGTTCCGACGGCAACATGTGGTTCGCCGAGTCAAACTCCGACTCGATCGCGCGCATCGGCACGGGCACCCCGGAAGCATCGGTGTCCGCCCCCGTGGTGACAGGCGGTGGCAAGGCCGGTACGCTTCAGGCCTGCGGCACATCGTGGTCAGGTTGGGATTCCCTGCAGCCTTCGGCGACGCTCTTCGGCTTCGACGGCTACCGCTGGCTGCTCGATGGCACGCAGATCGCGACCGGTCAGTCCTACACTCCGACAGGCGAACAGGTCGGGCATCAGCTTTCCTGTGGTGAGACGGCCACTTACCCACTGCTCGACGTGACTGACTCCGCGAGCAGCGCCCCCGTAGAAGTGACCGCCCCGTCACCTCCGGCGATCACCGACGTCCACCAGTCTGTCTCCCGCTGGCGTGAGGGCAGCAAGCTTGCGCATGTCAGCCGAAGGGGCAAAAAGCTGCCGGTCGGGACCACGGTGTCGTTTGTGCTCAGCGAGAACGCGTCTGTCAGCTTCGAATTTATCGATCTCCACCCCGGCTGTAGAGCGAAGGGCCACAAACACTCCGGGGCCAAGAACTGCGGGCGCACGACGACCGCTGGAAAGCTGTCCTTTGACGGTCACAGTGGCGCGAACGAGGTCAGCTTCCAAGGACGTATCTCTCGCGCTCTTGAGCTCAAGCCCGGCAATTACATGCTCACAATTATCGCGATCGATGCCGAAGGTGCACACTCCGCCTCGAAGTCGTTGCGCTTTACGATCGACTCAAACCGCTGATCGCGTCCTCACCTGCCACCACAACCAGCTGCCAGCTCACAAACCCAGGGTCACCACACCCCCAGTAGCGTAGCCATAACAACACCAACCCAGGGCCAGGCGCTGCTGCGGGTCGAGCAAAGCGCCCTGCGGGGTAGCGCATCCGTCAAGAGCGATTTCGCGGCAAGCCGACGATCCAGCTCTCCGGCGCGAACGTCCAGATCGTCAACAGCGAAGTGTCAACCGAACCCTGATCCTCGGAGCATGGAACTGCGCGCCGAAGCGTTTCGTCCCAAGCGCGGCCTAGCTTGTTCGGTCCATCTCAGACCGAAGGAGGATCACGATGTCCGCTATATCCCTCACCGACCGGCAGAACGCCGCCACGGCTCAGGAGGCTGCCCTTCAGGGCGCGCTCACGCAGATCGAGCGGGAGTTCGGCAAGGGCACGCTGATGCGTATGGGCGACGCCGGCGCGCAGGTGCACTGTGAAGCGATCCCCACGGGCGCATTGTCGCTCGACCTGGCGCTCGGGATCGGCGGGGTGCCGCGGGGGCGGATCGTGGAGGTCTACGGCCCGGAGTCTTCGGGCAAGACGACGCTCGTCTATCACGTGCTGGCGCAGGCTCAAGCGTTGGGGGGAGTGTGCGCGTTTATCGACGCCGAGCACGCGATGGACCCGCTGTACGCGAAGGAGATCGGCGTCGACATCGACGAGCTGCTCGTCTCCCAGCCCGACTATGGCGAGCAGGCCTTGGAGATCGCAGACATGCTCGTGCGAAGCGGCGCGGTTGACGTGGTCGCGATCGACTCGGTCGCGGCGCTGACGCCGCGTAAGGAGCTCGAGGGTCAGATGGGCGACCAGATGGTTGGTGCGCAGGCGCGGATGATGTCGCAGGCGATGCGCAAGCTCGCGGGCAACCTCAACCGCACGCAGACGCTGTGCCTGCTGACGAACCAGATCAGGGAAAAGGTGGGTGTGGTGTACGGCTCCCCAGAGACTCAGCCGGGCGGGCGCGCGCTGAAGTTCTACTCTTCCCAGCGGCTGGACATCCGGCGGATCGAGACGCTGAAGGACGGCACCGAAGCGGTTGGTAATCGCGTGCGGGTGAAGGTTGTGAAGAACAAGGTCGCCGCGCCGTTCAGGCAGGCTGAGTTCGACATCGAGTACGGCAAGGGCATCTCCACGGCGGGCTGCCTGCTGGATCTTGCTGTGCGGTACAAGGTGGTGGCCAAATCGGGCGCGTATTACTCCTACGGTGAGGGCCGTCTCGGTCAGGGCCGCCAGGAGGCGAAGGCGTTCCTGAAGGAGAACCGCACGATCTCAGAGAAAATCGAAGAGGAGGTCTACACGGCAGTCGGCATCGACGCAAAGCGGGCGAGTCCGATCGAGCGCGATCGGGACGAAACCGAGTCCCCGCCACCCTCAGGCGAGCAACCGGCGGGCGAGCCACTTTCAGGCGGGGGGCTGGCAGTGGTCGCCTGACCTCAGTGCCGGTAGGTCTGGGCGCCGGCAAAGTCGCTGCTGAAGGTCTGTCCGGTGCTCGCGACGATCACGGGACTGTGGGTGACGATGCCCAGCTCGCGGTTGTATGTGAGGCTCTGGCGGGAGAGATTCTGCGAGCCGATAAACACGGTCCGCCCGTCGACGCGAATTAACTTGGCGTGGATATAGAGCGCGCCACCCGCGTTGCCTTCGGCGCTTTCGGGGTACGTACGCACCTGGGCGCCGCAGCCGGCCAGGTAGCCGAGCGCGGCGCGCCAGGTGGGCTGGTAGGTCATCAGCACCTGCACACGCACACCGCGCCGCGCCGCTTGGCAGAGCTCAGTGGTGATCGCGGGGTCGTCCATCTCCTCGCTCTCCACCTCCAGGCTGCGCTGAGCGTGCGCGATCAGCGCGCCGAGCGGCGCTTGCGCGCCGGGGCTCCACACCAGGTCACCGCTGCCCGCGCTGGGGGTGATCTGTATGTGGTGCAGGTCGGCGTCGAAGGTCTCAGCGACCTGAGCGATGTCGGCGGGCCGGTAGTCGAGCACCGCGAAGTCGCGCGAGCTCGCGTAGTAGGCGGGGGTCAGGTTGAGCGTCATGATCGCCGCCACGCGCCGGTCGATCAGGAGGGACTTCTGGTGGGTGAGCGCGAAGTATGGAGGCGCCCAGGCCACGAGCACGCCGTGGGTGGCCAGGTAGCGATAGGTGGCGTCGTTGAACGGTTGCCCGGCGCCGTATCGGCCATCGTCGAGCAACACCTCCACGCGCACGCCCCTGGCCGCGGCGGCGGCCAACGTATGCTCGATTCGTTCGTCGGTCAGCTCGTACATCGTGACCTGGATCGTGCGCCGCGCGCTGTCGATCAGCGCGATGAACGGCGTGTCGCCGGGGCCGGGCTCGGTGATCAGCGACAGCCCGTCGCTACGAACGGTCATGCCGCCATCGCCCGTCCTTCCGCCCCCGCCCGTGCCGCCCCCGCTCGTGTTGTTGGCGGCGGGTATCGAGCACCCGCACAGGGCGAGTGACACGATCGCCAACCAGGTGGCCCAAGCACAAATGCTCATCCTCTTCCCTTTCCGACGAGGAGGGTCGAACGGGACAAAACTGTGCCGTCACAAGCGCGGCGTAGCGTTTCGGTCGTGATGTGTTCAGACCCCTGAGATGAGAAAGGCAGTCCGATGGTTGAAGATCTTTTGAGCAGCATCGAGCAAGAGCTGTATGAGCGCATGGAGGAGCTGTATCCGGCGCTGGAGGAGTGCGACCGGCTGCAGGCCGATCTCAAGGCGCTGGAGGCCATCGTCCCCGAGTTGCCCGTCGAGTCCGAGCCGCCCGCGGCCCTGGACATCGATCTGCTGTCGCCCGGCGGCTTCGAGTCGCCGGCGGCGCTGGAGGTTGAGCCGGAGCCGTCTTACAAGCCCGAGCCGTCCGCGGCGCTGAATGTTGACCCCGATCCGTCGGGGATTGTCCTTCGCTTTCCGGCGAACCGCAGGACCACGCGCACAGTTGCGGTCTCACCGCAGGACGCCCGGCCAATCAGCACCCTGTCCCGGCCTGCGAGTGTGCCTGCGCGTGTGCCTGCGAGTGCGCGCGTGGTGTCGCCGAAGGTCGCTCGGCTGATGCTCGCGCCGCGCCGTCCCGCGCTCGAACGCTCCGGCATCCCCCGGGTGAGTGCGCATGTGTGAGAGCCGGAGAGGGGACTCGAACCCCTGACCCCCTGTTTACAAGACAGGCGCTCTACCAGCTGAGCTACCCCGGCGCGGTTCCAAGCCGAGGGTAGCGGGAGCAGGGGTCGGGCAGAGCGGCCGTCGCCGCGGTGCGTTCAGCCCGCTCAGCCCGCGGGGATCGCGTGCTCGAGCGTGCCGTGGCCGTTGGTGGAGGCGGTGGGAACGGGCGACGGCGGCGGAGCGACCGGCTCCTGCGCGTTCAGGCGTCGCTCGATCTCGCCAAGCAGCACGCCGAAGAGCAGGTGGCGCCAGGCGGACTGGGCGAAGGCGCGCGGGTTCGCAAACAGGTCCGGCAGCTCCTTGCGCGCGGGGTGTATGCGGTCGCTGAGGGCCGTGAGCGGCCAGGTGAGGAGATTCTCCGCGCTCGCCGCCACCGGGCCGCGCGCCCATGAGGGCAAGGGCATGCGCGGCGCGAGGTTGGCGTAGGCGGCGCCGAGGAGCGCTCCGTTCTGCAGGTGCAGCGCCCAACCGGCGGCCGGCCAGGCGTCTGTGCGCGTGAGTCCCTTGCCGAGCAGCGCGATGTCGTCGAAGTCCGATCCGAAGGCACGCTTGTCGAGTGGCATCTGCGCTGCCCACACGCCGGCGGCCAGGGCGCCCGCGATCGCTCCGCGGAGCGTCCTTGAGTAATCGATTGCCATCGTCGGTCAACTGTAACGGGGTCCCCGCGTGCGGTGTATCCCAAGCATGGATCGTTTGCACACAGAGCGGGCCCAGCTGCAGGAGCCAGAGCGGACCCAGCCGCAGGAGCGAGCGGCAAGCCTGGGCTCCTTTCGCGAGCACACTCTGACGCGCGGCGTGAACCCGATCCTGTACTGGACGTTGCGGGCGGTTCTGGTGCCGTTCTTCCTGCTCTACTTCCGCCTACAGCGCACCGGCCGCGAGCATCTGCCACGCACGGGCCCGTTGCTGCTGGCCTCCAACCACCGCAGCTTTCTCGATCCCTTCGTGATCGGCACGCTGGTGCGCCGTCCCGTTTACTACATGGCCAAGCGCGAGCTGTTCGAAAAGCGCTGGCAGGCGTGGATCCTGAACGCGCTCGGCGCCTTCCCCGTCGATCGCGGCGCCGGCGATCGGGACGCGATCGATACGGCCCGCGCGATCCTGCAGCGCGGCGACTGCGTGGTCGTGTTCCCCGAGGGCACCCGCACGCGGCCCGGCCCGCTGGGCTCGCCGCGGCGTGGCGTCGGGCGGCTGGCGCTTGAAACGGGCGCGCCGGTGGCGCCCGTCGCGGTGATCGGCTCAGACGCCGTGCGCAGAGGCTGGCGCATCCGTCCGCGCAAGGTCCGCATCCGCGTCGGCCGGCCGCTGCTTTTCCCTACGGTCGAGCACTGCTCCTCGCCCACGCTCGCCGCCGCCGTCACCGAGCGCGTTTGGGCGTGCGTCAGCCTGCAGTGGGACTGGCTGGGTGGCGCCAAGGCTGCACCCCCAGCGCTCATCCACGAGGTTCCACGGCGCGAGATATCGCGCGCCGCTTGAGCGTCGCACGGGCGCGGAGAGGCAGAGGGATAGGGTGCGATGAGTGGACGAGCAGGTCAAGGAGAAGGAGCGGAAGAAGTCCAAGGCGCAGCTCGACGCGGAGTTCTCCGATCTCTATCGCGCGCACCTGCGCGACGTGTACAGCTATGCGTACTACCGGATCGGCAATCACCACGACGCGGAGGATCTGACCGAGCAGACGTTCCTGCAGGCCTACCGTCACTTCGAGCGCGCGCAGCTGCAGTCACATGGCCGGCCGCTGCGACCTTGGCTGATTCGGATCGCGCACAACCTCGCGGCCAACCTCTACCGCGACCGTGCCCGCAAGCCGGCGACGCCGATCGACGAGTCGACCACGCTGATCGCGCCGTATACGACCGAGCAACTGGTCGAGGGGCGCGAGGAGCTGACCCGCGTGCTCGGCGGGGTCGGGCGGCTGCCGGACGATCGTCGCGAGGCGCTGATCATGCGCTTTGCGCTCGGCATGGACAATCGCGAGATCGCTCGTGCGCTGGGACGGTCCGACGGCGCGACGAAGGTTCTGATCCATCGCGCGATCAAGCAGCTCGAGGGGTTCGTGAACGATTCCGGCGAAGCGGAGGAGGGCCACGATGAGTGAGGCATTGCCCAACAACTTTGAGGGGCTGCTGCGCGAAGCGCTGGCGCCCGTCGAGCCACCCGAGGATCTGGCGCTGCGCTTGGAGAGCACCCTGGAGAGCATCACCGAGATGGCAGCCGAGGAGCTCCAGGAGTGGGAGCTCTCGGCGATGCGCGATCCCCGTAACTGGGCTCGGCCGGCGGCGGCGCTCGTGGTCGGCGGCGGCGCGGGGGTCGCGCTGGTGCTGTTGCGCTCGCGTCGGCGGGCGCACGGCTCATCCGGTGCTCTCAGCGGCGCGCGCGCGAGCGCCGAGCGCACCGTGCGCGATCTCGGCCGGGAGACGCGCAAGCTGCTCGGCGACCGCTGATCCACAGCGCCGTCCGGCTCGTATCTATGGTGAGATGATCCGACACAAGCGCTCCGCCGAGTCCGCCTCGACCGCTTTGAGGCGTCTCGCCGACGAGGATTTGATGCAGCTCGTGACCGAGAACGACGACGGGGCGTTCGCGATCCTGTACGAGCGCCACACGAACGTCGCGTTCTCGCTGGCCTTTCGCATGTGCGGCAAGCGTCAGGTCGCCGAAGAGGTCGTCCAGGAGGCGTTCCTCTCCGCCTGGCGCAGCGGCGCACGCTATGACCGCACGCGCGGCAGCGTGCGCACGTGGGTGCTCGGGATCGTCCACAATCGCGCGATCGACGCGCTGCGCCGGGGCAAGGTCCACGACCGCGGCAGGGTCAGCGACGAGGGCATCGAGGAGCGTTTGGAGGCGCCCGAGCGCACCGAGGAGGAGGTCGGTCGCCGCGACGAGGCCCGCGAGATCCGTACGGCTCTCGACGAGCTCCCCGCCGAGCAGAGCCATGTGATCGAGCTCGCCTACTATGGCGGCTTCAGCCACAGTGAGATCGCGGCGATGCTCGAGACACCGATCGGAACCATCAAGGGTCGCATGCGGCTCGGCCTCCAGAAGCTGCGATTGCAGCTAGGTCCCATGCAGGTCCTCTCATGAGTACGACGAGCGAGAATCGGTGCGAGCGAGGCGTCGATGTCGGCGCATATGCGCTGGGCGCGCTCGACGAGCACGAGGTCGAGCCCTTCCGGGAGCATCTCGAGACCTGCGCGGAGTGTCGCGAGGAGCTCTCACATCTGCAGGGGGTGACCGACTCGCTGGCGATCGCCGTGCCCCGCGCCCAGGCGCCGGCCGAGTTGCGTGGGCGGTTGATGGGAGTCGTGCATGGCGAGGCGGAACTGCTGCGAGCAGCCGGCCACGAAGCCGATCGTCCCGCGCGCTCGCGCTCGCGTTCGGTTTGGCGCTGGCGCGTGTTCCCGGCGCTGGCGGCCACGGGCGCGCTGGCCGCGGGGGTGCTGATCGGCGCGCTGGCGCTCAACACTCACTCGAGCCAGCAGACGCGCGTGATCCAGGCGCAGGTATTGCCTCCCGCCGCCGGTCACGACGCCACGGCGGCGCTGCGCCAAGTCGGCTCGCACGTGCAGCTCCAGGTGACGGGCATGCCGGCGCCGGCGCTCGGGCGGATCTATGAGGTGTGGCTGAAAGACGGCTCGCAGGCGCCCCAGCCGACCGACGCGCTGTTCTCGGTCACCGGCCAGGGCAACGGCACGGTCGGTGTGCCGGGCGATCTGAAGGGCGTCAGCAAAGTGCTGGTCACCGAAGAGCCGGCGGGCGGCAGCCTCAAGCCGACGCACAGCCCGGTGATCGTCGCCTCGGTGTAGCAGTCCAGCGAAGCCGAGATAGGCTCTGGCCCGGACATGGCCACCTGCTATCGCCACCCCTCGCGCGAGACGGGGGTCTCGTGCTCGAACTGCGGGCGACCGATCTGCACCGACTGCATGACGACCACGCCTGTGGGGATGCGCTGCCCGGAGTGCGCGCGGCAGAAGACGCAGGTGAAGACGCTGCGCAACACCCAGCGCCGTCCCGAGGTCACGATTGCGCTGATCGCGATCAACGTGATCGTGTTCCTGACCGAGGGCAACTTCACGTTCAGCGGGGGGCCGACGGGCAAGGTTTACGAAGAAGGTGCGCTGTTCGGGAGCCTCAAGGGACTTCCCACGCTGGGCGTGGCGCACGGCCAGTGGTGGCGGATCGTCACGAGCGGCTTCATGCACGAGAACCTGATCCACATCGGCTTCAACATGTATGTGCTCTACATCCTCGGCCAGATGCTCGAGCCGGCGCTGGGACGGTTGAAGTTCGGGACGATCTACGCGGTGTCGCTGCTGTGCGGCTCCTTTGGGGCGCTGCTTGTGACGCCCCACTCACCGACGGTCGGCGCCTCGGGGGCGGTGTTCGGTCTGATGGGCGCGGCCGCCGTGGAGATGCGGGCCAGGCAGATCCCGGTGATGCAGAGCGGCGTGGGCGGTCTGATCCTGCTCAACCTGGTGATCAGCTTCGCGCTGCCCGGGATCTCCTGGGGCGGGCACATCGGCGGCCTGATCGGAGGGGCAGTGGCAATGCTCGTGCTCCAGTTCGGCGCCCGCCACCGCCGACAGGCGCTCGCGCTGGCCGGCTGCGCGGCGATCGGCGTGGCCGCATTCGCGGGATCGATCGCGGTCTCGAAGGCGACCGAAGTCGAAACGACGCCGACGCCGGCGACCGGGCTGATCGAACCAGGGCAGTGACGCATCGAGGATGGCATCGTCTGAAGGGCCTACTCTTATCCCGATGACGCTGGCCGACCAGGAAGTCGAAGAACGCCTCGCGGGCGGCGAGTGGCGCAGGGAGGGGGCGGCGATCGTCCGTGAGTGGACGTTCGCGGACTTCGCGCAGGCGATCGCGTTCGTCAACCGGGTGGCCGAGGTCGCCGAGGCTGCAAACCATCATCCGGACATCGCGGTGCACGGCTGGAACAAGGTGCGTCTGGAGCTGAGCACGCACTCGCAGGGGGGCCTGACCGAGGCCGACTTCGGCATGGCAGCACGCATCGACACGCTCGCGTGAACGGCCTGAAGCTCATCTTCGCGGTCGTGCTGGTCGCGGTGAACGCGTTCTTCGTGATCGCCGAGTACGCGCTCGTGCGCTCCAAACGCGCGCGCCTGGAAGTGATGCATGAGGAGGGCGCGCGCGGCGCGGCGCTGGCGTTGGAACAGCTGGAGAGCATCAACGATTACATCTCGGCCGTCCAGATCGGGGTCACGATGACCTCGATCGCGATTGGCGCCCTGGGTGCGCCCGCGCTCGCGGAGATCCTGAAGGAAGCGTTCGGCGCCACGATCAGCCACGGCGTGTCGGTGGCGATCTCGGTGATCCTCGCCTACCTGATCGTGACCTCCGTCCAGCTGGTCGCCGGTGAGATGGTTCCCAAGTTCTACGCGATCGACCGCGCTGAGGCCGTGGCGCGGCGGGTGGCGCGCCCGCTGCAGGCGTTCAGGGTCCTGTTCCACCCGGTGATCGTAGTGCTCACAGCCGTGTCCAATCGCATTCTGCGACTGCTCGGAGTCGACATGACCCACGAGCGGGAGGGCGGCTCGCCCGATGAGCTCAAGCGTTTGATCGCCGAGTCCCATGCCGGCGGGCAGATCGACCCGGGCGAGGCGGGGATGCTGACGGGAGTGTTCCACCTGCACGAGCAGGAGGCTCGGCAGGTGATGACCTCGATTCCGGCGGTCGTCACCGTCGACGTCTCACAGGATGTCGAGACGGCCCTGAAGTTGTGCATCTCCAGCGGTCACACCCGGTTGGTGGTCACCGAGGAGGAGAACCGCGACCGCGTGCGGGGCCTGGTGCACGCCAACTCGCTGGCCAAGACGCTGATGGAGGAGGGCCCGCGGGCGACGCTCGAGCCGCTGGTGCACGACGCCCCGATCGTGCCCGAGACCAAGCCGCTCGACGATCTGCTCGCGGACCTGCAGCGCCAGCGCACCTCGCTCGCGGTGGTGGTGGACGAGTACGGCCGCGTGGTGGGGATCGTGACGGTCGAGGACATCGTCGAGGAGGTCGTGGGCGAGATCGCCGACGAAACCGATCCCGCCGCGGGCGAGGTGCGCCAGCTCGCCGGCGGCGACTGGTTCGTGCGCGGGCACGTGGCGGTGACCGATCTGGCCGACTATGGCCTGGACCTGCCGGTCGACAGCGACGCGTACAACTCCGTCGGCGGTTTCGTGTTCGCCGAGCTCGGGCGCCTGCCTCAGCGCGGGGACACGGTCAACGCGGACGGCTTCTCGATCAGAGTCGAGTCGGTGCGGGAGAACCGGATCGAGGCGGTGCGCATCCGCGAGCGCCGGCCGATGCCCCCTCGGGAGGTGCGCGAGCGCGACGACTCATGAGCGGCGCTCGGATCTGGGTACGGAAAGACGAGGAAACCCAGGGAGAAGGAAGTGAGCCCGAGAGAAAACTGTCCCAAGCACACGCCCGGCCCGCGGGGGGAGCGGGCCGGAGCGTGCGCACTGGGAGGAGGCGGTGTGCGTGCGACTACTACGTCGCAGCTACCAGTATCGCGAGCTTGATGAAGGCGAGCTAAAAGTCAGGAGGCTCCGAATAAATTCTCACGAAGAAGCGGACAGCGCGCTCAGTAGGCGTGAAATCCGCGCTTGCTCTTGCGGCCGAGCGCGCCTTCGGCGACCATCGACTCGATGCGGTTGGGGATCGTCTCGCCGATCGTCTCGCCGATCGCTTTCGAGACGTCGAGCCCGATCAAATCGAGCAGCGCCAGCGGACCCATCGGGTGGCCGGCCCCGAGCTGCATGCAGGTGTCGATCGCCTGCGGCTCTAAGCCGGTCTCTTCGAGCAGAGAGACCGCGTTGAAGAGATAGGGGAAGAGCAGGCGGTTGACCACGAAGCCCGGGATGTCGGGGACCTCGACGGGAGTCTTCTCGAAGGTCTCGCACAGCGCGAGCGCCCGCCGTCGCGTGTCCTCGGTGGTGGCGGCGGGGAAGATCAGCTCAACCAACTGCATCTTCGTGACGGGGTTGAACACGTGCAGGCCGACGAATCGCTCGGGGCGTCCGCTGGCGTCCGCGAGACGCTCCACCGACAGCGAGGAGGTGGTGCTCGCCAGCAGCGTCGCGGGGCCGACGATCAGGTCGAGCTCGGCCAGCAGACCGGACTTGATCTCGATGTCCTCGACAATCGCCTCGACAACGAAGGTGGCCTCCGCTAGGGCCTGCGGGTCGGTGACGATCTGCACGTGCTCGGGATCTACATCGGCGCCCAGGCGGCCAAGGGTTCGCTCGACGGTGGCGCGCGCCCGCTCGGCCGAATCGAGCGAGCGGGCGAGCAGCAGCACCGGACCGTGGTGTGCGGCGGTGGCGGCGAGGCCGCAGGCGATCGCGCCGCTGCCGACGATTGCGAGACGTTCGTCCACTTTGCCTATTTCTCCCTCTTCTCCGCTTCGGCGGTTCTGTCGACGGATTGTCTCGGCGGTTCTCGGCCTGTTGACTGACTGGTCAATCTGAAGCTTTAATCGCGGCGCGGTAGAGTAAGGGATACCCCATCAACATGCCGCGCAAGACCTTAGGAGGACTTCCAAATGAGACAAACAGAGGGCCGTGAGGTCGTGATCGTCGAGGCAGTGCGCACGCCGATCGGCCGTGGGCACAAGGAGAAGGGCTACTACAAGGACACCCATCCGAACGCGCTGCTCGGCAAGGTCTACACCGAGGTGATCGAGCGCTCGGGCATCGACGCGGGCGAGGTCGAGGACGTGATTGCCGGTTGCGTGCAGCAGTTCGGCGAGCAGGGCTTCAACATCGCGCGCAACGCCTGGCTGCAGGAGGGGCTGCCGATCGAGACGCCCGGCACCACCGTCGACCGCCAGTGTGGCTCCGCGCAGCAGGCCGTGAACTTCTCCGCGGCGCTGATCGCCGCGGGCGTGCACGACGCGATGATCGGCTCGGGCGTGGAGCACATGGGGCACTTCCCGTTCTCCGCCGGGATGAAGACGCAGGAAGACTTCGGCTTCGCCTTCACGCCGGAGCTGATGGCCAAGCACAACATCGTCGGTCAGGGTCTCGGCGCCGAGATGATCGCCGATCAGTGGGAGATCTCCCGTTCCGAGCTCGACGAGCTCGCGGTGCGCTCGCACCGGCTGGCCCACCAGGCCACCGAGGAGGGCCGATTTGAGCGCGAGATCGTGCCGATGACTGTCGACGGGCAGGAGCTCGTGGCCGACCAGGGCATCCGCCCAGATACGAGCTTGGAGACGCTTTCTCAGCTCAAGCCGGCGTTCAAGCCGGACGGGAAGATCACCGCGGGCAACGCCTCGCAGATCTCCGACGGCGCCGCGGCGGTGCTGTTGATGAGCGCCGAGAAGGCGAAGGAGCTGGGTCTGACCCCGCGCGCACGGATCGTCGACCAGACGACCGTTGGCTGCGATCCGGTGAAAATGCTCGAGGGGCCGATCCCCGCGACGCGTAAGATCCTCGACCGCAACGGGATGAAGATCGACGACATCGACCTGATTGAGATCAACGAGGCCTTCGCCCCCGTGGTGGCGGCCTGGCGACGCGAGCACAACCCGGACATGGACCGCGTCAACGTCAACGGCGGCGCGATGGCGCTCGGGCATCCGCTCGGGTCAACAGGCGCGCGGCTGATCACGACGCTGCTGCACGAGCTCGAGCGCTCCGACAAGGAGATCGGCTTCGTGACGATGTGCTGCGGCGGCGGTCTCGGCACCGGCACGCTGATTCAGCGCGTCTGACGCGACTGAGTCTCAGCCGCCGCTAGGTCCCCCGCCGGTCCAGTTGACTGCGACCGGCGGGAGGGCCAAAAGCGCCTGCCAGGTCGCCGCTTCGGTCTTGCCGGTAGGGGCGATCCCGTGCGCGGACTGGAACTCGGCAAGGTTGGCGGCGGTGGTCGCGTCGAAGATGCCGGTCGTCGCCTGGGCGGGGATCGCATCGGCGAGGTGCTCCTGCATCCACAGCACCGGATCGCCGCGGTTGCCTTCTTCCAGTTCGGTGTAGCCGGGGTTCGGAATGACGCTCGTCAACGGCAACAGCGGTTCCGCCAGTGCCGTCCACTCGGAGGCTGGGGTTTCCTGCCAGTCCCACCAGGACAGGCCGGTCGCGCCGTAGTCGACGGCCTCCTCGCGGAAGCGCACGAGTTCGGCGTTCGAGGGATGGCTGTAGGTCTGCCCGAGCGGGTAGATCGCCCGGCCGTAGACGCGATTTGAGATGTAGGTGTTCGCGTAGGCGGTGTCGACCGAGTTGCCGATGTCCTTCCAGTACATCTGCGGCGTGTTGAATTGCGCCCCGTTCGGCCCGAGGAACACGGAGTAGGGGAAGGAGGGGTGGTCATAGACGTACGGGAACGACGCGAGACCGAGGGGGTAGGTGACCCCGATCTTGGCGCGCAGGTCGGCGATGTAGGTCTGCGCAGAGCCATAGCGGCCTTCGTATTCGCCCTCGGCGTCGATTACGAGGCAGTCGGCCCCGTTGGCGACCGCCTCGGCGCCGAGGTTCGCCTCGCCGGCGGGGTTCGTCCCGTAGACGAACTGCCACGCGCACACTTTCAGGCCGTTCGCGTGCAGTTCCGCCACCAGCTGAGGCGAGAACTGGCTCCAGTAGTTCGAAGATCCGTCGGAGCTCTTCACGAACATGGTGGTCACGTCGGCTGCGTGCGCCTGGGCGACGATCGAGGCGAGGTTGCCGCCGTCGGAGGCACTCAGGTACCAGATCCACATGCCCTGGCCTTCGAACGCCGTGCCGCTGGCTGCGGTGGCGGTCGGTGCCGGGGCGAGTACTTTCGGCGGCGCGGGTGGGTGCAGGGCGTAGCGCACGACGGTGATCGGCCCGTAGGAGCTGGTGTGGCGTCCGTGGCTGAGCAGCACCATGATGTGCCCCGAGTGAGCCTTCTCGGGGACGGTCAAGACCAGGCCCTGAGCTGTGGTTCGTAGATGTGCGTAGGGCGAGGTGCGGCCGATACGCGCCCCGGGCGCGGCGGGGAAGGCCACGATCATGCCCTTCGTCAGTCCTTTGCCGCCGAGCAGCAGGGTCCCATGGGTGGAGACCTCGTGTGAGTTGGTGTTGCATCTCACGGAGGGCATGCAGCTGACGCTCGTGATCCGCACGGTGAGGACGTGCAGGCTGGTGGAGGCTTGCTTGGAGGCGGTCTTCTTCGGTGGGGCGGTCTTACCGGTCGCGCCGGCGGGAGCCTTGGTAGAGCCGGTGGGCGCGGTGCCACCGGGATTGGCCGCGTCTGCTCGTGGGGTCAAGCCGATCGAGCAGCACAGCAGCGCGGAAGCGACTGCCGCGAGGGAAAACATGGATCGTTGGGGGGCGCTGTTCGCCAACAAGAAAATCCCTCCGCGCCGGAAAACCTGATTGCCTCGAACCGGCGGCCATCGACCTTAGCCGCTGTGCCTGAACAAACCGAACAGCGGCAGAGAAGTTGCGTCAATCAGTGTTACGCATCACGCTGCCCATTTGTCTCGAGCCACCCCGTAACAACGATCGCTATACGCTCCCGACTTGCCTGCTAGTCCCAACGAAAGCCCTGCGCGGAGGGCGATGGCGCGAGCGGGCTGGAGGGCAGGTCAGGCGGTGGCTCGGGCAGGTTGAAGCCGGCGGGGGCGACGTCGTTGGGGGCGTCGGCATGGAACAGCGAGGCGAGATACTGGATCTGGCCGCGGCCGACGCTCAACTCCGACTGTCCGCCGCCGTAGCAGCCGATCTCGTGCGCCGCGCAGTAGTCGTAGACGTCGAGCAGCGTTTTCAGACCGCCGAAACGCGAGGGCTTGACGTTGATCGTGCGAGGTGCCCAGGGCAGCGCCTCGATGTCCGCGACCGAGTGCAGTGGCGCGTCCCAGGTGACGCGGGCGCGATGCGCGCGCAACACCTCTTCGGTCTCGGGAGTGAGCTTGGGATCCTCGATCCAGGCGTCGGAAAAGGCCTCGACGACGCGCAGGTAGAGCGCGGGATCGGCTGGATTGTCGACGATCGTGCCCTCGTATTGCCCCTTGAGATCCACCGAGTCGACCGCACCAAGCGCGACGAGTCGCGCGATCAGCTCGTCATCCCAGGACGGCGTCGGGTCGAGCTTGAAGCGCAGCGCGGGCACGATCTCCAGACGCCGCAGCAAAGGCTGAAGCGACGGTGGCTCCCCCAGGCGCTGCGAGGCGACGAAGCGCAGCGGCTCACAGTCGCGCCCCAGGGCCGCGTGCAGTGTCGTCCCCGCCTGGCGCAGGGAAAGGTCGAGAGCGGCGGACTCAAACGCCCAGTTGCGATAGAGACGAAACTCCGGGCGGTCCGTGGGCTGCGGGAAGAGGTCAAGCGTTCGTAGGTGTTCGGCAAACGACTGCAGCGTCCAGCGGCCCGCAAGCGGTGCGCTTGCGCCGGCGCGCTGCAACGCCTCCTGGTCTTCCGCGGCATAGGTGACGTCCTCGCCGAGGCCCTGGGCGCCTGGGCCGCGCAGCCGGATGACGGTGGTCTTGCGCACGAACTCACCGGAGAGCGCGGCCTCGTGGCCTTCGAGCTCGTACCCCTCGATCACGACGGGCAGCTCGGCGAGCAGCTCGTAGGTGCTCACGGAGTTCCGGCCCCGTTTTCGCCTTCCAAGCGCGCGACGAGCTCGTCCAAGCGCAACTCCTCCAGCGCCGCGCCGACGGCCTCGAGCTCCCCGGCGCAGAGTTCGATCAGGGCCTTACCCTCCTGGACGAGGGCAAGCGTCTCGTTGAGGCTGGCCTCCCCCGAGTCGAGGCGACGGATTATCTCCTCGACACGCGCGGCGGCCGTCTCGTAGGTCATGGGCTGTGAGTCGCCCACGGACTGTGGATCGGTCATGGCAGGACCTTCGCAGGGACGGTGGCGTCGGCAAAGCGCAGCCGCACGTCCGCGGTCTCGCGGGCGAGGGCCGCCGTGGAGATCGGTTCGCCCGAGGGAGACTGGACGAGCGCGTAGCCACGCTCGAGCGTGCGCTGAGGGTCATGGGCGGCCAGCGTGAGGGCGAGCTGGTTGAGCTCGTTGGGGTGCCGCCGCAGGCAGTCCTGCAGCGAGGATTGGAGATTGCGCTGGAGTACGAGCGTGCGCCGTTCGGTGAGGGCGCGCTCGGTGAGCAGGCGCCGGCGCGAGCCGGCGCGGGTCTCGCGCAGCTGCTGGTGCAGGCGAGTGCGCTGACGCGCGAGGTGATCGGCGGGGGCGCGGGAGAGCGTCGCGAGCAGCCGCGCGCGCGAAAGCACCGCCCGGCGCCCGTGCTCGCGTAGCCGCGACGCCGCGACCGGCAGGCTCGCCCGCGGTAGGACCGCTCGTCGTCCGTGCTCGCGCAGCCGCGCAGCCGTCACGGCGGCCTCGGCGCGGGCACGCCGGCAGTCGACGCCGACAGCGGCCTCCGCCGCGTGCGTGGGTGTGGAGCAGCTGACGGCGGCGACGTCGTCGAGCAGCGTACGGTCGGTGTGGTGGCCGACCGAGGCGATCACCGGCACCCCGAGCAGCGCGACCGTGCGGCAGAGGGTCTCATCGCAGAAGCAGAGCAGGTCGGCCAGGGAGCCGCCGCCGCGGGCGACGATCGCCACCTCCACCTCGCCCACCGCGGCGAGGTCCCCCAGGGCGCGGATGATCGCGGGCGCCGCGTGGCGATCCTGCACGGGGGCAAAGCCCCAGACGAGCCGTCCGGCCCAGCCGCGACGGTGCAGCGCGGCGAGGATGTCATCGCGAGCCTTGCCGCTCTCGCCTGTGATCACGCCGATCGTGCGGGGAAGCAGCGGCAGGTGCAGGCCCTGTTGGCGCTCGAGCAGCCCCTCGGCGTCGAGCGCCTTGCGCAGGCGGTCGATCCGCGCGAGCAGGTCTCCCTCCCCGGCCACGCGCAGGTCGTCTACGGAGAATGAGAAGCTGGGCGATGAGGTGGCGCTGCCGGGGTAGAAGTCGCAGCCGCCCGCGATCACCACCTGCATGCCCTCGACGGGCGCTTGATCGCCCGCGCGCGCGAGGATCGAGTCCCAGTCCTTCTGCCATACCGCGCATGGAATCGCGCCCGAGGGGTCGCGCAGCTCAAAGTAGACCCGTGCGCGGGCGGGGCGCAGGTTGACGAGCTCGCCGACGAGCTGCACATGGGTGAGCGAGCGCAGCCGCCGGCGCAGCGCGGCGGCGTACTCCCCGACCGGAAACGGCCCGGCGAGGCCGCTGCCGGGAATGCCCGGGTCGGCGGGTGTGGCAAAAGGCGCGAGTGGCGAGGACGGGGACATCGAAGTCCAGCATAGGCGCTAGGATCGACGGAGAGATGTGGAGCAGCGACCCCCGGCCTGGCGTATGAGTGTCTATCCGAAAACCCCTCAGCTCGCGTCCCAGTGGCCGCCGAGGAGGAATCTCGGGGTTTTCGGATAGTTCCCAAGCCGTGGCGAATCGCAACAGGGGCCGTGCCGGACACTCACGCAAGCGGCGCCCGAGCGCCGCGAAGGTGGCCGGGGAGGGCTCGGGAGCGGAGGTGGCGGTAAAGGCCACGGTAAAGGCCAAGCGGATGCGCCCGCGGGGCGCATCCGAGCGCAGCGGAGGCGGTTGGCGGGATCCACTGTCCGTGGGTGAGCGTCCCCAGGCGCCGTGGCATCCGCTGCCGCTGTCTGAGCTGCTGATCCTGGTTGGAGCGGTCAGCACCGTGTTCGGTCTGGACCGTTTGCAACACGGAGGGATCTCGAATGGCGGTCCTGCGCTGTTTGCGGGGATCGCGGCGGTGTTGATCGGCACGGTCGAGGTGACGCTGCGCGAGCATTTGAGCGGGTACCGCTCGCACACCCTGATCTTGACGGTGCTACCGCTGCTCGTCTTTCACTCGGCCGTGATCCTGATCGTGGCCTCGCTGACAGCGGTGCCGAAAGCGCTGAACGTAGGGTTGCTGCTCGTCGACGTGGCGTTGGGGACGGTCCTGTTCAGACTGCTGCGCGCGCCTTACCTGGACGCGAGACGCGAGCGCAGGTTCGCGCGCAGGCGCTGATCCGCTCTCAGGCGGGCTGAGTCGCTCTCAGGCGGGCGTGGCGGAGAAGATATCGAGCGACGAGGGTGGCGTCTGCGCTTCGCGATCCAGGCGTTTGTCAGGGCTCTCCAGCCGATTGTCGTTGCCGGCGATCACAATTGGGGTGTCGCAGATCTCCATCAGCCGCGAGTAGATGCGTTTGCCTACGTGCTCCTCCAATTTCCAGGGTTCCGGTGCGAGCGGCCCATCGGCGTCGGAGTCGATGTCGGTGGTGAAGACGATCGAACGCTGGCCCTCGTAGCGGGCGTTGACGATCAGGTAGAGCTGCTCGAGCACCCACTCGGTCGGTCGCACGACGCGAAGGTCCTCGATATGCAGGAGATCGACGCTTGCGAGCGTCTCGATCACCTCGTCGGAGGTTTCGCCGCTGTCGGAGTTGTACGTCGCGCGAATGCGATTCAAGAGCGCGACCGCGTTGAAGCTCAGGACCGAGTGCTGCGAGCGGGCCGCCGCGGCAGCGACCATATAGCCCAAGGTCGTCTTGCCGGTACCGGTGTGACCCATCAGCCACATGCCTTTGCCGATCGCGAGGTTGCGCTGGATGTCGGTGCAGAAGCGCTTGACGACGCGGACGGAGTCGGCGTTTGGATCCTGGGCGATCTGCGTGAGCGGGTAGCGATCCCACGAGAGGTCCATGTAGCGCCGTGGCACGCGGTCGCGGAGTCGGTGGGCGCGGGCATTTGCGATGCGCTGGGCCCTGCAGGCACAATCCCTGGCCGTATTCGTCGCCTCATCGACCAGAAAGCCGCTGCCGTCGCACCTCTCAAACGGGCAGTGCGCCTCGCCGGCGGGTTGTGAGCGCAAATCCATCATCCACCCTAGTCAAGCAACTACTCCGGCGTCCACGACCACCAACCACGCAAATCGCCAGGATTTTTTTGATCTCGCTCAGGAGGCGAGGTCGAGCGAGGGGAGCGGGCGCTCGCCCAGCTCAGCGCCCTCGCCGCGGGTCTCGCCCTCGAAGCCGAGGCGCTGCAGGCGCGCGATCTCACGCTCGCCTTCGATCCGCGCCGGATGCTCGGGCGGGAGGTTCGCGATCAGCGCGGCGATGCGGTTGCGCAGCTGCAGCGCGAAGTGGGGGGTGGAGGCGCCCATCAGCTGGCGCACGTCCTCGACGGTCACCTGGTGCTCGCCCTCGCTGCGGGCGAGGCGGTTGGGGTCCTCGGCTTGGCTCATGTGGTCATTTCTCTGAGTCGGTCATTCGGCGAGCGGGAGCGAAGGTTCTTCGGTGGCGGTGGCGCGTGGCGAGGTCTCGAGCAGCGTGTCGATTTCGGCTTGGGTGACCGCCGAGATCGCCTGTTCGTCTCCGATCAGCCAGCCGTGATTGTAGACGCTGCGGACGGGCGGGACCTGGGGGGAGTAAGCGGGTTTGATATCGCTGAGGTAGCCGGCGAGCGCGGGAGGAATCGAAGTCCCCGCGCCCGGAGCGGAAGCCACGCCGTCGAGTAGGAGTAGCGGGCCGAAGTCGCCGTTGGCGGAGAGCGACGCGGCGGCGGGCGCGTCCAGCGGCCGGGAGAGGTTCACGAACACGAGACCGTGGCCGGGTTCATGGATGCCCCAGCCGAACGCGCCGTCGGCGAAGCGCGCCACGGCGATCGCATTTTCGATGGGGTTCCCGCCCGCCTCGGTTTCTTCGCCCGAACCACCGCCGATCGGCTTGACGGGTCCGAGGTGCGCGAGTTGGGCGAGCACGCGGCTGTTGACGGCCGACGGGCCGACCACATAGATCGTCGGCCGGTGCAGGCTCCTCAGCTCTGCCCTCGTCGCCGTGGGGACGCCAGTGGAGGCGACGAGCAGGATCGGCGCGCCGCTCTCGGCGGAGAGGCCGGCGGCGGGCATCTGCAGCGCGGGCGGAGCATCCTCGGCGAGCACGATCGCCTGTCGGGGAGCGACGCCACGGGCACGGCTCTCCAGCTGTGCCACTTCCGCCGCCAGCGCGGCGGGTTCGCTCGCCGTGAGCGTGGATGTGCGATAGCCGGCAGGCGCGGCGGCGGTGGTGGTCCCGATCCGGATCACCTGCGCGCCGCCGGCCTGAGCGGCGCCGGTGGGGCGCATCGCCGCAAGCGTCTGGGAGCTCACCGAGGGCAGGGTGGAGCCTTCGCTGTACAGCAGCGGCGCGCCGAGCGGAGCGCTCGCGAGGGCGGAGGCGGCCAGTGCCGCCGGCCAGTCGTGTTCGTCTGCCAGCACGACCGCCTGCGGCCGCGTGCTCACCGTCAGGCCGGGATACACCGCGCGGGCCACCGCCGCCGCGTCGGTCGCCGGATCGGAGCCGCCGAGTCGCGTGGTGTTCTTCGTCGCCAGACCGCCCGCGCCCTGGGTGCTCACCTGGGCGATCGGCGCACCGGAGGAGCCCGCGGGCAACGGCGCGGACTTGCCGCAGCCCGCGAGCGCCGCGCCGGCGAGCACGACTATGAGTGGGCGGGATACGGGGGCGTTCATCTGATGGGGACACTATCGGGCGCTCCAGCGCACGAAACGATGCTTTGGCGGGATATCGACTTCCCAGGGTGGTCGGCCTCAGAAGCCGACGTAGGAAACGATGATCCCGCCAAAGCCCGGCATTTGCGGGGTAAAACCTGCGAAACCGGGTGCAACCGGTGCAAGTGTCATTGCACCGTGCTAGTCTGCCGCCCGAACGCCGAATCCTTGACTAGATGTCAGGGAACGGGGGACCCAAATTGTTGGGGCGAATCCCACGGTGAACCGTGAGAAGCGCAGGCTCTTTCAGCGCTAGCCCGTCAGCTAACCCCGCAGGCCGACGAAAGAGGTTGTGGTTGTGCGGGTGCGAACCCTCAGCAGCACGATTTTTTGTAGCTTGACGATCCTCGCCATGGCGGCCACGCCCGCCTTGGCGGCCTCGAAGACCGGCGGCGTCGCCGCCGTCACGCCCACGCCGACGCCGGCAGTGAGCGGTGGCTCGACCCCCACCACGCCGATGAAACCGGTGAAACCGGTGCACACGGACCCAGTCACGGCGCCCACCCCGAACATCGCCTACGCGGGGCCGGTGTATGAGAAAACCGTGACCGGCCAGGTTGTCCCCTACGTGCCCCCCGCGCCCACGGGTCAGGTCAACGGCACCACCGGCGGCATGCCCGTCGGGACCGCGGCCGATACGAAGCCGCAGCTGCTCGTGCCGGGCACGATGGCGCGCTATGTGGACGGACTCGCGGCGGCGCCGATGTCGGTGCCCGCGGCCGTGCAGGAGATCGTCTGGGCGGGCAACGAACTGATCGGGCTGCCCTACATCTACGGCGGCGGCCACGCCTCGTTCATCTCGCCCGGGTACGACTGCTCGGGCACCGTCTCCTTCGCGCTGCACGGCGCCGATCTGCTGCAGACCCCCGAGGACTCCTCCGAATTCGAAGTCTGGGGCTCGCACGGGGCCGGGCGCTGGGTCACGATCTTCGCCAACCCCGGTCACGCCTATATGACGGTGGCCGGGCTGCGCCTGGACACGAGCGCCGCCGATGACCCGAGCAACGAGCAGGGTCCGCGCTGGCGCCCGCTGCGCCAGGGCAACGAAGGCTTCGTCGTGCGCCACCCGCTCGGTCTCTGAGCAGCGCCGAAGCCGAACCCAGGGTTCGGCTACGCTTGGGGCTTGGCTCCACCGGGAAATCGCCCGGATCGAAGAACAGCAATAGGAGGATCTAGATGGCCGGTCTGACCGGGCGCATGTCAACCGTCGTGAAGGCGAAGGTCTCGAAACTGCTGGACCGGGCTGAAGACCCCGCCGAGACGCTCGACTACAGCTACCAGAAGCAGGTCGAACAGCTGCAGAACGTGAAGAAGGGCATCGCCGACGTGGTGACGGCCAAGAAGCGCTTGCAGATGCAGGAGGCGACGCTCAAGCAGAGCGTGGTCAAGCTCGACACACAGGCCCGCCAGGCGGTGTCCGGCGGCCAGGAGGATCTGGCGCGAACGGCGCTCGAGCGCAAGAATGTCGCCCAGACCGAGCTGCAGGGGCTCGACACGCAGGTTGCAGAACTGGAAGACCAGCAGCAGAAGCTGACCGATTCCGAGCAGAAACTGCGCGCGAAGATCGAAGCGTTCCGGACGAAGAAGGAGGTCATCAAGGCGCAGTACTCCGCAGCCGAGGCCCAGGTCAAGATCTCCGAGGCGGCCACGGGCGTAGGCGAGCAGATGGCCGATGTCGGCTTGGCGATGCAGCGCGCGGTCGATAAGACCGAAAACATGAAAGCGCGCGCCGACGCCGTGTCCGAGCTGGAAGCGGCGGGCACGTTCGACGACGTGACGGCGCTGGGCTCCGGGGAAGACGACATCGATCGTCAGCTCAAGCAGCTGTCGAGCCAGCCGGCGGTTGACGAGGAGCTGGCGAAGATGAAGGGCGAACTCGGCCAAGGCACCGCCCCTGCGGCCCAGCAGATCCCGGAGCACAGCGAGGCGCCTGCCGAGAGCGGCGAGGAGCCTCCGCCGGCGCCCGCGGCCGCCGACGCCCAGCCGGCAGAGGATGGCCAGGCATGATCGTGCGCGTGTCCACAGAGGGACAGTACGAGCTCAAGGACGGGGCGCTGGAGCGCCTGCACGAGCTCGACGACGCCTGTCAGGACGCGGTGGAAGCGGGCGACGGCGCGCGCTTCCACGGCTGCTACGAGCAGCTGCTCGAGCTGATTCGTGACGAAGGCTCGGAGTTGGAGGACGACGATCTGAGGGGCTCGGATCTGACGCTGCCGCCGCCGGACATCACGCTTGAGGAGGCGCAGAGCGAGTTCTCCGCGCATGGGTTGATTCCGGACTAGAGCGGGATTCCCCAGAGCGGGAACCAGCGCTCCAGTTCGGGCTCGATCGGCAACTCGGAGGACATCTGGGCCTTGAGCTGCAGCTCGCGCTCGGTCGAGCGTTGATTGGCGCTCGTCGGACCATCAGGCACAAACGGATACCAGAAGCCGCGCTTGTAGTTGTAGATGAAGTAGACGGGTCGTTTCTGCGTGTCGAGGAACGCGAACACAGCGCACAGCAGGCGCTCGCCGTAGCCGGCGGTCTCGATCGAGCCGGAGACGGCGTTAATGCCGACGGCGAGGTCTTCGACCGATGGCGCGGCGGGAGGGTTGTGCAGGACCATCCAGCGGTAGCCGAAGGCGTCGTCCTCGGTGGAGACAGTCGTGCCGGAATCGCCGCCGGTGGCCCGCACGACTTCTTCCATTTCTCCGAGCGTCGATTCGAACTCGGCGGTCGCCAACGCCTGGAAGACGATCGCGGCGGCGCCGGACGGGTCGATCGAGTGTTCTGCCTGGAGCGCGATGTAGGCCGTGGAGATCGCGAACAGGCGATCGGGCGCGGGGCCAGCGACCGAGTGGCGGCCGGTGAGCATGTCGCGCAGGCCCACTACTTGGCGCCCTGCAGCTGGGACTCCAGCCGCTCCAGCGCCGCCAGGCGCGCCTCCAGGGGCGGATGGTCGGCGAAGATGTTCATCAAGGACTTCTTGGTGCGGGCGGGCAGGATGAAGAAGGCGCTCATCGCTTCGGCCTTGCGCAGATCCTGGCTGGGCGTGCGCTCGATCGTGCCGCTGATCTTCAAGAGCGCCGAGGCCAGCGCCGAAGGACGCCCGGTCAGCACGGCCGAGCCGCGGTCGGCGGCGAACTCGCGATAGCGCGAGAGCGCCCGCAGGAGCAGGAAGGAGATCGCGTAGACGAGCACCGACACGAGGATCACCGCGAACAGGGCCTCCTCCTCGTCGCGATCGTTGCCATAGCCGCCGCCGAAGCCACCACCGAAGAAGAACGAGAACTGGATGATCGTTGCGGCCAAGGTCGCAAAGAACGAGGCGAGCGTCATCACCATCACGTCGCGGTTGATCACGTGGGTCAGCTCGTGGGCCATCACGCCTTCGAGCTCGGCCGGATCCAGCAGCGCCAGGATGCCCGAGGTGGCGCAGACGGTGGCCGCCTTGCGCGAGCGGCCCATCGCGAACGCGTTCGGCATCGAGGTGTCCATCACGCAGACGCGCGGCTTGGGCAGGTTGGCCTGCACGCAGAGGCGCTCGATGATCCCGTGCAGCTCGGGGGCTTGCGCGGGCGAGACCTCCTTGGCGCCAAGCGTGGCCAGAGCGATCTTGTCGGAGGCGAACAGCTGGGCGCCGAGCAGCACCAGCGCCACGATCACGATGATGCCGGCGCCGGCGCCGACGGCGATCAGCACGCCGATGAACACCACGTAGACGAGCCCGAGCAGGAACAGCGTCAACACCATCCGCGCCTGCAGGCCTGTGTCCTTGCCAAAGTTCGAGCGTGAGGGCGCCATCGGTGCGGATTGTGGCAGAAGCAGATGCGCGTGCCCTAAAGTTGGGGCGCAACAGATGCCCCGGCGAAAGCGACCACGATGAAGCCCGAAATCGAAATCCTGGGCATCTCGATCAAGACCTTCGGCGTGATGTTCGCGCTCGGCTTCCTCGCCTGCGGTGCGCTGGTGGCGCGCCGGTTACGCGAGCTGGGCAAGCCGGTCGACTGGTCCTATGAGATCGTGTTCTCAGCGCTCCTCGGCGGCCTGATCGGCGCGCGGGGGTACTACGTGATCCAGAACTATTCGCAGGTCAAGCACGACCTGCTCAAATCGTTGTTCTCAGGGTCGGGCCTCGTCTGGTACGGCGGCGCGATCGGCGGCGCGATCGGCGTGCTGCTGTGGATGCGCTGGCGCGACGCGATGGAGTTGAGGATGTTCGACATGTGCGCGACGGCGCTCGCGCTCGGCTACGCGATCGGGCGGATCGGCTGCCAGGTCTCCGGCGACGGCGACTACGGGATCAGATCGAAACTGCCGTGGGCGATGGGCTACCACCACGGGACGGTCCCGACCCCGCCGGGCGTGACGGTGCAGCCGACCCCGATCTACGAGACCGTGACGATGTGCCTGGTGGCGTATCTGCTGTGGCATATACGCGACCGTGTGCGCCCGGGGGTGGTGTTCGCGCTGTATCTCGTGCTGAGCGGGTTGGAGCGATTCCTGGTCGAGTTCATCCGCCGCAACAAGGAGGTGCTCGCCGGCCTGACGGCGCCGCAGGTGGAGAGCCTCGTGCTGCTCGCGATCGGGCTGGTGTGGTTGGCGCTGATGACGCGCGAAGGCGGATTGAACGGCCTGCGCGCCAAGGCGAGCGCCCCACGTTCGACGACGGCCTGACCCAGACCGTCCGACGCTGTCCCGAGCCCGCAGGCGATAATCCCCGGGATGGCTACCGAGACGAGTCTTTCGAACGTCTTTCCGCTCGGCAGCCGGCTGAACGAGCGCGGGCGGCTGGAGGTGGGCGGCTGCGACACCGTGGAGCTGGCGCGCGAGCTCGGGACACCGGCCTACGTGGTGGCGGAGGATGACCTGCGCGCGCGGGCACGTGCGTTCGTCCAGGCCGGCGCGGAGGCGGGGCACGCGGACTTCCACGCGGTGTTCGCCTCGAAGGCGTTCCCATGCACCGCCGTGCTCGCGCTGTTTGCCCAGGAGGGTCTGTGGTGTGACGTGGCCTCCGGCGGCGAGCTGCACCTGGCGCTGAACGCGGGGTACGCGGCTGAGCGGATCGTGATGCACGGCAATGCGAAGTCCGAAGTCGAGCTCTCGACGGCGCTCGAGGTGCGCGTGGGCCTGATCGTGGTGGACAATTTCGACGAGCTCGACCGCCTGGAGCGGTTGACCGCCGAGGGCGCACAGAGGGGAGAGGCCCAGTCGGTGCTGATCCGGGTGACACCGGACGTGCGGGGCGAAACGCACGAGAAGATCTCCACGGGCCAGGCGGACTCCAAGTTCGGCTTCGCGATGGACGATGCGCGGGCGGCGATTGAACGGATCGATGGCATCGACGGGCTCGCGCTCGCCGGTCTGCACGCCCATATTGGCTCGCAGTTGCTCGAGCTGGAGCCCTTTCGCCGCGAGGTGGCGGAGCTCGCGAAGCTCGGATCGGAGACCCACCCGCCCGGCGGGTTCTCCATCTGGGATCTCGGCGGCGGTCTCGGGGTCGCCTACACCGAGTCCCAGCCAAGCCCGCCAACGATCGAGGAGTATGTCGGGACGCTCGTGCGCGGTGCGCGGGAGCACGGGATGGACGCTCCAGGCAAGCGGCTGTTGATCGAGCCCGGCCGGGCGTTGACGGCGAACGCGGGCGTGACGCTGTACACGGTGGAGAGCGTCAAGCGCAACGTCTCCACCTGGGTCGCCGTGGACGGCGGCATGTCCGACAACCTGCGCCCGATGCTGTACGGCGCCTCCTACGAAGCGCACGTGGCGGATCGGTTCGGCGGTGCCACGCCCTGCGTGCTGGCGGGCAAGCACTGCGAGTCCGGCGACGTGATCGTGCGCGAGGCGCTACTCGACGACCCGCGCCCGGGCGACGTGATCGTCACGCCGGCGACCGGCGCGTACGGGTTCGCGATGGCGAGCAACTACAACGGGGTGTCGCGCCCGCCGGTCGTGTTCTGTAAGGACGGCGATGCGAGGGTCGTCGTGCGGCGTGAGAGCTTCGAGGACTTGACGGCGCGCGATGTCCGCTGAACCCTTCAAGGTCGGCCTGCTCGGCCACGGCACCGTGGGCTCGGCGTTCGCCGCGCTGCTGGACGAGCGGGCCGGGGAGATCGAGCGCTTCAACGGCCGCGCGCCGGTGATCTCCGGAGTGCTGACGCGCACAAAGGGCGACTTCGCGGAGATCCTCGACGGCGCTGAGCTGATCGTTGAGGTGATGGGCGGGATCGAGCCCGCGCGGGAGCACCTGCTCGCGGCGATGCGTGCCGGCAAGGATGTGGTGAGCGCCAACAAGCAGCTGCTCTCCCAGCACGGCGAGGAGCTGTTCGGCGTCGCCCGCGAGCACGATGTGCACCTGCGCTTCGAGGCGGCCGTCGCCGGGGCGGTGCCGGTCGTGCGTCTGCTGGAGGAGTCGCTGGCCGCCACGCCGATCGAGCGCATCCACGGGATCGTCAACGGCACGACCAACTTCATCCTCTCGGAGATGGCCCGCGGCAGCACCTACGCGCAGGCGCTCGCCGAGGCCCAGCGAATGGGCTACGCCGAGGCGGACCCGAGCGACGACGTCTCAGGCCGTGACGCGGCCGCGAAGATGGCGATCCTCGCGCGGCTGGCGTTCGGCGCGCCCGTGCACTTGGACGACGTGCCCTACGAGGGGATCGAGCACCTGCAAACAGACGACCTCGAGTACGCTCGTGAGCTGGGCCTCGGCCTGAAGCTGATCGGGACCGCCGAGCGCCGCGACGGTGGGCTGTCGGTGCGCGTCTATCCCGCGTTCCTTTATGCCGGGCACCCGCTCTCCTCTGTGTCGGGCCCGTTCAACGCGGTGACGGTCGAATCGGAGGCGATCACCGAGATCACGATGTCCGGACCGGGCGCCGGCGGGCTGCAGACCGCGAGCGCGGTGCTGGGCGATGTCGTGAGCGTGATGACCGGCGGCGCGCGGCCACCGGCACCGCCGCTGGAGTTGCGCCTGCTCGAGGACGTCCCGAGCGCGTTCTACGTGCACCTGGAGGTGGCGGACCGTCCGGGTGTGCTGGCGGCCGTCACACAGGTGCTGGGCGAGCAGGGGGTGTCGATCAAGTCGGTCGTGCAGCGGGGTCTCGGCGAGAATGCGCGGCTGGTGATGGTCACCCATCAGGTGGCCGAGTCGAGCCTGCGCGCGGCGATCGCGCTGCTGGAGGCGTCCGAGTTCATACGCTCTACACCGCGGACAATTCGCGTAATCGAAGAGGAGTTCGGATAAATATGAACCAGGCCGTCGTCAAGGTCCCCAGAGTGGAGGGCATCCCGCCGAGTGGAGCGCACGTGCCGCTGATCGAGCGCTACCGCGAGCGGCTCCCGTTCGAGCCCGGCGACCCGCTGGTAAGCCTGCAGGAGGGCTCGACGCCGCTGCTGCGCGCGCCGGTGCTCTCGGAGCTGGTCGGTGCGACGGTGCGTTTGAAGCTCGAGGGCGCCAACCCGACCGGATCGTTCAAGGACCGCGGCATGACCTGCGCGGTCTCGGCGGCGGTGCGCGACGGCGCGAAGGCGGTGATCTGCGCCTCGACCGGCAACACCGCCGCGAGCGCGGCGGCCTACGCCGCGCGCGCGGGCATCACCTGCGCGGTGATCGTTCCGGAGGGGAAGATCGCACAGGGCAAGATGGCCCAGACACTCGTGCACGGCGCGCGCGTGATCTCCCTGAAGGGCAACTTCGATCAGGCGCTGACGCTCGTGCGTGAGCTCACCGACATGCACCCGATCGTGCTCGTCAACTCGGTCAACGAATACCGCATCGAAGGTCAGAAGACCGCCGCTTTCGAGATCCATGAGGGCTTGGATGGCGGACTCGAAGCGCTGTGCATCCCGGTCGGCAATGCGGGCAACATCACCTCCTACTGGCGCGGCTTTCAGGAGGTGGGCGCCGCGCCGAAAATGTTCGGCTTCCAGGCCGAGGGCGCGGCGCCGCTGGTGGAGGGCAAAGTGATCGAGCACCCGGAAACGGTCGCCTCGGCGATCAGGATCGGCAACCCGGTCCGCTGGGAGGACGCGATGGCCGCCGCGACGGACTCGCGCGGCGCGATCAGAGTGGTGAGCGACAAGGAGATCCTCGCGGCCTACCGTTTGCTCGCCTCCAGGGAAGGCATGTTCTGCGAGCCGGCCTCCGCGGCGTCGGTCGCGGGGCTGCTCAAGTACGGCGCCGACGGCGCCGAGCAGGTCGCGTGCGTGTTGACCGGCCGCGGCCTGAAGGACCCGGAGACGGCGATCGCCAACAACGACGGCATGGTGATCCAGTGCGTCGCCGAGACGGCGGCGATCGAGGAAGCGGTGCTGGGTGATCCGTAAGCGCCTCGTGCGCGTGCCGGCGGCCGGTATCGGAGCCCGCCCGCCCGCCCGGGCGCAGGCGGCCCTCCGGGGATGATCCGCCGCCGCGTGGTGCGCGTGCCGGCGTCCTCGGCCAACCTCGGCCCGGGCTTTGACTGCATGGCCGCCGCGCTGGCACTGCACCTGGAGCTGGAGGTCGAGGAGACCGGTGAGTTCGCCGTCGAGAGCGACCTGCCGATCCCGCGCGGACGCGAGAACCTGTGTGTACGCGCGTTCGAGCGGCTGCACCCCGCGGACGGCTTCACCTTCCGCATCCGCTCGCAGATCCCGCTCTCCGGCGGACTGGGCTCGAGCGCCGCGGCGATCGTCGCGGGCCTGACGGCCGCCGACCACCTGTTCGAGCTGGACGCCGACCTGTTGGGGCTGGCGACCGAGCTGGAGGGTCACCCCGACAACGTCGCGGCGGCATTGCGCGGCGGGTTCGTCGTCTGCGCCGACGGCGAGGCGGTGCGCTTCGAGGCACCGACGGGCTTGGAGGCGTTGGCGGTCGTGCCGGATCGGGCGGTGCGCACTCTCCAGGCGCGCGCGGCGCTGCCGGCGGAGGTCCCGTTTGAGGAGGCCGTGTTCAACGTCGCCCACACAGCGCTGCTGACGCTCGGCCTTGCCCGCGGCGATTGGGACCTGGTGGCGCGCGGCCTGCACGACCGCCTGCACGAGCCTCGCCGCGCGTCGCTGTTCCCTCGCTCCTACGAGCTGGCGCTTCGCGCGCGCGAGCTGGGCGCCCTGGGCGCGACGATCTCAGGCGCGGGGCCGACCGTGCTCGTGTGGTGCTTCTACGAGCAGACCGGCGCCGTCGTCGAAGCGCTGCGCGGAGAGATCGACGGCTGGGCGACTTTGCTGCGGACGCCGTTCGAGCCGCAGGGCGCTTACGTCGGGGAGCTCTGACCCAGCCGCGCGAGCACTTCGCCGGTGAGCGCCAGGTAGTCGGCGCCGAGGTCGGGGCGGTGATCGAGGATCGACATCGCGCGCTCGGCCGACTCGGCGTAGGCGATCGAGGAGCGGATCACGGTGTCGAATACCTGCTCGCCGAAGCGCTCCTTCAGCGACGCGAGCGCCTCGCGCGAATGCACGGTGCGCATGTCGGCGAGGTTCAGCAGCACGCCCAGCAGCTCGAGATTGGGGTTCAGGCTGTCCCGCGCGAGGTCCACCACCTCCATCGCCTGCTCGACCCCCTGCAGCGCGAAGTACTGGGCCTCGGCGGTCACGAGCGCGCGATCGGCAGCCACGAGCGCGTTCACCGTCAACAGCCCGAGCGAGGGCGGGCAGTCGATCAGGATCACCTCGTACTCCTTCGGCGCCTTCGCGAGCGCGCGCCTCAACGTCATCTCCCGGCCCATCTTGCCGCCCAGCATCAGCTCGGTCTCGGCCAGGCTCAGGTTGGCGGGGATCAGATCGTCGTGGATCGCCTCGGCCGCGCTCGCGCGCCCCGACAGCACATCGGCGATCGTCGGCTCGGCGTCGGGCGGGACGTCGAAGTAGTCGGATAGGTTCCCCTGCGGATCGAGGTCCACCGCCAGCGTCCTTGAGCCCGCGCGGCGCAGCGCGTCGGTGAGCGTGCGCACGGTGGTGGTCTTGCCGGTGCCTCCCTTTTGTGAGAGCACTGCGATCGTGGTGGTTTTCGCCATGCGCCGGCGATACTACGCGGCCCGCCTTCTCAGGGTTCGGAGACCACACTGAGGAAGCTCAACCGGTAGCGCCCGACGAGGATCTGATCGCCGTCCTTGAGCGTCTGCCCCTCGATCCTCGCGCCGTTCACGAACACGCCGTTCAGGCTGCGATCGTCGAGCACTCGCACGCCGTCGGGCTGGCGCACGATCAGCGCATGCCGGCGCGAGACCGTCGGGTCGTCGAAGCGCACGTCGGCCGCGAGCGAGCGTCCGATCCGCGTCCACTCGCGCGTGAGCGCCACCGTGCGCCACTCGCCGCTCTCCTCGTACACGAGATACTCCCCGGGCTGCTCGACACGCTCTCTCGCTTCGGCCAGCAACGCGTCGTGCTCGAACTGAGAAAGGTCCTCCGGCGGCCGGTGACCGGTCAGCGTCTCCTCGTTACCAGGTCGTCTGGCTAGCATGTTCTCGCGCTCCGCGCGCTTCGGGCCTCTACCGGTGTCCATACGCCCGGCCCGAAACAGCGAGGCGCGGGCAAAGTCCTCCCCGCCGCAATGCGGGCAGTCAGTGAGGGTTTCCGAGCCTACGAGCGTCAGCACGTAGTCGCAGTTGCGGCAGCGAAATGAGCCTGCCCCGGTGACGGTTCCCGATGTAAGCATCTCCATCTCTGCTCCCTTAGGTACCCAGCCATTCTTGCACTTTCAGCTCCTACCCATCGTTTGGCTGTCCAAAACGGCAGGAACCCAGCCTGCGAGGACGAATCTTTCAGACCATGGCCTCCACCGAACGCCATGTCGAGCAGCTCGAGCGCGTTCTCCTGCGGCGCGGCGTCGGTGCGTTGGAGGCCGATCGGCATCGCTGCACCGACTGCGGGCGCACTCCCCTCACCGGCGAGCACATCCACCTGTACGGTCGCGCCCAGGGCATTGTCTGCGAGCTCTGCCGGGCCCTGCGCCGCGAGGCTCCGGTGGCGAGCGAGATCGTGCGCCACTCAGAGCACGGTCACGCGGTTCGCCTCACCGCCCGCGCCGCCTAGCCGCGTTCGAGGTGAGCGCCGTCTAGACTGGCGTCCCCGTGCACCCCGTGACAGTGTCGATCATCGTAGACGCCCCCCGTGAGCAGGTATTCGAGTACCTGAGCGACATCGCCAATCATCCCGAGTTCACCGACCACTACCTCGTCGACTGGCATCTCACGCGGATCGATTCCGTCGGGCTTGGCGCCGGGGCGCGCTTTCGCGTAAAGGCGCCCGGTAACCGCTTCAGCTGGGGTGACGTCACGTTCGTCGAGGTGCAGGCTCCGCACCGGATCGTCGAGGTTGGCCGCACGGGCAAGAACAACCGCATTCGCACGCTCGGCGTCTATGAGCTCGCATCCGCCTCGCCCGGCGCCACGCGTGTGCGGTTCACGCTCGAGACCGTGCCCGTGACGCCGTCCGATCGCCTGCTGGAGGGGCTCGGCGGGCATGGCTGGCTAAAGCGCAAGAACAACAAGGCGATGCGCCGGCTACGCTCGATCTTCGAGCGCGATGAAGGCCGGGGCTCCTACGCCGAGGACGTTGGACGGCGCGTCACGGTCGCCGCCGGATAAACTGCCGCGTCGCATGTCCAGCCCCCCGCGCAAGATCCTCCTCGCCGTGCTCGCCCTCGTGGCGGTGTTCGCGCTCGGCGCCTGTGGCGACTCCCACACGAGGGTCACCACCGGCACCTACGCCGGGGAGTCCGGGAAGAACGCCCCCTACCTGAACGTCGGCCCGCTCGTCTACGAGGTCCAGCTCTCGCGCGAGCTCAACCCCGCCAACATCGAAGACGCCGCCTACCTGAAGGGACTCACGCCCGCCGAGGCCCATCTCGCTCCCGGCCAGGAGTGGTTCGCGGTGTTCATGCAGGTGTGGAATCACACCTCCGTCCCGCTGCCGGCGGCGACCAACCTGACGATCTCAGACACTCAGAACAACGTATACACACCGATCGTGCCGGACGCCGAAAACGAATTCGCCTATCGCGGCGGCCCGGTGTCGGCCAAGGGCGAACTCCCGCTGCCGGAGTCGACCGCCGCCTCGGGCGCCACCGGGGGCGCGGTGCTGCTCTACAAGATCCAGGTCGTCTCGCTCGACAACCGTCCGCTGGAGCTGAAGATCGTCGCTCCGAACGACGCTTCGCAGACAGCCTCGGCCGAGCTCGACGTCTAGCGACTGGCCTGCAGCCCCGCTTCGAGCACCTGACGTGCCACAGGCGCCGCGGTCGCCCCGCCGGCGCCGTCCTGCACGAGCAGCACGCCCACGACGATCCGCGGCGCGAGGGCCGGGGCGAAGGACGCGAACCAGGCATCGGTGTTGCTCGCTTCGCTCTGTGCCGACCCACAGCTTTCTGCCGCCTTCGATTCCCCTGAGCCAGATTCTTCCTTTGAGCTCGATTCAGATTCCGAAGGCGAGCAGGTGCTCTCGCTCTTCAGTTCGGCCGTGCCGGTCTTACCCGCAACCGTCACTCCGGGGATCGCCGCGGCCGTGCCGGTGCCTTCACGCACGACGCCGATCATCAGTTTCCTGACAGTGTGCGCCACTGCCGCGCTGCTCACGAACAAACCGCCGCCGGAGGGGGGTGCAGCCGCCGGATTGAAGGTCGGCTGGGGTCGCTTGCCGCCGTCGGCGATCGTGGCGGCGACCGTCGCCATCTCCAGCGCGCTCGCCTGCACCTCGCCCTGACCGATCGCGGTCGAGCCGACGTCGAGCTGACCCTGGATCTGGGATGCGGGTGGCAGCGTGCTTTCCACCGCGCCCGGAACGCCGGGGCTGTGGTTGAAGCCGTAGCTTTCCGCGGTGGCCACCAGCCGCGCCGCGCCGAGCTTCGCGCCGAGGGGCGCGAACACAGAGTTGCACGAGACCGCGAATGCCAGTTCGAGCGTGCCTCCGCATTCCTCGCCGTTGGCGTTGTTCAGCTTGACGCCGTCGAGGGTCGAGTAGGTCGCGTAGGGGAAGACGGTGTGCGGGTTGGCCAGGCCTGCGTTCAGCACGCCTGTGAGCGTGATCATCTTGAACGTCGAGCCGGGCGGCTGCAGGTCGTCGAGGCCGATCCCGGCGACGGCCAGGATCTGTCCCGTGGCGGGGACCATTGCGACGATTCCGCCGAGCTGTCCCCCGAGCGCGGTCACGGCGGCGCTCTGCACCGACGGGGAGACGGTCGTGCGCACCGTGCTCGCCGCCTTGGGGGTCGCGGTGGCGAGCACGCGAGCCGTTGCTCCTGACCGTGCGTCGACGGTGAGCAGTTCGCCTCCGGGGGTGCCGCGCAGGCTCGCGTCCAGCTCCAGCTCCAGCCCGCTCACGCCGACGATCGCGTCCGCGGGCACGCCTTCGGCCTCCAGGGCATGCAGGCTGGCGGACGGGATCGGACCGACGGTGCCGACGACCGCGCTCGCGGCCGAGCCGAGCGGCGAAGGGCGCTGCCCCGCTTCGAGCGCCGCGCCTTCGGCCAGGACCGTTCCGTCACGGGCCAGCAGCGTCGCCCGGCGTGGCAGCGTCGTGTGGCGGCTCAGCCGCTCGCCGGGGCGCAGGCCGGGGAACGCGAGCGAGCGCGACCAGGCGATCCGCGTCTCAGAGCCGCTTCCCTGCATGGGCAGCGTGAAGTCGCTCGAGAGCGCTCCGAACAAGCGCGTCTGCACGCGCACGGGCACCTCCACCCCGCCGGCCGCGCCGCGGGGCTTGCCGGTCACACGCATGCCGGTCGCGGTCGCCGTGGCGGTGGTGAGCGCGCCGCGGTAGGAGTTCGCGAATTCGCTCGGCGTCAGCTCGCGCCGGGATTGGGCGTCGATGTCGGCGTACATGCTCGCGTAGTCGCTCCTCGTCCAGGCTGCGGTGAACCGTTCGGCGAGCGTGCGCGCGTAGGAGGGGGAATGGCTCGCGCCGGCGATCGCGCCGATCAGGAAGGCCACAGCGGCCAGGGCGATCACTGCTTGCGCCAGCCGCCGCCGTCGCTGTATGTCCTCCTGGCGGCCGGTCTGCGATGGCGCGGGAGGCCGCCTGGGGGAGGGCGTAGTGCTCACGGTCCCACCCCGCTACGGATATCCACCTCTCCGAACGGTAGAACATGGGAGATGACGGAGCTCGACTGGTTCATCGTCGCGTTCGCGGCAATCCTGGCCGCTTTCGGCTTCCGGCGGGGCTTCATCGTCGGAGTGCTCTCCTTCGGCGGGTTCGCGCTTGGTGCATTCCTCGGAACTCGCCTGGGTCCTCTTCTGCTGCCCCGTGGGTCCTCCTCGCCATACGCGCCCGCCTTCGGGCTGATCGGCGCGCTGCTGGCCGGCGCGATTCTCGCGAGTGGGCTGGAGGGTCTGGGCTTCAGACTGCGGCGCGCGCTCTTCCTCCCGGGCCTGGGCCTGCTCGACGGCTTGCTCGGCGCGGCGCTCGGCGCGGCCCTCGGTCTGGGCATCGTATGGATCCTTGCAGCCGTGGCGGCGCAGACGCCTGGCCAGAACCAGCTGCGCGCGGACATCCAGCGCTCGGCCGTCCTGCGCGAGCTCAATCAGCTGCTGCCGCCGTCCGGCTCGATCCTGAACGCGCTCGCGCGGCTCGATCCCCTGCCTCAGGTAGCCGGCCCCTCGCCGGATGTCGCCGCGCCCCAGCCTGCCGTCGCGCGTGAGCCGGGTGTGCGGAGCGCCTCGCGCAGCGTCGTGCGCGTGCTCGGCACCGCCTGCGGCCTGGCGATCGAGGGATCCGGCTGGGTGATCCAGCCGGATATCGTTGTGACCAACGCCCACGTGCTCGCCGGCGAGCAGGACACGACCGTCGAGCCCGGTGGTGATTCGCCCAATCTGCCCGCGCGCGCGATCGCGTTCGATCCGAGGAACGACATCGCCCTGCTGCGCGTCCCCGACCTCTCCGCGCCTACCCTCAGCCTCGTCTCCGAACCGAGCGCGGGCACCGCCGGCGCGATCCTCGGCTATCCCGAGAACGGCCCCTTCGACGTGCAGCCCGGCCGGATCGGACGCACGCAGACGGTGATCACCCAGAACGCCTACGGCCAAGGGCCGGTCTCGCGGTTGCTGACCCCGCTGCGCGGCCTCGTGCGCCCCGGCAACTCTGGCGGTCCCCTGGTCGATGGCGCCGGGAATGTCCTGACCACCGTGTTCGCCGGCACCGTCGGCGGCGGCCCGCACGGCGGCTATGGGGTCGCCAACTCGACGGTCGCCCATGTGCTGGCCGTAGCCGATCAAGCCGGCGCCGACGCCCAGGTGAGCACGGGGCCCTGCACCTCCGGCTGATTCAGCTGGACGTCGGTGCTGGTATCTGCTTGCTCGCGGTCCCCAGCCGCCCCCAGCCGCTACGCTGGGCGCCATGTCGAAGACCCTGGTGATCGCCGAGAAGCCCTCCGTGGGGGGGGACCTGGCGCGCGTGCTGAAGGGGCCGTTCAAGAAACAGGAGGGCTTCCTGGAGGGTCCGGACCACGTCGTCACGTGGGCGGTGGGCCACCTCGTGCAGCTCGCCGACCCGGACGAGTATGACCCGAAGTTCAAGACCTGGCGGATGGGAGACCTGCCGATCGTGCCTGAGAAGTTCAAGCTCGTCGTCCGCGACGAGCGCTCGCGCAAGCAGATGAGCGTCGTCACCAAACAGCTCGGTCGCGACGACGTTGACGAGGTCGTCAACGCCTGCGACGCCGGCCGCGAGGGGGAGCTGATCTTCGCGTATCTGTACGAGAAGGCGAAAGCGAAGAAGCCCGTGCGGCGGCTGTGGCTGAACTCGATGACGAACGCGGCGATGAAAGAGGCCTTCAAAGAGCTGCGCCCGGCGGCCGAGTTCGTGAAACTCGAGCAGGCGGCGCGCTCGCGCTCGGAGGCCGACTGGATCGTCGGCATGAACGCCACGCGCGCGGCCACGATCCGGCTGCGCAGCTCCTTCGACGGCGCGGTCTCGCTCGGGCGCGTGCAGACGCCGACGCTGGCGATCATCGCCCGGCGCGAGGAGGAGATCAGGGCGTTCAAGCCCGAGCCGTACTGGCTGGTGGACGCGACCTTCGTGGCCGACCAAGAGCGCAGCTACATCGGTCGCTTCCACGCTCAGACCAAGCCGCGGATCGCCAGCGAGGCGGAGGCCGTGGCGGTTGTGCAGGCGTGTGAGGGCAAGCAGGGGAAGATCACAAAGCTCGAGAAGAAAAAGCAGAAAGAGCGCGCGCCGATGCTGTACGACCTGACGACGTTGCAGCGCGAGGCGAACACGCGCTACGGGTTCTCGGCGCGGCGTACACTGTCGGCGGCGCAGCGACTGTACGAGGAGCACAAGGCGCTGACCTACCCGCGGACGAGCTCGCGCTACTTGACGACGGACATGATCGGCGAGATCAAGCCGATCGCCGAGCTCATCGGAGGACAGGTCGACTACCGCAAGGCCGCGGAGTACGTGAGGGGACTGGAGGAGTTGCCGCTGGGCCGGGTCGTGAACAACGCGAAGGTGACCGACCACCACGCGATTATCCCGACGCGCTCCGAGCACAACGTCGAGAAAATGGGCAGCGACGACAAACGGATCTACGACATGGCCGTCAGGCGCTTCCTCGCCGTGTTTCACCCTGAAGCGGTGTTCGAGAACACGAAAGTGGAGACGACGGTTGCGGCCGGGCCGGAGAGGGACGGCGGGTATGTCTTCCGCACACACGGCAAGCTGCTGCTCGAGCCCGGCTGGCGCGGGGTATACGGCGAGGCGGCGGCCGATGCGGCGAAACCGGAAAAAGAGAAAGTCGGGGAGGAGGACGAGGGCACCGCTCAGCAGTTGCCGCGGCTGGAGCAGGGCGAGGATGTGGAGACCAGGAAGATCTCAAGCGCGCGCAAGGAAACCAAACCTCCCCGCCGCTACAGCGACGCCTCGCTGCTGGGTGCGATGGAGACCGCGGGCAAGCTCGTCGACGACGAGGAGTTGCGCGAGGCGATGAAGGACTCGGGGATCGGCACGCCGGCGACGCGCGCGGCGATCATCGAGCGGCTGATCCAGGTGGCGTACGTCGAGCGCGACGGGCGCTCGCTGGTGGCGAGCGAGAAGGGACTGAACGTGATCAGGCTGCTGAACGCGCACGCGCTGACCTCGCCGGAACTGACGGGCAACTGGGAGCACCGGCTGGGCAAGATCGAGCGCGGCGAGGACTCGCGCGAGGCCTTCATGGGCGATATCGCGGGCTTTGCGAAAGAGACGATCACCGAGCTCGACGAGACGCTGAAAGACGTGAAAATCCCCCGCGCGAAGCTCGGGCCGTGCCCGATTTGCGGGCACGAGATCGTGGAGAATCGCAAGGGCTACTCCTGCTGGGCGCGCGACGATCCGGGCTGCGGCTTCGTGATCTGGAAGAGCAAAGCGGGCAAGACGCTGCCGATCCCGATCGCACGCGAACTAATCAAGACCGGCTACACCTCTCGCGCGGTAACGGGCTTCAAAGGCCGCAGCGGCCGCTCCTTCCGCGCGCACCTGGCGATGAGCCAGACTGAGGAGGGCAAATGGCGCGTGGAGTTCGACGAGGCGTGGGCGAAGGAGGGCGCAAAACCCCCGGAGACCGAGGAGCCCGATGCGGAGGGCGCCGCCGCCGCAGCAGCGGTGGTGGTGGTTGACGCCAAGAGCGCCGCATAGGGTCGGGGCGCAACTTTTAGCGACAGAGGCGAGCGTGTCGGGCTCGTGCGTAAGGATGAGACGCAGTGCCGATCACGCTGATCACCGGCCCCGCGAACGCGGGCAAGGCCCGCGAGGCGCTGGGCGCCATGCGCGGGCATCTGGCTCACGGGGGGCAGCCGCTGCTGGTCGTGCCGACGCGGGCGGACGTGGAGCGCTACCGGCGCGAGCTGGCGCTGGAGGGGGCGGTGCTGGGCGCGCGGGTGGAGCGCTTTGAGGGACTGATCGGCGAGGTCTCAAAGCGTGCGGGGGTGGGCGAGCCGGTGCTGGGGAGGGTCGCTCGCGAACGGGTGCTGGCGGTGCTGGCCGCCGGAGGTGGAGACGATACATACCGGAGCACGCCCGGGTTCGTGAGCGCGCTGGCGGCTGCGGTGGCGGAACTGGAGGTGCAACGTGTGACGCCGGCACGGCTGCAGGCGGCGCTGAAAGCGTGGGCGAGCGTGGACGGGGCAGGCGCGGTTCCGGGCGCGGAGGAGCTGGGGAGGCTGTACGGGGAGTACCGGAAGTTGTTGCGGCGGATCGAGCGTACCGACCCCGAGCGCCGCGCGGCGCAGGCGCTGGATGCGTTGCGGCGTGAGCCGGCGTTGTGGGGAGGGACGCCGGTGGTTGTGTACGGCTTCGACGATTTCGGCGCCTTACAAATCGACGCGATCGAGACGCTCGGCGCGGTGGTGGATGCGCGTGTGATGGTAACGCTTACGTATGAGCCCGGCCGGGCGGCGTTCGCAGGGCGTGCGGGCACGTTCGAGACGCTGCGGCCGCTGGCTGCGGAGCATCGGCGGCTACAGCCGCGCGCCGAGTACTACGCGCTGGGCGCGCGGGCGGCGCTGCACCATCTGGAGCGTTCGCTGTTCGAGCCGGGTGCTGAGCGTATTGACGCGGCTGGGGCGGTGCGGCTGCTGGAGGGCGGAGGCGAGCGCGCGGAGCTGGAGCTTGTCGCGGGCGAGGTGAGGGAGCTGCTGGACGCGGGGATGAGGGAGGAGGAGATCGCGGTGGTGCACCGGACGCCGGGCGCTGTGGCGGAGCTGCTCGGGGAGGTGTTCGGGGCGCAGGGGATCCCATATGCACTGGAGCGGCGGGTGCCCTTCGCGAACACCGTGACGGGCGGAGCGCTCGTCGGGGCGCTGCGTAGCACTACGGACGAGGGCGAGGTGGGCGACCTGCTGGCCTGGCTGCGAGCGCCGGGTCTCCTGACGCACCCCGAGCTGGCCGACAGGCTGGAGGCCAAGGCGAGGCGCGAGGGGGTGAGCAGCGCGGCGCGGGCGCGAGCGATCTGGGAGCAGGAGCATTGGCGGCTGGAGGCGCTCGATCGCTTGAGCGAGGCGGCCCGGCGCGGCGGGAAGGCGCTGAACGAGCGTGCGGGGCGTGAGCTGGAGTGGCTGTTCAACGCCCCCCGTCGCGGGCGTGCGGGGCTGCTCGAGAGCGATGAGCTGGACGAGGCGCGCGCCCTGGCGGTGGGGAGGCGCGCGCTGGCGGAGTTGAGCGGGCTGGCGCGCGGCGCCCTCGAGTTGGAAGTCGACGCGGTGGAGCTCGCGAGGGTGCTTGGGCGGTTGGAGGTCCTCAGCGGTGAGCGGGCGGGGGAAGGAAGGGTGGCGGTCGTCGACCCGCTCGCGCTGAGGGCGCGGCGGGTACGGGCACTGTTCCTGTGTGGTCTGCGGGAGGGCGTGTTCCCAGCGAGCGCGCGGGCGGGCGGGAACGCATCACTGCTGGCCGAAGAGGAACGTAGGCGGTTGGCGGAAACGTCGGGGTTGCGGTTGGGGGGGAGTCGGCAGGTGGATGCGCTGGCGGGAGAGCGGTATGCCCTGTATGCGGCGGTGTCGCGTCCGGAGGAGCTGCTGGTGCTGAGCTGGCACGCGGGAGACGACGACGGCGTGGCGCAGGCGAGGTCACTGTTCGTAGACGACGTCGCCGACCTGTTCGAGCAGGGATTGGAAGAGCGACGCGCGCGCAGGCCGCTGGGGGCGGTTGGACTTTCTCGGCCTGGAGATTTGACGTCCACCGGGGAGCGGGAGCCCCGAGGTCCGATACCCGCCGTCGCGGTAGCAGATGAGCTCACAACCACATCCTTCGCGCCCACATCTGGCGATCGCTCGCGCCCGCCCGGCCAAACCCCACTCGGGCCACTGCGCGAGGAGGAGGTGACGGCGGAGCTGAGAGAGCACGTCTGGTCGCCCTCGTCGCTCGAAGTATGGGCGCAATGCCCCGTGAAGTGGTTCGTAGCGCGGATGCTCCGCGCCGATGACCTCGATCCGGAGCCTGAGCCACTCGCGCGCGGGAGTCTGGCGCACGCGGCGCTGAAGGACACGCTCGAAGGCCTGCGCGAGCGGACCGGCTCGGCACGCCTGACCCGGGCGCGGTTAGGGCTCGCGAAGGAGCTTTTGCGCCAGGCGCTGGGTAGACGCAAGGCTGAGTTCCCGCTGTCGGCGGCGCTGGAGCGCCGGCCGGGCTTGCACCGCCGGCTGCAGGTCGATCTGGAGCGCTATCTGGAGCACGCCGCCGAGCACGAGAGCCCGCTGGAGCCGCAGTATTTGGAGCTGGGGTTCGGGTTCGGGGAGCATGAGCGGGATGCGGATCCTGGGCCCTCCGCGGATTCCACATCGCCCGCCCTCCCCTCCCAAGCCGAGCTGCCGGCGCTCGACCTCGGCGATGGGCTCAGGCTGCGTGGGCGGATCGACCGGGTGGACATTGCCGCGGGTGGCGGGCAGGGGGTCGTGTACGACTACAAGGGGCGACTCGCGCCGCCGGCGGCGAAGTGGACCGAGCAGGGGAACGTGCAGGTCGCGCTGTACATGCGGGCCGTCGAGGAGCTGCTCGGGCTGGAAGCCGCGGGCGGCTTCTACCAACCATTGAGCGGTGGCGACCTGCGTGCGCGGGGCGTGCTCGACTCCGAGAGCGGCGTGGAGATCGAGTGCGTGAGGGGTGAGGTGCGTGAGCACGCGGAGGTGAGGGAGCTGCTGGCGCAGGCCCTCGCAACGGCACGCGCGGCGGCGGCGGAGGCGGGACGCGGTGAGCTGGAGCCCCGCCCGCGCACATGCGCGTATCGGGGCGGTTGTATGTATCCGACGATCTGCCGGTGCGAGACATGACCCAGTTGAGCTTCGACGAACGCGCGCCGCCGCGGCCGAGCCTCGACAGAGCCGACCCCACGACGCGGATGCTCACCGAAGCGCAGGAGCTGGCGGTGGAACGCCGGAGAGAGCCACTGTTGCTGGCTGCCGGAGCGGGAAGCGGGAAGACATCCGTGCTGGTCGAGCGGTTCGTACGCGCAGTGCGCGAGGATGGCGTGGCGCCCGGGCGAATCCTCGCGATCACGTTCACCGAGCGCGCCGCGGGCGAGCTGCGCGAGCGGGTGCGCGCGCGCTTCGTGGCGCTGGGCGAGCGCGAGGCGGCACGCGATACAGAGGCGGCGTTCGTGAGCACGTTCCACGGGTTCTGCGCGCGCCTGTTGCGCGTGCATCCCCTGGCGGCGGGACTCGACCCCGAGTTTGAGATCCTCGACGAAGGCTTGGCCGCGCGCTTACGTGGGCAGGCGTGGACGGCTGCGCTGAGGGGATTCCTGGAGGGCGAGCGCGGCGACGCGGTCGACCTGGTGGCAGCGTGGGGCGCCGATCGCGTGCGCGCGATGGTGGCGGGCACGTACGCGGAGCTGCGCAGCAGAGGCGAGCGTCTGCCGAAGCTGCCCGCCTTGGTCTTTCAGCCGACGCTGCCCTCGCCGGCCCTCCGGCCGACGGCCCCTGAGCCGGAGCGCTCTGAGGAGAGCGCTGGAGCGGGGAATCCGGAGGAGGTCGATGCGCAGGGCGCGCGTGCCTGCGCGCTGCTGGGGGAGCTGCTGGAGCTCTTCGGCCGCGAGTACGAGCTGCTGAAGGGCAGGCGCGGCGCTGTCGACTTCGACGACTTGGAGCTCGGCGCGGGCGTGCTTTTGGAAGAGCACGAGAACGTGCGCGGGGCCTGGGCGGAGCGGTTCGAGCTGATGATGGTCGACGAGTTCCAGGACACCAACCCTCGCCAGCTCGCGATCCTCGAGGCGCTGGAGCGCGGGAACCTGTTCACGGTGGGTGATGAGCTCCAGTCGATCTATGGCTTTCGCCACGCCGACGTCACCCTGTTCCGCGCCCGCCGCGACGAGCTCGCCGAGTGCGGCGCCAGCCTCTCGCTGACGCGGAACTTCCGCGGTCGCAGGCCGCTGCTGGACGTGGTGAATACGGTGTTTGGAGAGCGTTTTGGGGATCGGTATACGCCGCTAGAGGCGGGCCGCGTGGACGAGGCGAGGCCTGAGGAGCCGATCGTCGAGCTGCTGTTAACCCACAAATTGGGGTGGGAGCAGGACGAGGATCTGGCCAGGTGGATCGCGGGCGAGCTCCCGCCCGCGCCGCGCTGGCGCCAGGCCGAAGCGCGGCTGCTGGCCCAGCGAGTGGCGGAGCTCGTGGAGAGCGGCGCCACGAAGGCGGCGGACGTGGCGGTGCTGCTGCGCGCGGTCGGCGACCTGGAGGTGTATGAGCGGGCGCTGCAGGACCGCGGCCTGAGTACGCTCGCGACGGTCGGAGGCTTTTGGGGTGGCCAGCAGGTGGGCGACCTGCTGGCGTACCTGCGCACGCTGGCCAATCCGTTGGACGAGCTGGCTCTCTACGGCACGCTCGCCTCGCCGCTGGTCGGCGTGTCGAGCGACGGGCTCGCGCTGCTGGCGCGTGCGGCGAAAGCGAGCAGGCGCAGCGTGTGGGAGACGATCGAGCGCGTCGGGGAGGAGCTTTTGGAGCACCGCCTGCCTGCCGCAGATCGTGACCGGCTCGTGGGGTTCCGCGCGCGCCTTCGGGCCGAGCGCGGAACCGCGGGGCGACGGACGCTCTCCCAGCTGATCGAGCGTGCGCTCGCTCAGAGCGGCTATGCCGAGCACGTGCTCACGCTGAGCTGGCCCGAGCGACGGCTGGCGAACGTGCACAAGTTGCTGCGCGTGGCCCGTCGCTATGAAGCGAGCGAGGGGCGTGAGTTGCGCGGCTTCCTCGACCACGTCGCCCACCATCAGGACGGGCTCAGCGGCGCCGAGCCGGACGCGCCCGTGGCCGATGGCGAGACCGATGCGGTGCGGCTGATGAGTATTCACGCGGCGAAGGGTCTGGAGTTCGACGTGGTTTGCGTCACCGACCTTGGACGCGCGCAGAACCTGGGCGTGGGAGACCTGCTCGTGGACGGCGACCGGGTTGGCCTGCGCCTGGCGCGCCTGGACTCCTCGGAGGCGACTCCGTCCTTGGCGTGGGCAGAGCTTTCCGAGGAGCGCCGTTTGGCGCAGGCCGAGGAGGAGGACCGGATCCTTTACGTCGCGATGACCCGCGCGCGCGAGCGACTGTTGTTGAGTGGAGCGCTCGACTTCGAACGCTGGCCGGAGCAGCGGCTCGGCGCCCCCGCGATCTCCTGGCTCGGCCCGGCGCTTTCGGCGGAGCTGCCTGGGGATGTGCAGAGACTGGAGCAGCCGGTACGGGAGCTCCTCGTCGGCCCGAGCGATGGGACGCAGGTACGTGTGGGCTTGCGCCTGAACGCTCCCGAGACGGTTGGCTCGGTGCTGGGCCTCGACGACGATCTAGCGAGTGTGGCCGGGAACGAGGCACGGGCTCAGCGTCATCCGCCGGCGGGGGATCTCGTGCGTCCCGGTGATCATTCGCACCCTGAAGGCTCCGCGTCGTTCGGTGATCCGGCGCGTCTGGAGACGCTCAGCTACACAACCCTCACCGAGCTCGCTCGCTGCTCCTATCGTTTCTACCTCGAACGAATCATCGGCTTGCCCGAGCAGCGCCCGCCCGCGCGCGCGGAGGGTGAGTCCCGCGGGGATGGCTTGGACGCACGCGTGCGCGGCACGATCGTCCACCGGCTGCTCGAGTCGCTCGACTTCCTTCCCGGTGGCGCCCCTGGCGCTGATGACGTGGCCCAGATCGCGGGCGAGCTGGGCGTGCGCGTCGGACCCGCCGAGCGCGAGGAGCTCGCGATGCTGCTTGGCTCAGCGCTCGCCACGCCCCTCGCGGCGCGTCTTTCGGCCGCTGCTGCAGGCGCGCGCCGGGAGCATCCGTTCGCCTTCTCGCTCGGCGCCGGCGAGCCACTGCTCACCGGCGTGCTCGACATTCTCCTCCGCGAGCCCGACGGCGGCCGATTGGTCGTGGACTACAAGAGCGACCGCGTCGCTGCCGACGAGGATTTGGAGGCGGTGGTCGAGCGCGATTACTCAATCCAGCGTCTCATCTACGCCCTCGCCGTGCTCTCGGACGGTGCCCCGCGCGTGGAGATCGTTCACTGGTTCCTGCACCGTCCCACCGAGCCGATCGGCGCCGTGTTCGCTGTGGCGGATAAGCAGCGGTTAGAGGATAGGATCGCTCAGTTGGTCGAGAACGCGCGCGCACACCCGTTCATAGTCAGTCAAAGTCCACATCGCGGTCTGTGCCTGACCTGTCCGGGACGTTCGGGACTGTGCTCGTGGGGCGACTCCGACACGCTCCGTGAGCAAGAGCATGGGTCTTGACGGGGGACGCCTTGGATTCGGATGGGGAGCTGTTCGCGCGCGCTCGCGCCGGCGACGCGCACGCACGCGAGCGGCTGGCTGAGCGCTATCTGCCGCTCGCCCGCCGGCTCGCCCGTCGCTACCAGCGCAGCGAGGAGCCGCTCGACGATCTGGAGCAGGTCGCCTCGCTCGGCCTGCTCAAGGCGATCGACCGCTTCGACGCCGGCCGCGAAGTGGCCTTCTCGAGCTTCGCCGTGCCGACGATCCTCGGCGAGATCAAGCGCCACTTCCGCGACCGCACGTGGTCGGTGCGCGTGCCCCGCGACCTCCAGGAGCTGGCGCTACGGGTGGATCGAACGGCGGCGGAGTTGTCTTTGGGCAAACACCGCGCGCCGACCGTCGCCGAGCTCGCCGAGGCCCTGCACACCACCGAGGAGCAGGTGCTCGAGGCGCTGCGGGCCGGGGGCGCCTACCACGCCGGCTCGCTGGACGCGCCTCGTCCCGGGCGGGCCGACGCGGAGGGGTCGGGGGAGAGTCTGGCCGACACGCTCGGCGTGCGGGAGGACGGTTTCGAGCAGGCCGAGCAGCGCGCGACCCTGGCGCCGCTGCTCGCGCATGTCTCCTACCGCGAACGCCTGGTGCTGACGCTGCGCTTCGGCGAGGACATGACCCAGGCGGAGATCGGCGAGCGGATCGGTGTCTCCCAGATGCAGGTCTCCCGCCTGATCCGCCAGGCGCTCATCCGTCTGCGCGCCGGCTTGGCTGAGCCTTCGCCGCGCGATGAATCCCTGTCGCGCGATGAGCCGCCGAGGCCCGAGTAGGGCGCCACCGCCGGGCGAGCGAGCCGGTGGGAACTGCGAGGAGAAGATAGAGCCCGCGACGCGCTCAGCCGAAGCGCAGCTCGAGGACCAGCTCCTCGCGCTGCTCACCAGCTGAAGAGGGCTCGATCCGCAGTTCGTCAGACAGCCGCTCCAGCACGTTGCCGACGCCAGGGACAGCCGCGTCGGCGAGTAGCTTGGTGGCGCCCTGCTCGGCTAGCTCGCCGACGCGCATTTCGATTCCCTGCCTGTCGGTCTCGATCGTGAAGGCGAGATGGCCGTTACGTGCGTGCGCCGGTGCGTGCGCGGACAGGGCGTCGCAGAGAATCATCGCGTCGTCGAGCCGATTCATAGGGCAGTCGGCTCGCGCGAGCATCATCGAGATCACGCGACCGAGCACGGGGGCGGCCAGAGGCCCGTTCGCCAGGCGCAGGGACACGGAGTTCTCCGCCGTCGGATCCTGCTTGACGGGTGTGCTCGTCACGAGCTTGCCGTCACGGGCTCTTGGTGTGGAGCCGGCCGGTGGTAAGGGGGCACTCGGGTCACGAGCTCGCGGTGGAGAGCGGAAAGGTCATGCGCACCTCGGTGCGCTCGTCCTCGTCGCGGCCGAGCTGCACAGACTCCGTCAGCGACGCGATCAGCGGCAGTCCGAGCCCGAGGCCGGGACTGTCCGGTCGCGGTCCGATCCCCGGGCCTTCGTCGCGCACGAGCACCTCCAGCTTGTCTGCCTGCAGGGTGGCGGCTACCTCGAGCAGCCCCTCGTGCCCGTCCGGGTAAGCATGGACGACGACGTTCGTGCACGCCTCGGTGACCGCAAGCCGGATGTTGGAGAGGATCTCCTCGTCGAGGGCGAACGCCTCGCCGAGCGCCCCGAAGGCGTGGCGTACGACTGCGATATTCGTGGCTCGCGCGGGTAGCGCCAGCTCCATGTCCGGCGTTGTGGTGGCCGGCGTCATCGTGGCTCCCTGAGATCCTTGACGTGCTCTCGTCTGGGGTGATAATGCCCTGCGCGGGCGATTCTCACACATCGGATGTCGCAGGACGGCCCACGCGGCTGCGCACCCTCTCGCAGAGCCTCCGCGCTGCTACGCTTTCTGGCTCCGCCTCAGGTGCCCACCTAAACCCGTCCGGGATGTGCCCACTCGCACGGGATACACCGCTCCCAGGGAGCACTTCCATGACCACGCACACCATGCAGCCGCCAAAGGCCGTCGGACTTTACGACCCCAGCTTCGAGCACGACGCGTGCGGCGTGGGGATGGTCGCGCGCTTGGACAACCGCCCGACGCACGAGGTGATCTGCAAAGCGATTACGGCGCTTGAGAACCTCGAGCACCGAGGCGCCTCGGGCGCGGATCCGTGCACCGGAGACGGCGCGGGGATCCTGCTGCAGATGCCCGACGAGCTGCTGCGCGCGGTGGTGGGCTTCGAGCTGCCGCCCGCGGGCGCCTATGGCGTGATGATGTGCTTCCTGCCCAGAGAGGACGAGGTCGCGCGCGCGCGGCTGGAAGCCCTGCTGGAGCGGACCGTCCTCGCGGAGGGCCAGCAGGTGCTCGGCTGGCGCGAGGTGCCGGTCTGCCCCGAGCACACGGGCGAGGTCGCAGGCGCCTGCCGCCCGGTCGTGCGGCAACTGTTCGTCGGGGTCGGATCGGCTGAGCAGGGCGACCAGGACGCGTTCGAGCGCAAGCTGTACGTGATCCGCCGCGTCTGCGAGCTGACCGCCGAGGACCCCGGCCTGTATGTCTGTTCGAGCTCCTCGCGCACGCTCAACTACAAGGGCATGCTGATCAGCTTCCAGCTGGCGGCCTTCTACCCGGACCTCAAGGATGAGCGCGCCAAGAGCGCGCTGGCGCTCGTGCACTCGCGCTTCTCGACGAACACGTTCCCGAGCTGGGAGCTCGCGCACCCCTACCGCGTGATCTGTCACAACGGCGAGATCAACACGGTCAAGGGCAACGTCAACTGGATGCGCGCGCGCGAGTCCGAGCTGCAGAGCGAGCTCCTCGGCGAGGACCTGCGGAAGATCCTCCCCGTCGTGACGCAGGGCAACTCCGATTCAGCGACGTTCGACAACGTGCTCGAGCTGCTACTGCTCGCCGGCAGAACCCCGGCGCACGCCGTGATGATGATGATCCCCGAGGCCTACCGCGACCGCGAGGACCTGCCCGAGGAGCTGAAGGGCTTTTATGCGTTCCATGCCTGCCTGATGGAGCCATGGGACGGGCCGGCGTCGGTCGCGTTCACCGACGGGCGCGTCGTCGGTGCGACGCTCGACCGCAACGGGCTGCGGCCGGGACGCTGGGTTGAGACGACCGACGGGCACGTCGTCCTCGGCTCGGAGTCCGGTCTGCTGGACATACCCGCCGATCAGGTGCGCCGCCTCGGGCGTTTGCAGCCGGGCAAGCTGTTCCTCGTCGACCTGCAGCGCGGTCGGATCGTCGAGGACGGCGAGGTAAAGCAGGAGGTTGCCACCCAAAAGCCATACGGAGAGTGGTACGCGGAGCGCTCGGTTCCCTTCTCAGAGCTGCCCCCATCCGATCAGGTGACTCTCTCTGAACAACCCATACAACTGCGACAGCGAGCATTTGGCTACTCGATGGAGGATCTGCGCGTGCTGCTCACGCCGATGGCGCGCGAGGCGGCCGAGCCGATCGGCTCGATGGGCAACGATCTCTCGCTGGCGGTGCTCTCCGACCAAGCGCCGGCGCTGTTCTCCTACTTCAAGCAGCTGTTCGCCCAGGTCACCAACCCACCGATCGATCCGATCCGCGAGGAAGTCGTGATGAGCCTCGCGACGAGCCTCGGCACCGAGCGCAACCTGTTTGGCGAGACGCCCGAGCACGCGCACAAGCTGGCGCTGGAGCAGCCGATCCTGCTCAATCGCGAGCTCGAGACCCTGCGTCACGTCGCCTACGAGGAGTTCGCGGCGCGCACGATCGACATCACCTGGCGGGTGGCGGAGGGGGCGGCGGGGATCGAGGGCGCGCTCGATCGTGTCTGCGCCGAAGCCCACGACGCGATCGCCGAGGGCGTCAACATCATCGTCCTCTCCGACCGGCTGATGGGTCCGAGCCGCGCGCCGATCCCATCGCTTTTGGCGGTCGCGTCCGTCCATCACCATCTCGTGCGCGAGGGCACGCGGTTGCGCGCGGGGATCATCCTCGAGTCGGGCGAGCCGCGCGAGGTGCACCATTTCGCCACCCTGCTCGGCTACGGCGCGAGCGCGATCAACCCTTACCTGATGCTCGAGACGCTCGACCGACTGGTCTTCGACGGACGCATCACACGGGTCGGGGAGGACGGCCGCGAGGTAACGCTTACGCCCGAGCAGGCCGCCCAGAACGCGATCAAGGCGATCGGCAAAGGGCTGCTGAAGACGATCTCAAAGATGGGCATCTCCACGATCCAGTCCTACTGCGGCGCACAGATCTTCGAGGCCGTCGGACTGGAGCCGGCGCTGATCGACAGGCACTTCACCGGCACCGCCTCACGGATCGGCGGGGTCGGATTGGAGGTGCTGGCGACCGAGGCGCTGGAGCGCCACGCTCGCGCCTGGCCAACAGCAACCTCTCGCGAGGGCATCGACACGAGCGGGCTGCTCCCCGTCGGCGGCGTCTACGCGTGGCGGCGCGACGGCGAGCACCACATCTGGAACCCCGAGACGATCGCGCTTGTCCAGCACGCCGTGCGCGCCGCGAACGGGAATGTCGCCGCGGCGTTGCAGGGCGACGCCGCGGCGCTGGAGACGGTGCGCGGGAGCGCGGCGTTCGAGCAGTACCGCGAGTACGCGCTGAAGGTCAATGAGGACTCCGCGCGCAAAGCCACTTTGCGGGGGCTGCTCCAGATTGGCACGGACGCACGTGCAGCGATAGCACTGGATGAGGTCGAGCCGGCGAAGGAGATCGTCAAGCGCTTCTGCACCGGGGCGATGAGCCTCGGCTCGATCTCGCGCGAGGCCCACGAGACGCTTGCGATCGCGATGAACCGACTGGGCGGGCGCTCGAACACGGGCGAGGGCGGGGAGGACCCGGCGCGCTTTGAGCCGGACAAAAACGGCGACCGCCGGCGCTCGGCGATCAAGCAGGTCGCCTCGGGAAGATTCGGCGTGACGATCCACTACCTCGTCAACGCTGACGAGCTGCAGATCAAGATGGCCCAGGGCGCCAAGCCCGGCGAGGGCGGCCAGCTGCCCGGGCACAAGGTCGACGAGTACATCGGCTCGATCAGGCATACCACCCCCGGCGTGGGCCTGATATCTCCCCCGCCGCATCACGACATCTACTCGATCGAGGATCTAAAGCAGCTGATCTACGACCTGCGCTGCGCGAACCCGCAGGCGCAGGTGTCGGTCAAGCTCGTGTCAGAGGTGGGCGTCGGCACGGTCGCGGCGGGCGTGTCGAAGGCGAACGCCGACCGCGTGCTGATCGCCGGCCACGACGGTGGCACGGGCGCCTCGCCGCTGTCCTCGATCCAGTCGGCGGGCGTGCCCTGGGAGATCGGGCTGGCCGAGACCCAGCAGACGCTTTTGTTGAATGATTTACGGTCGCGCATCGTCGTGCAGACCGACGGCCAGCTGAAGACCGGCCGCGATGTGGTGATCGCGGCGATGCTCGGCGCGGATGAGATGGGCTTCTCCACTGGGCCGTTGATCGCGACCGGCTGCATCATGATGCGCGCCTGCCACCTGAACACCTGCCCGGTGGGGATCGCCACCCAGGACCCGGAGCTGCGCAAGCGCTTCAAGGGCACCCCCGAGCACGTCGTCAACTTCTTCTTCTTCGTCGCCGAGGAGGTGCGCGAGATCCTCGCTTCGCTGGGCCTGCGCTCGCTCGACGAGGCAATCGGCCGCGTCGATCTGCTCGGCACACGCGAGGCGATCGATCACTGGAAGGCGCGCGGCGTCGACCTGACCCACGTGCTGCGGTCCGTCGAGATCACCGAGGGCGGACCGCGCCGGCGCGTGGAAGCGCCCCCGGCGGTGCTCGAGGACGCGCTCGATTGGCAGCTGGTCGAGCGGGCGCGCCCCCTGCTTGAGTGCAGCGGCTCCGATATCGCTGGGAACGGTCAGCCAGGCAGAGCGCCTCAGGGCCCGGAGCAGGTACGAATCGAGCTGCCGATCCGCAATCGCAACCGCTGCGTTGGGGGCATTCTCTCCAGCCACATCGCGCGCGCCTGCGGGGCGGAGGGTCTGCCGGCGGACTCGATCGTGGTCGACTTCGCAGGCTCTGCCGGGCAGAGCTTCGGTGGCTGGTTGGCGCCAGGGGTGGACTTCACGTTGCGCGGTGACGCCAACGACTACGCGGGCAAGGGGCTCTCGGGCGGAGTGCTCTCCGTCAGCCCGCGGGCAGGCATGGGCGAGCACTTCATCGCCGAGCAGAACGTGATCGTCGGCAACACCGTCCTCTACGGCGCGACCGCCGGCAGGGCGTTCTTCCGCGGCCTGGCGGGCGAGCGCTTCGCGGTGCGCAACTCGGGCGCGAGCGCGGTGGTCGAGGGAGTGGGCGATCACTGCTGCGAGTACATGACCGGCGGCCGGGTGGTGGTGCTCGGGCCGACAGGACGCAACTTTGCGGCGGGCATGAGCGGTGGCGTTGCCTATGTGCTCGACGAGCAGGGAGCCTTCGCGGAGTGCTGCAACATGGGCATGGTCGGCTTCGACGAGCTCGAGGAAGCCGATGCGATCGAGCTGCGTGCGCTGATCGAGGAGCACGGACGGCGCACGGGCTCACCGGTGGCGGCGCGGGTGCTCGCCGATTGGGATGGATTGCTGGAGCGTGGAGCGTTCGTGAAGGTGATGCCCCACGACTACAAGCGCGTGCTGCGCGAGCTGGCCGAGCAGTCCGAGGGAGTGGCCGCCTGATGGGCAAGCTGGGGAGCTTTTTGCAGATCGAGCGCCAGGGGATCCCCCAGCGGGACCCGCGCGAGCGCGTGCACGACTACCAGGAGTTCCAGCTCACGCGCCCGGTGGAGGAGCTGCGCGAGCAGGGGGGGCGCTGCATGGACTGCGGCGTGCCGTTCTGCCACAACGGCTGTCCACTCGGCAACCTGATCCCCGACTGGAACGACCTCGTCTACAACGACCGCTTCGAGGACGCGATCGTCGAGCTGCACGCGACGAACAACTTCCCCGAGTTCACCGGTCGTCTCTGCCCCGCCCCGTGCGAGGCCGCCTGCGTGCTGGAGATCCGCGAGGGCGACGCGGTCACGATCAAACAGATCGAGCACGCGGTGATCGGCCGCGCCTGGGAGGAGGGCTGGGTCACGCCCCATTCGCCGCGGCGCGAGACCGGGCAGGGTGTCGCCGTGGTCGGGTCCGGGCCGGCCGGCATGGCGGCGGCCCAGCAGCTGCGTCGCGCGGGTCATCGCGTAACCCTTTTCGAGCGCGACGAGGCGGCCGGCGGGCTGGTGCGCTTCGGGGTACCGGACTTCAAGATCGAGAAGACCGTCGTGCAGCGGCGCGTCGAGCAGCTGATCGCCGAGGGCGTCGAGCTGCGCTGCGGCGTGGAGGTCGGCCGCGACGTCACCGTCGAGGAGCTGCGGGGAAGCTTCGACGCGGTCGTCCTGGCGACCGGCTCACGCGTGCCGCGCGATCTACCCGTGCCTGGGCGCGAGCTCGACGGGGTGCACTTCGCGATGGACTACCTCTACCAGCGCAATCGCTGGGTCGCCCGGGAATTCGGTCCCGAGTTAAGCGTCGCCCAGCCCGCTGCCATGCACACGATCACTGCGAAGGACAAGGACGTGGTCGTAATCGGCGGCGGCGACACCGGCGCCGACTGCGTCGGCAATGCGCTACGGGAGGGCGCGCGTTCGATTGTCCAGCTGGAGCTGCTCCCCGAGCCGCCGCGCAAGCGCCCTGACGACCGCACGCCGTGGCCGGAGTGGCCACAGAAGTACCGGCTGAGCTACGCGATGAAGGAGGCGAAAGAGCTAGATCTGGGCGAGCAGGACTACTCTGTCACAACGGTCCGGTTCGCCGACGATGGCGCCGGCGCCGTCGCGTCGCTGCGGATCGCCCAAGCCGCGCCCGCGCCCCCATTCGCCCCGGTGCAGGGCACCGAGAAAGAGCTGCCGGCGCAGCTCGTGCTGCTCGCGATGGGCTTCCTGGGACCCGAGCAGGCGCTGCTGGACCAGCTCGGTGTGGAGAAGGACCCCCGTGGAAACGTCAAGGCGATCAAGCCCTACACGACGTCCGTCGAAGGTGTGTTCGCCGCCGGCGACGCTCGCCGCGGACAGTCGCTGATCGTGTGGGCGATCAACGAGGGCCGCCAGTGTGCGCGGATGGTCGATCGTTACTTGGCGGGAAAGCTGAACGGCGGAGTCTCGGCGGGGGCTCTGCACGAGGACGACGGCTTGGCCGGACACGAGGATGCCGATGAAGGCCCCGAGGGACCGCCGCAGCACGTCGGGCCGGGCATCGAAGCGGGGTAGCCGCTCCTAGACTGAACGGAGTGCCCACTTTCTGCCGTCACAACCGCTTCGTCGAGCGCTGCCCGATCTGCAGCAAGACGCTCACAAGTAGCGCGGCGGCTGGAAGGTCGACGGCAAAACCCAGGCGCGCTCCCACCAAAGGCGCTGCCGTGCGGCCGCTTCACCCGCGGCTGCTAGCCGATCTTCGATCGGTCGGTGGCAAGGAGGTGCGCGTCAAGCGCGAGAGCCGCGCCGGCGACGACGGATATCGCTCGGGATTGTTGCCCGGCCTGCGCGCTTCCAAAGACGCCGAGGCGCTGGCGCAGGAGATCGCCTTCGCTCACGGCCGTCTGCTGGCGCTCGGCGCGGCGCCCCCCGGCCTGTACGGCGAGGTCCGCGCGCTGGCCGCGCAAGACATCGAGCGGGCGACGTGGGCGTGCTTTTTGATCGCCTACCTCTCGCCGCTGGAGGGCGAGGATCCCTTCGCCGGCATCCGCATAGCTCTCACCGCCACCGGCGACGGTGGCGCCTACGACCTAGGCCGGCTGGGCGGCCTCGACGAGATTCCGCTCGGTCCGCGCACCTCCCACGATCCCGCGCGCGGAACGAGCACGCTGCTCGCCTACCGCCACTGGGCCGAGCGCGCCGGGGGCGGCGCAGTCGGTGACGCCCCCGCTGATGACGGCGCCGCCGCGCGCGCGTTCGAGGGCGACCCCACATGGAGCCCAGAGCGGCGCTTCGAGCGTGGCTTCGAGCGCCTCGCGCTGCCCGGCTTCGGCCGCATGGGGCGCTATGACCTGCTCGTGACGCTGGGATGTCTCGGCCTGTACGAGCTGCGCGCCGACTCGCTGCACCTGACGAGCGCAAGCGAGGCACACTCCGGCGATCTCGCCACGCTGGCCGCCAAGCGGGTGTTCGCGATCGGCGATCCGCTGCTGCTCGAGCGCCGCGCCCGCGCGCTCGCCGAGGCGATCTCGGTGCCGATTGAAACGCTTGACCTGGCGCTCGCGAACTGGAACCCGCCCGCCTCCGAATCACGGGCGACGCTCGGAGTTCGGCGTGAGACTTGCGATCAAGATGTGCTCGAGCGCAGCCGGGAGGTATTTGAGCTGTAGGGGCCGATCTCGATCAGGACTGAGAAAAATGCCGTCCACACGGACACCTACAGTCTCCGTAATGCCGCTCTGCTTCATCGAGCCCCAGGACGCGATTCGCGTGATCGCCGAGTCGGTCGGCCGTGAGGCCCGCCGGCAGTTGGTGGGCGAGGTGGTGCGCGCGTGGGTGGACGATATTCCCGACCAGGAGCTGTCGATCCACTACGCCAAGGCGATCGCCGATCTCGACGAGGATGACCTGCACCTGCTCGCCGCCTGGCACGCTTCGCTGGAGGTCGGTCAGCCGGTTCCCAACACGGAGTTCCTCGTGGGGGTGTTCGCGAGCCTGGGTGAGAACCGGCGCGAGGCTTTGAAGATCGCGGCGGGCTTCCGCGGCGAGGAAGCCTTTCAGGCGGGCGTCTCCGAGGATCAGGCCCTGGACACGGTGCTGCCCCGCCTCTCGCGCGAGCGGGCGGTCGAGCTGGCGACGGAGTGCATTCAGCTGTACATGTGGGACAGATTAGGCTGCGACAACTAGTGCCGTGTCAGGAAACGTTTTTGCGCGCTTGACCACCTCACGCAGCATTCGATCCTGCGCGTGCCGATTGCGCCAGGCGATGTAGCGCCGGCTCACCCGATGTTCAGTGCCACGGCGGCGCGGATGAGCGCCTTCAACGCCTTTTCGTCGATCTTCTCGCCCTCATGGAAATCGATCGCACGCCTGGTGTTGCCTTCGAGACTGGAGTTGAAAAGGCCTGAAGGGTCCTCCAACGAGGCGCCCTTGGCGAAGGTCGTCTTCACGACCTTCTTGTAGGTCTCACCGGTGCAGATTATTCCGGCGTGCGACCACACCGGAACCCCTCTCCATTTCCATTCCTCGACCACTTCGGGGTCGGCCTGCTTGATGAGATCTCGGAGGAGAGCGAGCGTCTCGCCTCGCCAATCGCTCAGCTCCTCGATTCTCGCATCTATCAGCTGAGAGGGAGAGCCGTCTCCTCCTTTTCCTTCTTTCGAGCCGCTCTTGCTCTTGCTCTTGCTCTTGCTCATGGTTGTCATCGCTTTCTTCATGGTTGTTGTCGCTCGCCCGACGGGAGTATCCTCGCCAGCTAGACTCGGAGCATGCCCGCTCCCACTGTCGATGAGGTAATGGATGCCCTTTCCAACGTGATCGACCCTGAGCTGGGGTTGGATTTCGTCGAGTTGGGTTTGATCTACGGGGTGGAGGTCGATGAAGGGAACGTGCACGTGACCTTCACGCTGACCACGCCCGGTTGTCCAATCGGCCCGCAGGTGACCGAGCAGATTGATGAGTTCGTCGGCGAACTGGACGATGTGCGGACGATCGAGTCCGAGATGGTCTTCACGCCGCCGTGGTCACCGGAGAAGATGTCCGAGGACGCCAAGTTTGCCTTGGGCTACTGAGCCCGAACACCACCAGCTCAGGCGGGCGCGGTAACGGCAGCCTCGCGGGCGAGCGACACGAGCGACGCCAGTTCCTTAGCGATGCTCTCCCCGACCGAATCGATGTCCGGCAGGGCGTCGAAGTCGCCGAGCAGGCCGAAGTTCATCTGACCGTTGTAGGACATGATCGCGATCGCTAAGGCATGGTGCTGGGGGAGGAAGGCCACCGGGTAGGCCTCGAGCATCTCGCGACCGAGAACGTACAGGGGAAATTGCGGGCCGGGCACGTTCGTCACGAGCAGGTTGAACAGGCGCGTGGAGAAGTTCAGGCGCGAGGCCTGCGCGAGGATCGTCGGCGGCGCGAAGTTCTGCACGCCGGCGATCACCTCGGCGCCCAATGCCTGCTTTGACTCCTTCAGGCCGTCCATCGCGCTCGAGACGAAGCGCAGGCGCTGAACGGGGTCTGCGATGTACACGGGCAGGGGCCCGCGCATCACGACGATGCGGTTGCCGCCCGCGCCGTGCTCGTCCTCGGCGCGGACCGACACGGGCACGAGCGCGCGCATCTCCATTCCCTCGGTGCGCACCCCGCGGGAGATCAAAAACGAGCGCAGCGCCCCGGCGACCACAGCCAGCACGACGTCGTTGACGGTCCCGCCGAAGGCGTTCTTGACGAGCTTGAAGTCCTGCAGCGAGCTGCCGACGCCGACGAAGCGCCGGTGGGGGCCGATGTCGACGTTCAAAGGCGTCTCCGGCGCGGGGTTCAGACCCGCCCAGACGATCTCGCCGATCCCCTCGGCCGCCTCGCGCGCGCGGGCAAACGCGTGATCTGGGTGCGAGAGCGCGTCGAGCGCGCCCTCCGCCAGCGCGAGTCCGGTGCGCACGGCGCCGAGCAGGCCGGCGGTCAGCAGCTCGGCGACGCCGGGCTCCGAGTGCGGCTGCCACGCGCGCCCGGAGTGCCGCAGCGGCGGCGGGTCTGGGGAGAGGTCGAACAGCACGGTCGCCAGGTCGATCCCGGCGATCCCGTCGATCAGGGCGTGGTGGCTCTTTGAGATCAGCGCGAAGCGGTCGTCCTTCAGTCCCTCGATCAACCACATCTCCCACAGCGGCTTGGAGCGGTCGAGCTGCTGGGAGAAGATCCAAGCCGTCAGACCCTGCAGCTGCTCCCAGCCCCCTGGAGTCGGCAGCGCCGCGTGGCGGATGTGGTACTCGAGGTTGAAGCTCGGATCGTCGACCCACACCGGCCGTCCGCTGTCCAGTGCCGTATGGGCGAGCTTGTGGCGATAGCGCGGAACCAGGTGCAACCGCCGGCGGATCTGTTCGAGGAAGTCATCCATCGACGGAGGCGGCCCTTCGACGATCGTCAGCCCGCCGACGTGCATGTGCGAGGTCGGTCCCTCTTGATGCAAAAAGGAGGCGTCCACCGGCGTGAGCCTGTCGAGGTGACGTTGCGCCATCGGGCTAGCCTAACCGAGAGTCGAGGGTTGAACAGTGCAGCGATGAAGCAGGCCGTCCGTCCCACATGGCGGAGGGCCCGTGCTCTCTACAATGCTGGAATGGCAAACACCGTCGAGAAGGTGCTGCTCGCGGCCCCGCGGGGCTATTGCGCAGGCGTGGATCGTGCCGTGCAAACGGTCGAACGGACGCTCGAGATTCACGGTCCGCCGGTGTATGTGCGCAAGGAGATCGTGCACAACAAGCACGTCGTGCAGCGGCTGCGCGAGCGTGGCGTGATCTTCGTCGAGCGCGAGACTGACGTGCCGGAGGGGTCGGTGTGCGTGTTCTCCGCGCACGGCGTTGCCCCGAGCGTGCACGCCAACGCGCAGGCACGCGAACTTCAGACGATCGACGCGACCTGCCCGCTCGTGACGAAGGTCCACCGCGAGGCGCTGCGCTTCGCCGAGGAGGGCTACACGATCGTGCTCGTCGGTCACGACGGCCACGAGGAGGTCGAAGGCACGATGGGCGAGGCCCCGGAGCGGATCCTGCTCGTGCAGTCAGAGCAGGATGTTGACGAGCTCCGGGTCGAGGACCCCGAGCGGATCGCCTACATCACGCAGACGACGCTCTCGGTCGATGAAACGAGCTCGATTCTCGCGCGGCTGAAGGAGCGCTTCCCGGCGCTCGTCGGTCCCCGTACCGACGACATCTGCTACGCCACCACCAACCGCCAGACGGCCGTCAAGCAGCTCGCCGGTAGCTGCGATCTGATGCTCGTGATCGGCTCGCGCAACTCGTCGAACTCGGTGCGGCTCGTCGAGGTCGCACGCGATTTCGGCGCCGACGCACACCTGATCGACAGCGCGAGCGAGGTGCGCGAGGAGTGGCTGACAAATAAGCGCGTCGTGGGCATCTCCTCCGGCGCCAGCGCGCCCGAGAACCTCGTGGGAGAGCTGGTCGACTTCTTCCGCGAGCGGGGCGTCGCAGACATCTCCGAGGTGGACGCGGTCAAAGAGGACGTCCGCTTCATGCTGCCCAAGCAGGTGCGCGAGGTCGTCGTCGGCGAGGCGTCCTGAGCATCCGGGAGATCGGTCGCGCGCCGCGGCCGAGCCTCGCAACGACCGCCCTGTCCGGGTCGCGATGCGCACGCTGATCGTCTCCGACCTGCACCTGGGCAGCGGCAAAAGCTCAGATGTGTTGCGCTACCCCGAGCCCCGTGCCGCCCTGCTGGAGACCCTGCAGGATGTCGATCGCCTGGTGCTGCTCGGCGACGTGCTCGAGCTGCGCCATGGTCCGCCGCGCAACGCGATGGCGGTGGCGCGGCCGTTTTTCGAAGATCTCGGCCGGGTTCTCGCCGGACGTGAGATCGTCCTCAGCGCCGGCAACCACGACCACCTGCTGGTCGAGTCGTGGCTGGGCGAGCGCGCGCTGGCGGAGCCCGAGCCGCTCGGCCTGGAGCAGCGTCCGCTCCCCGCGCAGGCCTCGCCGCTGCTCGCGCGGATCGCCGAGTGGGCAACACCTGCGCATGTGTCCGTCGCCTACCCGGGCCTGTGGGTGCGTCCCGATGTGTACGCCACCCACGGGCACTACCTGGATGCCCACCTGACGGTGCCCACGATCGAGCGGCTGAGCGTCGCCGCGATGAGTCGCCTGCTGGGGCGCCCGGCCTCGGCCTTCAGCCGGGTCGAGGACTACGAGGCCGTGAGCGCCCCGATCTTCGCGTGGAGGAACGTTGTGGCAAGAGATGCCAGCTCCGGCGGTGCTCTGAACCGAGTCGACATCGTGCGCGCCTGGCGTTCGCTCGGAGGTGACGGTGGGCGCAACGCCGGTGGTGGTCGAGGTCGAGGCGGTGGTGGTGATCGCCGCGTTGGGCGAGGAGCCCGCAAGCTGCGCCGGCTCGCGCTCACGGGCGCGTTTCCACTCGCTGTGGCCGCGCTCAACCGCGCCGGGCTCGGGCCGTTGCGGACCGACATCTCCACCGACGAGCTGCGCCGCGCCGGGCTGCGGGCGATGGGGGAGGTGGCGGACCGTCTCGGCTTGGGCGATACCTATGTGGTCTTCGGTCACACCCACCGCGCCGGTCCGCTCACGAGCGACAGCGAGTCGGAGTGGCGCGGGCGTGGCGGTGCGCGCCTGGTGAACTCGGGCTGCTGGACGTATGACCTCGCCTTCCTGTCGAAGACCCAGGAGGGCGAGAGTCCCTACTGGCCCGGCACGTGCGTGATCGTCGAGGACTCCGGCCCGCCGGTGTTGAAGCGCCTGCTCACGGATCGCGCGCACGCCGAGCTCGTGCCGGCCAGGGTCGCCGCTAACGCTATGCCAAGCCCGGCGTGAAGCAGGTCGCCAGGCACTGCACGCCCGGCCCGATCTCCAAGGCCAGCGTGCCCGTCGTGTGGCGTTCGTTCTCGATCAGCGGATAGGCGCCCGGGTGGGTGACCGTGAGCTCCTCCGTAACGATGGTCCCGGCAGCGTTCTCGGCGGCTCCCTCTATGTTGACACGCACGGTTCCCGACCCGTCGAGCACCGCCCACACGCCGCCGGCCTCGTACGGGCCGGAGTAGGCGCCCGGCTGGTCCTCGGTCTGCGCCACCAGCGTGGCGTCCGGCGCGTCCTCCGGGCGCAGCGGCGCCAGGGGCTCGCGCTCGACTCCTAAAAGCTCCTGGATCGCCAGCTCGGTTTCGGTGTATCCGCCCTCGCCGTAGTGGTACTCGAACAACCGTGCGCGGCCGTCGAACAGGTAGCGCGCCGGCCAGCCCTGGTTCTCGTAGTCGCGCCACAGCTCCAGCTCGCGGTCGATCAGCACTGGGTACTCGATCCCCAGGCGCGTCACCGCCGCACGCACCGCGTCCTCGTCGCGCGCGGGCGCAAAGCCGGGGGAGTGCACGCCGACCGTGCGCAGCCCATCCTCTGAGTAGCGCTCGTGCCAGGCCTGCAGGTAGGGCAATGTGCGCAGCGAGTTTGGCCGGCAAAAGTCCCAGAACTCGATCAGCAGCGGCTTCCCGCGCTGGATGATGCTCGCCTGCCGGCCGACGACGTTCGCCCAGGGAAGCCCGGTCGGGAACAGCGGCGCGACGATCGTGTCAACAGGAGCCCTCAACGTCGACGAGGCGTTCTAGCCAATACTTCCGACCATCTCCAGCTGGATCAAACGGTTCAGCTCGACCGCGTACTCCATCGGCAGCTCCTTCGTCACGGGCTCGATGAACCCGTTGACGATCATCGCCGCGGCCTCGTCCTCGGTGAAGCCGCGCGAGCCCATGTAGAAGAGCTGATCGTCGGAGATGCGCCCGACGGTCGCCTCGTGGGCGACGGTCACGTGCGGGTTCTGGATCTGGATGTCCGGCCACGTGTCCGATTTCGATTCGCCGTCCATCATCAGACCGTCGCACTGCACGCGCGACTTCGAGCCCTGGGAGTTCGGGCCCATCTTCACGAGACCGCGATAGCCCATGATCCCGCCGTCCTTGGAGATCGACTTGGCGAGGATGTTCGAGGTCGTGTTCGGCGCGAGGTGTACGACCTTCGCGCCGGTGTCCTTGTGCACGCCTTTGCCGGCGACGCCGACGTTCAGGTGATCGGCGCGTGCGCCCTCGCCCATCAGGAAGGAGCCGGGGTAGAGCATCACGTACTTCGCGCCCATCGAGCCGCCGACCCACTCGACCGTTCCATTGGCGTCAACGACGGCGCGCTTGGTGTTGAGGTTGTAGACGTCCTTCGACCAGTTCTGCACGGTCGTGTAGCGCGCCTTCGCGCCGTCGTGAACGAAGATCTCGACGACCGCGGAGTGCATCGAGTTGACCGAGTAGGTCTGCGCGGTGCAGCCCTCGATGTAGTTCACCTCCGAGCCCTCGTCGGCGACGATCAGGGTGTGCTCGAAGGTGCCCTCGCCGGCACCCTCCATGCGGAAGTAGGACTGCAGCGGAAGGTCGCACTTGACGCCCTTGGGTATGTAGCAGAAGGCTCCACCGGACCAGACGGCGCCGTGCAGCGCTGAGAACTTGTTGTCCTGCGCGGGGACGCACTTGTTCATGAAGTACTTCTGCACGAGCTCCGGGTACTCGGTCACGGCCGTGTCCATCGAGCAGAACAGGATGCCCTGCTTGGCGTACTCTTCCTTCAGGCCCTCGTAGACGGGCTCCTGGCGCCACACCCCGACGACGCCGGCGAGGTGCTCGCGCTCGGCCTGGGGGATGCCAAGGTCCTCGTAGGTCTGCTTCATCTCGGCGGGGACGTCGTCCCACGAGTTGAAGCGACCGGCGGTCGGGGGGGAGTAGAGCACGAGGTCGTCGAGGTTCAGCTCGCTCAGGTCCGGTCCCCAGGTCGGGATCGGCTTGCGTTCGAAGATCTCCAGCGCCTTCAAACGTTTCTCGGCCATCCAGTCGGGCTCGCCCTTGATCTTCGACAGCTCGCTCACGACCTCGCGCGAGATGCCCTGGCGGGCGAGCAGCTGGCCTTGATCGTCTTCGACGATCGGGCTCGGCTTGGTGATCCTGGTGCTGTCCGTCGTGGCCATCTGGCTCCTCGCTGCGGTTGTGCGCTGAATCCTGTGCTCTGAAGTAGGGATTGTATCGCGGGCGTCAGGCGGCGCTGAGTATCCCTGCCTCAGGCGGGCCAGGCGTGATCGCCGGTTACCGCGCCGCGCACGACCTTCAAGTTGAGCAGCGCGCACTTGCGGCGCGTAGCCGACACAGGGATGCCGAGCAGGTCGATCATCCAGTCCGCGCCCAGCTTGCCGACCTCCTCCAGCGTCATACCCTTCAGCTCTTCGGAGGCGATCGACGCCGAGGCCTGCGAGATCGCGCAGCCGTGGCCGTGGAAGCGGAGGTCCTCGATGCGGTCGTCCCTTACGCGGATGTGCACCCCCAGCTCGTCGCCGCACAGCGGGTTGTGCTCCAGCGCCTCGAGGTCGTGAGGCTGTAGCTCGCCGAAGTTACGCGGCTGCTTGTAGTGGTCGAGGATGTAGTCGCGGTAGAGGTCGTCCATCAGAGTCCGAACACCTCGCGCCCCGCTAGCAGCGCGTCGACGAGCGCATCGATGTCGGAGGGCTCGTTGTAGACGCCGATGCTCGCGCGCGCGGTCGCGCTCACGCCGAGGCAGCGCATCAACGGCTGCGCGCAGTGGTGGCCCGCACGGATGCAGACGCCGCCGCGGTCGGCCAGCTCGGCGATGTCGTGCGGGTGCATGCCCTCGATCGTAAACGAGGCCAACCCACCCCGCGTCTCCGCCTCCGGCGGCCCGGCGATGCGCAGGCCGGGGACATCCCCGAGGCGCTCCAGCATGTATCCGGTCAATGCGCGCTCGTGTGCGCGCACACGGTCCATGCCGAGCCCAGACAGGTACTCGACGGCCGCGCCCAGCCCGACGGCCTCGGCGATCGGGGGGGTGCCGGCCTCGAACTTGTACGGCAACTCGTTCCAGGTGGCCCCCTGGAAGTCGACCGAGGCGATCATGTCGCCGCCGGTCAGGAAGGGCTCCATTGCCTCCAACACCTCGCGGCGCCCGTGCAGCACGCCGATCCCCGTCGGCCCGAGCGCCTTGTGGCCGGTCCACGCGTAGAAGTCGGCGCCGATCGCCTCGACGTCCACCGGCATGTGCGGCACCGCCTGGGCGCCGTCCACCAATGACACAGCGCCCGCGGCGCGCGCCCGCGCGACGATCTCCGCGACCGGGAGGATCGTGCCGAGCACGTTCGACACGTGTGTCACCGCCACCATGCGCACGTCGCCCCGTGCCAACTCCGCGTCCAGTTGATCCAAAGAGACCTCGCCGCGCTCGTCGACCTCCAGATAGCGCAACTCCGCGCCGCGCTCGCGACAAAGCACCTGCCAGGGCACGATGTTCGCGTGGTGCTCCATTTGCGTGATCAGCACCGCGTCGCCGGGCCCGACGTTCGCCCGGCCCTCCGCGGTCGTGCCCCGACCCCACGAATAGGCGACGAGGTTGATCGCCTCGGTGACGTTCTTCGTGAAGATCGTCGTCTCCGGCCCTGCATTGACAAACGCGGCGACCAGTTTCCGCGCGCTGTCGTAGGCGGCGTCGGCCTCCTGCGCCAGCGCGTAGACCCCGCGGTGCACGTTCGCGTTGTGCTCGCGCAGGTGATCGGCGACGGCCTGAATCACCACTTCGGGCTTCTGCGAAGTTGCGCCCGAGTCGAGGTAGATGAGAGCCCGCCCACCCCGCCCGTCGAAGCGGCGGGAGAAGATCGGGAAGTCTGACTTGACCCCGAGGGCGCGCTCAGCGACTGGTGGCATAGGCCTCGATGTCATCGCGCGCCGCGGCCAGCTTGCCGGCGATCTTCGCGCGCACGATCTCCTCGAGCGGCTCGTCGGCCAGCTCTGCGATCAAAGGCTCGAAGAAGCCCTCGACGATCACCCGCACCGCCGCCGGGCGGTCCAGGCCGCGCGACTGCATGTAGAAGATCGCGGCCTCGTCCAGCTCGCCGACGGTGCCGCCGTGCGAGGCGGAGACGTCGTCGGCGGATACGAGCACCGAGGGGATCGCGTCCACGCGGGCCTTCGGCGAGAGCATCATCGAGTGGATCTGCAGGTAGGTGTGCGTCTGCTGGGCGCCCGGGTCGATCTGGATCAGCCCCTCGAAGCTCGCGCGGCTCTCCCCGGTCGCGGCGCCGCGCCAGTGCACGTCCCCGCCCGATGGGCCGGTCTCGTGCAGGTCAACGGCGAACACGTCGAGGTGCTCGTGCTCCTCGGTGAAGAACAGGCCGCGGAAGGCCATGTCGCCGCCGGGCTCTGAGACTGCCAGCTCCAGGTGCTGGCGCACCAGGTGTCCCCCGAGCAGCGCCGGCAGCCAGTGGCAGTACGCGTCGCGTCCGACACCGACGAAGCGCGTCGAGACGTCGTAGACCTCGCCGGTGCCCCAATCCTGCAGTTGCGCCAGGCGACAGCGCGCGCCGTCTTCCAGGTACAGCTCGAACGCGCCCGCGTGTAGCGCCTGGCCGGAAAAGTCCTCCGCGAGGTCGTACTCGTGCAGCTTGAACTCGCTGCTCTCGCCGCCGATCACCAGCGTGCGCGCGTACTGCGCCACGCCCGGGCCGTCGATCGCGTAGACGATCTCAAACGGATCCTCGATGACGACGCCCTTGGGCACGTGCAGGAAGGCGCCGCCGGTCCAGAACGCCGCGTTCGCGGCCTCCAGCTTGTGACGGTCGATCGTCAGGCGCTTGGAGTACCAGTGCTCGGCCAGCTCGCGGTGATCTTGGAAAGCTTCCTCCAGCGAGCACAGGATCACGCCGCGCTCGGCCAGCGCGGGGTCGAGCTCGACGTGGGCGACAGACCCGGCGCTCTGTACGATCCGCCCGGCGTGGGGCCGGTCGGGAAGCGTCCGCATGACGACATCGGGCACTACTCCAGGCGCGACCTCGATCGAGTCCCCGGCGCCCCCGGTCTGCAGCGCGTCGAGATCGAGGCTCTGCAGGTTCGTCGTCCAGAACCCCGAGCGCCGCCATACCGGCAGCTCCGAGGTCTCATACGTCCTCAGCGCCGCCTCCCGCAGTTGCTCGAGCGTGCGCCCGTTGCCCGCACCTGCCCCTGCGAGCGCGTGGTAGAGGCTCGCCTCGCGGTGGCGGCCAGGCTTGACCTGAACCTCAGGCACGGGCGCCGACCTCCTGGCGGATCTGATCGTAGCCCTCGCGCTCGAGCCGTTCGACCAGCTCGACGCCGCCCTGCAGCACGATTCGGCCGTCCATCAGGATGTGCACGAACTCGGGCTTCACGTAGTGCAGGATGCGCTGGTAGTGGGTGATGATCAGCGCGCCCAGGCCCTGCTCGTCGTGCAGACGCTGCACACCCTCGGCGACCGTCCGCAGCGCGTCGATGTCCAACCCCGAATCGGTCTCGTCGAGGATCGCTACGTCGGGGGCGAGCATCGCCATCTGGAGGATCTCCGCGCGCTTCTTCTCGCCGCCGGAGAAGCCGTCGTTGAGGTGGCGCGAGGTGAAGGCTTTGTCGACGTCGAGCAGCTCGATTGCATGCTGCAGCTGGGTGCGGAACTCCTTGACCTGGATCGGCTGATCGCGCTTGGCGTTGATCGCCATCCGCAGGAAGTTCGCGACCGACACGCCGGGGATCGACACGGGGTACTGGAAGGCGAGAAACAGTCCCGCCTTCGCGCGCTCGTGCGGTTCGGCCTCGGTGATGTCCTCGCCCTTGAAGACGATCGTCCCTTCGGTGATCTCATACGAGGGATGCCCGAGCAAAGTGTTCGCAAGCGTCGACTTGCCCGAGCCGTTCGGGCCCATCAGCGCGTGGACCTCGCCGCGCGAGATGTCGAGGTCGACGCCCTTGAGGATCTCGCGCTCCTCGATGCGCACGTGCAGGTCTCTTATCTCTAGGTCGGCCATGTTCTGTTGTCAAGCTCCAGTTGTCAGTGGTTCGGGTTTAGTTCCGTTCAAGAGGGCGGGGGCGAGCACGAGGTCGGCGAGCGTCGTTTCCTGCAAAGTGCGCACGATCGCAAAGCGCACGCGCGTCCACAAGAGCTTCGTGGGACAGACGTGGGCGGGATCGGACTCCCGCGAGCACACGATCGAGCCGTCCGGGCCTTGAGAGATGCACTCGATCGGCGCGATCGACCCCTCCAGCGCCTCCACGACCTCGGCCATCGTGATCTCGGTCGGCGAGCGCGCGAGCAGATAGCCCCCGCGCGAGCCGCGCCGCGAGTCGAGGAGCCCGGCCTTGCGTAGGCGCGCGACGAGGTGCTCCAGATAGGCGAGCGGCAGCCCGTCGTGTGCGGCGATCTCCGCGAGCGGGATCGGATCCTCGCCGGCTCGCCGAGCCAGCTCGACCATCACGCGCACGCCGTACTCGGCCTTGGTTGAGAACATCATCGTGTCATTTCCTACCTGCCAGCTAGGGTATCAGCCGCCTTCGAGCTTCCTGATGTCGTGCGCCAGTCCTTCCGGGGTGAGCTCTTCCACCTGGAACAGATCCCGCTTCTGCCCCGAGCGGTCGATCAGCAGCACCGACGCGGCGTGGGGGGAGGCGGCGTCGCCGAGCAGCGACGGGACGATGCCGTAGGCGTGCCAGACCGGCCGCAGTTCGCCAAGCGTGCCGGTCAGGTACTCGACGCGGCCCGATAGGGCGGCTTCGCCGAGGAAGCGGCGCACGACGGCGGGGGTGTCGGCGGCCGGGTCGGTGCTCACGATCAGCACAGGGACGGGGTGGGGGTGGGCACCCAATTCGTCGAGCGCGCCGCGGATCTGCTGGGCGATCAGGGGACATGCTGGGGAGCAGGCGGTTGAGAGGAACGTGAGGATCGTGACCCGGCCGCGGTATTGACTGAGCGACGCGCGCCGTCCGTGCTGGTCGGTGAGCGTGAAGTTGGGAGCGCTGACCGCGCCCGGCAGCAGCGCGCCGTCGAAGCCTGAGGAGGCGCCGGCGTCGGCGGCCGCCGGGCCGGTCGCTGTTGCGGAGGCGCCGGCCGGGGAGCGATCGGCCGGCCGATCGAGGATCAGGACGAGCGCGCAGGCGAGGACGACCGCGGTCGCGAGGCCGAGCAGGGGAATACGAGAGCGCCGGCGCATGGCGCGGGATAGCGTGGCACAGCGTCCCGGAGGGGCGCGCAAATCACCACCGTAAGGCGTAAGAGGCCGGGCAGATGGGGAGTAAGGGCTTGGATAGAAGGAAATCGAGGGCCCAACGGCGTACTTATGACTGATGTCACCAGATCGAAGGGCCTCGAGGGCCGCTGCGCTCGCGCTCGGACTCGCCATCGCGCTTGCGGTGGCGCCCACGGTTGGGGCCTCCGCTGAAACCATCGCGTTGTCCCCGCCCTCGTTTGCGCAGGCCGCATCGGGCACGCCGGTCGCGGCCGCCGTGCCCGCCCCCGCGAACGACGAACGGGCCAATGCGCAGCCGATCCGCAGCCTGCCCGCGTCGATCAACGGCACGACGGTCGGCGCCACGACCGAACCGGGCGAACGCGAATCCGCCTGCATGCCTCCCACCACCGCTTCCGTCTGGTACAGCCTGCGCGCGCAAAGTGCTCAGCGGATCGCGCTCGACCTGGCGGCTGGCGGCGAGCTGGACGCCACGATCGACGTCTATCACGCGGTGCGTTCGCAGCTCGATTCGGTGGGCTGTCAGCAGACCGAAGGTCATGGCAAGGCCTCGCTCACGTTCAAGGCCTCCAAGAACGGCCTCTATCTGATCCGCGTGGCCGCGCTTGCAAACTCGCAGCTCGCGAACTTCTCACTCGAAGTGTTCCTGCCGACCCCCGCGATCGGTCCACCGGGCGCGCCGTTGCCCTCCGGTGGAGTCAACGGGCGGGTCGACCGCATCCAGAACATCAACGCGGCGTATTCGTTCACGCTGCACGCGGGCGTCAGCTACCTGATCAGCCTCGCCAACGAGACCGAACACGCGTGCGTCAGCGGCGCTCTGTACGCCCCGGGCACCAGGTCCTTCGGGGGCGAAGAAGAAGAAGACACGACCTCCGGGCTGCTGCAAATCAACTGTGGCGGCTACCGGCTGTTCACCCCCGGCCCGGGCCAGGGCGGGCGCTACAGCCTCGACATCACCCCGCGCACCTCTTACCGTGGCATCCAGCGCTTCCACCTGCAGGTCGCCCCTGCCGGCCCCGCCGAAACGGCACCCGGGTTGACGCTGGGCAACTACGCCCGCGCGCATGGGTATCTCAGCGGACGCAGCGTGCGGGTGCTGCGCCTGTACCGCATGGAAGTTACGAGCCACTCCAACCTGACGCTGAAGCTGACCGCCCCCAGTTCCGCCGAATTCAAGCTCCAGCTGCGCAATCGGAGCGGCAACGTGATCGAATGCGACTGCGAAGGCAGCGGCTCGCAGACGCTGACGCACCAACTACAGCCGGGCACCTACTACGCGGTCGTATCGGTGCGCAACGGCAGCTCCGGCAACTTCACGTTGGTGCGCGAGTCGCGCACGATCACCTCGACCTCGCTCTCGTTCTCTTCCGCCAAGGCCGCCCCGGGCGAAGGACTGGGCATCGACGTCAAGGTCTCGCCCGCCGCCTCCGGCCCCGTGGTGGTCGAGATCGAACGCTTCGATCCAGTCTTCGGATGGCAGTTCTACCGGCAGGAAACGGCCTACGTCAGCGAAGGGTCGGCGAGCATCCCATTCACGCCACCCGCCGTGGGGCAGTGGCGCGCGAAGGCCACGTATGAGGGCTCGCGCACATCGAGCCCCAGCGCCGTCGGGTTTTCGTATCTGCTGGTTTCGTAAGAACCTGAGCCAAGTCTCGAAGGCAGTGAGCCAAAGCGTGTCCGATCTTTCTTCGACCGATAAGCCCGCGAAGTCGGGCCGGTCGAGGGAAGATCGGATCCCGCGCCGCTATACTTAATGAAGTCTCCATGAATCCCGCCCCTGATTTAGGAGTTTCAAGATGAGCCAGCAGAGCAGCGCCGAGCTTCTACGCCAAGTCAAGTACCAGATCGACGAGGTCGACCCCGCTGAGGTCAACGAGCTGATCGACGAGGGCGCCGCAGTCATCGATGTGCGCGAGACCGACGAGGTCGCCGCCGGCCATCTCCCCGGCGCGAAGCACATCCCGCGTGGGTACTTGGAGTCTCGGATCGAGGGCGTGGTTCCGGACCGCGACGCGCACGTGATCCTCTACTGCGCCTCCGGCAACCGCTCCGCCTACGCCGCGCGCACGCTGAAGGAGGACCTCGGCTACACGAACGTGTCGTCGATGACCGGTGGGATCACGCTGTGGAAGGACCGCGGCTACGAGGTTCAGGTGCCGCGCACGCTTACGCAAGAGCAGCGCGAGCGCTACTCGCGCCACACCCTGATCCCCGAGATCGGCGCCGACGGCCAGCAGAAGCTGCTCGACGCGAAGGTGCTGCTGCTCGGCGCCGGCGGGCTGGGCTCGCCGACCGCCCTCTACCTCGCGGCGGCCGGTGTCGGCACGCTTGGGATCGTCGACGACGATGTGGTCGACCTGTCGAATCTGCAGCGCCAGGTGATCCACACGACCGACCGGATCGGCGTGCCGAAGGTCGACTCCGCGGAGGAGACGATTAAGGCGCTGAACCCCGATGTGAACGTCGTCAAGTACCCGGTGAGGATCGACGCGACGAACATCGTCGAGATCATCGAGGGCTACGACGTGATCGTCGACGGCGTCGACAACTTCCCCACCAGGTACCTGCTGAACGATGCGACGGTCCGTCTGAAGATCCCGGTGGTGTCCGCCTCGATCCTCGGCTTCGACGGTCAACTGTCGGTCTTCAAACCGTACGACGGTCCCTGCTACCGCTGCCTGTTCCGTGAGCCGCCGCCGGCCGAGCTCGCGCCCTCCTGCGGCGCCAACGGAGTGCTCGGCGTGCTGCCGGGGACGATGGGGTTGCTGCAGGCGACCGAGGTGATCAAGTTGATCCTCGAGATCGGCGAGCCCGCGATCGGCAGGCTGCTCCTGTACGACGCGCTCGGCGCGACGTTGACCGAGGTCAAGGTCCACCGCGACCCCGAGTGCCCGATCTGCTCGCGCCCGCCGGAGGAGATCGGCGACGAGGAGCTGGGCGTGTTCCCCGACTACGAGGCGTTCTGCGCGGCGGCAGGGTAGTCGATAATCTGCCCCACCCACCACATGGCGACGATCAAGATCCCCCCAGTCCTCCGCGCGAGCGTGGGCAACGAGAAGCAGGTGCAGGCCGACGGCGCGAACATCGGCGAGGTCCTGCACGACCTGGCAGCCAATCACCCGGCGACCCAGGACCAGCTGTTCGGGGCCGACGGGGCGCTGAACAGGTACGTAAACGTCTACCTAAACGACGAGGACGTAAGGGTTTTGGATGGGTTGGATACGGCGGTGGGGGAGAGCGACACTTTGGTGATCCTGCCGGCGATGGCCGGCGGGCTGTAGTACACGCTTCTTCCGCCGGAGTCCTCATTAGCCTTCGCGTCCAGGTTTCCCGCCTGGCCTAAATCTTTTCGTCCCGTCCAACGATTGGATTGCGTTCTTATGAGAGCAAGCCGCTTTTTTCTACCCTGTTTCGTCTCGGCTCTGGCGCTGCTCGCGCTCGGGATCGGCCCGGCTGTTGCGACGGCTGCCAAACCCCCCGAGTACACGCTGTCGGTCGTCGAGGGGGAGACCACGGTCCCTGAAAACTCCATCCTCAGCACCAGCGGCGGCGTCCAACCCCAGGCGTCGGTCGCCGTGTCGATCACCCGCAACGGCACGGTCGTGGCTAGGAGTACTGGCAGCGAAGGCGGCGCCTGGATGTCCCAGGTGCCGCAGGTGGGCGACGTGGTGAGCCTGGAATCGCCGTCCGGAAGCGGAATCATCCTCGGAGCGGTCGTGTACGACGGCCTGCCCTCGCTCGACCCGACCGTGTGCGCTGGCTCCGCCAACTTCTCCGGACAGAACTCGGCCGGTGAGACCGTCAGAGGTGGCTACTACACGGAAACGCCACACCAGCCCTACTCCCCGGTAAGGACGGGCTTCGGCAGAGCACAGGTCACGATGCTGTCCGGTACAAGCTTTGGCGGCGGCTTCCTGTCTCCACTGGCGCTCGGACAGACGGTCTACGCGCTTGAGTCGCTGGAAACGGCGCTCACCGGCGGTGCGGTCTTCACCTACACCAGCGAAAACGTCCGACCGGTCGGCGCGTGCCCCGCGCCTCCGCCGCCCCCTCCGCCTCCGCCGCCACCCCCGGCCCTGCAGGGCTCGATCTTCAAGTTCGTGAAGACCACGATCCACAAGTTCCTGAAGTCGGGCCTGATGGATCGGGTAACGATCAACCAGCCGGGAACGGTCGTCCAGGATCTCTACCTGCAGGATGGCAAACTGCCGGCGTTCGCAGCCGGCAAGAAGGGCAAGCACCACGGGCGCAAGGTCGTCCCACCAGCCCAGCTGGTCGCGCGCGGATCGACGACGGCGACAAGCCCCGGCACGGTCAACGTCCTGATCCGCGTGACCGCGAAGGGCCGGCGCCTGCTCCGCGGGCGCAAGCAGGTGCAGCTGGTGCTGGTGACGACGCTACGCAGCACCTCGGGCGCCAAGCTGAACCTGGCTCGTCGCACGGTCACGCTCAAGCGCTAAACCCATCCCGGTGCGGCTCCCAGCCCGGACGGCGGCGTTCCTCGCACTGCTCGCCGCCGGAACGCTTGCGACCTCTGCCGACGCGCTGAGTACCCCAATCGGCGCGCCACGAGCTGGCGCGACTCCAAGCGGTCCTCTCGCCGGGCCAGGGCAGACGCGGTCGGCTCGCGCGGCAGCCACCGTCTGGTTGCAACCTCCGCCGGTCCTGCCGATCCCCTCCCGTAGCGGCGCCGAAGGCCCGCCACGGCCGTTTGGTGCCGAGCCCCCGCCCGGCGCCCAGCCCGCGCCCACCGGCGGCAGGTTGACGCGCGCGCAGAACCGAGCGCTGCTCTTTGGTCCGTTCCCGCACGGCGGGCTGGTGCGCGGGGTCTCCGAAGGGGCGCTGCTGCTGGATGAAAGCTCGCGGGTGCGTGAACTGGCGCTGACCCGCATCCGTGACACCGGAGCCACAACGGTGCGGATCCCCGTCGACTGGCGTGACTTCGTGGCCGTCACTCCGCCCGCGAGCTTCGACGCGCGCGACCCGGCGGACTCGGCCTACCGGTTCGTCGCACTCGACGCGGCCGTGGAGAGCGCCGCGGCGGCCGGCCTCGAACCGCTGCTCGTCGTCTCCCACGCGCCGGCCTTCGCCGAAGCGCCGCACCGCTGGCCCTTCGCCTACCCCGGCAGTTGGGCGCCGAGCCCGACGGCGCTCGAGGAATTCGCCGCCGCGCTCGCCCATCGCTACGACGGCTCCTTCCCCGACCCCGCGACGCCCGGTCGCGCGTTGCCCCGAGTGAAGCTATTCCAGGCCTGGAACGAGCCTAACCTGGCGCGCTACCTGGAGCCCCAGTGGGTCGCCCAAGAAGGGCACTGGAGCGCCTTCTCGCCGCTGCTCTACCGCCAGTTGCTCAATGGCTTCTACGCCGGCGTCAAGTCGGTTGATCCCACCGACACAGTTGTCGCGGCTGGGGTGGCTCCCAACGGGGACCCGGCGGGCGTGGGGCGGATGGAGTCGGTGACGTTCCTGCGGGAAGTGCTGTGCCTGGGGTCGGCCGATGCCCCGGCCGCTCGGCCTCTGGCCCGGAAGGGCAGCGCGGTCAACCGGCGGCGTAGCGCGGGCGGCCGATCGAGCGGCGCGGTCAGCCATGCGAGCGGTGTGCCCTGCCCGGAACCACCGCACTTCGACGTGCTGGACTTCCATCCGCTATCGGTCGGCGACCCCGATCTGCCGGCTGCGTCCTCGCTGGACGTGTCGATCTCCGACGCCGCAAAGATCACCGGGCTGTTGAAGCAAGCCGAGCGCGAGGGAACCGCCCTGCCGGCCGGCGAAAAGCCGGTGTGGGTGACGGAGCTCAACTGGGAAAGCGCGCCGCCGGCGTCCGGAGGCGTGCCCGGTCGGCTGCAGGTCCAATGGATCTCGCGTGCCCTGCACCGCCTGTGGGTCGCCGGAGTGGGACTCGTCGACTGGCAGTTCCTGATCGACCCCTATCCTGCCGAGCGCGCAGGCACTCCGACGGGCGGCACGATCGAATACCAGCGCCCGGCGGGGCTCTACAGCGCCGGGGTCGGCGGCAATCCCGAAAGCGCCCAGCCGAAGCCGTTCCTGCGCGGCTTCACGTTCCCGTTCGACCCGTTGCGGGTGGACCGCGGGCACGTTCGCGTGTGGGCGCTGCTGATGGGACCCGGACAGGCTGTCCTGTTGCAACGGTGGGGGCGTTCGCGATGGCAAAGGCACCAGAAGCGGCGGGGTTCCGCTTCCTGGCGGACGATTGCTCGTCTGCACGCCGACGGCAACGGCGTGCTCAACGTCCTCGTCCCGTTCACGGGCGCCGCGAGGTTGCGCCTGGAGAGCGGAGCCCTGAGTAGCGTGTCGGCGATCGTGTCGGCGAGGCGCAGCCTGTAATGAGCCGATCATGTGCCGATCATGTGCCGATCCTGGGACTCGCACCGACCGCGGGCCGATGTGCCCGCTCGCCGATCGTCTACCCAGCCCGGCCCGGATGACGCCGCGCCGACGGCCTGCCGATAGATAGGTTATCCAGCAGATGAGAAAATTACGCCAGACACGCAGGCCTGCTCGGTTGCTCGCAATCTTCGCCTGCGCCCTGCTCGCCTGCGCCGGGACGGCGCTCGCCGAGGCCAACCACACCGGATGGCCGCCCCAGGAACACCACGAGGGGCACCCGAACAACGAAAGCGGCGTGATGCGCGGCGAGGAAGGCGTGCACAACTACCTGCTCGGCGGTGGCGGCAACGACACGATCTACGGGGGCAACGACGGCGACGTGATCTGGGGCGACTCGCACCCGGGCGAACAGCCGACGAGCCAGCGCGACTACTTGCACGGCGGCGAAGGCGAAGACTGGATCTACGCGAGCTACGGCGAAAACACAATCTGGACCGGTGCCGGCAACGACCACGTCGCGCTCGTCTACGGCCACGGTACCGTCTACTGCAACGGGCCGGGCCTGAAGACGCTCGTGATGCGCTACCTGCCGCAGAACCGGCCGTGGAAGCTGGTCGGCTGCGATCACAAGGTGATCGTGCCCTACAGGGCGTAGTGGCCGAGTGGCCTACAGCGCCGCGGCCGCGGGAGCCGGCTCGCTGTCCTGTGCATCCGGCCGTGAGGTGTCGGGCATGCCGGCGGCCGGAATGTGGCTCATCGCGTGCTCGGCCAGCGCGGTGATCGTCAAGGAGGGGTTCACGCCGACGTTGGCCGGGATCGCCGAGCCATCGCAGACGAGCAGGTTCTCATAGCCGTAGACGCGCTGGCGGGCGTCGATCACGCCGCGGGAGGGGTCGGGCGCGATCACCGCGCCGCCGAGGATGTGGGCGGTGGTGGGGATGTTGAAGAGCGCCTCGGTGACGGAGCTCTGGGCGATCCCGCCGGTGCGCTTGGCGAGCCATTCCGCCGCCTGGTTGGCGACCGGGATGAACGTCGGGATCGGCTTCTCGGGGTCCTGCTCGGTTTTCAGCCAGAGGGTGCCGAACGGGCCCTGGTGGGGGCGCAGCGCGATCGCGTTGTCGAGCGTCTGCATCACGAGCAGGATGATCGTGCGCCGCGAGTAGTGCTTCGGAAACAGCACCTGCGCCAGCCGCCGCGGGTGCAACAGGACCTGGACTAGCCACTTCAGCGGGCGCGTCACGCGCGTGCCGTCGCCGACGAGCAGCGTGTAGAGGCGGTGCATCGAGTCGCCGTCGTCGCCGTAGGTGACGGTCTCGATGTGGGTGTTGGGGTCGGGATAGATCGAGGAGGTGATCGCGACACGTTTGATCAGATCGTCGGGATAGTCCTCGGGCACGGTGACGGTGAGGATCGACTCTGAATTGGTCCGCACGAGCTCGCCCAGGCGCGCGGAGATCCTGCCAAGGGATCCGTTCAAACGGCAGCGCTGCAGCAGCCTGTTCGTGCCCAGCGGCCCGGCCGAGACGACGACTCCCCGCGCGCGCTGAACCTGACGTTCCTTGCGCAGCCACGCGCCGGAGCGCACCGATTCGACCTCGTAGCCGTCCTTCCCCGAGCCGTCGCCGAGCGGGCGCACGTCCACAACCGTGCGTTCGGCCATCACGCGCGCGCCGCGCTTCTCGGCCAGGTACAGGTAGTTCTTGACGAGCGTGTTCTTCGATCCGTGCGGGCAACCGACCATGCAGCGACCGCATTCTCTACAGCCGGTGCGCTCGGGCCCCTCGCCGCCGAAGAACGGGTCGGGAACGGTCACGCCGGCCCCGTCCGGGCCGCCGAAGAAGACGCCGACGGGCGTCTTTTTGTAGGTGTCGCCGACGCCCAGCTCCTCGCCGAGCTCGCGCAGGAGCTGGTCGGCGGGGTCGTCGGTCGGTGTCTGCACTACGCCGAGCATCCGCTGCGCCTCGGCGTAGTGGGGGGCGAGCACCGACTCCCAGTCGTTCATCTCCGCCCACTGGCGGTCCTCGAAGAACTTCGTCGGGGGGACGTACAGCGTGTTCGCGTAGCCGAGGCTGCCGCCGCCGACGCCGCAGCCGGAGACGACTGAGACGTCTTTGAACGTGGTCAGCCGGAAGATGCCCTTCATCCCTAGGAAGGGATTCCAGAAGTAGCGCTTCAAATCGGCGGTCGAGCGCGGCAGCTCGCCGTCGGCGAAGCGCCGGCCACACTCGAGCACCCCGACGGAATGCCCTTTCTCGGAGAGGCGCAACGCCGACACGCTGCCGCCGAAGCCGGAGCCGATGACCAGCCAGTCGAAGTCGAAATCGCCCTCCATCACCCATCGCCATCTTAGTGATTACACGACGGGTCGGCGAGGGTCGCTATATTTCGTGAAGTAATGGCTGTGCAGCCCTTGAGGAACAAGCCCTGCGCAGGGCGCTACGGGGACATCGTGCAGTCGATCGGCAACACGCCGCTGGTCGAGCTGCCCCGTCTTTCCCCCAAGCCCGGCGTAAGGATCTGGGCCAAGCTCAAGTCGCGCAACCCGACCGGATCGGTCAAGGACAGGGTGGCTAAGGCGCTGATCGAGGACGCCGAGGAGAAGGGCGCGATCGGGCCGGGCATGACGATCCTCGAACCGACCTCCGGCAACACCGGCATCTCCCTGGCGATGATCTGCTCGCTGAAGGGCTACGAGCTGAAGGTCGTGATGCCGGAGAATGTGACGCCGGAGCGTACGCAGCTGCTGAAGATGTACGGCGCGGAGATCGTCTACTCCGAGGGCTCGCTCGGCTCCAACGGCGCGGTCGAGAAGGCTCTGGCGATGGCGGCGGAAGACTCCTCGGTCTACATGCCCTACCAGTACGGCAACCCGGCCAACCCGAACGCCCACTACAACGGCACGGCGCTGGAGATCCTCGAGGAGCTCGACGAGGTGAGCGCGTTCGTCGCGGGTCTCGGCACGGGGGGCACCCTGATGGGCAACGGTCGCAGGCTGAAGGAGACCTTCGGCGACGCCTGCAAGATCGTCGCGGCCGAGCCGATGCAGGGAGAGCCCGTTCAGGGGCTGCGCTCCTTGGATGACGGCTTCATCCCGCCGATCATCGACATCTCGCTGCTGGACCGGAAGATCTTCGTGACCAACCACGACGCGATCGTCTGGACGCGCAAGCTGCTCGATCAGGAGGGCCTGTTCGCTGGTGTCTCGAGCGGCGCGATCGCCAGCATCGCCGTGCGGATCGCGGGCGAGCTGGACGAGGGGAATGTCGTATTCGTGGTCTGCGACGACGGCTGGAAGTACCTGTCGAGCGGCATCTACACGCTGCCGGTAGACGAGGTCGAGAACCTCGACTCCACCGTCTGGTGGTAGGCCGCGACCGGTTCGCCCGCGCGACGGAGGACCGGACATGAAGATCGCTCCCAACCTGCTTGCCGAGTTGATCGCGCACGCCGAGGAGGACGCGCCGAACGAGTGCTGCGGCGTGGTTGCGATCGATCCCGGTACCCTGGCCGGCGCGGGCGATGCGTCTGGCGGAGCGGAAGGGGCCGCGTCCGCACGCGCAACGAAGGTCCACCGCGCGGAGAACATCGCTGCGAGCCCGTTGAAGTTCGAGGTCGACGGGAAGGAGCTGCTCGGCCTGATCGGCGCGATCGAAGAGGACGGGAGCGAGCTCGGCGCGATCTACCACTCGCACACGCGCACCGCGCCCAAGCCGTCGCAGACAGACATCAACTTCGCCGCCAACTGGCCCGGGGTCGAGTGGATCATCGTTGGGCTGGCCGATGGCGCGGCGCCGGAGGTGCGCTCCTATCTGATCGAGGGTGGCCGGGTGCGGGAGGTAGCGCTGGAGGTGGAGTAGATGGCGGGTGAGGAACCTCCATCGGTAGCGGGGGACGGGCTGGGAAGTACGCCGGCGGAGGGCGAGCCTTCAGGGACTGCTGCTCGAGGAGGGAATCCCCAGCATGCAGCGCCGCGCGCGGGGCGCCGACGTCCCCGACTTCCTGGTCGCCGGCCGGCGCGACATTCTCGTCCCCGAATCAGGCGCCGAAGCGGCCAGAGAAGCGCTTGCCTGGGAAGGCTAGGCGGCCGTCTAGACGAGAACCGGCTGGCCGGCGCTGCGGGTAATCTCGGCGATCTCTTCGGACGCGCGCTCGAACTCGGCGTCTGACAGCACGGGCGTGCCCTCGAACGGGAGCTCGCGCTGCAACTCGACCCATGCCTGGGCGGCGGAGTACTCGTCCTTGACCTTCACGGTGACCGGCCGCGGGATGCGGTAGGTGCGCAGGAGCAGGACGTGCAGCGGCTGATGGCGGCGCCAGCCGAGGCGCTTCTCGGCGTAGTCGGTCGTCCATACGTAGAAGGGGGAGAGCGCGTCGACGCAGCGTGGGTCGGCGATCGTGAAGTGACCGGCGACTTCGGCCCAGGCACGGATGCGCACGCGGTCGGGCTGCTGGATGCCGCCGGTGGCGAAGGCGTGTAGCGGCGGCTCGCCGTCGCTCCAGACGCCCTCCTCGAGCGCGCGGCGCAGCTCCGGCTGATGGGATTCGCGCACGAACTCGCCCGGCTCATGGTCGAAGGTGGGGTACAGGAAGAAGCGCTCGTGGGCGAGCCGGAACGGCTTGCCGGGTTCGCGGATTCCGCCCTTGCGCAGGGTTATCAGCTGCTCGCCTTCGGCGAGAGCACGGACGGTGACCGCCCATTCTTTGAAAGCAATTGGCATGGAAAGAAAGACGAAAGCAGGAGTAAGGAAAGTCTCGATAAATCCTCAGGCTCTGAACGCCATCCGAAGCGACCGGAAGGCAAGCCCGACCCCTTAAAGATACGAAACCTGGGCGGAAATCCCAAATCACCTGCAAATAGGCATCTTTTTTGTGCTAAATCGCTACAATCGCCGCCCGGCAAGTCCCTCGGCGGCCTCGATGATCGCGGCGTAGTCGTCCTCGCCATGGCCGCGGCCGAGCGTGGCTGTGAGCAGGTCGCGCGCGTGCGCGGCGGAGGGAAAGGGGATGCCGGCGGCCTGGGCTTCCTCGAGGCACAGGCGCACGTCCTTGAGCATGTGCTCGGTCTTGAACAGCGTCGTGTAGTCGTGCTCGCGCATCGGCGTCGACTTCAACGCCAGCTGAGCCGAGGCGCCCGATCCCGCGGAGGTGACCTGGACGAACGCGTCGAGGTCCACGCCCGTGGCCCGCGCGAGCAACAGCGCCTCCGCGAGCGCCGCCGCGTTGGCCGCGCCGAGCGAGTTGTTGATCAGCTTGAGCATCTCGCCCTGGCCGAGCTCGCCGACGTGCACGATCACCTCGCCCATGCTCTGCAGCAGCGGCTCCGCGCGGGCGAAGTCCTCGGCGGCGCCGCCGGCCATGATCGTGAGTGTGCCCGCCTCGGCACGTGGCGAGGAGCCGGTGACGGGAGCGTCCAGCATCCGCACCCCTCGCTCGCCCAGCGCCGCCGCGATCCGGCGGCTGTCGAGCGGAGAGATCGTGGACATGTCGACGCACAGTAGATCCGGGCGGGCGGTCTCGATCACGCCCTTCTCACCCAGCAGCACGGAGTCGACCTGGTCGCCGTCAACGACCATCGACACGACGATCTCGCTGGCCCGCGCGAGATCGGCGGGGGTGTCGGCCGCGACGACCGCGTCGTGCCCGGATGCCCAGGCGGCGGCCTTGCCGGGCGTGTGTGTCCAGACCGTCAGCGGAAAGCCGGCCCGTGCGACGCGCGCGGCCATCCGCGAGCCCATGATCCCGAGGCCGAGAAAACCAATTCGCTCAGGCATGGCCCGAGCATACGACTTCGAGGCACTCAGGCCGCCGCGAGCTCCCGATCCTCGGTGTCCGCGAGGTGCTGGTGGGAGGGGCAATAGCCGTTGTGCGATAGCGGCACACGCTGGCAGGCGGCGCCTTTGCGTGTGGTCGCGCGACATTGGGGTGCCTTGCCGCTGATCGAGGCGTAGCCCGCGAGCGGGTTCTCGATCAGGAACCGCTCTGCCAGGGCGATGTAGCGGCAGACGACGCGGTGGACGTGGCCCTGCTCGCTCATCGGGAACAGCGAGCGGATGTTGCAGAACAGCGTGCGCTCGGGACGCGCAAAGAAGAGATGTTCGACGGCCATCCGCTCGACGACCGCCTCACACGCCTGCAGCAGGTGCTCGTGGTTGGCGTTGACGGCGATGTCCGGCTTGGGAGCCAGGAGGTGGGGAGCAAGCTCCCGGTAGATGGCCCGGCTGAACTGGTACATGGCGACCCCTCACCCTCTTTCTCGATCCGAACCGGTTTGGCTGTCAGCCCACCGGCCGTGAAAAGACATTCCACGAACGAAAACACGTGGCCTCGAAGAAAGGATCGAGATTTCCCGAAGGGAAGCGAAGATTTAAAGATCTTTATGAGGATCTTCAAGCCCAGGTCTCCCAGGCGCCGTCCCCGCCGCCTGAGAGCACGAAATGATGTCGATCCAGCGCGGGATCTGGCTCGGGATAGTCCAAACGCTGGTGGGCGCCCCGGCTCTCGGTGCGCGCGAGCGCGCTGCGGGCGAGTAGGCGGGCCAAGGGGTGGGGATCGTCGAGCAGGCGGCGAAGACCCTCGGCGGAGCGGACGATGCCGGCGTCGCGCCACAGCGCGTCGCGCGTGACGGGAGTGCTCGGTGACGGCGAGGGGAGCGCCTGAAGCGCCTCGAGCTCCGCGGGCGATGCGGGCGGCGAGGGCGAGGACTCCTCGGTTGAGAGGGCGTGTAGAACGGCGCGACGGGAGAAGACGAAGCACTCGCTGAGCGAGTTCGAGGCGAGGCGGTTGGCGCCGTGCAGACCGGTGCATGAGGACTCGCCGACGGCATACAGCCCGGGCAGAGTGCAGTGCGCGTGCAGGTCGGCGACGATCCCGCCCATCATGTAGTGGGCCGCCGGGGCGACCGGGATCAGCTCGCGCATTGGGTCAAGGCCCGCCTCGCGCAGTGCGGCGACCACGTTGGGGAAGTGCGCGGGGTCGATCGCGCGCATGTCCAGGCCGACGGAGCGCTCGCCGGATTCCCGCAGGCGCAGTGCGATCGCGCGCGAGACCTCGTCGCGGGGGGCGAGCTCCTCGACGAAGCGCTCGCCGGTGGAGTCGTGCAGGGTGGCGCCCTCGCCGCGGATCGCCTCGGTGATCAGAAAGCCCTCGCGCCCGGCGAGCCCGATTACGGCGGTGGGATGAAACTGGAGCAGCTCGAGGTCCGCCAGCGACGCGCCGGCGGCATGGGCGAGCAGCAGGCCGATTCCCTGGGAGCCGGGCGGGTTGGTGCTGCGCGCCCACAGCGCCGCGGCGCCGCCGGTGCCGAGCACTACCGCGCGTGCGGAGACGATCCGCCCGTCGTCGCAGATCAGGCCGCGACAGCGGGGTGGGGCGGAGTTCATGTCAGCGCGGGAATCGGCGGTGTGGGTTCGGTCCCCGTCAAAAACGGGCGGGGTTGGGTCCCCATCGGTCCACAGCGCGCGCGCCCGCGCGCTCTCGAACACGCTGATCAAAGGCTCCTCGGCGACGAGCGCAGACAGCTGGCGCACGACACGGCGGCCGGTCGCCGAGCCCCCGGCGTGGACGACGCGCCTGACCGAGTGCCCACCCTCCAGGCCGAGCGCCAGGCGCCCGGAGCGGTCGCCGTCGAAGCGAACGCCCAGCGCCTGTAGGTCTTCCACCCGGGCGGGCGCCTCGCGCACGAGAATCTCCGCCGCCGAGCGCCTGACGAGCGCGCGTCCGGCGCGCTCGGTGTCGGTGAGGTGCAGCTCGAAGCTGTCATCGGCGGCGAGCGCCGCGGCGAGGCCGCCCTGCGCCCAATAGGAGGCTGTCTGGGCCAGCGGCGTGGCGGAGATCAGCACGACGCTCGCGCCCTCGCGCGCCGCGCAGAGCGCCGCGTAGAGCCCCGCGGCGCCGGCGCCCACCACCGCGATCTCGGCCTCGAAGACTGGACCGGCCTGAGTGGAGCTCACTGTTTCGGAGCTTTTGTGGCGACGCTCGGGATGCTCAGGGCTGGGGTCGTGGCGGCGGTGCTGGGGGTCGTGAGGCCGGGGGCGGTGCTGGTGTTGTTGTTGGCGCCGGTGCTACCGCCGCCGGCGGGACTGGTGGTAGCCGGTGCGGTGCTTGCGCCTTTGGTGGCGCCCGAGGTGCTCGTAGTCGTGGTGGGTAGGCCCGTGGTTGGAGTGCTCGTGCCGGGGGCGGCGGTAGTGGTGGAAGGGATGGCCGCGGTGGGCGTGCTCGTCACCGTGGGCACTGTCGTGACGATTATGGTCGCGGGAGCCGTCGTCGTCGAGTGTCCGGAGCCACCGGCGAGCGTGACGAGCGCGGCGGCGAGCACTCCGAGTGAGAGCGCGGTGATGACCGCGAGCGCGATCACCGGCGTCTTCCAGGCCGGGGATGCCGCCAGGCGCGTACGGGCGGCGGCGCCGCAGCGTAGGCACCACTCCTGCTCGGGATCGAGCGCCCCGCCGCACAAGGGACATGCTTCGCCCGCGGGCGGCGGAGCTGCGGTGGGGACTGGGGAGGTTGGTGGGGCGACGCTCACGCGTCGGGGTCCGAAGGACGGACGATCACGGTGGGCTGGTCCGGGTTGGCGGCCCGCGTCGGTGGAGCGGTCGGGGAGGGCGCGGGCGCCTCGGACGGCGCCTCGGAGGAGGCGACGGGTCGATCGATCGTGGTCTGCTCAATGGGGGCGGCGGGGGCCGGCTTGGATTCTGGGGCCGGTTTGGGGTCGGGGTGCGATGCGGGGGTCCGAGTGGTGGGTGTGGGGGAAGCCGGCCTTGGTGCGGGCGGGGCCGGGGCCGGGGCGGCCGCGGGTGCGACGGCCGCGGGCTGACCTGGTGCGGAGCCCGACTGGGGCGGTCCGGCGACGGGCCGCTCGGCGTGACGATCCATCGCGAGCCCGCAGTTGGGGCAGAAGCGATCCTCGCTGCCGTGGATCGCCGCGCAGCGCGGGCAGGCAGCGATGCCGGCGTCGCGCAGCACGGTCAGCGGCTGATGCTCGGCGAGGGCTCCTTCGAGCGTGCGCAGCTCGGAGTCGATCTGGCCGAGCGTGTCGAGCTTGGCGAGTACGAGCGCGTCATTGCGCTGGCCGAAGCGGTGCAGGTTGAAGACGAGCCCGCCGAGATCGCGGTAGGCGAGCTCGCGTGCCTTGCGCAGGAAGCGTGCGCGGCGGCGCATGCGTCCGCGCTCGCCGAACCCGGGAGGCCCGGTGGGCGCTGGGGCGTCCACCGCCGGACGCTCGCCGTCCGGCGCCTGAACGGGGGCGGCGTGGGTTGCCGTTGCAGGTGCGGTTTGCTCCACCATTGCCCCATGCTACCCACTGCTTAGGACCCTTTTCCACTGTACGCGTGTCAACTATCGGGACTGGCTCTCCGGGTTTCGGAGCGAGCCCGCGGGAGCCTCGGCATTCTCCAGCGCCGCGCGCCAGGCCGCGGCGACGCGTTCGGCCATGCGCGGGCCCGAGAACGGCTCGGCGTGGGCGCGCCCCTGAATGCGCGACTCCACCGCGCGCAGGTGGGGCTCGAGCGCATCGCGCCAGGCGCCGAGCTCAAACGGCGCGCACAGCGTTCCCGCGACGCCACGCAGTGCATCGGGGTGGATGCCCACGGGCGTGGCGAGCACCGGCACGTCACAGGCGAGCGCCTCCAGCACGGCCAGCCCGAGGCCCTCGTGCTCGGAAGGCATCAGCACTGCGTTGACGGCATTGACCCACAGGGGCGCACGCGCGGGATCGACACCCCCCAGCACGAGCAGCTCGACATCGACCTCGCTTGCCAGCGCTGAGGCCAGGTCATAGCGCTTGATCGCCCGGGCGGGGTCGGCGGCGAACAGCAGATAGGGCTTCTCGGGGTCGAGACCCAGCTCGCTGCGCGCCTGCGCGCGGGGCATCGGGTAAAAGCGCTCGAGGTCGACGCCGCAGGGCAGCACCTGCGCCCTCGCTCGCGCTTTGCGGCCGGGCAGTTCCTGCGCGAGCGAGCTCGATACCGCGGCCAGGAGGTCGATCTGGCTGAGCGCCGCGCCGGTGATCATGCGCGTGCGCGGGTGACGCATGTCGTTGCCGTGGACGGTCAGCGCGCGAACGCGAGCCGGGACCGCGAACGCCGGCCAGGCGGTCAGGCCGTAGTGGGCGTGCACGATGTCGTGGGTCTCGCGGGAGGGCCGGCGAGTGAGCGTCGACGGGCCGCCGTAGCGGCGGCGCAGGTCAACGGCCGCGCGCGCGAGCGCCCGCGGGCCGGGAGGGAACTCGTACAGCTCGATCTCGAGTCTGTCGAGGCGCCGCAGATCGGCGACCTGGTCGCGGACGAAGGTTCCGCGCTCGGGGTGTGCGGCGTCGGGCCGCATGTTTGAGAGCACGAGCGCGCGCACGATCCTCCGACCGTAGCGCTCTGGGTTAGTCAAGGAAGAGATGTTGGGTCGAGGGGGCCAGGGCCGCCAGATATTTCTTGACGGACCCTATGGAATGATGGCTCCCGTGTCGAACGTGCCCATCAATACATCGGAGAGATCGAACGGCGATCCGCGCGGACGGCCGATCGGCGTGTTCGACTCGGGCGTGGGCGGGCTGACTGTGCTGCACGAGCTGCTCGTGAGGTTGCCGCGGGAGGACTTCCTGTACCTGGGCGACACGGCGCGCTTTCCCTATGGCGAACGAACGCCGGAGGAGCTCACGCGGTTCGCGGTGGAGGTGACCGAGGAGCTCGCCGGGCGCGGGGCGAAGCTGCTGGTGGTGGCGTGCAACTCCGCAACTGCCGCCGCCCTACCCGCATTGCGCCGGCGGATGATGGAGACGACGCTCGGAATCGACGTACTCGGCGTCGTGCGTCCCGAGGCGCTGCGAGCGGTCGCCGCCACGCGCACGGGGAGGATCGGCCTGCTGGCCACGCCGACGACGGTCGCCAGCCGCGCTTACGAGGAGGCCGTCGGCGCGATCGACGCACACGTGACGCTACACGCGGTGCCGTGCCCCACGTTGGCGGCGATCATCCAGGCCGGCGAGCAGTTCGACGAGCGCGCGGTACAGACCGTGCGCGAGGCGTGTGCGCCGCTGAAGCGGGCGGACGTTGACACCGTGATCCTCGGCTGCACTCATTATCCATTGATCCAACCGATGCTCCAGCGGATGCTCGGTCCGCGGGTGACGCTCGTCAGCTCCGGGGCGGCGCTCGCGCGCCAGGTGGAGCACGCGTTGAGCACGCGCGATCTGCAGAACCCGCGGGAGGGTGAGGGTGAGTACCGATTTCTCTGCACGGGCGACACCGAGGCCTTCGAGCAGGCGGGTACCCGTTTCCTGCAGATGCCACTGGGTCCGGTCGAGCACGTCGAGCTCGCACCGGTCGAGGTGACGGCGTGAGCGGCGCCGAGCGCAGCTACGGGCGCGGCCCGGGCGATCTGCGGCCGATCGCGATCGAGCCGGGGTTCATGCGCACCGCCACCGGCTCGGCCTTGATCTCCGCCGGTGAGACCCGCGTGATCTGCACCGCCTCCGTGCAGGAGAGCGTTCCCCGCTGGATGGCGGGCAACGGCAGGGGCTGGCTGACGGCCGAGTACGGGATGCTGCCGGCGTCCACCGGCGATCGCAAGCAGCGCGACGCGACCAAGGGGCGCCAGGACGGGCGGACCGTCGAGATCCAGCGTCTGATCGGACGCTCGCTGCGCGGGGTGATCGACCTGTCGAAGTTGGGCGAACGCACGGTCTACCTCGACTGCGACGTGCTGCAGGCCGACGGGGGGACTCGCTGTGCGTCGATCACGGGCGCGTATGTGGCGCTGTCGCTGGCGTGCGCGCGCCTGCAGGCCGAGGACAAGCTCGAGGGCTCGCCGCTGACCGGCTCGGTCGCTGCGGTGTCCTGCGGGATGGTCGACGGAACCGCCCTGCTGGATCTCGACTACTCCGAGGACTCGACCGCGGAGGTCGACGCGAACGTCGTGATGACCGGTGAAGGTGGGCTGATCGAGGTGCAGGCCACGGCCGAGCGCACGCCCCTCTCGCGCGCGCATCTGGACGAACTGCTGGCGCTTGCGGGCGCGGGGATCGAACGGCTGCGCGCCGCGCAGGAGCAGGCGCTCGCCGCATCGTAAAGTGAAGCTGCTGCTGGCCACCCACAACGAGCACAAGCGCCGCGAGCTCGCGCGCCTGCTGGAGGGCCACGAGGTGGAGCTTCTGCCCTCCGATGTGACGCTGCCACCGGAGGTGGGGGAGACGTTTGCGCAGAACGCGCTCGGCAAGGCCCGCGCCGCGGCGCGGGCGACGGGGAGGATCTGCATCGCCGACGATTCGGGGATCGAGGCGGCGGCGCTCGGCGGCGCGCCGGGTGTGCGCTCGGCGCGGTACGCGGGAGAGGATGCGACCGACGAGGAGAACCTGGCGAAGCTGCTACGCGAGGCGCCGGCTCACAGCGCGCTCGCGTACGTGTGCGCGCTCGTGTACGTCGATCCGCGCGCGCCGGGCGAGGAGCGCGTGTTCGAGGCCCGCTGTACGGGACGTTTGGCGGCTGAGCCCCGTGGAGCGGGCGGGTTTGGCTACGACCCCGCGTTTCTACCTGACGAGAGCCCGCCGGATGAGAGCGGGCCAAACGGGAGGGATGAAAGCCCACACGACCGGGCGGGGAACACCCTCACGATGGCGCAGTTATCGGACGAGCAGAAGGACGCGATCAGCCATCGTGGCCGTGCGGCGCGTGAGCTGCTCGAGTGGCTCAGAGCAAGTTGATCGCCGCGGAGATCGCGACCGCGAGGCCGAGGCCGGCGTAGCCGTTGTAGCCGGAGAGCAGCAGCAGCAGCGCGGTGATCAGCGCGACGAGCACGGTTATGCTCCAGGCGACGCGTTCGAAGGTCATCTCGCCATTGTCGCGGATGTCGTGGCGGAGGCGGCCGTCCGCGCGCGGTGTTAGCTTCGGAATAACGGTTTCACGAGCGAGGAGGACGAAGTGACGAAGTCCGAGTTGGTCGACCAGGTGGCGGATCGCGCCGATCTGACCAAGCATGACGCGGGGCGCGCGGTGGATGCGGTGCTGGCCACCGTGGAGGACGCATTGCGCAGAGGCAGCGAGGTGACGGTGTCGGGGTTCGGCAAGTTCCACGTCGGCGAGCGCGGCGCGCGCCAGGGCGTCAACCCGCGCACGGGCGAGCGCATCCAGATCGCCGCTTCGCGGGTGCCTCGCTTCACCGCTGGCAGCGGGCTCAAGAGCGCGGTGAAGGGTCGCTGAACCTGTCCCCGGGATTCGGAGACACACTCACGGCGCGTGTGCAGGCGCGCCGGTCGCAGATCGTGCTCGGCCTCGATCCGGACCCGAGCATGCTGTGGCCGGCGGCGGACGAGCCCGCGCCGGGAATATCCGCTGAGGGTTCCCCCGCGGAGCACGCCGCAAGCGCGGTGCTCGCCCACTGCAAGGCGTTGATCGACGCGACGGCGGACGCGTGCGTGGCGTGCAAGCCCCAGCTCGCCTGCTTCGAGCGGCTGGGCGCCCCCGGCTGGAGCGCCCTGGCGGCGGTCGTCGAACACGCGCGGGCGCGGGGGCTGCTCGTGATCGCCGACGGCAAGCGGGGCGACATTTCGGTGAGCGCCTCCGCGTATGCACAGGCTCTGATCGGCGGGATCGAGACACCGTTCGGAGCGGTGGCGGGGCTCGGTGCGGACATGGTGACGGTCAATCCGTTGATGGGGGCGGACGCCGTCGAGCCGTTTGTAAGCGCGGCGCGCGCCGCGGGCGCCGGGGTGCTGGCGCTGGTACGCACATCAAACCCGGGTGCGGCCGATGTCGAGGACCTCGAGCTGGGCGGCGGTGCAAGCGTGTGGGAGCGACTTGCGGGAATCGTCGATGAGCTGGGCCGACCCGGCGTGGGTGAGTCGGGCTTGAGCGACGTGGGCGCGGTCATCGGGGCCACCGTCCCCGGTCACCTCGTGCGCGCCCGTGAGCTGATGCCGCACGCGACGTTCCTGCTACCCGGGGTTGGCGCGCAGGGGGGACGGGTCGAGGATCTCGCGCCCGTCTTCGCCCCGGGCCGAGCGGGCGGACTCGTGAGCGCCTCCCGCAGCATCGCCAACGCCTACCTCGACACCGGCGAAGAGCCGGCGACGGCTGCCCGCGCTGAGGCTGAGCGCCTGCGCACGCAGACATGGGCGTTGTTGGGGTAGCCGGATATCGGATCTCGGGCTCCAGGCAGGTTCGCTAGCCTCTGGGTGTGCGCCCCACGGCATCACCCGCCGTTCGAAGCGCCGGAATGTGGGTAGAGAGGCATAGATGATCATCACGGTCACGCTGAACGCGGCGATCGACAAGTCCCTCTCGGTGCCGAACTTCCGGCTGGGGCGGCGTCATCGCACCGTCGAGCAGCGCACGATGGCCGGCGGCAAGGGCGTGAACATCGCTCGCACGCTGAAGACGCTCGGCCAGCCGGTGATCGCAACCGGCTTCGCGGGCGGCATCACGGGCACGCACATCGTTGAGCAGCTCACGGAGGAGGCGATCCTGAACGACTTCGTGCGCATCCGCGAGGAGTCGCGCACGAACACATCGGTCCTCGACCCGACTACCGGGGAGCAGACGGAGATCAACGAACGCGGTCCGTCGGTATCCCAGCACGAGGTTGAGCTGTTCCGCGAGAAGCTGCTCTACCTCGCTCGCGGCGCCGCGATCGTCGTGTTCGCCGGCTCGCTCCCGCGCGGCCTGGAGCCCGACTTCTACGCGGTGCTGATCCGCGAGCTGGAGCGGACGGGGGTCACGACCGTGATCGACACCGAGGGCGAGCCCCTGCACCAGGCGGTTCGCGCCGAGCCCGATGTCGTCTCACCGAATGTGATCGAGGCCGAGGAGCTCGTGGGGCACGAGTTCGCAAGCGAGCAGGAGCGCTCGCTGGGGGTGCGCGAGATCGCCGCGCTCGGTCCTCACGAGGCGATCATGACGCTGCCCGACGGCTGCTTTGCCCAGGTGCTCGTCGACGGCCAGCCATGCATACGGCGCGTGAGCGTCGAGGTGCGCGAGTCGATCGCCAAGCGCGGCTCCGGCGACGCTTTCCTGGCCGGTTACATCGCCGCGCGCTACGAGGGCCGCTCACCCGACCAGTGCCTGCGCTTCGGCGTGGCCTGCGGGGCGGAGTCCACCGCCAGACTGGGCGCGGGCCTGATCGACCCGCGCGAGGCGCGCCGCCTGATGGGCGATGTCGAGCTCTCCGCGATCGAGCTGGCAGCCGAGGTGGGCTGAGCTGAAGGACTGGAATCGCAGAGCGCCGCTTGCCGGGGGACCTCTGCTCGCCGGTAGGCCACTGCTGCTCATGGCCTTGACCGTGGCGCTCGCGCTCGCCGGCTGTGGCAACGGCGCCGGCAACTCGGCCGAGAGTGCACCCACCCAAACGACAACACCGTCCTACGGCACCGTCCAATCCGCGATCGGGACGATCGCGCTGAGCAGCCGCGCCTTTAAGCCTGGCGGCGCGATGCCGGTGCGCTACACCTGCGACGGTGCCGGCGTTTCGCCACCGCTTGCGTGGCGAAACGTGCCCGCGGACACGGCTGAACTGTTGCTGCTGGCGATCGACCTGGATGGCGGCGACAGGGACGCGATCCAGTGGGCCGTGGGCGGGCTCAGTCCCGGCTTACATGGGATCCCCGCCGGCAGGTTGCCCCGTGGGGCGGTCGTCGGGCGCAACAGCGCCGGTGAGGCCCGCTGGGGCGGGATCTGCGGTGCGAGGGGCCAGGTGCACCACGTCGCGTTTCTTCTCTATGCGCTCAGCCGCAGGCTCGGGTTGAAGGCAGGGTTCAACTCTGCACTCGTGCAGAGCAAGCTCAAAGGCGCGACGGTGGCAAAGGGCTTGACGCTCGCCAAGTATCGGAGGCCCTGAACCTGGATGAACAGCCCCGTGAGGGACCGAACCCGTGAAGCGCCCCAGCCGCCTCAGCCACCCGTGACGTCCCGCCGCAGAAACACCAGGTACGCCGCGAACAGCGAAGGGATCGCGTACAGCGCGCAAACCCACGCCGAGTGCCAGATCGGCGTCCAGTCGGTCGGAGTGCGCAGCAGGCCGTGCCAGTTCTCGAACTGTTCGGTGAGCAGGTAGGGCTTGAGGCCTTCGATGCCCGGGATTCCAGAGATTATGTAGAGCAAGATCACGAGGCCCACGGTGCCGACGACGGCCGCGGCGCTGTTGCGGGTGGTGGTGGACAGCAGCACGCCGATCGCCGCGACGCTCAGCAGCGGGATCAGGTAGACGGCGTTGGCGGCGAACACCAGCAGCAGGCCTTCCGGCGCCGAGACGACGGTGCCCGAGAAGGTGACCACATCGTGGAAGCCCCAGGAGGCGACGCCGGCGACGGTCGCCACGATGGCCGAGAGGAACAGCGCGATCGTCGCGTAGGTCATCGCCGCCAGAGCCTTCGCGGCGAACACCTGGCCGCGGTCGACCGAGCGCGTGAGGATCGTCTTCAGCGTGCCGTTGCCGTCCTCGGCCGCGACGATGTCCCCGGCGACCAGGGCGGCGATCAGGGGCAGCATGAAGACCGACAGGAACAGCAGCATCAGCACAGGGGTCGCGAGCCCCGACTGGGTGATGTGCGAGGCGAAGATGTTGCCCGGTTCGTGGCCACGATGGGTGTGCAGATTCTGAACCAGCACGAAGATCAGCGGCAGGATCACAGCCAGCCCGAGCCCGAGGTAGGTGCGCTTCTGCGAGACGAGCTTGCGCAGCTCCCAGCGCCAGACCGTGAGCGTCGACGGCCTCATGTCTCGGTCAGCCGGAAGAACAGATCCTCGAGCGTCGCCAGCTCCGGGGTGAGCGCCAGGATTCCGATGCCCGCCTGGGCTAGGGCCAGCGTCAGCGCGCCCACATCCTGCTCCTCGGCTTGAAAGCCCAAGCTGTGCTGCTCGTTGTTTGCCGCGTGCTCGATACCCCGTTGTGCGCGTGCCAGATCCAGGGCCCGAGCATCATCGGTCGTGCGCAGGCGGTAGCCGGCCCCGCCCTGGCGGCGCAGATCTGCGAGCGCGCCCTCGTAGACCACGCGCCCGGAGTCGACGATCGCGACGCGATCGCACAGCTCCTGCACCTCCGGCAGCTGGTGGCTGGAGAGCAGCACCGTGATGCTTTCGTCGGCAAGGCGGCGGATCAGCGCGCGCATGTCTCGCATCCCACCAGGGTCGAGGCCGGTCGCCGGCTCGTCCAGCATCAGCAGGCGCGGGCGGCGCAGCAGCGCGGCGGCGATCCCGAGCCGCTGGCGCATCCCGTGCGAGAAGCCGCCCACGCGATGGCCTGCGCGCGGGGTCAACTCCACGATCTTGAGGACCTCGTCGATGCGCTGCTTCGCGCCGTCCCCGTCGAGCGCGGCCAGCAGTTCGAGGTTCTTGTGCGCCGACAGATACGGGTAGAAGCGCGGCGCCTCCACGAACCCGGCGACACCCTCCAGTGCGCGGGCGCCCTCGCGTAACGGGTCGCGCCCGAACAGCTCAACCGTGCCCTCGGTGGGAACAATCAGCCCTAGGGCCATCCGCAGCGTCGTCGTCTTGCCCGCGCCGTTCGGCCCGAGGAACCCGTAGACGTCGCCGACGTTGACGTTCAGGTCGATGTGATCGACCGCGAGAACCTCCTTGTAGCGCTTGACGAGACCTCTGGCTCTGACCGGCGGGGCCTCCTCCGCCATCGCCTCCCGGGGCGGCGCTTCGATCACCGGTTACAGGCCCTTGGCGACCGCTTCGACCGCCGCGGGGCTGACTGCGCCGGCGAGGAAGTAGCGCACGCCGGAGCGCTCGAAGCTGAGCAGCGTGCCGAGCTCGGTGGGCAGCTCGGAGGCTTCGATGCCATTGATCTTGACCTTCTCGAGGCCTTCTTCGGACGCGGACGAGGTCTGCTTGGCGTCCGCGCCTTCCTTTGTCTTGCTTTCGAGCACCGCGACCGACGTGATGCCCTGGCCGCTCGTTGTGACATGCGGATGGTTGCCGCTGGGCGGAGAGGAGTCGGCGGACGAGCCGTCCTGCCTGGGAAGCACGATTTCTTCGATCTTCGCGTTCGACGGCGGCGTGAATTCGAACACCGACGCGGCGACGGGGCCGTAGGAGATCGAAGTGGCAGCCAGTTCGATCGTCGGGGAAGAGCTCGTCGAGGAGTAGATCGCGGCGCGGAGGGGAACTCCGTTGGCGGCGTCCCAGGAGAGCTCAGCGCCGCCGATCAGACTGCCGCTTTCCCTCGGCGACACACGCACCGTGTAGGCGGCCCGGCCGGCGATGTCGGTCGGCGTCGCGCCGGAGACGTTGACGTGGTCCAGGTGCGAGATCGCTTCTTCGATCTTCGCGACGGAGGGAGCTTCGTGGTCGGCGGTCGTGGGTCCCGAGCCCGAGGAGTCGCCCGCGCCGCCTTCGTGAGGCGGGATCGTGTAGCGATACAGCGTGTTCGAGGACGCGTCGTAGATCGACACGGTGTGCCCGTCGTAGAGCACCTGGGTGTCGCCCTTTTCGGACTGCAGTTCAAGGCGCACGCGGCCGTCCTTGGCGACCCACATCCGGCCGGAGCCGCCGGTTACGAGCGGGCTGGATAAGAGCGCGCCGCCGCCGCTGCCTTCGCCGCCGCCGCTGGTGAGGTTGGCGCCTTCGAGCAGGTGATCGGTCAGCTGGATGTTCGCGCTGATCCCTTGGACCGGTTCCCCGTCCGCCCCGGCGAGCGCGTCGTGGATCGCATCCGCGAGGGGCTTGGGCGGCGGCGTCGGTCCCGTGCCCAGCGCGAACGCGAGCGCGGTCACGGAGATGCCGATTACGACCACCAGCCCACAGAGGAGCAGTAGGCGCGAGAGGGGGAGGCGGCGAAGTAGATAGGTCATCTGGACTCTCTCCTCCAGGGTAGCGCCGCAGCTTGCGCCAGCCTAAAGGTGAGAGTGCTCTCATCTGCTCTCATCGAGTGCCTACGGACCGGCGGCCCACAGCCCTCTGGGCCGCATCGAGCGCCTACGGACCGCCCAGCCGCGGCAGACGATATTGTCCCCGCCTAGATGAGCTCCGAGAGTCCTTCGCAGACACCGCCGCAGACCGAATCCAAGGCCAGCCAGCGTCTGATCACGATCGGCGTCGTGCTGGCGTTCGCCTTCGGCCTGATCGTGCCCGCGCTTGTGCTGGCGCACAACGCCGAAGACAAGCAGAGCGAGGCGATCGGCGGGGTGCACCTGAACGCCGAAGAGGTCAAGGGCCGCGAACTGTTCTCCCACACCTGCACGGTCTGCCACACGCTGGCCGCGGTCAAGTCGGTCGCCCGGATCGGGCCGAACCTGGACGTGCTGGTGGGCGGCATCCCCAGCGTGGCGGCACGCAGGGCCTTCGTGCTTAGCACCATCAAGGAAGGCCCCGCCTTGGGTCAAGGCAACATGCCGGCCGAGCTGTACCAGGGCAAGGAAGCCGAAGATGTCGCCGCGTTTGTAGCCGCCGTCGCCGGCCACTGAGTCGGAGAAGGTTTAGCCAACCGTCGATACCGGTCGAGAAGACCATCGACTAAGGTCAGCGGCGATGGCGACGCAGCCGACAGAGGAGCAGCCGAAGACCGCGGACGACGTGAAGACGCTCGTCGCCGAGCACGAGATCCGGTTCATCCGGTTCTGGTTCACGGACATCCTGGGCCAGTTGAAGTCGTTCTCGATTAACGCGGCCGAGCTGGACGACGCGTTCGAGGCGGGGATGGGCTTCGATGGCAGCTCGATCACGGGCTTCAACGCGATCGAGGAGTCGGACATGATCGCGATGCCCGACCCGAGCACGTTCGCGGTGCTGCCGTGGCGTCCGGAGGAGCAGGGCGTGGGGAGGATGTTCTGCGACGTCGTTACGCCCGAGAAAACGCCGTATGAGGGCGACCCCAGGCACGTGCTCCGCCGCGCAATGGAGCGCGCAAAGGGAATGGGTTTCGACACGTTCAACGTCGGGCCCGAGCTCGAGTACTTCCTGTTCAAGGACTCGCAGAGCACCGAGGTGCTCGACAAAGGGGGGTACTTCGACCTGACGACGCTCGACGCGGGCTCGGACGTGCGCCGCGAGACGGTGCTGGCGATGGAGCAGCTGGGGATCCACGTCGAGTACACCCACCACGAGGTTGGGCCCTCACAGCACGAGATCGACATGCGTTACGCGGACGTGATGAAGATGGCCGACGACTGCATGACCTACCGGATCACCGTGAAGGAGTACGCGATGAAGTACGGCTGGCACGCGACCTTCATGCCGAAGCCGCTGTTCGGGGAGAACGGCTCTGGGATGCATACCCATCAGTCGCTGTTCGCGGACGGGAAGAACGCGTTTTACGACCCCGACGACCAGTACTTCTTGTCAGACGTCGGCAAGGCGTTTATCGCCGGTCAGCTCAAGCACGCGCGCGAGATCTGCTCGATCTTCGCGCAGTGGGTCAACTCCTACAAGCGCCTTGTGCCGGGTTTCGAGGCGCCGGTGTACGTCGCCTGGTCGCGGCGCAACCGCTCGGCGCTGGTGCGCGTGCCGCTGTATCACCCGGGGAGGGAGAAGGCGACGCGGATGGAGCTGCGCTGCCCGGACCCGGCGTGCAACCCGTACCTGACCTTCGCGGTCTTGTTGCAGGCGGGGTTGGAGGGGATCGAGAAGGGGTATGAGCTGCCGGAGCCGATGGAGAAGAACCTCTACCATTTATCAGGCGAGGAGCGACGGCGTTTGGGCGTCGAGCAGCTGCCGGAGAGCCTCGGCGAAGCGATCGAGCTGACGGCGGAGTCCGAGCTGGTCTTGCGGACGCTCGGCGAGCACATGTTCAACCGGTATGTCGAGATCAAGCGGCAGGAGTGGGACGACTACCGCGTGCACGTCACCCAGTGGGAGCTCGACAGGTACCTCTCGATTCTGTAGATCCCTGGAGGTTCGCGGTTCGCCGGTGAGCCCGTTGCCGTGGTTGCGAGGCCAGGATGTTGCGATCCTGTCCTCTACTCGATGGCCCCTGTCGATGGGACCTCGCAGGCGATCGGGCGGGCGGGGGCGAAGTTCCAGTGCAGCGCCTGCAGCGCGTGTGCGAACGACGTCGGGTGGCGGGGGGCGATGTCGTGCAGCAGGCTCAGCACACCCAGTGCCTGGCGCTCGTACTCGGCGTTGCCGGTAAGCTGAGATAGGCGCAGCAGGCCCATCGCCGCGCTCGACTGGCCGGCTGGGATTGGCGTGTCCTCTAGGTCCTTGCGCCGTGCGATCAACGGTTCGCCCGCGTCTGCGGCGGTCGAATAGAAGCCACCGTGTTCGGGATCGCCGAAGCGGGCGATCAGCGTGTCTGCGAGCGTCGTCGCCTCTGTGAACCAGCGCTCATCGCAGGTGGTTTCGAACAGTACGATCAGCGCTTCCAGCAGGTATGCATGGTCCTCCAGATAGGCGCCGATCTTGGCTCGGCCGTCGTTGTAGGTGCGCAGCAAACGTCCATCGGCGGCGCGCAGATCGCGCAGGACGAACTCCGCGCAGGCGACGGCGGCGTCGGTGTAACGCGCCTCGTCGAGCGCCGCGCCGGCCTCCGCGAGCGCGGCGATCATCAGCGCGTTCCAGGCGGTCAACCGCTTGTCGTCCAGCCCGGGGCGGGTGCGGCATTCGCGAACCTCCAGCAGACGTGCGCGTATGCGCGCTTGCGTTGCATCGTCCGGACGTTGGCCACGATCCTCCAGGACATTGAGCCCCGTCGCCGGATGGTGAAGATCGACAAAGTTCCCTTCCTCGGTCGCGCTGAACCACGCGATCGCCGCCTCCGCGTCCTCGCCGAGCGCGTCCCGAAGCTCGGTGAGAGTCCACACGTAGAAGCGTCCCTCTACGCCCTCCGAGTCGGCGTCGAGCGCAGAGTAGAACCCGCCCTCGGGGCCGCGCATCTCGCGCAGTGCCCAGTCGAGCGTGTCGCGGCAGACCTCTTGGAGAGGAGGCTCGCCGGAGAGCTGCCATCCATGCAGGTAGACACGGGCGAGCAGGGCGTTGTCGTAGAGCATCTTCTCGAAGTGCGGCACAGTCCAGGTCGCATCGACGCTGTAGCGAGCGAACCCTCCGCCCACCTGGTCGTGGATGCCGCCGCGCGCCATTGCGCGCAAGGTGTTCAAGGCCATGTCCTGCTCGTCTCGGCACAGCAGGAGCTCGATGACCGAGGCTTGGGGAAACTTTGGCGGGCCTCCAAATCCCCCGTTGACCGCGTCGAACAGTGCCCGCAGGTTCGCAACGGCGGCATCGAGCGCGCGCTCCTCGAGTGGCGCGGAGGAGGGCTTCAGCCCGGCGCCGCCGGACAGCCGCTCGCGCAGCCCCTCGCCACCCGCGCGGATCTCCTCACGCCGCTCTGACCACGCCTCGCTGATCGCCTGCAGCACCTGCGTCCAGGCGGGCATCCCGTGACGGGGCTCGGGCGGGAAGTACGTGCCGCCGTAGAACGGCAGTTGCTCGGGTGTGAGGAACACATTGAGCGGCCAGCCGCCGTGGCCGGTCATGCTCTGAACGGCCTCCATGTACAGCGCGTCGATGTCCGGGCGCTCCTCGCGATCGACCTTCACGCACACGAAGCTCTCGTTCATCAGTGCTGCCGTGCGCGGGTCCTCGAAGGACTCGCGCTCCATCACGTGGCACCAGTGACAGGAGGAGTAGCCGATCGAGACGAGTAGCGGCCTGTCCTCTGCGCTCGCGCGCGCCAGCGCGACCGGCCCCCAGGGCAGCCAGTCGACGGGGTTGTGCGCGTGCTGGCGCAGATAGGGGGAGGTCTCGAGCGCCAGCGCGTTGGGCACGCGCTCAGCGTAGCTGCGAGAGCTTTCCCAGCGGGAAGGCGAGCGGCGTCGAGGACCATTCGGCTTCATTCGCTCCCGCGCGCGAGAGCTTGACATTGGCGACATTCACGTTGAAGCGCTTGCCTCCAAGGATGCCCGTGACCTGCTTGCCCGAGCCCACGCGCACCGTGCCGTTCGAGGCGCTCGAGCCCGTGATGCGCAGGGTCGTGCTCTGCAACTGGCCGTTCTTCACCGGGAAGGTTCCGCTCAGTTCGACGCCTGGCACGAAGGTCAAACGGTTCAGCTGCAGCTTGGAGGGGCTCAGCTTCGCGTAGCCGCCGCGCAGTCCGCCGAAGCTCGATCCGCTGGGAAGCTGCGCGTCGGCCTGCAGCGTGGCGCCGACCACCTGGCGGTTGAGATCGACGATCGTGTCGAGCACGGCGGTGAGCGTTAGGCTCGGCTTGCCGCTCAGGCCCGGGACGGGGTGCACGTAGGCGAGCTTCGTGGGGGTCAGCGGCGTGGGCGCGAATGGGTTGGGGCTCGCCGCGCAGGGCTGCACCGATGTGCTGGCGAAGAACGCCGTCACCGCCAGCGCGGCGCAGTCGCCGAAGTCGCTGCCGATCACCGAATGACCCGTGTAGGGCACGACGAGCAGCTGCGCGTCTGCAATCAGCGCCGCGACGCGCCGCGCATTCGATGTTGGGGTGCGCAGATCCTGGGCGCCGGAGAGGATCAGCGTCGGCACGTTCGGCAGCACGCCGGGCTCGACGCTCGCCGCCGATGCGTCCGGCCAGCCGGCGCAGGCTCCGATCAGGCTGTTGTTGAGCGCCGTGGCGGCATCGAACGGATAGAAGTCGGTGCTCGGCAGCGCGTTCAGGGCGCTGGTGGCTTCCGCAAGCCGCGTCGCTGCCGGCGCCGAGCGTTGCCAGGGGAAAGGCATCTCCTCGCAGGTCGTCGTGACGTACAGTGCTTCGTCGATCTGCTCGGATTCTTCGACGGCGTGACCACCGGGCACGCTTGGAATCAGCCCCTCGGCCAGCAGCTGCAGGCGCAGCAGCGGATCGGGGTAGTTGCGCAGAGCCGAGCGCACCGCGGCCGGCAGCAGCGCGCGCAGGGTCGGGTTCAGGTCGCCGGCCTCGAGAATGCCGAGCAGGCCGGACTCGTTCAGCGTGGCGTTGTGGCGGTGGCCCGATCCGTCGTAGACGGAGCCGGTCAGCGGTCGCTTGCGCAGCTGCGCCGTCAGGGTCGCGATGTCGGCCACGGGGTTGGTGGTGATCCCCGCGCAGGCGTTCTCGGAGCACAGCTCGCCGAGCACCGAGGAGATCGCCTGGAAGGTGGGGATCGAGAACGGTTCCGGCCCGTCCGGCGGCACGACCGAGTCGAGCACCAACGATTCCACGTGCTGGGGGTAGCGTTCGGCGTACTCCTCGGCGACCTTCGTGCCGTAGGAGGTGCCGTACAGAACGAGCTTTTCATAGCCCGCCGCCTGACGGATCGCCTCGATGTCTTCGACCGATTCCTGGGTCGTGTAGCCGCCGCGAGCCGGCCCGATTTCAAGCGCGCAGCGTTCGAAGGCCTGGCTGGCGCTGATGCCGCTGAAGCTGCTCAGCGCGCCGCAGCTGAGGGGATCGGACGCGCCGGTGCCGCGCTGGTCGAAGATCAGCAGGTCGCGTGTGCCGAGTGCCGGGGCGAGCGCCTTGGCGATGAATTCGCCCAGCGGCAGCGCCGCCTGGCCGGGTCCGCCGGCCAGCGCGAGGACTGCCGTCTTGCTCTGCACAGCGCCGGCCTGTTTGCGCTCGAGGCTCAGCGAGATCGTGCCGGACGCAAGGCTCGTCCGGGTGAGTGGGACGGGGATCGTCGTGCATGAGAATGCCACGTTGCCGGCACAGGGGACGAACGTCAGCGCGCTGGCCGCGGGGGCCTGCGCGAGGGCGAGCGGGCCGACGATCAGCGCCGCCGCGAATAGTGTGGTCGGCGAGCGCCTGGGCATCGCCGCAGACGTTAGCGGTAGCTGCCACGGAAGCGCGCCGTTTGCGCGCTGACCGCTTGGAGCGCGGCGTCCGCCGTCTGGACACGCTCGCCATCCAGCACTCCGTCGAGTTGCTTGTGGGGGCCGAGGCGCAGTGTGCCGTGGGCGGCCGCGGCCCCTCCGATACGGAGCTCGCTCGCCTGCGAGGTGAGCTTGCCCGAGACGGTCACGCCTGGCACGTAGGAATAGCGGTCGAACGTCAACGTTGCGCCCGCGAGTCCCGCCCAGCCCGCGCGCAGGCCGCCGGTGCGCAACGACAGCGAGCCTCCGAGTCCGCCCGATTCGAGCTGCTTGACGACCTGGAGCGCCAGCTGGCGGTCGAAGTCGCCCAGCGTGAGCACGACCGCCTGCAGTGTGCGCCCGGGCAGTCCGTGGCTGCCCCGTGCCGGGGCGAGGTCCGCGAGGCTCCTCGGTGCCAGTGGCGTCAGACGCAGGAGCGGCGGTGGCGATGTGGCCGCGCAGGGCTTGATCGGCTTGCCCGCGAATAGGGCTTGCAGGGCATCGCTCGCGCAGTGCGTTGGGTCTGAGCTGAGCACGGAGTGCCCGGTGTTTGGCACCACCAGCAGGTGCGATCCCGGGATCTGCGCGGCGATTTCGCGCGCGTTCGAGGTCGGCGTGCGCAGGTCGTCGGCGCCGCTCAGGATCAGCGTCGGGACGCTCGGCAATGGCGCTGTACTGAGCGCGGGCGCGGGTGTCGTGTACGGCCAGAAGGCGCATGCCGGCACGTCGCTGAGGTCGAGCACGTTCGCCTGGGTGAACGGCGCGAGCTGGCTTGCGGGCAGCGTGCCGATTCGGGCCTTCGCTTCGGCCAGGCGCGTCGCCGGGCCGGCCGCGCGGTTCCACGGGAACGACTCGTCTTCGCAGCTCGTCGCGTAGTAGAGGGGGTTGTCGAAGCTCTCGCTGGGACTTTCCGCTTCGCTTGCTTCGCCGCCTTCGGCGCGCTCCTGAAGGCGCGCCAGCGCGGCCATGTCGCCATTCACCGCCGAGCGCACGGCCGCGGGGAATTCGCTGCGCAGGATCGGTTCCAAATCGCCCTCGATCAGGGTTCCGAGCAGGCCGTCGGAGGAGATGCGCACCGTGTGGGCGACGCCGTGGCCATCGATCACACGGCCGCGCAGTCCTCCGCGCGCCAGGCGCCGCACGAGTCGCGCGAGATCGCCGACGGGGTTGGGGGTGATGCGCGCGCAGGCGCGCGCGGCGCACAGCTGGCGCAGGATTCGAGGGATCGCAGCAAACGTCGAGCGGTTGAGCGGTTCGGGCCCGTTCGGGGGCACGACCGAGTCGAGCACCAGCGCCTCGACGTGGCTGGGATACGCCTGCGCGTAGTCCTCGGCTACCTTCGTGCCATAGGAGGTGCCGTACAGCACGAGCTTTTCGTAGCCCCCCGCCACGCGCAGCGCCTCGATGTCGGCGACGGTGTCGGCCGTCGCGTAGAAGCTGCGCATCGGCCCGAGCTGTGCGGCGCATTCGGCGATCGTGGAACCCGGGGGCGTGTTGGCGCTGAGTTCGAAGCGGTGGCACGACAGCGGCCCGGAGAGGCCGATGCCGCGCTGGTCGAACACGATCAGATCGCGCGTGTCCGCGATCGGGCCGAGTACCCGCGCGAACTGTTCGGTGAACGGGATCGCCGCCTGCCCGGGGCCGCCCGCGAGCGCGACGATCGCATCCTTCGCTTCGCCGACCGGGGCGCGATGGCGGCGGATCGCGAGCGTGATCGTCCCGGATGTGCCCCCGCTCGGGTCCAGTGGAACGGTGAGATGGCCACAGGCAAAGTCGTTGCTGTCGCCGCACGGCGCCCACGCGATCTGGGCCTGAGCTGCTGCGGCCGATACCGCCGCGCACAGGCACACCGCCAGAAGGACACCGACGAACCTCGAGAGTTGCATTTTTCGGAATCTATCTGCTGAGGTTTACGGGCGCGCCACAACTGCTCCCACACGTTAGTCTCGCGTCACCAATGGCCTTCTCTCGTGAGATCGTGCAGGCGCCCGGCGCTCCCGCCGCGATCGGTCCCTACAGCCACGCGGTGTCCGCTGCCGGGCTGCTGTTCTGCTCGGGCCAGATCCCGCTCGATCCGAGCACCGGCGAGCTGGTGGGGGAGACGCCCGCAGAGCAGGCGCGTCGCTGTCTGGAGAACCTGAACGCCGTCTGCGACGCGGCCGGCACCGCGCTGCAGCGCGCGCTGCGTCTGACGATCTACATGACCGACCTGGCGGCCTTCGCCGAGGTCAACGAGATGTATGCAACCTTCTTCGAAAGCGATCCCCCCGCGCGTGTTACGGTCGGCGTGGCGCAGCTGCCGAAGGGCGCTCAGGTCGAGATCGACGCGATCGTCGCGCTGTAGGCCTCGTGCTGCTCCTGCTCGGCGCCTGAGAGCGCGCGGGTCAAGAGCTGCCAGAGGGTCGCGCGTTCGTCCGCGTCGAGCGCCTGCAGGACGTCGTCCTCGATCGCTTCCTGGGCACGCTCGGCGAGACCGAGCGCCTCGGCGCCCGCGGGGGTGAGCTGGACCATGTGGCGACGGCGATCGTCGGGGTCGCGCAGGCGCGTGGCGTAGCGTAGTTGCTCGAGCTCGTTGAGCAACAGGACGACGTTGTTGGCGTCCATGCAGAACGCCTCGGCGAGCTCATGCTGAGGACAGGCGTCGTGGTCGCGCACGTAGCTCAGTGCGACCAGATGGCGTAGCTGCATCCCTAGTAGCTCATCGCTGCTGCGGCGGTAGACCTGCTTGGCCAGCCGGGTGAGCAGCACCATCGAGCCCGGAGCACGTTCCCTCTCAGCACCCATCGCGCCTGATTTTACACGATCTTGCATTTGTTTTCATTCTAGCAACGATTATAAATTTTATGTTGATCATCCCTAGAACAAGGATGATCCTTGCTATGGTGTGTCCTCGCCACAAACCGAAAGGGATCCACACATGAGTGCCACTACAGATCAGCTCGATACCCGCAATTCCGCCGCCGCCGAGGCTTCGCGCAGCGAGCGCCGCCGCTGGATCGCGCTCGGGGTGCTCTGCATGGGCCAGCTGATGATGGTCCTCGACGCGACGATCGTGAACGTCGCGCTGCCCTCGATTCAGCGCGACCTGCACTTCACCCAGGGCAACCTGACGTGGGTAATCGACGCCTACCTGATCACCTTCGGCGGCTTCCTGCTGCTCGCCGGCAGGATGGGCGACCTCGTCGGCCGCAAGAAAGTCTTCCTTTCGGGGCTCATCCTGTTCACCGCCGCCTCGATCTTTTGCGGCCTCGCCACGAGCCAGAGCATGCTGATCGCCGGCCGCTTCGTCCAGGGGATCGGCGGCGCCGTCGCCTCGGCTGTGATCCTCGCGATTATCGTCACGGAGTTCCCCGAGAAAGCCGAGCAGGCGAAGGCGATGGGTATGTACGCGTTTGTCTCCGCGGGGGGCGGCTCGATCGGGCTGCTCGCCGGGGGCGCGCTGACGCAGTCGCTGAGCTGGCACTGGATCTTCTTCGTGAACGTCCCGATCGGCGTGATCACGTTCGTGCTCGGCTCCGCTCTGATCGTGGAGAACCGGGGCATCGGCCTCGCCGGCGGCGTCGATGTCGCCGGATCGATCCTGATCACGCTCGCGACGATGCTCGGCGCCTTCGCGATCGTCAAGTCGACCGAATACGGCCTGCTCTCGGCGCGCACGCTCGGTGTCGGCGGAGCCGCGCTGGTGCTGCTCGGCGCCTTCTTCGTGCTGGAGTCCCGCATCTCGAACCCGATCATGCCGCTGCGGATCCTGCGGCTGCGGATGCTGATGGGTTCGAGCCTCGTCCGTGGCCTGCTCGTGACGGGGATGTTCTCGGCCTTCTTCCTCGGCGCGCTGTATCTGGAGCGCGTGCTCGGCTACAACGCGATCGACACCGGCCTCGCGTTCATGCCCTTGACGATCTCGATCGCCGCGCTCTCGATGGGACTCGCGGTCAAGGCGGTCACTCGCTTCGGCCCGCTGAACACGCTGGCGGCCGGTCTCGCCGGGATCGCTGCAGGCCTGCTGCTGCTCGCGACTCAGGGCGTGCACGCGAGCTACTTCCCTGGCCTGTTCTTTGCGTTCCTGCTGATCGGGCTCGGCGCGGGCGCATCGTTCCTGCCGCTGTTGACAATGGGGATGGCCGACGCGCCACCTAAGGACGCCGGCTTGGCGTCGGGGATCATCAACGTCTCGGTCCAGCTGTTCGGCGCGATCGGCCTGGCGACGCTCGGCACGATCGCGACTGACCACACGAAGGCGCTGGCCGTCACCGGACATTCGCTGAACAGCGCGCTCACCGGTGGCTACCACCTCGCCTACATCGTCGCCGCGAGCTGCGTCGGGCTGGGGATCCTCGCCGCGTTCCTGATCCTGCGCCCGCCCGCGGGGACGGTGGCGCAGGTGACCGAGGAGGTCGAGTACGAGCTCGAGCACGAGCACGCTGGTATGACCCCTCAGCCCGTACCGGCCTGACCGTCGGCGCCGCCGATCGGACCGGGCTGCGCTACGCCTCCCCACGTAGCGCGGCCCGCCTGACCTTCCCGCTTGTCGTCTTCGGCAGCTCCGGCGCGAAGTCGACGATCCGGGGGTACTTGTACGGCGCGGTCTCGCGCTTGACGTGCTCCTGCAGCTCCTTGGCCAGCGCCGGCGAAGGAGCGTGGCCGTCGCGCAGCACGACCACCGCGCGCACGACCGCCCCACGTTCCGCATCGGGCGCGGCCACGGCGGCGGCCTCGGCCACGGCCGGGTGGGCGAGGAGCGCGGACTCGACCTCGAACGGCCCGATCCGGTAGCCGGCGGAGACGATCACGTCGTCGGAGCGGCCCTCGAACCAGAGGTAGCCGTCGTCGTCTTCGCGTACGCGGTCGCCGGTGTGCCAGGACTCGTCCCGCCCGCGCGCGGCACGGTCCTCGATGCGCCACGTCCCATCATCGCGACGTTCGACCCCCTCACCGAGATAGCCGAGGAAGAAGGTCGGCACGCTCGCCGGATCTGCGACCAGCTCGCCGTCGCGGACCGACAACTGCACCCCCGGCAGCGCACGTCCCATCGAGCCCGGCCGCGCGGCCTCGCCCAGCGGCATCCCCGTCAGCTGGCCGGTCTCGGTCTGGCCGTAGCCGTCGCGGATCTCCAGACCGGTCGCCGCGCGCCAGGCGTGGAGCACCTCCGGGTTGAGCGCCTCGCCCGCGGCGACCATCCCGCGCAGGTCTCCCAGCGCTCGCAGTTGCGCGCGGGCGGCGATCACGCGGTACTCGGTGGGCGCCATACAGAGCACGTTCACGCGCTCGCGCGCGAGCAGCTCCAAACGCTCGGCCGGGTCAAAGCGCGCGTCGTGCAACAGCGCACTCGCCCCCGAGAGCCAGGGCGCGATGAACACATTGCGCGCCGACTTCGACCAGCCCGAGGTCGCCGTGCACCACACGAGCTCACCGGCCTTCGCGCCCAGCCAGTGGGTCGCCTGCAGGCGTTGGCCGTCGAGGTAGCGCTGCCCGTGCAGCACCGCCTTCGGCTCGCCCGAGGTGCCGCTCGTGAACGTGATCAGGCAGAAGTCCTCCGGTGCGAGCTCGACGGCGAGGGCGGGCGGTCCGGCGAACAGGGCCTCGTCGGGCACGAACAGCACCGGACAGTCCGGCCCAGCCGCCTCCAGCTCAGCGCGGTTGCGCTCGTCCGCGACGATCAGCGAGGGCCGCGCCACGGCCAGCCGCAAACGAAGGTCTTTCGCCCGCAGCTGCTCGGTGCACGGCAAAACGACCGCGCCGAGACGAAAGCAGGCGAGCATCGTGAAGACCCACTCGGGCCGGTTGCCGATCAGCGTCATCACCACGTCGCCGCGGCCGATCCCGCGCGCGCGTAACGCGCCCGCCAAGGCAGCGCTGTGAGCGGAGACTTCGCCGAAGCTCCACTCGCGCCGGGAGCCGTCGCGCGCAAGCTCCACGAGCGCGAGTCCCGGCGGGGGCAGTCGGTCAAGGATGTCGCGAGCGAAGTTCATGCCGGGCGAGCGACGAAGTTCATGCCGGTATTCTCTCTTGGAAAGCCCGAAAACGACCTTTGGAGCGCTCAAGCATGGCCGTAGCAACGACGCCGTACACCGAGAAGACGGATGAGCAGCAGGCGATCATCGAGATGGTGCGCCAGTTCGCCGACGAGCAGATCCTGCCCAACGCCGAGCACTACGACCACGAGGACTCTTTCCCGGAGCCGATCGTCGAGCAGATGAAGGAGCTTGGGTTGTTCGGGGTGACGATCCCCGAGGAGTACGGCGGCATGGGCCTGGATCTGACGACGTACGCGATGATTGTCGAGGAGCTCTCGCGCGGCTGGATCTCGATCTCGGGCATTGTCAACACCCACTTCATCGGCTCCTACCTGCTGATGAAGTTCGGCTCAGACGAGCAGAAGCAGAAGTACCTGCCGCGCATGGCCACCGGGGAGATCCGCGCCGCGTTCTCGCTGTCCGAGCCCGAGCTCGGCTCCGACGTGCAGGCGATCAAAACGAAGGCCTTGAAGCAGGACGACGGCTCCTGGGAGATCAACGGTCAGAAGATGTGGGTCACCAACGGCCTGCGCTCGGATCTCGTGTTCGTGCTCGTCAAGACGGACCCGAACGTCGAGAAGGCCTACAAGGGCATGACCTGCTTCATCGCCGAGAAGGAAGGCGGCGTCAGCGAGAACAGCGGCGCCTACGCCGGCCTCACGGTCCCGCCGCAGCTGCGCAAGATGGGCTACAAGGGCGTCGAGTCGACCGAGCTGGTCTTCGACGGCTACCGCTGTCCGGCCGAGAACGTGCTGGGCGGTGAGCGGGAGGGCCTCAACAAGGGCTTCGTGCAGATGATGGACGCGCTCGAGGTGGGTCGCGTCAACGTCGCCGCCCGTGGTGTCGGTATCGCACAGCGCGCGCTCGAGCTGGCGCTGCGCTACTCGCAGGAGCGCAAGACCTTCGGCAAGCCGATCGCAGAGCACCAGGCGATCCAGTTCAAGCTCGCCGACATGGGCACCCAGGTCGAGGCCGCGCGTCTGCTGACGCTGCGCGCGGCGCGGCTGAAGGACGCGGGCGAGCGCTCTGACCTGGAGGCCGGCATGGCCAAGCTGTTCGCCTCGGAGGCCGGGCGCTTCTGCGTCGAGGAGTCATTCCGCATCCACGGCGGCTACGGCTACTCCAAGGAGTACGAGATCGAGCGCCTGTACCGCGACGCGCCGCTGCTGCTGATCGGCGAGGGGACGTCGGAGATCCAGCGCATGGTGATCGGGCGCAAGCTGTTGCAGCGCCACAAGATCTGATGTCCGAGGATGCGAAAACCCTGATCGAGCTGGCGGTCAACAGGTTCCTCGAGGAGGTGCCGGCTCTGGAGCCGATGAAGCTGGTGGTTGCGGTCGAGCTGCGCGGGCGCGGCGACGTGCAGCATTTCCGCTTGGAGATGCCCGGCGTCAAGGTCACCAAGATCCCCCCGACCGATGCGCGCGTCAGGGTGGAAATGAGGCGCGAGTTCTTCAACGTGATGGCTCACGAGGCGAAGGTGCCGGACTGGATCGAGGCGTTTACGTACGGCCAGGCGAAGGCCTCGGGCCCGGATCAGTTCTTGAAGCTGATCAGAAATGTCGTCGAACGCCAGCAGGAACGTCAGAACCTGCGCCCCGCGCGCAAGCACGAGGAATAACTCACGTCGCTTCTAGACGGTCGATGGGCAAGCGATGCAAGGACGCAGGGAGCGCGTGGCGTGTTACACACGCGAGCGACCGAGGACGCCGCAGCGCGCCGCCCAGCGACCGTCTAGTGGTAGGCGGAGATCTGCTGGGCCAAGAAGATCAGCGAGGCGAGCAGACACAGGCACATCACGATCAGGGAGAAGTTTTCGTTCATGGGCTCGATACCACTTTAGTCCACTGCACGGCTGATGTGGCTCAGGCGAGGACAGCGTCGTTGTCGTAGAGCTTGAGGATCTTGATCGGGTGGGTGGGATCCGATTCAACGGCGTCGAGGCAGAGCCGGCAGAGCACGCACTCGTCGAGGTTCTGCTCGACGATCTCCAAACTGCCGTCAGGCTTCTGGGCAAAGATGTCAACCGGGCAGACCTCGGTCAATCGACGAGCCAACTCGGTGTCGCCGGCCGCCTCCTCGTCGACATCGACCGCAATGAAAAGGGCGTCCTTTCTCACGCTGCGCTCCGCTCGGCGATCTTGGCCTTGACCAGGTCGGGAATCTCGTCGATCCGCTGCACGACAGGGATGCCGGCTGCCTCCAGGCGGGAGATCTTCTCGGTCGCGCTGTCCTCCTTGCCCTCGACGATCGTGCCGGCGTGCCCAAAGGACATGCCCTGCATCTCCTCGTCGTCCATGAACTTGCCGGCCATGAAGGCGACGATCGGCAGGCGCGAGTGCTGCTCCTTGACCCACTGCGCCAGCTGTGCCTCCATACGGCCACCGGGCTCGGTATAGATCACGATCGCCTGGGTCTGCTCGTCAGCCTCGAAGTACGGCATCAGCTCGGCGTAGGTGGAGCCGATGATCGCGTCGCCGCCGATCGAGACAGCAGTGGAGACGCCCAGTCCCGCGGCCGTCAGCGTGGAGGAGATCTCAGTGGTCATGCCACCAGAACGGCTCATCACACCGACTGCGCCGGGCTGGTAGGCGACAGCGGCGTTGCGTGCCGGGCCGCCGATGCCGCCCATCTTGGCGATGCCCGGGACGATCACACCGAGGCAGTTGGGGCCGATGATCCGCGCGCCCTTGGCGTCGGCCAGCTCGACCATCATCGCGACGTCGCGGCGCGGGATCCGCTCGGTGACGATCACGATCGTCTTGATGCCGGCGTGCAGCGCCTCGAAGACGGCATCGCGCGTGCCCGCGGGCGGGACGGTGACTACCGAGCCGTCGGGCACGACGCCACCGTTGTGCTCGACGACCTGCTCGACCGTGTCGAACACCGGCACACCGTGGACCTCGCGGCCCTTGCGGCCGGGGGTTACGCCGCCGACGATCTTCGAGCCGTAGTCCAGGCACTCGCGCGTGAGGTTGACGGCCTCGCGCCCGGTGATGCCCTGGATGATGAACGTCGTGTCCTGGTCGATCAGGATGGACATGGCTAGGCCGTGACCCCTTGAATCTTGGTTACTGCGCGACCGGCGGCCTCCCACAACGACACGGAGCGGTCGCAGTACTCGATCCCGTACTTGTCGAGGATCTTGAAGCCCTCCTCCTCCCACGCGCCGGGGATGCGGAAGATCGCGATCGTCTCGCCGGGGTCCTTGCCGAGCTCCAGGCAGGCCTTGATCACGCCGCGCGCGACGATGTCCACGCGCGTGTTCGAGACGATCGACATCATCACGGCGATCTTCTCCACGCCGTCTTTCTGGAGGACCTCCTTGGCCAGGCCGCAGGCCTTGGCGACGGATGGATTGCCGCCGATCTCGGAGTAGTTGGCGGGCTTACCGCCCTGCTGGCGCACGGCGTCGGTGAGCGTCAGCGAGCCGCCGCCCGCGCCGATCACGAGGCCGATGTTGCCTTTGAAGCCGGTGTCCTTGCCCTGGATCACGCCACGATGATCGGCGGCGTCGATCGCCTTGACGGCCTCCTCGAACGAAGTGGGGGTATAGCTCTCGCGAGTGCCCTCCTCCGCGCCGATACCCAGCGCCTCGATCAGGCCAATCTGGCGCGGCATGCCCTCGTTCTCCATCTCCATGTGCGCGTCGAGCGCGACGAACGAGCCGTCCTTCAGCTGCGCCAGCGGGTTGATCTCGGCGAGCGTCATGTCATTGTCGAGGAACAGCTGGGCCAGTCGCGCGAGCACCGGGGTGGCGCGCTGCAGGGCCTTGCCGGTGACGCCGGCTGCGGCGATGACCTGCTTGGCCTGAAAGTCGGAGAAGGGTTCGAGCGTGGAGAAGTGGCCGCGGCCGACGTGGTCGGGATGCTCCTCGGCGACCTGCTCGATATCGATGCCGCCCATGTCGCTGAAGAGCATCAGCGGCTTCTTGGCGGTGCCGTCCCAGACGACGCCGGCGTAGTACTCCTGCTCGACCTCCGCCTTCGGGTCCACCAAGACCCCGCGCGGCATGTGCCCGCCGATCTCCAGCTTGAGGATCTCGCGCGCGTAGGACTCGGCTTCCTGCGGCGTGTCGGCGAACTTGACGCCGCCGGCCTTCATCCGCCCGCCGGCGAGCACCTGCGACTTGATCACGGTCGGCCCACCGATCCGCGCGGCGATCGTGGCCGCCTCGGCCGGATCGGTCGTGAAGCCGTAGTCGGTGACGGGGATGCCGGCACGCTTGACGATCTCGCGCGCCTCGAACTCAAAGAATCTCATGCGGCGCGGAAGCCTATCCGACGGCAACCGGTGCTGGCTGATCGGTGCCGACGTCGGCACCGATCAGCCCGTACGCCTCCGCCAGCTCCGGGTCCTTCTTGGCCAGCATTTCCGCGAGGTTGACCATCACCTTGCATTGCTTCCAGGTGGCGTCGTCCTGCATCTTGCCGTCGATCATGTGCACGCCGCGCCCGTCGGGGATCGCCGCGATCACCTTTTTCGCGAAGGCGACCTCCTCGGGGTCGGGGGAGTAGACCTTCTTGGCGATCGCGATCTGGCCGGGGTGTAGCGACCAGGCGCCGACGCAGCCGAGCAAGAAGGAGGCGCGGAACTGCGTCTCGCAGCCCTCGGCGTCGGAGATGTCGCCGTAGGGACCGTAGAAGGGCAAGGCGCCGACGGAGGTGCAGGCGTCGACCATGCGCGCGATCGAGTAGTGCCAGGGGTCCTGCTGGTAGCTGGCGCGGGGGGCGTCCGGGTTCTCCGGATCGGGATCGGCGATCGTGCGGTAGCCGGGGTGCCCGCCGCCGACTCGGGTGGTCTTCATGCGGCGCGAGGCGGCGAGGTCGGCGGGGCCGAAGGACATGCCCTGAATACGCGGGGAGGCGCAGGCGATCTCCTCGAGGTTGGCCACGCCCTGGGCGGTCTCGAGCACGCAGTGCAACAGGATCGGGCGCTCGAGGCCCGCCTTCGCCTCGAGCTGGGCGAGCAGGCGGTCGGCGTAGTGGATGTCCCAGGGACCCTCGACCTTGGGAATCATGATCACCTCGAGCCTGTGCCCGATCTCGGCCACGAGCTGGGTGATGTCGTCGAGGAAGTAGGGCGAGGCGAGCTCGTTGACGCGTGTCCACAGCGCGGTTTCGCCGAGGTCCATCTCCTTGCCGACCGTGATCAGGCCGGCGCGCGCGGCCTCCTTCTTTTCGAGCGGGACCGCGTCCTCGAGGTTGCCGAGCAGGATGTCGACCTTCGGCGCGAGATCGGGTGTCTTCTCGACCATTTTCGGGTTCGAGAAGTCCATGAAGTGAATCATCCGGGACGGCTTGAACGGGATCTCTCGCGCCGGCTCGGGGGCGTCGATCGCGAGGGGCTTGAAGAAGTCGCGGGGGTTGCGCAAGTCGGTTTCGTCTCCTGTCGGGGGATCGGCGTTGTGGGCTGAACGGTATCGCCTGAGCGGTCCTTACTAGTGTTCACGTCAACATCAACGTCGAGCAGAGCTACAGGAGACCCCGCCACCCATGAGCGAGACCGCCACCCAGACCGTCGAGACCGAGCAGGCCGCCCGCGAGGCGAGCGGCGCCCATCCCTACGGCCGCTACCTGGAGGAGTTCGAGGTCGGCGCCGTGTACAAGCACTGGCCCGCGAAGACGGTCACGGAGTCTGACGACCACCTGTTCTGCCTGATCACGATGAATCATCACCCGCTGCATTTGAACGACGTGTACGCGGCTAAATCCCAGCAGGGGCGCAACGTGGTCGTCGGGCCGCTGGTCTACTCGCTGGCGCTCGGCATGTCGGTCAGCGATGTGAGCGGCAAGGCAATCGCGAACCTGGCGACCGAAGAGCTGAAGCACCCCGCGCCGGTGTTCCATGGCGACACGCTGTTCGTCGAGTCGGAGGTGCTGGAGAAGAAGGAGTCGCAGTCGAAGCCCGACCGCGGCACCGTCAGGGTGCACACGCGTGTCTTCAATCAGGATGGTGTGCTCGTCGCGGAGTTCAAGCGGTTGGTGCTGGTGCCGCGGAAAAACCCTGGCTCAACCGGGGCGGTCGAGGGCAACGTCGAGTAAATCGGGGGTGCGATACGCTCTCTGGACCGCCCCGGATGGGCGCTTTTCCATTTCCGGAGCCAATCTCGGCCCCGGAAGCACTGCGCAACGACGCGCGCCCCGACGATCACGACCGCGACACGAAGGAGTTGCTTCGACGCTATGAGCACCACCGCCCCCGCCCCCACCAAGAATGAGCGTCTGCTGGCCTGGGTCGGTGAGGTCGCGTCCCTGACCGAGCCCGAGAAGATCGTCTGGTGCGACGGCTCCGCCGAGGAGTACGACCGGCTCTGCGGCGAACTCGTCGAGGCGGGCACGTTCGAGAAGCTGAGCGAGGCGAAGCGCCCGAACTCCTACCTGGCGCTGTCGGACCCGGGTGACGTGGCACGCGTCGAGGACCGGACCTACATCTGCTCGGCGACCGAGGAGGAAGCCGGCCCGACGAACAACTGGCGCGACCCGCAGGAGATGCGCGAGCAGCTGAACGAGCTGTTCTCCGGTGCCATGAAGGGCCGCACGATGTACGTCGTCCCCTTCTCGATGGGCCCGCTCGGATCGGACAAGAGCCACATCGGCGTGCAGCTGACCGATTCGACGTACGTGGCGGTGAGCATGCGGATCATGACGAGGATGGGCCAGGGCGCGCTCGACACGCTCGGCTCAGAGGGCGAATTCGTGCCCTGCCTGCACTCGGTCGGGATGCCGCTCGACGACGGCGTCGATGACGTGCCGTGGCCGTGTAATGCGGAGAACAAGTACATCGTGCACTTCCCGCAGACGCGCGAGATCACCTCTTACGGCTCCGGCTACGGCGGCAACGCGCTGCTTGGCAAGAAGTGCTTCGCGCTGCGGATCGCCTCGGTGATGGCGCGCGACGAGGGCTGGATGGCCGAGCACATGCTGATCCTGAAGTTGACATCCCCCGAGGGCGAGGTCAAGTACGTCACCGGCGCGTTCCCGAGCGCGTGCGGGAAGACGAACCTGGCGATGCTGATCCCGACGCTCGAGGGCTGGACGGTCGAGACGATCGGCGACGACATCGCCTGGATGAAGTTCGGGCAGGACGGGCGGCTGTACGCGATCAACCCCGAGTACGGCTTCTTCGGCGTGGCGCCGGGGACCGGCGAGGAGACGAACCCGAACGCGATCAGGACGATCGAGCGCAACTCGATCTTCACGAACTGCGCGATGACCGACGACGGCGACGTCTGGTGGGAGGGGCTCACCAAGGAGAAGCCAGCGCACCTGATCGACTGGCACGGCAACGACTGGACCCCCGCCGCAGGTGTCGCAGCGGCACACCCGAACGCGCGCTTCACGACCCCGGCGTCGCAGGACCCGGCGATCGCCCCCGAGTGGGAGGACCCGGCGGGCGTGCCGATCGACGCGATGCTGTTCGGCGGGCGGCGCTCTACCGTCGTACCGCTCGTGACCGAGGCGCTCGACTGGGAGCACGGCGTATTCCTTGGCTCGGTGATGTCCTCCGAGAAGACCGCCGCCGCGGCGGGAACGGTCGGGGAATTGAGGTTTGACCCGTTCGCGATGCTGCCGTTCTGCGGCTACAACATGGCCGACTACTTCGCCCATTGGCTTGAGATCGGCCGCAAGGGGGACGCGGAGAAGCTGCCGAAGATCTTCTACGTCAACTGGTTCCGCAAGGACGAGGACGGGCGCTTTTTGTGGCCGGGCTTCGGCGAGAACTCGCGCGTGCTGAGCTGGGTGTTCGAGCGCTGCACGGGACGCGGCGCGGCGAACGAGACCCCGATCGGCCTGATCCCGCCTGTCGGGGTCGAAGGCATCGACACGAACGGTCTGGACGTCTCCGCGGAGGACATGGCCGAGCTGTTGCGGGTCGACGTCGAGGAGTGGAAGGCCCAGCTGCCGCAGTTCCGCGAGTACCTCGCGAAATTCGAGAACCTTCCCCCCGAGCTGAACGGGCAACTGGATGCACTCGAAACCCGCCTTGGCTGAACTACGCCACTAGGGCGTCGATAGGCAAGCGAGGCTCCGATCGAAGATCGGCCAGCAGGGAGCGACGTGTGCTTTGCACACGAGCGACCGAGGACGCAGCATCGCGCCGCCTAGTCGTGCAGGCCGTGCGACTCGCCGGCTGCCGCTGGCGGGCGTGACTCCTCGGCGAGCGAGGTGATCGTGAGCAGGCCGCGGGCGGAGGACTCGAGCACCTCGGTGGCCTCCTCCAAGGAGCGCGCGTAGAGCTCGACGAGCAGGTGGACGATGATCGACGTGTCGTCTTCGTGCTTGTGAAAGCGCACGTGCGTAAAGAACTCGCGCACCCCGTGGTCGCCGAAGGCGGCATAGGAGAGCGCGTCGCCGGCCTCCGGGCCGGAGCAACTCTCGACATCTTCGGCGTCGACCGAGACGGTGCAGGAGGCGACCCAGGGGGTCCCCGCGATCATCCGTTCCCAGCGATCCTCGATCGGCTCGACGCGGCCGTTGGCGAAACCGAGGTGGGGCTGATCGTGCATGCAGTCCAGGCACTGCACGACTGCCTCCTGCAGCTCGTCGACGACCTCCGAGCGCTCACCTGTGTCGGGGTCGATTTTGTGGATCCCCTCGTAGTGGACCTGAACCTCCAGATCCTGCGACCAGCAGCGATAACACCGCAGCCAGCTGCGCGCGCTCGTCTCCGCCATCGGACCCTCCATGGGGTTCATTGTAGGCGCGTTGCGGGGCGGCGTCCGGCGGGTTGAGCGACCATGACATTTATGTCACAAGCGTATGACGTAGACGTCATGCCAAACAACGACGCGACCCCTACCCAAACGTAAACGCATACCCCGTGACCCCCGGCGCGAAGCGTAAGGACAGCCGGCGCTGTTCGTCATGAGGAAGCGAGACGAGCGTATAGAGACGCTCGCCCTTGACGGTGACGAGACCATTGTGGACATCGGCGCCCGCGTCCGCTGCGGAGATCGGCCGGCCGTCCAACAGCACCTGCACGGTCCGTGGGACGTTCCCGGCGGAGCTGAGCACGAGATACACGTGCTTGGCCTCGAACTCCACGTCGATCCCCGCGGAAGAGACGGCGGTGACCGGCTGGGCGGCGGTGTTCCAGGTGCCGCTGAAGGCGAAGTCGTTGACTTCCAAGGGCCCGGGGTGCCCGGCGCCGTAGTCATGCACGCCGGCGACGGGGCCGGTGACCCAGCCCTGCCCGCGCGCCGTCCCGAGATAGGTCTCCGGCGTGGCTTCCTGGCTGGGGACGATCACATCGTTCGGGTGCGAATGTTCGGCGGCGACATTGTGCCCGGCTTCGGCGAGCAGCGCGCGGATCGCGGTTTCGGTCTTGTCGTAGTCGCCCTCGCCGAACGTCGCGTAGCGGACCTGGCCCTTGGCGTCGATCAGGTAGTCGGCCGGCCAGTACTCGTTGCCGTAGGCGTTCCAGGTGCCCATTTCGTTGTCCTGGACGACCGGGTAGCGGATCCCGAACTGGTTGATCGCGTCGGAGACGTTCGAGGCGTCGCGCTCGAAGGAGAACTCCGGCGTCTCGACGCCGACGATCGTCAACCCCTGCCCGCGGTAGGTCGCGTCCCAGGCCTTCAGGTAGGGCAGTGTGCGGATGCAGTTGATGCAGGTGTACGTCCAGAAGTCGACCAGCACGACACGCCCCCGCAGCGAGGCGAGCGTCAGCGGAGCATTGCCGGGCGTGTTGAACCAGTCCTCGGTGTCGGTGAATTCGGGCGCGGTGCCGACATCCTTCAGGGCCGCGGCGATCGCGAGCAGGCTCGCTTGGCTGGCGCTGTGCGACGCGGTCGGGGTCGAGGCGCTCGGCTTGAACTTGGCTTCGTGGCCGCTGATCTCGTGCAGGCGGCTTTCGACCGCGTGGGATTTCTCGAGGCTGGCGGTGAGGTTGACGTCGGGGATCCGTTCGGCGACCTGCTGGTCGAAGCGGACATCGAGGTTGGTGACGATCGCCAGCGCCGTGAGGATCATGATCACGCCGAGCGTGCGCTGCAGCAGCGGCCCGCGACCGGCCCGGCGCACGCGGTCGAACAGCGCGCGACCGCCGAGTGTCAACCCGAATAGGACAATCCCAGATCCGAACGCATAGGCGATCGCCACCGCGATCGTGCGCCCGCTGGCGGCGCTGACCGAGATCACGGCCGCGAGGATAGGGCCGGCGCAGGGGGTGTAGACGAACCCGAGCGCGGCGCCGACGAGCAGGCCCGAGCGAAAGCCGTCGCCGGTCGAGCTCGGCCCGAAGGCGGCCAGACGCGAGAGACGGGCCTCCAGCCGGTCGCCGATTGCCGGCACGAGCAGCACAATGCCGGTGGCGAACAGTACGACGACGGCGATGTCGCGCAACGGATCCGAGCCGAGTCCGACGCCGCCGACGACCTTCGCGATCCCGACGATCGTGATCGTGAACGTGATCATCAACCCGAGCACGACCCCCAGTGGCCGCCGCCGGCCGCCGACGCCGCCGGAGGCGAGCAGCGCGGGCAGCACCGGCAACACGCACGGCGACAGGGCGGTGCCCGCGCCGGCGAGGATGGCAAAGAGGATCAGGATCAGCATGGGGGAGGGTGCGGCGAGAAGAAGCTAGTACGGCTTTCTTAACGTTTCATGACGCCGAACGGACGCCTTACATTCCCGGCGCTGCCGGCGATCGAGCGCTAGCGCTTTAGCAGCACGTAGACGGTTGTCGCCGCAAGCGCCATCTGGCCGAAGGCGAGCGCGGTGCCGAGGTTGCTCGCGCCGAGCGCGCCCGCGAGCAGGCTCGCGGCGACGAACGCGCCGAGGATCATCAACAGGTCACGCGCCATCCGGAGCCTCGCTGTGCCGCTCGAGGATCGCCACCAGCGCGGGCACGTCGAGGCCCGGGTCCTGCGTGCCCAGCAGCTCGAGTGCCGCGTGACGTCCCCCGATTGCGCGCAGCCCGCGTGAGCCGTGTTCGGCGACGAAGTCCGCCAGCGCCCCGGTCCGCCGTGCCTGCAGGCGCCTTGCGGCGAGGTCGAGGCCGGCGCGGTGCTCGGCGAGCGCTGCGAGGAGCTCGTCGACGCCCTCGGGGGGTGGCAGCGAGGAGACCGCGAGCACCGGCGTCGAGCGCGCGCCGAGCGAGCGCAGCGACGCGCTCAGATCGCGGCGGGTGCGCATCGCCAGCTGGCCGAGGTCGGCCTTCGTGACGACGAGCACGTCGGGGATCTCCATGATCCCGGACTTGAGGAACTGCAGCGCGTCGCCGCTGCCGGGCTGCACGACGACGGCGACGGTGTCGGCGACGTCGACGATCTCCGTCTCGGCCTGGCCGACGCCGACGGTCTCGATCACGACCACGTCGAACGCCGCCGCCAGCGCGTGGGCGGCCGCGCGCGTGGGCCAGGCCAGGCCGCCGAGGCGCTCGCCGGCGGCGGTCGAGCGGATCAGAACGCCGCGATCGGCCGCGTCGAACTCGATCCGCGTGCGGTCGCCCAGAAGCGCGCCGCCGGAGCGGCGCGAGCTCGGGTCGACGGCCAGCATCGCGACGGTCAGGCCCTGACCGCGCCAGGCGTGCAGCAAAGCCGAGAGCAGCGTCGACTTGCCCGCGCCCGGGGGCCCGGTGATCCCGATCACATGCCCGGGCGTCTCACCGCCGAGCGCTCGCGGTGAGACTTCACGCAGCAGGGCTGCGGATTGCGCACGATCGGCTGACGTTGCGCTCTCCAACAGGTTGAGCGCTGCCGGCGCCGCGCTCAGGTCGCGTTCACGTAAACGCGCGCCGAGGGCGGCCCCGTCCTCGTTCACGCTTCGAGCGCCGAGCCGCTTGGGGCGGAGCCGTTGCCGCTGCCGACCGGGACTCCGTTACCGGCGGGAATGCTGCCGTCAACGCCGGCGCCGTTGCCCACCAGCTCCACGATGTCGCGCATGATCCGCGTCAGGTCGAAGTCCTTCGGCGTGTACACGCTGGCCACCCCGGCGTCCTTCAGCGGCGCGACGTCCTGGTCGGGGATGATCCCGCCGACGACCACGGGCGCGGTGACGCCGGCCTCGCGCAGCGCGTCGATCACCGCGGGGATCAGCTCGCGGTGGGAGCCGGAGAGGATCGAGAGCCCGATCACGTGCACGCCCTCCTGCAGCGCCGAGGCGGCGATCTGAGCGGGGGTCAGGCGGATCCCTTCGTAGACGACGTCCATGCCCGCGTCGCGCGCACGCACGGCGATCTGCTCGGCGCCGTTGGAGTGTCCGTCGAGGCCAGGCTTGCCGACGAGGATCTTCGGCCGGCGGCCGAGCCGCTCCTGCAGGCGCGAAACCTCCTCGCGCAGCTCGGCGAGCTCCGCGTCCGGCGTTTCGTGCCCGCTGGCCTCGCCGACGCCGGTGGGGGCGCGGTAGGAGCCGAACACCTCGCGCAGCGTGCGCGCCCACTCGCCCGTCGTGGCGCCCGCGCGCGCGGCGGCGATCGTCGGGATCATCAGGTTCTCTTGTGAGCTCTCCTCGGCGGCGACCCGGGCGAGCTCAGCGAGGGCAGCGTCGACGGCCCCCTGGTCGCGCTCCGAACGCCAGCGGCGCACGGCCTCGATCTGCTCGGCCTCGACGGCTGGGTCGACGACGAGAATCCCGCCCTCGGCGTCGTCGGTCAGCGGTGAGACGGCGGTCTCGGCGAAGCGGTTCTGCCCGACGACGACCTGCTCCCCTGACTCGATCCGGTGGATGCGCTGCCGATGGGAGTCGACCAAAGCGCCCTTCATGTAGGGGACGGCCTCCACGGCCCCGCCGTGCTCGGCGACCACGGCGATCTCGGCGTGCGCGCCGTCCAGCAGCTCGGCGACGAGCCCGTCCATCACGTGCGAGCCCTCGAAGATGTCGGGGTACTCGAGCAGGTCGGTCTCGTAGGCCATCACCTGCTGGATCCGCAGCGACCACTGCTGATCCCAGGGACGGGGCAGGCCGAGCGCCTCGTTCCAGGCCGGCAGCTGGATCGCCCGCGCGCGGGCGTCGCGCCCGAGCGTGACGGCAAGCGTCTCGAGCACGATCCGCTGGACGTTGTTCTCCGGCTGGGCCTCGGTCAGGCCCAGCGAGTTGACCTGGACGCCGTAGCGGAAGCGCAGGTGCCGAGGGTCGGTCACGCCGTAGCGCTCGCGGCCGAGCTCCTCCCACAGGATCGACATCGCGCGCAGCTTTGCGTGCTCCTCGACGAAGCGCACGCCGGCGTTGACGAAGAACGAGATCCGCCCGAACACCTGGCCCATCAGCTCCCGCGCGGCCGCCTCGTCGTCAGCGTGGGCGGCCTGGACGCGCCCCTGCGCGGCGTCCAGCACGGCGATCGCGTTTGACATCGCGTAGGCGATCTCCTGCAGCGGCGTCGCCCCGGCCTCCTGCAGGTGGTAGGAGCAGATGTTGATCGGGTTCCACTTGGGGACGTGCTCGACCGTGTAGGCGATCATGTCGGCGATCAACCGCATCGAGGGCGCGGGCGGGAAGGCGTAGGTGCCGCGCGCGAGGAACTCCTTGATGATGTCGTTCTGGGTGGTGCCCTGGAGTGCCTCCTGGGCGACGCCCTGCTCCTCGGCGGCGACGATGTATAGCGCCAGTAGCCAGGCGGCGGTGGCGTTGATCGTCATCGAGGTGTTCATCTCCCCGAGCGGGATCCCGTCCATCAACGTCGCCATGTCGCCGCGATGGACGATCGGCACGCCGACCTTGCCGACCTCGCCCCGCGCGAGCTCGTCGTCGGGGTCGTATCCGGTTTGGGTGGGAAGGTCGAAGGCGACGGAGAGTCCCGTCTGTCCCTTCGCGAGGTTGCCCCGATACAGCTCGTTTGAGGCCTGTGCCGTCGAGTGCCCGGCGTAGGTGCGCATCATCCAGGGCCGGTCGGGCTTCGCCAGCCGGGGGGCTCGATCGCCGCTCATGCTCACAATTGTACGGCGGGGGCATTATCCTGCCCCGTGATGACGGGCCAAACGACCGAGCTGCCGCGGATCGGATCGCCGGGAAGCGGCCTGGGCGACTCCTGGCGGGTGATCGTAAGAAACGACAACCACAACACCTTCGACCACGTCGCTTGCACCCTGGCGCGGTACATCCCCGCGACGACCCTCCAGCGCGGGTACGAGCTCGCGCAGGCGATCCACAGCTCGGGACAGGCGATCGTGTTCAGCGGCCAGCAGGAGACGGCCGAGCACTACTGGGAGCAGCTGAAGGGCGCAGGTTTGACGATGGCCCCCTTGGAGCACTGAGACGGCCGTCTCAGGAGCGTCCTTCTTCGATTAGGCGCTCTCACCTTCGACTGTCCGCGAGCCGTTGCCGTGGCCGTTGGTGGCCGGCGGGGTGACGAGCGCGCCGCCGGCGGTTAGGTCCCACCAGCCGTAGAGCACCGGGACCTGATACCAGCTGGAGTGGGTCACGCGGAAGTCGGTCATCTCGGGCCCGGCCCAATAGCGTTCCCAGTCGAGGTGCTCCTCGAAGCAGGCGAGCTGCTGAAATTTGTAGCGGTCGTCGCGGGCACGGTAGACGGCGTAGGAGGTTGCGCCGTAGCGCAGCGCCGTGGCGGCGACCTCGTTCAGCGCGGCCTCGAGGTCCCCGCCGCGGAAGCCTGTGGAGTACCAGGGGACGATCACCGTACCCGCCATCTCAGGCACCTACCTCTGCATGAATGGCGCCGGGGCCGTCGGCGGTCTTGCCGAGGCCCTCCTCGGTCGCGCCGACGAGGATCGAGATCTTGCCGAGGTGCTTGTTTTCGAGCATCAGCTGGTGCGCTTCGGCGACGCCCTCGAAGCCGAGTGTGCGCCACAGCACGGGACGGATCTGGCCGGACTCGATCAGCTCGTTGGCCTTCGTGCACTCGTACGCGTTGGCAAAGTGCGAGCCGAGGATCTCCTTCTGGCGCATCCACAGGTAGGCGACGTTGAAGTCGAGGTCCAGGCCCGTGGTGCCCGCGCAGATCACGACTTTGCCGAACGACTTGACCGTGAACACCGAGGTCGGGAAGGTCGCTTTGCCGACGTGCTCGAAGACGATGTCGGGCGCGTCGCCGAGGATCTCCTTGACGCGCTTGGCGAACGCGCGCGAGACCTTGAAGCGCGCGGCCTCCTCATCCTCTGACTCGCCGCCCTTGCGCATCATCCCGGCGAACTCGGCGCGGTCGATGTAGTCGACGGCGCCGAGGCGCTTGACGAGCTCGCCCTTCTCGGCGGAAGAGACGACGCCGACACAGTGCGCGCCGGCGGCGGCGCAGATCTGCGTGGCGAACACGCCGAGGCCGCCGGCGGCGCCCCAGATCAGCACCTTCTGCCCGGCCTGCAGTTTGCAGCGGCTGATCAGCATGCGATAGGCGGTGAAGTAGACGAGGCCGTAGGAGGCCGACTCCTCCCAACTCAGCGCCGGGGGCTTTGCCAGCAACTGCTGGGCTTGCACCTTCGTGAACTGAGCGAAGGAGCCCCAGGTCGTCTCATAGCCCCAGATCTTCTGGGAGGGCGCTGCCATTGGATCGAGGCCGTGGACCTCGGGGTCCTCGTATGAGGCCTGGTTGCAGTGCACGACGACCTCGTCCCCGGGCTTCCAGCGCGTGACGCCGGCGCCGACCTTCCACACGATCCCCGACGCGTCGGAGCCGCCGATGTGGTGGCCAAACTCCGGGTGGTCGCCGTAGCGCATCACTGAGACGGGCTCGCCGAGCGCCGCCCACACGTTGTTGTAGTTCACGCCGGCGGCCATCACGCGCACGATCACCTCGAATGCGCCGGGCTCGGGCACCTCGACCTCCTCGAGCTGGAAGGCGTCCTTCGGCTCGCCGAAGCGCTCCTCGCGGATCACCCAGGCGGCCATCGTCCGGGGCAGCTCGCCGGGTTCGACGAGAACCTCAGAGACTTGTTGCAGATCGATTGCCACGGTGATGAGAACCTCGCGTGTCGGGGGGTCAGGATACGCCGGTAATCCTATCTGGGGTCGGCTCCTGGGGGCTTACCGGGCATGAAACGGCAGCTCGACCACCTCGGCGCTGAGGCCGTGCTCGCCGACGGCGAGCACGGCTCCCGGCTCGGCCTCGCGGCGCACGAGCGCGAGACCGATCGGCCCGCGAGCGGGGGAGAGGACGGCGCTCGTCAGATGTCCCACCGTCCGCTCGCCCAGGCGCAACTCGGCGCCCGGCTCGGCGGGGGCCGTCAGGCGCAGGCCCCGCAGGTGACGGTTGGGCTTGCCCTTGTAGTACAGACGCGCGACGGTCTCCTGGCCGACGTAGCACCCCTTCGTGAAGCTCACGGCGCGCTCGTTCAGGCCGGCCTCCTGGGGGATCACGGTCTCGTCGAGGTCGACTCCGTAGCGCGGCCGACCGTGCTCGACGCGGATGATCTCCGCGGCGTCTTCCGAGACCGGCGCGGCGCCGCGACCGCGCAATGTCTTGGCCAGTTTCTCCGTGTCGGCTGCGCTGCAGATCAGATCGACGCCGGTATCGGTGTGTGCCACGACCGCCGCAACACCCTCGATCTCGACCGCCGCGTTGGCGTGCTCGACGGCCGGCAGCCCCTCGGCGCTCGCGATGCGGGACGCGTCGGGTCCAACCAACGACAGTAATCTCCGCTCGACGGTGCGCTTGTGCAGTTCGACGTCGTACCCGATCTTGAAGCGGCGGATCATGTCGAACAGGGCCTGCAGCGCCACGCGCTCGGTATCCAGAAACAGCTCGTCGCCGAGGTCCAGGACGCGCAGGTCGCCGAGCATCTTCCCCTTTGGCGTGAGAAACGCCGCGTAGCAGCCTGCTCCCGGGGTGAGCGCCTCGGTGTCGTTCGTCACCTGCCCGGCAAGGAACTCCTTCGCGCCCGGACCGGTCAGGGCGAGCTTGCCGCGCTCGGAGCGGTCGAGGAGGCCGCAGCCCTCGGTGAGCGCCTGGTACTCGGCGTCGATACGCGATGTGTCGGTTGCCGCCACTGATTCGAGGATAGCCACGCTAGGCTTCACCCTTGATGGGCCTCGCCGACACATTCCAGACGATCGTCGACTCCCTGCCCGATGACTGGACCGACCTCGAGCTCGACCTGCGGCTCCTGGACGAGTCGCTCTACGTCGACGCCGCCGTGTACCTGACGACCTGCAACGCGCAGCCCTACTCCCACCACGACTGGCACTGGCGCCTGCTTGTCGCCCACCGCTTCGGCCACGCCGCCTCTGCGCCCACCGTCCACGGCACGCTCGGCCTGCTCGACGACGCTGGCATTGAGGGCGAGCTGGTCGTGCGCGAGGTGCGCGCGGGACGGGTCGAGGTCACGCAGATGTGGGGCCGCCCGCAGTCGGTGCGCGAAGACTTCCGCCGTCTGCGCGCGCAGTAAGGAGCTCGTCACTCGTGGCGCGCGTGGTGGCGCTGGTCCCGGACCTGCTGTTTGGCTCGCAGGTGCAGGGCATGCTCGTGGCGGGTGGTCACGAGGTGGAGCTGGTCGGGAACGCCGACCGGACACGGGAGTGCCTGGCGGATTCACCGGCGGTGCTCGTTGTCGACTTGGTGGATCGGGATCTCGACGGTGCGGCGCTCGTGGAATCTCTTACGGCGGAGGGCCTGTTGGGTCAGACATGCACCCTGGGCTTCTATTCGCATGTGGACGCGCCTGCACGTGAGCGCGCCGAGCGAGCCGGTTTCGACCTTGTCGTCCCTCGTTCGCGTATGGCCCGCGAAGGCGCTCAGCTCGTCGCGGACCTGATCTCGAGCTAGCTAGCCACCGTCGCGCCCTCGTCCCCGAGCTCGGCGCGCCGCCCCTCCGCGACGGCCTCGAGCGGCACGATCGCGCCGTTGAGCACACGCTGGCCGTTTGGCAGCCATTCGCCGCCGCGCGCAGAGAGCGCCGCGCGGATCACCATCCCGTGGCAGACGACGAGCGCCGGCAGCGCGCCCGCTTCGACGTCGCGCAAAGCCGCCTCGACGCGGACCTCCTGCGCGGCGAACGACTCCCCGCCGGGGAACGCGAAGGAGGGAGCGCCGGTGAAGAATTCCTCGAACAGCTCGGGCGCTTCCGCCTGGACGTCGGCGAACGAGCGGTCGGTCCAGTCCCCGGCGTCGGTCTCCATCAGTCGCGAGTCCTCGCGTGGCTCCAGACCGACCCTCGTCGAGACGATCTCCGCTGTTTCCCGGGCGCGCAGCAACGGACTGCACCACAGCGCTGCAAAGCCGTACCCGGCGGCCCGCTCGGCCAGCTCCCCGGCCTGCGCGCGGCCAGTGTCGTCGAGCGGAATCGGCTGCTGGCCCTGGAAGCGGCCCTCGAGGTTGTAGGCGGTCTGACCGTGGCGGGCGAGGAAGACGCGGGTTGCGGATCTCATGGCGGCGGAGGATAGTCCTCCAGACGTCCCATGTCCGCGGGCGTAATGCGGCTTGCTCGCGGTGTAACTCAGCTCGCCGTGGTATCGCTGACGCCGGGCTCGAGCACACCCGTCTCGGGCGGGCCGTCCGGCTCGGAGGCAGATGGCCGCAGATACAGGAACTCATAGAGCAGCGCCGCGACCACAGCCCCCAGCACCGGCCCCACGTACCAGACCCAGCCGTTGGACCAGTGGTCGCCGACGAGCTGCGGTCCGAACGCACGCGATGGGTTCATCGCGGCCCCGGTGAACGGTCCGCCGAAGAGCACGTCGATCGAGATCGTCAGGCCGATCGCCAGCCCGGCGACTGCATTGAATGGACCGCGTGTGTCGACGGCCGCGCCGAACACGACGAGCACGAGAAAGAACGTGAGCACCGCCTCGAGCAGGAACCCGGAGCTTGCATCCACGCCGTGGCCGAGCGCGGGTACGCCCAGGCTTACCGCTTCGGTCGTTGCGCGCGGGAGCAGCTGCTTGACGAGCAATGCGGCGAGCGCGGCGCCGCCGAACTGCGCGACCCAGTAGACGCCCGCGAGCGCCGGCTTGATCCGGCGGGTGATCAGGAAGCCGAACGTGATCGCCGGGTTGAAGTGGCCGCCGGAGATGTACCCGAGCGCGCAGACCATCACGCCGATCGCGAGCCCGTTGGCGATCGCCACGCCGATCAGGGTGGTGTCATGGGCGACGCCGGCCGCCGCCGCGGCGCCGGCCCCGACGAATGTGAGCGTGAACGCGCCGATCATCTCGGCAACCGCGCGGCGCAGGGTATCTTCCGACATTGGTGAAAATCTAAGAGCCCCGTCGGACGGATCATCGCTCTCTAGACTCAGGCGAATGCGTCGCAGAGTCACGTTCAGCCGCAACCTGACGCTGTCGCTGTCGCGGACGTGCCGGTGCTATTGCAAGTACTGCGCGTTCGCGACGCACAAGGCGCACCTGTACGCGCCCGAGGAGGTCTTGGAGATCCTCGACGGCGCGGCGAAGCGGCAGGTGAAGGAGTTGCTCGTCCTGACGGGCGAGAAACCCGAGGTCAACCCCGCGGTGGCCGCGAAACTAGAGGAGTACGGCCACGAGGACTTCACCGCGTATGTCGTCTGGGCCTGCGAACGGGCGCTCGAGCGGGGCCTGTTGCCGCACACGAACCTGGGGGTGCTCTCACGCGATGACCTGGCCCGGCTGCGCGAGGTCAGCGCCTCGCAGGGGCTGATGCTCGAGTCGGTCTCGGAGCGACTGATGCAGACCGTCCACGCCGGCTCGCCGACGAAGCACCCCGCGAAGCGTCTGGAGACGATCGAGGCCGCCGGCGAGCTGAGGATCCCCTTCACGAGCGGCATCCTGGTCGGGATCGGCGAGACCGAGGACGAGCGCATCGAATCGCTGGAGGCGCTCGCCGCCGCGCACGCCCGCCACGGCCACATCCAGGAGGTGATCCTGCAGAACTTCGTTCCCCACCAGAGCTACTACGGCGAAGAGCCGGCCGAGATCGCCGATCAGGCCGCGCGCGAATACTGGCGCACGGGGGTCGACGAGGATCCGGCTCAGGCGAGGCCGGAACTGCCGCTGCCGGACTGGGCCTGCGCGGTGAGCATCGAGGACATGAAGCGGTTGATCGCAGAGACCAGGCGACTGATGCCCGACATCGGCATCCAGATCCCGCCGAACCTCGCCGATTGGTGGGGCGAGCTCGTCGGCGCCGGCGCCACCGACCTCGGCGGTTTGAGCGCGAACGGCGATCACATCTCCCCCGAGCACCCGTTCCCTTCTCCCCACCAGGTGCGCAAGCAATTGCAGAAAGACGGCGTGGCGCTGACCGAGCGCCTGTGCGTCTATCCGCAGTACATCGAGCCGAGCTGGATCGCGCCGGCGGTGATGGACACGATCAAGGTCAAGTACTGGAGCTTCATCCCCAGGCGCGGCTCCGGCCGCACCGACCCTCCCGCGCCGATCCGCCCCGACCTGGTGGCGGGCGCGATCGCGAAGGGCCGCGACGGCGTCGCGCTGAGTGCGGAGGAGCTGACCGCGCTGTTCGCCGAGACGCGTCCGGAGGTCATCGAGGAGCTGCGTGAGGCCGCCGACGAGCTGCGCGAGGAGCTCGCGGGGGAGACGGTGACGTTTGTCGTGAACCGCAACATCAACGTCTCGAACGTCTGCACGGTCGGCTGCGCGTTCTGCGGCTTCGGCCAGGGCAAGCGCTCGCCCGACGCCTACGAGCACGACCGCGAGGAGTTCGCGAGGCGTGTGCTCGAGGCGATCGAGTACGGCGCGAGCGAGCTGTGCATCCAGTCGGGCATCCATCCGGACTGGAGCCTCGAGGACTATCTCGGGTGGCTGCGGTTCGCGAAGCAGACCGCGCGCGAGGCCGGCGCCGACCTGCACCTGCACGCGTACAGCCCGATGGAGATCGCCCACATGTGCGACATCTCGGGTCTGCCGCCGAGCGAGGTCTTCGCACAGCTGCGCGACGCCGGCCTGGGCTCGACGCCGGGGACCGCGGCGGAGGTGCTGCACGACGGCGTCAGAGAGCGCATCAGCCCGAACAAGCTGCCGGTGGCACGCTGGGTGGAGATCATCGAGGCCTCGCACAACGCCGGGCTGAAATCGACCTCGACGGTGATGTTCGGCCACATCGAGGAGCCCTGGGAGCTGGCCGAGCACATGCGGGTGATCCGCGAACTGCAGGAACGCACCGGCGGGATCACCGAGTTCGTGCCGTTGTCGTTCATCCCCTTTCAGACGCTGCTCGGGCGCACGCACGGGGTGGAGGAGATCAGCCGCGAGGAGAACCTCAAGCACACCGCCGTCTTCCGCCTCGCGCTCGGTCGCACGATTCCGAGTCTCCAAGCGAGCTGGGTGAAGATGGGCCTCGAGGCGGCCACCGAGTCGCTGCGCTGGGGCGTGAACGACCTCGGCGGCACGCTGATGGAGGAGTCGATCAGCCGTCTGGCGGGCTCCTACCACGGTACCCGTCTGGACCCGGATCAGCTCGTCGCGGCCGCGCACGAGGCGGGCAGGCCGGCGGCCGAGCGCACGACGCTGTACGAGCTCAGGCGGCGTTATCCGTTGAAGGACGTGGGCGGTGTGCCCGCGGCTGGGGTGCCCGCGGCCGCCTGACCTGTCCGGGTGATGCACAGGCACCGCGGCGGCATTTACGCCGCAGCAGCATTAAGGAGACGGGCGCTCGATCAGGCGTTCGATCGTGTCGATCATCTGGTGCTGGTAGTCGATTCCGGCCACCAGTGTCGCTTCTGCCCCACGCCACTCCTCCGCGCGCAGCTTCTGGGGCACGGCGCGCAGGCTCTCCAGGTATCCCTCGAGCTCGGCCAGCTTGGCGCGGTGCCAGTCGCCGCGGCCGGCGTAGACCGCCTGCGGGTCGGCGCCCGCGAAGACCTTCAGCATGCCCTCGTCGCGATACTGCGGAGGTCCCGCCCCGGGTGTGTCGGCCCAGGCACGCAAGGCTTCGCGGCCGCTGTCGGTCAGCGCGTAGCGCCTGCGCCGGCGCCCGCCGGACTCCTGGCGTTGCGAGAGGTAGCCGGCCTGCGCCAGGCGCGCCGGCTCGTCGTAGAAGGTGGTGTGCGGCACTGGCCAGAAGTTTTCGATCGAGCGTTCCAGCGCCTGCTTGAGGTCATATGGAGTGGCCTCGCCGAGCATCTTCAGCAGGCTCATCACGGCATAGGAGGTTGTGGTGAGGCGGATCGGTTTGCTTTTCATAGTTCGTCCTGTATAGTTCGCCCCGAACTATAGAGTGTGCGCGCCACTCCCTCGACGGGCGCGACCGGAAGGAGCTGATTGAGATGGCCGATTCACAGGCGGAGGGCATCATCGCTGCCGTCGCGGACCCAGTCGCGGCGAGCGCCGTCGAGACGCCAGGGCACGGCGCAGGCGACTACGACGCGGCGATCGTCGGCGCCAGCCTCGCCGGCTGCACCACCGCGATCCTGCTCGCCAGGGCCGGCGCGCGCGTGGCGCTGATCGAGCAGCGCCCGGACGCCAATGCGTTCAAGCGGATCTGTACCCACTACATCCAGTCCTCCGCCGTGCCCACGTTGGAACGGCTCGGGCTGCTGGAGCGGATGATGCAGGTGGGCGCGCTGCGGGGACGGGCGCGCCTGTGGACCCGCTGGGGCTGGATCGAACCGCCTGCCAGGAGTTCGGTTCCGATGGGGGTCAACCTGCGCCGCGAGCGCCTGGACCCGCTGATTCGCCAGCTGGCGGCCGAGACCCCCGGGGTGGAGTTGATCCTCGGACACACCGTGCGTGAGCTCCTGCACGAGGGAGGCTCGGTGTGCGGTGTGCAGACGCGCGACCCCCAGGGTGAGACGCTGACGCTGCGCGCGCGCCTCATCGTCGGGGCCGACGGCCGCGACTCGCGTGTGGCCAAGCTCGCGGAGCTGCCCACGAGGACAAAGCGTCACGGGCGCTTCGCCTACGGCGGCTACTTCGAAGGGCCCAGGCCGGCCACCTACCCCGGTCCGGCACTGTGGCTGCTCGACCCGGACATGGCCGCGGCGTTCCCCACCGACAGTGACCTGGTCCTCTACGCCGTGATGCCGAGCATGGAGCGCCTGCCCGAATTTCGCGCCGACCCCGAGGCGGCGCTGAAGGCAATGGTGGCCTCCGTGCCGGAGGCCCCTCCGATCCTCGCCTCGCGCCTGGTCGGAGAGGTCACGGGCAAGATCGACATGACAACCGTGACCCACGCCCCCACGGCTCCCGGTCTCGCGCTCGCCGGTGATGCCGTGGGCGCGCTGGATCCGCTGTGGGGCATCGGTTGCGGCTTCGCCTTCCAGTCCGCCGAATGGCTCGCCGACAGCATCGCCCCGGCGATGTCGGGGGCCGAGTCCCTGGAGCAGGGGCTGGAGCGCTACCGCCGCCGTTACGCTCGTGGCCTGCGTGGCCACACCGCGATGATCACCGACTACTCCAGCGCTCGCAAGCTCAATCTCGGCGAGCGGATGCTGTTCTCCGCGGCCACTCGCGACGAGCGCCTGGCCCGGACCTTCGAGGCGTTCGGATCACGCAACATCGGGCCGACACGGATGATGGTCTCAGGGGTGCCGCGCGCGGTGTTCGTCAACGCGCGTCACGCACTTTCTCGGCGCGCTTCCCAGCCGGTCCGTTCGGCGGAGTCGGGGAGAGCCTGAGATGCCGCGCGCACGGAGGATCGAGGTCGGCGGCCTGAGCTCGCCGGTCATCGAAGCGGGGCCGCAGGACGAGCGCGAGGCGGTCGTGTTCGTGCATGGCAATCCGGGCTCCTCGAGCGACTGGACCGCGCTTGTGGACGCAACCGGCGAGCTGGGGCGGGCCGTGGCGGTGGACATGCCGGGTTTCGGCAAAGCCGACAAGCCGCGAGACTTCGACTACCAGGTGTCTGCCTACGCTGACTTCTTGCAGGGCGCGCTGACGGAGCTGGGAATCGAGCGGGTGCATCTCGTCGTGCACGACTTCGGCGGCCCGTTTGGGCTGTTCTGGGGACTCCAGCATCCGGACATGTGGACGAGCGTCGTGCTGATCAACATCGGCGTCATGCCCGGTTACGAATGGCACACGCTGGCCAGGCGCTGGCGCACGCCGGTGCTCGGCGAGCTGACGCAGGCCTGGATCCCACGCTCGGCGTGGCGGCGCTCGATGCAGAAGGCCAACCCCAAGGGGCTGCCCCCGGAGTTCGTCGACAAGATGTACGACGACTACGACCGCGGCACGCGGCGCACGGTGCTGAAGCTCTACCGAGCCACGCCTGATCCAGGGAGCACGGCGACAGAGCTCGGTGCGGCGATGGCCCAGCTGCACAAGCCGGCGCTGGTGGTGTGGGGCGCGAAGGACCCCTTCATCGCGGCGGAGTATGCCGAGCGCCAGCGGGAGTTCTTCGAGGTGCAGGACGTGGCGATCCTGCCGGACAGCGGACACTGGCCGTTTCAGGATGATCCGCAGGGCGTAGCGCAGGCCATCCTGCCGTTTCTCCGCGCGCAGCTGAAAGTTGCTGCACCCGTCTAACGGAACAGGTCTTCGTCCAGTGCTCGCAGCAGCGCCGCCGCCCCGGGGCCATCGTCGGCGGTGACGAACCGCGCCAGCCCGTCGATCAGCACGACCGGCTCGCGCGAGTCCTTGGCGCGGGCGAGGTCCGCGGCACCGGCGGCGGCGTCGGCCACGGCCAGCCAGGTGGCGCGCAGCTCGAGGCCGACGGAGTCCGTGCGTCCGCGCCAGTCCTCCAGGGGTGCCATCCCTGCGCAGCCGATCGCCACGTCGCACTGTCCGTGACGCCAGGCGCGGCCGAAGCTATCTGTGATCAGCACGGCGGGCGATGCGCCGGTCAGCTCGCGCAGGCGCGCGCGCAGGCGCCGCGCGGAGGCGTCGGGATCGCGGGGGAGCACGATCAGTGTTTCGGTCCCGCCCTCCCGAGCAGCATTGGAAGCATCGACCCCCGCGTTGGCGCAGACGAAGCCGTGGTGAGTGCGGCTGATCAGCACACCGTTGGCCGCGCGCAGGATCTCCGCCGATTGGTCGAGCACGACCTGTACCGCGCGCGGGTCCTTGTCCTGTTCGGCGGCCAGCGCCAGAGCGCGCTCACCGGGCGTCACCGTGGACAGGTCGACCACCGCGCCCTCGGCCTTGGAGATGACCTTGTGCGCGATCACCACGACCTGACGGTCGTGTAGCGCGGACGCCGGTTGCTGGGCGTTCGATGCCTGGATGATCAGCGCCGCGAGGTCGTCGCCCGCGTGCACCTCAGGGAGGCCGCTCAGGCCGCGGGCGAAAAGGCTTGCCACGGCGTTTGTGCCGAGTCGAGCACCGCGCGGGTGCGGGGGGCTCTTACATGCTCTGCCGAAAGCCGCGCGCGCAGCGCGGTCAGGTCATCGCCGGTGTCGATGTCCAGAAGCAGCGACGGGGGTCGCTCGATACGCCACCGAACACTCGCGGCGAGCGCGAGCGCGCGGTGACGCTCGCAGCTCCCGGGGCCGAAGCTGGGGGGGATGGCGTCGGGGGGCGCGAGCAGGAGGCCGTTGGTGCCGGTGCCGTGGCGGTCGGGAACGATCACGACCTCGGCGCCCTCCCCGGAGCGAGCGTCCCGCCGAGCGCCGAGCAGCGTCTCGAGGTCCGCGGGATCGAGCGTGGGGCAGTCCCCGGGGATGCAGAGCACCCGCTCGGCCCCGTCGGCGATTGCGCGCTCGACGCCAAGAGCAACAGCGGCGCTCTGACCGTCTTGCGCAGAGTCCTCGATCACGATCGCTCCCCGCGCGCGTGCCGTATCGGCCACCGAGGGCTCGCCGGTGACGACGATCGTGCGCTCGATCGCCTCGGTCTCGGCGAGCGCCGCCAGCACGTCGCCGACCATCGCGCGGGCCAGCTCCAGCCGCAATGGATCGGCCACGCTCGCGCCTAGGCGCTGCTTGGCCTGGGCGAAGCGCTTGACGGGCAGGATCGCGGCGGTACGCACTGAGGAGAGGGTATCCAGAGACCGTCCTGCGGCCGGCGGCTCCTGTGCGTGTTTGGCTTACCAGCCTAGGAGCATTAGTCCGAGGCTAACTCCGGGTCCGATTGTGACTAGGAGGCCGTGCTCGCCTGGTGCGGGTTCGAGTTGCTTGATTGTGTCCGCGAGCACGTACAGGATCGAGGGTGTGCCCACATTGCCGTGCTCGGCGAGCGCGCCCCAGCTCGTGGCGAGGTCGTCCTCCGAGAGCCCCAGCGCGCTCTGCACATTCTCGACGATGCGCCTGCCGCCGGGGTGGGCCATCCAGTGATCGATGTCCGAGCGCTCGAGGTGGTTGCGGCGCAGGAACCCGGTGACGAGCGCCGGCAGGGCCGCCCCGCCGATGTCCGGCAGGTCGCGGGCGAGGTGCAGGTAGCTGTCCTCGGCGGTGAGGTCCAGGCGGACGGCGTCGAGCGTGCCCGCGATCTGATGGACCTGCGAGTCGAGGATGACCGGGCCGTCTGCGTCGGGGTCGCCGGAGAGCACGGCCGCGGCGCAGCCGTCGCCGAACAGCGCCGAGCCCACCGTCTTGGCCCGCGGGTCATCTCCTGTGGCAGGCGTGAGGATGCCGCTCATGCTCTCGGCCGCCACGACCAGCGCCTGCTTGCCGGGCTGCTCGCGCATCGTCTGGATCGCCAGGCGCATGAGCGGCACGCCGCTCGCGCAGCCCACGCCGCTGATGTGGTACTTGTCGGTCGCCGGATGCATCCCGTAGTGGTCGACCATGCGATGGGCGAGCGTGGGACAGCCGAGCGAGTACAGGCTCGAGCTGACGACCGTGCCGATCTGGAGCGGGTCGAGCTCGAGCGCGTCAACAGCATGGATCGAGTGACGCAGCAGGTCCTGCTCGATCTGCTGGGCGCGTCCTTGCAACGTTTTCCCCAGGAAGTCCTCGCTGAGGTCCAGGTGGCGGCGCTTGACCCCGCTGCGCGCGAAGATGCGCTCGGCGAACTCATCCCCCTTCAGCCCTAGCCGTTCCAGGACCTGCTCCTGCGAATAGGAGTGCTCGGGGTCGGAAACGGCGATCCCAGCGATCCGCGGGCCGGTGCGGCGAGACGGGGTGAGGTTACCCCGCAACTCCGCGGTCGAGCTCCAGTCGGCTAGCGTATTGGGCACGGTCAAGACTCCCTGGCTGTTGGGATGGGCGTTGGAGTAAGTCGAGCTGGTTCGTCGGAGCTGCGATGCATGGCTTGGCCTGACCCATAGAAACCATAAAGTCTAGCCTGACCCTAGCTGGAAAGACCGTCAGGACCGGCAAAGATGCGGTGTACTTACGCACTTTTTCACGTCGCACGCCGGGACTTTTCGAGCGTATGGCTAACCCGCGAGCGCTTCGGCGAAGCCGAGCACCTGCTTGGCGAGACGCGCGCGGGCGGCGGCATCATTCATGCGCGTGTCGATCTTCAGCGCAGGCAGCCGCCCGACGCTCTCGTCCGTGACGATCCCATCGAGCAGCTCACCGTAGAAGTCGGCCACCCCGTCGGCGCTGAGCTCCAGCGCGGCGAACGCCATGAACGCGGCAGTAGGGCCCTTGAGGACCTCACCGCCGACGATCGGGCTGACGGCCACGACCGGCGCCGGCGCGGCGATCAGGGCGTCGTGGATACCGGGGACGGCGAGGATCGGGGCAATCGAGACGAGGGGATTGGATGGGCCGATCACGATCGCGTGAGCGCCCGCGATCGCCGCGAGCACCTCCGCGCTTGGTTTCGCCTGCTCGGCGCCGCGGAACTCCAGACCCTCGACGAGGCCCTCGGCGCGCTGGCGGATCATGAACTCCTGGAACGGACGCCAGCCGATGGTCGTGCGGACCCAGGTGCGGACGGGGTCGTCGCTCATCGGCAGCACGCGCGCGTGTACGCCGATCGCCTCCTTCAGGCGCGCGAGCGCCGCCGTCGGCCCCAAGCCATCTTCGTCGCGCATCCGTGCGCGCTCCACACACCACGCGAGGTCGCGGTCGCCGAGGTTGAACCACACCCCGTGCCCGAGCTCGCGCAGCGCGTCCATCACCGCGAAGGTGTCGTCGCGTAGGCCCCAGCCGCGCTCGTCGATCTGATCGGCCAGCCAGAAGGAGACGAGGTCCGGGTCGGGCGAGACGTGGGCGCCGTAGATCTCGATGTCGTCGCCGGTGTTCGCGATCACCACGAGACGCGAGGGATCGTCGACGACGTCGAGCATGCCCCGCGCGAGCTTCGCGCCGCCGGTGCCGCCGGCGAGGACGACCACGTCCCCCCTGGCCCTGGATATGTCCACGGACATCACTTCCAGGGTACGTCAGGTAATCCGGCGAGGCGGATCCCGGCGTGGGCCTTGTAGCGCGAGTTCACGGAGATCAGCATCGCCGTGAGCGACTCGGTGATGCGCGCCATCTCCAGCTTGCCGCAGTCGACGCAGCGCAGGCCCGCGATCCGCTCGATCAACAGCGCCGCGTCGCGCTTGTCCGCGTGCGCGTCGCCGCACAGGAGCACGTCCTGATCGAGGGGGTGAGCGAGGTCGGTGAGCGAGGCGGCGCTGACGGTGTGCAGGGCGGAGACCACGCGCACGCCTGTGGGGGCCATCTCCAATGCCTGCTGCGCGGCGGACCCCTGCCACACGCCGAGCATGCGCGTCGCCTTGCCGCTGACGGCGGCCGCGAGCGGGACGGTCGCGTCGATCAGGAGCTGGCCGGGAACGAGCGCGTCCTTGAGGTTGGCGAGCGTCTCGGACTGGTTGCGGAACGGCACGGACAGGATCACGATGTCCGCCGCGCGGACGGCCTCGGCGTTGTCGTGGCCGGAGAAGGAGCCCTCGGGGACGATCGCCCGTGCGCGCTCGGCGGCTTCCGAGGCGCGGTCCGCGTCGCGCGAGCCGATTGCGATCGGCACCCCGGCGCGGGCGAGGCGCACGGCGAGCCCGAACCCCAGCGCGCCCGAGGCTCCGACGATGGCGACCGAGTCGATCGTGGAGGGTGGCACGGCGGGTGAGTATAGGCTTCATGGATGATGAGATTGGAGGGAAAGACCGCGCTCGTCACCGGGGGCGCCTCCGGAATCGGCGCCGCGACCGCCCGGCGGCTGGCGGCCGAGGGCGCGAAAGTGGCGATCGGCGACGTCAACGAGGACGGCGCCGAATCGGTCGCCGGCGAGCTGGACGGGTTTGGGTGCGCGCTCGACGTGACGGACACGGGCTCGGTGCGCGCCGGGATCGCGGCGATAAAAGAGACGCTCGGCGAGATCGACGTGCTCGTCAACAACGCCGGAACCGACCGGTTCTCGTTCTTCGTCAACTCCGATGAGCAGCTGTGGGACTTCGTGCTTGCCGTCAACTTGCGCGGCGTGCTTGCGGTCACGCACGCGGTCCTGCCGCAGATGCAGGAGCGCCGCACGGGCGCGATCGTGAACGTCGCCAGCGAGGCCGGTCGCGTGGGCTCGCAGGGCTCGGTCGTCTACTCGGCCGCGAAGGCCGGCGTGATCGGCTTCACGAAGGCGATCGCCCGCGAGTCCGCGCGCTACCGCGTGCGCTGCAACGCCGTCGCGCCGGGGCCGATCGAGACGCCGCTGTTCGACTCCGCGCCCCAGCTGCTGGGGGAGATCGGCGAGCGTTTGCAGCGGGGCATGGTCAACGCGACCGTGATGGGCCGCGCGGGCGAGCCCGAGGAGGTCGCCGCCGCGATTGCGTTCCTGGCGAGTGAGGACGCCTCATACGTCACCGGGCAGACGCTGAACGTCAGCGGCGGCCTATCGATGTGGTGAGCCGTCGATGAGGGGGCTGGCGGGCGAGCGGGCGGGTGGGCTTCCCGATCTCGTCAGTATCCGCGAGGTCGGCCCGCGCGACGGCTTTCAGAACGAGCCGGAGACGATCCCGACAGAGCGGAAGGTCGAGCTGATCGACGCGCTCGCGCGCACGGGGGTGAAGCGCTTGGAGGTCACGAGCTTCGTGCGGGCGGATGTGATCCCGCAGCTCGCCGACGCGGCCGAGGTGCTCGCGCGGATCGAAGTGCCCGAGGAGGTTGCGGTCAGCGTCTTGATCCCCAATGAGCGCGGGCTGGAGAGCGCGCTCGCGCTGCTGGATGAGTCACGCGCGCGCGTCGGCAGGCAGGCGTTTGACGAGATCAACGTGTTCCTGTCCGCGTCGGAGACGCACAACCGCAAGAACGTGAACCGCTCGGTCGAGGAGTCGTTGATCGGCCTGGAGAGCGTGTTGAAACGCGCGCGTGAGCAGGGATTGCGCTGCGAGGGAGTGATCTCGACGTCGTTCGGCTGCCCCTACGAGGGCCACGTCTCGCCCGAGCGCGTGCTGGAGATCGCCCGGCGCCTGCACGCGGCAGGCGCGCAGGAGATCGGCTTCGGCGACACCACTGGGATGGCCAACCCGCGCCAGGTCGGCGAGCTGTTAGCGCTGTGGCGCGATGACCTGCAGGAGGCGCAACTGACCGCGCACTTCCACAACACGCGCGGGCAGGGCCTCGCAAACGTGCTCGCGGCGTTGGAGGTTGGGGTGGACAGCTTCGAGTCGAGCTTCGGCGAGCTCGGCGGCTGTCCGGTTCCTCCCGGCGCGACTGGGAACATCGCGAGCGAGGATCTGGTGTCGATGCTGCACGAGATGGGAATCGACACGGGCATCGACCTAGACGCGCTGCTCGCGTGCGCGCGGCGTGTGCAGGAGATCCTCGGCCGGCCGTTGGGCAGCCACACGCTGGTGGCCGGCCCAGTGGAGTGGGGTTCTAAGGGTTCGTCAAAGAAAATAAAAGAAAATTGAGGCTGTGGATAGATAGCGTCTGACGTAGCGAAACGGTGCCTCGACCCCTCAATTTTCTTTTATTTTCTTTGACGAACCCTAACCCGCCGCAACCGTCTCGGTCTCGGCGGCTACCCGCGCGCTCTCCCGCATCGCCGCGACGCAGTACTCCTGAACCGCGACCTCCATCTCCAGCGTCGTCGCGAGCGTGGGCCGCGCGGAGGCGTCCATCACGCGCTTGGCGCGCCCGACCGCGACATGGGAGTTCGCGAGCAGCTCGTCGACCAGCGCCTGGGTGGCTGCCTCCAGCTCTCCGGCCGGAACAACCCGGTTGACGAGCCCGATGCGGTGGGCCTCGGCGGCGTCGATCGTCTGCGCGGTCATGATCAGCTCCTTCGCGCGGCCGAGGCCGACGACGGCTGGTAGGCGGGAGGAGCCGCCGACGTCGGGAATGATCCCGAACTTGACCTCGGGCAGGCCGAGCTGGGCGTCGCCGGAGGCGATTCGCAGGTCGCAGCCGAGCGCGACCTCCAGGGCGCCGCCGAAGCAGGCGCGGTGAATCTGGCAGACGACCGGCTTGGGCATCGCTTCGCAGAGGTTCGCGCAGTCGAGGAACACGTTGCGGAACGGGCGCAGGACGTCGGGGTCGCCGGCGAACGACATCAGCTCGCCGAGGTCGACGCCCGCGGAGAACACGGGCCCTTCGCCACGCAGCACGACGCAGTGAACGGACGCGTCGTTCGTTGCGTCGCGCAGGGCCTCGCCGAGCTCGACGAGCAGCGCCTGGTTCATCGCGTTGCGCTTCTCGGGACGGTTCAGCACGACGTGGCGGACGGCGTCGCGGTCTTCGGTGATGACAAGGCTCATGAGAGGTCCAAAACCGTCGTCGGCGCCTGGATTTCCTCATCGTGCCCCTCGCGCGGCACGATCGCGGTGCCGACGGCGAAGAACTCGATCGTGTGGCTGCCCCAGCCGTGCGACTTCTCCTGCAGGTCGACGCCGACGATCCCCTCCGCGCCGATTTCCTGGGCCTCGGACTGCATCCGCTCCATCGCCAGCTCGCGCGCGTCGTACAGCGCCTGGGTGAAGTTGGAGAGCTCGACGTTGCGCCCGGTCTGAGCCATCGACTGCAGCATCCCGCGGTGGGCGACGTGGTAGACGCAACTGCCCATCACCATCCCGACCGGGCGGTGCCCGGTGTGCAGCAGCGTCCAGAAGTCCTGGCCCGACAGATCGCTCGTGAACGGACGGCCCGAGGGCGCGCGGTGCAGCACGCCGTCGCGGTGCTTCACTGCGGTGCCGATCGCGATGAACTCGGCCATGTCCTGGCCCCACTCGTAGCGGCCGATGTCCAGGCGCACGCCGACGACGCCATCTGCCCCGAGCTGGTCGGCCTCCTCCTCCATGCGCGTCATCGCGAGCTGGCGCGCGCCGTACATCGCTTCGGAGAGGACCGTCATCTCCTGCGATTTCTTCCAGCCGGAGAGCTGGATGCCGATGTGGTAGATCGAGCTGCCGACGACCAGGCCCAGCGGCTCGAAGCCGGCCTGCTTGACGAGCAGGAACTCGTTGACGGAGAGGTCGGAGGTGAACAGGCCCGCCTTGTTTTGCTGCAGGCGGGCGCGGCCGGCCTCGGGGACGCCCTCCAGGGAGGATGGGTCGTATGCGGTCTCGCGCTCCTCGGTCATGTGGTGCTCCTTGTCATGTGAATAGATCGACGACTGGTTCGGGGGCCTGGATCTCGGCATCGGCGTGCTGGCGGATCGCGGTGCCGACCGCGTTGAAGGTGATCATCATCCCGCGCAGCTCGCGGGCGCCGAACCCGCCGACGGCGCCGCCCATGCCGGCGCCCAGTGTGCGTGGCTGCATCGTGTGTCCGATCCGCACGCCGACGACGCCGGACGCGCCGAGCGCGGAGGCTTGACGTGTGATCTGGCCCATCGTCCGCTCGCGCGCGCTGTACAGGGCCTGGGTGAATTCGCTGAGCTCGTAGGGCTGCATCGACCCCATCGCGCCCATCGACCCAGGCCCCGCGCCGAGCATCCCGCTGTAGGCGTAACTCGCGAAGAACACCGAGCTCCAGGCGACGATCCCGGCCGGCTCGATCCCGGCCCGCAGGAGCAGGGCGTAGTCCGCGACCGACAGCTCGGTCATCACGGGCTGCTCGGCGCGTGAGCTCTCGCGGCGGACCGCGGTGCCGAGCACCATGTGCTCGAGCGCAAGCTGGCCACCGCCGGCCCCGCTGCCGAGTTCGGATTCGCCCGCACGCGTTTCCACGCCGACGACGGCATCGGCGCCGATCTGACGCGCCTCCTCGGCGAGCCGGCCGAGTGCTCGTCCGCGAACCTCGTTCAGTGCCTCAGACAGCGAGTCGAGCTCGACGAGCGCGCTGCCGCCGAAGCTCGTCGCTCCCCACGCGCCTTGGTAGCCCATCTGGTAGATCGAGCTGCCCATCACTTGCGACAGCGGCTTCAACCCGAGCTGGTGGCAGAGCGCGAACCCGTTGACGGAGAGATCGGATGTAAACGACGCGCCCCGCCCGCCGTCCTGGCCCTGGGTCCCGCTCAGCTCGCTCAGGCGCCGCTCGGCCGACAGGGGGATGCCGCCCGCTTCGATCCGCGCCAGCGATTCTTCCTGCTCGCGCTCCTGTGCCCGGTCTTGATCCGGTTCGCTCATCTCATCCCACCAGCTCTTTCAACGGTCCCGGTTCGCCGGCCATCTCAGCGAACCAGCCCTTCCAGCGCCGCGCGCGCCTCGGCGCTGCGCTGCGCCTCCGACTGCAGCTCGTCCGTGAGCGCCGCGATCCATTCATCGGGGTCCAGTGGCTCGCGCTTGATCGCGATGCCGCCCGATTTGCGCTCGCGGAAGCCCTCCACGCGCTCGCCATCGATCTCCAGCTGATAGCGGGTTCCGCTGTCGGAGCCGAGATCGACCTGGATCTGGCGCACGTGCTTCTCGCCACGGCCGAGCAGGCCGCCGCCGCGGCGCTCGACGCGCGTGCGGCCGGGCAATGAGGACTCGAGCTTGGAGGCGAGCACCTCGACCGAGATGCGCAGGTCGGTGCCGTCGGCGCGCAGGCCCGCCGCAGAGAGGTCGAAGGTCTCATCCGCCGGCATTCTCAGCAGGCTACCTGGACTCGGCGGCGTGGGTGGGCAGATAGGCTGCGCAAACAAACGGAGAACAAACGGAGGACGCATGGCGCAGCGGCAGATCAAGCAGGTGGGCGTGCTCGGGGCGGGGCTGATGGGGCACGGGATCGCGCAGGTGGCGGCGCAGGCCGGCTATGAGGTGGTGTTGCGCGAGGTCGACGAGGCGACTTTGGCGAAGGGCATCGGCAAGATCGAGAAGCAGCTCGCGCGCGCGGTCGAGAAGGGGAAGTCCTCGCAGGAGGATGCCGACGCGGTCCGCGGGCGGATCCATGAGACCACCGACTACAAGGACCTCGCCGACTGCGACCTGGTGATCGAGGCGATCACCGAGAATCTGGCGCTGAAGCTCGAGATGTGGAAGGAGGTCGATCGGATCGTCAAGCCCGAGGCGGTGTTCGCGACGAACACGTCCTCCCTGTCGGTGATCGACCAGGCGGCCGCGACCGGCCGGCCGGGGCAGTTCGTCGGGTTGCACTACTTCAACCCCGCGCAGGTGATGAAGCTGGTCGAGGTCGTGCGCTGCGTGACTACGTCAGACGAGGCGTTCGAGACGGCGCTCGAGTTTGCGAAGTCCGAGGGCAAGCTCGCGATCGGAACCAAGGATCGGGCTGGCTTCATCGTCAACCGGCTGCTCGTGCCGTACATGCTCGACGCGATGCGCGGCTACGAAGAAGGGATCGGCTCGGTCGGTGAGATCGACGAGGCGATGAAGGCCGGCGCCGGGCACCCGATGGGGCCGCTCACGCTGGCGGACTTCGTCGGCCTCGACACGCTTGGCTCGATCTGTGACGTGCTGTTCGACGAGTTCCGCGAGCGCCGCTTCGCCCAACCGCCGATGTTGCGCAAGATGCTCGCCGCCGGCTGGTTCGGGCGCAAGTCGGGGATCGGCTTCTACGACTACTCCGGCGAGGCGCCGGCCGAGAACCCGGGGATCTGAGTCACGATCCGGAGCTCAGGATCGAGCGGCGGCACACGAGGTGACTGATCTCCCCAGGGCGAGGACCCGCGCGCTCGGCGGCGGTCCCGAGCGCCACCACGAGAAGGCGCGCGAGCAGGGCAAGCTCCCGGTGCGCGAGCGCGTGGCGCTGCTGCTCGACGAGGGCAGCTTCGCCGAGGAGGCGCTGCTGGCCAATTGGGAGCAGGACGGGCTGGGCGCCGACGGCGTCGTGACGGGGGTCGGAACGATCGACGGGCGCCCGTCGGCCCTGATGGCGAACGATCCGACCGTGAAGGCGGGCTCGTGGGGGCCGAAGACGGTGGAGAAGATCCTGCGCATCCAGGAACGCGCACTGAGTCTGAGGATTCCGATGGTCTACCTCGTCGACTCGGCGGGCGCGCGGATCACCGAGCAGGTGCAGATGTTCCCGGGACGAAGGGGTGCGGGGAGGATCTTTTACAACGAGGTGCGGATGTCGGGGGTGGTGCCGCAGGTGTGTGTGCTGTTCGGTCCGAGTGCCGCAGGGGGGGCGTACATACCGGCGTTCTGCGATGTGGTGATCATGAGGGATCAGAACGCGTCGATGTACCTGGGCTCGCCAAGGATGGCGGAGATGGTGATCGGCGAGCAGGTGACACTGGAGGAGATGGGCGGCGCGCGGATGCACACGGGGGTGAGCGGGTGCGGGCATCAGCTGGTGAAGAGCGATCAGGACGGGATCGCACTGGCCAAGCGGTATTTGGGGTATATGCCTCAGAATTGGGAGACCCACCCGCCCTTCCACCCGCCCGAGTCCCCGCCGCCGGCAGGGTCGGCAGAGCCCGCGTCGAAAACGCCGATCGCCGAGTTGATCCCGGAGGATGAGAACAAGCCGTTTGACATGAAGCTGCTGGTCGAGACGCTCGTCGACGGCGAGTCGTTCCTGGAGATCCACCCGCGCTGGGCGAAGGAGCTAGTCGTCGGCTACGCGCGCCTGGAGGGGCACGCGCTCGGGATCGTCGCAAACCAGCCGAAGCACAAGGGCGGCGTGCTGTTCGGCGACTCGGCCGACAAGGCCGCGCGCTTCATCCAGACCTGCAACGCGTTCAACATCCCTTTGCTGTTCCTGGCCGATGTGCCCGGCTTCATGATCGGCACGCAGGTCGAGCGCGAAGGCATCATCCGCCACGGCGCGAAGCTGATCAGCGCGGTCAGCGAAGCGACCGTGCCGAAGATCTCCGTGGTCGTGAGGAAGGCCTACGGGGCGGGTCTGTATGCGATGGCCGGGCCCGCCTTCGACCCCGACTGCTGCATCGCGCTGCCGAGCGCCTCGATCGCCGTGATGGGCCCGCAGGCCGCGATCAACGCGGTGTTCTACAACCAGCTGCAGGCGATCGACGACGAGGGCGAGCGCGCGAAGAAGACCGAGGAGTTGCGCAAGGAATACGGCGAGGACATCGACATCCTGCACTTGGCCTCAGAATTGGTGATCGACGCGGTGATCGAGCCGCAGGACCTGCGCGGCGAGCTGATCCGCCGCTTCGCGCACGCGCAGTCGAAGCAGCGCGACTGGCCCGCCAAGCGCAACCCGATCACACCGGTCTAGTCAGATCGCCGGGGCGCTCGTGGCTTGCGAGCCATCCTCGAATGGCGGGTACGTCTCGGTCAATAGATAGAGGTAGGCGTCCGAGCGCGCGGTGTAGGAGTTGGCGAACACCATCAGGTCGTACAGGCCGCGCGGCATCTTGCCGGTGAAGAGGATCACGAACCAGGCCGCGAACGCGCCGATCTCCAGCAGCAGGCCGATGATGTAGCGCAGGATCACGATCGGGATCGCGAGGATGATGCGGAACAGGGTCTTCAGACGGTCGTAGTGATCGAGCCGCTCGAACTCCATCCGGATCGGGTAGGCGGGGTCGGGCGAGCCGCCGAAGGACGGATAGGCGTCACACAGCAGGGCGCCGTAGGCGGTGGCGCGCGTGATGAAGCGCGTGTAGCCGGCGACGAAGTCGTACAGGCCGCGCGGGAACTGGCCGGTGATCACGATCGCGAACCAGGCGATCAGCACCGCAAAACCGGCCACGATCCCATAGAAGTACAGCCAGATCCACAGGGGGATCATTAGGATCAGGCGGAAGAACGTGCTCAGCCGGTGGCGGGACTCGACGTAGTCGGCCTCGAAGGTGACGGGATAGGACACGATCTGCTCCCCCTTTGTAGATGCGGCGACCTTCTCCGAGGGCATCCTAAAGCGCTGTGCGGTGGACGTGTAATTTTTTTCAATAGATTGTCCGGAATGGACGCAACCGACCTCGCCTACGCCGGGATCGCCAAGCAGGCGGAGCTGATCGCCGCCGGCGAGCTGAGCTCCCGCGAGCTGGTGGACATCTATCTGGAGCGGATCGAGCGCTTGGACCCGAAGCTGAACGCCTTCCGTGTGGTGTTCGAGGAACGCGCGCGGATGGAGGCCGACCAGGCCGACGCCCGCCGCGGGGCGGGTGGGGAGTCGAGTCAGCGCCCGCTGCTCGGTGTGCCGATCGCCGTCAAGGACGAGCAGGACGTCGCCGGCGAGGTGACGACGTGCGGCACGAACGCCTACGGCGACCCCGCGGCCGCAGACTCGGAGATCGTCAGACGCGCGCGCGCGGCCGGGGCGATCGTGATCGGCAAGACGCAGATGCCCGAGCTGGGCGCGTTCCCCTGGACCGAGTCGCCCACGTGGGGCGTGACGCGCAACCCGTGGGAGCTGCAGCACAGCCCCGGGGGTTCCAGCGGCGGCAGCGCGGCGGCGGTCGCCGCCGGCCTGGTGGGTGCCGCGCTGGCGGGCGACGGCGGGGGATCGATTCGCATTCCCTCCGCCTTCAGCGGCCTGTTCGGGTTGAAGACGCAGTGGGGGCGCGTGCCGCTGGCGCCCCAGGCAGGCGCTTGGCACGGCCTGGTCGTCTACGGCGTGCTGACGCGCTCGGTGCGCGACAGCGCCCTGTTCTACGACGCGATCGCCGAAGGGCCGGCGGACCCCGATACGCCGGTCGTGCCGCCGAGCTCGTTCCTGGACGCGCTCGGGGAGACCGGCCCCCTGAAGATCGCGGTCGCGAGCAGGCTGCCGCCTTCGCCGCTGACGAAGCTGGACCAAGAGAACCGCGCGGCGTTGGATCAGACGGCGGCGCTGCTGCGGAGCCTCGGGCACGAGGTGCACGAGCACGAGGTCGACCACGGCCGGCTCGCGCCCGCGGCCGAGTTCACGGTCGTCTACCTGCGCAGCCTGCACGAGACGGTGGCCGCGCTCGCGCACCCCGAGCGCGTGGAACGGCGCATCGGCGCGCTCGCCCGCATCGGGGGGATGATCCCGCAGGGCGTCCTCGACTGGGCGCTCGGGCGCAGAGCGCAGTACACGGCGCGCTTGAACGAGCCGCTGGCCGACCACGACGTGCTGCTGACGCCGGTGACCCCCGCGCCGGCGCCGCGGATCGGCGCTCACGAGGGCCGCGGCTGGCTGCGGACGTCGGTCGAGGCCTCGGCGACGGTGCCCTACGCGGCCTGCTGGAACTTCACCGGCCAGCCCGCGTGCTCGGTGCCCGCGGGGTTCGCCGCGGACGGCCTGCCGCGCGCGGTGCAGCTCGTCGGCAAGCCCAACGACGAGGCGACGCTTGTGGCGCTGGCCGCGCAGATCGAGGCCGAGCGCCCCTGGGCGCAGGATCGCCCGCCCGGCTTCTCGTGAGCGGAGGCGGCGAGCGCCTGCGCGATCGAGCAGGCGCGGGGATGCCGGCCGGCATCGAGTTGCTGGACGTCGCGGTCGCGGCCGCGCGGATGGCGGGCGGATTGCTGCTGGAGCGTGTGAGGACCGGCCACGAGCGGGAGGTGAGCAGCAAGAGCACGCCGACCGACCTCGTCAGCGAGGCGGATCTGGCGTCGGAGCGCGCGATCAAGGCGTTGCTCGCGGAGCGGAGGCCGCAGGACGGCTTCGTGGGGGAGGAGGGCGGCTCCGAGCAGGGCACGAGCGGCCTGGACTGGGTCGTCGATCCGCTCGACGGGACCGTGAACTTCCTGTTCGGGATTCCCCAGTGGTGCGTGAGCGTCGCGGTGAAGGACGGCGCGGGCACGGTGGCGGGCGCGGTGTACGACCCGAATCGCGACGAGCTGTTCACGGCGACGCGCGACGGTGGGGCGAGGCTGAGCGGGCCGGAGGGCGTGGTCGAGTTGAGAGGGTCGGAGCGCGAGGACCTGGCGACGGCGATGGTTGCCACGGGCCTGGCCTATGACGCGCGCGTGCGGGCGGCGCAGGCGAAGGTGCTCGCGCGGGCGATCCCAGAGGTGCGCGACATCCGCCGCTTCGGCAGCGCCGCGCTCGACCTCGCATGGACGGCGGCGGGCCGCTTCGACGCCTACTTCGAGCGCACGGTCAAGCCCTGGGACATCGCCGCCGGCGCGCTGATCTGCGAGCGCGCCCGTCTGCGCGTGCTGGACTTGCCAGAGCACGAGGATCTGCCCTACGGCATTCTCGCGGCGCCGGAGGCGATCGCCGAGCCGCTGCTGGAGCTGGTTGGAGGCCCGGCGTAGAGACGCATATATTGGTTGCACACGTGCGGCGGTGGCGGAACGGTAGACGCGGAGGCCTCAAAAGCCTCTGTCCGCAAGGGCGTGTGGGTTCGACTCCCACCCGCCGCATCGATTTCCCCGGCTCAGGCCGGGAGCAGCGGAGCGTCCGGGTACCCGCCCGCGCCGGGGCCCGGGCGGGTGGGGTCCTCAACTGACGGGTCGCGCCGCTCGACCTCGACGTTCCAGCCCTGTTTGAAGCCGCGCATCGCGAACAGGACGAGCAGGATCTGCACGGGGACGATCAGCAGCGTGATCACCCCGAGCAGCCCGGAGTTGAGGTGGGCCTGCGAGAAGCCGGGTTTGTTGCGAGCGAACCAGCTGGGCGCGGCCACGAGCGCGAAGATCCCGAGCAGCACGGCGAGCCCCGCGCCGAGCGGCAGCACACCCCGGCTCCAGCGGCTCGTGTAGTAGGCCATCAGCAGGTAGACGAGGATGAAGGCGAGCTGGATCGGCAGCGCGCCCTCGAGCAGGCTCCAGCCGCCGATCGTGTTGATCAGCAGCAGCACGACGGTCACGAGCAGCAGCAGCACCACGGTCACGCGCGTGGTCTGCGCGACCGGCTTCTCGCGGTTGGGGTGCGTGACGATCACGCCGCGCGCGCGGCGGTCGGCTTCCTCGCGGCTACGAAGGGCAGAGGACATCGTGGGAAACCATACAATCTGAAGCGGTCCCCGTGTGCGCAAGCGGCGCGGAGCGGCCGAGCGGGCGTGGTGGAATTGGTAGACACGCTGGCCTTAGGAGCCAGTGGGCGCAAGCCCTTGGGGGTTCGAGTCCCTTCGCCCGCATCTGCGGATGGTCGACCGAGGCCGGCTCGCCGCCTCGGAGGGGAGGGCTCGGCTATCCGCTCTTGGGCGCGGTCTCGCGCGCGACTTTCCAGCCGGCGTTGAGGGGGCTGAGGAAGTATGGGGGCTCGTCCACAGCTAGGCGGCTGTCGTATTTGTAGTCCTTGAAATAGCCGGTGCCGCCGCCGGTGCCGACGATCCCGCGATAGTTCTGGGCCAGCGCCCCCTCGAGGTTGATGTCCCCGAGCTTTGCCCCGCAGTTGTAGTTGTCGACCACGAAGGAGTGGGTCGTCGACAGGATCGCGGCATAGATCCAGGGGTTTTCCAGCGATCCCCAGCCGTGCAGTTTGTCTTCGCTCGCGTTGAGGTTGGGAGCGTCGCATTCGTTGTAGTTCTCGGTATATTCACATTCCCCTAAGGTAGAGTTATATACCTCTGTTTCACCTTTTTTGTTTTTGTTACATGTTTTATTGCCAACGCCGGATCCTTTGTAGGTTTCTTTGACGGGATGGTAGATACGGACGTTGTTGTTCGCGATCAGGCCGAGCGTCGCGGTCCCGGTCGGTTCGCCGCCGAGGTTGCCGTAGGGATAGATGTTGCCGTTGACGATCACGTCCTCGGCGGAGCCGATCGTCAGCGACTTGCTATATGTGCCGCTGACGTAGACGTTACCGCAGTTCGTCTCGTCGGACTTCTCTTCGGTACTGTCGGCGGTGAGCGGGTTGAAGGTGTATCCGCATGCTCCGTTGGTAGCTACATAGATCAGCCCGTTGCTGGGCCATTCGATGATTTTGGGTTCGCCTTTGTTGATGACGGTGATTTTATTGGTCAAGCCGTTCAAAACCAGTTCGGTTACGCCCAAGAATTCGTCTTCTTCGTTTGCGTACGTGGACAGGCTTTCGTCGCTCTTCGGCGGCGTCAGCAGTTCGCCCTTCGTATAGCTTTTGCTGGCCGTGTTGTATTTGCCGGTTCCGTGGCAACTGCTGTTCAGGCCGCGATAGAATTCGACCACGTCCGGGGGAGAGTGGCCCGAGCGCCCAAACGAAGCGGAGCCGCCGACGCAGACGGCGTCGTTGGTGTGCATCGGGCCGTTGATTTCGTCGCCGGTCGCGAATTCGATCAACTGGCAACCCGAGGACGAGGTGGTCGGGTAGTACGTCGTCGGTTCTGTGCAGGTCTTGGATGCGTTGTAGAGGGTGGGGTCCTCGTCCTCGTGGTTCGTGTAGTAGATGAAGTTGAGGAATCCAGTGACTTTGAAGGTGGCGACGATCGTGTGGTGCTGTTCCGGTTTCTTGCCGGCGGTGCCGACCGATTCGACTCGGAACGTGTTGGCGGCGGCGCCTGAGGACTCGATCACCGTCTTGAAGGGGTTGGAGGTGCTGCATTCGGTCGTGCCCGTCGGCGCGGTACTGGCCGGCAGGATCGTGACTTTGTACGACGATCCTGATTCCTGCGGCAGCGTGTTGGTCGGTTTCCCGCAGGTCTCCCAGTAATCGGGGTTGTTCTGCATCTCGTACTCGAACTCCTGAACGCCCGCGACCGCGGCGTAGTAGGCCTCCTTCTGAGCGGTGTCGGTATGCGAGAGTTGGATGTCGCCCTGGGTGGCGACGTAGGTGGAGGCCAGCAGCAGGCTGGTCACGAGCATCACGCCCATCGCGATGATCATCGTGACGCCGTCCTGCGCGCGCGCGCGTGACAGGGCGCTGTGAAGTGTCGTCATTCGCATGGGGTGTCCTGGATCGGGGTTTCGGAGTTCGGGGCGCTGAGCGCGAGGGTGGTCTGGTTGCTGAGGTCGACGTACCGGTCGTGTTCGGTTTTCCCATCCCTGGGAGCCTGCCTGAAGCTGATCAGGACCGAGGACACGTTGTTGGAGCTGTTTTCTTTTTCTGCCGGACTACCAGCTTCCGTTTCCGCTTTGAGCGGGACATATTGTTTGCTTTCTTCATTTTGTATCGCGGCAAGGCTGCCCAAAGGTGTGCTCGAGCTGCTGCTGGATTCTTTGCTGTACTTGTAATATTCAAAGATCGGCAGTTTTACCGTTTCACCTTTAGAGTTCTTGGCTTCGGTCTGGGTCACGTTGCTGGCGAGCAAAACTCCACTGGTTGGGGTGGCGTGTTCGTGGTTGCTCGTGATTCCCGGAAATTTGGCTTCCGCACCTTCGCCGCTCGTGCTCTTATACGTGTAGTCGGTCAACGTCTTGGCCGTCGGGCTCCACACGATCTGGTGCTCGAAGACGCCGGTGCCGGTGCCGCCGGTTTTCGCTTCCGCTTCTTTATTGTTGAGGATCACCGCTTCGTTGCTGTAGGCGTTCTTGAATATCAGTTCCGATTCGCTGCTGTTTTCCTGGATCGGCGAGAAGCTGGGCGCGAGGCAGGACGAGTGCAGCTCGTCGACGATCCTGGTCATCGCCGTGCGCCCGAGCTGGTTGGCCTGCACTCTGTCGGTGATCAGGGTCGTCTGACCCACGGATACTTCCATGATCGCGAACAGCGCGCCCGTGATCACGACCGCCATCAGCATCGAGACGAGCAGCTCCATCAGGGTGAAGCCCCGCTCGTCGGCAAGGCGGGGTAGGCTGATAGTGGGTCTGTGGCTCAGCATTTGACCGTCGAGATAGAGGATTCCACTAGTGTCCAATTTGGGGTCGTTTTGGTTTCGCCCACATATAGGTTTGGGAGTGTGGTGCCGGCTATTGTGCTGTTTTCATAGCTGGCTGGAGTTTTGTAGACGCGGTGGTTGGTGCCGTTGTTGTAGGCGAGGCAGAGTTCAAATTTGGGGCCGAAAGGCTGGAAAGGGATTTCCAGATGTCCTTCGGCGTTGGTGTACTGCCTATGTTCGTAGTGTTTTTCGTAGTTGGCTTCGATGGCGTTGTTTGGAACCAGTTTGGGGTTCATCGTGGTGCAGCCGAGGTTGGTGATCTTGACTTCTTGGGGCGTGGTTTCTTTTTCCGTGCTGGTGTTCTTGTAGACGTTGAGCGTGACATATGAGGTGGGAACGCTCACCGAGACTTTTTCCCCGGCGGGGACGACTGGTTCTCCCAGTTTGACGCCGTATTTGGTGGGGTTGTTGGCCGTGCAGTCCCCCGCGTAGACCGTCCAAGCGTTCGTGAATGGAAACAGATCGCCGTTTGAGTAGTACGGCCCTATTTTGGCGGTTTCCGCTTTTTCGGAATAGTATTCCGTTTTCCCGGCGTTTATTCTGCCCTGCAGCGGTTCGTATTCGTCTTCGGAGTTATATTCGAGCCTGGCGCCGCCCACTTCATATTCGGGGGCGACGGCCATTTTGGCGTTGGCCACGACGAAGGTGTCTCCCTTGACGGGTTCTACGACGGCGCCGTTTTTATGGGTGGGTTTGTTTTCGTATTCGAAGGTGGCCTGGATCCTCCCGCCGGGGGCCAGATTGACGGGCTCGTGGGTGGTGACGTTCGGCGCGATCGACACTTCCTTTGCGACAAACTTGTGTTCGCCGCCCGGGGTCACGTCCCCCAGCTTGTAGGCTTCGACGTTCGTCGTCGTCGCCGGGATGCCGGCGTAGATCACGCAGCCGGAGGTCCCGGTCGTCGTTTCCACTCCGCCCGCGAAGACCGTCACGCCGGCGACGCCGAGTTCGGGTTTGCCGAGGTTGGTGACGTCGACCTCCAGTCCCGAGCCGTCGGGCGGCGTGATCACGCTCGTCTGGGTGACGGCTTTGCGTTTGACCGCTTCGAGCGTTTTCCAGGTGACGCTCGAGGAGATTTCGAGGTTCTTGGATTCTTCGCTTTCGTTTTTCGAGTTGTTGCAGCCGGTGGCGCTGCCGGAGCCGTTGATGAACTGGGCCGCCTGGGTGATTTTGTATTTCGTCCCGCCGACCGTCTGGGTGTATTCGTGCGGGGAGGCCGCCAGCACGTCGAGCGTGCTCGCCGGGTCGCTGCGCAGCTGCTCCTGGGACTGGGCGGCAAGTACCGAGGCCTGGTCGTGCGCGCGCTCGTCCTGGGAGGCTTTGGTCGTCTCGTTGAAGCCGGTGAGGGTGGCGACGACGATCAGCCCCACCAGCAGCGCACTGATCAGCACCTCGATCAGCGTGTCCCCCGCCTCTGGGGCAAGGGACCTACGCAAAACGCGAACCCCCCCAAAGACCCCCACAACGGCCCGCGTCAACACCCCGATCAAGAATCGGCCAAGGACTCGGAGCCTGGCAGAGAAAGTGCGCATCATCACAAGATGGTGTAGAGCTACAGACGTTTTCGGCATTCCCGAGCCCGGCCTTTAGCGTCCAAGCCGCCGCGCCCATCTATGTCGCAGCGCCCCCGAGCCCCTACAATCCAGAGCCGCCCGGGGGACTGGTGTATCGGTAACACGGCGGTCTCCAAAACCGCAACGCCAGGTTCGATTCCTGGGTCCCCCGTCGGCTCTACAGAGCCAAATCCCGAGGCATGCTCGGGTCAATGACGGCGCTGGCCACAGCGGGGAGCTCCACGTCGAACAGACCCGCGACGGCATCCGCGGGGGCGGGGGAGCCCATCAGGGCGCCCTGGGCCATCGTGCAGCCGATCGCCTGGAGTGCGGCCATCTGCTCGTGCGTCTCGATTCCCGTGGCGACCACGGTCAGCGAGAGCTCACGCCCGACGAGCATGATCGCCTCGAGCAGCCAGCTGCGGTAGTCCTCGTCCTCGGACGCGGCGAGCGAGCTGCGGTCCACGCGCATGGAGTCGAGCGGGAGCTGGCGCAGGTCGGATTGGTGGGCGTAGCCGCTGCCGCCGAAGTCGTCGATCGCGATGCTCACGCCCAGGCGCTTGACCAGACGCAGGCGCTCCGCCGCCGCGGTGAGGTCGCTCATCATCGCAGTCTCGGGGATCTCGAGCGTGAGCAGCGAAGGCTCGATCCCCGACTGCTGCAGGGCGCGCTGCACGTCGGTGGCGAAGCCGTCGCGATTCAGCTGATGCGGTGAGATCTTCACCGAGACGCCGACGCGAGAACCGCCTCCGGCGGCGCCCCCCGCCACCTCCCAGGCCGCGGCGCGGGCGCAGGCCTCTTCGAGCATGAAACGCCCGATCGGCACGATCAGCCCCGTTTCCTCGGCCAGCGGGATGAACGCGTCAGGGGCCAGCACGCCCTGCGTCGGATGCTGCCAGCGGATCAGCGCCTCCAGGCCGGCCACCTTGCGGGTGCGCAGATCGTAGATCGGCTGATAGAGCAGGAAGAACTGGTTCTCCGCCAAGGCCGTGCTCAGCTCGGCCTCGAGCACCGCGCGGCCCTCGATCACGGTGCGCATGTTCGCGTTGAAGAGCGTGTAGCGGTCCTTGCCCGCGGTCTTGGCCGAGACCAGGGCCACGTGCGCGTCGCGCAACAGGTCATCGGGCGTCGCGTAGCGGCCGAAGGCGACGCCGATGCTCGCGGTCAGGACGAAGCTCGGCCCGAAAGCGTCGAGCTCGACCGGTTTGTGCAGCGCCTCGATCATCCGCTGGGCGAGGGAGTCCAGGCGCACCCCGCGGGCAGCCGATTCGACCAGCACGACGAACTCGTCTCCGTCGAGCCGGCCCACGGTATCCCCGGCGCGCACGACGTCCAGCAGTCGTTCCCCGACGATCTTCAGCAGCTGATTCCCGGCGGTGAGCCCGAGCATCTCGTTGACCTCGCTGAGCTGGTCGATGTCGACGAACAGCGCGCCCGCCAGCATGCCCGAGTCGCGTCCCGCCCGTGCGACCATGCGCTCGGCGCGGTCCAGCGTGAGCTCGCGGTTGGGGAGCCCGGTCACGGGCTCGTACAGGTACTTGTTGGGCGGTACGCCGTCCTGCGCCTCGGCCTCGGCGCCGACCCTTGCCTCGTCCTCCGTCGGCGCCGGTGTCGTTGCCGGCGTTGACCAGCGAGCGGCGCCGAGGAGATCCACCAGCAGGCCGAGCACCACGCTGCACAGGATCCCGCCGATCAGCAGCGCGAGCGCGTCTCCGTTATTGAGCACGTTCGCGCCGGCGGCTGGGCCGAAGCTCGTCACGGTCCAGCCGTCGTGCAGGTCGAGCGTCGTGTTCTGCGCGTCTGACCGCGGCGCGCCGCTTACGAATACGAGGCTCGAGCCGGCCCGGTTGGCGGCATGGGGCCGGTAGGTGACGCTCAGCGCGTAGCCGGGATGACCGACCAGCACCTGTCCCAGCAGGGCCCCGGGCACGAGCACCTCGCGCAGCCATCCCACCGATGCCGCGGTGCGGCCGAACACGGTGTGCGGGGTCACGTTGCCCCGATACACGGGCGTCACGACGGCCAGCGCCTGTCGTTTTCCGGCCGAAATGGGCTTATAGATGCTCAGCCCGGTGTTACGACTCAGCAGCAGCGCGGGCGCAACATGGACGGGCGCGGGGGAGGGGCGAGCGGGCGGGGATGAGACGTCGATCGGCGCCGGCGAGGCGCCGGCCGGGGCCTCGTCCGGCGTGGTGGCGTCCGCGGATGTGGACGGCGAGCCGGCGACGGCCGATGTGGACGAGGCTTCGGTGGATGTAGATGAAGTGCCGGTGGACGAGGTGGTGACGACCGTGGGCTTGTGGACGACCGGCGCGGGTTTGGGCGGAGCCGGCAGCAGGCCGAGCGCGTCGAGCTCGGGATAGCGACGCCGTGTGCGCGCCCACATGACCCACCGGGCGAATTCGGCGGAGGTTGCCTTCGGATTGCCGGCGAAGAAGGTGGAGGCCGCGATGGTTAGCTCTTCCTGGCGCTGGACCGCCAGCTTCAATGTCGAGGCGATCGCCTGCGAGCCATGCTGGAAGCTTGTTTCCGTCTTGCTCGCGTCGCTCTTCGCCACGGCGTGCGCGCCGAGCACCGAGGCGGCGCTTCCGGCTAGAACACAGACCACGGCCGCCGTGGCCCACATGCCCCTGCGGCGATTACCCCGACCGGCCGTTCCCTCGGCGACGGTGGCCTGTCCAGGCTCCGTGACCTGCCCGGCGACCTGCCCGGGCTCGGTCGCCCCAGAGGACTCAGCGGCCCCGGGGGCGGACTCGGCGGACCCGGCGGGCTCGATTCCCCGCTCGGGGACGGACTCGGCTTGCGGGCCGGGGGCTTGTTGGCCGGGGCCGGTATTGGTTTGGGGTGTCGCGTCGTCTGACATGGCGATCTGGTTTGTGCAGGCTGGGTCTGTGCAGACTGGGGTTGTTCGGAGATGGTTTGCTCAGAGGATGCGCGCATGCGCTCTCGGGAAGGACTGATCGGGCGTAGAGATAGATGCCTATCCAGGCTGTGTACGTATTTCGACAAATGGCTGATATACTAAAGTCCATAAAATCGATAAGGATTCTGTGGAATATGCCGATAGGGGTGTGAAGAGCACCGAGAACGATGAAGAGTGGGCAATAAAGAGAGCGATGAGGACCGATATCCACCAACATCTCTGGACCGAGCCGCTCGTGCAAGCGCTCGCCCAGCGGCTTGAGCTTCCCTTTGTCCGCTACGAGCAAGGGCTGACGGTCCTGTTCCTCGCGGGCGAGCGCCCCTACGTGATCGACATGGCTAGCGAGGCGCCCGCACGTCGTGCCGAGCTCGTACGGCACGACGGCCTCGACCGCGCGCTGCTGTGCTTGTCGAGCCCCCTGGGGATCGAGTCTCTGCCCCGCGCGCAGGCGCAGCCGTTGCTCGACGCCTACCATGAGGGCGCGCTGGCGCTTGGCGAGCCCTTCGGCGTGTGGGGCGCGATCGCGCTCGAGGACCCCGACCCGGCCGACGTCGAGGAGGCGCTGCACCGCGGTTGTGTCGGCGTCTCACTGCCCGCGGGCGCGCTCGCCGGCGTCGATCGGCTCGCGCGTGTGCGGCCGCTGCTCGCACGCCTGGAGCGCCGCGGCGCGCCGCTGTTCGTCCACCCCGGTCCAGGTCCCGGTTTCGGCCCGGGCGCCGCGCCCGGGGCCGGCGCGAGTTCGCTCGGTGACCCGCTCTGGTGGCCCGCGCTCACGCACTACGTCGCCGACATGCACGCGGCCTTCCTCGCGTTCCTCGGCGCCGGCCGCGCCGAGCACCCCGAGCTGCGGGTCGTCTTCGCGATGCTCGCCGGCCTCGCGCCGCTGCACCGCGAGCGCCTGGCCGCGCGCGGCGGCCCGTCCTCGCGCGAGCGTGACCGTGACCGCGCGCATGACCCGCTCGTCTTCTACGACACCTCCTCCTACGGGCCGCTCGCGGTCGGCGCCCTCGCCGACGCGATCGGCGGCCCGGGCCAGCTCCTGTACGGGTCCGACCGCCCCGTCGTCGAGCCGGCGCTGCTGCACGAGCCGGGCGCGCTCGACTGGGAGCTGCTCGCCGGCGCCACCGCGCGCGCCTTCGGCGCGCCGGCGCCCGGCGGCGTATCCCACCAGACCCAAGGGCGCGTATCCCAGGCTCGGGTGCAAGCGCCCGAAGCGGCGATCGCCGCCGCGCAAAACCCCCCAATCGTCCCGGTCGCGCGGGAGGAGGCTCTCCGATGAGAACCCCCCTCGCCTCCGTACCCCGCCCGCGCGACCGGGACCTGACCGCGCCCGAGCTGCAGGCGTTCGTCGCCGAGCTCGCCTCGCAGCCGGAGCTGTGGATCGGACGCGTCCACCACGACCACACCCAGCGCGTCTACGAGGAGTTGCTCTCCGACGCGCACCTCACTGCCTGGCTGATCTGCTGGATGGACGACCACGACACCGGCTTTCACGACCACGACATCTCCGCGGGCGCCGTCGCCGTGGTGGGAGGACGCGTGCGCGAGGAGCGCCTCGCGATCGACGGACCGACGCGCGATCGTATTTTTGGGCCCACCCAGAGCTTCCACTTCTCCGCCGCCGACATCCACCGCGTGCGCCACGCGGGCGTCGATCCGGCTGTGACACTGCACGTCTACTCGCCGCCGCTTTTGCGGATGGGCGCTTATGTAGTGGGCGAGGACGGCGTGCTCGAGCGTCACTCCGTCGCGCCCGACGAGGAGCTGCGCCCGCTGGCCGCGTCCCCCGCGATTCCCTAACCGATCGCGCTCGCGCTGCCCGGCGCATCCGACTTGCCACCCGCGCGGCGTTCGACGCCGCTCTCGTCCGCGATCAGGACGCAGCTCACCATCTCCGGCGCGAACAGCCCATGCTCGACGACGCCCGGGGTTGCGCTCAGCCGTGCCGCCAGGTCAGCCGGGTCGCCGATCGGGCCGAAGTAGTCGGCGATCAGGTTGCCGTCCGGGCTCTCCAGGTCCCCGCGCAGCCGCGCCTGGCCAACCTCCGCCAGCGTGTGCTCGACCCCGAAGCGCAGCACCTCCAGCGGCACCGGCGGGCGCAGTGCCGGCGCCACCTTCTCAGCCGAGACGATCACCACGAACCGCCGCGCCGCCGCCGCGACGATCTTCTCGCGTGTCTGGGCGGCGCCCCCGCCCTTCACAAGCCATCCATTCGGGTCGACCTGGTCGGCCCCGTCGATCGCGATGTCCAGCTCCCCGACCGCGTCCAGGTCTTCCACGGTCAACCCGAGCGCGCGCGCCGCCTGCTCGGTGACCGGCGAGGTGGCTGCGCAGCGCACCCCGCGCAGGCCTCTCTCAGCCAGCACCGGCAGTAGAAATGCGACGGTCGAACCGGTCCCGAGCCCGACGTGCATGCCGTCCTGCACCATCGCGGCCGCGGCCTGCGCGGCCGCGAGCTTGAGGCGCTCGGTGGGACTGTCCTCACTCGGGGTGCGCGTCACGATCGACGGACCCTGGCAGATGTCGAGACGTGGGCTCTCAGTGGCGGCTGGTGCCGCGCAGTCGCACGATCGGGCGCCATGGTGGGGGCGAGCGTATCGCCCCGGCCGGCTCTCTGAGGCGCAGCCGCTCAGGCGCGTCCGGCCGGTGCAGCAGAAAGCCCTGTCCCACCGTGCAGTTCAGCTCGCGCGCGAGCGCGAGCTGGCGGTTGGTCTCGATTCCCACGGCGATCGCGGTCAGGCCGCTCTCGCGGGCGAGCGCGAGCGCCGCGACGACCATCGCGCGCCGATCCTTGTGGCGCTCGAAGCCGTGGATCAGAGAGCGGTCGAGCTTCAGCATGTTCAAAGGCAGGCTCCCCGGCAGGCTGAGCGTGGACTGACGCGCGCCGAAGTTATCGAGCGCGACGGCCACGCCGAGGCTCCTGACCTCCTTCAGCGCCGCGCGCGCGCGCGCCGGGTCGCGCAGGACCACCTCCTCGCTCACCTCCACGCAAAGGGCATTCCCCGGCAGCCGGCAGTACAGCAGCGCCTCATGCACCCGCTCGGCGAGGTCGGACCCGGTCAGCTCACGCGCGGAGATGTTCACCGAGATCGGGATTCCGATCCCGTCGCGGCGCCACGCGGCCGCCTGGGCGCAGGCGGTGTGGAGCACCCAGTCGCCGATCTGCACGATCAGCTCGCCTTCCTCGGCCAGCGACAGGAAGCTCAGCGGCGCCGTCGACTCACCGCCGTGGGGGTGCCAGCGGACGAGCGCCTCGCAGCCGATCGGCCGTCCGCCGCCCAGCGGCAGCAACGGCTGGTACTCGAGCAGCAGCTCGTGCCGGGGCAGGGCGTGGTCGAGGCGGTCCTCGAGATCCAGTCGCGCTGAGGCCTCGCGGCGCAGGTCCTCGTCGAACAGCTCCAGGTTGTGCCCGCCCGCGCCCTTCGCCCGGTACATCGCCACGTCGGCCTCGCGCAGCAGGTCCTCGGGCTCGGCCCCCGGGTCGTGCGTGATCGATACGCCCACCGACGCGAGCATCGAGACCTCGGCCGATCCCACCTGGAAGGGCTCCTCCAGCGCGTGCAGCACGCGCTCGGCGACCGCGAGCGCCTCGGCGTCGGAGTCGAGGTCCTCGGCCAGGATCACGAACTCGTCACCGCCCAGCCGCGCGACCGTGTCCGAGTCGCGCAGCATCTCCGCGAGGCGCTCGGAGACCGAGATCAGCAGGTGGTCGCCGACGGCGTGGCCGAGGCTGTCGTTGATCGCCTTGAAGCGGTCGAGGTCGATGAACAGCAGCGCGATCGGCCCGTTTGAGCGGCGCAGGCGTGCGACCGCCTGGCGCGCGCGGTCCATCAACAGCAGGCGGTTGGGCAGCTTCGTCAGCGGGTCGTGCAGCGCCTGGCGCTCCAGCCACATGCGGTCGGTCACGTCCTTCGCGGCCGCGTACCAGGCCTCGCCGTCGCAGCGCGCGCTCCACAAGAGCCAGCGCCAGGACCCGTCGCGGTGGCGGTAGCGGTTGGTGAAGTTCACGAACTGCGCGGCCCGGTGGTGGCCGGCGAGCGTGAGCGCGAGCGTCTGCTCGAGGTCGTCGGGATGCACGAGCTCCTGCATCGGGTGCGCTTTGAGCTCCTCGATCGACCAGCCCAGCAGCTGCTCCCAGGCCGGGTTCAGCAGCGTGAAGCGCCCGTCGAGCGAGATCGCCGCGAGCAGATCGCTGGTCATCTCGAACAGCCGTGAGATCTGCGCCTCGCCGGGCAGCGCCAGGTCGCTGCTTGCCTCGGGGCTGGTCGTCGTCATGTCGGTGTGCATGGCCTTGCACACCACGTCGGTTCATCGGCCCCGTTGCACGGGCCGGCCCGCTATTGCTGGACGGATTGCCTAGCCGGGAGCGAGATCGCGCCCGCAGAGAGGCTCTCCTCCCCGCGCAAAAAGCGCCACACCGACAGGCACGCGAGCACGGTCATGATCACGGCGCTGGAGACGCACCACTCGCAGATTTTGTGCAGCGTGAACAGCTCGCGATAGGTGAGGTAGAGGCTGAAGCCGAACCCGCCGAGGACGAGCGCCATCGTCACGAGCCGGGCCCGTTCGCCGTCCGGGGCCAAGAGCGATCCGAGGATCGCGATGTAGCCGAGCAGGCCGATCAGGGCCACAGGAATGCCTATGAACAGCGAGTACTGCGATTTCTGAACCTCGCTGCAGGGGTTGCCCTTGATCGAGCAGGGGGGGGTTACGCCGGAGTAGTGGACGTAGGTGAGATAGGCGGCCAGGCAGAGGCCCACGGCCGTCAGGACGAGCATCGTCTTGCGCAGGACGTTCGAGCTCATGGTTGGCCTACTGTCCCTATGGTGGCGTTCGAGCTCATGGCCGGCCTTGACTCCCGAGCCGGCCCGAGCTAACCGTGCAGCTGCTTTTCGATCGCCGCTTCATATGGGGCGGCTTCGGTGAACGTGCCCGGTTCGAACTTTTCCAGGGTACCGCCGGTTTTGCCCAGTTCGAAGGACGGCGTGCCGGTGAAGCCGGCCTGGTTGGCGGCCTGTGCGTCGGCGGTGACCTCGTTGGCGTAGGTCGGTTCGCTGCGCGCGGCGGTCCAGTCGGCGAGGTTCAGCCCGGGAACCTGCGAGGCGATCCCCTGCAGGTATTTTTCGTTGACGTAGCCCGAGTCCTCTTCGCCCTGCTCGTGGTAGAAGGTCTCGATGAAGTACCAGCCGAGGTTCTGCTTGCCGGCGGCGTAGGCCGCCTCCTGCTGGGTTTTGAAGACTTCCGGTTCGCGAGTTGCCGTCTCCAGCGAGTGGTACTCGATCCGCAGCTTCCCCGTGCGCACGTACTTCGGGATCAGCGTCGGCAGCACCTGCAGCGTGAACTCCTTGCAGATCGGGCACTCCAGGTCGCCGAAGTACCGCAGCGTCACCGGCGCGTTCGGGTCACCGAGCGTGTTGGCGCTCTGGGGGATGCCGTCGATCAGCGTCTTGACTTCCGCAGTCGTCGCATTGGCCTGGGGGGTTCCCGCGGTGGTTACGGTCGTTTTCCCGCCGCCACCGGAGGCGATCGCGATCCCGACGATCGCGATGACCACGACCGCGACCACGATCCCGAGTTGCGTCAGGCGCGTGCGCCGTTTCGCGCGCGCTGCCTCGGCCTGCTCCAGCGCTTTGCGTTCGCCGCGAGCCTGCTCGCGGCGCTGCTTGCGTGTGAGGTCCCCCTCGTCGTCTTCGACTGGACTCATGGCTCCACTTTCTACACGTTTTTGCTCAAGCCTGTCTAAGTCCCGCCCACACGCGCAGGACCCCGCGGTCCAGCGTGCGACGATTCAGGGGTCTCTCGGGTCTACCGCGGGACCGCCGGCCCCCGTAGCTCAGCCGGATAGAGCAGCGGACTTCTAATCCGCAGGTCGCTGGTTCGAATCCAGCCGGGGGCATCGATGCAGCAGAGCCCACGCCACCCCGATGGGAATGAGATCCTGTTCGGCGAGAACCTCGATCTGCTCCCGGGCTTCGCGGATGAGGCTTTCCAGCTGATCTACATCGACCCGCCGTTCAACACCGGTAAGGAGCAGAGCAGGCAGACCTTGCGGATGATCCCGGACGAGGACGGCGACAGGACGGGGTTCAAAGGACGTCGCTACAAGACGCGCCTGCTCGAGCAGTCCTCCTACCGCGACCAGTTCGACGACTACCTCGCGTTCCTGCAGCCGCGCCTAGAAGAAGCGCACCGGCTGTTGAAGAACACGGGGACCCTGTACTTTCACATCGACTACAGAGAGGCGCATTACTGCAAGCTGCTGCTGGATGAGATCTTCGGGCGGGAGGGGTTCCTGAACGAGATCGTGTGGGCATACGACTACGGGGCGAGGACGAAGCGCAGCTGGCCGAAGAAGCACGACACGATCCTCGTGTACGTGAAGGACCCGGCGAGCTACCACTTCGACTCGGAGGGCGTCGATCGCGAGCCGTACATGGCTCCGGGGCTCGTGACGGCGGAGAAGGCCGCGCGGGGGAAGCTGCCGACGGACGTGTGGTGGCACACGATCGTGCCGACGAACGGCCGGGAGAAGACCGGCTACCCGACGCAGAAGCCGGAGGGAATCGTGCGCCGGATGGTGCAGGCCTCGACGAGGGAGGGCGACTGGTGTTTGGACTTCTTCGCGGGCAGCGGCACGCTGGGCGCGGTCGCCGCGCCGCTCGGGCGGCGGTATGTGTTGATCGACTCCAACCCCGAGGCCGTACAGGTGATGCGTGTCCGTCTTGGGTAAACCAGCGATCGATCCGAGCGGCGGGCCTGCGAGCGCGGAGCCTGCGACCGCCGCTAACGGGAGCCTTGCGACCGGCTCGGGCGCGATGCCCACTAACAGCTTGCGCGGCCGGGAGCGAGCGGCGCTCGCGCTGACGTTCACCGCCGCCGCCGCGCGCTACTGGATGAGCGTCTACCCGCACGTCCTGCGCGAGGCGCGCCACTGGCGGGGCCGCGCCGAGGCGATCCCCGACGCGACGCTGCGCCGCCTGGCCCTAAGCACGCAGCGCCAGGAGCGGGGCAACCTCGAAGGCGCCGCGGCGTTCGCGGTGCTGGCGCCGCGCCCGCAGCGCGCGCGCGTGGTGCGCGCCGTGGTGGCGTTCCAGGCGATCTACGACTATGTGGACACGCTCGCCGAGCAGCCGAGCGCGGATCCGGTCGAGAACGGGCGGCAGTTGCATCGCGCGCTGCTGAGCGCGCTCGATCCCGACATGGGACAGTCCGATCCGGGACCGCCCGACACGATACGGCCCGACACGGGATGTCCCGACTACTACGTGCACAGCCTCCACAAAGAGGATGGCGGCTACCTGGGGGAGCTGATCGATGCCTGTAGGAGAGCGTTTGGAGCCCTGCCTTCACACGCCTCGCTCACGGCGCCGGCGCAGGGTGCGGTGCAGCGCATCGTCGCCTTTCAGGGTCTCGCCCACGACGGCGAGGATGGCCTTCAGGATGCGTGGCGGGAGTTCTCTGACTGGGCGGATGCCCAGACCCCGCAGGGCAGCGGATTGCTTTGGTGGGAGACGGCGGCGGGCGCCGCTTCCTCGCTGCTGGTGTTCGCGCTGATCGCCGCCGCGGCCGAGCCCAGCCTGGGCGACGAGGAGATCGCCGCGATCGAGCAGGCCTACTTCCCCTGGATCGGCGCGTTGCACCTGCTGCTCGACAGCCTGATCGATCAAAAAGACGACGTGCAAGCCGGCCGCTACAGCCTCGTTGATCACTATGCCTCACCGCAGGAGCTGGCCGGCCGCCTGCAGGCGATCTCGGCCGCGGCGATGCGCGCGAGCGAGGCGCTCCCAAACGGCTCCCAGCACGGGCTGATCCTCGCCGCGATGGCGAGCTTCTACCTCGCCCAGCCGGCGGCGTCGTCCCCCGCCGGCGCCCTCGCAAGAGCCAAGATTCTCGCGACGCTGGGCGAGCGCGCGGTTCCCGCGATGTGGGTCTTCCGCCTGCTCCAAAGGCGACGTGGGAGCCTTTGAGCGATGTACCACATCCAGCTGAGGCAGTTTCCGAACAACATGTGCCACTTCAACATGACCGAGCGGGAGCTCCTCGACACCGTGGTCGAGGGCTGGGCCCGAGGGCAGTGGATCGAGATGGGCGAACGAAAATGGAACCCGCACCAGGCCAAACTGACGGTGCTGGAGGGGCCGGAGATTCCCGTCGAGCAGCTGTCGGTCGGTCGCGGTTGGCCCAAAGCACAGCACGAGGGCGAGGATGTGACCGAGCGCGTGCTGGCGCAGGCCAGGCAGGCCCAGCAGCAACCAGCGGTGGCCCCTCCGACCGCGCCGGCCGCACCCACGGCACGGCCCGCGCCAACCACACCGCCCGGCGCTCCGACGGAGCAACTGCAGCCGCTGCTCGGGCCTGACCCCGCGGCGCTGCTCGCAGCCTGGCGCCTGGCCGCCGAGCGCCGGCCCGAGCTAGTGCCGAGCGAGTCGCTCGCGCTGGCCGAAGCGACGTTGCGCTCGCTGGACGCCGGCGAGCGCTGAGCCGACGCTACACTCCGGGACGCCCGTGGTGGGCGTAGCTCAGCTGGTAGAGCTCCGGATTGTGGTTCCGGCGGTCGCGGGTTCGATCCCCGTCGCTCACCCTCGAAGATCCCGTTGGTCACCCGAGTCGCTGTGATGTCCGTGGCGCGGTTCGCCGATCGGCTGGGTGCCGGCTTTATCGGACTGTTGCTCGCCGGTGCTCTGTGAAGAGTGTGAGCGCGTAGCGCCCGGCGGGGTGCTCGCGTGCTCGCTTTACGAACTCCACCACGGCGGGCGTGAACGCATCCAGTGGCGGCAGCGCCACCCCGTACTCCGGTGGAACGACAATTGGAGCAGACAGCGCCGCGAACGTCAGATCGGCCGCACCGAACCGCTCACCACACAACCAGGTACGGCCGTCCGCGAGCAGATCTGCGACGAAGTCAAGCTCGCGCCAAACCGCCGCCTCATCCGCGAGCTCGACCCCACGGGTGATCTGGAGCTTGCGATGGATGACGCGCTTGGCCAGCGGCCATCCGTGGCGGATTGCGCGGTCCTCCCAGGCAGGCACACCCTGGTTGTTGAATTTCAACGCGACCTCGTGTTGAGCGAACACCTGCACATACATCAGCCGTCGCCCCTTGGGCCCGAGCTCTCCATCCAACCGCCGGCAGAGACTCTCGACCTGATCGCGCTCACGGCCCTGCGCCGGAAACAGCCGGTGCTCAGCGGGCGTGCGCACATCGACCCAGTGCAGGATGTCCGCTGAGTCGGTGATCGAACCGTCAGGCGTCACGAGCACGGGAACCGTTTTCCCGCCTCCCGCGCGTCGTGCGGCGAGCATGTGGATGCCCTGTACGTGGCGCTCCTCGCTGTAGGGGATCGACACGCGCTCCAGTGCCCACCGCGCCTTTTCGCAGTAGTGACTGATCGGGATCGTGATGAGTCGCAACAAGCACGTGAGTATGCCTGCTCGAGATGTGGGCGACGGCCGACCCCTGTCGAGAGTGTTGCCAGGGTGCGCAGTGGCTCAGTCGATATGCTCGCGACGCGTCAGCGTCTAGCCGGCGCTTATGTAATTGCTGTTGGCGGTCGATGTTCAGGGCGATGTCGGGGTCGAGCGCTAACAACGGCGAGTCATATCCTGCGCAGCCGCAGGCGGCTCGCAGCGATCCGCGGACGGCTGACGAGGATCTTCGTCGTCTCGGCGAGGCACTCAACGAGCGTACGGAGGACGTCCTGGAGAGAATCCTTGCGCGCAACGTCGCTTCGGGTCAAACGCTCGACGCGATGGTGGAGGACTCCTTCGCGCGGGTCGGCACGGTTTCCACGATCGCGGTTGCACGGTGGATGGCAGGCGAGCCGCCGGAGGTGGCCCGTGAGGTTGGTAAGGAGTCTTGGCAGATCTTTGGTCAGCTCGCCGTTCAACGCGCCGCCGCGCTGAACGAGGTCACCAAGCGTTGCCTGCGTTGGTGTGACGCCGCGAGTGAAGTCGTACGTGAGAGCGCCGCGGCACTCGGGACTTCGCCTGAGACGCTGCTCCAGGCGCTGGCGATGTTGCAGCGCAGCCTCAACGTGACGCTCGTGCGGATGTGCGAGTCCTTCGACAGCGAGCGCAAGCTCGCGGACGAGCAGCTCGAACACCGCCAGGAGGAGCTCGCGTTCCTGGCCACCCACGACCCCTTGACCGGGCTCCCGAACCGCACTCTGATCTTGGATCGCGTCGAGCAGATGCTCGCCCGCTCGCGTCGGAACCAGACGCCGGTGGCGGCGCTGTTCGTCGATCTCGACAACTTCAAGTCGATCAACGACACGCTCGGTCACGAGGTCGGCGACGAACTTCTGCGAGCGGTCGCCGCAAGGCTGGACGGTGTCGTGCGCGCAACTGACGCATTCGGTCGTCTCGGGGGCGATGAGTTCGTCGTGGTCTCCGAGGAACTGTCGCTGTCGGCGGGTCCCGAGCTGATCGCGGAGCGGCTGATCGAAGCGCTCAAAGAGCCATTCAAGCTCGGATCCGACGAAGAGACTCGTTTGACGGTGACGGCGAGTATCGGGATCGCCTCCGGTGACCGGACGGCGCCGGCAGACCTCCTGCGCGATGCGGACATCGCGATGTACAGGGCTAAGTGGGACGGCAAGAACCGCTACGTCGTCTTCGAGACCGGCATGCAGGACGCTGTGCAGACTCGGATGGAGCTCGAGATGGACCTGCGCGTCGCGCTGGAAAACGAAGAGTTCTCGCTTGTCTACCAGCCCACGTTTGACCTGAGCGACATGAGTCCCACAGGGGTCGAGGCCTTGATCCGCTGGAACAGTCCCACGCGAGGGACCGTCCAGCCGGACGACTTCATCCCGCTGCTGGAGGAGACCGGCCTGATCACGCAGATCGGCAAGTGGGTCCTCGAGGAGGCCTGCAGGCAGGGTGCCGCATGGAGAGCGGCCGGGCACAGGATCGGGATGGCCGTCAACGTCTCGGCACGCCAGCTCGATACCGATCAGCTGATCGGTGACATCGAGAGCGCACTTTCAGAGAGCGGCCTGGACCCGGGAGCACTGACGATCGAGATCACCGAGACAACGCTGATGCGTAACGCTGACGAGACCGCCCGCCGGCTCACCACGATCAAGGAGCTCGGCGTGCGGATTGCGATCGACGACTTCGGGACGGGCTATTCATCGTTGGCCCACCTGCAGAAGTTCCCGGTGGATGCGCTGAAGATCGATCGCTCGTTCATCTCGGGTCTCACCAACAAGGGGGAGGGCGAGGCCCTGATCCATACACTTGTGCAGCTCGGCAAGGCGCTCTCGATCGAGACGCTCGCCGAGGGTATCGAGCAAACACAGGAGCTCTCACTGCTCCGCGACGAGCGATGCGACAGCGGACAGGGTTTCCTATTCGCACGACCCCTCGACGTAGCCGCGACCGAGGCATTCCTCGAAAGCTGCGCCACCGATATCGCACCCGCACTGGTGCGAGCGCCCAAGCCTGCCTAACCTCTGCACAGGATCTGTTGCACGCGAGCAACGGCGCCGTTGCACGCGAGCAACGGCGCCGCGCAGCTCCTGTTCGACTTCGTGGCGTCCTAAATTCCGGCAGCGGTTCGCGGGAGGGCCGCCGGGGGCAGAAACTAGACTGGGTGGGTGCTGCCGCGGGAGATCGGAGGATGAGACTCGACGAGGTGATCGCCGGCGGCGAAGGTGAGGTTCAGAATGCTCAGGGCGACGGCGCCGCGGTCGAGATCACAAGCCTCGCCTACGACAGCCGCGCGGTGCGTCCCGGGAGCCTGTTTTTCTGCGTGAAGGGCTTTCAGAGCGATGGGCACGACTTCGCCGCGCAGGCGGCGGCGCGCGGGGCGGCGGCGCTCGTCGTCGAGCGTCCCCTGGGCCTCGGTGTGCCCGAGGTGCTGGTCTCCTCCGCGCGCGTCGCGATGGGCCCGGCGGCGGTTCGCTTTTACGGAGATCCGAGCGCATCGCTGAGGGTTGTGGGTGTGACGGGGACGAACGGGAAGACGACGACGGCGTTCCTGTTGAAGGCGCTGTTGGAGGCGACCGATCTGGGCTCTTGCGGGCTGCTGGGGACCGTCAAGTCGGTGATCGGTGGGGTGGAGCACTCTGTCAGCCGGACCACCCCCGAGGCGATCGACCTGCAGGCGGATTTCCGCGCGATGCTCGACGGCGGCGACGTGGCCTGTGCGATCGAGGTCTCCTCGCACGCGCTGGAGTTGGGCCGCGCCGAGGGCATCCACTTCGCGGCGGCGATCTTCACGAACCTCACGCAGGATCACTTGGACTTCCACGGGAGCATGGAGGACTACTTCCAGGCCAAGCGGCGGCTATTTGACGCTCATCCCGGGGTTAGCGTCGTAAATGTTGGCGATCGTTACGGGCGGCGGCTTGCGCAGGAGATCGATCGGGCGGTCACGTTCGCGGTCGAGGGCGAGGGCGACTACCGCGCCACGGATCTGCGCTGCGATATCGAGGGGTGCCGCTTCGTGTTGCACACGCCCGCCGGTGAGCTCGAGGTCGCGCTGCCGATGCCGGGGCGCTTCAACGTAGCTAATGCCCTCGGCGCACTGGCGGCCGTGCACGCGCTGGGGGGCGATCTGGAGGTGTTGGCCGGAGCGCTGGAGCGGGGGGTGAGCGTTCCCGGGCGGATGGAGTCGGTGGACGGGGGCCAGGACTTCGCGGTGCTTGTGGACTACGCGCATACGCCCGACTCGCTGGAGAACGTGCTCAGCGCGGCCCGCGAGCTGACGAGCACGGGCGAGCACGGGAAAGGGCGCGTTGTGTGCGTGTTCGGCGCCGGGGGCGACCGCGACCGTGGCAAGCGGCCGCTGATGGGCGCGATCGGTACGCGCTTGGCGGACGTTCTGCTCATCACCTCCGACAACCCACGCTCGGAGGACCCGGACGCGATCATCGCCGAGATCTTCGCGGGGGCTGCGGGAGCGGTCGGACCGGAGGGCGCACAGCCAATCGCGTCGATCCCCGACCGCAGGGAGGCGATCTTCCGAGCGATCGCGGGCGCCACGACGGGAGATGTCGTGGTGATCGCGGGCAAGGGCCACGAGCAGGGCCAGGAGCTCGCGGATGCGCACAAGCTGCCGTTCGACGATGTGGATGTCGCCCGGGACGCGCTTCGCGTCAGGTTCAACACCGAGGACATCTACTCCTATCCGCCCACCGAAGCGCCGACTGGAGCGGGCAAGTGAGGGAATGGAACCCCGCGCGTATCGCGCAGGCGGCCGGCGCAAGGCTGATAGCGGAGCCATCTCCCAGTGCGCCATCCTCCACACTGGGAGATGAGCCGGGGCCGAGACGGGTGGTGATCGACTCCCGCGCGGTGGCGCGGGGAGATCTATTCGTCGGCCTGCGCGGCGAGCGGCAAGACGGGGGCGAGTACGGAGCGCAGGCGTTGGCCGCGGGCGCGTGGGGGGTGCTGGTGGCGGATGAGCACGCCGAGCGGGCACTGGCAGCGGCTCTGGCCGGGCCGGGCGGGGCGGTGCTCGTACACCCCGATCCGCTGCGGGGCCTGCAGGCGCTCGCCCGCGAATGGCGGCGAGAGTTGGGAGTGCGAGGAGCGCAGGTCGTGGCGGTCACAGGCTCGACCGGAAAGACCTCGACGAAGGACATCCTGGCGGCGGTGCTGGGTGCTCAGAGGCGGACCGTGGCGAGCAGCGAGAACCTGAACACGGAGATCGGGCTGCCACTGTCGGTGCTCACGGCGCCCGGGGACACCGAGGTGCTGGTGCTGGAGCTGGCGATGCGTGGCGCGGGGCAGATCGCGGAGCTGACAGCGATCGCCGAGCCCGACGTCGGTGTGATCGTGAACGTGGGGCCCGTGCACCTGGAGCTGCTGGGCTCGATCGAGGCGATCGCGGCGGCGAAGGCGGAGCTGATCGCCGGCATTGCCAGTGGCGCCACGGTGGTGATTCCGGCGCGAGAGCCGCTGCTTGAGCAACACCGCCGCGCGGATCTGCGCACGGTTACGTTCGGCGAGGGCGGCGACGTGGTGCTGGAGGAGCAGGCCCGGCCCGGGGGGATGGGAGTTGGCGCAACGGTGCCGGACGGCGCGGAAGAGAACGCGGAGATAGGCGCTGACGGCTACGTCTACGGGGAGGTCACGATTCGCCACGAAACGCAGCGGATGACGCTGCGGCCGTCGTTTACGCAGGCTCACAACCTGAGCAACCTACTGGCCGCGGTGGCCGCCGCGCGGGCGCTCGGCGTCACTCCGGAGGGGAACCTCGAGGTGCGCTTCTCGGCGCTGCGCGGTGAGCGGATCGCGCTACCCGGCGGGATCGTTTTGGTCAACGACTGCTACAACGCCAACCCGATGTCCATGCGCGCCGCGATCGAGGACTTGACGAAAACTGCAACGGCGCGCCGGGTGGCCGTGCTGGGAGACATGCTCGAGCTCGGCCCCGAGGCAGGGCCTGGCCTGCACCGTGAGGTGGGTGCGTACGCGAGCATGCACGGCGTCGATCTGCTCGTGACGGTCGGTCCCCTGGCCGCCGAGATGGCGGGGGCGTTCGGCGGCGAGGCGCACTGCGTGCCCGACGCGCAGGCGGCCGGCGAACTGCTCGGAGGGATGCTGCGCGAGGGTGACACGGTGCTCGTGAAGGGCTCGCGCGGCGTCGGGCTGGAGCGCGTGGCTCAGATGCTCGAAGCTGAAGGCGAGGCGCACGCGGGCGGCCCGCGTCACGAGCAGCGCGGGCAGGCCGTGGATCTGGGCGAGCGGTGGGGCGAGCGGGGCTCCAATCATCCGGCGGGAAGGCGCTGAATGGGCCGCATTCTGATCGGGGGGACGGCGGCGCTGTTGATCTGCATCTTCCTGAGCCCGAAGTTCATCGCGTTTTTGCGAGAGCGCGAGTTCGGACAGCAGATCCGCGAGGACGGCCCTGAGGGGCATCACATCAAGGCGGGCACACCGACGATGGGCGGCGTGCTGATCTTCCTGGCGGTCTCTGTGCCGTTTTTGATCCTGAGCGACTATGAATGGCGCTCGATCGGAGTCTTCGGCGTGGCGATCGCGTGCGCGCTGCTGGGCTTCGCCGACGACTACATCAAGCTCGTTAGGCGCCGCTCGCTCGGGTTGCGCGCGCGGACGAAGCTCGTCGTGACGATTGCGATCTCGCTCGCGCTGTGGTACGTCGCCGAACGGGAGGCGCACCTCGCGCCGACGCTGCGGCTGCGGTTCGTCGACTACCAGATCGATCTCGGAATCTTCTATCCGGTGCTGATCTACTTCGTCGTGGCGGGCACGACCAGCGCGGTGAACCTGACGGACGGGCTGGACGGCCTCGCGGCAGGCTGCGCGGCGATCGTGCTGCTCGCCTACATCGGAATCACCTTCATAACCGGAGCGGACCTCGACATGGCGATGCTCGCGGGCTGTCTGGTGGGGGCGTGCGTCGGCTTTTTGTGGTTCAACGCGTTCCCGGCGACGATCTTCATGGGCGATACCGGCTCACTCGGACTCGGGGGCGCGATCGCGGGCCTGGCGGTGATGACGAAGACCGAGGTGTTGTTGATATTGCTCGGTGGGATCTTCGTGATCGAGGCGCTGTCGGTCGTAATCCAGGTGATTTCGTTTCAGACGATGCGCAAACGCGTGTTCCTGATGGCGCCGATCCACCACCACTTCGAGCTGAAGGCTTGGTCTGAGACGAAGATCATCCTGCGCTTCTGGATCGTCGCCTCGATCTGCTGCGCGATCGGCTTCACTATCTACCGCCAGAGCAGGGGCGGGTGAAGCCGCGGCGCCAGCTCCCTCGCGGTCCCTATCTCGTCGTGGGGCTGGCGCGCTCTGGCGTCGCGGCTGCGCTGGCGCTGAGGGCGAAGGGGGAGCAGGTGTTTGGGTTGGACGCGGGCATGCCCCAGGGGACGGAGGAGCTGGCGGAGGCGGGCGTGCAGCTGTACTTGGATCAGGGCGGTGTGGCGCTTCTGGAGCGGGTGCGGGTGGTAGTGAAGAGCCCGGGTGTCCCGGCGCAGGCGCCGGTGATCGCCGCCGCCCGCGCTGCGGGCAAGGAGGTGTTGGGCGAGCTGGAGCTCGGCTGGCGGATGCTCGCGAACGAGTTCGTGGCGGTGACGGGCACGAACGGCAAGACGACGACGGTCGAGCTGATCGGGCACATCCATCGCGAGGCGGGCCTTCCAGTTGCCGTCGCGGGGAACGTCGGAGCTGCGGTCAGCGGGCTGGTGGGAAAGGTGGACAGTGCAACGACGGTCGTGTGCGAGGTCTCCTCGTTCCAGCTTGAGGACACGCTTGCGTTCGCGCCCGAGGCGGCGGTGCTGCTGAACCTCACCCCGGATCACCTGGACCGGCACGGCACGTTCGAGCGCTATCGGACGGCGAAGCTCGAGATCTTCGCGCGTCAAGGCAACGAGGACATCGCGGTCGCGCCCCTGAGGCTCGGGTCGGAGATTGGGATCCCGCCCATCCCCGGTTGCGCGAGGCGCGTGTGCTTCGGCGAGGGAGCGGGCGCCGCGCTGTCGCTGAGCGCCGGCGAGCTGTGGTGGGAGGAGCGGGCGCTGCTGCGGGTCGATGAGCTTCGCCTGCCGGGGCGGCACAACGTGGAGAACGCGATGGCGGCCGCGGCTGTGTGCCTGGCGCGCGGGATCGACGCCGAGGCGGTGCGCGCGGGGCTGCGCTCGTTCGCGGGGGTGAAGCATCGTCTGGAGGTGCTGGCGCTGAGGGGCGGCGTCAGATGGGTGAACGACTCGAAGGCGACAAACGTAGCCAGTACCTTGGTCGCGCTGGATGCCTTCGGAGCCGGCACGGTCCACCTGATTCTCGGCGGGCAGGGCAAGGGACAGGACTTCTCGGCGCTGCGCGCTCCGGTGCAGAGGTGCTGCCGGGCGGTGTATTTGATCGGCGAAGACACTCCTGTAATCGCGACTGTACTGTCGGATGAGGAAGTGCCGGTGTATGAATGCGGTGACTTGGAGTGGGCCGTCGGTAAGGCGCGCGAGGTTGCCGGTGAGGGAGATGTGGTGCTGCTGTCGCCGGCCTGCGCGAGCTTTGATCAGTTCGCGGATTTCGAAGCGCGGGGAGAGCGGTTTCGCGACCTCGTTGAGGGATAGAAGGCTTCGCGGAGGCGACGTCGAAGTGTGTGGGGATGGCGTCAGCCGCCCAGCGCGTATCCCTGAGGGGGACAAAAGCCAAACGTGCCGCTCGCGCCAGCGGTAATGCCGAGACCGCGCAGCGCCGGCAGCCGCTCGAGCACCGGATCCTGCTGACCGCGACCATGTGTCTGCTGGCGTTCGGCGCCGTGATGGTCTACAGCGCTTCCTCGGCGACGACGCTGCTGCAGGGTCAGGGCAACGGGACCGGAGACCTCGTGAAGTACGTGATGTACGGGGCGGTGGGACTGGTGCTGATGCGGCTGTTGGCGCGCGACGGGGTGGCGAAAGTCCAGAGGATCACGGGCCCCCTGCTCGCGGTGTCGTTTGTGTTGGTGTTGGCTGTGCATATCCCTCACGTCGGTGTGAGCGTGAACGGCGCGCGGCGCTGGATCGGGCCGGGGCCGTTTCAGTTCCAGCCCTCAGAGCTGATGAAGCTGGCGCTTGTGCTCTACGCCGCGACGCTGCTGGCCAAGCGCCCGCAGCGCGTACACGACCTGCGCGAGCTGGCCAACCCACTGCTCGTGGTCGTCGGCGGGGCCTGCCTGCTGGTCGTCACGCAGCCAGATCTCGGCACGGCGATGGTGATCGCGTTCACGATCTGTGCGCTGCTGATCGCGGCGGGGATCCCGATGCGCAATCTGGCGATCATCGCCGGCGTGACGCTCGGGTTGGTGTTTCTATACGCGCTCGCGAGGCCGTACGAGCGCGCGCGGCTGACCTCGTTCATCGACCCCTGGGCGCACGCCTCGGGCAGCGGCTTTCAGGCGGTGCAAGGGCAGATCGCGATCGGCTCGGGTGGGCTGTTCGGGGCCGGGCCGGGGCAGTCGGTGCAGAAGGTCTTCTATCTGCCCGAGGCCCCCACCGACTTCATCCTCGCGGTGATCGGCGAGGAGCTCGGCGTCGTCGGGGTGTTCGGGCTGCTGTCGCTCTATGGGTTGATCGCCTATGCGGGTCTGCGCGCGGCGAAGGGGGCGCGCAGCCTGTACTCAGCCCTGATCGCTGTGGGCGTGACCTCATTGATCGTCTCGCAGGCGATCCTGAACGTGTTCGCCGTGCTTGGGCTGGCGCCGCTGACTGGCGTGCCGCTGCCGTTCGTCTCCTACGGGTCGAGCAGCCTGATCGTGATGCTCGCGGCGATGGGCCTGCTGATGAACGTTGCCGCCGGCGGGACCGCGCACGTGCGGGCGGTGGCGCCGGCGCGCAAACGGAGTGCAACCCGGGCGCGTTCAAATGGGGGGCGCCCGTCCGCCGAAGGTTCAGCCGACGCCAAGGGCCGCGAACCGGCACGATGGGACCGTGAGCAGAGAGACGAAGATCGTGATCGCCGCAGGGGGGACCGCCGGGCACGTGGTGCCGGCGCTGGCGGTGGCCGGCGCGCTGCGGGCTGAGGGCGCGGAGGTCTCCTTCATCGGCGGCGAGCGCGCCGAGGCCGAGCTGGTGCCTGCCGAGGGGTACGAGTTGAGGCAGATCGTGGTCGAAGGGATGAGCAGGACCAACCCGCTGCGTGGCGCCCGCGCGCTGGGGCGCGCGGGGGTCGCGTTCCTGCGCGCGCGTTCGGTGCTGAAGGAGCTGAAGCCGGACGCGGTCATGGGCGGTGGCGGCTATGTCGCCGGACCGGTGGGTTTGGCAGCGGTGACGCTGCGAATTCCGCTAGTGCTGACTGAGGCCGATAGCCACCTGGGGCTGACGAATCGTGTGCTCGCGCGGGCGGCGCGGCGAGTATGCCTGGCGTTTCCGCTGGCCGGGCGGGAGGGGCCTCGCTACCGGGTGACGGGCAGGCCAAGTCCCCCGCCCCAGAATGATCGTGCTGGCGCTCGGGAGCGACTCGGGTTGGCCGCGGGACGGGATTGCGTGCTCGTATTCGGTGGCTCGCTGGGGGCGCGTTCGATCAACCAGGCCGCGGTCGAGGCGTTCGCTGGCGAAGCGTCCGCGGTGTTCGATGTGCTGCACGTCGCCGGCCGTCGCGACTACCCCGAGCTGTCCGCACGTGATCTGCCCTCGGGATACGACCTGCGGGAGTACCTCGACCTAGATGAGTTCGGCGACGCGTTGGCGGCTGCCGATCTGGTCGTGGCGCGCGCGGGGGGGTCGGTGTTCGAGATCGCCGCGAGCGCCACGCCGGCGATCCTCGTCCCCTACCCACACGCCTCGGCCGATCACCAGACGGCGAACGCGCGCTGGATGGAGAGCGCGGGCGCGGCGGTTGTGATCGCCGATGGCGAGTTGGACGGGGGGCGTCTGGCGAGGGAGGTGGCGGCGCTGTTCGCGGACAGGGAGCGTTTGGCGGCGATGTCCTGCGCATCGAAAGGGTTGGCCCGGTCGGATGCCGCCAGGGATATAGCCGACGAGTTGTTGAAAGCCGCCGTATGAACACGTCAAGCGGACCGTGGAGCAGACGGCGCTTGCACTTCGTCGGCGTGGGTGGCGCCGGGATGAGCGGCTACGCGCGTGCGGCGAAGGCGTTGGGGGCCGAGGTGACGGGCTCAGACGGGGCGCTATCCCCCTACGCGGAAAGGTTGCGCGCGGATGGTGTGTTGGAGGTGAAGGTCGGCCACGCCGCTGAGAACGTGCCGGAGGGGGAGGGCGTCGAGGTCATTTATTCGAGTGCGGTGCCTGCCGAGAACTCCGAGCGTAAGGCCGCCCGTGCGCGGAGGCTGAAGGAGCGCCCGCGCGCGGAGCTGCTCGGTGAGTTCACCGAGATGAAGCGCACGATTGCGGTGGCGGGCACGCACGGGAAGACGACCACTGCGTCGATGATCGTGCATGCGCTGCGTTCAGCCGGTTTGCGGCCGGGATGGCTCGTGGGCGCCCCGGTCGGCGGCGGTCTGCCGAACGCGGAGTGGGGGGAGGGCGAGTGGCTGGTGGTCGAGGCCGACGAGTCCGACCGCTCGATGTTGAGCTTGAGGGTCGAGGTGGGGGTGCTGACGAACGTCGAGCTCGATCACCACGCGAGCTTCGGCTCGCTGGCGGAGCTGGAGGAGGCGTTTCGCGCGTTCCTGAGCATTGCCGAAAAAGCTGTCGTGGTGTGGGATCGGTCCGAGCTGGTCGCGCTGACCGGCGAGGATGTCGCCGGCGTGGAGGTCATTCCTTACGACGTGTCCGATCCAACGCTCGAGTCAGGAGGCTCCCGTTTCCAGTGGCGTGGGCACGAGGTCGAGCTGAAGGTGCCTGGTGTGCACAACGCGCTGAACGCGACGGCTGCGCTGGAGGCCGCACAGCTGGCTGGCGCCGACGCGAACCGCGCGATCGAGGGCCTATCCGGCTTTGCGGGCGCCGGGCGGCGCTTCCAGCGGCTGGGCGAGACCGCTGGCGGAGCAGTGGTGTACGACGACTACGCTCACCACCCGACGGAGGTTGCGGCGACGCTGAGGGCGGCGCGCACGTTGGGGTACGGACGGCTGGTGGCGGTGTTCCAGCCGCACCTCTATTCGCGCACGGCGCTGCTCGCACGCGAGTTCGGCGTAGCTCTCGCGCTCGCTGACGTTATGGCTGTGCTCGATGTCTATCCCGCCCGCGAGCGCGCGCAGGACCATCCGGGGGTGAGCGGATTGCTGATCGCCGAGGCTGCGGCGGACGCGGCCGGTGGAAGACCGGTGTACTGGCTGCCGCGCTTCGCGGAGGCCGAGGCGGTCTTGAGCGGCGTGCTCGGCGAGGGCGATATATGTTTGGTGATGGGCGCCGGGGATGTCGACGCGCTCGGCCGAGATCTGGTGAGGACGCGCTCCGACGGGAGCTCGCATCTGCCTGCGGCAGCGATTGAAGGGAACCGATGACGTCCAGGAGCTCGCCAACGACCATCCCCTCGATCGTGCAGCGCGACTTTCTGCTCGACCGCATGTCAACCGTACGGACGGGCGGCGAGGCCGAGTACTTCGCCCGCGCCGGCTCGGGCGCGCAGCTGAAGGAGCTGCTCGCATGGGCCGCGCAGATCGATGCGCCGGTCCACGCCGTCGGGTCCGGCTCGAACCTGCTGATCGCCGACGAGGGCGTGGGCGGACTGGTCGTGAAGCTCGACCGCAAGCTCGCGCTGATCAAGCACGAGGGCGAGCGGATCGTCTGCGGCGGCGGCGCGCGGCTGCCGTCGGTCGCGGCGCGTGCGGCGCAGGCGGGGCTGTCGGGGATCGAGTTCGGCGTGAACATCCCCGGCACCGTCGGCGGCGCGGTGCGGATGAACGCGAACGCCTACGGCGGCGAGCTCGCGAAGGCGCTCGAGTGGGTCGAGGTCGTGACCACCGAAGGTTCCGAGCGCCGCGGGCCGGCCGAGCTGGGGTTCGGCTACCGCCGCTCGAGCCTGCGGGCGGGCGAGATTGTTGCGCGGGCCTCGTTCCTACTCACGCCGGCGCGGACCGCCGCCGTGAAGGCCACGCTCGCGGAGATGCGCGAACGCCGCCACGCCGCCCAGCCGCAGGGGATCAAGACGTTCGGTTCGACCTTCAAGAACCCCGACGATGCTCGCGCCGAGGGCCGCTCCGCCGGCCTGCTGCTCGCCGAGGCCGGCTGCAACGGCCTGACGGTCGGCGGCGCGCGCTTCGCCGAGAAGCACGCGAACTTCATCGAGAACACCGGCACGGCCACGACTGCCGACGTGATCGCGGTGATGGCCGAGGGCCGCCGCTGCGTCAAGGAGCGCTTCGGCGTGGAACTCGAGCCCGAGGTGCAGACGCTCGGCGACGTGCGCTTTCCCTGGTAGGGGTTTGCGTCCCGGGGTCGAAGACCCTGGGAATGGAACGTTCCATCGCCGCTCGCTCTCCGATCGCCTCATTGGACATCCTGTGGCGCCCATTCGAAGCAGCGGCAGGCCTGGCGCGAGGCTCGTTTCAGGCGATCGCGCGCCACCGCCGCCTGCGCATCGCGCTGCTGACGGCTCTCGTCGCGCTCCCACCGCTCGCCGGCGGCTGGATGCTGTTGCGGAAGTCCTCGTTCACGGCGGTGGAGCACGTAAAGGTGAGCGGCCTGCACGGGCCGCAGGCGCAGGCGATCGAAGCGGCCCTGAACGGCGCCGCGAGCCACATGAGCACGCTCGACGTGCACCCCGCCGCGCTGCGCGCGGCCGTCGCGTCGTTTCCCGTCGTGCGCACGGTCCGCGCGATCCCGGGCTTTCCGCACGGCTTGAAGATCGAGGTCACAGAGCAGTTGCCGGTGGCGGCGCTCACGATCGGAGGGGAGCGCACTGCAGTGGCGGCCGACGGCGTCGTGCTCGGCCCAGCGCTGCTGTCGAGCTCGCTGCCGGCGCTCGGCGATTCCCAGGGCGCGGGGCAGCTCCAACCGGGGCAGCGCGTTCAGGGTCAGAGCCTGCTCGCCGAGCTGACCGTGCTGGGCACGGTTCCCCGACCGCTCGAGCGGTTCGTGACGCGTGTGTTCACCTCCCCCGGGGGGCAGGGCCTGACGGTGGTGATGCGCAACGGCCTACTCGTCTACTTCGGCGATGCCGTGCGGCCTCATGCGAAGTGGTTGTCGCTCGCGCGGGTGCTGGCCGACTCGACCTCGGCAGGCGCCGTCTACATCGACGTGCGCGTGCCCGAACGTCCCGCCGCGGGCTTCTCCTCCGCCGGCGCTCCGTCCGCTTCGACGGCATCGGCGGGTCAACAAGCAACCACGCCGGAATCGACTGTCGCGGCGCTGGCGGCGGGTTTGACCGACGACACGAACGGTGAACCGGCAGCGTCCTCGGCGGCGACGTCTGCAACTGGATCGACCACGACGACGGAAGCCGCATCGACTGCGCCTGAAACATCGGAATCGAGCACCGGCACGACGGATACGACAGCGACCAGCGAACCGGAAACCCCGGCGGCGAGTGCGACGCCGGGTGGCTGAGGTCGGGTGGCTGAGGACAACGGCAGGGGCGTGACAGGCATTCCTAACAATTCTAAACCTCAACTTAAGGTTGAGCCTAAAAAAATGACAATCCTCGGGTAGTGGTCGAGAGTTCGGCGATCTGCAATGAATCTTGCGAGATTGGTCCCCGGCGTTGACAGGGCGAAGATCCCTGCATAACGTCCCGATCTGGGCGTTCCAGATGAGGTAGTCTGGAGAACCCTTAACAACTACTGGAGGCTTCGGACAGAGTCATGGAGAGCGGCGGCGGTAGCTACTTGGCGGTCATCAAGGTCGTGGGCGTCGGCGGCGGCGGCACGAACGCGGTCAGCCGCATGGTTGACGCGGGATTGCGCGGCGTGGAGTTCATCGCCGCGAATACAGACGCACAGGCGCTCGCGATGTGCGACGCCGACGTGAAGCTGAACGTCGGCCACACATCGACGAAGGGCCTCGGCGCCGGTGCCAACCCCGACGTTGGCCTGGCGGCGGCGTCGGAGTCGCGCGACGACATCAAGGAGGCGCTGAAGGGTGCAGACATGGTGTTCGTGACCGCTGGCGAGGGCGGCGGCACGGGGACCGGCGCTGCGCCTGTGATCGCGGAGATCGCGAAGAACGAGATCGGCGCGCTGACCGTCGGCGTGGTGACGCGCCCGTTCGACTTCGAGGGCTCCCAGCGCAGCCGCCAGGCGAGTGAGGGAATCGAGCGGTTGCGCGAGGTCGTCGACACGCTGATCGTGATCCCGAACGAGAAGCTCCTGGCGGTCGTCGAGCGCCGCACATCGATGCTCGACGCATTCAAAGAGGCCGACGACGTACTGCGTCAGGGCATCCAGGGGATCACCGACTTGATCACGATCCCCGGCCTGATCAACCTCGACTTCGCCGACGTGCGCACGATCATGCACGACGCCGGCTCGGCCTTGATGGGGATCGGCACGGCGGGCGGCGAGAGCCGCTGCGCCGACGCCGCGAAGGCCGCGATCTCCTCGCCGCTCTTGGAAGAGTCCGTCGACGGCGCCACCGGCATCCTGCTGAACATCACCGGCGGCAAAGACCTCGGCCTGTTCGAGGTCAACGACGCCGCGGAGATCATCCGGAACGCGGCCGACCCGAACGCGAACATCATCTTCGGCGCCGTGATCGACGAGGCGATGGGCGACGAGGTCAGGGTGACCGTGATTGGCACGGGCTTCGACCACCGTCCGGGCCGCGGCGCACGCCGCGAGAGCCGCGCCGGACGTCCGGACCGCAATCCCCGGATTGACGATCGTCAGCGTTCAACGCTTGAGATCTCCGACGATGACATCGACGTGCCGCCGTTCCTACGGTAGTCCTTCGATAGCCTGGGGCCGGTGTCGACACCGGCCGATACGTCGCTGCGGCGCACAGCCCTGTTCGACCGCCACGTCGCCGCGGGTGCGAAGCTCGTCGAGTTCGCCGGCTGGGAGATGCCGATTCAATACGAGGGAGTCCGCCAGGAGCACATGGCGGTGCGTGAGGACGTCGGCGTGTTCGACGTGTCGCACATGGGCGAGATCGAGACCTCGGGCCCCGACGCGCTCGCGCTGCTGCAAAGATTGCTCTCGAACGATGTAGCTCAGGTCCCGATTGGCGGCGCTCAATACTCCGTGCTGTGCCGCGAGGACGGCGGCGTGCTCGATGACCTGTTCACCTATCGCTTGGACCTCAACCGCTATCTGACGGTGACGAACGCGGCCAACCACGAGCGTGATCTCGCCTGGTTCCAGGAGCACTCAGAAGGCTTTGGCGACGTGGAGGTGACCGATCGGCTGGATGACTACGCGATGCTCGCCGTCCAAGGTCCGCGCGCGAGGGAGCTCGTGCAGGCGATTTCCGACGCGCCGCTGCCCGCCCGGATGACAGCGGCCACACGACGCCTGATGGGAGCAGATGTACTGGTATGTGGAACCGGTTACACTGGCGAGGACGGCGTCGAGCTGCTCGCCTCGCCCCGCGATGCCCCCATGTTGTGGGACGAGCTTTTGCGACGCGGCGCCGTCCCTACAGGCTTGGCGGCGCGCGACACGCTGCGCCTGGAGGCCTGTTACCACCTCTACGGCAACGATCTCTCGAGGGAGCGCGGCCCGATCGAAGCCGGACTCGGCTGGTGTTGCCGCGAGCAGACGGGGTTCATCGGCGCCGAGGCCGTACAGGCCGTGCGCGAGGCTGGGGTGGGTGGGTCATCAGGACAAAAGCTTGTCGCGTTCACGATCGAGGGCCCGGGAATCGCGCGGCAGGGCAACGCGGTGCTCGGTGGCGGCGAGGTCTGCAGCGGCACGCTGTCGCCGAGCCTCGGGGTTGGAATCGGCATGGCGTATGTCCCGGCCGCGCGGGCCGCGATCGGGACGCGCCTGGAAATCGACGTTCGTGGCAAGATCCGCCCGGCTGTCGTGAAGGAGAAGCCGCTTTACCGAAAGAAGGGCGCGTAAATGGCCGAGGCAAACTACCCCCAAGACCTGCTGTACCACCCCGAGCACGACTGGGCGCGCGTCGAAGACGATCTCGCCACGCTCGGCATCACCTGGTATGCGCAGGACGCGCTCGGCGAGGTCGTGTTCTTCGATCCGCCGGCGGTTGGGACCACGCTCGTCAAGGACGAGCCCTACGCCGAGGTCGAGTCGGTGAAGGCGGTCTCCGATGTGCTCGCGCCGCTGTCGGGGGAGATCGTCGAGGTCAACGGCGACCTCGCTGCAGACCCCGGAGCGATCAACGAGGACCCCTACGGTGAGGGTTGGCTCGTGAAGATCAGGCTGGCCGAGCCGGCCGAGCGCGATGCGCTGCTGGACGCCGATGCCTACTCGGCCACGCTTGGTGGCTAGCGATCTCCTCCCGGACGTTCCGGAGCGCGTCCTAAGCTAGACAGCGAGAACTTGAGCCGCTACACCTCCATTACCCCACAGGATCTCGACGTGATGCTCGGCGCGATCGGCGTGCCCTCCGTCGAGGCGCTGTTCGATCGCCAGATCCCCGAGGCCGTGCGTCTGCGCCGTCCGTTGGCGCTCTCGGCGGGCAGGGGAGAGCAGGATGTCTTCGCGCACCTGCGCGAGCTCGCGCGGAAGAACGTCTCCGCCGAAGACGAGCTGAGCTTCCTCGGTGCGGGGATGTACGACCACTACGTGCCGGCGCTAATCGACATGCTGATGGAGCGCTCGGAGTTCCTCACCCCCTACACCCCCTACCAGCCGGAGATCAGCCAGGGTGGGCTGCAGGTGATGTTCGAGTACCAGACCGCGATCTCCGAGCTGACGGCGCTGCCGGTCGCCAACGCCTCGGTCTACGAGGGACCCTCGGCGGTCGCGGCGGCGGGCTACCTGGCGAAGCTGCACAACGGCGGTAGGCGCTTCGTCGTGAGCGCCGGGCTGCATCCGCATTCGATCGAGACTTTGCGCACCCAGGCGCACGGCTACGGGATGGAGGTCGTCGAAGTCCCGTTGACCGGCGGGGTGACCGACCCCCACGCGTGGGCACAGGCGATCGACGGCGAGTGCAGCGCGGCGATCTTCGCCCAGCCGAACTTCTACGGCGCGGTCGAGGATGCCTCGGCGCTGAGCGCGGCCGCCAAGTCAGGGGCCTCCGGGCTCAACGGGGCGGGAGGCAACGGCACGGGTAAGTCGCCGGTCGTCATTGCCCAGGTCGACCCGATCACGCTCGGCATCCTCGCGCCGCCGGGCGAGTGTGGCGTCGACGTGGCCGTCGGCGAGGGCCAGCCGCTCGGCAATCGACTCGACTTCGGTGGGCCCTCGTTCGGGTTCTTCGCCGCCCGCGAGGAGTACCTGAGAAGGATGCCGGGAAGGATCGCGGGGGAGACCACGGACGTGGACGGTCGCCGTGGGTTCGTGCTCACGCTGCAGACCCGCGAGCAGCACATCCGCCGCGAGAAGGCGACATCGAACATCTGCACCGCGCAGGCGCTGAACGCGCTCGGGGGCGTCGTCTACCTGACGTGGCTCGGCCGCCGCGGGATCGTCGAGCTGGGCGAGCTGCTGCTGGCGCGCACGCACTATGCCCGCGAGACGCTCTGCGCGCTGGACGGGGTGGAGCCGTTGCATACACAGCCTGTGATCCGCGAGTTCGCGGTCAGGCTGGAGGGGGACGTCGCCGCGGTCAAGCGCCGCTGCGCCGCGCAGGGAGTCAACCCGGGAGTCGCCTTGGAGCAGATCACGGGGCGTGAGGAGGATCGCGGCGGCCTGCTCGTGGCGATCACCGAGCAGCGCTCGCGCGCCGACATCGATCGCCTGGCAGACGTGCTGGGAGCGGCCGTCGTCGCCAGCGATCAGAGATCGGCCAGCGAGGCGGCGGTGGCCGTATGAGTCCCACGACGACGAACGAGCTTCCCCTGCAGCGTGAGCGCGCGAGGACGATCTTCGAGAAGGGAGCTCCGGGCCGCCGCGCGTTCGTATGCCCTGAGTGGGACGTGCCGCAGGTGAACGGCGAGGCGTTGCCGGAGCGTTTCCGCCGCAAGCAGCCACCGCGCCTGCCGGAGGTGTCCGAGCCGGAGATCGTGCGTCACTATGTCGGCCTGTCGAAGCGGAACTTCGATCTGGACTCCGGTTTTTACCCGCTGGGCTCGTGCACGATGAAGCACAACCCGCGGCTGCACGAGCGGGTCGCGGCGCTCCCTGGGCACGCGCGGCTGCATCCGCTGCAGGACCCCGAGAGGGCGCAGGGCGCGCTCGAGCTGATGTGGAACCTGCAGCAGGCGCTCGCGGAGATCTCGGGCCTGCCCTATGTCTCACTGCAACCATCCGCGGGTTCCCACGGCGAGCTGGCCGGGGTGCTGTTGACGCGCGCCTACCACGAGGCGCGGGGGGAGCAGAGGCACAAGGTGCTGACGCCGGACACCTCCCACGGGACGAACCCCGCGACGGTCACGATGGCGGGCCTGGAGGTCGTGAAGGTCGCGACGAATCCGCAGGGTGGCGTCGATCTGGACGACCTGCGCGCGAAGGCCGATGGCGAGACGGCGTGCCTGATGCTGACGAACCCGAACACGCTCGGTCTGTTCGATCAGAACATCGAAGAGATCGCTCAGGTCGTGCACGGGGTGGGCGCGACGCTGTACTACGACGGCGCGAACCTGAACGCGGTGATGGGCCTTTCCAGGCCGGGGGACATGGGCTTCGACATCGTGCACTTCAACCTGCACAAGTCCTTCACCCAGCCCCACGGCGGAGGCGGCCCGGGGGCGGGCCCAATCGCCGTCTCGGACCGCATCGCCCCGTTCCTGCCGCGTCCGTTGGTGATACGTCGTGAGGAGGGTACCTTCGACCTCGACTTCGACCGCAAGCAGTCGATCGGCAGGCTGCGGGGCTTTCAGGGCAACTACGGCTGCTTCGTGCGCTCCTACGCCTACATCTGCTCGCTCGGCGGCGACGGACTCAAGGACGCCTCACAGACCGCGGTGCTGAACGCCAACTACCTGCTCGCACGCCTGAAGGAGGAGGGCATCGCCGAGCACCTGCCGCTCGCCTACGGGGAGCTGTGCCTGCACGAGTTCGTCCTCTCGGGTGGTCCGATGAAGAAGGCGCTCGGACTCAAGACGCTCGACCTGGCCAAGCGCCTGCTCGACTTCGGCTTTCACCCGCCGACGGTCTACTTCCCGCTGCTCGTCGAGGAGGCTTTGATGATCGAGCCGACCGAGACCGAGTGCAAGGAGACGCTGGATGCGTTCGCCGACGCGATCGCGGAGATCCTGCGCGAGGCGACGATGGACGGGCCTGAGGTCGCGCAGAACGCTCCATATACCACCCCGGTGCGCCGGCTCGATGAGGTCGCCGCCGCAAAGCACCCGGTCATTCGTCAAGTGCTTGCCTGAGTCAGGCGCCACGGGAGCGACGGCAATATGAGATGGCCGCTGGCTGCGTCGCTTCGTTAGCCTGCCGCGAATGCGCATCTTCTCCGGCATTCAGCCCACCGGCCGTAAGCACCTGGGCAACTACATCGGGGCGATCGCTCAGTACATATCAAGCCAGGAGCGTGGTGAGGGAATCTTCTGCATCGTGGACCTGCATGCGATCACTGTCGCCTACGAGCGGGGCGAGCTGCGTGATCGTCTCCACGACACGGCGGCGATCCTGCTTGCCGCCGGGCTTGATCCGGAGCGATGCATCCTGTTTCGCCAAAGCGATGTGCGCGAGCACACCGAGCTGACATGGCTCCTGTCAAGCGTGACGGAGCTCGGACGACTCCAGCGGATGCACCAGTTCCGTGACAAGTCGACAACGCAGCGCGAGCTCGTGTCCGCCGGTCTGCTCCTGTACCCGGTGCTGCAGGCGGCCGACGTCCTCGCCTACCGCGCCCAGGAGGTGCCGGTGGGCGAGGACCAGCGCGAGCACCTGGAGCTAATGCGCGACGTCGCGCGGCGCTTCAACGCGCGCTTCGGCGACGGCGAGGAGGTGCTGGTCGTTCCCGAGCACCGGATCCCCACGGTCGGGGCCAGGATCATGGACCTTCAGAACCCGACGGCGAAGATGTCGACGACGGGTGGCTCTGAACAGGGCACCGTCTACGTGCTCGACGAGGCGCAGGCGATCGAAAAGAAGTTCAAGAGCGCGGTGACCGACTCCGGCAGCGAGGTGCGCCGGGCGGAGGACAAGCCGGGCGTGAGCAACCTGATCGAGATCCTCGCCGCCGTTCGCGGCCAGATGCCGGAGGAGGTCGAGGATGAGATGCGAGATGCGCGCTACGGTGAACTGAAGGGCGCAGTTGCGACAGCGGTGATCGACTACCTGGCGCCCGTGCGCGAGCGCTATACCGACCTGCGCGCGGATGAGGGCAAGCTCGAGGCGATCCTCGAGGACGGCGCCGAGCGGGCTAGGAAGATCGCCGGCGAGACGCTTGCGGACGTGCGCGAGCGTATGGGTGTCGGCGCGCGCGGGCGGGGTGGCCATCTTGCCTGACCGGTACGGTGTGAACGGATGAGTATCGCCACGCTCGAGCTGGACCTGGATCTCTTCAGCGGTCCGTTCGACCTGCTGTTGACGCTGATCCTGCGCGAAGAGATCGACCTGCTCGAGCTGGCGCTGGCCGACGTCGTGCTCGCTTATCTCGACCACCTCGAGGCCCGTGGCGATCTGGACCTGGAGACCGCGACCGAGTTCATCGTGCTGATCGCCGCGCTGCTGGAGCTGAAGTCGCGGCTGATGCTGAGCGGCGAGGACGATGACGAGCTGCTCGACATCGAGCCGGCAGAGGCGGCGGAGGAGCTGCTGGAAAGGATGCTGGAGGCCCGGCGCTACCGTGCGGCGGCCGGGCACCTGGGCGAGTTGCTACAGCGCGAGGAAGGTGTGCGCTTCCGCGAAGCGCCGCTGCCGGCGAGCCTGCGTAAAGCCATGACTCAGCCGACGGACGGCTCCCAGAACCCGGAGGTCCTCGGCGAGGCGCTCGGACGGTTGTTGCAGATGCCGCCGGCAATCAGCCTGCGCCACATCGGCGTGCCGAGGATTACGGTGGCGGAGCGCTTGGCCCACCTGCGCGGTCTGCTACGGCGCGGGCGTTTCAGTTTCGACGAGGCCGTGCAGGGTGCCGATCGGATGACGGTTGCGGTCACGCTGTTCGCGCTGCTGGAGCTCTATAAGCGCGGCGAGGCCGACTGGGAGCAGGGGGAGAGCTTTGGCGAGATCGCGGTGCACGCACGTGCGCAGCCGGTGAAGAGCTACGGCGAGAGAATCGCCGGGTGAGCGGGAGCGGGACGATGGACGTGATGGACGCGACCGAGCTGCAGCGAAGTCATTCTCAGGAGCAGCGCCTGGCGCCGGAGCGGGTTGGCTCGTTGGAGGAGCGCGCCGGTGAGGTGTCCGGGGAGATGCCAACGCTCCAGCGCACGGTCGAGGCGCTGCTGTTCCTCGCCCCCGATCCGCTGAGCGAGCAGGAGCTGGCCGAAGCTACGGAGGTCGATGCACACGAGGTGCAAGCCGCGTTGAGCGTACTCGCCGAGCAGTACGTGCAGGGCCGGCGCGGGATCACGCTACGCGAGCTGGGAGGCGGCTGGACGCTTGCGAGCGACCCCGCAGCCGAGGACGCGGCCCGGCGCCTGTTCAGTCGCAAGCGCGTGGCGAGGCTCAGCCCGGCGCAGGCAGAGACGCTGGCGATCGTCGCCTACCTGCAGCCGATCTCTCGTCCGGAGATCACGCGCATCCGCGGCGTGAGCGCCGACTCGGCGACCGCGACGCTGCTGGAGCGAGGCCTGATCGAGGAGGCCGGGCGCTCCCAGTTCGGCGCCGTGCTCTACCGCACGGGCACGCAGTTCCTGAAGCTGTTTGGCCTGCGCACGCTCGATGATCTCCCCGACGTCGCCCGCTGGGACCCGACGCCGGAGGAGCAGGCGACGCTGCGCGAGCGGCTCCTGCGTGCCGGCGAGGCCCGCGCGGGTGGCGGTCCACCGGCGGAGTGATTCAGCCCGTCCTGGCAGCGAGCTGACCACACGCCGCGTCGATGTCGCGCCCGCGTGTCAGACGGACGGTCACCGGGATGTTGCGGGATTCGAGCGCTGAGCGGAACGCGGCGATCGACTCGCGCGAGGAGCCTTCGTAGGGCGAGTCGGTGGGGTTGAAGGGGATCAGGTTGACCTTGAAGATCGAAGGCTGGGCGGGCGGGCCTGATGACGGGCCGGACAACGCGCGGGCGAGCGCGAGCGCCTGTTGATAGCGGTCGTTGACGCCCGCGAGCATTACGTACTCGACGAATACGCGGCGATGCTTGCGTGCGTAGAACGCGCGGCACGCTTCGAGCACGTCCTTCAGCGGATAGCGCTCGTTGACGGGCATCAGCTCCGAGCGCAGCGCCTCGTCGGCCGCGTGCAGCGACAGGGCTAGGCGCAATGGCATCGGTTGCTCCGCGAGCCGTTCGATCCCGGGGATCCAGCCGACGGTGGAGATCGCGGTGCGCCGGTGAGTGATGCCGATCTCAGGCAGCCGCTCGCAGGCGGCGAGAACGTTGTCGAGGTTCAGCATCGGCTCGCCCATGCCCATGAACACACAGTGGTCGAGCGGCTCGATCCGGCGGAAGTAGAGCGCCTGGTCGAGGATCTCCGAGGCAGTGAGGTTGCGCGCGAATTTCATCTGCCCGGTCGCGCAGAACGTGCATGTGAGCGGACAGCCGGACTGCGAGGAGACGCAGATCGAGCGCCGCTTGTCGCGGTAGCGCATCAGCACCGCCTCCAGTGGACGATGATCGAAGGTCTTAAACAGCGCCTTGATCGTGCCGTCGCTCGATCGAGCCTCCTCGGATACGGAGAGGCTGGAGAACGGCAACTCGCGCGTGAGTGTCTCGCGCAGAGCACTCGGGAGGTTCGTCATCTGCTCGTAGCCGTCCACGCCCTTAGCCGCCCACGCCCAGATCTGGCCGGCGCGAAAGCGCGGCTCGCCGTGCGCGGCGAGCGTCTGGTTGAGGAGCGCGAGATCCATTGCCCCTATGGTGGCAGCCGATGCGTTTCCTTATCGACTTCTCGATCAGCCTGAATGACGTCAGAGCCGATGAACGCGCCACGGAATCGAGTCGATGAGGCCCGCGACGGATTTCAACCGATGCGCTTAGCCAAGTACCTCGCCCACGCCGGTGTCGCCTCGCGGCGCGCGGCCGAGTCTGTGATCGCCGACGGGCGTGTGAGCGTCGACGGGGAGATCGTGCTCGATCCTGCCCGCGACGTGGGCGAGGAGAACCGCGTGACGGTCGATGGCCACGCCTTGGCCGGTCCCGAGGCGCGCGTCGTCTACGCCGTCAACAAGCCGCTCGGCGTGGTGTCCACCGCGCGCGACTCCCACGGCCGCCGGACGGTTGTCGAGCTTGTTCGCGCTGAAGGACTGCGCCTGTATCCGGTCGGGCGCCTGGATGCGGACTCGAGCGGGCTGATCCTGCTCACCAACGACGGCGAGCTCGCCAACCGACTGACGCATCCGCGCTTCGAAGTGTCGAAGACCTACCGCGCGACGCTCGGCGGCCCCGTGGGGGATGGTGCCCTGCGGGCGCTTCGTCGCGGCGTCGAGCTGGATGACGGCCCCACCGCGCCGGCGCGCGTGCGCCGGATGGGTGGGCGGGGATCGAATCTGATTGAGCTGACGATCCACGAAGGTCGTAACCGCCAGGTGCGACGCATGTGCGAGGCGGTCGGCCACCCGCTGCTGGCGCTGGAGCGTGTTGCGTTTGGCCCGCTGGAACTGGACGGTCTCGCGGCCGGTGCGCATCGGCGCCTGAGCGAGCATGAGACCGAGCGCTTACGCGCGCTCTGACACAATCGGCACAGATGCCGGAACGTCTCTTCGCCCTGCGCGGCGCCATCAGCGTCGATCGCAACGACGCGCAGGACATCCTCGATGCCACCTCGGAGCTGATGGAGGCGATCATGGAGCGCAACGCGCTCGCACCGGAGCACGTCGTCAGTTGCATCTTCACCGCCACGAACGATCTCAACGCGGAGTTCCCAGCCGTGGCCGCCCGGGCGCTCGGCTTCGATCGCGTGCCGCTGCTCTGCGCGCGAGAGATCCCCGTGCCGCGCGCGCTCCCGCGCGTGATCAGGGTGCTGATCCATTACTACGCCGACTCCGACCACGAGTCCCGGCACGTGTACCTCGGTGACGCGAGCGCGCTGCGGGCGGACCTGCAGTCGGCACAATAGGTCCGAGATGACACTCGAGTTCACAGAGCGGATCGCGCGCATCCCCGTCTATCCGGCGGCAGGCGGCTACGCCCAGCAGGAGCCCTTGGTGCGTCTGGCCAGCAACGAGTCGCCCTACCCGCCGCTCACGGAGGTGCGCGAAGCGATCGAGCACGCGCTCAGCTCCCTCAACCGGTATCCCGACCCGACCAACTCGGTTCTTCGTGCCCGCTTGTCCGACCGCTACGGGGTCCCCGCCTCGCGGATCGCGATCGGCAACGGCTCCTGCGACGTGCTGCTCGCCGCCGGCGAGGCGCTGCTCGAGCCCGGCGCCGAGATCGTCTACGCATGGCCGTCGTTCTCGATCTATCCGCACCTCTCCGCCGCCTCCGGTGCCCGTGCTGTGACCATCCCGCTCGACGCCGGCGAACGCCACGACCTGCAGGCGATGCTGCGCGAGATCACCGTCGCGACCCGCCTGGCGATCGTGTGCAACCCGAACAATCCAACCTCGACCGCCCTACCGCTTGCGGACATCGCCGCGTTCGTCGCCGAGGTCCCCCCGCACGTATGCGTGATCCTCGACGAGGCCTATTGCGAGTTCAACCTGCTCGACGACCCCGACTCCTCGCTACAGCTGCTCGACCGCCACCCGAACCTCGTGCTGCTGCGCACCTTCTCCAAGGTCTATGGCCTCTGCGGGCTGCGCGTCGGCTTCGCCCTGTGCGGCTCGGAGGATCTGCCGCGCGCGGTCGATCAGGTCCGCCAGCCGTTCTTCTGCAACGCCCTCGCCCAGGCGGCGGCGGTCGAGGCGCTCGCCCATCAGGACGCGGTGATCGAGCGCGTGACGCGCACGATCGCCGAGCGCCTGTCGGTCGACGAGCGGCTGCGCGCACTGGGCCTCGACCCGGCGATCTCGCAGGCCAACTTCTGCTGGTTTGCGCTGGGCGAGGACCGCGACGAGGCCGAGGTCATGCGCGGCCTCGAAGAACGCGGTGTGCTCGTGCGAAGCGGCAGTGCGCTCGGTCGCGCGGGCGCGCTGCGCGTCACCTGCGGCACCTCCGAGGAAAACGAACGCTTCCTGGAGGCACTTGCCGAGGTGCTTTGAAGGTGCTACAACTGCATGTGATGATCACCTTCGCGCCCGTATCGACGCTTGACATCCCCGCGCGTGCCACGTGGTCGTCCTACCGCACCTGGCGATTTAGCTAGGCGCTTCGGCCTTACCCGTTCGTGAGCGGGTTTCCCTGGCCGCCTTGGGTCCTCTTTCGGACCGAGTGCCGTTCCCAAGGGCGTTCCGCGCCCCTCTCGCGCAACCAACACACAAGCTCCAGGTGTAAGTGAAAGGATGAATCGATGATGATCGTCATGAAAGAGACCGCGACAGTCGATGAGATCGACGCGGTCGTAGCCAAGATCGAGCGCGCCGGCGCGCTCGCCCACCGCAGCCAGGGCGCGCGCGTGACGGTGATCGGCGCGATCGGCGACGTCGAGCAGGACGTCAGCGTCGACAGCCTCGGCCTCGAGGGTCAGCCCGGGGTCGATCGCGTGGTGCCGATCCTCAAGCCCTACAAGCTCGCCTCGGCGCAGATCACCCACGGCGAGCGCACCGTGCTCGAAATCGGCGGGCGCAAGATCGGCGGGGATCACTTTGCGCTGATCGCCGGGCCGTGCACGGTCGAATCGCGGGAGCTGACACTCGAGACCGCACGCGTGGTGCGCGACGCCGGAGGCACGTTGTTCCGCGGCGGCGCCTACAAGCCCCGCACGTCCCCGTACGCCTTCCAGGGACTCGGCCTGGAGGGCCTGCGGCTGCTGGCCGAGGCCAAGGCCGAGACCGGCCTGCCGATCGTCACAGAGCTGATGGACATCCGTGACATCGACGCGGTTCTCGAGGTCGCCGATGTGATCCAGATCGGCGCTCGCAACATGCAGAACTATCCGCTGCTGGCCGAGATCGGCCGCTCCGGCCGTCCGGCGCTGCTGAAGCGAGGTCTCTCGGCGCCGCTCGACGAGTTGCTGATGGCGGCGGAGTACATCCTCAAGGAAGGTAATCCGAGCGTGATGCTGTGCGAGCGTGGCATCCGCACGTTCGAGACCGACCACCGCCGCGTCACGCTCGACCTAATGGCCGTGCCGATCCTCAAGGAACTCTCGCACCTGCCGGTGATCGTCGACCCCAGCCACGCCGCGGGGCGGCGCGAGTTGGTGCTGCCGCTGTCGTTGGCCGCGGCTGCCGCGGGTGCGGACGGCATCATCGTCGAGACGCACCCCAACCCCGAGGAGGCGGTTTGTGACGGGCCGCAGGCGTTGCGCGCAGACGGGTTCGCGGAGTACGTCCGCGCGGTTGAGGGGGTAGCGGCGCTCGCAGGTAAGGCGCTCAGCGCCATCTGATGGACCTTCGGACCCAAGCGTCGTGAGGATTGCGGTTCTCGGGGTCGGGCTGATCGGCGGATCGATCGGCCTGGCCGCACGCGGCCGGCCGGGTGCCGAGGTATGTGGCTATGACCCCGATCCGCGCGTGTGCGCGTCGGCCCTCGAGCTCGGCGCGATCGACGAGCAGGCGGCGGACATCGCCGGCGCCGTGCGGGGCGCGGACGTGGTGTTCGTGGCCGCGCCCGTGGGGGTGCTTGCAGAGACCGTCCGCGCGGCGCTCGCCGGCGCGGGTCCCGACACGGTCGTCACGGATGTCGGCTCGACCAAGCGCGCCGTCGCCGCGGCCGGTCTGTCGGACGCGCGCTTCATCGGCGGTCACCCCCTCGCCGGGGCGGAGACCGCGGGCGTGGAGCACGCGCGCGGCGACCTGTTCGACGGCGCCGTCTGGTACCTGACCCCCGCGCGCGGCAGTACGGCCGGCGTCCTTTATGAGCGCCTGCATCGCCTCCTGACGAGCTTCGGCGCGCAGCCCGCCGCGATCGACGCCAACACGCACGATCGCCTGATGGCATCCGTCTCGCACCTGCCGCACGTGCTCGCCAACCTGCTCGTCGCCCAGGCCGCGAGCGTGCTGGGCGGGGAAGACGAGCAACGCCTGCCGGCGGTCGGTCCGAGCTTCCGTGACGCAACGCGCGTCGCGGGCGCGAACACCGCGATCTGGACAGATATCTATCTGTCGAACAGGGATGCCCTGATCGCCGGCATCGACGGGCTGACCGAGCGCTTGAGCGCTGTACGCGCGGTGCTCCAGCGGGGCGACGCGGCGGCGGTGTCGGAGTGGAACGAGCGAGCGCGGGCAGACCGCGAGGTGTTGCTCGGTGCCGGGCTGGTCGGTGGGGCCGGTGGGGACGAGGTGACCGAGCTACGCGCCTCGGTGCCCAACCGCCCGGGCGTGATCGCCGAGCTGGCGCTGGCGCTCGGCGGCGCGGGCGTGAACATCCTCGACATGGCGCTGTCCCCCTCCGAGGACAACCGCCAGGGCGTAATCGCGCTGTGGGTCGCCGGCGGGCCTCCCGCCGGGCGCGCGCAGGAGCTGATCGCGGGCCTCGGCTTCCCCGTCGCGCGGGCTTGAGACTCGCCCGGCACGGTCATACTGTCGCCCAATGGACCTACGCTTCGAGCCCTCGGGCGGCCTCCACGGGAGGCTGACCGCGCCGGCGGACAAGTCGCTCTCCCATCGCGCCGCGCTGCTCGGGGCGATGGCATCCGAGCCGGTGCGGATCGAGAACTACCTGCACGCTGCGGACACCACCTCGACGCTCGATGCCGTGCGCGCGCTCGGCGCGCTCGTGGAGATTCGCGAGGGCGAAGTGGTGATCCGCGGAACTGGCCTGCGCGAGGCGCGCGAGCCCGACGGGCCGATCGACGTCGGCAACGCGGGCACGCTGCTGCGCCTGTTGCCGGGCTGGCTGGCGGCCCAGGAGGGGCGCTCGTTCACGCTCGACGGGGACGAGTCGATTCGCCGCCGGCCGGTCGACCGCGTAGCGGAGCCGCTGCGGCTGATGGGCGCGGATCTGAAAGCCAAGAGCGGACGCTTTCCTCCGCTTCAAGTGCGCGGCGCGCGGCTGCGCTGCATCTCCCACGAGCTGCCGGTGGCAAGCGCTCAGGTCAAGTCGTGCGTGCTGCTGGCGGCGCTCGCCGCGGACGGTGCCACGACGATCGGCGAGCCGGCGCGCAGCCGCGACCACACCGAGCGGATGTTGTTGCGAGCCGGAGTGAACATCCATCGCAACGGCCGCCACGTAACCGTCGTAAACGCCGACGAGTTGGTGCTCGAGCGAGTGCGGGTGCCTGGTGATTTGAGCTCGGCGGCGTTCATGGTGGCGGCCGGGGTGCTCGTCCCTCACTCGCGCCTTTTGATTGGAGATGTGGGGGTCAACTGGACGCGCACCGGCTTCCTGCGGATCCTGCGCCGGATGCAGGGCATCGTGCTTGGCGACCTCGAGGACGAGTCGGGCGAGCTCTCCACCGATGAGCCGGTCAGCGACCTCGATGTCGCCCACGGCGCGCTGGAGGGAACGGTCGTCGAGGCCGAGGAGGTTCCGCTGGCGATCGACGAGCTGCCCTTGGTGGCGCTGCTCGGTTGCTTTGCCGAGGGCGATACGGTCGTCCACGGCGCCCAGGAGTTGCGCGTGAAGGAGTCAGACCGGATCGTTGACGTGGTCGAGGGCCTGCGCGGCCTCGGCGCCGAGATCGAGGCGACCGAAGATGGCTTTGCGGTGCGCGGCTCCGGCGGTCTGCGAGGCGGCACGATCGACGCTCGTGGCGACCATCGCCTGGCGATGATGGGCGCGGTGGCGGGTCTCGCCTCGCGCGAGGGGGTCGAGGTGGTGGGCATCGAGGCCGCCGTCGTGTCCTATCCGGGATTCGTCGAGGACCTCGCGGCGCTCGGGTAGACCTCATGCTTCACTTCCACGATGAGTCCTTCTGAGAGCGGCGCGACCACGGCGCCCCGTCCTTCGGGTGAGCCGGCTGATGTAGTCGATTTGACGGGCGTGCTGCCCTCCCAGCAGCTGCGCGAGGCCGTCACGAGCGGATGGGTCACCGCCGGGGACTGGCGCATTCCGGCTGAGTCGGTCCAGCCCGCCAGCGTGGATTTGCGACTCGGCGAGCATGCATGGGCGCTGCGCTGCAGCTTTCTGCCCGACAGCGACTCGAGTGTCGAGGAGAAGATCGAGGACATCGCCTTCGAACGGATCGATCTGCGCGATGGGGCCGCGCTCGAGCGCGACCGCCCCTATCTGGTGCCGCTGATCGAGGGGCTGCGTCTTCCCGAGGCGATTCGCGCCAAGGCGAACCCGAAGAGCTCGACCGGCCGCCTGGACGTCTTCACGCGCGTGCTCACCGATCGCAATCACCGCTTCGACGAGATCGCCGCCGGCTACAACGGCAAGCTCTATCTGGAGGTCGTCCCTCGCACGTTCGCGATCCGCGTGAAGACCGGCCTCGCCCTCAATCAGGTGCGTCTGATGGCCGGCGACGCGCGTTTGAGCGACATGGAGCTCCTCTCGCTGCACGAGCGCTCCCCGCTGCTCTACCGCGACTGTAGGCCCGTTCCCATCTCGGAGATCTCGATCGCCGACGGGTTGTTCCTCAGCCTTGACGTCTCGGGCTCGGCTGAGAGCATCGTGGGTTACCGCGCCAAGAAGAACAGTCTGCCAATCGACCTGACGAAGGTGGGCGCGCTGAATTGGCGCGACTATTGGGAGCCGGTCTATCCCGAGCGAGGGAGACGCATTGTGCTCGAGCCGGAGGTCTTCTACCTGCTGCTCTCATCGGAGGGGGTCAGCATTCCCCCTTCCTATGCCGCCGAGATGCTCGCCTACGATCCCACTGCGGGAGAGCTGCGCACGCACTATGCGGGCTTCTTCGACCCCGGGTTCGGATTTCATCGCGACCAGACTGCGCCCGGCAGTCGCGCGGCGCTGGAGGTGCGCGCGCGCGACGTGTCCTTCATGGTCGAGCACGGCCAGCCGGTGTGCAAGCTCGCCTTCGAGCGAATGGCCGAGGAGCCCGACGTGCTCTATGGCAGGGACATCGGCTCCAACTACCAGGGACAGCTGACGATGTTGAGCAAGCACTTCGCCGAGCAGACAGCGGGTCTCGCGCAACCGCCGCCACGTGGTGGTGGCGCGCTCGAGGACATGTCGCCCCCGTCGCCGCGAGCTACGTAGCCGGCTTCGATGCTGATCGCGATCGACGGCCCCGCGGGGGCCGGCAAGTCGACTGTCGCACACGCGCTTGCGCGCCGGCTCGGGTTCACCTATCTGGACAGCGGCGCGATGTACCGCTGCGTGGCGCTGCTGTCGCTCGCCTCGCCGGGCGCTGCGCCGGCGCAGCTGGCCGGAGCGGCGCGGATCGAGATGGGGGTCCGCGTGCTGCTCGACGGTCGCGACGTGAGCGTTCAGATTCGCTCACCGGAGGTCTCCGAGGAGGCCTCGCGCGTGGCCGCCGACCCGGGGGTGCGCGCGGCGCTCGTGTCCTTGCAGCGTGCCCTGATCGCGGGCGGCGACTGGGTTGCCGAGGGCCGGGACATCGGCACGGTAGTCGCGCCCGAGGCCGAGCTGAAGGTGTTCCTCACTGCCTCGCCCGAGGAGCGTGCGCGCCGCCGTGCCGCCGAGCTGGGCGCCGACGCTCACACGGTGCTTGCCGAGCAGGCTTTGCGCGACGAGCGCGACGCCACGCGCGAGCACAGCCCGCTCGCGGCCGCCCCGGGGGCGGTGGTGCTCGACACGAGCGGGCTGCCGGTCGAGGACGTGGTCGAGCGGATCGCGACGCTCGCCGCATCGGCCTCGCCCTCGGTTTGACCGGGCCTCGCTCGCTCCCGCCTGGTCATACTGAGCGGATGCTGAAGGTCGCCGTCGTCGGCTATCCGAACGTGGGGAAGTCCTCACTGATCAACCGTCTCACGGGCACGCGCGAGGCGGTCGTGCACGAGCGCCCCGGTATCACGCGCGACCGCAAGGAGCTCGAGTGCGAGTGGAACGGGCGCCGCTTCATGCTGATCGACACCGGCGGCGTGGACTTCCAGGATGAGGATCCGCTCGCCGGCTCGATCCGCGATCAGGCGCGTGCGGGTCTCGCAGACGCACAGGTGGCGGTGCTCGTCGTCGACTCGCGCGCCGGTGTGCGGCCCGGCGATGAGGAGATAGCGGATCTTCTACGCCGCTCAACGCTGCCTCTGATCGTGGCGGCGAACAAGTGCGACGGCGTCGCGGATATTCCGCTGGCCTCGGAGTTCCATCGTCTCGGTCTCGGCGCCCCGATCCCCGTTTCTGCAGCCCAGGGCCTCGGCACGGGCGATCTGCTGGACCGGATCGTCGAGTTGCTACCTGAGGGAGACGACGAGCCGGACGGTGACACTGTGCGACTGGCGATCATCGGTCGCCCGAACGTCGGCAAGTCCTCGCTGGTCAATCGCTTCATCGGCGAGGAGCGCGTGATCGTTTCCGACGTCGCCGGCACGACGCGCGATGCGATCGACATGCCTTTGATGGTCGGTGAGCGCAAGCTGGTCCTCGTCGACACCGCGGGAATGCGCCGTCAGTCGAAGGTCGAAGACTCGGTCGAGTACTACACGGCGCTGCGCTCGGAGCGCGCCGCCGAACGGGCGGACGTGGCGCTGGTCGTGTGCGACGCCCGCGAAGGCGTCACCGCCCAGGATCTGCGGATCGCGGAGCTGGCGATGAAGGCGGGCTGCGCCACGGCGATCGTGCTGAACAAGTGGGATGTTCGCGAAGGCTCCGAGGACGACCTCGACCACGAGCGCGGGCGCGTGGCCCAAAAGCTGCGCTTGCGCCCGCGGGTGCTGACCGCGAGCGCACTCACCGGTCGCCACGTCGATCGCCTGTTGACCGAGGCGCTCGCGCTCGGCGATCGCATGTCCGGTCGCATCCCCACCGCGGAGCTGAACCGCTTTCTCGGTGAGACCGTCCAGGCGCGTCAGCCCCCCGTGGGGACCCGCCGGGGCTCCAGTCAGCACCGGCTGAAGCTGATCTACATGGCCCAGATTGGCGAGCGTCCGCCGCGCTTTGCGATTCAGATCAACTCCCGCGCGCGCGTCACTCGCGACTACGCTTACTTCGTGGAGAACCGCCTGCGCGCTCGCTACGGGATGGATGGGGTCCCATTGGTGATCGACTTCGTCGAGCGCGGCCAGCGCGGCCGTGAGGCCCCGGGGCGCGAGGATTCCGGGAGACGCGCACGGGCGAGAAGCTCCCCAACCTCCTGACTCACCTATTCTCTATCGACTTTTTGCCTGCGACCCCCTGGAGCGATTCCCGAACCCATGACCCAGCTTCCTGACAACGAGTACCTGTTCACTTCCGAGTCGGTCACGGAGGGGCACCCGGACAAGATCGCCGACCAGATCTCCGATGGCGTGCTCGACGCCGTGCTCAAAGACGACCCCTACGGCCGCGTCGCCTGCGAGACGCTCGTCAACACCGGCCTGATCGTGGTCTCCGGAGAGATCTCGACAGACACCTATGTGGACATCCAGGAGATCGCGCGCGAGACGGTCCGCAAGATCGGCTACACCGACGCCGAGCTCGGCTTCTCGGCCGACTCCTGTGCCGTCCTGAACGCGATCGACAAGCAGTCGCCGGACATCGCGCAGGGCGTCAACCAGGCCTATGAGAAGCGCACCGATGCGACCGACGAGGACGAGCTGGACGTCGCCGGCGCCGGCGACCAGGGCATGATGTTCGGCTACGCGAGCAACGAGACGCCGTCGCTGATGCCGCTGCCGATCTCGCTCGCCCACCAGCTCGCCAAGCGGCTCGCTGCCGTGCGCCACGACGGCTCACTCGACTATCTGCGCCCAGACGGCAAGACGCAGGTCTCGGTCCGCTACGTCGACGGCAAGCCGGCGGGGATCGAGAAGCTGCTGATCTCCACCCAGCACGCCGAGCACGCGACGCAGAAGCAGATCACAGACGACCTCTGGGAGCAGGTCGTCGTCCCGGTACTGCCGGCTGAGCTGCTCGACGCCAACGCGCTGCGCCGCGACTTCCTCGTCAACCCGACCGGCCGCTTCGTGATCGGCGGGCCGGTCGGCGACTGCGGCCTGACGGGGCGCAAGATCATCGTCGACACCTACGGTGGCATGGCCCGTCACGGCGGCGGCGCGTTCTCGGGCAAGGACCCCTCGAAGGTCGACCGCTCTGCCGCCTACGCGGCGCGCTGGGTCGCCAAGAACATCGTCGCCGCTTCTCTCGCCGACCGCGCCGAGGTGCAGGTCGCCTATGCGATCGGCGTCGCGCACCCGGTGTCGGTGATGGTCGAGACGTTCGGCACCGAGCGGATCGGCCGTGGCCAGATCGCAAAGCTCGTCGACGAGCACTTCGACCTGCGACCCGGAGCGTTCCGCGAGGAGCTCAAACTGCATCGCCCGATCTACCAGAAGACCGCCGCCTACGGGCACTTCGGCCGCGACGACGACGACTTCACGTGGGAGCGGACCGACAGGGCCGACGCGCTGCGCTCCGCCGCCGGCCTCTGACCGGGGCCGCGTCTAATGTGGCGGAGTGTCCGCCATCGCCCAGGTCGAGCCGATGACGACGGCCCGCGCATTGCGCGGGCCGTTTGACTACCGCCTGCCCCCGGAGCTGTGCGGCGGTGAGGTGAAGGTCGGCTCGATGCTCGTCGTGCCCTTCGGCCGGCGCGAGGTGCTGGGGGTAGTCGTCGGGCTGGCCGAGCGCAGCGAGGTCGCCGAGGGGAAACTGCTCGCACCGCTGCGCGCGCTGGAGCTCGGCGTACCCCGCGATTTGGTGGAGCTGGCCGAGTGGATCGCCGCGGAGTACTGCTCGACGATCTCCCGCGCGCTCGGCCTCGTTTTGCCCCCCGGCGCCGTGCGGCGGCTGAGCGGGCGTAAACGCCGCGCCGTCACCCGTCGCGTGCACCTGCCTGTCGGAGCGCGCAGTCCCGAACCGCCCACCTTGACCGCGGAGCAGCGCGACGTGCTCGAGTCCTTGACGGCGGCGCTCACCGCGTGTGTGCCTGCCAGGCGACTGCTGCACGGGGTCACGGGCTCCGGCAAGACCGAGATCTATCTGCGCGCCGCCGCGACCGCGCTACAGCAGCGACGCGGCGCGATTGTGCTCGTCCCGGAGATCGCCCTGACTCCACAGATCGTGGGACGTTTCGTCGAACGCTTCGGCGACACCGTCGCGGTACTGCACTCGCAATTGCGCCCGGCCGAGCGCTATGAGGAATGGCGGCGTCTGCGCTCAGGCGAGGCTCGGGTCTGCGTCGGCCCGCGCTCAGCCGTGTTCGCGCCGATCGAGGATCTTGGTCTGATCGTTGTAGACGAGGAGCACGACGCTTCCTATAAGCACGAAGGCGACCCGCGCTACGACGCCCGCGACGTCGCCGCCGAGCGCGCCAAGCGCTGTGGAGCGTTGCTGCTGCTTGGCAGCGCCACCCCGCGGCCCGAGAGCGTATGCGCCGTGCCAAGCCCACTGCGGCTGCCCGGCCGCGTGGACGGCCGCCCGCTGCCGGAGGTCGAGATCCTCGACATGCGCGGGGAGGCGCAGGGACTGCACCCGCAGACCGCCCGCGCGCTCGCAGAGGTGCGCAGCACGGGTGGCAAGGCGATGGTGCTGCTCAACCGTCGCGGCTGGTCGAACTTTCTCTCGTGCCGCTCTTGCGGGCGGGTGTGGTGCTGCCCGGACTGTGACGTGGCGCTCGTGCTGCATCGCGCTGAGGGCTACGTGGCATGTCATCACTGTGGGCATCGCGAGCCCGCGCCGGCGCGCTGTGGTGACTGCGGCTCGACGGTCGTGGCGCGCCACGGCGCAGGCACCGAGCGCGTGCAACACGAGCTCGCGAGAACGCTCGACGACGGGAGCTTCCCGGTGTTCCGCCTGGACGCCGATGTAGCCGGTGGGGGCGGGGAGGAGGATCGTGTAGGCGCTGTACTGCGCCGCTTTGAGGCGGCGCCCTCGGGAGTCTTGATCGGCACGCAGATGGTCGCCAAGGGCCACGACTTCCGCGATGTCACGCTTGGGGTGGTGCTCGATGCCGACGCCACCCTGCGCTTCCCCGACTTCCGCGCCGAGGAGCGCACATTCGCACTGATCGCACAGCTCGCCGGGCGCGTCGGGCGCGGCGGCGAGGGGCGCGTGCTGGTGCAGAGCATCGCCCCCGGAGCGCGCTCGATCGAGCACGCTGCGCGCCACGACTCAGACGGCTTCCTGGCTGGCGAGCTGCAGCGGCGCGAGGCGCTTCGCTACCCGCCCTTCTCGCACCTGATCAGGATTGTCTGCGCTGCCGTTGAGCCTGTTCCGGCGCGGGCGGCGGCGCAAGCGCTGCGCGAGCGCCTGCGGTCCTTGCCCCCTGGCCCAGATTCGAGCGTGCTCGGTCCGGCATCGTTGTTTCGCCTGCGTGGGCGTGAACGCCAGGTGCTGGTGGTGAAGGCGGCGGAGCACCGTCCCGCGGTGCACGCGGTCGGGGAGGCCGTGCGGCGGGTGGCGGCCGCACGGGAGCACGCGGGCGTGAGCTTCAGCGTGGATGTCGACCCGCAATAAACTGCAGTCGGTATGGCTGAGACAGACGAGCTCCTGGGGTCCGAGCGGGACGCCGATGTGTCCCCCGAGGAGCTCGAGGGCGGGCCGGTCGAGGAGCTCGATGCCGAGACCCGCGCGCGGCGCGACGCGGCGCTCAGTCGCGTGCGCAAGCTCGGCGACCCGGTGCTGCGCGCGAGCGCGCTTCCGGTCGATCGCTTCGACGAGACGCTGCGCGCCGAGATTGAGCGCATGGGCAAGCTGATGGGGGACGCGCTCGGGATCGGGCTGGCGGCCACTCAGATTGGCGTGCTGCACCGCGTGCTCGTCTATCGCGCCGACCCCGAGGAGGAGCTGACGGTGCTCGTCAATCCGGTCTTGGAATGGTCGAGCGAGGAGACGGAGATAGCGAGCGAGGGGTGTTTGAGCATTCCTTTTGTCCATGTCGACGTGGAGCGCCCCGCCGAGGTGCGGGTACGCGCGCGGGACGGGTACGGCGTGGATCTGGAGGTGCAGGGGAGCGGATTGACCGCGAGGGTGATCCAACACGAGATGGATCACCTCGACGGCGTCCTGATGATCGACCGGATCTCGCGCGCGGAGCGCAAGGAGGCGATGCGCGCGATGCGCGAGGCGCAGTGTCAGGCAAGCGAGGCTCCGGGCGCCGATCGCGCGACCCGAGACGCCGGGGACGCCGCAGATGCCGACGAGGAGCCGGATGCTGGCGAGGCTCCCACCGTCCCCGACGCGGATGGGGCTGTCCCGGGCGTCGGTGCCGCACCCCTTGCAGCGGGCGAGGCTGTCCCGGGCCGGGGTTCCGCCTAGCGGCGGTTCGCGACGGGTCTCGATCTTGCGCACCGCCTTCCTCGGCACGTCCGATTTCGCCGCCGCGGTCCTCGAGCGGCTGGCCGCGAGCGATCACCGTCCATCGCTGGTTCTGAGTCGCCCCGATCGCCCACAGGGTCGTGGCCGCCGGATGGCCGCGCCACCGGTCGCCGAGAGAGCACGCGCGCTGGAGATCGCGCTGGAGCAGCCCGAGCGCGTAAACGAGCCGCCGGTCGTGGCCCGGATCGCGCAGGCGAGGCCGGACGTACTTGTCGTATGCGCCTTCGGGGCGCTGATCTCCGAGCCGCTGCTCACCGCGCACGAGATCTTGAACGTGCACCCATCGCTGCTGCCGCGCTGGCGTGGGGCCGCGCCGATCGAGCGCGCGATCATGGCCGGCGACGAGCGCACCGGCGTCTCGATCATGCGCCTCACAGCGGGACTCGACAGCGGGCCTGTATGTCTGACTGCCTCTGAGCCGATTACTCTCGAGGACACCTACGGGTCGCTTGCCGCGCGTTTGCGGGAGATCGGTGGTGAGTCGCTCGTGCGTACGCTCGATCTGATCGCCGCGGGCGAGCCCCCGCCATTTGCCGAGCAGGACGAGGGTGGCGTGACATATGCGGAGAAGATCGGCCCCGAGGACCGTCTGCTCGACCCCGCCAGGCCGGCGAGCGAGCTCGAGCGCGTCGTGCGCGCCCTCCAGCCACACATCGGTGCGCAGGTTGCGCTCGCGGACGGGACGCTGCTCGGTGTCCGCCGGGCCCGCATCGCGGAGATCGCGCCGAGCGACGGCGATCCTGCAGATGTGGGTATAGCCGACCACAGTCAGCCGCAAGCGGACGTGACTCAGCAATCTGGCCGCCTGCTGCTCGGCTGCCGGACAGGTGTGCTCGAGCTGCTCGAGGTCCAGCCGCCGGGCGGGCGGGCGATGGACGCCTCCGCCTATCTGCGTGGTCGTGGGCTTCCTGTACGCCGGTAGCCGCTTGCATAGACCGGTGGTGGGATGTCGGTTCGCAAACGGGGGTCGGGCTTGGGCGCCAGCGCCTTGGTGAACAGTGGGATGACGCCCGCCCAGGCAGGTAGGGAGTAGTCCTCCTCGTCATCTATCGGCTGCCCGGTGCGGACCTTTGCCGAGACCTCGTCGATCGGGATCGCAAGAACCGCTGTCGCCTTGAGCTCGTTGTCCGTTGGCGGCCGCACGTCCCGCCAACGGCCCGGCACGATGTGCTCGACGATCGCCTCGAACGATGCGAGCTTCTCCGCGGGCTGCTCCACGCTCCTGGCCTCTCCCAGGAGCATCACTGAGCGGTAGTTCGCCGAATGGTGCATGGCCGAGCGGGCGAGCACGAGCCCGTCGATCAGCGTCACAGTCAGACACACCGGCGTTCCCACCGAGAGCGTCTGCAAGGTGCGGCTGGCGGTCGATCCGTGCAAATAGACGAGATCGTTGTGACGAGCGTGCAGTGTGGGGATCACAAACGGTTGGCCGTCCTGATCGACAATTCCCAGATGCGCGATCAGAGCCTCGTCGAGGATCTGATCGATGACGGCACGGTCGTAGCTGCCACGCTCACGCTTGCGCCGCAGCCGGACGCGATCGGAGGGAGGAGGAGAGGTTGGGTTGGATGAGTCCGTGGTGTCAGACACTGCTCCAGGATAGTTCGGTGATCTCCCGGCACGATCCAGTCGCACCGGATAGTCGATCATGCCTCCAATGCCCAGCCCGCCGAAAGCTGCAATCGCCCCCGCGCGCCGCTGCGCCTACGTGGTGCTGCGCAGGGTCTTCGAGGACGGTGCCTATGCCGACCGCGCCCTGCACGGGGAGGCGAAGCAGCTCGACCCGCGCGACCGGGCGTTGGCGATGCGCCTCGTCTATGGGGCCGTGCAGCGCAAGGGCACGCTCGACTATCTGATCGAGCGTCTCGCCGATCGCCCGGCGCAGCGGCTGGACGCACGGCTGCTGGCGGCGCTGAGGCTGGGGTTGTACGAGCTTCTCTATCTGAGCGGCGCACCCGACCACGCGGTCGTGGCAGACGGAGTCGAGCTGGCCAAGGGAGGTGCGCGTGGTGGGCACGGCCTGGTCAACGCGGTGCTGCGCCGCGGCGCGCGCGAGGGCCCTGCGCTGCTGGCGCAGCTGAGTGACGAGACGCCGGAGCAGGCAGCGATCAAGCACTCCCATCCGGAGTGGATCGCACGACTGTGGTGGGAAGAGCTGGGGGCGAGCGAAGCCCGCGCGCTGATGGCCTGCGACAACGAGCCGGGTGAGGTGGCGTTGCGCGTCAACACGCTGTTCACCGACACAGAGACGCTGGCTGGAGAGTTGCCGGTCCCAACCCACACCGACCCGGATCTGGCGGAAGCGTTGGTGCTGGAGGGCCCGTTCGACGCGCACGACTCGCCCGCTTGGCGCGCGGGAGCGTTCCTGGCGCAGTCGCGCGCGGCGATGCGCGTCTCTCGGGTGCTCGATCCGCAGCCGGGCGAGCGAGTCCTTGATCTCTGCGCTGCGCCCGGTGGCAAGAGCACCCATCTGGCGGCGTTGATGGGAGGCGAAGGCGAGGTGGTCGCGGTCGAGCGCAACGCGCGGCGGGCGGGCATGCTCACTCGCACCGCGCAGCGGCTGCACGTTCCCAACATCCGTGTCGAGGTCACCGACGCCACGGTGAAGCGCCCGGAGCAGGCCGTATTCGACCGTGTGCTCGTTGATCCGCCGTGCTCTGGCTTGGGCACGCTGCAGGCGCGCGCCGATCTGCGCTGGCGCGTGACTGAAGAGAACGTCCGCGAGATGACCCCTATCCAGGCATCGATCCTCGCGGCCGGTGCCGCCGCTGTCCGTCCGGGCGGCGTGCTGGTCTACTCTACGTGCACGATCTCCCCGACCGAGAACGAGCTACAGATCGCCGCCTTCTTGGATGCCCATCCCGACTTCAGCCGCGATGATTTCATGATGACGTTGCCGCACCGTGACCACACGGCCGGGTTTTTTATCGCTCGGCTGCAGCGGGGCTGAGCTGTTGTGATGGCTAACGACGCAGGAGCCTCGAGCGGCGCGCCGGTCGATCTCGGGCCGAAGTGTCCCAACTGCGGCGAGCCGTGGCTGCGTCCGACCAACCTCCCGGGGCGCTATCGCTGCGTGTATTGCCTGCACCGCTTCGAGCTCACCTCCGTGTGCCCCAATTGCGGCGAGCACTCGACGATCGTGCGGATGGCCGATACCGCGCTCGTGAAGTGCAACAACTGCGGCGATTCGATGCTCCAGCCGATATGAACACGTATACCGAACCGGGAGACACTCGCTCCGCTCGCATCCCCGAACCGGCCAGCGCTGGATCTGTGTCCTCAGTCGCTCGCGTGCGTAGCACGCCACGCTCCCTGCGTCCTTGCCCAGCTTGCTCTACGTGTCCATATGAGGTGGACGGCACATGAACGAGACTTCAATTGAGCTTCTGAAGGGCGTGCGCGTCGCGCCGTCGATCCTGTCCGCCGACTTCGCGCGGCTGCGCGAGCAGGTTGGCGAGGTGTTGGACGCCGGCGCGCGGATCATCCATGTGGACGTGATGGACGGACACTTCGTGCCCCCGATCACCGTCGGTCCGCTGGTCGTCGCGGCGCTGCACGAGCAGGTCAGCCAAGCCGGCGCGATGCTCGACGTGCACCTGATGATCGAGCGCCCCGAGCGGCACGTCGCGGACTTCGTACAGGCGGGTGCGGACTCGATCACGTTCCACGCCGAGGCCACGCAGCACGTCGCCTACGCGGCGGATCTGATTCGACAGGGTGGGGCGGGAGTTGGCGTGGCGATCAACCCGGCCACGCCGGTCGGCGCGCTGGCAGAGGTGGTGGAGCTGCTGGACATGGCTTTGTGCATGACCGTCAACCCCGGCTGGGGTGGGCAGCCGTTCATCGTGCATTCTCCGCAGAAGATCGAGCGCGTGCGCGCGATCGTCGGTGCTGGTGTGGCCGTTGAGGTGGACGGCGGGGTTGATCCTGAGACTGCACCGGTATGCCGCACGGCGGGCGCGAGCGTGTTCGTGGCGGGCTCGGCGATCTTCGGTGCGTCCGATCCCGGGGACGCTTACCTGGCGATCGCGCGCTCCGTCGAGGCCGGCTGAGCGTCGCTCTGCCCGGCGGCCGATCCACCCTTCGCGTCCCCGCGCCAGTACAACATCGCCAGCGTGCTGGCCAGCAGCGCGGTCGCGCCCGCGTAGCCGATCTCGGTCCGCAGCAGCTGTTCGCTCACGGCCGGGATCAGCATCCACACGAGGAACAACGCCGCCGCCAGTCCCCAGCAGCAAGCGGCGGCGCGCGCGCGGTCGCGCGCCAGGGCGGCCTGGTTCAGCGCTCCCGAGGTCAGATGCAGGCCCATGCCCAGGCCGATCAACGCGAGGCCAAAGCGGTCGTAGGTGAAGTGCTGCCCGAATAGGTGGCTCATCACGAAGGGGCCGATCACCAACAGCCCGAGGGCGACTGCCGCGGCGAAGGCGGCGATTGCGCGTACCGTCAGACGGATCGCACGGGCGAAGGCCTCATGGCCATCGGTCACCTCGAGGCCCGTCAGATGGGGCAGCAGCGATGTTTGAATCGCCTGGAACAGCTGTAACGGCGCACGCGCGATCAGCAGCACGTTGAACACGATTCCCGCGAGCGCCTTATCGGGCGAGGTCGCCGCCACGGTCAGCACCGCCGCGTTCAGGATCGTCTGCTCGGAGAGCATGATGCCCGACACCGAGCCGGCAAAACCCGTGCCTCGTCGTAGCGAGAGGTCGTCGTGGGCCGCCGCCTCCTGCACGCCCTCTGTACCCGGTCCAGCCAAGGCCGCGACCGCCTCGTCCACGGTGATCGGAGCTGAGGTCAGTGCGGCTTCGGTCTCCGCGATCGCTCCGATAGTGGCGCTCTCGTGCTCGTGGCGTTCGTCGCCCCTTCGCGCAAAGGCCAGCGGCACCACTATCAGCGAGACCAGCGGCGCCGCCGCGATCCCGAGCGCGACCGCTGTCTGGCCGCTCGTGATCCCCAGCGCAGCGGCGATCACGAAGCAGATCCGCGAGACCGACTCCATCAGCACCAGGCCGCCGAACAGGGCGAAGTACTCGTGTCCCGCCAGCCATCCCCGTGCGAAGTAGCTCGCTGCGTAGGCCAGGGTGCCCACGATCAGCACGTCATATAGCGCGCTGTAGCCGTCGAACACGTGGTTCACCAGCTCTTCGCGCAGAGCTAGCGCGACCGCGAGGAAGATCAACGCAAAGCTTGCCTGGATCGCGATCGGGATGCGCAACGGGTGGTGTGTGTATCCGCGTGCGCGGCGTTCGGCGATTGTGCGCGAAAGCAGCTGTTCGATCGGCCGGTAGATCACCGAGATCACGACGAACATCACCGACCACAGCACGTCCAGACGCTGGGCCGATTCTTCCCCCAGGACATGGCTCGCGATCGAGAAGAACGCGAACGTCAGCAGGCCCGTGGAGGCAATCCCGATCGACAGGATCCTCGCGCCACTCCCATAGGAGCGCGGCGAGCGGTTAGAGCCGGACAAGCAGCATCGTCCAGGGGAACGGCGAGCGGACCTCGACGACCTGGCCGTAGCGGGAGAGCAGCCCGACGAACGAGCGCCGCGACCAATGGTTGAGGTGTCCGGGGGTGTTGCCGAGGTCTGACCAGTAGGCGCCACGCGCCATGTTAAGCCCTCGCCACAAGGGCTCGCGGGGCACGGACACGAGCAGATGGCGCTCGGCGCAGCGCGCCATCTCAGCGAGTGTGTGCTCGGGGTCCGGGACGTGCTCGAGCACCTCGATCGCGCTGGCGAGGTCGAACTCGTTCTCGGCGAACGGCAGGCTCTCGGCGTGCATCACTTGGTATTCAAGATTCGGCGCCTGACGCTCGGCCCAGCCGGCCTGAATCGACTCCTCCTCCAGGTCGATCCCGACCACACGCCGCTCGTCCAACCGCTGCGCCCACTTGTGCACGAGTACCCCCTCGCCACAGCCGACATCGAGCAGCGAGCGGGGCTCGGCGCGCGTGAACAATTCGTCGAGCGTGCGCTCGAAGGCGCCCATCAGACGGCGCACGACGGGGTTGGTGGAGCCGTACTTGTCGTAGGTGTTGCCGGTGACGATCCCTTCCTCAGAGACGGTGACAGCGCCGCTCATGAGCGCACCGCCTCGTGCTCCTCGGTCCCCGTTCGCCTCGTCCCTGGGTCGGAGATGTTCTCATCTGGCGCTCTGAGTGCCGGGTCTGGGTCGTTCTTGTCTGGGTCTCTCTCCTCGATCGGACGACCCGGCTCGTAATGCGAGGGTCCCACGTTCAGCTCCAGCTCGATCCGGCGCACTCGTTCGAAGGTCTTCTGCGTCATCACTCGCTGTGCGGCGAGCAGGTCGCCGATCACCCCCAGCGCGAACAGCACGACGGCAGCGATGAACAGCACCGCGCCGAGGATCAGCGATTGCACGTGGCCCTTGCCGCCGCCGTCGATATAGGAGATGACGAAGCGAATCCAAACCGCGAGCGCGGCCACGCCGATCAGCGCGGACAGGCTCCAGAACACGCGCAGCGGCTCATATTGGGCATAGATCCGGAAGATCGAAACGGCGTTGCGTCGCACGTAGGCGCCCATCGAGGGAAACAGGCGCGACTCGCGCGTCTTCGGGTTGGTGCGAATCGGAACGTGATCGATCGCGACGAGCTGCTTGCCTGCTTGGATGATCGTCTCCAGCGTGTAGGTGAACTTTGAGACCACGAGCAGCTGGATCGCCGCCTCGCGGTTGTAAGCGCGAAAGCCGGAGGTGGTGTCCGGCACGGATGTGGAGGAGGCCTGGCGCACGACCCACGAGCCGAGACGCTGGAGCGACTTCTTCAGCGGTGAGAAGTGCTCGATGCCCGTGACCTCGCGGTCACCGACGACCATGTCTGCGCGCCCGGCGAGGATCGGCACCACTAGCCTTGCGATGTCCGGGCCGTAGTACTGGTTGTCGGCGTCGGTGTTGACGATCACGTCGGCGCCGAGCTTCAAGCAGGCATCCAAGCCCGCCTGGAATCCTGCCGCGAGGCCCTTGTTGTTCGTCAGGCGCACGATGTGGTCGACGCCGTGCGCGCGCGCGACCGCGATCGTCTCGTCGGTCGAGCCATCGTCGATCACGAGTCGCTCGACGACGTCGAAGCCCTCGACCTCATCGGGCAGGTCCGCGATGGTCGCCGGGAGCTGTTCCGCCTCGTTGAAGCAGGGAATTTGAATGATGAGCTTCACCTGGGTGAAGCCTACCCAGTGGGGTGCGTCGTCAGGGGCAACGGCTTGCAAGGATAGGCTCTGCGACCAATGGCCGGCGCCACGCTCAGCAAGCCGCGGCAGGACTCCACCCCGCTGCAGCGGTTGCGCGCGGTGGATGCCTCGACGTGGGCGAAGCTCGCGTTCGCGCTGCTCTGCGTGCTGGCCCTGATCGGGTACTTCGTGTTCCCGACGTATCCGACTTATGACTCCTTCTACGCGCTGCTCTGGGGTCGCGACCTGCTGCACCTGCACCTGCCCGACTTCAAGGTCTACCGCGGTCCCACCGAGCATCCCTTGGCGATCGCCTTCGGCGTACTGTGCTCGCTTTTCGGTCAGGGCGGCGCGCGGCTGATGGTGTTCGGGTCGATCGCCTCGTTTGTGGCGCTCGTGGCGGGCGTGTACCGGCTCACACGGCTGTGTTTCGGACCGGTCGTCGGAATGTTCGCTGCGCTGTTGATGCTGAGTCGCTTCTTCGAGGAGAACCTCGCCGCGCAGGGCTATCTGGACATCTCCTACATCGCCCTACTCATCTGGGCCGTCGCCTTCGAGGTCGAAAAGCCCCGGCGCGGGGTTCCGGTCTTCCTGCTTCTGGCGGCCGCCGGGCTGTTGCGTCCTGACGCGTGGGTGTTGAGCGGCTTCTACTGGCTGTGGTGCGCCTGGCCAGCGCGTGTCAAGCGGGGATTGGGTGGTTCGGTCCATGACGAGCCGCCGAGCGGTGGCCCGGTTATCTACAGGGGCCCACCGATCGACAACCGTAAGCGTCTTCAGTATCTGGCCCTGGCGGCGATTGCACCGCTGATATGGGTCGGCGCCGACGCGATCGTCACCGGGAACCCGCTCTACTCCCTGCACTCGACTGCCGGCCTCGCCCAGGAACTCGGACGCACGCAGGGGTTCTCGAGCGTGGTGAGTTCGGTGTGGACCTACTCGGTGCGGATCGACAAGCTGCCGGTCGTGCTCGGCGGTCTGATTGGCGTGCCGATCGCGGTGTGGCTGGCTCCGCGACGCGTGCTCGTGCCGCTCGCGGTGCTCGTCCTGCTCGTGTTCGTGTTCGTCGCGGAGGGCGCTGCCGGCGCCTCGGTGATCGACCGCTACCTGATGGGCGCCGCGACGGTGCTGCTCCTCTTCTGCGCGGTTGCGATCGGCGGTTGGTCGATGCTGGAGCCCGGGTCGTGGCTGCGCCGTGCGTGGATGGTCGCGGCCGCTGCGCTGGTGCTCTTCGGAGCGGTCCTCGCTGCCACCACGCTGAGCCTCTCCAGCCTGCGCACGACGCTGGCCTATCACGAGGACTTTCACAAGGGGCTGGCTGTCGCACTGGCGGACCCGGCGGTGAAGGCCGAGCTCAGGCGTTGTCCGCTGGTCTCGCTGCCGGACAACAAGCTGATCCCGGACGCCCGCTGGATCCTCGACAGCACCGGACAGCGCAACATTGTCGCCCGCAGCGAGGCCCGCGCCGACGCCGACAAAGGCGCGCCGGCGCTGGAGAACCGAATCCGCGCCGGCAGCGTCGCGGTCTACCCGCTGGGTAGCGCGGTGTTCTTCGAGGCGATCGTCGACGTCGGCGACGATCCGCGCGACCAGATTCCGCTCGCCGGTTTCAAACGGATCTTCACGAGTCGCTACTACGCGGTCTATGGCAACTGCTGAGCCCTCGCTTGAGGCGGGCGCCGAGCCGTCGTCGACGGGGCGCGCGGGAGTCGATCGGACTCGTCGCTGGGCCTGGCCGGGACTGGCCGTCGTGCTCGGAGGCGGCCTTACGTTGCGCCTGTGGGGTGTGAGGCAGGGGCTGCCCTACGCGTACAACGTCGACGAGGCCGAGCATTTCGTGCCGCGTGCGGTCGAGATGTTCCAGAAAGGCACGCTCAACCCGCACTACTTCGCGAATCCGCCCGCGTTCACGTACCTGCTGCACTTCCTGTTCGGGCTGTGGTACGGGGGTGCATCAGGCACGGTACGCGCGCTCGCGCTGCACCCTGACGAGGTCTACACCCTTGCCCGCGTGGTTGCTGCGCTGCTCGGCACGGGGGCGCTGTGGCTGCTGTACGCCACGGGCGCTCGACTGTTCAACCGTGCTGTCGGTCTGCTCGCGGCGGCGATCGAGGCGGTCGCGTTCCTGCCCGTCTTCTACGGTCACCTCGCGCTCAACGACGTGCCGACACTGTTCCCGCTGACGCTGTCGCTGTTGGGGAGCGCCGGGGTGCTGAGAAAAGGCCGCCGCCGCGACTACCTGCTGGCGGGAGTTGGGCTCGGGCTGGCCTGCGCGAGCAAGTACACCGCCGGGATCATCCTGCTGCCGCTACTGGCGGCGGCCGCGACGCGCTACCTGGACGTCGAGCCCGGCGCCCAGGCGTATGTGATCGGTCGCCGCGCAGTGGTCGGCCTCGCGGCCGCGCTCCTCGCCTTCCTGGTCGCGAACCCCTACGCCGTGCTCGACTATCAGGACTTCCACTCCGAACTGGTGCACCAGTCGACGCTCTCCGCCGAAGCCCAGGGCAAGCTCGGCGCGCCGAAAGAGGGTGGCTTGCTCTACTACCTGTGGTCGCTCACGTGGGGTCTCGGCTGGGTGCCGGCGCTGGCGGCGCTCGGCGGGATGTTCGCGGTGTGGCGCAAGGAGCGGCGGCTTGGCTTCATGCTGGTGCCCGCACCGCTGTTGTTTCTCGCGTTCATGGGTCTGCAGGGGCGCTATTTCGGGCGCTGGCTGCTGCCGATCTTCCCGATCCTGTGCCTGCTCGCGGCGTTCTTCGCCTTGCGGCTCGTGGAGGAAATCGTTCGTCTGGCGAGCAGGCGGCGTGCTCGCACTGCCGTGGTATCCGGGCCAAGTGAGCACGCAGGCCGTGCGTCGGGGAGGGCTACCGGGCGCCCGGCGCGAAAGCTCGGCGTGGTCGCGCTGGTGGTCACGGCACTGCTGGCACAGGGGCTCCTCTACAGCGTTCATTCCGGCCTGGTGCTCTCGCGCGCCGACACGCGCAACCTGACGCGCGCGTGGATGGTCGCGAACGTGCCGAAGGGCGCGCTGATCGTGGCCGAGCCCGTCTCGCCCGACGAATGGGCGCGCGAAGTAAGACCCGGAACATCGACTGCGGGAAATCCCTACCGCTGGCCGAAGTATCCCTCGCTGCTGTCGAGGATCTCTGCCGACGGCGCGCTCGAACCGGCTTCGAGTCCCCTGAGGAAAGTCGAAATCGAGGATTACGTGCGCACGCTCAGCCCTGCTCTGATCGGCTACTACGAGCGTCACTCCTACTGTTGGGTCGTGAGCGGCTCCACGCAGGCCGGGCGGGCGTTTGCCGACCCAAAGGCGGTGCCGCAGGCGATTGCCTACTACACGGCGCTGGCCAAGCAGGGCGAAGTGGTCTATCGCGCCTCACCGTATTCGCACGGGCGGAACCGGGTGGCGTTTGACTTCGACTGGAGTTTTGACTACTACCCCCTTGCCTACTACCGGCCGGGGCCGGAAATGACCGTGTATCGGTTGCACGGTGGCCGGTGCAGGAACCGCCCGGGGATATCCTGAAAGGCGATGACCACCTGCACTGACACCGACCGGGCGCACCTGGAGCGCGCGATCGAGCTCGCCGGCAACGGATTGGGTGCTGTCAAGCCCAACCCGGTGGTGGGCGCTGTGGTCGCCCGCGACGGAGAGGTGTTGGGCGAGGGTTGGCACGAACAGTTCGGTGGCGTGCACGCGGAGGTCAACGCGATCGAGGCCTGCGGCGTGGCGGATCTGAGCGGGGCGACACTGTATGTGTCGCTGGAGCCGTGCTGCCATGAGGGCAAGACGCCGCCGTGCACCGACGCGATTCTGCAGGCGGGGATCAAGCGGGTGATCGTCGCCTCCGACGACCCCACGGAGAAGGCCTCGGGGCGCGGCCTGGGGATCCTGCGCGATGAGGGCGTCGAGGTGCTGCTCGCCGACAGCGAGCTCGCCGCGCGTGCTCGTTTGCTTAACCAGGCCTTTCGCAAGCATGCTCGCGTGGGGCGGCCGTGGGTGCTGTTCAAGTCCGCGATGACGCTCGACGGCAAGGTCGCGACCCGCACCGGCGACTCGCAGTGGATCAGCGGCGAGGACAGCCGCGAGCTGGCGCATCGTTGGCGTGCGTCGGTCGATGCGGTGGTCGTGGGCATCGGCACGGCGCTGGCGGACGACCCGCGGCTGACGGCACGGCCGGAGGGCCTGGCCGCGGATCTGCCACCACAACCGCGACGCGTGGTGTTCGATTCGCTCGCACGTCTGCCGCCCACCTCCCAGCTGGTGGCTGCGGCGGCGGAGATACCGCTCACGATCGTGGTCTCGCGGGCGGCGGCGCGGGCGGACACCGACGCGCTGGAGGCGGCCGGCGCACAGGTGGTGCTGGCAACTGGTGAGAACGAGCCGGCACGGGTCCGATCGGGGCTCGAGCAGCTGGGGGCGCTCGGCGTCACCGCGGTTCTGCTCGAGGGCGGCCCGCATCTCGCCGGCGCGTTCCTGGACGCGGGCGAGATCGACGAGATCCGCCTGTTCCTGGCGCCCCTGCTGTTGGGCGGAAGCGCGGCCCGCGATCCTTTGGAGGGAAAGGGAGTCGAGCGGATCTCCGAGGCGCTGCGCGCGCTGACCTTCGACTGCGAGCGTGTCGGCGAGGACCTCTTGATCTCCGCGCGCCTGCGCGAGTGGTAGGTGAGTGATGTTCACCGGCCTGATCGCCGATCTGGGTGAAGTGACAGCGCGGCACGAAGACGGTGAGGGCGCGACGCTCGAGATCGGCACGCGCCTGGCGGGCGAGCTGGGCGAGGGCGACTCGATCGCCGTCAACGGTGTGTGCCTGACCGCCACGGAGGTCCAGGGCGAAAGCTTCGCGGCGCAGGCGATGCGCGAGACGCTCGATCGCTCCGCGCTGGGGACATTGGTGCGCGGCGCGCGGGTAAACCTCGAGCTGCCTCTGCGCGCGGCCGATCGCCTGGGCGGACACGTTGTGCAGGGCCACGTCGACGGTACCGGCACGGTGGGCGATATAAACGAGCAGGGCTTTGCGCGAGTGCTGAGAATCGATGAGGGCGAGTCGGGCTTAGGGCGTTACTTGGTCGAGAAGGGGTCGATCGCTGTGAACGGCGTGAGCCTCACCGTCAGCGCACTGCACGACGATGGTTTCGAGGTCTCGCTGATCCCGGAGACGCTCGAGCGAACCAACCTGGGAGCGGTGGTCGTCGGAGATAAGGTCAACCTGGAGGCGGATGTGCTGGCTAAGCACGTGGAGCGTCTCTTGAAGGCCAGATCATGAGCGACACCCGCACGACTACACCGTTCGCGACGATCGAGGAAGCGCTCGAGGAGATCCGCGAGGGCCGGATGGTCGTCGTGTGCGACGACGAGAATCGCGAGAACGAGGGCGATCTGACGCTGGCGGCGCAGTTCGCGACGCCCGAGGCGATCAACTTCATGGCGAAGGAGGGTCGTGGGCTGATCTGCCTGTCGTTGACCCCCGAGCGCTGTGAGGAGCTGGGCCTGGAGCTGATGGCGGCGAAGAACGAATCCTCGTTCGAGACGCCGTTCACGGTGTCGATCGAGGCACGCGAAGGGGTGACCACGGGAATCTCCGCGCACGATCGCGCGCGCACGATCCAGGTGGCGATCGACCCTGAGACCAACCCTCGTGACCTCGTCCAGCCGGGGCACATCTTCCCGCTGAAGTCGCGTGCCGGAGGCGTGCTCGAGCGAACCGGACAGACCGAGGCGGCGGTCGATCTGGCGCGTCTGGCCGGGCTGAACCCCGCGGGGGTGATCTGCGAGGTGATGAACGACGACGGGACGATGGCGCGCGTGGACGATCTCGCAGGCTACTGCGCAAGGCATGAGCTGAAGATGATCACGATCGCCGACCTGATCGCCTACCGCCGGCGTCACGACAAGCTCGTCGAGCGCGTGGCGGAGGCGAAGCTGCCGACGGCATTCGGGGAGTTCGAGGTCGTCGGCTATCGCGCGCTGCTCGACGAGAAGCACCATGTTGCGCTCGTCAAGGGCGATGTGGCCGGGCGCAGCGACGTGCTCGTGCGCGTGCATTCGGAGTGCCTCACCGGTGACGTGTTCCACTCGCTGCGCTGTGACTGTGGGGAGCAGCTGGAGTCGGCGCTGGCGATGATCGAGGCCGAGGGCGAGGGGGTGCTGCTGTACCTCGCCCAGGAGGGCAGGGGCATCGGCCTGCTGAACAAGCTGAAGGCTTACCGCCTGCAGGAGGAGGGAATGGACACGGTGGAAGCGAACCTCGAGCTCGGGCTGCCCGCGGACCTGCGCGACTACGGGATCGGCGCGCAGATCCTCGCCGACCTCGGGCTCTCCTCGATCAGGATCCTCACGAACAACCCGAAGAAGATTCGTGGCCTGGAGGGCTACGGGTTGTCGGTGAGCGCCCAGATCCCGATCGAGCATGCCCCGAACGAGCACAACGCGCAGTACATGCGCACGAAGGCACGGCGCATGGGACACACCCTGCACCACCAGGGCTTGAATCTCGACGAGGAGCTGCTGCACTCAGAGCGGGAGCAAGACCGCGCTCAAGAGCGTCGCATCTCCGATCGACGTGCCGGGGATCGGAAAGACTCGTGAGCGAGCGAGCCGGGGCGCAGCGATGACGGGAAACGACTCCTACGCGATCGTGATCGGCCGCTTTTACGAGCAGCTGGCCGAGCGGCTGCTGGACGGTGCGAGGAACGCATTCGCGCAGGCCGGGCACGAGGACGTAAGCGTGTTCGACGTGCCTGGCGCGTTCGAGCTGCCGCTCGCCGCGAGCTACGCGGCGAAAACCGGACAGTTTGTGGGAGTGGCGTGTTTGGGCGCAGTGATCAAGGGCGAGACCGACCATTACGACTTCGTCTGCGCCGAGACCGCGCGGGGGCTAATGCAGGTGCAGCTGCAGACGGGCGTGCCGTGCGCGTTCGGCGTGTTGACCTGCGCGACGATGGAGCAGGCACTGGCGCGCGCCGGCGGTGGCAAGCGCGATCAGGGCGCTCACGCCGCCGAGGCGGTGCTGCGGATGGCGGCGCTGCATCGCGAGCTTTCGAGCGGCTAGACTGCGGCGCATGGCAAAGGTGTGTCACAGCTGCGGGAAGGGACCGGCGTTCGGCCAGAGCCGCAGCCACTCGATGGTCGCGACCAAGCGGCGCTTCGATCCGAACCTGCAGAAGGTGCGGATCCTCGTGGGCAAGGCGCCAAAGCGCGTTTACGTGTGTACTCGCTGCCTGAAAGCCGGCAAGGTAACCAAGGCCGCATAGGCCATTCTCGCTGTGAGCGGGCGGCGTGCCGCCCGGATGAGGTGATAGAGGTGTGGGCGTGACCGATACGAACCTGGTCCGCTTCCGCGCTGCGGTGGCGGGGGCGTTGGCGCACCTGGAATCGCGCCGCGAGGAGGTCAACGACCTCAACGTGTTCCCGGTTGCCGACGGCGACACGGGCGACAACATGGCGCTCACGCTGCGCGCGGTGCTGGCCGAGCTCGACCGCTTGCAGGGGAGTAATGAGGCACGCACGATCGACGAGATCGGACGTGAGGAGATCGTGCAGTCGGTTGCGCGCGCGGCACTCTTGGGCGCGCGTGGTAACTCGGGTGTGATCCTCTCCCAGCTGATACGAGGCGCGGCGGAGGAGCTGGTCAGCCGTCCCGGAGAGCTGATCGACGCCACGCTGATCGGTGCGGCGCTGGCCAACGCGGCCGACCGTGCTTACTCCTCGGTGCGCGAGCCGGCGGAGGGCACGATCCTGACCGTGGCGCGCGAGATGGCTCATCAGATCGTGACCGATCTCGCGCACAGTCCGGAGAGTCCCCGCCTGGACCCCGACGCGGAGCCGCGGCTGCAGGACGCGGCGATCGCCGCTGCACTGGAGCGCGCGGTGACGACGGGGCAGGAGTCGGTCAAGCGTGGCCCCGAGCTGCTGGCGGCGCTGCGCGACGCCGGCGTGGTCGACGCGGGCGGTTACGGGCTGACGATCATCTTCGCGGGCGTCGTTGCGGCGCTGCGCGGCGACGACCCGCCGGAGCTCGATCACTACGCGCCCGCGCGCATCAGCCATCCCGAGCATCATTCGAGCACGTATCGCTTCTGCACGAACTTCGCCGTCACCGGCACCGGGCTGAGCTCGGGGCGCTTCATCGCGCCGTTGGAGCAGCTCGGGGACTCGGTGCTGGTCGTCGGCGACACGACGACGCTGAAGGTGCACGTGCACACGGACGAGCCCGAGCGGGCGACCGCGGTGTTCGCGCAGGCGGGGGAGGTATCGCGTCTGGACGTCGCGGACATGCGTCTGCAGGTGAGCGAGCGCGAGCAGCGGCTGAGAGACGATGGTGGCGGCATCGATGCCGAGGGCAAAGGAGTTGATGGGATCCCGCCCTCCCAGACTAACGGTCGGGCCTCCGTCGACGGCCCGCGCGTGCGCTGCGGGGCGGTGGCGGTTGTCAGCGGCGACGGTCTGGCGGCGATGTTCGAGCAGCTGGGTGTGCACACGATCGACGGCGGCCCGACGCTCAACCCCTCAACCTACGATCTGCTGGCGGCGATCCACGAGGTGCAGGCCGAGGAGGTGGTGGTGCTGCCGAACTCGGCGAACGTGATCATGGCCGCCGAGCACGCGGCCGAGCTGTCGGACAAGCAGGTGCTCGTGGCGCTCACAACCAGCCAGCAGGCCGGTCTCACCGCTGCGGTCGCGCTGGAGTCCGATCGCACTGTGGAGGAGAACGCACGGGCACTGGACCAGGCGCTTGCCCATCTGCGCACGGGTGCGGTCGCGCAGGCCGCGCGCGACGACGCGCAGGGACGCTTCGGTCGGGGCGAGGCGGTGGGGTTCGTGGCGGACGAGGTGGTCGCATGGGGGGAGCCTCGCGAGACCCTGCGGGCGGTCCTGGAGACGCTCGCCGATGGCGCGGAGCTGATCAGCGTGCTCGCGGGTCAGGACGCTCCACTGGAGCCTGGGGACGTCGCCGAACTGATCAACGGCGAGGTCGAGCTCGAACTGCACGACGGCGGCCAGCCCGCCTACTGGTGGTTGCTGGCCGCGGAGTGACGACCGCCGAAGGAGGCATGATGGATAAAGAAGATGTCCACAGCCGCAACAGTCACGAGGAACCCCGATGACCTGATCGCGGATGCCCGCCATTCCGTCTCAGGTGGCCCGCCGGCGTTTGGATCGACGAGATATCTGAATTGGCAGGAGATGTTGGAGGCGCCGGTGCGCTGGCCGCGGCCCTCGCGGCTGGGAGCCCCGCTGGACGTGCCGCAAGCAGGCAAGCTGGCTGAGGGTTTGCGAGCACTGGGATTGACGAGCGTTGGCGCGCTGCTGGAGCACCTGCCGAGGGACATCCGCGAGGCGCGTACGGTGGCTGCGCTGAAGGTGGGCGAGCAGGCGACGGTTGCCGTGCAGGTGCGAAAGATCGGCGCGCATGCGGTGCGAAGACGCGGGATGAAGCCGCTGGTCGAAGCGACCGTGTTCGACGGGACGGGGAGCATGCGCGCGACGTTCTTCAACCAACCGTGGCTGGCGCAACGCTACGAGCCGGGAACACGTCTGGTGCTGCATGGCAAGACGACTGAGCGGGGAACGTTCAACGTCGCCCACCACGCACTGGGAGGGGATTTGAATGCCCACCTGACGAATGCCCACCCGACCCCGGATGCACCGGGCGAGATCGCCCACTATCCGGCAACCGAGGGCGTGAGCTCGACGCAGATCCTGGCGCTCGTCCAGGGCGTGAGGGGCGTCCTGCGGGACGTGCCCGAGACGCTCGGAGCGGCGACGAGAATGAGCGAGGGGCTCCCAGATCGCGGGGGCGCGCTCGCGGCAATGCACTTCCCGCGCGATGCGGAGGATCGCGAGAAGGGCCGTGAGCGACTGGCATTCGATGAGCTGTTGTTGACGCAGTTGGTGTTCATGAGAAGACGCGAGCGGCGGGGGGAGAGCACGAGGGCGCACCTGTTGAACGAGCCGCCGGGGCTGAGCGAGCGCTGGTTGAAGGAGAGTTTGCCGTTCACGCTGACAGGAGATCAGCAGAGGGCGGTGGAGACGATCGGCAAAGAGCTGGCGAGCATCCGCCCGATGCAGCGGCTGCTGATGGGGGAGGTGGGCAGCGGCAAGACGGTCGTGGCGCTGTACGCGATGCTACGTGCGGTCGAGCACGGCCTGCAGGCTGCGCTGATGGCGCCGACGGAGACGCTCGCCGAGCAGCACTTCGCGACCCTGCAGCGACTGCTCGGCGCCGAGCCGGTGCCCGCCGCGCTGCTGAGCGGCTCGACCCCGGCACGCCGTCGGACGGACCTGCTGGGCAAGCTCGCAAGCGGCGAGCTGGGGCTGATCGTCGGCACGCACGCGTTGATCGAGCCGGATGTGCGATTCCGTGCGCTGGCGGTGGCGGTGGTCGACGAGCAACATCGCTTCGGCGTGCGCCAGCGCGCGGCGCTGGACGAGAAGGGGTCCCAGGCGGCGGGAGGCGAGGGACTGATCGGGGAGCGGTCGGCGCCGCACGTGCTGCACATGACCGCCACGCCGATCCCGCGCACGCTGGCGCTGGCGCGCTACGGGGACCTCGACGTGAGCATGCTGCGCGAGCTGCCGCGAGGACGGCAGGCGATCCAGACGCGGATCGTCGCGGGCGAGCAGGCACGGGCGCGTGCCTACGAGGAAGTGCGCGAGCGGTGTGGTGAGGGCAGACAGGCATTCGTCGTGTGCCCGTTGGTCGAGGAAGCCGACTCGGCCGACCGGGGCTCCTCTGGGGTGGGCGCGGGCGGAGAAGTCGAGTTGAGAGCGGCGAGAGCGGAGTACGAGCGGCTGGCGAAAGGCGAGCTGGAGGGATTCGCGCTGGAGCTGCTGCACGGTGGGATGCGATCGCGCGAAAAGCAGGACGCGATGGTGAGGTTCGCGTCGGGCAAGGCAGACGTGCTGGTCGCGACGACCGTGATCGAGGTCGGGATCGACGTCGCGAACGCGACCGTGATGTTGGTGGAGAACGCGGAGCGCTTCGGGCTGTCGCAGCTACACCAGCTGAGGGGGCGGATCGGCCGCGGCGAGCACCGTTCCAGCTGCCTTCTGGTCGAATCCCACCCAACCCCGCCCGGCGCTCGGCGGCTACGCGCGATGGTTGAGCACTCCGACGGCTTCAGGCTGGCGGAGATCGATCTGGAGCTGCGTAACGAGGGGGAGTTGGTTGGCACCCGTCAATCGGGACTGCGCCAGTTCGAGATCGCGTGCCTACCCCAGGATGCGGCTCTGCTGGAGCGTGCACGCGCGCGGGCTGAGGTGATCGTCGCAACTGACCCCGGGTTGGAGGCACCTGAGCACGCACTGCTGGGCGAAGCACTCGAGCACGCCTTCGGCGCGGGGGCGTCGGAGCCGATCTCCGCGTGAGGGTGATCGCCGGGCGCTGGGGCGGCAGGCTCCTGCAGGCGCCAAAGGGCAGCGTCATCACCCGGCCGACAGCCGATCGGGTGAAGGAGGCCGTCTTCTCGATGCTCGGCACGGTGGAGAACGAGCGCGTGCTCGACCTGTTCGCGGGCACCGGGGCGCTGGGGATCGAGGCGCTGTCGAGGGGGGCGAAGCAGGCCGTGTTCGTCGAGCGCGACGCCGCCGCGCTGGTGGCGCTGAGGGCCAATCTGGAGGGCCTTGGGCTCCGGGAGAGCGAGGCCGAGGTGCGCCGCGCTGAGGCGCTCGGCGCGCTGCGCGGTGCACGGAAGCACTCAGAGACGTACGATCTGGTGCTGATCGACCCTCCGTATAGGCGGGCGAGCGACTTGGGGGGCGAGCTGGCGCTGGCCCTTGAGTCGCTGCTCGAGCCGCAGGCGCGCGTGGTCGTCGAGAGCGATCACAGGGCGTCGCTGCAGCTGCCTTGGGAGCTCGAAAAGGAACGGCGCTATGGCGATACATCGATCACAATCCACCGGTACCAGTGACCTCAATGACCTGCTTGGGTGAGCGATGATGGCACGGGAGAAGTCGATCGTCGTGTGTCCGGGCTCGTATGACCCGATCACGAACGGCCACCTGGATGTGATCTTCAGGGCCGCTGAGTTGTACGACGAAGTCGTGGTGGCGGTCGTCAATCGCTCGGTGCGCAAGGACAAGGCGCTGTTCGGGATCGACGAGCGGATGGGCTTTATCGAGCACGCGATCGCGGATCTGGACGGGGTGCGTGCCGAGCCGTTCAGCACGCTCGTGGTCGAATTCGCGCGGCATGTCGGGGCGAAGGCGATCGTGAAGGGATTGCGCGCGATCTCGGACTTCGAGTACGAGCTGGAGATGAACCAGCTCAACCGCCGGCAGGACCCGGAGATAGAGTCGGTTTACCTGATGGCCAGCCCGCAGTACAGTTTTCTTTCCTCCAGCGGCGTGAAGGAGCTCGCCACCTTCGGGGGCAGGATCGACGATCTCGTTCCCGGTGAGGTCGCGAGACGGTTGCAGGAAGAGCTGAAGCGCTGACGAACTTGGAGACGCAATGGATGTCCTGGTACTCATAGACAAGCTCGACGATTTGGTGCACAACGCCAAATCTGTGCCGATGACCGATCAGGTCAGGGTGGACAAGGAGGAGATCTACGACATCCTCGACCAGATGCGGGCGACGATCCCCGAGGAGATCAAGCAGGCGCGCTGGATCGTCAAGGAGCGCCAGGAGATGCTCGCAGAGGCCAAGAAGGAGGCCGAGCGGATCGTCAAGGAAGCGCGCGAGCGTCAGGAGAAGCTGGTCGGTGATGAGGAGGTCACCAAGCAGGCCGAGCGCGCCGCCGAGGACATCGTCGAGGACGCCCGCACGCGCGAGCGCGAGATCCGCCTGGGCGCCGAGGACTACGCGGATGAGATCTTGAACACGCTCGAGGTCAATTTGTCGAAGTTCATCGCCGCCGTGCAACGCGGGCGCGAGCGCTTGCAGGGTAAGGACGAGCCCGCCGAAGTGAGTTAGCTCCGGCGCGCGGGCGCGCGGCGCGTGGGCTTTGAGTACGCTGGCGCGCGTGAACGCTCCAGAGGCGAAGCACAAGCTGCACGTCGTCAAGACGCTGCTCGGCACCGGCATGATCCAGCCGACGCGCCCGGACAGGGCCGTGCGCTCGATCAGGGCGCTGCGCCGCTGGGGGCCGACGCCGGCGGCCGCGTACACGGGCTCGGCCGCGCGCTATCCAAACCGCGCGGCGATCGTCGACGAGCGGGGAACCCTGACGTTCGACGAGGTGCAGCGGCGCACGAATGCGCTCGCGTGGGGGCTGAAGGCAGAGGGAGTGGAAGAGGGCGACGGGGTGGCGATCATGTGCCGCAACCACCGCGGGTTCATCGACGCGACGATCGCGTGCTCGAAGCTGGGCGCGAACTCGCTGTACCTGAATACGGCGTTCGCGGGCCCGCAGATCGCCGACGTCCTCAGGCGCGAGGACCCGAAGGCGCTGATCTACGACGAGGAGTTCGCTGACCTCGTGAGCGAGGGATGCGTGGGACGGAAATGCTTCGTCGCCTGGCGCGACCCCGACGAAACGCCCTCTGCGCCGCTGCTGGAGGAGCTGATCGCGAGAGAGACAGACTCCGAACTACAGCCTCCGAGCGAGAAGGGTCGCGTCGTGATCTTGACGTCGGGCACGACTGGGACGCCAAAGGGTGCGGCGCGCAAACAGCCTGAGTCGCTGGATCCGGCGGCGGCGCTGTTCTCGAAGATCCCGCTGAAGGCGAGAGAGACGACGATGATCGCCGCGCCCATGTTCCACTCGTGGGGCTTCGCGCACTTCACATTGGGCCTGCCGCTGGCGAGCACGCTGGTGCTACGCAGGCGCTTCGACCCCGAGGACACGCTGAGGGCGGTCGCACAACACCGCGCGAGCGCGCTGGCGGTTGTGCCAGTGATGCTGCAGAGGATTCTCGAGCTGCCGAAGGAGACGATCGCGCGATACGACACCCATGCGCTGCAGGTGATCGCCGTCAGCGGCTCGGCGTTGCCGGGCGAGCTGGCGACCCGCGCGATGGACGTGTTCGGCGACGTGGTCTACAACCTTTACGGCTCGACCGAGGTGGCGTGGGCGACGATCGCCACGCCTGCGGACCTGCGCGCGGCGCCGGGGACTGCGGGGAAGCCGCCGCTGGGGACGGTCGTGAAGCTGCTCGACGCGGAGGGGAATGAGGTCAAGCCGGGCGAGGGAGGCAGGATCTTCGTCGCGAACGAGCTGGTATTCGAAGGCTATACCGGCGGTGGCAGCAAGGAGATCGTCGGCGGCCTGATGAGCACCGGCGACGTCGGGCACTTCGACGCGGGCGGGCGCCTGTTCGTCGATGGGCGCGACGACGAGATGATCGTCTCAGGCGGCGAGAATGTGTTCCCGCGCGAGGTCGAGGACTTGCTGGCCGACAGCGAGCAGATCCAAGAGGCCGCCGTGATCGGCGTCGATGACGCTGAGTGGGGCCAGCGGCTGAAGGCGTTCGTCGTACCCCGCAACGGCGCGCAGCTGAGCGAGGACACGGTCAAGGACTACGTGAAGGAGAACCTCGCGAGATACAAGGTCCCGCGCGAGGTGGTGTTCCTGGACGAGCTGCCGCGGAACGCGACGGGCAAGGTGCTCAAGCGCGAGCTGCAGGAACACTGAATAGGTCCCGCCCGCCCACGCTAGCCTGGGAAGGGTGACCGCGAGAGCTGACGAATTCGACCTTGGCGGTCTGCGGCTGAGCGTCGGCGAGGGGCGGCGAATCGAGCTGAGCGTGCCGATCGAGCCGCTCGAGCTCGGTGGCGAGCAATACGAGATCGAGCCGGAAAGGGTACCGCTGCAACTGGAGGTGTCGCGGATGACCGGCAGCGGATACGCGCTGAGGCTGCGATTGCAGGCGGCGCTGACGGGCCAATGCATGCGCTGTCTGAAGGCGGCGAGCCCCGCGGTCGAGGTGGAGGCGCGCGAGGTCGAGGTGCCGGGAGGGGGAGAGGAGCTGGAAAGCCCATACGTGGACGGCGAAAAGCTCGATCTGGCGGCGTGGGCGCGCGACGCGTTCGCACTGGCGGTGCCGGTGAAGGTGCTCTGCAGGGCGGACTGTGCAGGGCTGTGCCCGATCTGCGCGGCCGATCTGAACGAGGCCGGTTCCGAGCACCATCATGAGCAGGAGCCAGATCCGCGCTGGGCGAAGCTGAGCGAGCTGAAGTTGGAGTAGGGCGCCTCAAGGCTGGTACCCTTCTCGGCCGATGGCGGTACCCAAGAAAAAGCAATCGCACAGCCGCACCGCCAAGCGCCGCGCGCAGCACAAGATCGGCACGCCTGCGGTGAACGCATGCCCGAAATGCCACAGCCCCCGCAGGCCTCACAGGGTGTGTCCGGTGTGTGGCTCCTACGCGGGCAAGGAGGTCGTGGTGCAGAGCACGCACGACCACAGCGAGCACGATCACGACCACGAGTAAGCGCCGGTGACCACGCCGGTCGTGGCGGTCGACTGCAATGGCGCTGACCTGGGTCCGGCCGAGGTCGCGGCCGGCGCAAGGCTGGCCGCGGCGCAGGGCGCGAGGGTCCTGCTGTTCGGGCCGGCGGAGGAGCTGGAAGTCATACCCCTGCGGGACGGCGTCGAGGTCGTGGACGCGCCGATCTCGATCGCCAAGAGCGCCGATCCGGTGAGTGCGGTGCGGGGGACGCCCGCGGCCTCGATCGTGCAGGCCGCGCGAGCGGTCGCGGAAGGTAGGGCGCAGGCACTGGTGTGCGCGGGTGGCACGGGCGCGGCGCTCGCGGCGGGGCTGTTCAACGTCAAGCGTGCGCGGGGCATCTACCGCCCGGCGCTGGCGATTCCGCTGCCAATTCCGACTAATCCCGTGACGCTACTGGACGTAGGCGCCAACGCCGAGGCGCGGCGCGAGCATCTCGTGCAGTTCGCGTTTATGGGCGCGGCGCTGGCACGGACGGTGCTCTGGGTGGAGCGCCCGCGCGTGGGGCTGCTGTCCAACGGCGAGGAGGCGGCCCGCGGAGGCAGGCTGATCGTGGAGACCGGCGAGGAGCTGGCCGAGAAGGCTGGGATCGGAGACGCGCTGGAGTTCGTCGGGAACGTCGAGGGGGGTGATGTGGTGAGCGGCGTGGCGGATGTAATCGTGACGGACGGGTTGACGGGGAACATCGCGCTGAAGCTGATGGAGGGGGTCTCACAGACGTTGCTCGGCGCGGTCAGGGACGCCGCGATGGCCTCGACGCGGGCGAAGTTGGGAGGTGTCCTGCTCCGCCCCGCGCTGCGGGAGGTACGCGACGAGCTCGACCCGGAGGAGCAGGGCGGCGCCTACCTGCTGGGACTGAGGAGCCTGGGGGTTGTGCCCCACGGGCGTTTTACGAGCAGGGGCTTTGCGCGAGCGATCATGCGCGCGGCGCAGGGCGCCGAGCAAGACCTCGTGGGGAAGACTCAGATCGCGCTCGAGCAGGCGGGAGCGCTGAGGGGTGGGGTGGGGAGGCCATCATCCGCCCAGCCAGCTAGCCTGCCGCAGACGAGATGACCCGATGACCCGCGAGCAAGTCTTCACCTTGATCCAAGCCCATCTCGCCGACGAGCTGGACGTCGATCCGGAGAACATCGGTGGGGAAACCCGGTTCAAGGAGGATCTGGAGGCCGATTCGCTCGACCTTTACACGCTCGTGCAGGAGCTGGAGGACACCTACGGCGTGGAGATGTCCGACGAGCAGGCGGCGAAGATCCTGACGGTGGGCCAGGCAGTGGACTTCGTCCTGGAAAACGGCACAGACGGCTGATGTGCGATGAAGCTGCTGGGCGAACTGCTCGACGAGCTGCCCGGGGAGCTACAGCGTCAGGTCTTCACACACGCGTCGTGGAGCGAGCGCTCCAGCGATTCGTATACGCGCTTGGCGTTTCTCGGGGACAGCGTGCTGGCGCTGGCCGTGACGACGCACCTCTACCCGCGTCTGGAGGCGGAGCGGTTCGGGGCGGGCAGGCTGACAAAGATCCGCGCGCAGGCGGTATCGGGTGCATCGTGCAGGGTGGTGGCCGAGCGCTTGGAGGTACCGCGGCGTCTGCAAGCGGCCGCGCCGGCGGGGGTGGAGGCGAACGCGGCCGCGGCGCTCGTGGAGACCGAGCGGGTGCTGGCATCGGTGATCGAGGCGGTGATCGGAGCTTGCTACCTGGACGTGGGCTACGAGCGTACGGCGGCGGCGGTGGTCGAGGCGTTCGGGCCGGAGATCGAGCAGGCGTTGGAGCACCCGCTGGACTTCAAGTCCGCGCTGCAGGAGCTGCTGGCGCGGCGCGGGGCCGAGGTGAGCTACAAGATCACCGGCGAAACCGGCCCGCCGCACGATCGGACATTCGCGGTGGCGGCGAAGGTGGACGGACAGACACTGGGCAAGGGCCAAGGCAGAAGCAAGAAGCACGCCGAGCAGGAGGCTGCGCGCGAGGCCGTCGAGGGATTGGCAAGCGACGAATGAGATCGGTGAGCAGATGCGTCTGAAGTCGCTCACCTTGAAGGGCTTCAAGTCCTTTCCCGACCGCACGCACCTGGACTTCGGCCCCGGCGTGAGCGTCGTGGTCGGACCGAACGGCTCGGGTAAGTCGAATGTGACCGACGCGGTTCTGTGGGCGATGGGCGAGCAGTCGCCGCTCGCGGTGCGGGGTCAGTCGATGCAGGACGTGATCTTCGGTGGCGGTCGCGGTGTGCAGGCGCGCAATGCGGCCGAGGTTGAGATCGTGCTGGACAACTCCGACGGGACAGTCGATCTGCCGCTGAGCGAGATCTCGATCGTGCGGCGCTTGGACCGTGCGGGCGAGGGCGGCTATCGGCTGAACGGCGCTCGCTGCCGGTTGACGGACGTGATCGAGGTGCTGTCGGATACGGGTCTCGGCAAGGAGACGCACTCGGTCGTCTCGCAGGGGCGGGTGGAGGCGATCGTGACCTCCAAGCCGCGCGAGCGCAGGCTGCTGATCGAGGAGGCGGCGGGGCTCGGCAAGCACCGCAAGCGCCGCCGCCGCGCGCAACTGAAGCTGGATCGCACCCAGGAGAATCTCGACCGAGCGCTCGACGTGGAGCGCGAGGCGCGCACCCGCCTGCGTCCTTTGAAGCGTCAGGCGGAGGCGGCCGAGTTGCACGAGCGCTTGGAGCGCCAGATGCGCCAAGCACGCTGGGAGCTGGCGCGCGAGTCGCTGCGGGCGCGCGGAGTGCAGCTGGATGGAGCCGAGGCTGAGGTGCGCCAGGCGCGCGCGGCGCGCGAGCAGATCGAGGCGCGGCTGCAGTCGGTGGTGGCGCGGCGGGGGAAGGCAGAGCGGGCGCTCGCTGAGCGGGCGGAGCGCCACGATGCGCTTGCGAGCCGCGTGTATGAAGCCCGCTCCGCGCGTGAGCGGCTTAGTTTGCGCGAGGAGCAGGCCGGCGCGAGCGCGCGGGCGCTGGCCCGGCGGATCGAGCGAGTGGAGCTCGACCTATCGGAGATAGGCCAGCGCGCACTGAGCGAGCGCGGGATCGATGGGTCGGATGCGGACGCGGGCATGGGGGTGGGTACAGAGCACGGCGGGGCTAAGGGTGCAAGCGAGGAGCGGATCGAGGCGCTCGAGGGTGAGCTGAAGGAGATCGAGCAGCGGCGCGAGCGCGAGATCGAGCGCGAGATCGAGGGCTTGGAAGCCGCGCGTGAGCGTGAGGCGGCGCGCGTGAGCGAGCTGGAGGGGGAGGTCGAGCTGGCGAGCGCGGCGCGCTCGCTGGCCGATGAGTTTGCTGAGCAAGCACGCGAGCGGTTGAGGGCGGCCGAGGGCGAGATACAGGACACGCGTCGCGAGACCGCACGAGTGGGCGGAGAGCTGGCGGTTGCGAACCAGTTTCTGCGCAGTCACACGACCGTCGGGGATGAGAGCGCCCACCCATCGGATGGCGCGCCGAAGCCGCTGAGCGAGCAGCTGAGCGTGCGCGACGGGTACGAGCTGGCGCTGGCCGCCGCGCTCGGCGGACGCCTGAGCGCCGCACTGGTAAAGGACGTGGCCGGTGCAGAGGCGTTGCTCGACCGTGCGGGTCCCGACGGCGCCGTCGCGCTGCTGGCCGAGCTTGGCTCACACCGCGAGTCCGCGGTGAAGCGCGAGGGCGAGCCGCCCAAGGCCGGCGCGGAGCGGCTGCTGGACCTGGTAAACGGGCCGGCGCAGATCATGGAGCTGGCAGGACGACTACTGGCGGACGCATGGGTGGTCGAGCGCTTGGATGATCTCCCGGTGGCCTTTACCGGGATCGCGGCCACGCGCACGGGGCGGGTGTGGTTCGCGGCGTGGGGCGAGGTGCGCCAGCTGACGGAGGGCGGCGAGGAGCAGGTGCTGGCGCGGCGCAACGAACGTGACCGGCTGATCGCGGCGAGCGAGCTGGCAGTGCAGGCCGAGCAGGCCGCGCGAGTCCAGACGGAGAGAGTGTTGGAGGAGTTTCGCGCAGCCGAGGACGCGCGCGCCGGAGCGGAAGTGGCGCTGCGCGAGGCCGAGCGCGCCTGCGCCGAGGGGAGCGAGGCGCGGCGCCGGACGGAGTGGCTGATCGAGCAGCGCAAGGCCGCGCCTCAGCAGGGGCCGCTGGCTGTGAGGAAGGCGCAGCTGGAGGGTGAGCTGGCGGTCGAGCGCCGGCAGGCCGAGCGCGTGGCGCGCGAGCAGGCCGAGCGAGCCGCCCGCACGGAGAGGCTGCGTGCGCAACACGTGGCCGACGTGGCGCTGGTCCCGCTGGCCAAGCGTCTCGCGGAGACGCTGCACAGCGCCGGCGAGGCGGTGGAGCAGCGCGTCGCAGAGCTCGAGGTGGAGCTCGCGAGCGACCGTGAGGCGGGCGAGGCGATGGCAGGCGAGCTGCGCGCCTGTGCGGCAGCGGAGGCCGAGATTCAGGCGCGGCTGCGCGGCGCGGGGGAGGCGGTGACCGCCGTCGAGGTGGCGGCGCAGCGGTTGCGCGACCAGGCGCAGGAGGCGATGCAGGAGGCGCAGGCGGTGGCGGATCTGCTGGAGCTCTCAGAGCAGGCGCGCGCCGAGCGGGCGGAGCCGCTCGAGGAGGAGCAGGCTGAGGCGCTCGCCGCCCGGGTGGATCGACTATGCCGCCGACGCGAGCAGCTCGGCCCGGTCAACCCGCTCGCGCAGGAGGAGTACGCGGAGGCGGTCGCGCATGTGGAGGAGCTGGAGGGCAGGCGCTCAGACCTGGAGACGGCGTTGCGCGAGCTGAAAGCGGTGATCCGCGAGACCGACAAACAGATCGAAGAGACCTTCGCGGAGACGTTCGCCGCCGCCGCGCGCAACTTCGAGGAGCTCGCGGGCGACATGTTCCCGGGTGGTTCGGGCAGGCTGAAGCTGGTCCGCGACGAGCAGGCGCAACGAGCAGTGCTGGGTGGACAGCCGCTGTCGGCGGCCAGGGCGGATGGGCGCGACGGGGGTGGGGAGGCGGCGGAGGCAGCCGCCGAGGCCGAGGCCGAGCGCGAGGCGCTCCAGGCCGAGGACGGATCGGAAATCGGGCAGTTGGGTGTGGAGATCGAGATCACGCCGGCGGGGAAGTCGGCAAAGCGTCTTTCGCTGCTCTCGGGTGGGGAGAAGTCGATGACCGCGCTCGCGTTCCTGTTCGCGGTGTTCCTGGCGAAGCCGTGTCCGTTCTACATTCTCGACGAGGTCGAGGCCGCGCTCGACGATCTGAACCTGGACCGCTTCCTGGCGCTGCTGCGAAGGTATGCGGACAGAGCGCAGTTCATCGTGATTACGCATCAGAAGCGCACGATGGAGGCGGCGGATTGGCTGTACGGCGTGTCGATGGGCGGCGACGGGGTGTCAAAGGTGCTTTCACGCCGCCTGCCGGCTGAACAGGAGCACCCGGGCGAGCCCGCCCCGCCGACCTCGGCCCCACAGGTCGCCGAGGTCGCGTAGAAGTCCTGGCCGAGGCCGCCTGACCTGCGCTGGTATCGTCGCGCGGCCTTGGCGCGCGACTGGAGCGATCTGTTCATCACCGGTGAGGCCGTCCCTGGCGGCGGTACCGAGCCGGCCGCTGTCGCGGAGAAGCGCCGCGGTGTGTTTCGCCGTCTGCGCGAGAACCTTTCGAAGACGCGCCAGGCGCTCGGCGGTGAGCTCCAGGCGACCCTGTGGGGGACGCTCGACGAGCACACGTGGGAGCGACTGGAGGAGGCGCTGATCATGGCCGATGTCGGCGCGAGCACAACCGCATCGGTGGTGGCGAGGCTGGAGGCCGAGGCCACTGACGGCGGGCTGACCGGCGGCGAGGCGCTGAGCGAACGGCTGATCGAGCTGCTGGCGCAGACGGCGCGGGTCGGCGACGGGCGGATCGACGTCAGCAAAAGGCCGACGGTGATCATGGCGGTCGGCGTGAACGGCACGGGCAAGACGACGACGATCGGCAAGCTGGCATGGCACCTGCGCAACGAGCTGGGGCTGACGGTGCTGATGGGGGCGGCCGACACGTTCAGGGCCGCGGCGAGCGAGCAGCTGGAAGGCTGGGCTGGGCGGGCGGGCTGCGAGATCGTGACCGGGCCCGCGGGCTCGGACCCGGGCGCGGTGGCGTTCGAGACGATCGCCAAGGCGCAGAGCTCAGGCGTGGACGTGGTGATCGTGGACACAGCGGGGCGGTTGCACACCCAGGACGACCTGATGGCGGAGCTTGGGAAGGTGCGCAAGGTGATCGGCCGCCAGCTCGAGGGCGCCCCGCACGAGACGCTGCTGACCGTCGATGCGACGACCGGCCAGAACGGGCTGCGCCAGGCGAAGATGTTCGCCGCGATCGCTGAGGTGACTGGGGTCGTGCTGACGAAGCTCGACGGCACCGCCCGTGGCGGAATTGCGTTGGCGATCGCGAAGGAGCTTGAGTTGCCGGTGAAGCTGATCGGCGTCGGCGAGCGGGTTGAGGACCTGCGGCCATTCGATCCCGAGGATTTCGCCCGAGCGCTGATCGCCGAGGACTCTCCGCGGTAGGCCGGCGCCCGACGGGCGCCGATCGGGTGCATGCTCCGTTCGGGAGATGCGTGAGGGGTAACCTGGAGGTATGGAGATCTGGATCGTCTGGCTGGTGGTGGCGTGTTTACTCGGCCTGGGAGAGATGCACCAGGGCGGCTTCTACCTGGCGCCGTTCGCGATGGGGGCAGGGCTGGCGAGCATCGTCGCTCTGCTCGGAGTCGGCGCGGCGCTGTCTGGGGTCGTGTTCCTGGCCTCTTCGGGGATCGTGTTCGCGACGCTGCGCCCGGTGGCTCGCCGCCACCGGCGGATGCCGCCGTCGATCCGCACTGGCGCGGCGGCCTTGGTGGGTAAGCGTGCACTCGTGCTCGAGCGGATCGCCAACGAGGAGGGCGTTGGTTGCGTGAGGATCGACAGCGAAGTGTGGACCGCGCGCAGTTACGACGAGGATGAGGTGATCGACGCGGGCGAGCGCGTCGAAGTGGTCGAAATTCGGGGCGCCACGGCGCTGGTCATGCACTGACCACGAAAAAGGCAAACAAAGGAAACGCAAATGGTCGCTCTAATCGCCATCGCAATCGTGCTTCTGTTCGTGCTCGTCGCGGCAGCGCGCACAATTCGCGTGATTCCCCAAGCCCGAGCTGGTGTAGTCGAGCGTTTGGGTCGCTATAGCCGCACGCTCGAGCCGGGTCTGACGATCGTGACGCCGTTCATCGATCGCGTGAAGCCGCTCGTGGACCTGCGCGAGCAGGTCGTGAACTTCGCGCCGCAGTCGGTGATCACCGAAGACAACGTCGTCGTGGGGATCGAGACGGTCCTGTATTTCACGATCACCGACCCCAGATCGGCGACGTATGAAATCGCCAATCCGCTACAGGCGATCGAGCAGCTGACGGTCACCACGCTGCGCAACGTGATCGGAGGTCTCTCGCTTGAGGCGACGCTGACCGCGCGCGAGAACGTGAACACTGAGCTGCGCGTGGTGCTCGACGAGGCGACTGGCAAGTGGGGAATCAGGATCAACCGCGTGGAGATCAAGTCGGTCGACCCGCCCCAGGACATCAGGACCGCGATGGAGAAGCAGATGCGCGCCGAGCGCGACCGTCGCGCGGCGATCCTGACGGCGGAAGGCGAGAAGCAGGCGCAGATCCTGACGGCCGAGGGCGCCAAGCAGTCTGCGGTGCTGACCGCCGAAGGCGCCCAGCAGGCGGCGGTGCTCGATGCCGAGGGCGAGCGCCAGGCCGCAATCCTGCGGGCGGAGGGCGAAGCGAGGGCGATCGACACGGTCTTCAAAGCGATCCACGAGGGCAAACCGAACCGCGAGCTGTTGAGCTACGAATACCTGCAGATGCTGCCGCAGCTGGCGGAAGGCGACTCGAACAAGGTGTTCGTGATCCCGTCCGAGTTCGCCGAGGCGTTCGGCGGCATCGGGGAGGCGCTAGCCAATCGGACAGACGCCACTGGGGTTCCGAATGGCGGTCCGCCGGCTCCCCCCTTGAGACCCGGCCCAGGCGAGAAAGCCTGACTACGGCAGCTGTCGGCGCTGGCGCCGGGCTGCGGACTGCGAGAATCAAGCGATGTTCGACTCGCTCGCCGAGAAGTTGCAGGGTACGCTCGCCGATGTCCGCAACCACGGGACGCTGACCGAGGGTGACATCGACGGCGCGATGCGCGAGATCCGCCTGGCGCTGCTAGAGGCCGACGTCAACTTCAAGGTCGTCAGGCAGTTCACCGTCCAGGTGAAGGAGCGCTGTCAGGACGCCGAGGTGATCGGCAAGCTAAACCCCGGCCAGCAGGTCGTGAAGATCGTCGCGGAGGAGCTGACGGAGCTGATGGGCGGTCAGGCCGCCGGCCTGAGCTTCTCGGGAAAGCCGCCGACGGTGATCCTGATGGCGGGACTGCAGGGCTCTGGCAAGACGACCGCGACGGCGAAGCTCGCGCGCTACCTGCGCGAGGAGCACTCCTCGACCGTCGCGGTGGCCGCGTGCGACGTTTATCGGCCCGCCGCGGTGGAGCAGCTCGTGAAGGTCGGCGCGCAGGCAGGGGCGGAGGTCTACGAGCAGGGCACCGAGCGCGACCCGGTGGAGATCGCCGCGTGGGCGCTGGAGCGAGCGAAGCAGGAGGGCAAGGACGTCCTGATCGTCGACACCAGCGGCCGTTTGCATGTGGACGAGGAGTTGATGGCGGAGCTCGTGCGGATCAGAGCGGCCGTGAAACCGCACGACGTGTTGCTCGTTGTTGACGCGATGACCGGGCAGGACGCGGTGAACGTGGCTGAAAGCTTTGCGCAGGCGGTCCAGTTCGACGGCGTGGTGATGAGCAAGCTCGATGGGGATGCGCGCGGTGGGGCCGCGCTGTCGGTGAAGGCGGTCACAGGCAAGCCGATCCTGTTTGCGTCGACTGGCGAGAAGCTTGAGCAGTTCGAGCGCTTCCACCCCGACCGAATGGCCCAGCGGATACTGGGCATGGGCGATGTGATGAGTCTGATCGAGAACGCCGAGCGCCAAATCGATCAGACCGAGGCGGCCGAGCTGGAGCGCAAGCTGCGACGCAACGAGCTGGATTTGGACGACTTCCTGGCGCAGCTGAAGATGATCCGGAAAATGGGCCCGCTGACGAGTCTGCTGGGCATGATCCCCGGCTTGGGTGGAGCTCAGCTGAGCAATATGAAGGTGGATGAACGCGAGCTCGACCGGATCCAGGCGATCATCCAGGCGATGACTCCAGAGGAGCGGCGCAAGCCGGAGCTGATCAAGGGCTCGCGCCGGCTGCGGATCGCACGCGGTTCGGGCACGAGCGTGCAGCAGGTGAACCGCCTCGTCAAGCAGTTCTCCCAGATGCGGAAAGTGATGAAGCAGGTGGGACGCGGCAAGACGCCGGATATCGGCGCGCTGATTCGCAACGCACGCTGAGACCCATGTGCGGCTCGCGCCCGCGCACGCCCGCGCACATCGATCTCGTCCTACGTAGCCGCGCGCTTCTGTCGTGATCGACCCCGAGCGGTCTGCCTCGGCGGAGCGCACCGTCTAAGCTAGGTTTCGCAACCCGAACAAGACCCGAGAGGAAAACGTGTCGGTAAGGCTCAGGCTCACGCGAGTGGGCGGTAAGAAGGACCCGATGTGGCGTGTCGTCGTCGCCGATCAGCGCTCCCCGCGCGATGGTCGCGTGATCGAGACGATCGGCCATTACAACGCCCAGACGGACCCGTCGACGATCGTGATCGACGAGGAGCGTGCGCGTAGCTGGCTGGCGCGAGGAGCGCAACCATCGGATACGGTGCGCAAGTTGCTCCGTATACAGGGGATAGAGACCCGAACCGGCTGACAGCCGATCTGGGCTTGAGCGGACATGTCCAGCGAGAACTCGAAGCGGCTGCTCGAGTACCTGGCCGAAGGGCTCGTCGACGAGCCCGAAGCCGTGGCGGTCGAGCAGTTCGAGGAGGATGACGGCACGGTCGTGCTCGAGCTGTGCGTTGCCGACGGCGACTACGGCAAGGTGATCGGCCGCGGCGGGCGCACCGCGCACGCGCTGAGGACGGTCGTAAAAGCCGCTGCGACGGGCGAGGGGCAACGCGTGCTGCTGGACATCGTCGATTGACGCTCCGCGCGGTGGCGGGACGGGACACCAGCACCTCGCAGGCGAGCGGGAAGGGAGCAGAGGACGATCCGCCGCCCGAGTTGCAAGCGGGTCGTGTCGGACGCGCGCATGGCCTGGATGGAAGCTTCTATGTGACGAGCCCACGGCCGCGATTGCTCCTCCTCGGTACGAGCGTGACCGTGGCGGGACAGAGCGTGGAGATCGTGCGCCGTGCGGGGACCGAGCAGCGGCCGATCGTGCGTTTGGCCGGTGTCGATGACCGCGAGGGAGCGGACGCGCTGCGCGGCATGGCGCTGACGGTCGCAGCGCTGCAAGCTCCGGCGCTCAAACAGGGCGAGTGGTGGGCGCACGAACTGGAGGGCTGCACCGTCATAGACGGCGAGCATCTGATCGGCACTGTCGGCCGGATGATCGAGCTACCTTCGTGTGAGGCGCTCGAGGTACAACGCGAGCGGGGCGGGGTACTGCTGGTGCCGATGGTGAAAGGCGCGATCCGTCAAGTGGCTGTCGATGAGGGCCGGATCGAGGTCGACATGGGCTTCCTCGGTGAGGGCGGGGAGCGATGATGGAGATAGACGTGTTCACGCTGTTCCCGGAGTGGTTTGACTGGTTTGCCACCCAGCGCCACGTCCGCAACGCGCTTGCTGCGGGCACGAGCCTTCAGTGTGTGAACTTCCGCGAGCACACCCAGTTGAGCGGCGGTCAGGTCGACGACACTCCGTTCGGCGGTGGGGCGGGGATGGTGCTGCGCGTCGATGTGATGGACAGCGCCCTGCGCGCCCACTACGGCGTCGACCCGGTACGGCTGCGCGATCGGCGCCGCGTGATCGCACTTCAGCCGGGCGGGCGGGCGCTCGATGACGGGCTCGTCGACGAGCTGGCGGCCGAGCCCGCCCTGACGCTGCTGTGTGGGCGCTATGAGGGCTTCGACGAGCGCATTGTCGAGCACTTCGCGAGCGAGGAGATATCGATCGGCAGCTATGTCCTCTCAGGCGGCGAGCTGGCGGCGATGGTCGTGTGCGACGCGATCCTGCGCAAGCTGCCCGGTGCGCTCGGGCACGAGGAATCGGCGGTGCAGGAGTCATTCAGCCCCGCCCTCGGGGGCAATCCGGAGTACCCCCACTACACCCGTCCGGCCGAGTATCGTGGCTGGCATGTGCCGGATGTGTTGCTGTCCGGCCATCACGAGCGGATCGGCGCGTGGCGACGCGAGCGCAGCTCCGAACGCGGCGAGCGCCGCGGCGGCGATGCCGACCGGTGAACCGCCCCTCCCGCCCGCATCGGGAATTGGTGCGGCGGTGTGGGCCGAGTGTCCGCTACCATTCCTCCCCGCGTCGGCCGGATACCCTGATCGGGGTCGCTTCATCGGGTCATCAGGGCGCACACCTCCTTTACGTTATGAGCAGCGTCATCGAAACCATCGAGCGCGCGCAACTGCGCCGCGTTCCCGACTTCGCGCCGGGCGACCGCGTGAAGGTGCATTTCCAGGTGATCGAGGGCAGTCGCCGCCGCGTGCAGATCTTCGAGGGCGTGGTCATCAAGCGCCAGGGGCACGGCGCGCGCGAGACGTTCACGGTCCGCAAGCAGTCCTTCGGCGTCGGTGTCGAGCGCATGTTCCCGGTGCATTCGCCGAAGATCGAGCGGATCGAGCTGGCGGCGCGCGGCGATGTACGCCGCGCCAAGCTCTACTACCTGCGCGATCGCGTCGGCAAGCGCGCGCGTGTTCGCGAGCGCCGCTACACAGGTCCGGAGCAGACGATTGAGCCCGGCCTGCTGCATCAGGCCGAAGGGGCGACCGACGCGGATGGAATGACCGCGGAGGAGACGGTCCTCGAGAGAGCCGCGACGGAGGCTGCTGAGCAGGACGCTGCCACAGAGACCAATGAGCAGGGCGCCGTCGAGCAGGGCGCCGCCGCCGAGGTCGATGCGCCGGACACCGACGCCGGCGCGAATGAGCAGGCCGCGGCTTTACCTGACACGAGCTCCGATGAAGTGCAAACGCCGCCGGTCGGGGATGGTGTGAATGACGTTGAGGGCCAGGGGGAGCAAGGAGGACGAGGAGATCGCCGCCGGGGACGAGCCCCAGGCATCCGCGTCCGATGCCGATGTCTCCTCCGATGCCGGTGAGGGCACGCCGAAAGACGTGCCCTCCGGCGACCCACCGGCGTGAAGCCGGTGATAAGCGCGACGGGTCTGCCGGTTTACGTATGAGTTCGATCGCCGGGGTCAGGAGAAGTTCGATCGTGGAGCTGGTCGTGATCGTCGCGGTGGCGCTCGGTCTTGCGCTCGGCATCCAGGCATTTATCATCAAGCCCTACCGCATTCCCAGCGGCTCGATGGAACCCACGCTCACGATCGGTCAGCGCGTCCTCGTCGACCGGATCGGCACGCACTTCAGTGACCCGCACGTTGGCGAGATCGCCGTTTTCCATCCTCCGAAGGAAGCTCAGAAGGAGGTGTGCGGGCCGACGCCTCACATCGTCAAGCTCGGCGAAGCCGCCTGCTCGGAACCGGAACCGGTGGAGTCGAGCGTGAACTTCATCAAGCGGGTCGTCGCTGGCCCGGGCGATGAGATCTATATCAAGGAAGGTCACGTCTATCGCAAGGCCGCCGGCAAGAGCCAGTTCGTCCGCGAGCAGGACTCCTACATCCGCGAATGCGGATCGAGCCCGGAGTGCAACTTCCCGACGCCGATCAAGATTCCGGCCGGACACTGGTTCATGATGGGGGACAACCGTGGCGAATCCGACGACAGCAGGTTCTGGGGCCCCGTACCCACTGGATGGATCATCGGGGAAGCCATCGCCACCTACTGGCCCCCCGACCGCATCGGCATCTTCTAGGTTTCCAGCCGTCGCGGCTGTGGCTTTCGGGTCTACGGTCGACGCTGATGCTGCTACTCGGCCCACCCAGATCGCCGCTGCCGGGGTCTCCAGGCATGCATCTGGAGAGTCGTCTGGAAAACCCGCCCGCCCGGCCCGCCCAACCCGCGCGGTGCGGCGTCGCAGACGAGCGGGCACGAGCGGACAGCGACTGTTCGCGTTCGATCGCCGTCTCGGCGTGCGTTTCGTGGCGGGGGCCGATGAGGCTGGTCGGGGTTGCCTCGCGGGGCCTCTGGTCGCGGCCGGAGTGCTGTTCGACTACGAGGCCCTCACCACTCGCGAGCTGCGCTCGCTGGCCGCGCTGAACGATTCCAAGCAGCACACGCCCGATGCGCGCGAGGAGCTCTACCCGCTGGTGCTGCGCAGCGCCACGCGCGTCGTGGTCGTCTCACGGTGCGCAAGCGGGATCGACGCGCGGGGATTGCACAAGACGAACCTCGCGGCGCTGCGCGACGCGATTCGGGGAGTGACAGCGGGCATCTCGGGCGAGGTCGCGTGTCTTCTGGATGGGTTCTCGGTGCCTGAGTTCGAGCGGCCTCAGCGCGCGGTTGTCAACGGCGACGCCACCAGCGCGGCGATTGCAGCGGCGTCGATCGTCGCGAAGGTCACACGCGACCGCTACATGCACCACGCCGATGTCCTTCACCCGGGCTGGAGCTTCGCCGAACACGTGGGCTACTCGACCCCCGTTCATCGCGAGGCGATCCTACGCCAGGGCGTGTCCCCGCTGCACAGGATGTCCTTCCGCTCGCTCGCCTACCAGCAGCTCGCGCTCTGAGCCTTACCAAGCCCCCTCGATGTGGTCGAGGCTGATCAGGCGGTCCTTCGTGTCGAGGATCACCCCGATCGCGTCGAAGCGGATCGTGTGGGCGCTCGGCCTGATGTGCTTTTCGTCACGCAGCCACGCCGCGGCGAGTCGGCGTAGACGTGTGCGCTGACGCGGGCGCAGCCACACGAGGGGCTGCTGATCGGGGCGAATGTCCTGTCGCTGTGCGTTCACGCGTCGCGTCTTCACCTCGGCGAACACGAGCGTATGTCCGTCGAAGGCGATCAGGTCGATCTCGCCGTATCGCGTGCGTTCGTTGCGGCCCAGTGGGGAAAACCCGAGCCGGTGCATGTGGGCCATCGCCAGCTCCTCGCCGCGACGGCCCAGCGCCGGGCGCTGGTCGGTACTTTGCGCATCACCAGGCGGAGCCGTGGATGGGGATGAGGGACCGTCGGAGGGCACGATCGATCACGCTAGAGCGCGAAATGTGACGCAAGACGCGTATCTGTGCCAATTTTGTGCCCGATCTGTAAAGAACCTGCGACGCCATCCACAAGCCCGCTCGCGTAGCCTCCCGTTGATGGAAAACGCTTCCCAAAACCCAACGGCTCCCGCGACTGCGCCCGCCGCCGATCCTCGGCCGGTCGCCGCCGGGCCACGGTCGCTCGACGGCGTCACCACTTTTATGGGCCTCCGCTGGGACGATCCTCAGACGGTCCGTCTCACCATCCGGCCCGAGCTGATCAACAACGGTGGCCTGCTCTCGGGTGTGGTCACCTACGCGCTCGTCGACTACTGCATGGGCTCGACGCTCTGGGCGCAGACCTCAGAGCAGGAGCGGATCGCGACGATCAGCATCTCGATCAACTACATCCAGACCGCCGTCGAAGGCGAGATCGTGTGCCGCACGACGCTCGACCGCCGCAACCGCAGGACCGCGGTGATGCGCAGTGAGGTTCATCACGAGGATGGTCGCCTGCTGGTCACGGCGATCGGCAGCTACTCGATCTTCCCCCCGCGCGATCGGCCCGCGATCCCACCAGAGCCCTGACGTCCACGGCGCTCACGATCGCCGGCTCGGACTCCGGAGGCGGCGCCGGCATTCAGGCGGATCTGAAGGCGTTCGCGCGTTGTGGGGTGCATGGGTGCAGCGCAATCACTGCGATCACGGCGCAGAATACGGTCGAGGTGCACGCCGTACATCCCGTCTCACCGGATGCCGTGCTCGCTCAGGTACGCGCCGTGCTCGCCGATATCGGCGTCGACGCGGTCAAGGTCGGGATGCTCGGCACGGCCTCGGTCACGCTCGCGGTCGCACGTGCCCTGGACGAGCTGCCTGCCCACACCCCAGTGGTGGTCGATCCAGTGATGGTTGCTGAGTCCGGCGCGCGCTTGCTCGACCCCGACGCGCAGCGGGCCTTGGTGCAGGAGATTCTGCCGCGCGCGACCGTGCTCACCCCAAACTTGCCCGAGGCGCGCGTCCTGGCCGGCTGGACGGACGCTCCGAGCGCTTCAGATGCCGGTCTTACAGATCGACGCGTCGGCGCGCCTGGGCCCGGGGGTCCGGCGTTCGGAGCGGATGAGGATGAGGAAGCCGAGGCTCTCGTCCGCGCGGTGCTCGCGCTTGGTCCTCGCGTCGTCGTGCTCACCGGTGGCCATCGCGCGCGCGCGGCAGATCTGTTCCTCGACTCGGCTGATGCTGGGTCCGCAGTCAGCATCGAGGGAGAGCGCCACCCCGACGGCGCCGCGCACGGCTCCGGTTGCACCCACTCCTCTGTGCTCGCCGCTCAATTGGCCCTTGGTCGCTCGCCGCTCGGAGCCGCGCGCGTTGCCCGTGTCTTGGCGGGCGAAGCCGTCGCGAACGGCTTGCGCGATGTCGGTCAAGGCGCCGGTCCGGTCGACGTGCTCGGCCTGGCCCGCATGCGCAGCGACTGAAGAGCGCGCGGGCGGGCGGGGGTCTATTTGCCATAATCGGAGCACGATGAAGCTGCTGCGTATGAAGCCCGGTCATGGCGAGATCGTGCTCGCCGAGGGGGATGTGCGTGTGCCGGAGCAGGAGCGAGAGCTGATCGAGGCATTTCGCCGCGAGCTCGACGCCGGCATGTGGGCGGCCGTGCCGACCGGAGCTCCCGGTGGACGCCGCGAGGCCGAGCTGGTGAAGAGCTTCGCCGAAGTCCCCCGCGAGGCCGAGCGTGTGATCTTCTTCCCACGGGCCGCCGGCGGCGCGCCCGGGGCGACGCTCTAGCGCTGATGGCGCTACTAGCACTGGGCACCGGTGCGATCCTGCTCGTGGTGCTTCTCTGGGAGCTCGTCCGGCCCACGTTCAAACGTGCCGTCGCGCGCGGCCGGGAGATCTGGTCGCTGCGCCGAGGCGCCTCGACGCTCTCGGGCTATGACCCCGGCCGGGAGCGTCGCGCCGAGCAGCGGGCGCGCGCGCTGCTGCGCTCTTGCGTCGACGAGCGCGATTGGGCGATGTACCGAGACCTCGGGTTCCTGCGCGTATGGGGCGGGCTCGGCGAGCGCGGGCGGGGGGAGCATGCGAGCTATGCCTACCTGATCTACCCGCACAAGCCGGTCGTCGCCTATGTCCCTCAGACGGGAGCGTTGCTGAACGAGTACTGCGTCGCCTTCCCCGATCTCTCGCGTCCCTACGGCAGCTCGCGGTTGCCCGACTCCGATGACGTGCTCGCCAAGTGGATGGCGCTCACCGCCGACGAGCGTCGTCTGATCGCCGACGCGAACATGCACCTCCCGGGTCGTCAGGTCGACCCCGGGTGGGTGCGCCGCGATCTGCTCCGGCTCGCCCGCTGGGAGCAGGAGCGAGACCGGGAGCGGCTGGGCCGCGATCGACGTGGCTCAAATCACGTCGCTACTCTGCACGCGTGAGCTTTGATGTCCGCCACAAGAGCCGCGCCCTAACGGAGGGTCCCGAGCGGGCCGCCGCCCGCGCCTACCTGCACGGCATTGGCTACACCGCCGAGGATCTCTCAAAGCCGATCGTCGGCGTCGCGCACTCGTGGATCGAGACGATGCCCTGCAACTTCAACAACCGGATCCTCGCCGCGAAGGTCAAGGAGGGAATCCGCGCCGCCGGCGGCACGCCGATGGAGCTGAACACGATCGCGATCTCCGACGGGATCACGATGGGTACCTCCGGCATGCGCGCTTCGCTCGTCTCGCGCGAGCTGATCGCCGACTCGATCGAGCTCGTCGCCTCCGCCCATGCCTTCGACGCGCTCGTCACGATCTCCGGCTGCGACAAGACGATCCCGGGTACCGTGATGGCACTCGCGCGCCTGGACATACCCGGCCTGATGCTCTACGGCGGCTCGATCAAGCCGGGCCACTACAAGGGCGCCGAGGTCACGATCCAGCAGGTGTTCGAGGCGGTCGGCGAGCTCGCCGCCGGGAAGATCACCGAGCAGGAGCTGCACGAGCTGGAGGAGGCGGCCTCACCGGGCGCGGGAGCGTGCGGAGGGCAGTTCACCGCCAACACGATGGCGATGGCCTTCGAGGCGCTGGGGATCTCGCCTGCCGGCACCGCGATGGTTCCCGCCGAGGACGGGCGCAAGCTCGAGGTCGCAAAGAGCTGCGGCGAACTGGTGATGGACGTCCTGCGCCGAGGACAGCGCCCGAGTGAGATCATCACCAAGCCCGCGCTCGAGAATGCGATCGCGGCCGTCGCCACCAGCGGCGGCTCGACCAACGGCGTGCTGCATCTGCTGGCGGTCGCGCGCGAAATGGGTGTGCCCCTGGAGATCGACGAGTTCGAGGCGATCTCCGAGCGCACGCCGCTGCTGTGCGATCTGCAACCGGGGGGGCAGTACGTAGCAACCGAGCTGTATGAGGCGGGCGGCGTGCCGCTCGTGCTCGCCCGCCTGAACGAGGCTGGGATTCTCCACGCCGACGCGCAGACGGTCACCGGAAGGACGATCGGCGAACACGCGGCCGAGGCCGTCGAGACCGACGGCCAGCGCGTGGTGCGCTCGCTCGCCGAGCCGATCAAAGCGACCGGCGGCTTCGCGATCCTGTGCGGCAACATCGCGCCCGAGGGCTGTGTGGTGAAGCTCTCCGGCCACGAGCGCCGCAGGCACGTCGGACCGGCGCGCGTGTTCGACGGCGAGGAGGCTGCGATGGCGGCCGTGCTCGGCCACGAGATCAAGGCGGGCGACGTGGTCGTGATCCGCGGCGAGGGGCCCGCGGGCGGCCCGGGCATGCGCGAGATGCTCTCAGTGACCGCCGCGATCGTCGGGGAGGGAATCGGCGAGGACGTCGCGCTGATCACCGACGGGCGCTTCTCGGGCGCCTCGCGAGGCTTCATGGTGGCCCATGTCGCCCCAGAGGCTGTTCGCGGCGGCCCGATTGGGGCACTCAGAGACGGCGACGAGCTGACGATTGACGCGGACGCGCGCCGCCTCGACGTGGCGCTGTCCGACGAGGAGATAGCCGCGCGCGTGAGCGCCTACAGCCAGCCGCCGCGCGCCGACGAGCACGTCGACGTGGCGATCCAGAAGTACGCGAAGCTGGTCGGCTCCGCCGCCGAGGGCGCTGTCACGAGCTGAGCTGCCGATGGCCTTTACGCGCGCCCGGCGGCGAAGAACTCGATCAGCAGCTGGTTGACTTGCTCGGGGGCGTCGTGCTGGACCCAGTGGGTAGCGTCAGGCAGGCGCTCGACGCGGACGTTGGGCACCCATCGTGGCAGCGGCTCGGCCAGCTCGCTGCCGAGATGCCGATCTCGCATGCCCCAGATCACCAGTGTCTCGGTCTGGATCGGCGCCAGTTCGGCCATGGCGGCGCGGGGGGAGCGGCGCAGGGCGGCGCGATAGTAGTTGACCATCCCCGTCAACGCTCCCGGCTGCGACCACGCCTGCGCATAGCGCTCCAGGTCTGAGTCGCTGAATGCAGCGGGCGAGTCAGCGCGCAGGGAGCGCTTGCCGAGAGAGAATTCCTCGCGCGCCGCCAACCACTCCGGCAGCCACGGAATCTGGAAGAAAAACATGTACCAGCTCTTGCGCAGTTGGCGCGGGGTGCGCAAGCCGCTCAACATCCGCTCGGGGTGGGGGACGTTAAGGATGGCCAGCTTCTCCAGCAGCTCGGGGTGGCGCATAGCAGTCATGTAGGCCACGGCCGCACCCCAGTCGTGTCCCACCAGATAGGCGCGCTCCTCGCCGAAATGCCGTATCAGGCCGGCGATGTCGCCGGCAAGACGATCGGCGTCGTACTGACGCCAGTCGTGCGGCTTCTCCGACAGGTTGTAGCCGCGCATGTCGGGCGCGACCACGTGGAAGCCGGCCTGCGCAAGCGCGGGAATCTGGTGGCGCCAGGAGTACCAGAACTCGGGGAAGCCGTGCAGCAGAACGACCAGCGGCCCATCCCCGGCCTCCACGTAATGCAGACGAATCCCGTTGACATCGGCGTAGGAGTCGCTGATCCCCGCCACCCCGGTGGTTTCCGCCACGGTGCTCACGCGGGCCTGGCTTTCGTCAGCGCCACGCGTGCGCTCACCCACCCGGCCCGCGCGAGCAAAGCCGGTGTGAAGATGCGCTGCGGCGTTTTCATCCGGCTGAACAGCGTGTGCACCGCTCGAGCGACATGCTGGTCATGCGCTGCCGCCGTGAACAGCACATTCTCGAAGTGGTTCAGCGGCCGGCCCGTGGCGTAATCGCAGATCAACCAGTGATGCACGGCAAGCGCACGCCGGTGCTGGCGGCGATATCTGACCAATGCACGGTCGATCTCCCGGTCAGATCCGAGCTTGCCCGCGAGCTCATTGGCGAGCCACTCGCCGCTCTGCAGCGCCCAGCCGCACCCCACACCAACGAGGGGGTCTGTCGCCTGTGCGGCATCCCCAACAAGCGCGACCCCCGGCCCGGAGACGCGACGGCGGATATTCGACATGTCCAGACGGCCCATGATCTTGCTCACACGCTGCCCGGCAGAAAGATCAGGCCCGTCGGGCAGATCGGCGAAGTATCGGACATATGCGCCCTCCAGATCCTCGCGGAATGCCGGGAGCTGATCGTTATTGGGCGCGCAGCCCATCACGGTGATGCCGTCATCGTTGACGAACGCCGCGGCGGCACCCGGCTCCAGAGTCCAGGTCGTGATCGGTTTGCCGCTGGGGATAGTGAGGTCCTTGTAGTGGGCGAAGTAGATGAACCGCCCGTTGGGCTTGACCTTCGCGGGCAGACCCGCGAGCTCAGCGACCTTAGAGTCGCGTCCATCCGCGCCGATCACGACGCGGGCGTGCACCTCACGCTCCTCACCGCCAACAGCTGCCCGCACGCCGCGGGGACGCCCCGCCTTGTCACGGATCAACTCCGTGACCGTCGCGCCAGGCAGGTAGTCGACGCCGTCAGTGCCGGCCGCGAGCGAGCGGATCATCGGGTCGAGGCGCTCACGGCGAATGTTGTAGCCGTAGGGCAGCTCCGTCGCGCCAGCCCGTGGCCTTGGACGGATCCACCCGCGACGCGTCCAGAGATCAGCGCTGTTGCGCAGGCCACCCGCCGCCTCGATCTGCTCCGCCAGACCGAGACGCTGCAACGTCCCGGTCGCGCACGCCGTGATCGCGTGGGTGCAGATGACCTTGTACGCATCCTCTTTCGGCGAGCGCTCCAGCAGTGCGACCCGTGCACCCTGGCGTCCGAGGAACGTCGCCGCCGTACACCCAGCGACGCTTGCACCAACGACAACCGCGTCGTACTCATCCACCAGATGGCTCCTTCGTCGATCCGCTGCACGAGAGCCTATAGATAAAGCGCTTTGGCGGACCTGTTCAACTCGACCGTCGGGACTGACGGCTTTGACATCTGGGCCGGCTGAGCCGGGTCTCCTCGCCTTCGCACCCGCAGCGGGATGTCTACTCGCTGAGGAACTCCTCGAGCAGCGCGTTGAACGCCACTGGGCGCTCGATCATCGCCATGTGTCCGGTGTCCTCAAAGAGCACCTTGCGCGCATTCGGGATCAACTGCTCGTACAGGTCCGCGTCCTTCGCCGACACCACCTTGTCGCGCTTGCCCCACACGATCAGGGTCGGGCAGGCGATCTCTCCCAGGCGGTCGCGATAGTCGTAGTTCAGGTTCGCCTCGATCCCGTCGATGAAGCCGGGCGCCGCCAACCCGCGCACGAACTCCGCCACGTACGCGGCCGGCAAGCGGTCGGTGTGGCGCGTCACGATGTTCGTCGTCGGCTCCAGTCGACGCAGACGCGGGTGCCTGGCGAGCAGTCCCGCATGCGCTGCCACCTGCGCGTGATAGGTGTTGAAGATCCCTTTGAACCGGCGTGCATGGGCGAGGAGCTGCAGCGAGCGGCGATCGTTGTAGGTGCTCAGGCCGGCGGGGGAGACCAACACGAGGCGCTCGACGAGCTCGGGGTACTCGATCGCGAGCTCGACCGCGGTGAAACCACCCATCGAATGGCCCACGAAGGCGGTTGCGCTGAGCTCGAGTGCCTCCATCAGCCGCGCCAGCATGCGGGCGTAGATCGGCACCGAGATCCCGCCCCGCGCCGGCAGCGGCGAGTCGCCGAAGCCCGGCAGATCGACCGCGATCACGCGATGGCTTCCAGCGAATGCCGTCAGCTGCTCGACCCAGTGCGTCCAGCGCCCGATCAGGCCGTGAACGAACAGGAGCGGCGGACCTTCGCCCAGCTCCACCACGTTGATTGGCTGATCGTCTTCCAGGATCACCCAGCGCTGATGCCCACGCCAGTCGACGTCGAGCCACGCGGAACGTCCGCGCGGGCCGTAGAATGATCGATCGTCTGGCCGGGGAGGCGAGGGAGACGCTGTGGATGTCGGGTTCATGACCTTTCAATCTACCCGAGGACCTGCATTTCTATGAGGATTGCGATCGACATCGACTCGACGCTCCACCACTATTGGGACGTGCTCTCGGAGGTCTCGGTGCGGCGCTTCGGCGTCGAGCTGCCCTACGAGGAGCAGTTCACGTGGGGCATCACCCGTTTGCGCCCCGAGCAGTTGGAGATCTGCATCGAGGAGAGCCACTCCGACGAGCGGATTCTCGCCGGCGTCCCCTACCCGGGCGCTGTCCAGGCGGTGCGCCGCTGGCATGAGCAGGGTCACTTCGTGCACATCACCAGCCACCGCGCCGCCGACCGCAAGCTCGCCACCGCCGCTTGGCTTCGGCGGATCGGGCTGCCGTGCGACGACCTGCACTGCTCCTACGACAAGGTCTCCCGCTGCGCCGAGCTGGAGATCGACCTCTTGATCGACGACGGCCCCATGAATCTCTCCGCCGCGCTTGAGCACGGCATCCTCGCCGCCACGATCGAACACCCCTGGAATCGCGATGTATGCGAGGAAGAGGAGATCCTCTGCGCGAGCAACTGGATCGAGCTCGAACAGGTGCTGGAGCCGGTGTTGGGTATCCAGGCGCGTCCCTTGGCTCATAGAGGCTGAACCACGGGGCCGGTCGAGCAGCGACGAAGCATGGCGGCGGGTCCAGGAACAGGTTCTGAGGGGCACCACGGCGAAGTAGACGTCGCTATGAACCTTCCAGTACGGACCTCCGGCGAGGCATCAGGTCTCGACAGAGCTTGGCGCGAGGCGCTCGCGTTGCTCGAAAGCGACCTCTCCAGGCGCGACGCGGCCGTGCGAACCCGTCGTGCGTACGGCATCGACCTGGCCCAGTTCGCCTGTTGGGCGGCCGCGCGGGGACTGCAGCCCGGGGCCGTCGGTCCGCGTGAGGTGCGCCGCTACGTCGCGCTGCTCTCTGAAGCCAACGCGGCCGCCAGCACCACGGCGCGCAAGCTGGCGGCGCTTCGGGCTCTGTTCGCCAGTCAGCGTGAGCACGGCTTGATCGCTCAGAACCCGGCTGACCTCGTCAGAACGCCGCGGCGCTCTTCCTACCTTCCACGCGTGCTCAAGGCCAAGGAGGCCGCGAAGCTGCTCGACTCGATTGGGGCGGGAGGGCAATCGATCAAGGCGGGCGGGGTAAGCGGGGTGGGTGGGGTGGACGGGCCACTGATCTTGCGTGACCGCGCGCTGTTCGAGCTCGCCTACTCGTGCGGGCTGCGCGCCGAGGAGCTCGTAGCGCTGCAGATCGCTGACATCGACCACGACAACGAGCAGCTGCGCGTCGAAGGGAAGGGACGCAAGACGCGTTATCTGCCGGTCGGCGAGGTCGCGATGGCGGCGGTCGGGCTCTACCTGGAGCGGGGCCGCAATGGGCTCACCTCCCCGAGCGCAGCGGGTGCACGCGCTGGAGAGGCGCAAGCGCTGTTCCTGAGTAAGACGGGCAAACCGCTTGGCACGAGCGATGTGCGCAGGCGGTTGCGGGCATGGGCGAGGAGCGCTCAAATCCCCGGTGGAGCAACGCCGCATGCCCTCAGGCACAGCTACGCGACGCACCTGCTCGACGGCGGAGCGGACCTGCGGAGCATCCAGGAGCTGCTCGGCCACGCGAGCCTCTCTACAACACAGGTTTACACTCGGGTAGAGTCCTCAAGGCTGAGAAGCGCCTATGCGCGCAGCCACCCTCGGGCCTGAGCGAGGGGGAGAAGACACTGGAGACGAATGTCAAAGCGATCGAGCTGCGGGAAGTCTGGCGGCGGTATAAGACCGACGATGATCGCCGTGCGCGCGAGCGGCTCGTGCTCGCCTACTCACCGCTGGTCAAGTACGTAGCCGGGCGTACCGCCGCCGGGCTGCCCCCGCACGTCGAGGAGGCGGACCTGATCTCCTACGGGCTCGTCGGGCTGATCTCCGCGATCGAGCGCTTCGAGCCCGCGCGGGAAATCAAGTTCGAGACGTACGCGATCATGCGCATCAAGGGCGCGATCATCGATGAGCTGCGCGCGATGGACTGGGTCCCACGCAGCGTGCGCTCGCGTGCCCGCGAAGTCGAGCGCGCCAACGCGAAGCTCGAGCATAGTCTGCAGCGGGCCCCGACCGACAAGTGAGATGGCGGCCGAGCTGAAGATCACGGTCGAGGAACTAAACGAATCGCTCTTGGCGATCTCGCACTCCTCGATGGTCGCGTTGGACGAGCTGTGGAGCGTCTCGGACTCGAGCGGCGACCAGGTGTCTTTGATGGACACGATCGAGGACCACGCGGCGCCCGACCCGGCGAAGGCACTCGACGTGGGCGACCTGAAGGACCGGATCGCCGACTCGATTGCGAAGCTGCCCGAGCGCGAGAAGCTCGTGATCGCGCTGTACTACTACGAGAACCTGACCCTGCGCGAGATCGGCGAGGTGCTCGGCGTGACCGAGTCGCGCGTGTCCCAGCTGCACACGAAGGCCGTCCTGCGCCTGCGCTCGCGGATGCAGGAGGAGTCCTTCGACAGCTGATCTCCGCGGCGTCAGACGCCACCCGCGATGCTCGCCGTGCCACCAGCACGTCTGCGCTCGCGTGCGTCGTCTGCCATCCACGGACTGACCTCCTCAACTCACAACGACTACCCTACGGGCCGATGGCCACCCGTTCGATCGTCACCTCCCAGCCCGATGTCGCCTGCGACGTATGCGGGCGGCGGCTGCTGCGCGGCGAGCTGCCCGATGTCTTCCTCGCAGGTGGGCAGCGGCGCACCGTGTGCGAGCTGTGTGCCCCGCGCGCGGCGCACGAGGGCTGGCTGCGCGAGGCAGACCGCCACTCGGTGAGCCTGCCGCCGTCGCGCTCCAGGCGCGGGCGCAACCTGTTCGAGCGTCTACGCTCCCAGCGCGATCCGATCTCCGATCGCCCGGATGAGGATTTCGCAAGCGCTGGCCTTCCGATCGTGCCCCCGGCGGCGGTGGAGGGCTTGCAAGCAGAGTCCTACGACTTCCTGGGAGCCATCGCATCTGCCCCGGAGGAGCCATCCGCAGCGTCGGCGGCGTCGAGCGGGGACTCGACCTCGACACCGGCATTGACCGCCGGCGAAGTGAAGGTCGAGCGCGCGCTGGAGGTGTTCAACGCCGGCGAGCACCCCCGGCGCGTGGCTGGGGTCGCCCGCTCGCTGGGGGAACCGAGCGTCGCGGCCCGCCCGCTCGCGGAGTCCGGAAGCGTGGTATCGATCGTCGTCGCCTGGGAGCTCAGCTGGTACCGCTACGAGGTCGATCTCGGCGACGAGGCGGCCGGCGCGAAGGTGATGGCGCAGGGAACGGAGCTGGGTGAGCTCGCGCGGGAGGATCTGCTCGTGAACGCAGTCGCCGACGAGCACGGGACGCTCGAGGCAGTTCGCGTCTGAGGTGCATCGCTTGCTTATTCGCAAGGCGGAGAGTAGGATCTGAGCAGATGATCTATTGCGTCGTACCCAAGCCGTTGGCCGATGAGCTGTATCCGAAGCTCGTCGAGCACTACCAGAATGAGGACAACGTGACGGTGATCGTCGATCGGCGTGAGTTCGACCGGCGCGCTCGCCGGGGACAGTCGGTCGCGAAAGCGCCGGCCGCCGAGGGTGCGCCGCGGCGCGTGATCCGGGATCGTCGCAGGGCCCGCGTGGCCGGGGATATGCCCCCGCTCGCGACAGCCGCCTCATAGGCGCGCTTCGTCCTAACCGATCGGAATACTGCGGGCGATGAAGGTGATCGTTCACGTCGACGGCGGTGCTCGCGGCAATCCCGGGCCGGCCGCGGCAGCCTGCGTGATCTCCTCGCCCGCGGGCGAGGTGCTCGGCGAGCATGTCCAGCTGCTCGGTACGGTCACGAACAACGTGGCCGAGTACCGAGCACTGCTGCTTGGGCTCGAGCAGGCGCGCGAGCTGGGCGCCAGCGAAATCGAGGTGGTGGGCGACTCGGAGCTGATCGCGAAGCAGGTGCGAGGCATCTATAAGGTCAAGCACGAGGCGATGAAGCCGCTGCACCGCGAGGCGCTCGCAGCCTTGAAGGACTTCGAGCGCTGGTCGATACGCACGGTCCCCCGCGCCCAGAATGCGCACGCGGACGCGCTCGTAAACGCCGCCCTGGACAAGGCGCGCAGCGCCGCAGCCACCACCGCCTAGCGGAGCGGCTGGGCGGATTTGGCGAGCGCGAGCATCTGCGCGTTCGACAGTTCCTCCAGCAGCGTGTTGGTCACCCAGTAGAGGACGCGGCCCGAGCGCCAGCCGACGACATGGATGTGTGCGCCGTCGTCGACGAGCTCGTAGGAGCGACCGCCGATGACCTGGACGCGCGCGTGGGCGAATAGCGGCGGGTTCAGCCAGTCGGTGCCCTCGAAGTCGTAGTAGCCGCCGATCGAGTTCTGCTGCCAGACGATCACATAGGCGTGGTGGAGATTGCCCTGCTGGTCTTTGAGTGTGTAGGCGCGCACCGTCTGCTGTTCGCCCGGGCCGGTCTGTAGCGTCGGGTAGAGAACCGGGAACGGGACTTCGAGGGCGGCCTTCACCGTTTCGCTCTCGCCGGCCGAGGTGCTCGGAAACAGGCCGATCGAGCGCGGCGAGACGCCGCCGGAGGAGTGGTGGTGGCTCGAGGAGCTGTGTCCGCTGGAGGAGGGAGGGAGGCTCAGGTGTTCGTGCCCGTGCAGGAAGTCCGCGAGCGTCGCCTGCTCGAGCGCCGGGTCCGAAGTCACGTAGGAGCCGCCGTTGATCTGGGCGTCGACGTTCGTGGTCTGGAATTTGACCTGACGCAGGGGCTTTGACTGCGAGAAGGCGATCAACTTCGCCAGTTCGATCAACTCTTCGGCGGAGGCGTGGAAGGTTGAGGTGATCGCGTGCCCGACGGCTTTCGCGACGGTGTCGATCTGGCCGATCTCGTCAGCCGGGTCGATCTGCTCGCGCAGGTCGCGCAGGAAGTCCTGCTGGCGCGCCACGCGCACGAAGTCCGAGTCGGTGTGGCGGTAGCGCACGTAGTCGAGCGCGTTTTCGTAGCAGAGCTTCTGGTAGCCGGGCTGCAGGTTGATCGACGTGTAGTCCGTTTCGGTCGTGCCGACGTTCTCGTTGTAGTAGCGGTGATCGACGTTCACGTAGGCGCAGCCGAGCGTGTCGACGACCTGGATGAAGCCCCTGAAGTTCACGTCGATGATGCCGTTCAGCTTCAGTTCGGGAAACACTTCGCGCTTGATCGTTTCGGCTGCGAGCACGATCCCGCCCTTCGCGCCCCCGAGTCGGCTGCCGATCGTGTACGCGGCGTTGATCTTTTCGCCGGCGTCCACCTGACCCGAGGGCGTCGTGATGTTGACCATCAAGTCGCGCGGGATCGAGAGCACCGAGGTCTGCCCCTGTTCGGGGTCGAAGCGCACGAGCAGGATCGTGTCCGAGTGCGGCGGGTCTTCCTTGTCATAGGAGTCCTTGGAGCCTTCTCTACGATCGGAGCCGAGGATCAGGAAGGTCTGCGGGCCGCCGCTGTATTCGGGCGTGACGAGACCTTTGGGGGCGCTGATCTGGTTGACGGCGGGGAAGATGTCGTGCGCGAGTCCGCTCGCGGTGTTCAGTGCGACCGTCGCCGTCGCCCCGGCACTGAGCAGCACGATCAAAACGCCGCCGATCAGGAAGCGCTTCCACATGCCCACCCACAGCGAGGGGGGTCGCTCATCCATCGGATGTCACCAAGGAGCAGCTCATAGAACAGGCAGTGCGGGCACCGGGAGGGCGGGCACTCATCACCGCACTCACCCGAAAAGGTTAGCGAGCCGGTCGGCGTGTCTGCGCCGGCGTGGGGCGACGGGCGCGACCGGTACCCTCGAGATCGTGCTCAGCCCCCGAAATCGCGAGCTGCTGGGGCTGATCCCCGCCGCGCTGCTGGTAACCGCGGGCTTCACCGCGATCTTCATCCAGGTCCAGGACACCTCGCGGTCCTCGGCGACCAGCCTCACGCTGAACCACGCCTCCAGCGTGTCGCTGACCTACGGCGCGCTGTTTCTCGTGCTGTGCGTGGCCGGGCATCTGGTGATCCGCTTCTGCCTGCCCGACGCCGACCCCTACCTGTTTCCGCTCGGCGCGGTGCTCGCGAGCGTGGGGATCGTGATGGTCTACCGCATCAACCCAACGCTGGCGCGCCAGCAGGCGCAGTGGATGGTGATCGGGCTGGTGCTGTTCGCCGCGACGATCCTCGCCCTGCGCCGCCGGGGCGTGGGCGTGCTCGAGCGCTACCGCTACACGATCGCGGCCATCGGCATCGGCATGACCGTGCTGCCGCGCCTGCCCGTGATCGGCGAGCAGGTCAACGGCGCCTACCTCGACATCCACGTCGGCGGCGTCTCCTTTCAGCCCGCCGAGCTCGGGAAGGTCGCGATCGTGATCTTCCTCGCGAGCTACCTGCGCGACAACCGCCAGATCCTCGTGACCGGCGGGCGGCGCGTACTGGGTCTGACGATCCCGCCAATGAAGCAGTTCGGCCCGATGCTGCTCGTGTGGGGTGCGGCGATGGGCACGCTGCTGCTCACGGGCGAGTTGGGCACCTCGCTGATGTTCTACGGCGCCTTCCTCGCGCTGTTGTATGTCGCCACCGGACGCTTCTCGTTCCCGCTGATCGGCCTGGTCCTGTTCGCCCTCGGCGCGTGGTTCGTCGCCGGACATGTCGAGCACGTGCACGCGCGCGTGCTCGCCTGGGAACACCCGCTCGATCCGACGCTGTTCAGGAGCGGGACCAGCTACCAGCTCGGCCAGGCGCTGTTCGCGCAGGCGGACGGGGGCCTGCTCGGCACCGGCTTCGACCAGTCGCTGCTACACCTGCCCGGCGGCTCCTCGATCCTGCCGGTCCCCGAAAGCGACATGATCTACGCGGTCATCACCGATGAGCTCGGCCTTTTCGGCGCCGCCGGCCTGCTGCTCGTCTACCTGCTGTTCGTCGCCCGCGGGCTGAAGACGGCGATGCTGGCGAAGGACTCGTTCTCCAAGCTGCTGGCGACAGGATTGTCGTTCGTCGTCGCGATGCAGGTGTTCGTGATCGTCGGCGGTGTCACGCGCGTGATCCCTCTCACCGGGGTTACGCTGCCGTTCGTCGCCTACGGAGGCTCGTCGGTGGTGATGAACTTCGTGCTGCTGGCGCTGCTGCTGGTGATCTCCGATCGCGCGCGGCGGTCTTACTCACGGGCCTGATGTGCGCCCCGCGCGTCTTTGCGTGGGTTTGCTGAGGTTTTTGGGCGAGAACTCCATAACAGTGGGCGCGCAGGGGAGCCCCGCGCGCCGTCGAAACCCAGGCCGTGCTGACTTCGACGATTGCGGCGACACCACGCCTGTTCCTGTGGACACCGCCGCGGCCCGCGCACAACCGCTACGCCGGCTTGACCGAGCCCCGCTCGCATACAGGCGGCCCGTCATCTACAGGCGGGCTGTCCTCTCCCGCGGGGCTGCACCGGCGGCCGTGGCTGGCGCGGCTGCGCCGCGCCCTGGAGGAGCAACTGTTCGTGTTGCATTACCAGCCGATCGTGTCGTTGCGGGACGGGAGCGTGTCGCACTACGAGGCGCTCGTGCGGCTCGCCGACGAGGAGGGCGGAACGCTGGTGGCGCCCGGCAGGTTCCTGCCCGCGGCCGAGCGCTACGGCCTGATCCGCGAGATCGACCGGATGGTGCTGGCTCAGGTGGCCACGCTGCTCGCGGGGGAGCACGGGGAGCACGGCGTGCGGATCGCGATCAATTGCTCGTCGCTGTCGATCACCGACGGGGGGATGCTCGCCGAGATCGAAGCGCGGCTCGCGCTCGCGTGCGTCGATCCCGCGCAGCTCGTGATCGAGGTCACCGAGACCGCCGCGATCTCCGACATGGCGCGCGCGCAAGCCTTCTGCACCGGTGTGCAGGCGCTCGGCTGCGCGGTCGCGCTCGATGACTTCGGTGCCGGGTTCGGCTCTTTTCAATATCTCAAGCACCTGCCGTTCGAGTACCTGAAGATCGACGGCGATTTCATCCGCGGCTTGCCGGCATCGCCTAAGGACCAGCTCGTGGTCAAGGCGCTCGTGGAGCTCGCCCGCGGCATGGGCAAGCAGACGATCGCCGAGTACGTCGGCGACGCGGCGACGGTCGAGCTGCTCCGCGAGCTCGGCGTCGACTATGCGCAGGGGTTCGAGGTGGGGCGCCCCGATCCCGCAATCCCGCTCGCGGTATAAGGGACTCGCTACTTCGGCTGCGGAAACTGGACTCGCATCGCCGCGTCCCAGACGCGATCCGGCGTGAGCTTGCGCTGCAGGATCGAGAGGTGGGCCGAGGCCGTCACGGGCACGCGTATCGGCGCGCGGCGGCGTGAGATCGCCTTCTCGATCGCCTTCGCGACGGCGTCCGGGCCGCCGCCGAGACGACGCATCGGGCCCTCGTAGACGCCGGTCGTGAGCTCCGCGACCTTTGCGTCGAACGCGGCATACGGACCGTCGTCGGCAGCCTCGCCGGCCTTGGCGACGGCGGTGGCGGCGAACTCGGTCACGATCAGGCCGGGCTCGACGAGCACGACATCGACGCCGAAGCCCTTGACCTCAAAGCGCAGCGCGTCTGAGATGGCCTCCAACGAATACTTGGTGGCGTGGTAGAGACCCGCGCCGGGGAAAGTCAGCCGCCCACCCATCGAGCCGATGTTCACGATCTTGCCCCAGCGCTGCTCGCGCATCCCGCCCAACACCATCTGTGTGATCGCGATCAACCCGAACACGTTGGTCTCGAACTGTGCTCGCACAGCCTCCAGGGGAACCTGCTCGATCGCGCCGCCCTGGCTAAATCCGGCGTTGTTGACGAGCACGCCGACCGCGCCCTCGGCGCGCTGCACCTCGTCCACCGCGGCCCGCATCGAGGCCTCATCGGTCACGTCGAGCTCAAGCGTTCGGCAGCCGGCGTCTTTGAGGTGCTCGATCGCCTCCAGGCGGCGGGCGCTGGCATAGACGGTCCAGCCGCCGGAGGCGAGGCGGCGGGCCGTGGCCTCGCCGATCCCGGAGGAACAGCCGGTGATCAGCACTGCCTTTGAGATCTCGCCCATTGGCTCAGCAGCATAAGGGTTTGGTGTGGCGCCAAAAGGCGCCGCCGTTCTCTAGGCTGAAGCACCGATGCGCGCGGTCACCTTTCAAGCTCCCGGCGAGGTGCGCGTCGAGGAGGTCCCCGAGCCGGAGCTGATCGAGGCCGGTGACGCGATCGTGCGGATCGAGGCGACGGGCGTGTGCGGGTCGGACCTGCACATCTACCACGGCCGCGTGCAGATCGAGCCGGGCTTCACGATCGGCCACGAGTACGTCGGCACGGTGATCGAGGTCGGCACGGATGTCCGTGACGTACAGGTCGGCAGATCGCGTGCTCGGCTGCTTTCAGACCGCCTGTGGGCGCTGCTGGTTTTGCCGCCGCGGCGCCTTTCACAAGTGCGACTCCTCGCGCACGTTCGGCCACGGCGCGGCGCTCGGTGCGCTTCAGGGCACGCAGGCCGAGCGGGCGCTCGTGCCAAACGCCGATCTCGTGCTGCGCAAGGTGCCGGAGGGGATGAGTGATGACACGGCCCTGTTCGCCGGCGACGTGATGGGCACCGGCTACCACGCCGTCGCCGAGAGCGGACTGCGCGCCGGCGATGTCGCCGCGGTGCTCGGCCTGGGGCCGGTGGGCCTGTGCGCGGTGCAGGCGGCGAAGGCGTCCGGCGCGGCACACGTGATCGCCGTCGACTCGGTCGCGGAGCGTCTGGCGATGGCTGAGTCCTTCGGCGCCGAGCCGGTGCACCTGAGCGACGGAGACCCGCGGGCCGCGGCGCGCGCGGCGACCGAAGGACGCGGGGTGGACGTGTGCATCGACGCCGTCGGTCACCCCCAGGCGCTCGACCTCGCGCTGCGCCTGACGCGCAAGTGCGGGACCGTGCAGGCGATCGGGGTCTACGCTGAGCGCTGTGAGCTGCACATGGGTCTTTTGTGGATCAAGTCGCTCCAGCTCTGTGCGGGCCACGCGAACGTGATCGGGCACGTCGACCGCGTGATGGCGATGATGTCCGCGGGGGTGCTCGACCCGAGCCCGCTCGTCACCCACCACATGTCCCTCGACGACGCCCCCGAGGCCTACGCGCTGTACGACCGGCGCGAGGCGCTTAAGATCGTGCTCAAGCCGTAAAAGCCATCCGCAAGGAGCCACTATGACCGCCGCCGCCGACACTGCCATCCCGAACAGCCTTCCCGACGTGCTGGGCGAGAACGCGCGTGCGTTCATCTCCGGTCCCCAGCGCCTGCTGATCGGCGCAGAGCGCACCGAGGCCGCCGACGGGCGCACGTTCGCGACGCTCGATCCCGCCACGGGCCGCGAGATCGCGCAGGTGCCACAGGCGGGCGCGCAGGACGTGGATCGCGCCGTGGAGGCGGCGCGTGCGGCGTTCGCTGACGGCCCCTGGGCCTCGATGGGAGCTGCTGGGCGCGAGCGCCTGATGCACGCGCTGGCCGACGCGATGGAAGCGCGCGCCGAGGAGCTCGCGCAGATCGAGTCGCTGGACAACGGCAAGCCGGTCGGCCTCGCACAGTACGTTGATGTGAACGGGGCGATCGGGCACCTGCGCTACTTCGCGGGCTGGCCGACGAAGATCGAGGGAGGCGTGCTGCCGGTCGCCGCGCCGAACATGCACTGTTACACCCGCCGCGAGCCTGTCGGGGTGTGCGGGCAGATCATCCCGTGGAACTTTCCCCTACTGATGGCCGCCTGGAAGCTTGGTCCCGCCCTAGCGGCAGGGTGCACGGTCGTGCTCAAGCCGGCCGAGCAGACGCCGCTCAGTGCACTGCGCCTCGGCGAGCTGGCGCTGGAGGTCGGCTTCCCGCCGGGCGTCCTGAACGTGCTCACCGGTGACGGCGAGACCGGCGCCGCGCTGGTCGATCACCCGGACGTCGACAAGATCGCCTTCACCGGCTCGACCGCGGTCGGACGCGAGATCGGCGCGAAGGCGGGCCGCGCGCTGAAGCGCGTGACGCTCGAGCTCGGCGGCAAGTCACCGAACATCATCCTCCCGGACGCCGACATCGACGCGGCGATCAAGGGCTCCTACCAGGCGCTCTACTTCAACTCCGGGCAGGCCTGCAACGCGGGCTCGCGCCTGTTCGTGCCGGCCGAGCGCTTTGACGAGGTGATGAGCGGGCTGGCCGCGCAGGCCGAGAAGGCGCGCTTGGGGCCGGGTCTTGACCCCGGCACGCAGCTCGGCCCCGTCGTCTCGGCCGAGCAGCAGGAGCGCGTGATGGGCTACATCCGGGCCGGTCGCGACGAAGGCGCCGAGGTTCTCGCGGGAGGCGAGGAGGCGCTCACCGACAGCGGCGGCTACTTCATCGCTCCGACGCTGTTCAGCACCACCGACGACGAGCTGCGGATCGCCCGCGAGGAGATCTTCGGGCCGGTGCTCGTGGCCTCGCCGTATGACTCGCTCGAGGAGGTTGCGACGCGCGCGAACGCGAGCGAGTACGGGCTAGCGGCGGGCGTGTGGACCCGTGATGTCTCGAGCGCCCACCGCCTGGCCGCGATGCTCAGAGCCGGCATGATCTACATCAACACCTGGGGCGTGGTCGATCCGTCGGCGCCATTCGGCGGCTTCAAGGCGTCCGGCATCGGCCGCGAGCACGGCCACGACGGTCTCGACGCCTACCTGGAGACAAAGACGGTTTGGACAGCGTTGTAGGGAGCAGCGGCGGCGTTGTAGGTCCTAGCGTCGTAGATCGTCCGGGGAAGAGCGCCGGTAACGTCGGGCGTCTGAGCGCCTCGCGCTTTGCGCGGCTGCGCGAGCGCCCGCAGGCGGAGCGCTGGGCGCGGGCGCTGGTCGTGCTGTGCACGTTCGTGCTGCTCGCCGCCACCCTGGAGATCGTGCTCGACGCGGCGGTTGGGCACTCGGTGCTGGTCCCCAAACAGCCCGACATCGCCGGGTGGCTAAGCGGGATCGGTGTGCGCCTCGGCTACCGCACCTTTCTGATCGCGCTGCTCGCCTTCACCGGCGCCTACGCGGTGCTGCTGGGGCTCGCGGGGCGGATCTCAAAACGCTGGGCGATCGTGCTCGTGGGGGCATTGCAACTGATCGTGTTCGCCGGGCCGGTCCTCATCTCGACCGACGTTTTCAGCTACATCGCCTACGCCCGGATGGGCGTTGAGTACGCGATCAATCCCTACACGCACGGCCCGATCGCGATCGTGCACGACCCGGTCTACCAGTACGTCGGCAAAGACTGGAAGCACGTAGCCACCGCCTACGGGCCCCTGTACACGCTGCTCTCCTACCCGTTCGCCCCATTGGGCTTGAAGGCGGCGCTGTGGGGGATGAAACTCGAGGCGCTGCTCGCGGGCGCCGGAACGCTCGCGCTCACCTGGCGCTGCGCAAAGATCCGGGATATCAACCCTGTGGGAGCGCTGCTCGTGGTGGGCGCGAACCCGCTGTGGGTGATCTACGGCCTCGGGGGCGCGCACAACGACCTGATCATGACCCTGTTCATGATGGCCGCGGTCAGCTTCTCGCTCGCCGGACGCGACGCCCCCGCGGCCGCCTCGGTGGTGGCGGGCGCGCTCGTGAAGGCGACCGTCGCGGCGCTCTTGCCGTTCATGATCCTCTCACGCCGCAAGCTCGCTCCGATTCTCGGCGCGCTGGGAGCGCTGGCGCTCGCCGCGCTGGTCGGCTACGTCGTGTTCGGCATCCACGGGATCGACCTCGTCGCGGCACTGAACCGCGATGCGGCGTTCGTCTCGACCGACAGCTTCCCCACCGAGCTTGCCCACCTAGTAGGCAAGCCGGGGGTGTTCCCGATCGACCACGACCTGCTCAAGGGCGGCCTCGTGGTGATCGTCGGGTATCTGCTGTGGCGCACGTGGCGGGGCTATGACTGGGTCGCCGCCTCCGGCTGGACGCTGCTCGCGATCTCGGTGACGAGCACGTGGCTGTTGCCGTGGTACACGCTGTGGTCGCTGCCGCTGGCGGTGGTCGTGCGCGATCGCCGTCTGCTCGCCGCGACGCTGGCGGTGCAGGCGCTGTTCATCGTCCACCAGATCTCTCCGCTACTGGTGCCGGTCAAATGAGCGACGTTGCGACTCCCGTCCAGGACGCGACCCCCGTCGACGACGGTCGCTGGGAGCGCCTGCCGGAATGGATCCAGCCGCGCGATGCGGAGTCGCCGGGTACGGGACGCAGACGCCTGGTCGAGGTGACGCTGCTGGTCCTCGCGGGCCTGTTGCTGGCGGTTGCGACCGTCAACGACGTGGTCGATCAGACGCACGTCAACCATCGCCTGAACGCGGACCTGCGCACGTGGCGCGAGTACACCGGCCATGACTACAAGAACGTGTCGACCGAACAGGACATCTACGGGCACACCACGCGCGACATCGTCTGCGGCAACACCACGCCCGGACCCCCGAAAGAACGGATCCAGCTATGCCTGCAGATGACGGGACCTGTGATCCACGGACGGCGTGCCGCGCGCGGCGGCTGGTATCTACCGCCGAAGGTCGAAGACGACCCGGCGTTCCGCTACGGCTGCTTCGGCGCGGCGACGCCGGCGGAGTTCTGCGGAAAGGCCGCGGCGGGCGCGGCGGGAAGTCCCGAAGGCACATCGCCGGAAGCCACCCAGTGAGCATGCGCAGAGGAGCGCTGCCCGAGTGGTGGCCGCTCGCGGCGCTCCTGCTGCTCGCCGCGGCGCTGCGGTTCTCGACGCTCGGACTGCAGAGCTTCTGGTACGACGAGGCGTTCACCCCCGTGCATGTGCTGCACATGAGCCTTGGGGCGACGCTGCACTCGGTGGTTCACACCGAGAACACGCCGCCGCTGTGGTACGTGCTGATCTGGGCGTGGTCGCGCGTCTTCGGCACGGGCGCCGTCGCACTGCGCCTGCCCTCGGCCATGTTCGGCGTCGCGACCGTGGCTGTCGCATGGGCGATCGGTCACGAGTTAGAAGGCCCGCCCACCCGCCGCGCCACGGCGATTGCGGCCGCCGCCTTCGTCGCGGTGAACCCGCTGTTCGTGTGGTATTCGCAGGAGGCGCGCGCGTACGAGCTGTTCGTGCTGACGAGCGCGCTGGCGATGCTCTGCTTCCTGCGTGCGCAGCAGGAGCCGACGCCACGACGACTCGTGGCCTTTGCCGTCATGGCCTCGCTGGCGCTGCTGAGCCACTACTTCGCGGCGTTCCTCCTGGCCCCGATGATCGTGATGCTGCTACTTCAGGGCGGCGCGCGCAGGCGCGCAATACTGCTCGCATGTGGCGCGCCGGTCCTCGTCGGCCTCGCGCTGCTGCCGCTGGCCTCCGCGCAGGGTGGCCACGGCGCGCAGTGGATCGGCGCATGGGCGCTCACGAGCCGCCTGCAGGCAATCCCGCAGTACTACCTGACGGGCTACTCGGGCGAGCCGCTCGGTCACGGCATCGAGTTGCTCGTGGCGCTGCCGATTCTCGCGGGTATCGGCTATGGCCTGTGGAGCGTGCTCGAACCGCGCGAGGAGCGGGGCGCGTTGATCGCGCTGAGCATCGCGGCCTGTGGGGTGCTGGCGCCGATTGTGCTGATCGCGTTCGGCGCGGACTACCTGGCGCCGCGCAACCTCGTCGCGGCGATGATCCCGGTGAGCGCGCTGATCGCGGTCGTCGTCACGGCGCGGCGAGCGGGACGCGTCGGCGCGGCGCTCGCGGCGCTGATCGCGGTGGCCGGCCTGGCGATCACGATCGACGTCGACCTCAGCCCGCGCCTGCAGCGCGGCGACTGGCGCGGGGTGGCGAAGGTTCTGCGTGGCGGGCTCTCCGGTCCTGGGGTCCAGGCCGCCGGTGGCAGCGCGGCTGCCCATGGCGCGCCCGCCGACGAGCGGGTGATCACGACGGTTGAGCTCGGCGCGGCGCCGCTCGAGTACTACCTGCCGCCGCTGCACAACCTCGCCGAGGGCACGACGGTGCAGGTGAGCGAAATCGACGAGACCGGCTACTCGCCGTTGAAGGCCTCGGCGGATAGTCCGCCGGCGCCGGGGTTTCATCTGGAGAGCCGTGACGACATGAACGGCCTGATCGTCTATCGCTTCCTCGCGCCGACGCCGCGCGCGGTCTCCGAGGCGACGCTGCGCCGGCATGTGATCACCGAAGCGCACCCCGAGGTGCTGGTCGCGCCCGGAGTGCGGGTGTCACCCGGCGCGGGGAGGCCCGCGCCGGTCAAATAGAAGAGGAAGAAGAAGTGAGGTCCCGGTAACCACCAGTCCAATCAGCCAAGCTCAGCCGCTGTAGGAGGCGGGCGCCGGCGGGTCTTCGCGGATGCTCGCGATCTCGGCGAGCAGCGCTTCCGGTGAGGTTTCGCCCAGTATGCGCAGCCGGTGCAGGCGGTAGCGGTCTTCCGTGGGGCGGGCCCAGCCCGGGACGACGGTCGTGGAACCGGTGTAGCCGGCTGTCTTGACGGCGGCGATCACCGCCGCGTCGTAGTGGCCGGAGGGGTAGCAGAACCAGTTCACCGGCACTCCATAGCGCTGCTGGACGGTGTGTCGCGCGATGGCGACCTGGTAGTGCAGCTCTTCGGCGTCGAGCGTGATCAGGTCGGCGTGGCTGAAGCCCTGCGTGTCGAGCTCCCAGCCGGCCGCGACGAGCCCTTTGATCTGCGCCCGGCTGAGGCCGCCCTGGGAGGGCGGCAGGCCGGTCAGCTGCACGTTCTCATCGGCCACCCAGCCGAGCCGGCGCAATACTGGCAGCGCTTGGGTGTACTGCGATTGGTAGCCATTGTCGAAGCTCACCACGATCGGTTTGCCCGGTCCCAGCGAAACGCCGTGCTGCCAGTACGCCTGCACCTGGTCGAGCGTCACGGCGTGCCAGCCGGCGCGCTTCAGCGCTTCCATTTGCGCGGCGAACTCGCTCGGCTGAACGTACAGGCCGGGGAACGGGGCGCCCGCGGGCGGCGCTGCGATCACGTGATACATCAGGATCGGCACCGCTTCTTTTCCGGGCTTGCCCGTACCCGTCCCCGGGCCTGTGGCGGCGGTGCTGTTCGCCGTCGTGCCGTCCGTCTGTCCAGACGTGCGCTGCCCGGGGTGGTTCGCTCCGTTCGCACCGCGCGCGGCCTGCGCGCGGCCGGCGACGTCTTGCGTCTTGGCGCTGGAGCCCCCCGCTTTGCCCCCGGCGAGATTGCCCACCAGCACGGCGCCCACGGCAAGGATCAGCACGGCGAGCAGGCCGGCGGCCTGACGGCGCTGGCGGCGGGTTGCACGCCGAGCTGCCTCGCGACGAACGCGGATCTGCTCGGGAGGATCCGTCGGTGGCGTGGCCACCACCGAAGCATGGCAGGCGGTGATGGCTGCAACCGCCAGGCAGAGCGGCCGGTCAAACAGCGCCGAGCACGACGCCCGCTGTTGGGAGATAGCTCAGGAGATGACCGCCGGCTCTTCAATGTGCGCGGGCACGCCCGCCGCTGCGTAGGCGTCGCGTGCGTCGAGCGTCTCCGCCTTCAACAGCGCCTGCGCGAGGCTCTCGAGCTGGTCGCGATGCTCTACGAGCAGCTGCGCAACCTGCTCGTGGGCGCTCTCGACGAGCTTGCGCACCTCCTCATCGACGAGGCGCTGGGTCGACTCCGAAGTCTCGCTCGCGCCTGGCAGGAACGGCCCTTCGCCGTCCGCCGGCAGCACCGCAATCGGGCCGACCGCCTCGCTCATGCCCCAGCGCCCGACCATCTGGCGCGCGATCGCGGTCAGCTGCTGGATGTCGGACTCGGCGCCCGAGGTGATCGTGTCGTAGACGACCTCCTCGGCCACGCGGCCACCGAGGGCCACGCGGATCTTGGCCTGCAGGTCCTCCAGGGAATAAGACACGCGGTCGGCGTCAGGAGTCGAGAGGGTGACCCCGAGGGCCATCCCGCGCGGGATGATCGAGACCTTCCTGACCGGATCGGCGCCCGGCGTAAGCATCCCTACGAGCGCGTGGCCGGACTCGTGATAGGCGGTGCGCTCGCGATCGGCGGGGGAGAGCACGATGCCGCGCGGGGAGCCGAGCATCAGCTTCTCAAGCGAGTCGGTGAAGTCGGCCATCTCGACCTTTTTGTGTTCGCGCCGGGCGGCGAGCAGAGCGGCCTCGTTGGCGAGGTTCGCAAGGTCGGCGCCGACCATCCCGGGGGTACTCGCGGCCAGCGCGTCGAGGTCAACGCTCGCGGCGAGCGGGATCGAGCGCGTGTGCACTTCGAGGATTTCGCGCCTGCCGGTGCGGTCGGGGGCCTGGACCGCGACGCGGCGATCGAAGCGGCCGGGCCGCAGCAGCGCCGAGTCGAGTACGTCAGGCCGGTTCGTGGCCGCCAGTACGACGACGGCCTCGGAGCTCTCGAAGCCGTCCAGCTCGGTAAGGATCTGGTCGAGCGTCTGCTCACGCTCGTCGTTGGCGCCGGTGACCGACACCGAACCCTGGCGCGAGCGTCCGATCGCGTCGAGCTCGTCGATGAAGATGATCGCCGGCGCCGCCTCCTTGGCCTTGGCGAACAGGTCGCGCACGCGAGAGGCGCCGACACCGACGATCGCCTCGATGAACTCCGAAGCGGAGATCGAGAAGAACGCGGCGTGCGCCTCGCCCGCCACCGCGCGCGCGAGTAGCGTCTTGCCGGTACCGGGCGCGCCTGAGAGCAGCACGCCGTGGGGCATGCGTCCGCCCAGGCGCCCGTAGCGCTCGGGGTTGCGCAGGAAGTCGACGATCTCCGACAGCTCGGCCTTGGCCTCGTCGATCCCGGCGACGTCTTTGAAGGTCACCCTGATCGTTTCCGGATCGACGCGCCGCGCCTGCGAGCGCCCGAAGTTGCCGAGCGCGCCCATCGCCCCGCCGGCCTTCGCGGCGCGTTTGGCGATCAGCACGAACAGGCCGACGATCAGCAGCGTCGGGCCGAAGCCGAGCAGGATCTCGGCCAGCAGCGAAGTGCTCGTGCTCGTCGATTCGGCGTTGATCTTCACGCCCTTTTCCTGCAGCAGCGCGGACAGCTGGCTGCCGTTCCAGAAGCTCGGCACCTGGGTCGCGAACAGCTTCGTCGGCGTGACCTTCGTGTCGGTCGAGGGGTAGCGCTGCTTGGACTTGAGCTCGCCCTGGATCGTGTCGCCCTTGGAGGAGATCGAGTAGACCGCGTCGCCCTTGACCTGTTCGAGGAAGTACGGGCTGAACGGCACCGTCACCCGCTGTTCGCCCGAGGAAGGGTGGAAGAACAAGACCGACAGCAGATTGATCGCCAGCAGGATCCCGACAAACCACATGAAGCCCGGCCGGCGGTGCGCCGGAGGGCCTTTCGGCGTCTGCTCGGGCATGCCGCGCCCGTCGGGCGCGGGGGAGACCTGCCAGCCCCGTTTATCGCGCGGCAGCGGCGGGTGCGCGTCTGACCGGCTCGCGCTCAGACTGGCCGGTCTGCGATCGGTGCGGTCGTTCGGAGGTTCGTCGGGCAACGTGGTCGTGTTCAGCCGGTGATGTAGACGATGTCGCCCAGCGCCAGCATTCCGAAGACCGTTTTGGAGGTGGCGATCGGGAGCTCGACGCAGCCGTTTGACTGGGGAAAGCCGTAGGAGCCGCGTTCGTACCCGTGCACCGCGTCGCCGCCGTTGAAGTAGTTCACCCATGGCACATCGGGAATGTCGTATTTGGTGCCGTCTACGTCCGTTCCGCTCATCGTCGTCGACACGTCACGGGCGAAGATCGGGAAGATGCCCTGCGGTGTTTCCGCTCCCGGAACACCGGTGTTAGCGGGAGTAGAGAGAACCACGTGGTTGCCCTTGTGCACCTCGAGCGTCTCGGGTTCGGACTCGGAGACGGTTACGAAGGTGTAGGGGCTTGGGTCCCTGCGCCCTGCGGTCTCGGCCGCCAGCAGGCTCTCCCAGATACGGGTGTTGGAGACGCTGGAGGATTCGGTCGCTTCGATCCCATGTGCGGCCTCGAATACGGTGAGCGCGCCCTGCGTGGTCTCGTCGAGTTGACCGTAGTGCAGCGGCGGGGCGTCGTGCACGTTGGCGACCATCACGCCGGTCGGCGGGTGGAAGGCGTGGTGGGCGGCCATGCTCCTGGTCTCCGCGCCGCCGGGGAAATGAATGCCGTAGATCGAACGGAACGTGTAGGGGAGATACCCCAGCCGCGCCAGCGCCTGCTGGAACGCCTTCACGGGCGGGCACACGACCTCCAGCGCGACCGTCCTGATCTTGCCGAGGGGAGTTTGCCCCGTGGCCTGAATCGCGGCTGGGATCGTGAGGTTGTAGGAGGAGCACGGCTCGAGCGTCGAGGCAGGCGTGAAGTACTCGGAATCCCCGTTTGTCGTCCACGTGCCGGCCAGCGCGGGGCTCACCGCCGGGTGGGGCGATCCGGGCGCCGGTGTGCCCGACAGCCTGACCCACAGCGGGGCGGTGCCGTCGACGCGCGTGCGGTCGGGAAGGGCCGTAAGGGTCGTGCGCGGCTCCGCCGCGACGGGGGTCCCGGCCGTGGGCATCGCGGCGCTGGCCTGGTGGGATCCCCCAAGCAGGTCGCTGGCGCCGTGGTCCAGGCCGGCCAGTGCGACGATCGCCACGACGGCGATGACCGCTATGGCCAGCAGCGTGCCGGCGGGTGGGACGCCACGGCGGCGGGGCGCTGCCGGGGAGACTTCGCGGGATCTGCGGAAGCGACCGAAAAGCCCGGCGGAACCACCCCCTTCCAGCAGGGGCTCATCTCGATGGTCGCTCATCTTCCACAGGGTAACGCTCGCAAGCCGCAATTACCGATCTTTTAGCCGATTGGTGGACGAGCTTTGTAAGGCTGAAAGTTCTCGTGCGGCCGCTGAAAGAGAAGTTCTCGTGCGCGGTCGCTGAAAGGTTCTGGGGTTGCCGGCGTCTAGTTCGGTAATGGCCACCAGCGGAGGGAGCAACAGCATGTTCGATCGAGAGTCACAGCAGAGCGCAGCGCGGTCGCATCGGCGTGGGCGCCCTTCGGCTATTGCGATCTGCGCGGCGGCGGTGACGGTGGCGTTGGTCGCGTCGTTTGCGGCGATGGCGCTCGCGAGCGGCTCCGCGGCGCCGACGGTCGGATCGGCCACGAACGCCAAGTTCGGCAGCGAAAAGATCGTGGTGGACGCGCACGGCCGGACGCTGTATGCGTTGAGCCCCGAGACGACGCATCACCTCCTGTGCAAGACCAACGAATGCCTGCACGCCTGGCCGCCGTTGACCGTCCATTCGCGTGAGGGGAAGCTCACGGCCGAGCCCGGTGTGCATGGCCATCTCGGGATCCTGCGGCGCAGCAACGGGATGCTCCAGGTCACCCTCGGCGGCCTGCCCCTCTACCACTTCTCAGGCGACAGCGCCAAGGGCGCGGCCAACGGTGAGAGCATCAAAAGCTTCGGCGGTACGTGGCACGTGATCTCGGCGGCGACCGGCGCGCCCCTGGAGCCGGCAATGACCGAACCCACGCCGAGCTCCCCCTCGACTCCCACCACCTCAACCCCCGCGACTGCGCCCACGCCCACGACGACTACTCCAACCTCGACTCCCACAACGCCCGCGCCCAGCCCTCCGCCCGTCGAAAAATACGGCTACTAGCGAGCAGGAGGGCTTGGGCCTCGCCTCCGATCATGGGATAAGGGACGCGCGCGTGAGGCTAGACTGGGCCTCCCCGCCGGAGTAGCTCAGTCGGTTAGAGCAGCGGAATCATAATCCGCGTGTCGGGGGTTCGAGTCCCTCCTCCGGCATGACAAAGTCCCGATTTGTCGCAAGTGATACGTTCTCGCGACAGGCCCAGCGACGGGCCGGGCCGCTAGGGAAGGGAGGTCGGCATGGCCGACCGGATGCTGTTCATTGGCTGGGGTACCCCTGTGCGGGGACGCGAGGAGCGTGGCCTGGAGGTGTTCAACGAGTCGATCGGGCTCTACGGGCGCATGCAGCAAGAGGGACGGATCGAGCAGTTCAACGTCGTGCTGCTCGATCCGAACGCGAACCTCGCTGGTTACATCGAGCTGCACGGCTCTGCCGAGCAGCTCTCCGCAGCACGCGCCAACGAGGAGTTTCGGCGCACCCTCGTGGACGCGAGTCTGATCGTGGAGGATCTGCGCATCGTCGAGGGCTTCACCAACGATGGGGTGGCGCAGCAGATGGCGCTCTACCAGGAAAGCATCGCGCGGGTTCCGCAGACCGCCTGAGTAATGACCAGGTCTCATCGGCGCCTTGCCGCGAGTTGGTGAGGCGCCGGAGCCTGGTTGAGTGCTAATGCCGCGATGTCCGCGGGTCGATACGGGTGGTATGGGACCCGCCCACCCCGATCGCCCCGATCCGGGAATCGTCGCGCACATCGAGTCGGTCTCGAGCAGGGCCGAGTCCGATACGGACCGGCTGGTGTCGGCGATCTTCCGCGGCTGCTGGCCGGGCGGCATCGGTGACCGGACGGAGGCCGTGGCACGCGAGTGGGTGCGCCGCTGGGGCCCGCGAGGCGCCGGTCCCGTCCCGTCTGCGTGCCGCTGCGCCGTGGGGCATTGCGGCGTCTGTAACTGATCGGCAGGCTGCGTTCGCGTGGCTGGATGCGTCCTGCTTGTGGAGAGCCGCTGCCACGCCTCTTTGCTTTACCCGCTGGGATGTGGCTGGCGGAGCATGAGCCATAGCGGTGGGCTGCCCCCGACGCGCAACTCCTCGATGTGCTCGAATCCGAGGCGCTCGTACAGCGCGGCGCTGCGCTCGCTGGATGCCTCGATATAGGCGGGCAGGCCCTCCCGGTCGCAGCGGTCGAGTGTTGGGCGCATCAGTGCGCCGCCGAGACCCTTGCCCTGCTCCTTCGGGTGCACGCCGATGTCGCGCACGTAGTAATGGGTCCCACCCACCCCGCGCACGAGACGCATGTGGCGCCACTCCATCGCCGCTCCCAGCCGTGCGGCCCTTGCGATTTGCACACCGAACGCGCTGCCCTGCAGCACGCTGACGTGTGGTGGCACGCGCCATTTGCCGGGCGGCAGGCTCAGCGCGGCGCCGGTCAGATCGCTGGTCGTCCACACGCGCCCGCGCGGCAGCGTCAGGTGGCGTAGATCGATCCCGAAGTAGCGACGCAACCGCGCTCGCCTCTTGCTGTCGTCTGGAATCAACCAGCCAAATACCGGGTCATCGAAGAATGCTTCGGCCAGCATCGCCCTCAGGCGCGGGACGTCCTCCGCGGTTGCGTGACGCAGCTCGGGGTCGGCGAGTGGGGGATCGGGCGAGGAGGGACTGGCGAGCGGGCTTGACGGCGGTGCGCCACGGCCGGCGGTTTGCGAGATGTCACTCATCTTTGCTGCCTTTCTTGTTGGTTGCCTGCTCTCGTGAGCGGCTCACGCCGCCTGGGTCGGCAATGTTCGGGTTCTCCCGTGCGAGCGCGTCCAGGGCCTGGAAGATGAGCATCAGCATGTCCCCGTAAAGCGAATCGGGGACGGCGTCCGGGTCGGCGAGCTTCTCCAACGCCAGGCCGTTGGCCAGAGCGTTGATCAGGATCCCCACGAGCTCGCCTGCCTCAGCGCTCAGTGAGACGCCCTGCTGTCCCGCTCCCTCCAAGAACAGGCGTGCGCTGGCGTAGCGAAGCGCCGCGAACTGTCCGGCCAAGCGCTCCTTGAGTCGTGGTTCGCGGATCGCGTAGGCCCAGAACTCGATGAACAGGGGAAAGTAGTCGGGACGCTCGCGCAGGATCGCCATCCAGTGGTCCGCCGTTCCGCGAGCCTGCTCCTCGACCGTCGCTCCGGCGGCGGCGATCTGGGAGTAGTCGCGCACGTCGGCGGCGATCCGCTCCTCGAACAGGGCAAGAAACAGGTCCTCCTTGCCGGCGAAGTTCGAGTACAGCGCCCCTGTCGTGGCGCCGGCCTCGCGCGCGATCTCCTCAACCGAGGCGCCGTGGAACCCCCTTCGGGCAAACACGGCTTCCCCAGCGTCGATCAAGCGGCGGCGAGTGAGCGCCTTCTGCTCATCGCGAAGGGACGGCCGCCCAGAGGAGTCTGACATAGTCAACAATATGACGGATAATGAACCCTATGTCAAATGCCTGACTCGGAGAGCGACTGTCCCGGCTGACCCCGGAGATGGGCCTTTAGCGACTGTTGGGCTCTCTGGCTACCCTTCCGCTGCGGCCATCGCGATCGCGTCCTGGTCGACGATGTCCAGTTGCTCCTCCTCGTCTCCGGTGATGCCCTGCAGCGCTCCGGAGGAGTCATCGGAGCCGTTCGTCTCGCTGAGTTGGGTGCTGAGGAACTGCACTGTCTTGGCGATGATGCTCACCGCTTGGAAGTTGCGGCCGTTCTCGGCCTTCCACTCGCGCCAGTCAAGTCGCCCATCGATCGCCACGGGGCGCCCCTTGTGCATGTACTTGGCGACGGTCTCGCCTTGGGCGCCGAACACGACGGCGTTGAAGAAGTTGGGCTTCTCGCTCCAGGATCCGGCCGGATCGCGGCGACGGCCGTTGACCGCAATCCGTAGGTGACAGATGCTGCTACCTGATGGCAGAGAGCGCAGATCGGGGTCGCTCGTGAGCCGCCCGGTGAGGACGACGTGGTTGATGTTGCTCATCGACATGGCTTGCTCCTATTCGCTTGGGGTTGGGCTGGAGGGCCACGTGCCCGCCCGGGACGCGCGGAAAGCTCTCCACTGTCTACTCCGACGGGGCGAGCCAAACGGGACACCGCCCGGGAAGCAGTCCGATCACCTAGCGGGCACAGAATTGTCACATTCGTGTGTGGCTTGTCGCATTTGTGGCGGTAGCGTCCTGTGTATGTCTGCCGATCAGAGCCGTCTGCGTGACTCACTCGATTCTCTGTTGAGGGTCCGCGCCATGCCGGGTAGAGATCATCGTCGTGCGTTGGGCCGGCACGGCGAGAAGCTCGCGGTCGAGCACCTTCTGACTCGTGGGTTCTCCCTGCTCGCGCGTAACTATCGTACGCGTCGCGGCGAGATCGATCTGATCGCGTTCGACGGGCGTACGCTGATCTTCGTCGAGGTCAAGACACAGCAGTTGGGAACATCGGGGATACGGATGGGGGAGAGTCCGCTGGAGTGGCTGTCCGCGAGTCAGCTGGCGCGTTATCGCCCGGTCGCGCAGGCCTGGCTTGATGACCCCAGGCACGCGAGCCCTCAGGCTCAGAGCATGCGCTTCGATGCGATCGGAGTGCTCGTAGACGCGAAGGGCACAGTGGTCGATCTGCGGCATGTCGAGGGAAGCGAGTGACGCCAGCTTTTTACTTTGATCCCCTGAGATAGCCGAGTGTGAGCAACGATGTCGAACGAGGATTGGGAGGACCCGCTGCCTGCCTACCGCGCGGTGCCGAGCTTATGAAATGAGCGCCGACTGCCGATGTGTTGAGTTGCCATGTCTTCTGCACACCTGAGCCCGGGATTGGATGAGATGCGTGTGCCGCTGCCGCCGTCCGTTTCGGGGGATGAGCCCGGGGAAGATCTCGCTCGTCTCGGCGAGGCGCTGAAGGCGCGACTCGGAGATGTGCTCGAGCAGACGGTCGCGCAAACCTCGGCGTCGGGCGAAGTCGTCGAGGGCTTGGTTCAGGAGAGCTTCGAAAGGATCTGCAACAGCTCGACGATCGCGGTGGCCCGCTGGATTGCGGGGGAGGGTATGGAGGTGGCGATTGAGGCCGGCCGGGAAACGTGGGAGATCTTCGCTGAGCTGGCCGCTCACCGCGCGGCGTCGCTGAACGAGGTGACCCGCCGCTGCTACTGGTGGCGCAATGTGATGGCTGAGGTGCTGAAGGACTGCGCCACACAGCTGGGCGTCGCGCCGGACACGCTCTCGCAGGCGCTGAACATCTTGCAGCTGAGCCTCGAGTTCAGTGTTCTGCGGATGTGTGAGAGCTATGAGGCTGAGCGGCGGCTGACCGATGAAGAGCTCGCGCGGCGCGAGGAGGAGCTTTCGTTCCTGGCGACGCACGATCCGTTGACGGGATTGCCAAACCGGACGTTGATCCTGGATCGCGTCGAGCAGATGCTGGTGCGCTCGCATCGCAGCCAGACACCGGTGGCGGCGCTGTTCGTCGATCTGGATAACTTCAAGAGCATCAACGACACGCTCGGTCACGCTGTCGGCGATGAGCTCCTGCAAGCGGTTGCCGCGCGGCTCGACGGTGTTGTGCGGGCCACCGATGCGCTGGGGCGCCTCGGCGGCGACGAGTTCGTCGTGGTCTCCGAGGAGCTCTCGCTGGAGGCGGGACCCGAGCTGATCGCCGAGCGCCTGCTCGATGCGCTCAAGCCTCCGTTCAAACTTGGAGCCGACCAGGAGACCCGGATCACTGTGACGGCGAGCGTCGGGATCGCGGCGGGAGAGCACACCTCCGCGGAAGAGCTCCTGCGCGACGCTGACATCGCGATGTACCGCGCCAAGTGGGACGGCAAGAATCGCCACGTCGTGTTCGAGACGGGGATGCAGGGCATGGTGCAGAGCCGCATGGAGCTGGAGATGGACCTGCGCGAAGCATTGGAGAACGACGAGTTCTTCCTCGCCTATCAGCCCACGATCGACCTGCAGGACATGAGCCCCAACGGAGTCGAGGCCCTGATCCGCTGGGAGCACCCGACGCGCGGTGTCGTCCAGCCCGACGATTTCATCCCGTTGCTCGAGGAGACGGGGCTGATCGTCGAGGTCGGGAAGTGGGTCCTGGACGAGGCCTGTGCTCAGGGCGCCAAGTGGCGTCAGGCCGGCTATCCGATCGGTATGGCCGTCAACGTTTCCGGACGCCAGCTCGACACGGACCAACTGATCGTCGACGTCGAAACAGCTCTCTGCAACAGCGGCCTCGAGCCGGCGGCGCTGACGATCGAGATCACAGAGACCACGCTGATGCGCAATATCGAGGAGACCGCGCGGCGCCTCGCCCAGGTCAAGGCACTTGGCGTGCGGATCGCGATCGACGACTTCGGCACCGGGTACTCCTCGCTCGCTCACCTGCAACGGTTCCCCGTCGACGCGCTGAAGATCGACCGGTCGTTCATCCTGGGCTTGGAGCACAACCAGGAGGGGGAGACGCTGATCCACACCCTCGTGCAGCTCGGCAAGTCGCTCTCGATCGAGACGTTCGCCGAGGGCATCGAGCAACAGGAAGAGCTGTCCCTGCTCAGAGGCGAGAATTGCGACAGCGGGCAGGGCTTCTTGTTCGCCCGGCCCCTCGGCGTGGCCGATACCGAGAAGTTCCTGCAGAATTGGGCCGAGAACGCCACTCCCGAGAACGTCCCTCCCGCGAACGCCGCTCCTGTCCTGGCGCAAGCGCCACAGCCAGCGCAATGAGGCGCAAGCATGACATTCAGAATCACCCATCATTCGGGCTTCGCGGCTCCCGCCGATGCTCTCGACTTGCTATGGCTGCGCCTCGACTGCGACCGCGATGACGTCCGCAACCACGATGACGTCCGGTTTGCGAAAGTCGATGCTGAGCTGAGGGCCACATGGAGAGAGGACGCGCCGCTCTCAATGGAGCGCCCTGAACGCGAGGAGTTCGGGCGTCGCGCTGTCTTGAGCATCCTCTGCGAGGTCTGCGAGCGCGCACCGGAGCTCGAGTCGGACTGGTACGCCGTCTGCAAGCCTCATTAGGTCCCGCCGCAACCGGCGCTTCGGGCACGGACGCCAGAGGGTCGTGTGCGACCCTGCACAGGATCGCGCGCAAAGCCTGTTTACTGGAGACATGGCACTTCCGCGACGGCTGATCCTGCTGCTGCTGCTTGCAGCGACCTGCGCTCTGTGCATGATCCCGGCCACCACTGAGGCCGGCGCACAGGCGAGCCGCCCACCCGGCCCGCCGCTGCTCGCGGCCGCGGACGAAGGCGGCGCGCCCGCGCAAGCTCCGCTTCCGGTGACCGTGACGATCGACCCGTTCGCTCCAGGCTCGCCGGTGCCCCAGCGATTTCTCGGGCTCTCCTTCGAGGTCGCCGCGCTCGGCCAGCTTGTGCAGTACGCAGAGCACGGCGACCTGGTCAGGCTGCTGCGCTCGCTGGGGCCCGGCGTGTTGCGCTTCGGCGGCATCACCGCCGATGAGAACGTCGCCTGGACCGACGCCGCCACGCCCCGGCCGGCGTGGGCCACGAGCACGATCGGGCCCGAGCAGATGCAGGAGCTCGGCGTGCTCGCCCGCCGCAGCGGCTGGCAGGTCCTGCTCACGGTCGGGATGGCCCACTACGAACCGGCGGCCGCCGCGCGCGAGGTCGCGGCCGCCCACCATGCGCTCGGGCCCTATCTCGCCGCGGTCGAGATCGGCAACGAGCCGAACGCCTATGGCAGCCACGGCTTTCGCCAGCTCCCCTGGATCGCCCAGGGCTACGAGGAAGAAGTCTCGAGCTACCGCGAAGCGATCGACGCGCTCACTCCGGGCGTGCCGATCGCCGGTCCCGATGTGTCCGGCTCGGGCGTCTTTCCCGAATGGGGCGAGGAGGAGGCGCTCTCGCAGAGGCCCGCGCTGCTGACCGGCCACCACTATCCGCTCGGGTGCGCGCAGACGCCCGCGCCGTCGATCGAAACCCTGCTCAGCGCAGCAACCCGCGAACGCGAGGCGCAGTCGCTTACGACCTACATGTCGGTGGCGAGCTCCTACCGCATCCCATTTCGTCTCGACGAGGCCAACTCGGTCTCCTGCGGAGGAGTCGCGGGCATCAGCGACACGTTCGCCTCGACGCTGTGGGCGATCGGCTACATCACGCAGACGATGGCGGCGGGTACGGCGGGCATCAACCTCCAGGGCAACCCAACCAACTGCACCGGCTATACGCCCGTCTGCGCGCCCGATCCGGCGGCTCTCGCGAGCGGGAGCCTGCGCGCCGAGCCGGATTGGTACGCGCTGCTGCTGACCAGCGCGCTCGTCGGCGACCGCCCGCTGCCGACGACGATCACCGAAGGCTCACCCAACCTCGCGGCGGCGTCATTCGCAGGGCCCGGCCACTCGCTGAAGGTGGTGCTCGCGGACGATGAACCATCCGGCGCGAGCCCGCTCGCCATGCAGCTGAATGTGGGTGCCGGCCTGGGTGCGGGACGGATTCTGCGTCTCACCGCGCCCACCCAGAGCGCCACCGGCGGTGTGCTGCTCGGCGGCCGCGCCGTCGCGGCCAACGGCTCCTGGAGCACGTCGATGCCGGCCGAAAGCGTCTCGGCCCGCACGGGAATCCTCGCACTCGAGCTTGCGCCCGACAGCGCCGCGCTCGTCACCGTGAGCCCACCGGTGACCGCGCCGCGCCGGCACAGGGCGATCCGACGATAGCCGGCCCCTCTGATACGTAGTCTGCGGTGATGGCAGATCCGAGCGGCAGCGATCAGACGGCCGTGGCGCAGCGGACGACCATCGTGTCGATCGTCGCGGCGGGCCTGCTGGTGATCCTCAAGCTGGGAGCCGGGTTGCTGGCGGGGAGCCTGGGATTGATCTCGGCCGGGATCGAGTCCAGCGGCGATGTCGTCGCCGCGACGCTGACCTTCTTCGCCGTCCGCCTTGCCCGCCAGCCGGCGGACCCCGAGCACCCCTACGGCCACCGTCGCGCCGAGAACCTCGGCGCCTTGGGTGAGGCGGCGATCCTGCTGGCCGGCGGCGCGATCGTCGCGGTTGGGGCGATCAAACACCTGCTCATCACCGAAAGCACGCCCGACACCGGTTGGTATGTCTTTGCGGTGATCGGGGTCGCGCTGGTCGTCGACCTTTCCCGTACGATCGTCTCCCTGCGCGCCGCGCGGCGCTACAGCAGTCCCGCGTTGCGCGCGAACGCGTTTCATTTCGCCGGGGACATGGCGGGCTCGGTAGTGGTCCTCGTCGGGCTGCTGCTCGTGCGCGACGGCTTTGCCCAGGGCGATGCGATCGCCGCGCTGGCGATCGCGACGATCGTGCTCGCCACCGGAGCACGGTTGATCACGGAGAACGCGAACGTGCTGATGGACCGCACTCCCGCCGAGGCCAGGGAGGCCGCCGAGCGGGCGATCGCGCGCCTGGAAGGAGACATCGAGCTTCTGCGACTGCGATTGCGCGAGTCTGCCGGGCGCTACTTTGCCGATGTGGTTGTGGCGGTGCCGCCCGGGCAGGCAGTGATCGAGGGCCATCAGAACGCGAACCTGATCGAGGCGGCGATCGAGCGCGCGCTGCCCGGCAGCGATGTCGTCGTCCACGTCGAGCCTCGCCGCAGCGGCCTGGACATGCGCGACCGCGTGTTGGCGATCGCATTGGCCGAGCCGCTGGTCAAGGAGACTCACGACATCACGATCTTCGAGCAGGAGGGGGGCTCGGTCAGCGTCGCCCTGCACCTCAAGTTCCCGGCCGATCTCGACTTGGAGGCGGCGCATGCCGTCGCCGAGCGCGTCGAGCGGGCGATCCGCGCAAGGCCCGGCGTGGCCGACGTGCAGACCCATCTCGAGCCGCTCGAGCTCCCCCTACTCGCCCGCGCCGCCGACGATCGCGCCGACCGGCATGCCGTGGCGGAGATTCAGCGCCTGGTGCGCGAGCGGATCGGCGTTGAGCCGCGCTCGGCACGGCTGCTGTCGACGAAAACCGGCCGTGTCGTGTTTCTTACGGTCGAGGTGGGCGCGGATGCCTCGCTGGTCGATGCCCATCAACTGGCCAGTGAGCTCGAGGAGCAGCTGCGCAGCCAGATCCCGGATATCGTCGATGTCGTAGTTCACACCGAGCCATGAAGACTTCCGAGCAACCCAATCTGCGGCTGGTGTTCGGAGGCCTGCTGCTCGTGATGCTGCTGGCGGCGCTCGATCAGACGATCGTCGCGACCGCATTGCCCACGATCGTCGGCGACCTCGGCGGCCTGGACCACATATCCTGGGTCGTCACCGCCTACCTGCTCGCGCAGACCGCAGTCACGCCGCTGTACGGGAAGCTCGGCGATATGTACGGGCGCAAGGTCGTGCTGCAGGCTGGCCTGATCGTGTTCCTGATCGGCTCGGCGCTCTGCGGTCAGAGCCAGAGCCTCGATGAGCTGATCGCCTTTCGCGCGCTGCAAGGGCTGGGTGGCGGCGGGCTGATGGTCAGCGCTCAGGCGGCGATCGGCGATGTCGTGCCGCCGCGCGAGCGAGGCCGCTACACGGGACTGTTCGGCGCCGTGTTCGGTCTGGCCAGCATCGCCGGGCCCCTGCTCGGCGGCTTTTTGACCAGCGACTTCAGCTGGCGCTGGATCTTCTACGTCAATCTGCCGCTCGGGATTCTCGCCTTCTTCGTGCTCGCGGCCACGCTTCCCAGCGTCACCGAACGCGTGCACCACGTGGTCGACTACCTCGGCACCGCCCTGCTCGCTGCTGGCCTGACCGCGATCGTGCTGGCGGCCTCTCTGGGAGGCACCTCCTACGCCTGGGGCTCGCCGTTCATCATCTCACTCGCGATCGCCGGCGTGCTCCTGCTCGCCGCGTTCGCTCTTGCCGAGCACCGCGCCGCGGAGCCGGTGCTGCCACCGCGGCTGCTCACCAACCGCGTCTTCGTCGTGACCGGCGCCGTCGGGTTCGTGGTCGGGTTCGCGCTGTTCGGCGCGGTCACCTATCTGCCGCTGTTCCTGCAGGTCGTCAAGGGGGCGACACCGACTGGATCGGGACTCCAGCTGCTGCCTCTGATGGGCGGCCTCTTGATCACCTCGATTCTCTCCGGTCAGCTGATCACGCGCACCGGGCGCTACAAGCCGTTTCCGATCGCCGGGACTGCGGTGATGACGGTCGGGCTCTACCTGCTCTCGACAATGTCGCCGTCGAGCTCGCGGGTCTCGATCTCGCTGTTTATGTTCGTCCTCGGGCTGGGTCTGGGGATGGTCATGCAGGTCCTGATCCTCGCTGTGCAGAACGCGGTCGATTACGCGGATCTCGGGGTTGCGACCTCGGGCGCCACGCTGTTTCGCTCGATCGGCGGCTCGCTCGGCACCGCGGTGCTCGGCGCGATCTTCGCCAACCGGCTGACCAGCGAGCTGAAGAGCGTTCTCCCAGGCGGAGTCGCAGGCCACGCCAGTACCGGGAGCCAGGTCAACCCGCAGGCGATCGCGAAGCTGCCGTCGGTGTTGCGCCTTGGCTATCTACATGCCTTCACCAACGCGCTCAGCACCGTCTTCCTCGTCGCATCCGCGTTTGCGGTGCTCGCGTTCGCGCTCTCCTGGTTCATCCGCCAGCTGCCGCTGCGCGAGACCGTCGCGAGCCCCGACATGGCCGATACCTTCGCCAGCCCGCGTGGCTCAGACTCGCTGGCTGTGGTCATCGAGCAGATCGGGCGTCTGGACCGTCGCGAGGGCGCACGCGAGATCATCCGGCGCGTGGCGCTGCGCGCGGGCGTCGAGCTCGATCCCGCCGCGTGCTGGTTGCTCGCGAGGCTGAGCGGAGCGGCACCGCTACAGATCTCGAGCCTCGCCGAACGCGCTCATGTGGAGAGCGCGACGCTCACTCACGCCTCCGACCGGCTACTCGAGCTCGGGCTGATCGCCCCCGACCCGAGCGCCGCGAGTAGCCACGAGCCGGCCGCCGCCGGTCCGGACGCCACGCTCACCTACGAGCTGACCGCCGCCGGCCACAGCACGCTGGAGCGCCTCACGAGCACCGGCGAAGAGCGCTTGAGGGATCTGCTCGAGTGCTGGCGTCCAGATCAGCATGCGGATCTGGCCCGCTTGATCGCCAACCTCGCGCACGAGTTCTTCATCGACGACTCGGCCCTGCGCGACGGCATCCAGGCGCCCGCGACGGCAGTCGCGTCTTGAGTGGGGAGACGAGTGCGGAAAATGACGCTTCCACCAACCCTGCTCGCTGTGCCCAACGTCTCCGAGGGCCGTGATCAGGCGGCGCTCGACGCGATCGGGGCGGCGTTCGCCGCAGCAGAGGGTGTGCGCCTGCTGGACACACACTCCGACAGAGACCACCACCGCACGGTGTTCACGCTGGCCGGCTCACCCGGGCACGCTCGCCGACGCGTTGCTTGCGGGCGCGCGGGTGGCGGTGGAGGAGATCGAGATCGGCGACGGGCGCGGCGTACACCCGCACGTCGGTGCGATCGATGTCGTGCCGGTGGTCTACCTCGACGACGGTGCGCGCGGGGCCGCGTGCGCCGAGGCGCTGGTCGTGGCAGACCGGATCGGCCAGGAGCTAGCCGTGCCGGTGTTTCTCTACGGCGCCCTGACCGGTGACCCACCCCGCACGCGGGCGCAGCTGCGCCGGCGCGGCGCGGCGCGATTGGCTCAGCGGATGCGCGCGGGCGAGCTGCGGGCGGACTTCGGCCCGCAGCAGGCGCACCCCGGCGCGGGCGCGACGTTGGTCGCCGCGCGGGAGCCGCTGGTGGCGTTCAACCTGCAGCTCGAGCAACCGGCAACGGTTGAGGATGCCCGCACGATCGCGGGCCTGATCCGCGAAGGTGGTGCCGAGGGACTGCCCGGGTTGCGTGCGATCGGGGTGGAACTGGGCGGTGCGGTCGCGCAGGTGTCGATGAACGTCGAGCGCCCCGGCGAGCTACCGTTGGCGCGGGTGGTGCAGGCGGTGCGCCGGCACGCCGCGCTCGCCAGCGCGGAACTGGTCGGGCTCGCGCCGCGGGCGGCGCTGGAGGGCTTCCCCGAGGATCTGCGGCTGGTCGGGTTCGACCCGGCGTGCCACGTGCTCGAGAACGCACTAGGCTGCTAGGGATGGCTCAGACAAAGCGCAAGCGCCAGACCAAGCACCGCGGAAACGCGGCTGGCGTGGTCGAATCGCGGGGTCGCACCGGACGCAAGCCGACGGCCGCCGAGAAAAGCGGCAAGGGCATTGACGCTACGGGGAAAAAGAAGCCGCAGCTGGCAAGGCAGGACCGCCCGCCAACGTGGCTCGGCGCGTTCTACCGGGCGATGATCGCCGCCGTGCTGATGCTGCTCGTCAGCCTGTTCCTGATCAAGAAAGCCAACGAGGCGATCGCGCTGTTCCCGATCGTCCTGCTGATTTACATCCCGATCAGCTACTACACGGACATGTGGATGTTCAACCGGCGCATGCGCAAGAAAGCCGCGCAGGGCGGTGGCAAGGCGGCGGCGCGATGAGTGACGCGCGCGGAGAGTCGAGCCCGCCCGCCTCGATCGGCGACCTGGATGTGAGGATGTTCACCGTCGGGCCGATCCAGGAGAACGCCTACATCGTGCGCCGCGGTGCTGATGCGAAGCGCGCGGTGATGATCGATCCGGGGGCGGAGGCCGAGCGGCTGCTGGAGGCGGCGCGGGCGCTGGGAGTGGAGATCGAGGCGATTCTGATCACGCACTGCCACTTCGACCACATCGGCGCGGTCGCCGAGGTGGCCAGGGCGACGGGCGCGCCGGTGTACTGCCCGGAGATCGAGCGGGGCGTGCTGGCGGATGTCAACAGCTGGACGCCGCCGGGGTTCGGGCCGTTCGAGAGCTACGAGGCCGACCACACGGTGCAGGGTGGCGAGCGGCTGAGCCTGGCGGGGCTTGACATCGAGGTGCTGTTCACGCCCGGGCACAGCCCGGGGCACGTCACCTATGCGATCGCCGCGGCCGCGTCCGCTCACGAGGTTGCAGCCGCGGACGAGAGCGGGCAGGTACGCGAGCGAACACCGGGAGAGCGGGCGCTGCTCTCGGGAGACGTCCTGTTCGCGGGCTCGGTCGGCCGCACCGATCTGCCGGGCGGCGACTGGAACGTGCTGGAGCGCTCGATCGGCAGCCTGCTGAGAGCGTTCCCCGCCGAGACGGCGGTCTACCCCGGGCACATGGGCACGACGACGCTCGGACGTGAGCGCGACACGAACCCGTTCCTTGCAGAGCTGCGCGTTCCCGTGGAGAGGCCGGCGACGGGCGAGGGGCCCGAGCCGGCGGCGCGCGCCGTGGCGGACCCGGCAGCCGGAAGTTGAGCCGCGGGGAGCAGATCAAAGCTCCGCGGGGTACGTTCGACGTGCTACGGCGAGCAGGCGGGCGTGCGCGCGAGCCTGCAGGAGAGCGCGCGGAAGATCCTGGAGGGGGCGGGGTATGAGCGGATCGAGACGCCGGCGCTGGAGGCGACCGAGCTGTTCGCGCGCGGGGTCGGGGCTTCGACGGACATCGTGCAGAAGGAGATGTTCACGCTCGACGACGGCGGCGGGCGTTCGCTGACGCTGCGCCCGGAGGGCACCGCGCCGGTCTGCCGGGCCTATGTGGAGCACGGGATGCACAAGCGCAAACAGCCCGTGAAGCTGTGGTACCTGTCGAGCTTCTTCCGTCACGAGCGCGCCCAGGCGGGGCGCTACCGGCAGTTCTGGCAGGTGGGGGCGGAGGCGCTCGGCTCCGAGGATCCCGCGGTCGACGCCGAGTCGATCGTGCTGCTGGCGGCGCTGCTGGAGGAGATGGGCGTGCGCGAGGTCAGGCTGCGGCTGTCGAGCCTGGGCGGCAAAGAGAGCAGGGGCGAGTACCGCGAGCTGCTGCAGGCGCATTTGACGCGAGCACGAAGCGAGCCTGTCCGATGAGGTCAAGAGCCGGATCGAGCTCAACCCGCTGCGGGCGTTCGACTCCGACCACGAGGGCACGAAACGGGTGATGGAGAGCGCGCCGCGCCTGCTCGATCACCTGAGCGATGAGGACAGCGAGCACTTCGCGCAGGTGCGCGACCTGCTCGATCTGGCGGAGGTCGGGATACGAGGTCGATCCGACGCTCGTGCGTGGCCTGGACTACTACACGCGGACGGTGTTCGAGTTCACCTCCGATGCGCTCGGGGCGCAGAGCGGCGTGGGCGGCGGCGGCCGCTACGACGGGCTGGTGGAGAAAATCAAGGGATCTCAGCGACGGCTCCTCGACGCCCGGCATCGGCTGGGCCGCCGGGGTCGAGCGGATCCTGCTGGCGGGCGAGCCGCCGCCGGTCGCGACGAGCCCGTTGGATCTGTTCGTCGCGCTCGGCGAGCAGGAAGGCCGCGGCTTCGGCGTGATGGGCGAGGCTCGATCTGCCGGGTTGACGGCCCAGATGGAGTTGGCGGGACGCTCGCTGAAGGGTCAATTGGGGTATGCAAACGCGCTCGGTGCCCGCTACGTGGCGATCGTCGAGCGAGGAGGAGACGGTGCTGAAGGACATGCAGGAGGGAGGGCAGGAGACGATCGCCACGGACACTGTCGTGCACGCCGTTTTACGCGCTTTGCGCACCCTCTGAGGGTCCAGCGGGTTTTGCGCGGTTCAACTCTTTGGCGAGAAATGCCGAAAGGGGAGCGATGGCACAGCTTTCCCGTCCCTTCCAGATCGCCCTCGCGGCGGTTGTGCTCTTTGCGGTGGTGTGGTTCGTGGCGCTGCAGGGACACAGCTCGAGCTCCAGCTCGACGCCCGTCGCCGGCACGCCGGCTCCGGCCCCAGCGGTGAAAGCGAAGGCCCCTGCGGGAACGACACATATCGAAGGTATGACGCGCGCGGTCACCCACGCACGCGAAGCGGTCGCGGCATCCCAGCAGGCTGCGAACAAGTCTGCGGCCGCCTCGGCGGAAGCCCCGCCTCAGGGCACAACCGTCACTACGTCGAGCACGACCGTAACCCACGCCAAGCAGGCAGGTGCGTCGGGGAGCAATGCGGTCAAGACCACGAAGAGCACTACCGTGATCAACTCGAAGCATGCCGCGGTCCCCGCTCCCACCGTGACGAAAAGCAGCGTGACTGTGACCCGTTCGACGCACGGCGCCCCGAGCAGCACGGCTACGGTCACGAAAACCGCCGTGCACGCTGCTCCCGCCCAGCAGGCGGCCGTGGAACAGCGAGCTCAAGCGGGGCGAAGTCGCGTTGGTGCTGTTCTGGAACAAGAAGGGCGCCGACGATGTCGCCGTGCACGAGGAATTGCAGAACTTGCTGGCGGCGCACCATGAGGTCGCGGTGCATCCCAACAAGGCGCAGGTGCGCACGCTGCGCCTGGCGACGGGGCTCGAACTGGAAAAGAAGATCGCGGTCCACTACGCGACCGCGGCGCAGGTCACGTCGTTCGGCTCGTTCACGAAGACCGTGCAGGTGTACGGGACACCGACGATCTTGATCATCAACCCGCACGGCGCGGTAACGACGATGAACGGCCTGACGGATGCCTTCGCGATCGAGCAGACGATCGACGAAGCGCGCCAGGAATCGTAGAACTCGCTCGGGTGAGCAGCCCGGAAGCCCTCGCCCAGCATCTCGAAGCACCGCTCGGCCGCGGACACGCCCCCGAGAACGCCTTCACGGGCGCGGCGGGCGGCGCGGCCTGCGGCGATCTGATCCGCGTTTCGATCGCGCTCGATCCGGCCAGCCCCGACGGGCGGATAACGGACGCGGGGTTCGACGCGAGCGGCTGCGGTGCGTCGATCGCCGCCGGCAGCGCGGTGGTGTGCCTCGTGCGCGGCGTCCCGCTGCTACAGGCGGCGCAGAATCGGCACGGAGGAGATCGCGCGGGAGTTGGGCGGACTGAGCGCGGCCAAGCGCCACGCGGCGGAGCTGGCGTCCGACGCTCTGCATCGCGCGCTCGGCGGCGCGGTACGCGCGAGCGTGTCTTGGCCCCGGCGGCGGATCGCACGCTGGTGGCGATGAGCGGCGGCGTGGACAGCGCGGTCGCGGCGCTGCTCGTCACACGCGAAGGAGCGCAGGCGGTCGGGGTCACGCTGGAGCTGTGGTCTGATCAGGAGAACGACGGCGAGGCCAGCTGCTGCTCGGCGCAGGCGGTGCGCGGCGCCCGTGAGGTGGCACACGGCCTGGGGATGGCACACCTGTCGATCGATCTGCGCGCGGAGTTCCGCGCCGGTGTCGTCGATCCCTGGCTCTCAGACCACGAGGCCGGGGAGACGCCGAATCCGTGCGTGCGCTGCAACGGGAACGTGAGGCTCGATGCGATGCTCGAGCTGGCCGAGCGTCTGGGGGCGCAGACGCTTGCGACGGGCCACTACGCTCGCGTGTCGACAGGACCCTTGCTACGGACGGCGACCGACCGAGGCAAGGATCAGAGCTACGTGTTGGCCGCGCTTGCGCCGGAGTCGCTTGCCCGCTTGCGGTTTCCGCTGGGTGCGATGCGCAAGGCGGAGGTGCGCGAGCTGGCGGCGGCGGCCGGGCTCGCGGTCGCGACCAGGCGCGACTCGCAGGACCTGTGCTTCCTCGCGGGGACGCGCCAGGGCGCCTTTCTGGAGCGTCACGGCGGGCTGGGAGAGCGGAGAGGGAAGATCGTCGATCCTCAGGGGAGGGTGCTCGGCGAGCACGCGGGCGCGCATGTGTTCACCGTCGGTCAGCGCCACGGCCTCGGCATCGGCGGCTCCGAGCCGCTGTACGTGCTCGCGACAGACACGAGCAAGAGCACGGTTACGGTTGGTTCGCGCATGGAGCTGTTGAGCGACGGCGTGCAGGTGCGCGAGGTGACGCTGCACCGCGACGGCGGTTGCGTGGATGGCGTGAAGGTGCGCTCGCGTGGGCGCCGCCTGGAGTGCCGGGTGGCGGGCGAGGCGGGGGTGGGGCGCCACGAGCACGTGAGCGTGGAGCTGAAGGAGCCGGCGGAGCGCACAGCGCCTGGGCAGTTCGCGTGTTTGTACGCGGGCGATGTGATCGTCGGTCACGGCACCGTTACCGCATAGCGTCCGGTGTCCCACCTCCGCGAGCGCAAGCGAGGGTGGGCGGGGCGCGCAGTACAAGCACGCGATGAGTGTGGGGAGTAGGATGGGCGGACAAGACGGTCAGAGGTGAAGGGAAGCCGGTGAGAATCCGGCGCGGACCCGCCACTGTGACCGGGGATGCCAACCGCAGTGCGTGAGAAGAGGCACGCGAGCCACTGTTTCGGAAGACGGAACGGGAAGGCGCGGGAGGAAGGCCCGGGAGCCAGGAAACCTGCCGACGACCGAAAGCCCACAAGCCCTCGTGGAAAGGGGTTGGCTCAGTGAATAAATCTCGTCGTATGTCGTCGGTGTTTGGTGTGCTGTTTGTAATCTTTTCGTTTCTGGCTCTCGGCGGCGTCGCAACCGCCCTCGCCGGCCCGGCGACGGTTACCGTTCGCGTGATCGGCGTCAATAACCAGGACCTTGCTGCCGCTCACTCAGGTGACCACGACGACTGCTCCTGTCGTCAAGGACGGCAAACCCGAAGACTCCTGTACCGGCACTAGCGCTGCCGGTGCCCATGAGCTGGCAACCAAAGGTAGCTGGAGCGGGGCATGGAATAGCAGCTTCGGCGTATGGAGTCGAAACAATCGAGGGTGTTAGTTATCCCATTCACTCAGCCTGATTTTGGACTTTCTGGCTTGACAATAAGGAATCCTCCGAAGGGGTCTGCGGCGCGAAATCCGAGCTCAGCCAGGGTGACAGCGTCCTGTTCTTCGTTAGCTGCTTCAGTGAAAAAGGGGAATGTCCCGCGGCGCCTAACGTGCTGGCGATCCAGGCGCCGGCTACGGCTGAAGTTGGCAAACCGACGGCGGTGACGGCTCCTACTCTTATCCCAATGCCGGCGGCGAACCGGTGCCGGCGGTTGGTGCCACCGTGGTGGGCGGCGGCGACACTAGCGCGCTCCCTACGAATGCACAGGGGCAGACCACGCTGATCTTCTCGGGCGATGGCAATTACACGATCGACGCCACGGCGCCGCTGGAGAATCCTCCGCGATCCGCGGAGAAGCGTTCTGTCTGTGCACACCAAGGTAACGACGGCACCTGTGGTACTCCGGCGACCATCAGGTGGCACCGGCACGACCCCGAAAGGCACACCCACACCGATCGTCGGTGGATCCAGTCCCGACGACGGTCGTGGCAAAGATCGCGGGTGTCAAAAACGGCCACGTCTACCGGCGTCATGCCGCGCCGCGTCTGCTGAGGGGAAGCGTCGTGGTGCCGGCCGGAGGCGATGCTGCGCAAGGTGCAGGTATCGCCTGAGGCGCAGGTATCGCGGACGCTGCTTTGACTTCAGCGGGAGCAAGGCGAGGTTCGTCGACCGCAAGTGCAAGCAGGCCGCCTCTTTCTTCTCGGTGGGACGGAAGCGAGTCGTTCAGCTATCTGCTGCCGGCGCGTCTGCCGCGTGGAAGCTACACGTATGACATCGAGGCAGTAGACGGCACCGGGCAGACGACCAAGCTCGTTAGCGGGGTCAGCCACGTTGTTTTCCAGGTCAAGTAGACGTAGAAATCGGAATAGCGGCTACGCGCGGCGGCCTCGTGGCCGCCGCGCTCGCCGGCTGTGGCCTCGGCGCCGGCAAGGCGCCGGGGGGCGTGCAGCTGACGGTCACGCGCGACTTCGGGGCGCACGTCTGTAGGACGCAGCCGGCGCGCCCGCAGGTCAAGGGCGCAGGAAACGGTGATGAGCCTGCTGATGCGCAACGACGAAGGTCGACGACGAAGTACGGCGGTGGGCTTCGTGCAGAGCATCGACGGGCTGTCCGGCGGGCAGGAAGCGGGGGGAGACCCGCTCGACTGGTTCTACTACGTCAACGGGATCGAGGCGCCGAAGGGCGCGGCGGCGACGAACGTGCACCCGGGCGACCACGTCTGGTGGGATCTGCACGACTGGAGCCAGACCGAGGACGTGCCCGCGGTCGTCGGCTCGTTCCCCGAGCCGTTCCTGAACGGCACGGAAGGCAAGCGGCTGCCGGTGCGCGTCGAATGCGCCGCAGGCGCAGAGCGAGCCCTGCCGCACGGTGATCGCGCGGCTGCGCGCGCTCGGCGTCCCCGCCGCCGTCGCGGCGATCGGCAGCGGCGCCGAGCCCGACGCGCTGCGGGTGGTCGTCGGGCAGTGGACGGCGGTGCACGGCGACCCGAGCGTGACGAGCATCGAAAGCGGCCCGCGCGCGAGCGGCGTGTACGCGCGCTTCGCATCGAACGGCCAGACGCTGACGCTGCTCGGCGGTAACGGGAACGCGACCGCGACGCTGACGGCGGGAGCGGGCCTGATCGCGGCCACGAAGGACGTCGAAAGCGCGATCGTGTGGGTCGTGACGGGCACCGATGAAGCGGGCGTCGCAGCACGCGGCGCAGGCGTTCGACGCGAGCGCGCTGCAAAACCACTTCGCGCTGGCGGTGACATCGACGGGCGCGCAGCTGCCGGTGCCGGGGGCGGGCGGATGAGGCATACGGGCCAGACTCCGTCTCGTGACCGCTGCTTGCGGATGGCGGGGAGAGCCTGATGAACACTCGCCTGCTGTTCTACCGCCGCCTGGCCAGCCCGCTGCACGCGACGCGCGCGGGCGTCGGCGCGATGTGGGCGCTCGCGCTGACCGCGGCCGCGCTGATCCTCTACAACCCGCTGCGTCTGGCGGCGCTGGCGCTGGCCGTGCTGGGCGCCGGCGGCGGCGCGGGCGTCGGCCGCCAGCTCGCCGGGACGCTGCGCACCGCGCTGATCGTCGGGCTGCCGATCGTCGCGATCAACGTGCTCGTCTCGCGCGAGGGCCTGACCGTGTTCGCGCGGCTCGGCGACCTCGGCCCGTTCGGCCAGGGCGACCTGACGGTCGAGGCGGTCGTGTACGGCGCGGTGATCGCGCTGAAGGTGACGCTGCTGATGCTGATCACGACGCTCGCGAGCCTCGCGGTCGATCCCGACGAGCTGCTGCGGGGCTTTCGCCGGCTGTCGTTTCGCTCGGCGCTGACGGCCTCGCTGGCGACGCGGATGATCCCGGTGCTCGGCGCCGACGCCGCAGCGCCTGGCCGAGGCGCAGCGCACGCGGCCCGAGGGCCCCGCCCGCGGCGTCCGCGGGCGCGTCGCGCTGCTCAGCGCGGTCGTCGGCGGCTCGCTCGAGCGCGCGATGGACGTCGCGGCGACGCTCGAGCTGCGCGGCTTCGCCGTCGCCGCGAGGGCGGCAGGCCGCGGCGGTACGCCTGTGGGGGTCGCGCTCCCGGGGGTCGGGAACACGCCTGCTGGGACCGAACGTGGGGGGGTTGCGTCAACGTGGATCGGCGAGACGCGTAGGACGGCCGTGGTCGCGGCACGACCTCGCTTTTCTCTGCTCGGCGCTGGCGGTGCTCGCGCTGGCCTTGGCGGGGAGGTTGAGCGGTGCGGCCTCGTTCGACGCCTATCCGCTGGTGAAGATGCAGGTCGACGCGGGCACGTTCGTGCTGTGCGCGGCGCATTCTCGCGGCGGTGCTGCTGCCGTTCTGCGATCGCCGAGGAATCGACCAGATGATCCTTGTCCTTCGAGCACGTCACCTACCACTACCCGGGCGCCGAGACGCCGGCGCTGGACGACGTCAGCTTCGAGCTCGAGCCGGGCGAGTTCTGCCTGCTGGCGGGGCTGTCCGGCCACGGCAAGTCGACGCTGCTGCGCGCCGCCTGCGGGCTCGTGCCGCACTTCCACGGCGGCACGCTTCGCCGGCACGTGTCACGGTCGCCGGGCTCGACACGCGCGAGCACGGCCCCGCGCAGCTCGGCGCGCTCGTGGGCGTGCTGTTCCAGGACCCCGAGACGCAGCTCGTGATGAGCTCGGTGCGCGCCGAGCTCGCGCTCGGCGCTGGAGAGTCGCGGCCACGGCGCGGCGGCGGTCGCGCGCGGGGTCGAGGAGGTCGCGCTCGCGCTCGGGCATCGACGCGCTGCTCGACCGCTCCACGCACGAGCTCTCCGGCGGCGAGAAGCAGCGGGTCGCGCTCGGCGCGGCGCTCGCGGGCCGGCCGCAGGCTGGTGCTGCTCGACGAGCCGACCTCGCAGCTGGACCCGGTCGCCGGCGACGAGCTGATCGGTCTGCTGCGGCGGCTGAACGAGGAGTGGGAGACGACGATCGTGCTGGCCGAGCACCGCCTCGAGCGCTGCCTCGCGGCCGCCGACCGCGTGATCGCGCTGGAAGCAGGGCGCGTAGCTCACGACGGCGACCCAGATCGTTCTTGGCATGGGCCGCGCGACACGAGCCCGCCCTGCAGACGCCCGGCGCGAAGCTGTTCGCGCTCGCCGGGCTGAACCCGGCGCCGGTCGGCGTCGAGCAGGCGCGCGCGACGCTGCGCGCGCGCGGCTGCTGCCCGAGGAGGACGACCTGCGCGACCCGCCAGGCGGCCGACTCCATCGACGCCGAGCGGGAGCGCCTCGATGCGGCGGCACGCCGCCGATCGCGTGCGCCGTGGCCTGAGAGCGTGCTGGCCGGCGGGAGCGCTCCGAGCGCGCTGCGAATGAGGGGCGTCTGGCACGAGCTGCGCGACGGGCCGGCGATCCTGCGCGGCGTCGAGCTGACGCTCGCCCCCGGCGAGAGCGTCGCGCTGATGGGCCGCAACGGCGCCGGCAAGTCGACGCTGCTGCGCCACGCCGCCGGGCTGCTGGAGCCCACGCGCGGCCGCGTCGAGCGCGCGGGGCGGGTCGCGCTGCTGCTGCAGAACCCCGGCGACTACCTGATCCACGAGCGCGTCGCCGAAGAGGCCTCCGCCCGCGGCGCTCGCGGCCGTCGGGCTGGCGGGGATGGCCGAGCGCAACCCGCGGGACCTCTCCGGCGGCGAGCGCCAGCGCCTGGCGCTCGCGATCGTCACCGGCGGCGAGGGCGGAGCGGCGCTCCGGCCGTGCTCGCGCTCGACGAGCCGACGCGCGGCATGGACCGCGGCGCGAAGGCCGAGCTGGCGCGCGATCTGCGCCGCCGCGCCGACGAGGGCCAGGCCGTGATCGTCGCCACGCACGACCCCGAGTTCGCCGCCGCCTGCGCCGACGCGCGCGGTGCTGCTCGCCGACGGCCGCGTGATCGCCGACGGCTCCGCCGCCGAGCTGCTCGCGGGCGGCTGGTACTTCGCCACCGAGACCGCCCGCATCCTCGGCGGCGCCGGCGGCGCGCTGCTGCCCGAGGAGGGCGCCGAGCTGCTGCGGACTCCCGAGCGCGCTCGCTGGAGGTCGTCGCGTGAGCTGGCCGCTGGCCTCGTTCCTGCTCGTCGGCGTCGTGCTCGCGCTCGGCTGGCTGGCCTACGAGCGCCGGCGGCCGTCGGCGCGGATGGTCGCGGTCGTCGGCACGCTGGCGGCCGTCGCCGCGCTCGGCCGCGACGCGTTCGTCGCGCTGCCCGACGTCAAGCCGATCACCGCGATCACGCTCGTCGTCGGCTACGCGCTCGGCCCGCTGCCCGGCTTCACCGTCGGCGCGGTCGGGCATGCTGATGTCGAACTTCCTGCTCGGCCAGGGCCCCTACACGCCCTGGCAGATGGCCGCCTGGGGCTGCGTCGGCCTGTTCGGCGCGCTCGCTCGGCCGGCTCAGCCGGCGGCAGCTGGGCCGCGTGCCGCTGGCGCTCTGCTGCGCGCTCGCCGCGCTGGCGGCGAAGGAGGTGATGAACCTCTACACGTGGACGATCGGCGCCAGCCACACGCCCGCCGCGTTCCTCGTGGTCGCGGCGCGGGGCTGCCGTTCGACCTGACCGACATGGTCGCGAGCTTCCTCTTCGGCCTCGCCTTCGGCCCCGAGCTGGCGCGCCTGCTGGCGCGGATGCGCGCGCGGATGGACATTCAGATGGGAACCCGCCCATCCGCCGTCGCGTCCAGGGCGCCGGCGAGCTCGGGGCGGTCGCGGGCGTCGCTCGGCGCTCCTCGCGCTCGTCACCGTCGGCGCTGGCGTTCGTGCTCGGCGCGCGTCCGCACGCGCGTCCACCGCGTCCACGTCCGCGCGCACGCCGCGTCGCTGTCCCCGGAGCTCTCCTACCTGACCTCCGCCCAGAACTCCGACGGCGGCTTCGGCGGCGCGCAGGGGCAGACTCGCAGCGAGCTGTACACCGCCTGGGCGGCGATCGGCCTCGCCGCCGCCGGGCGCGACCCGGCGAGCGTGCGCCGCGACGGGCACTCGGTGCTCGACGCGCTGCGCGCCGAAGCGTCGACGCTGAGCGGCCTCGGCGACGCCGAGCGCACGATCCTCGCCGCTGCACGCGTGCGGCGCCTCGTCGTACTCGTTCGCCGGGCGCGACCTCGTCGCCGAAGTGCTGAGCGCGCGCGACAGCGACGACTCCTTCGAGCACTGGTCAACCTGACCGCGTTCGCGATCTTCGCGCTGCGCGCGGTCGGCCACTCGCCGAGCTACCCCGCGATCCGCGACGCGGCCGGCTGGATCGAGCGCCAGCAGAACTCCGACGGCGGCTTCGGCTTCGGCGAGCGCGGCTCGCCCAGCGACGTCGACGACACCGGCGCGGCGCTGCAGGCGCTCGCCGACGCGGGCGCGCACAACGCGCGCGTCCTCGGCGCCGCCGCCGACTACCTGATCCGCTCGCAGAACCTCGACGGCGGCTTTCCGCAGCAGACGGCAGCGAATCCAACGCCCAGTCGACCGCCTGGGCGATCCAGGGCCTGATCGCCGCCGGGCGCAACCCCGAGCACGGTCCGCCGCCGCGGCAGCCGCTCGCCGATCGGCTACCTGGAAAGCCTGCTCGCCCCCGGCGGCAGCGATCCGCTACTCGCGCACGAGCGCCCAGACGCCCGTGTGGGTGACCGCACAGGCGCTGATCGCGCTCGCGGGCAAGACGTTCCCGGTCGGTGACCGTAGCGGATCGGCGTGCAGCACGCATGCGCACGCTTCAGCCCTCGTTTAGCACCGTCTCTACCCTTTAGGGATGTACGCGAGACCCAGCGCGAGACTTGCAAACCCGCCGCAGCGCGGCCGGGGCGCTGGTCGTTGCCGGCCTGTGCGTCCTGGCGCTCGCCCTGACCTGGGTGGTGGCGGCGCTGGTGCCCGCGACGCACGTGAAAGACGCGGTCGCGCTGTACGACTTCACGCTGCTCGGCGGCCCGCACCTGGACGACCTGGCGAATGCCCTGCTGCACCTGCTCGAGCCCGCGCTGTACATCCTCTGGGGCGTGCTGCTGATCGCGATCGCGCTTTGGCGCCAGCGCCCGCGGGTCGCGCTCGCCGTCGGGGTCGTGATGGGCATGGCGCCGCTGACCGCGGAGTTGCTCAAGCCGCTGCTCGCCCATCCCCACGCACAGATCTACGGAGACGAGATCACCGCCGCCTCGTGGCCGAGCGGGCACGCGAGCGCGGCGACGGCGCTCGTCATGTGCGCGGTGCTCGTGGCGCCCCGGCAGCTGCGTTCCACTGTCGCGGTACTGGGCGCGATCTTCGCGGCGGCCGTCGGCTTCTCGCTGCTGCTGCTCGCCTGGCATCTGCCGAGCGATGTCGTGGGTGGCTATCTAGTGGGCACGCTGTGGGCGGCGCTGGCCGTGGCCGGCCTGCGCGCCGCCGAGGCGCGCGCTCGCTCACGCAGACTGGGAAGCGGTGTTCGAGCCATGCGCGCCGGGGTCCCATAGCGGCTCCGATCCTCCGCCGGCGTGTGAGCCCTCGTTCACGGCGCGGCCGAGGATGAACAGCAGGTCTGAGAGCCTGTTCAGGTAGCGCACGACCTCGGGGTTGACGTCCTCGCCCACGGCGATCGCGCGACGCTCCGCGCGGCGGCAGACCGTGCGGCAGACGTGCAGGTGCGCGGAGGCGGGGGTGCCGCCGGGGATCACGAACGAGCGCAGCGGCTGAAGCGTCGCGTTGACCTCGTCGCAGGCGTGCTCGAGCCACTGGGTGTAGGGGGCGCCGATCCGCAGCCGCTCGCGCTCTTTCTTGCCGGAGGAAGAGTCGTCGACCGGCGCAGCGGGCACCGACAGGTCGGCGCCGAGGTCGAGCAGGTCGTTCTGCACGCGGCGCAGCCACTCGGCGAAGCTCTGCGGGAGCCCGGGCTGTAGCAGCGCCACGCCGAGCGTCGCGTTCAGCTCGTCGACGGTGCCGTAGGCCTCGACGCGCGGATCGAGCTTGGAGACGCGGCTCATGTCGCCGAGGTGGGTCTCGCCGCCGTCGCCGAGCTTCGTGTAGATGCGGGTCAGGTTGACGGTCATCTCAAGTTCGAGTTTCGCATACCCGGACGGGTGGGTGGGCATTCATCAACGCGATGGGATACGTTCCCGGCGCATGCGGATCGGTGTTCCGAAGGAGACCGCGGCGGGAGAGCACAGGGTTGCGCTCGTGCCGGAGGTCGTCAGCAAGCTGGGGGCCAAAGGGCTCGACGTCCTCGTGCAGAGCGGCGCGGGCGCCGACGCCCTGATTGCAGACGCCGCCTTCGCGCAGGCCGGCGCACAGATCATCGGCACGCCCGAGCATCCCGACCCGGCGGACGTGTGGAGCGCCGATGTGGTCGTGAAGATCGCGCCGCCCGACGCCGAGGAGATCCGCCGGCTCGGGTCCGGCTCGATCCTGATCGGCTTCCTCGCCCCGCTCTCCAGCCCGCAGACCACCCGCGCGCTCGCCGACGCCGGGGCGACCGCGTTCGCGATGGAGGCGATCCCGCGGATCTCACGCGCGCAGGCGATGGACGCGCTGTCCTCGCAGAGCAACGTCGCCGGCTACCGCGCCGCGCTGCTCGGCGCCGAGCAGATGGGCCGCTTCTACCCGATGCTGATGACCGCCGCCGGCACGATCCCCCCGGCGAAGGTGCTCGTGCTGGGGGTCGGCGTCGCCGGGCTGCAGGCGCTCGCGACCGCCAAGCGCCTGGGTGCGCGCACGACCGGCTACGACGTGCGCCCCGAGGTGGCAGAGCAGGTCGAGTCGCTGGGAGCGCAGTGGCTCGACCTCGGGCTGGAGGCGAGCGGCGAGGGCGGCTACGCGCGCGAGCTGACCGAGGAGGAGCGCGCCCGCCAGCAGCAGGCGCTGACCGAGGCGATCAAGGGCTTCGACGTGGTGATCACGACCGCGCTCGTGCCGGGGCGCCCGGCCCCAAGGCTGGTGATGGCCGAGGCTGTCGAGGGGATGAAGGCGGGCTCGGTGATCGTCGACATGGCCGGCGAGGCGGGCGGCAATTGCGAGCTGACCGAGCCCGGTGAGACGGTCGTGCGCCACGACGTGAAGATCCTCTCGCCGCTGAACCTGCCGGCTGGCATGCCCGAGCACTCCTCGCAGCTGTTCGCGCGTAACGTGCAGGCGCTGCTCGAGCTGTTCGTCGGCGAGGACGGCGAGCTGCACCTCGACTTCGACGATGAGATCGTCAGTGGCGCGTGCATCGTGCGCGACGGGGAGATCGTCCATCCGGGCGCCAAAGCGGCAGTGGAGCAGGCCAGCTCATGATCCTCGCCAGCACGCTCACCACCAACCTGGCGATCCTTGTGTTGGCCGGCTTCATCGGGTTCGTCGTGATCTCGAAGGTGCCGAACACGCTGCACACGCCTTTGATGTCGGGCACGAACGCGATTCACGGGATCGTCCTGCTCGGCGGCCTTTTGCTGGTCGGCCTGCCCGGGTTGGACGGGCTCAGCAAGGCGCTGCTCGTGATCGCGATCGCGTTCGGCACGATCAACATCGTCGGTGGCTTCCTCGTGACCGACCGGATGCTCGAGATGTTCAAGGCCAAGCCGAAGTCCAAGCCCGCGACGAATGAGGAGACCAAGGACGGGGAGGGCGAGTCGTGAGCAACCTCCCGATCGCGACGAGCTTTCTGCAGAGCGAAAGCTTCATCTACGTCCTTTACATAATCGCCTTCGCCCTATTCATCCAGGGCCTGCGCGGTCTCGCCGGGCCGACGACCGCCGTGCGCGGCAACCGGATCGCCGCCGTCGGCATGGCGATCGCCGTCGTAGCCACCTTGCTAAACCCCGGCGAGGGCAACTGGGGCCTGATCGTGCTCGGCGTCGCGCTGGGCGCCGCAGTCGGAATCCCGGCGGCGCGCAACGTGAAGATGACGGCGATGCCGCAGATGGTGGCGCTGTTCAACGGCGTCGGCGGTGGCGCCGTGGCACTGATCGCGTGGGTCGAGTTCCGCCACTACGGCTCGACCTACGGCACGCGCACGGTTCAGGTCGGCGGCGAACTCGGCCATGGCGTCGTCCTGCAAACCGGAGCCACCGTCCAGATCGCAGGGGTGCCCTCGTATGTCGCGATCTTCTCGGTGTTCGCCGCGATCGTCGGCTCGGTTTCCTTCTGGGGCTCGAACATCGCCTTCGGCAAGCTCCAGGAAATCATCCCCGGGCGCCCGATCAGCTTCGGCTCGGCCCAGCAGATCGTCAACCTCGTGCTGCTGATCCTGGCGCTCGCCGCCGGTATCGACCTGATCGCGGGGGCGCACTCGGAAGTGCTGTTCATCGGCATGTTGATCGTTGCCGCGTTGCTCGGCAACGCCGTCGTGCTGCCGATCGGCGGCGCCGACATGCCGGTCGTGATCTCGATGCTGAACGCCTTCACGGGGCTCTCGGCGGCCGCCACGGGCATGGCGCTGAACAATCCGGCGCTGATCGTCGCGGGCATGATCGTGGGCGCCTCGGGCACAATCCTGACGAACCTGATGGCGACCGCGATGAACCGCTCGATCCCGTCGATCATCGCCGGCGGCTTCGGTGGGGGAGGGGCGGTCGCGGGCGCTGAAGGTGCCGGCGAGCACGCCGGCACGGTGCGCTCCACCAGCGCCGCCGACGCGGCGATTCAGCTCGCCTACGCCAACCGCGTGGTGATCGTACCCGGCTATGGCATGGCGGTGGCCCAGGCCCAGCACGCGGTGCGCGAGCTGACGAAGGAGCTCGAGGCCCGTCAGGTCGAGGTCAGCTATGCGATCCATCCCGTCGCGGGGCGCATGCCGGGACACATGAACGTGCTGCTCGCCGAGGCCGACGTGCCGTATGACCAGCTGCGGGAGATGGACGACGCCAACCCCGAGTTCCAGCGCACCGACGTGTCGCTCGTGATCGGCGCCAACGACGTGACCAACCCGGCGGCCAAGAACACGCCGTCCTCGCCGATCTACGGCATGCCGATCCTCGAGGTCGCCGACTCCCATTCGGTGATCGTGATCAAGCGCTCGATGAACCCCGGCTTCGCCGGTATCGAGAACGAGCTCTACTTCGACCCGAAGACGGCGATGCTGTTCGGGGACGCGAAGTCCGCGGTGAGCGAGATCACCGCCGAGCTGGCGCAGATCTAGCCTTGTTGGTCGGGCGGCTCAGCGGCTCGATGGCCAAGCCAGGCTCCGATCGGAGATCGGCCCCAGCAGTGAGCGAAGTGTGCTGAGGCACACGTGCTGGCCGATTGGAGATCCCATCGATCTCCAATCGGTAAGGACACGGCCTGGCGCTGTGCCAGCGGGCCGCTGGTGAGACACTGCGGTCGTGATCGAGCGTAGCCAGGCTCTTGCCGCCCTATCGGAAGACGAGTTCGATGTCGTTGTGATTGGCGGCGGGATCACGGGGGCGGGTGTGGCGCTGGATGCGGCCACGCGCGGTTACAGCGTGGCACTCGTGGAGCGAGCCGACTTCGCCTCGGGTACGTCGAGCCGCTCGAGCAAGCTGGTCCACGGAGGGCTTCGGTATCTGCAGAACTTCGATCTCGGACTCGTCCGCGAGGCGCTGCTGGAGCGCCAGCTGATGGTGGCGCTGGCGCCGCACCTGGTCCGCCCGCTACCGCTGGTCGTGCCCGCGTTCGAGGGTGCCCGTCCGGACCGGATGATGGGGATGGGGTTGAACCTGTACGACGTGATGTCCACCGATCGAAGATCGGCCAGCAATCGCCTGCGCTCGCGGCGGGGCAGGCGCGCCCGTGCGAGCGCCGAGCGGGGATCGCACGGCGGATCGGCCGGTGAGCATGGCGATCGGACCACACGGCTGGGAGAGGGCGAGTCCTGGAGCCCCGAGCGCCACCGCGTGATCTCAGGCGAGGAGGTGATCGAGCTGCTGCCGGCGCTCGCCGCGCGCGAGCCGACGAGCGGCTACCTGTTCTACGACTGCCAGACCGACGATGTCCGCCTCGTGCTGACGGTGCTCGGCGAGGCCGAGCGCTTCGGTGCGGTCTGCGCCAACCGCCTACGCGTAACAGGGCTGCTGGAGCAGGACGGACGCACGCGGGGCGTGCGAGCGCTCGACACCGAGAGCGGCGCGGAGCTCGAGGTGCGCGCCGCGAACGTGATCAACGCTACCGGCGTGTGGGCCGATCAACTGCGCCCGGGAGAGCTCCACGACGAGGCCGAGCTGCCGCGCATTCGCCCCAGCCGCGGCACGCACGTGATCCTCAACCGCAAGGACCTACCGCTGGTGGGTGGCGCGATCGTGCCGGCGGGCAGCGGGCGCTCGATCTTCGCGCTGCCATGGCTCGGATGCACGCTCGTTGGCACCACCGACAACGACTACGAGGGCGACCTCGAGCACGTCCGACCGTCGGCCGAGGACATCGACTACCTGCTCCAGGCCTCCAACGAGTTCTTCGGTGCGTCCCTCGATGCAGACGATCTGGCGGGCGCCTTCGCCGGGGTGCGTCCCCTGATCTCGACTGGCGATCCGAAGAAGTCTGTGGACATCTCGCGCAAGGCCGAGCTGTACGAGACCTCCAGCGGCATGATCACGATCACCGGGGGCAAGCTGACGACCTGGCGGCGGATGGCGAAGATGACGGTCGACCGTCTCGTCGAGCGCGATGCGCGCGACGCCCCCTGCCGTACCCATGAGATCCCACTCGGACAGGCGATCGCGGCGGATGAGCTGCCCCGCGTCGAGGGAGTGCCTGCGGAGTCGTATACCGCGCTGGCCTCCCGTTACGGCGAGGCCGCCCAGCAGGTGCTCGCGCTCGCGGTGAAGCGCGGCGAGCTGGCTCAGCCGATCGTCCCCGGCCTGCCCGATCTGCTGGCCGAGGTCGTGCTGGCCGCTCGCAACGAGCAGGCCCGCAGCATCGGCGACGTGCTCCTACGCCGTACGCGCCTGGGGCTGCTCGCCGCGCGGGAGCTTCCGGTCGAGCGTGTCGCAGATGTGCTGGCGCGCGAGCTCGGCTGGAGTAAGGAGCGCATGGGGCTTGAGATTGAGCGCTTCGCCGAGGAGGCGCATGCCGAGGGTCTCCTCGTGGGCTCTCCCCGGGCCGCCGAGAGCGACGCGGGTTCCCGCTCCACCGAGCCCTCGCCATGAGCGAATCCCCTGATCGCGTGCGTGCCGTTGATCGCGTGCTCGAGCTGGGCGGGCGCCCGTGGCTGATGGGCATCGTCAACGCCTCGCCCGACTCCTTCAGCGACGGCGGACGGTTCGAGACGCTGCAGACGCAGGTCGAGCTGGCGCGCGAGCTGCTTGAGGACGGGGCGGACATCCTGGACATCGGCGGAGAGTCCGCCACCACCGGGCGCCCGGCGGTGAGCGTCGAGCAGGAGATCGAGCGCGTCGTGCCACTGATCGAGCACGTTGCGGGCGAGCTGGGCGCGATCGTCTCAGTCGACACCTACAAGCCACCGGTCGCCCGTGCAGCGATCGCCGCGGGCGCCACGATCGTCAATGACGTCAGCGGCCTGCGCGACCCGCGCCTCGCGGAGGTGTGCGCGCAGAGCGGCGCGGCGCTCGTCTTGATGCACACGCGCGCCGCGCCCAAGCAGCGGCTGCAGGACCCCGATCTGTACGGCGATGTCCTCGGCGAGGTTTACGCCTTTCTGAGCGAGCGCATCGAGCAGGCGCTCGCCGCCGGCGTGAATCCCGAGCAGCTGATCCTCGACCCGGGCCCGGATTTCGCAAAGACGCCCGCCCAGACGATCGAGCTGCTCGCGGACATCGGCCGCCTGCACGAGCTGGGGCGTCCGCTGCTGATGGCGATCTCGCGCAAGGACTTCATCGGGGCGCTCACCGGCCGCCCCCCGCGCGAGCGCCTGGGAGGCACCCTGGCCGCGTTCGCCCACGGCGTGGACGCGGGCGCGCGGATCTTCCGGGTCCACGATGTCGCCGCCGCTGCCGACTTCCTGAGGGTGCGCGCGGCGCTCGCGGGGGAGCTACAGCTGCGGAGGGATCTGGCGCTCGCCGAGGAACACCGCTACGAACGCTAGGCTTCACCCAGCGGGTGCCGGTCGCTGCGCAACGCGACCGGACGCCAACCGCCCAATCCAAACGAAGGAGAAGCAAACATGTCAGTACTCGACCGCTCCGAGCTGGAGGCGTCACCTCTGGCCGACCTGCACGCGATCGCCGACCAGCTTAGCCTCGACGGCTTCCGGCGTCTGCGCAAGGCGGATTTGATCGACGCAATTCTCGGTGAGCCGGGCAACGGTGGGGAGGACCCCGATCGGTCCGCCCGCAAGAGCGCCGACGACGAGTCCGGGGGGGAGGGCTCCTCGGATCGCTCGCGCACCGGGACCACCGCCGGTGGCGCCCCTCGCAAACGTCGCACCCCGCGCCTGCGGCGTGGAGCCAGGGCGAGCGAGGAGGCGGAGGGCGAATCCTCCTCTGCGGGCGAGTCCTCGACCTCTTCTTCTTCGCCTTCCTCAGTTTCCTCACGCCGCGGTGGTGGTCGCGGCTCGGAAGAGCAGCGCGAGGAGGGTGGTGGCCGCGGCAACCGTGCCGCGCGGCCCGGCGGCGGGGCTGGAGCGTCGCCGTCAAGGCGGGTGGCCGCGGACGCAACCGCGGACGATGCCCCCCGCAGCGCCGAGGGTGTGGTCGAGCTGCTGGGGAACGGCTCGGCCTTTTTGCGCGTCGATCCGCCGGAGCCCTCCGACGACGATGTCTATATCTCCGCCGCGCAGGTCCGCCGCTGTGAGCTCGCATCCGGCGACCGGGTGACCGGGCCGGTGCGCACGCCTCGCCGCTCGGAGCGCTATCCCTCGCTGGTGCGCGTCGACACCATCAACGGAGCATCCGCCGACGCGGTCTCCGAGGGCGCCCACTACGAGGACCTACCCGTCGCCTACCCCAGCGAGCGCCTCGCGCTGAACGCCGGCGACCCCACGCTTGACGCGATCGAGTGGCTGACGCCGCTGGGTCGCGGCTCGCGCGCGGTGATCGTCGGGCCGGCGCGCGCAGGCAAGACCGAGACCCTGCGGCGCCTGCTGGGCGCCGTGACTGCCGGCGCCGCGGGCGCGGATGGCGGGCTCGAGACTGCCGATACGGCTCCTGCGGATTGGCCGGGCGCTGCTGCCGCCACCACCTCAGTGGGTAAAGCCGGGTCCCTGGAGGTGATGGTGGTGCTCGCGGGGGCGCGGCCCGAGGAGATCGCGGAGTGGCGGGAGGGGCCTGCCGCTCCTGTAGCCGCGCTCAGCTTCGCCGCCTCGGCGGACGCCCAGGGTCAGGCGGTCGAGCGTGCGATCGAGGCCGCCAAGCGCATCGCCGCGCGCGGTGCGGACGTAGTGGTGTTGATCGACGGCCTCGACGGGATGCACCCGCCGGCCGCGCGTAAGACGCTCGCGGCGGCCCGCAACCTGCGTGACGGCGGCTCGCTGACCGTGATCGCGACCGCCGCCCGCCCATTCGGCGGCGAGACGACTGTGATCGCGCTCGACGCCGGGCTAACCGACAGCGGTCTGCCGATCCTCGATCTGGCGGGGAGCGGCACGCTGAAGGCAGAGCTGCTCGTCGGTGAGGACGGCGCCAAGGCGATCGCGAAGGCGCGCGCGGAGGCGCGGAGCTAGCGTCTGGTGTAGGCGACGCGGCCCCATGAGGGCTCGGGCGCCAGCTCGATTGGCTCGCCGCCGGCCACTCTGGCATCGACGGGCTGCACGTAGGCGAAGCTGCCGGTCTCTTCGTTGAACGCGATGCTCAGCTCACCCTCGTTGACGCGCTGGTCGAGCCAGGCGCCGCGGAAGACAAGACGGCGCAGCCAGTGGACCAGCGAGCGCTCGGCCGGGCCGACGAGCTCGGGCCAGCAGTCGTTGACGTGCTCGCCCAGGGCCGAGGCGGGATCGAGGATCTCGCCGTTGACGGCCAGGTTGACGAGGTCTTCGAGCTCGCCGTCGCCGAGGCGCCCGCCGACGAAGCCGACCTTCAGCGCCGCCTGCTCGCAGCGCTCGGAGAAGTCCTCCTCGTTAAAGGTGAAGCGCAGCTCTCCGTATTCGAGGACGAAGTCCTCTCCCGAGTCGTAATTTCCGCGGCGTGACGTTTCCATGTCAAAGGCCGGGGGATAGGTTGAAACCCGGGTCGTCGGGATCATAAGCAGGGCTCCTGCATTTGCGGTCCTCATGAATGGGATTTTGCAGAGCCGATCCCGAGCCCTCGCGCGGACGCCGCGCTAGGCTCCCCGCCGATGGCACGCCTGACCGAACGTGGACTGCGCCGCTCCGTCGGCGTCCCCGGCCTGTTCGCGACCGCCTACGGCAACGTCGGCTCGTCGATCTACTACGCGCTCGGCTTGGTCGCCGCGCACGCGCTCGGGCTCACGCCGCTGGTGTTCGTGTTCGCCGGCGGCCTGTTCGCGCTGACGGCCAAAACGTATGCCGAGGGCGCCTCGATGTTCCCCGAAGCGGGCGGGTCCTCCTCGTTCGCGCGCCACGCCTTCGACGACGTCGTCTCGTTCTTCGCCGGCTGGGCGCTGAGCCTCGACTACATCCTCACGATCGCGATCTCGGCGTTCTTCGTGCCGCACTACCTGAGCGCGTTCCCGGGCCTCGGCGCGCTCAAGCACAACCCGGACGACATCTTCGGCGGGCTGATTGTGGTCGCCCTGCTGGTCTGGCTGAACATTCGCGGGCTCGGCGAGTCGGCCAAGTTGAACCTCGTGCTCGCCGTGCTCGACCTGTCGACGCAGATCCTGCTGGCGGGCCTCGGCATCGTGCTCGTCCTCAATCCGGCGCTGCTGGTCCACCAGGTCCACCTGGGGTCGGTGCCGAGCTGGAAGGAACTGATCTTCGCGCTGTCGCTGGCGATGCTCGCCTACACGGGCATCGAGACGGTGGCGAACATGGCCGAGGAGTCCAAGGATCCGGGCAGACAGGTGCCGAAGGCCGTCAACCTCGTCGTGCTCGCGGTGCTCGCCGTCTACGCCGGCATCTCGATCGTCGCGCTGTCGGCGCTGCCGGTCATCCATCACGGCGTTGGCTACAGCGCCGAGCTCAAACAGTCCTTCTCCTCGCCCGGGTATGCGACCTCGCTCGGCGGCTTCTTCGAAAACGACCCGATGCTCGGGGTCGTCGAACACCTCGGGCTGCACGGCACGGTGTTGAAACTGGCCAGGTACTACCTCGGGATCCTCGCCGCGACGATCCTGTTCATCGCGACCAACGCGGGGATGATCGGGATCTCTCGCCTGTCCTGGTCGCTGTCCGAGCACCGCCAGCTGCCGAGCATCTTCTCGCGGCTGCACTCCCGCTACCGCACGCCGTGGTTTACGCTGGTCTTCTTCTCGGGGCTGGCGAGCACCCTGATCATCTACGGCAACACCCAGGTGCTCGGCAACCTGTACTCGTTCGGCGCGATGCTGTCCTTCACGACGGCGCACGCGGCGATCGTCAAGCTGCGCGTCAGTGATCCGGATCGGGAGCGCCCCTACCGGAGCCCGTGGGGCGTGCGCATCAAAGGCGCCGAGATCCCGATGACCGCCGTGATCGGGGGGATTGGCACGGCTTCTGCATGGGTCGCCGTGACCGTCCTGCACGTCGAGGCCCGCTATGTCGGTGTCCCCTGGATGATCTTCGGGATGGCGGGCTACTTCTACTATCGCCACCGCCAGGGCCTGGACCCGCGCAAGCACTACCGCATCGCGCGCGCCGAGCGCCCTCCCGACTTCCAGGAGCTCGACTACCGCACCGCGCTCGTGCCGATCTTCGGCGAGGACGTCAGCGCCGCGGCCCTGCACAGCGCCGCGAAGCTGATCGGCGAGGACGGCGTCGTCTACGCGATCTTCGTGCTGCCCGTCCCCAGCCAGCTGTCTTTGGAGGCCGGCCTGGAGGACGAGGAGGCGCAGGGTCGCTCGGTGCTCGAGAGCGCGCGCATCCAGGCGCGGCGCGCGGGCATCAAGATCCACACCGGCCTGATCCGCACGCGCAACCCCGGGGCGGCGCTCGTCGAGGAAGCGGAACGGGTCGGCTCGGACGTGATCTATTGGTCGACGATCCACGCCCCCGCCGGCGAGCAGCGGATCGGTCCGACGGCCGCCTACCTGCTCTCAAAGCGTCCCTGCCGGATCATCATCGAGACCGAGAACCGCCCCGCGCGCTCGTCTCCGGCCGTCGCAGTGCCCGCACCGGCCTGAGACTCTTTGCGCGCTCAGCTGAGTGCGGACCGTAGCGCCTCATCCAGCTCGGGATGGCGAAAGTCGTAGCCCAGCACGAGCGGCTTGGCGGGCATCACGCGCGCACCCGTTGTGACGATCTCGGCCATCTCGCCGTACAGCAACCCCAAGGCAAAGCCCGGCACCGGCAACAATGAAGGCCGGTGCAGCGCGCGACCGAGCGCATGTGAGAACTCGCGGTTGGTGACCGGCTCGGGCGCGGTGGCGTTGATGGGCCCCGACCAGCGCTCGTCATCCAGCGCAGCGCGAATCATGCCGACGAGATCCTCGCGGTGGATCCAGGACATGTACTGCTCGCCTCCCGCCACCGGCCCGCCCACGCCGAGTTGGAAGGAGGGCAGCATCTTCTTCAAAGCACCCCCGTCGCGGTTCAGCACGACGCCGGTGCGCACCAGCACGACGCGCATCCCCAGCACTGCGGCCTTCTGCGCCTCGGCCTCCCAGGCGACGCACGTCTCTGACAGGAAGTCGCTCCCCGGCGGTGCGTCCTCGTCGAGCGGCTCTTCGCCGCGGGGGCCGTAGTAGCCGACCGCCGAGCCGCTGATCAGCGTTCGTGGACGTTGGCCGACCTCTGATCGGTCAATCGCCTCCAACCCCGCGAGCAGATTACGTGTGCCAACCACGCGGCTGTCGCGAATCGCCCGCTTGGCCCGCTCGCTCCAGCGCTGGGCGACGTTCTCCCCGGCCAGGTGCACGACCGCGTCCGCTCCGGAGAGAGCGGCTTGCGGGGCGGGCTCGCTCATTGGGTCCCAGCGCATTGCCTGCACACCATCGGGCGTCTGCGCGCGGGACGGATCGCGCGAGAGCACCGTGATCTCCGCTCCCTGTTGGTGTAGCTCGGCAACGAGCGCTTTCCCGATCAGCCCACTTGCTCCCGTCACGGTCACGCGCATGGCGACTGTCGCTCCCGGTGGTTCTCGTTCATATGCATGACTCACATATGAGTATGCACACGCCGACAGTGCGACGCCAACTATCGCGCGGCAACCTCAGTGCCCTGTCGATCTGGGCCATCGCGCGAGGGGTGCTACCGCGCTAGGAATCTACGAACGATCGTCTCCCGGAGCGAACCCCACCTCTGAGCCGGCGAGCGCGGTCCCGCTCGCGCGCGCCTCATCGGCGACGGCCGCCGCGACCGCGGGGGCGACGTCGCGGTTGAAGACCGACGGAATGATGTAGTCCTCGTGCAGTTCCTCGTCGGTGACGATCGCGGCGATCGCGCGGGCGGCCGCCATCTTCATCGACTCGGTGATGTCCGGCGCGCGCACGTCGAGCGCGCCGCGGAAGATCCCCGGGAAGCAGAGCACGTTGTTGATCTGGTTGGGGTAGTCCGAGCGTCCGGTCGCCATGATGCGGACGTAGGGCGCCGCCTCCTCCGGGAGCACCTCGGGGTTGGGGTTGGCCATCGCGAACACCATCGCGTCGTCGTTCATCCGCGCGAGTGCGCCCGCCTCCAGTGCGCGCGCCCCGGAGAGCCCGATCAACAGATCCGCGCCGTCGATCACGTCCGCCGGCTTGCCCGCACGGCACTCGGGGTTGGTGCTCTGCGCGAACCAGCGCTTGACCTCGTTCATCGAGCCGTCCACATAGTCCTCGCGCTCGACGTGCAGCGCGCCGCGCGAGTCGGCTCCGATGATGTGGCGCACGCCGGCCTCGAGCAGGATCTTCGTGACCGCGATCCCGGCTGCGCCGAGCCCGATGATCAGCACGTGCAGGTCCTCCAGGCGCCGGCCGGTGAGCTTGACGGCGTTCAGCAGCGCCGCCATCACGACCACGGCGGTCCCATGCTGGTCGTCGTGAAAGATCGGGATGTCCAGATCGCGCTTGAGGCGCTCCTCGATCTCAAAGCAGCGCGGTGCGGAAATGTCCTCCAGGTTGACCCCCCCGAAGGCGGGCGCGATCAGCGTGACGGCGCGGACGATCTCGTCGGTGTCCTTCGTGTCCAGACAGATCGGAAAAGCGTCGACGCCGGCGAACTCCTTGAACAGGCAGCACTTCCCCTCCATCACCGGCATCGCCGCGCGCGGGCCGATATCGCCCAGCCCGAGCACCGCGGTGCCGTCAGAGACGACGGCCACGGTGTTGCGCTTGATCGTGTACTGGAACGCGCGGTCTTCGTCGTCGGCGATCGACAGGCACACGCGCGCGACCCCCGGGGTGTAGGTCATCGAGAGGTCGTCGCGCGTCTTCAGAGGATGCTTGTTGTGCTGTTCGATCTTGCCGCCGACGTGCAGCAGGAACGTGCGATCGATCGTCTCGATCACGCGCGCGCCTGCCACTGAGCCGATCGCAGCGAGGATCTGCTCCCAGTGGGCCTTGCCGGAGGCGTCGACGACGATGTCGCGCACGCTGTGGCCGGAGTCGATCTCGACCGCGTCGACGGCGACGACGATCCCGTCGGCCTCGCCGATCGCGCTGGTCAGATGCGCGAGCGTGCCCGCGGTGTCGTCGAGCTCGACGCGAATCGTCAGGCGGTACTGCGCGCTTGGGGTGATGCTGCTCACGGAGGATGGCTCCCGGGTCGAAGACGATGTGGACGGGCGGTCGGGCATCTTATTTACTTGCCGCCCTGCGGCCGCTACGCCTACTAATAGAGTGACTGGAAGTGCTCTATCTCAAGCCAAGACGACGGGCCGCGCGCGGGTGAGCGCCGCCGCGCTGAGGACCGACGGCCACGAGCGCCGCCTGTTCCTGATCGACGGCCCTAGCCTCGTGTACCGAGCCTTCTTCGCGCTGCCCGAGTCGATTGCCACTTCCACTGGTATCCCCACGAACGCGATTTTTGGGTTCGCTTCGATGCTCGTAAAGATCGTCACCGAGTACGGCGTGTGTCCCACCGTGGTCGCGTGGGACGCGGGCACCTCGGGCCGTACGGAGATGTTCGCCGATTACAAGGCCACGCGGCGCTCGCGTCCGGATCTACTGAAGGCACAGTGGCCGGCGATGGAACCGCTCGTCGAGGCGTTCGGGTACAACAACCTGCGCGTCGAGGGCTTCGAGGCCGACGACGTGCTCGCCTCGATCGCCGAGCGCGCGCTTCGGGCCGACCCGCCCGTACCCGTGATGATTGTCACCGGCGATCGCGACGCCTTCCAGCTGATCGACGGTGATGGTGTCGTCAAGGTGATGGCGACCGCCCGCGGGATCACCGACACGAAGATCTACGACCGCCAGGCCGTGATTGACCGCTATGGAATCGCGCCGGAGATGATTCCTGACTTCTATGGGCTGAAGGGCGACACCTCAGACAACATCCCCGGCATCCCCGGCATCGGTGACAAGACGGCGAGCGAGTTGATTCAGAACTACGGAACGCTGGAGGAAGTGCTCGCGCACGTCGATGAGATCAAAGGCGCCAAGCGCAAAGAGAACCTCGTCGAGCACGCCGAGAACGCGCGCATTTCCAAGCAACTCGCTACCGTCCAGCGCGACCTTGCCGTCGACTTCGATGTCGCCGCGGAGTCCGTGCGCGAGCCCGACCGCTCGCGCGTGCGTGCGGTCTTTCGTGAGTACGAGCTGCGCGATCCGCTGCGGCGTCTGGAGGAGGCGCTCGGCGACCCCGACCTCGCCGCGCCTGCGCCTGCCGCCGAGGTCAAGCTGAGCGGGCGCGTGCGCGAGGGCGTGCCGGCTGACATCGCCCGCCTTGGTATGCCCGAGGTTGAGCTCTCGCTCGTCGTGCGCGAGGCTGAGACGCCCGAGGGCGCGCTGTTCGCCGAGGGCGCACCCTGGCGCTTCGCTGTCGCGGTCGCCGGCGAGGTACTCGCGGGCGACTGTGAGGGCCCCGAGCAGGTCGTAGGGGCTGTGGGCGGGCGGGCTGTCGTCGCGCACGATGCCAAGATGCTTGGCCTCGTGCCGCCGGGACTCGCGCACGACACGCTGCTCGGCGCCTACCTGCTCGAGCCCGCCCGCCGCGGCTACCCGTTTGCGGAGCTGTGCGAAGAGCGTGGTCTCGACAGTGACCTGGAGGACCCGCTCGCAGCCGACGCGCTGCTGCTCGGCGCGCTCGCGGACTGGCAGCGCGAGCAGATCGCGGAGCGAGGCCTGCAGGGCGTGATGCGCGACATCGAGCTGCCGCTCGTGGCCGTCCTGCGCGAGATGGAGCTGCTCGGGGTGCGCCTGAATCTCGAGCGCCTCGCCGAGATCACCGGGCGCGTTCGTGGGGAGCTCATCGCGCTGGAAGCAGACATCTTCGCGCTCGCCGAGGAGGAGTTTCTGATCTCCTCGCCGCAGCAGCTGGGGGAGATCCTGTTCGAGAAGCTTGGGCTCTCGCGCAAGCGCCGTGGCAAGACCGGCTTTTCGACTGACGCGCGCGTGCTGCAGGCGATTCGCACCGAGCACGAGATCGTGCCGAAGATCGAGCGCTGGCGCGAGCTCTCGACGCTGGCCAAGACCTATCTCGACGTGCTGCCGGAGGTGGTCGACGAACGCTCGCGCATCCACACGACGTTTCTGCAGGCCGGCGCTCAGACGGGGCGACTCGCGAGCACCAACCCGAACATGCAGAACGTTCCGATCCGCACCCCGCTTGGGCGCGAGATCCGTGGCTGCTTCGAGGCCGAGGACGACAACGTGTTGATCTCCGCCGACTACTCGCAGATCGAGCTGCGCGTGCTCGCGCATGCGGCCAAGGAGCCCGTATTGAAGGAGATCTTCGTGCGCGGGGAAGACGTGCACACCGCGACGGCCTCGCAGGTCTTCCAGGTCGCACCTGGCGCGATTGACCCTGGGATGCGCTCGAAGGCCAAGATGATCAACTACGGAATCGTCTATGGCCTCTCTGACTTCGGCCTCGCCGACCGCCTGAACATCCCGCGCGAGGAGGCCAAGGAGTTTATCGACGCCTACCTCGAGCGCTTCTCGCGCGTGGCGGCGTTCATGGCCGAGACGATCGAGCGCGCGAAGGAGGAGAGCTACGTGACGACGCTGTGGGGTCGGCGCCGTCAGATTCCGGAGCTGCAGGCGCGCAACTACCAAGTGCGGATGCTCGGCGAGCGCCTCGCTGTGAACACCGTGATTCAGGGCACGGCTGCGGACATCATCAAGCTCGCGATGGTTCGCGCTCACGCCGCGCTCGCGAAGTCCGAGCTGCAGACACGCTTACTGCTCACGATCCACGACGAGCTTCTGTTCGAAGGCCCGCCCGCCGAGCAGGACGCCGCGCGCGCGCTCATCGAGCGCGAGATGTGTGGGGTGTGGGAGCACGACCCGCCGCTCGCCGTCGACGTCGGCGTCGGGCAGAACTGGCTCGAGGCAAAGTGACTCTGTTGGAGGTCAAGTGACCTGGCTGGAGGTCAAGTGAGCCGCGGGCTGGCGGTGCTGCTGGCCGCCGGCGCGGGCTGCCTTGTGGGGATTCAGGCGCCGATCAACTCCCGTCTGGGCAGGTCGGTCGGAAGCGTTCAGGCGGCCAGCGTGTCGTTCATGGTTGGCACGGCGGTGCTGCTGCTCGCGGTCACATTTGTCAACGGCGGCTTTGGAAACCTCACCCACATCTCACGCGCTCCGTGGTGGGCACTGCTCGGCGGGTTGTGTGGCGCGGTGTTCGTGACGATTGCGATCATCACCGTGCGCACCCTCGGCGCGAGCGGCCTGGCCGCTGCCGTCATCACCAGCCAGCTTGCCGTGTCGGTGGCGATCGACCGCTTCGGCCTGCTCGGGATCGCCAAGCAGCCGATCGGCACGCCACGCATCGTTGGATTGGTGCTGCTCGTGATCGGGGTTGTGTTGGTGGTCCGCAAGTAGACATCCCTGCCCGCCAGAGGCATTACTGCCCGCCAGAGGTATTTTTTCCGGTGCTGCACGGTGCTACACTTGCCCGGGTGCCAACGACGAGACCGCGTCATACGATCACCGAGACTCCGCCCGTGCACGAGGCGCTTGACGAGCTGCGCGCGAAGCTGAACGGGGATCGGATCGATTTTTCCGAGCTGGTGATCCTCGGCGCCCGTGCGAAGGCGCGCCGGTTGCCCGACCGGGGTGATGCTGAGAAAGCTCGCAAGGCTCGTAAGGAGCTTGCCGAGTTGATCCGCAGCGGCTCTGGTCCTCAGATGGATATCGCCGCGGCCGAAGAGCTCAAGGTCGGGGATCGGCTTGAGCTGGTCGAAAAGGACGGGCAGCTGATGGTCACGAAAGCCGTGTCCGGCGATCCCGTCGCTGCCGTGTACGGGATTCTGGGCGCGGGCGGTTGCACCGACGAGACGATCCGCGCTCTGCGCGGCGCGCCCGACGCCGTGTGATCACGGCGATCGACACGAGCGTGCTGCTCGACGTCTTCGGTGCAGACCCCAATTTTGGACCAAGCTCTGCGGCTGCCGTGCAGGCGTGCCTCGCGGGTGGAAGTGTGATCGCGTGCGAGATCGTGTGGGCGGAGACGACCGCTTCCTTTCCGGCCGCTCCAAAGGCGGAAGCGGCGCTTAAGCGTCTGCGCGTTGACTTCTCGCCCCTCGACGCGGCGAGCGCGCTGGCGGCCGGCGAGCACTGGCGCACCTACCGGCGCGCGGGTGGGACCCGCGAGCGCGTAATCGCGGACTTCGTGATCGGGGCTCACGCGCTTGCGTATACGGATCAGCTCTTGACGCGCGATCGAGGGTTCTATCGAACATATTTTAAAGACCTACGAGTCATCGATCCCGGCCAGGGGTAAGCGAAACCTCGGTCAACGCCTCGCCGAGCAACCGCACTCCCTGCTCAATCGCCGGCTCGGCGAGATTGCCGTAGCCGAGCACAAGACCCGGGGGACCACCCGGGGTGAAGCGATGTAAGGAGAGGCCCTCCGCGCCAACCCCGCGCTCGGCGGCGCTCACCAGCAACGCGGCCTCGTTCACGTCGCCGGGCAGTTCCACCAGCTCGTAGAGCCCAGCCTCATCACGGCCCGCCTGTGTTTCTCCCAGCCAGCGGGCAAGCGCCCCGAGCAGCGCCTCGCGCCGCGCCTGATAGCGCCGGCGCATGCGACGTACGTGGCGGTCCAGCTCGCCGCGCACGATGAAGTCGCACAGGGCGAGCTGTCCAATGACCTCCGAGCCTGAGTCCTCTACCGCCTTGGCCGCGGTCAGCTGCCAGGCCAGCCACGGGGGCATCAAGAGCCAGCCGAGGCGCATCCCGGGAGCCAGGCGCTTTGACGCCGAGCCGCAGTAGAGCACGCGTTCGGGTGCCAGGCCCTGCAGCGCGCCGACCGCCCCACGGTCGTAGCGAAACTCACCGTCGTAGTCGTCCTCGACAATCAGTCGATCCCCGCTCTCGGCCCACTCGACGAGTGCGGCGCGGCGCGTGGAGCTGAGCACCGCCCCGGAGGGAAACTGGTGAGCGGGGGTCACCACCACCACATCAGCGCCGCTCTGAGCGAGCTGCTCGACACGCAACCCCTGGGCGTCGACCGGGATCGGCACGACCTCCATGCCCGCCTCCTCGACGATCAGCTTGTGCGTGTGCCAGCCGGGGTCCTCCAACGCGATCGAGCGCACGCCGTGGCCGCTCAATGTCCGGCAGGCGAGCGAGAAGCCCTGCGTGAAGCCCGTGCAGATCAGCATGTGCTCGGGGTCGGCCGCCGTGCCGCGAACGCGTCCCAGGTAGTCGCTGAGCGCTTCGCGCAACTCCGAGACACCGCGCGGGTCGCCGTAGCCCAGGGCACCGTGCGGCGAGGCGCGCAGTACGGTGCGCAGTGAGCGCAGCCAGCCGTCGCGGGGGAAGCCGGCGAGATCGGGCAGGCCGGGGTGGAAGTGGTAGGCGAAGCTTCCCAGCAGCGACCGAGCGGGAGCGCGTGGGATCGAGGCGCGCACCGCGGTGGCGACCCGCACGGGAGCTCCCTGGCGGGTACTGAGGTAGCCCTCGGCCGCGAGCTGGCCGTAGGCCTCGGTGACCACGCCGCGGGAGACGCCCAGCTCGGCCGCCAGCCCTCGCGTCGAGGGCATCCGTGTACCGCCGGGCAGGCGTCCGGAGCGGATGTCCTCTCTCAGGGAGCGCTCGAGTTGCTCGTGGAGCGAGGTCTCGCCGCCATGGTCGAGCCTGACGAGCAACTCCGGTCCTCCGACTGGTCCTAAAGAATCCGGCACAACTGGAACTGTACTCCGAGCCAGTTGCGGCGTAGCGTGCAGCCTGCAAACGATCCTGGAGGACCCACGATGAGCCAGCAGATCACCATAGTAGGAGGCGGACTCGCCGGGCTGAGCGCCGCGATCACGTGTGCCGAAGGTGGGGCGAAGGTGCGCCTGCTCGAGGCGCACGACGCGCTCGGTGGGCGGGCACGCAGCAACGATGGGCCGTTCAAAGCGAACCTCGGCCCGCATGCCCTCTACCAGGATGGACCCCTGTGGCAGTGGCTGGCGGAGCGCAAGCTGCTCCCCGCGCACGTCGCACCGGCGCTCCGTGGCGCGGGCGGCGCGAGGTTCCGCTGGGATGGCGCCGTGCGCCGCACGCCGCCGCTCGGCGCGATTCCCTCGGTGCTGCGTCTGCGTGGGCGTGAGGCGCCCGTCGAGCTCGACTTTCGCAGCTGGGCGGCCAGTCACACAGACCAGCGCACCGCGGATCTGCTGTCGGCGGCGGCCGGCGTCTACACGTTTCACCACGATCCCGGTGAGCTGTCGGCGGCGTTCGTGTGGCCGCAGACGGTACGCCTGTTTCTCGCGCGCCCGCCCGGCCCCGTCCGCTATGCGAGCGGCGGCTGGGGGATGCTGGTCGCGATGCTCGAGCGGCGGGTGCGCGAGCTCGGCGTCACCGTCGAGACCGGCCGGCGCGTGGACGAGTTGCCCGCGGGGCCGGTGATCGTCGCCACCGAGCACGAGCAGGCGGCGCAGCTGCTGGGCGAGGAGTCACTGAGCTGGCCGAGTGGCCGTACCGTGTGTCTCGACCTGGGCCTGCGCAGCCGTCGTGGCGATCCGTGGATCGTCTCGGACATGGAACAGGCGGGCTGGATCGGGCGCTACTCCACCTCAGATCGAGCGATTGCCCCTGCCGGGCACGATCTGATCCAGGCGCAGATGCCGATCCGCCCGGAGGAGAGCGCCGATCAGGCCGGCCTGCGGCTGGAGGCGCTGCTCGACGCGTCGCTGGTTGACTGGCGCGACCGGGAGACCTGGCGCCGGCGTCAGGTGATGGACGCGCGCTCAGGCGCCCTGGATATGCCCGGCAAGACCTGGCGCGACCGACCCGCGGTGGACCGCGGCGACGGCGTGTTCCTGGCCGGCGACATGGTCGCGGCCCCGGGCCTGCTCGCCGAGGTCTCGCTGACCAGCGCTGTGGAGGCCAGCCGGTTGGCGCTTGCGGCGGCGAGCGCGACCAGGCCGCAGCTGCGCAGGGTCGCCTGAGCGCTCAGGAGGTTACGGCCACGGCTGCGCGTCTCGCGGTCGGGGTCCGGCCTAGCGCGGGCGGCCTCTCACCAACGAACGTGGGCGGCGCGATCGCCAGATAGTGCTCGAACGCCCAATGGGAAACCCGCCGGCTCTCGAATGCAAGCGCGAGCGCTGTGACCGCGCGCGAGGGAGTCATGCGACCGATCGCGCGCTGGAGTTTGAACAGCGAGTCGTATTTACGCCCATGCCCGGCGGAGAACGCGCCGTAGCGCGCGAGCGCCTGCGCGCGCGTGGCTTGCCCGTCGAGCACCGAACGCAGCTCGCGCCCGCAGGCGAGGCCGAAGTACAGGGCGGTGCGAATCCCCTCGGCGGTCAAGGGCAGGCAGTGACCGGCGGAGTCACCGGCGAAGAACACGCCGTCCTCGACGGCCGCGCGCAGCTTGTGGGGGATCCAGTTGCCCTGATAGCCGTCGGCCGGCAGGCCCTGATCGCGGGCGAGCCGGACGGTCGGCTCCTTGACGTGGTGGGCGGGCCAGAACGAGCCGACGCCGACGCGCAGCTCATCATGCGCGGGGAAGCTCCAGGAGTAGCCCGAGCGGATGTAGCGATGGTCGATCCACAGCTCCATCTCCTCGCCGGCCCCGGCGGGGTGGACCTCGAGACCGCGCGAGAGCGTGGCGTTCGGGGGTTGAATCGGGGCTGCGTTCGACAACACGCGCCGCCAGCCGAGCGCGTCGACGATCAACGGCGCGTGCAGATCGCCGCGGTCGGTGTGCACGGTGAAGCCCTCACGACCGGTGACGGTGGCGATCTCGAGCTCGAATTCGGTCCCGCCCGCCCCGGCTTGGCCCCAGAGCAGCGCGCACAGCTCGCGGTAGTCGAACGTCGAGTACAGCCACGGCAGCGACCAGTGGGAGGTCCGATAGGGGGTGTGCGCGACGAGTTTGTCAAAGCGCTGGCGCTCCGAGCCACCCACCTCGAGGGCCTCCACCCAGCCGGTGGGCATCGCGCAGGCCGAGGTCTGGCGCTCGCCCAGCTCGTAGCGGTCGAGCACCAGGACCTTCGCGCCCGAACCGGCCAGTTCGCGCGCGACGGACAGCCCCGCGAAGCTGGCGCCGCAGACGAGCACGTCGCAGTCCGCTTGCTCCAGGGGGGTGCGCTCGGCTCCCCGCTTGGTTGCTCGCACAGGCATCTGCCAATCATACGAGCGCCCGTCGGGTGGTGAGCGCCCCCGCTGCGCTAGGCTTCGGGCCGTGCAAACGCTGATTGAGCAACCCGACGCTCGCGTGGTCGAGGGGTCGAACGGACTCCTGCTGGAAATCGACGGCCAGATCGTCCCGAACTACGACGCCACCTTCCAGCCGATCGAGGAGGGGCAGGTCGTCACCGGGCACGTCGTGCGGATCGACAAGGACGAGGTGCTGGTCGACATCGGCTACAAGTCCGAGGGCGTGATCGCGGCGAACGAGCTGTCGATCCGCAAGTCGGTCGACCCCAAGGACGAGGTGCACCTCGGCGAGGAGGTCGACGCGATCGTCCTGATCAAGGAGGACCAGGACGGCCGCCTGATGATGTCCAAGAAGCGTGCGCGCTTCGAGAAGGCCTGGCGGCGGATCGAAACGGCCGCGGAGTCCGGCGAGCCGGTCGAGGGCACGGTCATCGAGGTCGTCAAGGGCGGCCTGATCATCGATCTCGGCGTGCGCGGCTTTTTGCCCGCCTCGCTGGTCGACATCCGCCGCGTGCCCAACCTCGACGAATACATGGGCACGAAGATCGAGAGCAAGGTGATCGAGCTCAACCGCTCGCGCAACAACGTCGTGCTCTCGCGCCGCGCGGTCTTGGAGGAGGAGCGCAAGGAGGTCCGCCAGCAGATCCTCGACCGGCTGCAGCCCGGCTCGGTCGTCGAAGGGCAGATCTCCAACATCGTCGACTTCGGCGCGTTCGTCGATCTCGACGGGATCGACGGCCTGATTCACATCTCCGAGCTGTCGTGGTCACACGTGAACCACCCGTCAGAGATCCTTACGATCGGCGACACCGTGAAGGTCAAGGTGCTCGACATCGACCGCGACCGCCAGCGCATCTCGCTGGGACTCAAGCAGACCCAGGAAGATCCGTGGCAGCGGATTGTGGACACCTACAACGTGGGCGACGAGCTTGCGGGCAAGGTCACGAAGGTGGTCACGTTTGGCGCGTTCGTGGAGATCCTCGACGGTGTGGAGGGGCTCGTGCACATCTCCGAGCTCGCCCCGCATCACGTCGAAAGCCCGCGCGAGGTCGTCCACCCGGGCGATGAGATCCGCGTGCAGATCCTCGAGATCGACTCCGAGCGCCGGCGCCTGAGCCTGTCGGCCAAGCGGGTCGAGGACCAGATTCTGCCGCTGTCGCGACCCGGCGACGCCGACGCCGAGGATGCTGACGAGGACGCGACTGTTGCGGAGGCGGAGGAGATAACCGCGGAGGCGACCGCCCAGGTCGCCTCTCCCGAGGCCGAGGTTGCGGAGCTGGCGCCTGATGCCAAGGTCGCCTCCGAGGCGCCCGAGGCTGAGGTTGCAGAGGCGGCGTCTGAGGCCGAGGCTACGCCCGAGGCGCCAGAGGCCGAGGCTACGCCGGAGACACCGGAGGCGGAGGCCGAGATCGCCCCCGAGGCTGAGGTTGCAGAGGCCCCAGAGGCCGAGGCTACGCCGGAGACACCGGAGGCGGAGGCCGAGATCGCCCCAGAGGCCGAAGCTACGCCCGAGGCGCCCGAGGCAGAGGCGATCCCTGAGCCGGCGGACGCACCCGAGGCCGCGGCCGAGCCCGAGCCGGTAGCCGAGCCCGCGCAGGACTGAGACGGGCCGAGACGGTCCCAGCCGAGCGTGCTGAGCAGGTGGAGCAAAGCGTCCCTCTGATCGGGCTCACAGGGGGCATGGGCGCCGGGAAGTCGACCGCGCTGAAGGCGCTGGAGCGGCTCGGGGCGGCGGTGCAGTCGAGCGACGCGGTGGTGCACGAGCTGTACGAGGGCACGAAGCTGCGCGAGGCCGTGATCGCGCGCTGGGGCGAGGAGGTGGCGCCCGGCGGCACGGTCGATCGCGCAGCGCTCGCCAGGCGCGCGTTTGCCGACGATCAGGGCAGGGCCTGGCTGGAGGCCACCGTCTGGCCGATGGTGGGCGAGCGGATGGCGAGGTGGCTGGAGCAGGCGCGCGCGCTCGAACCCTCTCCACGCGCGATTGTGATCGAGGTGCCGCTGCTGTTCGAGGCGGGGATGGAGGGGACCTACGACGCGACGATCGCGGTCGTGGCGTCAGAGCCGCTGCGCGAGCAGCGCGCCGCGGAACGGGGGCACGCGCTCACAGCGGAGCGTGCGGCGCGGCAGCTGACCCAGGAGGAGAAGGCGCAGAGGGCGACCTATGTAGTACAGAACGACGGCAGCGTGCAGGACCTGGAGCGGAAGTTGTCGGGCGTGCTTGACAAGCTGGGGAGATGAGGCGGCGGCGCGGGCGAACGCTGGGCGCGTTGGTGGGGATCGCGCTCGTGGTGGTAGTGGGGGTGACGATCGCGCATGTGAACCATGCCGTGAACGAATTGACGCTGCCGCTGAGCGACGCGAGCGTAATCCGCGAACAGGCCGCGGCGAAGCAGCTCGATCCGGCGCTGATCGCGGCGGTGATCTATGCGGAGACGAAATTCGAACCGAGGACGTCGTCGGCGGGCGCGGAGGGCCTGATGCAGATCGAGCCGGAAACCGCCGAATTCCTGGCGAAATTGTCGGGCGGCTATCGCTTCACGACTAGCGACCTCGGCACGCCGAGCGTGAACGTGGCCTACGGCAGCTACTACCTGCGCTACCTGCTCGACCACTACGAAGGCAACGAGATGCTGGCCGTGGCCGCGTACAACGCCGGCCTGGCGAACGTCGACAAATGGGTGGCGAAGGCGCGCGCCGAAGGGGGAGCGTTGACCGTGAGCGCGATCCCGTTTCCCGAGACGCGCGCGTACGTGCAGCGCGTGCTCGAAGCGCAGAAGGAATACCGCGCGACGTATGCCAAGCAGCTCGGGCTGAACTGATCCCTGCCTGCCCTGACGGCTCGCTACGGTAGGAGCTATGCCTGACTTCCGACTCGACAGCGCCTTCACCCCGACAGCCGATCAGCCGAAGGCGATCGCGGCGCTGGCCGCGGGCGTCGAGCGGGGCGAGCGCTTTCAGACGCTGCTCGGCGCGACCGGCACGGGCAAGACGATGACGATGGCGGCCACGATCGAGGCGGTGCAGCGCCCGACGCTCGTGATCGCGCACAACAAGACTTTGGCGGCGCAGTTGTGTAACGAGTTCCGCACGTTCTTCCCCGAGAACGCGGTCGAGTACTTCGTCTCCTACTACGACTACTACCAGCCAGAGGCCTACGTCCCCAGTCGGGATCTGTACATCGAGAAGGACTCCGCGATCAACCAGGAGGTCGATCGCCTGCGGCACGCGGCGACGGCGGCGGTGTTCGCGCGTCGCGACGTGATCGTCGTCGCCTCCGTCTCCTGTATCTACGGGCTGGGCTCGCCGGAGACGTATGAGATGAACATGCAGATCCTCCGCCGGGGGGAGACGATCGACCGCGAGCAACTGCTGAAAAAACTCGTCTCGATCCAGTACACGCGCAACGACACGGTGCTCTCCCGCGGCGGCTTCCGGGTCAAGGGGGAGACGCTGGAGGTGTTCCCCGCCTACGCGGAGAGCGCCTACCGGGCGACGCTGTTCGGCGACGAGATCGAGCGGCTACAGCACTTCGACCCGCTGACGGGCGAGCTGATCGAGGACGACATTGAGCATGTCGCGATCTGGCCGGCGACGCACTACAACGTCAAGGAGGGCACGATCGAAGCCGGCGTGGAAGCGATCGGGCGCGAGCTGAACGAGCGCTGCGCGGAGCTGGAGTCAGAAGGCAAGCAACTCGAGTCCCACCGCCTGCGGCAAAGGACGCAGTACGACATGGAGATGCTCAGGGAGATGGGGTTCTGCTCGGGGATCGAGAACTACTCGCGAATTCTCGACGGGCGCCAGCCGGGGGAGCGACCGTACTGCCTGATCGACTACTTTCCGAAGGACTTCGTCTGTTTCATCGACGAGTCCCACCAGACCGTGCCGCAGATCGGGGGGATGTTCGAGGGGGACCGTTCGCGCAAGCAGACGCTCGTCGAATACGGGTTCCGTTTGCCGAGCGCGATGGACAACAGGCCGCAGAGATTCGAGGAGTTCCTCTCGATCACCCCGCAGCTGATGTTCGTCTCGGCGACACCGGGAGAGTATGAGCGGACAAGATCGACGAACGTCGTCGAGCAGATCGTGCGCCCGACAGGGGTCGTCGACCCGAGCGTGGAGGTGCGCGAGACAAAGAATCAGATCGACGACCTGATGAACGAGGTCCGCAAACGGGTGGACCGCAACGAGCGCGTGCTCGTGACGACGCTGACGAAGAAAATGTCAGAGGACCTTTCGGGATACCTGCTGGAGATGGGCTTTAAGACGAGGTATCTACATTCGGAGATCGACACGCTGGAGCGGATCCAGATCATCCGCGATCTCAGACTGGGGGAATACGACGTGCTCGTCGGGGTGAACCTGCTGCGCGAGGGGCTGGACCTGCCGGAGGTCTCGCTAGTGGCGATCCTCGACGCCGACAAGGAGGGCTTCCTGCGAGGGGAGACTTCGTTGATCCAGACGATCGGGCGCGCGGCGCGGAACATCGAGGGCACGGTGCTGATGTACGCCGACAAGGAGACGAAGGCGATGAAGGCGGCGATCGAGGAGACCGACCGCCGGCGCGAGATCCAGCTCGCCTACAACGAGGAGCACGGGATCACCGCGGCGACGATCGTCAAGGGGATCTCGGACATCGCCGAGTTTTTGCAGGCCGACAGCAAGGTCCCGAAACGGGGCCGCAGCCGCCGCGGCGCCGAGCGGCGTCGGGCGGGGAAGGAACTGCCGGAGAACGAGCTGGAGCGGATGGTCGTCGAGCTCGAGGAGGAGATGGCCGTCGCGGCCGAGGACCTGCGCTTCGAGTACGCCGCACAGCTACGAGACGAGCTGCGTGAGCTCAGGCGCAATCTGCGCGAGATCCAGGCGAGCGAGGCGCCCGCCGAGGAGACTGTCTGAGCCCTGGGCGTGTAGGCGCCATCGATCCCATTCAGCTAAAGCAGGTTGGCGTTCCCGGCCCGCCGCACCGGGGGCTTGTTCGAGCGCCACCATTCCCTCTCGGGTGACGCTCGAAGAGCCCCGTCGCGTGCCCTCTCGCGCGCCAAGTCTAGCAATGCTGAGCGCCACGGTCTTTCTCACGCATCCGCTCCATGTAGGATCCACGCCGTGGAGCTCGACCGGCAGAGCATCGAGAAGCGGGACTTTCCGATCGGCCGGCGAGGGTATGACCCCGCAGCCGTCGACGCGCACCTGCGGACGCTCGCCGCAGAGGTTGAGGAGTTGCGCTACGCGCTGGAAAGCCGCGCGGGGGAGACGTTGGGGTCCAGTGCCGGCACGCAGGTGCAGGGGATCCTCGAGGCCGCCGAGGCGACCGCCGCCGAGATCGAGCAGCGCGCCGCCGAGGACGCGCGCGTAACACGCGCGGAGGCGGCCTCCGACGCCGAGCGCACGCGCGCCGACGCGGTCGCGCGCGCCCAGGCGCACGTCTCAGCCGTCGCCCGAGCCACATCCGTGCTGATCGAGCGCGTCGAGTCGATGGACACTCAGTCCGCCGCGCTCGTCGAGTCCCTGCGGGCGGGGACCTCCCGGCTCGCCAGTGACCTGTCTGCGGTTGAGACGAACATGGCCGAGCTGTACGACGCCGCCGCGGGGCGCGGGGGGGATGCCGGTGTTGCAGTCGACTCGCCGCCCGCCGGGCCGCCAGTGCCGGACACGGACACCGGCGCCGACGCGCCCGTGCGTCAGGGGCACTCCGAGTTCATTCCCGTGCCCCCGGTCCCGGTTCCGGGCCCCGCCTCTCCGACTGCCTCCGTGCCCTCGGTTCTCGCGTCGGTGGCCTCTCCCTCGGTACCGCCTGTGCCGCCCATTGCGGCGTCACCCGCACCGCCGCGATCCGAGCCCCAGGCGGGTAGCGGCAACGGCGACCTCGACGGAGCGCGGTTGATCGCGCTGAACATGGCTTTGAACGGGGACTCACGCGAGGCTATCGACCGGTATCTGGCTGAGCACTATCAGTTGGGGGATCGGCAGAAGCTGCTGGACGAGGTGTTTGCCGCGGTTGAGGGGTAGGGGTCTCAACGATCCTCAAAGGCGAACGTCTGTTCGCGGTCATAGAATGACCGGTAGATGCCGGTAAGCGATCAGATCGTCGTCACGGGCGCGCGCGAGCACAACCTGAAAGACGTCACGTTGTTGTTGCCGCGCGACGCGCTCGTGGTGATCACGGGGCTGTCCGGCTCGGGCAAGTCGAGCCTCGCGTTCGACACGATCTACGCTGAGGGGCAGCGGCGCTACGTCGAGTCGCTGTCGGCCTACGCCAGGCAGTTCCTCGGGCAGATGGACAAGCCCGACGTCGATTCGATCGAGGGGCTCTCGCCGGCGATCTCGATCGATCAGAAGACGACCTCGCGCAACCCGCGCTCTACGGTGGGGACGGTCACCGAGATCTACGACTACCTGCGGCTGTTGTGGTCGCGCGTGGGCAAGCCGCACTGCCCGATCTGCGGGCGGCCAATCGTGGGCCAGTCCGCGGAGCAGATCATCGACCAGGTGATGGAGCTGGGCGAGGGGACGCGCTTCATGGTGCTCGCGCCGGTGGTGCGCGGGCGCAAGGGCGAGTACGGCAAGCTGCTGGAGGAGCTGCGCACGGAAGGCTTCGCGCGCGTGAAGATCGACGACCGGCTGCGGATGCTGGAGGAGTCGATCGTGCTCGACAAGCGCTACAAGCACGACATCTCGGTCGTCGTCGACCGCTTGGTGATGCGCCACGACCTGCGTAAGCGCTTGGCCGATTCGATCGAGACGGCGGTCGGGCTGGCCGAAGGGCTTGTGGAGATTGAGATTATGGGCTCCGCTTCCCAGGCGGAGCCAGATCCCACGCACGCCACCGGCGCGAAGGGCGCGCGCAAGGCCGCCGCGCAGATCGTCCCCGGCGAGGTGCCGCCGAACGGCACGATCTTCACTTTTTCCGAGCGCTTCGCTTGCCCGGTGCACGGGCCGTCGCTGGTCGAGCTAGAGCCGCGGATCTTCTCGTTCAACTCGCCGCACGGGGCCTGCGGGCACTGCACGGGGCTGGGCGCGCAGATGGAGATCGACCCCGAGCTGGTCGTGCCGGATCCCTCCCTGTCGATCGCCGAGGGGGCGCTCGCGCCGTGGGCGGGGAGCTCGTCGAGCTACTACGAGCAGGTGACCGAGGCGATCGCCGAGCGCTATGGCGTGGATCTGAATGTGCCGTGGGAGGATCTGCCGGGCGAGATGCAGGACCTGTTCCTGACCGGGACCGACGAACGGCTGCAGATCACCTACCGCAACCGCTACGGGCGCAAACGGACGTACGCAACCAGGTTCGAGGGGATCGTGAAGGGGTTGGAGCGCCGCTACCGCGAGAGTGAGAGCGAGGGCACGAAAGAAAAGATCGAGCAGTTCATGTCGCTGCGGCCCTGCCCGGTCTGCGGAGGTGCGCGGCTGCGTGCAGAGTCACGGGCGGTGCTCGTGGGGGGGACGCCGATCGACGAGTTCTGCGCCCTGTCCGCGCGGCGGGCGCTGGAGTGGCTGCGGGAGGTCGAGCTGTCGGAGACCGACCGCCACGTCGCGCGGCTGATCCTGCGCGAGATCGAGGAGCGGCTGCGGTTCTTGGAGAACGTCGGGATCGGCTACCTGTCGATGGACCGCGCCGCCGCGACGCTGTCCGGGGGCGAGGCGCAGCGGATCAGGCTGGCGACGCAGATCGGGTCCTCGCTCGTGGGCGTGCTGTACATCCTCGACGAGCCCTCGATCGGGTTGCATCAGCGCGACAATTCGAAGTTGATCGGGACGCTCGAACGGTTGCGCGACCTGGGGAATACGGTGATCGTGGTCGAGCACGACGAGCAGACGATGCGCGCGGCCGACCATCTCGTCGACATGGGTCCGGGCGCGGGCGTGCACGGGGGAAAGGTCGTCGCGCAGGGCACCGCAAAGCAGGTGGAAGCAGTGAAGGATTCGGCGACGGGCCAGTTCCTCTCGGGGACGCGCACGATCGCGGCGCCGAAGAAGCGGCGGACGCCGCGCGGCTATGTGGAGATCGAAGGGGCGAGCCAGCACAATTTGCGTGACGTCGACGTAAAGGTCCCGCTCGGCGTACTGACATGCGTCACGGGGGTTTCCGGGTCGGGCAAGTCAACGCTCGTCAACGAAGTGCTGTTCAAGAGCGTCGCCAGCCGCCTGCACCGCGCGCGACGCCGGCCGGGCGCGCACCGCGCGATCCACGGGCTCGATCAGCTCGACAAGATCATCGCCGTCGACCAGTCCCCGATCGGGCGCACCCCGCGCTCGAATCCGGCGACGTACACGGGGTTGTTCGACGTGATCAGGGATCTGTTCTCAAAGACGCAGGAGGCGCGCACAAGGGGGTACAAGCCGGGGAGGTTCAGCTTCAACGTCAAGGGCGGACGTTGCGAGGTGTGCAAGGGAGACGGGCAGATCAAGATCGAGATGCACTTCCTGCCGGACGTCTATGTCCCCTGCGAGCAGTGCCACGGCAAGCGCTACAACCGCGAGACGCTGGAGGTGAAGTTCAAGGGCAAGAGCATCGCCGACGTGCTCGACATGGCGATCGAGGATGCGCTCGGATTCTTCGAGCACATCCCGAAGGTGCGCCGCCGTCTGGAGACGCTGAACGCCGTCGGGCTGGGCTACGTCAGGCTCGGCCAGCCGGCGACGACGCTCTCCGGCGGCGAGGCGCAGCGGGTGAAGTTGGCGACCGAGCTGTCGAAGGTCGCGACTGGACGCACCCTTTACATCTTGGACGAGCCGACGACGGGATTGCACTTCGCGGACGTGGAGCGTCTGCTGGAGGTACTGCAAAGACTCGTCGACGCGGGCAACAGCGTCGTCGTGATCGAGCACAACCTCGACGTGATCAAGAGCGCGGACCGGTTGATCGACATGGGCCCGGAGGGCGGCGAGGAAGGTGGCATCGTGATCGCGCAGGGCACGCCGGAGCAGGTCGCGGCGGAGCCGATCTCACACACCGGCGAGTTCCTCGCCGAGCTGCTGACGCCGGCGAAGCCCGCGAGCGCGAAGAAACCGCGGGGTAAAGCCGCCCCCAAGCGCAAGCCACCGCGTGCGAAGATAGCTGCTTGAGCGACGACGGCGATCTCGTCCGGCAGGCCAGATTGTGGGTGGCGAAGTGGCGCTGGTATGAGCGCAACTCGCTGCCCTGGAACCGCGCGCGAATCCACTGGGAGGCGCTGCGCCGCGAGGCGTTCGTCCGCTGGCCTGTGCACGGGAACGTGCTGGAGGCGCTGCGCGAGGGCAGGCTGGAGCTCGGCAGGGGCGCGCTGTTGGAGCCGGACGTGTGGATCACGGCTCCGGGTAAGGCGCGCGTGCGGATCGGAGAAGGCACGTTCCTGAACCTCGGTGTGATGGTCGCCGCCGAGCAGCTCGTGGAGATCGGCGATCACTGCATGCTCGCGAACGGCTGCTTCGTGACCGACTCCAGCCACCGCTACGACGACCCCGAGCGCCCTGTGCCGTGGCAGGGCTTCACGACGAAGGGACCGACGCGGATCGGCGAGAACTGCTGGCTCGGCGCGAACGTCGTCGTCACCAGTGGCGTAACGATCGGCGAGCGCTGCGTGATCGGCGCGAACAGCGTCGTGACAAAGGACATCGAGCCGTTCTCAGTCGCGGCGGGCGCGCCGGCACGGGTGCTGAGGAAGATCGACTACGACAACCGCGCGTGCAGCTCCGCCAGCTCCGAGGGGTCGATCGAGTAGGTGTGCTCGGGGGCGGGGTAGCGCCGGGTGCGCACGTCCTCGGTGTAGGCAGCCACGCCCGCGTTCATCTCGTCTTGGAGGTTGGCGTAACGCTTGACAAAGCGCGCGCCGAGGCCGTCGCGGATGCCGAGCAGGTCGTGGAACACGAGCACCTGTCCGTCCGTCGCCGGCCCGGCGCCGATCCCGATCACGGGGATCTCGATGCCTCCCATCAGCTCATCGGTGACGGCGGCAGGGATCGCCTCGAACACGAGCGCGAAGCAGCCCGCCTGCTGCAGCGCGAGCGCCTGCGCGCCGATCTGCGCGGCCGCGGCAGCGGTGCGACCCTGGGCCTTCCAGCCGCCGAGCGCCGTGGCGGTCTGGGGCGTGAGGCCGACGTGGCCCATCACGGGGATGCCCGCTCCGACGATCGCGCGGGCGCGAGCGACCGAGGACGGCCCGCCACCCTCGAGCTTGACGGCCTCGCAGCCGGCCTCCTTGACCAGACGCATCGCGTTTGAGATCGCCTGCTCGTCTGCGACCTCGTAGGAGCCGAACGGCATATCGCCGATCAACAGGGGGGTGCGCAGGCCGCGGCGCGCGGCGCGCGCGAGCACGAGCATGTCGCCGAGCTCGACGGGCGTCGTCGAGTTGTAGCCGAGCACCGTCGTGGCGGCCGAGTCGCCGACGAGCACCAGGTCCACGCCCGCCGCCTCGGCGGCGCGGGCGGACGGGTAGTCGTAGGCGGTGACCATCACGATCGGTTCGCCGAGCCGCTTCTTTTCCGCCAGCAGTGGCAGGGTCATCGGTAGGCGACCGGGGTCGGATGGGGCTTGAACGTTTGCGTGGCTGGACATGATGATTCCTCTCTGACTCCAGTTGACGCCCTAAGCGAGCAGGGTCGCCACCTCGTCGTCGATTGTGATGATGCGGTTGGTCTGCGCCTGCACGTGAACGACGCGAGGCTCGTAACGAGCGAGGTCGGCCTCCGAGTACTGGCCGTAGGAGATGACGATGATCGTGTCGCCGTAGTGCACAAGGCGAGCGGCGGCACCGTTGACCTTGATCTCCCCCGAGCCGCGCACGCCTCCGATCGTGTAGGTCTCAAAGCGCGCCCCGTTGTCGACGTCGACAACGTGAACCTGCTCGTGCTCGAGGATATCCGCGGCCTCCAGCAGGTCTGGGTCGATCGTGATCGATCCCACGTAGTGCAGATCGCAATCGGTGACGGTCGCCCGATGAATCTTCGACTTGAGCATCACGCGCTGCATGTGGTCATCGCCTTTTCTGTGTTGGAAGTAATTATCGGTACGGCAGCCGGCTCGAGAATCAGGTTGTCGATCAGACGAGTGGCGCCCACGTGGGCGGCGATCGCGAGCAGGGCGGGCACCTCGAGCCATTCCAACCGCTCGAGCGTATCGGGCTCCACCAGCTCCAGGTACTCCGGGTGCACCCCGCGCGCGGCGAGCTTCTGCTGACCGGCCTCGAGCAGTCGCGCCGTGCGCCGCTCCCCTCGCGCCGCGCAGTCCTCGATCGCGCGTAGCGCGGCGTAGAGGGTCAGCGCCTGGTCGCGCTCGCGCGGGTTCAGCAGCGCGTTACGGCTGGACATCGCCAGGCCGTCGGGCTCGCGCACGGTCGGGCAGACCTCGATCCGGACCGGCAGGTTCAGGTCACGGAGGAGCCGGCGGATGACGACCACCTGCTGGGCGTCCTTCTGACCGAAGTAGGCAGCGTCCGGGAGGGCCATGCAGAGCAGCTTCGTGACGATGGTGCAGACGCCGCGAAAGTGCTCCGCGCCGCGAGCGGCGCCCTCCAAGCGCTCGGTCACGCCCAGCACCTCGACGGTCGTCGCGAACCCCGGGGGGTAGACCTCCTCGACCGACGGTGCGAACAACAGGTCGGCGCCGGCCTCGGCTGCCAGCTGCGCGTCGTGGGTTTCCTGACGCGGGTAGCGCTCGAGGTCCGAGCGCTCGTTGAACTGGGCCGGGTTGACGAACAACGAGACGACGACCCGATCGCACTGCTCACGCGCTCGGGAGATCAGCGAGAGATGGCCCTCATGCAGAGCCCCCATCGTGGGGACGAGGCCGATCGTGAGTCCCGTCCGGCGGTCGGGAGCGAGCGCCGCACGCAATTCCTCCACGGTGCGGAGCGTCTTCATGGACGAAGAATGGTTTGCTCGGCTCATCTGGCTCGGTCCAGTTCCCTCGGGGATACCGGTCGCGACTTGCTTAAGCATACAGCTGTGTAGGACGTATGAACCTTATGTGCGCAATCGCACATAGTTGACTCACCAGGCGTCGATGTTCGGGCGCTTCTTCTCCTTCCGCCGCCGCCACTGCCCCGTGTTCTCGTCAAACAAGGTGGCGATCCAGCGCCGCGAGTCGGCCGGGTCGATCACGTCGTCGATCTCGCCGTAGGCCGCCATGTTGAGGCCCTGGCCGTGCTCGTAGGCGGCGGCGACGGTGGCCTCGAACACGCGCTCGCGCTCCTCTGGGTCGGCGATCGCCTCCAGCTCGCGCTTCATCCCCAGGCGCACCGCGCCCTCCAGGCCCATCCCGCCGAACTCCGAGGTCGGCCAGCCGACGGTGAACAGCGGCGCCTTGAAGCCGCCAGCCGCCATCGCCTGCGCGCCGAGCCCGTAGCCCTTGCGCAGCACGATCGTGCCCGTCGGCACCGTGAGGTTCGCGCCGACGAGGAACATCCGCGCGAAGTGACGCACGGTCGCCGTCTGCTCAGCCGCGGGGCCGACCATGAAGCCGGGCGTGTCGCAGAGGAACAGCAGTGGCAGCTCGAACGCATCGCACAGCTGCATGAAGCGCGCCGCCTTGTCGGCCCCGTCGGCGTCGATCGCACCGCCTAGGTGGGGAGGATGGTTGGCCACCACCCCGAGCGCCCGGCCATCGACGCGGGCGAGCGCGGTGACGATGCCCGCGCCGAAGCCGCGGCGCAACTCGAGCACCGAGTCCTCGTCGAACAGCTCGTCGAGCACCTTGCGCACGTCGTAGATCTGCCGGCGCCGCTCGGGGATGATCTCTCGCAGGAGCTTTTGATCGGGCACGCGCACGTCATCCGCCGGTATGGAGTCCCCGAAGTAGGAGAGATAGCGCTTGGCCACCGCGACAGCGGCATGATCGTCCGCGACCCGCAGGTCTACCACGCCGTTTGCGTCCTGCACGTCGATCGGGCCAATCTCGGCGGGCTCGTAGACGCCCAGGCCTCCGCCCTCGATCATCGCCGGACCACCCATGCCGATGCTCGAGTCCTCGGTCGCGATCACGACGTCGCAGCACCCGAGCAGCGCGGCGTTGCCCGCGAAGCAGTTCCCGGAGGCGATGCCGATCAGCGGGACGAGGCCACTCAGACGCGCGAAGAGATTGAAAGCGCGACAGTCGAGGCCCGTGACCATCGGCACATCGACATCCCCCGGTCGCCCGCCCCCGCCCTCAGCGAACAGCACCACCGGCAGCCCGCGGCGCTCGGCGAGCTCGAATAGGCGGTCCTTCTTCAGGTGTCCGCGCGCGCCCTGCGTGCCCGCCAGCACGGTGTAGTCATAAGACACCGCCACGCAGCGCCGCCCCTCGATCTCGCAAATCCCGCCGATCAAGCCGTCGGCGGGAGTGCGGGCGATCAGCTCCTCGCGCGAGCGCCGGCGCTCCTGAGCGGCGAACACGAGCGGGCTGTACTCGACGAACGTGCTGTCGTCGACGAGCTCCGCGAGGTTCTCGCGGGCTGTGCGCCGCCCGAGGGCGTGGCGCTTGGCGACTGCGTCGAGACGGGCCGCGTCCTGCCCGACCTCATGGCGCTCGCGTACGGCCTGGAGATCCGTGCGCTCGACGTCGTCCGTTTTGGCATCGGACTCGGGGGGTGGCGCCATCGCGAGATCATCGCTCATAGCATGCAGGCTGTGCCAACCCAAGAAGGTGAGCTGTCTGCCTCCGAGCGGCGCGAGGCCCTGAAGGAGGTCTTGGCCCAAGCCCGAGGATGCGTGCGCTGCCCGGAGCTGGCGGCGACGCGCAAGACGGTTGTGTTCGGCGCCGGCAACGCGAACGCCGACCTGATGTTCGTCGGGGAGGCCCCGGGCGCGAGCGAGGACGAGCAGGGGGTGCCGTTCGTCGGAGCGGCCGGCAAACTGCTCGAGAAGCTGCTGGTGGAGATCGGGATGGCGCGATCGGAGGTCTTTATCTGCAACGTGCTGAAGTGCCGCCCCCCTGGTAACCGTGACCCACAGCCGATCGAGATCAACAACTGCCAGGAGTATCTGCACCGTCAGGTCGAGCTGATCCAACCCAACGTGATCTGCACGCTCGGGAACTTCTCGACGAAGCTGCTGCGTGGCGATCCGACCGGGATCACGCGGTTGCACGGCCAGTCCGAGGTGCTGACCCTGGGCAGGCGCGCCGTGCGGCTCTACCCGATCTTCCATCCCGCCGCGGCGCTCTACACGCCGCGCATGCTCGAGACGCTGCGCGAGGACTTCACGCGGCTGCCGGAGCTGCTGGCGCTGGGCGCCCCTGAGCAGCCGGACTCGGCAGAGATGCCGGAGGTGCTCCCAGAGGCGGCATCCGAGGTGGCACAGGTAGCGGTTGAGGAGCAGGGCTCCGAGATCGACCAGCTGGGGTTGTTCTAGACGCTTTTTGGACGCCACTTTCCCCGGAAAGAGGGGATCTTTGGGAATTGTCGAAACTCTCGAGCTAAGGGCTAAAGCAAACCGAGATGGTTGTCGATACGAGCCCTGTCTCCATCCTCCCAAGTAGTGACGACCGGCCCGCGCTTTCCCTCTCCCGCGGGCCGGTCGTGTTTAAGTGCCTGCGGCGTCTGGCGCAGCTGAGCGTCTCGTCTCCGGGTTTGAGGCCTATCTCCACGCGTTTGAGGTGAGATCCGCTCTAAGGTCTCGGCGTGAGCGTGAGCGTCGTCGAGACGAATGATCCCCTTGAAACGGAGGCGCTTGGCGCCGAGCTGGCCGCCGGCCTGCGGGACGGAGATGTGGTGCTGATCCGCGGCGAGCTCGGTTCGGGCAAGACGACCTTCGTGCGCGGCGCCGCGCGGGCGTTGGGCGTCACCGACCCGATCACCAGCCCGACATTTAGCATCGGCCACCGCTACAAAGCCGCGCAGACCACCGTCTCCCACCTGGATCTCTACCGTCTCCCGGACGGTCTGCAGGCCGAGGACCCCGGCCTGCTGGATGACTATCTTGGTCCCGGGCGGATCGCTTTCGTGGAGTGGCCGATCCGGGACAGTGTCGAGCTGTTGGACGCGCGCGTGCGGGTGACGTTGGCTCATCTGGGCGAGGACCGCAGGCGGGTCGAGGTGGTGCAGGGATGATCGTGCTCGGCTTCGACACCGCCACACGGTCCACCGCGGTTGCTCTGTGCCTGGGAGACGGGAGCACGCTGCAGGCGCGCGATGACCCCGGAACCAGCGAGCATCCCGGACATGCCACAAGACTGCTCTCGATGGCGGATGAGCTGCTGGGAAGCGCGGGCATCGGCTGGGGCGCGATCGACCGAATCGCCGTTGGGCTGGGGCCGGGTACCTTCACGGGCCTGCGCGTGGGGGTCGCGACCGCGCGCGGGCTGGCGCAGTCGCTGGGCGTGGATCTGGTCGGGGTATCGAGCCTGCGGGCGCTTGCCGAGTCGGCGCTGCGGTCCGAGCTGAATGGCTCACACCACGTCGTCCTCGCGGTTCTGGATGCACGCCGCGGAGAGGCGTTTGCGGCGGCGTATGAGATGACCGATCGGGGATCGGCCGAGGAGCTCGTGCCGCCGCGCGCACTGGCCCCCGAGGATCTGGGGGGCGTCGTCGAGCAAGCAGAAGCAGTAATCGGAGAGGAGCAGGGCAGGCGGTGGCAGGCGATCGGCGACGGGGCCGTGCGCTTTCGCGGCGATCTACAGGCCGCCGGCGTAACGGTCCCGCCCGATTCTTCGCCGCTGCACCTGCTGAGCGCAGAGGCGATCTGCGACCTCGGCGCTCGCACGGAGGCGGTCGCGTCAGGTGAGGCGATCGTGCCGGACTACCGGCGCCGCCCGGATGCGGAGATCGCCTTGGAGCACAATCAGGCGCTGGTGCTCGCGCAGCATCTGACGGTGCGCCGACCCAGGGAGGACGCCCAACCGTGACCGAGCCATTTACCACTCGCCCGTGAGGAGCGACCCTCTGTCCGTGAGGAGCGATCCTCTGTCCGTGAAGATCCGGCGGCTGGTCTACCCCGACCTACCGCAGGTGATCGCGATCGAGCGGCGAGTATTCCCGACGCCGTGGTCGCTTGCGATGTTCGTGCTGGAGCGCTCCAAGCAGTTCGGAATCTGCCTGGCGGCCGTGCTCGGCTCCACGCACGGCGGGCGGCTGGCGGGGTATCTGATCTGCTCTCGTTACGAGGACGCATGGCACGTGATGAACGTGGCTGTCGATATCGATTACCAGCGCCTGGGGGTGGCCTCGGCGCTGCTCGCGGAGCTGTATGCGCAAGTCGGGGATGACGATGCGCGCTTCACCCTGGAGGTGCGCCGGTCCAACCACGTCGCGATCCATCTATACGAAAGAGAGGGCTTCCGGGCAGCCGGCATGCGCCGCCGCTACTACCAGGACAACGGCGAGGACGCGATTGTGATGTGGCGCACCCCGGCCACTTTGCGGGGCTCGCTGGATGACGTGCCCAACCCGGGGCCGGTATGAACATCCTCGCGCTCGAGAGCAGCTGTGATGACACCTGCGCTGCCGTGCTCGGCGCCGACGGCCGGCTGCGCTCGAATGTGATCTCATCGCAGGGAGTGCATGATCGCTTCGGGGGAGTCGTCCCGGAGATCGCCTCACGCCAGCATCTCGAACTGATCAACCTCGTCGTCGAGCAGGCGTTGAGTGAGGCGGATATGACGCTCGAGCAGATCGGGGTAGTGGCAGCTACGCAGGGCCCGGGGCTTGTGGGGGCATTGCTGGTTGGGCTGTCCACCGGAAAGGCTTTGGCCGCGGCCCGTGAGCTGCCGTTCGCGCCCGTCGATCATCTGCAGGGGCACGTCGCGGCGAACTTCCTCGATGGCTTCGAACCCCCGTTCCTCTGCCTGATCGCCAGTGGTGGCCACACGCTGCTGGTGGGAGTGGCCGAGCACGACGGATACGAGGTGCTCGGCCGCACACTCGACGACGCGGCGGGGGAGGCGTTCGACAAGGGGGCGAGGATGCTTGGGTTGGGATACCCGGGCGGCGCCGCGTTGGAGCGTCTGGCCGCCGAGGGAGATCCTGAGGCATTCTCCTTCCCCGGCTCGCGCGGCGAGCGCTCTCGTGGCGGGCGGGGGCCGGGCCGGGCGGCATTTGCGCGGAGCCTCGACTTCTCCTTCGCCGGGCTGAAGACCGCACTGCTCTACCGGCTGCGCGAGCTTCCCGAGGCGGAGGCCCGGGCGCGTCGCGCCGACCTGGCGGCCTCCTATCAAACGGCAATTGTGGACAGTCTGATCCTGCGCGCCGAGCATGCGCTGAAGCGGACCGGAATCGGCCGTCTGGCGGTGGGCGGCGGTGTGGCCGCCAACGGCGAGCTGCGCCGGCGGCTGGGTGAGCTCGACGCGGAGGTGCATGTTCCGCCACGCGTGCTGTGCACCGACAACGCCGCAATGATCGCAAGCGCCGCGCGCTTTACGCGGGCGTTGCCCTACCCGGAGTACCTGGCGCTCGACGCCTACGCCACCGGGGAACGACCGATTACCTCGCAACCGCCGGCCGTCGCCAGAGGAAGCATCCTCTAGAGTCACGACGATGACCTACAACGAAGTGAGCACGGGAGCGGACGCTGCCGGGCTGGGCGGTGGGATCTCCTCGAGTGAGCGGCTGTCGCTCGGCGTCGCGGCGCGCCTGTCGCGCTACCTGCAGGTGCTGACGCAGGCCAAGAAGATGGGCAAGGAGACGATCTCCTCACAGGAGCTCTCGGATTACACCCACGTGAACTCGACCCAGATCCGTCGCGACCTGTCCGGCTTCGGGAAGTTTGGCAAGCGTGGCGTCGGCTACAACGTCGAGGCGCTCGTGTCGCAGATCCGCAAGATCCTGCGCACGGCGGGCCAGCACAACATCGCGCTGCTCGGCGCGGGTCATCTGGGTAAGGCGATCGCCTCCTCGGACATCTTCGCCGACCATGGCTTTCGGGTGGTGGCGATCTTCGACGTCGACGCGGCGAAGATCGGCACGAGCGTGGGCAGCCAGGCGGTGCGCCACACCAGCGATCTGCGTCAGGTGGTGGAGGACGAGGACATCGTCGTGGGCGTGCTGGCGGTACCCGGGGATGCCGCCCAGGGGCTGGCGGGCGAGCTGGTGGAGGCGGGCGTGAAGATTATCTTCAACTACTCCGAGTCGCTGCTCGATGTGCCTCCCGAGGTGACCGTCCACACCTCGAGCCCGGCCGTCGATCTGCTGTACGCGCTGTACTTCTATCTGACCTGACCTGCCACGACTTGACCCGGCCCGACCTGATCTGACCTGCACCTGAGCGATGACCAGTCTCGACCTCGACAAGGTGGAGCAGACCTTCGCCGCGGCGACCGACATGACGGTGGGCGTCGAGGAGGAGTTCTCGATCCTCGACCCCCGCACGCTCGCCCTGCAGCCGCGCTTCGAGGAGCTGCGCGGCGCAGCGGAGAGCGATCGGCTGCTGTACGAGCACATCACGGGCGAGTTGATCTCCTCGGAGATCGAGATCATCTCCGGCGCCGGCGCCGACCTTCACGACGCGCTGGCGCGCCAGCGCGGGCGCCGCGGGCGCCTGTTCGCGCTCACCGCCGCCCACGACGCTGCGCTGGGCGCCACCGGGACGCATCCCTGGGCCGACTACCGCGAGCAGCCGATCATCGACACCGAGCACTACCGCCGGGTCGAGGAGGGGCTGAAGTACGTGGCTTGGCGCAACAACACCTTCAGCCTGCACGTGCACGTGGGCGTGCGCGACATCGACCGCGCGGTGCGCGTCTGCGACCGCCTGCGCCCGCTGCTGCCGGTGCTGCTGGCGATCTCCGCGAACTCACCCTGGCTGGACGGTCTCGACACGGGGCTGCACTCGGCGCGGACGCAGAGCTTCACGAAGAGCTTTCCGCGCTGCGGGGTGCCCGACGCGTTCGGCGGCTGGCGGGCGTACCGCGAGTACATCGAGTGGTTGGTGCGAACAAAATCGATCGTCGAGTTCACGCAGGTGTGGTGGTCGGTCAGACCGCACTTCAGCTTCGGCACCGTGGAGGTGCGGATCTGCGACGCGCAGAGCACCGCCCAGGAGTCCGACGCGCTGGCCGCGCTGATGGTCGCGTGCATCGCCCAGGCGCTGCGCGACGTTGACGAGGGCGTCCCTTTCGCCGATCCGCCGCCGCGGATGATCGAGGAGAACATGTGGCGGGCGATCCGCTTCGGGCTCGATGGCCGGCTGCTCGACCTGGAGCGCGGCGAGGAGTACCCCGCACGCACGGCGATCGAGCGGCTGGCCGAATGGACGGCGCCGGTCCGCGCCGAGCTGGGCATCGAGCCGGCTTTTCCAGAGCGCAACGGAGCACAGCGCCAACGTGAGAGGATCGCGGCGGGCGCCACGCGCGAGGAGGTCTTCGCGGCCTCGGTGGCCGAGACCCGGCAGACCTATTCAGAGGAGGTGGCGGTGTGAGGCACGCACCCGCGATCATTACCCGAGCGTGGCGCAGGCAAGGAGAGGACGACCGATGAGCACCGATCCAACCGCAGGGCAGGCCGAGCAGGGCGCTGGTCAACCGCAGGGACAACCGAGCGAGGAGGAGCTCCGCTCGGCCTACGAAGCTGAACTTAGCCGCATCTCGAGCGCGGACATGATCCTGCAGGCAGCGGTGTCGTTGCTGAACCTGGGCGGTCGGCGCCTGGGCCTGGCCCAGGGCGCGGAAGGTGAGCGCGACCTCGAGCAGGTGCGCGACGCGGTCGACGGCGTGCGGGCGCTGCTGGGGATCCTCGAACGGAGCGTCGCCGCACAAGAGCTGCGGCCCCTGCGCGACGCGCTGTCACAGCTGCAGATGGCCTATGCGCGTGAGGCGCAGGCAGGCGGTGGCGAGCCGAGCACACAACAACGGCCGGCCGGAGAGTCGAGTGCGCCCGTTGGGGAGGGGAAGACCGGCGCGCCGACGACCGCGGATAAGCCGGATGCGCCACCGACGGATGGCAAGCCCGGCGCCGGGCCGGCGGAGTCGAGCGGCAGGTTGTGGGTGCCGGGTCGCTGAGAACGCTTTCCCGGGGCCGGCACGATAGACTGCGCCCGCCTTTCCGCCGGGAAAGCGCTTTGACGAGCGAGCCGGGGGACATACGTACGACGCGCGAAATCCTCGCGCGGCACGCTAACAAGACCGCGGAGGATTTCTGTTGAGTAGCTTTCTGATGAACCATGGGGTCGTCGTCGCCCTGGTCTGCGCGGCCTGTGCCGTGGTTTACGGCTTGGTGACTACACGCTCCCTGCTCGCGCTCTCGCCGGGCAACGAGAAGATGCAGAGCATCTCGCTGGCCGTCCAGCAGGGCGCCCGCGCCTACCTGAACCGCCAGTACATGACGATCGCCATCGTCGGCGTGGTTGTGTTTGCCGCGCTGGCCATCGGTCTGAATATCGCCGTCGCGTGTGGCTTCGCGATCGGCGGCTTGCTGTCCGGCTCGACCGGCTACATCGGCATGAACGTTTCTGTGCGCGCTAACGCGCGCGTCGCCGAGGCTGCCCGCAGCGGCGTCTCACCGGCGCTCAAGGTTGCCTTCCGCGGCGGCGCGATCACCGGCCTGCTCGTGGTCGGCCTCGCGCTGATCGGCGTTTCCGGCTACTACGGTCTGCTTACGACTGTCTTCAACGACTCCCAGAAAACCGCCGTCGACGCCTTGGTCGGCCTCGGCTTCGGAGGCTCTTTGATCTCGATCTTCGCCCGGCTCGGTGGTGGCATCTTCACCAAGGCGGCCGACGTCGGCGCCGATCTTGTCGGCAAGGTCGAGGCCGGTATTCCCGAGGATGATCCGCGCAACCCGGCGACGATCGCCGACAACGTCGGCGACAACGTCGGCGACTGCGCCGGTATGGCGGCCGACTTGTTCGAGACCTACGCGGTCACCGCAATCGCGGTGATGTTGCTGGGCGTGCTCACCTTCCACGAGTCCACGCGCGTCGCGCTCTACCCGCTCGTGCTCGGCGGTGCGGCGATCATCGCCTCGATCATTGGCACGTTCGCGGTGCGCACGAATACCGACAACGTCGAGCGCGCACTCCTGCAGGGGCTGATCGTCTCCGGCGTGATTGCGGCGGCGGCGTTTGCGCCGATCACCTACTGGCTGATGCGCAACCTCACGTTCAAGTCTGTCGGCAGCAACGTAAATACGCCCAGCTGGACACATCTGTACCTATGCTCGCTGATCGGGATCGCCGTCACGGCACTGCTATTCGGAATAACGGAATACTATACTTCGACCCGCTTTTCGCCGGTGAAGAAGACCGCCAAAGCGTCGATCACCGGCCACGCCACGAACATCATCCAGGGCTTTAGCTCGGGGCTGCAGGCGACAGCGCTGCCCGCACTCGTGATCGTGCTCGGCATCCTCGGTGCGTGGAAGCTCGCCGGCGGCGGCGTGACCGGCATCTACGGGATCCTCGTGGCAGCGATGGGCCTGCTCTCGTTGACGGGGCTGATCGTTGCGCTCGACGCTTTCGGTCCGATCACCGACAACGCCGGCGGCATCGCCGAGATGGCCGACCTGCCCGAGGAGGTCCGCCAAGTCACCGACCGGCTCGACGCGGTCGGCAACACGACGAAGGCCGTCACCAAGGGCTACGCGATCGGCTCCGCCGTGCTCGCGGCCGTCGGGCTGTTCGCCTGCTTTCAGAAAGAACTCGAAGGCAATCTCGGGCACTCGATCTCCTTCGGCATCAACGAACCGCCCGTGCTGATCGGCCTGCTGCTCGGCGGGCTGATGGTGTGCCTGTTCGCCTCGCTCTCGATCGAGGCTGTCGGTCGCGCCGGCGGCGCGGTCGTCGAGGAGGTGCGCCGCCAGTTCCGCGAGCACCCGGGGATCATGGACTACTCCGAAGAGCCCGACTACGCGGCATGCGTGGACATCGTGACGAAGACCGCGCAGCGCGAGATGATCCTGCCGTCGCTGCTGCCGATCGTGTTGACGCTGATCGTCGGCCTGATCGACCAGCAGGCGCTCGGCGGCCTCTTGATCGGCGTGATCGTGGTGGGCTTCTTCTTCGCCGTGCTGATGACGGCCGGCGGTGGCGCGTGGGACAACGCGAAGAAGCTGATCGAGGACGGCGCGTTCGGCGGCAAGGGCTCCGAAGCTCACGCCGCCTCGATCACGGGCGACACGGTTGGCGACCCGTTCAAGGACACCGCCGGACCCGCGATCAACCCGATGATCAAGGTCGCCAACATCGTCGCGATCCTGATCATCCCGCTGATCACCTGAGATCGATGCGGGCCGGGTTGCTGCCAGGTCTTAAGCTCAGTCGGAGATGACCACCGGCCAACAGGCGCATCGCTCGGCGACGTTGATCTTCTCCCTGGTGATGGTAGTCATCGGCGTGGCGCTGATCGCCCAAGCCGCAGATGGACATGGGGGCCTGATCTCTCCGCGTCTGCTGCTCGGTGTGCTGTTCATCGCGGCGGGTGGGGGACGGATGTATCTGGAGACGAAGAGGGGCAGGAGGGGCTCGTGAGCACGCCGGTCGGTAAAACCCCGCCTGGTGCGCCGGGTGCGGCGGATTCGGCAACCGAGGTCGAGCGTGCCTCGACGGCGATCGCCGCCCGCTCGCGCGTGACAATGCGGCGCAGCATCGGCTCGCCGGTCCTGTTCACGGTCGTGTACACGTCGCTGGCGAGCGCGATCTACTTCTCCTTAGGTGTGATCGCCGGCCACGCGCTGGGGCTCACGCCGGTCGTGTTCCTGCTTGCGGCGCTGCTGTTTGTGCTGACGGCGATGACCTATGTGGAGGGGGCCTCGCTGCATCAGGATCGCGGCGGCTCGACCGTGTTCGCCCGTTACGCGTTCAACGAGCTCGTGAGCTTCATCGCCGGCTGGGCGATCCTGCTCGACTACATCATCCTAATCGCCGTCTGCGCCTTCTCGGCGACCCAATACCTGCGCGTCTTCTGGCATCCATTGGGACACCACACCGAGGCGCTGCTGCTCGCGCTGGCGTTCATCGCGATCGTGGTACTGGGCAACATTCGTGGCTTCGGCAGCGGTCGCTCGCGGCGAGTCGGGCTGCTCGTCGCCGGCGACCTGGTGCTGCAGCTGTTGATCGTCGTGATCGGGTTGATCCTGTTCTTCAACCCGAGCAAGCTGATCGACCCAATCCACCTGGGCAGCGCGCCGAAGTGGTCGGACCTCGTGTTCGCCCTGACGGTCGCCGTGATCTCCTTCACCAGCCTGGAGTCCGCCGCCGGCTTGGCCGGGGAGGTGCGGATCGGCCGGCGCGGCCTGAAGCACATGGTCGGCAGCGGCGCTGCGACGGTGATCTTCGGCTACGTCGGCATCGCGCTGGTGGCGATCACCGCGCTGCCGGTGCACGACGGGCACACGGCGCTGGCGGGCCGCTACCTGAACGATCCCGTGATCGGGATCGTCACGCAGATCCACCCGCATTGGCTGGCGCATACGCTCAGATACGTGGTGGGCGCGCTGGCGACGCTCACGCTGATCGCCGCGGCCAACTCGGCGATGCTCGGCCTCTCGCGGCTGGCCTACTCGCTTTCGACCAACCGCCAGATCCCGAGTGGCCTGGGACGGTTGCATCCGCAACGCTCGACGCCGTATGTGCTGATCGTCCTGGCGGGTCTGCTCGCGGCGGTGCTGGTGGTACCGGAGGACCTCGATTTCCTCGTCGGGATCTATGCCTTCGGGGCGATGCTGGCATTCACGATCGCCCATCTCTCGATCTGCCGGTTGCGCTACTCCGAGCCCGATCGCGACCGCCCCTACAAAGTGCCGCTGTCGATACGGGTGCGCGGCGGCGAGCTGCCGCTGCCCGCGGCCTTCGGAGCGCTGGTCTGCGCTGCCGGCTGGGTGGCGGTGATGATTCTCCACGAACCGGCGCGGTACGTGGGCCTCGGGTGGATGGCGTTCGGGATCCTCGGGTATGTCGTCTACCGGCGTGCGGATGAGACCTCGTTGACGGCACGGGTGACGGTCTCGCCGCAGATCCTGCGCGCCGAGCCGCCAAGCGAACGCGACTACGGGTCGATTCTCGTGCCGCTGTTCGGCACCAAGCTCGACGAGGACATCGTGCAGACGGCGGCTCTGCTGGCCGCGGGCGAGGCCACTGAGGAGACGGAGACCGAGACCGAGACGGCGACGATCGAGGCCGTTTGGATCTTTGTGATGCCGATGTCGCTGCCGCTCGACGCGCGCCTGCCGGAGGAGCAGATAAAGCACGCCCGCCTGGCGCTGGCGCGGGCGAAGGCGGTGGGGGAGGAGTATGGGGGCGTATACGTCGCCACGGCCACTGTGCGTACGCGCCGCGCGGGGTATGCGATCGTGGAGGAGGCGCGCCGTCGAGGCGTCGAAGCGATCGTGCTCGGGGCGGAGGAACCCTCCCGGATCCGCGGCGGCGCGGGCCTTGGGGGACGGGGTGGGCCGCTCGAGAACTTCGTCGGCGAGATCACCAAGTACGTCGTGAGCAAGGCGACTTGCCGGGTGATCGTGACGGCGCCGGCGGCCCACTTGCCCGAGGATCGCCCGGCGCGGGAGCAGCCTGGAGAGCCGGTGTCCTCCGAGATCAAACGTTCGGGGGAGCGCCAGCCTAAAGAGCAGTCCGGAGGCCCTCGGCGAGGAGAGCCCCGCATCGTCTAATCTCCGCATCCGCAATGTTCGTTCTTACTTTATGTTCGTCCTGATCGTCGGCGCCGGCCGTGTGGGCTCAGCGGTCGCGAAATCTGCGCTGGCGGCGGGTCACGAAGTCTCCGTGTTGGACGCGGATCCACTCTCGCACGAGCGTCTGGACGCAGGCCAGAGCGAGAGCTGGGAGGACGCGGAAGGTCAGTTCACGGTCGGTACGGCGCTGGAGGTCGATGCGCTGGTGCAGGCCGGCATCGAGCGCGCCGATGTGTTCATAGCTTCCACCGGAGGGGACAACACCAATCTGATCATCGCTCAGATCGCCCAGAAGCGCTTCGATGTTGAAAAGGTGCTGGCGCGAGTGATGGACCCCGCACGCGCCGGATGGTACGGCGCGCAGGGCTTGCAGACAATCTCTCCCACTCGGCACGCGATCGAGATGTTCGAGAGCGCGCTCGAGATTCAGCCGGCCTGAGGAGCTGAACGGGTGTACGCGATCATCGTCGGGGCCGGCAAGGTCGGGCGCAACCTGGCCCGAGAGCTGATCGTGAAGGGTCACGAGGTGACCTTGATCGAGTCCTCGCGCTCGTGCTATCTGGCGATCGTGGAGGAGTTCGAACACGCCGCGCAGTACGGCGACGCCACCGAGCTATGGGTGCTCGAGCGCTCGGGGATCCAGCGCGCGGACCTGGTCGTCGCGGTGACCGGCGATGACGAGGACAACATGCTGGTCTGCCAGGTGGCCAAGGAGAAGTACCTGTGCGAACGCATCATCGCGCGCGTGAACAACCCGCGTAACCACGATCACTTCAGGATGCTCGGAATCCAGCCGGCGGTGTCGGCCACCGACCTGATCCTGCGCTTGATCGAGCACGAGGTCCCGCGCTATGGGCTCGTGCACCTGCTGGCGCTCGAAGAGGAGCGCCTCGAGATCATCGAGCTGGAGGTGAGCGAAGACGCGCCGACCGTTGGCGTGAAGGTGGCCGAGATCGCGCTGCCCGAAGGCAGCCTGATCATCTCGGTGCTACGCGAAGGGACGGGCTTCGTGCCCAAGCCCGACACCGTGATCGAGGCTGGCGACGAGGTGCTGCTGGTACTCGACACGGGCCTGGAGGAGGCGCTCACCGCCTTCTTCGCGCCGAACGGTCAGCCGGTCTGAGCCCTACGGGCTCGTTTACTATTCTTCAAGCGAAGGCACTGTCCGGGATAGTCCAATTGGCAGTGACGCCCGGTTCTGGTCCGGGAGATTGGGGTTCGAGTCCCTGTCCCGGAGTTCGCTTGCGCCCCGTGTTTACGGGGCGTTCTGCGTTTTGGGGGCGTCCTTGGGCCAGGATTTGGGCCAGGCGTGTACCCGCGAGAGCGACCAATGGGGCCGGCGTAGGTCGGCCCCATTGGTGTTGAGGGATCGACTGCACGGCTCAAAGCCAGGGGCGCAATATGCGATGATCTTGTTAGGTGGCCGGTTGGTCGCCGAACCCGAAGGGTGTCCGGATGGACACCATCTCAACCGGGAAGGATCATGCGATGGCCGTTCTAGATCAAGCGTCGTTGGCGCCGAAGGAGGATCTACGCCCCTATGCGGGCAAATGGGTCGCTCTGCGCGATGGCTATGTGGTCGCGAGCGCGGATGACTCTGTATCGCTGCGTGATGACGCCGAGGTGAGGGAGAGCGATCAGCTTCTCCCCGTACCGGCAGCCGACAGCGGAATGTACGTCCTCTGAGCCCTGCAGATGGGCTCCAGGTCCGGTACCGAGACCTTCTCGGTACCGGCAGCCGACCATACCTCTACCTGATCGTCGAAGGCCCCAACGGCGAGTCCGTGCCGGTCCTCGGCCTTGTGGATTCGGGGGCCGACGACAGTTGCTTCCCTGACGGCTACGCACCGCTGATGGGCTTCGCGGACAGCGACTTGGAGTCCTTCGCTGGTACCCAAGCCGGCGGCGAGGCTATCTTCCGCTGCGCCAAGCAGTCGGTGGAAGCATGGCTGCCTGAGATGCCCGAGCGGCGCATTAAGTTCCAGCCGACGTTCATCGGCGGCAGACAAGCCCTATGGGGTCGAGGGGATTTCTTCGCCGCGTTCCGCGTCAGCTTCGACGAGCCGGGAGAGTCCTTCGAAGTGACCCCGCACTGAGGATGGCACGGGGATCGACAAGAGCCGGTGCCTACGGCTGCTCAATGGGCTCGCCGTTAGCGAGCGATCCCGTCGTGACCGCCCCGTAGACAGACGCTGCTGCACTCGTAGGAGGTGCTATGACTATCTCCAGAAAGAGATACCGCTGTAGGTATCGAAGTCCATTCAGAGAATAGGCAAGGCAATGCCCGAGCGCGACTTCCTAGACAAGATGATCGACAAGCGCGCCGCGCGCAACCCCGAGTTCCCGCGGCTGCTGGACGCCGCTCGCCGGCGGCGTGAGTTGCTGCGTGCTCTGGCCGGACAGCGTGAGGAGCAGAAGCGCTCGCAGACCGTGATCGCCGCGGCGATGCAGACTTCGCAGTCCTTTGTCGCGCGCCTTGAGAGCACGGCGGCCGACGCAAAGGTATCGACCGTCGATCGCTACGCGGAGAGCCTTGGCTTCGTCGTGCAGTACCACTTGATCCCGACGGCCGAGGCGGACGGCGCCCCGCCGGTTGTGGTTCACGCGGCATAATCCGGGTGCCCGTCCACTCGGCTCGATTTCCCCTCTGATGGGAAGAAGGCGCGGGAACGGGTGGGCTCGGCGTGAGCGACCTGAGCGAGTTCGATGGCGGCGACGGCGCCTACGACGTCATTCGCTCGCCTGAAACGACGAAGGCGAGGGCGCTCAGGGTTTCCCCAAGATTTCCCTAATCGTCGGAGTTAACCTGTGAGTAACCCATATTTCTCAGGCGAAGACCGGTTAACTGGAGCCAACTAGGGTCGCGACTAGTCTCTCATAATCGACTGGGTGGTGGTTCGAGGCCAGCCGGGCCAATAGCGAAAAGCCCTGCAAACCCAACGAAAAGAAGCATAGCAGGGGGTGTGGACGGAGCCGCAGATTTCCCTACAGATTTCCCCAGAGGGCCGCTCCGGGGGCGCGAAGGGTCCCCGCGGTAGTTTGGGCGACTTCCTGCGGGGCGATGGCCGGCGCCGAGCGGCGAGGGACGAACTCGCGCTAAATCCGTTGGCCGCTCCGGGCCCTTGGCGGTCTGTAACGGGCATGGAAGCAACATCGACGGCAGACCGACCGACCATGCTGACGGAGGATCGACTCTGGCGCCCAGAGAAGGCCGCCTGGTATCTGGACGTCAAGCCAAGCTGGATCTACGAGGCCGTGCGGACCGGTCGCCTGCCGTGTCATCGAGTAGGACGGCACATCCGCTTCACGCGCCAAATGCTCAACGACTGGCTCGCCGAGCAGGCCAACCTTTGAGATAGGGCCGTTGCGTGGTCGAGCGGACGTGGATACGGTGTGCCAGCGAGAGTGATCGATGGCGAGTTCCTCTACACCCACCGTTCCCCAGGCCCACCTCCCGACTCCGCCTTCGGAACGGGGGCCGTGGCTGGTGGCGCTCGCACTCGCTGCGCTCGGTGTAGGGGTGCTGGTGGCGGTGCTCACCGGCATGGTTGGTCGCACGACGTCGGCTGTGCCGGCAGCGGCGCCCCCGCCTGTGCTGGTTGTCGCCACGACACCGACTCCTGGGGCAGCGGCCTCGGCGAGCGTGCTCGCCGGCGCGGCGGCTGGCCAAGGGACCTCGGCTGGGTCACGTGCGAGCTCCTCGCGCGCTGCGCGGGACGCTCAGCACTCACGGCGCTCACGCGCGGCGATCGTCGCAGCGGCGTCGCGCGCAGAGCAGGCCGCGGAGTCGACGCGCCTGGTCGATCAGACGGAAACGGAGATCTCGCAACGCTGGATGGAAGGCTTCTATCCGATCTACGCGACGGCGCAGAGCACGTTTGGCGTGAACTGGCTCTTGATCGCGTCGATCCACAAGCAGGAGTCCGCGTTCTCGACCGCGCCCACCACCTACCACGGGCTGAACTTCGCCGGTTGCTGCGGCGGACCGATGCAGTTCAACGTCACCAATGGACCGGTCAGCACGTGGGACCTGGTGAGCGACTCCTACATCTACGGCAAGCGCCCCGCCCACTATGACCATATGACCGCCACGCACCCGTCGATCTACGACGACTTCGACTCGATCTTGGCCGCCGCCCACCTGCTGTCAGCGGACGGGGCGGAATACGCGCTGAACGGCGCGGCGTGGGACGCGGCGTATGACTATTACGGGCACGACGCCACGGGCGTGAGCTATGCCGACGAGGTGCTGGCGCGCGCGATCGGCTGGTCACAGCACGGGTTCTGCATAAACTGCGGCATCGAACCGGCAATGGTCGAAGCGGTAGAGGCGGCCTACGGCGCGCCCGTGCTCAACCTGCTCACCACTGCCACGGCCGCCTCGCGCTGAGCCCATGGGCGTTGTGCGGGCCGGTTGTTCGACGGATGTTCGACTAAATCGAACGTGATATGTCCGCCAAAACCCCGCAATTTACGAGCTTATCGTAAGATATCGAGCTTTTCTACGATCTGGTATTGACGGCGACATGTCGCCCCGTGTATGTTCGTCCCAGCTTTGGGTTCGGTTGGGGTCGGTCATTCAATTGGGCGGGAGGCAGGGTATGCGGGGATCGGCTGTGCGGCTGTTGACGGTGTCTCTGGTGCTGTGCTGCATGGCGGGACTCGCGGTTTCGCCGGTGGCCGCTCTGGGGGAAGGCTCGCCGCCCGCCGAAGGGACTGGTGCGTCCTCGGCGCCTGTTGAAGTCGAAGAACTACTGCCGGCTGAACGCGAAGCGCAGCTCGCTGGTCTTGAAGCAGAACTGTTCGGCGAAGCCTCGTCCACCAAAGGCTCGTCTCCCAAAAGCTCGCCACCACCTGCCGAAGGGACTGGCGGGTCATCGTCGCTGGAAAGCGGGCTTGTGACCTCCGGGTCGCTGGTCGAAGCCGAAGAGACGCAGGCCGAACGCGAAGCAAAGCTCGACAATCCTGAAGCGGTGAGGCTCCGCGAAGAATCGCAGACGAAGTTTGAGGGCCTTGATCCAGAACAGGCGGAGAAGGTGACTGGCGAAGTGTTCCCGGCGCTTGTCAATGAACCGACGGGCGGGCCGCCGAAGCTCCAAGCGGGGGAGAGCATCGTTGATTACCCCACGAAGGATGCCGCACAGGTCGATCTTCCAGGAGGCAAGCACGGCGTGATCGAATCGATGGCACCAATGGCGGTCGAAACTTCGCCTGGGCACCGAACACCGGTCGATCTCAGCCTCAACGATGTAGGGAAGGCGTTTGAACCAAAGACCCCGACGGTGGGAGTCAGGATTCCGAAGCAGCTTGGCGAAGGAGTACAGCTGTCCAGCAGCGGTGTGTCGCTGACACCGGTCACCGAACAGGGCTCTGTGCTCGGCGGTTCAGAAGGTGTCATCGACGGAGCGACGGTCTTCTATGCCGACACCGAAAACCCGTCGGCTGGTGTCCAGGATGTCGACACGCTCGTCAAGCCAGATACGTTTGGTTTTAGTGAGGAAACACTATTGCTCAGCGAACGTGCGCCGGAACGACTCTATTTCAAGGTGGGCTTGCCTCAAGGGACGAGCCTCGAGGCGGCACCGGATGACACTGGATCCATGGAGGTGATTGACGCCGGTCAGGTCATCGCGACGATCTCCATGCCTGTCGCGCGTGATGCGGAAGGGGCATCGGTTCCGGTCTCGATGAGCGTATCGGGAGATACGCTGGTGCTGACGGTTGACCATCGGACAGGAACATACCGATACCCGATCGACGTGGACCCCCCGGTCGCCGAAGACACGACGCTCAAGCTGCCAGGTTCCGAAGGGACTAACTGGCAGTTCTACCCGGACACCAAATATAGGGAGTATCTAGCCGGTTCGGGCTATCCTGTTATGGTTACCGTGGGTAATAGCAACGCAGGCGAACATGACGAATTCGAGTATGAAACTCACGGTCAAGCCCACATCCTAGAGGTCGAAGAGGAAAGTGAAGAGGCTTCGAGTGAAGCTTCCGATCCGATCACAAAGGAGGAAATATTTTATGGAGGAACCGAAGAAAATTCTAAGATACTCGCAAATGCGGGCGAAAGTTACAAAAGAAGCGAGTGGAATCTGTGCACGCCGCGTGAAATTAAAACCTGTAACGAACGTCCGATCAACAATGGCAACGGGGTGCGCTTCATTCAAACGGCAACTAGATCTGCCTCTGAAGAATATGCTTTGTATTGGTTTCAGATTTACAGCATGAAAGTTGACGTCGTTCAGGAAAAAGGCCCCGAAGTGAGCTTTAATACCTCTTCGTCCACTATCGACGAAGGCCGCCAGAACGTCCTGTATGGGAGCGGCGGTTGGCTCAACGAATCCAACGGTGCGTTTGAAATCATAGCCAAAGATCCTGGTCTTGGGGTTTCCGACGTGAAAGTTCGGGATGTCACGACCGGATGGGAAGACAAGATTCCGATTCTCGAAGAAGACAAGTGCGCGGGGGTTTGGTGCAACCCGACCTACACTACGCATTTCACCTACAACAAAGAAATGGCGGAAGGCAACAACACGATCGAATTGTGCGCCGAAGATGCAGCGCACTTGTGGGCTTGCACTGAAACAACGGTCAAAGTCGAGAACGGGGCGCCGAGCAAAATCAAATTGAAAGGCATCGCCGAAACCGGAGCGGAACTAAACGCCACGCCTCACCAACTGACTGTCGAAGCGACGGATAAATTCTCAGGCATCAAATCGATTGCTGTGTCGGTGGATGGCAAGGAAATCGGGTCCCCGTCCGGCTCCTGTTCGGGTGAATGTACCGCGAGCCGTATAGTGACGATCGACGGGGAAAGCCTGGGCGCGGGCGAACATAAAATCATCGTGACCGCGACCAACAACGCTGGCCGCGTACTGGAAGGAAAATACACGTTTGCGATCCGCAACGGGACCCCGGTGCATGTCGGCCCCGGCTCGGTGGACCCGGTGACGGGCCAGTTCGCATTGACCGCCTCAGACGTGGACATCGCGGGCACCGGCCGGGTGTCTCGCACATATTTGTCACGCTCGTTGAGCCTGGGTGTCGAAGGTCCGTTCGGGCCGCAGTGGAGCTTCAGTTTCGGAACCGGGCAGAGCCTCAACGTGCTGCCGAACGGGAACGCCGAACTGAGGAGCTCGGCGGGTGAGTCCACGACGTTTGCGAGCGACGGCGGCGGAGTGTTCACAACGCCCAAGGGCGATGAAAACTTGACGTTGGAATCCAAGAGCAAAGAAGGGAAAATCGTCGAATACCTGCTCAAGGATCCGGCTGCTGGAACGACGATCAAGTTCACGCTCCCAAGCGGCTCCAAGATCTGGGTGCCGGAAGCGACAGAAGGTCCGGCCGAACGCGACACGATCAGATATGCCTACCGGACGGTCGAACCGGTTTCGGGAACTCTGATCACGGAGCCGACGGAGGTGCTTGGTCCCGTGCCGGCTAACGTGACGTGTGGCGAAAACCCGAAAAAAGTCAATTTGGAAGAACTCAAACCGGGATGCCGCGCGCTGTCGTTCACCTACGCGGAAACAACAACGGCGACGGGTGAAAGTTCGAGCGAATGGGGCGAATACAAGGGTCGTCTGGTGAAGGTGTCGTTCACGGGTTACAGCACCACGGGTAAAAAAATGGAAACGATCCCGGTCGCGCAGTACGCGTATGACAAACAGGGCCGCTTGCGCGCGGAGTGGGATCCGCGTATCTCACCCGCGCTGAAGACGACCTACGGCTATGACTCCGAAGGGCATGTCACGGCGCTTACGCCGCCGGGGCAGGAGTCGTGGGCGTTCATGTACGGGACGATCCCGAGCGATGGCAGCCCGGGCCGGCTACTGAAGGTTATGCGCCCGCCGGCGTCGGGTGGCTTGTGGGGTGGAAAACTTCCGAGCAAAACCGAAGCGCCAAAACTGTCGGGGTCGCCGGTTGTCGGCGTGAAGATGAGCGTCTCCAACGGGGCCTGGGAAAACAGCCCTGTCGCGTACGCCTACCAGTGGGAGGACTGCAACTCCTCCGGCGGGGAATGCACCCCGATCCTCGGTGCGACGAACGCGAACTACACCGTGGCGGCGAGCGATGTGGGCCACACGCTGGTGGCGCAGGTGAGCGCGATCAACGGCGGCGGGACGGTGCTCGCGTCGAGCTTGGCAAGCGCGACGGTCGAGTTCACGGCGCCGGGTGTATCTCCGAGCTATACGCAGTCGGTTGATAGCGGTCACAGCGTGAACGCCGTATCGTGTGTTCCGGGGACGACGGATTGCGTGGTCAGCGACAGCGCCGGGAAGGCGCTCTACGCGACGAACGTGAGCGTATCCTCCGCGGCGACTTGGAATACGTGGAGCGGGCCGAGCGAACAGAGCCCCAGTCAGGCCGTGGATTGTCCCACGACCTCGCTCTGCATGCTCGCGGATGGCAAAGAAACTGCCGGAGGCACCCTGTACTACGCGACCTCGCTGGGCGGATCGTGGACGAAAGCATACAGCCCGGCCTATGGGGTCGATGCGATCTCGTGCACATCGTCTTCGTTCTGCGTCGACGGACAGGACGATTATGGCTACTTCCGCTACTCCACCAGCCCAGCCTCGACTTCGTGGGAATTGGAGTATCAGGGAGAAGCCAGCATGAAGGGCGTCTTTTGCCTGTCGTCATCGTTCTGCGCGATTGCCGACGGTGTCGGGGATGTTCATATCGCCGACAGCACGAGCCAGATCGAGTCCTCCTCTTGGACGTCCACGGATGTGGACGGCACCACCGCGCTCAGCGGGGTCGCTTGCACTTCCACCACGTCCTGCGTGGCCGTCGATGGCGCCGGCAATGTCATCAATCTCGTGATCTCAGGCAGCATCGCCACCGCGACAAAACACGACATCGACGGCACAAACGATCTGACCGCCGTCACCTGTACGGGCAGCTCAACTTGCGTCACCGTAGATAATCAAGGCAACGTCTTCGTATCGACCAACCACGGAGAAACCTGGACCAAAGAGCTGGCACTCGGCGACAAACTGACCAGTGTGTCCTGCTCGTCCGCCTCGCTCTGCGTCGCAGCAGACACGACTGGAAACGTCACCGCCTTCTACCCAAACGCTACGCAGTCGGTTGACAGCGGTAACAGCCTGAATGCCTTGTCGTGTGTTCCGGGGACGACTGACTGTGTGGTCACCGACAGCGCCGGGAAGGCGCTCTACGCGACAAACGTGAGCACCACCTCCCCGGCTACCTGGAAAACTTGGACCGGGCCGAGCGGGGAGAGCCCTAGCCAGGCCGTCGATTGCCCCACGAGCTCACTCTGCCTGATGGCGGATGGCAAAGGCACCGCTGGTGGCAACTTGTACTACGCGACCTCGCTCGGTGGTGCCTGGACAACGGCATTTGAACCGGGCTACGGCGTCGACGCCCTCTCCTGCTCGTCGTCCTCTTTCTGCATCGATGGACAGGGCGAAAGTGGTGGCTACATTCGCTATTCCACCAGTCCGGGTTCGACTTCTTGGACAGCTGAGGACATCGCTGGATCAACGAACGTGAACGGTGTCTTTTGTTTGTCCTCTTCTTTCTGCGCTGGCGTCGACAGCGTAGGGGATGTTCACGTCGCCGACAGTACGAGCCAGATCGAGTCTGAATCCTGGACGAGCACCGATATCGACGGCACCAGTGCGCTCCACGGAGTCGCCTGCACTTCAACGACGTCCTGCGTGGCGGTTGATGGCGCTGGCAATGTCATCAATCTCGCGATCTCAGGCAGCACCGCCACCGCGACAAAACACGACATCGACGGCACGAACGATCTCACCGCGGTCACCTGCCCGACGAGCGCGATCTGTGTCGCCGTAGATAGTCAAGGCAACGTCTTCGCTTCTGGCAATGGTGGAGAAAGCTGGAGCAAACAATATGCGCTCGGCGACAAACTGACCAGCGTATCCTGTGCGTCCTCCTCGCTCTGCGTTGCGGCCGACACGACCGGAAACGTCACCACCTTCGATCCGGTCGGTCCGGTCAACGAAGGCGAATCTCGCTCACCCCAACCAGGCATGACGATCGAGTATCGCGTCCCGCTCTCGGGCGAAGGCGCTCCATACCAGATGACCAGCACCGAACTGGCGAAATGGGGCGAGAAAGAAGATCTGCCGACCGAAGCGACCGCCGTCTTCCCTCCCGACGAACCGATGGGATGGCCCGCGACCGACTATAAGCGTGCCAATATCAACTACATGGACGCCGAGGCGCGAACGGTGAACGCCGCATCGCCGAGCGGGGCTATATCCACAGTCGAATACAATCACCTAAATGAGGTCACGCGCACGCTGAGCGCGGACAATCGCGTCACCGCGCTCAAAGAAGGTAGCAAATCGGCCGAAGTTGCCAACGCGCTGAGCACAAAAGACGTCTACAACAGCGAAGGTACGCAGCTACTCGAAAAGTACGGTCCGGAACATAAGATCAGGCTCGCCAACGGGACGGAAGAAGAGACGCGCAACCACGAGAAGTTCTCATACAACGAAGAAGCCCCTTCGGGAGAAACGCACGATCTTGTGACGCAGGCGACCGAATGGACGGAAACTGCAGCTAAAACTATACTGGGGAAACATGAAACGTTGACATCCTACAACGGCCAGGAAAAACTCGGCTGGAAACTGCGCAAGCCGACGCTGGTGACCTCGGTCGTCGAAGGTCACACGACATCCAAGGCGGAGTCGTATGAAAAAGAAACAGGTAATCCGATCGAAGCCACTGCCAGTGTGTCGACGGGCGCTCCGGTGTACGCCTCGCAGTTTGGCTCGGAAGGCAAAGGCAACGGACAGTTCACCAACGTTGCGGGGATGGCTGAGGATGCCACTGGAGAAGTATTGGCCGTAGACTCCGGCAATGACAGGGTGCAGGAGTTCTCGACCGAAGGTGCATATCTCAGCTCGTTTGGGTCCAAAGGCACCGGAAATGGACAGTTCGAACAGCCGTGGGGCGTCGCGGTCAACAAGAGCACGGGCAACATATATGTCACCGACTCCACTAACGACCGGGTGCAGGAGCTCTCATCGTCGGGTGCGTTTATCCGAACCTGGGGTTTCGGGGTCAGTGACGGGAAAGCGGAATCCGAGGTCTGCACGAGCAGTTGCAAAGCCGGTATCAGTGGCTCAGGCAGCGGCCAGGTCTCGGACCCGTTGGGGGTCGCCGTTGACAGCAGCGGCAATGTATGGGTGGTCGACAGCGGCAACAACCGCGTAGAGGAGTTCTCGTCCGAAGGTGCGTACATCAAAAGCATTGGCAGCAAAGGCAGCGGTAAAACCCAGTTCAAAGAACCGAAGGGGTTAGCGTTCTCTGGCAGGAATTTCTATGTGAGCGATTACGGGAACAATCGCATCGAGGAGCTCTCGGGGTCGGGCACCTATCTCGCCGAATTCGGCACCAAAGGATCTGGCAATGGACAGCTCGACGGTCCCTATGGCATAGCGTCCGACCCTGTCGCGGGTGACTTGTATGTGACGGACTCGCTCAATAACAGAGTCCAGGAGTTCACGATCACCGGAACGTTTGTGACCAAGTTCGGAACAGAAGGAACCGGCAACGGAGAGTTCAAAGACCCACTTGGTGTGACCATCAACAACGAAGGCAGCGTGTACGTCGGGGACTCTGGCAACTCACGGGTGCAGGAGTGGGAGCAGGTTCCGATCGCACCGCCGGCTTATACATTGAAGTTCGGTACAAAAGGCTCGGAAAATGGGCAGCTCAAAGAACCGCACGGTGTCGCGATGGCCAAAAGCGGGAACGTGTACGTGCTGGACACGGCGAACAGCCGTGTAGAGGAATTCAGTCCGACCGGCACGTATCTCAATAAGTTCGGCGCGAGTGGAGCAGAAAAAGGCGACATGAGCTCGCCGTATGCAATAGCGGTCGATACGAAAGGCAACTCCTGGATTGCAGACACGAGCAATAACAGGATCGACGAGTTCAACGAAAAACGAGAATTCGTGGAGGCGTTTGGGTTCGGTGTGAGCAACGGCGAAGCAAAACTCGAGGTTTGCACGAGCACGTGTAAAGTCGGCCTCGCTGGCGCCGGCGCCGGACAGCTCAAGGAACCCAAGGGAGTAGCCGTCACCGCGAGCGGGGCTGTGTACGTGAGCGATGGCGCCAACAACCGCCTTGAGGAGTTCAACGAAAAAGGTGAATTTATCGCGGCATTTGGGTTCGGAGTGAGCAACGAAAAAGCCGAATACGAGATCTGTACCAGTGCCTGTAAAGCGGGCATTGCCGGCTCGGGCAACGGACAGTTCAGTGCTCCGCGTGGCGTTACCGTCGCGGCGAATGGCAATGTATGGGTCGCCGATGCCAGCAACAATCGCGTTGAGGAGTTCAATGAAAAAGACGAATACGTATCCATGTTTGGGTCGAAAGGAACTGGCAACGGTCAGCTGGATGAACCAAAGGCTGTAGCCGTCGCCGCGAACGGCAACGTGCTGGTGCCCGATAGCATCAATAACCGTGTGCAGGAGTTCACGCCTTCAGGCGCGTTCCTCACAACATTTGGTGACAAAGGCGCAGGTAACGGCCAGCTTGAAGAACCGTGGGGCATAGCGGTCGCATCAAACGGGAACCTCTACGTGGCCGACATGAAAAACAACCGTGTACTGGAGTGGACGCCAGCGCCACGCCCAGGGAATGAAGGCGCGCACGACACACGTACCCTGTACTACACTGCGAAAGCCGAATCGGAAGTGGCAGCATGCCAGAACCACCCAGAATGGGCTGGCCAGATCTGTCAGACCGAACCGACCGTGCAGCCGGGGGATACTGGGCCTCCGCCTCTGCCGGTGACGACTGTCACGTACAACACGTGGGAGGATCCCGAAACCGTCACGGAACAGATCGGATCTGTGATGCGGACGACCAAGAAAACGTTCGACAGCGCCGGGCGCGAAAAGGAAAGCGAAGAGACCTCGACGTCGTCCGAAGACAAAGCTTTGCCGCCGGTCACGGACGAATACAACTCGGAAACCGGAGCACTTGTCAAGCAGAGCGAGACACTGGAAGGCAAAGCCAGGATGATCGCGAGCGTCTACAACACGCTCGGCCAGCTTACGTCTTACACAGACGCCGAGGGCAGCACCACGAAATATAGCTATGACGTTGACGGGCGCGTAGAAGAAATCGTGGAACCCAAAGGCAGCCAGATCTATGCGTATGACGCGACCACGGGCTTCTTGACGAAACTGTTGGACTCGGCCGCGGGTACATTCACGGCGACATACGACGTCCAGGGCAAGATGCTGACGGAGGCCTACCCCAATGGCATGACGGCGAAGTATACGCATAACTCGATCGGACAGACTACGAACCTCGAATACGAAAAGACCACCCATTGCACCGAAAAATGCGTATGGTTCAGTGACGCAGTGGCATTTGGCCCACACGGGGAACTCGCGTATCAGACGAGCACTCTGTCCACCGAGACCTACGACTACAACGAATACGGACAACTGGCGCAGACCGAGGAAACGCCCGTCGGCGGGAAAGGCTGTATCACGCGGCTCTACGGATACGGTGAAGAATCGGGCGATCGGACGAGCGTGACGACGCGCGAACCAAACGAAAAAGAAGAATGCGCGACCGAAGGCGGCGTTGTCGAAGAGCAGTTCTACGATACTGTAGGACGTTTGCTCGATCCGGGTATGACCTATGACGCGCTCGGGAACGTGACGAAAGTCCCGTCGCTCGATGCGGGAGGCTCGGCCATCACGAGCAGCTTCTACGTGGACAACCAGGTCGCCGTCCAAGAACAGAGTGAAAAGGCCATCGGCTACAGTTACGACCCGGCGGGACGCACGATGGTTGCCAACTTGACAAGCAAATCTAGTACTTCCACGGCGATTTCGCACTACGCGGGTCAGGGCGACGCGCTTACATGGACCTGCGAAGAAGAAGGAAAAAAAGAATGTGAAGAAGAAAAAGAGACGAAATGGACGCGTAACATTCCAGGGATCGATGGAGCGCTCGACGCGATCCAGACAAATGGGGAAGCGCCCGTGCTCCAGCTGCACGACCTGCAGGGCAACATCGTCGCCACGGCGGCCGACAACGAAACGGAAACCAAACTGCTCACCACACACAACACGATGGAATTTGGCGTGCCTGTGGGCACCGCGCCAAAGTACTCGTGGCTCGGTGCCGAGGGAGCACAGTCAGAACTGGGAACCGGGGTCATAACCAACGCAGGTGCGACGTACGTCCCTCAGCTGGCGCAGACGCTGCAAACAGAACAGCCTATCCCCCCGGGCGCGGCGCCGAACGGCACAGGGTCCGGCGGGCTATACAGCACCGAAGAGTCGGCTTCAGCGATTGAATCAGGGGACGCTGCTGCGGCCAATACGCTGGCCGAACAGCGTGCACTGGAAATACAGGAGTGCAAAGCGGATCCGGAAGAGAAGCAGTGCGGACTAGCGTTGACTACAGACCCAGGTTACGAATACACTTATTTCGATCAGCAAGAAACCATCGGGATCATCAACGACGTCGAGGGCGGGGGTTCCATAAAGGTATTGTTCTTCTTGCATAAAATACAGTCCTTCCTCGAAAAAGGCCCTGTCCACTGGGTGGAGTCACTCGCAGGCGTGCATACCCCGACAGACTGGGCCTATAATATTGCGGAAGGCATTTATGCATGCGGGGAAGCGTTTGAACTACAGGACGAGCTTTTTGGTAATGATCCGTACCCCAGGTGTGAGGTCACGATACCTTTGACGACGATCAACATCGAACTTCGCGGATTTGGTACAATAGAAACGATAGAAATCCCAGACTTCTTCCAAGAGCCCGTCGTATCCTTCTGCACTTACTACGCCGAATATTGTGGTAGCTATGAGCATAATGAATTTGTATACGTGTAATAACCGTTGGCCACTAACGCAAGGTTAAAGTATTCAGTTGGACCGACCCGCGAAGATAGGCTGGAGTAAAAGATTACCCCGATGGCGTAAGATGACCTGGGTGCTGGTTCTTTCGTGCTTACTCATCGTGCTTCTGGCAGTGGTTACCGGTATCAGCGTTCATAATGCTACTCCTCAACATTGCTCTCACGGGTGTCGCCGTCTCTTTGATTTGCTAGGTACAAGCGAGATCGTGTACGTGGTGATCCTGGGTTTGTTTTGGCTTATCGGGCTCGGCTTGCTGTGGCTTGTAACCGGGTGGTGGGGAGCGCGTCGCCGTCGCAAAACTAGCCTCCTTGGGCCGCCACGTGATTCGATCAGCTGAGGCTGAGCGCTGTACGGTGCGTGGCTGGTGCTGGCCCGGTTCTGCGTGCAAGGCTCGGGCGACATCGTGTCCTTCGCGCGCCTCGTGGCTCGCACTCGTCTCGTGCGGGATTCTGGTCGGCTGGTTCATGCTCTCGTGCGCTTCGGCCTTGGCCGATGGAGCCGAGAGCCCGAGGATTGAAAGCACAGCGGTGACGAACATCATCGAACAGGGCGTGACGCTTGAAGCTCAGATCGACCCGCAGGGCAGCGAAGCCGCATACGAATTTCGGTTGGTCTGGCAGGATGCCGATCCACCGGCACCGGGCGAACCGGTAACCGGTGGCGAACAGATACAGGGCGGGCATATCGCCGCTGGCTCTGAAGATCAGACCGTGAGCGCTGTTGTGACGAACCTGCAGCCAGGCTACACCTATTGGTACGAAGTCGTGGCCTCCAACTCCGCCGGCAAGGCCAAGGCTGGCCCGTACTCGTTCGGATTCCTCAACGATGGCGCCTACCCCAACGGAACTGGCCCCGGCCCGCCATACAGGACGGAAGAGTCGCAGTTGTCCATCGAATCGGGAAACATAGCGGCAGAAAGGACACTCAAGGAAGCCCGCGAACAACCGCTCAAGGAACCCCTCGAACCGCAGCCGACCAGGGAAGCACCCCCCAAGGCCCCCGAAGAAGCGGCAACGCAGTCCGTGGATCACGTCGCTCCGGTTTGCGTTGTGCCCTCTCTGAAGGGCGACACGTTGAGCATCGCCCAGCTTGCGATTGAGAAGGCACACTGCCGGCTGGGCAAGGTCTCAAGGTTTAAGGAGCATTACCACGGCCAGTTCGTGATCACGCAGCAGGTAGTCAGCGCTGGCGGGAAGCTACCGAGCGACACGCGCATAGGGATCACGCTGGGTGGTTCGCTCCGGCGTCGGTAACATGAGCACATGAATCTTGCGCGGATCGGTGCCGTGTCGTTCGTTTTGGTCGCGCTCATCGCTGGCGGCGTGACGATCGCCCTGGCTCGGTCTGGTAACACGTCCGCGCCGATCACGAAGGCGCGAGCTACCGCTTACGCTCACGCGGTAAATCTGCGCGGGGGCGACGTTCGCGGCCTCATCGCTACCGGCGGGAGCGATGTGGGCGAAGGGCCCTTGGGATCTCTGGGGGACGGGTGCGATGGGGCCACGATCCCCGCTGGGAACGTTGTTGGGGTCGGCTCGCAGACATTTGAGCGGCTACGCGAAAGCACGAGCATCAGCAAGAGCTACCTGCCGCCGGAAGGGGTGTGGTCCGCGGTTTACGTGATGCGCAGCGCGGCTCTGGCGTCTCGAGAGATCGCGGCCGTCGAGGCAGCTCCTGATAGCACTGCTGTCGTGATGTGCCTCAAACGTAACCTCGAACATGCGCGATTGCAAGTAACGAACGAAGCAGGCGCGAAGCTCGGGGGACCGATTGGGAGCCCAGTCTTCAGCCGTGTCGAGGTCTCTGCGCTGCATTCCCATCTGCGCGTCTTACAGGCCGACGGACTGCGGACTAGAGCCTGTTTTGCAATCAAGGCACACGGCGCCAAGGGTCGTTCCCAGCTCTACCACGACTTCCTCGGGTTTGCGGTTGGACCTGCGGTCGTTATGCTCAACGCCACGGGCGACCCGCATCCATTCCCTGTGACTACTGAGCACCGACTGCTCTCCCTGCTCTACAGCCGCGCCAAGGCGCACAAACTCTAGGTTCCTAGCAGAGTTCCAGAGAAGTTGTTCAGTTATTAGGCGTGTGCATGGGATCGAGTATGCCATCCGAATTGCAGCGAGTTGGCGTCACCGTCGGTGTGGCCGACTTTGACCCGAAGCGCGTAGGACGGCTTGCGATACGCACGGCGACTGAGACGAATAAGGATCGTCTTGTCATTCAGGCACGAACCTTCGCGGAAAGCGACGACGGTCGACGTATTGCACCAGCATATTGGCACATGTCGACAGGCCTCTGGCGCAATGGTGCAAACGCCATTGTTAAGGGCTGGAGAGGACCACCGCTGCCGACGGATCCAGAGGAGGAAATGCGCGCTCTCGAAGAATATCGCCTTCAGTCGCACGACATCGAAGACGCAATCAACAAGAACCTTGGCAGAGACCCGGAGCAGACATCCCCTCCTCGGCTGAGCTGGGGACCGCTGGTGAGCGCGTTGCACGACGAGGGTATACGCATCTCGGAGGCCGAGCTGATCGACTTGCCGTTCGTCTTCGAGTTCTCCGAGCGGCTACTTGCGGAGATCGAAGTCGACGATGGAGACAAGGCATGAGGGCATTTGGCGGTCTGATTCTGTTGCTTGGCTGCGTAGGCGCGACGGCCTGCGGAGGTTCTGCTGCCAGGAGTCGCCAGGTGAGTAGTAATGGGCGGCAGACCATCCTCGTGGTCGGAGCACGCGGCAACAGTTCTCCTACAGGCAACCGAGCGAGCGCCAGATCGAAGACACGAAGGATGAGGACTGAAGCTGCTGCAGCACACGAACTTGCAAACCCGCACTCTGGCTAGGAGCCAATGCTGTATCATTGTGGAAGAGCGTCATGATCGACGGTTTGACGAGAAGCTTGTTTCCCTCGCGCGGCTCTTGGATCGTCCTAGTCTCGTGCTCGATCTTGGCCGGTGCGCTCATGCTCTCGGGCGCTCCTCCGGCCTTGGCGTCTGGAGTGGGCAGCCCGAGGATTGAAAGCACAGCGGTGACGAACATCATCGAACAGGGCGTGACGCTTGAAGCTCAGATCGACCCGCAGGGCAGCGAAGCCGCATACGAATTTCGGTTGGTCTGGCAGGATGCCGATCCACCGGCACCGGGCGAACCGGTAACCGGTGGCGAACAGATACAGGGCGGGCATATCGCCGCTGGCTCTGAAGATCAGACCGTGAGCGCTGTTGTGACGAACCTGCAGCCAGGCTACACCTATTGGTACGAAGTCGTGGCCTCCAACTCCGCCGGCAAGGCCAAGGCTGGCCCGTACTCGTTCGGATTCCTCAACGATGGCGCCTACCCCAACGGAACTGGCCCCGGCCCGCCATACAGGACGGAAGAGTCGCAGTTGGCCATCGAATCGGGAGACATAGCGGCAGAAAAGACGCTTGAGGAAGCCCGCGAACTACCGCTCAACGAACCCCTCGAACCGCAGCCGACTAGGGAACCACCACCCGCCGAGGCCCCCGAAGAAGCGACAACGGACTCCGTCGATCACGTCGCTCCGGTTTGCGTCGTGCCCTCACTGAAGGGCGACACGTTGAGCGCCGCCCAGACCGCGATCGACAAGGCGCACTGCCGGTTGGGCAAGGTCGCAAGGCCCAAGGGGCATCACGATGGGCAGTTCGTAGTCACACAACAGCGAGTCAGTGTCGGCGGGAAGCTGCCGAGCGACACGACCATCGGGGTCACTCTGGGTGGCCTGCTCCGGCGTCGGTAATACCAGCACATGAATCTTGCTCTGATCGGCGCCGTGTCGTTCGTCTTGGTCGCGCTCATCGCCGGTGGCGTGACGGTCGCGGTGGGGCAGTCGCCGGTGAGCGCGCACACTCACGCTTCCTCCATTGGCGCGCCAGTGGAGGCAGACAAGCCGATCGCCAACCCACAAGCCGTCGCGTACGCTCACACGGTCAACCTGCGCGTCTCCGATCTCCCTGGCTTCAAGCTCGCCTTGGCCGGTGAATCCGAACACGGTGATGCCCCGTCCGGCCCCGTCCCTCGACCGGTTGAAGAGTGCGATCGCGGGCCAGTCGTGAATGGGGCAAGCCGCGGCGTCGCCTCACCGCTCTTCCAGAAACGGAGCGTCCCGATACAGACCGTACTGTCCGTGGTGTACCCGATGCGCGACCCGTCTATCGCATCGTCGTACATTGCAGCTGCCGATGCCGGCCGGGGGCTGGGCTGCGTTCAGCGCGAAGAAGCCCGAAAGAGGGCTGCGTCTGGGCTCCGAGAGAAGAGCGAAGTAGTCGCGCTTCGCCCGCCCCTAGGCGACACGTCCGTATCCGGCCTGCGTGTGTGGCGTTGTCTGGCCAGGGATCAGACCTGCAAGAACAGCGCGGACCGGAGCTTCACTGATCGGCTCTGGTTCGCGGCCGGGCCATACGTCGTGACGCTCTTCTACATCGCTCCGCCAGACAACGAGGCGAAGGGTCCCGACCCTCTGGCACTGCCTGTCGAGCGTCACCTCATCGCGCTGCTCTACAACCGCGCCCAGGCGCACAAGCTGTAGAAGTAGCCCGGCGGCTCGTGGTTGCCGAGACGCCTAGCGTGCGTCAAGATACGTGCGTGACTGGTGAGGAGTGGCTGAGAGACACTTTCGACCCGGCGTTGCGTCTGAGCAGGCCACCCTACAAGGAGCTGCGTGCTGAGCTCGCAGCGCTCTTGGAATCCGGCGTGCTCTCCGAGGACGATGCTTCGCGCGCACTGGAACGACTAGATCAGGACGAGCATGACATGGGCATGATCGTCCGCCGACGGACTGAACGGGCCCTCGCAGAGGCGAAGGGTGAAGCCGATCAGGACCGTCTTGAAGGGCTGCTCACGCCCGAGCGTCCGCTCGGCGAGGTAAACCAACTTACGTTTGTGGTCATGCGCGTCGAGCTTTGGACATCGCGGCTGATCTTGCGCCTGGACGCGCGGCAGAAGAAGCTCACCGACGCTTTAGACGCCGCATTCGACAGCGAATACAAGGCTTACGACAAACGCTGGGTTGAGCACCGCGCTGCTGCAGAAGCCGAAGATCTGCAAATGCCGGAGCAACCGAGCGTGCCGCGACTCAGAGGATTGCCGCTATCCGTGATGGATGACGTGGGCACCCGCTACCACGCTATCGGCACAGCGATAGGCGGTTCTGAGCATCGCTGGCGTTCGGAGTGGCGCCTTGAACCGGGCGTACCTCCCTCGGCGAGCGTGCTGAGGATTGCGCTCGAGGATGGAGAGCCTGAAACGGAGTGCGTCGAGCTGGCCCTCCCTTCGCGAACGTGACGCTGGTGATCCGCCCGGTGGGCATGCGTCGGTGGACTTGGATCGTTCGAGGAGCCTGGGCGTTGGTACTCGTCCACATCGTGCTGGCGGGGCGCCGCGGTTTCCGATCCGGCCGCGGCACCCCCAGCGTTGCGGCCGATCTCTGATCGGTCCTCGCAACAAGATGGTGGGCTGTGTGAGGGCTATGGGTGTGGCTGTTTTTCTCCCGCCCACTCGGCAGGTGGTGCGCCGGGTTTCCATTCCTTTGTGACGCCGCCGCCTTGCTGGCGTAGGAGGTTGGCGTAGTCGGTGAGCTGGTTTTGGAAGGCGAGCTCTTCGCGGGGGTCTTGGCCTGTGTCGTCGATTTCTGCTCGCCACATGGCGAGCGCGCTGAGTGTCTCGGTGTTTGAGTCGTCGGTCCACCAGCCGTCGGTGAGTGTGGCGAGGTGGCGGGGGTAGCGGCCGTGTAGCGCGACGACCTGACCCCACATCTCCTGGCGCCAGTGGGTGTTGCCGCCGTAGGGCTCGAGCCACGGTGCGCGTTGGGTGCCCTTTCTGCCGACGAGCACGGGTGCGGGTCTGACGGCGGCCATGAGATTCTCCCCATAGGCGGCCGTTGAATCTCCCCACTGGTGGCCACCGGATTTCCCCATGGGCGGCCATCTGATCTCCCCACCGTTCTGTCCTGAGCGGCCTGTAGTCCCCGGCGCCTTATCAACGAGGCACGTCGGGAAGGCGGGCTTGATGAAGCGATCGGAGGAGATCATGGAGATTCTTGAGGCGTTTGATATGACGGGCAGTCTGCGTGGCGCCGCGGCGCTGGTGGGCTGTGATCACAAGACGATCGCGCACTGGGTTCGTGCGCGAGAGGAGGCTGGTGGCGGGTTGCCGGTCTCGACGCGTGAGCGGCCGCGGGTCGGGCCGTTCGTGGGGAAGATCGAGGAGTGGGTGGAGCGCTCGCGTGGGAGGATCCGCGCGGATAAGGCGCATGAGCGGCTCATCGCGATGGGCTATACGGGCTCTGAGCGCACCACGCGCCGTGCGGTCGCGCGGGCGAAGCGTGCTTGGCGTGCGGGTCATGGCCGCGTGACGCGGCCGTGGATCACGGAGCCCGGGCTGTGGATGCAGTGGGATTACGGTGACGGGCCGAAGGTCGATGGCCGTGAGACGGTGTTGTTCTGCGCGTGGCTTGCGTGGTCGCGGTTCCGGGTGGTGCTGCCGTTGTGGGATCGCACGCAGGCGAGCGTCGTGATGGGCCTGGACCGGGCGTTGCGGGCGTTTGGTGGCGCGCCGACCTACGCACTCACCGACAACGAGCGGACCGTCTCGGTCGATCATGTGTGCGGGATCGCGGTCCGCAACCCGCAGATCGTCGCGGTTGGCCGTCATTACGGGCTGACGATCGCGACGTGCGTGCCCGCGGATCCACAGAGCAAAGGTGGCTCGGAGGCGACTGTTCGGATCGCGAAGGCTGATCTGGTGCCGACCGATCACAACCTCAGAGGGGCCTATGGGTCCTTCGCGGAGCTCGAGCGGGCATGCGAGGGTTTCTGCGACCGGGTGAACACGCGTGAGCACCGTGTGACGCGGCGGGCGCCCGCGGTGATGCTCGCCGAGGAGCAGGGGCGGTTGCATCCGTTGCCGGCGTTCGCGCACACGTTGTGCTTCGGGCAGACCCGCAAAGTCACCAAACAGGCAACGGTGTCGATCGGTGGATCTGTCTACTCAGTTCCCTCGGCGCTTGTCGATGAGCGGGTGTGGGCGCGCGTGGATGGTTCGCAGCTGATCGTCGTGCACGCCGACGGTCTGGAGGGGGCACGTGAGGTCGCCCGGCATGAGCTGACGACGCCGGGCCTGCCGAGCATCCTGGATGAGCACTATCCGCCGCGGCCGCCTGGGGCGCTTGAGCGCAAACCCAGGGCTCAGGGGTCAGAGGAAGCGGCGTTCCTCGCGCTCGGAGCGGGCGCGGAGGCGTGGCTGACCCGGGCAGCGGCCGCGGGTGCTACCAGGGTGCGCCGCAAGCTCTCAGAGGCCGTCGATCTGTCGAAGCTGCACGGGCAGGGCGAGGTCAATGAGGCGCTCGCGTCGGCCGCGCACGCTGAACGCTTCGCGGAGGGCGACCTCGCGGCGATCCTCGCTCACCACCAGCAGAACGGGCAGGTGATCCCGTTCCCCGCCCGCGTCTCGGAGGAGCAGACGCTGCAGCGATCCACGCAGGCGTGGGAGGGCTTGGGACGATGAGCGACCACGGCCACTACACCAACGTTCACATCGATGTCGATCGCGCCCTGGCCGAGGAATACCCGAACGGGATCCGCGTCCAGGAGATCAGCGTCGTGATGACCGACGAGTCGGGCGCACCGATCTGGCGGGCAGTGCCGCCGGCGTTTTGCGACATCGAAGCGGCTCGCGCGCGGGAGCTCGCGTTCGAGCTGCTGATGGCAGCCGAGGTCGCCGAGCAGTGGGAGCAGGCACGATGAGCGTCCAGGAACCCTCACCGCCACCCTTGCCTGAGGATCTGGACGAGCTGCTGCGGCGGCTGCGGCTGCCCTATATCCGCGCGGCCGCACCGCATGTGATCGCGACCGCGCGCTCGCAGCGATGGGAGCCCGCGGACGTCCTGCGGGTGCTGCTCGGCGAGGAGGCCACCGGCCGTGACCAAGCGACGATCCAGTCGCGTCGCAAAGCGTCCGGGCTACCCACCGGGAAGACACTCGACGCGTGGGAGGATCACCGCTCACCGATCCCCAAGCAGACCCAGCAAGCGCTACGAACACTGGAGTGGGTCAGCCGCGCGGAGAACCTCTGCGTCTGCGGCCCATCCGGGACCGGGAAGAGCCACTGGGTCGAGGCGCTCGGGCACCACGCGATCGATCAAGGCAAGACCGTCCTCTGGCTGACGCTGGAGAGCCTCGCCGGCCTGCTGCGCCGCCACCGCGCCGATGACAGCACCGCCAAGGCGATCGGAAAGCTCACCCGGGCGGAGCTGATCATCATCGATGACGTCGGGCTGCTCCCGGTTTTCCCGGACGCCGCTGAGGCGCTGTTCCGGCTCGTCGACGCGGCCTATGAGAAACGCTCGATCGCGCTCACCTCAAACATTCACCCCGCCGGCTTCGACGAGCTGATGCCCAAAACACTCGCCGCCGCCACCGTCGACCGGCTACTCCACCACGCCCACGTGCTCATCACAGACGGCGCGGAGAGCTACCGGCTGGCCCAGGCGACCGCGGGAGAGGGGGTGGAGCCCCTGGACAGCTAAAGCGCGCCGCGGGGACTCGATTCCGCTACGGCCTACGGCCTTCGCTCCATCGAGACCCCGCGAAACCCCCACACCACCGGGGAGAACCGGTGGCCACCAGTGGGGAGAAAACATGGCCGCCACCGGGGAGAACCGATGGCCGCCAGTGGGGAGAACCCGATGGCCATTGACACGGGTCTGAGCGCGCGGACCTTGCCGTCTTCGGCGGTGAGTGCCACATAGTCGCGGACCATCTGCCCGGCGAGCGTGGAGGGTGGTGTGTCGGCTCCGGCTGCTAGCTCGTGTAGTTGGAGGGCTACGGGGTCGGGGAGGACGATCTGTAGTCGTTGGCTCATCGTGTTCGCTCCTGTGTCGGTGGTTGGATGAGGCGGTTGATGGCGCGCGCTATCCCCGGTATCCGGCTGCGGCGGCTGGGCGCGATCGTGTGGTGAAAGCGCGGCCCGTAGTCGCGGTTCGGCAGCTCGTGGTGCGCGAGGGATGGGGTCTGTGCGTGGCTGCGTCCCATGTGCTCGGCGAGTCGTTGGATGCGGTCGATGTCGTGGCCTTCGGTGCCGAGGTCTTCGCGGGAGACGTACCAGTGGGTGCCTTGGCGGGCGCGGGATGCCTCGACATAGGCGGGCTCCTTGCTCGTCTGCCAGCCACCGGTCACGACGAGGGTGCGGGTGACGGTCGCGCCTTGGGCACGGTGGATGTGCTGCGCGTACCCCAGGCGTATGCGATCAAGGTCCTCGCCGGTGAGCGTTCGCTTGCGGCCGGTGATGTCGAACTCGATCAGCACGTCTCCGTCGGGTGTGATGTCGAGGACTTCGCCGCGGCTGCCGTTCTCGATGCGCTCTTGGCCGTGCTCGCGGTGCTGTTCGATCATGACTACCCGGTCGCCCTGGCGGACGCCGTAGTGCATGCCGGGAATCGATACTTCCAGTTCGCCGAGCTCCTCGCGCTGGGCACGAAGGTGTTGCGCGCGGGCGTTCAACCGGTGGATCTCCTGGTTTGACGCATCGGAGATCAGCGCGACCTCCTCGATCGGATGTGTCTCGGTGAGCTTCGCCCAGTCCTGCACGGCGTGCTCAACCGCGTCGTCGCGGGTGTCGGCCATGTGTAGTTGTCCGCGGGCGTGGTAGTGCGCCATCGCCTTGTCGGAGCGTCCGGCACGGAGGTCCGCCCACGCACGCTGTTCGGCAGGGTCCAAGGTCCGGCGAATGTTCGAGAGCTGCGCGCTCGGCGCGATCTCGGCGAGCCGGTCGAACATGCCGCCGGCGCCGATCGACGGCAGCTGCGCGCTGTCGCCGATCGCTACGAGCTTTGCGCCGGTTCGCTCGATGATCTCGGTGAGACGGTCAAGGCGCGCTGTATCCGCCATGCCAGCCTCGTCGAGATAGATCGTCGTGTCCTGATCGACAGTCAGCTGCCCGTGCTCGACCCTGGCGATGAGCGCGTCGATACTGAACGTGCTCTCCGCGAGCGCGGGACTGTCCCTGCCGAGGCGCTCGGCCGTCGACCACGACACGGCGACACCGAACGTCTGATAGCCGGTGAGCTGCTCGGCACGCGCGGCCGTATCGATGACTACGCCCTTGCCGGTGCCGGCGGGCCCGACGAGGATCGCGCCACGCTCAGGACCGGTGATGACCTGTAGCGCGTGAGCCTGCTCATCGCTGAGCCGGCCACTGATCCTCTCGGCGACCTGATCGCCGGCTATCCCACGGGCGGCCTCCCCGACCTCACGATCCGCCGGTATGGCGAGCTGGGTGAACCTGCGCTCGATCGCTTGCTCCTGGGCGCGCACCGCGAGCGTCGTCATTAGCCCGCCCTCCAGCGGCAGCACCCTGCGATCGGCGATCATCGTCTTGGAGAACGCGAGCGCCTCGCGGGGAGAGAGCTCGCCGGCGGACTGCTCAAGCAGCACCGCACGGAGCTCCCCCGGCTCGAAGGTGGCGGCGCGCTCGGTCAGACGCTCTTCGACACGATCCGCCAACACACGCTCCGAGCGCGACCCGCGAGCAGCGGCGAGCGACTGCGCAACGTCGTCTTTCGTGAACTGGAAGCGTCCGGCGATCCCGTCCCAGGTTCGCTGTAGGTCGCCGCGCGTGATGAGCACCTTCGCTTTGCGGTTCTCGAGCTTCAGTGTGCGCAGCTCCCCGCGCTCGGGTGCCCGACCGTACTTCGCGCGGAAGCGCTCCGCGGCCCTGGCGACCTCGCGGCTGCGCGCGGAGAACGCGTCCAGCAGTCCGCGTGGTACCCCGGCGATCTCGAAGTAACGGTCCTGCTTGCCGGTGCCCTGCTCGATCGCATAGCCACGCTCAGCGAGCTGGTGGGCGAGCGCGGAGCGGTAGAACGCGCCGACCTCCCGCGCCGCTCTGAAGATCGGCCGGGACCCGACGGCGACGATCCGCCCGTCCTCCCGCACCGCGCTCGTGATCACGACATGGCTATGCAGCTGCGGGTCGGGCGGGTCACCCTCCATCACCCCGCGCGTGATGGTGTGCCGGTACTCCGCGGCGATCAGGTCCCTGGCGGGTTCTTCCACGGGCTGCCCGTCAATGCTGCGCCGCACGACCGGCACCACCTCGGTGAGATGAGCCAGGGCTTCGCTGACGGCCTCGGCGTGCGCGGCCTCCATGTCCGCGCGCTGCGCCCGGTCCCCGAGCGCCCACACCGCCGAGACCGACTTCGGGGGGCTGAAGGTGACGTCGATCCCTCCCGCGCGCGACCCGTCGGCTCCCGCGCGGCGAAGCCACTCACCGCTTCGGGGGTGGCGGCCTTCCATCAGCTTGATGAAGTCGTTGCCCTCGATCCGCTGCCCCTCGATCCCCAGCCTGGCGAGGGTGTCCGTGCTGGAAAGCCATCGTCCCGGTGCCTGTGTGGGCTCACCATCGGGGTTCAGGTAGTAGTCCCCGAGCTCCGGGGCGATCGTCTTTGACTCTAGGTAGCGGGCGTATTCGACGGCGTCGCCGGCGCCGATGCTTTGCGCGGTCATCATGTGGGGTACTGACCACGAGCACCCTGGAGCGGCCAACGAGTTGCACAGTCCTCGCACATTGCCCGCAGGGCTGTGCATCTAGTCTGTCCGGGCTTGGTGCTGTGCGCCGGGCGCGCGAGCCGTGAGCGTCAGCGAGCGGTGAGCCACGCTGGACTGGCGGCGTAAGCCGGCAGCCATCGGAGCAGACCGTAGGCCGTAGAGGCGTGCAGCACCGGGGCCGGCAGAAGAGCCGACCCGTGGGAGGCTCGGTCACAAAGCGGCCGACAGGCCGCGCGCTACCCAGGTCTTTGTCCGCCCGGCCTCGCCAGGGGCGAGCACCCAGAAGGGTAGGCAGGGGCAGGGCGCGAGCCCGTCTGCGAGCCAGCACGGGTTGTGGGAGAGTTCTCGGTGGTGCGGGCGACTGACTGATGCGAAGCGCAGGCGTCAGGGGCTTGGCCTGCCGCGCGGCTAGCCCTTCGAGGGCCTTCCCAAAGCGCGCCCCAGTGTCGCGCCCGCACCTCTTTTTCCCGGCGTAATGCGATGGCCGTTCGGGGCGGGTCGGGGTCTGTAACCGCGATGGCCTCAATCTCGTCACGTACGGCAGCCACCCCTACAGCCCAGAAACGGAGCACGCCGGCCTTGGCGCTCAGTGTCGAGCAGGCGTGTGAAGCGCTGGGTGTGTCCTGGGATACATGGCGCGCGCATATCGAACCCGACGTGCGGCTTGTGCGCCTCGGGCGCCGCAAGCTGATCCCGGTCAGCGAACTACAGGCATGGCTCGATCGGCATGCCGAAAGCGTCGGACTGGGGGAGTAGGATGCCGAACACCTACAAAGCGCCCCCGCACCGTCGTCGCGGCCGGGGGCATGGCACAGGAGGATCATCTCCCATGCAGTCAGCACCGTACACCGCGGCATCGTCTGGAGGTGATTGCTGATGGCCACCGGAGTACGTCAACGCCACGGATTCAAGTGCAACCGGAAGGGGCGCTGTGACTGTCCGTGGCGTGCCGAGGTCTACTCGAAGCGCGACGGCTGCAAGCTGCGCAAGACGTTCCCGACGCAGGCAGCGGCGAAGGCGTGGCGGGCGGATAAGCTCGCCGCGGCGAACAAGGGCAAGCTCCGGGCGCCCACGTCCATGACCGTCCGGCAGGCCGCCGAGGCGTTCATGGCCGGCGCCCGCGACGGTTCGATCCCCACGGCGTCGGGCGCCCGCTATAAGCCCGCGACGCTCCGGGGCTACAGCGTCGGGCTCAACAAACGTCTACTGCCGACGCTGGGCGGCATGCGACTGTCGGATGTCGAGCGCCGCGACGTGCAGGAGCTCGCCAACCGGCTGACGAGCGAAGGGCTGAGCGCGAGCACCGTGCAGAACACGCTCGACCCGCTGCGCGTCATCTACCGGCGTGCGATCCGCGACGAAGAGGTCACGGCCGACCCGACCGAGCGGCTTGAGCTACGCCGGCCCGATGGTCGGCGGGAGCGGATCGCCGACCCTACCGAGGCGGCGGCGCTCATCGCTGCTATCGCCGATGGCGAGCGGGCGCTGTGGGCGTGCGCGTTCTACGCCGGCTTGCGGCGCGGGGAGCTGCGTGCGCTGCGCTGGGGCGACGTCGACCTGGCGGCCCGCGTGATCCACGTCTCGCGGGGCTGGGATGCGATCGAGCGTGAGCAGCCGGTGAAGAGTGCTGCGGGCAACCGGCGGGTGCCGATCCTCGAGCCGCTCGCGCGGGAGCTGGCCGCGCACAAGCTCCGCACTGAAGGCTCTAGCGACGTGCTGGTGTTCGGCAGGACCGCCGCCGAGCCCTTCAACCCGGAAACCATCCGGCGGAACGCGCTCGTGGCGTGGGGCTGGCAGGAAGTCCCGAACGAGGAAGCGGATGGTCCGAGGACGATCCTCGCCAAGGTGCGAGACGACGCACAGCAGCCGATCACGCTGCATGAGGCGCGGCACACCTGCGCGTCGCTGCTGATCGCCGCGGGCGTGAACGCGAAGGCGCTGAGCGTCATCATGGGCCACGCGACGATCGCCATGACGTTCGACACCTACGGCCACCTGATGCCCGGCGGCTTGGACGAGGCGGCAGCGGCCGCAAACGCCTATCTGGCAGGCGACGGGAAGCGTCCGGCGCTCAGGCTCGTGGGGTGAAAGCTCGGGCCAATCTTGGGCCAGTCGTGTACTGATTCGGGCGGATTCAGCCGGACTCGGCCGGATGAGCGATCGGGCGTTTCGCCTGCACTGGAGCCATATTTGGCTCTGACACAGGGATTGCGCGATCCGCTGCCCACAGTTCGAGTCCCTGTCCCGGAGTTGACGATGGGGTCAAGCTAATCCCAGAGCTCAGGTGGGAGCGCCCCACCGCCCGTCGCCATGGTCGCGCGAGCGCTCGTCCTCCACTGCTTGCGTGCCGTCCGGGGAAAGCCCTGCGCCCGTCAGCATGCGCCGCAAGTCGACGACCATCTGCTTATCGACATCCTTGCCGTGAGGACGCGGCAGGATCTCAGTCTCGGGACCGAGAGTGACCTTGACCTTGCCGTTGTGATCCTCAGACACGGTCCCGACCGCCTCCAGCAGCGAAACGACCTGACGCCACTCGAGGTTGCCACTCGCTGGGTGAGTGAAGATCTTCCGGAGTGTGTCGCGATGGTGGTTGTTGAGATCCCTGCTCATGGTCCTCCTCCGATAGAGAAGCTCATCCTACAGCGCCCCACACATCTCGATCTGCCGGTAGGAACTGGAAGCTTAAACTCCTCTCCGCTCTGGAGTAGCGTGTGGCTATGTCCCCTTTATGGCCCGCACTTTCCTATGAGCAGTGGAGTGAGACCTGCGACACGCTGCACGCCCACACCCAGGTCCTTGGCAAGCTGGCAGTGGTGCTCGCGCCGCCCGAGCCGCAGCTCCAGCACGCGGCGCTGCGGCTGACCGCGCGCGGGTGGGAGACCGCCCCACTCCGAGCGCCGGACGGTTCGGGGGCGCTCGTCGTCGCACTCGACCTGCACACGCATGAGGCGGTCGTCGAGCACAGCGACGGGGGCGTGCGACGCGTCGCGCTCGCCCCCGACCGGCCGGTCGGCGAGGTCACGCGAGCGCTGCTGGACGCGGTCCGCGCGCTCGCCGGCGCCGTCGAGATCGACCCGACCCCGCAGGAGGTCGCCTGGAGCGTGCCGCTCGACGAGGACACCCAGCACGCGCGCTACGACTCCGCCCAGGTCGCTACCTACTTCGCCGCCGCGACCCAGGCGGCGCTCGTTCTCGCCGCGTTCCGCGCGCCATATCGCGGCCGCTCGACGCCGATCAACGCGTGGTGGGGCTCGTTCGATCTTGCGGTAAGCCTGTTCTCCGGCGAGCCGGCCGACCCGCCGTCAGATGACTTCATCATGCGCAACGCGATGGACTCGCAGGAGGTCGCCGTCGGCTGGTGGCCAGGCGATCCGCGATCCGGCAAGGCGGCGTTCTACGCCTACACGCATCCGGCGCCGGAGGGGTTCGCGGCCGCGACGCTTGCTCCGTCCCCTGCGCGCTGGGACGCGACCCTCGGCGAGTACCTCCTCGACTGGGACGATGTTCGCTCGAGCCCCGATCCGCACGCGAGCGCACTCGAGTTCGCCCGCTCAGCGTTCGCTCACGCGTGTGCGGTGTGCAATTGGGATCCGGCGCTCGCCGCCAGTGCTGAGGGAGTGCCACCGCCTGTCGCGTAAGACCGGCCCGGGAGGGCTGCGCCCACCCAAGCTACGCCGCGGCCTGCGAGGCCCAGTCGCGGTAGAGCTCGAAGTAGCGACCCTCGGCGGCGATCAGCTCGTCGTGGGTCCCCTGCTCGACGATGCGTCCGTGTTCGAGCACGACGATGCGCCCTGCCTGGCGGATCGTGGAGAGGCGATGTGCGATCACGATCGCGGTGCGGCCCGCCAGCAGCCGGCGCAGGCCAGCCTCGATGCGGCCCTCGGTGTGCAGGTCCACGTTGGAGGTCGCCTCGTCCAGAATCAGGATGCGCGGGTCGGCGATCAGCGCGCGGGCGAACGCGATCAGCTGACGCTGGCCGGAGGACAGCTGTGCGCCGCGCTCGCCGACCTCGGTGTCGTAGCCGTGGGGCAGCTCTGAGATGAACTCCTCCGCGCCGACCGCCGCCGCGGCCTCGCGGACCTGGCCCGCGTCGGCGTCGGGGCGGCCAAAGGCGATGTTCTCGGCGATCGTGCCGGAGAACAGGAACGCCTCCTGCGGCACGATCCCCATCTGCGAGCGCAACGAGTCGCTCGAGACCTCGCGCAGGTCGTGGCCGTCGACCAGGATCTGACCGGACGTGGGGTCGTAGAAGCGCGCGACGAGCTTGGCGATCGTCGACTTGCCCGCGCCGGTGGCGCCCACGAGCGCGACGGTCTGACCGGGAGGGATCGTCAGGTCGATGTGCTCGAGCACCATCGTGTCGTTTGTGTAAGCGAACGAGACGTCCTCGAAGCGGACTTCGCCGCGGATGCGATCCAGCGGGATCGCCCCCGCGCGGTCGGTCAGGTTCGGTGTGACGTCCAGCAACTGGAAGATCTTCTCCAGGGCGGCCATCCCGGACTGGTAGGTGGTGTAGAGCTGGGAGAGCTGCTGGATCGGTTCGAACAGGAATGACAGGGTTCCCACGAACGCAACGACGGTGCCTGCGGTGATGTGGCCTTCCAGCGCCTGGTAGCCGCCATACAGGACGATCATGGCGAGCGCGATGCCGGAGAGCATTTCCACCGTCGGGAAGTAGGCGGCGTTGAGTCGCACCGTGACCATGTTCGCGTCGCAGTTGTCTGTGTTGAGCTCCGCGAACCGCGCCTCGTGGTGGGGCTCCTGGCCGAAGCTGCGCACGACGCGAATCCCGGACAGGGTCTCCTGCAGGTAGGCGGTGATCGAGCCGATCGTCTCCCGCGTGCGCCGGAAGGCGCCGGCGGAGACGAGCCGGAACCAGATCGAGCCGGCGGCCACGAATGGGACGACACAGAACGTCAGCAGCGCCAGCTTAACATCCAGGAACAGCAGCACCGCGACCGCCCCGACGAGCGTGAGACCGGCCTGGAACAGCGTCACCACCGAGTCCGTCACGAGGCTTTCCAAGGCCTCGACGTCGTTGGTCATGCGCGAGATCAGCACTCCGGCGGGGCGGCTCTCGTAGAAGCCGATCGGCTGGCTCTGCAGGTGGGTGAAGATACGGATGCGCAGGTCCGCGAGTGCGCGCTGGCCGACCCAGCCGACGAGATAGGTCTGCACGTAGGTCATCGCCCATACGAGCAGCGCCGAGAACAGGAACGCGACCACAACCAGCACGAGCGTGTGGGTGTCGTGGCGTTCGATCCCGTCGTCGATCGCGACCTTGGCCAGCAGCGGGGGCGCCAGCGAGGCGGCCGTGCCGAGCACGAGCGCCGTCAACATCGCGCTCACGCGCAGACGGTAGGGGCCCAACAATGCCAGCAGGCCGCGCAGGTTGCGCCCGCGCGTGCCCTTCGCGGCGCGCTCACCGTCCCATTGCGCTCCGCCGCGCGCAGACCCCGGGCCGAGTCCGCGCCCGCCGCTGCCACCACCCATTCCCCGCCCGCCATGCGCGCTCATATCCCGCTCACCCCTGTATATGCCCTGCGCTGATATGGGCGCGCAGGGCAAGCTGGTCCAGGACGCAGCGAGCGAAGTGTGCTTGGCACACGAGCGATCGAGGACGCCGATCCAGCGCCGCCATGCGCGCTCATATCCCGCTCACCTCACGTTCGCGAGGGAGCTCTCTGGTGAGGAAGACCTGGTCGGGGAGTCCCTTTTCGACGATCTCGCGATACAGCTCCGAAGCCTCCAGCAGTTCCTCGTGGTTGCCGTGCGCGGTGATCCGGCCGCGGTCGAGCACGACGATCTCATCTGCCAGCGCGATCGTGGAGAGGCGGTGGGCGACGATGAACGTGGTCCGTCCGGACATCGCCTCGTCGAGCGCGAGCTTGATCTGGCGCTCGGTGGAGGCGTCGACCGAGGAGGTGGCGTCGTCGAGGATCAGCACGCGCGGGTCCGCGAGCAGGGCCCGCGCGATCGCCAGGCGCTGACGCTGTCCGCCGGAGAGGGTCAGGCCGCGCTCGCCGACGCGCGTGTCGTAACCGTCGGGCAGGCGCTCGATGAACTCGTGGGCCTGGGCGCGGCGAGCGGCTCCTTCGATCGCTTCGAGCGTGGCGTCGGGATGCGCGTAGGCGATGTTCTCGGCGACGGTCTCCGAGAACAGGAACGGATCGTCGCTGACGACCGCGACGGCCTGGCGCAGCGAGCGCAGGTCCACCTCGCGCACGTCGGCGCCGTCGAGCAGCACGCGCCCAGCGCTGACGTCATACAAGCGCGAGATCAACGAGACGAGGCTCGTCTTGCCGGAGCCGGTGGCGCCGACGAGCGCGATCGTGCGCCCGGCAGGCACGTCCAGGTCGATGTCGCTCAGCACCGCCCGCGCGGTGTGGGCCGGCGAGGCGCCGTTCGGGGTGCTCGTCGCTGAGGAGGCAGAGCTCGTGGCGGAGCTTGGAGCGCTCGTCGCCGAGTACGCCGCGCCGAACTCGTCGGACTCGTCATAGCGCAGGGTGACGCCCTGCATTTGCACGTGCCCGTTGCCGGGCGGGAGCGGCGGGGCGCCGGGCGGTGCGGTCAGGCGCGGGGGGCGGTCGAGGACCTGGAAGAGACGTGCGCCCGAGGCGGTGGCGCGCTGGGCGAGGTTGAGGATCACGCCGAGCGTGCGCATCGGGGCGATCAGCATGTTCAGGTACAGGTAGAACGCGGTGAACTGGCCGAGCGTCAGGTGCGCGTGGATCACGGCGTTGCCCCCGATCAGCAGCACGGCGGCGAGGCCAAGCTGGGGCAGGAAGCCGATCATCGGGTTGAACTTCGCTTCCAGGCGGGTGGCGACCATCGCCTGGCTGAAGACGCGCCCGACGCTGCCCTGGAAGCGCTTGAGCTGGCGGGGCTCGCGGGCGAAGGCCTTGACGACGCGCACCCCGGAGATGTTCTCCTCGGCGTCCGCGGTCAGCTCGGCGATGCGCTGCTGGGTCTCCTGGATCGCGGGTCGCGAGCGGCGGCCGTAGCGGTAGGAGATCAGCACCACGAACGGCACGGGCGCGAGCGAGATCACGCCGAGTCGCGGTTCGATCGCGATCATCACGGTTCCCGCGAGCACGATCGTCAGGATCGACTGCAGGATGAACACGAGCCCATAGCCGAGGAAGAAGCGCACGGCCTGCAGGTCAACGGTCCCGCGCGACATCAGCTGGCCCGTCTGCTGGCGGTCGAAGAAGCCGAGCTCGAGTTCTTGCAGGTGGCCGTAGAGCAGCTTGCGCAGGTCATATTCGACGCCGAGCGAAAGCCGCCCGGCGACCATCCGCCGCCAGTACATGAGCCCCCAGCGCACCAGCACGATCAGCGCGATCGCGCCGGCGATCAGCGTCAGTTCGTGGCGCTCGCTCGCCCGCGCGGCGGCGTGCTGGTGCTGGGCGCCGGTGCTGATGATCTGCACCGCACGCCCCGTCAGAGCGGGCAGCGCGACGGTTATCACCATCGCAAGGCTCGCCAGCGACCAGGAGATGATCATGCCGCGCTTGTAAGGGCGCAGGAATCCAAGTAGTCGGTAAAAAATGGTCATAGTTGCTTAGTCAACGATTATTGCAGGCGCTTGGAACGGAGCCGCACTACGCTGCGGTCATGCCCGGGCCCGAGACACCCCCGCCGAGGCGGGACCCGCGAGGGTTGTGCGCCAGCTGCAGACACAAGCGGGACGTGCCGAACACGCGGGGATCGACGTTCTTGCTGTGCGAACGCTCGCGCGAGGATCCAGCTTATCCGCGCTATCCCCGGCTGCCGGTCTTCGACTGTCGCGGATATGAGCCGAGGAAGCAGGATTGAATCGGCACGGTCATCCCGCGGCGGCAGCCACCGGTTCCGGCGCCTGCGCGGTGGGGAGCTCCCCGGCGGAGACGAAGTCGCGGCTGCGCACGAGCACGAACGCCAGTACGGCTCCCACGAGGGCCAGCACCGCGGCGATCACCGCGATCGTCGTGAAGGCTTCGGTGAAGCCCACGCGGTAGGAGTGCTCCAGGGCCGTACGCGCTGCCGGCGGAGAGCGAGTGGGCGATCTGGGTGACTTCGCCGGACTCGAGCAGCGTGCCCAGTTGGCCGTGGGCGGCGCGCAGGACTTCGTGCGTCTGTCCGCTGGCGCGGAGCGCCGCCGTGGTGCCGTGGGTGACGCTGTGCTGGAAGACGGCGCCCAGCCCGGCGATCCCCGTGGCGATCCCGACCTGGCGGAAGGTCGAGTTGATCCCGGAGGCCATCCCTGAGCGCTCGGCGGGCACCACCCCGACCGCGGTGGACACCAGCGGTGGGTTGACGAGGCCGACACCCACACCGGCGAGGAGGAAGCCGGGGATCAGGGCGGTCCAGGTCGAGCTGGCGTCGATCGCGGTCATCGCCAGCAGGCCGATCCCCACCAGCAACAGGCCCGAGCCCAGCAGCAGGCGCACGGGGACGCGGACGCTCAGCTTGCCCGAGATCGGCGCCACGATGAACGACAGCAGTGTCGCGGGCAGGAATCGCAGCCCCGCCTGCAGTGGGCGTGTAGCCGAGCACGTCCTGGATGTAGAGGGTGAGGTAGAGGAACATCGCGAAGAACGAGCCCGAGAGGGTGAACGCGACGATGCTCGCTCCGGTGAAGGCGGGGCGGCGAAAGAGCGACAGGTCGAGCATCGGGCGGCTCTGCAGATGCTCGACGATCGACGAACGCCACCAGCAGCACGATCGCGCCGCTCAGGAAGGCGACGATCTCGGTCGAGCCCCAGCCCTTTTCGTTGCCCTGCACGAGCGCGTACACGAGCAGGAACAACGACGCGGAGAAGGTCACGAGGCCCGCCCAATCCACACCGGTGGCATCCGGGTCGCGCGAGTCCTCCACCTTGGTGAACGCGATGAACACGGCGATCACGCCGATCGGGATGTTGACGAAGAAGATCCACTCCCAGCCGATGCCCGAGGTGATGACGCCGCCGATCACCGGCCCGACCGCCACGGCTCCGCCGGTGACCGCGCCGAACACGCCAAAGGCCGTCCCGCGCTCCTTGCCGTGGAATGCCTGGGCGAGCAGCGCCAGCGCGGTCGCGAACATCATCGCCCCGCCGGTGCCCTGCACGGCCCGTGCGAGGTTCAGCTCGAGCGGCGTGGTGGACAGGCCGCAGACAGCCGAGGAGATCGTGAACACGAACAGGCCGGCGATGAACACGCGCTTGCGCCCGACCAGGTCCGCGACCGAGCCCGCGGTCAGCAGGAAGGTGGCGAGCGTCAGCGCGTAGGCATCCACGACCCACTGCAGGTCGGAGAACGAGGAGTGCAGCGAGCGCTGGATATCGGGCAGCGCGACGTTGACGACAGTGATGTCCAGCAACAGCATGAAGATCGCCACCGAGACCGCGATCAGAGTCCACCACTTGCGCTCCACTCAGGCTCCTCTGTCGAAAATCGGGTTCCCTCACCTTACAAACGAGTTACCGCAGCCCCTACCGCTGCCCCTTCAGCTCACACGCCTGGGGGCACAGGTTCCTGTGTTGTCGAGGCTGGCGGGAAGGCGCCTCCGGCCTGGGCGTCGAGTGCGCGCAGCTTGCGGCGCACGCGCTTGTGCGTCTCGCACAGCTCTTCCTCCAGGCTCGCCAGCTCCGTCGCGCGGCCGCGGACGAGCTCGAGCTGACGGTCGAGATGGCCGAGCGCCTCGCCGAGCAGCTCGCGCCGGCGCTCGGGGTGGACGTCGTCTCGCTGCAGCTGCGCGCGGACCGCGGCGCGGGCGTCCTCGGCCGCGAGCAGTGTCTTGAGCTGCTCGAGCGAGACCCCGAGCAGGTCCTTCAAGCGCATCACCTCGCGCAGACGCTCGACCTCGGTCTCGGTGTACAGCCGGTGCTGACCCGACTCGCGCGCGGGCGCCTGGGGGAGCAGGCCGATCTCCTCGTAGTAGCGAATCGTGCGCGGCGTCGTCCCGGCCAGCTTGGCGACATCGCCGATGCGCAGGCTGGGCTCGGTGGGTGCCGCGCTCATACGCCTACTCGCTCCCGTGCCGGTGCCGATGCTGAATGCTCCTCGAAAGACAGCGTGGCCGACTCCGCTTCGGACATGTGGCTGGGGCGCAGCAGGCAGACGCCGGCGCCCACCAACGAGGTCGCGGCGAGCACCCACAGCGCGACGTGCATGTTGGCGATGAACGGGTCGAGCTTCGCTTCGGAGAGTCCCTTCGTGAGACCGGAGAAGACCGCGAACAACGTCGCTTTCGGCACGGCCGAGGTGATGATCGCGAGCACGAACGCGATCGACAGCACGGCGCCGGTGTTCTGCAGCAGCGTGCGCGCCCCTGCGGCGATGCCGCGCCGGTCGGGGGGGACGGTGCCCATCATCGCGGCGGTGTTCGGGCTGTTGAACATCCCCGAGCCGACGCCGACGAAGAGCAGCCACACACCGCTCTGCCAGTAGGGGGTGTGTACGTCGAGCGTCGTCATCCCCGCGAGCCCGACGGCGCTCACGAGCATGCCCAGCGCGGCAAGGATGCGCGAGCCATGACGGTCGGCGTAGATGCCGGCGAGCGGCGAGGCAACGAGCATGCCCAGCGCGAGCGGGATCAGCTTGACGCCGGCGTCGAGCGGGGTGTTGCCCTGGGCGCCCTGGTAGTAGAAGACGAACAGGAACATGAGGGCGAAGCGGGCGAGGCCGTTGATGAAGGCGGCGGCGCTCGCAGCCGCGAACAGACGGTTCTTGAAGATCTTCAAATCGAGCATCGGCGCGCGCGAGCGGCTCTCGATCAGCACCCAGATCGGCAGCAGCACCGCTGCCGCGATCAGCCCGCCGATCACGATCGAGTCGTCCCAGCCGCTGATCCCGCCGCGCGAAATGCCGAGCACCAGGCCCGTCAGCCCAATGATGAAGGTGACGTTGCCGAGCACGTCGTACCCGCGTATCTGGTCGGGTTTTGAGAGCTCGCGCAGGATCAGCGCGCCCCAGGCGGCGCCGACGAGCGCGAAGGGAACGTTGAACCAGAACACCCAGTGCCAGGAGATCGCCACCAGCGCACCGCCGAGCACCGGGCCGATCGCCAGGCCGATCGCGGCGACCATCGTGTTCGTGCCCATCGCGAGACCCAGTTCATCCTTCGGGAATGCGTCGGTGACGAGCGCGGCGGCGTTCGCGAACAGGAAGGCCGAGCCGATGCCCTGCAGCACACGCCACACGATCAGCACGTCCGCGTTCGGGGCAAAGCCCGCTCCGAGCGAGGCGAACGCGAACAGCAGGAACCCGCCCACGTAGGCGCGCTTGCGCCCGAACAGGTCAGACAGACGGCCCGCCATCAGCACGAGCACGGTGGCGGCGATCAGGTAGGCGAGGATCACCCACACGAGCGCGAGCAGGCTCGCGTGCAGCGAGCGCTCCAGATCGGGCAGCGCGATGATCAGCGTGCCCGAGTTGGTCGCCGCGAGCAGCATCCCGAGGCTCGTGCAGGAGAGCGCCCACCACTTGTAGTTCTCGTGGCCGGCGGCGACGCCGAAGCGTGATCTTGGGGAAGTTGACGTGAACGTAAACATCATGATAGCAGGACACTGGGATGGACTGGAGCGGGGCGGGGGTGCTAAAACTGAGCGGGGATGAGCGAGACCAACAAAGTCGAGAAGTCCGATCAGGAGTGGCGTGAGCAGTTGACGCCCGCCCAGTACGACGTGTTGCGCAAGGCCGGGACGGAGGCGCCGTTCACGGGGGAGTACGTCCATCACAAGGACGACGGCTCCTACCGCTGTGCGGCCTGCGACGCGGAGCTGTTCGGCTCGGACACGAAATTCGACTCCGGCACGGGCTGGCCCAGCTTCACCGAGCCGGCGGTTGCCGAAGCGGTCGAGTTGCGCCCGGACAACGGCCTGTTCATGCGCCGCACCGAGGTGCTCTGCCGCACCTGCGGCGGCCACTTGGGGCACGTCTTCGATGACGGGCCCGGACCGACCGGACAGCGCTACTGCATCAACTCGGCGGCGCTCGCCTTCCAGCCGGGTCCGGATTTGCCACCTGCCGCGCAGTAGTCTCCCGCGACCATGACCATGACCATGACCATGATCATGCAGGACCAGTCCAAGCGACTGTCCGAGCCGCTGCGCTGGGGACGGCGCGAGAAGACGGTCGTCGCGATTACGCTGGCGTGTGTGGTGCTGGCCGTGATGGGTCTCGGCGCGTATGCCCTGACGACCGGCTCGCCTGCCCGTAAGGATTGCATCGAAGTCTCGTTTGCCAGCACGCTCGGCGGCGCGACCGAGCATGGGTGTGGCGCACAGGCCAGGAAGGTGTGCGCCTCGCCGGGCGCGTTCAGGCATGTCGCCGCCGAACTGCGCGCCTCCTGCCGGCGGGCCGGCTTCCCGTTCGGCTGAGAGCTGGGGTCAGGGCCCCTGACAGCCCCCACGGGGGGCGTCTATACAAATGTCGAAAGTCCTGCACCAACTGTTGGCCAGGGTGTCCCTACCAGCGTGCCTCTGCGCACGTTTGTATACGCGGACCGCGGTATCTATCGCGGCTCAAGGATCCACGACAGCAGGGAAATGGAGGCACATGACCTGGGCAAGCTACCCATCTTGGCTCAACGCCGGCGACAACGCGTGGCAGATGACCGCCGCGACGTTCGTCGGGCTGATGAGCCTACCCGGCCTCGCCGTTCTATACGGCGGAGTCATGCAGAAGCGCTGGTCGGTCAACGCAATGATGCTCACGTTCGTGGCGTTCTGTGTGACGCTGATTGTCTGGTGCCTGTGGGCGTTCAAGATGGGCTTCGGCCATCCGATCGCGAAGAGCGGTGGGGGCATCTTCGGGACCAAGGGCTTCCTCGGGACGGCCCTCGGTGAACCGGGCAGCGTGCTCAGTCACGTCGGTGAGGAGGGCAAAGCGGAAATTGTGTCGATCACGGAAGGTCCGCCGTTCCACTTCCCCGAGGCATCGCTCGTGTACTTCCAGTTCGTGTTCGCCGCGATCACTCCGATCCTGGCGCTCGGCTCGGTGCTCGGGCGGGTCAACTTCAAGGCCTGGATCCCGTATGTGGCGCTGTGGATCACGTTCGTGTACGCGGTCAACGCCTTCCTGATCTGGGGCGGCGGCTACTTCGCGGCTCATGGCGCGTTGGACTACTCCGGTGGGTACGTGATCCACCTGTCCGCTGGTGTCTCTGGATTCGTGTTCGCCGCGGTGATCGGTCCACGATTGCAACGAGATCGCGAGATCGATGCGCCCAACAACCTGCTGATGGTGGCGGTTGGTGCGGGTCTGCTGTGGCTCGGGTGGAACGGGTTCAACGGTGGTGATTCCTACTACGCCGGCGCTGACGCTTCGGCGGCGGTGATCAACACCAACCTCTGCACCGCCGTTGCGATGATGGTGTGGATCGCGTGGGACTACATCTTCCGCGACAAGCCGTCGATGCTCGGGGCGGTCAACGGGATGATCACGGGGCTGGTGGGTATCACCCCGGCAGCAGGGTTCGTCAACGGCTGGGGAGCGATCATCATCGGGGTCGTCGATGCGACGATCGTGTGGTTCGCGATTCGCTACCTCAGCCGCGCACGACCGTTCAGAAATGTCGACGATACCCTGGGGGTGATCTACACCCACGGTATCGCCGGTCTGATGGGTGGCCTGATGGTCGGTCTGCTGGCAGACCCCGCGATCGTCGAGTACATCGGCGTGGGCGGCGCGAGCAACCTGCCTGGAAAGACAGGGTTGCTCCTGGGCGGTGGCTGGACGCTGCTGCGCTGGCAGGCGGAGGCGGCCGTGTGGGTGATCGCGTACACCGCCGTTGCGACGTTCATCATCCTCAAGTTCATCGGCATCTTCCTGCCTCTACGTCTCACCGACGAAGAGATGGAGATCGGCGATCACGCAATCCACGGCAACGAGGTCTACCCCTCGGACGTGCCCACGCTCGGTGGCCCGCACGCTCCGTCGTGGCAGCCCGACCCAGCGCCAAGCCCGGCGGCCGGCTAGTCCGTCCGCACACCGGAGGCATGGACGCCTCCGGTTTCAACTCAACCCAAACCCACGACCAGCGGCCCCGCTTCGGCGGGGTCGCTGTTTTGGGCTTATCCCTGACGGATGGATCGTCGTTCCTGGCAAGGACGCAGGAAGCGTGGCGTGTGCTATGCACGCGAGCGACCGAGGACGCCGCCAGGGGCGACGAAGCGCCGTCTCAGCTGCTGCTGGTGAGGCCGACGGGGCAGCTCACACCGGTGCCGCCCACACCACAGTACCCGCCGGGGTTCTTCGCCAGGTACTGCTGGTGGTAGTCCTCGGCGTAGTAGAAGGGGTGGGAGTCCAGCGGGCGCGATCTCGGTCGTGATCATCGCCGTGTCCGGCCGCCTTCAGAACCTCCTGGTAGGCATCGCGCGCGGCTTCGGCGCAGGCGCGTTGGGCCTCGTCTGCGCCAGTAGATCGCCGAGCGATACTGGCTGCCGACATCATTGCCCTGGCGCATGTCCTTGAGTCGGATCGTGGCCCTCCCAGAACAGCTTCAACATCTTCTCGTAGCTCGTCAAAGCAGGGTCGAAGACGACGAGCACGGCCTCGGTGTGCCCGGTGCGTCCCGAGCAGACCTCCTCGTAGGTCGGGTTCGGGGTGAACCCACCCGCGTAGCCGACGGCGGTCGTGTAGACGCCGGGCGCTTCCCAGAAGACCTTCTCCTCACCCCAGAAGCAGCCCATCCCGAACACCGCCTGCTCGAAGCCCTCGGGGAACGGCGGCTGCAGGGGCGTCCCGAGCACCTCGTGCAGGGCGGGCACCTTCATCGCTTCCTCGCGGCCGGGCAGCGCCGAGGCTGCGTCAATCATGCTCGGCTCCGGTCGGTTGAAGAAGCGCATGGCCTCCAGGCTAGCCGATGGTCGGGGTTGAGCCGGCGAACCACAGGGGTCAATTCTCAACCGGCGCTACAGGTCAATTCTCAAGCGGCCTCGATCAGTGCGGGTCGAGCACGAACAGCCGGATCTCGCGCGTCGTGCGCGCGCTGTAGTCATCGAAGCCGCTGTATTGCTCATTCATCTTCCGCCACAGCTCAGCGCGCTCCTCGCCCTCGGCGACTCGTGCGCGCACGTTCCTCCGTTCCCCACCGACCTCTACCTCCGCAACTGGGTTCGCCTCCAGGTTCAGCGACCACGCCGGTGCGGTCTTGTGCCCGGCGTTCGACCCGATCACCACCATGCGCTCGCCGTCGGGGAGATACACCACCGGCACGGTGCGCGGTGCTCCCGAGCGGCGACCGACCGTCGTGAGCAGCAGTACCGGCGTGCCCGCGATCTGCCCGAACAGCCGCCCGCGGCTGGCGCGGTAGAGCGGGACGTTGAGCTTGCCGAAGGCCTTCAGCGCCCAGGCCGATGTCGTCGAGAGACGCGTATAGACGCGATCGCTGGGCATAGTCGAAGCGGATGAAGGGACTCGAACCCTCGACCTTCTGCATGGCAAGCAGACGCTCTAGCCAACTGAGCTACATCCGCGCGAGCGCCGATTATAGAGGCGCGACACCGGCAAGAGGCTTGACGCCGGCAAGAGGCTTAACACACGCGAGGCTCTCTCTCGGCACGTACCGGCCGCCGTCTCCTCGTGTCAGTAGTCCCATCAGCTCGAGCTCGCTCAAGGCGAGCAGCGTCTCTCCGATGTCCGTACTTCCGGCGGTCAACTTGGCGGGCGTATCCTTGCCGATGCCAACCAGCTCCAGCGTCTCCTTCAGCCTCGGCTCCAGCTCGGTCGGCTTCGGCGCTCCGTAGGTCCTGCTCGTCGTGCTGTCCTGGCCCCGTACTGGATTGCCTCTGTACAGCAGCTCCAGGACGTCCTCCGGCCCTCTCACAAGCGGTGCCCCTGCCATCAGCAGCGCGTGCGTTCCCCGCGACACCGGTGAGGTCACACGTCCCGGGACCGCCGCGACTCCTCGCCCCAGCGCCTTGGCCGCACGTGCGCCCAGCAGCTCGATCGGACTCTCGTCAGCCTCCACCACGATTGTCAGCTTCGCCATTGCGACGACGACCCGATCGCGTGCCGTGTGGCACCAACTGTTGCGCCTTGCGGCGAAGCCGCACGGCAGCTCCGCCACGGCGCAGCCTTCCTTACGCACACGTTGGTACAGCACCCGTCTGCGCGCCGGGCACGGAACGTCCAAGCCGCTCTCCATCGCCATCAGGGTATTGCCATCGACCTCGAGCGCGCCCGCATGCACGGCGAGGGCGATTCCGTCTGAGAGGCTCGCCACCACCGTCACGCCGCTGGCTGCGAGACCGCGTGCGAGGCTGCTAGCCATCTCCATGCCGTAGTCCGTCGCCCTGCGGCTCCCCACTATCGCCACGGTGGGTGCGTCTGCCAATGCTTGCAGTCGTCCTGTCCCGCCCGCCACGTACAGCATCCGCGGCGCGCGATCGCCCGCCAGCGCGCTCGGGTAGCCGTGGTGGTGATGGCAAATCGTCTCTATGCCCGCCGTCACATCAATGTCCCGCGGGCCAAAGCGCGCGTATCGCGCTCGCAACTCCCCGCGGCGCTTGCCTCCGATCGCCTGCACCAGCTCCTCGTCGCCGAGCGCCAGCAGCTCGAGCAATCGCTCCCGATCGTGTGCCCGATACTCCAGGCAACGGCTCAGCGTAGCCAGCAGCCAGCTTCTGCGCAGACAGTCTTTGCATGCGTCCGTCATGCCGCGCGCCTTCCCGCGAGCTCGGCTTCGGAGCGCATCGCCAGCGCCCAGCCCACGTCCCGCGCTCGCACCTTCTCACTGCCGTTCAGGTCGGCGATCGTCCGCGCCACACGCACCACCCGATGCTGGCCGCGCGCGCTCAGCAAGCCCCGCTCTTCGTTCTTTTTCAGCAGCTCGTCCGCCTGCGGCTCAATGCGCGCGTGGCGCTGGAGCATACGCACGTCCATGTGTGCGTTTACCGTCACCACCTCGTCCTTCAGGCGCGCCGCCTGGCGCTCGCGCGCGAGCATCACCCGCTCGCTCGCCTTTTCGGAGCTCGTCAACGGCGTGGCGCCGAGGCCGAGCGCTCCCTCGCTTTCCAGTTTGACGGTGAGATCGATACGGTCGAGCAACGGGCCGCTAAGCCGCCGGCGGTACCGGGCGAGTTCAGTTTCGCTGCACCTGCACCTTTCCCAGTTACCCGCGTAGCCGCATGGACATGGGTTGGTGGCCGCCACGAGCATGAATCGCGACGGGTAGACGGCGGAGTGCCGTGCCCTGACGATCGCCACGCGCCCGTCCTCCAGCGGCTGGCGCAGCGCCTCGAGCGTCGGGCGCGCAAACTCCGAGAGCTCGTCCAAGAACAGCACACCGTTGTGCGCCAGCACGACCTCGCCGACCCATCCGCGCCGCGCCCCGCCGATCAGGCCCGCGGTCGTGATCGAATGATGGGGCGCCCGAAACGGAGGGCTGCTCGCCAGATTGCCCTCCCAGTCGCCGGTCATGCTGCGGATCCGCGTCACCTCGATCGCCTCCGTACGGCTCAGCGGCGGCAGGATCGAGGGGAGCCGTTGGGCGAGCATCGTCTTGCCCGCACCCGGCGAGCCGCTCAGCAGGTTGTTGTGAGCGCCCGCGGCCGCCACGATCAGCGCTCTGACCGCGTGGTGCTGGCCACGCACGTCGCTCAGGTCCAGTCCCATGGGATTCCGAGTTTCCGGGCTACGGCGCGCTTGCTCGGGCAGCGCGTCAGGCGGGCCGCCGCCGAGGACTCGCACCGCGCTCGATAGGCGCTCGACGGCGGCCACCTCCAGGCCCTCGATCAAGCACGCCTCTCGCGCCCGTTCGGGCGCGAGCACCAGTGTGCGCAGACCTGCGTTCAGCGTCGCCTGCGCTACAGATAGCGTCCCCTGCTGGCAAGCCTTCACGGCGCCGTCGAGGGCCAGTTCTCCGAACAGCACATGGCTCTCCAGCAGCTCGATTGGCAGCTGCTTGCTGGCCGCCAGCACCGCGCAGGCGAGCGCCAGGTCAAGGCCAGGGCCGACCTTCGGCACGTCGCCAGGGGCGAGGTTCGCAGTGATCCGCCTGGCGGGGAACTCATATCCAGAGTTGATGATTGCCGCCTGCACCCGCTGGCGCGCCTCGCGCACCGCCGCGTCTGCCAGCCCGACGATCGTGAATGCGGGCAGGCCGGGGCGGATGTCCACCTCGACGCTCACATGTCGCGCTTGGTAGTCCTCCATCGTGAAGGTATGGGCCCGTGCAAGCATTTGTTTTCTCCTGTCGCCGTTTCTGGACGGGAGGAAGAAAACTAGGCCGAGCTTGAGACGGGACGCTCGATCGGGGTGGGTTCGGAGCTTTTCTCGACGGCCCCCGGCAGGCTTAAGCCTGCCGGGGCAGGGCCCTTATAAACCCTGCCAGGATGCTCAGACAAACCCTTGAGCGAGAGGTTTACAGCCCGTCGGGGTGGCGTACGACGTAGCCTGCCGTGGAGGTCATCGAGTTCGACCACCTGTCCCCGGTCTCTTGCAGAGCGACCGTGTCGAAGCGCCGCCCGTTGATCGTCATCCACGCGTGTTCGGCGTCCGCGTAGATCGTGATGTACTTGCCCGGTCCGGCTTCGCCGTAGGACTCGAGGCCGGTCGAGTCCTCGGGCGAGCTCAGCAGACCGCCGCCGTGCAGCGCGTAGGAGACCGAGCCCGAGCAGTCATAGCCCTCGGACTGGAACGAGCCGTGCCCGCCGCCGAACACATACGGCCGGGTCGCGATTTCATCAGCGGCCGCGATCACGCGGGCCACGACGCCCGAGGCTTCGCCTTCGCCGCCCGCGGTGCTGGTGGAGCTCGATCCCGTGCCGTCGGCCACGTCGCTGCGGCCCGGGCCGAACCCCGCCAGGGCGCTGCTGGGCGGCGTGAGCGTGCTTGCGTTGTTGACGCCGATCACGCTCCAGGTCGCCGGGCCGACGATGCCGTCCACGGTCAGCGCGTGGCGCGCCTGCAGGCGGCGGACCGCCGCCTCCGTTTCTGGGCCGAAGGTGCCGTCGACGGGCATGTGCAGCGCCTGCTGCAGCCGCGCGACCGGGTTCGCGGCAACCTCCGCTTCGGTGGCGCTGGGCGTGGCGCTGGAGCTGGCGGCGGGCACGAGGCCTGTCGGGTGGGAGGCGGCGGGCGCGGCGATCGCCGAGGGGGGAGGGGAAAGCGTTTCCGCCCCGCTCACACCGATCACGCTCCACGTCTCCGGGCCGACGATGCCGTCCACGGTCAGCCCGTGGCGCGCCTGCAGGCGGCGGATCGCGGCCTCGGTCTCGGGACCGAAGTCACCGTCGACGGGGAGGTGCAGCGCCTGTTGCAGCCGCGCGACCGCATTGCCGCCGACGAGGGCCGCCGTCTCTGTAGAGTCTGCCGCACCGCTTTCGGCGTCGCTCGCGAACTCGGTGTTGACGTCTGCAGCCGACGCGGCCGCCGGGGCGCCGCCGCGCAACGCGGCGCTCGTCAGCGGTCCGACGATGCCGTCGACAGCCAGCCCGCGGCTGGCTTGGAAGTGCTGCACCGCCGCTTCGGTTTCGGGGCCAAAGATGCCGTCGACGGGAATGCTGAGCGCGCGCTGGAGCAGTTCGACCTGACGGCCGGTGTCGCCCGCGCTGAGCGTGATGCTGTATTCGGTCGTCGTTGCGGGCTCGGGGGTGGGGGTGCCCGGATTGGCGGCCGCGACCCCGGTCGCCATGCCGGCGGCGGGGCCGGCGGTGAGCGCCGCGAGGGCACCGAGGGAGAGACGCTTCGCCCGTGAGCTCGCCGGGACGAAGCGCAGCTCGGCGGCGCGCCGACGCGCGCGCGAGCGGCCGAGAGAGAGATCCCACGGCAGCTCCTCGGCGAGGTCGCGCGCGACGGTGGTCCGGTTGCGCGCGTCGAGCATCGCCGCCAGGGAGGCGTGGGCGGCGGTGCGAGTACGTCCACGGGCGGTCTGCTGGCGGCGCTCACGCGAGCGGATCGACGAAAGCTCCCAGGGCTCGAGCACGGCAAGATCACGCGGGAATCCCGACATAAAAAGGCGTCCTTTCGGTCTTTCTCTTGGCGCCTACGGGGTTAGCTGTCGGGCTCGCGCACTTGCGCTACGCCACAAATGTGGCGATTCGCCCCCGCAGCCTTCTACTTGGCTGCACTGGGTCCCCCGTTCCTCGGCCCCGTGGGGGCGAAGACTCGGCACGAACGGGCAGGAACCTAACAGAACTTCTTGCAAGATGCATCACACGGGGAGGTCTGCAAGATTTCTTGCCGACGGGTACCCCGACCCGTGGGACGCGGGATGTGGCCGTGTTGCATGGGCGCCATCCACGCCGACGGCGTTCGCCAGCTACGCTCCCCTTAATGGCCTGTACGCACCTCGACCACGTACTGATCACGGAGTTGCCGCAGGAAACCGATGGCTGCGAGGACTGCCTGCTGACCGGCGATCCCTGGCTGCACCTGCGCATCTGTTTGGAGTGCGGGCACGTCGGCTGCTGCGACGATTCGCCCAACCGTCACGCGACCGCGCACAGCCACGCAAGCGGGCATCCGATCATCCGCTCGATCGAGCCCGGCGAAGCCTGGTCGTGGTGCTTCGTCGACGAGGTGATGATGAATATCCCCGAGGTGCGCGGCGAGACCCGTATCCCGCCTTCACCATTGGGTGGCTGAGCTTCTTTTTATGGAGCCGCCTGCCGGCGGCCGCGTCGACGTTGCGCTGTTGGGAGACAGACGTGGCTCGGGCCTTACGGGGCGGGCGTGTGGAAAGGGGGGTACGCGAGCGTGCTCTCGATACGCTTCATACGCCTGGCGACGTGGCGGAGTGGCTACGCAGCGGCCTGCAAAGCCGTCTACACCGGTTCGACTCCGGTCGTCGCCTCTAGAGGAACTCCCCCCGGCCACAGGCGCAACTCGAAGCCCTGCTCGTAGGGATGACCCGGGGATGCCACGCGTAACCGATGCTCTGTACGCGGGGTAGACCCAGGTAGGTGACCAGACTCGAGCGCAACGCCAACATCGCAGCGGTCGTGATCCCGTTTCTCGGAGTGATAGTGGCAGCGGTGCTGCTGTGGAACCACTTCCTCGGACCCCGCGACCTCGTGATCTTCGCCGTCATGTACCTGCTGACGGCGGTCGGGGTCACCGTCGGCTATCACCGGCTGCTCACCCACCGCGCGTTCCAGACGCACGCGTGGATTTGCTACACGCTCGCGATCCTCGGATCGATGTCACTCCAGGGCGGCGTGATCGACTGGGTGGCCGACCATCGCAAGCACCACACGTTCACCGACGAAGAGGGCGACCCGCACAGCCCGCACGCCGGCCACGGCGCCGGCCTGCGCGGGATGGTGTCGGGCCTGTGGCACGCGCACGTCGGCTGGCTGTTCGAGACCCACGGGCAGGCGTCCTCGAAACGGTACGCGCGCGATCTCGTCGAGGACCCAACGATGCGGCGCATCAACAAGAGCTTTCCCTTGATCGCGCTCGGCAGCCTGGTGATGCCGTTCCTGCTGGGCTTCGCGCTGAGCGGGGGCTCGCTCGTCGCAGGCGGCCTGTCCGCGCTGCTGTGGGCCGGGCTCGTACGGATCTTCCTCGTGCACCACATCACCTGGAGCATCAACTCGATCTGCCACTTCTTCGGAAGCCGTCGCTTTGAGACCGACGACGAGTCGACGAACGTGTTCTGGCTGGCGCTGCCGTCGCTGGGAGAGGCCTGGCACCACAACCACCACGCTTTCCCGCAGTCGGCATTCCACGGACTGCGCTGGTACGAGTTCGACCCCTCCGGCTGGCTGATCCTCGGATTGGCGAAGATAGGGCTGGCGTGGGACGTCGTCAGGGTCACGCCGGAGAAGGCAACAGCAAAGCTGGCCGGCTCGTAAGGATGGGAAAGGCGCGGTGACCACTCGCGTCACGGCCCGCGGGCCGGCACGCACGTCGCTGGAAGGGACAAGCGTCGACGTGCTCATCTGCGGCGCCAGCTTTGCCGGGTTGGCGGTGGCGCGCGAGCTCGCCGGTTGCGGTGCACATGTGCTCGTGATCGACCGCTACGAGATCGGCGAGCGCCCGACTTCGGCCTGCGCCGCGCCCACACCGTGGCTTGCCGCGATGGGCGTCTCGGAGGCGATCAGCCAGGAGATCCCGTACATGCGTTTCACCACCCCGCACGGCTCGGTGCGCTATCGCCTGCCGTGGAGCTGGTCGTCCTTCGACTACCGCAGACTGTGCGAGCTTCTGTATGAGCAGAGCGACGCGCGCTTTGCGACCGCCAAGGTCGAGGGGCGCCTCGAAAAAGATGGCGATCCGGCACACGGCGAGCTGATCGCGGTGAGCACCGATCGTGGCGTGATCCGCGCCGCGCTGGTGGTGGATGCGCTGGGCTGGCGCCGCGTGCTGGGGTCAGGTGGCTACCAGCCGCCCGATGCGCCGCTGTCGCGCGGACTGGAGGTGCATCCGCCGGTCGGACCGGAGCCGACCGCGGACTTGGATGTGTGGCTCGAGCGCTCGCTGGTGCGCCGTGGGTACGGTTGGTGCGTGCCGGCCGGGGGAGAGGCACGGGTGGGCGTCGGCTCCTACGACCCGGCTCAGCATGTGCGCGAGTCGACTGTCGAGCTCGTCGAGCGTCTGGAGATGGAGCCTGTGCGCTACCAGGGGAACTGGTTCCCACATCGTCTGCGCGCGGGCACCGAGGAGGGGGTGTTCTTCGCCGGGGACTCCGCCGGACACTGCTTCGCGCTGTCCGGCGAGGGTATCCGCACGGCGTTCTACTTCGGCATCGCCTGCGGGCGCGAGCTGCGCGCGGTGATCGAAGGGGGGCGCTCTCGCGAGGATGCGCTGGAGCGCTATGACTCCTTCAGCGCCGGCCACCGGCGGGCATTCGCCGTGGCTTTGGGGCTGCAACGTCTGATCCCCGCGCTGCCGCCCCGTCTGCTTACGCTCGGACTGCGAGCGATGAATCGCAGGTGGATCCTGGAGCGCGCGTTCGGCTGGTATCTGGACCAAGCTCACCCGTCCTTTCGCGGAATCGACTGACGCTGCGTGGGCTTATGAGGCTACGTTCGCGCATAGGGTCTCGATGGCCGCGAAGGTTACCCAGTAGGCTCGCAGGAGCCGGTAAGAAGAGCCGGTGAGAAGAGTGGGAGGAGTCGACATGAGCGAAGTGGTGCAGAAACGGGTGCAGGACGGTGTGGCGCTGTTGACGCTCAACCGGCCCGATCGCCTGAACGCGTGGACCGCGGAGATGGAGCGTGTGTACTTCACGATGCTCGAGGAGTGCGCCCAAGCGGAGGAGGTTCGCGTGATCGTGGTGACGGGCGCCGGCAGGGGTTTCTGTGCGGGCGCGGACATGCAGGATCTGCAGGCGCTCGGCGACGGGAGCCTTGAGGTGCCGGCCGAGGTGCATGAGCGTCGCCCGCAGACCTTCCCGCACTCAATCCCGAAGCCGATCATCGCCGCCATCAACGGCGCGTGCGCGGGGATCGGCCTGGTGCAGGCGCTGATGTGCGACATGCGCTTCGCCGCAGATGGGGCCAAGCTGACGACCGCGTTCGCGCGCCGCGGGCTGGTCGCCGAGCACGGCATCTCGTGGATCTTGCCGAGGTTGGTCGGTCCCGCCCGGGCGCTCAAGCTGCTCCTCTCCGGCCGCGTGGTGTTGGCGGAGGAGGCGCAGGCGCTGGGCCTCCTCAACCGCGTGCTCGCCCCCGAGACGCTGCTCGAGGGGACGCTCGACTACGCGCGCGAGCTCGTCGTCAACTGCTCGCCCGCGAGCATGGCCACGATGAAGCGACAGGTCTACGCCGATCTCGACCGTGCGCTGCCCGATGCCCTCGCCGGCGCTGATGAGCTGATGTTCGAGTCCTTCACCGCCCCCGACTTCGTGGAGGGCGTCACGAGCTTCCTAGAGCGGCGCGACCCGCGCTTCGCGCCGCTGGGCGCCTGACGCATGTGCGCTTTGATGCGGCGGTGGCATTGAGCTCCACGGGTGCAGGCCGATCGAGGGTGAGGCTGCGTCAGGCAGTGCTCGTCGCGGCCGAGCTCGAGCCCGTGGCATCCGCGTTGAGAGCGGCGCTTGACCTCGACGAGCCGTTTCGCGACCCTGGGGTCGGCGCGTTCGGGCTCGCCAACGTGGTGTTCGCGCTGGGCGACTGCTTCGTGGAGGTCGTCTCGCCAATCGAGCCGGACACCGCGGCCGGCCGCTACCTGGCGCGCCACGGCGGCGACGGCGGCTACATGGTGATCTTCGACTTGGAGGATCTGGAGGGCGCGCGCGAGCGCGCGCGGGGGCTGGGCGCACGCGTGGTCTGGCAGATCGATCTGCCAGACATCTCGGCCACGCACCTGCACCCGGCCGACATGCGCGGCGCGATCGTCTCGCTCGACCGCTCGGAGCCCTACGGCACGTGGCGCTGGGGCGGGCCGCGGTGGACCGGACAGATCGGCGCCGGCGCGCCTGGAGGCCTAGCGGGGGTCACGCTCGCGGTGAGCGATCCGGCGGCCGTGGCGGCGCGCTGGGCAGAGGTGCTGGGTCTTGAGGTTAGCGGTGAGGATCGGCCGGTGCTGCGCCTCGATGGCGGCGAGGTTCACTTCGACGCGGCCGCGAGCGAGCGCGCGGAAGGGCTGGTGGAGATCGCCGTCGAGCTCCCGCACGAGCTGCCCAGTGGACGCGAGGCGATCGACCTTGGGGGAGTACGCGTGCGGCGCGCGGGGCCTCCCGGCTAGCTTGGGTGGGTGCGCTCGGGAATGGATTTGTGGCAGGCTCCTCGGCTGTGCGCGACGCCGTCATCTGCGAACCCCTGAGGACGGCCGTCGGGGGCTTTGGTGGTGTGTTCCGCGATGTGCCCGTCACGGAGCTCGCGGCGAGCGTCATTCGAGAGCTGATACGGCGTACATCGCTGCCCGCGGGTGAGATCGAGGATGTGATCCTCGGCCAGGGCTACCCCAACGGCGAGGCGCCCGCGCTCGGTCGCGTGGCCGCGCTGGACGCGGGCCTGGGAATCGAGGTGCCGGGCCTGCAGGTGGACCGGCGCTGCGGCGCGGGGCTGCAGGCGCTGATGATCGGCTGCATGCAGGTGCAGACCGGCGCGACCGAGCTCGTGCTGGCCGGCGGCGCGGAGAGCATGAGCCAGGCGGAGTTCTACGCGACGGGAATGCGCTGGGGCGTAAAGGGCGCCGGCGTGACGCTCGACGATCGCCTCGCGCGTGGCCGGGTCACGGCCGGGGGCGTCAACCATCCGGTGCCGGGCGGCATGATCGAGACCGCTGAGAACCTACGTCGCCAGTATGGGATTCCGCGCGCGGAGCAGGACGAGTTCGCGCTGCGCTCCCACCGGCTCGCGGTGGCCGCCCAGCAGGACGGCACGTTCGCTCAGGAGATCGTGCCGGTGCTGGTCAAGAGCCGCAAGGAGGAGAAGCTGATCGACCGCGATGAGCACCCGCGCGCGGACACGTCGCTCGAGCGCCTAGGCGCCTTGCGCGCGATCATGGGCCGCACGGACCCCGATGCGACCGTCACCGCGGGCAACGCCAGCGGTCAGAACGACGGCGCCGCGGTGTGCATCATCACGCACCCCGAGAAGGCCGCCGAGCTCGGCCTGAAGCCGTTCGCGCGCCTGGTGTCCTGGGCGGTCGCGGGGGTGGCGCCGGAGACGATGGGCATCGGCCCGGTGCCCTCGACCAAAAAGGCGCTCGAGCGAGCCGGGCTGACGCTCGCGGAGATGGACCTGATCGAGCTCAACGAGGCCTTCGCCGCGCAAGCGCTGGCGGTGCTGCGCGAGTGGGACCTGCCGGACGGGCTGGAGCGCGTCAACGTGCACGGCTCCGGGATCTCGCTCGGGCACCCGATCGGGGCGACCGGCGGGCGGATCATGACGACACTGCTACGCGAGCTCGCACGGCGCGGCGGGCGCTACGGCCTCGAGACGATGTGCATCGGCGGGGGGCAGGGGATGGCAGCGATCTTCGAGAACGTCCGGGCGCCAAAATTAGTGTCAATGTCACTACTTGACAGTTAATAAAACCTACGCCGAGAGCGAAGGTCTTCGCTCAACACCACGACTTTCTCGGCCGGTGCTTACTGGCATTGCCTCACTTTAGCGACCATAGAGCGTTACACGAGCATCGCCTGCTGCGGTGGCGGCCTGGTGGAAGTCCTGAACGGTGCGTTGGTCTGGAGCGGGAAAGGCGATGTGGAGATTCTCGGTCGGCGGGGTGCCGTCCGAGACGAGCGAGAAAGTTGACCATGCGCCGCGGAACTGGCGGCCTTCCTTCCAGCGTCGTCCCTCGCGTAGACCCGTGTGTCGGGCCACGGTGTCATAGAAGGCCGTTGCGGCATCGAGGTCCCGGACGCGGATCCACAAATGATCGATGTTTCCTCCGCGGCGAACATCGCTGTGGATGACTGCCTCGGCGCTGTTGCCGTCGGGGTCGCGCAGGAACGCCCCGTAGTAGCTGTCGGTGTACTGCAACACGGATGGTCACGTGGTCGAACACCAGCCTCAGACTAACTTGGGTCGGCAAGGGCTCCTTCAGAACCAGCGAAGCGTCGCTCAGCCTGCACTGTCTTGAGCAGTCCTCTGCTCCCCTACAGAGCCCGCTCGCTGCGCGGCGGTGTCTAAGCTGCACCGTTCCGGCTGGCGACGATGGGAGTGGGCAGCGATGCAAGGCGAGACGGTCGACATCAGTACTCAGGATGGTGTGGCGGACGCTTATCTCTCGCGTCCCGCCGGGCAGGACGGGAGCCGTCCGGGTGTGCTGTTCCTGATGGACGCGTTCGGTTTGCGGCCCCGGATCGAGGAGATGGTCGACCGCATCGCCGCGCGGGGGTTCGTCGTGCTCGCTCCGAACGTCCTCTATCGCGCCGGGCGGGCGTCGAACATGGAGATGCCCAATCTGGAGGACCCCGCGCAGCGGGATCCGTTCTTCGCGCGGCTGAGGCCTGCAATGGCGGAGCTGACGCCCGCGCGGATCGTCGGCGACGGGGCGGCCTACCTCGACTACCTCGGCGAGGTAGCAAGCCCGCCGTTCGCCATCACGGGCTACTGCCTGGGTGGGCGCGTCGGCTGGCGGATCGCCACGGCCTACCCGGAGCGCGTCGCGGCGCTCGCCGGCTTCCACGCCGGGGGGCTCGTGAGCGACGAGCAGGACAGTCCGCACCTGAGCGCCAGCGCGATCTCCGCCGAGCTCTACCTCGGCCACGCCGACAACGACCAGAGCATGACCCCAGAGCACGTCGCCACGCTCGAGCAAGCCCTCGAGGGGGCCGGGGTGCGCTACCGCTCAGAGCTCTACCAAGGGGCCGCCCACGGCTACACAATGAGCGACACCGCCGCCTACGACGAGGCGGCGGCCGAGCGGCACTTCACTGAGCTCCTCGCGCTGCTGGACAGGACGATCGGCGACGCGAATCGCGAGAGCACCTACGTCCCCAACTCCTAGCGCCGCTTCAGCTGAGCGCGGAGCTCCCGCATTGCGCGTTAGCTACCTGTACCGCGTCAGCACCTCGCAGATGCGGTCAGTGCCCCAGTCGATCTCCTGCGCTGGTACGCGCTCGTCTGCCGCGTGAATGAGGCTCGTGAACTTCATCTCCGCGTCCGCCGTCTGCCCAGGAAGCAGACGCCCGTCGAGCTCGAGCTGCAGCTCACTCGGGATCACGTTGACCTTACCGCCGCCTCGCACGACGGTGGCGTTGACCGTGTTGTGAAACATCGGATCCAGCATCTGGCCCGCCTCGCCGATCATGTCGAGCGTCGCGTCGGTCCGCTCGGGGTCGAGCAGCCCGTCGGCCAGCTCCCGCCCACCGGTTCCTAACGCGACCGCCACCGCCTCGATCATCGCCCGCGGAATCTCAGTGACGTGCACCGGCAATCGCCGCGCATCCAATGCGCTCAGCAACCGAGCAAGCTTCGCCATCGCACCGCCGCGCATCGGGATCGAGCCGTGCCCGCCGGGCCCCCGGACCGTTGCACGCATCCAGCACACCTGCTTCTCACCCACCTGAATCGGGTAAGCGCTCAGACCCGCCAGTTCGGTGCGCGCGCCACCAAACTCACCGAGCGCGTGCCGCACGCCCTCGAACAGCTCGGGGTGCTCTTCGACCACAAAACGCGCACCGTAGGCCCCCAGATTCTCCTCATCCGCGAGCACGCACAACAGCACATCGCCCGGTGGAGGCTCAGCGGACTCGGCGAGCCTCAGGATCGCCCCGAGCATCATCGCCACACCGCCCTTCATATCCAGGGCGCCTCGACCCCAAACCTCGCCGTCGACCAGCTCGGCGCCGAAAGGATCGTGGCGCCAGCTCTGGCCAACCGCCGAGACCACATCGACGTGACCCTGGAGAAGCAGCGGCGGCGCGGCACCCCGACCGGGCAGCCGCGCCAGCAGGCTCGGCCGTGCCGCGTCCTTGGCCAAGACTCTCGTCTGCAGGCCAGCTCCGTCGCAGAGATCCTTGACCCACCCCACGCACTCAGCCTCGTTACCGGGTGGATTGGTCGTGTCGAACCGGATCAGCTGACGCAACAACTCGACAGGATCGTGCGGCACGGCGCCGACCATACCGAAAGCAGACGTATCGACACCGTCGCTTGGTTGTATCCCGTTTCGCGTCGCTCGTCGGAGTAGGAGAGAGAGCCCCACGACGAAACGGAGTCAGGCATGGATCTCACGCGCGAGCTGCTACTGCCCTACCAGGGCCTGGACCTCTTCGGGCTCTGCCACATCCGTGTCTACGAGCAGCCCGGAGCGCTCCCCGTCGTGATCGCCGGCGGGCTCGATGACAATCCGGGCACCTCGCTTACCTTGGCGATCGAGATCGTCGCCGCGACGGTGCAGCGCAGCGAGTTTCTCAGACGGGCGCGAGTTCCGCCTGATCGAGCACTACCGCGACGCGATCGACGAAGAGCACTGGGCGCGATCCCTGGAGCGCCACATCACGTCTCCAGCTCTGCCTCCTGATCAACACCTTCGACGTGACCTCCACCTCGTCAAGCAGCCAGAACCGGGCCTCCTAGACTGACTTGTGGGTGCTCAACGCGCCGAAGACCGCGCGCGCTTACGTGCGCTTGCTCTTCTCGGCCACCGACGCGTACTTTTGCTTGGCTCGCTTCTCGCAGCTGGCCCGTTGCTTCTTTGGCTTCTTCTCGCAGAGCTTCAGTGCCTTCGCGAGCTTCTGCGCGCTCTCGAATGGCTCGAGCTTGGTGGTCTTGCCAAGCCCGGTGCCAGGAGAGTCGACGCCCGGCGTCGATGAGGACGAGGAGGTCCCCGACGCGGCGGGTTGATCGCTGCTGCTGGCGTTGTTGGAGCCGGCGGACTGTCCGGAGCCGGACAGGGGCGGCGTGTTGGTGGTCAGCGGTTCGATCATTCTCGGGGGCGGCGGTTCGAACACTCCGCCGCTCACGCTCGTGTGACCGCCCGCGCTGGTGGTCGTGATCCCCCAGCCATACTCTGCCCCGTATCTCAACGTCACGCCGGCGCTGTTGAGGTCGAGGCTGACGCTCTGAGGGACGAAGGAGCCCAGGAGCGACCCGCTCGGCAGAGGAATGTTAGCCAGGTATTCGCAGGCTTCGTGTGCACATGAGGACCACATGTGGAATGCGTAGGTCGTGCCGAGGCCCTCGGTGTCGATCTGCGCTTCGAGGGTCGCGTCGGTCGAGGTGAGGCGCGAGAGCGACACCGATTCGATCACGGGTGGGGAGCCGACGGTGAAGCTTGCTTCGTTGCCGAACACGGTACGGTCTGCGTTAGTGGCAACAAGCCGGTAGTGGTACGTGACTCCCGCGGTCAGGCCGGTGACTTCGATCGGCGGGACCTCCTGCTGGGTGTCGCCGGTGATCGGCCCCGCATGTGCTGTTTCGTGCCAGCATCTGTCCAGACCCGGTTCGATATCCAGGCACTGGACTTCGTTGCTGCCGATGTATTCGTAGTAGTACGTCGTCGGCAGTCCGTCGGGGTTCAGCTTGCCCGTTAGCTTGTAGCCACTCGGGGTCGGTTCGGCCGATCCGGTGAGCACTTCGCTCGGCGGCGCAGCGTTCGCCGAGAGTGTTTTGAAGTTCTGTTCGCCACCTCCCCCCGCGAAATTACGGCCGATACCGGGACCTTCGCCCGCGTTATAGCCGGTAACTTTTCCGGCGGCATTGGAGGCGGTCACCGCGTATTCGTACCATGTGCCGGGTCGCAGGGTCTTGCTAGCACTGTTGATGTCAACGCGGACAGTCTGATCGCCAAATCCAGCGGGAATAGTCGCACTCGGCAAAGAGAAGCCACTGATCGCAAAACATGGCCCGACTATCGGCCATTCGCTCTGACAGGCAGGAGACGCCAGATTGAATTCGTAGGTCGTTTCCAGACCGTTCGGATTGATCTGCGCTTCAAGCGTCGCGTCGTGTTCGGTGATGCCCGCGACGGAGACGCTTTCGATCGTCGGCGCAGACGAAGCCAGCGCCGAGCTCGAGAACGCGAGGAGGGTAAGGAGGGCGGTCACCGCCGCCAAGGCATGCGCAGGACGACCCAAACGACGCCCCCCGCTTCGCTGCCAGCTGGATCCCCGCATCGACCGCCTCCTTCGCACGCGCGTCATTGTAAACCAAAGGCCGAACCAGACCAAAGATACCACAAGACCATACATATGTGGTAGACGCTGGGTCGGGTTGGCTGGCAGGTTCGGTAGATGGCCACCGTCCAGTCCGCCCAGCACCTCGCGCTCGGCAACGCTCTGCGGGAGCTGCGAACCGCGCGCGAGCTCTCCCAGGAGGAGCTCGCATACCGAGCGGGGCTACACCGCAACTACGTCGGCGCCTGCGAGCGCGGCGAGATCAACCTCTCCTTCCGAGTGATCCTCCAGCTAGCCAACGGACTCGAAGTCAGCCTCTCCGAGATCGTGCAGCACTACGAGAGGCGCCAACCGCCAGACAGCCAGTCGAGCATCTAGACAGCAGCCAGGATTAGATCGCCGCGGCCATCGCGCGCCGGCATCGCGTCATACGTCTGGCCGTCCAGCAGGCGGTCGCCGGCCTTCGGCCTGTGACCTCCCCACTGCTTGAAGAAGAAGGCAACTTGCGCCTCGAGGCAGCGGTCGCGCAGCTCAATGGCCCATGCAGGATCGATGCGGCGGTGACGCGGGCCTGACTCCCCACCGGCGATCAGCCAGTGAATGCCATTCAGGTCGAGCCCTTCGAGAGGCCCCAGCAACGGCTCGGCGGAGATGAATCGAACTGCCGCGTCAACCTCACGCAGATAGTCGGCGCGGTGAACAAAGCGGCGGTTCTCGATCGTGACTCCCATCCAGATGTTCGGGTGCCATATCAACGACGGTGCCAGCTCGGCTAGTCGCTCGTGACGCTTGGTCAGAATCTGAAACGTGTGCCAGTGCGCGTGGCCCATGACCTCGAAGACCTGTTTGATGTAGGCGTCGGGAATGTCCTCGTGGAAAAGGTCGCTCATCGAGTTGACGAAGATCATCCGTGGCCGCGACCACTTCAACGGTTGCTCCAAACGCTGCGGCCATAGCTTCAATGCAAAACCCTGCTCGTAAGGGTGTCCTGGTGCTGGTTTGTAATCCGGAGCTTTGAACATTCGGTGTAAAAGTCCTGAGCAGATGAGGTTGTTGAATGCACTTTGTTTGTGATGGCACCCAATGGATCGGTCGAAGGGCCGAGTGACGAACTGGGCGGGGTTGACACAAGCTACGCAACTCTGGCTAGTGGTGACCCCTTGCGTTCGTGCTTGCCGGCTAGCGGGGGCTGCAGCGAGACCCGCCAGGACCAACCAGCCGGTCCGCGCGCTAGAATTGAACCGATGAAACGTCGTGAGGGCACCACCCCGCTGCTGTCGGTGGGGCATGAGGCCGAGTGGGCCGTGATCAACCGCGAAGAGGCCGAGCAGGAACGCGCGATCAACATGGCGCTGACCCCCGTCCAGCGGCTCGAGCAGGGCCTAAAACTCTCGCAGCAGGCGGTTGAGCTCTTGGCGATCTCGATACGTTCCGGTCATGTGCCAAGACGAGCTCTCTGGTCCTGACCTCGCCGGCGTCGTGGCCGACGCCAACGCGGTCGGGCTGGAACACGTCGTGATCGGCGGCTTCGCCGTCATCTACCACGGTCACATCCGCGCGACCAAAGACAGCGACCTGCTCGTGCCCGACGGCCCCGAGGCCGATGCCGCCGTGCTGCGCTTGCTCGAGCGCATCGAGGCCACGCGCCTGCACGACGGCAAGGTCCTCACGCCCAAGGACGTCGCCGGCGCGGAGAGCCTGCGCGTCAACAGCCGCCACGGAATGATCGACATCCTGCGAGGGGGACTCCCACCGCTCGACTACGACACAGTTGCCGAGCGCGCCGAAGCCGTCGAGTTTCGCGGCCAGCCGATGCGCATCGCCAGCCTGCGCAGCCTCGTGGGCTTCAAGCGCCTCGCACACCGTCCCGATCCCGACCTCGCCGACCTGCGTAGGCTCGAAGCGATCCACGGGCCACTGCCAACAGACCCGATCCCCGGATTGGACACATAACCCGCGACGGAGGACGCGCCCGGACAGCAAGGACGTGAGCGTCAGTCGGGCTCGATCGGAAGTACCGTCCCAAGCGATGCCTAGTCTATTTTTCATGACTAAAACTCCACATCGAACACGGCTCGCCAGCGCGTCGCAGTCTGTGGTGCAGCACGAGCTTACCGTCGAGCAGATCGGGCAGTGTCTCGGGGAATGGCAGGCTCGTGAGCTGCGCGTCGCTCGTGGCTTCAGAGAGTGCTGCGGCTTGAACACCGAGCAGCTCGAGGACCTCTACCAGGAGACCGCCCTCCCGCTACTTAGTGGCCACTATCTGGATGAAGAGCACCTTTGCAACGCCCTACGTGACGGAGTCAAGAAACGGGCGTTGAACATGCACCGAGACGAGCGACGCCGCCGCGAGATCCTCAGCCAGAACGCGCCCAGTCTATCTCGGACGGCACAGGCACGCGAAGAACAGAATACTCCCGAGCTTGCGGTACTCATTCGAGAGTACCATCATTAATCCTCGAGTTCTTTACGACTCTGACCCCAGACGAGCAGCGCCTCTTTTGGCTAACCGCGGACGGGAGGAGTATCGAGCCATCGCCTCAGAACTGGGTGTGGATGTCAATCAAGCTCGTAAAGCCGCCCGCTCGTGTGAGTACAAGCGGAGGCGCTTCCGGCTGATTCACAAACGGCACAGGAGGTAGCTTGACCGACTCGAGCACATTGGTCGCGATCGCTGTTGCGGTGGGTCTTGCGGTCCTGAGCACCCATGATTTCACCGGCGGAGCCGGGCGCAACGGCAAACCCACGGAAAGACATACGCCGTCCTCCGTATTGGCATTGCAGTTATTCGGGTTTTCCATTCTCGCGGCAGCACTTTACGTAGCTGCGCCGTCGTTCGAGCGCGGCCACCGGCTAGGACCACAAGATCTCAGGGTAGAGAACGTATTCATCGCGACATTAGTAATGATCAACGTCTTCCTGCTGGCCCGATACGCATGGGGAAAGTTTGCCCCCTCTTCACCCGAGGCACCGTGGGAACGAGGGCTGATCGATCAGCTCGGCGCGTTCATCAGCTTTGTGATCGCGCTCTTGGTGACGACCCTCGTCACAATCGGAGTCGTTGAGTATCTGCTCGCCACCTCGATCGAGGTCACGGGCGCCACAACATTATTCGTGGTCGCAGCGATCCTGATCGTGGGCCTGGGGGTCACGACGGCCGCTCTACGGCTGCTGATCGGTGGCGATCCCACACCACGAGGGTTTGCCCGATCGCGACGTCAACAGCAGCGACTGCTGCAAGCGCTTGCCGGTGTCGAGGGCTCGTGGAAGGCGGTACGTGTAACAGCGATCGGCGTATTGGACCCTGCGCTTTCGCCAATCGTACCGGTGTGGATGACCAAGCATGGCTGGTACTGGCGCGCGGAAGACGGCGGTGCCCTGGCGCGCTATCACAAATGGGCGGCCAACTATGTCAGGCTGCCAACACCGGAGCTCCACTTACATGCAGTTACCGTTTTCGGAGGAATCGTACTGCGCTCCAGACGCGGCATGCGCATCACCCCGATCACGAGGCGCTGGTGGTGGATCGATGCTTGGCGATCTCATCGTGACCAAGCCGCGCCTGTCGCCGACGAGTCTGCGCTCGAGTATGAGGCTGGGCTGGTCTTTATTTCTCCCAGTGAACTGCGGGCGGCAGGCTTGGTGGTGTGGGTTGAGGACGGGGTGGGTTGAGGGAGGCGAGCTGAGCTGGGGAAGAAGTCATGCCGGCTGCCGTGAGCGAGCGCCGATCCTGCTCTCATCGCACTCGGTGAGCTTGATAGCAAGGTGGTCCGCCTCAAACTGTTGTCCAGTCCTCACATTAGACCGCAGCCATCGTGCAAACTATCGGACCATGCCAACACATGGAGACTACCCCTGGGAGCGCGACCAGCGGGCCAGGAGTCGGGGATCCCGATGGTTTCGCCGACGTTCATCCCTGGGCTCGTGGCGGGCCGGCAGAGTGCGGTCGGCCGCCTGCGTTTGCATCCTGTTGGCAGCGACCGCGTTTGTCCATCTGCAGGATTCCCACGGTCCTGTGGGGATTAGCGCGCCACACGGCACGCTTCCGGGCGCATATGTAGCCGTCCAAGGTCCCTGGCGTTACCGCTGGGTGCGGGTCGTGAATCCGCCGCCGGGGACACCTGGCTATGTCCGACAGCGCTATCGGACGATCAAGTATGTGACGGCGGCTCCGTAGCACCCTCGCTCCCGGCCTCTTGCGCTTGCAGCAGCTCTGCCTCATCCCAGAGAGAACGGCCAGACGGGAGCTTCCAGAACCACGGGCCGTGTACTCCGGTCGGCTCGAAACCCAGCTCTTTGAGCAGACGCCAGATGATCAGGCTCGGCGAGGACTCCTGCTCGTTGTGCCCCCATCGGAGTGCCTTGCGGCTGGACTTGCCCGTCCAGATTGCCTCTCCGTAAGAAGGATCCTCTTGAATTCTTGCCTCGATCGCGAGTCGTTGCTCATCGGGGAACTTCTCGGCCATCAACTCCAAGCGCGTGCCCGGCGCCACTGCTTGATGATCGTTGAGTAGAGCGACCGTCTGCCGTTTCTTTTTTTTCGACTCGCGCTTCTCTTCAACCTCTTCACGACGGCGCCTGCGGACCAGGTAGTCCTTCGCCTGGGGAGGCGGCAGAACCTGCCGCGTGCTGAGAACAGCCTGCCCCTCATCGACGCGTCTGACTACCAACTGCACGCAGGCGATATCGAGACCGATGTCGTTCAGCCACAAGACAACGCTGCTCACCGATGGCCCGAAGCCGGCGGCGAGCAGACTCACTCTCACAGGCCCGAGCTCTCGTTCCTCCAGCGACGGCGCATGCTCGATCACCGCGTTACGCGCCGCGGCATCGTCGATCTTGGCGTACCGGGCGTGCATCTCGACGACATCGTTCACGGTCAGGTTGGCGCAATACGCTGCGTACTTCAGCGCCTGCAGATCGGTCGTATCCGCGGCTTCGCTTCGCTTCAACTCAGCGACGAGGAGATCGCCATCCTTATCGAGCATGAGCACATCGAGCCGGTCGGGGACACGCTGTTCACGTAGTTCCCATTGATCAAACTCGGTGGTGATCAGCATCAAGTCTCCGCCGATCATCTCGGGATACGTCTCGACCCAGCTCTGGAGATTCTGCCGCTCCATCAACTTCAGCTCAGCCAATGACGACTCACCGATCGGCCCTGCCTCCTGGCTATGCAGGTCGATCAGAAGCGCGTACTCGTCGGTGCCGGTCATTTGAGTGTCGAGAGGCCTATCCTGGTCTGCTCAGGGTCGTCTGTCCTGGAGCCCTTTCCTGCGTAGCTCTCGTGACGCGGTCACGACCCCGCTTCTGAACTCGTCGAGCGTTTCGGGCGCGCGCAGCGGCGCACCCAGCGCGGGCTTGCCGGAATCGATGGCCTGCCAGGCGGCGACCGCGTTCACCATCTCCTCGATTGATGGCGTGGGTTGGGGCTCAGACGCGGTCAGGGCATAGCCGAGATCGGCGGCTTCGGTGGTGCGCAGCCCCATGTCTGGGATCTTGCCGTCCACCTGGCAGAAGCGGGTCAGAATCGTCTTGATGATCGAGGTGTGATCGAACTGCTGCTTGCAGGCTCCTCGCGTTGCCCAGGGTGAGAGGACGAGCGCCGGCACGCGAACTCCCAAGCGGTTGAACGGCGCCTTGTCCTGGGGGCGCATTGGCGGTGGGACGTGGTCATAGAGACCGCCGTGCTCGTCATAGGTGATGACGAACAGGGTTCGCTCCCATGCGCGTTGATTGCTGATCAGTGCGCGGTAGATCATCAGCACGAGCTCTTGGCCGGGGCGGATGTCTGACGGCGGGTGATCGTCGTTTGAGGGGTGGGTGTACCCGGTTGGTTCCTGGAAGTTGGGGTCGATCCAGGAGACCTGGGGCAGGGTGCCTGCTTTGGCCTGGTCCAAGAAGCACTCGTCCTCGTGGAGCAGCAGGTCCCCGACGTCGACGCCATCGCCAAGCAGCATGCCCTTCAGGGTCTGCCGAGGCGGCAATTCGGGCGCACGCCTATCGACGTAGGCGAAATGATCGTGATGTGACAGGCGGTACTTCGGGTCGATCATGCGCAGGCTGCCGGGGAAGTAGGAGTACCAGCGCCAGCTGACGGGTGGGTTCGCCCGTTCCAGCTTGCGTACAAACGAGCGCTCGGCATAGATAGGGGGTTTGGCATCCTCGCGATTGATCGCACCGCCAGTGATCGAGAACAGCCGGTTTGGCCAGGTCGCCCCGGGAACGGAGCTGAACCAGTGGTCGCACACGCAGTAGTTGCGAGCGAGATGGTCATATACGGGCAGTTCCCCACCGTCGTAGTAGCCCATCACAAGCCCTGGATCAGCTTTGTGATGAGTGGCGGCGAAGTTCGCGACAAAGCCGCTGTTGTCGTTCTCGAGCTGCTGGTCGACATCGTTGCCACCGTGTTCGGGATTGAACCCGTCCAACCCGGCACGACTGAGCGGATGCACGGGGTAGGAGCGCCCCCCGTACTCGTTGGCCATGCTCGCTTCCAGCCCGTCCACATCGGGCATCACGCCGTTCAACTTCAGATAGCCCAGCATGTGGTCGAACGAGCGGTTCTCCATCATCAGGACGACGATGTGATCGATCTTCTCCAAGTTCTGGCTGCCCGACCCCGTCAACGCAACCATACGCGTGGGCTGCTCGGGCAGGCGCCTCAGCAGGGTGTCGAGCCACGCAGGTAGAGCCACGACAACATCGTACGCCCCGCGGCGCAAAGGCTAGCGGCGATCGGGACGGCCGTGCAGTTCTCCGACCATCGGGCTCGGGCGCAGCGGCTGGGGGCCTGTGGGCGCATCCGAGGGCGGCTCAGGAGACGGCTTCTTGAACATCCTGATCAGCTTTTTGAGCATACCCGTCAGTCTACCTCACAGCCGCCAGGGCCAGCACCCATGCCAGCACCTCGACCACCAGCAGTGACGCACCGAAGCGGAAGATCGTCACCAACGTATTCAACTGTTCACGGTTGAGCTCGGTGCTGCTGCCCATATGCAGCGCTAGGTCGCGCTCAATCAAATGCAGCTCCAGAGGCTCGCCATCAGCCGGCTCGAGGTACGTAGCGATGAAATCTTCTGGCCCCAACGAGAACTCCCAATCCCGACGCGGCCACAACATCACGAGAACCGCAAAGCCGAGCAACACAAAGCAGGCGATAGCCACCCACCCGGCCACGCCAATATCGTGCCTGGCGAGCGTCTGAGCACCGAAGAAGGACGTGGTGATGGCCGCGGCGGCAAACAGCGTTCCGGCCCGAGCCCGCAGCTCGACCACAGATCGCTCTTGATCCTCCAATCCTCGCCTGGCCTCCCGATAGGCAAGCGCATAGCCAGCCCCGGACACCTCATAAGAACTCGTATTCATGATGTGACCAACGCTACTCCGAGCTTGTGATGGGACGCCACCGCGGACTGTTCACGAAGCGAGGGGGGTAGTGCCTACGCGAGCGCTTCCCCGGCTCAGGGGAGTGTCATAGGAACTGTGTAGGCATGAGCGAAAGAGGATCGCTATGCCTACTACTACGCAGGATCACATTGAGGTTCAGGAGCTGGTGTTCCCCGCCGCCGGGGAGCGGAGGGAGCCCGTAGGGCGACCGGAGAGGACCGGCGGCGGCGCGCCCGCGGTGGACCCCCCGTCGCTCTCGCCGGAGCTGGTCGATGAGGCCGTCGATCGTGCTGGTGGCCGCCGTCGTGTGCGGCAGACTCTGGGGGTGGCGTCGGAGCGGATCAGCGATGAGGTGATCGATGAGCTGCTCGCGGGCGCGAGCACGGAGGAGGAGATCGCGGGGCCCGGCGGGCTGCTCGCCGATCTGACCAAGCGTCTGTTGGAGCGCGCGATGGAGGTCGAGCTGACCGATCATCTCGGCTACGAGCCTCACCGGGAGCCGCCCGGTGGCGCGGAGAACCAGCGCAACGGCACCTCACCGAAGACGCTTCTCACCGAGCACGGCGAGGTGGCGCTTGATGCTCCCCGCGACCGAGACGGCAGCTTCCAGCCGAAGATCGTCAAGAAGCGCCAGCGGCGGTTCGTCGGGTTCGACGAGAAGATCCTCGCGCTTTACAGCCGCGGCCTCTCGACCCGCGATATCGAGGCGCACCTCGCTGAGATCTACGGTGTGAAGGTCAGCCGTGATCTGATCAGCAAGGTCACCGACGCGGTCATGGATGATGTGCGCGAGTGGGCCAAGCGGCCACTGGAGGACATCTACCCGATCGTGTTTCTGGACTGCATGGTCCTGAAGATCCGCGAGGGCGGCACGGTGCAGCGCCGCGCGCTCTACCTCGCCCTGGGCGTCACGCTCGACGGTGAGCGTGATGTGCTGGGCATGTGGTTCCAGGAGACCGAGGGCGCGAAGTTCTGGATGCAGGTCCTCACCGACCTGAAGACCCGCGGCGTGCGCGACATCCTGATCTGCTGTGTCGACGGGCTGAGCGGGTTCCCTGACGCGATCGAGGCGATCTTCCCGAAAACGACCGTCCAAACATGCATCGTTCATCTCATCAGGGCGAGTCTGCGCTACGTTCCCAGGCGTGAGCGCGAGCAGGTCGCCCGCGACCTGAAGCCGATTTACACCGCCGTGGACGCCGACCAGGCCCAGGCCGAGCTCGAGGCCTTCGACGAGAAGTGGGGCCAACGGTTCCCCGTGATCACCCAAGGGTGGCTGAATGCGTGGGAGCACGTGACCCCGTTCCTCTCCTTCCCGCCCGACGTTCGCCGCGTGATCTACACCACGAACGCGATCGAGGCGCTGAACCGCCAGCTGCGCAAGGCAATCAAGACGAAGGGCAGCTTCCCCAACGAGGACGCCGCCCGCAAGCTCGTCTATCTCGCCCTAAAGAACGCCGTCCCGCAATGGACACGAACACGGAACTGGACGACAGCGCTACTCGCGTTCAAGATCCACTTCGGCGACCGCGTCCCCGATACTGCAAACTGACCACCACTAATCGACACCCACCGAGCCACCGTTACAATTAACCAATAACTCGCCTACACAGTTAACCTGACGCCCTCCGGCTCAGGAATTCGCTCGTGGAAGAGGTCGCTCATCGAGTTGACGAGATCATTCGCGGCCGCGACCACTTCAACGGCTGACCCAACCGCTCCGGCCATAGCTTCAATGCAAAACCCTGCTCGTAAGGATGTCCTGGGATGTCGCGCCACCGCTCGGCGAACGTCTCCGCGTAGCAGTGTGGAGTGGACGCACTTTCACGGACACGTGTTGAGAGTCATGGCTAAAGCTAAGTTGCGCGCAAGCCGGTTGGTTCCACGGGCGGCCGAGATCAACGAGCCAGCTCAACCGCAGGAGGTCCTTTCCTCCTGCAGCGTCAGCAGAGCCAGGAGAAAGCCCGCCGCCAGATAGTTGAGGGCTGCTGCCATCTCCTCGTCAACATTCTGCGCAAGAACCATCTCCACGACAAAGTCGAGTACCTCGTCGTCCACACCATGGGCTCGTAGCAGCACAAGGTTTGCCGCGAGTGCCTCCTGGCTGGATCGGTTGGCGTTGAGCTCCGTCAGGTTCTTCAGCTGCGCGATCGCGGCTTTTAGTGACGCCGCGCGGACTACCGGCTTGCGTTTTGCGCGCGCAGCGTCCCCGTTCCCGACATCGGCTTTTGGGCCGGTGTACCTCGGGAACCATGTGCTCTCGGCTGTTGTTTGGGTGTTGTCCTGCATGGACAGGACAAGCTACGACTTGCTTCGGGGCTTCAGTAACTCCAAGCCGTTCGCGCACGGACCGACTGCTTCGCAGTCGCCGGTGCTGCTAGCCGGCTTGGGTGGTGCTGCTGGCGCTCAGTGTGGTCGCTATCTCGCTGAACTGATCGAGCGCGGCCTGCAGGTCTTCGACGATCTCGGCCGCGATCACCTCCGGGGCAGGGAGGTTGTCCGTGTCCTCCAATGACTCATCTCGCAGCCAGAAGATGTCCAGGGACGCCTTGTCGCGCGCCATCAGCTCGTCATAGGTAAACGACTTGAACCGCTCGGTCTCGACGCGGTCCTGGCGACGCTTGGTCTTGTAGCAAGACACGAAGTCATCGAGATCCGCGCGGACCAGCTGACGGGTCTTGAGCGTGAAGCTTTGGTTCGTGCGAAAGTCATAGATCCACAGCTTCTTCGTCCACGGCTTCTCCGAGGCTGGCTTGCGGTCGAAGAACAAGACGTTGGCCTTGACGCCACCGGCATAGAAGATGCCCGTGGGCAGCCGAAGCAGGGTGTGGACATCGCACTCCTTTAGGAGCTTGCGCCGTACCGTCTCACCGGCGCCGCCCTCGAACAACACATTGTCGGGCACGACGATCGCCGCACGTCCGCTAGTCTCGAGCAGCGAACGAACATGTTGAAGGAAATTGAGCTGCTTGTTCGAGGTCGTAGCCCAGAAGTCTTCGCGCAGGTAGCTCATGCTTTCTGTCTCAGCGTCGCCCTCGGCGTTGATCACCTTGTAGGAGGACTTCTTCCCGAACGGCGGGTTGGTCAGAACCATGTCGAAGTGCTCCGACGGCCTAGCACGAAGAGCATCTTCCACCGTGACCAGACTCTCGCCTTCCGGCGTTCCGATCCCGTGCAGCAACAGGTTCATGGCACATATGCGCGCCGTGGCATCGACGATCTCCCAGCCACGGAGTGCCTCGTCGCGCAAGAACTTCTTCTCGTCGGGATCCAGTCGGTCGGACTTCATCTGCTCATACGCCGCAAGCAGAAAGCCTCCCGTGCCGACCGCCGGATCGGCGACCCGCATCTTGGCCGTCGGTCGCATCACCTCGACAATCGCCTGGATCAGCACACGGGGCGTGAAGTACTGACCGGCGCCGGACTTGACATCCTCAGCGTTCTTGGCGAGCAGACCCTCGTACGCGTCGCCCTTGACATCGACATCAAGTGTCATCCATTGCTCGTTCTCGATCAGATCCGAGACGAGTCGCTTTAGCTTGGCCGGGTCTTGAATCTTGTTTTGGGCCTTGCGAAAGATCACCCCCAGAGTTCCCGGCAGCTTGCCGAGCTCCACGAGTGTGTGTCGGTACTGCACATCCAGTGCATCCCCATCGAGACGATGAAGCGCCTCCCAATCCAACTCAGCTGGGACGATGGCAGGTTGGCTGAGTGGGGGCTTCATCTGCTCATCAGCCATCTTCAGGAACAGCAGGAATGTAAGTTGCTCAATGTAATCCTGGTACGATAAGCCATCGTCGCGCAGAACGTTGCAGTAATTCCAAAGCTTGCGAACTATGGTCGCTGAATCGCTCATGTGGTGACCCTTGCGCGGCGTTGGCGACGAGCTTTGACGGGTTTGTGGTCGTTTGACGAGGCGCGTTCCGCTGCAATACGTCCAAGCAATACAGATGCTGGCTCGTCTCCAGGATCTTGTGGCACGAGTTTGCCGGAGAAGGCCGATGAGAGAACTGACGCACGAAGGCGATCACATCGTCTCGCAGCCTGTCCTATAACTGTGTCCAGCGCGTGTATCTGATCCAGATACGTGTTCGCCACTTCTACGATTCGCGCTTGCTCCTCTTTTGGCGGGAGACTAATTGCGAGGTCCGACAGATCTCCATGATTGATTTGCGGCACATTGGAGCCATCGGCGAGCGTATTTAGGTCAATTGAGCTAATCCAGAGATAGAGAAACCGCGAGCTGATCTCTGGCCCAGGCACAAGACCGATTGTATTAAGGTCGTATGCAGACGGAACACTAAGCACTCGCTTCTTGTTGGTTGCGATCGCCCCGCCCCGCTTTGGAAAGATCACGGTGCCTACCGGACGGACGTGAAGGCCAAATCGCTCAGCAGCTGACGGATCGATGTAGGCACGCGACCCAGCCATGAAAAGTCCTGTAGCGGAATTCATGTCGCCAACCTTGTAATACGGTGTCGGTCCGGTATCGGCTACTTCTAACCCTTTGGGCGTTTGACCGCTCGCGATTGTTACTACATCCCCAAGAGATCGCTGTGCCCACTGTTTTGTATCCGACTCAACCACCGTGCCCTGCACCGCGGCTCGTAAAACGGCTGCCCGCAGCCGCGTTACGTTCTGCCGGACCCGCTCCAGCCCCGCCACTCCAGCATCAAGCCGGGAGAACTGCTCCTCGATGGCGGCGAGAATCCGCTCCTGCTCGGCGGCTGGGGGAACACCTATCTCACTCTGCAGACTAACCTTGACCTTGACGAATGGCTGAGCCGTCCCTCCCTTGATCCAAAAATTCTCGTCGTTCAACAGATACCATAAGAAACGCGCCGAAATACCTGGGCTTGGTACTAGGGCGTGGGTATTCGCGATGGCGGTCCATTCTCCGTCGGCGAAGAAGGCCTTACCACAACGCGCCCCCACGGCTGACAGCACAATTCCCGGCCCGCTGTTTCCCGCCTCTGAGCACCACACATCTTGTCCGCTAGCGCTGTACGCCGGTACTGAACCATCAAATGACTGCGTTGAGAGCTTGCCCTTTATGAGCTGCTGATCGGTGCGCCCCTTGGACACAACGTCGCCCAGAGCGGCAGAGGCCCACCCGCCTGGCAAGGCACTCATGCCGCAAGTACCTCGGTCAATTCATCTGTGATCGGAGTCAGGCGGTCACCAAAGATCTGTACGGCCTTGCCGATCCCTCCATGTTCTGCAAAGGGCATGAATTGAAAGGATTCGGGTGTGATCCCCATCTCTGTGGCGATATTCTCCTTTATCCATGTGAGCCATTGACGCTGCTCGTCGGTGAAATCGACACCCTTCTGTTCCTGGGCCACAAGCCAGGACGCGAAGCGGAGGTCGACCTGGTCGCGGAAGGGCACGAGCTCATCGTCCTGGTCCAGGGTGTAGCGCACGAGCGAGACGATATCCGTGAGCATCCTGCCGCCGGAGCCACGGACCTTGGACTGGTCGAGCGTCTCGTAGGCGTGCCACAGTCGCTCCGGTGTCCATTGGCGTGGCGGGCGCTGGATCGTGGTTGCAAGATCCTTGATCTCGGCGAACGTCAGCCGCTCGCTGTAAGGGCGGCTGTACAGGACCTGGAGGGCGCGGATGTCGTCCTTGTGCTCCTCGATGTACTGCCTGAACGAGCCGACCAGCGCCGCCGCCTTTTCTCGTCCTTCGTCCGAGTGTTCCGCGACCAGCACTGTGTCCTTGGAGACCTCATCGATCGTCTGCTCGAAAGACTTGCGGGCGTCGAGAATCGCGCCGCGAAGCTCGGGGTTCGACGACAGCGGCTTCAACGCGCCGGTGATCAACTGATTGGCCGCTTGAGCGATCGAGGCCTCATCCTCCTCAGACCCACCTGCCTCCTTGGCTGCCGCAATCTGGTTGTCGGGGTCTAGCGCCTCGACGATGCCATGGGCGATGTCTCCGAGATAAACACCACCGGCAAGCTTGGCGAGCGTCTCACGATCTTCCCCGGGCAACCGCTGCTCGAGGCGCGCGAGGCGGCCTGCGAGCGTAGAAGCGACCTCGGGGTCGCGGTTGCCAAAGCCCACCAGCTTCATGAGATCCTTCAGGCTGGCCGTCGGCTTGCGCTCCAACGGCAAGAGCGTCTCGATCAGATCGGTCTCGGTGATACCGACGGCGTCAACCACCACAAAGCGGCCCTTGTGCTGAGCGTCGTCGGTGACCGACTGGAAATCGGTGTCATCCATGATCCGCACGCCGCGGCCGATCATCTGCTCGAAGTAGGTTCTACTTTTCACGGAGCGCATGAACAAAAGGCACTCCAGCGGCTTGACATCTGTGCCGGTGGCGATCATGTCGACCGTGACGACGATACGGGGATACAGCGAGTTGCGGAACGCCTGGAGCAAGTCCTCGGGCTTACCGTCATGGGTCCGGTAGGTGATCTTCGTTGCGAAATCGTTGCCCTTCCCAAAGACCTCGCGGACCATCTTCACGATGTCGTCGGCGTGCGAGTCGTCCTTCGCGAAGATCAGCGTCTTCGGTACCGTGGTGCGCCCAGGAAACAGCTCGGTGAAAAGCTTGTCCTTGAAAGTGCTGAGCACCGTGCGGATCTGGTCATCGGCGACCACGTCCCGATCGAGTTGCTTGGCTGTGTACTCGACCGGTTCGTCGACCTCCTCCCAGCGGACCGCTCGCTTCATCCGGTCGCGGTAGCCGGCGTACTCGCCTGTCTCGATCTTCGAGCCGCTCTCGGTGATCGCGGTCTTGATGATGTAGACGGTGAAGTCCACATTGACGCCATCGGCGACCGCGAGCTCGTGGCTGTACTCCATCACGAGGTTCTGGCGGAAGAAGCCGAAGGTCTGCTTGGTTGGGGTGGCCGTCAGACCGACGAGATGAGCGTCGAAGTACTCGAGCACCTGCCGCCACGCCCCATAGATCGAGCGATGACACTCATCGACGATGATCACATCGAAGGCGTCCGGCGGTAGCTTTGAGTTGTACTCGACCGTGACCGGCTCTGATACGGGCAGCTCGTAGACGGAGTGCTCATCGGTCTCCTCATCCATTTCCTCATCGCCACGGAGGATCGAGAAGATCCGCTGGATCGTCGAGATACACACGCGCGAGGTGGGGTCGATCGTGTTCGACTTCAAGTGCTGGATGTTGTATTCAGCCGGAAACTTGCGTTGGGTGTCCGGGACATCGAACTTGTCGAACTCGAGCTTGGTCTGTTCGCCCAGACTGGATCTATCGACCAAGAAGAGAATTCGCTTCGCATCCGCATGCCGGATCAGCCGGTAGGCGATGTTCGCCGCGGTAAACGTCTTTCCCGAGCCCGTCGCCATTTGGATCAAGGCGCGCGGGCGATCCTCGCGCAAGGACTCCTCCAGGTTCGCGATCGCCGTCGCCTGAACGTCCCACAGTCGCGTCGCGTCGAGCTCCGGCATCGACTTCAACCGAGCCCGAAACGTCGGTGCGTCCTGGTTCTCGATGATCTGCCGAGCCCACTCGGCGAGCGTCTCCGGCCGGTGGAACGTGAAGACCCCGCGGCTGCGCGTGTCCGGGTCATAGCCGTTGGTGAACCGGGTCTCGGTGCCTGTGGACTCATAGATGAACGGGAGCGGGTAGACGGGGGCGTTAAGCCAGTCGGGGAGCCCCTCGACGTACTTGCCGCTCTGATGCTCGACCTCGACCAACGTCGTGCCCTCGGGCTTGGCCTCGATCACCCCGGCTGGCTGGCCGTCGAGAAACAGCAGGTAGTCGACTCGGCCGTGTGGCTTGTCAAGGACGAACTCCCTGACTGCCACGCCAGGACCAGCGTTCACGTCGATTTCGTCCTTGCCTTGGACGATCCAGCCCGCCGCCCTGAGCTGCTCGTCGATCTGTTTGCGCGCTCTCGCCTCGCGGGCAAGGTAGGCGTCCTCTGAGCCCGCCATGGGGAGAGATCCTAGCTGGCGGACTGCGGTGGCGTACCCTGGTCAACCAGATCACGTCCAGCATGTCGGGTGGCCGCTGAAGTGCTCGATTCTACGACTTCGGCGTTGAAGCTGCTTGCTATCCGCAGCGTGAGGCACACTTAGAGTTGGTATGGCCGCAGACACACGTAAACCAAAGAGCAAGCCGGAGACGGCGAGCTTCACCGTTGACACCCAGCTGTTCCGTGAGCTCGGCGAGCTTCTCGTCGGTCGCGACTCCACGGCCCTCACGGAGCTGATAAAGAACGCCTACGACGCGGACGCAACCCTCGTGACTGTCACCGGCCATCGTCTAGAGGACGGCGAGGAGGGGACAATCTACGTCGTCGATAACGGCACCGGGATGACTGGCGACCAGTTCCGGGTCGGGTACTTGACCATCGCCGGACGCGGCAAGAACGACGGCGACCGTAAGTCGTTGCGCTTCGGTCGGAGGGTCACCGGCGAGAAGGGTATTGGACGATTGGCAACCCACAAGCTCGCCCACCACCTCAATGTGCGGTCGGTAGCTGGTGGATCGCGAGAGACACGCGGGCGTTCAGAGGTGATGGCATGGATTGACTGGGACGCAATCGAGCGCTACAAGACGTTGGATCGTATTCGCAGCGACGCGCTGCGTGTCCGCAGACGCACATTGGCGCAACCCCGAGCAGCGGGTACAGCCATCACGCTTTCACGGTTGCGCCATGCCTGGTCTGACACCGATCTGGCGGACTTTATCGTCGAGCTCGACGCCTTTCAGCCGCCCATACTGCTTACCGAACCGCTCGGCGAGAACCTCGCGTTCGAGCCGCTGCTCTTCGGCCACGTCCCCGTGCGCGACGCGAAGCGCAAAGATCCCTTCACTGTCGAGCTCCAGGGCGACTTCGAGCGCTCGGAGGATCTTTGGCACCAGGTAGGTAACACTGCCAACTGGATCGTGGAGATTCGCTCTGGGCGCAAGAAGGTCAAAGTGGTTATCGCGCCGACACCCTCAACGGCGCAGCTGATTTCCGAGGCCGAGCCGATCCGGCTTGAGTTTCCTGCACCCGGCGGCAAGGTGCAGCCGCTGTTCAATGCACGAATCTTGGCGCGCGAGCAAACACGTGGTACACGTCGAACGCGTGATTTTGCCGGGCAGGTGGCTGGCATCCGGGTCTACATGGAGGGTTTTCGGGTCCCGCCCTACGGAGAGCGCGACAGCGACTGGCTTGGGCTGGATCGCGACTACGCGCGGCGCTCCGCCCGACTAGATCTCAACGTCCCCGGACTCCCCACCTCCCTGAGCGGCGTTGATCGCGAGGGCCTTAGAGGACTACCAAACGCCGCGTACGTGGGTGCGGTCCTGCTTACCCACCGCGGGGCTTCGGACCTCGAGGTGCTTGTTAATCGCGAGGGATTTCTGCCTTCCCCTCAGATGGAGGCCATCCGGACCACCGTGCGAACCGCGCTGAACCTCCTTACTCGTGTGCGCGCGAGTAAGGGCGAGACCGACAGCACACCTTCCGGTGACGCGCCTGTAGTGCTACTAACAGACGAGCTGCGCTTGCGCGACGGGTTGCACGAGGCAGCAGCGCACGCGCGGGCACTACGCCTGGCTGTAGCAACTGTGGCTACTGACCTCGATAGCAACGCTAGGAAGCTGACCGAAGAGCTCGACGAACTCACCGAAACCTCCGAGCGCGCAGTAGCCGACCGCTCACTGTTGCGCATCCTCGCTTCTGTCGGCACCCAAATGGCGGCGTTTGTGCACGAGACGCAGGGCCTAGTTGGCGCCGCCCACAGCATCTCGCGCGCGCTGGAGTTACTTTCCGAGCGCTACCCCGCACGGGGCGGGGAGCTGCTGGACGTCCGTAAGTCTGTCGATGACATCGCGCGCCGCATCGACACGCAGGCCCGCTACCTAAGCGAGGTAACTACCGTTGCGGTGCGTCGACGTCGGCAGCGTCTACTGGTGACGGAGCGCTTCGATGCAGCGGCGTCGCTGGTGGAGTTGATGCTTGAGCGCTTGAGCATTACGATCGACAACGAGCTTCCCGGCCGGCTGCGTACGATCCCTATGTTCCCGGCCGAGCTCACTGTAATCTTCGGCAATCTACTTACCAACGCCGTTAAGGCCACTGGCAAGCGTGGGCGTATCCGCGTAACGGGCCAGCGTGACAACGATGGGCTGCTGCTCCTAATCGAGAACACCGGACAGTCCGTCGATCCCGCGTCTGGTGAGCGATGGTTCGCCCCGTTCGCCTCGACGACCGTCGATTCGCTGGATCCGGTGCTCGGGCAGGGTATGGGACTCGGACTGCCGATCACCCGCTCGATCGCGGAGGACTACCGTGGCAGCGTCAAGTTCGTGACTCCCTCACACGGCTTTGAGACTGCCGTGGAGGTGCGACTGCCGTGACGGTACTCATTGTTGACGACCGGCCAGCCTCGGCCGCCGACGCGCTGGCTGGAGCGTTGAAACAGGAGGGACTGGATGCCGAGAGCGTCGAGCCACAGGAGGTGTCGCGCGCATTACTCAATGCTGCGGACCTGATCCTCGTCGATTATCGGCTTGACCACTGGGTGAACCCGCGTGACGAGGATCTCCAAATGCTCGCCCCCGAGAAGCAGCTGCTTTCCGAACGTCCGATGAACGGGCTAGCGCTGGCCGCCGTCCTGCGATCACAGTTGCCGAAGGACGAGATCTGTGGCGTGGCGCTACTGTCAGCCAATCTCAAGGACTTGGTGCAGAACTTCTCACCCTTGGTCACTGAGCACGCGGCCGCGCGCATCAACGGTCTGGATTGGGCTTTTGATAAGGACAACATGCCGGAGATCCCCGGCCTGTCGGAGCGCGTCGTGGAGTTCACTCGGGCCGTGCGCGCAATACGCGATGCCTGGCCCGAGCTCGACCAGGAGACAGACAGCGAGCTGCAGGAGGACCGCGAAACCTGGCTGCTGCGGCTTCTTGGATTACCGAGCGACGAGCTTTGGAGAGGAGTCGCGGCCCGTGACGTCCACGCAGCCCAAGCGCCGATCAACCAGCTAGCAAACGCAACACATGGCCTGTCCGTCTTGCGCTGGGTAAGTCAGAGGATCCTGCCCTACCCCACGTTTCTTGTCGACCAAGACAGGCTGGCCGTAGCGTGCGGCGTAACCCCCGACTCTTTGGCACGAGTAGATACCAACGCGCTGAAGCTGTTTGGCAATGTCCGCTATAAAGGCCCGCTTGCAAGCTTCCTCGGGCCTCGATGGTGGCGAGCAGGCGTGCTGTGGATGGTTCGTGAGTGGACCGGTAGCTCGTCCTCTGGACCCGAAGTCGCCGCTCAACTGAGCGAGCGGCTGGGGGAGTCGCTCACGCCACTAGAACCGCCCGGTGCCGTGTTATGCATCGATAGTGAGCTCCGCCGATGGGCCGTTCCAGTTGCGCGCGAGCACGCGGTCCGGGTGCGACCCGATGACTGGCCACCATTCGCCGAGACCGGGTGGATGGCCGAGGAGCTCCTGGAGGATCACCCCGACCTCAGGGATCTCGTGGACCCGGCTGACCGGGCGCGACTGGAGGCTGGTGAGTGAGCCTGGTGCCAGAATGCCCGAGCGCTTGGCGCAAAGGGGTCGATAAAGACCAGCAGTACGCCGATAAAGACCACGCGCAGTCGCCGGTGCAAGGAGGGCTTAATAATTACCGGGCGCTAGCCACCCTCAAGCTCCGTGAGCTGTTAAGCAGCGCAGAGGTCAGGATGCGGATGTGGGAGGGTGACTTGGAGGGCTGGCTAGGTGACGGCGTCTTCAAGACCGTCCACGGCGGCGGCAATACGTCGGGGCACCCTAATCTGGATCTGCGCATTGAGGTCGAGGCGAAGGTTCTTGGTGTACCAGATACCGCTACAGAGTTCCATCGTCCGCGGTACGGCTACGCCCAGGGCAGCGCAGAGGCCTACACGGAGATCAACCTCTATGGCAAGATCCTCGTTCGCTTTCGCGACCATGTGCGTGACCATACGACGGTGATGCTCGGCGACAGTATGGGCTCGACAAATAGTGGTGGGTGGCCATGCATGGCTCCCGAGCCATTGTGTGCGCCCCAGCTCCCTTGCCGGTACTCCGAATGCGACATTGTCAACGCTGATGCGCTGGGAGACGCATGCGATCCCGCTTACCGTTACGCCGAGCTCCAGATCTACGGTCCGCTGGGTCCCGAGGACATCACCGAGGTGGTCTTTTGCGACGGCGTCCGGGCGACGAGGGGCCTTCGTAACCTCCTTGGTGACTGGAGCGTGACCTTCTACGAGCTCGACGATTACCCGACGTGACACTCAGAGTAACCCACCGTACACATAGCTCCGATGCTTATCTGCTGCAGGACGACGAGGGCTGCGTCTGGCTCTACGACCGTCGCGCGCGCGATGTCTCCAAAGTGCCGGCTCCGGAGTTGCTCACTAGCCGCGGCTCCTGGCGTGCATTTGACGGCGAGGCCAAGGTCATCGAGCGGGAGGCCGAACGCCTGCAGTCCTAGGCCTTACCCTCGCCTTCATCAAGGAGGTGTCGTGTTGTCCACGCGAGCACACCCAGCGCGCCCGCGTCACGCTCCAGCACCACGATATCGTCGCCGCCGATTCATGCCATCGAGGCTAGCGTCTGCGCAGCTCTTCGAGCCTGGCTGCGGCGTTACGCAGGATCCCCAACCTGGCCTCCTTTACGCCCAGTCGATCGGTGAGCAGGCGGCGATCCGCGACGCGTTGCGCCGCGTCGCGTCCACCGGTGCGGAAGGCCTCCTCAATCTCGCCCAGCAGGCCGGGGATGCCCACGGCGGGTAGACACACCTCCGCAGCGCCCCCAGGCTCCAGCTTCAGTACCCCGCCACCGTAGCTACGGCCCTGAAGCTCGACGGAGAGCCTGTAGAGCGTTGTCCAGGACGCTGCGGCGAGCGCCTCCGCAGAGAACTTGGTCTCCTCCTTCAGCCAAACCCGATGAATCGTGTTGCTGCACGTCGCCCCAGCCTCGTTAGTCACCAGCCAGCGTGGCTGAGATCCCATGTAAGGGAGGAACAGGTCGGGCACGGCGGTGTCCACGATCGAATACCACGACGAGCGCCTCTCGCAATGGCTTCGCTGGTCGATCTCCTCCTTCTCACCGCGTCTAAGCTCGGCGCGGGCCGCCGCGGACAGCCTGCCTTCACTGCTTGGAAAGAGGACCAGTCGCGAAGGTTGGCCGGCGACCTTATCCTGTGCCGAACGACTCCAGCGCGGCACGCCTAGCCAAGCTCCGCGTGAGACGATCGGCACCGAGTCGACCGCCTTTCCCAGCGCTTCCACCTCGGCTCGGGATCTAATAAAGAAGCTGTTCGCCCCGGTTACCACACCAATTCGGATCTTCACGAGCGTGCCCAGACGTGAAACATGCTTGTTTGCGCAGATCTCCTCCCATACCGCCGCCTCTGTGGTCGTCAGGCGCCATGGAAGCCGCGGATCCTGACGCTCTCTGCTCGCGTCCGCCGACGTTCGTCGGCCTTGCGGCGCCTTGCGCAGCAGCGCACGCCCGAGTCCGTCGAGATCAGCGATGCGCCGGTAGATCACCCGTCCTCCGCTTGGCTGAGCCCTGTCGATCAGAAGCAGCACCGTCCGCTCCTGCACACCTGGGAACAGTCGCTCGCTGATTCGGATCAGCTGCACCTCCCCCTTATCGGCGGCGAGAGCGTTAAGCAAAGGCTGCGCGTAGTCGGCGTGCAGCACCGACCCCGGAAGCACCAGCGCCAGTCTGCCACCGGCGTTGAGAAACGTGACTAGGTGCGCGCAGAAGTATGCCCAGACGTCGCTGCGTCCGTTTAGCTCGATGCCAAGCTGCTTCCCGCCCGCGCGCCCGCGCGTCACCAACTGCTCGGTCAGCAGGTGATGACGAATGTAGGGGGGGTTACCAAGAATCGCGTCGAAGCCGCCTCCCAGCTGCTTTGGATCAAGCGACAGAAGGTCGGCTTGGCGAAGCTGCCGGGTCCTCAGCTTGAGACCAGATTCGCGAATCCACTGCCTTCCCAGGGGATCCACCTCGACTCCGTAGAGTCTTGATGCCGGATCCGCCACTCCCATCTCTGTCAGCGTCTCGTAAGCCGCACGCAAAAACACACCACCACCAAATGCCGGCTCGAGGATCCGCTCCGGATAACGCGCCAATGCCCACCGTGCGAGCAAGCGAGCCAGACGCGAAGGCGTGTAGTAGACGCCATTGGCCTTGCGTTGACTGTCGGCAACTGCCTCTCGATTACGGGCCACGCCGCTGAGAGCAGAAGTGGGGGTGGGGGCCGAAGACAAGCTGCTCACAAGCGTATTCGATCATGATCGCATCTCCACCATAGGCCGTGCATCAGGCGGTATAGGCCAGCGAGACATCCCCATGGCGCTCTTCGAAATTCTGTCCCAAATCCTCGAACTCAACCTCACTGAAGTGGATACCTCCCGCGGACAGGCCCCGTCTTCCTCTCCCTAATTTGAGGGATACAAGGCGAAGTAAGGCAGCAGATCAAGGTCGTGATAGTCGACCATGAGACGTCCAGCCATCGTCGCGTGTTTGTCCGGAAGTGCTCGCTCTCTGACGTGCCGCCAGGGCACAAGCGGGTAGAGCGTTACCTGCTCGGCTGATCGATTCTTGCCGTCCCAACCCCATACCACGATGAGCGGGGGTGACGACTTGCCCGCCCATCGAAGCCCAGCCAGCGGGCGGGCGCTAGCACCTCGAATCCGCTTGCGTCTGGGGGTCTCAACACTCTTGACTTGCGCGCGAAACTCACATCGCGAGCAAGCTACGTCGTACACCGGCGTGGCACGTGGAAGGTCAATCAGCGCCTTCTCGCAGTAGGGGCACTTGATCTGCGTCAAGACGAACTCGACGGCTCGTTCGCCACTCTCGGTATTGCTGATCGTTTTCGCCACCGTCACTGTGAGGTTTATCAGAAGCGCAGGATCGCTCAGCCCAGGGTATCTTGCAGGTCCTTCCACCCTCCCGGCTGCTCCAACGCCCGCTGATCGGAGGCCTCTCACAGTGGCTGCGAGAAACGGCGCTCATCCTTGGCAAGAGCACGCAACTTGCCCCAAGCGCTCCTTCAGCTGCCGCACGCTCGCGAACCTCACGCGCTGGGGTGAGGTGTTCGCGACGGCGTCCAGGAGGCCCTTCCCGATCCAGCTCCGCACGGTCGGACGACTCACGTCAAGCTCCTCTGCGACCTCGGGGGCAGTGAGGACGCCGGCTACGCTGTTCGCGGGGCATCTGCGAGAGCAGCACCCCCTCGCCAGCTTTGCGGAGGACTCGTAGACCGAGAGCCGGCTTTGTCCGGGTTTGTTTGCGAAGGCAGACAGAGCGGGCCTGGCTGGCCTCCAAGTCCGGCGGCAAGCTATACGCGTTGAGTTGGCGCAGCGATCGGACGGGCGTTGGTGGTTACGACACCCGATGTGATTGCTCGTACGGCGTATCCGGTGTTGTAGACGAGCGCTATCGACTCTTTCTTTAGCGCCGCTGCGACCTCTTCCTCGTCCAAGATGGATACCGATCCGTTGACGAGAACCGTAGCGCCGCTCGTAAGGGCATGGGGGTGGTCATCCAATTGCTCCGTGGCTTCTTGGAGCCGGTCGAAAGAAGCTCCCGACTGACGCAGATCCGCGATCACCTTGGCTCGGATGGCATCCTCGATGCTGAACAGATTGGGGACACCTGTGCCTCGAGACGCTTGCAGGCTAGGGCGCAAGAGCCCCCGCTGAAGCCAGCTATGCAGGGTGCGGTACTCAACACCGACTAGTTCGGCTATCTGCGGCAACGTCAGCAACCTTGGCGACGCCGTCATCAAAACCTCCCGCCGTGATTGTCGACCTTGGATGGCTTTGAAGCCTACTGGCCGGAGAGGACGAGACAGGAGCCAAGTTGCCGCCCAGCGACGAAAGAACGTCGATCTTGCGAGGAAAGCTTCGGTCACGAACCACATTAGACCGCACTCGACTGAAGCGCACTGAAGTTCCGTCCGGACAGCTCCCTAAGGTAGCCGCAGTCAGCCACAGAGCTTCAACCACCAGAGAGGACTGGAGATGGACCCCAAGAAGATTCGAGCCCTAATCGTCTTCGGCGGAGCAACCGCCGGGGCAGCGGCGATCAACCAAGCCGCGTCGCGCCAAGCAGCAAAGCTGGGCCTGCCCCACATCACCATCGGCGCCATCGCCGCCCTTATCGACTACGGAATCTAGGAGATGTCATGACTGGAGAGGTCGCAGTGATACGTGAGCAAGGCCAGACCTTCGCGGTCCTGGCGGTGAAGCCGCACGTCGTCCAGGACCCGGCCGAGCGTGAGGCGATGGTCACCAGTGCCCGCCGATGGTTCGGTGTACGGACCGCGCTGCTTGCGGAGGACGGCAGGACGTGGGGTCCCAACGACATCGTCCGGTGGCTCCAGAATATCCACGTCAGCCAATTGCCCTGGCGTAAGTTCAGCGTTTAGCCAGACAACCAAAGACATAAGGAGGACGGAAAATGACCACAAAATGGGCCGACTACGTGATCACCGCAGTGCACTTCAACAGCGCGGGAACACACATCGACGAAGTGCAAACGCGGGAACACACCGACGACAAGCTGGCGGCCGCCACTACCAGGAGCCGTGCGAGCGTTGTCAGCCTGCTCGAATCCGGCTCCACGTTCTGCACCGCCACGAAAAGCAGCGACGAACTTTGGTACAAAGGCGCGATGGTCAAAATCGTGACCATCGAGGGCACGGAGTACATCAAAACAAAAGCTGACGGCATCAAGAAGGACAACCTCGACAACCTCCCGACGTTCTAGTCTTTGGGGAGGGGAGTTCCAATGAAACGATGGCTACGAAATACGGCAATGAGCCTAGCGTGTCTAGGCCTAACATTATTTGTTGTAATTCCTGCACGGGTAGCATTGATCCAAGCTGGCGTGAATAATTTAGAGCGTTCGATATCAAGGGTACTTCTCCAGGCGGATAAAAGAATCCTTGCCAAAGAGCGGCAGCTAGTGAAGCACGAGAGAAGCCGAAAGTGACAGCATAGAATTGCCGCCAATCGAAAATCTCTACATAGGTCGCAATCGTCGACGCTAGATCCGCCATGCAACTCAATGGAGAAAGGAGCGAGGGCAATGTCTAAGCAGAAACCAAATGAGGAGCCAAGCAGCGCGATGCCTCTTAACATCTACCCCTCAGCCCTTCCACGTCCGTCCCTCATCCTCGGGCTCGACCCTCCCACCCCTGTGACCGGCGACACCCACCTCCGTTTCGGGCGACTTGCTTTGTTTGTCTCCCATGAAAAGCACCTCCCGTCCCCAACGTTCCCGCCCCAACCCCGTGGCAAGATGGACCCGACAGTGCAGATCAACCCATGACCACAGCCAGATGGCGGGAACCTTCTGGTATCCGGGAGCCTCTATAGCTTGTGTGCCATGAGCGACGGCCTGCACATACCAGCGTATTCCGACCTGCTCTGGCCGACGTTGCGCGCGGTGCGGGAGATCGGCAACAGCGGGACCAACGAGGAGATCGTCGAGCGGGTTCTCGCCAACGAGGGGTTCTCCGATGAGCAGCTCGCGGTGCCGGCGAACAACGGCCGCAGCGGCCTGATCGAATACCGGCTCGCCTGGGCGCGCAGCTACCTCAAGGGCATGGCGCTGCTCGAGAACAGCCGGCGCGGCGTGTGGAGCACGACCGAACTGGGACGGACGATCACCCAAGATGGGATCCCAGCTGTCTACGCCGCATATACGACTCAATTGCGAGAGAACCAACGACTGAAGAAGGCTGCCCGCGCACAAGACGATCCAGATGATCTGCACGACCCCCTTGGAACGGCTGACGTTGAAGGCTCGACGGAGTGGAAGGAGGGGCTTCTATCGACCCTTCAGAAAGGCATCTCGCCGGATCAGTTCGAGCGCCTCGCGCGGCGGCTTTTGCGGGAGGCTGGGTTCGTCTCGGCCACCGTCACCGGCAAATCCGGCGACGGCGGGATCGACGGGATCGGCGTCTACCGCGTCTCTCTGCTCAGCTTCCCAGTGTTCTTCCAGTGCAAGCGCTACACCGGCAGCGTCGGCTCCGGTGCGGTGCGCGACTTCCGTGGGGCGATGAGCGGGCGCGGCGACAAGGGCCTGCTGATCACAACCGGCACCTTCACCTCCGAAGCCAAGCGCGAGTCGACCCGTGACGGCGCGCCGCCCGTCGACCTGATCGACGGGGATCAGCTCTGCGACCTTTTGAAGCAATACGAGCTGGGCGTGCACTGCAGCGTGCGTCAGATCGAGGATGTTGCGGTTGATTCGGGGTTCTTCGCCGAGCTCTAGCGGGTCAATGACTCTGGGGCGCCTTATGAGGTGCTGTGGCATCCGGCGGCCGACGCCGAGCGTGCCGCGATCTCGGATCCGTCGATAACAAGCTTGCTGTCATGCCGATCGGGCCGCCGCTCAGCGCAGCAGATAGGGAGCAACGCGCGATCGCCTGCGTCCCCGGTCTATACTAGGCTTGTTTCTGCCTAGTTTGCTGCTAGGGTTATAGAGCGATGGCAAAGACCCAAGATCAGCCAACCAAGTCACGCACTAGGCGCAAGGTCGTCAAGTCACGCAAGCCGACGAGCGCGGGTCGCGCCACGACCGCTGCGGGTAGGCCGCCAAACTTCCAGCGGCTCGAGCGCTTCTTCGCTTCTCAGACGGCACTGGCGCGTGCGCTCGGCGTCCAACGAGACACTGTTCGCGCGTGGGAGCACGGTCATCCCACGCGGCTGCGCCACAGCTCCCTCGAGCGCGTGGACACGATCTGCGCGATAGCGGAGCAGGTGGCCCGCTATCTGCCACGCGAGCAGCTCGTCGGCGAGTGGCTGCTCGCGCCGCATATCGGCTTGGGAGGCGTCTCCCCTGCGGCGTTCATCCGCAGCGAGCCGGATGCCTACCAGAGAGTCCTGCGCCTGATCTCGCGTGAAGCACAGCCCGTCTCGGTGGGCGATGTCTCCGACCTGCCGGCGATCGGAGAGCTCGGCATCACGGTTGCCGCGCTTCCCGAGCCGGCGCCTGACCCCGACGCCGACCCCGGCTTTCTCGCTTCGCTTGGCTAGCGCTCAATCCGCCGCAGGTAATGGCGACTCATGCAGTCCTTCGGCCGAGCCGAGGGCTTGAGGCCTCTGAACCCCCAATCCTCATAAGCACGGCGCGCGACCTCGTCTTCGTCGGTGATCCACGCGAGCCGGTCGCCGGGCCGGTCCAGCTGTCTATGGGCGCCAATGGCGCGTAGGAGCGTCATAAGAGACGCACCACAAGGATCGATCAGGTCAGGGCGCTCCTCCCGCACCACCAGCGCGACATCGAGCTCCAGCAGCTCAAGAGGGCCACTGTCCGGCAGATGCCACGCCGCGACCGCGAGCGGTGCACGCTCCTCGGCCCTGGTGCGCCGGCCGATGTAGAGCACGCGGCCCTTCTCGCCGCCGTGGTTATCTGCCGTCCGCCGCGCGATACGAGCGGCCAGCCCCTCGGGCCACTCCTCCGGGAAGGGGCCAGGGTGTCGGCGGCCAGAGCATCGCTTGAAAGCTAACGGCCACCGGGACGGCATCCTCGGTCGGCCCGATCTTTTGACTCGGCCATCTCATCCTCTTTGACCGGCGACACCCACCTTCGTTCCGGGCGGGTGGTGTTGTTGTCTCCCATCCAAAGCACCCCCCTGATCCCCATTCCTCAACGTTCCCGTCCCAACCCCTTGGCGAGATGAACCGCATGGGGCAGATCAGCCCATGACCACTGCCACCGGCGCCCAGAGCGACCGTTCGTGTGGGCGCGTGAGCTCTCAGGGGAAAACACGCGTATTGCTGAGATCAACGCCCAGCCGGGTGGGTGATCGCGGGTAGCTTGTGTTCGCGATCGACTCGTCCGTGCACCACCTCCGAAGCTAAGCGCGAGTCGACCCGTGACGGGGCGCCGCCCATCGATCCGCGTGAGGATATGGCCATGCGGGAGAAGACGAGACACGAGGACTAATCGGCTCGTCCTCCTGCGTGCGACACTAAACCAATGATCTCTTTCTGTAAGTCCTTCATGCGGTGTAGCCTCAGCCCCGCGGTTCAATGGATCGGTTGTGCTGTTTCTATTGCCCTTATTTCTTATCTCTCTGTTCTGTTCGTACGATGGTGGGAGAGCTTTACGAAATTGTGGGATAGCCGTATAAATCACGCACGCGCGCACCTCGTTTCCATCGCACAAACGGCATATCACGCGACACAGGTGTCTATGGCTTCTACATCGAACGACCCCTCCTCGCGCGTTTGATCCTCGGGGCGATGTGGGGAGTCGATCCACGGCCCTTCTATCGCAGCCTCGCTTCGGTCTCCTCGCTGCCCGATGGCGCGACCGTGCTTGACGCCCCCTGCGGCGGCGGAGTCGCTCTGCGCGGGCTCCGTCCCGCCCAATCCGTGCGCTGGGTCGGCGTCGACATCGAGCCGGCGATGCTTGCCCGCGCTCGCCGTCGCGCGGCGCGCCACCCCGGCGCCGACATCCGGCTGATCGAGGGCGACATGTACGGCCTCCCGCTCGCTGATTCCGCGGCCGATCTCTGCCTCAGCTATGGCGGCCTGCACTGCCTCGCCCGCCCCCAGGACGCGCTCTCAGAGATGGCGCGCTGCCTGCGACCCGGCGGGCGGCTGCTCGGCAGCACCTTTCTCTCCCAGGGCAGCCGCCGTCAACGGCTTTTGTTGCGCAACGAGGACTTCGGCCACACCGGCAGCGCCGCCGACCTGCGTCAGTGGCTGCACGGGGCGGGGTTCGACGAGATCTCGATCGACCGCTCCGACGGGCTCGTGGTGTTCGGGGCGAGGAGGCTCTGAGAGCCGCACGACGGTCAGCGCCCGCGCAAGGCGCCCGGGATACTCAGCAGCAGGCGGGGGATGTCGCTCCTCGAGCGGGCCAGCGCGGTCCTCAGGCTCGCTGCCTCGTCGGTCTTGACCGGTGCTCCGTGGCCGACAAGCAGCATTCCAGCAGCTGGATCACCGCCCGCGGCCTACTCAGCGCCATCGCTCGCTCGATCGCCTCTTTCTCGTCCACCGGGTCGATCAGCCAGACGTCCTCCCCGTCCACGAGCGCATGGGATGCGCGCTGCATCCCGTCGTCCATCACCCAGGTCAGACCAGCCTCGTGGGCTTCGATGATGGATTTTGCGGCCATCGTATGAGGATATGTAGGATTGTCCCCATGGGCGACCCTGAGTGATCACCACCTCATCTAGCAACGGGAGCTCAGTTATCCTCCCAACGATGTCGAAGAGCGGAGTGCCACTACAGGTCTCCACGGCGGATGGTTCGGAGCTCCGCGCGGAGCTCTTTCCACCCATCGGCGAGGGGCCCCACCCAGGCGTTGTCGTGCTGCACGAGTCTTTCGGCCTCAACGACGACATGCGCCGAATCGCCCGTCGCTTTGCCGATGCTGGATACGCCGCACTGGCGCCCGACCTGTACTCGCACGGGTCGCGGATCGTGTGTCTCAGCCGCGTAATGGTCGACATGCTGCGGGGCAGCGTGGCGCGGGAGATCTCCGACATCCACGCAGCCAGAGACGCGCTCGCCGCCCGACCCGAGGTGGACTCTGAGCGGATCGCCGTGGCCGGGTTCTGCCAGGGCGGCGGTTTTGCTCTGATCGCCGGCACGCAACCAGGTTTCTCCGCGGCCGCCGTCAACTATGGCGAGGTGCCCGCGGAGCGCTCGCATCTGGACGGCGTGTGTCCGGTAGTCGCAAGCTACGGTGGCAAGGATCGCGTGTTCGGGCCCAAGACAGCCGCGCGCCTGGAGCGCCACCTCGCCGCCCTCGGCGTGCCTCATGACGTAAAGACGTATGACCAGGCCGGCCACTCCTTCTTCTCCCTCCTCGATGGCTGGCAAGGCTGGCTCGCGCGGGTGCCCACACCGATGGCCGTCGGCCACGACGAGGCAGCGGCCCGCGACGGCTGGGAGCGCATGCTCAGCTTCTTTGACGAGCACGTACGCTGAAATAAACCCAGTCACTGTGTCCGTCCCTAATGTCAGGTGAGCAGAGGGTGAGATACACAATGCTTCTAACGACAAAAGGAGCGAAACAATGACTGATCACAAGACCGGCACGCAGGAGGAGTGGCAGGCGCAGCGCGACGAGTTGCTGGTAGAGGAGCGGCGATGATGCTGCCGTCGCTTGCGCCGACGGCCGCCGTTTACACGGCGTTGGTGCGTCGTGAGCCCAGCCGAGTCCTCTTGTTCGCCGGCGGCTACCTGCTCGTCTGGAGCGCCGCGGGGGTGCTGGCCTACGGGCTGTTCGAGCTTGGCCAGAGCCTGTTCGCCAGTGCGCTTGAGTGGCACAGTGGCGGGCGGTGGCTCGCGGCTGCTGTGCTCCTTCACGGCGAACAGCACGCCCGTGAGCGGCGCCAAACGACCCCAACGATCAGACATTTCATCCTCCTCATGGATTGACGACCCTTGCACGCGCGACTCTATAGTCAGCCACAGCGGGCTACCCTCTCTTCTTCTTCTTCTTCTTCTTCTCCTCCTCCTCCTCCTCCTCCACCGGCAACCGATGTGTCTTACCGGCTTCTTCGCATCCGGTTAGCAACTCTTTCGCTTTCCCTTAGCCGCGCTTTCGGGCTGCGTTAGCGCTCGCACAGCCGCTCGTCGCATCATGGCCCGATCCCGTCAGAACACCGGATGGAGGTCACCCGTGAAACGTCTTTTCGCACCCATGCTGCTCGCCTCAATGTTGGGAGCGGCCGCCGCGAGCGTGGTGGCCCTCGCGATCGTCGGGGCGCAGGGCTCGGCGCCGGCCGCACACACGACGCCCGCTTCGAGCCGTGGCTCCTCCTCGTCAGGCACTCGCCGCGAGGTGGCGGCCACGGGGGCGACTCCGACGGCCACCCAGATCTACCAACAAGACTCCACGGGCGTCGTCGCGATCAAGGCGGTCACCGCCGAAGGCGAGGACGAGGGCACGGGGATCGTGCTGGACGAACAGGGGCTGATCCTGACGAACGACCACGTGATCAAGGGTGCGACGATCCTGAGCGTGGACGCGAGCGGGTCCTCGAAGAAGACGACGAGCGCGACGATCGTCGGCGAAGAAGCCAACCAGGATCTGGCGCTGATCAAAGTCGACCCGTCCGGCCTCGGCCTCAAGCCGCTGACGCTCGCGAGCTCGAGCTCGGTCCAGGTAGGCGACACCGTGTATGCGATCGGCACCCCGTACGGCCTCGAAGAGACCTTCACCAAAGGCATCGTCTCGGCGCTCGGCCGCGAAATCGAGGCGCCCGACGGCGCGAAGATCGCCGGCGCGATTCAGACCGACGCGGCGCTCAACCCCGGCAACTCCGGCGGCCCGCTGCTCGACGAACAGGGCGAAGTGATCGGCGTCAACTCCCAGATCGCCAGCGACGCGGCCCAGACCGAAGGCTCCCAGCCCGGGAGCACCGGCGTCGGCTTCGCGATCTCCTCGAACACCGTCGCCGCGGCCGTCAAGAAGATCGAGGCCGGCGAAGGCGTCTCCTACGCCTCAGCCACGCAGAGCGCTGCTGCCCAGTCCGAAGGTGGATCCGGCAGCGCGCGGTCTCCGTACGGGAGCCGCTCGGAGAGCCCCTACGGCGAAGTCGAAGCAGGCGGCTCGGGCGCGACAGAAGGCAGCGTTTCGCCGCGCGGTTCGCAGAGTCCTTATGGCGAAGTCGAATCCGGCGGCTCGTCCTCTGAAGGGGTCGAAGCGGGCTCCGGTTCCGGATCCGGCCCCAGCGGCGTGGAAGGTGCGAGTGGGGTGGAAGGTGCGAGTGGGGTGGAAGGTGCGAGTGGGATGGAAGGAACCGGCGAAGTCGGCTCCACCGGCTCGGAATCGGCCGGTGCCGGTAGCGCAGGACGGATCGTGATCGTCCCCTGAGCGAGCGCGAGGCTTGGGCGCCCGTTGATAGGCTTGGGTCCGTTCCCAGGGCGATTAGCTCAGCTGGGAGAGCGCCGCCTCGACAAGGCGGAGGTCACTGGTTCGAGCCCAGTATCGCCCACTGGAGGAAACTCCTGCTAAGGCAGGGTTTTTCGTAGCCGGGCCGGTGGGACCGACGATGGATGATCTGCGTGGGTACCAGGTAGGATCATCCTATCCACGTCGAAACCTGGGAGAAGACATGCCGCGATATCTGATCGAGAGAGCCTGGGATGAGCTGGAGGAGGAGCAGATGGCAGCGAAGGGTCCCCTCTCAAAGCGCATCCTGGCCGAGAATGAGCAGTTCTCCCCGATTGTATGGGAGCACAGCCACGTGGTCATGGACGAGGACGGGGAGATGAAGTCCTTCTGCGTCTATTCCTCTCCGAACACGGAGCTGATACGTGAGCATGCCGCCCAGCTCGGGGACCACAAGGTCAAGGGGATCTACGAGATCGGCGGCGACATCTCACCCGAGGACTTCGCCTGATCGGCGGACGCGACGTCGAAGTTCGCATGCAACTCGGCCTGTAGCGCGGTGCCCCGCCGCAGTCGTGCGCGTCGCCGGCGCGCCGTGTCGTTCTCCGGGATCAGCTCGAGCGCCTGGTTGCATAGCTCGACAGCCTCGTGCAGCGCCCATCCCCTCCAGGCCTGGTCTGCCGCGGTGAGCAGGTAATCAGCGGCGTTCGCGGCGTCGCCGGCCTCACGCCAGTGGTGAGCGAGGATCGCCGCATAGGCTGTCGGGTCTCCCGCGGCGTGCTCGAGGAAACGGGCAACGACCGCATGGCGCTGCCGGCGTGCGGCCTTGGGGATCGTGGAGTACGCGACCTCGCGGACCAGCCCGTGCTTGAAGCTCAGCTCCTGGTCACCGCGGATACGTGAGGCGGCGCTGTGGCGGACGAGACCCCGGCGCTCGAGCGCGTGCAGTAGCTCCGCGAGGGCTCCGTTACTTCCGGGCGCTTCGTTGCTTGCGAGGGCTTCGAGCGTGCCCTGCCAGAAGAAATCGCCGATCACAGAGGCGTCTAGGATCACCTGTCGCTCAGGCGCCGGGAGCTGGTCGAGTCGGGCCGCGATGATCGTCTTGATGTTCGCCGGGAGACTGGAGGCGTCCGCCACGTCGCCCTCCGAAAGGCACGCCGCCAGTTCCTCGATAAAGAGCGGATTTCCGGCGGCCGCCTGCTCGACGCGTTTGGCGAGCGCCTCCCGATCTGGCGCACCCGATGTCAGCCGAAGTATTAGGTCTTGGGCGTGTGCTTCGGTGAGCGCCTGGAGCTGCACGGTGAGATTGGTTGGGAGACGAGCCCAGCCGGGTCTCGCGTCCAGGAACTCGGGTCTCCCAAGCGCAAGCAGCAGCAGAGGCACGTCCCCGAGCCGCGCCGAGAGTCCCTCGATCAGTTCCAGAAGACTCTCGTCCGCCCAGTGCAGATCCTCGAGCACCACCAAGGTGGGCTGCTCGCGGGCGAGGGCCTCGAGAAACCGCTGAGCGGAGGCGAACAGCACCCGTCTGTCGTCCACCGTGTCCTCGGCGAGGCGGGCCAGGATCGAGAGATGCATCGCAAGTTCCTGCGCTTCGGAAGCCGGCAGCAGCGATGCCGCGCGCTTGCCGAGCTTCTCGCCGGCAACGTCGGCGGAATCGGTGGCGAAGATCCCGCACGCATCCCTGATGACCTGTCCAAACGCCCAGTAGGCGGCTGGTTCACCATAAGGTAGCGGGCGGCCACGGAGTATCCGCCCGCCTGCGCTTTTCACGCGCGCGGCGAACTCCAGCGTCAGCCGGGTCTTGCCGATCCCCGGGGCTCCCACGAGCGTGACGAGCTGTGGATGCAGCTCGCTCGAGGTTCGCGCCCACGTCCGCAGGAGAAGCTCCAGCTCGGTGTCTCTGCCGATGAACGGCGCCGCGGAGATCGGGCGATCAGCGGGCGCTGAGGTGGCAGCCCGAGCGCGCCAGGCCGGCAGGGGAGCCTGCTTGCCCTTCGCGAGGATCGGCTCCACCGCCTCGTAGGTGATCGCGCTTGCGCTCGCGACTCGAGTCTCCTTGCCGACCAGCACGGTCTCGGGCGGAGCGCCGGTCTGCAGCCGGGCCGCGGTGTTCACAGCGTCGCCCATGACCGTGAGCTCTCGCCGCCCGGATGGGCCTACCGGAGCGAAGATCACCTCCCCGGTGTTGACGCCGATACTGACGCGCAGGCCGCCGAAGTCAGCGTCCTGTTCGGACGCGCGCCGCTGGATCTCCAGGGCGGCGCGCACCGCCCGCTCGGAGTCGTCCTCGTGGGCGACAGGGGCCCCGAACACCGCCATCAGCGCGTCGCCGATGACCTTGTCCACGGAGCCGCCGAAGCGCTCGACGACCTCGCCCATCTCACTCATGCAGCGGTCGACCATCGAGCGGATCTCCTCCGGGTCGGTGCGCTCCGAGAGCGCCGTGAACCCCGACAGGTCGGCGAACATGACGGTCACCCAGCGCCGCTCCCCATCCTCGCTTTCGGCGGCGGCGGTGGTGCCGGCGCCGCCTGCGCCTGGCGTTGACGAGCCGTCGCCCTCGCACGGCGCGCCACACGACCCGCAGAAGCCAAAACCGAGGGGGTTATCCTCACCGCACGAGGCGCATTTCAGCCACAGCGACGTTCCGCAGTGACCGCAGAAGTGCTGCGCGTCGTCGCTGAGTTCACCGCAGCCCGGGCAGGCGATCGTCCCAGCCAAGGCCTAATCCTCCAGCGGGGCGTCAGCTCGAGAGCTCGAATCCATTGCAAATCTGATTATCACCACTGATCGGCGATACTGCCGTTCGCAAATCGTCGGCTCGGTCATCGAGGGGCTCTCGCTGCAGCTCGAGGCCGCGGCTGGAGCGGAGAACGTTGCGGGCCTCACCCAGCAAGAGCGAGGCCGTAGGCGCAAGACGCGGACGGCTTCACGCCGCCGGCAGTGCTATTCCGAAGCCGCGCAGACCTTCATGCCAAGCCCTTCCGCCAACTTGCGGTCTGACTCCGTCGTCCGTTCGAGCGAGCCCGACGCGAATCTCTGTCTTTCGGGTTCCAGTTTGGTCAGTGAGCTCGCGAAGCTCCTCACCTCGGCTGCCTCGTGGTCATAGCCGGTGAGGAGCTCCTCGATCGTTGTGGCCTCGCCCGGCGGCCGCGGGATCTCCTGCAGCTTGGCGTCCGCCGCGCGCACGAATGTGACCGATTGCCGTAGAAGCGCCTGCAGCTGTGCCCTCGCCGCCGCCGTTTCCTGCGTCAGCGCTTGGACGCGAGCATTGAGGGGCTCCTGCTGTGAGTGCAACGCTTGGCAGATCTCGTCTGCCGCCGCGATGAAGTGCGCCGTTGCGGCGCCCGACGTTGGGGTTCCGGTTGCAGTCCCCGCGTGAACGCTCACGCTCGGCGCGCTCGTCGATCCGCAGCCTGCGGCCGTCATTGCAACGAAGGTCATGACGATCGCCGAGCGTCTGAGCATGGTCTGACACTATTGGTTGGACGGCGGGGCGGGACCCGCATCGCTCCTCACATGTCCAAAGGTGACACGAAGATGCTGGCCAATCGGCCCCTTGCGCCCGCGGGCGCGGGCGTCATCCTGGGTGCATGGCTAACGATCCTGCGATCATCGGCGGTCCTACGCCGATTCCCGCTCCCCGTCCCGGCGAAACCTACCGCTGGAAGGTCCAGGACGGCCGCGCCGAAAAGCATGTCTACGTGCAGATCGCGGACTATCTCAGCGCGGAGGCGTTCGAGGAGCCGCTGCGGTCGGGGATCGCTTCCAAGGGCGAGTCGGTGCTGCGCGCGCTGCTCGCGCGCGGGGACGTCCCGACGCGGATCAAGATCACCTCGGCCGGGATCACCGAAGTGGGCACCGATCGCCGTTCGCGCCCCTGCTCGATCTGATCTCTGAACACCCTCCGAGAGACGGCTCCGGGGTGGCTACTCTGGCCGTGATGGGCGCTCCCACGGGCGGTTCAGCGCGAAGTAGACCCCCAGCGTGATCGCCGCCCCTGCCACTGCGTCAAGGAGGTAGTGGTTCCCGGTCGCCATCACCGCGAAGCTCGTCAGGAAGGGATAGATCACCGCGAGCGTGCGCAGCAGGCGGCGCTCGCTAACCCTCCATACCGCGATTGCGCACCACGTCGCCCAGGCCACATGCAACGAGGGCATCGAGCAGAGCTGGTTGGAGTGCAGCGCCGTCGCTCCGAGTTGCCAGGCGGGGAGATGGTGGACGACCGCCACCAGGTCTATGTACCCCCCGGGCAGCATTCGTGGCGGCGCCACGGGGAAGCTCCAGAAGATCGCGAGGGCGATCAGCGTCACGATCACGAGGGTCGTGCGCATCACCCTCATTAGGTCCGGCCGCCGCCACCACAGCCAGGCGAAGACAGCGAGGGTGACGGCGATGTGGACGTTCTCGTACCAGAACACCACGACCCGACTCAGCGCGCCGCGGTTCGCGAGCCAGGAGTCCAGTGCATGCTCGGGGTTCAGGCGCAGCGAGCGCTCGAAGCTAAGGACCCGCTCGCCGTCGCGTTCAGCCAGTCGCTGGCGCACCGGCGCGAGGTTGTTCACGGCATCGAAGAGCCAGACCAGCCATGCGACAAGGACAAGGTCGAGCAGCAGTTGCAGGCGGCCGACCCGCCCTGCTCGGCGTGGACCGATGGTCTCCCAGAAGGACCGGCCAATCGCCGGGTCGCTAGCCGCGCTCACCGCGCGATGAATATATAAGAGCCTCGATCGGGTCAGCACGCTCTGCTTTCCGGGCCGCGTTTGCGGCCCCACCTCACCTCTCGTGCGCGGCGGCCGGGAATCGATGACGCCCCTAGTACCCTGCGCCAAGATGGCCGACACGAGCACGATCGCCTCGCTGGCCACGGCCGGCGGCACGCTGATCCTCGCGCTGGCCACGTTCGCCTCGACTCGCTCGGCCAACCGCGCGGCACGCGTCTCCGAGCAGGCGCTGAAGATCGGTCTGCGCCCGGTGCTGTTCAACGCGCGCCCGCAGGACCCGCCGCAGAAGGTCGGCTATGGCGACGATCACTTCCTCGTGCTGCGCGACGGCCTCGCCGCGGTGCAGGAGTTCGAAGAGAACCTGTACTTCGCGCTGCCACTGCGAAACGTCGCCTCGGGCATCGCCGTGCTGCACGGCTGGCATCTGTGGCCACGTCGCGCCGGTCTCGACGATCCGCACCCCGAGGTCGACGATTTCCGCACGCAGACGCGCGACCTCTACGTCCCGGCCGGCGATGTCAGCTTCTGGCAGGCGGCGCTGCGCGATACCGAAGACGACCTCTACGCGCCCGTGCGCGAGGCGATCTCAGCGCGCACGCCGCTCAGCGTCGATCTGCTCTACGGCGACCACGAGGGCGGGCAGCGCACGATCACGCGCTTCTACATGCTCCCCCGCATGCACGAGCAGGACGATCAGCCGTGGCTGTGGATGTGCTCGACCTCGCGCCACTGGAACCTGGATCGCGCCGACCCGCGCTGAGCTGCCGCCCGGCTGCGCTCAACCATTGGGCCAGCGACCGTGGCGCTCGAAGTAGTCGCGCGCGGCCTCCTCGGCTTCGCGTTCGCGATCGCCGCTGACCCCGGCGCGGAACAGCCAGTTGACGAAGAAGATCGCAAGACCCGCGCTGACGATCCCGGCGCCGCCCTCGAGGTGGTTTTCGTCGCCGAAGGACATCACGACTAGCCCACCGACCACGACGAGCGCCGGAAGCACGTAGCGGACCATGTCGAGCAGCCAACCGGAGCGGTTGCGCTTGCGCTTGGGCTTGCGCGGGGAGTCGGCGGGGCGGGAATCGACCATGGAGTCTTTATAGCCGAGCGGACAATGGAAACTCCAAACAGATGGCTAAGGTGATCCTGTTGTGGCACTGATCCGAGCAAGCGCCCCGCTCAGCCGAGCGCTACGGCGCGCGTTTCCGCAGCGGCCGTTCCACGTGCGCTTCTGGGACGGCGGGGCGGTGCAGGCGACGAGCGAGGGCGCGCCGACGTTCTTCGTGAGGCGCCCGTCTGCCCTGTCGCACTTCCTGCGGGCGCCCGACACGCTCGGTCTGGGACGCGCCTATGTGGACGGTTCGCTGGAGGTCGACGATCTGGATGCTGGGTTCATCGTGATCGACGAATGGGAGCCCCCGGAGCTGAGCGTCACGGACAAGGCACGTCTGGGGTTGGGTGTCGTGGCCGCCGCACTGCCCGGCGGGATCCCCAAGCGCCCAAGCCTCGAGCTGATCCTGCGCGGCGAGCGCCACACCCCGCAGCGCGACGCGGCCGCGATCCGCTACCACTACGACGTTGGGAACGAGTTCTTCGGGTTGTTCCTCGACGAAACGATGACCTACAGCTGCGCGATCTTCTCCAAAGGCGCACAGACGCTCGAGGAAGCCCAGCTCGCGAAGCTGGATCTGATCGCGACCAAGCTCGCCCTGGAGCCGGGCATGCGCCTGCTGGATGTCGGCTGTGGCTGGGGCAGCTTCGCGATCCATGCGGCAAAGAACTACGGCGTGACGGTCACAGGCGTCACGCTCTCGCCATCGCAGGCCGAGCTCGCGCGCGAGAAGGTGGCGCAGGCGGGGTGCAGCGATCATGTGGAGATCAGGGTGTCCGACTACCGGGAGCTGCCGGGCGGATCGTTCGACGCGATCGCGTCAATCGGCATGTCCGAGCACGTCGGCGAGAGCCAGATCGACAAGTACACGAGATCGCTGTTCGGGCTGCTGCGGCCAGGCGGGGTGTTGCTGAACCACGCTATCGCCGCGCTTGATCCCGAGTACGACTCGCTCGACGACGAGTTTTCGATGCGCTACGTGTTCCCCGACGGGGAGGCGTTGCCGCTCTCCCGCGTCCAGCTCGCGCTGGAGCGCGCCGGTTTTCACGTCAATCAGGTGGAGGCCTTCAGGGAGGACTACGCGCGCACGCTGCGCGAGTGGACGAAGCGCCTGGACGAACACCTGGAGCGTGCCGAACAGTTGGCGGGGGTGGAGCGCACGCGAGTCTGGCGTCTGTATCTGCGCGCCGCGCGGCATGGCTTTGACACGAGCATCACGGCCGTCTACCAGGTTCGCGCGCGCAGACCGGCCTGAGCGGACCGCCGGTCGCGTGATGGCCGGCCGGCGGTACGGGGAGACCGGAGTCGGTCGAGTCCGCTGGTCACCCAACTGAAGATTCTTATAAGCAAAGGGGATATGGGTACTAATACCCATACACCCGTCCGGTCCTCGGGCCGTTACTGAGGCATACCCCGACGGTTAGACGAGCGAACTTATAGGAGCGGTTTGATGCGAAATCTTTCAACACGAGGCGTGCGAGATGAGGGTGGTTTTACCCTGATCGAACTTCTGGTCGTGATCTTGATCATCGGCATCCTCGCCGCGATCGCGATCCCTGCGCTGCTTAGCCAGAAGAGCAAGGCATACGACTCATCGGCGAAGACGGTCGCTCAGACCGCCCAGACGGCGATGGAGACGTATGCCACCGAAAACAACGGTGAATACACCGGTGGGACGGCAGCGAAGCTGAACTCGATTGAGCCCTCGCTGAACACCTCGAAAAGCAACGAAGCCAAGCTGGAACCGACCACTGTCACCTCGGACGAATATACGGTCACGGCGGTTGCCGCCAACACCGGCGATAAATACTCAGTCGTCCGGAAGTCAAACGGCGAAGTGGAACACAAATGCGTAAGCACCTCTACGCTGCTTGGTTGCCCAGGCCACCAAGAAAAAACAAACAGCTGGTAGCTACGGCTCGACCAGCCCGCGCCTGATCGCATAGCGGGTCAGGTCGACCCGGTTGCGCATGCCGAGCTTGTCGAGGATGTTGGCGCGGTGGCGCTCGACGGTCTTCTTGCTGAGCACCAGCTCGGCCGCGATCTCCTCCGAGGTATGGCCTTCGGCGATCAGCTTCACGACCTCCAGCTCGCGCACGGTCAGGGGGTCCTCGGGCGGCGCCTCGCCCAGCCGGGCGCCCTCGAGATAGTCGCGCACGAGCGTGGCGACAGCCGGGGGATACAGGAACGCCTCGCCGCGCATGCACGCGCGGCACGCTTCGACGAGGTCGCGGTTGGCGGCCGTCTTCAGCACGTATCCCGAAGCGCCGGCCTTCAAAGCCTCGAAGAAGTACTGCTCGTTGTCGTGCATCGACAGCATCAGGATCCGCAGCTCGGGCCGGCGGCGATGCAGCTCCGCGGCGGCCTGCAGACCCGTCATGCGCGGCATCGAGACGTCGAGCACCGTCAGATCGACTTCGCCTGAGAGCGCCTGCTCCAGCGCCTGCGCCCCGTCGCTCGCCTCGGCCACGACCTCGATGTCCGACTGGGCTTCGAGCACCATCCGCAGCCCGCTGCGGACGACCTCGTGGTCGTCGGCGAGCAGCACGCGGATCTTCAGCGGGGTGGTCATGCCTCTGCGCCATTCGCCGCGACCGTCAGGCGCACTTCCACGCCCCCTCCCGCGGTCGAGTCGATCTCGATCTCGGCTCCGATCAGGATCGCCCGCTCGCGCATGCCGGCGAGCCCCGACGCCGGAGTTGGTATCTGGGCCGGCAGGCCTCGGCCGTCGTCGGCGACGGTGAGCACTACGTTCTCACCCGCGTGCCGGACCGCGACGCGCACATGCGAGGCTTCCGCGTGGCGAAACGCGTTGGTCAACGCCTCCTGGGCGACGCGGTAGATCACCAGCTCGACCTCGGGGCTGAGCGGCGGCAGGCCTCCTTCGAGCTCGCGCAGCACCCGCACTGCGCCCTGGCGCTCCATCCGCAGGCAGAGCGAGATCAGCGCGTCGACGAGCCCCAGATCGTCCAGCGCCTCCGGGCGCAGCTCGCGAGCGATCCGGCGGACGTCGTCGAGGCTGCGGTGGACCGTATCGACGATCTCCCCCAACGCCTGAGTCTGTGTGGGCAGCTCGCCGGCGGCGCGTTCGGCGCGCAGGGCGACGGCGGTCAGCGTCTGGCCGACCTCGTCGTGCAGCTCGCGGGCGATTCGCAGCCGCTCGGCCTCTTGGGCGGCGAGGGCACGGTGGCCGCTGTCGCGCCGCTCGGCCTCGATGCGGTCGAGCATCGTGTTGAAGGCGCGCGACAGCGTGATCATCTCGGTGCTCATCCTGACCCAGTCGCTCACCGGGGCGCGCTGGCCCGGGCGCATCGGGTCGATGTGGCCCATCAGGATCGCCAAGCGGCGCAGCGGGGCCAGGACGACGGTCAGCAACAGCAGGTTGACGGCCAGGGTCATCAGCAGTCCGCCGACGAGAACGACCAGCTCGCTGACTTTGATGGGGTTGGAGACCGTCGCCGGGCTCGCGATCAGGATGAACACCGCCAGCCCGAAGACGATCGTGTTGACGGCAAAGACCCTCCACAGGATCGAGACCGAAGCGGGCTTACGGGGCACGCGCCGCTGCGTGGTGTCCGCGGCGGACGCGCGTGCGAGCAAAGCGCTGGCCGGTTCGAGCGAGGCGCTACGAGGACGGTCTCTCATTGCCCACGATGCTCGCGCGCGCGCCGGACGGCCCGCGCGACGTCCGCCATCGGGGCCTTTGCTCAGACGCCCGGCAGCCGGTACTTGCGGCTCTTTGGGTCGCGCTCCAAGAGGCCCAGCTCGACGAGCGTCGAGGCATAGCGGTGCGCGGTCGAGGGGCTCATGCCGGCGTCGTGTGCGATCTCCACGATTCCCCGCGCGGACCCGTCAGGGCCGAAACAGGTGAGCAGCGAGAGTCCCCGCAGCAGCGACTGGGACAGGCGCGGGTCGTTCAAGTCGCTCGGCAGATAGCCCCCGATCACTGTGGAGATACTCGGGGCGCGACTTTGGGAAGCCGCCCGTACCACCTCGTCGACCTGGGTGGGGGAGAGGGTGATGGCGATCGAGACCTGCTCGCTTTTGTCCATGGGCCGATGATTGCAAAAGCTGCGGACGGTTGTCTGCATTCTGTGGTTTGGCTCCGTGTGCTGAAAAGTCCTGGAGCCGGCGCGCGTGTGGCCTGCGGGCCGGCCAGGGGATGGCCGGGTAGCCTCCAGGATTGAGATGGCGGTCACGGTGACACTCCCCGACGGCAAGGCTTTGGAGCTGCAGGATGGCGCCACGGGCGCGGACGCCGCCGCGGCGATCGGTCCGGGCCTCGCCCGCGCGGCGCTTGCGATCGAGGTGGGCGATCCAAAGATGGGGGAGGGGCTCACAGAGCTGCGCGACCTGGCGCGCGAGCTGCCAAACGGGGCGCAGATCGCGATCGTGACGGATCGAAGTGGGGAGCAGGCGCTGGCGCTGATCAGGCACGACGCCGCACACGTGCTCGCAGCGGCGGCGATGGAGCTGTGGCCGGGTGTGAAGATCTCGATCGGGCCGGCGATCGAGAATGGCTTCTACTACGACTTCGAGTTCCCCGAGGGTGTGGCGATCTCCGAGGCGGACTTCCCTCAGATCGAAGCGAAGATGCGCGCGCACGTGAAGGCGGGGGAGAGCTTCGAGCGCGTCGATGTCACGCCGGCGGAGGCGAGGGAGCGCTTCGAGGGAGAGCAGCAGGACTACAAGGTCGAGCTGATCGACGACCTGGTGCGAAATGCCGACTCGGAGAATCCCTTGGATACCGTTTCGCTTTACACGAACGGCCCGTTCACGGACCTCTGCCGGGGACCTCATGCCCCAACGACGAAGAGCGTGGGGGCGTTCAAGCTGCTGTCGGTGGCGGGCGCCTACTGGCGCGGGGACTCGACCAGGACGATGCTGACGCGGATCTACGGGACCGCGTTCTTCTCTAAAGCACAGTTGGAGGAGTATCTCGAGCGCGTCGAGCTGGCAAAGGAACGCGACCACCGCAAGCTCGGGAAAGAGCTCGGCCTGTTCATGTTCTCCGACGTCTCGCCGGGGGCCGCGTTCTGGCTGCCGCCTGGTGCCTCGATCTGGAACCAGCTCGTGGCGGTCTCGCGCGAGATGGGACAGGAGCGGGGATACGAAGAGGTCAAGACGCCGCTGATCTACGACGCGGAGCTGTGGAAGACCTCGGGGCACTGGGGCAAGTACCGCAAGAACATGTTCACGGTCAAGGTCGAGGAGCGCGAGATGGGCGTGAAGCCGATGAACTGCCCCGGGCACGCGCACCTGTACGCCTCTCAGCGCCACTCTTACCGAGACCTGCCCGTGCGTTACTCAGAGCCCGGCCTGCTCCACCGCAACGAGCCCTCGGGAGTCCTGCACGGGCTGCTCAGGGTGAGGCACTTCGCGCAGGACGACGCGCACATCTTCTGCACCGAGGAGCAGGTGCAGGAGGAGGTGCGGGGCTGCTTGGAGCTGGCGTTCGCTACATATGAGCTGTTCGACTTCGAGGTGCGCTTGGAGCTCTCGACGCGCCCAGATGAGCGGATCGGCACGGATGAGATGTGGGACAAGGCCGAGGAGAAGCTGAAGAACGCGCTCGACGCGCAGGGACTGAAGTACGAGCTGAACCCGGGCGATGGCGCGTTCTACGGTCCGAAGATCGACATGCACATGACTGACTCACTGGAGCGCTCGTGGCAGTTGGGGACGGTGCAGCTGGACTATTCGATGCCCGCGCGCTTCGACCTGAAATACACGGGAGCGGACAACCAGGAGCACCGACCGGTGATGATCCACCGCGCCGCGTTCGGGTCCTATGAGCGCTTCATCGGGATCATGATCGAGCACTACGGGGGCGAGCTCCCGCTGTGGCTGGCGCCGGTGCAGGCGATCGTGCTGCCGATCTCCGATCCGTTCAACGAGTACGGCGCCGGCGTGAGGGACACGCTGCAGAAAGTTGGCTTGCGTGTGGAGCTGGACGGTCGCAGTGAGTCGATTGGACGCAAGATCCGCGAGGCCGAGCTGCGGAAGATCCCGCGCATGCTGATCGTCGGCGAGCGCGAGATGCAGGCGGGCGAGGCGTCGGTGCGCGAGCACGGCAAGGGCGATACGGGCAGCGCCTCGATCGCGGAGCTCACGGAGGCGCTGCTGCGCGACATCGGCCGCGGGAGCCGGCGATGAGCTTGTATAAGGAGCGCGCGGCGCTATACTCGGCCCCGTTGAAGCTCGCCAATTCAAAGCGCCGCGCGTAAATCCAGCTTGACGCACGGTAACCACAGCTAGTGCCGGTTCCACGCCGCTTCGACCGGCGCCCGCCCGAGCGGGACACGACGAGGATCAACGATCGCATCCGCGTGCCCGAGGTCAGGGTGATCGACGACGAGGGCAACCAGGTCGGCGTGATGAAGACGCCCGACGCCTTGACCTTCGCGCAGGAGCGTGACCTGGACCTGGTCGAGGTCGCGCCCGAGGCGCGGCCGCCGGTCTGTCGTGTGTTGGACTACTCGAAGTACAAGTACGAGCAGGCGCAGAAGGTCAAGCAGGCGAAGAAGCACCAGCAGCAGATCACCGTCCGCGAGATCAAGTTCCGCCCGAAGATCGCCGAGCACGACTACGACACGAAGAAGCACCACGTCGAGCGCTTCCTCAGGCACAAGGACAAGGTGAAGGTCACGATCATGTTCCGCGGGCGCGAGGTGACCCACCCCGAGCGCGGCACGATGATCCTCGACCGCCTCGCCGAGGAGCTCGCGGAGATCGGTGTGGTCGAGCAGCGCCCGATGCAGGAAGGGCGCAACATGACGATGATGATGGCGCCCTCGAAAGCGGTGCTCGCGGGCACCGTCGACACGGATGAGCACGGCGATGGCGATGCCCCAGCCGCGGCGGCAGGGGCGCCGGCGGAGAACGAGGTGGCCGTCGAAGACGGCGCGAGCGACACGCCGCCGAGTGAGCCTCCGGCCGAGAATGGCGCCGCTGCGGCCGAGGCAGAGCCGGTGGCTGTGGACGGCGTGGATGCGCCGTCGCCCGAACCGCAAGCGTAGGCCCACGCGGACGCCCCCGGCGGCGCCGTGTCATAATCACCGCGCGATGCCCAAGATGAAGACCCACTCAGGCGCGAAGAAGAGGTTTAAAGTGACCGGTACCGGCAAGGTGCGCGGTCGGCATCCCTTCACGAGCCACATCCTCGAGAAGAAGTCGCCGAAAAAGAAGCGCGCGCTGGGCGGCCCGAAGATCATGTCCGACGACGACACGCCGCGGATCAAGCGGATGCTGGGGGTCGGCAAATGACGCGGGTCAAGCGGTCGGTCCATGCAAAGAAGAAGCGCCGGGCGACGCTCGAGCTGACGAAGGGCTTCCGGGGCGAGGCGCACTCGAATTACAAGCGCGCGAAGGAGGCGTTGCTGAAGGCGGACAAATACGCCTACAGGGACAGGCGCAACCGCAAGCGCGACTTCCGCAGGCTGTGGATCACGCGGATCAACGCCGCTGCGCGGCAGAACGGGATGAGCTACTCGAGGTTCATGCACGGGCTGATGCTGGCCGGCGTGGAGCTCGACCGCAAGGTGCTCGCGGACATCGCCGTGCGTGACGCGGACACGTTTCGACGTTTTGTGGAGGTCTCCCGCGAGGCGTCAGCCTCGGCGGCCACCTCCGAGCCAGCCCGCGAGGCGTCGGCTGCTTAAAGCAAGCACTCGACAGAGAAGAGCCCGCGGGCGTCCATCCTGAAAAGGACGGCGCCCTTTTTTGTACCTGATTTCGACCCAGCGAAGGACGAACGGCCCACCGGACGAACTGAACCCGACGAACCAATGACTATCACCTCCCAACAAAACCCCCGCCTGAAGGCGCTAAAGCGACTGACGACGCGCCGCGAGCGTGCGCGCAGCGGGCATTTCCTCGCGGAGGGTGAGGACTTGGTGCTGGCCGCGCACGAGACCGGTCGCGAGCCCGTCGAGGGATTTCGTTTGGTCGGCACCGACGTTGGCGACGCCGGCTTCCACGAGATCGAGCCGGCGTTGATGAAGGATCTCTCGACGCTCGGCTCGGGCACACGCGTGATCGGCGTCTACGAGCAACGCTGGGGCGAGCCGAGCGGTCCGCTGTGCGTGTACCTGCACGGCGTCGGTGATCCTGGCAACGTCGGCACGATCCTGCGCTCGGCGCACGCGTTTGGCGCTTCGTGCGTCGCGCTCGGGCCCGGTTGCGCCGACCCGCATTCGCCGAAGGCCGTGCGCGCGAGCATGGGCGCGATCTTCTCCGTCGCGCTCGCGCGCGTCGGCGACGTCGATGAGCTGCCGAGAGAGCGTGTTGCGCTCGTCGCCGATGCGCCAGACGTCCTGCGCGGGGCCGGCTCGGACGGCCCCGGCGCTCGTTCCGCCGCCGGCGGCGACGCGGCTGGCTCGCTGACACTGCTCATCGGTGCCGAGCGCGACGGGCTCCCGGCGCATGTCGTCACCGCGTGCGAGCGCAGCGCACGGATTCCGATCGCAACGGAGTCGTTGAACGCAGCGATGGCCGCGACGGTGGCGCTGTACGAGGTCACCCGGAGCGGCGAGGGCGCCCCCGCGTCATCTAGGGTCGAGGCCTCATGATCGAGCGGATCGAGCAGCTGCGCGCGCAGGCCGAGGGAGAGATCCCAAAGGCCGACACCAGTGACGCACTGGAGGAGCTGCGCGTGGGCTACCTCGGCCGCAAGGCCGAGCTGCCGCAGCTGTTGCGTGGGGTGGCGGAGCTCGAGCCGGCCGAAAGGGGCGCGGTCGGCAAGGCCGCCAACCAGGCCAGAGCGGCGCTGGAGGCGTTGATCGAGGCGCGCGCGGCCCAACTCGGCGCGGCGGAGCTGGAGCGGGGTTTGGAGACAGACCGTGTCGACGTGACGCTGCCCGGAGCCCCGCCACAGCGGATTGGAAGGCTGCACGTGTTGACGGCGACGATGCGCGAGCTGGAAGACATCTTTCTCGGGTTGGGCTTCACCGTGATGGAAGGGCCCGAGGTGGAGACGGTGCACTACAACTTCGACGCGCTCAATCACTCCCCGACCCACCCAGCACGGGCGCGGACTGACACGTTCTATGTACAGGACCCCACGCAGGACGGTCCCGTAACGCAGACGCCTGCCGACACAGGCGTTGGGACGGACGCGCGCTTGGGCAAGCCTGAGGACCTCGTGCTGCGGACCCACACCTCACCGATGCAGGTGCGTGCGATGGAAGCGAACCCGCCACCGTTGTACGTGGTGATCCCCGGGCGGGTTTACCGCCCTGACTCCGACGCCACGCACACGCCCCAGTTTCATCAGGTCGAGGGGTTGGCGGTCGACGAGGACATCACTTTGGCGGACCTGAAGGGCACGCTGCTGGCGTTTGCACGGGCGGTGTTCGGAGACGAGCGCGACGTGCGGTTGAGACCACATTTCTTCCCGTTCACCGAGCCGAGCGTCGAGGTGGACGTGTCGTGTTTTCACTGTGGGGGGAAGGGCTTCCTGGAATCGGAGCCCGCCCACCCACGCTGCTACCTGTGCAAGGGCGAGGGTTGGCTGGAGGTGCTCGGTGCCGGAGAGGTCGATCCGAACGTCTACTCATATGTGCCCACCACCGAGGCGAACGCCCCCGGGTACGACCCGGAGAAGGTGCAGGGCTTTGCGTGGGGCATGGGAGTTGAGCGGATCGCGATGCTCAAGCACGGGATTCCTGATCTGAGGCTGTATTACGAAAACGACTTGCGTTTTTTGGAGCAGTTCTGATGAGGGTCCCTTTGGATTGGTTGCGTGAATACTGCGATCCGGCGCTGGATGCGAAGGGGGTGGAGGAGCGCTTGACGATGACCGGGACGAAGGTCGAGGCGATCCATCACCACGGGGTGGGGGCGGTCGAGAAGTTCGTCGTGGGAAGGGTGTTGGAGGTGGAGCAACACCCCGACGCGGATCGGTTAAAGGTGTGCAAGGTGGACCTGGGGGATGATGAGGATGGAGGGACCCGGCCACCGGCGACGATCGTGTGTGGCGCGCCGAACGTCGCGGCCGGGCAGACGGTTGCGGTCGCGACGCCGGGTGCGGTCATGCCCGACGGCACGAAGATCAAGCTCGCGAAGCTCAGGGGTGTGGTTTCCGAAGGGATGATCTGCGCCGAGAACGAGCTCGATTTGAGCCCGCCCACCCCGGGTGGGGAGGGCATCCTCGTACTGGACGATCTGATGCTCGATGCGGAGTGGGCCCCCGGAACGCCGCTCGCGGATGTGCTGGCGATCGCGAGTGAGGTGCTGGAGCTGGAGATCACGCCGAACCGGCCGGATTGCCTCGGGGTGTATGGGGTCGCGCGCGAGCTCCACGCGGCCACCGGTGCGACGCTCGCGCTGGCGCCGTGGAGCGAGGATCCCGGGTCGGCCGGCGAGTTGGACGGCGCTGAAGTGCTCGTCGAGTGTCCCGACCTGTGTCAACGCTTCACCGCGCGCATATTCGAGGACGTCACGATCGCTCCCTCGCCAACGTGGCTAAAGGCGCGGCTGATGGCCGCTGGGCAAAAACCGATCAACAACGTGGTCGACATCACCAACTACGCGATGCTGCTGACCGGCCAGCCGCTGCACGCGTTCGACCTCGACCACGTGGCCGGCCGTCGTCTCACGGTACGCCGCGCGGAGAAGGGCGAGCTGATCGACACGCTCGACGGCGATGCGCGCACGCTCGACGCAGAGATGGTCGTGATATCCGACGCCGATGGACCGACGTCGATCGCAGGCGTGAAGGGCGGCGCCCGCTCGGGGATAAGGCCGGACACGACGCGCGTGCTGCTGGAGGTGGCGAGTTGGAACGGCCCGAACATCCACCGCACCTCGGGGAGCCTGGGTCTGCGCAGCGAGGCGTCGGGGCGCTTCGAGAAGGGGTTGGCGCCCGAGCAGTGCATGCACGCGCAAGCCGTGGCGAGCAAACTGCTGATCGAGTGCTGCGGCGCGCGGGTCGCCCCCGGCACGATCGACATCGGCTGGAATGGAGCGCCTGAGCAGGTGATCCGCCTGAGGGAGGCGAGGGTGGAGGCGATCCTGGGGCTACCGGTGCCGCGGGAGCGCCAGGCGGAGATCCTGGAGGCGCTCGACTTCCAGACGGTCGAGGTATTGGATCCGGGGGCGCCGGAGCAGGATGGACTCGACGTGACGGTGCCGGCGCTGCGGCGCGCGGACGTGACGCGTGAGGTCGACCTGATCGAGGAGGTCGCGCGGATCGACGGCCTGGAGAAGCTGCCGGCCACGCTCCCCGCGCGCCGCGGCGCCGTGGGCCTGCTGAGCCACGCGCAGCGGGTGCGCCGTGCGGCCGAGGACGCGCTCGTCGGCCGCGGCTTGCACGAGGTGGTCGGCTGGAGCTTCACCGACCCCGGCCTGCTCGACCGGCTGCGCCTGGGGGAGGACCACGCGCTGGCGCAGGTGGTGAGGATCGAGAACCCGATGTCAGAGACCCAATCGACGATGCGCCCGACATTGCTCGGCTCGCTGCTGGACGCCGCACGGCACAACGTCGCGCGCAACGGCCCGGACGTGGCGATCTTCGAGTCCGGCGCCGTGTATCGCGCCTCGGACGACGGTGCACCGGGTGACGAGCATCGCGCGCCAGGTGAACAGACACCCGTCGCGCAGACGCCCGTCGAGGAACACCATGCGCTCGGAGCCTTGTTGACCGGCACGCTGGGTGGGTGGGCGTCCAAATCCTGGCGTGGCGAGCAGAGCGAGGCGGACTTCTTCGCGGCGAAGGCGTTGCTCGGCGCGCTGCTCGACAAGTTCCACGTCGATTGGTCGGTCGAGCCGGCCGACGCATGGCCGTTCCTGCATCCGGGGCGCTCAGCGGAGGTGCTCGCCGGCGGCCGCGGCAGCGGATCGGCGACATCGGATCCCGTCAGGCTCGGCTTCGTGGGGGAGGTGCACCCGCTGGTGGCCGCGGAGTGGGACCTGGAGCGCACGGCGGTGTTCGCGATCGACGTGGGCAAGCTCGCCGCCGCGTCTCCGCCCGTGCCGGCTTTCAAGGCGTTCGCGTCGGTGCCGGCGCTGCGCCAGGACCTCGCGGTCATCCTTCCCGACCAGGTCGCCGCCGCGCTCCTGTTGGAGCGTGTGAAGGAGGCAGGCGGGGAGGTGCTGGACGACGTGAGCGTGTTCGACGTCTACATCGGCCCGCAGGTGGGGGAGGGCAGGCGCTCGCTGGCATTAGCCTTGTCGTTCAGGGGCCAAGAGAAGACCCTCACCGACCAGGATGTCGTCCCTGCCCGTGCAAGGATCGTGGCGGCGTTGGGCGAGCTGGGGGGTGAGCTGCGTGGCTGAGCAAACCTTTGCCGAGGGTTCTCCGCGGGTACTGGTCGCCGGTGCGACGGGTTTCGCTGGTGCGCTTGCCGCACACCTGCTGTGGCGGCACCCCGGCTTTGAGCTCGCGGGTGTGACCGGGCGCTCGGAGGTTGGGCGCACGCTCGAAGAGGTCTACCCCCGCTATCGCGTGCCGCTCACGATCGAGGAGCTGGAGATCGACCGGCTGAGGAACGACGCCGACGCTCCAGGCGGGGTCGATGCGGCCGTGGTCGCCTACCCGCATGCGGCGTCGGCCCCGGTCGTGGCCGCGCTGCGCGCCTGCGGCGTGCGCGTGTGTGACCTCAGCGCCGACTTCCGCCTGCGCGAGCTCGCCACCTACGAGCAGTGGTACGGCCCTCATCCACACCCCGAGCTGCTCGCCGAAGCGGTCTACGGGCTGACCGAGCTGCACCGTACGGCGATCGGAGACGCCGGGCTGGTCGCGACGCCGGGCTGCTATCCGACCGCATCGACGCTCGCACTCGCCCCGCTCGCCCGTGCCGGGCTGATCGCCGACCTCGTGATCGACGCCAAGCAAGGCCTCTCCGGCGCCGGGCGTGCGGCCACCTGGCAGACGCACTTCTCCAACAGCGGCGAGAACATCCTTCCGTACAACATCGTCCACCACCGCCATACGCCCGAGATCGAGGAGCAGCTGGATGAGCTGGACCCCACCCACCCGGATCTGCGCGTGCAGTTCACGCCGCACCTCGTGCCGCTCGACCAGGGCGAGCTGGTCGACTGCTACGTGACGCCCACGCGGCCGGTCACACAGGACGAGCTGAACGCAATGTACGAGGCTGCCTACGCGGCCGAGCGGTTCGTCGAGTTGACCCCGCAGCCGGCCGAGGTGCGCGACGTGCGCGAGACGAACATCTGCCGATTGCACGTCGCCCTCAGCGAGCACACCGGCAAGATCGTCGTGCTGTCGGCGATTGACAACCTGTGGAAGGGGACATCCTCGCAGGCGGTACAGAACCTGAACGCGATGTTTGGCCTGCCCGAGTGGGAAGGCATCGAATGAGCGCGGGGAAAGACATCTTCGGCGACAGAACTGCCGCCGGCCCACCGCAGCCTTTCTTTCACTCACGCTGGGTGCCCGCACCTGGGCACGTGACCGACCTGGGGCCCGACGTGGGCCTGCCCGCGGGCTTCCGTGCGGCCGGTGTCGCGTGCGGGATCAAGCCGAGCGGCAATCGCGATCTCGGCCTGCTTGTGTGTGACGCCGAGACGCCGGTCAGCGCGGCGCGCTTCACCGCGTCGGGGACGCCCGCGGCGCCGGTATTGGTCAGCCAGGAGCGCTGTCGGCTCGATGGACTGCGCGTGATCCTCGCGAACGCCGGCTGCGCAAATGCCGCGACCGGTAGGCGCGGGATCGATGACGCCGCGAAGACTCAGGGCGCCGCGGCGATGGCCGCCGGGGTCGATGAGGCCGCGGTCGCGCTCGCTTCGACCGGCGGCATCAGTCAGTACCTGCCGGTGGACGCGATGTTGAAGGGGATTCTCGCGGCCAACGGTGAGCTGCGCCGCGAGGGTGATGCGGACTTCCAGCAGGCGATCCAGACGACCGACGCCTTCGAGAAGCGTGCCTGTCTGGAGGTCGAGCTGTCGGGGGGCCCGGTCCGTCTGGCCGCGCAATGCAAGGGTGCTGGGATGATCTCGCCGCGCTTCGCGACGATGTTCTGCTTCGTCCAGACCGACGCAGCGCTCGAGCCCGCGACGGCCGATCTGCTACTGGGGGTCACGGTCAAGCGCTCGTTCGACCGCGTCTCGGTCGACGGTCAGCTCTCGACGAACGACATCGCGGTGCTGATGTGCTCAGGCGCCTGTGGCGTGAAGGTCGAGCCGGAGTCGGAGGACGAGCTGCGCTTTGGCGAGGCGCTCGACGCGCTGCTGCGTCAGCTCGCGATCCTGATGGTGGCAGACGGCGAGGGCGCCGCGCGGATCGCGCGAGTCGTCGTACGCGGCGGTCACCTCGAGGGCGCCGAGGCGGTCGCGCGCGCGGTCGCCAACTCGCCGCTCGTAAAGGCGGCGCTGCACAGCGGCGACCCCAACTGGGGCCGGATCGTCCAGGCCGTCGGCGCGGCCTTGCCGGGCACCGCGCCCATGGCGGTGGACATCTCGCTCGAGGGCATCCACGTGTGCGCGGCAGGCGCGGCGATCGACTACGACGAAGGCGAACTGGAGGAGGCGCTGAAGGCGAAGGAAGTCGAATACGAGATCACCCTGGGCGGGCGGGACGGCATCCACGCCGAGACAGAGGTGTTCTTCTCCGATTTGTCGCACGAGTACGTGACGATCAACGCGGATTACACAACGTGACCCTCTTCACCACCCACACGAAAGGGAGGATCAACTGATGCGCGACGTCGGCACGCTGCTCGAGGCGCTTCCCTACATTCGGGAGTTCCACGGCAAGACCGTCGTGATCAAGTACGGCGGCGCCGCGATGGAGGATCCCGCGCTGCGCGAGGAGTTCGCGCGCGATGTCGTCCTGCTCAAGTACGTCGGGCTGAACCCGATCGTCGTCCACGGCGGCGGCCCGGAGATCACCGCCTACATGGAGCGCCTCGGCCTGCCCGTCGAGTTCGTCGGCGGCCTGCGCGTCTCCGACGAGGACACTGTCGAGGTTGCGAAGATGGTGCTCGTCGGCAAGGTCAACAAGGAAATCGTCCTGCGCCTCGCTGGTCACGGCCAACCCGCGGTCGGGCTCTGCGGCGACGACGGCTCGCTGTTCCGGGTCGTACGCCGCGAGGGCCCAGGCGGCGAGGACATCGGCTTCGTCGGGCGGATCGAGCGCGTGAACGCGGGTGTGATCGAGCACGTCGCGAGCGACTACATCCCCGTGATCGCCTCCGTCGGGGCGGACCGCGACGGGCGCTCCTACAACGTCAACGCCGACGAGGCCGCCGGCGCCGTGGCGGGCGCGATGGGCGCGCAGAAGGTGATCTTCCTCACGGATGTCCCCGGCTGGTTGCGCGACCCGGCCGATCCCGGGAGCCTGATCGGGCAGGCCTCCGCGGAGGAAGTGGAGGGTGCGCTTTCGAGTCTCCAGGGCGGCATGCGTCCCAAGTTGCAGGCCTGCCTGGACGCGATTCACCAGGGTGTGAGCGCCGCGCACATCCTCGACGGCCGCACGCCGCATTCACTTTTGCTGGAGCTTTTCACCGACTCTGGGGTTGGCACCAAGATCGAGGGTGCGCCATGAGCCTCAAGGAGCTGCAGGAGATCGAGCGCGCTAGCGTGATGGGTTCCTACGCGCGCTTCCCGGTCGAGTTCGTGCGCGGCGAGGGTGCGCGGCTGTGGGATGCACAGGGCAGCGAGTACCTCGACTTCCTGTGCGGCGTGTCGGTGACGAATGTCGGTCACTGCCATCCCCGCGTGGTGGAGGCGGTACGCGAGCAGGTAGGGCGGCTGACGCATGTCTCGAACCTGTTCTACACCGAGCCGGCGATGCGTCTGGCGCAGCGTCTGTCGCGCTCTTCGCTGGGTGGCAAGGTCTACTTTTGCAACTCCGGCGCGGAGGCCGTGGAGGCGGCGATCAAGGTGGCGCGCAAGGCACGCCCGGGCGGGGACATCGTGTCGGTGCTTGGCGCCTTTCACGGTCGCACGTACGGCGCGCTGTCGGCGACCCCGCAGGAGTCCAAGCAGGCCCCGTTCGCCCCGCTGGTCCCCGGCTTTCGCGCCGTCGCCCCGGAGCCAGAGGCGCTGGTCGCGACGGTGGACGAGCGTACCGCCGCGGTGATCCTGGAGCCGATCCAGGGGGAGACGGGTGTGCACGTGCTCTCCGCTGAGTTGCTGCAATCCGCGCGCGCCGCGTGCGACGAGCACGGTGCGGCGCTGATCTTCGACGAGATCCAGTGTGGGATGGGCCGCACTGGCACGCTGTGGGCCCATCAACAGATGGGCGTGCGTCCCGATGCGCTGACGACTGCGAAGGGCCTCGGTGGAGGTCTGCCGATCGGCGCGCTCGTGACCGGTGGGCGCCTGGCGGACATGTTGGCCCCCGGCGATCACGGCTCGACCTTCGCTGGCGGTCCGGTGATCGCCGCCGCGGCACTCGCGGCGCTCGACATCATCGAAGACCCCGCCCTGTTGGCAAGGGTGGGCGAGCTGGGTGCGCGCCTGGCCGCTGGGCTGGAGCGCCTGCCGCACGTACTCACTGTGCGCGGCCTCGGCCTGATGCTCGCGTGTGAGATCGACATTCCGGCTCCGGAGGTGGTCCGCCGCGCGCTGCTGGAGCAGCGGCTCGTGGTCAACGCGACGGGCCCGACGACGGTGAGGCTGTTGCCGCCCCTGATCGTTGACGAGGATCAGGTGGAAGATGCGCTGGAGCGGCTACGGGCCGTACTGGAGGGCTGAAATGGCGCGGCGCGAGCTTGCGGGCGGGTATGAAATCGACGATGATCCCGCGCGTATCGACGTGGATGCCGTACACGCGTTCATCGCTGGGGAGTCCTACTGGGGGAGCGGCCGGCCCCGCGAGCTTGTCGAGTGCGCGATTCGTGGCTCCGCGCGGGTGGTGGGTCTCTATCGGGATGGCGAGCAGGTCGGATGCGCGCGCGTGGTCTCCGACGGTGCGATTGTCGCCTACCTGGCCGACGTCTACGTGCTCGCCGACCACCGTGGTCGAGGCCTCGGTTTAGAGCTCGTGCGCGAGCTCGTCGACAACGGACCCCACGAGGGATTGACATGGCTGCTGCACACTGCTGACGCTGAGGGGCTATACGTCAAGCTCGGCTTCGGATCGAGCTCAGCCTACCCGCTGATGGAGCGTCGGCGCAAGAAGGCGATCGGGGAAGCGCCGTATGACACGGAGGTGGGGCTCGCCCAGAGTGAGAACCCGCGCTCGCCTCGCCCCAGTAGCCTTTCCGGTCCGTGAGCACCTCCGACACAGATCGCAGCTTCCCGCCGCGAACGGCCTCCTACGAGGCCGATCCCGCGGAGGTGCACCGCGTACTGCTGCTCTACTCCGGTGGCCTCGACACGAGCGTGATGTTGAAGTGGATTCAGGACGAGTACTCCGCTGAAGTCGTCTGCCTGACGGTGAATCTCGGACAGCCGGGCGAGGATTACACGGTGATCGAAGACAAGGCTCAACGTCTGGGCGCCCTGGAGTGCCATGTCGTCGACGCGCGCGAGGAGTTCGCGCGCCAGTATGTCCTGCCCGCGATCAAGGCCAACGCGCTCTACGGCGACTACCCGCTGTTCACCGCGCTCGGCCGGCCGCTGATCGCGAAGCTCGCGGTCGAGCACGCGCGCCGCACCGGCTGCGACACGATCGCCCACGGCTGCACCGGCAAGGGCAACGACCAGGTACGGATCGAGGCGACCGTCGCGACGCTCGCCCCTGAGCTTAAGGTGATCGCTCCTGTGCGCTCCTGGCAGATGGGTCGCGAGGAGGAGATTGCTTACGCGCATGAGCACGGCATCCCGATCAAGTCCTCTCCAAACACCGGCGCGGAGACGGCGCCCTATTCGATCGATGACAACCTCTGGGGTCGCTCTTCGGAGGGCCGCTGGATCGAGGATCTCGACCACGCGCCGCAGGACGATGTCTTCCAGCTCGTCACTCCCCCCGAGCGGGCTCCTGACGAGGCGGAGGTTCTGGAGATCGAGTTCGAGCGCGGCGCGCCCGTCGCCTTGAACGGCGAGCGCCTCGATCTCGTGGAGCTGATCGAACGGACTGCTGAGATCGGAGCCAGACACGGCGTGGGGATCCTCGACCACATCGAGGACCGGATCGTCGGCCTGAAGGTGCGCGACATCTACGAGGTGCCCGCCGCTGCGATCCTCTTGCCCGCCCACCAGGAGCTAGAGCGGCTCGTCTGCACGATCCACCAAAACCAGTTCAAGGCCGGGCTTGACCGCCAGTGGGCTTACCTCGTCTACGCCGGGCTGTGGTGGGAGCCGCTGCGCGGCGATCTCGACGCCTACATGGAACACGTCAACGAGCACGTCTCAGGAACAATCGGGATCAAGCTCTACAAGGGCCACGCCCGCGTCGTCACCCGCTCCTCGCCGGGCGCCGTGTACGACGCGAGCCTCGCTTCATTTGCCGAGTCCGGCGGCCTCTTCTCGCAGACCGCCTCGCCAGGGTTCATCGAGCTGTGGTCATTGCAGTCGCGCATGGCCTGGCGCCTGCACAACGCGTAACTCCGGCCCGCCGGTCGCGTCCGGTCTCACCCATAGCCTGAGCACTCACTGTGATGGCCGAGGGATCAGAGACACCTGGAGAGCCGCCGCGGCCAACTGACCGCGATCTCCTGGCTGAGCGCCGCGCACGTCGCGCGGTTGATTTGGATCCCACCCACCCGACGGATGTGCTCACGCGCCGGGCCGAGGCCGCCGAGGCGACCGTGCAGACGCTCGAGACTCACCTTTCAAGCCTCCAGCAACGGGTGCGCGAGGCGGCAGAGGAGCGAGCGATCTTCGCCGAGCGGCTCACGGACGAACAGGCGGCCATGGCAGAGCGTGAGCACGAGCTGCGTCGTGTTAAGCAGCGTGAGTACGCCGAGCAGCAGCTGCGCGTGGAGGCCGAGGACCGCCGCACGCGCGCAGAGCGAGACAGCCGCGCCGAGATCGACCGCCTCACCCGCCGTCTGGGCGCCAGCGAGCACCACGCCCGCGAGTTGGCTGAGCGTTTGGAGAGCGCCCAGCGCGAGCTGGACGAGGCCGAGCAGGCCGCGGTGTCCGAGCTGGCAGAGCTCCGCTCGGCGGCGGCCCTGGCCGATCTGCGCTCGAGCGGCGAGCGAGGATTGCAGCTACGGCTTGCCGAGCTCGAGCGCCGCGCGCTGGAGATAGACCGCGAGATCGATTTCGAGCGCGCCGCCCGTGAGCACGCCGAGCGCCAGCTAACGGAGATGCGCGCCGGCTACCGACGGATGGAGCAACTCGTAGCGGAGCTGAAGGACATGATGGCCGAGCTGCGGGCCGCTACGGCGCGCGAGACCGATCCGGAGCGGCCGGTGGCCCGTGCTCACGATGCCCACGGCGAGCAGCGTGAGGAGCTGGCCGACGCCCTGGCGGCCGCCGTCGAACGCCTTCGCGCGCGCGCCGAGTCGGCGTTGGAGCCCGAGGAGCCAACCGAAGGACACGCCACGAGGCGTCCGACGGAGCCCGAGGAGCCAACCGAAGGACACGCCACGAGGCGTCCGACGGAGCCCGAGGAGCCAACCGGCGCACACGCCACGCCGCGACCGTCAGAGATCGAGCCCCCCCCAGCTAGGTCTGTGTCCGAGGGCCCGCCGCACAAGCACAGTAGGTCGTTGCTGACCCGCGCGCGGTTAAGACGCAAACAGCGCCGCGAGCGCCGCTCAGTCGCCGCCGAGCCGCCTAAGATCCAGACCCAGTGAGCACCCCTTCCTGCGCCCACCTGCACGTGCACTCCGAGTACTCGCTGCTCGACGGTGCGTGCAAGATCGACGCGCTGGCGGCGCGCGCGGCGGAGTTCGGCCAGCCCGCGCTCGGCCTGACCGATCACGGCGTGATGAACGGCGCGGTCGAGCTCCACAAGGCCTGCGCCAAGCACGGCGTCAAGCCGATCGTCGGCTGCGAGATCTACCTCGTAGACGACCACACGGCCGCGAGCGGGAAAAATGGCCCACCCACCCGCGTCGAGCGCAACCACCTGACGCTGCTCGCCGCCGACGACGCCGGCTACCGCAACCTCGTCAAGCTCTCCTCCGCCGGTTTTCTCGAAGGCCTGCACCGCGGCAAGCCGACCGTTGATCTCGCCCAGGTGCAGCGCCACTCCGAGGGAGTGATCGCGCTCACCGGCTGTCTGGCATCGCGCTTCTGCCAGCGCCTGCTCGAGGACCGCCAGGACGATGCGCGGGCGCACGCCGACGAGTTGCTTCAGATCTTCGGCGCTGAGAACGTCTACTTCGAGGTGCAGAAGAACGGGCTTACCGACCAGGACAAGTGCAACGAGGGCATCGTCCGCATCGCCCGCGAAGTCGGTGGCAGCCTGGTGGGAACCGGCGATGTGCACTACTTACGCCGCGAGGACCACGGGCATCACACGGCGCTGCTCTGCGTGCAGACCAAGAGCACGCTCGCCTCGCCGAAGATGATCTTCGAGACCAATGAGTTCTACCTGCGCGACTCTGCTGAAATGGTCGCCGCCTTCGCGGAGTGGCCCGAGGCGATCGCGAGCACCGTGGAGATCGCCGAGCGCTGCTCGGTGCAGCTGGAGCTCGACAAGCAATTGATCCCCAGCTACCCCACGCCCGACGGCGCCCCCGAGCGCGAGTACCTGCGTGCGCGGGTGCAGGAGGGCCTACGCCTGCGCTACGGCGACCCGCCACCGGCCGAGGCGGTCGAGCGCATGGAGATGGAGCTCGGGGTGATCGATCGGATGGGCTTCAACGCCTACTTTTTGATCGTCTGGGACTTCGTCAAGTTCGCCAAGGAGAACGGCATCGCGGTCGGCCCCGGCCGCGGCTCGGCCGCCGGCTCGATCGTCGCCTATTGCCTGGCGATCACCGATGTAGACCCGCTGCGCTACGACCTGCTGTTCGAGCGCTTCCTCAATCCCGAGCGCGTGTCGATGCCCGATATCGACATCGACTTCTCGGTGCGCGGGCGGGAGCGGGTGATGAAGTACGTGACCGAGAAGTACGGGCGCGAGTCGGTCGCGCAGATCGTCACCTTCGGCAAGATGTTTCCCCGCGCCGCGACACGCGACGCGGCGCGCGTACTCGGCTTTGACTACGGCGCCGGGGATCGCCTGGCCAAGCTGATCCCCGATCCGATCATGGGCCGCTCTCCGTCCTTTGCGGACTGCCTAAAGCCGGGCGAGCCGCTGCGCAAGGCCTGTGACGAGGACCCCACCGCGCTGCAGATCATCGATGTCGCCCAGGGCTTGGAGGGGATCGTGCGCAACTCCTCGATCCATGCCGCGGCGGTCGTGATCGCCGATCGACCGCTGACCGACATCGTGCCCCTACAGCTGGCCGATGGCGGCACCGACGAGCACGGCGAGCGCGTCTATCGCACCGTCACCCAGTTCTCGATGAAGCCGATCGAGGACATCGGTCTGTTGAAGATGGACTTCCTCGGCCTGCGTAACCTCGACGTGATCGAGGACGCGCTCGACATCATCGAGCGCTCGAGCGTCGACGCCGACGGCAACGGCGTCGCTCGTCCGGATATGACCACGCTTCCGCTCGACGACGCGCGCACGTATGAGATGCTCGCGCGCGGAGACTCCACCGGCGTGTTCCAGTTCGAGTCCGAGGGCATGCGCGAGGCGCTGAAGAAGGTCCGCCCGGATGAGTTCAACGACCTCGTGGCGCTCAACGCGCTTTACCGCCCGGGCGCGATGGACCAGATCCCCGTCTATGCCAGGGGCAAGCACAACCCGGAGACGATCTCCTACCCCGACGAGCGCCTGCGCACGATCCTGGAGTCCTCCAATGGGGTGATCCTCTACCAGGAGCAGGCGATGCAGATCTCCAAGGAGATCGCCGGCTTCTCCGGTGCTAAGGCGGACGACCTGCGCAAGGCGATCGGCAAGAAGAACCGCGCGGCGATGGCCGCGCTGAAGCCCGAGTTCGTCGAGGGTTGCCGCGCCTCGGGCACGAGCTCGGCCGTGACCGAATCCCTGTGGCAGACGAATGAAAAGTCCGCCGACTACTCGTTCAACAAGAGCCACGCCGCGTGTTACGGGCTGATCGCCTACCGCACCGCCTGGCTAAAGGCCAACTACCCCGCCGAGTACATGGCGGCGTTGATCTCCTCGGTGATGTCCACGAAGGACAAGGTTCCGTTCTTCGTGGCGCGCTGTGAGGAGATGGGCATCGAGATCCTGCCTCCCGACGTGAACCTCCCAGACCACGAGTTCACGGTCGTGCGGGGCAATATCCGCTTCGGCCTGGACGCCGTCAAGGGTGTCGGCTACCAGGCCGTCGAGTCGATCAAGCGCGCACGGTATGAAGTCCCGCCCGCCCGGGAGTTCAGCTCACTGTGGGATTTCTGCGAGCGCGTGGACAACCGTACGGTCAACAAGAAGGCGATCGAGGCTTTGATCAAGTGCGGGGCTTTTGGCTCCACCGGAGCCACCCGCAAGGGCATGCTCGCGGTGCTCGAGCAGGCCCAGGGAGCGGGTCAGAAGGCCCAGCAGGATGCGCTGATCGGCCAGGGCTCGATCTTCGATCTGGATACCCCGGCAGCCTCCGCCGACGGCGGTGGCGGCTCCTCCTCCTCCTCCTCCTCCTCCTCCTCCTCCGGGGCAGAGGGGGGCTCGGGCGGCGAGCCTGGCGCCGGCGCCGCGAGTACGGCCGCGGCCGGTTTTGCGATTGGGCTGGCAAGGCCGATGCACCCGCCGATCCCGACGGAGGAGTTCGAGCAGGCCGAGCTGCTGGCCGTGGAGAAGGAAGCGATCGGGCTGTTTGTCTCCGCGCATCCGCTGAAGCCGCTGCGTGAGGTGCTGCGCGCCCGCGTGGACTGCCCGCTGTCCGCGCTCGCCGACCGCCGCGATAAGGACCTGGTGACGGTCGGTGGGATCATCACCGAGGCCAAGCGGATCCGCACGCGCAACGGCGACCCGATGATGTTCGCGACGCTCGACGATCTCGCGGGGGCGGTCGAGATGATTGTCTTCGGCAAGGCGATCGCAGAGCACGAGGCGGCGCTGGGGGTCGATCAGGTCGTGCTGGTGCGCGGCCGCGTGGACCACAAGGAAGCCGGCAATACCTCTCTGGTGGTGCAGTCGGTCGAGTCCTTCTCGCCGTCGCAGGATGAGATCGAGCGCGCCCGCTCACACGCCGACGCGGCCGCCAGGACCGCCACGGCGCTTGCCAATCCGGTGCGCCTGCGCATCGATGCGTCCTGTCTGCCGGCAAGCGCGATCGAAGACTGCAAGCAGTTGATCGAGGAAAACCCAGGCTCCGCCGAGGTCGTGCTGGAGATCGACACGAGCACCGGCACCCGCAGGCTGCGTTTCAGCGAGGCCCACCGTGTGCAACACACACCGACCCTGCGTGCGGAGCTGGAACACGCGCTCGCTCCTGTGGCGGCTCAGGCCGCTGCGGCCGGCTGACTCTGACGCTGCTAACTCACTTCTTTCGGGCCGCGATACCCCGGTCGCGCAGCTTCTTTGCCAGCTCGATTTCCTTACGCCCGGGGCCTTCGCGGTTCTCACCCGGAGTCTCGAGCACACACGGTAGCTTCTGCAGGCCCCGCGCGGACAGGAACGCCATGCAGCCCTGCTCGCCCAGTTCGCCCGCACCGAGGTTGGCGTGGCGGTCGCGGTTTGAGCCGAGTGGGGTCTGAGAGTCGTTGAGGTGCAGCGAGCGGACCTTGCCTGCACCGAGCTTGCGCGCCGCCTCGCGCACCGTCGAGCTCATGCCTGCAACCGTGCGGATGTCATAGCCCGAAGCGAGCAGGTGACAGGAGTCCAGGCACACGCCCAGTCGCTTGTCGCCGCCGGATGCCTCCAGGAGTGCCGCGAGCTCGTCGAACGAGCGTCCCAGAGTGCCGCCGGTGCCCGCCGTGTTCTCCAGGTGCAGCTCACAGCCCTCGCTTTCCTTCAGGGACTCTTTGATCGTCTCTCCAGCCCTGGCGATCGCGCTCTTCACGTCGCCGGTCTTGGCCGAGCCGGGGTGCAGAACCACCCCGCTGGCACCGATCTCGTGCCCGACGCGCAGCGAGTGTGTAAGCGAGGTCAGCGACTTGGCGCGGATGTCCGGGTCGTCGCTGGCGCAGTTGAGCAGGTAGACCGCGTGGATCAGGACGGCGTCGATCGGGCTGTCAGCCATCGCCTCCCGGAACGAGGCGACATCCTCCGCGCGGTAAGTCGTGGGTTTCCACATGCGTGGCGACTGGTTGAAGATCTGGATCGCCTCACAGCCGCGCTGCACGCCGCGCTCGATCGCTTTTCCCAACCCGCCCGCGGGCGAGACGTGTGCTCCGATTAGCATGGCGGCGATCTTATGGTTTCTGACCCAACCCAGACCGACCGCTCAGAGGAGCCGATGCGCGTGCGCTTCGCGCCGTCGCCGACCGGCGCGCTGCACATCGGCGGGGCGCGCACGGCGCTGTTCAACTGGTTGCTTGCCCGCCACGGGAGCGGTCAGCTGGTGCTGCGCATCGAGGACACCGACCGCGAGCGCTCCACGCCGGAGAACGTGGAGCAGATCCTCGACGCGCTGCGTTGGCTACAGCTTGACTGGGACGAGGGCCCGATCATGCAGTCAGAGCGCTCTGAGCGCCACCGCGAGGCGCTGCAGGCGTTGCTCGACGCCGGGCACGCCTACCGTTCCAGCGCGACGGCGGAGGATGTAAAGGCTTACAAGCAGCTCCACGGCGCCGAGCACGGTTTCCGGGGGGAGTCCGAGGACGAGGGCGCGGTACGCCTGCGCGTGCCCGATCAGGGCGAGACCGTCGTGCATGACGCGATCCGCGGGGATACCCATTTTGCCCACGTCCACCTCGACGATCCGGTGATCGCGCGCGCGGACGGGTCGGTGCTCTACAACTTCGCGGTCGCGATCGACGACCTCGATGCTCGCATCACGCATGTGGTGCGCGGTGAGGATCACCTTTCGAACACCCCCAAGCAGGTGCTTGTGCTTGAGGCGGTGAGGGCGGCCGGGTTCGCCGGCGTTGACGAGCCGCTGCCGCTGTATGCACACCTGCCGCTGCTGCACGGGCCTGACGGCAAGAAGCTCTCCAAGCGCCACGGCGCCGCCTCGGTGCAGGAGCTGCGCGACGCCGGCTACCTGCCGGCGGCGGTCCGCAACTACCTGGCGCTGCTCGGCTGGGGCGCGGGCGACGACGCGACCGTGCTCTCGACGGCCGAGCTGATCGAGCGGTTTACGCTCGAGCGGGTCAGCCGCAACCCCGCGCGCTTTGACGAGGTCAAGCTGAAGTGGCTCGACGGCGTCCACATCCGTGAGCTGCCCCCTGAGGAGCTGGCCGGGTTGGTTGGGGAGTTCCTCGACGGAGCCGGCGGCCATCCCAAAGCGCGCGAGGACGAGCGCTTCGTGGAAGCCGTCGCGATCAGCCAGGAGAAGATCCACACGCTTGCGGACTTCTGGCCGCTCGCGGGGTTCATCTTCGATGGGCCCGGCGAGGATCCGGCGGCGCGGGAGAAGTGGCTGGGCGAGGACGGCCTGGCTGTGCTGCGCGATGTGCGGGCGGCGCTCGCCGAGGTCGTCGACTTCGGTCAGGCGAGTGTGCAGGAGGCGCTCGAGGGAGTCCTCGAGCGTCGCAAACTCAAGCCGCGAGCCGTCTACCAGCCAGTGCGTGTGGCGATCTCCGGCACGACGATCTCCCCGGGCATCTTCGAGAGCGTGGCTTTGCTCGGCCGTGAGGAGACGCTGCGGCGCATCGATGCTGCCCTCACAGTGGCGCACTGAACCGGCAAACTGCCCCTCAACCGTTCGTCCAGCAATGCCGATAGTAACTCGACACGGCATCCCCCTTTGGGTGGTCGACGATCATGAGGCAGGTACACGGACGTATGCAGGCCACAGCTTCCAAGCCAAAGCGAGCGACCACGAAGGGCCGCTCCGCGGAGGTAGAGCCTCGGGCAAGCAGAGGATCCACTGCGACCCCTGGTGCGCGCCATCAGAACGAGGGGCATGGCCGCCGCCTGACGATGGCCTTCGAGGCTCTGGAGGCCTTTCCCGCGCTTGCCGAGTCGCGCAACCGCCTGCTCGCGGTGATGTCCGGGGACCACGTGGCCACAGCCGACATCGTCACCGCCGTTGAGTCGGATGTCGCGCTGATCATCGCCGTCCTGCGGGTCGCCAACCAGGCGCAGAGCTCTCGTGTACGCGTGGACACCGTCGTCGCCGCTGTGGAGCTGCTCAGCCCGCAGATGGTGCAGGCGCTGGCCGGGCGGGTGCGCACATTTGAATTCTTCGAGCGCTCGACCGTGTGGGAGGCGGCGCCGGAGCGCTTCCGGCTGCATGCGCTGGCGACGCAGCGCGCGGCTGACCGGGTCGCGGCGGAGGTCGGCTATGAGCACCGCGATCGTCTCACGGTGACGAGCCTGCTGCACGACATCGGCAAGCTCGTGCTGCTGCATGCCTACCCAGGCTATCCCGCGGAGGTGCATCTCGGGGCAAAGACACCCGAGGAACGCATCCATCAGGAGCGCCGGGAGCTGGGCGTCGATCACGCTCTGGTAGGTGGTGTGCTCGCCCGGCGTTGGGGGCTGCCAGGCACGATCGCCACCGTGATCGAGCGCCATCACAACCCAGATGTGGAAGGCGAGGCCTCCTTCATCCGCCTGGCGGACATGCTCGCCCATTACGAGCAGGGCGCCTCGGTGTCCTCCACGGAGATGCTGCAGACCGCCCGGATCGTCGGCATCGGCCCGGAGGAGCTGCGGCGTGTGATGTACGAGCTGCCAAGCTCCGCCAACCAGCGCCAGCGCCACGTCGACCCCTGCCCGCTGTCCGGGCGCGAGCTCGGCGTCCTGCAGCGGCTCGCCGAGGGCAAGGTCTACAAGCAGATCGCCCACGAGCTGACGCTCTCGACGAGCACCGTGCGTACCCACCTGCACAACATCTACGGCAAGCTGGGCGCGGTCGACCGCGCTCAAGCGGTGCTCATAGCGACCGAGCGCGGCTGGTTGTAGTTCCGTAGCATCGCCGTGTGATCTCGATCACCAGCAAGTCTCCCTATGCCGTGCTCGCGCTCGCCGAGCTCGGGCGCTCCGCGGGCTCGGGGCCGGTTCCGATCGGCGAGCTGGCGCGCAAGCGCGATGTGCCCGTGCAGTTTCTCGAGCAGCTGTTCGCGGCTCTGAGACGCGCCGGGGTGATCAGCTCGCAACGCGGGGTCAAGGGCGGCTACCGGTTCGCGCGTGAGCCCTCGACGGTGAGCGTGTTGGAGATCGTCGAGTTGCTCGACGGCCCGCTCGGGCGTGACTCCGAGGGGGTGTTCGCCGACGCTGCGCAGGCCGCTCGCAAGGTGCTCGCGCAGACGACAATCGCCGATGTGATCGAGCGCGAGTCGCGCGATGCGGGCGCGAGCATGTATTACATCTGAGTGGACGACATTTAAAGAAAGCCGAGAAGTGCATCTTTGAGGCGCTATGTATCTCTTTGAGACTTTCTTTGTGTGCCGATGACTAGTACATATGTCCAGTCCTCCCACAGTGACTAATTCTGCGCTTACACTCCCGGCTCGACCACCCCACTGAAAAGGCAAACCCGTCGTGAGGCGGGCTCGCAAAGTCAGAGATCTCGACGAGATAGCTCGGCCGCCAGTACAGCCATGGAGGGCTATTTTGTTTACGGACTCGCCGCGACGTATCGCTTCGACCCTGCCGCGCCGCCTCGCCCGTACGCCGGCTCAACTGCGGGAGCGCGCGCGGGATGAGAGTGGATTTGGGCTCGTCGAAATTCTCGTCGTGATCCTGATCATCGGCGTACTGGCCGCGATCGCCCTGCCGTCACTCCTGAACCAGAAAAGCAAGGCATATGACGCCTCGGCGAAGGAACTGGTTCACTCTGCCGCGGTCACCGCCGAGACGATCGCCACCGACAACGATGGCGAATACACGAAGGTCACGGCAGCGGAATTGAACAAATACGAACCTACGATTCAGACTGCTGCAGGTGGGGGCGACGCCTACATCAGCGCCGTCACGCCAGGAAAAGAAACCTACACTGTGACCGCCAGGGCCGCGACCACAGGTGACGAATTCACGATCAAACGGGAAGCTAACGGCTCGGTGATTCGTACGTGCACGAGTAAAGTCAGCAAAACGGGCTGCTCAGGTGGAGCAACAAGCAGCTGGTAACAGCGCTTCGCTTCAGCGCGTCCGGGCGATGAATGCTCGGGCGCGCTTGGCGGCGTACATCGCTCGGTCGGCCTCCACCAGGATCTGCTCGTTGTCGCGCGCCTGGCTGTCGATCAGCGCGAAACCCACGCTGCCCGACAGGTGCACGACTGCGTCGCCGGCGTCGACGGTACATGCGGCGATTACGGACGCAAGGTCTCTGGCGACGTGCTCGGAGCCCTCGCGGTCCATGTGGGGGAGTAGCACAGCAAACTCGTCTCCGCCTAGACGGGCCACTAGGTCGGTGGTCCGCAGGCGACGGGTGAGTGTCCTCGAGACCACTCTGAGGGCCTCGTCGCCGACCTTGTGACCGTGTAGGTCGTTGACCTGCTTGAAGTAGTCGAGATCGATCACCATCAGGGTGGCCTGCTCGCCGTAGCGCTGACAGCGCCCGACCTGCAGCTTGAGGTCGTGCTCGAACAGACGCCGGTTGCGCAGGCCGGTGAGGGGATCGTGGTCGGCGAGGTGGCGCAGGTGCTCCTCCAGGAGCTTGCGCTCGGAGATGTCCTGGATCTGCACGATGAAGTGCAGGGGATCGCCGTCCTGGTCTCGTACGAGCGAGATCGAGAGTAACGCCGCCATTGTCTCTCCGACCGAGTTGAAGTAGCGCAGCTCGGTCTGGAACGCCGCGATCGCGCCGGCCAGCAGCCGTCGACGGGGCTCCACGTCGCTCTCGTCGTCGGCATGAGTGATGTCCTTGAAGCGCCTGCCGATCAGCTCGGTCGAGGTATAGCCGGTGATCTCGCACAGCGCGTGATTGACCAGCACCCAGCGGCCGTCCTGATCCAGCAGCCCCATTCCGACCGGAGCCTGGTCGAAGACCAGCTCGAAGTGCTCGTGCGAGTGAGGCCAGGGCTCACCCACATCGGTGCGTGCGCGTGCGGAGATGTCGAGGACGACCGCCACGCCGCCTGTGAGGGCGCCGGTCTCGTTTGCTCGCGGGGCGGAGTCCTCCAGGCACAGCGGGCCGACGTCCACCATCAGGCCGCGACGCCCGTCGGTGCTCCACAGCTCTCGCGAGCGGGTCTCTCCCTCCAAGGCGGAGCGGCACAGCGGCTCGATCTGCCGCCACATCTCCGTGGGGAAGGCATCCGCGAGCGACTGCCCTTCGTGGAAACTCGAGGGAGAGCGCCCGCTGGGTCCGAGCGCCTGACCGGCGCTCAGCACGAAGCGAAGCTCGGAGTCGAACACCAGGATCAACGCCTCGGGTAGCTCGCGCAGCGCAGCCGCGGCGCTCCCGGTCTGCTCGTCGAGCACTTGCAGGGTCTGCTGGGCTGGTGCTTGGCGCCCAGATCGGGACATGGTTATCTCATCGGCTGTCCGGGCTCGAGCTTGACGGTCGTGGGTGTGGTCTTGCACGATCGTTGCAGCCGCCCCCCTCGCGGCCCACTATTGTCGGGGGTGGATGTCCCAAATCCCGATCAACATTGCGGAGCTTGTCGGTGACACCCCGTTGGTCGGGCTGCCGCGGATGCTCGAGGGCTCAGGAGCGGCGGATGGTGTCGAACTGTTCGCGAAGCTCGAGGCGCTCAACCCGGGAGGCAGCGTCAAGGACCGGATCGGCGTGGCGATGATCGAGGCGGCCGAGTCAGAAGGCCTGATCGAGCCTGGGCGCACGACGATCGTGGAGGCGACCTCCGGCAACACCGGCATCGCGCTCGCATTCGTCTGCGCGGCGCGGGGCTACCAGCTTGTGCTGATGCTGCCTCAGGGCATGAGCCGCGAGCGCGAGAGCCTGCTCCGCCTCTACGGTGCGCGCGTCGACATCACCGAGTCGCTCGGGGGAATGAGCGAGGCCGTCGCGGCCGCCCGCGCAATGGCGGAAGACCCCGACGTGTTCCTGCCCGATCAGTTCTCCAACCCCGCTAATCCGGCCGTCCACCGGCGCACCACCGGTCCGGAGATCGACCGGGCGTTCGACGGGCGCGTCGATGTCCTCGTGGCCGGTGTCGGCACCGGCGGCACGATCACCGGCGCGGGCGAATTTTTGCGTGAGCGCAATCCCGAGCTCAAGATCGTCGCGGTCGAGCCCGCCGGCTCCGCGGTCCTCTCCGGCGCTCGCCCCGGCCCGCACCGCATCCAGGGCATCGGCGCGGGCTTCGTGCCGGCGGTGCTCAACCGTGAGCTGCTCTCCGAGGTGATCGCCGTGTCCGATGATGACGCGATCCAGACCGCCTGGACCTGCGCCCGGCGCGCCGGGCTGCTGGCCGGCATCTCCTGCGGGGCGGCGTTGTGGGCGGCGCTCCAAGTCGCCGCTCGCCCCGAGTCAAAGGACAAGCGAATTGTGGTGATCATGCCCGACTCGGGCGAGCGCTACATCTCCCAAGCGTTCTTTTCTCCCTAACCAACCGCTCTTGTAGCTGCGGGCGTGCCCGGAGTTGGCCGCTACGCTATTTGCATGCCCGGCTTCGGCGCGTTTGCGCTCCTCGCTCGTGAGCTGCGTCGCGACGTGGCCGCCGCGCGCGATCGCGATCCGGCCGCGCGGGGGGTGGGGCAGGGCGAGATTCTCGCCACCTGGCCCGGGATTCACGCCCTTTTGGCCTATCGCGTCGCGCACGCGCTGCACGGCGCCGGGGTGCGAGTGCTGCCGCGGACGATCTCGATGCTCACACGCACGCTCACCGGCATCGAGATCCACCCCGCGGCCCAGATCGGCGAGGGTCTGTTCATCGATCACGGCACCGGCGTTGTGATCGGCGAGACGGCCGACATCGGCGACGACGTCACCCTCTACCAAGGCGTCACGCTCGGGGGCACAGGCTTCGCGACCGGCAAGCGCCACCCGACGGTCCAGGACAACGTCACGATTGGCTCGGGTGCCAAGCTGCTCGGGCCGATCACGATCGGTCACGGCGCCAAGATCGGCGCCAACAGCGTCGTCATAACCGACGTGCCGCCCAACTCCACAGTCGTCGGTAATCCCGGCCATCCTGTGCGCGTCGACGGGCGCCGCGCCGAGGGTCCGGACGCCGACTGGATTCATCTCCCAGACCCGATCGCCGAGGCTATTCAAGGGCTTGCGAGCCGCATCGGTGCGCTCGAACGCACCGTCTCAGAGCTATCCGGCAAAGAGTCCGACGCCCCGCTGGCCGAGGTGCGGCCGCTGCGCACCGTCAAGGGGCCGAACCCCGCGGGGGGATAGTGCCGCAGGGTCAGCGGATCACCTCCCGGCGGCACGGATCTCCTCCGGGCGGTGGGCCCTACTCGGGCAGCCGGCGCGGCTCCGGCATCGCCGGCTGATAGCGCGAGGTGCGTTCGTCTCGGATCGACTGCCATGCCCCGAGCAGGATCGCCACGGCGCCGGCGAGCGCCAGCCAGGCGCCCGCGCACAGCGATGTGGCGTGGTCGGGGCGCTCCAGCACCCTTACGATCGCCGCCACCACCCCGATCAGCCCGAACAGCACGCACCACACCGCGGCTGCGACCGGCAGAGCTGGAGTACGCTCGGCAACGGTGGCCAAGAGCAGTGCCAGCGCGGCGATCGCCGCCAGGATCAGCAGGACGACCGCGGGCCCGAAGGTGCTCCACGCGCTGAGCTTGCCTTCGGCGTTCTCATACCAGGGCAGCGTCAATGAGACGACCAGGCAGACAGCGCCTGCCGCGGCGAGCAGCTCTCCAAGGCGGATACGTGTGAGTCTCATCGTGCTTGCCGGAAGCCTATCGTCTGGTCCTCGTCAGCCCGGAAGATCAGACTGGTGCTTGGGCCTGCATGCGCGCGGCCCGCAGCGTGTTCACCAGCAGATAGGCGATCGTCATCGGTCCCACGCCACCGGGCACCGGGGTGATCGCCGAGGCCACCTCGGCCACCGCCTCGAAGTCGACGTCGCCGACGAGGCCGCTCTTGTTGTGAGCCTGCTCGGGCGTCAGGCGGTTCATGCCGACGTCGATCACGACCGCGCCGGGCTTGACGAACTCGCGCGTAACCAGCCGTGCGCGACCGACCGCCGCGATCAACACGTCCGCACGGGCGCACACCTCGCGGAGATCGCGTGTGCGCGAATGGCAGGTCGTCACCGTCGCGTTCTCGGCGAGCAGCAGCTGCGCCATCGGCTTGCCGAACAGGTTCGAGCGCCCGATCACCACGGCCTCTGCGCCTTCCAGCTTCGCATCGACACTCCTTAGCAGCTCCATCACCCCCGAGGGGGTGCAGGGCCGCAGCCCTGGCAGCCCGAGCGCCAGCAACCCAGCGTTGACGGGCGTCAGTCCGTCAACGTCCTTCGCTGGGTCGATCATCGCCGTCAGCGCCGCCCCGTCCAGATGGCCCGGTAGCGGCAGCTGCAGCAGCACCCCGCTGACCGCGTCGTCGGCGTTCAGGGCTCCCAGCTCATCGGCCACTTCCTCGAATGAGGCATCCGCCGCCAGTCGGCGGTCGAACGGGACCATCCCCACCTCCGCGCAAGCACGCTGCTTGCCGCCCACGTACACGGCCGAGGCGGGGTCCTCTCCGACCAGCACGGTCGCCAGGCCCGGCGGACGGACGCCCTGCGCGGCGAACTTCTCGACCTCGCCCGCGACCTCGCCCCGTACCCGGGCGGCGATCGCCTTGCCGTCGATGATCGTGGCGGACATCGCGTCGGACTCTAACGCCGGGCAACCTGGGCGTACTCGGCCATCAGCTTGCGCTCCGAGCCGTCGTCGGCGAAGCGCACGACGATCACCCCGCCCGGCTCCACGCCGGTGACCACGCCTTCACCGAAGGCCGCGTGGACGACGTCCTCGCCCATGCGAAACGCCGGCCCGGCGGGCGCCCCACGGCCGTGCTCGCGGGAGGAGGCCTCCCGGCCCTGCACTCCTGAGCGCCCACCCCAGCCACCGGCCGGCGCTCCACCGCCGAGCGAGGACCCGCCGTTGGCGGTGCCCGCGCCGGCCCTGGCGCCGGCCCAAGAGTGCAGAGCCGGCGCCTGCACGCGGTCGAGCAGCTCCGCTGGGATCTCGTCGAGGAAGCGGCTTGGTAGCCCGTAGCTCTGCGCGCCGAACACCGCCCGGCGGCGCGCGTGGGTCAGGTACAGCTTCTGCATCGCGCGCGTCACGCCGACGTAGAACAGGCGCCGCTCCTCCTCGAGCGCGCCTTCGTCGAGCGCGCGCGAGTGGGGGAAGACCCCGTCCTCGCAGCCGGCGATGAACACGATCGGGTACTCCAGCCCCTTCGCGTTGTGCAGGGTCATTAGCGTCACGAGCCCCTCGTCCTCGGTCCGTGAATCCGCGTCGGCGACGAGCGCGATCTGCTGCAGGAAGACTTCGAGTGAGTTCTCACCCTCCAGCGCGCCCGTGTCGAACTCGCGCCCTACCTGCACGAGTTGCTCGAGATTCTCGATCCGCCCCTGCGCCTCGATCGTCCGTTCTGCCTCCAGCGCCTCCACATAGCCGCTCTGCGACAGCATCGCCTCGAGCAGATCCGCCACGGGTGGCTGTTGCTCGACGCGCGCGCGCAGGTCGTCCATCGTGTCCATGAAACGCCGTAGCGCCTTGATCGCGGCCGTACCGAGCCCGGGGATCTGATCGGGGGTCGAGGCGGCCTCCCAGACGGACACGCCTACGCTGGCCGAGTGGCCCACGATCCGCGAGAGCGAGGTCTGCCCGAGCCCGCGCCGCGGCGAGTTGGCCACGCGAGTGAAGCTGACCACGTCGAACGGGTTCGCGAGCAGAGATAGGTAGGCGATCGCGTCCTTGATCTCGGCGCGCTCGTAGAACTTCGTCCCGCCGATCACCTGGTAGGCGATCTCACGGCGCACGAGCGTGTCCTCCAAGACCCGCGACATCGCGTTCGTGCGATACAGCACCGCGATCTCGGCGCGACCGGCGCCCTCATCGACCAGACGCTCGATCTCGCCGACGACGAACCTCGCCTCTGCGTGCTCGTCCTCGAGCTCGCGAACCTGTACCTGTTCTCCCTGTCCGAGCTCGCTCCACAGGCGCTTGGCGATCCCGCCGCGGTTGTTCGCGATCACCGCGTTCGCGGCCTGCAGGATCGTCTCGGTCGAGCGGTAGTTCTGCTCCAGCTTCACTACTCTGGCGTCGAGAAAGTCCTCCTGAAAGTCCAATATATTGCGTACGTCGGCTCCTCGAAATGAGTAGATTGACTGGGCGTCGTCGCCTACCACCGCTAGGTTGCGGTGTCCGACCGGCCCTGCGTACGTCGGTCGATCGCCAGGCGCGGCTTGCCCGCTCGGCGGGCGACCCCCACCCACCAGCAGCTGCAGGAACCGGTACTGCGCGTGGTTGGTGTCCTGGTACTCGTCGACCAGGACATGCTGGAAGGTGTTCGAGTAACGCTCACGGACCTCCTCGAATAGCTCCAGCAGGTTCACGGTCCTGAATAAGAGGTCATCGAAGTCCATCGCGTTCGAGCGCAGCATGTCCCGCTCGTAGAGTCGGTAGACCTCCCCGACCATCTCCTCGAACGGGGAGCCCACTGCCTGCTGGTAGACCTCGGCGTCGAGCAGCTTGTTCTTGGCCGCCGAGATCTGGTTGTGCAAGGCGGCCGGGGTGTAGCGCTTCGGATCGATCCCCAGCTCGTCGATGCAGCGCTTGGTCAGTCTGCGGGCGTCGGCCTGATCGTAGATCGTGAACTGCCTGGTGTAGCCGAGGCGCTCGGCCTCGGTGCGCAGGATGCGCGCGCAGGCGGCGTGGAAGGTCATCAGCCACATCCCACGCGTGCCTCTGCCCAGCAATTGCTCGACGCGGCCGCGCATCTCCTTGGCGGCCTTGTTCGTGAACGTGATCGCCAGGATCTCGCCCGCCTGCGCCTGGTCGGTGTAGATGAGGAACGCGATCCGGTGGACGAGCACCCGCGTCTTGCCGCTGCCCGCGCCGGCGAGGATCAGCAGCGGGCCCTCGCCGTGAGTGACGGCCTCGCGCTGGGGCTCGTTCAGGCCCTCCAACAGCTCCTTTAGGTGCTCGGCGTGCGGGTTTTCCGTCATCGTCTGAGAGTGCTCCGACATCTACTCCCAGCATAGATGCGTCTTCGGCTGGTGGGCACAGGGGCGTCGGGCGTCGATCTGCTGACATCGGGTAGGACGCTTGATCGTCTCACGCGGGAGGCTCCGCGGCTTTACGCAGGGCGCTCCGTAGAATGCGGGCCGTGATCGTCCGCGACGAGGTTCTGCACGTGGCGCGCCTGGCGCGCCTGCGATTGAGCGAGGATGAGATCGAGCCGATGGCGCGCGAGCTCTCCGCCGTGCTCGACCACATCGCCACGATCGAGCAGCTCGATCTGGACGATGTCCTCCCGACGACGCATGTGGTCGAGGTATCTGGTGGCTTGCGCGCGGACGAGCCTCGGGACTCGCTGCCGCGTGAGGTCGCGCTGGCCCAGGCCCCCGCGGTTAGCGCTGACGGCGAAGGCTTCTTGGTCCCAAGCCCGCAAGCATGATCTTGCGTTCTTTTCTGCCCGGATGGTCCCGGCCAAGATGAGCGACGCGGAGATCATCGACCTGTCCGCCGCCGAGGCTGCGCGAGAAATCGCCGCAGGCGAGCTTGCGGCGGGAGAGGTGTTCGAGGCGTATCGCGCCCGTGCGGCGAAGCACACCTCGCAAGCGGGGCTGAACTGCTTTACGTGGGTGGCGCCGGAGGGCTCGCCGGCGCCTGTCTCTGGCGGAGATGTCGCTGAGGGTGCCCAGACAGGGGCTCTGCACGGGGTGCCACTGGCGGTGAAGGACCTGTTCTGCACCCAGGGCATACCCAGCCAGTCGGGGTCGAAGATCCTCGAGGGGTATGAGCCGCCATACACCGCCACCGCCGTCTCGCGCCTAACCGAGGCGGGAGTAACGTTGTTGGGGAAGACCAACCAGGATGAGTTCGCGATGGGCTCCTCGAACGAGAACTCAGCCTACGGCCCCGTGCTCAACCCCTGGAACCGAGAGCGGGTGCCGGGAGGGTCGTCGGGCGGGAGCGCCGCCGCGGTCGCCGCGGGGCTGGCGCCGTGGGCACTGGGCACCGACACTGGCGGTTCGATCCGCCAACCCGCGGCGCTGTGCGGGATCGTCGGGTTGAAACCCACCTATGGCTCCGTCTCGCGCTACGGGATGATCGCGTTCGCCTCCTCGCTCGATCAGGCGGGCCCGCTGACTCGCGACGTGACCGACGCCGCGTTGATGCTGCGCCACCTGGTCGGCCGCGACGAGTGCGATGCGACCTCGCTGAGCTTCCCGGAGAAGATCGTGTTGCCCAGGGCCGAGCGGCTGGACGGCATCCGGCTCGGTGTGCCGAAGGAGCTGACCGGCGGCTCGGCCGGCGCGGACGGCGAGGGGATCGAAGCTGGCGTGCTCGATGCGTTCAGCACCGCGCTGAGCCGTGCCGAGGAGCTGGGCGCGGAGATCGTCGAGAGCGTCCAGTTGCCGCACGCCCCGCACGCGCTCGCGGCCTACTACGTGCTCGCGCCCGCGGAGGCCTCCTCGAACCTGGCCCGCTTCGACGGTGTTCGCTATGGACTGCGGACAAAGGACGCGAAAGACCTGCTGGATATGTACACGCGCACGCGTCACGACGGCTTCGGAGCCGAGGTCAAGCGGCGGATCATGCTCGGCACCTACGCGCTGTCCTCCGGCTACTACGACGCCTACTACGGTCGCGCCCAGCGGGTGCGGACGAAGATCGCCGAGGATTTTGCCGCGGCGTTCGAGCAGGTGGATCTGATCGTCACGCCGACCGCCCCAACAGTGGCTTTCGAGCTCGGCGAGAAGACGGAGGACCCACTGGCGATGTATCTGAACGACTACTGCACGGTGCCGATGTCGCTCGCGGGGATCCCCGCGATCTCGATTCCCTGCGGTTTCAGCGAGGGATTGCCCGTCGGCCTGCAGATCGCCGGGCCGGCGTTCAGCGAGAATCGTCTGCTCGACGCCGCCCACGCACTGGAGCGAACAATCGGCTTCGACGGGTCTGGGGCACGCGTATGACCGAGCTCGAGCCGGTGATCGGGCTGGAGATCCACGTCCAGCTGAAGACCAGGACGAAGATGTTCTGCGGCTGTGAGCTGTCCTTCGGAGACCCCCCGAACACGCACACCTGCCCGGTCTGCCTGGGGCTGCCGGGGAGTCTGCCGGTGGCGAACGCGAAAGCGGTGCACTTCGGCCTGATGATCGGTATGGCACTGGACTCGGAGCTTGCGCCGCGCTCGATCTTCCACCGCAAGAACTACTTCTATCCCGATCTGCCGAAGGGCTACCAGATCTCCCAGTACGACGAGCCGCTGTGCAAAGGCGGGCGACTCGGGGAGGTGCGCATTCACAGGGTGCATCTGGAGGAGGATGCGGCGAAGCTGATCCATGTGGGATCGAGCGGCCGGATCCAGGACTCGGAAGAGAGCATCGTCGACTTCAACCGTGGTGGCACGCCCTTGGCGGAGATCGTCACCGAGCCCGATTTGAGCGCTCCGGAGCAGGCGGGCGAGTGGCTGCGGCTGTTGCGCACGACGCTGCGAGCGCTGGGAGTGAGCGACGTGAACATGGAGGAGGGTTCGCTGCGCTGTGACGCGAACATCTCGCTACGCCCAGCCGGTACGACAGAGCTGGGAACGAAGACAGAGCTGAAGAACATGAACTCTTTCCGTTTTATCGAACGCGGCATCCACGCCGAGATCGCCCGCCAGGAAGCGACGCTCCAGGCGGGGGGAGGGTAATGCAGGAGACGCTTCACTTCGACCCCGCCTCGGGCGTTATCACCTCGTTGCGCTCCAAGGAGCAGGCGCACGACTACCGCTACTTCCCCGAGCCCGACCTCGTGCCGGTGGCGATCGACCGAGTGATGCTCGACACGGCTGAGGGCGCGATGAGCGAGTTGCCCGCCGCGCGGGCGGAGCGCTTGCAGCGGACGCTCGGACTCAGTGCCGGCAGCGCCCAGCAGCTGGCCTACCGGTCTGAGCTGGGCGATTACTTCGAGGCCGCGCTCGCCACGCCCGTCGAGCCGGCGCCGCCCGCGCAGGCGCTCGCGAATTGGATCTCGAGAGACCTCCTCACGCGCCTGGAGGACGGCGCCGGAGCGGAGGGTGATCCGATGGCCTCGCGCGTGCAGCCCGCCGCGATCGCCGCGCTCGTGGGGATGGTCGCGTCCAAGCAGATCAGCGTCGGCGCCGGGCGGCAGGTGCTCGACCGGCTGGTGGCCGAGGGCGGCGATCCACTCGCGATCGTCGAGAGCGAGGGGCTGGCGGCGATCGGGGGCGCGGAGGACCTGGGCGCGATCGTCGCGGCTGCGCTGACGGCGAACGCGGATGCCGCCGAGCGGGTGCGGGGCGGGAACGCGAAGGCGATCGGCCCGATCGTTGGATACGTGATGCGCGAGTGCAAGGGTCGTGCCGACGGAGGCGAGGTCACGAGGCTCGTCAACCAGCAGCTGGGCATCTGAGTCACATCTGGTCATCCCCAACACGCGCGGGGCGCACATTTTGGACGGTAGGCCAATGGCATACGCATGACCCTGCGCCAATATGGCGGATGCATGAGTTAGCTCTCTCCTCACACCAACTGCACCTTGGCTTCCCCCGGCTGGGTGCGCGCGAATGCGGTCGGGCAGGGGTTGTTAGCGCCCTGCTCGACCGCATAACCGTCTACGCTGTTGGGTATGAACGAGTCGTCCCCTTCTTCTTCATCTTCTCCGTCGCTCGGCAAGATGCTCGTCGCCGGGTTGATCCTGGTCGTCGCGGTCTGGCTGCTGCTGCACTTCGTGATTCATTTGGTCGTGTTCGTCGCGAGCATCGCCGTCGTGGTGCTCGCGGTGGGAGCCCTGATCTGGGCTTTGCGGGTTCTCTTCTAGGAATCCCACTCCGCCGATGGCCTACGTCGTAATCGCGATCTGCTTTGGCTTAGCCGGCGGCATCGTCGGCAAGATCAAGGGCAGCTCGTTCTTTCTCTGGTTCCTGATCTCGGGGCTGATTCCAGTGTTGGGCCTGATGGCCGCGATCGCCTACCGCTTCGAGCGCGAGGAGCTGCGCCGGCAATGTCCGCAGTGTGGGCGCGTGACGAAGATCTACGATGCGCTTTGCACCCGCTGCGGGGCGGAGCTCGAGTTCCCTGAGGTGGCGATCGCCCCGGAATCCTGGGAGCCTCGCCCGGGTGGGCGGGAACCGATTCCTGATCGCTGACCACGGACGGAGGGCCACTTCGGCCGCCCTAATCCGGACCTTCGCCTAGCCTGTGCAGCGCGATGAATACACAGGCAAAGGCAGCACCTGATCGAGTCCCACCAACTTCCTCGCTGATCTCCCGGATGATCCACCGTGCGGGCTTCGAGGACGAGACGGACTTCGTGCTGCGCGTGGTGCAGCCTGCGCTGGTGGGGATGATCGACGGCACGGTCTCCTCGCTGGCGCCGATCTTCGCCGCGGCGATCTACGCCAACTCCCATACGGCGCTGATCGTCGGCCTCGCCACGGCGTTGGGCGCCGGGGTCAGCATGGGCTGGTCGGAGGCGCTGTCGGACACCGGCGAGCAGACGGGTCGCGGCTCGGCGGTCGTGCGTGGCTCGATCACCGGTGGGATGACTACTTTGGGCGGCCTGTTCCACACGCTGCCGTTCATCATCTCCGACGTCCACACGGCTCTGCTGGTGGCAGGGTGCGTGGTCGCGGTGGAGCTGTTTACGATCGCCTGGATCCGCAAACGCTTCCTGGAGGTCTCGATGCGCTCCTCACTGCTGGTCGTCACGGTCGGTGGCCTGATCGTGCTGGCGATCGGTATAGGGATCGGCTCCTCATAGGGGCCGCTGGCACGGCGCCAGGCGGCGTCCTCGGTCGCTCGCGTGCGTAGCACGCCACGCTTCCTGCGTCCTTGCCTGGCTTGGCCATCGACCCCTATGAGCCTTACTGCCCGGCAACCTCGGTTGCCCTATGAGCGGGGCGAAAACCCGCTGGTACACTGGCCTTTCCTGAGATAACCCCGAGACACGAACGAAAGGAGGTCGGTGCGATGCGCGCGGTAGACGCGGTGATGGAATGTTTGAAGGCGGAGGGTGTCGATGTGGTCTTCGGGCTGCCCGGTGGCGCCAACCTCCCGACCTACGACGCCTTTGTGACTGGGGGCATTCGCCACATCCTTGTCCGGCACGAGGCCGGCGGCGGCCACGCTGCCCAGGGTTACGCGAAGGCGACCGGGAAAGTTGGGGTCGCGTTCGCCACGAGCGGGCCCGGCGCGACGAACCTGATCACGCCGATCTGCGACGCGATGATGGATTCGGTGCCGGTCGTGTTCATTACTGGCCAGGTACGCACGGAGCTGCTCGGCACCGACGGTTTTCAGGAGGCCGATACGCTCGGGATCACGATTCCGATCGTCAAGCACTCGTTCATGATCCAGGACCCGAAAGAGATCCCGCGCGCGATCCACGAGGCGTTCTACATCGCGCGCTCGGGCCGGCCGGGCCCGGTGCTCGTCGACATCCCGCAGGATCTCTCGCGCGGCGAGATCGAGTACGAGCCGGTGACCGATGTGCGCCTGCCTGGCTATCAGCCGACGACGGAGGGCAACCAGAAGCAGATTCGCCAGGCGGCGAAGGCTCTGGCGGCGGCGCAGCGCCCGGTGATCTACGCCGGCGGCGGCGTCGTCAACGCGAACGCCTCGGAGGAGCTGGTCGAGTTCGCGACGAGCGACCGTTTCCCGGTCACCTGCACGCTGATGGGTCTCGGAGCGTTCCCCGCGCCGCACCCACAATGGCTGGGGATGCCGGGCATGCACGGCACGCGCGCGGCCAACTACGCGATGGACGAGGCCGACCTGATCTGTGCGGTGGGCGCCCGCTTTGACGACCGCGTGACCGGCAAGCTGTCTGAGTTCGCGCCGCACGCGAAGTTCATCCACGTCGACGTCGACCCGGCGGAGATCTCAAAGAACATCCCCGCGCACATCCCGATCGTGGGCGACGCCAAGCACGTACTGGCGAAGCTGGTGATCGAGTACCGCGCGCTGGGCGTCGACCCCGCCCGCCTGGGGGCCTGGTGGGAGCGGATCGAAGGCTGGCGCGAGAAGTACCCGCTGGGCTACGAGGACAGCGCGGACGACGAGATCAAGCCGCAGTACATGATCCAGGCGCTGCACGAGGCGACCGGCGGCGAGGCGATCGTCACGAGCGATGTCGGTCAGCACCAGATGTGGACGGCGCAGTACTACGACTTCCCGGCGCCGCGCCGCTGGATCAACTCCGGCGGGCTGGGCACGATGGGCTTCGGGCTGCCGTCGGCGATGGGCGCCGCGGTGGGCTGTCCCGATCGTCTGGTCTGCTGTGTCGCTGGAGACGGGTCGGTGCAGATGAACGCGCAGGAGCTGGCGACCTGTGCGCAGAACAAGATCCCGATCAAGGTGTTCATCATGAACAACGGCTACCTGGGGATGGTCCGCCAGTGGCAGGAGCTGTTTTGGGACGGCAAATACAGTCACGTCGACACGGGGGAATTCCCCGACTTCGTCAAGCTGGCCGAGGCCTACGGCGCGACGGGGATGAGGTTTACGAACAAGAAAACGCTCGTTGACGACATGAAGCGGGCGATCGAGACGGACGGCCCGGTCGTGGTCGATGTAAGGGTCACTCCCGAGGAGAACACCTACCCCATGATTCCTGCAGGTCATGCCGCGCGGGAAATGGTGGGGTGAGTGCGATGAGTGCTCCAGCCACCAAAGAGCCCCTGAGCCTGGAGGGACTACAGGCGTCGGGCAGTATGCGCAGCGGGCGCAAGCACGTGCTGTCGATCCTCGTGGAGAACAAGTCGGGCGTCCTGACGCGGATCGCGGGGCTGTTCGCGCGGAGAGGCTTCAACATCGACACGCTGACCGTCGGCCCGACCGACGACGAGCGGATCTCGCGCGTGACGCTGACGGTGGACGGGGCGCTGCACCCAATCGATCAGGTCACAAAGCAGCTGCACAAGCTGATCAACGTGCTGAAGATTCGTGACCTGGAGCCGGGCGACACGGTCACCCGCGAGCTGGCGCTGTTCAAGATCTCCGCCGACGGCGCTCAGCGCGGTGAGCTGATGCAGATCACCGAGATCTTTCGCGGGAAGGTGGTCGATGTGACCAAGCGCTCGGTGATCGTCGAGGTGACGGGCACGACAGAGAAGATCGAGGCCTTCGAGGGCATGGTTCGCCCGTTTGGGTTGATCGAGATGATGCGCACGGGCGAGATAGCCATCTCGCGCGGACGGTCAGAAACCTAGCGAGAGCCGTGTCCCAGTCGTCCCTCACGAAGTCCGGACCTCCGTTCGCGCTGGGTGAGGAAGACCGCGAGCGACTCCTCGCGCGCATGCGGCTCGCGGTCAAGCGTGCACGGCGGTCGGGCAAGGAGATCCTCGCGACGATCAGCTTCCAGCTTCCCGCCGATGTGGACCCGAGCGCAGTCGTCTGCGCTTCCAGGCGAGCCGGCGAGCAGTGGTTCGTGTTCGAGCAGCCAGACCGCGGCAGGGCCGCCCTGGCGACCCTGGGCGAGGCGGCTCACCTGAGCGCATCCGGGACTGACCGCTTTGCGCTGATGGCGGATCGCTGGCGCGAGATGTCGGCCGCTGCGGTGGTCGATCCGACGGACGGCCTCGGGAGCGGTCCGATCGCCGTGGGCGGGTTCGCGTTCGCGCCTGACGGAGGAGACGCGCTGCACTGGGCCGGCTTTCAGCCGGCGTCGCTGATCGTGCCCGAGGTGGCGCTGACGCGGAGGGCGCCGCGGCGCGATCGCGGAGATGCTCGCGCGGAGGTGCGATTGACGCTGGCGGCGATGGCCCGTCCGGACGATCTGGGGGAGGAGCTGATGGCGCGCCTGGAGCGGCGTTTGGTCGAGCTGCGAGCTGCGCCCCTGCCGCTGCTCGATCCCGCGCCGGCGGGGCGCTACCAGGTTGCGAGCGCGATGCCGCCCGAGCATTATGAGGCGGCTGTTCAGAGTGCGGTGCGGCTGATCGAGGGCGGCGAGCTCGAGAAGGTTGTACTCGCGCGCGAGGTGCAGGTCCACGCCCCGTGCGAGTATGACCCGGCGGCGGTCTTCGGCGTGCTGCGCGAGGCGTTCCCGTCCTGCTTCGTGTTCTGCGTGGGGCGCGGCAACGCGACGCTTGTGGCCGCCAGCCCCGAGCTGCTGGTGCGCCGCGAGGGCCACCGCGTGAGCACGCTCGCGCTGGCTGGATCCACCCGTCGTAGCGCCGACCCTGCCGTCGACGACCATCTGGGTGAGCAGCTGCTGCGTGACGAGAGCTACCGCGAAGAGCACGCGATCGTTGCGCGGCGGATCGAGCGAGCGCTGAGGCCCCATGCGGTGTGGGTCGCCGCGGCTCCAGAACCAGAGCTCGTGAGGATCGCCAACATCCAGCATCTGGCCACGCCGATCCGTGCCCAGCTGGCCACCCCGATAGAGGCCTTGGAGCTGGCCGGGCTGATGCACCCGACGCCGGCGGTCGGCGGCGAGCCGGCAGCGCCGGCGCTGCGTCTGATCCCAGCCTTGGAGGGCTTGGATCGCGGCTGGTACGCGGGTCCGGTGGGCTGGACCGACGGGGCCGGCGACGGCGAGTTCTGCGTGGCCCTGCGCTGCGCGCTGCTGCGCGGCGGGGTCGCCCATTGTTATGCGGGCAATGGAATCGTGCGCGACTCCGACCCGGCGAAGGAGCTGGCGGAGACCGAGATCAAGCTGCAGGCGCTGCTGCCGTTACTCGCCGGCTGAGAGTGCGCTCACGACCGCTGCCCACACGCGGTGGTGCAGCTCGACGTTGCTCGCGCGGTCTGTCTGCACCTGCACGATCGCCGAGCCGACCTGTGGCGAAAGCGCTCGCTCCAGGGCGACACGGAACGCGGGGATCGTCTCCACGCGCTCGTGGGCCAGGCCGTACAGCTTGGCGGCCTGTGTGAAGTCGAGACCTGTGGGGGTGGCGATGTGGCGGGTATAGATGTCGTACTCCTGTGCCATCGCGGTCCTGGATACGGGCAGGAAGTCGAAGATTCCGCCGCCGCCGTTGTCCACCAGCACAATCGTCAGCTTCAAATCAAGGCGCTTCGCGGCGAGCAGGCCACCGATGTCATGCGCGAGCGCCACATCGCCGATCAACAGCACCACCGGCCCATCTCCATCCGCGGCGGCGCCGAACGCGCTCGACACGATTCCGTCGATTCCGTTTGCGCCGCGGTTGCACAGCACCTTGGGTGGGTCAGTGCGGACCGGCCAGAATGTCTCGATCTCGCGGACCGGCATCGAGGAGGCGACGAACAGTGTCGCCGTCTCTCCCAGCAGCACGCCCAGCTCTATCGCGATCCCCGGCTCGCTCAGCTCCGCGGAACCGAGCACTCCAAGTATCGCCTCCGCGGCGCGCTCGTCGGCGGCACGCCAGCCGGCCAGCCAATCCGGGTCAGCGGGGGATAGACGGGGTCCTGTTTCGCTCGGCGTCGGTCTCGTGCCCGTCGTCGACGTTTCCGGCGAGGGGGACATCCGCGAGGTCAGTCCCACCAGTGCTCCGGTGGGCTCCAGGGCGAGCGAGTCGCTCAGTACCGCTGCCGGGTCCTGCCATGCGCCCTCTGGATCGAGCGCCACCTGTGGAGTGTCTTTCAGGCCCGCCAACCACGTGCGCAGCGGCTTCGACACCGGGAGATCTCCGACGCGGAGTATCAGGTCTGGGTTCAGCTTGCCGGCGAATGTCTGCTCGCGCAGCAGGGCATCGTAATGGGCGATTGCCGCGTTTCCCCTTCGTGCGCCAGACAGTGGATCGGCAAGCAGCGGCCAGCCTGCTGCCTCGCAGAGCTCGGCGGCGGCTTGCCCCAACGACGTCGCTCGCTCCTCCCGTCCGGCCACCACCACGCCGCGCTTGGTGCCCTGCACGAGCTTCTGCAGCCTCGCCTCGTCCACGATCGGCATGGGCGCCCGCCGCACGTATGGGTGACCGTCGGGACGGCCGGTCGGGTCATCGGGCAGAGGATCCTCGGTGATCAACGGCTCGCGTAGGGGGAAGTTGAGGTGCACCACGCCCGGCCGGCCCTCCAGCGCGGTCCAGTATGCGCGACAGGCCAGCGTCCTGACCCAGCGCAGCCGCTCCTCGCTCGCCCGGTGTGTCCCCACCTCGAAGAACCACTTAGCCGCGCTTCCGAACAGCTTCAGTTGGTCGATCGCCTGTCCCGCTCCATTCTCGCGCAGCTCCGGGGGACGATCGGCCGTGAGCAGGATCAGCGGCACGCGCGCCTGGAACGCCTCGATCGCAGCAGGCAGCAACTCGGCGGCGGCGGTTCCGGAGGTGCAGGTGACGGCCACGGGTAGTCCCGACGCCTTCGCCAGTCCCAGCGCGAAGAATCCGGCGCAGCGCTCGTCTAGGTGCGAGTAGCAATCCAACCGCTCCTCGCTCGCGAGCGTTAGCACCAGCGGCGCGCAGCGCGATCCCGGGGATGTGCAGGCCGCGCGCATTCCGCAGCGCGCCAGCTCGTCCACGAACGCGCGCAGCAGCATGTAGGTGTCGGTGGCGGGGGTCATAGGATGGCGGTGTGCCGGAGAACGTCGTCCTGCTGCACGGGTTCAGTGGCACTCGCCGCGCCTGGGACGGCGTGGCAGAACGATTGCATCCGGAACGCTACCTGCCTTGGGCGCTCGACCTCCCGGGGCACGGCGATGCCGCCAATGCCCGGGGGGTGGGCGGGAAGGCGATTACATTCGCCGGCTGCGTCGAGCATGTGCTCGCCCGCAGCCCGGGAAGGTTCGTTCTGGGCGGCTACTCGCTGGGCGGACGGATCGCCCTGCACATCGCGCTGGCCGCGCCCGAGCGCGTGAGCAGGCTTGTACTCGTCTCGACTTCGGCGGGCATCGAGGACACTTCCGAGCGCGCCGAGCGCAGTGCCTCCGATCATCGCTTGGCCGACGAACTGGAGCACGTTCCCTTTGAGGATTTCATCGAGCGCTGGCGTACCCAGCCGCTGTTCGCCGACGAACCACCCGAGGTGGGCGTTCTCGCGCGCGAGGATCAGCGCCGCAACCGGCCCGATGCGCTGGCTGCGGTTCTCAGAGGCGTCGGCACCGGGGAGATGGATCCGCTTTGGGAAAAACTCCCTGAGTTGACGATGCCGGCAACGGTGCTGGTGGGCGACAGAGACGCCAAGTTCCTGGCACTGGGGAAGCGGATGGTGAAACTGTTAGGAGACGCGGAGCTGGTGGTTGCGCCCGGCGGTCACGGCCTGCCGCTGGAGAATCCCGCAGCCGTTGCGCGCGCGATTGACGGACGATAGCGACGTTACAGCGGATCGACCCCGAGCCCGCCGGTCGTCGGTAGGACGATCTCGCCCTCCCTCGCGGGCAGCGGATTCTCGAAGTCCTCGAATAGCGCCAGCGTCGCCAGGCCGCAGGGGGGAACCGGGCCGCGGGATGCCAATGCTGCGGCGGCGTGCAGCGCGGCGGCGACCCCGAGCGGACCGTCGAGCGTGGACGCCAGATAAACCTCAGCGCCCGAGGCGCGCACCAACGTAGCGGCCGCGATCAGGCCAGATATCCCGCCGCAGCGCGAGATCTTCAGGCAGACCGCGTCAGCCACGCCCGCACCTAGCGCTCCATGCTCGGCTGCCGTCTCGTCGATGGCCACCCGTACCGCCACCCGCTCGCGCACTTCACGTACCGCCTCCAGGCCGTGCGTCGGCTCCTCGACCATCTCGAGGCCCGCGGGGGAGAGCAACTCGATCGCTCGCACCGCCTGCTCGACATTCCAGGCGCCGTTCGCGTCCAGACGCAGATCGGTCTCCGGACCGGCCGCGGCTCGCACCGCGGCCACGCGCCCCGCGTCGTCGCCGATGCCGACCTTCACCTTCAGACATCTGAACCCAGCCGCCACCGCGGCCGCTGCCTCTGTGGCCGCCCCAGCACGGTCGAGTGCCGACAGCGTCGCGTTGACCGGGACTGTCGGGGCGGGGCTGTCGGTCAGCAGGGCCGCAACCGGCTTGCCTGCGCGCCGCCCCGCGCGATCCCACAGTGCGATGTCGATCGCGGCGAATGCCGCCGGCAGGTCGTCCACGCCGCGGCATGCGTCGATTAGCTGCGCGCCGTTCTTGCCCTCTGAGTTTGCCAGCACCGGTATGTAGGCCTCCAGCGCCTGCTCCACGCGCTCGATGCTCAGGCCGTCATAGGGCGCAAGCGGTGCCGCCTCGCCATAACCGCTCACTCCGTCGGCGTCGGTCAGCGACACACTCAGGATCTCGCGCTCCTCCACGGCTCCGTATGAGCTCTCCAGTGCTCTCGCCAGGCGCAGTGTGTGCCGCCGGATGCTTAGCTTCACGACCCGATCCCACCGCCGGCCAGGATGCCTGCCGCGAACAGTAGGCAGAAGACCAGTTGCAGCGCGCCCGTCTTCGCCAGGGCGCCGTTCAATGCCGGTCCGTCGGTGTGGGTTCTAACGACGCGGATCGTGCCGATCGCCACCGGGATCGCGGCCCAGCTGAGCAGCAGCCAGGGAGTCATCGAGCCGAGCGCCCACAGCAGCGGTGCGCTCAGGAACGCGCCGGCGACCATCGCCGTATACAGCGTCCGTGTGCGCTCGCGTCCCAGGCGCACCGCGAGCGTGCGCTTGCCGGCGCGGCGGTCGGTCTCGAGATCGCGCACGTTGTTCACCACGAGGATCGCGCTCGCCAACAGGCCCACCGGCACCGCGCAGGCGAAGGCCTGCCAGGGCAGTGCCTGCACCTGCACGAAGTACGAGCCCGTTACTGCCACGATCCCGAAGAACAGGAACACGAAGACCTCGCCCAGCCCCTCGTAGCCATACGGCCGCGGCCCGCCCGTGTACAGCACGCCCGCGAGGATCGAGGCGGCGCCCACCGCGATCAGCTCCGGCCCCGCGATTGCCACGAGATAGACGCCGCACAGAACCGCCAGCCCAAACGTCACATAAGTCGCGACCAGCACCTGGCTCGGTGGCACCAGTCCGCCCGCTGTCACCCTGACGGGCCCGAGCCGGTCCTCGGTGTCGGCGCCGCGCCGCGCGTCGGAGTAGTCGTTCGAGAGGTTCGTTCCCACCTGGATGAAGATCGCTCCCAGCAGCGCCGCGACGAATACGAGCGCCTGGAAGTGTCCGGCGCCCAGGGCCAGCGATGTGCCCACCAGCACGGGCGCCACGGCGGCCGGCAGCGTGCGCACGCGTGCGGCCATCACCCAGATGCGCACAGCGCTCGAGCTCTTGGGTATCGCGACGGCCACTACGCCCGCCGCGGGAAGCGGGAGAAGTCGGGCTTGCGCTTCTGCTTGTAGGCATCGCGACCCTCTTGTGCCTCCTCGCTGCCGTAGAACAGCAGGTTGGTGTCGTGCGCCAGCTGCTGGATGCCGCTCAGGCCGTCCTCGGCGGCGTTGAAGCTCGACTTCAGCAGCCGTAGCGCGAACGGCGACAGCGCGAGCATCTCGCTGCACCACTGCATCGTCTCGGCCTCTAGGCGCTCGAGCGGGACGACGGTGTTCACCATCCCCATCTGCAGGGCTTCCTCGGCTGAGTACTGGCGGCAGAGGAACCAGATCTCCTTGGCCTTCTTCGGTCCCACGAGGTTGGCGAGCAGCCCCGCGCCGAAGCCGCCGTCGAACGAACCGACCTTCGGGCCGACTTGACCGAAGCGTGCGTTGTCGGCGGCGATCGTCAGGTCGCAGACGAGGTGCAGCACATGACCGCCGCCGATCGCATAGCCGGCGACCATTGCCACGACGGGCTTCGGGAGGCGGCGGATCTGGATGTGCAGATCGGTGACGTGGAAGCGGCCGGGGCGGGTGGGATCCGGATTACCGGCCGCGTCGTCGGCGAGGTAGCCCGAGTCGCCGCGCACGCGCTGGTCGCCCCCCGAGCAGAAGGCGTCCGGCCCCTCGCCGGTGAGCACGATCACGCCGACCTGCGTGTCCTCGCGCGCATCCTCCAATGCTCGAGAGATCTCAATGATTGTCTGCGGCCTGAAGGCGTTACGCACCTCGGGCCGGTCGATCGTGATCTTCGCGATGCCCGCATCATCGTCGCCGGACTTCTCGTAGCGGATGTCTTCGTAATCGCCGGCGGCGATCCAGGTGATGGTGGACAAACGTTCCTCCGGGCCGTGTTGGAGATGAGCGCGATGAAGGCTAGCCTGTGGGCGATGATCGTCGAAGGATGGCTGCCGCGCGCCGCCGCTAAGCGGCCCGGGGGGCTGGCGTTGCAGGTGCCGGACGGCGCCGTCTCCTATACGGAGCTGTTTGCCCATGCGAGTGCAGCCGCAACCGAGCTCGCCGCGCGCGGCGCGGGACCCGGGCAGCGCGTCGCGATCGCCCTAGCGCCGGGGCTTGCCTTCGCGCAGGCGCTCCACGCCTGTCTGTTGCTTGGTGCGATTGCGGTGCCGGTCGACCTTCGGTTGACGGCGGCCGAGCGTGATCTGGTCACCGCCGGAGCTGCCGTGCTGGTCGAGGAGCCTCTTTGCACCGACGCTCGCCGAGCCGGCCTCGGCGACGCCGATCGGTACGCCGCGGCACGGCACGACCTGGCGGCGACGGCTGCGGTGATCCATACCTCCGGCACCACCTCACAGCCAAAGCCGATCGAGCTGACCTACGGAAATCTCCTCTGGAGCGCGCTCGGCTCGGCCGTCGCGCTCGGCCTCGATCCCCGGGAGCGCTGGCTGTGCGCGCTGCCGCTCGCACACGTCGGTGGTCTGTCGATCCTGCTGCGCTCCACGATCTACGCCACGACCGCGGTGCTCCACGAGCGCTTCGAGACCGACCGCGTGCTGCACGCGTTGCGCGAGCAGGACGTGACGCTCGTGAGCCTTGTCGCGACGACGCTCGCCCGGTTGCTCGACGCTGGCCTCGAGCATCCCTCGGCGCTGCGCTGCGCGCTCACCGGCGGCGGCCCGGTGCCTGCCGCGCTGACCGAGCGGGCGAGCGCGGCCGGCGTGCCGGTGAGCTTGACCTACGGGCTGACCGAGGCCTGCTCGCAGGTCACCACGACACCGGCTGCGGTTATTGATGGGAGCCCCATCCATCCCACCAGCCCCGCTCACACCACCGAATCCCTCAGCGCCGGACCGTCACTGTTCTGCACTCGCGTCCAGATCGAGGCAGAGGGGGAGATCTTGGTCGCCGGACCGACCGTCGCGCCGGGGTCGCTGCAGCCCGATGGTTGGTTGCACACCGGCGATCTCGGCATGCTCGACGAGCAGGGCCGGCTGCACGTGACCGGGCGCAAGGCCGACACGATCGTCAGCGGCGGCGAGAACGTCGCGCCGGCCGAGGTCGAGGCGGTGCTGGAGGCCCACCCCGATGTGCTCGAGGCGGCGGTACTCGGCCGGGCCGACGAGCGCTGGGGCGAGGCCGTCACGGCGATCGTGGTGACCAGGCCGGGAAGGGTGCTGGAGGGGGAGGCGTTGCGTGCGCACTGCGCCCGGGGTCTCGCTGCGCATAAGGTCCCCAAGCAGGTGTCGTTTGTCGATCAGCCACTGCCACGCACTCGGTCGGGAAAGCTCTTGCGCAAGGAGCTCGGATGAGCTTTGACCCGAGCGCCCACCGCGACGCGAGCCTGAGTAGCTGGGAAGAGGCGGCGTCCGGCTGGACGCGCCAGCAGGCGGCGATACGCGAATTCAGCGCTCCGGTGTCGCATTGGATGATCGATGCGATCGCGCCACAGCCCGGCGAGCGGGTGCTCGAACTGGCGGCGGGTCTTGGCGAGACGGGGATGTTGGCGGCCGAGCTGGTCGCGCCGATGGGCGGGGTGATCGTCTCCGACCAGGCTGAGGCGATGCTCGGCGGTGCCCGTGAGCGCGCGGTCGCGCTGGGGTTGAGCAACGTCGAGTTCCGGGTGCTGAACGCCGAATGGATCGACCTGCCGGTGGCGAGCGTCGACGCGGTGTTGTGCCGCTGGGGCTACATGCTGATGGCCGATCCGCAGGCGGCGCTGGTCGAGACCCGCCGCGTGCTGCGCCCCGGTGGTCGCATCGCGCTTGCGGTATGGGACTCGATCGAGCAGAACCCCTGGGCTCTCTTGCCCTCGCGGGAGCTGATCGAGCGCGGGGCGAGCACCCCACCCGCCCCGGGAACGCCGGGTCCATTCGCCCTGGGCTCCTCCGAGCGGACGACCGAGCTGCTTCAGCAGGCCGGCTTCGCCGATGTGCGGGTGCAGGCTCTCGATCTGCGCCGCCGGCACGCGAGCTTCGAGGAGTTCTGGGACTCGACGCTCGACCTCTCGCGTGCGCTCCACGATGCGATCCTCGACCGTCCTGAGCCGGAGATCGCCGAGATCTATTCGGCGCTGGCCGAGCGCTTCGCGCCGTACACCGCTGAGGATGGCTCCCTGGACATCCCCGGGCGCACCCTCGTCGCGTCCGCCGGAGCCTAAGTTGGATAGCCTGCGGCGCATGCTCTACGACGACGACGCTGACCTGCACCTACTCGACGGCAAGACCGTCGCGATCATCGGCTACGGCTCCCAGGGCCACGCCCACGCCCTCAACCTGAAGGACTCCGGCGTCAAAGTCGTGGTCGGGCTGCGCGAGGACTCCGCCTCGGTCGCCAAGGCGCGCGAGCAGGGCTTGGAGGTGACGAGCGTCGTCGAGGCCGCCAGTCGCGGCGATCTCGTGATGATCCTGCTGCCGGACGAGCGCCACCACGACGTCTGGGAGCAGGAGATCCGCGACGGGATCGCCGAGGGCAACATGCTGCTGTTCGGTCACGGCTTCTCGATTCACTACAAAGAGATCGAGCCGCCGCCGGGCGTCGACGTCGGCATGGTCGCGCCCAAGGGGCCGGGCCATCTCGTGCGCCGCCAGTTCCTCGAGGGCAGCGGCGTCCCCGGCCTGATCGCGGTCGAGCAGGACGCGACCGGTAACGCCCGCGGGCTGGCGCTGGCGTACGCCAAGGGCATCGGCTGCACGCGCGGCGGTGTGATCGAGACGAGCTTCAAGGACGAGACCGAGACGGACCTGTTCGGTGAGCAGGCCGTGCTCTGTGGCGGCGCCTCCGAGCTCGTTCAGGCAGGTTTCGAGACGCTCGTCGACGCCGGCTATGACCCCGAGATGGCCTACTTCGAGTGCCTGCACGAGCTCAAGCTGATCGTCGATCTGATGCACGAGAAGGGCCTTGCGGGGATGCGCTACTCGATCTCCAACACCGCCGAGTACGGCGACTACACGCGCGGTAAGCGCGTGATCACCGAGGAGACCCGCGCGAGCATGCGCCAGATCCTCAAGGAGATCCAGGACGGCGATTTCGCGCGCGAGTGGATCGCGGAGAATCGCGCCGGGCAGGAGAACTTCAAGCGGATGCGCGCCGAGCAGGCCGACACCCAGGTCGAGCACGTCGGCGCCGAGCTGCGCGAGGGCATGGACTGGATCGAAACCTCGTTTTAACACTCGTCCACGCATATCTCCACCCATCCCGCGTATAACCAACGATGCTCGCCTACGTCTTCTGGCATCGCCCGCTGGACGGGTCGGCGGTCGAGGCCTACGAGCGCGCCCAGATCGCGTTTCACCGTTCGTTGGCGCACGCTCCGCCCGCGGGTTTTCAGAGCTCGGCGGTGTTTCGGATCCCCGCCCATCCCGCCGGGCTTCCCTGGCTCGAGGGTCCCGGCTATGAGGACTGGTACTTCGTCGAGGACTACACAGCGCTCGGCGTGCTGAACATGGCCGCGGTCAGTCATGGGCATCGAACCGTCCACGACGAGGTCGCTCACCGTTTCGGCGCGGGCGCCGGCGGCCTGTACGGACTGATTGAGGGGCATCCGCCAGTCGCCCCCGGCGCATTTGACCAGGAATCAGTTGCCGTCTGGGTTGGACGATCGCCTGGGATCGAGCGGCGCGCGCTTGGCGATCTGCTCGGCGACGGCATGGACTCACAGCACGCGAGCCTCTGGCGCCGGCAGTTGGTGTTTGGGCCGGCGCCCGAGTTCTGCTTGCTCGCCGGCAACAGAACGAAGCTCGGGCTGCCGGCGGGTGTGGCGCCGACCCGCTTGCCCGAGGGTTGGACGGCGACGGTGTTCGAGCGTGAGGCGCTCTGGACCTGCTAAAGCCGCGTTCGCTACACTCGCTCACGTCGTCGCGACTGGCGCTCAAGGTGGCCTAACCACCGGGAAGCGACGTATGAGCAGCACCGCCGCGCGCCTGGGCATTCTTCGATCTGCGACATTCCACGAAGGAAGCCCATGCCGAACTCATCGCCTGCAGACACAGCCGCTCTTGTAATCCCCGAAGGATTGAAGCCCTCCGACGGACGCTTCGGCTGCGGCCCCTCGAAGGTCCGCCCGCAGGCGCTCGCGCGTTTGGCCGGAGAGGGTGCCGCGGTGATGGGGACATCGCATCGCCAAAAGCCTGTGAAGACGCTCGTCGGCGAGATCCGCGCCGGGCTGAGCGAGCTGTTCGCGGCGCCCACGGGGTACAAGGTCGCGCTCGGCAACGGCGGCGCCACGGCCTTCTGGGACGCTGCGGCCTTTGGTCTCGTCGAGAATCGGGCACTGCATTTGACCTACGGCGAGTTTTCCTCGAAGTTCGCCCAGGTAACCACGGGCGCGCCGTTCCTGCAGGAGCCGGTCGTCGTCTCCGCGGATCCCGGCGACGCTCCCGACCCGGCCGCGCTCGGCACCGCCGGCGCTGGCGCCGAGGTCGATGTCGTGACCTGGGCGCACAACGAGACCTCGACCGGCGTGATGGTCGGAGTGGAGCGACCAGTCGCGACCGGCGACGCGCTGGTACTGATCGACGCGACCTCGGGTGCGGGCGGCCTGCCGGTGGCGATCGATCGGGCCGACGCCTACTACTTCGCTCCCCAGAAGAGCTTTGCGGCCGACGGTGGGCTGTGGATCGCCCTGCTCAGCCCCGCCGCCCAAGAGCGCATCGCCGCGCTCGATCAGTCCGAGCGCTGGATCCCGGCATTCCTGTCGCTGCAGACGGCGCTGGAGAACTCCCAAAAAGATCAGACCTACAACACCCCGGCGGTGGCGAGCCTGTTCCTGCTCGCCGAGGAGATCCGCTGGATGCTCGACGGTGGCGGCCTCGACTGGTGCGTGTCGCGCACCACCGCCTCCTCCGAGCACATGTATGGATGGGCCGAGCGCAGCGGCTACGCGTCGCCGTTCGTCGCTGACCCCGCGAAGCGCTCGCTCGTGGTGGGAACGATCGACTTCAACGACGAGGTCGATGCGGCCGCGGTCGCCAAGACGCTAAGGGCCAATGGGATCGTCGACACCGAGCCTTACCGCAAGCTGGGACGCAACCAGCTGCGGATCGGGATGTTCCCGGCGGTCGAGCCCAGCGACGTGCAGGCTCTGACGGCGTGTATTGACTGGGTTGTAGAGAGGATTTCGACATGAGCGACGAGCGCTTGAAAGTGCTGGTGAAGGAGAAGATCGGCGACTCCGGAGTTCAGCTGCTGAAAGAGCACTTCGACGTCGAGATCGGCGTCGACTGGACCGATGAGGAGCTCAATGAGCGGATTGGCGACTACGAGGGCATCCTGATTCGCTCCGCCACGAAGCTGACAGCCGAGCTGATCGAGAAGGGCACCAACCTGCGCGCGATCGGCCGTGCCGGAGTGGGGGTGGACAACGTCGACGTCGAGGCCGCGACCAAGCGGGGAATCATCGTCGCGAACGCGCCGCAGTCGAACGTCGTGACCGCGGCCGAGCACACGATGGCGCTGCTGCTCGCGCTCGCGCGGAACATCCCGCAGGCCTACGCGTCATTGACGAGCGGCAAGTGGGAGCGCTCGAAGTTCTCCGGCGTGGAGGTGTACGAGAAGACGCTCGGGATCGTAGGCTTCGGGCGCATCGGCCAGCTGGTCGCAACGCGCGCGCGGGGATTCAACATGCGCGTGATCGCCTTCGACCCGTTCGTCAGCGGCGATCGCTATCGCGAGCTCGGGGTCGAGAAGGCGGAGAACAGCGAGGAGATCTACGCGCAGGCGGACTTCATCACGATCCATCTGCCGAAGACCCCCGACACGCAGAACTGGCTGAATGCCGAGGCGTTCGCGCAGATGCGCGACGGTGTGCGCATCCTCAACGTCGCGCGCGGCGGGCTGATCGACGAAGCGGCGCTAGGAGAGGCGCTGGAGTCGGGCAAGGTCGGCGGCGCTGCGCTGGACGTGTTCCCGTCGGAGCCGATGACCGAGAACCCGCTGTTCGCCAACCCCAAGGTGATTGTCACCCCGCATCTCGGCGCCTCGACCGCCGAGGCGACCGATCGTGCCGGTTACCAGAGCGCCGAGCAGGTCGTCGCGGCGCTCACCGGCGGCGTCGTCTCAACGGCGGTCAACATCCCCTCGGTCGGCGCCGAGGACATGGAGGTGCTCGGGCCGTTTTTGCCGCTCGCGAAAAACCTCGGGCGGCTGGCGATGGAGCTCGCCGAGGGCAGCTCGGTCGAGCGGATCGAGGCCGCGTTCATGGGCCGGATCGCCGACTTCGACACGCGCCTCTTGACGCTTGCGGTGATCGGCGGCGCGCTGCGGGGGCGCACCGAGGAGGAGGTCAACCTCGTCAACGCGCCGAGTATGGCCGAGGAGCGTGGGATCGTGATCGAGGAGAAGTCCGTCTCCGAGGCGCAGGACTTCAACGAGCTGATCCGCGTCACCGTGATCGCCGGGGGTGAGCGGGTCGCGGTCGCAGGAACCGCGATCGGCCCGAACCGTGTGCCGCATCTCGTGGAGGTACAGGGCCGGCGCTTCACGGTTGAGCTGGAGCCGTTCGTGACGATCTTCCGGTATCAGGATCTGCCCGGCATGATCGGCCGCGTCGGCACGATCTTCGGCACGCACGGGATCAACATCTCTTCCGCCGCCGTCGGCCACACTCCCGACGGGGACTCCGCTGCCGAAGAGCAGCGCCTCGCCGCGATGGTCGTCACGACCGACGCCGCGGTGCCCGCGGAGGTGGTCGATGAGATCGTCGCCTCCGAGGGTTTTGTGGACGGCTGGGCCGTCGTGCTCAGCTGAGCCGGCTCGCGCTATTAGCGACCACTAACCAAATCGAGTAGGGTGTCGCCGATGCGGGCGGTCGTCATCACCAAGCACGGCGGGCCGGGCGTGCTTCAGGTACAGGAGCGGCCCGATCCGGGCCTTGGCCCTGGAGAGGTGCGCATCGATGTCGCAGCGGCGGGGATCAACTTCGCCGACATCATGGCCCGCCTGGGCTTCTATCCCGACGCGCCGAAGACTCCATGCGTCGTCGGCTACGAGGTAGCCGGCACCATCCTCGAGATGGGCGAGGGAGTGGAGGACCTGAATCACGGCCAGCGCGTCATCGCTCAGACTGATTTCGGCGGTTATGCCTCACAGGTGGTAGTGCCCGCCGACGGCGTGATCGCGTTGCCGGATGGACTCACCTTCGAGCAGGGCGCGGCGATCCCAGTCAACTACGGGACGGCATGGATGGGGCTCTTCGGCTTCGGCAGCCTGCAGCCCGGCGAACGCGTGTTGATCCATGCGGCCGCCGGCGGCGTTGGCATCGCCGTGACGCAACTCGCCAAGCGCCACGGCGCCGAGGTGTATGGCACCGCCTCGCCCGGCAAGCACGCGCGCTGCGAAGAACTAGGCGTCGATCACGCGATCGACTACACGCAGAGCGGCTGGGAGCGGGGCTTGCCGAAGTTCGATCTGATCATGGACGCGATCGGCGGCAAGAGCCTGCGGCGCAGCTACGAGTTGCTCGCCCCCGGCGGCCGCCTGATCGCATTCGGCGCCTCCGGGATCGTCTCCGGCGAGCGGCGCAACCCGATCGCCGCGCTCGGTACCGCTTTGCGCATGCCCCGCTTCAACCTGATCAAGCAGATGTCCGCATCCAAGGCCGTGATCGGCCTGAACATGTACACGCTCTCCCAGGATGAGCGCCGCCGCGCGCAGGTGGCCGCGGCGCTGCGGGAGCTGCTCGGCGACGGCACGATTCAGCCCGTCGTCGCGGGTGCATTCTCCTTCGAGGAAGCCGGCGCCGCGCACAACATGATCACCGAGCGGCGTAACGTCGGCAAGGTCGTCTTGACTCCGTAGAGCATTTGCGGCACCCCGAGACCGGTGCTACCCTGCTCACAGATGTCGTTCCGCAAGTCCCTTTCGCTCCTTCTCCTGCTCCCCCTCGGGGGGAATAGTGCGTGGCGGCCGCGTAGCCGCAAACCCAGCAGAGAGGAAGCCCGAAAGAGACCTAGAAGGAGAGCGAACGACATGAGCACGAACGATGCACGCAGCGAGGCAAACCGCGTCGAGATCTTCGACACGACCCTGCGAGACGGCGAGCAGTCGCCGGGAATCTCCCTGAACAAGCAGGAAAAGCTGGAGATCGCCCACCAGCTCTCGCGGCTGGCGGTCGATGTGATCGAGGCTGGCTTCCCGATCACCTCGCCCGGCGACTTCGAGTCGGTGCAGGCGATCGCGCGGGACGTCGAAGGCCCCGTGATCTGCGCTCTGGCGCGCACCAGCAAGCAGGACATCGAGGCGGCCTGGAACGCGGTCAAAGACTCCGAGCGCCCGCGGATTCACACGTTCCTGGCAACCAGCGACGTCCACATCAAGTACAAGCTGCAGACCACGCGCGAGGATGTGAAGGGCCAGGTGCGCGCGGCGGTCGCTCAGGCGCGCGAGTACACGGACGATGTTGAGTTCTCGCCGGAGGACGGCTCGCGCTCGGACGTCGAATACATGGCCGAGGTGATCCAGATCGCACTCGACGAGGGCGCCACCACGATCAACGTGCCCGACACCGTCGGCTACACGATGCCGGGGGAGTACCGGGCGATGTTCGAAGAGCTCTACAGGCTCGTGCCCGGCCTGCATGAGGTGGTCGTCTCGGGGCACTGTCACGATGACCTCGGCCTGGCCGTGGCCAACTCGCTGGCGGCCGTGGAAGCGGGCTGCCGCCAGTTGGAGTGCGCGATTAACGGGATCGGCGAGCGCGCCGGGAACGCGTCGCTCGAGGAGATCGTGATGCTGCTGCACACGCGCGAGCCGAGCCTGGGGCTGTGGACGGGCCTGGAGACGACGGAGATCGCGCGCACGAGCCGGCTGGTCTCGCGGCTGACTGGCTATCCGGTGCAACCGAACAAGGCGATCGTCGGGCGCAACGCGTTCGCGCACGAGGCCGGCATCCACCAGGACGGGGTGCTGAAGGAGCGCACGACCTACGAGATCATGGACGCGACGACGATCGGCCTGAAAAGCAACTCGCTGGTGCTGGGCAAGCACTCAGGCCGCCACGCGCTGCGCGACGCGCTGGAGGAGATGGGCTTTCAGATCGACGGCCAGGCACTGAACACGGCGTTCAAGCGCTTCAAGGAGATCGCCGACCTCAAGAAGCAGGTGACGGCGATGGACCTGGAGGCGCTCGTCACCGACGAGCTGCGCGAGGAGATCTCCGGTTACGCGCTCAACTCCTTCGACGTCGAGACCTCCTCGCAGCGACCGCCGCACGCGCGCGTATCAATCGCGCTGCCCGACGGCGGCACGGCGAGCGGCTCGTTCACCGGGGACGGTCCGATCGACGCCATCTTCCAGGCGATCAACGTGGCCACGGGCATGGCGCCCACGCTCAGCGAGTTCACGATCGGGGCGGTCACCGAGGGGCAAGACGCGCTCGGTGAGGTGTCGGTCGTGGTCGAGCTGGACGGCTTCACCGGCGCGGGTCAGGGTGTCTCGACCGACATCATCGACGCGGCTGCCCGCGCGTACGTGCGCGCGCTGTCGGTCGCCGTCGCTCGCGCGCATGCCGACGAGAAGATCGGATTGCCCGAGCCGGCGGGGCCGTGAGAGCAGACCGAGACGTTTCATCCGGCCAGCCCGCTTCGCGGGCGTCTCGGCCGGATGAAAGTCCGGCCTGCTTTCGACCCGGTCCACGAATTATGGCGAGCTATGGGCTTCCTCGGCGGTATGGGTCAGGACCAGTTGGAACTTGCCTGTATGTAGATTGGCTGGCCAGATCGTTTCGGCGGTGGAGGGGGAGTCGAATCTGGGTTGCCATCCGGGTTGCCCGCCGCGCAGGGGTTGTAGACGCACTGGTGCGTTGGGGCCCTCGATGGCGGCGAGTGTGCCCTGTAGCCAGTATCCAACGTAGGGGTTCAGTGCTGGCGCCGACTTGGACCAGATGTTGTTGTCGTTGCGCCCGAAGTCGACGATTAGATGTGGCTCGAGCGGCTGAAACTCGACCTCTGGTATCAGTTGCGCGAGAAGGGTTATCGCTGTGTCGAAAGCGTCGTTGATCTGCTCGTCTGTTGATTCGTCCCACTTGATGCTGTATTGCCAGCCGTCGCTACCCAGCCCTCCGACGCCCAACGATTGGACAGCCTCACGCGCCGCTAGAAAGGGATCGTCCGGATTGACCCGCGCCGGGAGTCGCTCGGCGAGCGTTGCTTCGTCGATTGGGGTTGGCTTGCGGGCTGCGATCCTCTTTGTCTCGCTGACTCTGGGCTTGACGACTAGATTTGGGACGAAGCACTCGGCTGCCCCGCCGAAGAAGCTGACCTCGAGCCCGTAGATGAGATGTCCTTGGGCGTTCAGGTATTCGATGACCTTTTCGATTCCAGTTGGAATGCTCGGTGCCGCCACGATCAGCCGGAAATGACCGCTGGCTAGCGTCTGTTCGAGATTGACCGGAAAGTCCGTGAGGGTAGATTGGGTGTCTTCATCGTCCCCAGCATCTACGTCGCCTGGGGTGTCTTCAAGGTTGTCGGCCACATAGCTGGCGATGTCCGGCAGGGACGCTTCGTGCTGATCGATCGAACGGAGGTAGGGATGGAGTACGTCGTGTTCGAAGTTGTCCACCGGCATCTGCCATAGCGCGGCGGCGTAATCCAGGAGTTGAGCAATGACAAGCCGGGTGTCTGGGTTGCCCTCGTTCTTGACCTCGACGAGACATATCTGGCCGTAAGCGTCGACGAGCACGAGATCGGCGTATCCGGATTCGAGCTTGGACTCCCTGCCGACGACGATGGTCTGCCCGACTTCGAGGTTATCCGCCGGCAAGAGCTCGGGATGGCTGGTCAATACGTCGTGAAGATTCTTCTCCGCCGGCAAAGGCGTCTCTGGCACAATCTGGTCATCGCCACTCGGATTTCGAATCAGTACGTGTCGAACCATTCAGGCTTCCACCCTCTAAAGATGTAGCGAGAGTAGCTATCTATAAACGAGATGCGTGGCGCATGTCGCCTCGTGGTATGCCGTTCTCTGGATGAGCCGAGAGTAGCCCGAGACGTTTCATCCGGCCGAGACGTCCCACGAAAGCGGGCCGGCCGGATGAAACGTCTCGGCCTACTCGGCGGGCGTCCGCCCATACGGCCACGTAATACATTCGTCTGTGATAACATACGAGCGTATGGTCACCGCGACATCTTCAGAACAGCTCGACCCCGCGGTGATCGGCGCGCGCGTGAAGGCGCTGCGTGAGTCCTCGGGGCTGTCGCTGCGCGACCTGACTGAGCGCAGTGGCGTGAGCGCGCCGATGCTCTCGCAGGTCGAGCGCGGCGAGACGAGCCCGACGCTGACGGTCGCCGCGCGGATCGCCGCGGGCCTGGAGCTGCGACTCTCGCAGTTGCTGCGGCTCGACGAGTCGGGCGCGGTCACGATCGTGCGCGCTTCGCAGCGCCAGCGCGGGGGCAACAAACGTCGCGGACACAGCTTCGAGGTGTTGACATCGGGCCAGCCCGGTCAGCGCGCGGAGCTCTCACGCCACACGCTCGCCCCGGGGGGCGCGACGGGCGCCCAGGACGACCCGCCGATGCACGAGCCCGGCAGCCGCGAGACGGCGCTCGTCGAGCGTGGCTCGGTCATCCTCGTGTGCGATGGACAGCGGTATGTGCTGGACAAGGGTGACTGCGTGACCTTCGACGCGGACCTGCCTCACCATTTTGAGAATCCCAAAGAGCACGATGCGGACGCCGAGTTTCTCGCGGTCGTCTCCGCGGGACTGCGACGCAGCTAACCCACGACGAGAAGGGCCGATGAGAATGCCGCAGACGCTGTTCGACAAGATCTGGGAGACGCACGAGGTCGCGCACGGGCTGCTCTACATCGACCTGCACCTCGTCCACGAGGTCACCAGCCCGCAAGCCTTCGACAGCCTGCGCATGGCCGGCCGCCCGGTGCGCCGTCCCGACCGCACGCTCGCGACCGCCGACCACAACACACCGACCGACGGGACACCGATCGCCGCGCGGATCAAGGATGAGCTCTCGCGCGTGCAGGTCGAAACGCTCGAGCGCAACTGCGCGGAGTTTGGCGTGCCCATCTACTCGCTTGGCTCCGACCGTCAGGGGATCGTGCACGTGATCGGCCCCGAGCTCGGCGTCACCCAGCCCGGCATGACGATCGTCTGCGGCGACTCGCACACCTCCACGCACGGCGCCTTCGGTGCGCTCGCGTTCGGGATCGGCACGTCAGAGGTCGAGCACGTGCTGGCGACGCAGTGCATGGTCCAGCACAAGCCGCGTTCGATGCGCATCTCCTATGAAGGCGTGCTCGGCTTCGGTGTGACCGCCAAGGATCTGATCCTCGGCACGCTCGGGCGGCTTGGAGTCGGTGGGATGACCGGTCACGTCGTCGAGTTCGCCGGCCCGGCGATCGAGGCGCTGTCGATGGAAGGGCGGATGACCGTCTGCAACATGACGATCGAGGGCGGCGGCCGCGCCGGGATGATCGCGCCAGACGAGACGACCTTCGCGTGGTTCTCCGACCACGAGCTGCCCGGCGCGCCGCGCGGCGAGGAGCTTGCAAAGGCGATCGATCAGTGGCGCGAGCTGCGCACCGACGACGGCGCCGAGTTCGACAGCGAGGTCGTGATCGACGCGCGCGAGATCTCCCCGCAGGTGACGTGGGGGACGAACCCCGGCATGGTGCGCGCGGTGACCGAGAACGTTCCCACGCTCGAGGAGTTCGAGACCCCCGCCGATCGCGAGTCGACCGAACGTGCGCTTGCCTATATGGACCTGCGGCCCGGCACGCCGATCGAGCAGATCTCGCTCGACCGCGTGTTCATCGGCTCCTGCACGAACTCGCGGATCGGCGACCTGCGCGCCGCCGCGAAGGTCGTCGAGGGCCGCAAGGTCGCTGAGAGCGTCGACGCGATGGTCGTGCCCGGCTCCCAGCAGGTCAAGAAACAGGCCGAGGCCGAGGGCCTTGACCGCGTGTTTCGCGAGGCGGGCTTCGACTGGCGCGTCGCGGGTTGCTCGATGTGCCTGGGCATGAACCCCGACATCCTGCAGCCCGGCGAGCGCTGCGCGTCGACCTCGAACCGCAACTTCGAGGGCCGTCAGGGACGCGGGGGCAGGACGCACCTCGTCTCCCCGCAGATGGCCGCCGCGGCGGCGATCGAGGGTCACTTCGTCGACATCCGCAACTGGTCATAGGAGGAATCACAATGGATCCCATCAGCGTCATCTCAGGCGCCGTCAGCCACCTCGATCGGGCCGACGTCGACACCGACCAGATCATGCCCAAGCAGTTTCTCAAGCGCGTTGAGCGGACGGGCTTCGGCGAGTTCCTGTTCTATGACTGGGCCAAGGAGCCCGGCTGGGATTTGCCGGCGAACCCGATCCTCGTCGCCGGGGAGAACTTTGGTTGCGGCTCCTCGCGCGAGCACGCGCCGTGGGGCCTGCAGGACTATGGCTTCCAGGCGCTCGTCGCGCCGAGCTTCGCCGACATCTTCTACTCCAACTGCACGAAGATCGGGCTGCTGCCGGTCGTGCTCAACGCTGAGGACTGCCGCGCGCTCGCGCACGCCGGCGCGGGCGAGGTCGATTTGCTCGAGCAGGAGGTCCGCTTCGCCGGGCGCGAGGTCGCGTTCGAGATCGACCACGAGATCCGCCATCGTCTGCTGAACGGGCTCGACGACATCGCGATGACGCTCGAGCAGGCCGCGGAGATCGCCAAGTTCGAGCGTGAGAGCGAGCACGTCGGCTGGGTCCCCACCCCGACGACGGCGCTGTGATCGCCTCTGCCGAGCGCCGCAAGGTGCAGGACCGGCGAGCGAAAGCCAGAAGAGGAGGAGGAAGATGAGCACCCACCACATAGTCACCCTCCCCGGCGACGGGATCGGCCCGGAGATCATGGCGCCCACCCTCCAGCTCCTGCAGGCGGTCGGCGAGTTTGAGTTCGAGGAGCACCTGTTCGGCGGCGCCTCGATCGACGCGCACGGGACCGCGCTCACCGACGAGGTGTTCGCGGCCTGCCGCAAATCCGACGCGGTGCTGCTCGCGGCCGTTGGAGGACCTAAATGGGACACGACGGACCCAACCAAGCCGCGGCCCGAGCAAGGGTTGCTCGGCCTGCGCAAGGGACTGGGCCTGTACGCGAACCTGCGCCCGGTCAAGCCCCTCCCAGCGCTATACGAGGCCTCGCCGCTGCGGCGCGAGCGGATCGAGGGCACTGATCTGCTTGTCGTGCGCGAGCTCACGGGCGGGATCTACTTCGGCGAGAAGACCCGCACGGAGACCACCGCCTCCGATCTCTGCGCCTACTCGACAGAGGAGATCGAGCGGATCGCGCGCACGGCGTTTCAGGCAGCGCGAACGAAGGTCTCGAGCGTCGACAAGGCCAACGTATTAGAGACATCGCGGCTGTGGCGCGAGGTAGTCACGCAGCTGCACGCGCGCGAGTTCTCCCACATCGAGCTTGAGCACGTGCTCGTCGACAACGCCGCGATGCAGCTCGTCTCCAACCCCCGCGACTTCGACACGATCGTCACCGAGAACATGTTCGGCGACATCCTCTCCGACGAGGCGGCGATGCTCACGGGGTCGATCGGGATGCTCCCCAGCGCCTCCCTAAGCGGGGATGGGCCGGGCATGTTCGAGCCCGTGCACGGCTCCGCCCCGGACATCGCCGGCACCGGCAAGGCCAACCCGTTGGCGATGTTCCTGTCTGCCGCGATGCTGCTCAGGCACGGCCTCGGTTTGGAAAGCGAGGCGGCCGCTGTAGAATCGGCCGTTGAAGGCGCGCTGGCGGCGGGTCTGCGCACCCCCGACCTGGGAGGGACGGTGGGTACTGCACAGGCGACGAAGGCAGTGATCGCCCACCTCGAGTAACCCCTAGCAGGAGCGATATGAACGTGGACCAGACCGACCTCATATGGATGAACGGAGATTTCGTCGCCTGGGAGGACGCCAAGGTCCACGTCCTGACGCACGGCCTGCACTACGGGACGGGCGTGTTCGAGGGCGTGCGCTGCTACGACACCGAGCTCGGCCCGGCCGTGTTCCGCAACGCCGACCACGTCGCGCGGCTCTTGAAGTCGGCCGAGCTCTACTACATGCCCGTGCCCTACTCGGCCGAGGAGTTGCGCGCCGCGACGCTCGAGCTGGTGGCCAGAAACGGCATGAGCTCGTGCTACATCCGCCCGATCGTCTACCGCGGTTACGGCACGATGGGCCTCAACCCGCTAGACGCGCCGGTCGACGTGACGATCGCCTGCTGGGAGTGGGGCGCCTACCTCGGCGAGGAAGGCAAGCGCAAGGGCATCCGCGCGAAGGTCTCCTCCTGGGAGCGGATCAGCGCGCGCTCGCTCGTGCCCCACGCGAAGGCCTCAGGGCAATACCTGAACAGCATCCTCGCGAAGGTCGAGTCGGTCAAGGCCGGCTACGAAGAGGCGATCCTGCTCGACGAGCACGGCCATGTCTGCGAGGGCACCGGCGAGAACGTGTACGTCGTGCGCGACGGTGAGATCGCCACGCCCGGCCAGCACAACTCGATCCTCGACGGGATCACCCGCCGCTCGCTGATCCAGATCGCCGGCGACCTCGGCTATGAGATCGTCGAGCGCAGCGTCGCCCGTGCCGAGCTGTACCTTGCCGACGAGGTGTTCCTCTCCGGGACCGCCGCCGAGCTCGTGCCCGTGCGCGAGATCGACGACCACCCGATCGGCACCGGCCAGCCCGGCGAGGTCACGCGCGTGCTGCAGGCCGCCTTCGACGACGCGATCCACGGACGCACCGAGCGCTACCGCGAGTGGCTCGACGTGGTTTCCCCGTCGGCGCTCCAGACTCCCACCGGCGATGTGCCCGGCGCCAGCGCCGCGAGCTCGGCCGGCGCGTCGACAGTCACGGGGTAGGGCCGATGGCCGACATCCAGCTCTATGACGCGACCCTTCGCGACGGCATGGGCGGTGGGGGCATGAGCCTCACCGCCGGCGAGAAGCTGCGCGTCGTGCATGCGCTCGACGTGCTCGGTGTGCACATGATCGAGGCGGGCTTTCCCTCTTCGAACCCGAAGGAGGAGCAATTGTTTGGGTTGCTCGCCGAGGAGCATTTCGACACGGCCGAGATCGTCGCGTTCGGGATGACGCGCCGGCGGGAGGTCGAGGCCGATCGGGACGAGGGGCTGCGGATCCTCGCGGAGTCGTTCGCGCCCGTGTGCACGCTTGTGGGGAAGTCATCAGTGCTGCACGTCGAGAAGGTCGTGCGCGTCTCGCGCGAGGAGAACCTGAAGATGATCGCCGAGTCGGTCGCGTTTCTCGTCCGCCACGGCAAGCGCGTGCTGCTCGACGCCGAGCATTTCTTCGACGGCTTCGCCGAAGACCCCGGCTACGCGCTGGACTGCGCGCGCGCGGCGGCCGACGCGGGGGCCGAGCGGATCGTGCTGTGCGACACCAACGGCGGCTCGTTGCCGCCGCAGATCCGCGTCGCGATGGCGGTCGTCTCCGAAGCGCTGCCCGGCGTGGGGCTAGGGATCCACACCCACGACGACTCCGGCTGCGCGGTCGCCAACACGTTGACGGCGGTCGAAGGCGGCGCCACGCAGGTGCAGGGCACCATCAACGGGATCGGCGAGCGCGTCGGCAACGCGAACCTCGTCACGATCATCGCCGACCTGCAGCTGAAGCTCGGCTACGAGCTGCTCGCGCCCGAGCAGCTGGCGCGCCTGACGGAGACCGCCCACCTCGTCGACGAGTTGCTCAACCGCGTGCCGAACCCGGCGCAGCCCTACGTTGGCAAGCATGCCTTCGCGCACAAGGCCGGGCTGCACGCGGCCGGGGTGCGGGCCGACGCGCAGACGTTCGAGCACATCGACCCCGAGCTGGTCGGTAACCACCGCGACGTGCTCGTTTCCGAGCTCTCCGGCAAGGGCACTGTGATCGAGAAGGCGCGCGAGGCCGGCATCGAGCTCGATGCCGATGCCGCCAAGCGCACGGTCGAGCGCGTCAAGGAGCTCGAGCACCGCGGCTTCCAGTTCGAGGCCGCCGACGGCTCGTTCGAGCTGTTGATGCGCCGCGAGAGCGGCGGGTACGAGCCGCTGTTCCGCTTGGAGTCGTGGCGCGTGATCGTCGAGAAACAGGCCGATGGACACGTGCAGACCGAGGCCACGATCAAGATCTGGTTGGGCGAGGAGCGCTATGTGCGCACCGCCGAAGGCAACGGTCCGGTGAACGCGCTCGACAAGGCGCTCCGCGACGCGATCGGCGAGATCCATCCCCATCTGCGGGATATCGACCTCGTCAACTTCAAGGTGAGGATCCTCGACGAGACCAAGGGCACCGGGGCCGTTACCCGGGTCCTGCTCGACGCCTCCGATGGGGTTGAGGTTTGGGGGTCGATTGGGGTTTCCGAGAACGTGATTGCTGCTTCTTGGGACGCTTTGGTTGACTCATTGGAGTATGGGATGCAGCGCTCTGTGGGATCGAGCCTCCGAACGGCCGGGAAGGTGTAGTGCGGGGTTCCGACGCTGCTAGGGGTCCGAGCCCGGCCGTTCGGATCTCGACCCTCCGAGAAGCTGAAGATGATCCTGGTGACGCGGACGTCTTGATCCCGCTCGCTCGCCCCGTGCTCGGTGAGTCCGAGGAGCAAGCGGTCTTGGATGTGCTGCGTTCGGGACAGTTGTCGCTTGGACCCCGTGTGCCGGAGTTCGAGCGGGCGTTTGCCGCACGGGTCGGGGCGGGGTGGGGGAGCGCTGTTTCCAGCGGGACTGCCGGGTTACATTTGGCGTTGCGCGCCGTGGGGGTGGAAGATGGCGACGAGGTCGTCACCAGTCCGTTCTCGTTTGTGGCATCGGCCAATGCCGCGATCTACGAGCGCGCGAGACCGGTGTTTGCGGACATCGATCCCGTTACGCTCAACCTCGATCCGGAGGCGGCCGCCGCTGCCGTGACCGAGCGCACGAAGGCACTGTTGCCGGTGCATATCTTTGGGTATCCGGCCGACATGCAGGCGTTCGAGCGGATCGCGAACAGGCACGGGCTGGGGATCGTCGAGGACGCTTGCGAGGCGCTGGGGGCCGTCTATGGGGATGGGGTGGCCGTCGGGGGGCGGGGGCATCCGGCGGTGTTCGGGTTCTATGCGAACAAGCAGCTGACTACGGGGGAGGGGGGGATGGTCACGTTGGGGGACGAGGCCATGAAGGCGAGGGTCGATTCTGAGCGCAACCAGGGGCGGGCTCCGGACATGGGCTGGCTGGATCACGACCGTCTTGGCTTTAACTACCGGCTATCGGACATCGCCTGCGCGCTCGGGCTGGCGCAGCTGGAGCGGTTGGACGCGATGCTCGCGGCGCGGGGACGGGTTGCGGGGTCCTATCGGGAAGCACTTGGGGGAATTGAGGGTCTCGGGCTGCCCTGCGCCGACAGCGGGGGTGCGCGGCGGGGGTGGTTCGTGTTCGTCGTGCAGCTGCCCCGCGGCGTCGACCGCGACGCGACGATCCGCGCGCTCGCGGCGGAGCAGATCCAGACCAAGCCGTACCTGCCGGCGATCCACCTGATGAGCTTCTATCGCGAGCGCTTCGGCCACAGGGAGGGCGAGTTCCCGGTCTGCGAGGACGTCGCCGCGCGCTCGGTCGCGCTGCCATTCTTCCCGGAGATGAGCGAGGGGCAGGTCACACGCGTGTGCGAGGCTCTGCGCGCGGTCTTGCGCCGCTAGCCTTAGATCCCTCGGTCACTGCGCTGCTGTCAGACTGATCGCCCGTGTCCCGCTTCCGTGAACCCCAACACCCCGATTTCCAGCGCCTGAACGCCTCGATCGATTTCGATCGGCGGCTGTGGCCGCAGGACCTCGCGCAGTCGCGCGCGCACGCGAGGATGCTGGCCGAGCGCGGGATCATCGAGGTGGGTGACCGCGACGCGCTGCTGGGCGGTCTGGACACGCTCGAGCTCGAGCTCAGCGAGGGGCGCTTTCCCTTTGGCGAGGACGACGAGGACATCCACATGGCGATCGAGCGGCGCCTGACCGAGCTGATCGGTCCGGTCGGCGGGCGGCTGCACACGGCCCGCTCGCGCAACGACCAGGTGGTGACCGACCTGGCGATGTTCACGCGCGAGCGCGCGGCCGTCGCGCAGGCGGCGATCACGAAGCTGATGGAGGTGGTGCTGGCCAAAGCGGAGGAGCACCTCGACTGGCCTCTGCCCGGCTACACCCACCTGCAGCGCGCCCAGCCCGTCTACCTCTCCCATCACCTGCTCGCCTACTTCTGGATGCTCGCGCGCGACCGTGCGCGCTTTGCATACGTCGAGCACGAGGCCGGCCGCCTGCCGCTTGGGGCGGGGGCGCTTGCGGGGGTCAACTTCGACACCGATCGCGGACAGGTTGCCGAGGAGCTGGGCTTTCGCGAGGTCGCGCCGAACTCGATCGACGCGGTTTCGGGCCGGGATTTCATCCTCGACTATTTGGCGGCCGCCGCCACCTGCTCGACCCATCTGTCCCGTCTGGGCGCCGAGCTGGTGCTGTGGTCCAGCAGCGAGTTCGGCTTCTGCGAGCTGTCCGACGCCTGGAGCTCGGGGTCCTCGATTATGCCCCAGAAGAAGAACCCCGACGCGGCCGAGCTGTTGCGCGGGAAGGCTCCGCGCGTGGTCGGGCATCTGGCTGCGCTGCACGGCGTGATCCACGCGCTGCCGCTGACCTACAACAAGGATCTGCAGGAGGACAAGGAGCATCTGTTCGACGCGGTCGACACGATCGAGCTGACGCTCGCCGCGGCGAAGGGGATGCTCGCGGGCGTGCACTTCTCGCGCGAGCGGATGAGCGAGGCCGCCTCCGACGAGCTGCTCGCCGCGACGGACGTGGCCGATCTGCTCGTGCGCCTGGGCGTTCCGTTCCGCGAGGCGCACGGCGTGGTCGCGGGCCTGGTGCGCACGGCGCTCGACGGCGACAGGACCCTGTCGCAGCTCACGCCGGAGGAGCTCGCCGCGCACAGCGGGGTGCTCGCCGCACACGCCGCCGAGTTCTTCGAGGTGCTGAAGCAGAGCTCCTGGTTGGAGTCGAAGATCTCCGAGGGCGGCACCGCGACGGTCCGCGTGAAGGAGCAGATCGAAGCCGCCCGGAGTGTGCTTGCCGGAAGCGATTGAGATGGGCGTAGCCCGCGCGGCGTCCAGCACTGCAGCTGGACGGTCACTCCCACCCGACTTCTACAACCGGCCCGTCCTCGAGGTTGCACGCGACCTGATCGGCTGCGTCGTCGAGCACGTTCCCGGCGGCGAACCGTCGACCAGCGGCGTGATCGTCGAGACCGAGGCCTACCACGACTCGGAGCCGGCCTGCCACGCGTTCGTCGGGCTGACCCCGCGCACGCGGATCCTGTTCGGGCCGCCCGGTCGCGCCTACGTCTACCGCTCCTACGGCATCCACGCGCTGCTCAACGCGGTCTGCGAGCCCGAAGGCGTCGGCGCCGCGGTGCTGATCCGCGCGCTCCAACCGCTCGAGGGGGTCGAGACGATGCGCGCTCGTCGCGCGCCGCTCGGCGCCCCGATGCACGATGAGGATCTCTGCTCGGGTCCCGGCAAGCTCACCCAGGCGCTCGGCATCGAGCTGGGAGAGAACGGGGGAGACCTCCGTGACGGTCCCGTCCGCATCTTTCCGCGTGAACCCGAGTGGCGTGATCCCAAAGTTCTCGCGGGCACACGGATCGGCATCACGAAGGCGGTCGAGCTTCCCTGGCGCTTCTGTGTGGCTCACAACCGCAACGTCTCCCGTCCCCGGCCGGGTGAGGATCTCCGCACGCATGCCATTTAATGGGTGATATTGAACTACACGAATTAACTAGAGGAGCGCCCATTCAAAGTGTGACAAAACTGTGCCGAGTTTGGATCAAATTTGCACATCCCCTGAATTATTCGTGAAGTCGTCCTACGGTGTCGGAAATCCAACACCGAAAGGAACACAAAATGGGACTAAAGAACAAGACGCGGAAGGCTGGGAAACGTGACGGGCGGGCGCCAAAGGTCAAGTTCGGCCGGCTCTACCGCGACTACATAACGGGCTTCGAAGGTCGCTGTGTGGGCTTCACCTCCTACATCTCGGGGTGCGACCAGGTGCTGATCGTGCCAAAAGTGGACAAGGACGGCAAGCACCAGCACGGTTTCTGGTTCGACGATGACAGGCTGATCGATATCAAGCTCGAGCAGAAGGTGGAGCGCACGAGCACGCGCGGAGGGCCCCAGCAGGCTCCCGTTCCCCGCGCGAGCTGAGGCTAACCCCCGGCGCTGACTCCGCCCGTCGGCGATGGGGAGGAGGGCGCCGCCGGCGTGGATGGCGCCGGCGAGGACGGGGCGGACGGGGATTCCGGGGTGGGCGTTGCCGGCGCCGGCGCGGCGGTGTGTTCTGGTTCGCCGGACGCCTTGGGTGTGCCGCCTGTCGCTTCACTGCCGCCGCCGGGCGTGGCGGATTTCCCGCTTTCCCTGCCCGCCCCGGCGCCCGCCCCCGTCGTCGCGGGCGCGCTCGGGTTTGGCGTCGTGGTCGTGCCCGTGTTCGACGGCGCGACGGTTTCCACGCTGCTCGTGCCCGACTGACTCCCGCTGGCGCTGGTCGAGCCGTGCTTGGACGTGGCGATGCGTTCTGCCCGTTCCTTTTCGATCCCAAGTGCGGAGATCATGAAGTCGTGCCAGATCAGCGCTGGGAAGGTGCCCCCGAGCACGGGGCCGCCGTTGAAGTCGGTGGTCATCGGGATCAGCTTGTTCGGGTAGCCGACCCAGACGGCGACCGTGTACTTGTGATTCCAGCCAACAAACCAGGCGTCGCCGTAGTTGGAGGTCGTGCCAGTCTTGCCGGCGGCGAATTCGCCGAGCGCGGCGGCTTTTGCGGTGCCGTACTGAAGCACGGTCTCGAGCACTGAGGTCTCGGTGGCCGCAATTTCAGGAGGGAGCACGCGCTTCGTCTCGACCATGTTCGTGTCGCGCCGGGCGCCGTCCGGCAGCGAGCGCCCGCCGGCTTCGACTTCCTGGATGCCGACCGGGGCGTCGGCTTTAGCCATCGTGCCGCTGACGCGCTCGCCGCCGTGGGCGATTGTCTCGTAGGCGTGGGCCATGTCGAGCGGGGTGACGCCGACCGTCAGGCCGCCGATCGTCATCGCGGGGTTGGTCGAGAGCGGCGTGGTGATCCCCATCTCGTGGGCGAGCCGCGCGATCTTGTGGGTACCGACCTTCAGGCCGACTTCGGCGTAGATCGAGTTGTCGGAGTAGGCGGTCGCGTTGGTGAGCGTGTTCTCGCCCGTGTAGGCGCCTTCGTCGTTGTGCACGACGAACTTTTCCACGCCGTTCGGGCCGGGGACGTAGAACGTCTTTTCCTTCGAGGGCCACACCGAGTCGGGCGAGATCCCGTGCTCCAGCGCGGCGGCGAGGTCAAACGCCTTGAACGAGGAGCCGGGCTGGCGCTCGCCCTCGGTGGCGAGGTTGAACGGGCTTTCGTCGTAGTTGCGCCCGCCCACCATCGCGCGCACCTCGCCGGTCGAGTTTTCGATCGCGACGAGCGAGGCGGAGGGATCGCCGGAGTAGGCGAGGTAGCCGTTGATTGCCTGTTCGGCGGCTTTCTGCAGTTCGAGGTCGAGCGTCGTCTTGATCCGCAGGCCGCCGCCGAACGCGCGCGGCGCGCCGTAGCGTTCGATCACTTGCTGGGCGACCCAGCTCGTGAAGTAGCCCGCGTCGACCCCTTCGATCGTCTGCTCCTCGGGAGCCTGCACCTCCTCCGGCGCCGGCAGCGCCTGCTTGACGCTTTCTTCGTACACGGGCCTCGTCAGGTACCCCTGGTCGAGCATCTGGCGCAACACCACGTCGCGGCGTTCCTGGGCTGCCATCGGATGCTCGACGGGGTCGTATTCGGTCGGCGACTGGATGATGCCCGCCAGCAGCGCCGCCTCCCACGGCTGCAGCTGCGAGACGCACAGCGCGTGCCCGGGCATGCCGCAGCCGGCGTGGTCGGGGTCCTGCCCGAAGTAGGTCTGCGCGGCGGCCTCGATCCCGTAGGCGCCGTTGCCGAAGTAGATCGTGTTGAGGTAGGCGGTGATGATCTTTTCCTTCGACCACTTGTGCGAGAGCTGATAGGCCAGCGCCGCCTCGCGCAGCTTCTCGAAGATCGTGCGGTGCGATTGGGCCTGTAGAGCGTTCTTGATGAACTGCTGCTCGATCGTCGAGGCGCCCTGGAGGTTGCCTTTGTGCTGGATGTCCTGCACGAAGGCACGCGCGATCCCGCGGATGTCGACGCCGCTGTTGGTCTCGAAGCGCTTGTCCTCGATCGAGATCACCGCCTCCTTGACGATCTGGGGGATCTGGGTGGGGGTGACGATCACGCGGTTCTGTTGGCTGAGCACACCGATCGGGTGCCCGACGTCGTCGTACAGGTAGGAGCTCTGCTCGTCCTTGAACTGCGAGAACCGTGTCAGCGAGGGTAGGTCGGACGCGACGGCGACGAACATGCCGAAGACGAACGAGACGAGGCCGAGCAGCAAGACAGCGAAGAGGATCAGCAGGAAACGCAGCCTCTTTAGACGCGGCCGGCCGCGGGCGGGCAGTGCGGCGGACTCCACAGAGGGCAAGACTCTACCATTGGCCTCCGATGCCCGACGCACCTAAGGTGGCCGCCGAGGAAGCCGCTGTCCTCGCGCGCAACGCCGTCGACAGCCTGCCCGAGGGCGCGCTTGCTAACAAGCTCCAGACCACGCGTGCGGAGGGCCGGCCGCTAAGGGTCAAGCTCGGCATCGACCCGACGGCGCCCGACATCCACCTCGGGCACGCGGTGGTGCTGGGCAAGCTAAGGGAGTTTCAGGACGCCGGGCACAGGGTGGTCCTGATCGTGGGGGACTACACGGCGCTCGTGGGCGATCCGTCGGGCCGTTCGAGCTTGCGACCGATGCTCTCGAAAGAGGAGATCGAGGAGAACGCCGCGACCTTCCAGGAGCAGGCGTTGAAGATCTTGAATCCGGATTCCGACCACTTGGAGGTGAGGCGCAACAGCGAGTGGTTGGAGATGGGGCTAACGGATCTACTTGCCTTGGTGCGCACGACGACCGTGGCGCAGCTGTTGGAGCGCGACGACTTCGCCAAACGCTGGAGCGCGAAGGAGCCGATCTCGATGCTCGAGCTGCTCTATCCCTTGCTGCAGGGCTATGACTCGGTCGCAGTCGATGCCGATGTCGAGCTCGGCGGGACCGACCAGAAGTTCAACCTGCTGCTGGGGCGCGACATCCAACGCGCGTATGGGCAGCCGGAGCAGGCGGTGATGACGATGCCAATCCTGGTGGGGACCGACGGGCGCCAGAAGATGAGCAAGTCGCTCGGCAACCAGATCGGGGTGACCGACGAGCCGGGGGAGATGTACGGCAAGACCTTGAGCATTCCCGACGAGGCAATGGAGGAGTACTACAGGCTGCTGCTGCACGAGCCTCCACCCGACCAACTGCCCCCACGGGACGCCAAGCGCGCGCTCGCCCGCGAGATCGTCGCGTGGCTGCACTCGGAGGCCGACGCGCAGGCGGCCGAGCAGGAGTTCGACCGCGTGCACATCGAGCACGCGGCGCCCGAGGCAGTGTCAGACGCGCGCGTGCGCGTGGCGGAGGACGGGATGGTGCACCTGCCCGAGGCGATGGCCGAGGCGTTCGGGATCTCCCGCTCGGAGGCTCGGCGGCTGATCGACCAGGGCGGGGTGACGCTCGGCGAGTCCGTGCTGGAGAAGGGGGAGCACGACGTGGCGGCCGAGCGCGCCGACGGCCAGGTCATGAAGGTAGGCAAGCGCCGCTTCCGCCGCCTGCGCGTGGGGTAGGTCCCGAGTTTTGGTTGGGGGAGGCTGAGCCTGGTTGCTAGCATCCGCACGGAGGTTGACCGTGCTACGCAGTGTTGCTCTTTGGCTCAGACCGGCGGGGTGGCCGCTGCTGCCCGATGCGGTGCGTCCTCGGACGTTGCTGCTGGCGTGGGCTGCGATCCTCGCTCAGGTCGTGTTCGTCGGCGGGTGGGTGCTCGCGGGCGCTCTCGAACCTCATTACTCCGCTACTCGCCAGTACATCAGCGAGCTCGGCCGCCATGGCGCGGCTAACCCCTGGATCTTCATAACTTTCATGGCGATCTGGGGATTGGGTTGGATCGCGCTGGCGGTCGCGGCCGTATCGTCGCTGCGTACGCGGCCGTGGCCGCTCGCGATGCCGTTGTTTTTCGTGCTCGCGGGCGTGTGCGCGATTCTTGTCGGACCGCTGCGTATGGACTGCTCGCCGACTCTGAGTGCAGTATGCAACTCACGCTACGACGCGGGCGCGGCCTCCTGGCATTTCTACGTGCACGCGTGGCTGAGCGTCGGTATCAAGGTCTCGCTTCTGTTGACGGGCTTCGCTTTTGCCCGCTCGGCGTGGCCGAGCCGTCTGGGGCTAATCGTGTTGAGCGGCGCGCTCGTGCTCCTGATCGCGGGGATCGTCACGTTCTTTTTGCATGACTCGTTCGCTCCCTACCAGGGCCTCGAAGAGCGCCTGTGGGCGTTCGTCGCCCAGCTCTGGGCGCTGGTGTGCGCGACCGTGCTGATCCTCGAGGCGACGCTGCAATCAGAGGAACTGCAAGCACACGAGACATCCCTACGGCGACATGCGCCGGGCGAGCGCGCCGCCGTCGGCGTCGATCCGGCGTAGTCCGCGCGGGTCATCGTCGTTGGGTCGGGAGAGCCGTCCAAAGCGCGGCGTAGCTTTCGGCTCATGCTTTTTCGTGACCCTCAATTAGCGGCGGGCCGGTGGCTGGATGCCCAGCCGCCGGGCCGGTAGAATGACCCGATGGCCACCGAGGTCGCTTCGAGGCAAGTCGTCCCGCCGCTCCCGCTCTACCGGCTGGATGTTGGGACGTACATGCGGCTGGCTGAGGCGGGCGCGCTGGACGGCCTGGACGTGGAGCTGCTGGACGGGCTGCTCATCGACAAGCACTCCCGCCGCGAGGACGCGATCCACCGGCTCGACGTGGGGACCTACGAACGGATGGTCGCATCGGGCGTGCTGGGGGGTCAGCGGATCGAACTGCTGGAAGGGCTGCTGGTCGAGGTGAGCCCCCATGGTCCGGATCATGCTCGCGTGGTCGAAGAGCTTACGGGCCGCTTGGCGGGCTCTCGTCTGCGTATGCGCGTGCAGATGCCGCTGGAAGCCGGGTGGGGCGCGCTGCCCGAACCTGACCTGCTTCTCATCGAGGGTCAGCCCCCGCCCGGTCGTCACCCTCGAACGGCGCTCCTCGTGGTGGAGGTCTCGGTGACCTCGCATAAGGCAGACCGCGGTGAGAAGGCTGACATGTACGCGGGGGCCCCGATACCCACGTATTGGCTCGTGGACGTCCCCGGCAAGGCCGTCGAGGTGCGCAGCGATCCCGGCCCGGAGGGGTATCGACGCTGCGAGATCTACAAGGCCGGCGACCGCGTTCCCTCGCCGGCGGAGGGCGTGGCCGAGCTCGACGTCGCCGCCCTGCTGGAAGGCCTCTCGCCAGACGGCTCGGCTAGACACCGTCGCCCATTCGCGCTATAGTCTTTTGTTCGCCCTGATGGCGTCTTCGGACGCCGGGCGAGACAGTCTTCTCCGGGGATGTCCTCCCCAAAGAGGCACGGCGGTCTTTGAAAACTCAACAGCATGCGCATCTACGATCGAGAATCGATCGTGGTGTGCGTCCAGGTTCGACCCGTCAACGGGAGCGCTTAGGCGTTCACGGGGGCGGTACAAAGAGTCAAGTAGGAGTAGTACCCCGTCATGGTGCGGAACCACGGTGTATAGGTTTCGTGTAGTAACCAATGACAGGCTTTTCGTGGAGTTCTTCACGGAGAGTTTGATCCTGGCTCAGGACGAACGCTGGCGGCGTGCTTAACACATGCAAGTGGAGCGACGAACCGGGGCTTGCCCCGGGGCAGAGCCGCGAACGGGTGAGTAACACGTGGGTTACCTGCCTCAATGACCGGGACAACCCGAGGAAACTCGGGCTAATACCGGATGTGCCCGCAAGGGGAAAGGAAGCTTCGGCCTCCGCATTGAGATGGGCCCGCGGCCCATTAGCTTGTTGGTGAGGTAACGGCTCACCAAGGCTTCGATGGGTAGCTGGTCTGAGAGGACGATCAGCCACACTGGGACTGAGACACGGCCCAGACTCCTACGGGAGGCAGCAGTGGGGAATCTTGCGCAATGCGCGAAAGCGTGACGCAGCAACGCCGCGTGGGGGAAGAAGGCTTTCGGGTTGTAAACCCCTTTCAGTTGGGACGAAGCTTCTCCGGTGAATAGCCGGATGGAGTGACGGTACCTTCACAAGAAGCACCGGCTAACTACGTGCCAGCAGCCGCGGTAATACGTAGGGTGCAAGCGTTGTCCGGAATTATTGGGCGTAAAGAGCGTGTAGGCGGCCCCATTAGTCCGCTGTGAAAGTCCAGGGCTCAACCCTGGAATGCCGGTGGATACTGTGGGGCTAGAGTCCGGAAGGGGCGAGTGGAATTCCTGGTGTAGCGGTGAAATGCGCAGATATCAGGAGGAACACCAATGGCGAAGGCAGCTCGCTGGGACGTGACTGACGCTGAGACGCGAAAGCGTGGGGAGCAAACAGGATTAGATACCCTGGTAGTCCACGCTGTAAACGATGACAACTAGATGTGGGGGGTGTCGACTCCCCCCGTGTCGAAGCTAACGCATTAAGTTGTCCGCCTGGGGAGTACGGCCGCAAGGCTAAAACTCAAAGGAATTGACGGGGGCCCGCACAAGCAGCGGAGCATGTGGTTTAATTCGACGCGACGCGAAGAACCTTACCTGGGCTTGACATGTGCCTGACCGGCGTGGAAACACGTCTTCCCTTCGGGGCAGGTTCACAGGTGGTGCATGGCTGTCGTCAGCTCGTGTCGTGAGATGTTGGGTTAAGTCCCGCAACGAGCGCAACCCCCGTCGCATGTTGCCAGCATTCAGTTGGGGACTCATGCGAGACTGCCGGTGACAAACCGGAGGAAGGTGGGGATGACGTCAAGTCCTCATGCCCCTTATGTCCAGGGCTACACACGTGCTACATTGGCGCATACAGAGGGCTGCGATACCGCGAGGTGGAGCGAATCCCTTAAAGTGCGTCTCGGTTCGGATTGCAGGCTGAAATTCGCCTGCATGAAGGCGGAGTTGCTAGTAATCGCGGATCAGCATTGCCGCGGTGAATACGTTCCCGGGCCTTGTACACACCGCCCGTCACACCACGGGAGTGAGCAACACCCGAAGCCGGTGGCCTAACCCGCAAGGGAGGGAGCCGTCGAAGGTGGGGCTCGTGACTGGGGTGAAGTCGTAACAAGGTAGCCGTAGCGGAAGCTGCGGCTGGATCACCTCCTTTCTAGGGAGCACATAACAGTGCCCCGATCGCAGCGACCGTCAGGCCTCGAGTTCGTCTCATTTAGAGCGCGAAGGATCGGGCGGTGTCGAGCGGTCGGGCCTAGCATGTCGACCGAACCTGGCTGGATGGACGTGAATTACGCGTCTCCCTTACTACTTGGGGAGCACAAGTGACCACGACCGCAAAACGACCCCAGCATGCTGTTGAGTTTTGAGAGACCGTTGTGCCTCTACGAGAAGTCTTTCATCAGGGATTTTTGGGATATGCAATTGATTTATTCCAAATTCCGAGCCTTTCTATGCCGTTCTGAGGCTTTCTTCGATTAAGCTACGCCGCCAGGCGAATTGCATAACAGGGCGTTGTGGGCTTGCCGGCAGATGTTTTGTGTGTAACAGAGGTTTTGGTCTCGCGTGTCCGAAAGCGGATGGCCGTGGACGGTCCAAGGTTTCAACAACAGCAAAACAACTTGGCCGCCTCGGGGACGGTGACGCGCGTAGGTGGCCAGACGCGACCGAGCGTCGCCCAGCCACCCCGAGCGCCGGCAGCGCCGGGACGCCGTCCGGATCGCGAAGTGGGGGAGGGGAGCCTGGCTATGGTCAACTCCTCGCGAGTGAGTCAGGATTCTCGACGGTGTAGGGCTGCAGGGTCCGCCGCACGTGATCGGGGATCGGGACCTTCTCGCCGAGGCGGTCGGCGCGCACGAAGATGTGGACGATGCGGCCCTCCGCGAGCACATCCCCATCCCGCGCGATCGCGATCGCGGACACCATCGATGTGTTGCCAAGGCGCTCGACTTCGAGCGTGATCTCGAGCTCGTCGTCAAAGCGCGCTGGGGAACGGAAGCGTATCCCTGTCTCAGCGACCACCATGTCGAGACCGTCAGCTGTGAGCGCTTCGTAGGAGCCGAGGGCCTCGCGCCACAGCTCAGTGAGGGCGATGTCGAAGTAGACGAGATAGTTGGCGTTGAAGACGTGGCCCTGGGCGTCGCACTCGTTGTAACGAACGCGCAGGCGATGAACGAACGCAGGCACCGACCCGGCTCAGGAACGTGCCGCTGGGTTGCTGCTCGCCCAGTCGACGATCGCGGTGGATCCCTGGATCACGGTCCCGTCGTCTAGAACCAAGACCGGCACATCCGGCTGGCCGGTCATCTCGATGATCTTCTTGCGCTTGCCTCTACGGCTGAAGGGCACATTTTTGAAGCCGTCTACGACCTTTACGGAGTAGGTGTGCCCGGCCTTCTCCAGGGCTTGGGCTGCGACTCCGCATGGGTGCTTGACGATCGGCGTGTTGGCTCCGTGAGTACGGGCCGGACAGGTGTAGAGATCCATCGGGCGATTGTAGAACTGACGTGAGTACGGTGCTCACGACGCATTTTTCCGCAGATTGCGGGAAGAGCGGTGACGGAGGCCTTGTGCTCGCCGCCTGAGCTACTTATCTTGCTCCTCGACGCGGAACTGAGTCGCAAAGAGCGAGGCCACCGAGGTGTGAGGCCGCGCCACCCAAGAGTTGATTGAGCCGCAAGGCGAGACCGGCAAAGGGTTCCTCAAGCGGCGCGGGACCGCGTCTTTTTCGTTCACCGGCCTGCTCCAGCCCGGCGCACAGGACTGTTCGTCTTCGCGTGTGCGGTCGACCTCGGTCTCCTGGTGGTCTGCTGGCTGAAGGGCAAGCCGGGCATGGTGCTCGCCGGGGTCTTCGTTCCGCTCGTCGGGTTGATCGGCGCGATCCGGCTGGCCAAGCCGGCTTCATACTGGGCCTGGCATTGGTATGACCCGGCTAAACCTCGCCCTCAACCCCCGCCACTGCCTCAAGCTCATCCCCTTCGGGATAGGTGTAGGAGCCGGCCTTCGCGTGCTTGCGGGCCAACCGGCGACCGGCGATCGTCGCGGTGTAGAGGTCGGGATGGTCGACTAAGACCGAGTGCCGCTCCAAGAGCTCCAGTCCGACGAGCTCGGTTGGGGGTGGCGGAGACGATCGAGTGTGCCGTCCAAAGCGCGACGTATGTTGGCTGGCATGACTCGCAACGCGGCCGCCAACGGCCATCCAATCGAGTTCTGGCTGACCGTCTTCCCGGCAGCCGGGATCTTCATCGCTGGCTGGGGGTCGCTTCTTCTGAGGGCGATCAATCGCTTGTGCCGGGAGGTCGCCCAGCCGCAGACGCGAGCTGCGTGGCTGAGGAATGTGGCGCGCGGTCAGCCGCTCCGGGCGCGTCAGATGATCGCCTTGTGGCTTTGGTCCACTTTCAACACCGGCACGTGGTCAGAGGACGCCTTCGAGCTCGGTGGTTGGATTACGCGGGGCACGCTCGCAGGTGTCACCGTCGGCCTCTTGGCCTATCTCGTCCAGCTGGTGATCGGCTAGCATGTCTAGGGTGACCGTCAGCGAATACAGTCCGGCCCGCCTACGTCGAAGCCCTCGTGCTAGGCGCTTTGCGGTTGCGTACGTCGCCGTGATCGGGTGCATGCTTCTGCTTGGGCTCGTCAAGGGCATTGTGGGTTTCTCTGATGCGCTCTTCACCGACCTCGCGCTTGGATTGCTGGTCGTCTTCTGCGCCGTGGCCATGCCGATCGTCATGCTCGGACCGCAGCTGCACTCCAATCGCCACCAGCCCGACGCTCGTCGTCCGAGCCTACGCTTCTCGCTCGTTCGCTACGGCCACGGAGAGCACAAGCAGTAACGAAGCAGTCGTCGTCGCGATGATGCATTGACGCCCCGCAAGAGCAGAGCGCGGTTGGACGAGACCGGGTCGCTCCCGACGGACGTTGGGGATCCACGGCCCGTCCGGCTGCTCGACCTCTGATCGCTCGCGAGCAGGGTCCCGGTGGCGCCCGCGGCTCGTCAGACGTCTTCGACCGGATTCGGGTCTCGATCCGGGCGAAGAATTGGGTTTGGGCCTCCAATCCGGGCGAAGATGTCTGACGAGGCGTGGGGGCCTAGGGCTCGGCTGGACACACCGATCCGTAAGCGCTATAGTCCTCCGTTCGCCCTGATGGCGTCTTCGGACGCCGGGCGAGACAGTCTTCTCGGGGGACGTACTCCCCAAAGAGGCACGGCGGTCTTTGAAAACTCAACAGCATGCGCATCTACGATCGAGAATCGATAGTGGTGTGCGTCCCTGTTGAGTTTTGAGAGACCGGCGTCCGTCGGTGATTGCGTGGACATGTCCTTACAGGCGTGACCAAAATGCGCAAGACCGGCCGGCGTTATCGCCTCTCCACGGTCCTTGAAAACTGCACAGAAGCCACAATTCAGCCGCCATCGATAAGCGGCGGCTGATAACGGGTATCACCGGGCCCTCTGTGATCGATCCGTCTCGCGCACTCCGCAAGGAGCGCAAAGGATGAGGACGTCGCGTTGGGCCAGATCACCGTCAAGATAGTAAGGGCGCATGGTGGATGCCTTGGCACCAAGAGTCGATGAAGGGCGTGAACGGCTGCGATAAGCCACGGTTAGGCGCTGAATAGCCTTTGACCCGTGGATTCCCGAATGGGGAAACCCAGCGCTGGTAATGCGGCGTTATCCCCACCTGAACACATAGGGTGGGCGAAGACAAGCGGGGGAAGTGAAACATCTCAGTACCCCGAGGAAAGAAAATCAACAGAGACTCCCTGAGTAGTGGCGAGCGAAAGGGGATCAGCCCAAACCTGGCAGGTGTAAGCATTTATTAATCAAAATAAACCAAGCACTGTTGAGTTTTTGGGGACATATAAGTTTTTAGCAGGGGATTTTTGGGATAGGTAATTGATTTATTCCACAAATCTTGGCGTTTCTGTGCAGTTTTGAGGCTTTCTTCGATTAGCTACGCCACTGAGGGATTGGTATTACATCTGTCGGTGAGCTTGCCGGCAGATGTCTTCCGGGATTGATCGGTTTTCGTTGGTCTTGATTCCATGCCACCCGCGCCTCGTCAGACGTCTTCGCCCGGATGGGAAGGTAGGCATCCGTTCGAAGACGTCTGACGAGCCGCGCGCGCCCGCAGAGGCGTAGCTCATCTTCAACCCACCCACCCCCGGCCACCGCCACGGGGTGCGACGGCGCCATGCAGTCCACGCGGCCCCCGGCGAAAGGGTCCTTGGATGGCCGCCGGCATGTCTGCTCAGATCCATGCAGACAACAGTAGGCAGTCGCGGCGACGGAACGCTCGATCGCGGGCATGATCGCGGGCTCGACCCCCGTCTTTACTGGGCCTTGCGCAGCAAAGTTGGCGTGAGAACGACAGCCGACTGCGTCAACGGCCTTGATGGAGGCGACTTCTGGAGAGCGAGCGCGGTCCGGTGCCGACGCAGAGCGTTGTTTGTCGTCCAGAGCCATAGCTGCTCATACCACGGCGATGTGTGCTGCTCTCCACGCGAAAGCTGGTCGCCCCTTCACGGCTCGTCAACGTCAGTCGCGGCCTCACCTTCTACGCGGGCCGTCAATTCGTTCGATGCTGCCACCAAGCGCTCGATCGCGAGCCGCTGATAGCGGTCGCGGACCCGCTCGACAACGTCCGCCAGCTCCACAGCGGCACGGGCTGTGCGGTCGACGCTGAGTTGTTCACCGCCGAGGCTGATGTAGCTCTCGTTCTGATCTGTCCAGTAGACCGTGCTGCGAACGTTACGTTCCGTAACGTCCGGGCCTTGCTTGCCGATCTGCCGGTTCCCTTTACCGATCGCGTAGTCGTCTAGGTGCATGGCGATGTCACGGATGTTGTTGGCTGCGCCGCCGCCAACCTCATCGTCGAATGCCTTCCGCGCCTTCTGGAGCGCTGCATCGCCGGTGAGCTGGCGAACGCGATGCTCGAAGCGCAGGATCTGGTCGACGGCGACGACGATGACGAGGGCTGTGCCGTGGCACCGGGCGAAAGTGTCGTTCGTGGCGTTCTGCGCGATGAACTGCTCGCGGGCCTCCACGTGATTCGCGATCTCATCTAGGACTACTCGACGCCAGACGGTCGCCCCGGCTCCGTGCTCAAGACCGAGCGCGGCTAGCTTCTCGGCGAGTGCGCCCTCACGGGCCGTCTTCTCTTCAAGATCCACCGGGTTGACCCTAGCGAGCCACCGCGGCTGCCGGCATCTTGCACAAACCCTGTCGTACCGAGCACTCCCCGGCGCAATTGTGGCCGAGACGATTCCCGCCGGCCGACATCGTCGCTGACCGCACGCCTGCATTTCGGCGGAGCGGGCGTCTCAGCCACGGGACGCATCGCCGGCCGTCCTCGGCGGCTGAGCAAGCATCTGAACTGAGTCCTCGCTGACGCTCGCTGCGGACAACGAGCGACCGCGGAACACGGCCACCAAAAGACAACCCACTTCAGGAACGCTGCACTACGATTCGATTGATGTCACCGGAGGCATGGGACACCTTCGTCCGTAGCACTCTCGTTGAGGGCTGGTTGGAAGACTATGACGGCATGGCTCCATGGGCGGCCGAGGTCCTCGAGATCCCACAGGGGCCGCTTACATACCTTTTCGACAGCACCCCGACGATGAGCGGCGCTGACAGCGGCGATGATCGCGTGGTAGCCGTCTGGGGTCATTCGGTAGCTGCAGAGGCACCCCGTCAGAAGGGCCGTCAAGCCGGGTTCATTGCGGTGCCGGAGAAGTGGTCGTACGTAGGGATGGACCGTGGGCATTTCGTCGCGCATGCCGCTGGCGGCGGCATGGACATGAACTTCTTTCCGCAGGCCAAGGGCCTGAACAGAGGGACGACCGAGCGCGGCAAAGTCTGGAAGGCAATGGAGCGCCAGATCATTGAGAGCCCCGGAACACCGCTGCTCGTGCGACCGCTCTACGACGACGGAACCTGGGTGCCAACGCTGATCGACTATGGGGTGCTGATCGGTGCGCGATTGTGGAAGGAGACGTTTGAGAATCGCGACTAATCACCCACGTCGTCGACCCAAGGCTTTCTCAGCGTGCGGTTGATCCGGTTCGGCAAGAACACGATCGGTGGCACGTGGGCTACGCTGGCGCACTGTGGATCAGGCACACAAAGCATTGCAAGACGAGATCTTTCGACGGCTGGAGGCCGCACGGGACGACGGGAAGGTGATGAACACCGACGGCTCGAACTACTGGGGGCCGCGCATCACCAAAGCCGTCAAGGACCGCGAAGACGACGGGCCGGCTCTCGTGAAGTACGTCAAGGGCGTCTTGCGCAAGACGGGCGAGTCGCAGGGCTGGAACGCGCTGCTTGAGGCCAACCGCCTCGACCTCTCGTTCGAGGACATGGTGTTAAACGGCGACGAGCCGATCCGCGGACTCTTTACCGACGAGGACCGGGGTCTCGCCGCGCAGATTCTCGGCGATCAGCGCACGGAGATCGACCGTCGCGGCGAGCGACGGGAGGCCGAGGCAGTCGAGCACGACCGCCAGATCGTTGCTGACGTTCGAGGACGCCGAGAAGCGGCTGGAAAGCAGTGGACGGCCGAGATAGAAGACGAGATGCTCGCCCGCCTCGCCGTTCGACGTCAGAGCGCCGACTAGAGCTGGCACCAACTCGTCGGCCGAGCGTCGGAAGTGATCTCCAACCTGCCGTCGAACGGCAGCGCCGACCAAAGCTGATGTTAGGGCGACTACACGGAACGCCTGCAAGTGCGGGCCTCGCGGGTGCTGCTTACGCGAGCGCCGGCCCGAAGACGTAGCGGCGTCCGCTACTCGACTACAACGACAGAGGGCAGGCCGCTAGCCCACTCCAGACGGCACAGTCGGATTCCAAGCTCCGACGTCAGCCGTCGTGCGAGGGGCAGCATCAAAGTGGGTGTTTCAACCGGCCTAGCATTTGATGGGCGCGACGTTCGTCAAAGCGAGTCCTGAGCCACTCGTCGGTGACCCGTTCGAAGTTCTCGGGGGTGAAGTCGATCAGGAATGGGCCAGTTTGCGGGGACGGGAGACTGGCTGGCCCGTAGCTGGTCCCGGCGCCGACCGTTCCGTCGGAGGTGTTGCGTAGGCAGACCGCCAGGCTCCTCGATCCGCCCCAGCGAATCGCCACCTCGAGGCCGGCATCGGACACCACGGTTCGCCTGAACTCATCGCTGGACATAGGCTTGAGCGGCGCGTCGTGAGTGGCCCGCCGAAGGACAGGATCGACCCACGACCGGGCTAGGTCTACGGCCGAAGGCGCCCAGCTGTGTTTGGTTTCTAGCTCTCCTATCGCACAATGCTCGATATCGCGGAGGGTTCCGCCACGTGCTGCCTCCATTTCGTCAACGGTATGAGCGCCCGTTACATCGACGAGCAGGCCGTCTGGGCGGCGAACGCAGACATGGGCGCACGCGCCGGTGGGTTCGTCCACGGCCACTAGTGGCCATCCGGTTCGCTCGTGGAGAGCAAGCGCCAGACCATGACATTGACCGCCTGTGAAGGCCAACAGAGCGCCACAGTCAAGTTCACCCTCCTTGAGGACGAAAACCGTGTTCGAGGGACCTGGGAGGTGAACAGGAGTCATCCTCCTCCGTATAGCAGCCGGTGTCCCACAGGCCAGCTAACGCGATTTCCAACTTCAGCCGAGACGGGTATTGAGGCGAGGGGGAGCTGGATCGAGGAGATGATCCAAGCGCCTCGGTACGGTGATCTTCGCCCTGGGTTGCGGTTTGCGGCCTGCGATGATGCCGGCGAGAGCAGGGGAAGCCTTGCTCGAGGCACTGGCTGCCAAATATGGCGAGTCGATCGAGCGAAAGAGACGGCTCAGAGCGCCGCGAATCGCCGCCTGCCTCGGGGTGTCCGGCGTTGCGAGGTCCGGGTCAGTAGACCACGAGGCCAACCGCCGCTCGCCGAAGAGCAAGAGGGGGAGTCCAATTTGACTAGAACCGAGTACGTCTAGCCAATCGAGGACATGCTCGGCAAGCCGGATCATGCCTCGATAGTCGAGCTCAATGAGATATTGATGGATCTGGAAGATCGTCAGGTTGTTGTCTACGTGCGCCCCGATGCAGTCCCGAGGGCTCTTGCGCTACGCATCCGCGGCCGAGCCGGCAACCCGGGAGAGTTGGCGTGAGCTCTACACAGATCCACGCGTCAGGCGGTACAACATGAGCGTGCATCCCGAGGTCCGTGTCTACCACGATCCGTTCGATGGTCTCAAAGTCCAGCTCGCCGAGTTGCGCGGTCTGATCAAGATCGTCCCGCCGCTGGTCGACGCGGATCGCGAGCGGCGCTGGGAGGAGCTTGGGAGCAGACCAGGTGATCCCGATGGTCCTGAGATGATTGATATTTATGAGTCCGAGGCCGGCGACGAGGAGGGCTGGGGTCATGCGGACTTCGCTCGGACGATCTATGTCGCGGCAGTAGTCACCGCGTGGGCGGTCTTCCATGATTGCCTTGCCCGTGCGCTCAGAAACGCGCACCTGAGCTGCGACTTGTCTGGGCAGCCACCGGAAGCGAAGCTCGTTGAAGAGCGGGTACGCGAGTGGGATCGACGATTCGACATCCTTGAGAAGGGTTATCGAGACCTCGCAGGCATACCGGTTGCCCAATGGAAAAACTGGGATAAGGTCAGACACGCGCGGGCGCTCCGCAACGCTCTGGTCCACAATCAGGGCCAGTACACGCAGGCGTACCTGAAGACGAACCTCGCCTATCGACCGACCGAGGAGGACCTCCCCTTCACCCTGGTTGACGACGATTCTGCGCTCATCGATCGCGAGGTCATTCCGCTGTCGTTCACGTTGGCCGACGCGGTGATCACGCAGCTGCGCGTCACAGCGACCGAAGTCCGCGAGGCGATTGACCAGGCCCAACGCAATTAGAAGCGCAGTGGGCCTCAGACGTCGTATCGCTCCAACAGGTCCGCAAGGAACGCGAGCTTCTTCGTTAGGTAGCCGTCCGGACCATGACGCGCAGTTTCGAGTTCCTCGTGGATTACTAGCCAGATCTCGTGCAGCCCCGCGGCTGGATTAGCGGGACAGAAGTTCTCCTCCTGGGACGGAAAGTGCTGACGAAGCATGCGCCATGTCGCCTCGGTCCAGGCAACGACCGCCTTCTTTCGCCTCTCGTGCCCATCTTGGGACTCGCTCTGGGAGTGTCATAGGAACTGTGTAGGCATGAGCGGGTCGCGTCTCATGGGCCGGGGGATTTGATGTTGCGGGCGTAGCCTCCGCTTTGTCCTGGAAGACGAAGCTAAATGGAGGTACGCCCGCATGGAGAAGGTAGCCCCGAGCGAGAGGTTTCGCTCTGAACTGGATGATGTGTTGGCTGGTGTCGGGGAGGAGCAAGACCCGATTGAGGTGGTCGGGCGGCTGGGTGCGCGGCTGATCTTGCAGCAGGCGCTGGAGGACGAGGTCACGGAGTTCCTCGGCCGCCGGCGCTATGAGCGTGCTGGTGAGACTGTCAGTCACCGCAACGGCCATGAACCGAGGACGGTGAAGACGACGAGCGGCTCGATGGCGTTGGAGCGGCCGCGGGTTCGCAACGCGAGCAAGCTTGGGTTCGAGAGCCGGGTGCTTGGCAAGGGCGTCACGCGAACGCACGCGCTGGAGTCGTTGGTGATTAGCGGCTTCCTTCGGGGACTCTCGACGCGTGATGTGGAGGCTGCTTTGGAGGAAGTCTTCGAGGAGCCGATCGCGTCCAAGGCGACGGTTTCCAGGATCTGTGAGGACACCCGGGAGCGATACCGCCAGTGGTGTCGGCGGCGCCTTGAGCAGCACGACATCGTCTACTGTTTCTTGGACGCGATCTATCTGAAGCTGCACCCCGACGACACGCCCGCGGAGGGCGTCCTGGTGTGCTGGGGCGTGACGCTGGAGGGCCGCAAGGTCCTCCTCGGGTTGGCTCTGGGAAGCCGTGAGAGCTACAAGTCCTGGCTCGCGTTCGGCCGGGACATGATCGCCCGCGGCCTGCGGGCGCCGGCGCTCGTGATCGCCGACGGGGCACCAGGGATCTGGAAGGCAACCCGTGAGCTCTGGCCCGAGGCGCTGGAGCAACGCTGCACCGTCCACGCGCTTCGGAACGTCACGGGCAAGCTGCCCGAGCGCCACCACCAAGAGGTCAAGGCGCGCTGGTGGAAAGCATTCGATGAGGCGCGCTCCCCGGGCGAGGCCACCCGCGAGCTGCAAAGCATCATCGCCGACTACAAAACCAGCTACCCCTCAGCGATGGCCGTCATCGAAACGGACCTCCCGGCGCTCGTCACGCACCTGCAGTTCCCGTCTGGGCACCGCAAGCGGATCCGCACGACGAATCTCCTGGAGAGGACGTTCGTGGAGGTCCGCCGGCGCACCAAGGTCATCGGCCGGTTCCCCGGCGAGACATCCGCACTCTCACTGATCTGGGCGGTGCTCGAGCTCTCCTCACGCGGCTGGCGCGGCGTGAAGATGAACCCCAAGACCGTCGCCGAAATCGAGCGGCTACGCCATCAGCTACACAAGGATCCCGCCCCAACGGTGACCATCGACGCCGAGGAGGTGATCGCCGCATAAGATCCGCAGCGAGCGGAGCTACGCCTCGGCGAATTCACCCGGGAAATGAGACGCCACCATTCGGACGGCATTGCGGCCTTCGAGGTCAGTTGGGAGGCGCGGTTGACCGAGTTGGAGAATGATCGTCCGATCGGGATGTGACGTGAAGGCGATGCCACCCTCGTAGTAGACATTGGGACGTGCCTGCCATGCGAAGTGGCCGTCGGAGAGCTCATCGGCATTTCGTAGATCGGGACGTAGCAGGACGTTCTCTTCAGGTACGAGGAGGATCACCGCGGCTTGGGCGATGCGGAAGGCGGCTGCTACGGCCTCGGCGTTATAGGGGGATGCCTTGCCCGTCGACTTGATCGCCTCAGACCAGTCGATGGGCTCCAAGCTGAGTGCCTGAAGCAAGCTGAAGAGCTCTCCGCGCGTGTGCATGTCCCGCCCGTGTACGACCATGACCTTCTTGTTGTCAGTGGTGGGCACCGTTTGTGTCGAGCCGAGTGAGGTAGGTGACGCTGGCAGGGAGGGCTCGTTCCGCTTTCCCTCGGGGTAGCTGATATCGAGAAAGTCGATGACGGTGTAGATGTCCTTGTAGTGCCGAGCCCGCTCAAGATTGACTTCAAAGGCCCAGCCATCGGAGTCTGGCCCCGAGAACGACGTACATAGCTGCCACGCTTCCTGACCTACCAGTGCTCCAAGTCGCGGCAGCGCGGGGTCTCCGAGCTCCAGCTTGAGGTGTAGCCGGATTTCCTCGCTGGTTATGCACAGGCGCGCCAGCTCGGTTGCGGAGGGCGGCCTGAACCGCCCCGCACGATCCGCGACATAGCGCACCGTGGAAACGAATTGGCTGAGATCCTCCGCTGCCTGTCGAAGGTGCATCAGGCCTTGGAGACTGACCGCGACGTTGGTGTTCTCTTTCAGCTGGAACTGGTGAGTTCGGGCCATCACCGGGTTGACGAAGCCTCTTTCAGCGAGGTCGAGATATATCTCACGCGGGTCGGTCTCTGGGTCGCTCCATAGCTGGCTTATGTACAGAAAGAGCGGCCACTCGCCGATCGGAGCGAAGGTGTCGTAGATCAGCTCGAGCATCAATCGCTGTGGACCGACAACGGCCTCGGTGTCTTGATCTGGCATGCCCATGGATGAGAGATTAGTCTCGACCAACGACGACGGTGCATTTATTGTGTAGATGGCCCGGAGGGTCGTCGTCGTGGGGGATGCGGGGTTAGGGCGGGTCGCAGACTGGACCGACCGTCACGGGGCACCGCGAGTCGAGGTACTTTGTCTTCTTGATCTCGTCGCGGATCTGATCGAGGATGCCCCAGTTGGCGTCCAGGTCTTTCCGCAGCATGTCGTTACGGAACCCGCGCCCATTTTTCGTCGCGCGGGCGACGCTCATAATCCTGGCGCCGTGTAACGTCGTCTCGAACAGCGCCCAGAGATTGTTAGCGGCGAGTTCCCGTATCGTCTTGCGCGACTGCAGAAGCGAGTCAAATACACCGACCGCTAGCGCTAGGGTGCCGTCCTCGCGGCTGGGCGGGGTCGCTGGGAGCCGGCCCACCGCGGTGTTCCACGCAGGGATCTCACCGAAGCGGGCCTTGCACTCCGCGATCAGTCGCCCCTCCAAGGCACGAATCTCGTTGACCGCCTGAGCGGACAGGGACTCGTTCAGTTCGATCAGGTCGCGGTCGTGGAGGTCCAAGACGTCACGCTGCCTGGCCGTGCTCGGCTGGCTGAGACTTGACAGGGTGATGACGGTGAACCCGAGCTCATCGTGCTCTTGGGCGAAATACCGTGCGATCTGCTCGCGCTTACAGCCTAACGCCGGAGCAGAGCGAAGGCCGTTGTGTTGAGCAAAGCGGATGGGGAAGTCCCCGGCGATCCCGACATACAGCGGCTTTCGCGTGACGGGATGCCAGAAGAGATAGACGCCGCCGGTGCTCCAGCCAGAGGCCGACTCAGGGCCGAGTACCTCCTCCAGCGCATCGCGTAAATCGGCCGCGTCGCCCTGGCGGTAGATGTCGAGCATGAAGGTTCCCCACACGGCGATTCACACTACCGCCCCCGCCCCCGCCCCCGCCCAAAGTAAACCCCCCCCGGCGCCGCCACGGCAAAGTCCTCGCCCGCGGTAGTGGCGGGCTCCTCAACGGTCCGCAGCTCCCGAACGCTGGCGGTCGGCGCACCGAGGTTCGGCGTCAGCCGCCCAACGCCCTTCGCCAGCAGGTTGATCGCCCCGCCGCCGTTCTCATGGCGCTCGAGAACCCCCTCGACAAGGATCAACGGCTCGGTGCGCACGATCAATCGGCAGGACTCATACAGCGCCGGTGGGACGATTACGTTCAACGTGCCGCCCTCATCCTCCAAGAGCAGAAACGTGATGCCGTTCGCGGTGCCGGGTTTCTGGCGGGCGATCACGAAGCCGCCGACCTTCACGCGGGTGTTGTGATCCACGTCGGTGAGCGTCGCGATCGGCAGCGCTCCTTCGCAGTCGAGCTGCTCGCGCAGGAGTTGGAGGGGGTGGTGCTCGATCGAGATGCCGGTGGCGGTGTAGTTGGCGATCATCGACTCCCAGTCCGTGAGGGCGGGCAGGTTTGGCGCCCTCTCGAGGGGGAGCTCGAGGGCGAGCTGGTCGCCTCCCTTGGTTCGCTTTGCGGGAGTCACGACACCGAGTTGCCACAGGGCGGTGCGACGGGCGTAGGGGTCATCGCCGGCGAGGATGTCGCAGGCGCCGGACCAGGCGAGCACTTCGAGCGTCGCGCTGCTCACGGCGGCGCGGGCGGCGAGGTCCTGGAGGCTGCGGAACGGCCCGCCTGTCTGGCGGGCTGTGATCAGCCGGTCGATGTCCTCGGCCTTCACGCCCTTGATGTAGGAGAGGCCGATGCGGATCTCTCCGGTCGTGCTGACGGTGCACTCGGTGTCGCTGTGGATCACGTCGGGTGGGAGGATCGTGGTGCCGCGGCGCTGGGCCTCGTGAATCAAAGAATCCGGTGGGTAGAACCCCATCGGTTGCTCGTTCAGGAGGGCGCAGAGGAACTCGGGGAAGTAGTAGACCCGCAGCCAGGTCGACTGGTAGGCCAGCAGGCCGAAGGCCGCGCCGTGGGCCTTGGGGAACCCGAAGCCGGCGAACCCGGCGACCATGCTCCAGACCCGCTCGATCACGTCCTCGCTGACGTCGGGGTTGCTGGCGTGGGCGCCGTCGACGAACTGTTGTCGATGATCGTCCATCGCCTCCTGAGAACGCTTGCGCGACATCGCGCGTCTGAGGCTCTCGGCCTCCCCGGCCGTGAAGCCGGCGAACGCGCGGGCCACTTCGATCACCTGGTCCTGAAAGACGATGGTCCCCAGCGTCTCCCTCAGCGGCTCTTGGAGTGAGGGGTGCAGGAACGGGATCTGGAAATCAGGGTTCGTCAAAAGGGCTTGGCGGCGTTCGATATAGGTGTTGACGGCGCCACCGACAATTGGGCCGGGGCGTACCAACGCGACTTGGACGGTGAGGTCGTCGAGGTTCGCGGGACGGGTGCGCTGCAGCGATCCCATCTGCGCCCGCGACTCGATCTGGAACACGCCGGTCGTATCGGCCCGCTGGATCATCTCGTACGTGCGTCTGTCGTCGAAGGGGATGCGCGACAGGTCGATCCGCTCATTGCGGGTCGCGGCGATCGTCTCGACGCAGCGCTCGACGGCGGAGAGCATTCCCAGCCCGAGCAGGTCGATCTTCAGGAACCCGGCGTCCGAGCAGGAGTCCTTGTCCCACTGCACGATCTGCCGGTCCTCCATCGCTGCCGGCACGATTGGCACGCAGTCCACCAGGGGCCGTGTCGCGATCACCATCCCGCCGGGGTGCTGCCCGAGGTTCCGCGGCAGCCCGTACGCCTGGTCGGCGAGTCGTGCGAGCCATGCCCAGCGTGGGTGCTCACAGCGCTCAGCGCCCAATGCCGTCCTGATGTCCTCGGCGACCGTACCTTCGCCGCCCCAGCCCTCGGAGCCGCGGGCGACGCGATCGAGCTCGCCCGCGGGCAAGCCGAGGGCCTTGCCGAGCTCGCGGATCGCGCCGCGCGCACGAAACGTGGGGGAGGTGGCCACCAGCGCGGCGCGGTCATGCCCGTGTACTTGGGGGACACGCACGATCAGGGCCGCGCGGATGTCGCGCGGGAAGTCGATGTCGATGTCGGGCAGCCCAGTGATGTCTTCGTGCAGGAACCGGCCGATCGCCAGGTCGTTCTGGATCGGGTCGATATGGGAGAGACCGGTCAGGTAGCAGACGATCGAGGAGACCGACGACCCCCGGCCACGACCGGGCGGCAGCAGCGCCCTGGCGGTGTCCGGCCCACGAATCTCGACCGCTACCTCGCGTGCCAGCTCGAGGATCTCGTGATGCAGCAGGAAGAAGCCTGAGAGGCCGAGCTTGTCGATCACTGCAAGCTCCTGCTCCAACCGTCCGGCAGCGGCCGAGCGGTTCGCGGAGCCGCGGGGGTAGCGGCCGGCGAAGTAAGCGTGGCAGACCTCCGCCAGCTCACGCGTCGCCTCGGTCGAGTCCGATCCTGGGTACCTGTAACCCAAATCCCCCGTCAGCGAGAATGTCAGCGTCTCTGCCAGCCTGACCGTCTCCGCAACAGCGTCCGGGTAATCACGCAAACGTTCGGCCATCCCATGCGGGGTCGCGAGGACGTGCGTGTCGTTGGCACGGCGCTCCACCTCGCTGCCATCCAGCGTCAGGCCGTTACGGATCGCGACGAACGCGTGCTGGAGCAACGCACGCTCACGGGTATGCGCGTGAACGTCACCCGTCGCGACCGTCCGAACGCCGAGGCGGCGTGCGAGGCGCTCCCGGGCGTGGTTGCGGACCTTGTCGCCACGTGCATAGGGACGCTGCAGCTCGACCCGCAGGTTCTCCGGCGAGAATGCGTCGAGCAGTCTCCGCGCGGTCGGCTCGTCACCGATGCCGTATTCGGCGCAGCCGGTCAGACAGACCAGTCCTTCGGAGTGCTCCAGCACCACCTCCAGGGGAACGGATGGCTGACCCGCATGGCGGTCGGCCGAGTCACGCGTACCTGCGTGCGCGCGCGTGAGCAGCCGGCACAGGTTGCGCCAGCCCCTGGCGTCTCGCACCAGCAACGTCACGTGCCGGTAGGCCTCGCCCGCCGCACCGGCCGGTGCCTGGACGGTGACCTCCGCGCCGAAGATCGCACGAACCGGCGAGTCCAGCGCGCTCATCGCGAGCTCCATCGCCCCACCCACCGAGTCGTGGTCGGTCAATGCGAGCGCGGTGTGCCCGAGCTCCGTGGCGCGTTCGATTAGCTCGTGGGGGTGCGAGGCTCCGTCAAGGAACGAGTAGGCAGAATGAGCTTCCAGCTCGACATACGGTGGCGTCCCAGACATCTCTCCCACTCATGCCGTCTGGCTGAACCACCGATCGACGAGCTTGTCGTGGAACACCACAACGTTGCGACCCTCGACCGTGATCAGCTCCCAGTAGTGGCGGCGGATCGGCTGCTCGGTCCACCATCGATCTTCGACAATCCAATCCTCCCGCACGTCCTCCACACGGATACCCGCAACCGCGACCGGCTTGCCGTGCTCGGCTTGCACCCGTACAGGCTTCGGGGCTTTCGGCGCGGCGGGCTTGGCGATCGTGCGGCTCCTCATTGCTGCCACGGCGCGTAGAGGACCTTGCGCTCAGGCACACGCGAACGCGGATCGACGACAAGCACACGCAGCGCCGCATGTGGTCCCGCGAGCGTCCGCACCTGACCGACGGCATCTTGCAGCCGTGCGAGGCGTGCGGTGCGCTCACCGTCGAGCAGGCCGCCCTGATCGCCACCGGCGGGCCCGAACTCGTCGACCGCGAGCTGCAGAGCGGTGGCCGGGGCGGGCAGCAGCTGCAGGCGCTGGGAGAGCGCAAGGCGAATCCGGCGCGGATCGGACAGCGCCTGGCGAAACACGACCTCCTCACGCCAGGTCCCGCGCTCGGCCAGCCGGGCTGACAGCGTGATCGCCCTGACCGTCCGCCCGCGCCGCTGCGGCCGCGCCAACAACCGATCCACCAACACCTCCAACGTTCGCTCGAGCAGCAATCCGGAGTTCGCCTCGCCGAGCTGCATCGACTCCGTCAGCCGATCTTCGACGCGCCGGACCCGCAGTGGCGTGTCGTGGCCGAGTGCGAGACCCCGCGCGAGTGTGCCCGCCTCGCCGAACCGGTCGGCGATCTCGGCCGCGGTGAGCTTCACGAGCGCGCCGAGCTTGCCGAGCCCAAGCTGCTGCAGCGAGGCGACGAGCGTCGCGGTCTGCGGCCGATAGGAAAGAATGCCCACAGGCTGCGCGGCGAGATACCGGCGGACATCTCGCTCGCTGACCCTCCGGACACGGCGTGTCCTCGTCTCGAGGGCGGCCGCCAGCGAGCAGAACCTGCTCGGCGCGACCCCGATCCGTGCGGGCCTGGCAAGCGCCTTGCGGGTCGCGAGAAGCAAACCGTCCTCGCTGTTGTGGAGACCAACCAGCCCAGCCCCGTCGAAGTACGCAAGCCCTGGCCGGGCGAGCTCCAGCTGCGCGCCGATGCCTTCCAAGGCACGCGCGGTCTGCTCCCAGGACTGCGCGACCTGGACGGGATCGCCGGGGACCAGCTCCAGCGTCGGGCAGCGCGCGAGCGCCTCCCCCAACATCATCCCCGCCTGCACGCCCTGAGCCTGGGCCGTGCCCGACACTTCGCCGACCCTGGCCGGGCCGCTCCCTGACGGCGCGATCGCCAACGCCCACCCGGTCAACGCCTCCGCGCCACCGGCAGCGGCCACGAGCTCAAAGCGGGGGAGATGGACGCAGACGATCATCAGTCGACACCCTTTGGCTGGGACAGCGCAACGAACCGTTCGGCGCAGCGCGCCGTGAACGCAGCCGATCGGAGGTCAAAGTGCTGGGGATCCTGGCCCGCGATCAGCTGCAGCACCCCGATTTCGTACTGCAAGTTCATCGTGATCTGGGCCTCGTGCGCGAGGATCCAGCCCAACTGGCCAGCCAGCCGCGCCGCTTCTGCGCGAGCGAAGGAGATGTGAGGCGGACGCGAAGCCATACGAACAGATGTTCGCACGCGCATCGGCCCCCAGTCAAATCTGGCTTGTTTGCAGGGTCTCGGAGGTGTTGCCGGTCAGCCTGGTTTCCATGAAGCGCAGTTGGGCCTGAGCCTGGCGGCAGCCCGCCCGCTCCGCATCGCCGGGGATTCCGACGGGTTGAGGGGGGGTATACAGACGGTGTGGCACGACAGGGTTGCAAACCGCCTTGCGAAACATTCGGAAAATGCGAAGTCTCCCGGTGAGAATGATAGATTTGCTTTCAGTTGGTCGGATAAGTTTCAGTTTGGGCTCATGTTTGCCGAGACTGAACGTGCTCGCGATGACGTTAGGCACATGACCCGAACCCAACACATACACCTATCTACCCGCAAGAAACGGGGGCGAATGCTGACGATCGTGGGGAAGGTTCAAAGGCGCATCCTGGGCGGACGTGAGGACGTCCGCTCGATACCACTTCACGAGGCCACGCTTGAGAGGCTGGCAAGCGAGCCGCTCACCACCGTTCAGCTGTCGGAGGAGCAGGCAGCGCGCGTGGCAGAGATCGAAGCAGACGGTCCGCCGGCTTAAGGGCCGAGCGAATGCAGATTCTCGCGGAGTGGCCGCGAGTGGAGTCCGTCACGCCGACGGACTATCCCGCTCTCGCCACGTTTTGTTGCGGAACGATCGAGTCCTGGGAGCGGGATGTCAATCGAACCTTTGAGCTGCTCAGTCGCGGCGAGGGGTTGAGGAACATCGTGGTGCGGGTAGCGGAGCACCGGACGGAGGCAAGCTTGCTTGGCGCGGGTGGCTACCTTTCGACGCCTCTGGCCCCGTTCGGTCTTGGGCCTGCCTACAGCGAATCCGTGTACATCCCGGCGCTCGGAGTCAGCGAGGCGTATCGCGGCGGCTGGCGTGTGCCCGACGGCTCGCGTATAGGCGAATGCATCCTCGAGGATCTTCTGACTGAGATTCGAGGCACATGGGAGGGCCAGATGCCTCGCGTGTGGGCGGTGGTCGACAGCAAGAACGAGCCATGCCAACGACTCCTGGGCAACTGTGGCTTTTCGATCGTCAAAGCAGAGAGAGGACCTATGGATATGTGGCTGAGGCGGCCCGGCTTAGACCCCGAGTGGAGGCGCGACGAGTAGGAGGTCTCGATCAGCCGGTCCTATCCTGCACCCCATGTGCAGCAAGTTCTCACTCACCCTGGCTCCCCAGGAGATCGGCAAATACTTCGGTGTCAGCGTCCCGGAAGGTCTCCAGCGGCCACCCAGCTCGAACATCCGCCGGACCGAGAACGTGCTCGGGATCGCCCGTGGGGAGGAGGGGCCGCAGCTCCGATTGCTGCATTGGGGGATGTTGATCCCAGTCGCCTCGCAAGCGAAGCCGAAGCTCGTGATCAACGCCAAAGCGGAGACCGCACCGGAGAGGCGCAGCTTCCGGGAGCTGATCGCCAGCGCCGCGCACCGCGTGATCGTGCCCGCTGATGGCTGGTACGAGTCGCTGGACAAGCAGTCCTACGCGTTCGACGTTCCCGACCGCGAGGTGATCGGGTTTGCGGGTCTTGCCAGGGAGGTCACGATCGACGGCGAGACCCGGAGAGAGTGCGTGATCCTCACGTGCAAGCCCGCCGGCAACCTGATCGCATCGGAAATCCATGACCGCACCCCCGCGGTCCTGGCGGACTGGAAGGAACAACAGGACTGGATGGACCCCGAGGTCGGCGCCGAGCACGCCGCGTCGCTGTGCCGGGTGTTGCCCGAATCGCGGCTGCGGCGCAAACACGCAAACCCAGTGCTGAACACGCCGGGGCAGGAACAGCTGCAACTGATCTAGCGCCGCGGCTCAGCCACGCCTATTCCGCAGGATCAGCCGGCTCGAGCCAATCATCCAACTCAAACCCAGCCAGCTCCTTAACCACCGCGTTCAGTGGGTTCACGATCACCACATCCTCAGCTCCAAGCTCTTCAACGAGATCGAGCAGCTTGTCCTCCAGCTTCAAGGTCTCGACGAAGTAAAGCGCCGCCTCGATGTACCGGCAGTCCGCCCAAGCACTGAGGATCGCAACGAGCTCTTGCGTGGACTTCAGCGTCAGCTCAACCTCGACCGCCACCGGCAACGGTGGCGGCTCGCCGGGCTCTCCAGGTGGCCAGGCCACCAGGTCGGGAAAGTGCGATCCGCTCCGGCCATTACGCCGGATGTCCACGCTGGCCAGTCGGCGTCGTGCTTTGCGCTCGTCGCGGTGTAGCTCGCGCTCTCCGATCACGCGGAAGTCGGGATAGCGGCGTTCCAGTGCGGCTGCGACGCTGGCGCAGGCGATCATGTGCCGCGCCTCTCTGATCGTGACGCGAGCCGTGCGCAGCCCTTCGGGGTACCTATAGCCACCTGCGTGTGCGTGCTTGCGCGCCAACCGCCGGCCCGCGATCGTTGCCGTGTAGAGGTCGGGATGGCCAACGAGCACCGAGTGGCGCTCCAGAAGCTCCGATCCGACGAGCTCGTCCAGCTGCTCCCGCACGACGTCGGTACTCAGTTCGTCCCGCTCGGCCAAAGCCTCGGCGGTGATCGCGCCGAGCGCGGTGGTCCAGGCGATCGTCCGTGCCTGCTGGATCGTGCTCGCGTCAGGAGATTGCTCTTGCTCTTGTGCTTTCTCTTTACGGGACCGTCGTCGTGGGGTGGGGAGGTCCCCGTTGGAGTGAGATGCATCGCCGTTGCTCTCATGTGCACGAGCGACCAGTTTCTGCATCGACCAGCCCTCCTCGACCGCCATATGGCCCAGCTCCCGACGGGTCTCGGGATCCTTTGCGATCAACAGCGACCGCCCGTGAGCCTCGGTGAGCTCGCCGGCGGTCACGAGCTCGAGGATCTCCTCGGGTAGTTTCAGCAGGCGCATCACGTTTGCCACCTTGGCTTTGTGGCAGCCCACCAGATCCCCGAGCTGCTGAAAGGTCAGACCGCGCTCCTCCTTCAGCGTCGCGAAAGCACGGGCCTGCTCCACTGGGTTGAGAACATCGCGCTCCTCACGCGCCACGCTCTCGACCAACGCCGCTTCGATCTCCTCGAGTGGCAGCTCTCGGAGCTCCGGCGCGGCCCGCGGGTCGATCATCACTTCGTGTTCGCTCCGTGTTAGCCCGCCAGCGCTTGCGTCAGCTCGTCCACGTCGACTTCGACAACTCTCGGCAGGGTCACGGGGACCCGACCGTTGCGGCCGAGCAATTCCTGTGCTGAGATCAGCGCTATGCCGGTCACCTCGCCAACCTCGTCGAGGAAGACGAGATGACCCTCGGGGGTCTCAAAGGTGTCAGCCGCGGAGCCGGGCGTGTCCGTCCGCAGATCGAGGACATCGCACTCGATGTCATAACGGACATCGTTGAACTCGTATGCGCCCACGCTGACGGTCATCGCTGCAGGCGCAGTGCGAGTGGTGAATCCTGGCCCGCGCGCGCCGCGCGTCGCCGCACCGAGGTTGTGCCCGCAGAGCCCGTTAGGCCCCCGGCCAGCCTCCGGGCCTTGAACACCAGCAGTGCGGGCCCCACCAGCCCCCCGATTGCGCCCCTGACGCGTCGGGCGATCGGGGCGGCGGCGGGCGCCGCGGCTCCGGGGTCGGATAGGTAGTTGGCCGTCATGCCGGCGAGCACGACCGTGTGTGCGTGGGCTCGTGGCAGGCCACCCGCCGCGCTTGCGGCGCGCTCGGCCAGTGTCTGCATGCGCGCGGCGGCGTGCGCGGGCGAGGGGTAATAGTCGATCAGGCTGCGCTCACCCGAAGCCGCGTCCTGAGCGCGGTCGACGAGGTGGTCGAGCAGCGAGTGCAGCGCGCCGATCCACGGGAAGTAGGCGCGCTCGATCGCGGCGATCTCGCGCGGGTCGAGGCGCGGATCGGCCGCTGTCGCGATCAACGCGTAGACGGCGAGCGAAGAGCCCCCGGCGGCGGCCGTCTCCCACCATTGCAGGTCGATCTCCGGTGGGGTCTCGCCGGCGGCCCAGCGGGCGAACGCGTCGTGCTCGCCCTGCGTCTCGGACAGGTTGAGGCTCTGGAACTCGACGATCCGCTCGGTGGCCGTCCGCGCGGCGGGCGCGACCGCGGCGTATGAGGGCAAGGTGGCGAGCGCCGAGCGGCACGTATCCACCAGCGCGGCCAAATACCCGCCGTCCTCGCGCTGGGGGTAGTGGGCGTAGTAGTCGGGGGATTCGGTTCCCACCTGCCCGGTCGGATCGAGTGCGTCCAGCAGGGCCTGGTGCAGTCCGCGGGCGCCGGCGATCGGCTCGGCGGAGGGCTGCTCGGCGAGCCGGTCGAGGTAGTTGTAGGTCGACTGATACGCGACGAGCGCGCGGACCACGGCGGTGCGGTTGGCACGCGGCACGAAGGCGGCGAACGCCGCCGCGCCCTCGACGTTGCCCCGGTCGCCCTCGGCCTGAAGCGCGAGCGTGCGCAGCAGCGGATCGGGGATCTCAGCGGCGCGCTCTTGCCAGCGGGTGCGCTCGCGCCTGACCGTCGGAAACACGTTGACCCAGTAGCGCCGGGCGGCGCCGGCGAAGGCGCCGGTGAGCTTCAGGCGGTCGAGGACTCCCGTGGCGTCGAGCAAGTTCTCCGGCGGAACTGTCGCCTGGGGTGTCATGGTCAAAGTAGTAGAACAGGTGGGAATCAGTAAAGACAGGGGTCAAGTCCACTAAACATCAGCATCAGACCGGGGTCAAGTCCACTAAACATCAGCATCGTCAATGGGCTCGCGGGCATTTTACGACCGTCGTGGCGCTCGCCTGCGTGGCGTCTTGGAAGCTCAGACGGGCGGCAAAGGAAAATCCGCCGTGGGGGCAGCTGCCGGGCAGGACGATACCGCGCGGGCGAAAGTGGATCGTCTTGCCTTTGGAGTGTTCGGTGTAGACGATCCCTTTTGCCCCGATCGTTGTCTCCAAGTGGACCAAGGCGACGTCCGGGCCTCCGCGAACGCTCGGCACGAGCGGGAGGCGAGCGTTCAGTGCGCCCCCGAACGGGGCCGGCGCCGGCAGCACGAGCGCTCCGAAGATGATGTTCGCCAGCACGGGTGCTTCGCCTTCGGCGAAGAACAGCAGCTGCGGATGGCCTTCCTGCAGCGGTCCCCAGAAGAGCCTGATCGGAGCGCGCTCGGTGACGAAGCCCGAGCCGAAGGGGACCTCCGCCGCGGCGGAGCCGCGGCCCATCAGCGAGTCCGGGGGGCAGCCGGCAAAACCTTCGCTTTCGAGCTTCGCTGGTTCGCACGTTTCCAGGCCGAGATCGCTCGAGGCGATGGCGAGCCCGGGAGGAAGCAGCAGTTCCACGTCGGTGACGGGAGAGGGCGCGCGGCCGGGTGGGGTGGCGATCCCAAAGCCGACGCGGATAGTGGTACCTGCGCCGAGGCGCTCGGGCGTGAACGTGGCGGTGAGGCTGACGGTGTGCGCCTGAGAGGACTGCACAGCGCTCGCCGCGCGCCCGGTCGCGGGCGCCCACGCGGTGGCGCAGGCGCAGAGCATGACGGTCGCGGTGGCGACAGTTCTCAGAGCACGATGCCAGGACGCGCTGGGCTGCGCGCGCGAATCGGGCACGCCTGCCTCGCGGGGTGGCTCAGTAATGGAGGGTTCCCTTCCTGGTCTGCACGGTCAGCTCGTCGCTCACCCGTTCGATCGTGCCGTAGAGTTTGCCTTCACCGTGGGCGTGGGCGTAGCGGCCGGTGCCGCCGGTGACAGACAGGGTGCCGGCGAAGCTCGTGTACCTGTTGTCTGAGCCGATCTTTGCGCGACCGGTGCCGACGATCGAGCCGCCGCCGTGAACTTCGATCTTGAAGGAGGCTGTGATCGTTTCGGGGCCGACGTCGAGGCGCACCTTCGCGGCCCCGCGCAGCGTCCCGGAGATTTCCCCAGCCTCATCGATGATGGCACCGGAGGCGTGGGTGCGTTTGAGGTACCCGTTGTCGTTGATGCTGATCGTGCGCGCGGCTAGCGCGATGATCGGCGCGGAGCGTGTGCGCGTGGCGCCAGCGGTGCTCGCGTGTAGCGCGCCGGCCAGCGAGAGGGCGAGTAGCGCGGCGGTGGCCGCGATGCCCCGGCCAACCCCCCGTAGCGTGGGCACTGTGAACTCCGTCATCTGTCTTCCTCTCCCTTTCCCGCCTCCGCCAGGAGGTCTGGCGGCATTGCCATCCAGGGTACCGCTAGGAGCAGGTGCATTCGCCGTTAGGCCTGGAGTTATCAACCTTTGGGGGTTGACAGCGGCCGGCGCTATAAGCGCGTGCATTCGCCGTTAGGCTGGAGTAAGGTCTGTGAGAGAAAGACCTGAGGGAGGAGTCGCAGTGGGTGAGCAGGCCGGCGCGAGGAAGTGGACGCAGGGGGGTTCGGCTCAGTTTCGTGGGGCGCTGCTCGGTCTGCTGGTGGAGCACCCGGGCAGCGGCGGGGAGCTCGCCAACCGGCTGATCGCGCGTCTGGGCGAGACCTGGCGGATCGAACCGAAATACATCTACAGGCTGCTCAAGCAGCTGGAGCAGGAGGGGTACGCCTCCGCGCGCGAGGAGCCCAGGCGGGGCGGCGATCAGGGAACCTCGGTGGTGTATCACCCGACCGAGAAGACGACGGAGGGGCTTCAGTGCTGGTTGGAGACGCTGATGCCGCGCGAGCCGGTGCGCCTGGGGCTGCAGGCGAAGCTCGCCGTCGCCCGGCCACAGGACGCGCCGCGGCTGCTGCGCGCGCTGCGCGAGTACGAGCGCGAGTGCGTGAAGCTCGCGCAGCTGGTGCTGCCGAGGGAGAAGGGATCGCCCTCATGGGAGGGGCTGCGCCTGGATGGCATTCGCCAATCGGTGTACGGGAGCCTGCGTGCGGACATCGACTGGAGCGTTCACATGCGTCAGCTGATCGCCGAGTATGCCGCCCGCAACCCCTAGCCCCCTCGACGATCCGGCCCCGAGAAGAATGAATCCCGCCCACTCACCCCCGTCGACCGTGCCGTTGCTGTCGTTTGCGAACGTCACCAAGCGCTACCCGGATGGGGGTCGCGAGCGGGTGGTGCTGAATCGGGTCTCCTTCAATCTCGCCGAAGGCGCGGCCGTCGGCCTATACGGAGCTCCCGGATTCGGCAAGTCGACGCTGTTGCGCCTCGCCGCCGCGATCGAATCGCCCGAGGAGGGCAGTATCCGCTTCGACGGGGAGGAGATCACGCGACGCTCGGGCGCCCAGCGGGCGAGGCTGCTGCGGGGCCCGATCGCGCTGCTTGCCGGTGGGGGTTGGCTCCCACTGCCGGGGGAGAGCGTGCTCGAGCACGTGGCGATGTCGATCGGTTCTCAGGGCCTGACGCCGCGCGAGTGCAAGCACAGGGCGCTGCTCACGCTCGACGCCGTGGGCGTGAGCGCGGCCGGCGCGGCGGAGAGCACCGACGCCCTGTCGGCGGAGAAGCGGGCGCGGGCGATGCTGGCGCGGGCGCTGGTGCGCGAGCCGCGGTTGCTGCTGGTTGACGAGCCGGCGCCGATGCCGAGAATCGAAGATCACGATCGGTTCTGCGAGACCTTGAGGGAGGTGACGGCCGAGCGCGGGATCGCGCTGCTGGTGGCCTCGGAGAGCCTCGCGACCGGCGGCGTGGCGTCGCAGATGTGGCTGGGCGCGGACGGCGAGCTCTCCAGCACCGAGGAGCAGGGCACGATCGTGGAGCTGCGCCCCCACCGCGCGGCCGCATCTGGGCCCTCATAGCGTGAGCGCCCTGGAGCTGCGGGACGTCGTCAAGCACTACGCGGGCGGCGCGGAGACGGTACGCGCGGTCGACGGCGTGACGCTCACGATTGAGCCCGGGGAATTTGTGGCGCTCTACGGGCCGAGCGGGTCGGGGAAGAGCACGCTGCTGTCGATGTGCGCGGCGGTGTTTGCACCGGATCAGGGGAGCATCCGCTTCGACGGGCGCGAGGTGGGCGCCTTCTCGGAGCGCGAGAGATCGGTGTATCGCCGCGACGATGTCGGCTTCGTCTCGCAGGAGTTCCTCCTGACACCGCACGCCACCGCGCTGGACGAGGCGATGATGGGGCTGGGCGCCTCGGGTTTCACGGGGCGCGAGGCGCGCAAAAAGGCGTTGCCGTGGCTGGAGCGCCTGGGGCTCGGGGGACGCGTCGCACATCGTACAGAGCAGCTGTCGATGGGGGAGCGCCAGCGGGTGGCGATTGCCAGGGCGCTGGTCGGCGAACCGGGCCTGCTGTTGACCGACGAGCCGACCGGCAACCTGGACACCGAGCGCACCGAAGAAGTACTCGAGTTGCTGCGCGAGATCTGCCGGGAGCGTGAGGCGCCGGGGGTGCTCGTCACGCACGACCCCGAAGCGGTCAAGTTCGTGGACCGGGTGCTGAGGCTGCGCGACGGGCGCCTGGTGGACGAGCCACCGCCGATTCGATGAGATCCCCGGCCGCCCGACCCCGATCCACCCCGCCCGCGCCGTGAGCAGCCCGCTGAACCCGCGGATCTTCGGGATCCGCGTGTCGATGCTGCTGTTGCAATACAAGCGCCGGCTGCGCGCGCACGTGGCGGGGGAGCTCTTGGCGGGCGCGGGCGTCGCGATCGGCGTGGCGCTCGTGTTCGGCACGTTGTTGGCCAACAGCTCGCTGGAGAGCTCGGCGAGCAAGCTGATCCACGGCCTGACGGGATCGGCGCGGTTCGCGCTTGTGGCGCGCTCGTCGCAGGGGTTCGACCAGACGCTGGCAGAACGCGCGGGCAACCTTCCCGGGGTGGCGGTGGCCGCGCCGGTGCTGCGCGAGAACGTGACGTTGATCGGTCCGCTGGGCCGCCAGGAAGCCGTGACGCTGATCGGGGTGAGCCCGAGCGTCGAATCGCTCGGCGGCTCAGCGACGCAGCAGTACGCCTCCGCCACCGCGCTGCTAGCGGGTGGCCTGGGGCTGCCCACCGGCGTCGCGGGCAATCTCGGCGTGCAGCGCGGCGCGGTGGTGGGGGTGGCGAGCAACGGGCTGGTGCGGACCGCGCGGGTGAAGGCGCTGCTCGGCGGCAGCGTGCTGGGCTCGGCGTCGTCCAGCCCGGTGGCGGTGGCGGTGCTGTCCGAGGCCCAGCAGCTCGCGGGGATCGGTCCAATCGTCAGCGAGGTGCTGATCGAGCCCGCGCCGGGAGCGGAAGAAAAAGTCGCCGGGGAGCTCAGGAAGCTGGCGGCAGGTCGGCTCGACGTGCGCCCCGCCGATTACGAATTGTCGCTGTTGGACCAGGCGACCAAGGCGAACCGTCAGTCGACGTTGCTGTTCACCGCGATCAGCGTGATGGTCGGCTTTCTGTTGGCGCTCAGCGCGATGCTGTTGACGGTCCCCGAGCGACGGCGGTGGGTGGCAGACCTGAGGATGCAGGGTCACGATCCGCGGCAGGTCATCCTGCTGCTGGGCTTTCAGGCCATGGCGCTGGGAGTGGTCGCGTCGCTCGTGGGGGTGGGCGCGGGGGATGTGCTCTCGCATGCGCTGTTCCAGCGCACCCCGAGCTTCTTGACCGCCGCGTTCCCGATCGGCACCGAGGAGGTCGTGCACGTGGGGACGATCCTGGTCGCGATCGCGGCCGGCGTGCTCGCGACCGCGCTGGCGTCGCTCTCGCCATTGCTCGACCTGCGCCCGCACCGTCCCGCCGACGCGGTCTTCCGAGAGAAAGGCTCGAGGAGCGAGCTCGTCGGAGCGCGCACGATCGCAAGGCTCGCGCTGGCGGGCGCGGCCCTGATCGCGGTCGTGGTCGCAATCGTGGTGCTCTTCCCGGGCGCGACGATCGTCGGCGGAGTCGCGCTCGCGCTGGCGAGCCTGTGCCTGATCCCCGGCGTGTTCTGGACGCTCACGCGGGCGCTGCCGCGGATGAGCGAAAACGTTGCATCGAGCGCCCTGCCGGTCGCGCTTTCCGAGCTGCGCGCGACCACGACACGGTTGGTGGCGCTGGCGGGGATCGTGGGGATCGCGGTGTACGGAGGGGTGGCGGTCGGCGGCGCGCGCGAGGACCTGCTGGGCGGCATCTCCCAGGCCACCGATCAGTACTTCTCCACCGCCCAGATCTGGGTCACGGCGGGGCGCGACATCTTCAACACAGGCTCGTTTGCGTCCGCCGGGCCGGCGGCGGCGCTCGCGCACGCCCCGGGGGTCGCCTCGGTGCGTATCTATCGCGGCGGGCTACTCGACGTCGGCGAGCGCCGCACGTGGGTGCGCGGTAGGCCGGCGGGCGACAGCCTGATGATCGAATCGAGTCAGCTGCGCCACGGCAACCTCGCGCGCGCAACGCGGCTGATCGAAGCGGGCAGCGCCGTCGCGGTGTCGAGCGACTACGCCTCAGAACACCACCTGCGCATGGGCAGCATCATGAGGCTGCCGACGCCGTCGGGCCGGATCGGATTCAGCGTAGCGGCGATCTTGACCAACTCGGGCTGGCCGGCGGGCGCGATCACGATGAGCGCGAACGACTATGCGCGCTACTGGATGAGCAGTGACGCCGCGGCGCTCGAGGTGAGCCTGAAGGCCGGGGTGAGCCCGGCGCGCGCCCGCCACGCCGTGATCGCGGCGCTCGGCGGCTATCCGGGCCTTGCGGTGCGTACCGCCACAGAACGCGAGGCGCTCAGCAACTCCAGCGCGCGCGAGGGGCTGCGCACGCTCCAGGAGATCGCGACGCTGCTGGAGATCGCCGCCGCGCTAGCCGTCGCCGCCGCTCTGAGCGCCACCGTGTGGCAGCGTCGCAGGCGGCTGGCGGGGCTGAAGATGCAGGGCTATGACACGTGGCAGCTGTGGCGAGCGATAGTGCTCGAGTGCGTGGTCACGGTCGGGGTGGGCGCCGTGGCGGGGGCAGTGGTCGGCATCTGCGGCCACGCGCTGGCGAGCCGCTATCTGGAACGCAGCACCGGCTTTCCCGCGCCGTTCTCGGTGGGCGCGGTGGGAGTGCTCGAGACACTCGGGCTGGTCGGCGCGATCACGCTGCTCGTGATCGCCCTGCCCGGCATGTTCGCCGCCCGCGTCTCGCCGGGCGCGGCCCGCACGGAGTGACTGGTATGAAGTTTGCGGATCGGTGAAGTAGGAGCGTAAACCCAGCTTGCGCCTGCTGTGTCCCTCAGGTGGCGCTGCGTGATTTGAGAAGCCGCTGGAGCAGCTCCCACAGCCCGAGCGACGGTCCTGTCGGGATCTTCTCGCCCGGAAGCCCAGAGGGCGGGGGCAGCGGTGCTGGCTTGTCCATGCGTTGCATTCTAGCCCCTTTCATAGGATCGCCAGCAGTCCGAATGCGACGGTCAGGACGATCGGCGCGGCGACGGCAAACGCGAGCACGCGACGGCGAAGTTCGAGGCTCTGCCGGTTGCGCCGTATCGTGTTCGTCAGGTCTGCGAGCAGCTGAAGAAGGTATTCGGGCTCGACTTTGGCGCCGTACTGGGCGTAGAAGTCTTCTGGCAGCGGTCCCGTTTCCGGGGTCGAGCCTCCGATGCTTCCCGCCAGGCAGGCAAGCGCGCCGAGGATGGTCGCGGCGAGCAGCAGCCCACGTCGATCGTGCAGTCCGTGGGGCACAGTGAGCAGGATGCTTCCGGCTAAGGCGAAGAACCCGAGCAGGCCTAGGAGCTTTGAGTCGAGCGCGCTGTCGGCCACGACTTGGGCCGCGAGCTCACCTTCGCTCGCGTGCACGGCGCTGCGCAGGTTCTCCACGACGACGTCAGGCGTCGCGGAGGGATCCGGTTTGGTTGGTTTCGCAGACATCGCCGGCCAACCTACGGATCGCCTGCGACGTTTCAGTCGATCCCATCCCCGCCGAGCACCAGAACCTCAATGTTTCCGGGAATCGCCGAAAACACTTGGCGCCAAAACGAACGCGCCGCCCCCGCCGCCGGTCCCAGAACCCAGCTCATCTCCGCCTCTCCATCCCCGCCCCCCGGCCCTTGTCAGACGTCTTCGCTCGTGCCGGGCCCGATCCCGATCGAAGACGTCTGACAAGCTCCGGTGTGCTGCCCAGATCCAGCTTCAAACGCCACCAGGCGCAGCGCCAACCCGCGTGCTCGGCCCACCGCTGGCGGCCGTGGACAGCACGAGACCGAAACCTGAATAACGCCAATTCATCTGCCGGCAAGCACAGAACGATCCGTAAGACCACCCCCTCAGTCGCGTAGCCAATCCCTAAGCGGCCTCACATCCCTAATCCGTCCCGCTGCCTCGCGCTGCCCCCTGTCAACCCCCAAGCGGAGTTAACCAAAACGTGGGTGGGCGGGGCCTTAATCAGCGCCGGCGCTGGCCAAAGAAACTGTGGACTCCTCCCCTAGAAATCCGCTCCCCGTGAGTGGAGGATGGTTTCAGGAGAGGTGAGGACCCCTTGCCGATTGCGGTCAGTGGGAGAGGCGCCTCGAGAGATAGCACGAGCTCGCGCCGGGTCGGCGGGAGAGGGAATGAGGAGCAGTGGGGATGCAAGAGCACTACTGGGAGCGTCACAAGGCTCGCCTGACCCTGCCCCTGGGGATGCGCCAGCCCGATCTCGAATCGGTCGGATCGGCCTGCCTGCGGATTTGCTCGAGCGCCGCCGCCGTTTCCCTCTCCTGGCGGTGTCGCTCGAAGAGGTCCTCGGTGGGAGAGGCATCTCCCTTCGTCCCTCCACGGGGGTCGTGGCGCACCCTCGCCGCGGCCCCTGTGAAGGGGCGTTCCAGCCGCCCGGGTGGGTGGGGCCTTAATCGCCGTCGCCGATCGCATCATCCGGCTATGGCGGCCGTCGCGTCATCGCGCAGCGCGCTGAGAAGGTCGAACCATTCGAGTATGGCGGATCAAGAAGAACGTCGCTGGACTATCTCGCCGTTTCTTCCAGGAGGAGGTGTGCTTCATGAACGCTCGTAGGCTGACCGTGACCGCTTCAGGCTCGCGCCGCGACATGCGTCATCTCGCCCTACCCACCCTGGCGGTTCTCGCCGCAGTGGTGGGTGCCATGGCTTTTGGCGTGGCCCCGGCGCTGGCCGCGGCCCCGGAAACCCCGACCCTCACGGTGGCCGAACCCGTCCATGCGACCACGGCTACCTTCCTGGGCATCCTGAATCCGGGCACGCTGGCCCAACCTCCGCAGTCGGGTACCTACAAGTTTCTCTACAAAGCGGGCACGGGCACGGAATGCGAAGGTGGCAGCGAAAGCTCGTCGGGCCTGTCGTTTGGCAACGCGCCCGAACCGCTGTCGCCTGAGACCGTGACCGGTCTGAACCCGAATACCGAATACGCGGTGTGCCTGTCGGTCACGAATCTGGAAAGCCCGTCGCAGACGACGGTCAGTGCGCCCGTCCCATTCAAAACGACTGTCCCTCCGGAAACACCGGAAACGACCGAACCCGCGGCACAGATCACGGCCACCTCGGCGATCTTGGAAGGCACGCTGAACCCGCATGGGACGGTGACCACAAAAGCCGGCGGGTATTTCGCTTACAGCAATCCAGGAGGGTCGTCGTGCACCGAAGGACCTACTGTCGGTCTAGAAGGGGTCGCGGGCGAACTCGAAGGCAAAGCGCTGCCCGTGCACGCGACGGTCGGCCTTGAACCCGACAGGACATACAAGGTCTGCTTGGTCGCGACCAACGAATTCGGCAACGCCACTGTGGGCAACGAAGTGGTGCTCGAAACCCTCGCCCCGGCCCCTGAAGTCGTCGCGGGCGCCGCGAGCTACTCCAACGCGACCCCGTTCGAAGCGACGCTGCACGCGGAAGCTAACGCGGAGGACCAGGAAACGACCGTGTACTTCCAGTACTCCACGAGCCCGGTGTTGGTCGGCAAATCGCTTGCCACGCCGACCGATGTGCCGGCGGCGCCGGGGGCCAGCATCGGCTCGGGCTTCGGGAATGTGGGCGCGGAAGCCGCGACCGGCCCCGTGCTGACGTCGGGCACGCTCTACTACTACCAGGCGGTCGCGATCAATCCCACGGGCACGACCTACGGCACGGTCGAACACTTCGAAACACTCGGCGTGCCCGTGGTCCAGACCAGCGCCGCGGAAGAAGTCACGGCTGCGAGCGCTGAGCTCGGCGGCAAGCTCGACGCGGGCGGCGAAGCCGAATACTACGTCGAATACGGCACCGAACCGTGCTCGGCGATAACGATGACCTGTGGCACGAAGAGCACGCCGGTGCACGTGAGCGGGAAGGTCCAGCAATGCACGCTGGGCGGGGTGCTCCAGGAATGCGTCACTCCGATCGCGGTCACCGGGCTGGAACCGGGGCGGACCTACCACTACTGGCTGGTCGCGACCAACGCGGCGGCAAGCGAACCCGTGCACGGGGCGGCTGAGGAATTCACGACGAAAGCGGCGGCCCCCACCGTCCAGACGGGCGCCGCGAAGGACGTCACGGAAACCAGCGCGCAGCTCACGGGCGAGCTGAATCCCGGCGCCGGCGAAGCCGAATACTACGTCGAATACGTGCTCCCGACCGACGTGATCGAACGCAGCGCGACCGGGTTCGCGAGCGGCAGGACGCTGGCGGGCGTGGGGCCGATCGTACTCAGCGGCCTGCAGCCGAATACGACCTACTACTACTGGCTGGTCGCGAAGAGCGCCGCGGTGAGCGAACCCGTTCGCGGCGAAACACTCCAGTTCACGACACCGCGCAGCCAGGCCGAACTGGAAGCACAGGCCGCGGCCAACAGGAAACCCGCAGAAGAACTCGCCGCGGCGAACGCCGCCAAACAAAAGCTCGAAGAAGAAGCCCAGCACGCGACAGAAACAGCGGCGGCGGCGAACGCGGCCAAGCAGCGGCAGTATGACGAAATCGCGGTCGAGACTGTCAGCCTCGTCCGCCAGGAAGCGGAAGCCGGCAAGCGGAGCACGCGAGGAGAAAAAGCGAAACCGAAACCGGCGAGTTGCCGTAAGGGCTTCATGAAGAAGAAAACCAAATGCGTCCCCAAGAAGAGCAAGAAAAAGGGCAAGGTGAAGAAGTAAATGACACTCGTGTCTCCACTCGTAGCGGCCGGCAAGCTCACTGAGCGTTCCTCACCACTTCGCTTGGTGCGCGGCTCGATCGCCACTCCTCTCACAATCCTCTGCGCCCTCTGCGCTCTGCTCGCGCTGTGCGCCGGTGTCGCGCAGGCCGCGGCTCCCACGCTCGTTTCAAACGGCCAGTTCGCCTCGTTGGGCGCTCTCGGCGTCGCCGTCGAGCAGTCCAGCGGCGACGTGTTCGTAACGGGCTTCCTCACCGAGAACTCTGAAGGAACAGGTCTCGTCCGAGGGCAAAGTGGGAAGTTCACTGCCTTGGGCGAACCGCTCTCGCTTTCCTCGCCGTTCGCGGAAGGAGGCAACTATGGCGCGGCGGTGAACCCGAGCAACGGGGACGTGTACGTAGCCACCGCCGGCGGAGAACTCGACACATATGCCCCGACCACGGGCGAACTGCTGTCATCGTTCTCTGTGCCGTCATTCGTGACGGCTTTTAGTGAAGTATTCGTAAATACGACGCAGATCGCGGCGGACTCCGCGGGCGACGTGTATGTGCCCAACGTCCCGAACAACGAGCTGCTCAAGTACAGTCCAACCGGGACGCTGCTCGAAACGTTCACCGGCTCCGGCGCGCACGCGCTGAAGGGACCGAACGGTGTCGCGATCGACTCCTCCGGCGATATGTGGGTCGCCGATTCCGGTAACAACCGGATCGAGGAGTTCAGTCCGAGTGGCGCGTTCCTCGCGGAAATCAAGAGCGAAGGCGTGAAGACGGTCGCGCTCGACGGGCACGGCGACGTGCTCGCGATCGTCCAGAACGGCGCGGACGACTGCGGCTTGATCACACCGCCGTGTGCCCACCTGGTGGAGTACGGCCCCGGCGGCGCGCAGCTCGCCGACCTCGGCGCGGGCGAACTCGGGCTGGGCGACTCCGGGATAAGCGAATACGCGTGGGATCAAGTGGCGGTAGATACGACGAGCGGTCGCGTTTATGTGACCGACGGCGCGAAAAACCGCGTGCTGACCTTCCAGCCGCCCGTCGCGCCCGTGCTTGGCCAGGAGTCGGCTGTCGAAGTGGGGACCTCTGAAGCGAAGCTCGGCGCGCTGGTCGCCCCGGGTGGCGTCGAGGCGAGGTATCGCTTTGAATACGACACGCGGGAATATAAGGAACGCGAAGGGCCTCATGGTATGAGCGTGCCGTTCCCGGAAGGCAGCGCGGGTGAAGGTTTTTCCTCGCGTATGGTGTGGGCCTCGGCAGGGGGTCTGGAGCCCGGCACGACCTATCACTATCGCGCGGTCGCCACGAACGCGGTCGGCACGGTCGTGGGCCCTGACGAGACGTTCACGACCGTTACCGCCGCGCAGGCCGAGTGCCCCAACGAACAGACCCGCGGCGGCTTCTCAGCCGCTTTGCCCGACTGTCGCGCCTACGAGCTCGTCAGCCCCGCAGGCAAGGACACCGCCGAGCCAGACACCGAAGACGGTGAAGATCGTCCTGGTCACAATCCGCTGAGGGGTTTTGGTCCCGGTTTTGGTGTTAACAATTTTTCAGCCAGCGACGGTAACCGGTTCTCATACTTTTCGAGCGAAGTTCTGCCCGGCGCCCAGTCGGCGGGGGTGGAATTCATCGCTACCCGCGGCGCGGGCGGCTGGAGCACCGAAGATGCGCTCCCCCTTCAACCGTATACCAGCCAGCGCTGCCCATGGTTTCAGCAGGATAATGTTATGAAATATTCCAGCGATTTGTCGAAGGCGATCATCGTCGTCAACGACAACACGACTGTCCCCGGAGGAGGCAACGAATGTCGTGCGGAAGCCCTGGAAGTGGTGAGCGGCGAACCGGTGGGTGAAGAAAACTTCTTGCTGCGCGATAACCGCGATGGTGGCTCCTATCGGCTGATCAATCTCACGCCGCCGGGCGTCGTGCCCGCACCCCTGAGCCTCCGCGGCGCTTCGGCCGATCTCAACGTGGTTGTGTTCTCCGAGCGCGCGCAGCTGACCGCCGAAGCTCCGAGCGGCACCGAAAACCTGTACGAATGGAACGAAGGCGTCGTGCACCTGTTGCAGTTCAAGTCGCCGTCCGGGGCTCCGCTCGCGGGGACGCTCGTGAGCATCTCAAACGATGGCTCTGAGATGTTCTTCACGGCGGGCGGGAACCTGTACGTGCGGTTGAACGGCGGCGAACGCACCGTGCAGCTCGACGAAACGCGAGGAGGATCGGGCCCGGGTGGTGGGGGTGCGCTCGCGGCCGTCACCGCCGACGGCTCGCAGGTGTTCTTCAGCGACAACGCGACGGCGGGCCTTACGAGCAACACGGAACCGGGCAGCGGTACGAACCTCTACAGCTATGACGTCAGCACCGGCCAGCTGCGCGATCTCACACCCCTCAGCGATGCCGAAGCGGGTCTCGTGGGCATCAGCGAAGACGGCTCCTATGTGTATTTCAGCTCCAAGGGCGTGCTGTCTGGCTCGGAGGCCAACCAGTTCGGCGATACGGCACAGAACGGCCAGGAAAATCTGTATCTCCAGCACGGCGCGACACTCACGTTCCTCACGCACGAAGCTGGCAGCACCGTCTCGGCGAACGGCGCGTTCCTCCTGACGACGAGCGGGTATCTCTACAGCGCCGCAGCGAACCGCTTCGTCTCGACCGGCGTGAGCACTGGCATCCTTGACCACGAACCCTACCCCTCCCTCTCCAACAATGGGCAGGTGTTCTTCCAGGACGCAGCGGTGCTCTTGCCGCGGGACACGAACGGCCAGACCAATGTCTATGAGTTTGACTACGAAAGCGGCCTGCACCTAATCTCTTCAGGCACGAGCTCCAGCGAATCGGACCTGCTGGATGCGAGCCCGAGCGGCGACGACGTGTTCTTCCTCACCCGCCAGAGTCTGCTGCCGCAGGCCTCTGGCCAGGAAGCGAACATGATCTATGACGCGCGCGTGGATGGCGGTTTCCCCGAACCGGCGCTGGCGCCTTGCACGACAGCCGAAGCGTGCCGCTCGGCGCCCGAACCGCAGCCATCGCTCTTCGGAGCGCCGTCGAGTGAGACGTTCTCCGGCGCAGGCAACCTCGCTGCAGTGCCGCCCACGCCGACGGTCAAGGTCAAGGCGCTGACCCGCGCCGAGAAGCTCGCGGATGCGCTAGCGGCGTGCCGCAAAGACCACAACAGGCACAAGCGCCAGGCGTGCGAAAAGGCAGGACGTAGAGCTTCGGCCGCGGCGAAGAGCGCCACAGCCAAGCGATCCAACGACGAGCGGAGGGCAAGCCGATGAGGACCTTCAAAGCTCTCCACAAGCTCGCGCCCGCGCTGCTCGCGGCCATCGCGGTCATGGCCGCCGCCGCGTCCCCGGCGCTCGCGGAAACCGAAGCCCACCCGTTCCTGTTCAGCTTCGGCTCGTTTACCGACCCCAACGGGATCGCGGTCGAAGAAGCCACAGGGGACGTATACGTCGCCGACATCGCCACGGACACCGTCTCCAAGTTCGACGCGTCCGGCAACCCCGTCGACTTCACGTGCGGCGCCGAATGCGCGGCATACGCTAAAGGCAACGAGCTCACCGGATCACCGGCCGGCGCGTTCTCGTTCCCTGAGGTGTCAGCCACCCCGGCCGCGGTCGCGATCGATAACTCCAGCGACCTCTCGGACCCCTCCCGTGGAGACCTGTACGTGATGGACGCGGGCCACAGCGCGATCGACAAGTTCAGCCCCAGCGGCGCGTATCTCGCCCACATCACCGGACCGTTCAACGGCGAACTGTCGGGGTTCGCGCTCACCGCAAACGGAGACCTCAGGGTTAACTCAGGCGGAGGGATCGCCATCGCCACATTCGATAACTCCACGACAAACAACTTTATCAAATATCTCAGAAGTTATTTCCACGAAGAGGAGTACGCGCGTGAATTCGGAGTCGTCGAACACAGCTTTGCTGTCGGTCCAACCGGGAGTGACTACGGGCTCCTCCACATATGCGGTTGTGTGACCAAGTTCGGCGGTGGCAGCACCGTGGCGGTGTCGCTCGGGCGAGTTGCCGAAGGCTCTGGCGATATCGCGATGGCGGTGGACCCGGTGACCGGTCATCTCTACGTCGATGACCAGTCGTCCGTAGATGAGTTCGATACAGGGGGAATGGACGGGCGATATTTCATCCAAGGAGAAGAAGCCGTCCCGTCGGGCGCGCCCGTGTCGGAATTCGGTTCGCTAGTGCTGTCGCGTCGTGCTCCCGGGGAAGTCGAACAGGGTGGGATCGCCGTGGACGGCGCTAGCGGTGAGGTTTATGTCGCGAGCCCGGCGGATGGAAAAGTATATGTGTTCGGGAGTACTGCTCCGGGTGTCGCGGCGGGCGCCGCGGCGAGCGTGAGTGAGACGGGAGCGACGCTGCAGGGTAGCGTGGACCCGCGTGGCGTCCCCGCTACCTCGTGCGAGTTCGAATACGAAAAGAAAGCGCCGGAACCACCGCCAAGGAGTACGTATTACGCGCCTGTAACCGTTTTCTCTCACAGCATTCCCTGCGAACAGACGCCGGGCCAGATCGGGTCGAGCATGAGTCCGGTCGGGGTGTCTGCCGGCATCGGTGGTCTTGAACCGGGGGCGCTCTATTATTTCCGTCTGGTTTCGGGTAACGCGAACGGTACGAGCTCGAGTGAGGGTATGTTCGCGACCGTCGACGCGGGCTTTGGCGTAAAGAGTTTCTCGGTCCAGTTTCTGAACCAGAACGGCAGCCTCGATATCCAGGCCGGCTCGCACCCTTACAAGATGGTGACGGCCTTCCAGCTCAACACGAAGGCCGAACGGCAGTTCGCCACCGTAGAATCGCCGTATATCCTGCTACCCGCGGGCAACGTCAAGGACATCATCGTCGACCCGCCGCCGGGGCTCGTCGGCAACCCCAACGCGACCGAAACAAAGTGCGCGCTCAAGGAACTTGACGTGCATATAGAACAGGTCCAACCGGGCGAAGACACGTGTCCGCCTGGGGCGAGGGTGGGCGACCTGTATGCGTTTTCCACCAGCACCATCGGCACGGGCGAATATCCGCTGTCGAACATGGTGCCACCTCGCGGCACGGCGGCGCAGTTCGGTACGGTGTTCGACATCCCCGATGTGTTTATCGACGTCGGTCTGAAGACGGGCGAACTGTACCCGTTGCAAGCGGAATCTCTGGATATTTCGGCGGTCGTGCCGATCTTCGGTACCACGACGACGATTCTCGGGGTGGTTGGCAGCGGCGAGAACGCCAGGCCTTTCCTGACGTTGCCGACTGGTTGTACGGGGCCGCTGCGCTCCACGATCTCCGCTGACTCGTGGCAGGAACCCGGTCATTACGTCAGCATGAGCGAAACTATGCGTAACGTGAGTGGCGAACCGGTGGCGTTGACGGGTTGCGCGCTGCTGCAGTTTCCGCCGACGATCAAGACCCTGCCTGATGTCAGCAACGCGAGCAGCTCTTCGGGGTTGACGGTGGATGTGCACGTTCCTCAGACCGCGGCACTGGCCAACCCCGAAGGGCTGGGTGAGTCCTCGCTGCGTAACACGACGGTAGTGCTGCCGGCCGGCGTAGCGATCAACCCGGCGGGCGCGGATGGGCTCGAAGCGTGCTCGGAGGGGTTGGCGGGCTTCACCGGCCTCACGGAATTCAACACGGAATTCGAACCGGGGGTGAAGTGGGCGACGTTCACGCCGACGCCGATCGAAGCGCTGCAGCCGGGTGTGAGCGTCTGCCCGGACGCGTCGAAGATCGGGACGGTGAAGATCAAGACGCCATTGCTGGCGAACGCGCTTGAAGGCGAGGTGTACTTGGCGGCGCAGAACGAAAACCCGTTCGGGAGCCTCGTCGCGATGTACATGTTGATCGAAGATCCCGTGTCCGGGAGCACGGTCAAGCTCGCGGGCGAAGTACGCCTGTGCGAAACCGCGGGCGAGGCCATCGACGGCGAGTCCTGCCAGACCCCGGGGCAGATCATCACGACGTTCAAGAACACCCCCGACCTGCCGTTCGAAGACCTAGAACTGCATTTCTTCGGTGGGGAACGCGCGCCGCTAGCGACCCCGCCGCGGTGCGGGACCTACACCACCCTGGCGTCCTTTACGCCATGGGACGGCAACACCCCGGTCAACACCTCCTCGTCCTTCAACATCGAACACGGCCCGAACGGGTCCCCGTGTCCGGGTGCGGTCCTGCCGTTCGAACCGTCGCTGACCGCGGGCACGACGAGCATCCAGGCCGGCGGGTTCAGCCCGTTCACGATGACGATGTCACGGGTTGATGGCCAGCAGAACCTGCAAGCGATCAGCTTGAACATGCCCGAGGGCCTCTCGGGTCTGCTCTCCGGTGTGGAACTGTGCCCGGAACCACAGGCCGATCGGGGGACGTGCGGCCCGAACAGTGAGATAGGAGAAACCACTGTCTCCGTAGGGGTGGGTGGGGATCCATTCACGGTCAAGGGCGGCAGGGTCTACATCACGGGCCCGTACGAGGGCGCTCCGTTTGGCCTGTCGATCGTCAACCCCGCGGTCGCGGGCCCGTACAACCTTGGGCAGGTGATCGTCAGGGCGCGGATCGAAGTGAACCCGGCCACCGCCGCTCTCACGATCACGAGCGATGACAGCGGCCCGTACAAGATCCCAACGATCCTCGACGGGATCCCGCTGCAGATCCAGCACATCAACGTCACGATCACCGGGATGGGCGGGAACAATAAATTCACGTTCAACCCCACCAACTGCGGTAAGACGGCGATCACCGGGAGCCTGGACAGCAGCGAAGGCGCCGCGTCGGCCGTATCGCTCCCGTTCCAGGCCACCAACTGTGCGGTGCTGAAGTTCGCTCCTAAATTTAGTGCTTCCACGGAAGGCAAGACGAGTAAAGCCAACGGTGCGTCGTTGCATGTGAAGCTGTCCTACCCGAGCGCACCGCAGGGGACGTATGCCAACATCAAGAGCGTCAAAGTCGAACTGCCGAAGGCCCTTCCAAGCCGGCTGACTACCTTGCAAAGAGCCTGTCTGCAGAAGGAATTCAAGGCGAATCCCGCCAGCTGTCCGCCGGAATCGGTGATCGGGACGGCGAAGGCCGTGACGCCGCTATTGCCTGTGCCATTGGAAGGGCCAGTCTATTTTGTGTCAAATGGAGGAGAAGCTTTTCCAAATCTCATCATGGTCTTGCAAGGCGACGGTGTGACCATCGATTTGGTGGGCGACACCTATATTTCCCCGGCGGGTGTGACGTCCAGTACATTCAACGCAGTACCGGATCAACCGGTGACGAGCTTCGAATTGAACCTCCCAGAGAAGAAGTTCTCGGCTCTCGGCACGAACAAGAACCTATGTGACCTGACCTCGACGAAGACGACCAAGCGGAAGGTCAAGGTCAAGGTTCACGGGAAGACCCGGACCGTCGTGACGAAGACGACCAAGACGGTCAAGGAACCCCTAATCGCCCCAACGGCGTTCGTGGGGCAGAATGGGGCTACGTTCAATCAGCAGACTGTTGTGAGCGTTACGGGGTGTCCGAAGGTGAAGGTGGCTAAGAAGGCGCATAAGAAGGCGAAGCGGAAGAAAAAGAAGTAGCTTGAGACTTTCGTCCCTTCCGTGATCCCGGCCGTCTGACGGCTCCAAAGACCACTGGTTTTTGGGTCCCGCAGGTTTGCGCGGACCAAGGCGTCGAACTTCGAAAAGCGGTTCGTGAAGGAGAGCCGTCAGACGGCCGGGACACAGAAGTGCCGGAGCAGCCAGCTTCTGCCCGCCCCAAAAAAAGCTGGCTTCGCCGTCCGGTCATGATCGTTCTCGCGCCAACTTTGGTGCCGTGAGCCCCGGAAACACGGGGGTTTTCGTTGGAGATCGCAACTTCCCCTTGAAAACGAACGTGTGTTCGTCTAGACCCATGACCGTGCTCACCTCGCCCTCACCCCCTTTGGCCCGATCTGCGACCGATCCCTGCAAGGATGTCCGCGTGTCTCCCGTCGAAGCGTTCACCGACGATGAGCGTGCCATCCTCGCACGGTTCGTCACCGACGTCGATGCCCCGGTGTTCGCGCTCGTCAATCTCCCCGAGACGATAAAGGGCGCACTCTTTGCGAGGTACTCGCGCTATCCCGGCACGCTGCGCCGGCTGCTGCTCGATGAGTTCGCTGACGATCTCCCGTCCGACTTCGCGCCGAACGTAACCGACGAGGGGCAGCGCGCGTCCGCGCTCTATGACCGGATTTTCCTCGGATACGGCGACGACTCTGTCGCGCAGTTGGGCGGCGCTCACATTGCGTGCGAGTGGGTGTCCAACGTCATGACCAAGATCTTGCAGCGCCCACGGCTCGGCGCCTACCTCGAGCAGTCGACCCGCTACATCGCCTACGACCGGCCGATGCCGAACGGTGGCTACCGCTACTACCGCAGCTCGGAGCTGGGACCGGCCTACGAACAGGCGATGGACGGTCTGTTCGACACGTATGCGTCGTTGCTACCGCGGATGTCAGCCTGGGCCGCCGAGCAGTTCCCTGCTCGTCCAGACGAGTCCCCAGCCGCCCATGCCCGCGCCGTAAAGGCCAAGGCCCTGGATCTGATCCGCGGACTACTGCCGGCCGCCTCCCTATCGCACATGGGCATCTTCGCCAGCGGCCAGACCTTCGAGTCCCTGATACTGCATCTGCTGGCGCACCCGCTGCCCGAGGCGCGCAGCTACGGCGAGATGATGCTCTCGGCCATGAAGGCCACGATGCCCAGCTTCGTCTCCCGCGTCGAGCGCCCAGATCGGGGCGGGGAATGGGTGGAGTTTCTACGTGGGCGAACGGAGACCGCGCAAGCCCTCGCACGCCACTTTGCCCTCGATCGTGACGCCGCTGACGAGGGGCCGAGCGTCCGGCTGCTGCATGTCGACGGTACCGAGGAGCTGCTGCTGAGCACGCTGCTGTTCGAGGCCTCCGACCTGGGGGAGGTGGAGATTCGTTTGCAGGTCGCGCAGCTAAGCGCCGACGAGCGCACCGCCACCCTCGCTGAGCTCGTCGGTCGGCGCGAGAACCGCCGTCACCGCCCGGGGAGGGGCTTCGAGGCGCTGCGGTACCGCTTCGAGATCGTCTCCGACTACGGAGCGTTCCGCGATCTGCAGCGCCATCGCATGCTCACGGTTCAGTGGCAGACGCTGAGTCCGCACCTCGGGGCCTCCGTACCCGAGGAAGTCACCGAGGCCGGCCTCGGTGACGACTATCGTGGGGCGCTGGCCCGCTCACGGGCGGCCTGGCAGGCTCTGATCGATGCCGGTGACCCCCTTCATGCGCCTTACGCGCTCTGCTTGGCGTACCGCATCCGGTACGTCCTCGACCTCAACGCCCGGGAGGCCATGCACCTCATCGAGTTGCGATCCGGCCGCGAGGGACATCCGAGCTACCGGGCGATCGCCCGTGAGATGCACCGCCTGATCGGCGACGTGCACCCCGCCGTCGCCAACGCGATGAGGCACGTCGATATGACCGACGAGCCTCGCTTGGAGCGGATTCTCTCTGAGATCCGCTCGGAGAATCGCCGCGAACCCTCAATCGGTCAGCAGGGCGAGTAGCAACTCGGCGATCTCCCCGAGCCCGCTGTTCTCCAGCCGGTGCTGGACCGACTCCGGCGGCACCTTGCCCGTCACGGCTGCGAGGGCCGCCTCGGCGATCGTGCCGGGCTGCATCTGGTACTCGCCGAGCGCGCGGTCCACCTCAGCGTCGTGGGTTAGGTCTCGCAAGTAGCGGCGATCGAACGTGCGTAGCAGTCCGGCCAGGATGATCGTGTCGAAGAAGGCGTCGACGGCAAGAGCGACATTGAACACGTCGAGCTTGTTCACCTCGTGCTCGCGAAGGAACGCATCCTTCTGCCGCTGCGCCACCGCACTGGCGGCCGCAAACGCCGCCCTCGGATGCAGCTCTCCAAAGAACGAGCCGTCGGTCCGCATCGACGGGTCATCGCCTGCGAGCAAGAGCGGCGGGTCGAGACCGCCGCTGCCTCGCAGGCGCGCGAGTCGGGCCTGCGCGAGGCGCGCGGGCGCACCGCTGAGATCCGCGAGGCGATCGTTGAGCAGGTTGCGCTCGGCACACCAGGCGCACGCCTCTTCCCCGGGGGCCGGCAGAAAGACCTTGAAGCCCTCGGTCAGGCGATCCTCCGAGCCGCCGTCGGCTGTGGGCCCACGAAACGGGCGCCGCACGTGGTTGAGCTCGAGCTTTGAAGGGGGCCGCATCACCGCCGCGAATCCCCACACTTCGATGTCGCCGTGGCCACTTCTCGCCTCGTAGATGCGGCGTCGCAGCGTCACCATTGTCTCTGCGGTGATCACGACGTCGTCGGCAACCAGGACGCATTCGCAGGCACGCAACCGCTCGATGAGCTCAGCCGCGAAGCTGCCAATGGGTACGTCGATGACCGCTGATCGCTCGAGATCGTGCGCCTCACAGATAAGAGTGGCCAGCGGCTCGGCAGCAGCGTGTCTGGGGACAAGGACGAGGTCCGGACGCGGCTGGTGGCGAAGTGCGCCGAGACAATTACCCCGGAACCAAGTGTCGTTGAGCAGGCGCGGGATATCGAGTGCGACTGCGAGGTGCCGGCTTCCGGCGGGGTTGCCATCGGCGGTGGGCAGCTCCTTGTGTAGGGCGACTGCGTCCTGGCGATCTGCCGCCTCCCAAAACGGCGCGCAGCGGCGCGCCTCGTTGACATCGACCGGTTGCTGATTGAGATACACCGGGATGCGCACCTCATAGGTCTGCGGGTCGACGATGAGGCAGGGCAGATTCGCGCACTCCGTACAGGTTTGGTCGGAGCCGGCGTCCCAGCGCTCGATGACATGGCGGGTGAAGCACATCGCCGGCCCTTTGCCAGGCGGGTCGGTGCCACAGAGCACCACTACGTCCACGTCGACGTCCTCCAGTGCGCCGACCCGCGCGGCAATCGATCCACTCGAGCTCACCGTGATCAGGAACAGCAGGTGCTCCCAGTCCTGTGCACGGAAGCCGTCGATGAATCCGCGAAGTACCGCCGTGTCGGAGGGGTACTCGTTGAATGTTGCCATGGGCACGTGAAAACCGAAGCGCACCAGCGCCTCATGACGTACGACGCTGAGCAGGCCGATCAGCGATCCATTGTCGCCGAGCAGCGCTGTCCCGCTATCGAGCCGCGGCAGAACCCAGTCCGCGACACGCACGAGGTCGGTGTGGTCGTCGAGCGCGTCGGCGAGGCGGATAAACGCCTCGGCGTGAAACCGCGAGGACGGCAACCGGAAGTGGCAGCCATCCTCCCGGTACACGGCCTTGCTCTCGAGCACCAGCGTGAGCAGCTCGAAGGTCCGCAACTGCGCCAGGTCGGGCACGATGTCAGTCGGGTGCGCCCAGCTGGGCGCACCGAGCTGAGGAGTTCGTTCGCCCGCATCCCAACTGCCGCTCAGCGTGATCAGCGGCACCTCCGCGACTCTGTCGCGTAGCAACGTGTCGTGCTCGGCGCTGGCAGCGAAGTCCTCGGTGCTACCTCGGAGGATGATCAGATCTACGGTTCGCTTGGCGGTGTCCAGCTGCCGCCAGCGATCGCCGATCGAGTGGCTTCCGCGCTCCACGCGCGGATCGAACAGAATGACGCGGTGATCCGGGAACGGCTCAGGACCGGTGGCAATATTCTCCTCGTCAAACAGGTGCTCGTAATGCTGAAAGCTGTAACACCTGAGGGACAAGGGTCGCCACCAGCGTCAAGTTAGACGCAACTGGGGCGCCAGCACCGGCAGCAACACCTGCATCGCGGTGCCGGGCAGCCAGCCCAGGCGAGCTACGTTTAGTTCAAATCGCTGATACCGCCAGGGATCGAACTCCACCAGGCACCTGCCCGTACGCAGCGCGGCGTAGGCCTTAACATTCTTCAGGCACTCCAGCATGATCGCCGTCCCGTACCCGGGGTCCCCACGGAGCTGCGCATCGAGCGCGCGAAGCTTGACGGTAGAGCTGCTCTTCAGCGCATCGTTCAAGGCCTCGTCCTCAGCGGCGATCGATCCGCAATACATACTTGCCTCGTCGACCTGTGCCTGGCGTGCCGCGATGCCTATCCCGTCATCCGCCACGACAATCTCCATCCATCCGGCGATCGTGTCCGCGGGCGCCAGCTGCTCGTAGTGTGCCTGAATGTAAGTGCGCAGGCCGCCGAGTTCATCGTTCTTGGCGCTGATCGTGCGATACCACCTCACGGAGAGATATGCGAGTGGTGTACCTTGTTCGCGCCACGGGGTTGAGAAGGCGTGATCGACGACGTTCGTGACTGCCTCGTGAGCCAAGCGAGCGAGCGAGCGGCGATCGTCGGGTGCGATCGCCTCATGAGCGTGACCCAGATACTGGCGCATTCCCTGCAGCACCGTACTGACGAAGCGATCCTGCGTAGGGACGAGCGCGCCATCCTCGATGCCGTGGAACATCAAGCAGTTCGATGCATGAGACGATGAAGTCGTGGCGTAATATGCTCTGATGTCCTCGGCGATGTCCTCGTCGCCAGAGTGCACGGCAATGGCGTGCGCGGCGATGGCCCTCCCCAGCCCCGACCGCGTGAACAGCCGGAACCAGTCGCTGCTCTGCAGATCGGTGTCCGCAGGCACCAGCACCACCAGGTGGCCTGCCGCCCACCGCCGCATGGCGTTAGCCAGACGCATCCCCGCACCAGTGTCCACGTTGCGGCATTCGGAAAGATCGAGCACGGTCTCCGCGTCGCTGTCGCTGTCGATCGACCAGCTGCATAGGAGCGCCTCGACTTCGTCGAGGCTGACGCTATGCCTGAACGGGTGCGTGCGTGTGGTCAGGGTGCTCATGGCTGCTCCTCGGGTTGCATCCTTGCGGTTCTCGGTCGCACGCGAATCCTTCGTGCGCGCAAATAAGGAGGCTTTTCCACGGGAATCAAACGCAGCATCGAGCAAAGTTAGCCGTCCATGCGGCGGCAGACGCCACTGAGCCGCCGCCCCGGTCGGCGTCGCCCCTCAGCTGCCCCTCAGCTGCTCCTCTGCTGAGGTTTTGTGTGGACTTCGCCCCTAGAAACAGCCACTCGAATGCGGCCACTATGTCCAATATATGCACGGGGCAAGGACGGACGACGCTCGTCGTGACTCGGAGCGTCCGGCCCATGGTGCGCGGACACACGGATACTGGTTTGACGATCCGCCACAGGAGCTAGAAGAGCGCTTCCTGGCGGCGTTCGACCGCGAGTTCGCGGCCGTAGAGGAGGTCGTCGCGCGTGCGTACCGCTTAGAGCGCCGGCCGCGCGAGCAGCTGCGGGCGGGCCTCGCGACGCTGCTGGACTACCTCGACCGCAAGCCGGACGCGGCACGTGTCCTGATCGTCGAGCCGCTGCGCGCCGGCCCGTCTGCTGCCGCACGCCGCACGCAGGTCCTGGCGCAGCTGGCGGGCGTCGTGCACAAGGCGGGCGTGCGCGTGATGCGCGCGGATGAACGAGAGCCGCCGCCGCTGACCGAGGAAGCGATCGTCAGCGCGGTGCTCGGCATGCTGCACGCCCGCGTGTCTACCCCCTGGTGGGGGGACGCGGCAGGGCCGTCGCCGCCGCTCGTGGTGCTGGTGGGCCCGCTGATGGCGCTGATCCTCGTGCCCTATGTGGGCGCGAAGACGGCGAGCAAAGAGCTGTTCGCTCCGGCGCTGCGGATGCTGCGCCCGGGAGAGATGCCGGCGAGCGTGCTGCCGCCGGCTGAGCTGTCCGGTGAGCTCGTGGACCTGCCGACGCGGGTCACCAGGCTGACCGCGTCCGTGGTCGCGTTCATCGGCCAGATGAACGAGCGCGGCAGCGCGCCCTCCAACCGCGACGTGTCGTGGGCGACGGGCGACACCGACGCGGGCCAGATGTCCAGGCTTCTGGCGCGCCTGGAGGCGTTGGGGCTGATCGAGAACACCACCGACCACGGCAACGGGCGAGGCCGCGCCAACGAGTGGCGGCTGACCGCGCGGGGGCGGGAGCTGGCAGCCGTGATCGAAGCGCGCTCGGCGGGTGCGCGGCGGAGCGCGTGAGGCCGGCGCCGACAGCGATCGAGATGGAGACGACGCGACGAATCCTGAAGGCAACGTGCATGGCGAGCTTCATAATTCTGAGCCTCGCGGTCGTGGTGAGCATTGCGTGAGCGCACATCTCGCGCTGCGCTGAACTGAAAGACTGCTGTCTTCCAAGGAAAGGGGAGCGAATGGACGATCTGTTGGATAGCACGCGGCAGGAGATAGGCGATCGGCTGATCGAGCTTCGGCCGGCGGTCGAGGAGTACAAGCAGCTCGAGGCAGCTGCGGCGGCATTGGACGGTGTGCGCGCATCCACGCCGATAGCGGCCGCCCCGACGCTCAGCACGGCGGCGAGCGCCAAGAGTGCGGCTCCCAAGCGCCGCAAACGTCGTGCAGGCCGTCCGCGCCGCTCCAACGCTCGCGCCGCGAAGGCCGCTCTCGCATCCGCTGTCCCCACACCTCCATCTGCCGCACCTGCAGCGGCCGCTGCCACACCGGCGACGAAGAGCGCTCCTGCTACCAAGCGTCGCCGCAGGGCTGCGCGAGGAAAGGCCGGCGCTCGTAAGCGCAAGCATGCTCCGCTCAGCGCCAATCAGCGGGCGATTATCGCGGCCCTGGGGCACGGTGCGCATAGTGTGAAGGAGCTGGTGGGGGTCACGGCGATCAGCGACCAGACAGCTCGCAACAACCTCAAGGGACTCCTGGCCCGCGAGACGGTCGTAAAGACCGAGCGTGGGGGCAAGGCCGCCTACGCCTTGTCCTCGAGCAGCTGACCCCCGGCTCGGGCGTCTAAAGCATCACTGAGGGGTGCGCGGGCTGGCGTTCCCGTGATCGCCGTGGGGTCGCTCCTGAAGCACGGTGCATCGACGCCCGCAAGAGCAGAACGTGGCAGGACAAGACCAGGTCGCTCCCGCTGGGCGCTGGGGGGATCCACGGCCCGACCAACAGCCGGCCGATCTCCGACCAGTCGCGGCGTGGGGGGGGGGGGGGGGGGGGGGGGGGGTAGGTCATTGACGCCCCCTTCCGCTCAAACCAAGTGTCCCGTCTACGGGTGCCTCGTCGGAGTAGGTAGTGCGCCCAACTGGCCTAGCGAAAGGGAAGAGCACATAGCTCCGGGCCGGAACGTCCCCTGTCGCGTAAAGGAGAACGATGATGGTTTCTATCGACAAGACGTTGGTCCGCCTGCCGAGTTACGGTGTGCGGTCCAATGCGCCGTGCGGTGTCCGTTAATCGCCTAGCCAAGAGTGCCGGAGTAGATCCGGAAGCGGTCGTGCTCGCGCTCATCGACCGAGGAATCGAGATCGATGATCCCGACAAGACCATTGGCGGCGCAACGTGGAAGGCCGCGCGGGCGATCATCAAAGAGATGAAGGGTGGCCGGGTCGTGGTGCGAGCTAAGACCCCATCAGCAGTTTCGTACTCCCTGGAGCCTGTGGCTCGATCTTCGGCGCTCGTCGGGATGCTTTCCGTTGAGGATGTGGCTTTTATCCATGAGCGGCTCTGCGCTGATTTTGCCGCGACGCCGGACCCGATCGACCCACCGGGCCTTCGCAGCGAGAGCTTGCTCGATTCAGCGGTAAACAGGCAACACAGTGGCTACGACAACCTCTTCAAGTACCACGACCCTGTTCTAAATGCGGCCACGCTTTTGTATGGCATATGCAACGACCACCCCTTTCACAATGGCAACAAGCGAACGGCGTTGGTATCTGCGCTTGCACACTTGGATCGAAATAAGCTCATACTCAAAGCAACGAAGCAGAACGAGCTTTTTCGGCTGATGATTGCCGTTGCAGACCACTCGATAGTTCAAAACTCGGTCAAGATTGGCCGCGAGACGGAGAGCGTCCCGCGTCGCGGAACGGCCGACGAGGAGGTCGAGGCGATCGCGGCCTGGTTTCGTCCTCGGCTTGAGAGCATTACTCGCGGAGAGGCACCGATTACCTACCGTGAGCTTCGTCAAATTCTGACCAACTTCGGATATACGTTGCACCTCATGAAGAATCGCAAGATGGACGTGTGTGCGACTGAGACGCGCCGGACTATTTTCCTAAAAAAAACACAACACCGTAAGACGTTGATGGCTGTTCGATGGACAGGCGATGGCAGGACGGTTCCCATCGAGCAGATCAAGCACATCCGCCTGACACTCAAGCTGTGTGAGGAGGACGGCGTGACCAGCGACACGTTCTACGCCAAGGGTGTGCGGGTCGAACGGTTCATCAACGAATACCGTCTCGTCTTGAGGAAGCTCGCCTCTCGTTGATTTTGCGGCTGGAGTGGGTGTTTTCCCGTGAGTGATTGATATCTGGCAATAGCCGTTGAGCTGGGCGAGGATTGACGGCATCGCCCGTCGGTGCAGAGGCCATCATGGCCTACAGCGCTTCCCCGATTGGTAGGGAGCGTCCGACGGTCGCGCTACGTTCCTGGGTTGTAATGACGAGCCTATGTTTTCTCACAAGGGAGGAGGTTCTGCATATCCACGACCGCGTGTGCCAGGACTTCGCCGATACGAACGACCCGGTTGACACCCCCGGTCCTAGAGACGTCGGGCTGCTGGAATCCGCGATCGCTCGACAGCAGACGGGCTCTGGGCAGTACCTGAAGTACGGCACGGTCTGTTCGAATGCGGCTACGTTGACCTTTGGCCTGTGCTGCAACCATGCGTTTCACAACGGGAACAAGCGCACCGCGCTCCTGTCGATGATCGCGCATCTTGAGAAGAACGGCCACACGCTCTTCGCGACGAAGCACGCAGAGCTATACACGATGATCAAGGACGTCGCTAAGCATAGCCTTGGCAGGTCCGCCGATCCGCGATCGAGGCGTCCGCCGCCGCCTTCCGCCCGCGATGCCGATAAGGAGGTAGATGCGATCGCGCGCTGGCTGCGAAAGCGGGCGCGACGGATCGAGCGGGACGAGCGACGGATCACCCACCGCCAACTGCGTACGATCCTGGCACAGCACGGCTTCGAGATGCGCGATCCAAAGAACAGTTCCATCGCCGTCTACAAGGTGATCGACCGTCGTAATGTCCTACTCAAAACCGTCAGGAAGCACGAGCGAGTCTGCAGTATCGGCTTCCGCGGCGATACCCCAACTCGTCGGCTTGAGGGATATTCACCGACTCCGCAAGGCGTGCGAACTGGACGATCAGCACGGCTACGACTCGCAGGCATTCTATAAGAGCGAAGACCCCGTCGACGTGTGGATAAACGATTACCGCTCGGTGTTGGAGAGACTGTCAAAGGAGTAGATGTCTCGAGCGGCAGCCGAACAACGCGGTACCGCTGATCGCGGGCGTGCCCGAAGACTCTGATGTCTCGATCCGAGGCGTGCAGATGACGATCAGCCCGGAGGGTTTGCGCTACTGACAGCAGCGAACACGCATTCGAGTTCGCGATGCAGGACAACCCCCAAGACCAGCACGAGCTGCGTCGCAACTTCCTCAAGCGCTCATTTAGGGAACTCGAGACCGACGTTGCAGGTGCACAGGCATCCCAGTCGACCTGAAGTGGTCCTGCTCTCAGCTTCGCTAATCGATGGCGGGGCTCAGACGGGATCGAGTAGATGCAGGTTGAGCTCTCGGACGCTCTCGGGTGTAGCAAAGGCGTTCGTCTCGTGCATGAGCTCCAGTACACGATCGTGTTCGGTCCATGTCATCAGCGAAGCCCAGCGCTGCGCGCGGTCGATCATGCGCCACAGCGGCGTGGGGTTGTTGTTCTGGCTGAGCGCCCTTAGAGCACTCATGTACTCGTCGCGGTAGGACATCGGCACCATCACGCGACACTCCCCGACGCTGCTCAGCTCAGCGTTCATGAGGGCGCGCGCAACACGACCATTCCCGTCCGTGAACGGATGCACCTCGGCGACCAGGAACATCGCGTAGATCGCCCTGGGCAGCCCGGCGGGGAGCGTCTGGTAGGCGGTGAAGCCTTCGCGCAGCGTTCCTCTGACCAGCTCAGGGTGGACGAAGTGTGTCATTCCCGCTCTGTTCGCGGTGTCCTTGTAGTGACCCGGTGCGATCTCGGGACGTCCTCGCATGATGCGCGTGTGTACCTCGCGTAGGTAATCCTCCAGCGTGTCGACATCGGTTGGCGGCTGGGTTCGCAGGGCAGGATCGGTGATCGCGTCGAACGTGCCCTGGATGTCGTGCGCATCTGCGGGACGCTGGGCGGGCACGCGACCCTCGAAGATGATTTCCTCCGCCTCCTCGACCTCGAACTCTGTTCCCTCGATCCAGTTGGAGAAGTAGGCCTCGAAGAATGCAAACAGGCGTTCGGGATCCTCCGGAGCGGCCCGCTCGGCGAGGTCCTGCTTGGCGAGCTCGGAGCGAAGCACCTCGAAGCGATGCAAGCGCTCGGTGTCGTAAGCAAGGCCCGCGCGGCGCGCCTTTGCCTCCGGTGTGCGCAGATCGGCCTCGCGGGTCCCAAGCAATGCTCCCACGAGTTTGTCGAGATCGACGAGCTGATTCTCGGCGCTGAGAGCCGGGGCGATTGCTCGGGCATCGTCGCGCAGCTCGTTCAGCGCCTGTGCGCCTCGGACGCGCGCCACGCGATCGAGTCGCTCCTCGAGCTCCTCACGGCGCAGGGTCCGGGCCACGCCCGAGCGCGCGCGTGAGGGACGGATGTTCTCCAGCGCGATCCGCGCGGGGCTCGCCATCCAGAGATCGGCGAACTCCATGTCGCCCTCGACGGGACCCGGTCCGCTGCGTGGCCTGAGCGTCAGTCCGGGGAGCTTCACCGGGCGAGGGTTGGCGGGCGTGGGGCCGCTGTCGAGAAACAGCGATCCGTCGACGGCCGGGCCAGAGACGGCAGCGCTGCGATCGACGATCACGGCGCCGGGAAAGTACAGCGCGGCGATCTCGTGCCAGCGGCGGCGCAGAAGCTGCTCGGGAGCCTCGTCGAGGTTGGTCGAGTACAGGCCGCGAGCCAGGCGGCGGATCTCACCACGCCCCGCCGCGGCGCTGGCCCATTTCGGGTCTTTGGGCCTGAAGATCTCAGGCAACTTCTGCGACTTACGAGTAGTCATGGAAGCCTCTTATCGGAAGATCACGCACTTAGGACACAACTTCAAGGGAAGATTACGCAGTTAGTATAGGGCCGATGTCGTCCTGACAGAGCTATTGACGCTTGCCCTACACCGGCCTGCGGGCCGATCCCCGATCGATAACGGGCAGGCCGCGCAGGCGCCCGCGGCTCGTCAGACGTCTTCGAACGGATGCCGGCCTTCCCATCCGGGCGAAGACGTCTGACGAGGCGTGGGCGGTAGAGGGAGGGCGGCTGGACAGCCCAGGCCTGAATCGCTATAGTCCTTCGTTCGCCCTGATGGCGTCTTCGGACGCCGGGCGAGACAGTCTTCTCGGGGGACGTACTCCCCAAAGAGGCACGGCGGTCTTTGAAAACTCAACAGCATGCGCATCTACGATCGAGAATCGATAGTGGTGTGCGTCCCTGTTGAGTTTTGAGAGACCGGCGTCCGTCGGTGATTGCGTGGACATGTCCTTACAGGCGTGACCAAAATGCGCAAGACCGGCCGGCGTTATCGCCTCTCCACGGTCCTTGAAAACTGCACAGAAGCCACAATTCAGCCGCCATCGATAAGCGGCGGCTGATAACGGGTATCACCGGGCCCTCTGTGATCGATCCGTTTGGCGTGCTCCGCAAGGGGCGC
>CAWILV010000005.1:0-1041076 GCA_963837135.1 uncultured Solirubrobacterales bacterium
TGGCCTGACCGCCGGCGGCGTGGAACACGCTGCGGTCGCCGTGCTGGCACTCGGCATCCTGACCGCGGTCGTGCGCCGCGCGGTGCTCTTCCAGGCGCTCGGGTTTCTGATCGCCGAGAACGGGATCTATCTCGCCGGGCTGTCGCTGCCCGGTGGTCTGCCGGTGTTCATCGAGCTCGGCCTCGTGTTCGATCTGGTGGTGATCGTGTCGGTCGCGGCGGCTTTCGCGGCGAAGATTCACGAGCAGCTCGGTAGCGGCGACAGCTCTCTGCTGGAGGCGCTGCGTGATTGACGTGCTCCTGATCGCGGTGCCGGCCGTGCCGCTCGTTGGAGCGCTGCTGGTGCGACTGCCTCGCACCCCTCCCGGCGCCGATCGCATGAACCTGCTCAGCGCGAGCATCAGCGCCGTGGTGGCGCTCACGGCGAGCGTGCTCGGCATCGTTCATGGTGCGCGAGGGCTGTACGGCTCCTGGTTTGTCCTCGATCGCGCCGGCGCGTGCTTTCTCGCGGTGATCGCGGTGGTCGGGTGGTGCAGCGCGATGGCCTCTCCGACTTACCTCGCCAGTGCGGGTAAGAGCCTGTTCACCGCGCGTCGGGCGCGCGCCTGGTACTACACCGCGTTTTACCTCTTCTGGGCTGCGCTGCTCGCGCTCGCCTTGGTGAAGAATCTCGGGGTGGCGTGGCTGCTGATCGAGGCGACGACAGGGGCCTCGGCGCTGCTGGTCGCCTACAGCGGACGGCGCAACGCACTGGAGGCCGGCTGGAAGTACCTGGTGCTCACGACCTTCGGGCTCGCGGTCGCGTTGCTGGGCATCCTGATCCTGTTCGCCGGGCTGGCGCCACACGGCGGGACGCTCGCCACCCTCGACTGGCAGAGCATCGCCCGGCACGCCCGGGGCCTGCCCCACCAGACGGCGCTGTTCGCGCTGATCCTGATTCTCGTCGGGCTCGCCGCCAAGATCGGCTGGGCGCCGGTACACAACTGGCTGCCCGACGCACACAGCGAGGCGCCGCCCCCGGTCAGCGCGCTGCTCTCCGCCGCTTTGCTGCCGACGGTCATGCTGATCGCCTGGCGTGTGGTGCTGACGCTCGGTCCCGCGGTTCCTCATCATCTCGCCGACCATCTGATGCTCGCGTTCGGGCTCGCGTCGCTTGCGATCGCGGTCCCCTTCCTGTGGCGGCCGATGGCATGGAAGCGGCTGCTCGCATATTCGAGCCTCGAGCACATGGGAATCCTCGCGCTCGGGATCGGGTTTGCCTCACCGCTGGCGACGGTTGGCGTGATCATCCACCTCGCCGGGCACGCCCTGGCGAAGTCGCTCGGGTTCTACACGGCGATCCCGCTGGCCCGTCACGATCCCTCGAGCGCTCACCGCGCACCGCGCGGGCTCGCGCGGCTCAGCACGCCAGTCGCCGCCGGTGCCGGGATCAGCCTTGCGACCCTCAGCGGGCTGCCGCCCTCGCCACTGTTCTTCAGCGAGCTCTTGATCCTGCTCGGCGGGATCGCCGCGCACCAGATCGCGGTCGTCTCGATCGCCGCCGTGCTGATAGGGCTCGGGTTCCTCGGCCTCGCACACGCGCTGATCGAGACGCTCGCCGGCGAGAGCCGCGGGCATCACTGGCGCTCCGGGCGCACGGTGCGGCTCACCGGCCGGCTGACCGTCGGACTCACCCTGGGTCTGCTGGCTCTCTCGGTCGGCGCCTACCTGCTCGCCGATTCCCACGCCGGCGCGAGCTTGATGAGAGGCATCGCGTGAGCAGCCGCGAGCGAGCTAGCGTCCCGGCGCTCACGCCGGCACGGGTAGAGCGGGTCATACCGAGGGAGTGGCGCGCGGCGTGCGAGCGCCAAGCGCAAGCGGGCGGACGTTTCTGCGGGCTGTTCGCGAGCGACGGGGCGCAGGGCCTTCAGATGAACTGCATATTCACGCGAGCGAGACAGGACCATGTCATCTGTACGCCCGTGCTGTCGGGGGCGATCGACACGCTCATCGACCTGTTCGCGGCCGCCGGCTGGGACGAGCGCGAGGCGCACGACTCCTACGGTCTGCGCTTCGACGGGCACGAGCCGCTGCGGCCACTGCTGGAGCATCCCGTCGAGCCCGATGCATGGACGGTGCCAGTGCAGGGTCACGACGCCTATCAGGTCGCGGTCGGCCCGATCCACGCGGGCGTGATCGAGTCGGGTCACTTCCGCTTCACCGTCGTCGGTGAGCGGATACTGCACCTCGATCTGCGCATGTTCTACAAGCACCGTGGGCTGCAGGTCGCCGCCGAGGGTCGGCCTCTCGCCGACGGGCTGGCCTACGCCCAGCGCGCGTGTGCCGCATGCGCGGTGACTAACACCGTGGCCTACGCGCAGGCATGCGAGTCCGCGCTCGGGTTCGCGCCCGACCGTCGCCTGCGGCGTGCTCGCACGCTGCTGCTCGAGCTCGAGCGTCTCTACAACCACCTCAATGACATCTCCGCTGTCTGCGCCGGTGTCGGCTTCGCGCCCGGGTCGATCGCATTCGCCGCCTTCAAGGAGCGCGCGCAGCGACTCAACCAGCGCCTCGCCGGGCACCGCTTCCTGTTCGACACCGTGGCGCTCGCCTCGAGCACGCTACGCATCGGGCAGGCCGACGCACGCACGGCCCGCGACGAGCTGCGGGTGCTCGACGATGAGCAGCGTGCGATCTGGCGCGAGCTGCGCTTCGCAGCCTCGGTGCAGGATCGACTCGGCGAGGTCGGGACACTCACCAGGCAGGACGCGATCCGTCTGGGCACGGTCGGCCCGTCCGCTCGTGCCGCCGGTGTGCATCAGGACACCCGCAGCGAAAGCCCGCGACTCGCCTACGGCGAGTTCTTCCCCGCGACCCCAGAGCGGGCGAGCGGCGATGTCGCCGCGCGCCTTGACATGCGCGAGGTCGAGCTCGTGCAGAGCTTCGCGATACTCGACGAGCTGCTGAGCGGCAACTTCGCGCCCGGTGGCATAGAGAACCTGAACATCGGAGCGAGCGACATCGGCGTAGCGCGCGTGGAGAGCCCGCGCGGGGAGACGGTGTGTGCCGTACAGACCGACGGGCACACGGTCGGCCGGTTGCATCTGCGCACCGGCTCATATGCCAACTGGCCCGCCGTCGCACATGCCTCACGGGAAAATCTGCTCCCCGACTTTCCCCTGATCAACAAGAGCTTTGAGCTCTGCTACGCCTGCGCGGATCGCTAAAGCAATGTTCGTCCTGCTCAAGCACCTCCAGGCGGTCCGGCGCGAGATCGCGCTGCCAGCCCCCAGCTGGCGTGGTTCGCTGGCGCTGCGACACGTCGACGCTGGCTCATGCAACGGCTGCGAGCACGAGCTGACCGCGACCGCCAACCCCTACTACGACCTGCAGCGCCACGGGCTGAACATCGTGGCCTCACCCCGCCATGCCGACGTGCTGCTCGTCACCGGACCGGTCACGACCCGCATGGCCGACCCGCTGCGCCGCGCCTACGAGGCGATGCCAGAGCCGCGCCTGGTGGCCGCGCTGGGAGACTGCGCGATCGGCTGCGCCGTGCTCGGAGATCCGGCCCAGCTCGCCGGGCCGCTGGAGGAGATCCTGCCCGTCGATCTACGTATCCCGGGATGCCCGCCCAACCCGCGGCAGATCGCCGAGCAGCTGCTCGGCCTCATGCGTGACATCAAAGAGCACCCGACCCTACCCAGAGCTTCACCACAGAACAGCAACACCCCGCCAGCCAATGCTGCCGGGCTACACATCGACACCGAAGGAGCCACAAATGCCTGACATCGAGTTCCCGACCAGCACCGGCACAGCGCCGGGATACCTCGCCGTTCCCCCCGCCGAGCGCGGCCCGGCAATCATTGTCCTACAGGAGTGGTGGGGCCTTGACGAGCACATCCGCTCGGTCTGTGACCGCTTCGCTGGCGAGGGATTCTTCGCGCTCGCCCCCGACCTCTACCGCGGCGAGAGCACCACCCAGCCCAGCGAGGCAGAACAGAAGATGATGGCGCTCTCGATGGACCAAGCCGAGCAGGACATGCGCGGCGCCGTGGAGTTCCTCGCCTCCCAGCCGGGCGTTGAGGGACCAGGCGTCGGAGCGGTCGGCTTCTGCCTCGGCGGTGGGCTCGCGCTGTGGGCGGCGGCCACCTGCCCGCAGATCGCCGCAGCGGTCACTTACTACTACGTGATGCCCCACGGCAAGCCGGACTTCTCCAACATCAAAGGTCCCGTCCTCGGGCACTTCGGGACCGCTGATGAGTTCGTCTCACTGAAGGACGCCAAGGCCCTGGAAACGGAGCTGCGTGACGCTGGCGTGGATGTCACATTTGATAAATACACAGGCGCTGGACACGCCTTCTTCAACGACACCAACCGCCTGGGCACCTATGACGCAAAGGCCGCGCAGAGTTCCTGGGAGCGCACCGTGGGCTTCCTGTACGTGACGCTCGCACCACCGAGACCGCGTTAATGAGGGGCGCTGCGGGCCTCGCCTGACTGAAGATTCTCTCACTGACGAGTCCGAGCCGTGGGCGCTCGGCGAGAGACTTCGTGTGTGCCTGCTTCACGCGCGTCGATGACCCAAAGCGCCGCGACGGCGCGCAAGAGCCTGGTCAGCACGACGAGCTGCGTCTGGGTACGCGCGTCGGTGTGGCCGCGCAGAGCGGCTGTGTAGAGCTCCACTGCATGGGCGAGGCCATCGTGCTGGTGGATCAGCGCGTCGAGGAGATGAAACTCGCCGGAGCGATCGAGCAGCCGCCCGCCCGTCAGGACATTCGCTGCTCCGGCCGTCACGGTCTGGTGCAGGGAGCCGAACTGCGCGTAGCTGGGGGACGGCAGCTCATCGTCCAGTAGGCGGACGATCTCGAGCTCGCGGGCGGCGAGGTCCAGCCAGGTCGATCGCACCTCGCCGAGCGCTTCGCTGAGGGCCTGCGTGGGTGCGTCTGATCGAGTGAGATCCTCCAGCGCCTGCTTGGGAAGACCGATGCGCAGCACTTCGCTGAGCAGCCTACCCACACGATCGCTCTCGCGCTGAGGCTCCCCGGGCAGGTCACGGGCGCCGCGCTCGACCCAAGCGACGATCACGCGCAACTGGCCCAGCACCACGGTCGGCGCGCTCGCCGGCGACGCGGCACCAACGCCAACGGTGTCGATGTTCGCGACCGCGCGCGCGGCGCTCACCAACACCGCGACGGCCGTCTGCTCGAGTCCCTCCCACGCTGCCGCCGGGTCACCGCTGCCGTCGCTCACCGGCTCCGGCGGGGATGCGCCGACCGTTGCTGGAATCTGCCTCAGGGCGTCGAGGTCCAGCGCGTAGGTCTGCTCCCCGCTGAGAACGCTGTTCTCGTGAGACGCGAGCCTGTCATCGACGGTCCGCAGCAGCCGCGCGGCAGACGGTTGCGAAGCCTCCGTGAGGAGCGCCGCCCTGGCGAACGCGCGCAGTACCGACGCCGCGCACTCGAGGCAGCCGCTGCGGCACCGCTCGCGATCCTGGGAGGGCGCGACCAGCAGCTCCGCCAAGCCGCGGGCACAGACATCGATCGTGTCCTCGACATGCTCGAGCGGCGCGTGCGTGTGTGCTGCGCCGGTAGATGGACGCGGCGCATCCGCCACGAGCTCCCAGACTTCCCGCAACACAGCCGAACGCAGCGCCACCGCCGCCGTCACCGCTGCCCAGGCCCAGCGGACGGATGGACACCCCACAAAGACATGCTTATATTGTAGCCTTATAAGGCTATATACCAATAAGGTTACGGATCGCGCCGTCGCGTACGCCATAATCGTTGCGCAACCGCGATTGTGCTCACCGCCAGCACCATGACTCCAACTTCAGCCCACAGCTCCTCCACATGAGCCCGCGTTCACAACCCAGCGCGACAGCCGAGGCCGTCCAGCGTCGCGCCGTCTACCAGATGAAGGCCGAGTTCTTCCGCATCCTCGGCCACCCCGTGCGAGTCCGCATTCTGGAGCTGCTCAGAGACGGCGAGCGCACCGTCGGCGATCTGCAGAACGAGCTGCAGATGGACTCCAGCGGAACCTCCCAGCACCTCGGTGTGCTGCGCAAGCACGGCATCCTCGAGGGCCGCCGCGAGGGCACCAGCGTCTACTACACCGTCCGCGACCCCCGCATATTCCAGCTCCTGGAAGTCTCCAAGCAGATCCTGACCTCCAGCCTCAGCGAGTCTCAGGCCGTCCTCGGCGAGCTCGCCGGCGCCGAATAGTCTTCCCGGACTAATGGTCGCATCACAGCTCGACTGCAACCGAGCTGCGGCGACTTGACCCCGCGTGCTCGGTGAAGCGAAGATCTACAGATCAAATCCAAGTAGTCGTCAACGTATCGAGGCCTGTTAGATGGATGTGATCGATGAGCTGGTGCAGAACAACGCGCGCTTCGCCGCCGGGGGCGCGACTGGACACGTCGATATCCGTCCGGCGAGGCAGCTCGCCGTTGTGACGTGCATGGACTCGCGCTTGGATGTGTTCGCCGCACTGGGTCTGGCGTTTGGCGACGCGCACATCCTGCGCAACGCCGGCGGAGTCATAACCGATGACGTGATTCGTTCGCTGGCGATCTCCCAGCGCGTGCTGGGCACCCGCCATGTGATGCTCGTCCACCACACCGACTGCGGGATGCAGAAGCTCACCGACGACGGATTCCGAGCATCCCTTCAAGACGCAACCGGCGTAGCGCCGGCGTTTGCGATCGAGTCGTTCACCGACGTCGATGCCGACGTGAGGCAGTCGCTGCTGCGTATCCACCGCTCGTCGTTCCTGCTGGGAGGAGGTACGGCACGCGGATTCGTCTACGACGTAGATACGCGCTTGCTGCGAGAGGTTCGCAGCGATTCGACCGCCAGTGCCTCCTGAGAGCCGACCGATCTCGAGATCCGCTTTGGTTGCGGCGATGGAGGATCTCAATGCTCTTGGCATAGACGCGCGGCCGGCCTTCGCAGCGGATCGAGCAACAGCGGCCAACCGGATTCTCCTGGACATCTTCTCGGAGTACCCACACGCGATCGGCTCTTGGGCAGCGTGGACAGAGCCCGATGACCGCGCGTTCCAGGACGAAGTGCTCAAGGCGCCGTTGACGATCCACTGCAGCGCCGAGGACGTGGTGCGTGCAACGCTGGCGAGCTTTATAAAGCGGGAAATCGTCACCGAAGCAGTCGAGCACCCCGAGGGGCCGCGAGTCGTGGTCCGCCCGGATCGACAACTGGCCGACCGGCATTAGGCAACCCGGGCGATGACCGACGCCGCTCATTCTGCTCGCAGGGCATGTTCGATGCCGGGCTCTGTGACTGCGCACCGCAGATCGATCAGTGTGATCGCCACAGTCGCCCGGACGAGCCGGGTCAAGAGGATTCCCTGGACGCGCTCGAGCGCGTCGGAGGCGCCGGGGACCCCGTTGGTGTACATCTCTCGCGCGCGCGAGAGCGCGGTGCTCTGCGCCTTCCATGCCTCCTCGTGACGGAAGTCCTCAGCCCGCACCAGCAGGCGTGCCTTGCATATGATCTCGGCGGCAGTCTCGGTGATCGCGGCGTCGAGTGTCTCGAAGCGGGGCTGATAGCTCGCTGTTTGCAGATGGCGGCCAAGCGCGACGGCTGCGGCGTGCTCGTGTGCTGCGAGCTGTAGCCAGTAGGCACGGGCTTCGTCGAGTCTGTCGTGGTCGGCTGTTCCTGTCTGCGGCGGTGCTGAGGGTACGTGTAGCCGCAGAGCCCGCCCGAGGTGATGGCCCACCTCATCCGCCTCCTCATTGAGTGCTTGCGCATACGTTGAGATCTCACGCTCGACCCGGAGCAAAGCACGATCTAGGGCTTCAGTGCGCTTTTCCGGCGCGTCCGCTCCGCGAGCGTGGGTCATGCTGTTGCCTGCGGCTCGAATGAGCAGGGTCGCGAGCTCGATCGCCGCGCTCTGCACGGAAATCAAGTCGCTTATAAGCCCAGGATCGTGGCCGGCGAGGTCGACGAGGGAGTGACGCATCCGCACCGCTGGCTCTTCGGCTTCGGCGACGCTGAGTGAGTACGTCAGCTCGCCGCTGAGCACGCCGTGCTCGTGTGCGCTGAGCTGGCGCTCAAGGGCGTCGGCGATCATCGGGAGGCGATCCTCGTACCCAGTGGCGGTGTGGCTCAGCCAGAGCACGGGCAACGCACGCATCAGCTCTACAGCGCCGCCAATGAGCTCGGACACCGTACCCTCGCCAGGGTCGCGGCTGGCGTCCAACGCGGTGAGCAGTCGTGCGTGTGCGTGGGCGAGCACCGTGGAGGCGTTGTTGCGCGCTCGCGCTGGAGTGCCCCTCCCAACGCCAGATGGCGTGAGTTGGTCAATCTCGGACCGGACCTGCGCGAGCACCGCACTCCAGACCGGGGATCGCAGGATCTCCGGTCGTGACTTGTGTCGATGCGGGGGGAGCGGCACACCCGATATCTTATTCGCTTAGGAGTTCCTAAGATTCATAGAGCCCGAGAGCGACAGATGCCGCGCATAAGCCAAGAAGGAGCGATAAGCCCGATGACCGAGACTGCCACCGCCCCAACCACCGAGAACAAGCGCCTGCTGGCGTGGGTCGAGGAGATCGCGGGCCTCACCGAGCCCGAGAAGGTTCATTGGTGCGACGGGTCCGCCGAGGAGTACGACCGGCTGTGCAGCGCGCTGGTGTCGGCGGGGACCTTCAGCAAGCTCTCTGAGGCCAAGCGGCCGAACTCCTACCTCGGGCTCTCCGATCCCGGCGACGTGGCGCGCGTGGAGGACCGCACGTTCATCTGCTCGCCAACCGAGGCCGAAGCTGGTCCCACCAACAACTGGCGTGACCCGGCAGAGATGAAGGAGACCCTCAATGGGCTGTTTGCCGGCTCGATGCGTGGTCGCACGATGTACGTGGTGCCGTTCTCGATGGGTCCGCTCGGCTCGGATAAGAGCCAGATCGGTGTGCAACTCACCGACTCCGCCTACGTCGCTGTGAGCATGAGGATCATGACCCGCATGGGCACCGGCGCGCTCGAGGCGCTGGGCGCTGACGGGGCGTTCGTCCCCTGTCTTCACTCGGTCGGGATGCCGTTGGCCGCCGGTATGAAGGACGTGCCGTGGCCGTGCAACGCCGAGAACAAGTACATCGTCCACTTTCCCGAGACCCGCGAAATCTGCTCCTACGGCTCCGGCTACGGCGGCAACGCGCTGCTGGGAAAGAAGTGCCTGGCGCTACGGATCGCCTCCGTCATGGCCCGCGACGAGGGCTGGCTCGCCGAGCACATGCTGATCCTCAAGCTCACCTCCCCCGAGGGCACGGTCAAGTACGTGACCGGCGCGTTCCCGTCGGCTTGCGGCAAGACGAACCTCGCGATGCTCGTCCCGACACTTCCCGGCTGGCAGGTGCAGACGATCGGCGACGACATCGCCTGGATGAGGTTCGGCAAGGACGGGCGCCTCTACGCGATCAACCCCGAGGCCGGCTTCTTCGGCGTCGCCCCAGGCACGGGGTTTCAGACGAACCCGAACGCGATGAGGAGCATCGAGGCAAACACGATCTTCACCAACTGCGCCCGCACCGACGACGGCGACGTCTGGTGGGAGGGCATGACCCCCGAGACCCCTCAGCACCTGACCGACTGGCACGGCAACGACTGGACGCCCACAACCGATACACCGGCGGCGCATCCCAACGCGCGCTTCACGGTACCCGCCGCGCAGTGCCCGGTAATCGCAGAGGAGTGGGATGAGCCGGTGGGCGTGCCGATCGACGCCTTCCTGTTCGGCGGACGCCGCGCGAGCGTGGTCCCGCTCGTGCGCGAGGCATTTGACTGGCAGCACGGGGTGTTCCTCGGCGCGACGATGAGCTCGGAGAAGACCGCCGCCGCCACCGGCACCGTCGGGGAGTTGCGCTTTGACCCGTTCGCGATGCTCCCCTTCTGTGGCTATGACATGGCTGACTACTTCGCCCACTGGCTCCAGATCGAGCGCGACGCCGACCCTGAGAAGCTACCCAGGATCTTCTACGTCAACTGGTTTCGCAAGGACACCGACGGCAAGTTCCTCTGGCCCGGATACGGCGAGAACTCACGGGTGCTCGCGTGGATCTTTCGCCGCTGCGAAGGCGCTGCCAAGGCAGTGAAGACACCGATCGGCCTCGTCCCCGTCGAGGGCGAGCTTGACCTCACAGGGCTTGACTTATCACCGCAGTCACTTGCCCAGTTACTGGAGGTCGACGTCACAGCGCTGCGTGGAGAGCTCCCGCAGATCGCGGAGCACCTCGCGCAATTCGGTGAGCAGCTACCCACCGAGATCCGAGGGCACCTCACCAGCCTGGAAGGCGACCTGAACAACCGTGAGGCCCAGCCGATGCCCTCGGGTCAGACCAGCGTCAACGGCCTCACACCAACCCGAACCTCGACAACCACCGGCAAGGGCAAGCTGTCCGGCCGCTAGCTCAGCGCGCGCCTCAGATCCTTCGCGCTGATCCCCTCAACACGCACGACCTTCTCGCGGGAGCCGGCGCCACGTAGGACCGAGACACTGCGTACTCCGACCCCTACGCGCTTGGCGATCAGGCGGCACAGCGCCGCGTTCGCGCGCCCATCCACCTGCGGGGCGGTTACCCGCACCAGCAGAGCACCGTTACGCTCGCCGGCTATCTCGTTCGTCCGCGCGCGCGGAATGAGGCGTAGCGCGATCTCGCAGCTTTCGAGCATGTCAAGCAGACGGCCAATCCCCACGTCTCAACAAGTTTGAGAGGAAGCTGCGTCTTCTAGGGAGAGGTGGAGGAGGAGTGACCCCATCGTCGGGTAGCAGTATGGACCACTCTGCTGGCGGGTCGAGAAAGAGTATTCCGATGGCACTGGCGCTGAAGCCTGCATGGAGAAGGAAGACCCGTTTGACGCGGTGCCTTCGTGTAGGGCCCACCAGGCCGATGGTCTCCTTCGGCTCGATATGAAGATTGAACTGGCCGCAGGTCCGCTCCAGTATCGCGCGGATACCTTCATCGCTGGCGGGAATGTCGTTTCCCTTAGTGGCGGTCCGGAGTGCGTCGACGAAGGCCCGAATATTGCTCAGCGACGCTGAGTCGGGGACGCTGAACATGCCGCTCGCGAGCGCGACGCGGAGGCTGCGCTCATGCAAGTGCTCCTCGGGCATCGTCATGGTCCTTGGGGCACTCTACAGAAACTTGTCGATATGTCTCTTGGCTTCTTGGGCTAGTGCCCGGAAGCTACTCGCCGTGACCCCACTGGAGCGTTTCGCGGCCAACCTCAAGGCAGTTCGTGCAGAGCGTGGCTGGTCCCAAGAGGACCTGTCACGAGCGACCGGTCTGCACACGACGGCGATCTCGAAGATGGAGCGCGGAAATCGTGCGCCTCGTTTCCCGACGATCGTGATCCTGGCCGAAGCACTCGAGGTGCCGGCCGGGAGGCTGTTCGAGCGCATCCCGTGAACCAAGGCGGTCGGTAGGAGAGCGTACCTCGCGGCGTGCTTGACCGAGCCGGGGGTCATGAGCAGGGAACCCTAGCCCAAGCGCGGGGGAACATGTCGAGTGTTCAGGAGGATGGCGAGCACAAAGACTCGCGGGTCAATGTCCCGCCACCCCTCGACGAGCCGTGCCCAGACGGACACGCGCTGACCCCGTCTCGCGCCAGCTCGGCGAGGCGATCCGCGAGGCCCGCGAAGGACGCGGTGAGACCCTCGACCAGGTCGCCCACCGCATCCCGCGGATGGACGCCAAGTACCTGGGCGAGATCGAGCGCGGCTGGCACTCGCCGACGATCCCGACGGCCAAGCGGATCGCCGACGCGCTCGAGACAGGGCTCGCGGAGTTGCTCAAGGGGCTCTAGGTGGTCGCGCTCGCAATTTCGCGCACGTATCTGGGAGACGCTCGCTCTTGGCGGCCAGCAGGCGCCCGTCCGGTGCCGAGACACAGCGCTGGTTGTCGTCCTGAGCGGGCGCGAAACCGGAGGCAACGCGCGGTACCGCTTGAGGTGGCAGTGCAGGCGCGAACGGCGCTCCTTTCCGCGCAATGGGAGGATTACCCACTCGTGCGCGAGCAGGTACGTTCGAACGTCGAAGAGGTTTCGACGACCGGCGATCGCAAGCGTGCCGATCCGATCGCCTGCCGGCTCGATCGGGGGAGGACCGAGGCGTCGCCGAAGCAGTGGCGCGGGTCTGCCCGAGCTGGGAGGAACCGATCGCTTGAGAGGGCCTCACCCCCCGCCGCTACGCGCAGCTGGGAGGCTGCTAGCGATGTCGGTCTAGAGCTGCGGACGAACGTTTGGCTTCAGCCCGTAGCAAGCGTGCCGTCGCTCCGGCCCGGGCTCTCCCGCTCTGGACGACCCCGGGCGTCGCCCAGCCACCGTGATTTCCCCAGGTCAGGTTCGTGGACTGTCCTGTGTTCGGCGACCTGTCGCCAGCGCAATGCCGCTCAGTGCGGCAGATAGACAACATCTTGGGGACCGCAGGTACCCCCGGCCGAGCACGCATTGTAGTCGGACTCTTCTGTGAAGGGACCCTTCCAAGTGGTTCCGCCGCCGGTCCCTGAGACGTAGGCCGGGCGGTAGGGATAGCCGCAGAAGTAGAACCCCATACGACCGCCGCACACCCACCAGCGGCCGTCAATGAGTACCGGCCCGGCGTCGCCGGTGGCGGCCCCGTCCGCAGTCAGGTTGATGTGCTTGGCGTGTGGGTTGATGGCGCCAGCAAGAATTGTCCGGGCCCGCGCGCATGACATGTGCCACGGATAGATCGCGTCCTTGCCGTAAAAGCCTTTGTCCGCGTAGCCGCAGCGCTTGACGGTGACCGTCGCCAGTGCGGACGCTGCGCCGACGCCGATCATCAGTGACGCGAAAGCGATCAAGATGCACCGCCATCCCCTGAACATGCGCGCGAGCCTAACACGAAATCGCTGTCGTTCTACAGCGGCTTCGACCCGCGGGCGTCCGTGGTCGAGTGCCGCCGTGCGCGTCGAGCTTCGACGGCTAGCCAGCCATGCAGGGGTGCGACGCCGGTTCGCGCCACACCAGCTACGTCATGCTCATGCGGTCGAGCTCGCCCGGGAGGGAGTACCACTGAACATAATCCAACGCCAACTCGGCCATGCAAACCTCGGAACGACATCGATTTACCTTCAGGGCATCGACACCGAGGAGATCATCGCCGCCGTCTACCCAAGACGCGCCCCAATGGTGTCCGCCACCGCTGGGTTACGCCTCTGAAAGAACACAACACATCAAACAGCGGGCGGAGTGCCACGAGCCCTCCGCCCGCCAGCCGACCGCAACTACCGGCAGTGGACATGGGAGCAAGCTCCGATCACAGACAACCCCAGACAACACCAGCTCGTCCAGACCAGCAGCGCGCCCTGTCCGGTCACACGCTCGCATCCAGCCGGAAACCGGAAGGGTTGGTGCCTGCCGCTCGTTGTGGGCTATCGTGAGCGCTGGCAGCATCGAAGCGGCGACGGTGACGTTGGTCGGCCGAATCGCTCGCTCTTTCGCGCAGGCGCGCTGCCGCGCCCGCACGACAGGCGTAGTGTCCAGGGTGCTGGCTCGCGCTACACAGAGGCGTCACTCGCGACGTCCGACGCGGCCGGCAGAGCGAAAGGGAGCGCGGATGGCTACTGATCTGGGCATCGACCCGTCGGGGAAGTCCTTCGCTACAGAAGGCCACTCGATGCTGATAGGGGGCGACTGGGTGCAGTCGCACTCGGGGCACACGTTCGAGACGGTGGACCCGGCGACGGGAGAGCCGCTGGCGACGGTGCCGCGGGGCGACTCCGAGGACATCGACAGGGCCGTGAAAACGGCGCGTGCGGCGTTCGAGGATGGCGACTGGCCGCGGATGACACCGGCAGCGCGCGGGCGCCTTCTACATCGCATCGGCGACCTCATCCTGGAGCACGGCGACGAGCTGGCGACGCTCGAGACGCTCGACAACGGCAAGCCGTTGACGGTGGCGCGCTTTGCGGACGTGCCGCTGTCAGCGGACAGCTTCCACTACATGTCGGGCTGGGCGACGAAGATCATGGGCTCGACGATCACGCCGTCGGTGGAGTTCATGCCGGGCGCGGATTGGCACGCGTACACCCTGCGCGAGCCCGTGGGCGTGGCGGGGCAGATCATCCCCTGGAACGCCCCGCTGCTGATGGCGGCGTGGAAGCTCGCGCCGGCGCTCGCGTGCGGCTGCACAGTGGTGCTGAAGCCCGCGGAGGAGACGCCGCTATCGGCGCTGCGCCTGGCCGAGCTGATGCTCGAGGCGGGCCTCCCGTCGGGCGTGCTGAACGTGGTGACGGGCTTCGGCGAGGAGGCGGGCGCGCCGCTGGCGGCGCATCCCGACGTGGACAAGATCGCGTTCACTGGCTCCACGGAGGTGGGGCGGCTGATCGTGGGCGCGGCGGCGAAGAACCTGAAGAAGGTCTCACTGGAGCTGGGCGGCAAGTCGCCGAACGTGGTGTTCATGGATGCGGACCTAGAGACGGCGATCCCCGGCGCGGCGAACGCCATCTTCTTCAACCAGGGCCAGATGTGCTGCGCAGGCTCGCGCCTGTTCGCTCAGGAGAAGGTCTACGACGATGTGGTGAGCGGTGTGGCGGAGGCGGCGCGCTCGATCAAGCTCGGGCCGGGCTCTGACCCGCAGACGCAAATGGGCCCGCTGGTCTCGCAGACGCAGCTCGAGCGCGTGTGCGGCTATCTGCAGGCAGGCGAGTCGGAGGGCGCGGAGACCGTGACGGGCGGGCGCCGCCACGGCGAGCGCGGCTACTTCGTGGAGCCGACGGTGCTGGCGAACACGAACCCGAGGATGCGCGTGGAGGCGGAGGAGATCTTCGGCCCGGTCGTGACGGTGAGGCCGTTCAAGAGCGAGGAGGAACTAATCGCAGACGCGAACGAGACCGAATACGGCCTCGCGGCAGGGGTGTGGACGCGCGACATCTCCAAGGCTCACCGCACGGCCAAGCGCCTGCGGGCGGGGACGGTGTGGATCAACACCTACAACGTCCTCGACTCCGCGCTGCCGTTCGGCGGCTACAAGGCCTCGGGCTGGGGCCGCGAGCTGGGCGCGGAGGGACTGGAGCTGTATACGGAGGTGAAGACGGTGCTGGCGCAGCTGTAGCGCGCCCACATACAAAGGTGGGAGCGTGCCGCCTTGAGGGCGGCCTCCCTCTGCCTGAGAGCAGCATCGGCCTCTACGCGACCTGCTCACGAGAACACTCGATAAAGTTCTGGGACATACCCAAAGTGTCTTTAAATTAAGCCGCCCGGACGACACCCCATTATGCGACACCCTCCACCAAGAGCGGAAGCCGGCTCCGGTCTTAAGTAAACGCCAGCGCCGCTAGCCGACACTCCCCGTTGCGGCCACAGCGCCGCGACGGGAAGTATGCGCTCCGTGCCGAGCGGCCCACAACCGCGCCCCGTCCGGGAGGCAACTACAGTTCCGGCCCGCATGGACGACGAGGAAATCGACGAGCTGATCCTGAGCCGGCTGCGACAGCGCCGCGCCCAGCAAGCGGGGGACCGGACCGCGAGCGCGGCGGACCTCGCCACCTTCTTCAACGAGCCCGAACCCCCGCATCCAGAACCGGCTCCGAGCGCTAGCCGACCAGGGCCTGATCAAGGAGTCCGCCGCCGCGCCCGACCGCTGGATGATCGTCCTCGCCAGCGACCCCAGCGACGACGACTGAGCCAGCCGCGAATCGACTAGCCTTCCTGTTTCCGCGCGTGGAAGGGTGGCAGAGCGGTTGAATGCACCGGTCTTGAAAACCGGCAGGCGGGCGAACCTCGTCTCGGGGGTTCGAATCCCCCCCCTTCCGCTCTTTCGCCAACCCTCAACCCGCTTTTTCGCAGGACTGGCGCGAGTTGTGGCGCGAGCAGTCAGTTTATGGCTCAACCATGCGGAGTTGCGTTAGTCTTGAAAAACCAGCAGACGGGCGAACCTCGTCTCGAGGGTTCGAATCCCTCCCCCTCCGTGATTGACCTGCTTCGCAAGAGCACCCCTGCTCTCAGCGCAGGGAACGGGCAGGCTTTACACTGGCCTGCCAATCCCAGGGAGAGGTGGCCGAGTGGCTGAAGGCACTCGCCTGCTAAGCGAGTATGGGGGTTAAACTCCATCGCGGGTTCGAATCCCGCCCTCTCCGTCATTTGCATCGATTGCGAACCGGCTCCGAAGAACGGCGCTGCCGCAACGCGATCACTCGGCCCGCAGCAACCCCGCGACCTCCCGCGCGGGTTTCTGCTCCTAGAACGACGCGAGGCCCCCGCCGTGATGGCCGGGGGCCTCGATCGTTGCAGTGGTTGAGTTGGGCTACCTGGCGAGCAGGTCGAGCGCCTCCTTGTTGCGCTCGACAGCTCGCTGTAGGCGAGCCTTGAAGTCGCTGTCCTTGCGGAGCTTCTCGATGCGCTCTGAGATCGCGTCACGCACGACCTCGGAGACGGTGGTCTCGCAGGCCATCGCGACAGCGTCGAGCGCTCGCGCCTGGGCCTCATCGAGGCGCAAGCTCATGGTCTTGGCGGGCATCGGTCCAGTGCTCCTTCGTTCGGTTGGGCGGTCTCCCTCATAGGGACCCATCGCCACTGTAGCACAAATCCCCGAAATACTGCAACCCATCATGCGTAAGATTGCCACCTGTGCTACAATATAGTGGTGGTCTCAATCGAGCAATTCCTCCTGGTCGCCTAGGCTGTCCTCAGGATCGACTCCGACCGCCTGAAGCAGGCCACAAAGATCGGCTCCGCCGAGTCCGCCCTCGCCGCCCCCTTCGCCACCTACGGCGGCCACGACTTCTACCCACACCCGATCCAACGCGCGGCCGTCCTGGCATCACGCATCGTCCGCAACCACCCCCTTCCGGACGGCAACAAGCGCGTCGCGCTGCTGATGATGGACCTCTACCTCGAAGAACACGGCTGGCACATCAGCTGTCCACAGACCGAGACGGCGCAGGCGATCGAAGACCTCGCCGCGAGGAAGAACTCCGAGGACTACTTCCACATGTGGCTGATCTCCCGCACAGAGAGAGGCCCCGCCCCCGGCTGACAAGGATGTCGCCACATTGGAGGGTCGTCTAACCCAGGCAAGACACCTGCCTTTCGAGCAAGGAAATCTCGGTCCGAATCCGAGCCCTCCAACTACAGCACTGCCCCGACTCACCCGATATGGTTCCCGTACTCGAAAGGCAGGATGGCCTGGAGTCCGCTACGGCGGGCTCCTCGTCGTTAACGACTTGATAGCTCAGCCCTCCGGTGTATCCGAAGCCGAGGCGGCGACCGCGAACACGATATGCCGCCGTGCGAGGGTCAGGTACTGGTGCAGCTCCACCGGCCCGCCCTCCAGCGGCTCGACCGTGACTTCGGTGAGCGTGAGGAAGTCGCGCTCGGACGCATTCAGCACGTCGGAAACGCGGCTGCGGTAGCCGTCGCGGGCGAGCGTGATTGAGCCCTCGATCCGGTGGCGCTCGGTCTCGATCCGGATGCGCTCCTGGCGGTGGCCCATCATGTCCGACTGGTCTTCCTCGGATGCAGGCTCGGCAGGGCTCATGAAGTCATTATCGCGTGACCGCATAGGTGCGGTACACCGTCGTGCGCAACCCGGTCGGCCCGGCTGCGACGATCGACACCCGCGCGAGCATCCCATGGTGGTGGCCGAGCGCGCGCTGCAACGCCCGCAGCGCCACGCGCCCCACGCGCAGGCGCAGCAGCCCGGCGTGCCCGGGCGCTAGCGGACGGGCGACGGCGATCAGCCGCACGGTGCGGTGTGAGCGCGTCGTGGAGAGCGTCGCGGAGAGGAGCACCTTGCAGGCCCGAGCGCAGCCCACGCTCAGCGTGAGCGCGCCTCGCGCGAGGACTCCCGCGGGCCGTGGCAGGCTCACGTGCAGGATGGGCGCGACGTTCAGCGGTGGCGGCCACAGGCCCGGCGCCAGGCAGCCCGAGCCGAATGGGGAGACGGGGTCGAAGCGCTCGACGCGATTGTTGTTCGTGTCGGCGACGTAGACATCTCCGTTGCAGTCCACGGCGATCGCGGTCGGCTGGGAGAATTCGCCGGGGCCGATCCCGCGCTCGCCCCACTTCTCCAGGAAGTGGCCGCTGGGGTCGAACACCTCGACGCGGTTGTTTTCGGAGTCGACCACGTAGACGTTGCCCGCGGCGTCGAGCGCGATCCCGGTCGGCGAGTGAAAGCGCCCGTCGCCGGTGCCGCGCGAGCCCCATTGCGCGAGCACCGCGCCGGAGGGCGAGAGCTCGACGATTCGGTTGTTATAGGTGTCGGCCACGTACATGTCGCCCGCGTTGTCGACGGCGACCGCCTCGGGATGGTTGAATTCGCCCGCGCCCGAGCCGGAGGAGCCGTTGCCGCCGCCGGCCCCGAAGCGCGCGAGCAGCGTGCCCGCGGGGGAATAGACGAGGATCCGGTTGTGGTCGGTGTCGGCCACGTACAGATCGCCCGAGGAAGACCCCACGGCCACCGAGCCGGCTTCGGAGAGCCCGGCGCCGCCGACGTCGGCCGGGCCGCCGATTTCGGAGAGGTAGGTGCCGTCGCCCCAGAAGCGCGAGATCCGCCCGTCGGCGGGGTCGGCGATGTAAACAGAGCCACGCGGGTCGACGGCGATGCCCGCCGGGCGGTTGAAGCCCGCGGTGTACCCCCCGGGGGAGGTGAGGATGCCGGCGTAGGCGTCGGTGACCGGCGCGAACTCCTCGACGCGGCTGTCGACCGTGTCCGAGACGAACAGCCGGCCGGTCGGGTCGATCGCCAGCCCGCGCGGTCCGGTCAGCGGCCCTGGCCCGCGCGCGGTGGCACCGATCGTGCGCAGGAAGTGGCCTTCGGGGTCGAACACCTGGACGCGGTCGTTGGCGGTGTCGGCGACGAATGTTTCGCCGGCGGGGTCTGAGGCGAGCCCGCGCGGGAACGCGAGTTGGCCCGGTTTGGAGCCGAAGCCGCCCCATTCGGTGAGGTAGCCGAGCGAGGGGCTGAGCTTGACGACGCGGTGGTTGATGTCGTCGGCGACGTAGACGTTGCCCGCGGCGTCGAGCGCGATCCCGTAGGGAAAGTCGAAGCGGTCGCCGGTCGTGCCTTCGGAGCCGTCGGCGCCTTCGAACTGGCCTGAGGGGGTGAATTTCTCGATCCGGTGGTTGTCGTCGTCGGTGACGAGCACCTCCGAGGCGTTGGCGGCAACACCGCGCGGGTAGGAGAGCTGACCGGGTTCGGTTCCGTAGGAGCCCCATTCGAGTGGTTCGCCGCCTTCGAGGTTGAAGCGCTCGATCCGGTCGTTGCCCGAGTCGGCGACGTACACGTAGTCGCCGTAGACCGCGATCCCGCCGCCCGGCGGCTGGGTCGGGTTCAGCGAGGAGCCGAAGTTGAACTGGCCGAGTTCGCTGCCGAAGTGTCCCCAGTCCTTGATGAATTCGCCAGAGGGTGAGAACTTCTCGATCCGGTTGTGCTCGGAGTCGACGACGTAGACGTTGCCGGCGGCGTCGGTCGCGAGGCCGCCGATCGGCCCGAACTGGCCGTGACCGCCGCCGTAAGAGCCCCACTGGCCGAGGTACTGCCCGGCGGCGGAGAACTTTTGCACGACGAAGGAGAGTTGGTCGGCGACGTAGACGTTGCCGAACGCGTCGACGGCGACCGCCTCGGGGAAGCGGAGGATGCCTTCGGCGCGCATCCCGATGATCGAGGCCGACGAGTACGGGCATTCCCCGGCCGACCCCGGGCACGACGCGGCCAGCGCGGGAGCGGCCGTCATCCCCGCGAGCGCGGAACCGCCACCCGCCAGCGCGAGGGCGCAGGTGAGGGTGGCGGTCAGCCGGCGGATCGGTCGAAGCATCGGCCGAATGTTCTCAAGCCTCAGGGGATGAGGATGTGAACGGGCGTCGGGTCAGGGAATCGCGATTGTGAACGCGTAGCCGCCGGTCAGCGCCGGTGTGGCGGTGGGGGCATAAGTATCGACCTCGAAGGCGGTCGAGGCACAATTCTTGCGCTGAGCGTTGAGTGTCACCAGACCGGGGGCTTCTGAGGTGCTGTAGGAGACCTCGGCCGAGACGGCCGCTGTGTCTTCGCTCGGATTGATGGGGGCTGCGGGAGTGATGCAGTAGACACCGGTCTTTGGGCTTGTGACGGCGGTGATGTTGAAACTCTGAGCGGGGACCACCGTCGCTGAGGGTGCGACCACCGCGTAGGCGCGAGCGGTGCCGGGTTCGCCTTCTGGACCTTCGAAGCCTTCTTTCCCGGTTTTCCCGGTCGCGCCCGTGGCCCCGGTTTTACCCGTGGCGCCCGTAGCGCCCGTTTTGCCTGTTGCCCCGGGGAAGCCCGTGTAGCCGCGCGGCCCCTGGATCAGGCAGGCGCGCACGCGCCGGCCATGCGAGATGACGATCACGGCGTTGCAGCGACGCGCGCGAGCGGAGTGGGCCGCCGGTCCGGAGCCGGAGGCAGCGAGCGCGGGGACGGCGATCGCCATCGCGCTGAGGACGGCGGTGGCGGCGACAAGTGGAAGCGGGGGGCGACGCATGGAGGAAAGCCTTTCGATCGGGATCTGGGGTGGGGGGACAGCGGTCAAAACACGCTACCGACCCCAATGGAGCGGTGGTTCAGCCGATGTGTTCGGGCGTGCGCGCCGGCAGCCCGGCCCGGGCCGCGGGCGCGGGGACCAGCAGGGAATCCGAGTCCGCCGGCCGGTTGCGCTCCTCGCGCACGATGTAGAGCGGGCGGTGCTTGACCTCGTCGTAGATGCGCCCGACGTACTCGCCGATCACGCCGAGCGCGATCAGCTGGATGCCGCCGAGCAGCAGGATCGCGATTGTGATCGAGCCGAAGCCGGGGAGGTAGGAGTCGAAGATGCGCAGCAGGATCACGACGGGGATCGCGATGAAGGCGACACCTGCCGACAGCAGCCCTACGTAGGTCGCCAACTGGAGGGGCAGATGCGAGAAAGAGGCGATCGCGTCGAGTGAGAAGCGGAGCATCTTGCGCAGCGTGTACTTCGTCTCGCCCGCGTGGCGCGCGTCGCGCTCGTAGGGGACGGCGGTCTGGGTGAAGCCGACCCAGACGGTCATACCCCGCAAAAAGCGCGAGCGCTCGGTCATCGCCAAAAGCGCATCCAGAGCGCGGCGGTCGAGCAGCCGGAAGTCGCCGGAGTTGGGCTCGAGGTCGACCTGGGCGAGCTTGTCGAAGAGCTTGTAGAACCAGGAGGCCGTGGCGAGCTTGAAGGCGGTCTCGCCCTCGCGCGCCTTGCGCACGGCGTAGACGACGTCGGAGCCCTCGTGCCAGCGGTCGATCATCTCGAGGATCAGCTCGGGGGGGTCCTGCAGGTCGGCGTCGATCATCGCGACGATGTCGCCGGCGGCGTGCTCGAGGCCGGCGGTCAGCGCGGCCTGGTGGCCGAAGTTGCGGGAGAGGTGGATGACCCGCACACGCGGATCGGCGGCGGCGATCTGATCGAGCAGCTCGGTCGTGCGGTCGGAGGAGCCGTCGTTGACGAGCACGAGCTCGAAGTGAAGGGAAGAGACGGCCGCACAGGTGCGGGAGACGAACTTCTCGACGAGCTCCTCCTCGTTGAAGACGGGGGCGACGATCGAGAGGAGGGCGTAGGTGCGGGGTGATGTTGTCGGGGGCATGACGTTGCCTTCTCAGGTGGTGCGGCTTGGGGGTCTGGAGCAGTGTTCACGCACTGGATAAGCCCGAGATGAATCTATCGTTCATCCTGTCTATGTATGTCCCAGCAGCCGACATTGCCTGAGAAAGGGCCTTCAAGGTTATCGGCGCCGGCCGGCCCGGCTGGGCGGCTGAGTGCACCGGTGGTAGTCCAGTTCGTAAAGTTCGGGATCGTCGGCGTGTCGAACACGCTGCTCACGCTCGTCGTCTACACGGTGCTGTTGAAGGTGTTCGGTGTCTGGTACCTGGCGGCGTCGGCGATCGGTTTCATCGTCGGCGCGACGAACGGGTTTCTGCTGAACCGCAAATGGACGTTCAAGGAGCATGTGGGCGACAGGCTGACGCCGGTGCGCTGGGGAATCGTGCAGAGTTGTGGCCTGGGCATCGACGAGGTGCTGCTGTACCTACTCGTGCACGATACGCACATGGACAAGCTGCTCGCACAGGTGTGCGCGACCGCCGTGGTGACGGTGACGACCTTCTTCGTCAACCGTGCGTGGACGTTTCGCGTGCAGCCCGTCTCCGGCTAGCGGAGCACGGCGAGCAGCGAGAGCCCCGCGGGGATGCGCCCGCCCCGGCCAATCAGAGCCGCCTCCAGCGCCAGAGGTCGTTCGAGCAGCCAGTTGAGTGCCGGTGGCGGGACCCACAGGTCGAGGCTCGACTCGGTCGTCTTGCGGGAGAAGCGGTCGAGGATGCGCAGCGCGATCGCGACGGGGAGCAGGAGCGAGTTGAAGTAGGTGGTGCGCACGGGCTCCCAGCCGGCCTCGCGCGCGACGGCCAGCAGGGAGGAACGGGTGTAGCGGCGATGGTGGTGGTTGATCTCGTCGTGGCCGGACCACAGCCACTGGTAGGCGGGGACCGTCACGAGCAGCGCGCCGCCGGGCGCGACCACGCGGCGCAGCTCGCGCAGCGCGGCGAGGTCATCCTCGAGGTGCTCGATCACGTCGAGCGAGGCGGCGAGCTCGAAGGAGTCGGCGGCGAACGGCATCTCGAGGACCGAGCCTTCGATCACCTCGCCGGAGCCCCGCTCGCGCGCGAGCGCGACGCTCGTGGTAGAGAGCTCGATTCCGGTGACCGTGCCGTGACGGGCGAGGTCGATCATGTTGCGCCCCGAGCCGCAGCCTGCGTCGAGGATCCGCGCGCGCGCGGGCAGGCGCAGCTGTGCGATCACGTTCTCGAGCACGGTGCGCCGCCCCCGATACCACCAGTGGCGATCCTCCGCGCGATGCGTCTGTAGCTCGTAATCCCTGTCCATCCCCAGGGCATCTTTTCCTAAAGGGCCTCCCCACGCCTCTCCGCCTACACCTTGAAAAAAGATTTGGCATGCCATAAGATAAGTTTATGTCGACAGTGGAGCAGGTGAGGACGCAGGCGGTAGAGGACTACTGCAAGGCGATCTACACGCTTGAATCTCGTGAGGACGAGCCGGTGTCGACGAACGCGCTGGCCGGGCGCCTGGAGATCACACCGGGGTCGGTGTCGGCGATGCTGAAGAAGCTCGGCGAGCTGGGCCTGATCGCGCATCACCCCTACCGCGGGGTGCGCCTGACCGACCAGGGCCGCGCGGTCGCGCTCGAGGTGATCCGTCATCACCGGCTGCTGGAGCTGTTCTTGGCAGAGACGTTGGAGATGCCTTGGGATCGCGTGCACGCCGAGGCCGAGGTGCTCGAGCACGTGATCAGCGAGGAGCTGGAGGGGCTGATCGCCGCAAAGCTCGGCGACCCGACGCTCGATCCCCATGGCGACCCGATCCCCAATGCCGAGCTCGAGCTGCGCGAGCGCGAGACCGTTCCGCTCGACAGCCTGAAGCAGGGCGAGCGCGGCGTGTTCGTGCGCGTCTCCGACGCCGACCCGGCGATGCTGCGGTATCTGTCCGAGCGCGGCATCTCCCCCGGCGAACGGTTGGAGGTGCTCGAGTGCCAGCCGTTCGGCGGTCCACTGACGGTGAGCTTCTCCGACGGCGAGCCCCGCGAACACGCGCTCGGCGGCGCGCTGGCAAGGGCGATGCGGGTCGAGCTCGACGAGGGGGCGCCGGCGTGACACCGCCGCCGCCCGCGCCGCAGACACCGGTGCTCGAGGGCGCGGGGGTGCTGGGAGAGGCGTTCCCCGCCCCGGCCGGCCGCAGCCCGCTCGACCTGGTGCTGGCGAAGGGGAGGCTGCGGGCGACGCTCTCGATGCTCGGCCCGGCGTTCGTGGCGGCGATCGCCTACGTCGACCCGGGGAATTTCGCGACGAACATCCAGGGCGGCGCGCGGTTCGGGTACCTGCTGCTGTGGGTCGTGCTGGTCGCGAACATGATGGCGATGCTCGTGCAGTACCTGTCGGCGAAGCTCGGGATCGTGACCGAGCACAGCCTGCCCGCGCTATTCCGCGCGCAATACCCGCGCTCGCTGTCGTGGGGGATGTGGGTGCAGGCGGAGGTGATGGCGATGGCGACCGACGTCGCCGAGTTCGTCGGCGCCGCGCTCGGCCTGAACCTGCTGTTCGGCGTCCCGCTGCTGCCGGCGGCGCTGATGACGGGCGTGATCGCGTTCGCGATCCTCGGTCTGCAATCGCGCGGTTATCGCCGCTTCGAGCTGGCGATCACGGCGCTGCTGGGGATCATCTTCCTGGGCTTCCTCTACGAGGCGCTGCGGATCGGCCCGTCGGCGCGCGAGTCGCTCGGCGGCCTCGTGCCGCACCTGGCGGGCTCGGGCAGCCTGTACCTCGCGGTCGGGATCATCGGCGCGACCGTGATGCCCCACGTGATCTACCTGCACTCGGCGCTCACTAACGGGCGCGTGCCGGTGCGCAACGAGCGCGAGCGCTCGCGCGTGCTGCGCTTCGCGCGGACCGACGTGATCGTCGCGCTCGGTCTCGCGGGGATCGTGAACATGGCGATGCTGGCGGTCGCGGCCAAGCTCTTCCACTACAGCGGCCACACGGGAGTGAGCACGATCGAACAGGCCCACAGCGGCTTCGCGACGATGGTCGGTGGCGGAGCGGCGCTGGCGTTCTCGGTCGCGCTGCTCGCCTCCGGCGCGTCCTCCTCGAGCGTCGGCACCTACGCCGGCCAGGTCGTGATGCAGGGCTTCGTCGGCTTCAAGATCCCGATCTTCGTGCGGAGGCTGGTGACGATGATCCCGGCGATCGTTGTGCTCGCGATCGGGATCGGCCCCACCGACGTGCTCGTGCTGAGCCAGGTCGTGCTGTCGTTCGGCATCCCCTTCGCGCTGATCCCGCTCGTGCTGTTGACGCGCAGGAAGGACGTGATGGGCGAGCACGTCAACCGCCGGCTGACGACCGTCACGGCGCTCGGGCTCGTCGGCGTGATCACCGCGCTGAACGTGTTCCTGATCTACCAGCAGATCTTCTAAGGCGCCCCGGGCGCGCGGATCGCGTAGGCGAGTTCGCCTGCGCCGGTGCGCCAAGCCGCGACCGCGCGGTCGCTGTCGGGGTCGAGCGCAACGGTGGCTTCGCTGTTAGGTCCCGGCGGGGCGATGAGTTCGCCCGCCGCGAAGGCGGTGTGTCCCGGGTAGGCATCGAACCCGCGCGCGGCGAAGATCGCCTGCGAGCCGAGGTCCAGCCCGGAGGCGGTCTGCAGCGGCTCCGTCCACAGCGCGAGCGCTTCGTCGTCGGGCCCCGGCGCGAGCGCGGCGAGCAGCGCGTCCTGACCGGCCGGCGAGATCGTGCTCGGCGGGCGCACGCCGAGCATGTCGATCGCCGCGACGCGAATCGCCCAGTGACCGGCTACCGCGCCCGTCCAGGCGAGCATCACGCTCTCCGAGGAGAGGCGCACGAGGCGGGGCGAAACCAGGTAGTCGGGCAGGTCCGGTGGGTCGGGAAATTCTTCGAGCAGCTGCGGTCCCGTGAAGCGAACGCCCGGCTGCGAGCGGCTGACATAGACGCTGGTCTGCCCGTCGTGACGATTGGTCCAGGCGACGATCGCGCGATCGTCGTCGCTCAGCACAGCGGCGATCCGCGCGCCCGAGGGCGGGCCGGGGCCAAGTCGCTGGACGGGCTGCGCCGCGCCGGAGGCCGGCAGCTCGCGTGCGTAGACGGAGCCTTGCTGAGACCATACGGCAAGGGCGTCCGAGCGGTAGTCGAGCGCGACCGTCAGCGCCTGCACGGAGGAGGTTCCCGCGCCCGCGGCGCCGAGGAGGGCCGGTGCGGCGAAGCGGTCGGCGTGGTGGCGCTGGACGCGCAGTTGCACGTTGCCGGCCAGGGAGGCGAAGGCGACGTCGCCGAGGTAGGCGGTGGTGAACGCAAAGGTGCTCGCCGGGCCTCCGAGTGCGGTCGGCGACGCGAACGGGCCACCCGCCTGGCCCTCGGTCAGCAGCAGCTCGCCCGCCGGCGCCGTGTGTTCTCCGGCCGAGGCGCCCGCGGCGCCCGCGATCACGATGCGTCCGTACGGCCCGGGGGTTGCGGCGACCGAACCGCGCAGCGCGATCGTCTGACCGGCCGCCGTGCGTGGGAGAGCCGGTTGGCCGGGGACGTCGTCTTCCGGGGAGATCGCCGCCACCAGCACCCCGGCGCCGGCGGGGCACGGGGATGAGGCGCTCCACACGATCGCGCCCGGCCCGGTGCCGTGGGTGGGGGAATCGCTCGGAAACACCACGTGCGGTGCGCCCGCCCCTGGGCAGCCGCTGAGGATCGCGGGCGCTGACCACTTCGCTGTGGCAGCCATTCCTTCCGCATCGACCATCGTCGCGGGCAGTGCGACGAGCGAGATTGCACAGGCCAGCACGAGCAGATCAGCGACCGTCCGCCCGAGCGTGCGGCGTCTGGCGAAGGTGGTTGTGAGTGTGGCGCCGGCAGACACGGGCACGGATGTGTACTACGCGCGAGGCCGGCCTTGGTGCGGTGACACGGATCATTCAAACGCACCCGTGCTCCGCCTACATGCTCAGATGTAGTCTCTACGCCGTCAGCACGGTCTTGACCCCGCCGCCGAGGAAGTGCTCGCGCAGTGCGAACGGAGCCTCGTCGAGCGATGCGACGTTCGTGATCACGCTCTCTGGGCGAAGACGCCCGTCGAGCATCAACTCGAGCACCTGCGGAATCAGGTGCCGTGTGTGGGTACGGCCGATGTGCAGCGTGGCGTTGCGCACATACATCTGCAGGATCGGGATCGGCGTGCTGCGGTGAAAGCCGCCCAGGCTCGAGCAGATGCCGTCGGGGGCGGTATTCGACAGCGCGACTTGCAGATCCTCGACGGTCGCGTCGACGACCAGCGGCGCTGGTGCGCGGCGACGCAGCTTGTGTGGGTGCAGGGCGTGCAGGCCGAGGCGCTCGGCGTGTGCACGTACGTGTCCCCGTGCGTCGGCGAGCGTTACGTTACGCGCGCCGAACGCGCGTGCGACCAGGCCGGTATACAGGGGAGCGCTCGAGCCGAACGGCGTTCGTGGGTTGATCGCGGCGACGATCAGGACCTCCGCGTCGGGGTTTGACTCCAGCAGCGCGGGCAGGTGGGGAGCGATGTGGCGGTAGGCATCGCAGACGTTGTCCGCGACGCTCGCGGCGGCGACGGGGTCGATGCCCTCGGGCAGCGCTACGAGCATCGCGTCGGCAAACGGAACGGCGAGCTGGTCGGCGAACGCGCCGCCCCACAGTCCGCCGGCGAGGCCCATGCCGTACATCGAGGTCGGGGGGACGCGCTCGCAGCTGCCGGTGCGCCCGGCGCGGCAGGGCGCGCAGACGCCGCAATTGATCTGGAACGGCACTATCACGCGGTCCCCCGGCCTGACCGTGCTGACGCGCTCGCCGACGCAGAGGACCTCGGCGACGCATTCGTGGCCGAGGTGCAGCGGCAGCGCGAACTGCGTAGCGCCGAGCGCGATGCCGCAGTCGAGGTCGCAGGTGGAGGCCGCGATCGGATGCACGATCGCCCCGTCGGGCCCGGGCGGGGCGGGCACGGGCACGTCGCGGAAGCGCAGCTTTGCTCCGGGGGCGACCTGCAGGCTGCGCATGCGCGGTCTGCTGCGCCTGATCCTCTGCGCGGCGCTGTCGCCGATCGAGGCCCCGAGCCGGCGCAGGCGCTGCGCCCGGTCGCGCTCGAGCAGCACCGGCATCGCTGCCACTGCGTCCGGCGTGAGGAAGCCCGCGTAGTGGCGCAGCCGGCCACGCGGGCGATGGCGGTGCGAGCCGCTCATGGGATAGGGACCATACCTCTCAGGGCACCCATCGCTCGGGCTCCGGAAGAGGACCCTCGCTCAGGATCCGGGTGGCCGCGTCCAGCCGGGATCTTCTGAAGAGCGGACGTGGGCGATCAGCGCTGTGCTTGCCATCAGGACAGTCGCGAGGGCGAGCGGGATGAAGAGGTCGACGTGTACGACGAACAGGGCGCCGACGAGCGCACCGAGGAAGATCGCCGCGATCGCCAACACGCGTCTGGCGGGGTGCCCTCCCGGACCGCCCGCGAGGCGCGAGTCGGCCGCGATCCCGGTCAATGTGAGCGTCAGGACCGTCGTCGTGAGATCGGGCACGGCGAGCCGCCGCGCGGTGGCGTTCTGCAAACCCATCGCGAGTCCCATCGGAACGAGCAGCGCGTAGCGCGCGCCGTCGGACACGGGCTGCCCGGCGATCGCCGCCACGACGAACGCGATCAATAGCAGCGGGGCGGCGCACGCCGCCGCCGTCCGCAGGTGCCGGCCGCGGTGCTCACCGAGATACGTCGCGATCCGTCCGCCGGCGAGCGCGCCGAGCAGGAACGCCGCCAGCGCTGCGAGCGAGGCCGGCACCGATAGGCCGGGCGCGCCCGCGAGCGCAAAGCCGAGCAGCACCACGTTGCCTGTCATGTTCGCGACGAACACATGGCCGAGCGCGAGGTAGCTGACTGAGTCGACCAACCCGGTGACGAGGCTCAACATCAGTAGCAGGACGGGCAGGGGGCCGTGGTCGCCTCTGCTCCAAGGCCATTGCATGCGTTTGGCTTTACCCATCGGCGAAGTACTTGGCCGCGACTTGCTCGATCGTGCCCTTCGTGCGAGTCGTCATCGGACCGAGCAGCCGACCGATCAATTTGAAGTCCAGCGCTGTGTCGAGGATGCCTCCGCTCGGGAGCCAGTGCAGCTCACGATCGCCGAACGCGAGCCTGTCCTCGTCACTCGCCAGCGCCAACACCTCTTTGCGCGCCTTCGCCGCCGGCTTTGCGAAGAGCATCGCGACCTGCGGCTTGCCCCGTGATGCTGCGATCAGGGATTCGGCGAAGGGTTGGTGCGTGGCGATCGCCCGGACCTCGCTCGCGGTGCGCAGGAAGACCGGCACCGCGTAGCCCAGCGAGGCCTCAAGCCCCGCTTCGATCCGCGCGGTCATCTCAACGAGCGGCTCGGCGTCGGCAGCGTCGGCGGCGAAGATCACGTTGCCGCTCGCCCTGAAGGTGCCCACGTCGCGGAAGCCAAGCTCCTCGAAGCACCCACCCAGCTCACCATTTGAGATCCGATGTCCCCCGACATTCATCCCGCGTAGAAACGCGGCGTACTCGGACATTCAGTCGTTGGGCGCGTGCGTGCGTGCGGACAGGCCGAAGGGGGACCCCTCGGAGTCCTTGCAGATCGACCAAATCTCGCCTGGGTGGATGACGCTCCCGCCGAGCGACTGGACTCGGGCCAGGGCGCCGGGCAGGTCGTCGACCTCGAAGTACGGCAACGAGAGCGAGTCGCCGGGGCCGCGTCCCCGAGCATGGACGCCGATTGCTGGGCCTGGGGAGGCGGTTTGCCAGCCTTCGCCCACCGTGCGCGGCTCGAGGCTGAGGTCGAGCAGCTCGGTCCAGAAGCGACGGGCACGCTCAGGGTCGTCCGCTGGAAACTCGATCAAGGTGAGCGGCGATGCCATGCCGATAAGTTACTCGGCCACCTATTGCCCGGCCGCGATCATCGCCACGCCGGCGACCGCGAGCAGGATTCCCGCCGCGTGCCAGAGCCGCACGCGCTCACCGAGGATCGTCACGCCGAGCGCGATCGTGACGAGCGGGTAGAGGTTGCCGAGCACCGAGGCGACGGTCAACGGACCGCGCTGCAGCGCGGTCGTGAGGCCGGCGTCGGCGACGCCCAGCGCCACACCGCCCGCGACGGCGAGGCGCGACAGGGAGGCGAGTGAAGGCATAACGCCGCCACGAGCGGCGAGCGGAGCGATTACCGCGATCCCCACGACGAGGGTCGCCACCGTCGGCCACAGTCCCGCGCTGCGATGGGTGTGTCCGATGCAGATGAAGTAGAACCCAAAGCCGACCCCGCAGAGGATCGACACGAGCACCTGCCGATTGGTGGACCAGTCGTCGCCCACATCGCCGTCCCCGGTCTCGTAAGCCACGAGCGGAATCGCCAGCAGCGCGCAGAGGACACCGCCGCGCGCGAGCGTCGAGAGCGTGTTGCCGTCGGCGATCCCGGCGATCGCGGGCAGCAGCGCGGTCACGGCCGCCGAGACCGGCGCGACGATGCTGATCCGTCCGTGGCCGATCGCGGCGAAGAAGCCCACGTAGGCGATGCTGGTCGTGAGGCCGCTCACGGCACCCAGGCCCAGGTCGTGGACTGTGAGATCGCTCGCGCCGAGCAAGATGGCGATCGGGACAAGCGTCACCAGCGCGGCGAGGAACAGCACGAGGCTCGTTTCCAGCGGACTGCGCGCGCGGCTGACGGTGCCGCCGAGGAAGTCAGAGACACCGATGAAGAGAGAAGCGAAAAGGGCGAGGAGGATGGTCATGAACGGCTCCTACGATTTCCATGGGACGAGCCTGACGCGACCCGCTTGACGATCGTCCTCGATGGCGCGATCGTGGGCCTGATTCAGTTCTCAGAGGAGAACGAGCCCAAGTACCGCCACGCCGGTATCGACCCGTTCCTGGATCCCTCCCTGCGCGTCGAGGTGCGCTCGGGAACCCGAGCTACGCGGCGAAGCGCTGCGCGCTGAGTGCCCTGCGCTTCGCCGCCTCGACCTCACGATCTTTCGGGGGCGCCGAGGTGATCAGCTCGTTCAAGAGCCGGGCGGAGATCTCGGCGACCTCGTCGACGGCGCGCTCAAATGCCTCGGCGTTTGCCTGCGATGGCTTGGTAAAGCCACTGATCTTTCGCACGTACTGCAGGGCGGCGCTGCGCACCTCGTCCTCCGTCGCGGATGGCTCGAAGTTATAGAGAGTCCGGATATTTCTACACATGGGGGAAAGGGTAGTAGCTCTAGACTGAGTCAGCGTTCATCGATCCAGCGTTCATCGATCCGCCCTGTCGATTGTCCTGTCGATTGTCCTGTCCATCCATCCCCTCCCGAGGAGCACGATGTCAACGTCGCCCGCAGACTTCAACGCCCAGATCATCGAGGAGTTCCATACCAACGAAGGCCGCGTCGGAGGCATGTTCGAGGGCATGCCGCTGTTGCTGCTGCACCACACCGGTGCGAAGTCCGGCAAGAGCCGCATCAACCCGCTCGCTTATCAGAGCGACGACGGGCGCTACGTCGTCTTCGCCTCGAAGGCCGGAGCGCCGTCGAATCCTGACTGGTACCACAACCTCAAGGCCCAGCCCAATGTCAAGGTCGAGGTTGGGACAGACACGATCGACGTCGTCGCCGGCGAGGCGACCGGCGAGGAGCGCCAGCGCCTCTATCGAACGCAGGTCGAACGGGTTCCGCAGTTCGAGGAGTACGAGAAGACGGCCGGCGAGCGCGTGATCCCGGTGATTGTCTTGACGCCTACCGCGACCGGCTGAGCACCAGCCGGCGGCACACCGCACCAGAGGGGCCGCGAGCTCCTCCATATAGGGCTTGAGATCGAGTACCGGAATACCGTCGATGGCGTCGAGTTCGCACGGTCACACAGTGCCGTTTTATGTAGGATCGGCCGATGAGTGTTGCGGAGGAGTTTCGTCGGCGGGCGCGGGCGACGTGGGCAGCGGGTGATTGGGATGGCTTTTCCCGGCTGGTCGAGCCGGTTGGTGGCCTCGTGCTCGATCGGATCGGGGTTGAGCCGGGGACAGATCTGCTGGATGTGGGGACTGGCAGCGGCGGCACTGTGGCGATCCCGGCTGCACTGCGCGGGGCGACGGTGGTGGGCTGCGACGTGACGCCCGAGCTGTTCGAGCACGCGCGGCGCCGCGCCGCTGCGGCAGGCGTCGAGGTCGAGTGGGTCGAGGCCGACGCGCAGGACCTGCCGTTCGGGGACGCGAGCTTCGATCGCGTGACCTCGACGTTCGGTGCGATGTTCGCGCCCGACCACCTCCGCGCGGGCGCAGAGCTGGTCCGGGTCTGCCGCCCGGGGGGGCAGATCGCGATGACGACCTGGGTCAACGACGGTTTCGCCGGCGAGCTGTTCAAGCTGACGGGCTCGTTCATGCCGCCTCCACCACCGGGCGTGCAGCCGCCGCCGCTGTGGGGAGTCGAGGAGCACGTGGAGGAAGTGTTCGCCGCCGCCGACGCCTCGGCCACGATCGAGCGCGAGACCGTCGACTTCGACTTCCCGTCGATCGAGGACGCTGTGCAGCGCTACGCCGAGGATTTCGGGCCGTTCGTGATCGCCCGAGGAGTTCTCGAGCCGCAAGACCGCTGGGTTGAGTTCCTGCAAACGTTCGCTGATCTGATCCGCCGGTTCAACCTCGCGAGCGATGGGACGGCGAAGATCCGCTCCGACTATTTCATGATCCGCGTCGAGCGTTGACACACCGGCGCATCTCGCGCAGGGGGTAGCCCTCGTGGCACGAGCAGCCCAGTCTATGGTCTGCGGATGATCGTCCGCGACGCCGACCCGCAGCGTGACGCGAGGGCGTGTGCCGCGATCTACGGGCCGTACGTCTCCGATTCGGTCGCCTCCTTCGAGGCGCAGCCGCCGACCGTGGAGGAGATGGCGGACCGGATCGGTGCGGCGTACGCCTGGGTCGTCGCCGAGCACGAGGGCGTCACGCTCGGCTATGCCTACGCCTCGTCGCACCGGGAGCGCGCGGCTTATCGCTGGGCGGCGGACGTCGCTGTCTATATCGACGCGGGCAACCACCACTTGGGCATCGGGCGCGCACTGTACACGCGCCTGTTCGAGCAGTTGCGGGCGATCGGCCTGTGGACGCTGTGCGCTGGGATCACCCAGCCAAACGATGCGAGCAACGGCTTGCACCGCGCGATGGGATTCGTCCCCGTCGGGACCTACCGGCGTATCGGCTGGAAGGCCGGAGCCTGGCATGACGTCCAGTGGTGGCAGCTGGATCTTCACACCGGCGAGCCGGGTCCACCGAGGGAGCTCGAGGGGATCGCGTTGGAGTCGTCTGTCGTCTCGATGTGATGGTCGAGGCTGGGGAGACTGCTTCGTGGTGGCGTCGGCATCGGCGGGGGATGGTCCTCGCGGCCATTGCGCTCGTCCTCATCGTTGTTGCGGCAGGCGCGGGGGTGAGCTGGCACTTCTCCTCGGAGGTGGTGGTGCCTGAGCAGTCCGACCGGCCCGCGGATTTCACCGTGGAGGGGCTCTCGCCTGGCCGGATCGTGCTCTCGCGCTCTGAAGACACCCGGCGCCCGGGCGTGTATGGGTTGGATTGGCAGGCCGGGCACGCGATCGTTGGGGAAGTGCTGAGCAGTGGGGGTGACGCGGTGACGCGGCGGTTGAGCGCCGTGAGCGGCTATCTGGTGGCGGGGATGAAGGTCGCGCTCGACGCCGATGTCTACGCGGGCAACCCGAGCCAGGCGCTGGGGTTGGCTTACGCCAATGTGCTGGTCCCGGACGAACTCGGGCCGATGCCGGCCTGGTTCATACCCGCGCGTACCCCACGCGGAACCTGGGCGATCGTCGTGCATGGGATCAACGACGACCCCGAGGCCGGCCTGCGGATCGCGCCGACCCTGCACCGTGATGGGTTGCCGTCGCTGCTGATCACCTACCGCGAGGACCTCGGCGCTCCGCGCAGCCCCGACGGCTTGCACCACATGGGTCTGACCGAGTGGCGCGATCTGCAGGCCGCCGCGCGTTACGCGCTCTCTCACGGAGCGCGGCGCCTGGTCCTGGTGGGCTATTCGATGGGCGGGGCGATCGTGGCGCAGTTCATGGAGCACTCTGCCCTGGCCGGGCGTGTCGCCGGCCTGGTGCTGGATGCGCCGGCGCTGGACTGGAAGGCGATCCTGTCGTTCAACGCGACCGAGATGGGATTACCGTCGTTCGCCGCCGACCCGGTCGAGTGGGCGATCGGCGCACGGATCGACGCCGACTGGAACAACCTCGACGCGCTGGCGCATCCCGGCGACTTTCATCTCCCGATCCTGCTCTTCCACGGAACCGAAGACAAGCTCGTGCCGATCGCAAGCAGCGACCAGTTCGCCAAGGAGCTACCCGGCTGGGTCACCTACTATCGCGTGCCTCACGCCGGGCACACCGAGGCATGGAACGTCGACCCCGGGCTCTACGAACAACGGCTCACGGCGTTCCTCGCGCGGATCCTGGGCGTGCCGGAAGGCAGTCACCGAACCGGGTGAAGAACGCCGCGTGTAACACGAAGAAAACCGCCCATTTCCAGGCAATTATCCGATGGGCGCGGCGGGTTTCGAACCTGCGACCTCTCGCGTGTGAAGCGAGCGCTCTCCCACTGAGCTACGCGCCCTGGTGCAGCGATTCTATTGGGCCTCGTCGCCCCGCGGTGAGCGGCGCTGTTTCATCCCCCCAGCTTGACCCCCGAGTGGGGATGCAGCTGCTCGGTCGCCGGGGAGTAGGCGCCGGCGAGCGCGTCGACTTCCGCCTGGGTGAGCGCCCCGCCGAAAGCCGCCGCGCCGCCGAGCTCGGTGTAGCCCTTCAGCAGGCTCTTGCCGATCAGCGCCGCGTCGAAGTGCCCGTCGTAGACGCTGTCGATGTACAGCGCCACGTTTTCCCGCGCGAATCGTGCGGCTGCCGGTGAGCCGCCTTCGATCTCGGCGCCCGCCGCGCCCGTGAGCGTCCAGCCACGCTCGTTCAGTCGGCTGAACGTCCGGAACAGCCCGGTGATGCCGGCGGCCGGGCCCGTGAGCGAGCGTGCCTGTACTTCGCTCATCAAGGGCGGTACCACGATCGCGCGCGCGGTACCGCTCGCGGTCGAGACTGCCGATCGCGTCGCGGGTGGGATGCTTGCCGGAAAGCCATTCGCCACCAGTGGCCAGGCGATCCTCGCGGCCGCCATCTCCCGCCCGACAGAGCTCTCGGCCTGGCGCAGGCCGTGACCGACGGCGATGAGGTCTTCGCGCTGGAGGCGTTCCGTGGCCGGAGTGCTCGCGCTGCCGGAGTCGCCGCAGCCGGCGAGCACTCCGGTCGCGCCTGCGACGCCGCTCAGCGCGAGCAACAGCGCCGCGAGGCGGAGCGCTTTCACGGGACCTTGGGGTCTCTAGCCCGCCGCGCAGCCGCGAATGCCGAGGGCCGCCCGCCGCCCCGCGGCATCCATGCCGGCTAGGCCGCGAGCAGGTCGACTACGAAGATCAGCGCGGAGTTCGGTGGGATCGTCGGCGGTGAGCCTTTGGCGCCGTAGGCGAGTTCGGCCGGGATGACCAGCTCACGCCGCCCGCCGACCTTCATGCCCACGATGCCCTGTTCCCAGCCGGGGATGACCTGGCTTTTGCCGAGCACGAACGGGAACGTTTCATTCCGTTTCCACGACGCGTCGAAGACTTTTCCGCCCTTGTAGAGGACGCCCACGTAGTTGACCGTCACCGAGTCGCCGGCCTTCGCTTCGGGACCGGTGCCGACGATCAGTTCCTTGGTCACCAGTTTGGTCGGCGCCGGGCCGGAGGGCGGTGTCACCGTGGGCTCTTTCGACAGCGGCCCGCTGGTGGGCGTTTTCACCGTTGCCGCCGCTGGGGACGTGGAGGTGGTGGGGGTACTCGAGGCGGATGTCGCGAGCGTGTTGTCGGAGGTGTTCTCGTTGCCGACGCCGATCGTGCCGGAGGAGCCGCTGGAGCCGCAGCCGGCGATCAGAACCGTGGCGCCGAGCATGGCGAGGGCGGTGGCAGGGCGGGGGGAGATGCTCTTGAAGTAGGTCACGGTCGCGCAGCCTAACGCAAAGTGAGGCCTCTGCGCCAGGGCGAACCGTCGAGTTGTGCCCAAAGCGCTACGATCGAGCCGGACCGTGCTAGGCGGGGAGGTAGCGGCGCCCTGAATCCGCAATCCGCTCTAGCGGGGCTGAACTCCCTTTCAGAGGGGTTCTGCCCCGGTCGCTCCGCTGTTCGGGGCGTCGATGGTTCGGGTCCCGCGCGGTGTCGGCTTGTGAACCAGGTCAGGTCCGGAAGGAAGCAGCCTTAAGCGATCCCCGGCAGGCGCAGCGGGAGCACCCGGACCGGAGTCGCGGGCAGCGATCGGTGACCGGTGGTGGGGATCTCGACGAGGGGTGCACGGTCCACTACTGCTGCTGAGCCTGCTCGGCGGCGTGGGTTTCTTCACGCGCGCGGCGGTACTCGTTGACGACGATGTCGGTGAGCTCCTCGACGGAGGTTTCTGCGGTGGGCTTGTCGAGGGCGATCACGCCCTCCTGGATCATGCTCACGCGATCGCACGCCTGCAAGACGTGGACGTAATTGTGGAGGATCATGATGATCGAGACCTTCCCCTCCTCCTTCAAGCGCGCGACGAGGTCGAGGATCATCGAGCCCTCCTTGGCGCCCATCGCGGCCAAGGGCTCGTCCAGCAGGATGATGTCCGCGTCGCCGTTGACCGTCCGCGCGACCGCGATCGCCTGGCGCTGGCCGCCCGACAGGCGCGCTACGGCGACGTCGATCCGGGGGATGTTGATCCCGATCTCATCCAGCGCCTTGCGCGCCCGGAGCTTCATCTCCCGGTTGGCGAGAAACGGCAGCGGCTTGTGCACCAGCTCGCGGCGCAGAAACAGGTTGTGGTAGACCGACAGTTCGTCGATCAACGCGAGGTCCTGGTAGACGGTGTCGATGCCTTTGGAGCGAGCGTCGTCGACGCCTTTCGGCGCGTATGGCTCACCGTGCAGGAACATCTCGCCGCCGTCCTGTTTCTGGAAGCCCGAGAGGATCTTGATCAGGGTCGACTTGCCGGCGCCATTGTCGCCGAGCAGGCCGAGCACCTCGCCCTTGCGCAGGTGCAGGCTGACATCGCGCAGTGCGGTCACTGGGCCGAAGCGCTTGGAGATGTGCTCGACGCGCAGCACGTCGTCCGGCGCCTGGCTCGGCGTGGCAACGGGCTCGGGGGTGATCGTGAGATCAGCCACTGCCGTGACCCCGGCGTGCGCGCTGGACGTAGGTGTTGACGGTCATCGCGATGATGATCGCCAGGCCGAGATAGAGCAGCAGATAGTTCGCGTTGACGCCCTGCAGGATCAGGCCGTCCTTGAGGATGCCCAGGAACAGCGCCCCGATCAGCGCGCCGACGACCGTGCCGGAGCCGCCCGCCAGCAGCGTGCCGCCGATCACCGCCGCTGAGATCCCATAAAACAGGATTTCGTTCGCCCCGGCCGTGTCGGGTTGGACCGAGGACGAGCGCACCGCCTCGAGGATCCCGACGAGGCCGCCGGCGGTGGCGCAGAGGACGAAGTTGCGGATCATCACCAGCCGCACGTGCACCCCGGCCTCGCCGGCGCCGAGCTTGTTCGAGCCCACCGCGACCGTGTGCAGGCCCCAGCGGGTGAAGGTCAGCACGGTCTGGAGCACGATCACGATCACGAGCGCCCAGATCAGCTCTGAGTAGACGCCGGCGCCGAAGATTTTCGCGAACGTGCTGATGTGGTTGACCTGTTCGGGGAGCTGGACGTGCACGCCGTTGACCACGTGGGTGACCTCGCGGGTGGTTGCATGTACCTGCGCGCCGGGCGTCTCGACGGGCTCGCCGTGGGAGATGACCAGCGTCAGCCCCTCCAGCGCGAACAGCATGCCGAGCGTGACCACGAACGAGCTGATGCCGACGATCGCGGTGAAGAAGCCGTTGATCAGGCCGACGGCCATGCAGGCGATCAGCGCGACGATCACGGCCGGTACCAGCGGCAGGCCGACGCTCGTGGAGAGCTTGTAGAAGAGATACGGGGCGAGCAGGTAGGTGCCCCCGATCGAGAGGTCGATCTCGCCGAGGATCATCACGAACACCTCGCCCGCGCCGAGGATCGCGAACGGCGCGAAGTACGGCAGCAAAGTCTTGAAGTTCGCCGAGGTGAAAAAGCTCGACGTGTTCAGCGCGAAATAGATTGCGACGACGAGCGTGACGACGATGATGCTGCCCTCGCGCAGGGCCAGCACGCGCGGGAGTAGGCCGCCATCGCCGGTGAGGTTGAGGCCGCCGCGCTGCTGCTTGGATGGGGCGCCACCGCCGCCCGCGCCCGGACTCATGGGCGCGGGAGCAGCAGGCTCGGTGGACGCGCTCGCCACAGCTTAGGCGGGGACGCCCGCCTTCAGCGGAATGACTTTCGCTTCCGAGGAGGTGCCCTCATAGCGCGATTTCGATTCGACATACGGTGCGACCGTTTCTTTGTTGAGGAACTTCAGCCCGGTGTCGACTTCGGCGGGGCCGGTCAGCGAGCCGGAGGCCCTCCAGAAGAACAGCTGCAGGATCGGCAGGAACCCCTGCTGGTAGGGCTGCTGGTCGATCGTGAATTCGATGTTCCCTTCCTGGAGCAGCTTCTGTGTCTCTTCGGTCAGGTCGAAGCCGCCGGCCTTGATGCCCTTGGCGGGCAGGCCGTACTTCTGCATCACTTTCGCAAGCGATTCAGTCGAGCCGCCGTCCACGGCGTACATGCCCTTCGTGTTCGGATGCCCGACCCAGTAGGCGTCGATCGTCGAGAGCTCGCCCGGCACCGCGGCGCCGGTGGCGACTTCATGCGTGATGATCGGCTTGCCCGAGGCCTTGATCGCTTTGACCGCGCCTTCGATGCGCGGCTGCAGGTTGGCCGACCCCGGCGTGGCGATGAACAGCGCCACGTCCCCCGAGGGCACTGCGGCGACGATCCGTTCGCCCATCTCTTCCCCGGCCTTGACCAGGTCCTGGCCGATGTAGGACAGGCGCTTGTTCGTGGGCGCGTCGGCGTTGTAGGCGACCACCGGGATGCCCGCCTTCAGCGCCGCTTCGACCGGGGCGTTAAACGCGTGCAGGTCGATCAGCGAGACCGCGATCCCGTCGGCCCCGCTGGTGACGGCGGTGTTGAGCGCCGAGACCATCTGGCTGACGTTGCTCGATTCCGAGCCCGTCCATTGGTATGAGCAGCCCAGCAACTTGCACGCGTCCGCCGCGCCGTACTGCGTGGGCGTGAAGAACGGGTTCGTCGTGACGTGGTTGACGATCACGAATTTGTAGTTCGGGGTCGACCCGAACACGCCGCTGGAGCCGCTGCTGGCGCTCGAAGAGGAGCTCGAACCGCAGGCGCTCAGCAGAGTGCCCACCGAGCCGGCCGCCACGCCGGTCAGCGCGGTGCGTTGCAGGAACGCGCGGCGGTCGAAGCCGCGTTTGCCGGTCTCCGGCGGGTCGAGGTGATCGAGGCTCTCCTGCGTCCCGTGTGCCTGATCGATCTCTGACATCACATCCTCCTCCTCGGTGCGTTTGAGGACGCCGTGACCACGCGGCGCCACCTGTGGTGATCTCCCGTGTCTCTGTTTGTTACCCGCTCAACTATCCGGGCAATCCCTTTTGTTCCAATCTCCTAGTTCGTGTCTTCTCACACAAGGGTATACCCTCGATCAATGGCTTTCCGTGACGAGGGCTCCTCCGTTTCCGCACGTTCCGGAAGTGATCCGGCGAAGCGCGAGGAAGCCTATGGCCCGCTCAGGTTCAGGCGCTACGTCAAAAGCGACGGCCGCGCGCTGATCCTCTACACGCGCGAGAGGCCGTCGGGAGACGCGAGCACGCCGCGCGGCGAGATGCGCGAGGGGGAGACCCAGCGGAAGTGAGTGAGCGGCGCCTGAACGAGCTGCGCGACGAGCAGGTGGTCTACGCGATCGATCGCCAGGACCGTACCTTCCTGCCGCCCGCCGAGCACTGCCCGTTGTGTCCAACGGTCCCAGGGAGCGAGCCGACCGAGATTCCCTTCCCCTCCTTCGAGATCGCGGTGTTCGAGAACCGCTTCCCCGCCTTCCGGGCGCCGCACGGGGCGGCGGAGGTGGTCGTGTACACCGACCGGCACGACGACTCGTTCGGTACGCTCGCGCCGGAGCGCGCCAAGGCGCTGATGTGGGTCTGGCGCGAGCGCTACGAGGATCTCGGCGCCCGCGCGGATGTCGAGTACGTGCTGATCTTCGAGAACCGCGGGGTTGAGGTCGGGGTGACGCTGCACCATCCCCACGGGCAGATCTACGGCTACCCGTTCCTACCTCCCGTTCCGAAGCTCGAGCTCGCTGCCGACGCTCGTCTCGGCGGCTGCGCGCCGTGCGCCCTGCTCGCTCGGGAGCTCCAGGACGGCCGGCGGATCGTCTACGAGAACGAGAGCGTCGTCGCCTACATCCCCTACGCCGCTCGCTGGCCTTACGAAGCGCATGTGACGATGCGCGAGCACCGGCCGAGTCTGCTCGACTGCGACGTCGCGGAGCTGCAGATGCTCGCCGACGGGCTGCAGGCGCTCGCGCGCGGGTATGACGCCCTGTTCGATCGGCCGTTCCCCTACGTGATGGTCGTCCACCAGGCCCCCACGGGGGCGGCCGCGGCGGGTAGCGGACATCTGCATGTCGAGTTCTATCCGCCGTTGCGCACCGCCGAGAAGCTCAAGTACCTCGCCGGCTCCGAGCAGGGGGCGGGCACCTTCATCTCCGACGTGCTGCCTGAGGAGTCCGCCGCCCAGCTCCGCGAGGCGATCCTCGATGCCGCCTGAGCGCTCGGGCGCCTTTGCTCCCGGGCGCGTGAACCTGATCGGCGAGCACACCGACTACAACCAGGGCCTGGCCCTCCCGTTCGCGATCGCCGAGGGCGTGGTCGTGCGTGCGGAGACGGCCGACCCCGACCCGCCCGGCGCGCAGCGCATTTACGCCCACGCACGCGATCTCGGCGAGTCGGATGAATTCGAGCTCTCCGATATCCCCAGCGCGAAAGGATGGCGCGCGTTCGTGCGGGGCGTCGTCGCCGAGCTCTCGAAAGCCGGCTGTCCGCTTATGGGCGCACGGCTGGAGATCGGCGGCGACTTGGAGCAGGGCGCGGGCCTGTCCTCTTCGGCGGCGCTCGAGGTTGCGCTGTGCCTCGCCCTGGCAGATCTCTCCTCGTGCGCGGCGACTGACGGATCTCGCGCGTCTGCCGACGGAGCGCTCCTTCCCGCCGGCCGATCGTCTCCACTGGCCGGCCGGCCGCGCGCACCTGCCGAGGAGGAGGAGCGGCCGCTGCACCGGATTGCGATCGCCCGGCTGTGCGCGCGTGTCGAGAACGAATGGATCGGCGCTCAGACGGGGATGCTCGACCAGCTGGCATCCCTTTACGGCGAGCCCGATATGGCAGTGCTCATTGATTTCCGCACGCTCCAGATCGATCCGGTGCCGCTACGGTTGGAAGGCTGGCGGTTCGTCCTGGTTGATTCTGGCGAAAGGCACGCGAATGCCAGCTCCGGCTACAACGAACGCCGGGCCGAGTGCCGGCGGGCGTGCGAGCTGCTGGGTGTCGGTTCGCTGCGCGAGGCGAGCACGGACGCCGTGGCGAAACTGCCGCAGCCGTTGCGCGCCCGCGCCGAGCACGTGCTCGGCGAAAACGCGAGGGTCGGGGAGGCCGTCGCCGCGCTGCGCGCGCAGGATCTGCCCGCCGTTGGCGGACTCCTGAATGCCTCGCACGCGAGCCTGCGCGACCTCTACGAGGTCTCGACGCCGACGGTCGAGCGCGCCGTTGGGCGACTGTGCGAGGACGGCGCCGCGGGCGCACGGCTGATGGGCGGCGGCTTCGGCGGCAGCGTGCTCGGCCTGTTCGCGCCCGGAGTCCCGACTCCGATCGGAGCGCGCGAGGTGCGTCCTGGGCCTGGAGCTCACGTACTAGCGAATGATTGAATGATAGATATATTCCGTCATAGGTCCTAAAGCCCATGTTTTGAGGGCTCTTCAGCCCAATGATATTATGATAGAATCTTTATATCATGAGTCTGGTCTATCAAACACCTGAGCTGCAACCCATCGAGGTCGAGGTTCTCGGGATGATCGACGAGCTGCGCGATCAGCTACGGAACTATGTCGATCCTGAGCCCCGTAGATGGTTTGGAATGATGCGCCGAATGTCCTTTGCGCGTGCCGTGCAAGCGTCCAACAGCATCGAGGGCTACGACGCGAGCCTCGACGACGTGGTAGCCGCGGTAGATGACGAGCCGACACTGGACGCAGACGAGGAAACACGTCTCGCGCTGTCGGGATACCGCGATGCGATGACGTACGTGCTCCAGGTTGCGCAGGATCAGGCGGCCAGTGTGGACGAGGGCCTTCTCAAGTCGCTGCACTTCATGATTCTCAAGCATCGATTGGACAAGAGTCCGGGGCGCTGGCGGCCCGGTGGGGTTTACGTCGTCCGGGAGTCCACCGGGGGGCGGGTCTACGAGGGGCCGTCCTTTGACGAGGTTCCAGTGCTGGTCGCGGCCACGATCAAGGAGCTCGAAGGAAGTGATGCCCCGGTCCTCGCACGTGCGGCGATGGCTCATCTAAACCTCGTGATGGTGCATCCGTTCAGAGACGGCAATGGTCGTATGGCGCGAGTCCTGCAAACGCTTGTCCTCGCGAGGGAGCAGATCATGGCGCCGGTGTTCTCGAGCATCGAGGAGTATCTCGGTCGCAACACACAGCTCTACTACGACGTGTTGGGTGAGGTCGGGCAGGGTCACTGGAGCCCGCAACGGGATCCCCGTCCGTGGCTTCGATTTTGTCTGACGGCGCACTACCACCAGGCCAGGACACAGCTTCGTCGGATTGAGGAGACCGAGCGACTGTATGCGGCGTGTGCCGAGATCGCAGAAGATCATGGGCTCCCGGAGCGCACTTCCGGAGCTCTTGTTGAGGCGTCATACGGCTTTCGCCTTACCCACGCTACGTACAAGACGATCGTCGAGCTGACGGCAGGTGAGACAGTGTCGAGCCTGACAGCCAGCCGCGATCTCAAGGCCTTGGTAGACGCAAAGCTTCTACAGCCGATTGGTCAGACCAGGGCGCGCTACTACACGGGCGAACCAAGCGTGCTGGCTCAGCGCAAGCGCATCCAATCTACACGTGCACCGAAGGAGACCAGCGACCCGTTCGAGTTGGCATCAAGCCAACTCCGTCTCCCGCTGACCTGAGAACGTTGAAAGCTCGTGGTACGGAGTCAGCCTGCGGGTTCTTGCGGTCCGCGGGTCTTCTTGCTCAGTCCATTTGGCGCTAAGGACAGCGAGCGAAGATCAACCACGAGCTGTTCGCGTGGGCCTCCGTGAAGCCTGGCGGGACGGTCACCGGCAGGTGCGGGTCGTGGGGGTCGAGCACATAGTCGTCTTCGACTTCTTTACTCGCTGGGTCGACGTACGTACCGTGGGTGATCGGGCTGACTTCGGCGCTGACGATCTTCCGCGGGCTCGTTTCCAGGTACAGCGCGAGCAGCGGGATCGGCGCATGGTTGGGCACGCCTACGGGCTCGCATCCACGCGTGATCGATCCGTCTTTCACGAGTGCCAGCAGTTCGTTCTGGATCGATTCCTGCCGGGCGAGTTTGCTCAGTTCGCGATGCGCCGTGTGGTACTGCGACGGGATCGACACGAGCAGCACCAGGAACACGAGCGCGCCGCCGGCCATCCACCAGCGTCGCCGCGGGTCCTCCCGCGGAAGGCGCCTCCAGCCGAACACGCCCGCGCCGCAGAACAGGCAGAGGATCGCCGAGGCGAGGAACGCGTAGCGCGTGTTGATCGGCAGGCCGACCGTGGCGAACGCGGCGAACACCACCACCGCAGCGACCCCGACAACCGCACCGACCGAAGCCGGGTGACGCTCGCCCTCGGCCGAAGCCGGATGACACGCGCCTTTGGCGCTGGCCGATTCGGGGATGCGAGCGAAGCGAGTGTCGCCCAAATCGGTCCCCGTTTCGGCCAGCATCCCCGTTTCGGCCAGCGCCCGGCGCGGCAGCAGCCACAGCGACAGCACCCCCCCGAGCGCAGCGCCGATCAGCACCGCCGGGCTCAGGATCTCGCCGATCCGGCGCGGGATGTACTCCGGCACGTTGCCAATCCCGGTGATGCGATCGAGCGTCGTGGCGGTGTGCCGCGTGTTCGTGAGTGACCACAGCGGGTGGCCGGTGATCGCCAGGTCGCTGAGGATCCACACCAGCGGCGCCGCCACCGCGAGCAGCGCCAGACGCATCAATCGCGATCTCTGCGCAGCCCATCCGTCTCCGGCCTGGCCGGATCTTTCGCCCGCCCCAGAGGTCCCTGCCGGCTCGTGCGCTGTGTCCTGGCGCGCGCCAAACGCCAGGTACAGCCAGTAGAGCCCCGAGAACACCCACGCCTCGGGGCGCAACAGCCCTGCGAGTGCCAGCAGCACGAGCACCGGGGCGCCTGCCCGACGCCGCCGCGACTCCACGAGCACAGCGCAGAGCACGAGCAGCAGGTAGGGGATGTCCACGTATGCGCGCACGCCATAGGAGAGGACGGGCACGCGCGTGAGCAGGATCAGCGCCGCCAGGGCCCCCGCCGCGCGGCCGAACCACGCCGAGCCCAGCCGATAGACGACCCAGCCGCAGGCGGACAGCGCGAGGAAGCCGAGCGCGACCGTCACGTCTTCGATCGCCCCGGGGGGAAGCGGCGAGAGGATCACCCCGAGCGCCTCCACCAGCGGGTGGGGCGTCGGCGCGATCGGGATCCCGTACTGCGGCGTTTCCCCGCGCGCGAGCTGTCCACCCCAGGTGAGGGCGTAGAGGGTGTCGTAGTTGGCGAAGCCCACGCCGGAGACCATCCACAGCACGACGGCCCCGGCGAGGATCGCAAGCGGGGCGGCGAGGCGCTCGATCCGGGCTCTCACGAGTGGGCACGCTATCCGCTCGGGCGGCATGCGGGCGTGGGTAGACTGAAGGACAACGGTGCCGATCGAGAAGCCACAGGCGCAAGCCGAGCAAGCTCAGTCCCTGTATCGCAGGCACCGGCCGCGCACATTCGCCGATGTCGTCGGGCAGGAGCCGGTGGTGCGGACGCTGCGCAACGCCGTGCAGCGCGGGAAGGTACATCACGCCTACCTGTTCGTCGGCTCGCGCGGGACGGGCAAGACCTCAATGGCGAAGATCCTCGCGGCGTGCCTGAACTGCGATCGGAATCCCACCCACCCGGACCCCGCCCACCCGACGATCGAGCCCTGCGGCGAGTGCGAATCGTGCATCTCGATCGCGCACGCGAGCTCGCTCGACGTGATCGAGATGGACGCGGCGTCGAACAACTCGGTGGACGACATCCGCGAGCTGCGCGAGAGCGTCGCCTACTCGCCTGTGTCGGGGCGCAGCAAGGTGTACATCCTCGACGAGGCCCACATGCTCTCGACGGCCGCTTGGAACGCGTTCTTGAAGACCTTAGAGGAGCCGCCGCCGAACACGGTGTTCGTGCTCGCGACGACCGAGGCGCAAAAGGTTCCGGCGACGGTCATCGACCGCTGTCATCGCTTCGACTTCCACCGGCCGACGGTCGAGCAGATCGCGTCGGTGGTGCGTCGCACCGCGGCGGCCGAGTCGATCGAGATTCCCCCGGAGGCGGTCGTCGCCGTCGCCCGCTCCGCCACGGGCTCCTTCCGAGACGCGCTCGGCACGCTCGAGCAGCTGCTCACCTACAGCGGCAACGAGATCGCGCTCCAGGACGTGCTGGCGGTGCTCGGCGTGGCCGATTCGGGCCTGCTGGAAGAGCTCGTCGATGCCGTCGACGCGGGCGACGCGCGCCGGGCGCTGCTCGCGCTGGAGCGTTGCGTTCAGAGCGGCCGCGACGCCGGCTCGTTCGCCGCGGACCTCGAGGTGCACGCGCGCGAGCTGCTGGTGGTGCAGACGCTGGGCGAGCTGCCCGCCGAGCTCGCACTCACCGAGGAGGCCGACGCGCGCCTGCGCGCCCAGGCTGAGCGCGTGGATCGCGCGGTCGTCGTGCGCCTGCTGGAGCTGCTCGGAGCGGCGCTGGAGGGCGTGCGCGCGGGCGCCGACCCGCGCACGCGGCTGGAGCTGGCCCTGGTCAAGGCGGCGCGCCCCGAGGTGGACTCTTCCACGCCGGCGCTGCTGGCCCGGATCGAGCGCTTGGAGCGCGAGCGCGTCGGTGTCTCCGCCGTGGCCGTGGATCGGGTGGTGGCCGTGCCGGCCGCTAAGTCGGCGCCGGAGGTGGTCGAGATGAGAGCCGCGGCGGCCGTTGACGCGGCCGTTGACGTATCCGAGACGAGTGCCGCGCCGGCACCGGATCTCGTGCCCGAGCCAACCCCCGTTGCCGATGTTGCGCACGAGCCGGCGCCGGTGGAGGATCCAGTGCCTGAGCCCGCTCCTGCACTAGAGGAGTCTGAGGCCGGTGAGTCGCCGCCTGTGGTCTCGGCGAACGATCTCGAGTCATTGCAAGCGCTGTGGCCGGCGGTGGTGGAGCTGGTGGGGATGGAGAACAAGATGTTGAGCGCGGTGCTCGTGGACACGCGGCCGGTGGGGATGGCGGGGGAGGATCTGACCGTGGCGTTCGCCTCCTCGGCGGCGTTCCTGAAGAAGAAGGCCGAACATCCCGACAACCGCGCGATCGTCTCCGACGCGCTGTGCCAGCTCTCGGGCGGGCGCTGGCGACTGTCCTATGAGCTGCTGGAGGCTGATGCTGACGCCGCGTCCGAGCTCCCGGCGCCGACCGAGGAGGAGTGGGTGGCGCGCTTCATGGAGGAGTTCGACGCCGAGGAGCTCTTTGGCGAGGAGACGCCGGTAACCAGCGAACAGAAAGAGGCGTGATGGCAAAGCAGCAGCGGATGGGAAACATGCAGCAGATGATGCAGCAGGTACAGAAGATGCAGCAGGACATGGAGAGCGCCCAAGAGGAGCTCAAGCACGAGACGGTCGAGGCCTCCGCCGGTGGCGGCATGGTCACCGTTCGGATTTCTGGCGACCTCGAGATCCAGGCGGTGAAGATCGACCCGGCGGCGGTCGACCCCGAGGATGCGGAGATGCTCTCGGACATGGTCCTCGCGGCCGTCAACGAGGCGCTGCGCTCGGCCCAGGAGCTCGCCGCGAGCAAGCTCGGCGCCACCACCGGCGGCCTCGACCTCGGTAGCCTCGGCGGGGGACTCGGCCTACCGGGCCTGTAGTCGATCGTGAGTAGCTACGCTCCACCTGTCCAGCGGCTCGTGACCGAGCTGTCGAAGCTCCCCGGGATCGGCTCGCGCACCGCCCAGCGGCTCGCCTTCCACATTCTGCGCGCCTCCTCCGAGGACGCCACGGGACTCTCGGAGGCGATTCGCGAGGTGAAGGAGAAGATCTCATTCTGTGAGGTGTGCTTCAACCTGACCGACGAATCGCGCTGTCGCATCTGCCAGGACTCGCGCCGCGATCATGGTCTGATCTGCGTGGTCGAGGAGCCCTCTGACGTGATCCCGATGGAGCGCACGCACGAGTACTCGGGCGTCTACCACGTGCTCGGCGGCGCGCTTTCGCCGATCGACGGCATCGACCCCGAGGACCTGCACATCGCCGAGCTCCTCGCACGCGCCGCGTCCGGTGGGGGAGGGCTCGGTGGGGGAGGGCTCGGCGCGAGTGGGGCGGGGGGCGGAGGAGAATCGAATCAAGGGCAGCCGAGCGAGGGAGTCCCGGACGGCGAGACGTCGCCGGTACGCAAGGTGATCCTCGCCACCAACCCCACCACGACCGGCGAAACGACCGCGCTGCACATCGCCGAGGAGCTCCGCGTCCGCGCGCCGGAGCTCATGGTCACGCGCCTGGCCAGCGGGCTGCCGGTGGGCTCTGATTTGGAGTACGCCGACAAGGTCACCCTCGGCAAGGCCTTCGCCGGCCGGCGCGCCGTGTAAACCTACTCACCCGTCGATCGAACGGGTGCGTTCAGGCGACCCGGATGGCGGACCGGACGATGCTCGAGGAAACCGTCGCCGAGGAGCTGCGTGATCGTGACAAGGTGATAGCCGCGCTCCTTAAGGCCTTCGATGATGCTAGGCAGCGCCTGGACGGTCTGTCCCTCGGTTTCGACGTTGTCGTGCATGACGACGATCGAGCCAGGCTCCACACCCGAGAGCACGGCCTTGCGGATGGCGCTGACCCCGGGATGCCTCCAATCTTCGGGATCTACGTCCCACTTCACGGTCGTCAGGCCGAGCACCTTCGCGCGCTGCACGAGTTCAGGCGTGAGATTCCCATACGGGGGACGGAACAGGCACGGATCGAAGCCGCTCGCGCGTTCGATTTCCCGGTTGGTCAGTTCGAGCTGAAGCGAGGCGCCTTCACCCTCGTCTGGGAGGTCGCGGGGATGGTTGTATGAGTGGTTGCCGATCTCCATGCCGTGATCCACCATTTCTCGCAGCAGCCTCGCGCCGCCGGGACCTTCCATCAACGCGGACACGCGTTCGCCGATCATGAAGAACGTGCCGGGGACGCGGTATCGCACCAGCGTCTTGAACAGCCCTTCGGTGTATGGGCTCGGGCCGTCATCGAAGCTGAGCGCCACCATTCTCCCGCTTGCCGGTCCATGGCTGGCGAAAACGAGGTGGCGGGTACAGCCCTGCGGTGGATGCGCCAGGCCGCGCTCGGAAACGGGTAGATTCGCCTGCTCTGCCCCAGCACCACAGCCGGCGATCGTAACCGCCACAAGCCCGATCAGCCATATGCCTGGAGCTCGTCGTCCTCGTCGCCTCATTCGCCCGGCATCCTAAGCTAGCCAACGGTCGCAGCCGGCCGGCCCCGGCCTCCCACAACGTAAACCAGCGCAGCAAGGACTCAGCCGGGCTTGACCTGAGCGTTGTGGCTCACATCCGCCGCCTCCAGAAGGCGCGTCGTGCTCGATGATCGTCGCGAGTCGCGACGAGCGACTTCAGGGGCGCTGGAGCCGTGTCGATAACCGTGCTGGGCGGATGCACCGCCCAGCCGATGCGACTCCTCGGAAACAGCCCCACGACGCGGGATCTCCCGACGTCCGATCCCCCGACGTCCGATTCGGGGATGCCGGTCAGCGCCCCAGCCCCGCGGCTGGTGTCCCGCGTCGAGCGCCGGCAGCGCCCATCTGGCGTGAAACGGCGGCACGGCGTCTACATCCCACTGAAGCTGCGGGTCGTGCTCACCTTCGTCGCGGGCGCGTTGTGGTTCTGCTTCTCGCTGTGGCTGTCGCGCAGCTGGATCAGGACGCTCGGGCAGGACATCACGCTGCCGCTCGCGATCCTCGTTATCACCGGGATCGCGCTGATCCCCGGCTACTTGAACATCCAGCTGATCAGCTCGATCCTGCTCGACAGTCCGCGGCCTCTGCGCTTCGACGTCGATTTTCCGCAGGTCACCCTGCTGGTCGCCGCCTACAACGAGCAGGACTCGATCGCCGAGACGCTCGACTACGCGTTGCGAGCCGACTACCCCGGGCACTTCGAGCTCGTGGTCGCAGACGACGGCTCGACCGACCGTACGCGCGAGATCGTCGCCGAGTACGCCGAGCGCTATCCGTGCGTGCGCTTGCTCGCGGCCGACCATGGCGGCAAGGCCAACACACTCAACGCGGCCCTCGAGACCGTGAGCACGCCGCTGACCGCGACGATCGACGCCGACACGCTGCTGATGCCCTACTCGCTCAAGCACGCCGTCGCGCGCCTGCTCGTGTCACCGCCCGACACCGTCGCGGTCGCGGGGGCGGTGCTCGTGCGCAACTCGCGCAAGAACCTGCTGACGCGCGCGCAGGAGTGGGACTACTTCCTCGGCATCGCCTCCGTCAAGCGCGGCCAAGCGCTGCTGCAGGGGACGCTCGTCGCGCAGGGCGCCTTCAGCGTCTATGACACGACCGCGCTGAAGCTCGTCGGCGGCTGGCCGAACCGGATCGGCGAGGACATCGTGCTGACCTGGCGGATGCTGCTGCAGGGCGGACGCAGCGTGTTCGAGCCGACCGCGGTCGCGTTCACCGACGCGCCCTCAGAGTGGGGCGCGTTCGCCCGCCAGCGCCGGCGCTGGGCGCGGGGGATGATCGAGGGCCTGCGAGATCACGGCTTAGGCATGCTCGGCCAATTCAAATTCTATTCGCACGCGGTGGCCGTCAACTTCCTGTTTCCGTTCGTCGACCTGACCTTCACGCTCGCGTTTATCCCCGGCGTCCTGCTGGCGATGACCGGCAACTTCGCGATCGTCGGGCCGATGACCCTGTTGGTGCTGCCGCTCAACATGGTGCTCGGCAGCGTCATGTTCGCTTACCAGCGCCGCGTCTTCAAGGTCGTGAACCTGCGCGTGCGCAAGAACCGTCGCGGGTTTCTGTTCTACTTCTTCTGCTACCAGTTCATAATGTCACCGATCTCACTCGCTGGCTACTCACTCGAGGCAGTTCGCGCGCGCCGCGCCTGGTAGACCGCCGACGCCTCCGACGCCTTCAGCGTGTCGGTCAGTGGCACGCGGTGATATCCGTCGCCGAACGACATCCTCAGATCGATCCTCTCGGCCGCGCTTGCGAAGACGCTGCCCGTACAAGGGTCTTGCCGGACCACCTGGCCCACGGCGCTACGCGTAAAGCGATGAGCAGCGCCTATATCCTGGCGCCATGAGCGAGATCGTCGTGATGAATGTCCTTTAAGGACTACTAAATCTTGGCTTGGGCCCCGGACGGAACGGCCAGGTGCGGCGGGTTTACATCTCGTGACGATGCCCTACACTTCTGTTAGGACCCTCACCAGCGAAAGAGCCCCTGGGCTCTGCCGTGTAAGCGGCTAGCTGACGGGGGTCTTATTTGTTCCCGGCCACTTCGATCTCTGTTTCCGAGGAGATCTTGTCTGCAAGTAGCACCTGGGAGCGCGCGTCGTTGCGCTCCCACTTGCGTTGGATCGCCCAAGTGCAGTAGTCGGCGACCACGAGACAGGGCTCGCTCATGTTCGGCCAGAACGCGACGCGGTGGGTGCAACGGGCTGAGGCACGTACGGCCTCGTCGACCGCGACATGGAAGGCGCCTCTGCGCTTGCGGGTTCCGAGATCTGATGCCACTGCGAGTAGTCGGTCACCGGGCTGCGCGATGTCTTGTGCAATCTGCGCGAAGTGCTCGTGCCAGACGTAGCGATAGAGATCCTGCGGATTGCGCATCGTGGACGGGATCGACCGCTTGCTGATAATCGTCGCATCGATCCGCATCTCACAGAGCGCGAGCGTCTGGAAAACCTGGTCTCGCACCGACTGGGGATCCTCGGTGGCGTGCAGGACGGCGCCGAGGTGGATGCCTTGCCAGGCCAGGCGCCGTCGTAACGCCTGCAGGCGGTCGCCGGCCTGGCAGTTGCTCATCGTGACCGTCGCGAGGACGAAGTAACGACTGGCTCCAGGGCTATCGGAGAAGTCGAAGTTGCCGGCCTCGTCGCCGAACAGGTATACGGTTGACATCGTCGCAGAAACGTATCGCGGCATGAGGGGTGCTCGATCCCAAGCCGCAGTCGTTTTTTGCGGTACGCCTGTCGGCGGCGCCACGCACAAAGCGATGAGTCTCATTGACGCGCCTATATCCTGGCCGACATGCCCAAAAGCGAGATTGTCGTGATGAAGTTTGGCGGGACCTCCGTCGCCGATGCCGAGCGCATCAAGCGCGCGGCGCGGCGCATCGTTGACAAGCGCGACTCCGGTGCGCGTGTGGTCGCGGTGCTCTCGGCCAGGGGCAAGACCACCGACCAGCTGATCGCGATGGCTGAGGAGGTCTCCACCGCGCCGGACCCGCGCGAGATGGACATGCTGCTGTCCACCGGCGAGCGCATCTCGTGTGCGCTGTGCGCGATGGCGATCCACGATTTCGGTCATGAGGCGATCTCGCTGACGGGTTCGCAGGCAGGCATTGTCACCGACGCCTCGCACACCCGAGCGCGCATCATCGACGTGCGCGCCGATCGCATCTTCTCCGCGTTGGAGGAGGATCGGATCGTGCTCGTCGCCGGGTTTCAGGGCGTCTCGACTGACTCCAGCGATGTCACCACGCTCGGGCGCGGGGGCTCGGACACGACCGCGGTCGCGCTCGCGGCGGCGCTCGGTGCAGAGGTGTGCGAAATCTATACAGACGTTCCGGGCGTGTTCAGCGCCGACCCGCGGATCGTCCCCGACGCGCGCAAGCTGCCGGTCCTCTCGTTCGAGGAGATGCTCGAGATGGCCGCCTCGGGCGCGGGCGTGCTGCAGTTGCGATCGGTCGAGTACGCGCGCAACCACGGCGTGCGCATCCACTGCCGCTCGTCTTTCGAGGATTCGCCCGGTACCGTTGTGCTCGCCGAGGCAGAAACCATGGAGCAGCCCCTGATCACAGCCGTCACGCATTCGACCTCCGAGGCGCGGGTGACGCTCGTCGGCGTGCCCGACGAGCCGGGCGCCGCGGCACGCATCTTTCAGGCGCTGGCCAAAGTGAACGTGAACGTGGACATGATCGTCCAGAACGAGCCCACCTCGGCCGGCGGGCTGGCCGAGATCTCGTTCACCCTCCCATATGAGGATCTGCGTGTCGCGCACGCAGCTCTGGAACCTTTATCCGGTGTGGCGTTCGTCGATCTGGACGCGCATGAGGACATGGGCAAGGTCTCGATCATCGGCGCCGGCATGCGCTCGCACCCGGGCGTGGCCGCGCGCGTGTTCGAGGTGCTCGCCGACGAGGGTGTCAACATCGAGATGATCTCCACCTCGCCGATCAAGATCTCCTGCGTGATCGCGCGCGACAGCGTCGATAGTGTTGTGCGCGCACTGCACTCCGCGTTCGAGCTCTCCGGGCCCGGCACCTCGATCCCGGAGTAGGCGCTCGCCGCGGCGGGACCAAGCGCGGGTCACTAAGGGCTCGGGGTGATGCCCGCGAGCGGTTGACCGACGCCCGTTCGGCCCGGCCCAACCGCACCGACTCAGGACACTAGGGCCGCCGGCGCCACCACGGTGCTCGCGCCGGTTCTAGGCCGGGGAGTTCGACCGCGGGGCGGGGTGGGATCTCGGCGCCGCTGAGGATCGCCGCGGGCACCTGCTCGACCAGCCAGTCCGCCAGCGGCTCCAGGCCGGCCTGTCGCAGCTCGGCGGCGACACCTGGCGGACGATTGACGGTGTCGTGGGTGTCGGAGGTGACGTTGTGGATCAAGCCCTCGCGCGCCATCGTCAACGCGAAGCGACGCACCTCCCCGCCGAAGCGCCCGATCAGCGAACCGGCCGTGATCGATGTGAGGATCCCCTCGTGTACGAATTCTCGAAGCATCTCCGGCTCGCGGTGGAAGGCCGGGCAGCGCTCGGGGTGCGCGATCAGGATCTTGTGGCCTTGGCGCTGCAAGTCGAAGATGAGCGCGTCGAGGCCGGTGACCGCCGGGGCGAACGGCGGCTCCACCAGCAGGAAGGGCCCGGAGCCGAGGTTCAGGCGCGAGAGATCCTCCGCACGCATGTCGAGGAGCCGCGTCATCGCGATCTCAGCGCCCGCCACGATCTCGAGCTCGATCCCCTCCGCGTCGAGGCGCGCGTTCAGCCGATCCACGAGCTCGGCGATCGTGTCGGCGTCGTTGGGGTAGGTCCAGCTGACGTGAGGCGTGGCCACCAGCACGCGTGTGCCCGTCGCCACGGCCGCGCGAGCGAGCTCGACCGAGTCCTCGATCGTCTCAGGCCCGTCGTCGATGCCGGGCAGCACGTGGGAGTGCAGGTCGATCATTGCGCCCGGAACACTAAGGCCGGTGAGCCTTCCCCGCGCAGCCGGGCGCAGGCGCTGCAATCATCCGGGAGCGCAGCCGAGCTCGGCTCAGCCGACGATCACGCCGAACTCCTGCGAGTACACCGCCCCGGGCTGGCCGCCGGAGAGCGAGGCGGGCGCCTCGGGGGCGACGCCGATCGCGGTGTCGCGATACGGGCTGAAGAGGATGTTCGCGAGATGCTCGGGCGAGGCGATCCAGGCGGCGACGATCGCGGCCGGCGTGCTCAACCCCAGCGTGCCCCAGGCGATGTTCTCGCCGAGCGTGTATCCGACCTGCTGGTTGGGCAGGTAGCCGGTTTCTTCGATCCGACCCACCGGTGTCAGGCCGCTTGGGGCGACGTGGGCGAAGTAATCGTCTTCGACCATTTCTTCGCTGTGTCCCTGCGCCGCCTGCTCGAGCTGGGCGTTGGGCTGCAGGGGGAGCTCGTTGTTGCGGGCACGCTCCTGGTTGACCAGGCACAGCGTCGCGGCATCGATCGCTTCGATGTTGCCGGGTTCGGGCGTCAGCTCGGTGTTTTCGCAAGGGGTGGCGAGCACGCTCGCGATCGACTGCCCACCTTCGGGGGACACCGAGACCGTCTCGGTGCTCCTGTGACGGGAGCCTGTCCCGTCGTGCCGGCCGCTGTGAGCGTGCTTGGCGGGGTGGTTGCGCGCCGCGTGGGATGTGCTGGTGCCGGCCCCGACCGTACCGGCGTCGGCCTTACCGGCCTGGGCGTTGTGGGCCTGGGTTCCGCGGGAGTGGCACGTGACATGGCCCTTCTTGTCCTTTCGGCCCTTCTTACCCTTCCGCCTGGCACGCGATGCCCGGCAGGCGCTGTGCGAGCGTTGCCGTCCGCCGCTGTGGGAGTGGGTCGCGGCCCAGGCGATGGGCGAGGGCGCGCCCGCTGTGCTCGCGCCGGGCGATTGGGCCGCGGCGGCGCCGGCGAGCGCGCCGATACCGGCAAAGGCGCACGCGAGGATCGCGGTCACACTCAGGAGCAGCGCTCGAAGGTGGCTCACCCCGCCGGTATCGGACGGGGTAGGCGCATCTTTGAGCAGTTGCGCCCTGTTTGGACATAGAAGGGTTTTCACCCCTGAGGAGCCACATGGCTTTATCCTGGGCGCGATGGTGGCCACCCACGCATGAGACGCCCGGGAATACTCGTCGCGCTGATCCTCGCGGTGGGGATCGCGGGAACCGTGGTGGCGTTGAAAAGCCACGAAAGCAATGCCGAGTTCGTGCTCCAGCAGCAGGCGCTCGCGCCGGTCGAGCCGGCCGCGCTGCAGACGCTGCTGCTGACCAGCAAGGACTCTCGCCCGGGCTACTCAGGCCGCGCGCGGGCCGCGCACTGCAGCTCGCGGACGCGCAGCGCGCTCGGCAATCCCTGGACCTGCCTGGTGCGCTACCCGCGTCCCCCGAGCGTGCGCTTCCACGTGACCGTCCACGCCGACCGCTCGATCTCCGGCTTCGGCCAGCCCGCCGAGGGAGCACTCCTGAATCCGGCGCTGACCGTCAGCGGGTGCTGCGTGGAAACCCCGTAGGGCGCTCAGCGAAGGCTGTCGGCCGCGTCTGTCGAGAGGTTCTCGCGCAGCTTGCCGAGCGCGCGGTAGATCCGGCCCTCGATTGCGCTCTCGCCCTCGCCCAGCACGCCGGCGACGTCACGCAGCTTCAGATCGGCGCCGAAGCGCAGCGCGAGCGCCTCGCGCTCGTCCTCGTTGAGTGTCGCGAGCGCCCGGTAGAGCTCGTCGCGGTGCTCGACCGCGTCCAGGCCGGCGTCGAAGTGCTCGACCGTGTCGCCGGCGCTGACGTGGCGTAGCACCTGCTCCTCGTGCGTCTGGCGGCGGGCGTTGTCGCGCAGCAGGTTCAGCGCGATCGTGTACAGCCAGCGGCGCTCCGAGCCGCGGCGTGGGTCGAAGCGCTGGCGTGAGCGCATCACGCGCTCGAAGGTTTCCGAGAGCAGATCCTCGGCCAGCGCCCGGTTGCCGGTGCGGTAGACCAGGAAGGAGAACAGCCTGCCGGCGTGCTCCTCGAACAGTCGCTCGAAGGTGTCGGATCGCATGCGCAGCGACATTCTGCCGTCTCTCTGCGTTGCGGCCCTGCTGGGCGGACGCGTCAGTTCGTGGGCCATGGGTTCCTTGCGGTGGACATCGGCTGGGTCAGATCGCGTGCTCTGAGATCAAACGGCTTGGTGGCGATGAAACTTCGATGAAGATGCGATGAAGATGGAAAACAAGGCCCCCGGGGAGTCAGTTCCCCGAGGGCCTCGTAACCAGGATTCGATCAGGCTGCCTGTGCGGGGGGCCTTACGCCTGGCACAGGTGGTACGTGTGGCTCTCCGTGACGGTCTTGCCGCTGGAGGTGACGGCGACGACGGTGATCGTCGTGGCGCCGCTGCTGCACGGCAGGTTCGTCAGGTTGATGTTCTTCGACGCCGCCTTGCCCTTCAGCACCTTGAAGGTCTTCCCGTCGAGCTTCAGGGTTACCTTCTTCAGGCGCGACTTGCGCGAGAGATTCAGATGGATCTTGATGTCGCGCAGGCTGAGCGCTGATTTGGTCGTTTTGGCTGCCAGGACACCGCTGCTGGCGGCGGGGACGACCTGGATCGTGACCGGTGCGGTGTTGCTGGTGCTGGTGTTGGTGATCGACGTGGTGGTGGTGGTGTTTTCGATGATGAAGTTGTTTTCGCTGCAGTCGAAGTTGCCGTTGCCGTTGCCGTTTCCATCTCCGGCGTTGCCGTTGCCGTTGCCATTACCGGCGATGCAGTTGCTGCCGTACTGCGTATTGGAGGCGTTGCCGTGGTTGCCTCCGCCTCCGCCACCGGCGATGACGCCGCCGGTACCGGCGGCCAGCAGGCCGATCGTCAGGCCGGCCGTGGCAAGGCGACGGGCGCCCGCCTTGTGGCGACGGGTACCGGCCTTGGCACGCGACATCGCCGAATCTTGATCTGGTCGAGCTGCAGTGGGCTCGCCTCGGGACGCTCGTTACGCAGGCGCTGAGCGACGCCCTCCAACTCTTCCTTGTGTGCGTCGTTCTTACGCCTCATGTTCGTCTCCTGGCCTCCTGTTGCATTGACGGGAAAATCCCTCTTGACCACCGATACGAACGGGCGGGACGTTTTCCGACAGCCGAGACGCTCAAAGATTCGTGATCGAGAATTTGCCCGAGTCCAGCGCTTCGGTCCGCAGGCGCGGCGCGGCGAGTTCCCAAGCCTTCGCGATCGTCGCCGCCGAGGCGCCGGGCGGCGTTGCGCAGCCCGCGCTCCAGCGGGTTGAGCGCGATCGCGCGCGCGATCGCCGCGTGCGGGTCGAGACCCGCCGCGGCGCGGGCGTCGGCGAGCCAGAACGCGTCTTCCCAGCTCTGCGGCTCGAGCGCTGCCGCCTGCGCCATCGCCGGCACGGCGGCCTGAGCGAAGCCCTGCTCCAGATCGCAGACGCCGACGATCGCATACGCCTGGGGGCGCTTGGCCGAGAGCGACAGCGAGGACAGTGCTTCGCGCTTGGCGCTGACGCAGCCGCCGCGCGTCTTGAGGTCCAGCCCGCTCTGCTGCAGGCGCGCGTAGGAGGTGCCCACGAGCAGCGGCGCGATCGCGATCACGAGCCAGCCGAGTCGCGGTGAGCGTACGGCCGAACGGCAGGCCGAAGCGGCCGGGTCGGCCGTCGGCGGGGCGCGCGAGCGCCAGCCCGGCGAGCATGAAGACCTCGAGCGTGATCGCCGGCATCTGCCAGTCCCAGTCGACCGCCTGATGGATCGCCCAGGCGAGCGTTACCGCGAACAGCGCCGCGTAGATCGCCCGCCCGGGGCCGCGGATCCGCGCGGCGAGCCCGACGAGGATGCCGAAGACGACGACGAGGATCAGCACGAAGCCGACGATCCCGAGCTCGGCGAGGCTCTGTAAATAAAGCGAATGGGTGTCGACGACGTAGGAGCGCACGGTGCGGTAGCGCGTGTAGTAGAGCTGGTAGGTGCCGGCGCCGGTGCCGTGGAACTTGTCCGTTTCGTAGATCCGCACCGCGGCCTTCCACAGGGGCAGCCGCCCGTCGTTGGCGGGGTCTGACAGCCGTTCGCGGGTCTGCACGGTGTGCTGCTCGTTGGTGCCGTGGATGAATTTGTCGTACTCGCGGTGCGCGAACCCAAACGCCCCGAGCACGAGCGCCGCCACCACGACGAGCACCGCGACCCCCGCGCCCGCCCAGACGCGCACCGCCCGCGGGGGAGGAGTTCGCACGAGGGGCATGTCCGCAATCGCGCCATCGGCGAGCAGTAGGACGGCCCGTAGCACTCCCGCGCCCACCATGCACGCACCGACGACGACCGCCACGTGGCGGCCCTCCACGACGGCCGCGGCGCTCGTCGGCTTGGTGCTCGCCAGCAGCGTCGCGTCCCAGGCCGAGTGCAGCGCGATCGCGGTGGGTGGGATGGCCGCGAGCAGCGCGGTGGGGAGCGTGCTCAGGCGCGTCAGCAGGCAGTACGCGAGCAGCCCGACGATCGTGACGCCCAGCGCGCCGCGGGAGAACGTCAACAGCAGCGTCGCGGCGATTCCCGGCAGCAGCGCGGCGGCGAGCACGCGCACGCTCCAATGCTCGGCGCGGTCGGCGCTGAGGTGAAAGCCGAGGATCAGCGCCAGCATCGCGAGCATGCCCTCGGCGTTCCAGTAGGTGAGGGGATAGTTGAGGCGGCTGTCGTAGAAGCTGCTCGTGGTCGGCCAGGCGTGTGGGAGCAGGCGCGAGACGAGCCCGATCAGGCAGACCGCCGCCATCCCCGCGACCAGCGCTCTGACGAGCCAGCGCAAACGCTCGGGCGTGTAGCGCAGCGAGCCGAACAGCGCGAAGGCGAGCACGTAGAGCAGCGTGCGGTCATACGCGTCCAGCCCGAGCGCGGTCGCATGCGACCAGAGCGTCGAGGCGAGTTGCCAGGCGCCGAACAGGACGAGCGCTCCCAGCGGCACGGCGAGCGTGCGGCTGAAGCCTTCGAACGGACGTGCCGCGAGCGTCGTGCGCAGGATCAAAGCCAGCGCGAAGACGACCGCCGCGAAGCCGGGGGCGCTCGGGAAGAAGCCACCGGCGTTGAACGACAGGTAGATGATCGCCGCCGGGGCGAGCAGCGTCAGGGCGACGAACCCAACCAACTGCATCGGCCCACTCGCTCTCGCCGCGACAGCGGGAGCTTCACGCGGCGTCGAGCCGGCCTGAATCGCTTCGCTCGACATTGCGCGCAAGCCTAGTCGCGTCGGCGCCACGATGGTCGCCGCGGCGTCGACGGGGCCACCGCGCGGTGGGAGCGATCGAGCGGCCGACGGCCGCTTTAGGGAGGGCCTTTGTTTCCGAAGGACGGAATCTTCTGCAACTGAAGCAAAGCGGATGAGTTTTTCTTGGCCAGGGGTCCTTGCGAAGCGGCCGCGGATGTGCAAGATTCCCGACTTGAGTTTGATAGCGGAATCTCAACATCTACTTGAGATACGTGTGTCCATCATGGGGGTCATGGTGGGAGGCAAGGACGCTGGGGAGGCACTATGAACGGTGAGACGCAAGGTAAGGCCGGGACGCGCACACGTCTCGGTCGCGTGCCGATGTCGACGGGCGTTCGCGGGTTGGGCGGGCTCGGGATCAGACGCCGGCAGACACCGCAGCAGATCACCGAGGCGCGCGGGCCGGCGGCGAGCATGCGGCGGGACGCGCTGTTCCGCCGGATGCTGCTGATGGCGGACATCGTCGCGATCTCGGGGACCTTCCTGCTGATAACGCAGCTCTCCCCGCGACCGCTGCAGCTGACCTGGTTGAGCATCCTCTGCCTACCGCTCCTGCTGATCGGCGCGAAGCTCTTCGGGTTGTACGACCGCGATGAGACGCTGCTGCGCAAGACGACGCTCGACGAGGTGCCAAAGCTGTTCCACCTGGCGACCCTCTGTGCGCTGGCGGCGTGGCTCGGCAGCGAACTGATCATCAAGGGCGGCTTTCTGCGCCGGCCTGAAGCGCTCGTCCTGTGGCTCGCCCTGCTCGCCGGGCTCGTACTCGCGCGCGCGGCGGCTCGCGCGATGGCGCTGCACCTCGCGCCGGTCGAGCGCTGCCTGTTCGTCGGCGACGAGGCCTCGGCGAAGACGATCCGCTGCAAGCTGACAGGTCACCGCGGGGTCAAGGCGACGATGGTCGCCCAGCTCGATCTGGACAAGGCCGCGCCCTGGTCGACGGACACCCTCTCTCCGAGCAGGCTCACGGAGATCCGCGATCTGGCGCAGACGCTCGATGTACACCGCGCGATCGTCGCGCCCGGCAGCGCCGAGGGCGGCGAGATCCTCAACCTGGTGCGCACGCTGAAGGCCGTCGGCGTGCGTGTGAGCGTGCTGCCGCGCCTGCTCGAGGTGGTGGGGTCCTCGGTCGAGTTCGACGACCTGCACGGCGTAACGGTGATGGGCGTCAGGCGCTTTGAGCTGACGCGCTCCTCGAAGATCGTCAAGCGCGGCTTCGACCTGCTCGGCGCCTCGCTTGGCCTGCTGGCGGTTTCGCCCTTGCTGGCCGCGATCGCGGTGGCGATCAAGCTCGACGGCCGCGGCCCCGTCTTCTTCCGCCAGCTGCGCGTCGGCCAGCACGGCGAGCGCTTCTATATGTTGAAGTTCCGCACGATGGTCCCCGACGCGGAGGCGCTGAAGGACTCGCTGCGCGACCGCAACGAAGCGCAGGAGGGCCTGTTCAAGATCGCCGACGACCCGCGTGTGACGCGCGTTGGCAGCTTCCTCCGCAAGAGCGCGCTGGACGAGCTGCCCCAGCTGCTGAACATCCTCAAAGGCGAGATGAGCCTCGTCGGCCCCCGCCCGCTCGTGATCGAGGAGGACCAGCGCGTGGAGGGCTGGCACCGCCGGCGCCTCGAGCTGACCCCGGGGATGACCGGCCACTGGCAGATCCTCGGGCCCTCACGCGTGCCGCTTGGAGAGATGGTGGCGATCGACTACCTGTACGTCGCGAACTGGTCGCTGTGGAAGGACGTCAAGATTATGCTGCGTACCGTCCCGCATGTCCTCGGCCGTCACGGTCTCTAGAAGAAGAGACACTCCCACTCCCGGCTCGCTCACTCCCACTCCCGCCGGCTCGCTCCTGCTGCGCCGCCGCCTGCGCGGAGGAGTGCTCCTCCCACACGGCGCTGAGCCGGGAGGCATCCCCGCCGCGAAGCCTCTTGGCGGAAATCGTGGGATAGCGCTGGGTGGCGGCATCGTGGCGCTCGTCCGCGGTTGCCGCGACGCGGCAGAGAACCACTGCGAAGGTGATCAGGACGAGCCAGATGGTAAGGATCGCTAGCAGGATCATTTGAGACAAATGCGACGAAGACTGGGCGACTATTGTTACCCGATAGCCGGACGACATAAGCCTCGAAGGGACGCGGAACGCCCTCTTTCCGAACTAATGTCCACTTCGTCTTCGACCTGCGCCGTGGAAGTCCTCGGCGAGCCGAAGTACAGAGCATGCTCTGTCTACCCTTGGCGGCAGGTCTTTACACCACCGCACAGGACCTCGACCCGGCAGCGCCAAGAGGTCGCGCGTGAGGATCGCCGCGGGAGAGGCGCCGACCGCGACATTGGGCGAGCGGCCTTCGACGACGACGGCTAGCGAGGCGATCGCCACGAGGACCGGCGAGCTCGCGATCACGGCGCTGATGCTGCTGCCGGGGGCGCTGATCGTCTTCACCGGGTTCAACGCCGGGGGCTACTTCCCCGCGACCCCCGCGATCGTCTGCGTCGTGCTGACCCAGATCCTGCTCGTGCGGATCTTGCAAGCGCGAAGTCCGTTCGAGGGGTTTGCCCCGGTGACGCTCGTCGCGGTCGCCGCGCTGGGGCTGTACACGCTGATGACGCTCGTCTCTGCGCTGTGGTCGCACGCGGCGAGCAGGGCGCTGATCGAATTCGATCGCGCGTGGATGTACCTGCTGATCCTCGTCCTGTTCGGGACCGTGCGCGCGAGCACGGAGAACCTGCGCCGGCTGATCTGGGGCCTGCTCGCCGGAGCGTCGATCGTGTGCCTGGCGGGATTGACCAGCCGCGTGCTGCCGAACGTCTGGCACACGGCGCCGAGCGTGGCGAATCAGCGCTTGAGTTATCCGGTGACCTACTGGAACACGCTGGGGCTGCTCGCCGCGCTGGGGATCGTGCTCGCGTTCCACATCACCTGTTCGCTGCAGGAACGGCCCCCGGCCCGGATCCTGGCGGCGGCGGTGACGCCGCTGCTCGCGGCGACGCTGTTCTTCACCTTCTCCCGGGGAGCGATCGCCGCGGGCGCCATCGGCCTGGTCGTGTACGTGCTCGTAGCCCGGCCGAGTGGGCTGCTCACCGGTGCGCTCGCGACGCTGGGAGCGACCGCGGCGCTGGTGCTCGTCGCCTACCACGCGAATCTGCTGGACACGATCGACCCGACCACGCCGGCGGCCGTGTCTCAGGGCCATCGCGTCGCGCTGGTGGCGGGCGTCTGCGGGGTCGTGTGCGCGGGGCTGCGGCTGCTGTTCGCGATCGTCCTCGACCCCCGGCTGCGCCGCCGCGCGGGCAGAGCCTGGATCGGTCGCGGCGCGCGAGCAGCCACGCTCGGCGGGGTAAGCGTCCTGGCAATCGCGGCGATCCTCGCGCTGGGCGTGCCCCACAGCGTCGCGCACGACTGGAGCCGGTTCATGAGCGGCGCCAGCACGCACGGCAGCAACGGCGACCTGCGCGCGCGCCTGAGCGATCCGTCCAACGACGGGCGCACCGATCTGTGGCGGGTCGCGCTGCACGGGTTCTCCGCCTCGCCGCTGCACGGGTACGGGGCGGGGATGTACCAGACGCTGTGGGATCGCAACCGACCGCACTTCGCCTACGTGATCAACGCGCACTCTCTCTACCTGCAGGCGATGGCCGAGCTGGGCATCGGCGGGCTGGCGCTGCTGCTGATCCTCCTCGGCGGGGTCTTCGTGGGGCTGGCCCGTCGCGCGCACGGTCCGCGGCGGTCGCTCTATGGCGCGCTGCTCGCGCTCTGCGCGGTCTGGGCGTTGCGCGCGGGGGTGGACTGGGACTGGGAGATGCCGGTGGTGACGCTCGGGTTCTTCGCCGTCGCGGGCGCGGCGCTCAGCCCGCGGCGAGGGCTCGGACAGGAGCGAGGGCGCGGGCAAGGGCGGGGGCGCGGGCAAGAGCGCGGCCGGGCAGAGCATGGCTCCGGCTGGGTGCCGGGCGCGGGCAGCCGGATGGCGCTCGGCCTGCTGTGCCTGCTCGCGCTGGTGACCCCGGTCCTGATCATCGGCTCCCAGCGAAGGCTCGGCGAAGCCGAGAACGCGCTGTATGAAACCAACTGCGCGAAGGCGAGCTCAGCGGCGCTGTCGTCGATCGGGTGGCTCGACGTGCGACCGGAACCGTATGAGATCGTTGGCTTCTGCGATCTGCGGCGCGGTCAGCCGAGGCAGGGGGTGACGGCGATGCGCGAGGCGGTGCGCCACGACCCCGGCAGCTGGGAGACGTACTACGCGCTCGCGATCGCGCAGGCCTCGGCGGGCATCGACCCGCACAGCGCGGTCGATCGGGCGTTGCGGATGGACCCCCTGGAGCCGCTCACCCGGCAGGCGGCCAAGCAGCTGAGGACGTCGAGCCCGAGCGAGTGGGTCAGCCGCGCGATCCTGCTGCGTGCGGCCGCCCTGAAGAGCAAGGATCTCTCGATCTTCCCCTCCTGAACACGCTCAGGAGAGCGCGGCGCGAAGCTTGCGCAGCGCCCGGTACACACGCGCCTCGATCGTCGTGAACTGCTCGCCGGTCAGCTTGGCGATTTCGGCGATGCTCAGATCGGCGCCGAAGCGCAGGGCGATCGCCTCGCGCTCGGGGCCCTGCAGCAGGGCGAGGCTCCGCGAGAGCAGATCGTGCTCGGAGCCCTCGCCGTGTTCGCGCGTGGCGATCTGCTCGAGCAGATCGCTCTGCTCGCTCTGAAAGCGCTCGTCGCTCGATTCGAGGCCCGGGCTCGTGGCGACGAGCTCCAGCGCGCGGCCCTCGGTGGCGCGCCGGCGATGATGGTCTGAGAGGCAGTTGAGCGCGATCGTATACAGCCAGGTCTTCTCGCTGGCCTTGCGCGGATCGAAGCGCCGGCGGGCGCGCAGCACCCGCTCGTAGGTGTCCGCGAGCAGGTCCTCGGCGAGCACGGAATCGCCGGTGCGGTAGGCGAGAAACCCAAACAGAGCCTGAGCGTGCTCGGAGTAAAGCCGCTCGAATGCCTCGTTCGAAGTCCCGCTCACATCGCCGGTATCGGCCATGCGTCCAGGCGTCGGAGCTTCGGTCTGGAATCTGGCCGGTCGTACGTATCAGGGCACATGAGCAATCGAAAGAAGGACCACAAACTCCCGGACGACCTCAACGAGGTCGTCGACAGGCTGCATAGAGACCGTCCTGAGCTCGATCCGCTCGGGCTCGATCGCGTGAAGGTGCGGGCGATGAGCGGGGCACGCCGATCAATACGACAAAAAGGATTTTTTATGAGGTCACGCCTGACGACGTTCTTGACAGTCGGATTCCTCGCGCTGGGCACCGGCGGCGCGATGGCGTTGGCCGGCGGCAGCGGCGGCTTTGGCGGGGGCGGCGGCGGCAGCGCCGCCTTCCACCAGTACCGCCCCGAATGCCCAGCCGGGTATGAACTGAGGGGTCGCAGCTGCCGTCCGATTCCGCCCCCGAAATGCGGGCGTGGCTTCGAATTCAGCGGCGGCGAATGCATCCCGACTCCGCCTCCGACGTGCCCGACCGGGTACTACCTGAACGGTAGGCGCTGCCTCCCGATCCCGGTCCCGCACTGCCAGCGTGGCTACGTCTACGAAGACGGACACTGCGTACGTGAAACCGGCCACGGCGGTGGTGGTGGTGGCTCCGGTGGCGGTGGCGGTAAAAGTGGCGGCCACGGCGGTGGTGGCTTCGGTGGCGGCGGCGGTGGCGGCCACGGTGGCGGCTTCGGCGGCGGGGGTCACGGTGGCTCCGGCTCCGGTGGCGGCGGCGGTGGCTTCGGCGGCGGTGGTCACGGCTTCGGCGGCGGACACGGTGGCGACGGTGGTCACGGTGGTCACGGTGGTCATCACCACGGCTAGCGCCAAAACGGCGGGAACGAATCTGGAGAGGGCCCGCGATCGCGGGCCCTCTTCGCGTGGGTGAAACACGATGCGAGGACGACTGGCCGCCGCGGTCGTGTGGGGAGCGCTCCTGTTCGGCGCCGCGGGGTCCGTGGTGGCCCTCGGCAGTCGCGGCGGCGCGGAAGTGTTTCAGTACGAACAGTCCTCGCGCTCGTCGTCGGTGGAAGGATCCGCCGGTCAGGTGAGCGCGGCGCACGTGGCGGCGGTCGTCGCGCAGGCCCCTGAGCCGGTGGCAGCGGTCAGGCGCACGCGGCCGGCGCAGGTTCGCTGTCAGCCCGGGGACGGCGCGGTTCTACGCAACCCCTGGTCGTGTGCGATCGTCTATCGAGACGGTACGAGGGCGCACTACGAGGTGACGGTCGAACCCGACGGCCACTACACCGGGAGAGGCACGGGGATCATCGCCGGCTGCTGCGTGGAGACGCCGGCGCTCGACTGAGCGAGCCTAAACCCGGTGCTGGAGCTCCGGTGTGCGCCGATCGGCGAGCGTGGCCGCGCGCCGGCGACGACGGGTCGCCGCGTGGGACTCCGGTTGCGGCGCAAGCGGGGCGGGGAGTCTCTCCTGCGACTGGTCTCCGAGGCTCGCCGCGCCGCAGGAGGAGACGACCAGCACCATCAGCGCCAGCCATCCAAAGGCGATCATTGCGAAGACGATCATGTTCATGTAATCGGCTCGATCGAGCATCTTCATTAGCGCAGTTTTCCGATCAGGCGTGTACGACGACGACGCCGCGGGTGACCGTCACCGCGGCACCGTGCAGGGGCGTGAGCGTGATCTTCACCGTCAGCGCCAGGCGCCGACGGTGGCGCAGCGCGGCCCTGCCCTTGGCGTTCAGGGGCACGGAGAAGGACACGCTGCCCGCCTTCAGCGACGAGCGCACCAGCTGCCCGACGCGCATCTGTTTCGAGTGTCCCGCCTTGGCGAGCGAGGCGCCGACGGCAAACAGGCCGATTTCCAGCCGCCCGCCGGAGCCGGCCTGGGAGATCTTGACGGAGCCACGCACGGCGGAGCCGTGCTGGGTTCTGGCGAGCTTGACGGCTTCAGAAGCGCTTCCCACCAGGGGCGAGGAGGGCGCGGCTCCGGGGCCCGATCCTCCGGCAGGGCCCGTCGGGGAGGTCGTGGTGCCGCCGCCACCGCCGGGCGTCGTCGGCGTGGTGGGGGTTGTGCCGGTGGCGGCGGCTTCCACGACGACTTCGTATTCGGTGTAGTTAGCGACTCCCGCTTCGTTGAAGAGGGTCGAACTTACGAACTTGTACGTCCCAGCGGTTTTGAAGGTGCATTTTCCTTCCCAGCCAGTCTTCGGCGGTTCTGGGGCGACGGGCACCATCGGTCCGCATTCGGGCGCGGTACCGGTCCAAGCGATATTCGCTTCCTTACCGTGATCGATGAACATGACCGTTCCCCCGCTCGCGATCGTCACGGATTTCGTCGGTTTCGCTTTCGCCGCCGACCCTTCCGTGGTCCAGCACGGCCAGTTGTTCACTTCGCAATTTTCGTTGACTTCGAGCTTCGCTTCGGACGGCGCGGGCGTGCCGGCAGCGAGCGCGGGCAGCACGGCCACCGCCGCCCCGATCAGCGCAGCCAGGGCGACGAGCACGAGCATGCGTGGTCTGGAAAGCGTGCGCGGCCTCATCGTACGACCACGCTTCGCGTGAGGGTCATCGCCGTGCCGTGTTTGGGTGTGAGCACGATCCTCACGGTGAGCGCCAGCTTGTGATGCCGGCGCAGCGCGCGCTTGGCCTGTGCGTCGAGCGAGACCGTGAAGGACACCGTGCCGGCGGGCGCCGAGGAGCGCACGAACCGCCCGACGCGCGAGCTGTTAGATCGCTTGACCTTCGCCAGCGAGGCGCCCTGGGCGAGCAGTTCGACTTCCAGGCGCGCGCCGCCGTCGGCGGCGGGGATCTGGACCGTTCCATGCACGGCGTCACCGTGCTGGGCGTTCGCCAGCGCGAGCGTCGCGACGGGACTACCCCCGACGGGCGGGACGATTTCCGGCTCGGGGGAGATCGGGCCGGGGGAGGGTGTCGGTGTCGGCGTTGGCGGGGTGGTGGGGGTCGTGGGTGTAGTCGGAGTCGTGGGCGTGGTCGGAGGAGACATCGTTTTGAAGCTCTGGTCCAGACCATCGGCAGGGCCCTGATTGTTTTTCGCGACGAGCCGGAAGTGGTATTCCGTGCCGGGGATCAGTTTGGTCAGCGTCGCGGACACGGTCTGATCGCTCTCACTCGCCGGGAGAGTCGCCTCCCCCGTCTTCTGACCGTAGCTCGTTTCGGTGCCGTATTCGAAGAAATATTCGGTCGCTTCACCGTCTGGGTCGACCGTGCCTTTCAGCATGGCTTCGGTTTCGCTGACTCCCGTAGCCGGCTGGGTGCTCGCCGTGGGCGCGCTGGGCGGAGCAGCGGTTTTGAAGGTCATATTGCCGCCTTCCGCCTTGGTTTTGCCTGCCCCGTAGACCGCGACCAGCTGGAAGTCGTAAGTGGTGTTGGGCGAAAGCCCGGTCCACGTGAAGTGGAATTCCTGGTTCGTGCTGCCGCTGCCGGCCGATACTTCACCCGTCTTGGTTCCGTAGCTTTGAGTGCTGCCGTACTCGAAGTAGTAGGATGTAGCCTGCCCTTCCGGATTCACCCTGCCGTTGAGCGTGGCTTCGGTTTCGGTGACTGCCGTAGCCTGCTCGGTGGCCGCCATCGGCGTGGGCGGCCCTGTGACTACGATTTCGTATTTGGTGTAGTTGGCTTTGCCGTATGGGGTGTTTTCATTATCGAAAAGGGTCGCGCTTTCGAACCTGTACGTCCCAGGGGTTTTGAATTCGCATTTGCCTTCCCAAGGCTCCGACGCGCTCATGGGTATGCCAGAGCATTTTGTTGGCGCAGAGCCCGTCCACGAGACGGTCGCCGCGCCAGTCGGGTTGGTGCTCGCGTCGTGGTCGACGAATTCGACTTCGCCGCCTTCTGTGATTGAGAATTTGAGGTCGGGCTGTGGTCTCGAGGCGGACGGTTCAGCTGTCCAGCAAGGCCATTCGGGGTCCACACAATTTTGGTTGACTTCTAGCTTGACTTTCGAGGGGGCGGCCAGCGCCGAGGGAACGGCAGCCGCCGCTCCCAGCAGAGCAACAAAGGCAAAAAGCAACAGCGTGCGCGGTCTCACGGTCTCAGCCGCCTTTCTCTCGTCATCCCATAGTCCCGGTGCTGGTGCACCTGCCTCTTACAGACCCCGACCGGTGCCGATCCTTCCCGGCCGCTGCACCGGTGATTCCCGCGCCGCCTGCGGCCGGCGGTCGAGACGCGGTCGGGGCGTGAACACGATCGCCTGGCGCGACGGAGGACACCCGCGCCGGGAAGGTTCGCGGCGTGGCGGTGTCTCTAAGAAGAGATGACAGTCACACGCCCGAGCACCCCGACATTTGGAGGAACCACCATGAAGCGGACCTACGTTTTCCTGGCCGTCGCCTTGGCGAGCGCCGCAAGCGCCGCGACGGTTGCCAGCGCACAGACGAGCCTCCCGGCCGCGCGCTCGAGCGCCGCCGCCACCGTGCAGCTGCGCCACACGAGCCTCGGCAGCATCCTCGTCAGCTCCTCGGGCCGCACGCTGTACGAGTTCACGAAGGATCGCGGCAACAAGAGCAGCTGCGCGGGGATCAGCGGGTGCTCAGAAGTATGGCCATCGCTAAAGGCAAGCGGTCGCCCAATCGCCGGCTCGGGCATCAAGGCTTCGCTTCTGTCCACGACCAGTGGCAAGCAGGTCACCTACGCCGGCCACCCGCTCTACACCTACAGCGGCGACAGCGGTCCGGGGAAGACCTCCTACGTTGGCGTAAAGCAGTTCGGCGGCACGTGGTACGCGCTCAGCGCCTCCGGCGGCGCGGTGAAGTAGCCCGGGTCTGCGGGCCGGGCGCCAGTCTGCTCACGCGCCCGCGTTGCGTGCTGGCCGCCGACTGGGTTTGGCTCGCGCACCCGCCGAGCGCAACCGCGCACAGACAGCCGGCGGCCAGCGCGTGGGTGTGGCTCCTCACACCCACGCGCGCCGCGCCGCGCATCCGCGGGACGGCTCAGTAGCCGTAGCCGCCACCACCACCGCCGCTCGAGGATTCTTCCGAGGAGCTGCCCGTGCTCGCCGCTCCTGTCGCCGGCGCGCTGCTCGAGCCCGGCGCCGTGCTGCTGGAGCTGGTCGTGACGGCGCTCCAGGTGCCTACGTCTTTGATTCCCTGACCCTTGGTTTCACCGGCCTGCTGGTCCCCCGTGAAGGTGTAGAGCGGCGTGCCCTTGTAGGTGACCTGCATCGTCCCTTCGGGGCGCTTCACGGTGCCGAGCGGGACGCCTTCGCCGCTGGGTGCGCCACTGGATGGCGCGATCAGTGGGTGCCAGACACCGACACAGGCGGAGCTGGTGCAGATGAACTTGCCGTTCTGCTCGCCGCTGAGGTGATACAGCGTCATCCCCTGGCTGTTGACGAGGATCGTGCCGAGCGAGTTGGAGGCTGTCTTGACGACGACGGCGCTTGACGAGCCGGTGCTTGTCTGCGCGGCGGGCTGCGTGCTGGCGGCGGCCGAGCTGGTCGTGTTGCTGGATGAGCTGCTGCCGCAGGCGGCGAGCAGGAGCGACGCGGCGATTGCCGGTAGGGACAGCTTCAGTAGATGGCGCATGTGTTCACTCCTGTGGCAGGTCGGGCACCGTGTCGGCGCGTGTGGTGCTGCTGTACCGATAGGACTCCGGGCCGGCGCGTTCCTTCCGTCAGTGCAGCAGGTTCAGCGTATTTTCGCCGTCGTCCACGAAGTAGATGCCCTTGCCTTCCGGAGCCACCACGAGGCCGAACAGCGATCCGGCACCGGTCTTCTTGTCGGCGGTCTGCACGGCTACCTGCCGGCCGGCGGGTGTGGTTTCGACCATGTTGCCGTCGCCACCATTGCTCGTGACGATGTTGCCGTTCGGTGCGAGCACCATGCCAAGCGGTTCCTTGAGGTGGCCGCCTTCGGTGAGGACGGTGCCGCCTTTCGCGGCGGGCGTCGTGCGCGTCATCGCTTCGGAGATCGCGAGGATCTTGCTGTCTTCGGTCGAGGCCACATACAGCGTCCCATCGGCGGCGAGCGCGAGTCCGGTCGGGCCGAGCACGAGAGCTTCTTCTGAATCGATCCAGGGGATGCCATCGGCGATCACCGTTTCGCTCAGCACCTTCGGCGTCTGTCCTTCACCGGATTCCAGTTCGATCCGCAGCACGGTCGAGTTGTCGACCGTTTTCTTGCCGGCCACCGGTCCTCCGTTCAGCGCGTTGCTGACGAACAGCATCGTCTTCGAGCCTTCGCTCTTCGCGGTCGAGTCCCAGGGACCCTGGATGTTCTTGCCGGCGATCGTCTCGACCGCCTTACCTTCGCTGTCGAGCACGATCAGACAGCCGTACTTCGCGGTCGCCGCCTTGCCGTTGGTCGTCGGCAGGCTGCCCACGACGACGTAGCCGCCCGGCAGGATGTTCAACGCCGTCGTCAGCCCGACGCCGCCCGGGCATGGGCCGGGGAGCGTCTTGGCGTTCACGATTGCGAACAGCGATGTCTTTCCGGCGGGGCTGATCTGCACGATCGTCGTGCCGGTGCCCTGCCCGTTCTCCTTTGCACTTTCCTTGGCGTTGAAGTTGCTGATCAGCAGCTGACCCGCCTGGAGCTTGCCCACGCTGGTGGGCACGGTCACAATCCCGTAGGGGTTGATATCGCCGTTGGCCGGCACCGTCGAGGCGACCTTGCTGACAGTCCTCAGATTTGCCAGAAAAGGAGCAGAGCTCGCGTTCGAGGTCGTGGTCGCAGTACTCGCAGCGGCTGACGTGCCGGACGAGCTGCTGCTGCTGGAGCTGCCGCAGCCGGCGAGGACGAGTGCTACGCCGGCGAGAGCAAGGATTGACGGTCTGGGCACTGGGGGATCTCCTGTTGTTCGGTGTCATGGCAGCGATCAGCGCACGACCCTGGGCCACGCACTGCCTTCATGACTCCGCCATCACGGAGAACTTCCCGGCAGCGTTCAGGGGGCGGTATGCTCGCGCGATCGGGAGAATGTATTCGTCGAAAGGATCAACTCAATGTCATTTTGCTCTATTCGCGGCCCGCTGAGGGGCGTGTTCATCGCTGGTCTGCTGGCCTGTGTTGGCTTGGTGTCGGCGGCGGCGTCGGCGCAGGCGTCGACGCTTCCCACGCTCACGCTGACGCTCACCAAGTCCTCGATCACCGTTAGCGGGACCACGCAGTCCGGTGCGGTCAACGTCGTCACGACCGCCACGGGTGTCAAGGAAGCAAGCGCGATCCTGTTCCTGTTGAAGCCCGGCGCCACCTTCGAAGAGGTCGAAGCTGCCATCCAGAAGGCCCATGGCGAAATCAACGTGACGAGCAAGTACGGCTCGCTCGTGTTCGACGCCGAAGTGACTCCCGGCCAGACCAACGAAGCCCAGACCTACCTGCAGCCCGGTCAGTACGTTGCCGTGGTCCCAGGAGAAGAAGGCAAGGGGTCGAGGGCGCACGCGCTCTTCACGGTGACCGCCGCCGCATCCCCCGTCGCGCTGCCGGCGGCAGAAGCCACGATCCGCTCGATCGAGTTCGGCTTCAAGGGTCCGAGCACGCTGCACGACGGCGAGCTGGTGCGCTTCGAAAACGAAGGCTTCCTCGTGCACATGGACGTTGCGGCGCCCGTCAAGAACATGAAGGCCGCGAAGCAGCTTGTCAAGGACCTCCTGGCAGGCAAGGAAAAGGCGGTTGGAAAGCTGATCGCAGGGCCACCCGCGGGTTTCGCCGGGCCGCTCTCCCACGAAGCTTTCCAGCAGGAGACGATCACCGCCAAGCCCGGCATCTACGTCGAGGTCTGCTTCATGGACACCCAGGACGGGCGCAGCCACTCCCTGCTCGGCATGGAGCGGATCATCAAGATCACGAAGTAGCACCCGCCGCCTCATGGCCTGCCCCCCCCAGTGTGCGGGGCGGGCCTCTGGTCAGGCTGGAGGCACATCTACGATGAGGCAACGCTTTATGAGGCAACGCTTTCACCAAATCGTCACGTTTGCAGGGGCGCATGCGGCGACCGTACACTCAGGAGCGCGCCGCGTTCGGACAGCGCATGTCCGGTGCTCGCTCGCTCCGGTCTCTCCCCAGCAGCTGAACGAAGGTAGCCACCCTGTCCACTGAATCGATCGTCAGCCCGGCGTCCACGGCCGATGTCGTGGAGTCCTGTGCGACCTGCGGAGCGCCGCTGGCCGACGACCAGCGCTACTGCCTGGAGTGCGGCGAGCGTCGCGTTCCGATGAGCAGCGTCCTGCTCGGCGGACCGCCCTCCGGCGGGCTCGCCCAGCCGCAGACGCCCCCGCCGGCGCCCCCGCCGTCCGGCTTCGCCCGGGCGGAGGAGGCGGGGCGCGGCAATGCGGTGACGGTGATCGCCGGCGTGGGCGTGCTGCTGCTGGCGCTGGGCGTCGGGGTGCTGATCGGTCGCTCCAGCGTCTCCAAGCCGAGCGCTCCCCCGGCCCAGGTGATCAGCGTCACCCAGCCTGGAGCGACGACGGGTGCAGCGACGCCGCCGACGACCCTGACGACACCGACCAAGACGCCTGAAACCCCCGCCAAGGGTGGCTCTGCCGCATCTAAGTCCAGCGCGACGAAAGGCGCCTCCGGCGCCGGCTCGAGCGAGGCTCACCCGGCTCCGCCCACGGTCGTGCAGAACCTGGCGAAAAAGAAGGGCAAGAGCTACGAGCAGGAATCCAAGAACCTTCCCAACGTGATCTCCACCGGGTGATTGAAGAGGGATGAGCCCGCCGACCGCACCGCCCACGCCGGAGGATGGCGGACGCTCGGAGCTGCGCCGCCGACGCGATCTGCTGGCCGAGCAGGTGACAGAGTTGCATTGGGATCTAGGGGGCCTGGCCTATGAGATGGCGATCCGCGACCACTTTCGCCTCGACGTGCTCGTGCGGCGGGCCGCGGTGCTTCAGGAGCGCGACGCCGAGCTGGCCGAGGTCGAGCGCCTGCTGCGCCTGGAGGAGAGCGCCAGCGCCGGCAGCTGCCCGCACTGCGCGGCCCCGCACAGTCGCGGGGCCCTGTTCTGCTGGCAGTGCGGGGCGACGCTCATGGAGCGCTCGCCCAGTGTCTCCTCGACGGCGACGGCGACGGCGACGGCGACGGGGACGGGGACGGCACCAGCGCCGCAGGCGACCCTCGGCGAGGAGGACTCCTCCACCGCGGTGATGGATGCCCTGCTCGCACCGGGCACATCCGAGCCGGCATCGTTCTCGGACGAGTAGCGCCTTGACGGCGAGCGTCGATCGTGCCGGGCTCTGCGAGGACTGCGGCTCTCACCTGCAGCGTGGTCAGCGCTATTGCCTGGCCTGTGGCGCGCGCAGTGGGTCGCGCAGCCCGCAGCTCGTAGAGCTTCTGCGGCGTGTCCAAGGCTCCGCGTCGGCCGACCGATCGCACGGCGCGGGCGCCATCGCCGGAGATGGTCTGCACCCGCGCCAGGGCCTCGATCCGGCCGGGGAATCGACCCGCGCGCGCTCCTCGATGTTCGCGCGCCTGTCGGCTCTGGCGCTCCCCTCCCCGCGGGTCTCGGCGCTGCTGGTGCTGATGTTTCTCGCCTTCGGGGTGGTCCTCGGAGGCGTGGTGGGCTCGCCTGTGCCGGACACGCTCGCCGCATCGGACGCTCGGCACGTGAAGCTGATCCTCCCGTCGGCGGCGCCCGCCGCCTCGACCGCGACGCCCGAAACCTCTTCCTCTTCGCCCAGCGAACCGCCCGCCGCGGAATCCGAACCGACCCCGTCCCCAGCCGCCCCCTCGACGACCCCGGCCTCGACTCCGACCAAGTCCTCCTCAGGCGCCTCCGCGCCGTCGCCTTCGGGCGCCGGCAAGGGCGGTGCTGCCGGCAAGGGCTCCTCGCCGTCGCCCGCGCCGAGCGGCTCGAGCTCGAAGCTACCGCCCGTCAAGCACGTGTTCGTGATCGTGCTATCCGATCAGCCCTACGCGTCGGTGTTCGGGCCCTCCTCGACGTCTCCATACCTCTCCCAGACGCTCGAGCACCGCGGCGAGTTGCTGGTGCGCTACTACGCGGTCGCACACGAACAGCTGGCAAACGGGATCGCGCTGATCAGCGGTCAGGGGCCGACCGCGGAAACCGCCTCCAACTGCCCGACCTACAGCGACATCGCCCCCGCGACGGTGGGCGCCGACGAACAGGTCACCGGCCAGGGTTGCGTTTACCCGAGCTCGACCCAGACGCTCCCCGGTCAGCTCACCGCCAAGCACCTGACCTGGCGGGCGTACCTGGAAGGGATGGACGAAGGAGGGGCCGCGGACGGCGCGGACGGCGCGTGTGGACACCCGGCGCTTGGCGCGGCCGATCCGACCTCAGCGGCGACCACGCCCGCGGGGCAGCCCTATGCCACGTTCCGTAACCCGTTCGTGTACTTCCACTCGCTGATCGATTCCTCCGCGTGCGCGAGCAACGACGTCGGGCTGAGCAAGCTGGCAGGCGATCTGACGAACGCGAAGGACACGCCGAGCTTGTCCTACATCGTTCCCGACCTCTGCCACGACGGCAGCCCGACGCCCTGCGCGAGCGGAGCGCCGGCCGGCCTGGGAGCGGCCGAAGGCTTCTTGAAGCAGGTCGTCCCCGAGATCCTTCACTCCAAGGCATATAGGGAAAACGGCCTGCTCGCGATCACCACCGACGAGGCGCCCTCGAGCGGCGAGCTCGCCGATTCCAGCTCCTGCTGCGGTCAGCCGCAGTTCCCAAACCTGCCGGCGTCCTCGTCGGGCCTGAGTCCCGAAGGGGGAGGGCAGGTCGGCGCGTTGTTGCTGTCGCCGTTCATCAAGCAGGGCGTCAGCCAGGAACCGTACAACCACTTCTCGCTTTTGCGCACGATCGAGGACCTGTTTGGGCTCGAGCACCTGGGGTACGCGGGACTGTCGAAGGTCAGCTCCTTCGAACCCTCGATCTTCTCGGTCCGCCCGCCGGGCTGACCGCTGCTCCCCGGTCTGCTGGGGAGTCAGAGCACCGAGTCCTCAGAAGGGCTCCAGGGGTGCTCAGAACGTCTCGGGACGCGCGTCCGGCGCTGCGTCGGGCCGCACCCCGGCCGGATGGGAGGAGTCGGAGAACTCGCGGAACAGGCCCGTGACGACGAACGCGACCTGCTCGCCGATGTCCACGGCGTTGTCGCCGATCCGCTCCAGGGCACGGGCGACGAGGATCATGTGCATCGCCCACTCGCGCGTGTCGGCGTCGTCGCCGATGTCGAGCGCCATCCGGAAGATCTCGCGGTTCAGGCGGTTGATCTCGCGGTCCTGACGGACGAGGTCCTCGGCCAGGCCGACGTCGCGTCCGCCGAACGCGGCCTTCGATTGCACGACCTCCGAGCGGGCGTAGGCGCCCATCTTCGACAGCGCCTCCAATACCTCCCGGCGCACCGGCGGTTCGTGCCCGGAGAGGGGGATCAGCTTGGCGATGTTCACGCACTGGTCGCCCATTCGCTCGATGTGCTTGATCATGTGCAACAGCGCCGCGACCAGACGCAGGTCGCCGGCGACGGGCGCCTGCAGGGCCAGCAGCGAGAGGATGCCCTGGTGCACCTCCAGGTAGCGCCCGTCGACGCGATCGTCGTCGGCGATCACCATCTGCGCGAGCTCGACGTCCTGGTGGTTGAGCGCCTCCAGCACGCGATCGAGCTGCTCGACGATCAGATCGAGGCCGCCCAGGGCGTGACCCTCGAGCTCCTGCAGCTGCTGCTGGAAGTGCGCCCGTCCCTTTTGCTGGTCGGGGGCGCCGTTCCCCGTTCCCGACGGCGCCTGAGTATGCAGGCCGTCGGCGCTAGCCGAACTTTCCGGTGACATATTCCTCGGTTCTCGGGTCGGAGGGCGTTGTGAAGATCTCTTCCGTCGGGCCGACCTCGACGAGCTGGCCCGAGAGCATGAACGCGGTGCGGTCGGCCACACGCGCGGCCTGCTGCATGTTGTGCGTGACGATCACGATCGTCACGCTCCTCTTCAGCTCGTCGATCAGCTCCTCGATCTTCAAGGTCGCGATCGGGTCCAAGGCCGAGCAGGGCTCGTCCATCAGGATCACCTCGGGGTCCACGGCCAGCGAGCGCGCGATGCACAGCCGCTGCTGCTGGCCCCCGGAGAGCCCGGCGCCGGGCTCGGACAGCCGCCCGGAGACCTCCTCCCACAGGCCGGCGCCGCGCAACGCGGCCTCGACCTTCCCGTCTAGATTGCCGCGCCCGCGCGAGCTGAGCCGCAGCCCCGAGGCGACGTTGTCGAAGATCGACATCGTCGGGAACGGGTTCGGCTTCTGGAAGACCATGCCGATCGCCCGGCGCACCGCGACGACGTCGACCGAGGAGTCATAGACGTCGAGATCGTCGAGTAGCACCCTGCCCTCGGCGCGCGCGCCAGGGATCTCCTCGTGCATGCGGTTGATGCAGCGGACCATCGTCGACTTGCCGCAGCCGGAGGGTCCGATGATCGCGGTCACCTGATTGGCGCGGAACTCGAGATCGACGCCCTTGACCTGTTCGCTTGCGCCGTAGAACGCCTTCAGCGCCTCCAAGCGCACGCTCAGCCCCTGCTTGGCCGGCGCGGCGGTCGGCGCGGTGGCCGCGGTGGCCTGAAGCTTGGAGTTCTTCCTCATCGGAGAACCGGTGATCGTGGAATCGGTTGTGGCAGGGTCGGTCACGGAGGGGTCGACCGGACCGCCCTCGCGCCCACTTGTTTCCACGCGGTCGTCGGGCTCCATCTCAGCGGTCCTGAGAGACGTTCCGTCGGTACTCATGCAAGGCGGCTCCTTCGTGCGATCAGGCGGGCGATGAGGTTCAGCAACAGGATCATGACGACAAGGGTGAGCGCTGCGCCCCACGCACGGTTTACCACGGCTGTGGTCGGAGATGTGACGTCGCTGTAGATTTGCACCGGCAGCGAGTTCATGAACCCGCCGAGGTTGAAGCTCGTCGCGTTCGCGGCGGCCGCCGTGAACAGCAGCGGCGCGGTCTCGCCGGCGGCACGTGCGATCGCCAAGAGCACGCCGGTGACCATGCCCGGCAGGGCGGTGGGCAGCACGATGCTGAAGATCACCCGCCAGCGTGGGGCGCCCAGCGCGAGCGCCGACTCTCGCAGGGCGCCGGGGATCAACAGCAGGATCACCTCGGCCGAGCGCGTCACCACCGGCAGCATCAGCAGCGACAGCGCCAGCGCGCCCTTGTAGCCGGCGAAGCTCGAACCGGTGCCGACGATCAGCACGATGTAGATGAACAGCCCGAAGACGATCGAGGGCACGCCGGTCAACACATCGATGAAGAACCTCACCAGCTGCGCGAACCAGCTGCTCTTGCCGTACTCGACGAGCCACACGGCCACCCCGACGCCGATCGGGACCGAGATCACCGACGCCAGCGCAACCATCTCGATCGTGCCGAAGATCGCGCTCTTGATCCCGCCGATGCTCGAGTTTTTGAAGAACGTGTTGCCGGTCGGGTCGGTCGTGAAGAAGCTGGCACTCCACGAGGAGAGGCCCTTGTCCAGCAGGTAGTACACGATCAGCAGCAGCGGGATCAGCGCGAGCACCGTGGCTGCGAGGATCGTGCCGCGGGCGATCCTGTCCTTGCGCCGCCGCGCCGGGCTGACGTTGAAGCGCGCCAGCTTCTCGGGTGCCGGCGTCTGCGCGTTCATGCGCCCACCGCCGCGCCGGCCCCGGCGTCCGCTCGAGCCGCGCCCCCGGCCTGCTTCGAGGAGCCGGGTTTCGCGGCCCGCAGCACGAAGATGCGTGCCACGCCGTTGACGAGCAGCGTCAGCACGAACAAAACGAGCGCGGCGGCGAACAGCGCCGAGCGGTGCAGGCCCTGCGCCTCGCCGAACTCGTTCGCGATCGACGCCGCGAGGCTGTAGCCCTGCCCGAACAGGTGCCCACCGAGCTGGGGCGCGTCGCCGATCAAGATCGTCACGGCGATCGTCTCGCCGATCGCGCGGCCGAGGCCGAGCATCGCCCCGCCGACGATGCCTGAGCGGCAGTAGGGCAGCACGGCGATCCGGATCATCTCCCAGCGGGTCGCGCCGAGGCCGAGCGCCGCCTCCTTGTGGTCAAGCGGCACCGTGGCCATCACCTCGCGGCTGATCGCGCTCACGATCGGCAGGATCATGATCGCGAGCACGAGCCCGGTGACGAAGTAGTTGGGAATCGTGGCGACGCCGCCGCCGATGAACGGGACGAAGGACAGGCGGTCGGCGACCCATTGCTCTGCCGGCTGCAGTTTCGGGGCGAGGAAGAAGATGCCCCACAGCCCGTACACGACCGAGGGCACCGCGGCGAGCAGCTCGATCAGGATCGTGATTGGCCCGCGCACGCGCCGCGGGGAGAGCTCCGTCACGTACACCGCGGTCGCGACCGCCACCGGGACGCCGATCAAAAGCGCCAGCACGGAGGTGATCAGCGTTCCCACGAGGAGCGGCAGCGCGCCGAACTGTTCGGCGTTTACGTTCCAGTCGTTGTCGAACGTGAAGCCGAGCACGCCGAACTTCGCGAACGCCGGTTTGGCCTCGCCGACCAGGCGGAAGAAGAAGTAGACGATCAGCGCGAGGATCAGCCCGGCCAGGATCGTCAGGCCGTACTTCAGGGCGCGGTCCGGGAAACGCGCCAGTGGTGAGCGCCCGAGAATCGAACGCTCACCACCGGGTACGGATGCTGCCTCCACGCCGGCTTTAGCCGCCGAGCGCTGTTCCGTTGCACTGCAGGCCGGCTACCGCTTCCTTTGACTTTGCCAGGATCGACGCCGGCAGGCTCGCGTAGTCGGCCTGGCCGAGAATCGACTGACCCTGGTTCAGCCCATAATCGATGAACTTCACGACGCCCTTCGCGACGCTTTCGGACTCGCCCGCCTTGCACAGGTCCTTGTTGACGACGACGAACGTCTGCGAGGTGATCGGGTAGGCGTTGGCCGCGGGGGAGTTGATGACTTTGATCCCGAGGTTCGCCGGCACCGTCACGCCTTCGCCGGCGGCGCTCGTCGATGCCAGCGTCGGCGCGATGAAGCTACCCGACTTGTTCTTCACCGAGGCGTAGGTGAAGTTGTGCTGCAGCGCGTAGGCCTGCTCGACGTAGCCGACGGCGCCGGTCGTCTGCTGGACCGCGCCCGCCACGCCGGCGTTGCCCTTCGCGCCTGTGCCGACAGGCCACTGCACGTCCTTGCCTTCGCCGACCTTGCTCTTGAATTCGGGGTAGGTCGCGGCCAGGAAGCTCGTGAAGCCGGATGTCGTGCCGGATGAGTCCGAGCGGTGAATCACGGTGATCGCGGTGCTGGGCAGCGTCACACCCGGGTTCAGCGCCGCGATTTCGGGGTCGTTCCAGGTCTTGATCTTGCCGAGGTAGATGTTCGCGATCGTCTTGCCTTCGAGCTTCAGGCCGGTCTTCACGCTCGGCAGGTTGTAGGAGACGGTGATCGCGCCCAAGAACATGGGGATCTGCACGGCCGGGGAGCCGTTCTTGGCGATCGCTTCTTCATCCGCCGGCTTCAGCGGTGGGTCACTGGCTCCGAAGTTCACCGTCTTTGACTCGAGCGAGGTGATCCCCGCGCCTGAGCCGACCGCCTGATAGTTGACGGTCAGCGGGCTCAGCGATGAGGCCCACTGCTCGTAGACAGGGGCGGCGAACGTCGAGCCGGCTCCGGAGATCGTCGTCGCCGAACCGCTACTGCTCGAAGTGGATGAGCTGGATGAGCTGGAGCTGCTGCCGCATGCGGCGAGGCCGAGTGCGAGCAGCAGAGTACCCCCGAGCGTGCCAATCTTATTCTTGGTCACTACGTCTCCTCTGCTGGGATTTTTGTGCTTGTACATCGACCTGCGGACGCCCGCATGGACGCGGGCCCTGCCGGTCGGTGTTGGCTGCGGTTCAGTCTCATGAATCGCCGACCGCCCCGATGTGAACATTTCGTGAAAGGCTGTCCGGCTCGCGGTCGGCGCCGTTGGCGTTTTCGAGGGCGCCCGCCGCGCCCGCTATCGCCTCGGGCGCCTGGGGGGCGGACATCGCCTGGGGCCGAGCGGGGTGGGCGGGCATCCCATCCGTCGAAGGCTGCGGCTGGAAGCGGTAGCCGAAGCCCGGATGGGTGTGGATGAAGCGGCGGTCGGGCATCGCCGTTTCGAGCTTCCCGCGCAGCTTGCTCACGTACACGTCGACCGAGCGGTCGCCGTCGCGCAGCTCGCCGCCCCACACCGCGCTGTACAGCTCGGCGCGCGTAACGACCGCCCCGGCCCGCCGGGCCATCGCCGCGAGCAGCTGGAACTCCCGCACCGACAGCGTCAGCGCGCGCCCGTTGGCAAGCACGAGACCCTCGCCGAGCCTGATCTCGAGTTCGCCCGCGTATAGCGTGTTCGCGTTTTCCACCGAGGCCTCTGCCTACAGCGTCGCCGCGAATCATGCCCGCGCGCGTTGCGAAGTCGTGATCGAGACGTGAAGAACTCGTGAAGAGAGCACGCCGGCATGGACGTTGTCCATACTCTCCCTGGATGAGCTTGCGCCGGCGCCCAACCGACATGCCAACCGACACGATCGTCCGCGCCCGAGCGAAAGGCCGCAGATGAGCCTGCTCGGACGCCCGATCGATACTACCCTGGCCACGCTGCTGGAGGACGCGGGGCGCAACGTCGAGCGTTCGGCTCTGCTGCTGCGTGAGCTGCTGGCAGCGTTCCCCGAGCACGCGACGCTCGCGGAGGATCTCGCCGCATGCGAGCGCGAGGGCGATCGCATCACCCACGACATCATCTACCGCATGGGTGGTGGCCGGCGCGTGCGGGCGCCATTCGACGCGGGCGACGGCTATGCGCTTGCGACCGCGATCGACGATGTCGTCGACTACACCGAGCAGGCGGCGGCCCAGCTGGATCTGTACGGGGTCGAGGCGCCGATGGAGCAGGCGGTCGAGTTTGCCGACGTGCTCGTCGCCGCCGGTGCAGAGATTCTCGGGGCGCTGCGCTGCCTGCACGGCGGCGGCGATCTGAGCGCCCACCTGGTCGAGATCCACCGCCTGGAGAACGTTGGCGATCGCCTGCAGCGCGATGCCGTGATCTCGCTGTTCGCGGGTGGCATCGACCCGATGGTGGTGATCCGTTGGAAGGACATCTTCGAGTCGCTCGAGGCCGCCGTGGACGCGTGCGAGACGGTCGCGCACAGGCTCGAGGGGATCACGCTCAAGCGGGGGCGGCGCTGAGCGACTCAGCCCGGCGTGCTTGCCGGTGCGCTCGCTTCGAGCTTCGCCCCCGCCGGCGCGCCCACGAGGAACGCCTGGAACGGGACCGACGCGCCGGCGGCTACTTCCGCCAGCACCGCTCTGCCGGCCGCGACGATCATGCCGGCGCGGCGCGCGAGGGCGTAGACGACGAGGTGCTGCTGGGTGACGTTCGAGCGGTTGCGCACCGTGCCCGAGATTTCGCCCGTGGCGGCTTCGGCCAGGTGCACACCCTGCACCTCGATCTGCGGTTCGGGTCCGCTGCCGGCCGGAGCAACGCCGGCGATCGCGCTCACGCTCGCCGGCCCCCCGGTGGTGGGCACCTGGTCGTCCACCCACGTCACCGTGTCGTGGGCCGGGAGCGAGGAGATTGACGTGAGCCCCGCTTCGAGGCCCGGAGCGTTGTTCTGGTAGACCCGCTGTCCGCTCGCGCTCCTGACCGTGATCGCGATCGGCACTGAGCGCAGGGCGTGCGATGAGGTATTGGTGACGGTTACGGCCGCGGCGGCGCCTTCGGAGCTGTGCACGACGGTCGCGCCCAGCACATGGACCTGGGTGCTGGCGTGTGCGATCGTCAGACCTCGGCGCGCCAGCGCAAAGTGCTTGGCCGTCTTTTCGAGCTTCGCGCTCTCTTCCTGGGTCGTCTCGCACCCGCTCAGCGCCAGTGCCACCAGCACGAGCGTCGCCCACCTCACCCGAATGCTCCGCCGATGTACTCGCGGGTGCGCTGCTGGGCGGGACGGTCGAACACCTGCTCCCCTGGTCCATACTCGACGAGCTCGCCGAGGTGCATGAACGCGACGTGGTCGGCCACGCGGAACGCCTGCTGGAGGTTGTGTGTGACGATCACGATCGCCACGCTCTCGCGCAGGTGGACGATCAGCTCCTCGATCGTCGCCGTGGAGATCGGGTCGAGCGCCGAGCACGGCTCGTCGAGCAGCAGCACCTCGGGCTGGGCCGCGAGCGCGCGCGCGATGCACAGCCGCTGCTGCTGGCCTCCCGACAGGTTCAGGGCCGAGCGGTCGAGGTCGCCGGCGACCTCCTCGTACAGCCCGGCCCGGCGCAGCGCGTCGTTGACGGCGTGCTCGAGCTCGGCGCTGCGCCGCCGCCGCCGGCCGCGCGGAGGACTCTGCTCGGCCAGCGCGTAGGCGACGTTGTCGAAGATGCTCATCGGGAACGGGTTGGGCTGCTGGAAGACCATCGACACGCGCCGGCGCAGGGCGTTGACCTCCAGCCCGTGTATCTCCTGCCCGTCGAGGGAGATCTGACCGGCGCGCGCCGCTCCGGCGGTGACCTCGGTGAGGCGGTTCAACGAGCGCAGCAGCGTCGTCTTGCCCGAGCCCGAGGCGCCGATCAGCGCGAGCACCTCGCCCTGGCGCACCGGCAGGCTGACGTCGCGCACGACCCAATTCTCGCCGTAGGCCAGCCACACCGATTCGACCCGCATCCGCTCGCGCACGTTGCCCACCGGCGGGCGCTCGGCGCGCAGGCGCGCGGAGACAGAGGGCCGCGCCGCCGTGGTGCTCGCGCCGTTGGGACTCGCCGTGGGCGCGACCACCTGCGGCTCCCGGCCGATGGCGATCCGTCGCACGGGGGGTGGTGTCACCTGGTCCATCAGGACTCCGGCCCCTCCGCCGGTTGCGGGCGGCGGATCAGGCCCTGCTCTCCCGCCAGGCGCCACCAGCTGCCGCCTGTCCGATCGACCCGCCCTCGCCCGCCGCTGATACGTGTCACGGCGAAGTTGAGCGCCAGCACGATCATCAGCAGCACGAACGCCGCGGCGTATGCCTTTTCGTGGGCGTTGCCCTCGCCGGCGGGCGAGTTGTAGTAGACGTAGTTAGTCAACGTCGAGCCGGTCCCGCGCAGCAGCCCGAGGATCGGGGCGCCGCTCTCGGGTTCGGTCTTCAGCGTCCCACCGAGCAGGATGATCACGATCGCGGTGTCGCCGATCACCCGGCCCATGCCGAGCACGACGCCTTCGGCGATGTTCGGGCGGATCGAGGGCAGCAGCACATGGCGGATCGTCGTGGCGCGGGTCTTGCCCAGCGCGTGTGAGGCCTCGCGGGTGCGATCGGGGATCTGGGCGAGCCCCTCGCGCGCGGCGCCGACGATCAGCGGCAGCGCGAGCAGCGCCATGATCGCGCCGGCGGTGAGGAACGACTGTCCGGTGACGGCGCCGTCGGCGGCGTTCTGGGAGAGAAAGCCGAGGAAGCTCTGCGAGAACACGAGCAGCCCGAAGATTGCCAGCACGACGCTGGGCGTGCCGGCGATGATCTCGACCGCCGACTCCACCGCGCGCGCGAGGCGGCTCGACTGGCCGTACTCGCTCAGCCACGTCGCCAGCGCCACGCCGACCGGGGCGGCGATCGCGATCGCGACAGCCGTGAGCAGGAACGTGCCCTCGATCGGATCGAGGAAGCCTCCGGCCTTGCTCTGCTGCAGGGAGGGTGCGGGAGATTCCAACAGCAGGCTCGGGCGCAGATAGGAGATCCCCTTGATCAGCATGTACAGGACGATCCCCACCGCGATCAGGCACAGCGCGATGCCGGTCGCCCAGCAGAGCAGGTAGCCGGCGCGGTCGAGCAACGGCCAGGAAGCGGTGCTCTGGCGCGGGCGGCGCGTCACGCTCAGGCCGGCTGGCGGCGACGTCAGATGCCCTTCCGCTGCCATCTCAGGCTCTTATCCCGTAGCGCTTCAAAGGCTGCTTGGCGGCCCAGCCCGCGAACGACAGCATCGCCGCCGAGACGAGCAGCACCGCGGCCATCGCGTAGAGCGTCTGGCTCATCGGTCCGATCGTCAGCCCCGCGGATTCCTGCACGATCGTCGCCGCCAGCGGCCGGACCGGCTCGAACAGGAAGGTGAAGCCGTCGAGCGGGTTGGCGGCAAAGCCGCGACTGCCGGAGACCATCGAGAGCATGATCGCCTCGCCCAGCGCGCGCGCGGTCGCGAGCACGGTGGCGGCGACGATCGCCGGGCGCGCGGTGCGCAGCGATACGCGCACGATCGTGCGCCAGCGGTTGACGCCGAGCGCGGCCGAGCCCTCCTTCCAGGAGGGTGGCACGGACGCGAGGGCGCCGGCGATCAGCGCGATCATGATCGGTGTGATCATGATCGCCAGGATGACGATCGCGAGCAGCAGGTCGGCGCCTTCCAGCTGTACGACGTAGGAGACCGACTTGCGGCGGCCTTCGCTGATCAGGTGCTCGCTGATGAATGGCGCCAGCGCGAGAATCCCGACCAGGCCGTAGACGACCGAGGGCACGCCCGCGAGCAGCCTGACGACCGGCTCGAGCACCCCGCGGACGGGCGCCGGGGCGAACTCGGTGATGAAGATCGCGGCCAGGGTTGAGACCGCCAGCGCGATCAACACCGCCGGGACTGTTGTGATGATCGTTCCCCAGATCAACGGCCAGGCCCGCAGGTACAGCGCCGAGTGGCCGGGCAGCGGCATACCTTCGTCCATCGCGCGCAGCTGCGTGTCCACGTTCCCGCCGGCGCCGAACCAGCTCAGCCCGTTGGCCTGAAACGACGGCCATGCCTTGATGAACACCGTGACGATCATCGCCGCGATCAGCACCAGCGTCAAAGCGGCGATCGCACCGAGCACGCGCTCGGTGCGCCGGTCTCCACCGGCGGCCCCGCCGAGGCGTGCACGAACTGAGCGATGTGTGGCTCCGGCGGGCATGATCTCTAACGAATCCGATCCAAATCAATCGTCTCGGCCAAGCAGGTCCGGAATGTCTCCGACCGCAAAACCGCTTCGCGGTGCGGTCGGAGACATTCCGGATCCTGCGCTAATGAACTGCGATCCAGCTCGAGTTGATGATCTTTTTGGTGGTCGCGTTGCCGCTCGTGACCCAGGCGATGAACTTGGCGGCTTCGCCTTTGGGAGCGCCCTTGGTGACCATCCAGAAGTTACGTACGCCCTCGTACTGTCCGGAGCGGGCGTTGTTCAGGTTGCAGGCGATGCCCTGATACCCGACGGCATTGACGCCGGCGGTGTAGGCGAATGACACGAAGCCGATCCCGTGTTCGTCCTTTTCCACGTGCAGCTGCTCCAGGCCGTTGGAGGACTCGGCGACCGCGCTCGGGGAGATCTTCAGCGTTTCGCCGAGGAAGATGTGCTGGAAGGCGTCCTCGGTGCCGGAGGCGCCGTCGCGCTGGAACAGGTCGATCGGGCCGGATACGCTCGCCCCCGGAATTTCGCTCCAGTCATGGATCCTGCCGGTGAAGATGCCTTCGACCTCCTGCTGGGAGAGATTGGAGATCGGGTTCTTGTCATTGGTGATCACGCACACGCCGTCGCGGGCGATCTTCGTGAACACCAGCCCCGTGGGGTCGACGCCGACGATCGGGTCGCGCGAGGAGTCGCCGATGTCGAGGCTGCCGCTGGCGGCGCCGCTGATGCCGATGTCCGACTGGCCGCCGCTGACCTGCGGTGCTGGGATCTTCGGATAGGCCTTGTGGTAGGCGGTGGCAAGTTTCTGCATGAGGGGAAGCACGGAGGTCGAGCCGCCGATGATCAGGCGCCTGGCGGCCGCGCCGGCCGGCACGGCTAGGACCAGCGCGAGGATCACGGAGACGACGAGGGTTCGGTGTGCGCGCACGTTATTTCTCTCCTTTATCGCTTTCGGGCTTGAGTAAGGCTTGACGTCGGACGACGCCGGGGGTGCAAAGCACTCGATGCGTGGATCGATGCGGAATGCGCGAATGAACCTCACCCCGGCGCAAGCGTGTCGAGTATGGGTTTGCACGATGTGTCGTTTTTGTGAACGCCATTGCTTTTCCGGCCACGTCGTGTGAGGCTGGCGCGGCTCGATCGCAAGCCGCCGGGATCGGTGGCTCTGTCCGGCTTGCCCGCGACCACTCGATCCGCCGCGACCACAAGGCGACCAAAGGCGACCACAGGACCGCTTATGACCGACGAACAGAACCCCGACAACTACGACCCGGACGGCTACGGCGACCCTCTGGACGACCACGGCGACCCTCTTGGTGAGGGCGACCCTCACGGGGAGCACGGTCTGCCGCCGGCGCCGTCGGCCAACGGCGTGGCGCCCGCGAACAGGCCGACCGTGCGCTCGGGTCTTGCCCACCGTCGCAACCCTGTGCTCACGAAGCTGGGCGAGCTGGCGCAGAACGCCCAGCGCATCGCCTTGCGCGATCCGCTCGCGCTGTTCCTCGCGATCGCCTCGCTCGGGCTGGCGATCACGTTCGCGACCCTGCTGGGCGACATCAAGCCGAGCAGTGCGGGGACGCAGGCGCCGCTCAGCACCGTGCAGAAGCTGGCCCAGCGCCACGAGATCTCAAACGCGCTCCTGCTCGACCACGACAACCGCGTCGAGATCACGACCAAGACCGCGTCCACGAACCCGATCCCGGGGGCTCCCCTCCTGCTGTGGGCCTCCTACCCCGCCTCGGGCGCGCTGACCCAGCAGCTGCTGCGCGAACTCGACGCAAGCGGCGCGAACGTCGCGGTCGACCAGCAGTCGGGCAAGGGCACGAAGACGATCATCGTCCAGTTCCTGATCCCGATCCTGCTTTTGGTCTGCCTGTTCTCGCTGTTCATGCGCCTCGGCGGCGACGGCGGCGCGGCGGGCGGGATCGCCGGCTTCTCCCAGTTCGGGGGCAAGGGACGTAAGAAGGGCAAGGGATCGGCCGACCGGACGACCTTCGCCGACGTCGCCGGCGCCGGCGAAGCGCTGGCCGAGCTCAAGGAGATCCGCGACTACCTCGCCGACCCGTCGAAGTACCTGGCCGTCGGCGCCGCCGCGCCGAAGGGCGTGCTGCTCGTGGGTCCTCCCGGAACGGGCAAGACGCTGCTCGCGAAGGCCGTGGCCGGCGAAGCTGACGCGGCCTTCTTCTCGCTGTCGGGCTCGGACTTCGTCGAGTCGCTCGTCGGGGTCGGAGCCGCGCGCGTGCGCGACCTGTTCCGCAAGGCCCGCAAAGTCTCGCCGGCGATCATCTTCATCGACGAGCTCGACGCCGCGGGCCGCAAGCGTGGCGCGGGCATCGGCCAGGGCAACGACGAGCGCGAGCAGACGCTCAACCAGATCCTCGTCGAGATGGACGGGTTCGGGGGCGACGGCGGCCTCGTCGTGATGGGCGCCACCAACCGGCCCGACATCCTCGACCCCGCGCTGCTGCGCCCGGGGCGCTTCGACCGCCAGGTCGTGATCGACGTGCCCGACGTGCACGGGCGTCTGGAGATCCTGCGCCTGCACGGCGGCAAGCGCCCGCTGGCGCCGGACGCCTCGCTCGAGGAGGTGGCGCGCCAGACGCCCGGATTCAGCGGCGCCGAGCTGGCCAACGTGATCAACGAGGCTGCGCTGCTCAGCGTGCGTGACGGGCGCGGGCTGATCGACGCGGCGACGCTCGACGAGGCGATCGACCGGGTCGTCGCCGGTCCGGCCAAGCACCACATCCTCACCGAGCACGAGCGCTGGCTGATCGCGATCCACGAGGCCTCGCACGCGGTCGTGACCGATGCGCTGGGGCACACGGCCTCGACGCGCAAGCTCTCGATCGTCGCGCGCGGGCGCCAGCTCGGCACCGCCGCGCACATGCTCTCCGACCGCGACCAGACGATCATGACCAAGCCCGATCTGCAGAGCCAGCTGATCGTGATCACCGCCGGCTTGGCGGGCGAGCGGATCGCGTTCGGGCACACCTCGACGAGCGTCCACGACGACCTGCACGCGGCGACCGCGCTCGCGCGCAGCATGGTCACCTCCTTCGGGATGTCCGACGCGCTCGGCCTGGTGACGATCGGCGAGAAGAGCGGCGAGGTGTTCCTCGGCGCCTCGCTGCAGGATCTCGGCTCGGTCGGGCCGGAGACACTGAACGTGATCGACGACGAGGTCGAGCGCCTGGTCGGGGACGCCGAGGCGCGCGCGGCCGCGGTCCTCGATCGCAACTGGAGCACCGTCGAGGAGACCGCCACGGCGCTGCTGGAGCACGAGACGCTCTCGGGGATGGCGCTCGACGCTGTGCTCTCCACGGTCCAGGAGGTGACGCTCGAGGACCTGCACGAGGTCCGCCGCACCCCGCCGGCCCGCCGTCCCAAGCAGGCGTCGTGAAGTCCCGCCTCCGCCTCCCCTCGCCGGCGATGGTCGTCGCGCTCCTTGCGCTCGTGCTCTCGACGACGGGCATGGCAGACGCGGCTCGCCGCGCGGTGATCAGCACGTTCGCCGGCCATCCCGTGAGCACCAAGCCGCACGCCGGCGGCGTGCTCTTGCTCGGCAAGAACAGGAAATTCCCCGCCGCGGCGATCCCCACGGTGAAGGACGCGAGCAGGGTCGGTGGCAAGACCGCGGCGCAGCTGGAAGGCACGTGCCTGCCCGACACGGTCGATCTCGGCAGCTGGTGTCTGGACTCGGCGCCCTACCCGCTGACGACTGCGGACACCGGCAAGAACAACTTCATCTGGGCCAGCAAAGCGTGTGAGGCCGAAGGCGGCTGGCTGCCGTCGGCCTCGGAACTGCTCGGCGCGGCGGCGCGCGTGAAGCTCGAGTCCACGATCCACGACTCGCCGCTGACCGCCACGGTCAACCAGGATCCGAGCCGCGGCTTGAGGGACGAACGCGAGATGAGCTCGACGCTCGTCACGACCGAAGCGGGGTCGCAGGCCGCAGGCTTCGAGGGCGTCAGCGAAGGCGCGACGGGCAACCCCCGTCAGGGCCAGGCCAACCCGCTTCCGCTGCAGGCGAACCCGCTGCCCGAATCGCTGCAGTACGTGACCGTCTACGACAACGGCAACGCCGGTGGCTTCGCGGGCTCCGAGCCGGTGATCGACCCGGAGAACTTCCGCTGTGGGTTCAACCTCACATCCGGCGCGCTGAACAAATCGGAATCCTGATGCTGAGGTGGCGCCCATCTGTGCGTCCGTGGCTCGGGACGGCGCTTCTGCTCGCGCTCGCCGCGATCGTGCTCGCCGGTCGTGTCTCCTCGGCGCGCGCGGTGATCCTGCCGGCCACCACGATCGCCGGCCCCAGCGAGAACATCGTCGGCTTCGGCGGTGTCGCGATGGCTGAAGACGGGACGGGCGGACTGGTGTACCTCAAGCGCGTGGACGGAGTCGCTCACGTGTTCGTCTCGCGCTACGCCGGTGGGCAATGGCAGGCTCCGATCCGGGTCGACACCGAACAGCCCTTCGCCGCCAGCTGGCCGCGGATCGGTGCGGCTAGCGGGGGGGAGCTCGTCGTCGTGTGGGCGACTCCGTACGCCACCGACAAAGGCCGGCCCGTCGACGAGCTGCTCGGCGCTGTGCTGGGCCCCGGCTCGGGGACGTTCGACCCGCCGGTGATCATCGATTCCGACATCCGCTACGGAAACGGCACCAGCCCCGATCTGGCGATGAGCTCGACCGGTCAAGCCGACGTCGTCTACAGGGTCGTCAACGAAGGCGAAAGCAACATCACGCTGCTGCACCCCGGCGACGTCGTCGAGGAAGTGCGCGTCGCGCACTTCGACGGCGAGCGCTGGTCGAACCTGGGCGCGATCAACCGCGACCCGGGCGTCTCGATGCGCCCGCCCACGGAAGCCAACGCGCCGAAGGTCGCGATCGGCCCGACCGGCAACGGCCTGGTCGTCTGGCAGGAGCCGAACATCGAAGGCGTCGCGCGGATCTGGGCCAGGCGCCTGTTCGGCTCGACGCTCGACTACGTGATGCCGGTCAGCGCCGAAACCTTCGACGGCGCGCCGATCGGCCAGGACGCCGACGCGCCGAGCGTGGCCGTCTCGTGGCTGGGGCAGGCCGACGTCGCCTACCGGCAGGCGATCGGGTCGGGATCGCCGCTGCCCGGTCCGCGGATCTTCCTGAACATCCTGCCCAACGGCGAATCCAAGAGCGGCGCGGAGTTCCTCGGTGCGAGCATCGCCGACTCCGCGGTCTCCGGCGGCGAGCAGGCAAACGTCGGACCGCCCAGCATCGACATCGACGAAAAGGAAGACCTGCGGCTGCTGTATGACTCCAACGGCACGCCGCGCGTGATCGAGGGCGACGACAAAGGGCTGACGGGCGCGCTCTCGCTGGGGCCGCCGTTCGCCGGCGCGGAAACCTCGGCGGCGAGCGTCATGAACCCGCAGGGGGGAGGCGTCTCGGCGTGGCCGAGCGCCAACCCGCAGGGCGATCCGGCGGTGGCGGTACGCGAGGACTTCCCCAGCGGCGCCATCCAGACTGCCCTCGTCAGCGGCGGCGCCGGCGGCGAAGTCGCCGAACTCGCGGTCGGGCGCTCGGGGCTCGGCGACGGCCTGATCGCCTTCCGCCAGGGGACGTTCGGCGACGCGGCGATCGTCGCGGCCCAGGCTACGGCACCGGCGAGCGAAGTGGTCGTGAGTGCTCCCAAGGGCTGGATCAAACCATCGCAGGCGCTGATCACCTGGGAACCGGCCGTCAGCGCCGACGGTCCGCTGAGCTACAGCGTCGTGCTCGACGGACGCGTGCTGCCCGCGCCCGCCGGCTCCCTGCAGATGCGCCTGGATCCTCGCGGTCTCGGAGCCGGCCGTCACAGCGTGCAGCTGCTGGCGACCGACATCAACGGCCAGTCCACGCTCTCAGCGCCGTCGCCGCTGCTGATCGACGGCGAACTGCCGGCCGTGACGATCGCACGCGCGATCGGCGGCTACGGCGTCAGCGTCAGCGTCCACGATCCCTACACCGCGCTCGCCGTGCACGCGATCAGCGTCAGCTTCGGCGACGGTCACAGCGCCCGGGGCCGCAAGGGCTTCGTGCACCGCTACGCCCGCGCGGGCGTCTACCAGGTCGTCGTCCACGTGCGCGACAAGCTCGGCAACGCCGGCGTCGTGCGGCGGTTGGTGAGCGTGCGATGAGGGGCCGGGCGGACAGCGTGCGCGCCCGACGGCGCCGCACGGCCTCGCCGGGTAGCCTGCTCGCGGCGGCGCTGACGTTCGCCTTGGCGGCCTCGCTGCCGGCGGCCGCTCCGGTCGGGGCCGACGTCTTCGGCCCGATCTCGCTCATCTCGCAGAGCGCGGTCCCCGGCACCACGCACAACCAGCAGGCCGACTACGCTCACGACCCGGCGATCTCCGGCAACGGGCAGTACGTCGCCTTCGACGGCTCCTTCGGCGGCGTCACCGGCGTGTGGCGCCGCGACCTTGCCACCGGCGCGGTCGAACAGGTCGCCGGCGGCGACGCCGAGCTGCCCTCGATCAGCGAAGACGGGCGCTACATCAGCTTCACCACCACGCAGGCGCTCACTCCCGAAGACCACAACAAGGGACCGGACGTGTATGTCCGCGACATGGAACCGCAGCCGGGCTCGAACGCCCGACGTACACGCTCGTCTCCGCCGTCAATGGCTCCGCCGAAGGCCTGACCTACGAATACACGGGCTCCTCGACCGCGTTCGAAGAAGAACACTACGGATCGCTGGCGAGCGGGCGCTCGGCGCTGAGCGCCAACGGGCGCGAGGTCGCGTTCGTGACGAGCGCCGTCTCGAACCTCGCCGGTCCGCACACGCCCGCGCTGCAGGTCGCGGTCCGCAACCTGGAAACGCTGGAAACACGGCTCGTCAGCGTGCGCATCGGCACCTCCGACGAACCGGTCTCCATGCAGGAAGGTGAAGACAGCTACGGCGCCGTCTTCACCGGCCTGGGAGGAAAGGCGCCCGCCTTCGGCCCTCCCCCTTCGTATGGCGAATACGCGACGCCTCCGCTGGGCGCCTCGCTCAGCGCCGACGGCTCGACGGTCGCGTGGATGGGCGATGACATCGGCCAGCAGGTGGCGCTGCTTCCTGAAGAAACCAGGTCTCCGTACTACACCGAGCCGCTGTGGCGGCGGATCGCGCCCGGCTCGGAAACCCCGACCCGGCCGATCACCGGCGGCTCCGATCCCGCCGACCCGGCGTGCGCCGCCGCCGGCGAGACGGTGCTGCCCGCCGTCGCCTCGTCGGCGGATCCCTGCCAGGGGCCGTTCGCCACGCCCGAAGGAGCCATACCGTCCGGGATCTGGGCCGGCGGCGGCTACGGCGAGCTGCAGCCGCGGCTGAGCGCCGACGGCTACACGGTCGCGTTCACGGCGCAGGCGCCGCTGGTCTCGCTCGGCAACGACTTCGGCGCCGACCCGTTCGAACGCCCGAGCGACCTGTACGTGGCGAACATGCACGAAGGGCTCACGCGCGATCAGGCGCTGACGCCGCTCACCGAGCTCGCCAGCGGCAAGAAGGAAGACGTCGCGACCGATGGGCCGATCGTCGACTTCGACATCTCCCCGGGCGGCAGCCAGGTCGCGTTCACGACCCAGCGCACCCAGTTCCCGCTCGGCTCGCCCGCGTACGTCAGCGCCCCCGCCGCGGAAGCGGGGATGAGCGAACTGTTCGACGTCGACCTCGCCGACGACACGCTCACGCGTGTCACCCAGAGCTTTGAAGGCGGTCCGAGCGAACACCCGCACATCTCCGTGGCCACCGGCCGAGATATCTATGCAGACGGCGATGGCGCGCTGTCGCCGTCGTTCTCCGACGACGGCACCGAGCTGGCGTTCTCCTCGACCGCCTCGAACCTCGTCTACGGCGACGGCAACACCCCCCCGGCGGGTCCGAGCGACGGTCCCTTCGACGGCAGCGACGCGTTCGTCGTCTCACGGATTCTCTTCCCCGCGACGCCCACGCCCCAGTATGTCTCCGGCGCACCGGGGCTCTCGTTCACGCCCGTCTGGAATCTCGGTGTGACGGCGCTCTCGCGCGCGAACGGAAGCGTGCTGCTCTACGTGCAGGCGCCCGGGGGCGGGACGCTGCGTGCGAGCGCGCAGAGCGCGGTCGTGCTCCAATCCGCCGGCGCCGGGCGCAACGCGCGCCACGCCTCGACCGCGCGTGTCCTCGAGCGCGGGCACGTAGTCACGCGCACGGTCGCGACCCGGGCGACGGACCCAAGCGGCGCCGGCCTGGAGACCTTGACGCTGGCGCTCGCACCTCTCTACCGCTCGCTCGCGGGCGAGCGCGGCGGTCTGTCGGCCACGGTCACCGTCACGTTCGCGGCCCCCGGGCACGCCACGCTGCGCGAGCGCATCCCCGTCACCTTCCTGCGCAAGTCGCGGCCGTCTCGCTCCAAAGCTCGCTCACACAAGGCGAGCAGGGGCTCATCCAAAGTGGGCCGGCGGTCGTGAGCTCGCGCACCTCCACGATGCTCGCCGCCCTCCTGACGCTCACCGTCCTGTTCGCGTTCGCGTCGGCTTCCGCCGCCGGCGCCGCAGGTCTAACGGACGACGGCAACGCCTCTTGGCAGCTCGAACCGACGCTGCCGCCCGAACTCCCCGACGGGCAGAAATCAACGACGCCGATCGGCCTCGGCAAAATCGGCGACATCGAGTTCTGGGCGCCCAACCGGGGCCTGTTGATCACCGCCGGCAGCGGCAGCACGATCCCCTCGGGCGTGTGGGCGTACAACGGCGTCGGCTGGCACGAGCTCTCGATCGTATGCGGCGCCACCGACGGGCGGATCGCCTGGGCCGGCCCGGAAGAGTTCTGGACGATCTCCGACGGGCGTCCCGGGCAGGCGCTCGAAGCGGAGGGACGGACACCGCCACTGGAAGACAACAGCCTGTGTCACTTCGCCACCCCCTCGCCCGGTCAGAAACTGGAAGTCGTGGCCTCCTATGCCACGCTGGCGTTCCAGGCGAGCTCCTATCAGGCGATGCACGGGGCGGGGTGCATCGCCCCGGCGGACTGCTGGTTCGCCGGCGAACCACTGCCCGAACCGCAGGTCGGCGCCTTCCAGCTGCACTGGAACGGCAGCTCGCTGTCTGCCGAACCCAACGGCCAGGGGTACCCCGTGCAGGACATGCGCCCGTTCGAAGGCGGCCTGTACGAGAGCGTCCAGCTGTCACTAGAAGACCACGTCAAGACGAAAGAACTGGAACCCGCCGTGCTGCACCGGATCAACCCCGAAGGCACGCTGCCCACGTTCTTCTCGGTCCCGCCGAAGGTGCCCCTGTACGGGCCCGAAGAGTTTCCCGAGGCCCTCGGCGCCCTGCACCTCTCCGCCAACTCCGAAGCCCTGTGGGGAGCGGCCAACCCCGTTTCCGAAAGCGAACTACCGGAAGGCTCCGAAGCGGGCCAGGTCACGGTCGTGCGCGACGCCGGCGGCAGCTGGAGCCAGGTCATCGGCTTCTCCGAACCCTCGCGCGAAAACCCGCTCGCGGGCTACGTCGTTAACTCGATCGCGGCGCAGCCCGGCAGCGAAAGCGCGTGGGTGGCGCTCGACTCCGAAAGCGACGCTGCGAGCCCCTCGCCGACGGCGCCGGCGATCGTCGCCCGCGTCTCGGCCGATGGAGCGGTCTCCGACCTGCAGACGCTGCCCTCGGCCGAAGAAACGGCGGCCGGGGTCGGCCCGAAGGGCGCCGCGGAGCAGATCGCCTGCCCCGCCGCCCACGACTGCTGGTTGACGACCAGCCAGGGGTGGCTGTTTCACCTCGCGCCGGAAGCCGAACGGGAGCTGCCCGTGGACACCGACCCGGCGTTCGCTGGGCTGATCACCTCCCGCCCACGCGACGAAAGCGTTCTCCAGGAAGTCCCCGACGCGCCGCCCCCCGACGATTCGGGGCTCGTCGAAGCGCCTCCCAGCTACGGCGGCGCCTTCGCCGAAACGAAGGTCCCGGCGGTCGAAACAGAGGTCTCGGCGCCACTGCTCTCGGACCTGCACAGCCGCCTGATCCACGGGACGACGACGCTCGAACTGCGCTTTCACCTCGCGGTCAAGGCGCGCGTGCGCCTGCTGGCCAAGCGCCATAAGCAGCTGGTCGCGAGCACCCCCACCCGCACGCTGGCGGCCGGCAACCGCAAGCTGCTGCTGCGCCTGAACCGGCGCGAGTGGCCGACGAAGCTGTCGCTGCAGACGCACGCGCTCGCCCCGCTGCCGACGAGCACCGTCAAAGAAGCGGTGGGCGGCCCCGAACACAGCGGCGCCGGCTCGAACACGGTTTCGACCGGTCTGACGGTCCTGCCCCGCGTGTCTCCTTTTGCAGAGTCGGGACCGCTGCCTTGAGAAGCCCACGGCAACGTCCAGGCGCGGCGCTCCGGCGGCCGGCCCCGCTCGCCGCTGTGCTGCTCGTGCTCGCCGGCGCGCTCGCACTCGCCCTGACGAACGGCCTGCCCGGCGGGGGCTCCTCGCGCGCGGCCGCGCAGCCGGCCTCGGTCGAACCGACGCCGCAGACCGACGACTCGGTCCCGGCGCGGGAAGTGACGATGATCGGCGCCTCGCCGTCGGAGGCGCCGGGGGAGACGTGGGGCGTCGGCGTGACGGGCGAAGGCGCCGGCACCTCGGCGGTGCTCGTGCGCTACAGCACCGAAACGGGATGGTCGCCGGGGCCGGGGCTGTTGAACAGCGACGGTCAGCCGCTCGCGGGCTTCAAGCTGGACAAGCTCGAAGGGGCCTCGGGCCCGAGCCCGCTCGCCGGGCAGCTGACCGCGGACGGCGCGGGCGCGATGGTCGGCACCGTCCCCGGTGAAGGCAACGCCGTATCCCCGGTCGTGCTCGTGCGCAATCCCGGCAATCCCGCCAACCCCTTCCAGCAGACGGCGGCCGTGCCCGCGGAAGATCTCACGACAGAAGAAAGCCTCCTCGGCGCTAAACGCGCGCCGCTGATCGCGCCGCTCGAAGAATCTCCGGGGCACGCCGGCGCGCTGGTCGTCCCGGTCGACGAACACGGCTCGGGCGTCGAGGGCGGGGTCCTGCACTGGGATGGCAGCGCGTGGACGCGCGAGCCGATCGAAATCCCGGCGGCCAGCAAGACGGACTTCCGGGTGCTGGCGGTCGGCGCGAGCTCGCCGGCGAACGCGTGGCTGCTCGCGCAGCTCTCCTCCCACTACCCCGCCGGCGCCGTGGCGCTCTTTCGGCGCCACCTCGGCACGGGCGGCAAAACCCCCACCTGGAAGCCGGTGGCCGTGGGCTCCGGCGCCGTCCCGTCGAACGAAGCAGACCCGCTGACGATCCCCGTCGCGGGCGGCGGCGAAGCGCAGCCGTTCACGGTCTCCGGCACCGGCGAGCCGCCGACCGTCCAGAACCAGATCCTCACGGTCACGGGCGAAGGCGTGTGGATCGACGGCGTGCTCGAGGACGCGCAGGCCTCGAGCACGATGTTCTTCAAGCCCGAAGGCGAAGGCGAAGCCGACAGCGGTCGCGTGATCGCGAGCTGGTGCAGGCTGCCCGAAGGCGCTCCCGCCGGCACGCCGGCCTGCCAGCACGAACTGCCCGAAGCGCTGCCCACCGGCCCGTCGCGCAGCATCGCCTGGGCCAACTCGGCGACCCCCGAAGGTCTCGGCGAACGCGTGATCGCCGGCCTGCCCGACGGCGTCAGCCTGCGCCTGGAAGGCAAGGAATTCAAGCGGGTGCTCGCGCTCGGCGGCGCGGAAGCTCCCGGCGACGTCGGCGGCACATACGGCGCTGCCTTCTCGGACCCGCGCGAGGGCTGGCTGGGGCAGGCGCGGCTGCCGGTCCACCTGACGCTCACCCCCGCGCCGAGCCGGCTCGCGCCCTGGCCGGTGTCGTTCCGCCACACGCTGGTCGCGATCGCGCCGCAGCCCGGCGTCCCGATCGGCGCGCTCTCGAGCGAAGCGCTCGCCGTCGGCGACCAGGGCGAGGTCGCGCGCTATCAGCCGGGCAAGGGCTGGCTGCCCGAAAGCCTGTTCGGCCCGGGTGAGACTGTGGAGACGCCGCGTCTGCGCGCGGTCGCCTGGCCGACGCCCAAACGGATCTACGCGGTCGGCGACAAAGGGGAAATGTGGCTGTGGCGGGCGGAAACGGGCCTGTGGGAAAAGGACCCGGCGACGCCGATCGACTTTCGCGGCAACCTGCTCGGCATCGCCTTCGACCCCAGCGAACCGGCGCGCGGATACGCGGTCGGCTCGCCGAGGGTCGCGGGCGAAGCGGGCGCGCTGCTGCGCTACGGCAAGACCTGGACTCAGGAAGCCTTCCCGGCGGAACCGCCGTGCTCTCCCAAAGAAGCACAGAACAGCGAAGAAGTCGAACGGTGCGCGTCCTGGGCCAGCGCCAGCTTCACCTCGGTCGCGTTCGCCGGCTCGGAAGCGATCGTCGCATATCGCGTCCTCCCTGCCCGTGACAAAATCGAATACAGGGGAGGTCTGATCGTCAACGACGGCTCGGGCTGGCACATCGACGAGGGCGCGGCCGCGGCGATGGGCTCGAACGTGCCCTGGGCGGTCGCGGGCCTGCCCGACGGGGGCGCGGCCTTCGCGGCCTCGGGTTCCGTGTACGAGCGCCAAGGCCCGGGAGCGGTCTGGCAGCCGACGCCCACGCCCTTTCCCGGCGGCGGCGAACCGGGCTCGCTGGCGCTCTTTCGCGAAGGCGGCGCGCTGCGCGCGATCGCGGCCGGCAGCGCGCCCGACACCCTTGCGGTCGATAGCGAACCCAAATCTGCGCCGGGGTTCCCGTCGACCCTGCTCGAAGCCTACCCGCTCGGCGAAAACCCGGAACGGGGCGTGCTCCGGCAGACCGCGAGCGGCTGGAGCGACGAGGAGCACGAACTGAACAACGTCCGCGAACCGCCGGGGAAGTACGCCTTCTACGACACGGTCTACCAGCCCGACCCGGTGGCGGCGGTGCTGACGGACCCAACGGGCTCACAGGGGTGGGCGGTCGGCGGGTTCGTCGAACCGCCGGGCGAAAGCCATGGCGGCGTGCTCGACACCGCTGACGTCGATCGCTACCCGGCCGACGGGGTCGCGCCCCCGGGCGTCGGCGCCTCGCGGGTGTCGACCAGCCCGAGCGAAGCGACGTTCGCGATCGGCGGCAACGCCCAGTGCGCGGCGCCGTGCGCCGATCGCTCGGGCGCCAAAATTGGCCCCGACGTGTGGCTGTCCGCGGCGCTCGAACACGCCGGCAAGATCCCCGGCGTGCGGGCGTTCTTCTATACCGGCCCGCGCGTCACCACGGGCGAAACCGCCGGTCCGGCGACGCAGGCGATCCCGTATGCGCGCGAGCTCAACCGCTATGCCCAGCTGCTGGGGGCGAGCCCGATCCCCGCGTTCGCCGCGGTGTCGCCGTGGGAACTCGACATCGCGCGCGACGAGGAACTGTTCGAGGAACAGTTCAGCGGGTTCTCCGAACCGTTCGGCACGGCGCCGGCGCTCGCGCATCTCGCCCCGGCGGGGGGGCCGAGCGAAAGGGCGACCTGCGCGGCCACGCCGGGATGTCAGGCCGGCTACTACGCGCTCGTCTCCAGTGGCCCGGCCGGTTCGGTGCGCATGATCGTGCTCGACGACAGCGCCGAAGTCGGCGCGACCCAGCAGGAATGGCTCAAAGGCCAGCTGGAAGCAGCCAAGCGTGCCACCGAGCCCGCGGTCGTCGTCGGCAACGCCGACCTGAACGCGCAGATCGCGGCCAAGAACCCGTCCACGGCCGCCGCGGAAGCGGTCGCGCGGATCCTCGCCGCCGGCGGCGCCTCCGCGTACTTCTACGACTCGCCCGAACAGAACATCACCGAACCGCTGCGGGGCGCCGAAGCGGTCCCCACGTTCGGCTCGGGCACGCTCGGCTACGTCAACTTCACGGCCGAGAGCAGCGGCCACTTCCTCGGCGCGAGCGGCTTTCTTGTGGCTGAAGTGAATACAAAGACCCAGGAGCCAAGTGGCCGCTTCCCTGTCCATGTGCGGCTGATCCCCAACGTCGGCGAACTCGCGCTGGAAGCCCAGAACGGGACGCTGCTGCGCCGCAGCGATACCGCCCTGTTCGCTGCGCTCGCGCGCCGGCCCCGCGCCGGCAACCAGGCGCGCAACGAGACCAACCACCGCACCACCGACCCCTACATTCCGATCCCCTCTTCCTGCGTGGGAACCGCGTGCGCGAACGGCATCTTCCCCGAGTACACCTTCACCTCGTCGAACCCGGACATCGGCGGCTTCGTCGAGGAAAACCTCGCCGCGGCCGACCCCCACGTCACGCCGCTGCAGAACGCCAAGGGCGAACCGGTCCGCGACGAACCGCGGAACGCCAAGGGCGAACTGACTCGCAGCGGGCAGTTTGAAGAGAACGGGAAAGGCGAGCCGGTCAACGAAGACGGCGAAGCCCTGCACGGCGCGCAGTCCGCTCTGTTCTGCGCCTACAACGCGGGCACGACGATCGTCACGATCGACGCGGGCGGTCTGTCCTCCTCGCTGCCGGTGACCGTGCAGGCCGGCAGCGTGCGCGAGCCCTGCGGCACCGTGCCGCTGAAACACCTGCCCGCCGCCAGTCAGACCGCTGCGGCCCCCGCGCCGCCACCGGCGCCTGCGCCCGCTCCGGCGCCCGCCGGACCCGCGCCTGCGCCTGCCCCCGTGCCGTTGCCGCCGCCACCGGCGGCCGTGGTCCCACCCGCGCCCGCGCGTCTGACGCCGACGCTCCCGCCGCCGTTCTTCCTGCCGCCCCCGCTCGCCGCGCCGGTGCTCGCGTTCGTGCCGCCGCCGGTTCCCACGCCGGCGCGCCCGACCCCCCCGTCGGGGACCTCGGCGGTCACCTCGCCGATCGAGGTCGCCGAACACGAAGACGAGGAGGAGAGCGCGACCGAGTCGGTCTCCAACCAGGCGCTCGCCTACCGCGCGCCCGAACACGAGCCTTCGCCCGCTTACATCCTCGGGATCGTGCTGCTCGCGGCGTTCGCGGGCGCCTCGGTCGCGCGGCGGCGTCCCCGCCGCGGACGGCGCGAGCTGCATGTGGCGCCGGCCACGCTCTCGAGCATGCGCGCGCAGCGACGGATGGATGCGAAGCGCCGCCCGTGGTGAAACGCCTCATATTGTGAGGTCATCACAATCACTTGGAGGATGCCGATGCCGGACACCAGCTGCCACATGTCGATCTCGCTCGACGGCTTCGTCGCCGGGCCGGACCAGAGCCGGGAGAGTCCGCTGGGGAAGCGCGGCAGGGAGGTCCATAGCTGGCACCTCGGCGACGAGCGCGCGAACGATGCCGACGCGACGGCAGAGGGCTGGCTCATGCGACCGCGCGGGGCGTACGTCATGGGCCGCAACATGTTCGGGCCGATCCGCGGCGAGTGGGACGAGGGCTGGGATGGATGGTGGGGCTCCGAGCCGCCCTACCATGCGCCGGTCTTTGTGCTCACCCACCACGGCCGCGAGCCGATCGAGATGGAGGGCGGCACGAGCTTCCACTTCGTCACACAGGGCTTCGAGGCCGCGTACGCGCAGGCGCGTGAGACGGCCGGCGAGGATGGCATCGACATCGCGGGCGGCGCCTCGACTGTCCGTCAGGCGCTCGCCGCCGGAGTGATCGACGAACTCACGCTCGACGTGGTCCCCGTCCTGTTCGGGTCTGGCGAGCGGCTGTTCGACGGAGTCGAGTCCCTCGGGTTCGAGCCGGTTGAGGTGCTCCACTCTCCGCTCGCCACGCACATCCGCTACCGGCGGGCGGGGTGAGGGGAGCTCCCCGCGCTACTCGGTCGGTTTAGGCGAGCGGATCTCGACTGCGATCACGTTCGGCGGAGGGGCCGTCGCAATCGCGCTAGTCCAAATGTCCAGACGAGCGGCACGCCGCAAGACGAGCAGCTAGGGCACCACTGGCTCAAGATCGCCTGGGGGTCTTGGCTTTGCAGCGCACAGTCCTACGGCTGCGAATGCAAGACTCGGCCCCTGAGATCGGTCGCGATCTGGGCTTGCAGAACGTTGCGACCCCCGTTCTCGAATGCTCGGTGGGCATACCACCGGCGGATGTCGTCCCGGCTGCCCAAGAACCAGCCCCGATGGGCTCCTTCTCCGCCCCGCTCATGCGGTGGCGGTGAGTGTCATCCCCATAGCGTGCAGATCGGCAGGGCGAAGATTCGCTCTGCGAGTCGGAACGGCCGTGGGCCCGTGTGGAGCACCGCACCGGCGAGGAAGCGCTCGCCGAGCTGCTCGCGCAGCCACTCCAGGTGCCTGGCGTCACCGCGCTTGGGGGCACCCGAGGACTTGATCTCGATCGCGACTATGTTGCCGGCGGCGAGCTCGGCGATCAGGTCGATCTCGTGGCGCCCGCTCTGCTCGCGCAGGTGATACAGGCGCGGCCTGAACGAGCTGAGCTCCACCTCGGGACGAATCTGGGCCACGACAAACGTGTCGATCATCCGCCCGAGCAGTTCGCCATCACGGAGCACGCCCCTCTCGTCGACCTTCAAAGCTGCCGCCACCAGTGAAGTGTCCACGAGGTAGCGCTTGCCGGTTCGCGTCATCCGCGAGAGCCTGTTGCTGCTCCAGGCGGGCAGGATGTCGAGCACGAGCAGGTTCGTGAGCAGGCTTTCGTAGGCCAGGGCGGTCTTGCGATCGATCTGTGCGGCGTCGTAGAGGGTCTTGCTGTCCGCAAGCCCCGCGGTGCTCAGAGCGACGGCTTCGAAATAGCGTCGCAGCCGGCGCGGATCCCGACCGACGTCCACGGTCTCGGTGTCCCTGGTGAGGAGCTGGTTGATGTAGCCGTCCAGCCATGCCCTGCGCGCGTGCGAAGAGAGCCCCAACGCCGCATCGGGAAAGCCTCCGCGCAGCGCCAGCTCGATGTAGCCGAGCAGATCGGGGGGATCGGGTGGAGTTACAAACGCATCGAGGTCCGCGCGAGCGAGCCGGTCCAGAAAGGACTCGCCCGTGAGCGTGCCGGCTATCTCGCGCTGCGTGAGCCCATACATCTGCACGTCGACGACCCTGCCAGTGCCGGGCCAGGTCTTCGCGGACAGCTGGGCTCGCACACTGCCCGTGAGCAGGAAGCGGCCCGGCCCGGAGCCTTCGTCAACAGCTCGCTTGACGGCGCCGAGCACACCGGGAACCGCCTGCCACTCGTCGAGCAGCACGGGCGTGGTGAGCGCACGCAGCGCGACATCCGGGTCGGCTTCGAAGGCTCCCGCCTCGATGTCCACGTCCAAGCGCACGACCGTGCGCGCATGGCGGCGCGCGGTCGTCGTCTTGCCAGTAGCGCGGGGGCCGGCGATCAGCAGCGCCGGTAGCTCGGCGAAGAGCTCCTCCACGCGCGCCTCGGCGAGACGGGGAACATAGTCGAGAGCGGCCATATGCCGAGGATACCGCATTCAAGCAGGCGATTCCCCATTTGACACAGGTTGTGCTCCCGCTTTCACACACAGATCAGTCCCGCTTTAGCGCACAATCGGTCCCACTTTCGCGCCGGTGCCCCAAACCCGCCGCTCCCATCCCAGCATCACTCCGTCAAGAGGTCCAACTCGGCCTTGGCGCTCGAGGATCTCGTGCCCGATCTCCCAGTAGAGCCGGATCAGCTCGCTGTTGACGGCGAGCACGGCACGAGTGCGTGCCGCCGCGATCCTTGACTTGACCTCGGCGAGGAACTGTGGGTAGTCGGCCGGCAGTGCGTCGCTCCGGTGGGCGACGGTGAGGTAGTAGGCCGATCAGGCGCGATCCCGCGCTGGCTCTGAGGATCTCGACATAGGCGCTGAGCATGGCCGAGTGATCGCCGGTGACGACCATCGTGCGGTTCGCGTCGTGGGATTCGATGGACTCGAAGGCGCTTCTCCATTCGGCCGGGTCTAGCGTGCCGCCGAAGTCATCCTCGATCGCCAGGTCGAGGGCCTTGCGGTGCTTGTTGATGCTCTGAAGGAAGCGCGCCAGCCGAGCCTGCTCGACCTTGAGTGCGTTCGGGTCGATTCCTGAAGGCGCTGGGTCGCTCACCGCGTCAGCTCTTCGATCGCGCGGGCCGCACCGGCCATCTGGCGACGATGATCACGCTGGGCACGTGCACGGATCGCTGAGTGGCGCTCGCGCAGCAGGCCCCACTGCCCGTCACGGTCAACCAGGACGCGGCCCTCGTCGAGAACCCGATCCAGCAGCAGCGGCGCGTCGGCCTCCACCCGCTCCAAGCGAGCAATGTCAACCGAACGGCCGGCGACGCGTTCCAGGCGGAGGGCGAGCTCAATCCCCGCCAAGGGCCGATCCTCGGCGAGGGAGACCAACACATCGACGTCTGAGTCCGGTCCTGCGTGCCCGCGGGCCATCGACCCGAACAGGACCGCGAGGCGAACGTTACGCTCGGTTCGCAGCGCCTCGGTCAGGGTCGAGATGGTCTGCCAGTTCTCACGCAGATATGTGCGCTCGTCGCTGGCCAACTCGACCTGTCGTACGCCGGGACGGTGACAGTGCACGGTCCCTCGTTGCACGGCGCGCCGCAGCGTGCGCTCAGGCACACCGATATCTCGCGCTAGGGCTGGAAGGTCCGACCGCACGCTCCCAGTATAGGACCGGTATGGCCGTTAGCCGAGCCTCTCTCGCCTGGCTCAACCAAGGCAAGCAGTCCCGGGCTTCGTCCACGGCCAATAAATCCGCGAAGCGGTGTTGGGCGGGGACGAAGGCCCGGGATCTGCGAAGGCGGCGGGAACTGGGGCACTTCGGCTCGGCGGGCACCGGTCCGGGGCAGTTCCAGCTCCCGCGTGAAATACACGCTTACGCTTTTCGGGGTCGACCCGGAAAAGGAACGTACCTACGTGCTGGCGGACACGCTTGTCTTTGTGAATGGAGGATGTGTTTTGGGCCGCATCCGCGCAGGAAGGTGAAACCTCCAAAGGAAGTGGGCGCGGAGCCTCCGTGCTCCGCGTACAGGGCGCATTACACGAACCGAGGTACGGAACGGCTAGGTTTGCGAGGTGGATGGACCGGGCGTTCCGGAGGCGGGGCGGGGGGCGGGAGGCCCGTTTGGAGCGGGGACGATCGGGCGGATCTGTGGCCCGTTCATCGACGTGGGAATCGAGGGGGTCTGCGCGGGGCGATAGCCGCCCTCTCTGATCTCAACCTGCCGGGTGACAGCTTGTTTTTTCTCTGGAGGAGGCACGATAATCAGTCTAGAGCACGGAGCGGTCTTTGTCCACCGTCTCCGCGAGCTCTCCCTCGGTTGTGGCGCTGGCGTCGATGGGCTGCACGATGTACAGATGTGCGATCTCATCGCGCGAGATCCAGAGGCCGCGAGGAGGCTCGAATGCGCCGATCCGGCCACCCGTGGCATCCCCGGGCTCAACTCGCTCGAGCCATAGGTCGTGGCCCTCCTGAGCCGGTGTTCTCGATGCCCAAGACTGCTCGCCGAACACGCCTATCAGAGTTTGCCACGACGCTGCCTGCGTGGGCTCTGATGAGTGCTCGCCGCCGGAGAAGACCGGAGTCTTTGGGTGGATTACGATGAGAGCGTGACGGCGGCCATGAGATTCTCCCCATAGGCGGCCGTTGAATCTCCCCACTGGTGGCCACCGGATTTCCCCATGGGCGGCCATCTGATCTCCCCACCGTTCTGTCCTGAGCGGCCTGTAGTCCCCGGCGCCTTATCAACGAGGCACGTCGGGAAGGCGGGCTTGATGAAGCGATCGGAGGAGATCATGGAGATTCTTGAGGCGTTTGATATGACGGGCAGTCTGCGTGGCGCCGCGGCGCTGGTGGGCTGTGATCACAAGACGATCGCGCACTGGGTTCGTGCGCGAGAGGAGGCTGGTGGCGGGTTGCCGGTCTCGACGCGTGAGCGGCCGCGGGTCGGGCCGTTCGTGGGGAAGATCGAGGAGTGGGTGGAGCGCTCGCGTGGGAGGATCCGCGCGGATAAGGCGCATGAGCGGCTCATCGCGATGGGCTATACGGGCTCTGAGCGCACCACGCGCCGTGCGGTCGCGCGGGCGAAGCGTGCTTGGCGTGCGGGTCATGGCCGCGTGACGCGGCCGTGGATCACGGAGCCCGGGCTGTGGATGCAGTGGGATTACGGTGACGGGCCGAAGGTCGATGGCCGTGAGACGGTGTTGTTCTGCGCGTGGCTTGCGTGGTCGCGGTTCCGGGTGGTGCTGCCGTTGTGGGATCGCACGCAGGCGAGCGTCGTGATGGGCCTGGACCGGGCGTTGCGGGCGTTTGGTGGCGCGCCGACCTACGCACTCACCGACAACGAGCGGACCGTCTCGGTCGATCATGTGTGCGGGATCGCGGTCCGCAACCCGCAGATCGTCGCGGTTGGCCGTCATTACGGGCTGACGATCGCGACGTGCGTGCCCGCGGATCCACAGAGCAAAGGTGGCTCGGAGGCGACTGTTCGGATCGCGAAGGCTGATCTGGTGCCGACCGATCACAACCTCAGAGGGGCCTATGGGTCCTTCGCGGAGCTCGAGCGGGCATGCGAGGGTTTCTGCGACCGGGTGAACACGCGTGAGCACCGTGTGACGCGGCGGGCGCCCGCGGTGATGCTCGCCGAGGAGCAGGGGCGGTTGCATCCGTTGCCGGCGTTCGCGCACACGTTGTGCTTCGGGCAGACCCGCAAAGTCACCAAACAGGCAACGGTGTCGATCGGTGGATCTGTCTACTCAGTTCCCTCGGCGCTTGTCGATGAGCGGGTGTGGGCGCGCGTGGATGGTTCGCAGCTGATCGTCGTGCACGCCGACGGTCTGGAGGGGGCACGTGAGGTCGCCCGGCATGAGCTGACGACGCCGGGCCTGCCGAGCATCCTGGATGAGCACTATCCGCCGCGGCCGCCTGGGGCGCTTGAGCGCAAACCCAGGGCTCAGGGGTCAGAGGAAGCGGCGTTCCTCGCGCTCGGAGCGGGCGCGGAGGCGTGGCTGACCCGGGCAGCGGCCGCGGGTGCTACCAGGGTGCGCCGCAAGCTCTCAGAGGCCGTCGATCTGTCGAAGCTGCACGGGCAGGGCGAGGTCAATGAGGCGCTCGCGTCGGCCGCGCACGCTGAACGCTTCGCGGAGGGCGACCTCGCGGCGATCCTCGCTCACCACCAGCAGAACGGGCAGGTGATCCCGTTCCCCGCCCGCGTCTCGGAGGAGCAGACGCTGCAGCGATCCACGCAGGCGTGGGAGGGCTTGGGACGATGAGCGACCACGGCCACTACACCAACGTTCACATCGATGTCGATCGCGCCCTGGCCGAGGAATACCCGAACGGGATCCGCGTCCAGGAGATCAGCGTCGTGATGACCGACGAGTCGGGCGCACCGATCTGGCGGGCAGTGCCGCCGGCGTTTTGCGACATCGAAGCGGCTCGCGCGCGGGAGCTCGCGTTCGAGCTGCTGATGGCAGCCGAGGTCGCCGAGCAGTGGGAGCAGGCACGATGAGCGTCCAGGAACCCTCACCGCCACCCTTGCCTGAGGATCTGGACGAGCTGCTGCGGCGGCTGCGGCTGCCCTATATCCGCGCGGCCGCACCGCATGTGATCGCGACCGCGCGCTCGCAGCGATGGGAGCCCGCGGACGTCCTGCGGGTGCTGCTCGGCGAGGAGGCCACCGGCCGTGACCAAGCGACGATCCAGTCGCGTCGCAAAGCGTCCGGGCTACCCACCGGGAAGACACTCGACGCGTGGGAGGATCACCGCTCACCGATCCCCAAGCAGACCCAGCAAGCGCTACGAACACTGGAGTGGGTCAGCCGCGCGGAGAACCTCTGCGTCTGCGGCCCATCCGGGACCGGGAAGAGCCACTGGGTCGAGGCGCTCGGGCACCACGCGATCGATCAAGGCAAGACCGTCCTCTGGCTGACGCTGGAGAGCCTCGCCGGCCTGCTGCGCCGCCACCGCGCCGATGACAGCACCGCCAAGGCGATCGGAAAGCTCACCCGGGCGGAGCTGATCATCATCGATGACGTCGGGCTGCTCCCGGTTTTCCCGGACGCCGCTGAGGCGCTGTTCCGGCTCGTCGACGCGGCCTATGAGAAACGCTCGATCGCGCTCACCTCAAACATTCACCCCGCCGGCTTCGACGAGCTGATGCCCAAAACACTCGCCGCCGCCACCGTCGACCGGCTACTCCACCACGCCCACGTGCTCATCACAGACGGCGCGGAGAGCTACCGGCTGGCCCAGGCGACCGCGGGAGAGGGGGTGGAGCCCCTGGACAGCTAAAGCGCGCCGCGGGGACTCGATTCCGCTACGGCCTACGGCCTTCGCTCCATCGAGACCCCGCGAAACCCCCACACCACCGGGGAGAACCGGTGGCCACCAGTGGGGAGAAAACATGGCCGCCACCGGGGAGAACCGATGGCCGCCAGTGGGGAGAACCCGATGGCCATTGACAAGAGCGCCGGTCTTCAGTTGTTGCTCGAATGCCCTGTCCCAGCCGTGGCGTGCGTCCCTGGCGCCCAGAGCAAGCGCCCACCACTTCAGCTCGCCACTGCGTTCTGAGCGCTTGATCAGCCAACTGAGCAGCAGACCAGCGATGGTTGGGATGGCTACAGCGGAGACAAGTACATAGAGTGCGATCGCTGTCGCATGATGTGTCCAAGCCCCTGCCTGACGGACGTCATCGTAGATCTGGCCGGTCCAGCCGGTCAGCGCGAGGAGCGCTTGGATGACCACTGCATAGAAGAGGGCTCGGAGCACGGTCTCCAGGTCCCCGCTGGATGGTCGTCGGGCGCGCTGGGCCTCCTGCAACTGGACGAGCACGAACCCGGGGAGAACGAACAAGAGCAGTGCGATGAGGGCTGTCAGGGTAGGAATCATATCGAACATATGTTCGCATATAGTCCGGACGGAACGAGGCTACTCCAGGCGTCTGGCCCGCCTTCCCGGCCCCGCTGATCCTGGCTCAACCCCCGCGAGCGGTCCCGGGCTTCGTACCCCGGCCAATAAGTCCGCGAAGCGGTATTGGACGGGGGACGAAGACCCGGGATCTGCGGCGGCGGCGATGGCAGCGCGTTGCCCTGGCGCCCTCGGAGGTCGGTTGCGATCTGCGCCTCCAGAACCTTGCGCGACCAGCCATTCTCGACGGCGTTTGCTGCGTACCAGACGCGCGCGTCCCGATCCTCGAGCCGCGTCACGAGGGCGATGTTTTGTCCCCACGGCAATTGTCCAACGGGCTGTTGGACAATTTCATCGCTGCTTCCTTCCAGCGGCCAGGCCTCTGCGAAGCTTCGCATGTAGTGGAGATTCGACCGCGAGAAGCCCGTGATGGTCGGGAACTCCCGACGAAGGTCGGAGGCCAATCGGTTGATGACCCCGCTACCCCAGCCCTCGCGCTGCTCGCGCTCGAGGATCTCGTGTCCGATCTCCCAGTAGAGCGTGATCAGCTCGCTGTTGACGGCGAGTACGGCACGGGTGCGTGCGCCCGTGATCCGGGCCTTGATCTCGGCCAGGAACTGCGGGTAGTCAGCCGGCAGCGCGTCGCTCCGGTGTATGGGTGTGGGATCGGACATCGAACACATGTTCGCCCACGCTGCGGACGGAAGCCGGTGCTGCTCGTCGGTCGCCGGCCCGCGGCTCTCCCACCCCAGTTCACCGCTTCGCAACACAATCCCCTCCGCCCCTTGCCGCTCCCCACCAGTGCGCCGGTGTCCGGCGCCGGGTGGGCGTGGGGGGTGGTGGTGCTTGCGCGGTTTCGCCGAGTTGCACGTGTCACGGATGCCAAGCGAACGACGAGAAGAACAGAGCCCGATGTCGCGAACCCCGTCTCTCCACCGGCGCCTGCTGGTGGCGCTTGCGGGCGCGATGCTGCTGCTCGGGGCGATGAGTGCGGCGGCGCGGGCCGAAGGCTATGGGGAACTGGGGCACTTCGGGAAGGGAGCCGGCATCGCCGCGGGCAGTTCCAGATCCCGGTCTCGTGAATGGAGGAATGTATTTTTGGGCCGCATCCTCGCGGGTATCAAGGCTTCCAAAGGAGAGTGGGCGCGGGGCATCCGTGCCCCGCGTCAAAAGGTGTGGTGCTGAACCATGTGCTTGAAGGTGCGTCATCCGGCGGTGACGCGCATGGGCGGCGTCTCTTGCCGGCATCGGGTGTGTTGTCCTACAATGACGGCAGGTTCTCCGTACGGTGAAAGAGCCTTGGGGCTCTGTTGCTCGTCAGCTAGCTGTGCGGGGGGCGAAGGATTTCTTCGCGGCCGGCGCCTTTTGGGTGCCGGCCGCGCTGTTGTCAGACCGATCGAATCGCCGGCGTTGCTGGTTAGGCGGTTACGGGCCGCAGCGAGTCCTCGGGGAAGGGGATGTCTTCCTCTTGGAGGGTCTCGCCTGTGGCACCGTGAATCGGGACTCGCACCTTGACGTATCGCCGTGCCGGAGTGCCATAGACCTCGAGCACCTCGCCGATGATCTCATCCAGACCCCAGGGCACCGCCACCTTGTCTCCCATCTTGATACGTCTACTTGCAGTTGCCATTGATCTCACCAGGGACTCTGTCGTTGGAACAGCCGGCCGAGTTGGGCGGCTATCTCGCCATCCAGATTAGCGGTTAGGTCGTCAAGATCCCGGCGCCAGCGCCGATAGGTGCCCAGTACGAGCGGGAAGCCTTCGGCTCGAAGCCTGAGCAGCTTGGCTTCATCCGCGTGCGCAATCCCATTGCGGGCATCGTTGAGCAATCGCAATGTGCGCTGGTGTCTTTCCGTGAGTGGATCTCGTTTGAGCAGAGTTGGCCACACGTCGAAGCCGAATCTCCCGAAGTCGCTGCCGATCGAGACTGGATTGGCATTGCCTCGCTCGAGTTGACGACCGTTTGCCAGCTGTTTGCGCACCACCTGCTGGACCGTCGGATCGGAAGGGGTGATCCAAGCGGCGAAGGTGTCGCAGGTCTGTTCGTGGAGGTCCCGGGCGAAGCCTTGGAACTCGGCGGCCAAACGTAGCAGGAGCGCCTCGTTCAATGTGGCCGTTCGCCAGCGTCGCCCCCTGGACGGACCGCCCACGCTCTGGTGAGCGTGCAGCAGCTCGTCGAGGCGTTCGCTACGCGTGTTGCGCCACGTCGTGAGTGCTCTCGATGCCATGAGCGGGCATGTTAGGCCGCGCTTGGGACACTTCATGCGATCGAGCCCAAGGGGTGGCTCTCAGCAAAGCCGGGGCGCAGCCCGCGAACCATCGAGTTCGCGGCAAGCGAACAGCCCGTTCACCGCTTCGCAAAAAGATCCCCTCCGCCCCTTGCCAATCTCCTCATCAGCGCGCCGGTGTCCGGCGCCGGGTGGCCGTGGGGTGCGGTGGTGCTCGCGCGGTTTCGCCGAGTTGCATGTGTCAGGGATGCCAAGCGAACGATTAGAACGGAGCCCGATGTCGCGAACCCCGTCTCTGCGCCGGCGCCTGCTCCCGGCGTTCGCGGGCGCGATGCTGCTGCTCGGGGCGACGGGCGCGGCGGCGCGTGGCGAAAGCTATGGGGAGGTGGGCGTTCGGGAAGGGTAGGAGGGATTTGTTTTTGGGCCGCATCCTCGCGGGTGGGTTGGGTTTCAGTGGTTCGTCGGCGCAGAGCGTCCTGCTCCGCGTACAGGGGTTGGTGCGCTGAACCAAGGTGCTTTGAGGATGCCTCTCCGGTTTCGATGCGCGCACCGTGAGTCCTACGGGGAAATTCGGGATCCCTCAGACAGTGGAGTGGACCTTCAGCGGCGAGTACTTGCCGTTGCGCTTGGCGGGCTGTCGGCGGATGCGGATGTCGAGCTCAAGCCCGATCGCATCGATTAGGTCGATCAGGGTTTCGAGGGTCGGGTTGGCGCCCTCGCCGCGCAATAGCCGCGAGATCGCCTCCGGCTTACGTTCCATGCGTCGGGCGAGCTCGGCCTTGGGGATGTTCTCCCGCTCCCGAACAAGCTCGATGACCTGCAGCACCTCGGCGATGCTCTTGACCTTCGCGAGCTTCTTCTCGAAACCGGCCTTGAACGACGGGTCGGCGAGCTGGCCCTCGAGGAACTCATCGAATGCCTGACCCGTAAGCGTGGTGTCCTTCGTGCCGGTAGCCATCAGCCGACAACCATAACATAAAAGTTCATGTTGCTCAAGACTTTTTCAGCTCACTTGCGATACCCATCGGCAGCACGATCCGTCGTGTGGCCAGGTAATCCTGACGGTAGGCCAGCGCTTGCTCATACACGCTCTTGTCCATCGGACTGCGCACTGGCTTGGCTCCACCGCAGATCAGCGTGAGGGCTTTGGCGTCCAGTCCATGATCCGGGGCATGGCTGTCGAGCACGCAGAACACGCGATACAGCCGACTATCGTGCTCGTCGCGAGCCTCATAAAATCCCTTCATCTCTCCGTGCATGACGTGCCACATGTTGCTCGGCGGGAAGCTCGGCGGAGGCGCGTCGCGCACCGCAACCACGATCGCCAACAGCATCTCTCGCACCGACTGCGGGCAGTCGAGCAGAAACTCGCGGGCAGGCGCCGTGTCCTTGGTAGTCCTGTAGAAGGCCACCGACCATTTCGTGGTGGTCGACGAGACGCTATTGACGCCACCGGCGCCGCGCGCCTTGGCACGGCGCCTGTCCTTCTTGGAAGGGCTCACGCGATCCGGGCCTTGATCTCGGCCAGGAACTGTGGGTAGTCGGCCGGCAGCGTGTCGCTCCGGTGTGTGGGTGAGGGACTAGGCATCGAACATATGTTCGCATATAGTCCGGACGGAACGAGGCTACTCCAGGCGTCTGGCCCGCCTTCCCGGCCCCGCTGATCCTGGCTCAACCCCCGCGAGCGGTCCCGGGCTTCGTACCCCGGCCAATAAGTCCGCGAAGCGGTATTGGACGGGGGACGAAGACCCGGGATCTGCGCAGGGCTGCTTGTTAGGACCGCGAAGCGACGATGGAGGATGTGTTTTTGGGCCGCATCCGCGCAGGAAGGTGAAACCTCCAAAGGAAGTGGGCGCGGAGCGTCCGTGCTCCGCGTCAAGGGTTGGGTGCGCGCTGAACCAGGGTTGTGAGAAGGCTCCTCAGGCCCACAGGCCTGCGTAGGGGACGGCCCAGAGCCGGTCTCCGAGTGGGATTGTCTGTTCGCCGGAGTAGATCACGATGCCGCTCTTGAACCTGTCGTTGCGGGCGTCGCGGAGCGCGGCGAGCCACTTCCAGTCGCTGGAGCGCAGTGAGGCCTTGGCCTTGACCTCGATGGCGGCGAGATCGCCGGCGCGGGTTTCGAGGACGAAGTCGATGTCCTGGCGCTCTCGCTGGTAGTGATATACCCGGACCGATTGCTCAGCCCATGTGGCGTGCTTGAGCAGTTCGGCGGCGACGAGCGTCTCGCAGGCCTTGCCCGTTACCTGGTCGTCGCGGCCGATCCGCTCGGTGTCAGCCCCGAGCAGGTAGGCGAGCATGCCTGGGTCGCAGACGTAAACCTTCGGTCTGCTGCTCTCGCGGGCGCCGAGACCGGGGCGCCATGCGGGCAGGCGCTGGATGAGGAACATATGCTCGAGCAGTGTCACATATGCCTGGGCGGTGTCGTGGTGCATCTCCAGGCGCGCTCCGACGGCGCGGTAGGAGAGCAGGTTCGCCGACTGGGATGCGAGCAGTCTGAGCAGGCGACCCATATCGTCGATACGCCGTGCGTCCGCGATCTCGCGCAGGTCGCGTTCCAGCGCCGTGTCGATGTAGTTCTCAAACCAATCAGCGCGACCGCGACCGACCGGGCGCAATCGCGCCTCGGGGTACCCACCCTGGGCAATGACTGAGGCGAACGCCTGGCGCCCTACTTGAGCGCCGTCGAGCTGGGGTGCTCGACCCGCGAAGAGCTCATCCACGATGTTCAGTGTGCCGTCGAGAATCTCCGACTGGGCCAGGGGCCACATGCGGATGCGATCGATCCGGCCTGTCAGCGCGTCGATCACCTGCTTGGACGCGAACACGTTCGCTGAGCCGGTGAGCAGGAATCGGCCGGGTGTCGTATCACGGTCGATGACCTTCTTGATCTCGAGCAGCAGGCCGGGCGCGCGCTGGATCTCGTCGATCAGGACCGGTCCGTCGAGGCCGGCGATGAAGCCTGCGGGATCTTGCAACGCCGCCTCGCGCGTTTGGCCGTCGTCGAGCGTCAGCGCTCGCATGGGGCGATCGGTCACGGCGATCTCGGTGCTCAACGTTGTCTTGCCTACCTGCCGGGCCCCGGAGATGAGCACTACACGCGCATAGCCCAGGGCGTCAACAATGATCGGGCGTATGCGGCGTGGGAACAGAGGTGTGGTCATGCCGCCCTCCAGTGCGCAAGTGGCTGTTTCGTGTTGCGTAAATGGCTGATAGTAGTAGCGTAAACGGCTGATAGGACGACATCCACGGTGCATAAGCCGAGCGGGATCTGCGATCGCGGCGAGGCGGGCACCGGTCCCGGGCAGTTCCAGATCCCGTCGGAAAAAGTCGAAACGCACGCGTTTGGGGTCGACCCGATCGACAACAGCGTCTACGTCGGCGATGAACCCACAGCGGGCGAATATCGCATCCAGAAGTTCAGCGCCACGGGGCAGTTCCTCGCCTCTGTGTCGTTCAAGCCCGCACATCCGATCGGCTTGGAGGGCATCGCGGTCGACCCGGAAAAGGAACGTACCTACGTGCTGGCGGACACGCTTGTCTTTGTGAATGGAGGATGTGTTTTGGGCCGCATCCGCGCGGGTACCGAGATGTACACGGGTCGTGGGCGCGGAGCGTCCTGCTCCGCGTCAAGGGGCGCATTGCACGAACCAGGGTCGGCCAACCGTCGCTCGGCAATGGATCTTCCCGCCGAGTCAGGGAAGGATGGCCCAGTCGGGAAGTTCGTTTGGATCGTCGATGTCGTAGATCATGACGTCCGCTCCGTTGCCGGCGGCGGCGATGCGGTCGGCCTCGGCTTCGGCCTCGGCGATGGTTTGGTGGGTGGATCGCAGAAACGTGAGAGAAGGACCATCGGTGACGGCGAACTGTCCGTCGCGAGGCAGAACGAACACCTGCAGCCGTGCGCCTCCGTGGCGACGAACCCAGCGCGCGAGTAGCGGGTCGATGATGCGCGGTGGCTCGTCGTCCTTGCCGCGCTCGATGATGGCATTACCTTCGAGGTTCTTCACGGCGCGGGCGGCGCTGCTGCGGTTGGCCAAGCCCATGAATATCTTGGCCTCTTGCTGATATGGGGAGTATCCGGACGCCAGCGCGGCCAGGACGCGCCTTTCGTTTGCGCTCAGGGCGTCCCACAGGTAGCGGAGCTCGGGGTTCACCATTCGCATCGTGGCGTCGTAGGCGCTGCGCAGATCGGTGAGCGTGGCTGGATGCGTCGTCTCGACGCGGTCCCACAGCAGGTGGGCAATGAGCATCAGGCGTTGTGGATGACCCTCTGCGACATGGATGAGATCGGAGATCGTCTCTCCCGCGTCCCTGCCGGTTTCGTCGAAGCGACGAGCAATGAAGTCATGCGTGGCGTCGGATTCAAGGCGCTCGAGCCGTACGCGCTCGGCCTGTCCGTAGAGGGGGCGAGCGCGATCCTCGAATAGCATCCGCAGCAGGGACGGCTCGGAGCCGGCGAACACGTAGCTGACGTCGCTGTGATGCTGAATGTGGCTGCGCAACACGCCGTCCAGGCCGTCGAGGTTGACCAGCGACTGAAACTCGTCGAGGACCACAAGGACACGCTGGCCGTGGCGGCTGGCTATCTGTGCCGGCAGCTCGAGCAGCGTATGCACCGCCGCGATCGGATCGGCGGGCGGATTGCGCCGCGAGAAGCTGAACCCCGCGACCGGCGTGGTGATCGCCACGCTGCCGAGCTCCTTGCTGATGAGCCTCTGGATATTGCCTGGCAGCGCGCGGAACGCCTGCTCGAGTCGTGCCGCCACATCGGCGACGCTCAGGACATCGCTGAGATCCACCAGCACACCGGGCATATCGAGCTCGGAGGCGCTCTGGAGTACCTGCTTGAGAAGTGTTGTCTTCCCAAAACGCCGAGGCGCGTGCAGCACGGCGTTGTGTCCACCCGCGGCCAACTCGAGTAGCCGTCGGCCCTCGACCCGATCGATGCTCTCCTCGGGGGAGAGCACCCGGGCATGGATAAACGGGTTCACTCCGGGCGGCAAAATGTCAGATCCGTTGGCGATATCTCATCCTAGCTCGCAAATCGCGAACCTTCAAGTTCGCAGCAAGCATACAAGCTCGTTCGCTGTAGGCGAACAGGGGACGAGGCTACTCCAGGCGTCTGGCCCGCCTTCCCGGCCCCGCTGATCCTGGCTCAACCCCCGCGAGCGGTCCCGGGCTTCGTACCCGGGCCAATAAGTCCGCGAAGCGGTATTGGACGGGGGACGAAGACCCGGGATCTGCGCAGGGCTGCTTGTTAGGACCGCGAAGCGGTGTTGGACGGGGAGGAAGACCCGGGATCTGCGCCGGTGGCGGGCGGCCTGTTCACCGCTTCGCAACACGATCGCCTCCGGGGGTTGGCAACCTGCGGGTAGATGTCGCATACCCCGTCTCTCCGCCGGCGCCTGCTGGTGGCGTTCGCGGGCGCGATGCTGCTGCTCGGCGCGATGGGCGCGGCGGCGCGCGCTGAAAGCTATGGGGAACTGGGGCAACCCTTCGGTGGACCGGGCACCGGTCCTGGGCAGTTCCAGATCCCGTCGGAAAAAGTCGAAACGCATGCTTTCGGGGTCGATCCGACCGACAACAGCGTCTATGTCGGCGATGAACCCACAGCGGGCGAATATCGCATCCAGAAGTTCAGCGCCACGGGGCAGTTCCTCGCCTCTGTGTCGTTCAAGCCCGCACATCCGATCGGCTTGGAGGGCATCGCGGTCGACCCGGAAAAGGAACGTGTCTACGCGCTCGCGGTCACGCTCCGCGGCGAAGCGGCGTCGATCGACCCTGCAAAACGCGCCGCTGAGACTCTCTACGCGTTCAAGACCAAACAGTCGGGAGAAACCCTCGACTCGGCGGTCAGCGGGGCGACCAAAGAAGACGAAGAAGGGGTGCTCGCGAACTCCACGACGCTCGAAACGGAATCGGAAGTTCAGGGCCATGCGCTGCTCGAACCGAGCGGGATCGCGGTCGATCCGACGACCCATGACGTGATCATCATGGGTCAGGAAGATCAGGGAGAAAAGGCAAAAGTATCGCAGCTGCGCGTGGTGCTTCAGCGTGTTTCCGAAAATGGTGTGCCTGTATCCCGCTATGTAGATGAGACCAACTGTTTCGGTGGGGAAGGATCTGCAGAATGCAAAGAAGGAGGGGCTGGGCAACCCACCTCGCCCGTGGTCTCACAGACGGGCAGGGTGTACGTAGAGAGTGTCGATCAAATCTGGGAAATCCCATCGGATTTCACATCGACACAGCCTCCAAAATTATTCATCCAGTTCAACTCTTTCGCGGAACATAAGACGGGTCCCGTCCAGGAACTCGTGGAATTTCCGGGCGAACCGGCGGCGGTGGCGGGTGGCGGCCTGTCGATTGCACCCGAAGGCACGAGCGAAGGCACACTCTACGCGTACGCGCATATATTCCAGGAGAAAGCAGGGAGTCTGGGTTCCCCATACCCGGGAGCGCTGGCCTTCAAATATTCAGAAAAAGCTGGCGCGGTAGAAGGCACGGAGCTCGGATGGACGGGCGGGCAGAGCGAAGCCACGGGTGGCGGGAAGTGCACGATCAACTTTCATGAGAGCCCCTCGCTCGCGGCCGGTAAGGAACACGACCTGTTCGTATTCGATCCCGACCCGGAAACAAAAAAACACAAGGCGGAACCTCATGTGGACGAGTTTGGCCCCGGGGGCTCCGGCTGCCCGGTGGCGAGCGCGAGTCCCCCAGACGCGACGGTTAAGGGTCAGGCGGTCACCGAAGTGCCCGCTGGCACCAAAGTCACGCTGTCCTCGACGGTCGAACAGGCCAACGCGTTGAGCGTCGAATGGAACTTTGGGGACGGCGACACCGAAACCGAGAGCGGCTACGAGTATCAGGCGGTGTTCACGAACGAAGTCTCGAAAGCGACGACCGCGGCGGCGGCGCTGACCGTCAAGGCCCTGAAAAAAGCGCCGGTGGTGACGGAGAGCCCGGCCGATAAAGCGCCCGGTCTCGTCGCGAAGGAAGCGCCGGCGGCGTGTCTGACGTGCACGCGAGTGAGTCGCTCGGGGGGGGCGTCTTGCGCAGTGCCGGGGGGCGTGTTTCAGAGTACGACCAGTTCGCGCCTGGGTTTTGCTGGGGGTCCGTACTCGAAGCCGAGGATCGCGCGTGCGTCGAGGGCGTCGGCGAGTCGCATGAGGGTGCGTGCGTTGGTTGCGTGTGCTCCTGACTCGATTCGTGAGATCGCGGAGGCTGTGGTGTGCATGCGTTTGGCGAGCTGCTGTTGGGAGATGCCCAGTGCGGCTCTGCGCATGATGACAAGTCGTGCCAGGGCCTCGAATGGGGCGAGGCGTTCGTGCTCGGCGCGGATCTCGATGTCATCGAGTGATGCGTGGATGTCCTCGGCGACGGGCGTGCCGATTGGGCTTTGGTCGTTGTGGTGTTTTGGTTGGCGTGGCATCTGTGGCGTTCCGAGAGCGATGTTAGCATTTTTGTGAAGCATGATCACGGTGCGTCGTGTCCCGCGGCTCGTGGAGGGCGGCGAGGCTTCCTGTTCATCCGTGTCTGGAAGTCCTGCCATCGCACCTTCGCGGTATCGACCTCGGAGGCGGGCAGCTTCGCCGTCGTCTTGCGGAAGGCGTGGAGCAGGACAATCAGCCCCTTCGATCGCCTGTAGAGCACGCGGTAGTGCTCCGCTCCGCAGTGGCAGCGCAGCTCTCGCAACTCGCCATCGACCTGAGAGCTGTGCGGGAAGGGTAGATGCGGGACCTCGTCGCTGAGCAGGTTCATACGCGCGATCTGGTTGCGAAGCGAAACACGACGCTTCTTGTCAAGCGACTGCAGGAACTCGCGTACAGGCTCGGTCCCGTCAAGGGCGCGGTAGTAGACCGCCTGGAAGGGCGACACGCCGCTACCCGCCTGCGATGAGGGTCGAGACGGACATCAGCTGCGTACTGCAGCACGGGCAGCGTCGCTCCGGCGTATGGGTGCGGGACCAGGCATCGAACGTATGTTCCCATAGACTCCGGACGGCATCCCAAGTTCACCGCTTCGCAACAAGATCGCTCCTGCCCCTTGCCAATCTCCTCACCAGTGCGCCGGTGTCCGGCGCCGGGTGGCCGTGGGGCGTGGTGGTGCTTGCGCGGTTTCGCCGAGTTGCACGTGTCACGGATGCCGAGCGAACGAGGAGCACGGAGCCCGATGTCGCGAACCCCGTCTCAGCCGGCGCCTGCTGGTGGCGTTCGCGGGCGCGATGCTGCTGCTTGGGGCGATGGGCGGGGTGGCGCGTGGCTAAAGCTATGGGGAACTGGGGCACTTCGGCGGGGCGGGCACCGGTCCTGGGTAGTTCCAGATCCCGGCGGGGAAAGGCGAAACGCACGCTTTCGGGGTTGACCCGACCGACAACAGCGTCTACGTCGGCGATGAACCCACGGAAGGCGAGTATCGCATCCAGAAGTTCAGCGCCACGGGCGAATTCCTCGCCTCTGTGTCGTTCAAACCCGCAAATCCGATCGGCTTGGAGGGCATCGCGGTCGACCCGGCCAAGGAACGCGTCTACGTGCTCGCGGTCACGCTCCGCGGCGAAGCGGCGTCGATCGACCCTGCGACGCGCGCCGCCGAGACCCTCTATGCGTTCAAGACCAAACAGTCGGGGGGAAAACTCGAATCGGCGGTCAGCGGAGGTACCACAGAAGATCAAGAAGGCGTGCTCGCAAGCTCCAAGACCCTCGAAACGGAATCGGAAGTCCAGGGCCACGCGCTGCTCGAACCCAGTGGGATCGCGGTCGATCCGACGACCCACGATGTGATTATCATGGGTTGGGAAGACCAAGGAGCAAAAGGGGTACGCGTCGCGCTTCAGCGCGTCTCAGAAACAGGCACGCTCGTGTCTCGCTATGTCGACACGACCGACTGCTTTGGGGGTCAGGGATCCGCGGAATGCAAAGAAGGCGCAGCCAAGCAGCCGACCTCACCTGTGGTCTCGCAGACGGGCAGGGTGTACGTTGAGAGCTTCGATCAGATCTGGGAAATCCCGTCAGATTTCACATCGACACAGCCTCCGAAGGTATTCATCCAGTTCAACTCTTTCACGGGAGAACAGATCGTCGAAGGATCCGTCGAGGAACTCGTGGAATTTCCCGGCGAACCGGTGGTTGAAGCCGGTGGCGGCCTGTCTCTCGTGCCTGAAGGCGCGACCGAAGGCACGATCTACGCGTACGCGGACATCGCTCAGGACATAGACGGGAAACGTAGCTACAAGTATCCGGGAGCGCTTGCCTTCAAGTACGTGGAAAAAGCTGGGGTGACCAAAGGCGCGGAGATCGGCTGGACTGGCGGCCAGAGCAAAGCCTCTGGCGGTGGGAAGTGCACGATCAGCTTTCTCGCAAGTCCCTCGGTCGCGGCGGGTAAGGGACATGACCTGTTCGTGTTAAATCCGGCGGCTCCCGATGTGGTGACGTTCGGTCCCGGGGGCTCCGGCTGTCCGGTAGCGAGTGCGACCATTCCGAGCATGAAGGTGAAGGGTCAGGCGGTCACCGAAGTGCCCGCCGGCGCCAAAGTCACGCTGTCTTCGACGATCTCGCAGGCCAACGCGCTGAGCGTCGAATGGAACTTTGGCGATGGGGATACAGAAACCGTGAGCACCGACGAGTTTCAGACGACGAAAGTAACCCACGAATACAAGCTGGGCGGGGAACACACGATCACGGAGACGATCCACACCGACGATCTGCAGACGCCGGAAGTCGTCGTCCAAGGGACATTGAAGGTCACCGGAGGAAATACCACGGAAGCCGTGAAAATCACTTCCCAGCCGGTCGCCCGGGAAGTCACGGAAGGCGAAACGGCGACGTTCACGGCGGCGGCTGCGGGCATCCCCACGCCGACGGTGCAGTGGCAACTCTCCACAAACGCCGGCGGGACGTGGAGCGATCTGCCGGGGGCCACGTCCGACACGTTGAACGTCGAACATACGACGGTGTCCGAGAGCGGCTACGAGTACCGGGTCGTGTTCACAAACGAAGTGTCAAAAGCGACCACCACGGCGGCGACGTTGAACGTCAAGGAAGAAGAACACAAAGTAGAAAAACCAAAAGAAGAAGAACCGAAAAAAGAAGAACCGAAAGTAGAAAAACACAAAGAAGAAAAATCAGGGGAACCGATCGTGTCGCCCATCGGGTCCAAAGAACCGCTGGGGTGGCCCGAAGAACCGCTCGTTTCTCCCTTGCCGGCAGGGTCCTCGCCGGCAGGTGGGGGCAGCGTGCTGGGCGGCCAGACGCATGGCTCGTCGCCGGCGCCCGACGCCGAGCTCGCGAGCACGACGCTGACGACGAACACTGCCGGCGCGATCTCGCTCGTGGTCTCCTGCCCGGCCGGCGAGAGCAGCTGCGCGGGCACCGTGACGCTGCGCACGCTCGGCGCCGTCAGCGCGCGCAAGAAGAAGGGTACGGCGACCGTGCTCACGCTGGCACGTGGCTCGTTCACGGTCGCGGGCGGTGCGACGCAGCCGATCACATTGCATCTCTCGGGGCAGGCCCGCGCGCTGCTCGCCCAGCTGCGCGTGTTGCGTGTGATCGCGACGATCGTCGCCCACGATGCCACGGGCGCCACGCACACCACCCAGGCGACCGTGACGCTGCATGCGCCCAAGGCCAAACACGGCAAAGGCTGAGGCACGGCGCGAGCCGTAGAGCACAGGATCGTAACATCGCGGAACAGGCGGGTAACGTCGCCGGAGCCTGGTCGAAAGCACGACCATCTGATGGTCCAAAGCGCTAGCAAAGCGTGGTCCAAAGCGCTATCGTGGCTTTGTGCCTCCTCCCAGCTACACCCCTCGGCTGATCGACGAGTCACTGCGCGAGCTTTTCGATGAACTGCCAGCGCTCCTGATAACCGGTCCCCGTGCCGCCGGGAAGACGACGACGGCCGGGCGCCTGGCCGCGACCGTTGTGCGTCTCGACCAGCCGGCGGAAGCTGAACCGTTTCGCGACGACCCGGACGCCGCGCTGCGCTCGCTGCCGGAGCCCGTGCTGCTCGACGAGTGGCAAGCGGTTCCGCAGGTGCTCGGCGCGGTCAAGCGGGCCGTCGATCAAGGATCGGGGGGCGGGCGCTTTCTCGTCACCGGCAGCGTTCATGGTCGCCTCGATGCTCCTACCTGGCCCGGAACCGGGAGGCTCGTGCACCTGAAGATGTGGGGGCTTACCGCTCGTGAGATCCTCGGCTCGCCACCGCGAGAGCCCTTTCTTCAGAAGCTCGCCCACGGAGACATTGCGGTGTTCGGAATGCCCGCGGACGTGCCAGATCTGCGAGGCTATGTGGAGCTTGCGCTTCGCGGCGGTTATCCCGAACCCGTTTTGCGCCTGCGAGGCGGTGCACGCGAACGCTGGCTGGAGAGCTATCTGGGCGAGCTGTTTACCCGCGACGCGGTGAGTCTCGATGGCCCCCGCGATCCAGAGCTGCTGCGACGCTACTTCGAGGCGCTGGCCGTCAACACCGCCGGCATCGCGGCCGAGAAGACCGTCTACGACGCAGCCGGCATCAGTCGCTCGACGGCTGCCGCCTATGAGCGGCTGCTGAGGAACATGTTCGTGCTCGACCATCTCCCCGCTTGGAGCACAAACAGGCTTTCGCGTCTCGTCAAGGCCCCCAAGCGCTACTTGACAGACACCTCGCTGCTGACAGCCGCCCTGCACCTGGACGAGCTCGCCGTGATGCGCGATGGAAACCTGCTGGGGCGTCTGATCGAGACCTACGTGCTGGCGCAGATCAGACCAGAGGTGGAGCTGGCCGGCTTCACGCCCCGTCTGTATCACCTACGCGAGAAGAACGGCCGCCACGAGATCGATCTGATCGCCGAGCTCTCCGGCGGAAACGTCGTTGCGATCGAGATCAAGTCCTCCTCGGCGCCCACGCGCGGTGATGCCCGTCACCTGGAATGGTTGCGCGACCAGCTCGGCGAGCGCTTCCTCGCCGGCGCGGTGCTGCACACCGGACCACGCCCGTTCCATCTCTCCGAGCGCATCTTCGCGCTACCGATCGCCACTCTATGGGGATAGCGGCGAGCTTCCACAACGTCGATTGATGACCTTGGCGCCCCAACTCTCGCGCTGCTCGCGCTCGAGGATCTCGTGTCCGATCTCCCAGTAGAGCCGGATCAGCTCGCTGTTGACCGCGAGTAAGGCGGCGCACGGGCCTCCCGCCTCCCGTTCACCGCTTCGCAACACTATCTATGTCGGCGATCGGCAATCTGTGATCGGTGGTTCACACCCCGTCTCTCCGCCGGCGCCTGCTGCTGGCGCTCGCGGGCGCTGCGTTGTTGCTGCTCGGTGCGACGAGCGCGGCGGCGCGCGCTGAAAGCTATGGGGAACTGGGGCACTTCGGGAAGGGAGCCGGCACCGGTCCCGGGCAGTTCCATATCCCAACGGAAAAAGGCGAAACGCATGCATTTGGGGTCGACCTGACCGACAACAGCGTCTATGTCGGCGATGAACCCACCGAAGGCGAATATCGCATCCAGAAGCTCAGCGCTACGGGCACGTTCCTCGCCTCCGTGTCGTTCAAGCCCGCAAACCCGATTGGCCTGGAGGGTGTCGCGGTAGACCCGGCCAAGGAACGCATCTACGTGCTCGCGGTCGCGCTTCGCGGCAACACAGTATCGAGTGACCGTGCAAAGCGGGGCGCCGAGACCCTCTACGCGTTCAAGACCAAACAGTCGGGGGGAAAGCTCGAATCGGCAGTCAGCGGCACGAGCAAAGAAGACGAAGAAGGTGTGCTCGCGAACTCCACGACGCTTGAAATGGAATCGGAAGTACAGGGCCATGCGTTGCTCGAACCGAACGGGATCGCGGTCGATCCGAGCACCCACGACGTGATCATCATGGGATCTGAAGACCAGGAGGCAAAGCCGGAAGAATCGGAGCTGCGTGTGGCGCTTCAGCGAGTCTCAGAAAATGGGGTGCTAGGACCACGCTATGTCGATAAGACCGACTGTTTTGGGGGCGAAGGGTCTGCGGAATGCAAAGAAGCCGGCCCAGGCAAGGAACCTAACTCGCCCGCGGTGTCGCAGACGGGCAGGGTGTACGTCGACAGTCTCGATCAGATCTGGGAAATCCCGTCGGACTTCACGTCGTCGATGCCTCCTAAGTCGATTGTCCAGTTCAACTCCTTGGTGGAACGACTTGTGGAATTTCCAATCGATCCGGCGGCTGCGGAGGGCGGCGACCTGTCGCTCGTGCCCGAAGGCGCAAGCGAAGGCACGATCTACACGTACGCGCAGATAGCCCAAGAGAAAGCAGAAAAACTTAGCTACAAATATCCTGGAGCGCTGGCGTTTAAGTACGTTGAACACGGTGCCAATCCGACCGAAGTCACGGAGCTCGGCTGGACCGGTGGGCAGAGCGCGGCCTCTGGCGGTGGGAAGTGCACGCTCGGCTTCGAACCGACTCCTTCGGTCGTGGCGGGCAAGGAACACGATCTGTTTGTCTTGAATCCCGCAGCTCCAAACGTGGTCGAGTTCGGGCCCGGTGGTGGCGGTTGTCCGAAAGCGACCGCGAGCGTACCGAGCGCGACGTTCGAGGGCCAGGCCGTCACCGAAGTGGCCGCCGGCGACAAAGTTACGTTTTCCTCAACGGTTTCGCAGGCCAACGCGCTGAGCGTCGAATGGAACTTTGGCGACGGGGACACCGAAGCGGTGAGCACCGACGAGCTTCGGACGACGAAAATTACCCATGAATACAAACTGGGCGGGGAACACACGATCACGGAGACGATCCACACCGACGATCTGCAGACACCGGAAATCGTCGTCAAAGGAACATTGAAGGTCACCGGAGGCAGCACCACGGAAGCCGTGACAATCACGACCCAGCCGGTCGCCCGGGAAGTCACGGAAGGGGAAACGGCGACGTTCACGGCGGCGGCTACGGGTTTTCCCACGCCGACGGTGCAGTGGCAGGTCTCGACAAACGGCGGCGGATCCTGGAGCAATGTATCGGGGGCGGCATCGGACACGTTGAACGTCGAACACACGACGACGTCGGAGAGTGGCTACGAGTATCAGGCGGTGTTCACGAACGAAGTCTCGAAAGCGACGACCACGCCGGCGACGCTGACCGTCAAGGCCCTCAAAGAAGCTCCGGCGGTCACCGAGAACCCGGCCGACAGAGCGGTGCTCGTGGGCGAAGACGCGGTGTTCGAAGCGGCCGCTTCCGGGCTGCCGGCGCCGACGGTCCAGTGGCAGCTCTCCACCGATCACGGCGGGGCGTGGAGCGACGTATCGGGCGCCACTTCGGATACGTTGACGGTGCCGAGCGCCACGACATCCGAGAACGGCTACGAATACCGCGCCGTGTTCACGAACGAAGTGTCGAGCGCGACGAGCGCGGCGGCGACGCTGACGGTCAGCATCCAGAGCAAAGCCCCCCAGGTCACCGAGAACCCGGCCGAGGAGAGCGTGTTCGCGGGCGAAGATGCGGTGTTCGAAGCGGCCGCCTCCGGTGTTCCGACGCCGACGGTGCAGTGGCAGCTCTCCACCGATGGCGGAGGCACGTGGAGCGATCTGCCGGGGGCCACGTCCGACACGTTGAACGTCGAACACACGACGGTTTCCGAGAGCGGCTACGAGTACCGCGCCGCGTTCACAAACGAAGTGTCGACGGCGACGAGCATCGTGGCGACGCTGACGGTCAGCGTCCCGAAAGCAGCTCCAATGGTCACCGAGAACCCGGTTGACAAAGGCGTGGTCGCGGGTGGCAGCGCGCTGTTCGAAGCGACTGCTTCCGGGCTGCCCGCACCGACGGTGCAGTGGCAGCTCTCCACGGACGGGGGCGGGGTGTGGAGCGATCTGCCGGGGGCGACCGCGGATGCGTTGACGGTGTCGAGCGCCACGACCTCCGAGAGTGGCTATGAGTATCGGGCGGTATTCACGAACGAAGTGTCGAAAGCGACGACGACGGTGGCGACGCTGACCGTCAAAGAAAAAGAACCGGAAGCCACAAAACACAAAGAAGAAAAATCGGGCGAACCGATCGTCTCGCCCACGGGGTCCAAAGAACCGCTGGGGTGGCCCGAAGAACCGCTCGTGTCCCCCCTGCCGGTGGGGTCGTCGCCGGCGAGTGGGGGCAGCGTGCTGGGCGGACAGACGCATGCATCGCCGCCTGCCCCCCACGTGGTGGTCAGGCCCAAAGGGTCGCGCGTCAGCACTCGGCCAAAGCGCGCGCGCTGCTCGCGTGCGAGAGGGCGGGCAGCGGCCGCACAGACGAAAAGACCGTCACGCTGCGGGAAGCCAAAGCCAAGGCCAAAGGGCGTTCGTAAGCGCCGACGGTAACAGGGTGGTAACGCCCTCGACACACGTTGGCAACCCTTGCTGACAGTTGAGTCGAGATAGTGGCGTTCGGGAGCGGACGCTCCCATCCATCAGCAATGGAACCTGCTAATCAGGAGGTAGTCGCACAATGACGTCTCTCTCCGCACGCCGGATCTTGCCGGCGTGCATTCTCTCGGCGGCCGCTATGGCCGCCCTCGTCGCGCCTGGCGCCGCTAGTGCCGCCGGGAAACTTGGCCCAAAATGCTCTGGCTCGAACATCACGGGTCAGGGTTCCACGCTGCAGAAACTCGCGCAGGTGAGCGTGTGGGAGCCTGACTTCAACACGACGAATGCTGGCTTCGCGTGCAACGGAACGCAGGGTACGAAAGGCAAACCAACGATCGGGTACAACTCGACGGGCAGCGGCCCGGGCCTCGAATCGTGGGGCGCCAACGGAAGTGCTACTACCAACTTCTCAGCAACTAACGCGTGGGTCTCGACTGACGAACCACCGAACAGCAAGCAGATAGAAGAAATCGAGGCACACGGGGGAAATACCGAAACACTTGAGACGATCCCGGTGCTTCAGGGCGCGGTCGCGGTCATCGTCAACCTGCCGACAGGATGCACGGGGACGAGCAAATCATCATTCCCCGCCCGAATCGTTCTAAACAACGTCACCCTGGAGAAGATCTACCGCGGGACGATCACCAAGTGGAGTGAAATTACCGACAGTGAAGACAAACTGTCCGGTAAAGGTTGCAACGCGGCGACCCCGATCACACCCGTGGTGCGCTTTGATGGGTCAGGCACCACTCACATATTCAAGAAGTACCTGGGTTTGATCAACAAAGAAACATTCGAAACCGAAAAAGCGGAACCCAAGACCTGGGACGAAGTTTCCGAAGGTACCGAAAACACCACATGGCCCTCGGCGGCTCACGTCGTGAAGCCGGCAGCCGGTGGTGGTGGCGAACTGGTGAAAAAGGTTGCCGAAACGCCGAGTAGCATCGGTTACGCAAACCTCGCCGACGCCCGCAGCAACAAATCGTTCAACCCGCCGATCGGGGGCGGAAGCAAGCCTCGATTCTGGGCCCCGCTGCAGAACAACGGCCTTGGCACTACGGGTACGATCACGTACGCCGACCCGTCGAGCAACGGCGAGTCCGAAGCGGTGGGCAACGCAAACTGTGCGTCCACGGCGTACGCCAACGGAGCAAACCCGTTCCCCCCGCCCGGTGTGCAGCAGCCGTGGAACGAAGTCACGACAAAAGTCACCGAGAAAAACTACACGCTGTGTGGGCTGACGTACGCCTTGGCGTTCACCGAATACTCAAAGTACCCGGGCACGACCCTGCAAGAGGCTACGACCGTTCAGAACTTCCTCACCTATGTGCTCGGCATCGGCACGGAAGGTGGGCAGACCCTGATCAAGACCCACGACTACCTGGCGCTCCCCTCGGGCGCGGTAGAGACAGAGGCCCTAACAGGCGCGGAAAACATCAAGGACTAGGTTGTCGCCGCGATAGCGGTGGTCATGTAGACCTGAAATAAGACGAGAGTTGCATCAGCCGGGCCACTCCAGGGATGGGGTGGCCCGGCTGTCGTCTTGTAGAGACAACTCGATCAAGCTGATGATCGGGGCGGTTTCTACGCAAGAGCTCGCTGGATGAGCTGCCGCAGCTGCTGAACATCGTCAGGGTGAGATGGCCTCGTCGGTCCCGTCCGCTGGTGATCGACGAGGATCGCCAGAGCACGACCTGAGAGTGTTGACCGCTCGATCCCCGATCGCCTGCATACCCAGAGCGCGAGCAGCTGCGCGATCACTGGCCGGCCCCCGTTTTTCGGTCCACGGCGTGTGAGGGTTGGTGGATAGAAGTAAGGGGAGGGTAGTCGGGGGTTCGGTCGGGTCGGGCGCAGTGGAGGCCCTTGGGCCGTAGCGGAGCACGACCCGACCGGCGCGTTCCCTCGCCGGGGGGGTCATGCCGCCTTGCGGTCGGTGGTGCTGGGAGTGCATTGGGCGGCGAAGGCGGCGGGGGTGAGCATCCCGAGCGAGGAGTGTGGGCGGCGCTGGTTGTAGTCCTCGCGCCAGTCGCCGATCACTACCCGCGCCTCGGCCAGACAGGAGAACTCCTCGATGTCGAGCAGCTCGTCACGGACACGGGAGTGGAAGGACTCGACGAATGGGTTCTGCCACGGTGAGCCCGGCTCGATGAACACGGTCCCGGTCTTCGCCAGCACGCACCAGTCTCTGAGCGCGTGCGCGGTCATCTCCGGGCCGTTGTCGCATCTCAGGAGCTCCGGTGCGCCGCGCTCGCCGACCAGCCGCTCCAGCATCGCGACCACGGTGTCAGCGTCGATTGAGCGCTCCATCAGCATCACCAGCGACTCGCGGGTGAACTCGTCCACGATGTTCAGCAGCTTCAGCGCGCGCCCGCAGGCGGTCTGGTCGAACTGGAAGTCGAACGCCCACACGTGGTTGGGCCGCTCGGCGCGCAGACGCTCGGCCGGGACGGTCGACTCCCCGAGGCGCCGGCGCTTGCGCTTGCGCACAGGGACCCGCAGCCCCTCCTCGCGCCACAGCCGCTGCACCCGCTTGCGGTTCACCTCCCAGCCCATCTCCCGCAGATGGTGATGCGCACGACGGTACCCCCACCGCGGACGGTCCTTCGAGAACTTCCGCAGCTCGCAGCGCAACGCCGCGTCATCCTCAGCCGTCTTCGGCTCGTGACGCTGCGTGGAGCGATGCTGCCCGACGACCCGGCATGCCCAGCGCTCGCTGACACCGAGACGGTCGCGGAGCATCGCGACCGCCCGGCGCCGACGGACCGGGCCTACCAGTTTCCCCGGGCGACCTCCTTCAACGCCCGAACCTCAAGCGCTTGATCGGCAACGATCGCCTTCAAGCTCGAGTTCTCACGCTCGAGCTCCTTCAGCCGCTTCGCGTCCTGGGCCTCCATCCCACCGTACTGGTTACGCCAACGGTGATAGGTCTGCTCGCTGACCTGAAGCTCCTTCGCCGCCTCCGGGATCGTCTTGCCCTCGCCGAGCATCCGCTCAGCCTCCCGCAACTTACGGATGATCTGCTCCGGCGTGTGCCTGCGTCGCTTCATCAGAGTTCCTTCCTCGCCCATCATCACGGACGCGAGAAACTCTCACAAGGGGCGGACCGAACTCAGGGGGTCAGGCCATCACCGCCATGCGCGCCGGTAACGCATCGCTCGAAGCCGGATAGCCACGGGCAGGCTAGGCACGGGAGCACTAGGTGGGGGCTGGTCAGGGCGCCAGTTTTGACGGCCAGCAGAGACCCTTGTCGAGTATGGCCGGTGTGATCGATTGACGGCACCCGAGAGACCGAGCTCATACATCTGTTTAGCGTTCGAGATATCAGCTCTGCGCCAGGTTATGGTTGTAGCCATCGCCACCGATCCTCCCAGCCGCGCCAGCTCCATCCCATAGCGGCCCGTAAGCTAAGGAGACAGCATGTCCGTAGAAAGTGTCAATGGCAAAACTGGTGTAGTGACCCTGACGGCATCTAATGTCGAAGCCGTGCCGACATCTGAGGTTGGGCAGCCGAGCGGCGTCGCTTCGCTCAACAGCGGCGGAGAGCTACCCGAAGCACAGCTGCCGAGTTCGGTGGTGAGCGGAAGTCAAGCAATCGGCGGCGTCAAGATCGAAGAGGTCTACGTCGGCGCATATGTGAGCGCCTCCAAGGTCGCCAAAGAAGAAGATGTCACCGCCGAAGTCGCGGAAGCCCTCAAATACGCGCTCGAACACGACGCGTGGCTTGTGTTGCCGAACGTCCGTCTCGTCATCAAAGGCACGCTCGAAGCGCTAAATCCGACCAGTCGTGAGCTAAGGATTCGAGGTAGCGGCTCGGAAAGTGGGTTCATCGACAAGAACACCACTGGCCCGGCGCTGCGGTATAAACGCACCAGCGGCCGGTCTTCAGGCACGATGCGCTTCACTGGCTGGACGGTTTGGATCGCCGTGCAGAAGGCTGCCTACAACTCGGTTGAGGGCATTGGGATGGAGAACGGCATTGCAACCGTTTTCTCCGAGTGGGGCATCGAAGACGTTGCCGCTCCGGAATCCGAACACGCAGTCAATGCTGGCCTCTATTTAGAAGACATCACCGAAGTCAACTGGCACAACGTAGCGTTTCGCTACATCTACGGGCACGAGTTTTACTTCACGAATGGGGAGGCTGAATCCTTCAACGGCGGAAACTTCAGCTTCACCGGGGCGTGTTGCTCTCAGAACTGTCTCAACGGTGGCTATATCGACGGGGCATTCACGACTAACAACGGATGCTGGGCGAACTATAAGGCTACCGGGCCAAGCACATACGAAACGTTTCAGTATTACGAAGCGCTCACATCCGGGCTTCCAGTCAAAGGAGCGAAAACCCTTACGGTCAAAGCGGGCTTGGCGAGCGCCGAACAGCCTAAACCGAATCAGGCCATCGTGCTCTTTTCGTTTGCGGGTGCCGAGGTCGTTCATGCTGCCGCAGCATCACCTTACAACGCCGGGACGGGCGAAATCACGCTGCGAGACGAAGTAACCAAGGAACACACAGGACATGCGGATCTCCGCGTGCTATGGCAGCAGCACGGACTAATCACCAACTCCTACACGCCTAACATGAACTTCACCGGGTCGCACTTCGAGAACCGGCCGATAGTCCACATCAACGGTAGCGGCAACCACACCAACACCAACTTTTCATTTGACAAGCTGGCTACTAACAGCGTGCCTGCCAAGATGGTTGTTGTGGGCGGCAACAACGCCGGGAAGTGGAAGTTTGACAACTGCACCCTTAGCCATGTCAATGGCGAAATGACCGAATACGCCATGGTGGCGGGGCTCTGGCCCGCCGGTTCAACTGGCAGCGCCGCTGTCGAAATAGACGAAGTGGTCACGTTCCCGCCAGGCGAAGCCAACATGGAAAAAAAACTATACCTACCATTGTTCGTCGATGGCAGTTTCGGGACTTTTGGGCGGTACAAGGTGCGGACGGCCGGGCAAGGTGTGCAGCGTGACACCTTCATAGGCGACTCAAGCTTTCGCAGTACAAAGGTGCTAACAGGCGAAAAAAACACGGCCCTCAACTCCGCCGACGTGTTGCTGTGTGAAGCTCCAGCCGGGGCTAATCAGGAAGACACGCTCTCGCAGGTCGCGGATAAGACAGTGACCGCCATCCGGATCGGCTCCAGCGCACATAACATCATCCTGAAACCGGGTACAGGAGCAGCATTTATAGACGGTGTAACCGAATCGGCAACGTACGAATTGACCTCCTCGGTGCCGCGCGTGACCTTTACCTACAATCTGGAAACCAAAAAGTGGTACGTGGTCGCAAAGGGCTGATCGGGACTGCCGCTATGCGTGACAATCGGCAGTCCGAGGGCCGGGCGGATGGCGCCCCAGCGAACCTCAATCGCCTTCGGCGGACGTTTCGCCACGATCTTCAGGGCTGACCGGGGTCCCGAGGGACCGACACCGTCTGTCTCTCGCTTACATGATCGGGCCTACTTTCTCCCAGTCACTGTTCCAGCAGCGAGCAGTGCAATCCCTGAAGTCTGACGTCGCCTGCAAATTGCCTTCCGCGCTCAACCCTTCGCCAGGTGACAGCGGCTATCGATTATCCAGAGCTCCGGATAATCAGTAATTGTTGACAACACCGACAGCGACGAACCACCGGACACCTTTCGACGACAACGTGCGTCGGTCGCAATCACGACTTCCAAGATAGCGCGAGCCACGCTGGCTGACCACCCCCCAGCACCAGCACACAACACTACAATGTGCTCGGAGGCTGCAGACCTGGACTGACGTTGCCCTGACGCGCGGGCTGGCATGAACAGATCCTTTCGCGTCCAAGCCACCAGGGGCCGGTCAAGACCGCTCTGGACCCCCATGTAGCGAGAAGCCCGGTACACTTACAGCATGAGCGAAGAACTACCACGCGAAGTCGAAAAGCCTTGGGGCAGCGAGTTATGGTACGCGCATACGGACAGGTATGCTGGCAAGATTCTGCGCGTCAATGCGGGCCACAGGCTGTCGGTCCAGTATCACTTGGAGAAGGACGAGACCAGCTACCTGCTGTCAGGTCATCTGCTGCTCGAACAGGGGGACAGTCCTGATGCTATGCGGCGCCGCGAGCTTCGTCCGGGTGTTGCGTGGCGAAACGAGCCGCGGGTCGTGCATACGATCGAGGCTCTGGAGGATTCGGTAATCCTTGAGGTTTCGACGCCAGAGTTGCACGACGTGATCCGTGTCGAGGATCGCTATGGGCGTGCAAGCCAAGCGAGTATAATCTGAGAGTATAAAGGTACTGAGTCATCGAGCCGTATCACAAGCATGCTATGATTGCTAATCGAACTGGTCCACAAGAGTCGCTTAGGAAGACTCTGCGTCCGCCGATGGCCAGAATCGCCAAATTTCATACTCCTGGGCCTCTGCCCGACATAGCCATCGTGTCGTCCCCACGCAGTGGCTCGACTTGGCTGATGGAGACAATCGCAACCCAGCCCGGAGTGAAGTATGTCAACGAGCCAGATCACAAGGAGCTAACGGAGCGGTACGACGCATTGCGCATCGCTTCGCGCTGGCTATGGTCGTCCCTAGCGCCCGATGAAAGACAGGATCTCGCACGCTATCTGTTGGAAGATAGACGGTCAGGGATCTTCGGACCGGTCAATCCCTTTGTCGCAGATCATTCGTGGCACACCAACCGTCGCGTCTTAAAGCTCATACGTATGACACCGCTCATAGAGTGGTTGGACTCACTTGGCTTTGCCATTGTTTATTTGCTGAGGCATCCGATCCCTCAGGCTCAGTCCTGTATAAGACGGGGACACCGTCTCATACTCGACGATGTGCTCGCGGATACTAAATTTCTAGAACTCCTCGATACGGATGTCGTCGCTTACGTTCGTAGCGTGTCCTCGGATGGCGACATCACACTGCAGTTCGTAACACAATGGTGTCTCGAAAATATCGTAGCTATTAACTCGCCGCTCGTTGGCGGGCGCATCTCGGTGACCACACACGAGCGGCTTATAGCAGATCCCACCGCTGAGATGCAACGATTGACCTACACGCTGAATCTGGAAAAGGTTGATCTTCTCCTAGCGCGAATCTCAAAGCCTTCGAGAACTACGGACTCATCGTCAGCCGCGACGCGAGAGAGCATACGCGTCGGCGAGTCGTCTCGTCTGCTTGACATGTGGCGTCGCGATATGACCCAGAGTGAAGAGAATCGTTTGCTTGAGCCCTTGGGGGTTTTTGGAATCGATATCTATCGGTCCGGCGAGGTCATGCCAAATATGCCTTCGCAGTGGATGCGACTCCCAGAGACGCCTGCCGCTGTTGCGGAGTAGACTTCAAGTCCTCAGCTTATGAAAGCGCCTGCCTTTGTGGGCACTGCTGTCTCATGAGTACTAGTGTGTGCTGGCACCAATACCCTCGTGGGTGGTTGCGATGGGATGCAGGATGCGCCGGAGACCACATAGATACACAGCCCAGGTTGCAGCCACAAAGACGACAAATGCCAGGGGCACATCTCCCAGCGAGGCTGACAAAAGGATGAGCCCCAGCGCAACAGCGGTGATCGCGAGTGCGTTGAGAGCCATAAATCGACCCTCTCCACGCGCGACAAGCATCCCCTCAACCAACCCATACAGGAGGCGTGCCGGGCCGGCTAGCAATACGAGGGCTAGATAGTCTGCGCTTTTGTCATATGTCGGTTTTCCAACAAGGCCAAATATCCATCCGATAATTGGGGTGAATGCGACGATGAGTGCGGTACAGACGAATGGAGCGACCACGAGCACGTGCTCCCTTAGCGAGATTTTCAGCCCTGTGTCGCCTTTGTCTACTGCTCTGGTGGCGTGAGGGATTACAGCAGCGACGATGATTGCTCCCATCCTGGTAGGAATATTGAAGAGCACCAATGCGACGTCAACTACTGCCACAATCGTATAGGAGTCGATGGCTGCCGCGAAGCGCAGCGTCAGAGGCAAGGCCGCAACTGCGATTGTGGCGACTCCTAGCCACATCGAGACACCTAGCAGCTCACGGGAGCTGGGAGCGGGTCTAGGTTGATTCGCTCGCTCAGTGGAGATTCGGCGATCTCGTCTGGGGCTTGTTCGTACGACATACAGTATCCCCACGATCAGGCCCAGCATGTTGCCCGTGCAGAAAATACCGAAGCCAGATAGCGAAGTTAAACCGAGTCCAGACTCCCACAGAATTGCCAGGAGGACAACTTCACTGGCTCCAGCTATGGGCATCACCGAAGCGGCCGAACCGACCCGTCCACGCCCTCGTAATATCCCGAGTATGAGAAGCGTATATATGAGGCTCGCAAAGCCTATAGCAGCTATGAGAATCGCAAGCCATGAGTGAAGCAGAAAGCCGGACACGATCGCGACCGGAATCGCAGTTGCGATTGTCGGCAAAAAATTCGCTCGCACAGCTGCGCGTACGATTAGAGAATCGTCTGCGGGTGTGATTAGCGAAATATACTTGGCTACACTACTAGGTAAACCGGTGGAGCCAATAATCCAGACGGTGTTATATACACTCAGGACGAGTGAGAGCTGGCCATATGCTGCAGGAACAAGTGCTGTTATGAGAATGCCGCGGAAGCAGAGTTGGGCGAAAACGACGCCGACGTTACCGGCGCCTAGCAGAACTATGTCACGTCTAACGCGTCGTAGAAGTGAGTGCGACGGTGCTTCGGACGAACGGTCCGGGTCGGACTTGCCGATCGGCAAGCTGTCAGCTCTTGTGGTCAAAACGGATTGGACTCCCGACTACATCGCGCCTGATTGCGAGTAGCCATACCGGGGAAACGTTGTTGCGGGGTTGAGAGCAAAGCCCAAGCTGGTGCTGACTCGGTGACCGTCGCTTTGCTCTTGCCTGCCAGTGCTGCGGCTAGTGCTACTGGCACGTATAGGTAGAGATTGGTCAATTGATTCTCGACAAACATCAATGCCAACCACAAGACGATAGTAACAATAAACGCGCGCCCATAAAGCTCATCTATCCGGGCGCCTCGGAAAGCTATTCGTGAGACTGCTGTAATGTAGATCACAAAGCCGGTGAGGGCCAACACGCCACCGGCAGCAAGTAGTTGCAAATGTACCTCATTGGCTTGGTCGATAACTGAATAGCCAATGCCGTGAAGTGGGTTATAGCCAAAGTCGGCCCAGCCTTGCTGGCGTGTAAGCGCACGAGCTGCATTGGATCCTTCGACTGTTGCGCCACCTCCGAGGCGGGAGTTATTGATCAGGGTGGCTAGCTTTTGCTCAAAAATTACAGCCAAGATAAGAACAACATAACCAACCCACCAAATCATTTTTCTTGTATCGCGAAACGCGAGCATCGAAGCGGGAACAGCGCATGCGCCAGCGACAAGTCCTCCTCGTGATCCACTCAGCAGAAGTCCCCAAAATAGTACTGTGAGCAGTACTATCGCTAAAGCGGGCCGTCGATTGGCAGCGATCCACGCTATGGCTACAGGAATGGCAAAGACGATGGCCAAGGCTAGGTGATTAGGCTGCTGTGTGAGGCCTGACTGGCGACCACTTGTGTCAATAAAGCCAAGTAGATGGTGACTGATCCCCGTGTGGACGTATTGATCCATGATTGCAACCACAGCATTTGCTACTGCGGCGAACAGCCACATGTCTGCCAACCATCGGATCTCCCCTCGAGTTGGACGGGCCATTGTGACGCAGAAGGGAAGTACAATCAATGACACCTCAAACTTTGCTAGCTGAGTGAGATTCCCTCCGTTGCCCGCACCGCCACCGAATTGAACGTAGGGATTGATAACTAGGTACCGTAGTGACATGTATGATGCAGACGGTGGAGAGTAGGCGGTCCATATGCCAGCCATTACAATCAGTACGGCACCTACCCACATGCCGTTGGGCAGCGGTCGCCGAGGCACGCCTGATGTCCAAGAGTCGATGCCTATACATGTCAGTGCTCCAGCAAACAACAAGTCATCGAGTTGTACTCCGTGGATCAGGACTGCATTCCATGATGCGGTGGCGAAACACAGGCCCAATAGCAATAGCCCGAGACCACGAAGTGACTTCCGTGAGTCCTTAGTTATTATTGTCTGCGAGCCGCTCATGGTTGCGATCAGGACCGTTATGTAATGGCAAGTCGGTAGACATCTAGATGTTCTTGTGCGGTGCCGTGCCATGTAAACTGGGCTGCCCGCATGAAGCCATCCTTGCGTAGTTTATCTCGGAGCGCCTTGTCCTCTGTCAGGCGCTCGATGGCAGATGCGATAGAGATCTCATCTTCGGGGTCGAACATGAGCACTGCTTTGCCGCAAATCTCGCCAAGTGAACCGACGCCTGACGCGGCAACGGGACATCCGCACGCCATCGCCTCAAGAGGCGGCGCTCCAAAACCCTCATAGAGACTGGGAAATACGAGTCCTATCGCTTGGCGATAAAGTGCAGGTAGTACGTCGGATGGCACATAGCCCAAGTGATGCACGCGCTCGCCTAATCGCTGCCGCCGGACGTCTTCGTCAAATGCGTCGCCAGCTGCGTATCGCTGACCGGTAAGGACGAGATTCACACTGGAGTCCGTTATACGAGCAAATGCAGCGAGGAGCAATCGGTGGTTCTTGTGCGGCCAAAGGTTGGCTGGATAGAAAATATATCGTTGCGGAACGCCAAGTCCTTCGAGTATCGCCCGATCCATATCGGAGGCACGCGGACTAAACCGCTCGTGGTCGATCCCATGGTAAATTGCGTGTACGCGGTCGTCAGGTACCCCTAGCGACTCAATAAGGCGACTGCGTGAGTATTCGCTATCGGTGATGATCTGATCGGCGTGGCGGGCGGCAGCGTCGTAGGCTATGGCGCGGTAGGTGCGCATGGCGCGCGAAAAGTTCTCGGGCATGTCGTGATGCTGAATATCATGTAAGGTGACGATTCGAGGGACTCGCAGTCGTGGGAGTGGTACAACGACAGGGTAGTGAACTGCGCCAATATCGGCTGGCGCTTCTCGCCGCAATCGTCCAGGAAGCAGCGCAGCGCGCGCTAAGGAACTCGTTCGTCCGATGACGCCGTCGCGCACGTGGAAGCCATCAAGCGGGTGAATCGATACACCGCCCCCCTCTAGAGAGGCGTAGGCTCGTGCGAGCTCGCCATTGGCGAGCAGCATGATACGACACTGCGCTAATGTGCTGTAGGCAATCAGCAGCTCTTTCGCGTACGTCTCAGCGCCGCCGACCCGACCGGGTCGAACGGTCAACATCGCAAAGCCTATGGCATCGCTGGCTGTCAGTCCATTCGGTTGCGTAGTCTTCTATCCTTTATCCGTGACCTTGAACATCCAGCTCTGGAGCTACAACTACGATCCCGAGCCCACCGGCATCGGGCCCGTGAGCCGGGTCTGGGCCGAGGGTCTGCGCGATCGTGGACATCGCGTCGAAGTGGTGGCTGCACATCCTCACTATCCGGAGCCGGTGTGGGGTTCTAAGGCGCTTCCCTATCGCGAGGTGCGTAATGGGATCCCCGTGCTGCGACTGCCGCTCTGGATTGGTCGAGACACCGCGATCGAGCGCTACCGGCAGGAGCTCTCGTTCACGGGCGCTCAGTTCGCCGTACTTCCTGCGCTCTCCCGTCCCGATGTGCTCGTGTCCGCATCCCCGTCGTTCCCGGCGCTCTTGCCCGCGATCGTGAACGCTCGCATACGACGGACGCCGTGGGTTCTGTGGCTGCACGACATCCTTCCCGACGGAGCGGCGTCGAGCGGGATCGTCGATGAGGGCAGCATCGTTATTCGCGCGTCCCGGCGTTTGGAGTCCGCCGCCTACCGTCAGGCCGACCGCATCGTCGTGCTCTCGCAGGCATTCACGCACAACCTGACGGGGAAGGGCGTGCCGGAGGCCAAGATCCAGTTGATCTATGACCCCGCGACGCGGACCCCGCAACGCGAACCTTCTTTCGGACCACACGCCGAGCCTCCGCGACTCTTGAGCATGGGCAACATTGGCTACTCCCAGGGCCTGACACCGCTTGTGGCGGCGTTCGAGCGCTCCGACGCGCTTGCCGATACGCCGATCCGATTCGTGATCACAGGCAACGGCATGGCGGCGGAGGATACGCGGTCTGAGGTCCGCTCCGACCGGGTTGAGATGCCTGGGGTTGTCGATGACGAGCGACTGGAGGAGGAGCTTCAGTCGGCCACCATCGCCTTTGTGAGCCAGCAGCACGAGGGCGCTGAGTTCAACATTCCCTCGAAGATCATGAACTTCATGGCCTATGGGCTGCCGATCCTTGCGGCCGTCAACCCAGGTGGCGAGGTCGCGCGGATCGTGGAAGACGCTGATGCTGGTTGGGTGGTTGACAGCTCGGACCCCGACTCCTTCCCGCGCAAGCTGGCGGAGATTCTGCGGGCGCCCGCTGAGATCACGGCGCGAGGACAGGCGGCCTATCAGTACGCACAGCGGCACTTCACCCAAGCGGGCTTTGCCGAGCGGTTCGACGACTCGCTCGCCGAGGTGGTCACCCGTCATCGTGCCACGAGCGCAGGGGCCGCGTGAGCGGACGGCGGGCCTATCCCGCCGGGCTCAGCGCGGAGGCCTGATCGAAGATCCAGGCGTAGGTCTTCTTCGAGCCCCTCGCGCAGCGAGATGCTCGGCTCCCAGCCCAGCCTTTCCTGAATCATCGTGTTGTCGCTGTTGCGACCCCGCACACCCTTCGGCGCGGAGAGGTCGTAATTGCGCTCCAGCTTGACGCCGGCGATGTCCTCGACGATGTCGACGAGCTGGTTGATGCTCACCATCTCGCTGGAGCCGAGGTTGATCGGCTCGAGGACGTCAGAGGCGAGGATCATCTTCGTGCCGTAGACGCAATCGTCAATGTACTGGAAGCTGCGGGTCTGCTCTCCATCTCCCCAGATCTCGATCTGGTTGCTGCCCGAGAGCTTAGCTTCCGCGACCTTGCGTGAGATCGCGGCCGGCGCCTTCTCCCGCCCTCCGTTCCACGTGCCCTCCGGGCCGTAGACGTTGTGGTAGCGAGCCGTGCGCGTATGTAGCCCGAAGTCCTCGCGGAAGTGCCGGCACATGCGCTCGCTGAATAGCTTCTCCCAGCCGTAGCCATCCTCCGGCAGGGCCGGGTAGGCGTCGCTCTCCTTCAGGCCCGGGTTGTCCGAGTCGGTCTGCTTGTCGGCGGCGTAGACGCACGCCGAGGACGAGTAGAAGAAGCGCTGCACCTCCTGCTCTTGGGCGGCTTGCAGCATGTGCGTGTTGATCAGGACCGACAGCATGCACAGCGCCTTGTTGTTCTCGATGAAGCCCATCCCGCCCATGTCGGCGGCGAGGTTGTAGACATCGCCGGCGTTGGCGAGCGCTGCCGTGCAGGCGTCCTTCAGGCGCAGATCCGCAACCGTGTTCTCGGCGCCCTCGTGGACCTGATACCACTCGTCGAGCGGCTTGAGATCGACCGATCGGACGCGGTGGCCCTCGCTCAGCAGGTTGGCGACGAGATGGCCTCCGATGAAGCCTCCGCCGCCTGCGACTACAACCAGATCACCACTCATCAGACCTCCTTGCCTGGGGATGTTCGACAGCTTTGAGATAGATCGAGACAGCGATCATCGCGCGCATTCTTGCATGAAACACGATGCTTCGTGAGGATGTTGTTGCCTACCTGTTGTTTCTCGTCCGGCCGCGATCCGCAGGGCTCGGCGCTGCGTCCAGCCTTTGTTTGAACTCTTTGAATGCGCTTCGCTCGCCGGCGAAGGCCAGGGATGGCATATGCTCGATCGAAACCCAGTCTGCGCCAGCGCTCTCGGCGGATAGGTTCAGCTCGCCAGGCGGCGCCTGGCAGTGGAAGGCCACGTCGACCGTCTGCTTGCCGCCGTCCCCATAGTGGCTGGTGTACGCGCCGAGGATGACGGGCGTCTCGACGCGAAGACCGGTCTCCTCGAAGACCTCCCGCCTGACCGCCTCAGCCGGGCTCTCTCCCGCCTCGACAAAGCCGCCTGGGAGCTCCCAGCGGCCTCGATACGGCTCTTGACTGCGCTCGAGCACCAGGTAGCGTCCGTCGCGCTCAACCAAGGCAAATGCGGTGACCGCGGGGTTGTCGTAGTGCACGAAGTGCTCGCGTGGGCAGCCCATCCGTCCGCGATCCGGCCCGTCCGCGAGCGGACGCAGCTCATCGCCGCAGAGTGGGCAGAAACGAAATTTCACAGGATCGCAACAAGACGATGACGGTCTACGGCCACGCTGCGGCTCAGCGATGAGCGGCGCGGTTCTGACGAAGTGCGGTTGAGCATCGACATAGGCGTCTGCATATCGTCGTCAGAGTAGCCACGACGGGGCTTTGCCGTATGCTTCGTCGCTCTATGTGGCGCAGCCCCTTGCGTATGGCACGGCGCTTGGTCTACTATTTCGAACTTGCGGTGCACGACTACAAGCAGACGGGCTCATTGTGCCCACGGATGCGGCGAGTAAGGCAACCTAGATGGACACTGAGCAGGCAAATCTAAGCATCGAGCAGTTTCTGGGCGTTCTTCGGCGCCGCGCACCGTGGATCCTCGTGTGCGTCATCCTGGTCGGGGGCGCCGCCTTTGGATACTCCAAGCATCAAACCAAGAAGTACACGGCGACGGCCTCGCTCGTCTTCAACAACAACCAGCTCAGCCAGCAGGTCGCTGGGCTCCAGGCTGTGAGCTCCGGCGCCAACCAGCAGGCTTTGCAGAACACCAACCTCAAGCTCGTTGAGCTCGGCGACATGGCGGAAAAGACCGCGGCTCAACTAGCGAAGGCCAAGGCTGCGACCCCGCTCGCCCAGGGGCTGACCAAGGAAAAGGTCAGCGCGGATCTGAGCGTGAGTGCGCAGGGGGAATCGAACATCGTCAACGTCACCGCCACCTCAACCTCTCCGGTGCTCGCGGCGGAAATCGCGAACACCTACGCCAGCGTGTTCGTCAAAGAGCAGGAGGACAGCAACCACGCCTATTACGCCTCAGCCTTGAAGCTGGTCAACAAGCAGCTGGCGGCGCTCTCTCCAAAGGAGAAGGCCGGTACCGCCGGCCTCGCTCTCCAGGACCGCGCCCAGTCGCTGAGCACCCTCGCCGAACTGCGCAACGGCAATGTCGAAGTTGCGCAGGTCGCGACGGTCCCGACCTCGCCATCCTCGCCAAAGGTTGCGAGGAACGCCGCCCTTGGGGTGTTCTTGGGTCTGTTGCTCGGTTTGGGTCTTGCCTTCCTGCTAGAGCGTCTGGATCGGCGGATCAGAGAGCCGAAAGATCTGGAGGCGGTCTATGGGCTGCCCCTGCTCGGGGTTGTTCCCGAGAGCTCCGCGCTTTCTCGTTCTGCGAAGAGCAAGAAGGATGTTGGGCAGGCGTTGCCGGCGAGCGAGGCGGAGGCTTTCCATCTGATCCGTGCGCATCTGCGGTACTTCAACGTCGATAAGGAGCTGCGGACTCTGATGGTTGCCTCAGCTGCTCCGGGGGATGGCAAGACGACGGTCGCTCGTCATCTGGCGGGCGCCGCCGCGAGGATGGGTTCGCGAGTGCTGCTCGTGGAGGCCGATCTGCGGCGTCCGACGATTGCTCTGCAGCTCGACATCTCCTCAGGCCCCGGGGTCGCGGATGTGTTGATCGGTGCGGTGTCGTTGAGCGAGGCGACGCAGACGGTTGATTTGGATCTTCCGAGCGCCGGTGTCGGTGGTGCTGGGGGCCGGAGTTTCGATGTGTTGGTCGCGGGCTCGTCGCTGCCGCCGAACCCGGGTGAGCTGATCGAGAGCCATGCGATGGAGAGCCTGTTGCAGCAGGCGAAGGGCAAGTACGACCTGATCGTGGTCGACACCCCGCCGTTGACGGCGGTCTCGGATGCGTTCCCGTTGCTAAGCAAGGTCGATGGTGTGATCATCGTCGGGCGTGTGGGTCGTAATCGACGCGATATCGCACAGCGCCTGCACGAGACCCTCACGGGCGCGGGCGCTCCGCTGCTCGGGGTGGTCGCTAACGGCTTCAAGTCGGGCCGCCTTGGCGGCTATGGGTATGGGTACTCCTACGACTACGCGTCCGGGGTCAAGCCGGCGTCCGCCGACGGTGGGCCGCCAGCGGACGGAGCATCTCCTAACGGCGCCACGGCGTCCGACGTGCCAGTGCCGACCTCCCAGGTCTGAGCAGCGCGTCTTTGGCCGGCGGCCCAGGGTAGCCCGATCACGAGCACCACGATCGTCCAGCCAAGCCCGAGTGTGTAGCCGGCGAGCACGTCGCTTGGCCAGTGCGCGCCGTCGATGACGCGAAAGGGTCCCATGCCGAGGATCAGCAGCAGCATCGCGCCGCAGGTGGCGCGGTGGCCTCGGGCGAGCGCGAACCAGCCGAGCAGGCCGCAGAGCGTGGTGATGTATACGACGTGGCCGCTGGGGAAGTTGCCGGAGGCGAAGCTGCCGCGCACGCTCGTCTCCAGGGGTGTGGGTCCGAGGATCGCCTTCAGCAGGGCATTGAATGCGACGACGCCGACCGCCGCGAGGACGAGCGCGCCGTAGCGGGGGCCGAGGTCATCGTCGATGACGGCCCACACGATCGCGACGCACAGCGCGGCGACGATCGGGTTGCCGAGCGCCGCGAACACGCGGGCAACGAAGGCAAGCGGTTCGGCGGGATGTGGGTGGCGCATCCAGGAGATGAAATGAGAGTCACCGGGGAAAGAGCCGTTCAGTTGAATCACGATCCAGCACAGCGGCACGAAGGCGGCCAGCGCCGCGGCGAGGATCAGCGCGCCCCGGCGGTTGCGGAGCAGCCAACGGTCGAGGGGCTGCAGGGGGGAGTTCATCGGGCTAGGATGGCAAACGTCGAAACGGCGGGTCGCAGATGGAAGCCGGACGGGTTCCCGTTGTTGGTAGGTGGTGGTCTGGCTCGCGGGATCGCGCACGGATTGATGAGCGGTGCGCTCGCTCCATGAAGTGGGTGTCGCGCAAAGGTGCGATGGGCGCCTGGGTGGTAGCCGTGGTCCGGGCTCGCGCTCGGCCCGCTGGCAGCGTTGATCCCGTCTGAGGCCTTTTCAGGCCTCCGCGGCGGCTATTTGGTGTTTGTGGAGCTTCATCAGGTTGTGGGTTGCGGTGATTAGCCGCCATTCCGAGCGTGCGGCGGATCTGCCTCGTCGCTGGAACTGGTTGATGCGCCGGTTGTGCTTGGTTTGAGCGAACACGGGCTCGACCATCGCCTTGCGTTTTCGGTAAAGCCCGCCGCCAAGCTCGCTGGCGAGCACGGTGCGCATGAAGGTGTAGCGGCCGCCGTCCCAGCCGCGGCGCGGTGTGTCGCGCTTGCCGGCATCGGGCGGGATCAGGACCTGGGTGCCGTTGCTGACGACGTTGTCGATTTGATTTTCATGCCAGTAGCCGCTGTCGGCAACTGCGACCCCGGGCGTGTCGCTCACACCGATCTGCTCAAGCTCGCGCTGGGTGGCTTTGATCATCGGCTCGAGCTGCCCGAAGTCTGGTGAGGTGAGCGTGACCTCAGCCGCCAAGACGATCTGATGCTCGTTCACCGCGGCCTGCGTGTTGTAACCCTGGGTGTAGCTGCGCGGCGTCTTGACGTTGCGTGAATCGAGGTCGGTAACGTTGATCTTCCCCGGCGGCACCTCTGGTGCCACGTAGGGGTTCGGACGTGCCCCGAACCGCCGGCCGTCCTTCGTCACCGCAGTCGCGCGGTGATGCTCATAAGCCTCGTTGGCCTCGCGCTCGACCCGCAGATTCTCCTGAAGCCGCTGCTCTGCTTGCAGCAGCCGCGCGGCTCGCGAGCGTGGAATCGGCTGAGCCTGTAGCCGCCGGTGCTCCTCAAGCTGGTGACGCGCCTCGCGCACCCACCCCTGACGCCCATGCATCCGGGCGACGATCACCTCGGGATCAAGCACGAGCTCCACACCCTGCGGTTCCGCGTCAGCCCTCACCTTCGCGTCTTGCCTGCCTGCACGCTCGCTCGCGAGCTTCGCCTTGGCTTCGCGCAGCGCAGCACGCCGCCCCTCACTGGTTCGCAAATGCTCAGGCAGCTCATCGCCGCGCTCCTCCCCGTAGAGCTCGTCCTCGGCGGCATCGATCTCGCCCGCCTCCTTCAGGATCTCGCGGGCGAGCTGCTCGTAGTCCAGGTTGCAGTGATGCGACGCGTTCGCATGCACCTTCGTCCCGTCGATCGCGATCACCCCGACCTTCACCAGCCCCGACTCCCGACAGAGACCCAGCACCTCGCTGAACAAGCCCGCCAGGGCCGCCTCGTGGCGCACACGAAACCGCGCGATCGTCGCGTGATCGGGAGCCTGCTGCGCAGCGATCACCCGGTAGGCGACATCCTCAACACACCGGCGCTCGATCACCCTCGAGGACCGCTCACCACGCGCGTACGCATACAAAAGCAGCGCCACCATCATCCCCGGCTCAAACGCCGCGCGGCCCCACCCATCCTGGCGATAGGAGCCATAGAACGCTGCGAGATCCATCTCCTGCACCGACGCCAACACAAACCACGCCAAATGACCCTCCGGCAACCAATCACGAGGGTCCGGCGGCATCAAGAACACCTGCTCACGATCACACTCAAGAAAGTTCTGGGGCATACCCAGAATTGTCTTAACCACGCCGGACAGACCGGGGGTTTGCGCGACACCCACTGAAGGACGCGAGCGTGGCTCGGCACCGAGCCACGCTGATGCTTATCGTCCAGACCAGCGGTCTCGCCGGCTTCCGTCGTCGTACTTGCTATGCAGTGCAATGCGGTAGCGACGGGGGCGTGACGATTGGAGTGGCACGCGTGCGCAGAGTGGTCAAGTCGCGGCGCGCTTCGGTACGAATCGTTGGATCGCCTCGTATGCGTGGTCCTGGATCTCGGGGTCGCGGAAGTCGGGAAGGATCTCGGCCTGGTCGATGACGGGTCCGGTGATCGTGCTGGCGGCGCTTGCGTAGAAGACGCCGCTCTGCAGTGACTCGTCTGTGACGGCTTTGACGAGTCGCTCGGCGCCAACGTCCAGCTTGTGCCCGATGCGAAGGGCAGGCAGGACGTATGGGAGCACGATCCGGCTGGCGATGATCCGCACGGGCGCGGGCTGGTCGCGCAGCACGTCGGTTCCCGCGGTGTTTCCCGGTGACATCGTGATGAACCTGAGCTCGGGGTGCATGCGGGCCATCGCGCTCATCCACAGCGCGCCGAGGTACTTGATCTGGCTGTAGGAGAGCATCATGTCGAACTTGCCGCCCTCGAAGAACGAGCCGTCGATCACTGACGCGAACTCCTGTGAGCTGTGATCGGTGAACCTTGGTCGAGCGATCCGCAGCTTGGGGATTCCGCGCGCCCCCTCGCTGCCTGCGAGGACCGCGACGTCCGTGAGCAGCCCGGCTGCCAGCAGATTCTCGAGCAGAGCCACGTGACCGAGCAGGTTCTGGGCGAATAGCTCAGTCACCCCGTCTTCTGTCAACGATGCTGGCGTGGGGCCGCCGATGCCGCCGGCGATCATTGCGAGCGCGTTCAAGGGAGCGGCGATCGCGGCCACCGCAGCACGTACCGACGCAAGGTCTTCGAGGTCGATGATCACTACCTCGAAGATCTTGTGCCCGCTGACCTTCTCCAGGTCCTCCTTTGCGCGCTGCGCCTTCTCCGGATTGCGGCAGCCGAGGTAGATCCGCTCGAAATCATCGCGCAGCGCCAGCTGCCTCGCCGTCTCCTTACCGAGGCCGGTATTGGCGCCCGTGATAAGGATTGTCTTTCCTGCTGTGGTTTGCATTTGGGGACTTGGCTCCTTTAGGTGAGGACATGGTCATTGGTGATCGCGGCATCTCCTCCCCTCTCAGACGGCGAGGCGGCCGCCGTCGACGGGGATGATCGCGCCGTTGATGTAGGCGGCCGACGGGGTCGCGAGGAACGTGATGACGTCGGACAGCTCGTGGACGTCAGCGACCCGGCCTAGCGGAATCGTCTTGGCGAACTCTTCGGCCATCGCCAATTTCGGCTCCAATGTCGGGGTCAACGTCGGACCGGGAGCGACCGCGTTGACGCGGACGTTCTGCGGCCCGAATTCGGCGGCCCAAGCCTTGGTGAGCAGCTCGATCGCGGCGCGCGACGCGCCGTAGGCACCCAAGCCTGGCTGGCCGTAGCTCGCGACCATCGTGGAGACGTTGATGATCGACCCGCCGCCGCGGGCGGCGATCTTCGGGGCGAGCGCGGCGACGAGGAAGAACGGCGCCTTGACGTTGATCTGGAACAGCCCGTCGAATGCCGCCTCGTCGGTGTCAACCGTCGGCCCCATCGCCGCTACGCCTGCACAGTTGACCAGGACGTCGATCTCGCCTGCTGCGTCGGCAACGCGGGCCACCTCGGACATCTCCGAGAGATCAGCGGCGATGAACTGCGCGTCGTGCCCACCCGCCCGGATCTTCTCCACGGTGCTCGCGCCTCGGGTCTCATCGCGGCCGGTGATGATCACCGACGCGCCCTTCTGAGCCATCGCCAGTGCGGTGGCGGAACCCATCCCGGAGGTGCCGCCGGTGATAAGGGCGGTCTTGCCTTGGAGTGACATGTATCGCGTTCTCCCTTTGAGTGGTGGTCGCGACCCGTAAATGGAGCGCGCGTTCCACTCTAACACAGAATGGATAGCACACTCCATTCTGCTGGTAGAATCTGCGGTATGAACACGACTAGCCCCTCCTCTCGCCCGCTGACGCGCAAGGGCCAAGAGACCCGTCAGCGCATAGTCGACGCGGCGGCCGGGCTGATCTTCCGGCAGGGCGTCGCCCACACGACGATCGATGACGTACGCGCGGCAGCCGACGTCTCAAGCTCGCAGCTCTACCACTACTTCGACGACAAGCCGGCTCTGGTCCGGGCAGTGGTCGACCACCAGGCCGAGACAATGGTCGGCGGGCAGGAGACGTTCGATTTCAGCACGCTGGATGGCCTCCGAGCCTGGCGCGACTTCGTGATCGCGGCCCAGCGCGAGCACCACTGCATCGGCGGCTGCCCAATCGGCTCTCTCGGAGGCCAGCTAGCCGAGACCGATCCCGACGCAAGAGCCCACGTCGCCGAGGGCTTCAAACGATGGGAAGCCACCATCCAGACCGGCCTACGAGAGATGCACGCACGAGGCCAACTCCCGCCCGACACCGACCCCGACACCCTCGCCCTCGCGCTCCTAGCCGCCCTGCAAGGCGGCCTGCTCCTCACACAGATCAAACGCGACACCAAGCCGCTAGAGGCCGCGCTTGACGCAATGATCGAACTCATCGCCCGACTCAGCGGCGACAGCTAGCACGAAGATAACGTCGGACCGCTGTGGCGTCTCACCGAGCGAGCCACGCGGTCGGCTTCGTCGTCCAACAAGAGCGCGTACCTAGAGATTGTCCGCGCCCGCTTCGTTGACCAGACTCCTCGGCAGGCACCGAGGCCATCGGCCCGCTTTGCGCGGAAGGCAGGCGTGCCGTGCGTGGTAAGCGAGACGCCTGAGTTGGACGATCAGCACTTGTCTCGATTCCAGCCCGCGAGACGCCCGCCGTGGCATCGCCGAGGCCGAAAGCGGGGGTCTGAGCCGCGCCCGACGAGACTCTTGGGTTTCGGTCGTCCAGATCAGCCGTCTGGATCGAAGCTCGGCGGACAGGGAGCAACGCGGCGGGGACATGGAATTAGAGTCGTGACGGGACGGTGTACGCTAGGCGGGGAGGCTGGCGGATTGACGCTCGCTTTGTTGGGCCGCAATGCTTGGCTGCGTCACGGAGGCGTAACGACACCACAGAAAGCGGGAGATCCAAGATGGCGATCGTGCAACGCGATGTCCAGATCAAAGCCTCGCCGCAGGAGACCATGGTGCTCCTGGACGATGCCAGTCGCTGGCCGGACTGGTATCCGGGCATGACGGATCTCGACATCACTTCTCCCTTCCCCGCAGTAGGGGGCAAGGTCGCGTTCAAGGTGAAGTCGGCGGGCATGTCGATGCCGATTACCGAGACGGTTCTCGACTACCAGCCGGGGAAGTTGCAGCTTTTCGAGATGGACGGCATGTTGTCGGGACGCGCTCGCTGGGAGCTCACCCCGGAGGGCGATGGAACACGCCTGACGACGACGTTCGACTATGCGCTGCCGGGCGGCGTCTTCGGCAAGATCGCTGATGCCCTCATCGTGAAACGCATGAATGCCAAGAGTCTCGAAGAAGCTCTCCGTAACTTCAAAGCGCTCGTCGAACAGCAGTAGCTGTCGCGTGACGGGGGCGACCGGTCTCTAGCCTGGGAGCCCTGGCGGGGCGGACGAGCGCGCGGTGCAAACCTCGCACCGGGGGGACGCCGCGGAGTTGGGTGTCGGAGCTGCGGACCCTCACTTCCGCGTCCGCGCGATGGCAGTCGCCCACGCTCGGCCACACGTGGTTCCTGCTCGGGACGAGGGGCGAGCGGATGGGGGTCTGCCTTGGTTCGGGCGGGAGCGCTTTGGGGGCTCCCGCCCTGTGGAAGTCGGAGCCTTAGAGGCGCAGACCGGCGGTGGCGGACATCATCGGGGCACGTCTCATGTGGACGGCGGCGATGATCTCCTCGGTGTCGATGCCCTGAAGGTAGACCGATGTCGTTCCGAGGTTCGCGTGGCCGAGCTGGCGTTGGATGATGTTCAGCGGTACTCCCTCCCGGGCGAGCTCGACCGCATGAGCATGACGTAGCTGGTGTGGCGCGAACCGGCGCCGCACCCCCGCCTGGCTGGCGAGCCGACGAAGCTCGACGCGCACGGCGGCACTCGACCAAGGGCGCCCGCGCGTCGGACCGTCAATGACGCAGAACAGTGGCCCGACAGGCAGATCGCGACGAGAGGTCAGCCAGGGGCGCAGTTGCTCCCATCCCCAGGCGTCCATCCCGATCTCGCGGCGGCGGCCACCCTTGCCGTGACGCACGAGCAACGACCCGCGGCGAGGGTCAAGGTCGGGCTCGGCGAGCGCGAGGGCCTCCTGGATACGCAGCCCACCACGCCAGAGCACAACGATCAACGCACGCAGCCGCCAGCCGTGACGGTTATCGTCGGCCTGGCGCATCACGGCGATGATCTCCTCGACGGTCGGTGGGTCGGCCGGGTAGTGCATTCCCTTGTTGTGGGGCGGACGGCCGGCGTGAAAGCCGGGCAAGGTCGCGGGTGAGCGACGCCGCCCAGCGGAATCAAGAACAGCAGAGATAGTCATGGGATCCTCCTCGGGATCGAACAGCGGATAGTTCTCGCTGCTCTACCAGCCCGCCGGGCAACTCCCAACATGCCTCGCCAATCCAGTTCTCGTCGTGCTCAGGCGCTACCCTGGGATCGTGAAACATTCGGTTCTGAGCACCACCCCGACCGCCGAGATCCCCGCGCTGAACGATGCAGAGCGCGCCGAGCGCTTGCGGCGGCTCGCTGAGCGCATGTTCAGCCCGGATGGGCTGGATCGGGATACGCTTGAGCACATCGAGCAGCTGACGGGCGACGAGTCGTAAGCGACCTACGATGGACGCTGTCGAGCTGCTGGGGAGCGATGCGCCGTTCATCGCCGACACTTCAGCGTGGTGGCGGTTCTCCTCGCTCCCTGGTGAGTTCGCCGAATTGATCAGGGCAGCGGTAGCCGACGAGCGGCTATGGACTACCCCGATCGTGCGGATGGAGATCCTGTACTCCGCTCGCACCACCTCCGAGTACATCGCGCTGGAGACAGAACTCGATGCGTTGCGAATCCTGCGCAACGATCGCGCCGTTGCCGACGCCGCAATGAGCGCGATCGGCGAGCTGGCCGAACATGGCGACGGGTATCACCGCGTGCCGCTGACCGATGCGCTGATCGCCGCAGCAGCCGCTGAACACGGCGGCGTTGCGGTGCTCCACCGCGACACGCACTTCGACAAGCTCGCCGAAGTCCTAGCATTCGAGAACGTCGAGCTTCCAGGGTCCTAACCCGCTCCACACCGCCGAGAGACGCACACTGAAGCACAAATCCTCCACGAGACATTCAGCATGTCGTCCGGAGCGCAAGCCGTGCATTTCAAGCAGCGACGCTCGGTCGCGCGGCAAAACGACAGTTAGCCGCGTTGCGGCCAAGGCTCAAGCAGGGGCGGCCGCCTCGATGTCAGGGGTTCGATACACGAGGCGCGCGCCGGGGCGGAACGCGGCTGGCGCGCAGTGCATCACCGCAAGCATCGCTGGTTCGCCGCAACGAAGGGTCTCCCCCTATTCCGCTCAGATGTGTGTGTTGGAAGCCATCGCTGTACTCCAGTCCGTAGCCGAGCATGCGGTCCAGGCCGATATGCGCGAGCCAGACGAGGCCAAGTGCGACGGCGAGGGATGCGTTCTGCCACAGCCGACAGCGACGAGCGCCCCGGCAACGGCCCTGGCCAACTGATCATCAGCCGCGCGAGGACTGGCGGCGACTGGCATTAGACGGCGTCACCGGGCTGCTCGGGCGAGCACGGTCTCACACCACGTCTGGAAGGTCGTGGATGTGGGGGAGGCGTGGGACCAGTCTTCGTCGTAGATCCCGTCCTGCTGGGCTTGGTACATCTCCGCGAAGTCGCGTGCCATGTCCTCGGAGGTACCACGCTGGATCGAGGAGGCGGTGACTTGCTCGAGATCGGCTTGCTTGAAGGTGACCCGTGACCCCAGCACGTCGCTAATGGTCTTCACCATCTCGTTGGGCGTGAGATGGTCAGGCCCGAACACCGAGATCTGTTCTGTGCCCTCCCAAGAGCGGTCCAGCAGGAGCCTGGCTGCGGTGGCGGCGATGTCCTGGGTTGCGATTGTGGGTAGCGGACCCTCCGGGCTCAGCGGTAAGGACAAAACGCCCTCCGAGAGCATTTGCGGGAGCGGCCTGAGCAGGTTCTCCATGTAGAAGGGCATCCCGAGTGAGCGATAGGCAGCGCCGGAGCGCTCAAGCTCGGCGTCCATCGCGTGCGCTGCGGAGAGCAGACCGGCCGGATGTGGCCAATTGCGTCCCGCACTAGAGATTCCGACCACATGGCCGACCTGGTGACGACGGATCGCCTCCACCGCAGGCCGCGTGAAGGAGAGGTAGTACTCCTCGGCAGAACGTGCCCGCATGCTCGGCGGGATCAGCCAGAAAAGGCCGTGCGCGCCGTCGAGCGCCCGATCGAGGACCGCCGGGTCGTCATGGCTGCCTGTGATCACCTGAACGCGATCACGCACCGCGTCGTCTAGTCGCGATGGGTCTCGGACGATGATTCGCAGCGGCTCTGTCCCGTCGTTGAGAAGCTCGGCCAGAAGTTGGCTCCCGACATTGCCGGTAGGGGTCGTGGTGACAATCATGAATCCTCCTTGGTGGTTAGTTCGTTGGCGAGCGTGGTGGCCTGGGGGAGGTACTCGGCGAGCGCAGCGTCGATGTCGCGGAAGTTGCCGCCGTCCGTGAGCATCGCCTCGGCGGTCTTGATCTCGATGTTCGTTTCCGTGTTGCGAATGTGCAGGCCCTGGAGAACCTGCCTGAGTTGCATTGCCGCCAGTCCGCCGCCGTGGCTGCCGTGGCTCACAAGACCGGCGGGCTTGTTGGCCCACTCGTCATAGAGGAAGTCCAAGGCGTTCTTGAGTACCGCCGGGTAGCCCCAGTTGTATTGCGGGAACACGAATACGAATCCGTCGTAGGACCGGACGAGCTCACTCCACCGGACTGTGTGCTCGTGCTCGTAGCGTCCCTGTGCGGGCAGGGTTGGCTCATCGAGAAAGGGCAAGTCAATCTCCTGAAGGTCGAGCAGCTCGACCTCGTTTGTTCCAGCGGCGCGCAGCGCTCGCTGGACCCACGCCGCGATCTCTGGAGAGATCCGCTGAGGACGATTGCTGCCGATCACGACAGCTATTCTTCGCATTGCATCGCTAGACATATGCATGGTACATACATTATCATGGGAGTTACGATGAGTCCACCTGACCCGCTGAAGACGCTCCATGAGGCCCTGTTGCAGATCGTCAATGTCATCAATCGGCCACAGGGCGACAACGTGATCCTGAGCCGCGCCGGCGTTTCGCTGGACACGGCACTGCTTCCGCTGCTCGTCCGCGTCTCGATGCAGCGGAACTTCACGATCGGCGAACTCGCCGATCAGGTAGGGCGCGACCACTCCACCGTTAGCCGACAGGTCACCCGCCTACAAGCGCTCGGGCTTGTCCACAGTGAACTCTCCGAGGCCGACCGCCGCCAGCACCTGCTCAGCGTGACGGCGGCGGGGAAGAACACGGTCAAGAAGATCGACCGTGCCCGCAACTCAGTGATGACCGAGGCCCTCGCTGGGTGGACCCCAGCTGAGATAACCGAGCTTGCCCGAATGACCACGCGGCTAGCAGCTGCCATGCAACAACACGCCTGAGAGCCGACATCGACAGCGGCGACCGCCAATCCCCACGATCGCGACCGAGCAAGCGTGTGAACTGCGTCCTCGCTAACGCTCGCTCCGGACGGTGGGTGTCGCGCAAAGGTGCGATGGGCGCCTGGGTGGTAGCCGTGGTCCGGGCTCGCGCTCGGCCCGCTGGCAGCGTTGATCCCGTCTGAGGCCTTTTCAGGCCTCCGCGGCGGCTATTTGGTGTTTGTGGAGCTTCATCAGGTTGTGGGTTGCGGTGATTAGCCGCCATTCCGAGCGTGCGGCGGATCTGCCTCGTCGCTGGAACTGGTTGATGCGCCGGTTGTGCTTGGTTTGAGCGAACACGGGCTCGACCATCGCCTTGCGTTTTCGGTAAAGCCCGCCGCCAAGCTCGCTGGCGAGCACGGTGCGCATGAAGGTGTAGCGGCCGCCGTCCCAGCCGCGGCGCGGTGTGTCGCGCTTGCCGGCATCGGGCGGGATCAGGACCTGGGTGCCGTTGCTGACGACGTTGTCGATTTGATTTTCATGCCAGTAGCCGCTGTCGGCAACTGCGACCCCGGGCGTGTCGCTCACACCGATCTGCTCAAGCTCGCGCTGGGTGGCTTTGATCATCGGCTCGAGCTGCCCGAAGTCTGGTGAGGTGAGCGTGACCTCAGCCGCCAAGACGATCTGATGCTCGTTCACCGCGGCCTGCGTGTTGTAACCCTGGGTGTAGCTGCGCGGCGTCTTGACGTTGCGTGAATCGAGGTCGGTAACGTTGATCTTCCCCGGCGGCACCTCTGGTGCCACGTAGGGGTTCGGACGTGCCCCGAACCGCCGGCCGTCCTTCGTCACCGCAGTCGCGCGGTGATGCTCATAAGCCTCGTTGGCCTCGCGCTCGACCCGCAGATTCTCCTGAAGCCGCTGCTCTGCTTGCAGCAGCCGCGCGGCTCGCGAGCGTGGAATCGGCTGAGCCTGTAGCCGCCGGTGCTCCTCAAGCTGGTGACGCGCCTCGCGCACCCACCCCTGACGCCCATGCATCCGGGCGACGATCACCTCGGGATCAAGCACGAGCTCCACACCCTGCGGTTCCGCGTCAGCCCTCACCTTCGCGTCTTGCCTGCCTGCACGCTCGCTCGCGAGCTTCGCCTTGGCTTCGCGCAGCGCAGCACGCCGCCCCTCACTGGTTCGCAAATGCTCAGGCAGCTCATCGCCGCGCTCCTCCCCGTAGAGCTCGTCCTCGGCGGCATCGATCTCGCCCGCCTCCTTCAGGATCTCGCGGGCGAGCTGCTCGTAGTCCAGGTTGCAGTGATGCGACGCGTTCGCATGCACCTTCGTCCCGTCGATCGCGATCACCCCGACCTTCACCAGCCCCGACTCCCGACAGAGACCCAGCACCTCGCTGAACAAGCCCGCCAGGGCCGCCTCGTGGCGCACACGAAACCGCGCGATCGTCGCGTGATCGGGAGCCTGCTGCGCAGCGATCACCCGGTAGGCGACATCCTCAACACACCGGCGCTCGATCACCCTCGAGGACCGCTCACCACGCGCGTACGCATACAAAAGCAGCGCCACCATCATCCCCGGCTCAAACGCCGCGCGGCCCCACCCATCCTGGCGATAGGAGCCATAGAACGCTGCGAGATCCATCTCCTGCACCGACGCCAACACAAACCACGCCAAATGACCCTCCGGCAACCAATCACGAGGGTCCGGCGGCATCAAGAACACCTGCTCACGATCACACTCAAGAAAGTTCTGGGGCATACCCAGAATTGTCTTAACCACGCCGGACAGACCGGGGGTTTGCGCGACACCCACGACGACATCCGAGTGTCTCGCCCGTAACCACTGTCACGCTCGCTGCGGACGACAAACAGCGCCCTGTGTCGCCGCTGGGTGGCGCGTGCTCGCCACCAGGAGCGAGTGTTCCCGTCTGTCCAATAGGTGTGCGCACTTGCGAAACCACTCAGGCTGATGGCCTGACCGTCACCTATGCTGCCGTGACCGTTTCTTCGGTGAGTCCGGCGTCGGGAACGGTGACCGGGGGTACCAATATCACGATCACTGGCACCAACTTCGTGGCTGGTGCGACTGTGGAGATCGGACAGGGCAGCGGCACTGGGTCCACGGCGATCGCGGCATCCGACGTGAAAGTGGTCTCTCCGACCGAGATCACAGCCACCACCACCGGCGGCTCGGCGAAGGCTGGTACCTGGAACCTGTACGTCATCGATTCGGGTGCAACCAGTCTCACCAACACCGGTGACGACTACACCTATAGTGAGATCACAATAGGGCTCTATCTACGCTTTGTGCCTCGGGCGACTGCCTCGCCGATTTTTCCGCCTAGGGCGAAGGCTCCCTCGGGGGAGTCGAAGAGTAGCTCCACCCGCAGTTTCTGGCCGGGCATCGTGCGTACCTGCACATCGGAGCCCAGTGCGTCGCCCCAGACCCTAGCCACGTTCATCGCGGTTGCGTGCCGTGCCTGCGCGTGTGCCGACTTCAGCCCTTCCGTGCTCTCTGTGTCTGGATCTTCAACGCCCTGTTGGGACTGCGGATCCATGTTGCTCGCGCGGACATGGTTTTCAAGCGTCACCACCGTCCATCCTTGCTCGACCGTCTCACGAGCCAAATCAGAACGCGTCCGCGGATCCCTAGCGCCCAGCAGCACAATTCCGTGACTCGCGCTCAGCATGCCACGATCCAACAGTTCGAGGATCTCCTCGGACAGGTTCAGTAGGCGGATCAGGTTTGCCAGCGCGCTCCTGCTTCGACCCACGCGCTGGGCGATCTGCCGGTGGGTCATGCCGAACTCGTTCGCCAGCGTCGCGCATGCGCGTGCCTCCTCCACAGGGGTGAGATCCTTGCGCGCCATGTTCTCGATCAACCCGGCCTCGAGCGCAGCGGCGTCGTCATATCCAGACACCAACGCCGGGATCGTCTCCAGGCCCGCGAGCTTCGCCGCGCGCCAGCGCCGCTCTCCCACGATCAGCCCATACCTACCGTTCTCGAGGGGACGAACGAGCACCGGCTGCAACACACCGCGCTCGCCCACAGAGCTCGCCAACTCCTGGAGTGTCGCCTCGTCGAAATAACGCCTTGGCTGCGCCAGGTTCGGCTCGATCTGCTCGACCGGGAGGTCTCGCAGCTGCTGGGGTTTGGGCATGGGTGCTCCTTTGGCGGGTTGAGCTTGGCTGGAAGGTATCTGAGAACCAGGAATGATTTTCCTAGACTCTTCTAGATATCGCTAGAGAGGCCTCAGAAGCCAGCTACGCTAAATCGCGGGTCCGAGCACGCCCACGATCCCGTTGCGGGTCGCGACCGAGAACAGCACCGCCAGGCTCGTGAACGCCAGCAGTGGGGGGATGTTGAGCAGCCAGCTCACGAGCACCAGCCACAGACCTTCACCGGAGGACAGAACGTTCCCGCTGAGGCCGACGAGCGGTTGATCGCCGGTAAACAGCAGGCCGGTGAGGATGCTGGACAGCGCGGCCAGCGCGATCAGCGCCAGCGCCAGCGTTGCGCCGGCGAGCACCTTGCCCGCGAAGATGTCTCTGCGGTTGCGAGAGCGGGTGAGGACGGTCTTCCACGTCCCGTAGCGGTCCTCGCAGGAGAACAGGTCGCCGGCGAGTACGCCCGCCAGCACCGGAAAGGCGAGATAGCCGCCGAAGCCCAGTACCACGAACGACACGGCGTAGCCGGAGGCGTGGACCCATACGCCGAGCAGCGTGTCCGCCGGGAGCGCGCTCTGCCGGCTGAGAATCGCGCCGAACCCCACTGGGCCGAGCACGCAGACGAGCGCCAGCACGCGCGTGGAGAGCTGGGCGAGCAGCTTGCGCCGCTCGGCTCGGTAGACGCTCAGCATCATTGGTCGGTGAGTGCGAAGAACAATGATTCCAGGGGGCTCATCGAAGCCGACGGTGGGGCCTCGGCGCGCATCCGCCCGGTGCTGCCGTCCCATACCGTGCGACCGCGGTGCAGCACGGTGAAGCTGTCACAGACCCGCTCGACCTCCTCGATCTTGTTGCTGCTCAGCAGCGCCGCGACGCCTTCCTCGGACAGTGTGCGCAGGAGCCCGATGACCAGGCGGGCGCCGGCCGGGTCAAGCGCGGACGTTGGCTCGTCCAAAAGCAGCAGGCGCGGGGAGCGCATCAGCGCCGCGGCGATGCCCAGACGCTGGCGCATTCCCGACGAGTAGCCGCCCACTCGATCCGCGGCTCGCCCTGTCAGCTGCACCTGCTCAAGCACGTCATCGATGCGCCCTCGCGCGTCGGTGCCATCGAGCTCCGCCACAACCTCCAGGTTCGCGCGTCCAGACAGGTACGGATAGAAGCTCGGCTCCTCCACGAACCCCGCGACGCCCTCCAACGCAAGCGAGTCCTGTCCATCGAGCCGCCGGCCGAAGAGCTCGATCGTGCCCTCATCCGCTCGCACCAGCCCAAACAGCATCCGCAGCAGCGTCGTCTTGCCGGCGCCGTTGGGACCGAGCAGGCCCCGCACCTCGCCCTCAGAGAGGACCAGGTCGACCGCGTCGATCGCGGAGGTCGACTCAAACCGCTTGGTCAAGCCGCTTACGGTTATCACAGCCATGCCGGGCAAATATAAGGGCCTGCCCGATGGGACCGCGCAGTTGCGCTCGCGCCGCGCCGGTCGCACTGGCCGATTGGTCGATTTGGTACTTTGTCCAGCGTAACCGGCGGCATGGGCGCGCTGCGCGTGAACCCGAGCGGGTGCTTGCTGCAGCGTGGTGTTCACCGCGCAGCCCTGGCAGCAGAGCGTGTCCGACTGGTCGGGGGTCGGCTGCGGCACCAAACGCGCCGTCTCCGATGTCGCGGCGGACGCGGACCCGTATACCGGGGTGGCGGTTCACGACACGAGTCCGGAATGTGAATACCGGTATGACTTGGTTTGTGGGCTTGCCGATATATGGTTGCCCGATTAGCTATAAACCTGCTACGCCGCCTCGGTAATTGCATCAATGGGTTTGTGGGCTTGCCGGCCGTACTTGATGCCCTTAACTGGGTCTTGGTCTCATGTTTCCGGTTGCGAATGACACTGCCCGGGCGTCTTACGGGTCCTTATTTGGCTTATTGTCAACTATCCCTCCCCCTCCCACGGTGGATACGAGGGCGGCACGGTCGTCAGAGCCGGCACGGCGGCCGTCTCGAGCTTCAGCGCCGTCGTGCGCCTGCGTCGTCGCGGTCTGTACCGCGCGCTGGTCAAGATATCTAGGAACGTTGTCCGATTAATAATAATTTGCTACGCCGCCTCGGGCTTTGCGTTTCCCAGGTTTGTGGGCTTGCCGGCCGAAGTCTGTGCGATCAACAAGGTCTTGGTCTCATGTTTTCGGTTGCGGATGGGACTGACCGGGCGCGGCGACTCGGACGATTTGGCTGCCGATCGAGCGAAGCGTCGCAAGGCGTGAGTAGGTTGGTTGCATGCACTCGATCTGCCCACCCACTGACGCTCGACCATGACCCCGACTCGTGGCGCGCCGTTTCGGGGATTCCGCGACGACGAAGAATCGCCGTTCTTCTGCGCGGCCGGACGCACCCCGGAGGAAACGTGGGAGCTCAGCGTCGACCGGCTGGCCCAGCTGCTCGTCGGCCTCGGCCCACGCGCCGACGCCGGCCCGATCGAGATGTCCCCCGGGCTGCTGTGCTCCTGGCACCGCGAGATCTTCGGTGAGCTCTTCCCTGACCGCGCCGGACGTTTGCGCGGCTTCCGAGATGGCCAGGCCGAGCACGTGTACTTCGGCGTTCACGACCGGGGCTACCGTGGAACCACTCCGCGCGAACTTCGCCGGCGGCTGGATAAGATCTGCACCGAGTTCAACACCGCCGCCGCGGGCATCCGGGACTCCGGGAGCACCGACACCTTCGACGCAGTTCACGCCGCGACGCGCCTGTACGCCAAGGTGCTCCGCGCCCACCCGTTCGTCGACGGTAACCTGAGAGGCACGACCGTCGCCCTGAACGCCGGCCTCGCCACTCTCGGCCTGAACATCGTCGGCTTCAACGACCTCCAACGCCACGATGAGCTGCTCGGGACCGCGTTCGTCGGCCGCAACGATCCGTATCGCCCGCTCGCCGAATACATAGCCGAGCTCGCCGGCGACACCGGAACCCCTTGACGAACGTCCTGAACGTCCTATCCTGAACTCATGACCGAGAACACCAACAACGGCCACCCCACCCGATACGCTGTCGTCGACGGCAAGCGCGTCCCGCTCGACTACGCCGCCGCGCGCCGCATCGCCCAGCAGGCCCACCTGCTGGCGCTCGGTGACCCGAAACGCGCCGCCGAGATGGTTGCCGAAGCCGAGCGCGCCGGGACCAACGGCAGCAACGTCGACACCGTCGCCTGACGCCTGGTCAGTTCGCAATCCGCGCGCGGACACGCGAGACCAAGACCCGGCGTTTCGAATTGCGACTGGCCGGCAAGGCCGCAAACCGGTTGGATAACAAACACGTCGTGCGCCGTAGCACACTTAAACATGGTTGTTCGATTAATAATCATGAGCTGCGGCGCACGACGCTCCTTATGCCATCGGTCTATGGCCTTGCCGGCCGAAGTCTGTGCGATCAACAAGGTCTTGGTCTCATGTTTTCGTTTGCGGATGGGACTGACCTCGCGTCTTTCGCACAGTTATTTGGCTTATTGTCAACTATCCCTCCCCCTCCCACGGTGGATACGAGGGCGGCACGGCCGTCACGGCCGGTACGGCGGCGAGCGTCTCGCGTTTCAGCGCCGTCGTGCGTCTGCGTCGTCGCGGTCTGTACCGCGCGCTGGTCAAGGTGTTCGACGGTGGGCACGTGTCGAACTACAGTGAGCCGATCCTGATCCGGTGAGAAGCTGATTGGGTGGATCCGGCTGGGATGGCTAACGGGCGTGAGCCGTCTTCCGGGTCTCGCGCACGGTGTCTTGGTGAGTAGGCGTCTCTTGTTGCTTGGCGAGGTGCAGTGTTAGAGCGCGGATGGTCAGCCGCATGTTCTCGGCGCTGTCCTCGATCTCTTCAGCCTTCCATCGGCGTTCCCACTCGCGCGGAGTCAAGCCGGTGTCGCGTTCGAACTCGGCGTGCAGCTCATCCATCTCAACGTTCGGCTCCGGAGTCGACACCGGTGGGGTCTTGCCGTTGCGCAGTCGGCGCTGGTAGGCGTAGAGCGCTACGCGGGAGACGCGCATGCCTCGCTCGCTGCGGTGGATGGCTGCCAGCTTGCCTCGCTTGATGAGCTTGTAGACACCGTCTGTGCTGATGTCGAGCTCTGTGGCGACTTGGGGGACGGTGAGGTAGGCGTTTTGCATGGTCATGAGCATAACACGATTTGTCGGCTTAGTCTACTTCGTCTTCTTCGTCGTGCAGGATGATATAGCGCTGGAACACGATCTCCTCGACCTCCTGAAGCCAACGCTCCGGCGCGGCCAAGCGCCGGGCGGGCTCCCGTACTTCGTTGGGCTGGCCGTACGGATGGCGGTGGATGATCAGACGACGCGGCTTGGAGCGATCCACGTCGAGCCGCTCAGCATCCTCGGGCCGCTCACCATCGATCTGAGCATTCCAGGAGCTTCCCTGCAGATGGCAGCCCTCGGCCTCTTGTCGCAGACCGTCGGGGTCTGGCCCGGGCAACCACAGCTCGCGAACATCAAGCAGGACACTCGGATCGCCGTAGGGAGCGGGCCGGCGGGCACGCAGCGCGAATTCGCCGAACTGCCCCATGGCATGACCGGCCGGCTCCACGAGATAGCCGTGCAGGTCGATGACCCTGCCCCAGCGGACAATGCGATTGGTTAGCAGACTTTGAACGCTCATCACAATTCCGGGCGCCGTCACGATGGACGGTGCGGGTGTCAGATACCCCAGCTTCGAGACGGCCGGGATAAACACCTCGACGAAAACGTACCCTTCGCTTGAGACGGCACAGTCCATCGGCCGCCACGCCGGCGACGCTGTTGTCACGGTCGGCAAGCCTGAGATCTCGAGCCCGGGCTGATGAAGGACGAGGCTGCTGACTTGAGATCGCAATCTGCGATCTCAAACGACGGGCGCGGTGGACGTCGCTACGCGCCCTACGTCTTCACAGAGCAAGGCGTGTGACCTGCGCGCCCGTGACGCAGGGTCCCAAGACACCGACTGGTCGGGGGTCGGCTGCGGAACCAAACGTGCCGTCGCGGACGTCGCCGCGGACGCGGACCCCTACACGGGGGTCGCCGTTCATGACACGAGCCCGGAATGCGAATACCGCTACGAAGAAGCCAAAGTCAAGCATGTGCTCTACTGGTGCACGATCGGTGGCACGAGCGTCTCCTCTCCGTTGGTCGCCTCGACCTTCGCGCTCGCCGGGGGAGCAAGCAAAGTGGAATATCCCGCCAAGACGCTGTATGAAAGCGAGGTGAAATCGCCCGGTTCGCTGCACGATGTCACCGTCGGGTCGAATGGGGAATGCACGAAACCCTTCTCTGAAACCGGTCTCTCGGGCTGCACGACCGCCGAAGAGGCCGCAAGCTGCGCTTCCAAGGGGGTCTGTCTGGCCGGGACGGGCTACGACGGGCCCAGCGGGGTCGGGACGCCCGACGGGATCGCCGCGTTCAAGGCGCCGGCGGCGATCTCTGCACCCACGGTCTCTTCGGTGAGTCCTGCTTCGGGAACGGTTAGCGGGGGTACTTCGATCAGGATCACCGGCACCGGCTTCGTCGCCGGTGCGACTGTGGAGATCGGGCAGGGTGGTGGCGCTGGGCCGACGGCGATCGCGGCTTCCAATGTGGTTGTGGTCTCTCCGACCGAAATCACTGCCACGACTGGCGCTTCTCCCAAAGTAGGTACCTGGAACCTGTTCGTCGTCGACTCAGGTGGAACCAGTATCGGCAACAACGCCGGCGACGACTACACCTATAAGTCTCCGTGAGACCGCAATCGGGAGCTCGTCACAGGTGGTCTCCCGTGTGCCTGAAGTCCCGCGGCCCAGGGTAGCCCGAGGACGAGCACCGTGATCGTCCAGGCAAGCCCGAGGGCGTAGCCGGCGAGCACGTCGCTTGGCCAGTGCGCGCCGTCGAGGATGCGGAAGGGTTCCATGGCGAGGATCAGGAGCAGCGTTGCCGCGAAGGTCGTGTGGTGTCCTCTGGCGAGCGCGAACCAGGGCCACACGATCGCGACGCTCAGGGCGGCGACGATCGGGTTGCCGAGCAGCGCGAAGACATGAGCGAGGAAGCTCAGCGGTTCCCCGGGGTGGGGGTGGCGTATCCGGGAGATGAAGTGGCTGTCGCCGGGGAACGAGCCGTGCAGTTGAATCACGATCCAGCAGAGCTGCACGAGGCGGCGAGCGCGGCCGCGAGCGTCAGCGCGGCCCGGCGGTGCTTGAGTAGCCGGCGATCGAGCGGCTGCAGGGGGGAATTCACCGGGGCAAGGATCGCAAACGTCGAACCGGTGGGTCGCATCGCCAAGTCGGTACTCAACGTCGACCGGGAGCACATCTCGCCGCTGTTGCCAATGCCGCATGCACCAAGTCCGAGACCCTGGGGGAGCGCCCCGGGCTGCTGAGCGCGGACCTCGCGAGGCTTCGCGCCCTGATCCACGCGGACCGCAAGCTACCTCGCGTCAGCACGTACCTCTCGGATTCCGCCGCGCAGCGGAGATTGCAGGCCGAGATACGCAAGCTCTCCAAGGAAGCGCGCAACGGGGCTTTCTCCTCCGGAAAGGGGGCCAAGGGAACAGCAGAGGCCTTCTCGCTCATGGAAGAGTCCGACCGGCTCGAGGTCAAGGTCCAGGCCGATCTGACGGCGCTCGGCGTGAGTTCCTGCGTCGGGCCACGGCCGCAGAAGCCGATCGGAGGGTAAAGCCCAGGTTTCAGTTTGCGCTTGGCGGCGAAGTACGCTGAGCGGATGGGTACTGACGGTGACGCCATGTCTCGGCTTCGCCCTTCGGTGACGTTCTTCGTCAGCACGCACAGGCCAGGGCTCGGGGGCGGCCTCGGCCGGCTCACCCTCCTACCCGGGATGATCGCGCTCGAAGCCTGGCCGATCGCACGGCGCCTGATCCTGCATGAGCGGGGCTCGGTCATCGTGATCCGGGCGCGCCTAGCCCCACCATGGTGGAGGACGGGCTTCATCCTCCGTGGCGACGGCCGCTCGTACGGGTTCGCGCCGACGTCCACCGGCGCAGTCGGTCGCATCCTGGCGGCGATTGAAGAGGCAGGCTTCGAGATCCGCGAGCAGGAGACACGGTTCTCCAGGTTCCCCTGGTCGAGCTCCCGGGGGTAGATCTCATCGCCAGCAAGGCGAGTGAATGATTGCAAGAAAAGCACCATTCCGCTGACAGCGGAATGTTATAATTTCCCGAACAGACCCTCGGGCGAAGCTGAAATGCCTTCCCAGACCCCCAGCCAGCAGGATCCGCGTGCCGAAGCTCCGCCTCTCGAGCGGGAGGAGGATGTGCTGCGCCGCTCGCTGGGCTACGTCAGGCAACGTCTTCCCCCCAGCTGGCGCTTCTCGGTAGCCGAGCAGACGTCGGTCGGTGGTTTACAGGTGGATGCCGTGGTGGAGTTGCAGGCTCCCGACGGGGATCGTGTGCTGCTCCTGGTCGAGGCGAAGCGGGCGCTCGCCGCGCGCGACGTCACGTACGCGCTCGAGCAACTTGAACGGGCTCGCGAACGCTTCGATCAGCCCGACGGGGTCGTGCCGATGCTGATCGCGCGCTATCTGCCCGCCTCGACGCGCGCGCGGATCGAGCAGCGCGGGGCGGCATACGCCGATGCCACCGGCAATCTTCGTGTTGTTCTCGATCAGCCGGCGCTGTTTCTGCGTGACACGGGTGCTGCGCGGGACCCCTGGCGTGGGCCCGGACGGCCGCGTGGCAGTCTCAAGGGGCCGCCGGCGGCGCGTGTCGTACGGGCGCTGGTCGACTTCGCGCCACCTTTGACGGTACCCGAGCTCGTTCGGCGCAGTGGCACCTCCACAGGTGCTACCTATCGCGTCGTGGAGTTCCTCGAGCAAGAGGCCCTGATCGAGCGTCAACCCCGCGGGCAGATCACGACCGTCGACTGGCGAGCGCTGCTCGAACGCTGGAGCGAGGACTATGGCTTTCAACAGAGCAACACCGTCGTCTCCTACCTTGCGCCGCGCGGCCTCTCCTCGCTGGTCGAGACGCTGCGGGGCGCCCCCGAACTGCGCTACGTACTCACGGGCTCGCTCGCCGCCGAGCGCTTCGCGCCCTACGCGCCACCGCGGCTGGCGGCGATCTACGTCGACCGACTCGACGAGACCACCGAACGGCTCGACCTCCGCGAGGTGGACACTGGCGCCAACGTTCTGCTGGCAACCGGCGACTACGACGTCGTCTACGAGCGCTGCCAAGACATCGACGGGCTGCGCATCGCTACGCCAAGCCAGATCGCCGTCGACCTGCTCACCGCCCCCGGCCGCGGCCCCACCGAGGCGCAGGCGCTGCTCGACTGGATGAGAGCCAATGAACCGGCCTGGCGACGCTGAGCTGCTCACCGCCGCCCGCTCCGCGCTGCTCGACGCGCTCGATGCTCTCCAACCCCACCTGCACGCGGTGGTCGTGATCGGCGCGCAGGCGATCTACCTCCACACCGGCGGGGCAACGGTCGCGCTGGCCGAGACGACCAAGGACAGCGACATCGCGCTCGACACCCGCGCCCTGCCCGATACCCCGCTGCTCGAGGACGCAATGCGCCACGCCGGGTTTCACCTCGACACCAACCATCCGCAGCCCGGCTTCTGGCTGAACGACGTTGGTATCCCCGTCGATCTCATGGTTCCGGCGTCCTTGGCCGGCGCCACGGGTCGCCGCGGCGCGCGCATCCCCCCGCACTCGAAGCACGCCGCACGCCGCACCACCGGCCTGGAGGCCGCAATCGTCGACCACGCACCAATGCGTGTAGCCGCCCTCGACCCCGACGACCCGCGTGTCAGCGTCGTCAACGTTGCCGGTCCCGCCGCGCTGCTCGTCTCCAAGCTGCACAAGATCGCCGAGCGCGCAGACACGCCCGACCGGCTCCTCGACAAGGACGCCCACGACCTCTACCGCCTCCTCGTCGCGACCCCCACCGACCAACTCGCCACGAGCCTCCGGCACCTGCAGACAGATCAACTTGCCGGCGCGGCCACGCGACACGCGATCACGCTGCTCGACGACCTCTTTGCCACCGGACCCCAGGCACTCGGCTCGATGATGGCCGGCCGCGCAGAGCAAGGCATCGGCGACCCCGCCGTCGTCTCCGCCGCGGTCGCCGCGCTCGCCGGTGATCTGGCCACGACGCTCAGCATCGACCACCCGAGCGGTGAGTCGTAAACGGAATTGGTGGGCCAATGAAAGCGAAGCCGGCGCGCTCGTGTGAATCCGTAACATCGTCAGTGCGCGACGCGTAGCGGCGCTGACGCTCAGTCGTCTCACTCGCTCGTAAGCGGGGCGGGATGCTCCGCACCCACGGGCCTCGTATGTCTCACTCACTTGCGAGGATGCGGCCATAGATAGATAAGACAAAGAAGAACACCAAGTCGTGTTCGGAAGCTCGTCCTTCTTGGACCGCCGGGTGAGGGAGCCGAAGGACCTGGAGGAGCTGTATGGCCTGCCGCTGCTCGGCGTCGTCCCGGAGAGCCAGGCGCTGTCGCGTTCCGCGAAGGGTAAGAAGAACGCGGGTGCCCCGTTGCCGGCGAGCGAGGCGGGGCTCGCGGGTGCTGTTGTTGGAGGCCGATTTGCGGCGTCCGACGATCGCCCGGGGGGCCGCGGACGTCGCTCTGCCGTCCGGGGCGTTTGCGAACATGTGTTCGTATGGACTCCTCGAGGTCTTCGGTAGGTCGTCCCCGGCTCGGCGGCGCTCAGCGCCGGGTTTCGTGCTGCCTGGTTTGGGGCGAGCCTGGCGCTCCGTCGTCACGTCTCGCTCGTAAACGGGGGCGAAGGTCGCGCTGATGGCAGCTGGCGATCTTGTCGTAGCTCCCGTGCGCGAGGCCGCGATCGTGTATCGGATCGTCCGGGGAGCTGATCGCAGTGCTCCGGCGGTTCTGGACTCCTTGCGCTCCCATTATGAGCGGGGAGCGCCGCCTCGCGGCTACGAGCGGCGCTTGGCGGTCATCCATATGGGCCTGTCTGTCTTCTCTACACCGGCGGCAGCGGGGGCGATGGCCTTGAAGTGGCCGATGATCGGGACATTCATCGCCGAGTTGAACCTGGAGCCCGAGCATGGTTTCTGCCTCGCTGACACAGGCCAGCGGGGGCATTGGACTCTGTGGGGCCGTCCCCTGCAGCTGCTCGACTCAATTGCCGATATCGTTCATGTAGAGGCATGAACCATGCAATACGCAATCTTTGACAGCACCGGCAACCTGATCGAGTCCTTTGAGGACGAGCAGTCCGCGCGCGAGGCCCTCGATCGCATCATTGATGCCGAGCCCGAGGCAGCTGATCATGTCGCTCTGTTCGTCTACGGCGACGATGGAATACCGGTCGGCGATCCGGTCTTTGCTCCTGCCGCATCAAGCGTTCGCTGACATTCGCGCGGATGTGACCTCGCTTGTAAGCGGGGCCGGATGCCCCGCACCCACCGGCCTCATAGGTCCCATTCACCTGCGAGGATGCGACCCTAAATACTCGCTTGAATCTTCTATTCCAACGTCGATAGGGAGCTGCGGACGTTGATGGTCGCCTCGGCTGCCCCGGGTGATGGGAAGACGACGGTCGCGCGTCATCTGGCTGGCGCGGCGGCGAGGATGGGTTCGCGGGTGCTGTTGCTGGAGTCCGATTGAGAGTCATGCGATGGAGAGCCTGTTGCAGCAGGCGAAGACGAGGTATGACCTGATCGTGGTCGACACCCCGCCGCTTACGGCGGTCTCCGACGCGTTCCCGCTGCTGTCCAAGGTCGACGGTGTGATCATCGTCGGCCGCGTCGGGCGCAATCGCCGTGATGTCGCGCAGCGTTTGCACGAGACCCTCACGGGCGCGGGCGCACCGCTGTTGGGGGTCGTCGCAAACGGTTTCAAGTCGGGCCGGCTCGGTGGCTATGGATACGGCTACTCCTACGACTACGCGTCCGGGGTCAAGCCAGCGTCCACCGACGGTGGTCCGCCGACTGGCGGAGCGTCCGCGAACGGTGCCACAGCGTCCGACGTGCCGGTGCCCACAAGCCAGGCCTGAGCCGCGCTCGCGGGGCGCTCACCGGGCCGCGTCGGTTGACGCTTGAGTCGTTGAACGCGGCCTGTACCGGGCGCTGATCAAGGTCACGGACGACGGCGGGCACGTCTCGAACTACAGCGAGCCGATCCTGATTCGGTGAGGGGCACATGGCGGGCCAATAGGACGAAACAAAAGATCAGGCTTCTGCGTTTGTCCATAGTGTGGTGAGTGGCCAGGCTTCGAGCCGGTCTCCGAAGGGGAGGCGCTCGCTGCCGGTGTAGAGGACGACGCCGCGGATGAAGCGCTCGCTGCCGATCCGGTCGCGCATAGTCGTCAGGTGCTTGAAGTCCTCGTGGCGCACGGTCGCCGATGCCTTCGCCTCGATGCCGGCCAGGCGACCGTCGGCTCCTTCAAGGACGAAGTCGACCTCGGCGCCGGTCGCGGTGCGCATGTGCAGAAGCGACGCTCGCGTTCTCGTGGCGGACAGTTGCTTGGCGAGCTCCATGCCGACGAAGCACTCCATGACGGTGCCGAGCAGCGAGTGCTCGTCGGAGAGGCGTCCCCGGTCGGTCCGCAGCAGATGTGTCAGCAGGGCGGAGTCGGAGATGAGGAGCTTCGGAGCCTTGGTGATCTGCTTGATGCGGTTGGAGTGCCATGCCGGCAGGCGGTAGAGGAGGAAGACGTGCTCGAGCAGGGTGAGGTACCGATCGAGCGAGGTCCGCGGAATCCCGACGGAGCTGCTCACGTCCGTCTTGTTCAGTGGCGCACGCACGCGCGAGGCGAGCGAGGCGAGCACCGCCGGGACCTCCGCGAGGCGCTCTATGTTCGCGAGGTCGCGCAGATCGCGTTGCGCGATCACGGTGAGGTAGGAGGCGAGCCACTCTTCGCGGCGATCGTCCTCACGGGCCACTGCCTCCGGGAAGCCGCCGCGCACGATGCGCTCGATCAGATCTTCGCGGGTGCTCGCCGGCGCCGGGCTCGGTTGTGAGGACTGCTCGAGCAGCAGCTCGACGATCTGCCCGGGGACGCCCTCGATCTCGGCTTGGGAGAATGGCCACAGCGTGTGAACCTCGATCCGCCCGGCGAGCGACTCCGACACCTTCGGCAGGAGCATCACCTGCGCGGATCCGGTGAGGATGAAGCGCCCGGGGCGGCGATCGCGGTCGATCGCGGCCTTGATCGGCAGGAGCAGCTCGGGCGCGCGCTGGATCTCGTCGATGATGAGTGGACCATCGGCGCTCTCGATCAGGCCGACCGGGTCGCGGCGAGCGGCATCGAGGGTCCCCAGATCGTCGAGACTGAGGTAGCGGGCCGGGTGCGGACCGCTGGCCAGGCTCTGCACGAGGGTGCTCTTCCCGGCCTGCCGGGGACCGACGAGCATCACCGCGGGAGTATCGGTGAGAGCCGTTAGGAGGCGGGGGGTGATGGCGCGCGCAATGGTGTCCATGGGATCAGCAGTCCTTTGACTGGTCATTATATACCCATGCTGTGGTCGATCCGTGATTAGCCTCTGGTGCAAACGCCAGGCCGCGCCGCTGTCGGCCCGGCCGGACGCGTCTAGCCCTTCGCCGCCGGTTCTGCAGCTCGGGCTTTCCAGCCGATCCGGTAGTCTTGGCCGGCGTAACCGGGTGGGTATGGGTTCGAACACACGGAGGATCTGATGACGGCACGGATAGCGGTTGTGAGCATTCGCCAAGGGGCGCCCAAGGTGGGTCGCCTGCGTCCGGTCGCGATCGCCGCGGTGCTTGCTCTGCTTTGCCTCCCGAGCATGGCCGTGGGCAGCGTCTCGCCGCTGCCGAGCTCGGATTACACCGTCCGTGCGGTCTGCGCGAGGGCCGCTCGTGGGCGGGGCGGGTGCCTGGCGTTGCAGCTCGTGCCGCGAACCGCCGCGGCTCGTGCCCGCAAACACCCGCTCGGGTTGATTCGCAGCGCACCGTTGACGGCGCCTTCGCCGGGCACGGGGGCGTTTGGTCTGCGACCGCAGGACCTGCACACCGCCTATGACCTGCCCACGAGCGTGTCGTCCGCGCAGACGGTGGCGCTGGTCGATGCGTACAACGATCCGAACGCCGAAGCGGATCTGAAAGCCTACGACGAAGAATTCTCGCTGCCCGCGTGCACCGCTGCCAACGGCTGCTTCAAACAGGTCAACCAGAACGGGGAAACCGGGAACCTGCCGTTTCCGAAGACGACAAAAGAACTTGAATCGGCGCGCAAAGGCTCGAGAGCGGCACGCAAAGAAGCCGAAGAAGCGACCGGTTGGGACCTGGAGATCTCGCTCGACATCGAGGTCACCCACGCGACGTGTGAGAGCTGCGATGTCCTGCTCGTGGAGGCCGGCGTGCCGAGCTATGAAGACCTCGAAAGGGCCGAGAAGAGCGCGGCCACGCTCGGCGCGGGCGAGGTCTCGAACTCCTGGGCCGGCCCCGAGGTGGGCGAGACCCCTGAACTGGAGAGCGCGAGCCCGTTCGACCATCCCGGGATCGTGATTACGGCGGCCGCCGGCGACGACGGCTACCTCGACTGGGATGCCGAAGAAGCAAGCGAAAGGGGCTATGTCGGCTTTCCCGCGTCCTCTCCGCACGTGGTCGCGGTGGGTGGCACCCGCCTCAGTCTCGGCGCGGGCAGCGCGTGGGCGGGCGAGACCGTGTGGAACGGCGACGGCGCGACGGGTGGCGGTTGCAGCATTGTGTTCACCGCGCAGCCCTGGCAGCAGAGCCTCTCCGACTGGTCGGGGGTCGGCTGCGGAACCAAACGTGCCGTCGCGGACGTCGCCGCGGACGCGGACCCCTACACGGGGGTCGCCGTCCACGACACGAGCCCGGAATGCGAATACCGCTACGAAGAAGCCAAAGTGAAACACGTGCTCTACTGGTGCACGATCGGTGGCACGAGCGTCTCCTCTCCGTTGGTCGCCTCGACCTTCGCGCTCGCCGGGGGAGCAAGCAAAGTGGAATATCCCGCCAAGACTCTGTATGAAAACGAGGCGAAATCGCCCGGTTCGCTGCACGATGTCACCGTCGGGTCGAATGGGGAATGCACGAAACCCTTTTCTGAAACCGGTCTCTCGGGCTGCACGACCGCCGAAGAGGCCGCAAGCTGCGCTTCCAAGGGGGTCTGTCTGGCCGGGACGGGCTACGACGGGCCCAGCGGGGTCGGGACGCCCGACGGGATCACCGCGTTCAAGCCGGCGGCGGTCTCGACAGTACCCGCAGTCTCTTCGGTTAGTCCGGCATCGGGGTCGGTGAACGGGGGGACTTCGATCAGGATCACCGGCACCGGCTTCGTCGCCGGTGCGACTGTCGAGATCGGGCAGGGCAGTGGCGCCGGGCCGACGGCGATCGCGGCTTCCAATGTGGTTGTGGTCTCTCCGACCGAAATCACTGCCACGACTGGCGCTTCTCCCAAAGTAGGTACCTGGAACCTGTTCGTCGTCGACTCAGGTGGAACCAGTATCGGCAACAACGCCGGCGACGACTACACCTATAAGTCCAGCCCCCCCACGGTGTCTTCGGTTAGTCCGGCGTCGGGGACGGTGAATGGGGGAACTCCGATCAAGATCACCGGCACCAACTTCGTCGCTGGTGCGACTGTGGAGATCGCACAGGGCAATGGCGCCGGGCCGACGGCGATCCTGGCGTCCAGTGTGGTCGTGGTCTCTCCGACCGAAATCACCGCCACCACCGGCGGCCCGGCCAAACCCGGTACCTTCAACCTGTTCGTCATCGACCCAGGTGCAACCAGCCCCGCCAACCCCGGTGACGACTACACCTACAAGTCTCCATAAGCCCGCAGTAGGCCTCTCGTCACGGGCGCGTTGCCTCAACCTCTCGCCCTCTGGGGAGGCCGTCAGAGTTGACCATGCTTGCTTGATCGACGGCGCCTTGCGGCCGGTGGCCGGTCCTTCGATGGTGTGATCATCGTCGGCCGCGTGGGTCGTAACCGTCGTGATGTCGCGCAGCGTTTGCACGAGACCCTCACAGGCGCGGGCGCCCCGCTCTGGAGGTCGTCGCGAACGGTTTCAAGTCTGGTCGCCTGGGGGGCTATGGGTATGGGTACTCCTACGATTACGCGGCAGGCGGGGGCAGAGCGCCTTCCACCGAGGGTGGCCCGCCTGCCGGCGGAGCACCCCCCAACGGCGCGGTCGCGTCCGACGCGCCGGTGCCGACGAGCCAGGCCTGAGGACACTCGGTACAATCCCGGCCATCGAAATACGGGAATCCGGCCGGCGCCGATAAGCGTCATGGTCTGACGGGAGGAAGCTCGTGCTGGTCTGGAGAAGGAACCGGGTAGCTAGCCCCATTGTTCAGAGAGAAAGTCCGCGATGGCTGCCGATCCCCTGACCGACGCATGGCGCCCTTACCGCGACGCGGTCCGCGGTTACTACGCGATCGTCGGGCCGGCTCTTATCGAAGATCGGGAGTTGGATGCGGATTCGGATTCGGAGGTCGCCGAGGCCGAGCGTGCGCTGCAGGACGTTGTCGAGCGCTCGCAGGCCGTGACGGAGATCGGGGAAGCGCAGCTTCGGCTTGCGCGGGACGCCGAGTACGATCGCGTCGCCGTGCGACTACTGGCCGCCGGAGCGGTCGATATCGCGGTGGCGTGCGAAGCGCTCCGCGTCTGCCCAGACCGTCCGGCCGCGGACCCCGCGCTCGTGACCGCGGAGCGCCCGGCTCGCGGGGAAGCCGCGCTCGATCTGTTGGCGCGAGCAGACGAGCTGTTCGACGACGGCGACGGTACGGAGCCTGAGGATGACGGCAAAGAGCCTGAGGACGGGGGTAAGGGCGGTGAGGGTGGCGATCCGGTGAAGCCGGTGTTGGGGGGCGGGGTAGTCTGGTTTGCATGAATTCGATCCGAGACATCACAAGACCGTCACGGACCCGCTCACGGCGGTTGAGAACCCGCCCACCCGCTAGAATCTGGGGTATGACCATCAAAGAGCGCCTGCGCAGGCTGGTTGCGAAAGGCCACGGCGACAGCCTCAATGGCGCCGGGCCCACAGCGAGCGCCGAGGAACCACCGGAGATGGCGAGCGCCCCGGCGAGTTGGGGCTGGGACAAAACGGCATGGGGTGAGCCGATGCCGAATGTAGTCGCCTGGCTGCAGCAATCCCGCCAGGGCCGTTGACGCTCGCGATCGACGCCAACGTCGCGATCGAGGCGAGCATCGCTCCGGCCGGCTTTCAGGCTCTTGCCAATCAGACGCTCGTCGCTCCGGCGCTGATGTGGTCCGAGGCGAACTCTGTCCTGCATCACCGTCAGTGGCGTGGCGAGCTGACCGCGCAGCAGGCTCAGACCGCCCGCACCGCGCTCGCCCAGGCGCCGATCGCACGCGTCGAGGACACCCGCATCGGACAGGAAGCCTGGCGCTTCGCCGACGAGCTCGGATGGGCACGCACCTACGACGCCGAGTACGGTCAGATCCTCGACCTCAGCAAGACATCTGGGCCATACCCACCGACCTACTCGCCAGGACCATCAATGGTTGACCCGTCTGCTGGAAAACGCCCAGCTGCGTGTGGTGACGGTCGGCAGGCCGGTGGTCTCCAGCCCGGTGGTGCTCGAGAACGTCGCGGTGCGCGTCAGCTTCCATGTGCGTCGTGCTCGCCGTCGTGGGTTCGTGCGCTTGTATGGCACGGTCGCTCCGGCGGAGGTCGGCGCGCTCGTCGGCTTTCAGCTGCTGACGTCGGGCCGGTCGGTCAACGAGGGCGGCACGTCCGTCACGGCAGGCACGGCGTCCGTCTCGCGTTTCAGCGCCGTCGTGCGCCTCCGCCATCGCGGTCTGTATCGCGCGCTGGTGAAGGTCTCAAACGACGGTGGGCACGTCTCGAACTACAGCGAGCCGATCCTGATTCGGTGAGGGGTGGTCGGCGGCGATCGATCGTATCGCGGGGAAGCATCAAAACTGACGTGATCGTCGACCGCAGCTTCTATCGCAGCAGCCGCTGGTAGCTGCCGAGAGTTCCCTGAGTACGCGGTTCGCTCCATCCGCTGATCAGGCCGTGGGCCGGGACCAGTGCTCCAGAACCAGTTGCTTTGCCTGCTCGGCGTCGAGTGCTTCGATCTGCTCCGCGGTCATGTGCAGCTCGCTTGTGAGAACCGCGAGGACCCACGCCTCGTGCTCGAGGAGCTGCTCTGTGTCCACGGGCGCGGGCCGTGCGACGGGTTCACCCGAGGAGAGCGCCTCCCAGAACTGCGCCCGTGAGACTTTGATCTGCTGACGCAGGATCACGCCGAATCGTCCGGACGAGGGCCCGCCACGACGGGAATGGGAAATGTGTGTCTGCAGCAGCTCCCCGCTGTCGAGGAGCTTCTCGAAGAAAATGTGATTCTCGCTAGATCCACCACGACTGGATGCAGGCAGCCTCCTCCAGCCATCGGCCTGCAGGAACTTCTCCATTTCGCCCCACGTAGGGGCGCTCGGCGTCATGCCCCTGGGAGGTGCTCGGGCGCGCCGATCAGCAAAGCACGGCGATCAGCCTCGGGCGTGAGGATCAGCCGCAAGAGCCACGGCATCTGCTCGGCCCTGTCGGTCTGCGCGTAGAAGTGCAAGCGCTCGAAATACCGCTCGGCGTAGGTGACGGCGAGGTCCTCCAGCTCCGAGCCGGCCTGCTCGAACGTGTCGCCACCGGCAACCAGACCGAGCTCCTCCTGTCGCAACACGAACTCCCCATCAGAAACGCTCGAAAGGGTGTGGAAGGAGAAGTGGTCGAGCAGCGGCCCCATGTCGGAAAGCCCGAGCAGCAGCATCGCCTCCTTACCACCATGACGCTCGATCACCGTCGGCTGATGATCATGCACCACCCCAGACATCACCTCCGAAAGCGCAGCCTTGGCCTCGGACAGACCGCGAGTGGGAAGCGTGACATTAGCCATGAGCACAGACTAGACCAGTTGGTCAATCTAGTCAAGGGCGTGGTCGTCCGCTGGCTGCCTGATGTCTGATCCGGCTGACACGCAGTCCCGACTCGACCTCGCGACACGCGCCGCAACGTCCCGCTAGATATGCCCGCGCGGAAAGGGTCGGCGTTGGGAAAGGACGCCAGCCCGGGAGACGTCGATGCGCGTCAGCCCATAGGACGGACTGGATGCGCCCAAGGAGGAGGAAATAGCGTTGACCAGGCAAGCAGGCTCTCTGCAGGTGTCGCCGTCCAACGCGAGCGAGTCCTGGACGTCGAGCGGGCGGCCGAAGAGCTCGATCGTGCCCCGATCCGCTCGCACCAGCCCGAGCAGCATCCGCAGCAGCGTCGTCTTGCCGGCGCCGTTGGGACCAAGCAGGCCTCTAACCTCGCCCTCCAATGTGGTCGTGGTCTCCCCGACCGAAATCACCGCGACGACCGGCGGCCCGGCCAAAGCCGGTACACCACCCCCTTGACTTAATAGAAACGTCTTGCCGGCAGCTGGTTGTGGTGGCAAGCGGGGTTACGAATGGGGTGCGCGATCGAGAGCAGCGTCCCAAGCGCGGGGTAGCGTTCTTGGGCGCCTCGACGCAGGCGATCGTGCTGCGGGCCAACCTGTTCGGAGTCTGCTGCGCGCTCCTGGCGCTGAGAGTAGTGTCCGCTCACCGCGGTACAGTGAGTAAAGCTATACGAACATATGTTCGATAAGGAGCAGCCTGGTGGATCCCGAGATGCAGTTGAACCTGCTCGCGCTATGCGCGATCGATCACGTGAACTGGCACGTCATCGCTCGCGAAGCGCAGCACCCGGGCGGCCTGGAGCGCCTCCTCCGGGGCGACCTCGCCGAGAAGTCCAAGGAGGCACGCGCGACGCAGAAACTGCTCGCCGCCGCCGACCTCGATGCGGCGCGCCGCCGTGCCGTCGAGGAAATCCGTCGCGCGCAGGAGGTTACGGCGAAGCTCGTCACGGTTCTCGACGAGGACTACCCCGCCAACCTCCGGGTGATCTACAACCTGCCACCGTTCCTCTTCTACAGGGGACGCCTCGAGCGCGAGGATGCCCGGTCAATCGCCGTCGTCGGAACGCGCGAGGCATCCGAGGAGGGGATCGACAGCGCACGCCGGATGGCCGGGCGTCTGGCTCAGAACGGAGTGACCGTGCTTTCAGGCCTCGCGCAGGGCATAGACACCGCCGCCCATGAGCAAACGCTCGCGCAGGGCGGCCGAACGATCGCGGTGCTGGGCACAGGCATTCTCAGCTGCTATCCAAAGGAGAATGCCGACCTCGCCGAGCGTATCGTCGAGTCTGGGGCGCTCGTGTCACAGTTCTGGCCTGCACAGCCGCCAACGCGCTACAACTTTCCACGACGAAACGTAGTCACGTCCGGGATGAGCCAGGGTACGGTCGTGATCGAGGCGAGCATGACCTCGGGAGCCAAGATGCAGGCTCGCCTCGCTCTCGAGCACGGCAAGCGGGTCTTCCTAGTAAGTCGCCTCGTCACATCTCAGCCGTGGGCGCAGAAATACGTCGAGGATCGCGGCGCCATCGAGATCACGTCGGTCGACGACGTGCTGAACCGGCTGCGCTCGCCAGCCGAGATCGAGCAGCTGTCCGCTGGTCGCCAGCAGCTCGCGCTCGAGCTGGCGTGAGCCCGTGGACCCACGCCCGCAGCCCGCCGGGTTCGGCAACTGTGGCAAGTGTCCGTATCGGAGCCAGGGAACAGCACAGATCTGCTTCGACTGTGCATCGAGCTCGTTTGAGAAACTCGCGAATAACCGCTGCGAACTGTGCGAGCTTCCCCTGCAGCCGGACGGATCCTGCGGGAATGCCTTGTGCAAACGAGATGAGCCCAGCCGGTGCTTCAAGTGGGTATGGGCCATCTCTATGCGGACCGGGCCCCTGAAGAGAGCGATCGACAGGTACAAGGTCGAAGGTAACTACGGGTGGGCCTGGATCTTCGGTCGCGTACTGCTCGGCTACTTGAACGCGCACGAGGCTGTGTTTGATGGCTACGATCTGATCATTCCGAGCCCGACGTGGGTAGGTGAGGGAGGACGCGCGTTCGACCACACAGGCCTGGTCATCGAGCACGCTGCTCTCGAGGATGACGGGACCTGGCCGTTCGAGACTGGGGTCGTGCAGAAGTCAGCCGCGACAACGCCGTTCCGTGGCGAGACATGGCAGCGCCGACGCGAAATCGCTGAGCTCGAGCTCCGGCCGGCGCTCACAATCCCCAACCCCGAACAGGTTCAAGGCAAGCGCATCCTTGTGTATGACGATGTCTACACAGAGGGGCTCACGCTTCGCGAGGTCGCACGCTCGCTCCGCGACGCCGGTGCTGTTGAGGTGTCCGAGATCGTCCTGGCCCGTCAGCCCTACACCGGGGGTCAGTGAGCAGATGTATTCTGATCTTGCGGAGGGGCGGCAAGCGGCTCGATTATGACCAGAATCACCGTCCTCGGAGGAGCTTGCTCCGACTGCAGGGGCTTGAGCTGACGTCCGGCTCCTGTTGTTTGCGCACACTGCTCTGACGCGGGCAGGGACGCCCCGCGTCCGTCGACGTCATCGCCGGCGGTGAATACCTGCGTGTCGCCGAGCTGGTCTCGACGCTCGAAGAGGCTTCGTTCTCGTAGGCCTCCGCGGTGGCCCCTCGCGTTCAGCGTGTGTCGGTCGCCGGCTCGTGAGTACTCGCCGAGATCGCACTGCCGCCCACACACGGGATGCCGCGCGACTTGTGGCGCTGGACGGTCGCCGTGAACGACATCGCAGATCTCTCCACGCCCGCCAAGCTCGCCCGACACGACCTTCCGACCCCGAGGCCGGGCAGGCAAACTTGGCCACAGTTCCAAGCCGCCGGTGAGGATCTGCATCGCAAAGGATGCCGCGGCGTCCTTTATCCCAGTGCCGCCAGGCCAGATCACCTTGCGCTCTGCCTATTCCGCGAGAGTCTCCTCATCCCAGGCGCCGACCCGGTACGCCCACCGGTCACCCACAGGGATCCGCCTGCGCCTCCAACCGGACTACGGACCTGAGAAGGCGCAGTGGGTTGGTGATCAGCTACGCAGCGACCCCGGTGTGTCGCCGAACCTGGGTGAGTTGATCGAGATGATCGGCGCGCACGCGGCCGTCGCCATCTCGGTTTGCGCGGTGTACGAAAGTCACTGCCGGCGCATCGGACGGTCGGCATCTCGCTGTCGCTCTCGCGCCGCAACCTCAGCGTCGTCCGCCGCGCACTGCGCGAGCATCGTTCGGTGAAGGCCTCGATCGAGGTGCAGGCCACGGGAGCGAACGGGCGCCGGCAGGATTACAGCGTCACCGTGATATTGACCTGGCGGTGAGGGGGCGGGCCGCGCGCGGGCGCTGGTTTCAGGAGGGGGTGCGTTGGTCGACCTTGGAAAAAATGGTGGGGGAAGTCGAGTTACGAAGGGTGCGGGGGAGTCAAGCTACGCTAAATTGGTGGTGGAGACCCAGGGTTCGTGAGCTTGCCGGCAGCTGTTTGTGGTGGTACGGGTGAGCCGCTTTGGCGGCACGTACAAGCTTGCTGCAATTTTGCTACAGTACTCGTTATGTCTGCTCCGGCTTTAGCACCGCAGCCTCTGATACGTGAGGCTGTCTACCTGCACGAGATCGCTCGGTTGAGTGACGCTGACATCGCACGCGCCACTGGTGTGGCTCGCAGCACGGCGCGGGCGTGGCTTGCGCATACGCGCTCTCCGACGGGCCAGCGGGCGGAGCGGCTGATCGAGCTCTCGGCGCTGGTGGAGCGGTTGGCGCGTGTGATGGAGCCCTCTTATATCGCGGTGTGGCTGCGTAAGCCGGTCCCTGCGCTTGCGGAGCGTAAGCCGATCGACGTCATCGCCGGCGGCGAATACCTGCGTGTCGCCGAGCTGGTCTCGACGCTCGAAGAGGCTTCGTTCTCGTAGGCCTCCGCGGTGGCCCCTCGCGTTCAGCGTGTGTCGGTCGCCGGCTCGTGGTGGCGACATGCTCCTCATGGCGGCGACCCGCTATGGCTGGCATCGCCGCCATCCAATGGTCGCTGGCAGCGTGGCGAAACGATCGCGGCGATCTACCTCGCGGATGAGGAGTCGACGGCGTGGGCGGAGTGGTACCGAGTACTCGCCGAGATCGCACTGCCGCCCACACACGGGATGCCGCGCGACTTGTGGCGCTGGACGGTCGCCGTGAACGACATCGCAGATCTCTCCACGCCCGCCAAGCTCGCCCGACACGACCTTCCGACCCCGAGGCCGGGCAGGCAAACTTGGCCACAGTTCCAAGCCGCCGGTGAGGATCTGCATCGCAAAGGATGCCGCGGCGTCCTTTATCCCAGTGCCGCCAGGCCAGATCACCTTGCGCTCTGCCTATTCCGCGAGAGTCTCCTCATCCCAGGCGCCGACCCGGTACGCCCACCGGTCACCCACAGGGATCCGCCTGCGCCTCCAACCGGACTACGGACCTGAGAAGGCACAGTGGGTTGGTGTGGGTCGTCCCGCCGAATAGCGACATGGTTGGTATGTGTGGCTTCGGGCTATGTCTCTTGTGGGTTCTCCGTAGGTCGGGGTTCGATTGTTGGGGGCTGGGTTTCGGGGTTTGGTTTGAGCCAGGGCTTGGCGGTTATGAGCCAGGCGATGGCGGCGGCGAGCAGGACGGCGCAGAGGATCCAGCCGAGCGCTTCGGTGCCGACGCCGACGTACTTCAGGCCGGAGGCGAACACGACGAACGTGATCACGGGGCGGATGTAGCGGTCGGGGACGCTCGATGAGATCAGCGATCCGACGAGCACGGCGGGGACGCTGCCGATGATCAGCGAGAGCGTGACACCGAACTCGACGTGCCCGAAAGCGAGCGCTCCGAGCGCGGCCGCGGCGGTCAACGGCACGGCCTGGGTGAGGTCGGTCCCGACGAGCTGGTTGGCGCCGATCATCGGGTAGAGGAACAGCAGCAGGACGATCATCAGCGACCCCGAGCCGACCGAGGTCATCCCCACGATGATCCCGCCGAAGACGCCGATCAGGACGGTCGGCAGCGGGCGCGTGACGATCTCGTGGACCCGCGCGGTGCGGCTCTCCCCGGTGCGACGGTCGAGGTAGTAGCGCAGCACCATCGCCGCGGACCCGAGCAGCAGCGCCGCGCCGAGCGCGAGCTCGATGTTTTCTTGCGCGGACTTCGCGTTGCCCATCAGGTGCAGCAGATACGCGCCGAGGAACGCGCTCGGGACCGAGCCGAGCACCATCCAGCCGACGAGACTCCTATTGACGGTGCCTTTCTTCAGGTGCACACCGGCCCCGATCGGGCGCATCACGACGGCCGCGACGAGATCGCTGGAGATCGCCGCCGACGGCGTCACCCCGAACAGCAGGATCAGCATCGGTGTCATCAGCGCCCCACCACCCGCGCCGGTCATCCCGACCAGAAACCCGATCACGGCACTGCCCAAGACGATGTATGGATCGACGTGCACACCCTCTCCCAGCTCAACTACCCAGGCCCGCCTCCGGACCCCTCCGCCTCAGCGTCTCACCGGCCGCTCTCGAGGCCCGGGCTACGCCAGCGAGCAAGTTACCAGCTGGTGCTCCTCGGAGGAGATCGCGGCCGAGCTGGTGCTCAGCAAGAAGACCGTCGAGCGCCACCGCGCCAACATCCTCGACAAGCTCGGCATGCGCAACCGGGTCGACCTGACCCGCTATGCGATCAGGCGCGGGCTGGTCGAGCCGTAGCTACCAGCTGTTTGTTTTTTCTTGGTGGCCTGGGCAACCAAGCAGCGTAGAGGTGCTTACGCATTTGTGTTCCACTTCGCCGTTTGACTTCCGGACGACTGAGTATTTATCGCCGGTGTTGGCGGCAACCGCCGTGACCGTATATTCGTCCGAGGTGACAGTGGTCGGTTCCAGCTTGGCTTCGTTGCTTTTCGAGGTGTTCAGCGAGGGCTCAATCGAGTTCAGCTTCGCTGCCGTCCCACCGGTGTATTCACCGTTGTTTTCGGTGGCATACGTCTCCATCGCCGTCTGGGCGGTCTGAGCGACCGTCTTCGCCGATGAGTCGTATGCCTTGCTCTTCTGGCTAAGCAGCGCAGGGATCGCGATCGCGGCGAGGATGCCGATGATCAAGATCACGACCAGAAGTTCGATCAGGGTAAAACCACCCTCATCTCGCACGCCTCGTGTTGAAAGATTTCGCATCAGATTGTCCTCTTGTATCGGGAGGTCCAGCTTGCGGATCTAATTACCAGTAACGACTCGTGTCTTCCAAAGCTGCTCGGCCGCGCGCGGCAGCGGCGGGCTGACCGCGCTGGCGCTGTTGACAGGGGCCGGCGCGGCCTCGGCGCGGTCGCGTTTCGCTACATGATCCTCGGCTTCACGCACCTGTTCACCGGGCATAGCGAGTATGGGGCTGCCGGCCGGACGATCAACCCGCATCTTCCCGGTCTCGGGTGGCGTAGCTATAACCGCGCGGCGCGGGGCAGGGATGCCCCGCGCCCACCAGCCTTGGAGGTCTCACCTGCCTGCGCGGATGCGACCCAAAATACCCGCTTGAAATACCCGTGAGCTGCTGCGGCAGAGATACCTGGTCAGCGTGGTGTTGAGGTGGGGGTGAAGGGGGCGAGAAAGGAGGAGCTTCCGAAAAGGTGCGGGGGAGCCAGCTACGCTAAATCGCTGGTGGTGACCCTCGGTTTGTGAGCTGTGTAAGTTCGGTGTGCCTGGTAGGGGACGTAGGCGGGGCGGTGGTCTGTGCGTAGCGGCACGGGCTGCCACCTTTGCTATTGGAGCCAGTGGATGAAGCTGGGGTTGCGTGCGATGGAGGGCGCGATGATGTTGAGGAACGTGTCGAGTGACACGACGAGCTTGCCGGTGGTTGCTGGCTGGCCGCGCGGGAAGCGCCGGTTGGTCGTCAAGATCAGGCCCTCGTGGTCATGGCCGTCGGCGACAGCGCGGTGGTGAATCGGGATGAAGTCACGCTGGTTGTCGGTGACGAGCGCTCGATCCTCAGTCCGCGCCCAGGCAAGGAGATCTTCGTCGGGAGTGCCGCGCAGATCGGCGCGCTCTGCGACGGCGATCACATCGTGATCGCGCTCGCGGAGCTGCTCGGCAACCGCGGCCGTATACATCTCGTCGAGCAGCAGCTTCAAGCAAGCGCTGCCTGTTCACGTCGCCACGCGGTCTCCGCGGTCTCGGCTTCCTCGTCGTTGCGAGCGATCCACTCGTCGATCTCGGCTGGATATGCGGCGTAATAGCTGACGGCAGAGCGCACCTGAGAGGACGTGAGGTTCAGGTAGTCGGCCGTGTAGGCGATCGCCGCCTCGCCGCGTTTGGGGGCTCCCTTGAGCACGCCAATGACCTCCCACGCGTCCGGGCCGCCAGCAAGCCCAGGCCGACGACCTGCTGGGCCGTCGCGGAACACGATCCCCGGATGGTCCTCAACACGGATCCCCTCGTCGATGTACCGCTCCGCGAGACGAGACTTGTTCAGGCCCGCACGCTTCCCACGACGCTCCAAGCGGTCAAGCACGGACGCATCCATACGAGCCGAGAACTGACGGGCAGCAGCCATGTATGACAGTGTAACACCGTCACTGAGATCGTCGCTCAGTTGTCGATCAGCGGCCAGTCCAACTGCTCAGCCAGGTCTCCTGCCCCCAGGTCGACGAGCCCGCTGCGCTCGATCGGTCGGTACTCCTCGCCCGCGAGTCCGAGCCAATTGACTGTTCGTTCTTGCGGATCGACGATCAGCACCTCGTCCACCTGGTGGGCGGCGTAGAACGGCAGCTTCTCCCACGTCTCGTCACCCGGGGAGACGATCTCGATGACGAGCGCCGCCGTGGGTGCGCACATGTCCCAGTTCAGCTCGCGGTGCAGCCCCCCGTGTGGAACGCGATAGTCGGTGTCCCACTCGCCGATATTGAAGGCGCCGAGCATTTGTAACCCAGCCCGCTGTGCCAGCGACCCCAGCGCCGTCCGCAGGTCCTCTCGCACCAACGCGATCGAGCCGGCCGTAGCGAGAGGCGTCGCCGCGTGGTACACGCCATCCCACACCTCGTCGAACAGATCTGCTCCCCAGCGGCGCCGGCGCTCGAGCAGCTCCTCGATTTGGGAGGGCAGCGGCTCGAGAAACAGCGTTTGCATACACGCAAATTCTACCAGTGCGCACGCCTCGAACTACAGTGCCTGATCCTGGTTCGGTGAGACGCCCCTCAATCTTGTTCCACCCCACATGTAAGCGGGGGCACCTATAAGTGAGGCACGGTAGGGCCTCGTCACAGGTGACTTGGCCCTACCGAAGGTTGTGGGGGGTGTTTATAGCTACGCGACCGGGGTGGTTGGGTTACTGGGGGTGTGAGCTTGCCGGCTGCTGGTTGTGGGGTTACTGGGGTTTTGGTCTGATGCGTTACGGAGGTGGTTGGGAGCTTCTAAAGGGGGGGCGGGGGGATCCTTGCTACGCCAAATTGCGGGTGGTGACCCGGGGGGTTGTGAGCTTGCCGGCAGCTGGTTGTGGTGACACTCAGGTTTCGGTCTTGTCTTCTTCGGGAGCCGCGTCCGGGGTATGTGCGAACATGTGTTCGATGACTGGTCCCGCACCCGTACGCCGGAGCGACGCGCCGCCGGCCGACTACCCACAGTTCCTGGCCGAGATCAAGGCCCGGATCGCAAATGTATAAACGCCCATTAGCGCCCAAACGTGCTGCCCCCGGTAGGCTCACGGCTATGGCACGCCGTAAGTCCCATGGAGACGGAGAGTCTCGATCCTTGGCAAAGGCGCTCGTCGATCTCATCGCGTGGCAGATCGGGGTTGTCTTGGTTGCTCTCGGCGTGGGGCTGCTGTATCTCTCGCACGAACTTGAAGGGACCAAGGGTCCAAGTTCGGGGGATACAACCCTCCGCGAGGTCGGCGCGCTTCTCGTCGTCACCGGCGTTCTAAGTGTCTTTTGGGAGCTACGGGGACGGCGAGCCCTCACCAACGAGGTGCTATCGGCGGCAGAACTATCCAGCGACATCACGACCGCCGGACTAAAGCGCATCGCGACGCACTATCTCGATGTCGAGTGGGACGGCCTCCTCAACGAAGCCAATCACGTCGATCTGTTTTTCGCGTACGCCCGGACCTGGCGCAACGCTCACGTAGCGGGACTACGCCGACTGGTTGCACGCGAGGGCACGCGGCTGCGAGTCATCTTGCCCGACCGCGACAATCCGGCCCTGATGGCTCAGCTAGCCGCGAAGTTCGACTACACGACCTCCGAGCTCCAAGACCACATCGATAACGCCGAGAGCGACTTTGTCAACCTAAGTCGCCAAGCGGTACCCCTAGCAACGGTAGAGCTGCGACGCACTACCGAGTTTCCGGTTTTTTCGTACTACCGGCTCGACCGTCGCTGCTTCGGTGTGCTCTACTCCCAAGCGCCCGGTCGGGTAGAGGTCCCGACCTTCGAGTGCGAACAGGGCGGGACGCTCGCTTCGTTCTTCCGCGACCAGTTCGACAAGCTCTGGGAGAGCGCTTCCGTCCGAACGCTGGAGGAGGATCAGAACGCATGAGCACGATATTGGTCGAGTCCGCAAGCGACACCCTGCCCCTCCTGATGTTCGAGGGCGATCTCGACGAGCAAGCGTTTAGCCGGGCGCTCGGCGCGTCCGTTCTCGCCTGGGACATCGAGACGTCTGGCCTCGATTGGCGCACCGAGCGGATCGGAACCGTCCAAGTGCAGGTCGAGGCCATGACATACGTTGTTCGCGTCAATGGGCGGACTCCTCATCGCCTCAAGGCCCTCATGGAGGACCCAAGCATCCTGAAGATCCTGCATCACGCCATGTTCGATCTACGCTTCCTCGCCTACCACTGGGACGTGACCGCTGCTCACGTTGCGTGCACAAAGATCTCTTCCAAGCTCGTCGACCCCGAGCTTCCCTGCAAGGAACACTCGCTAGCGCCGCTCGTCCGCCGCTACCTCGGCATCGAGCTCGACAAGGGTCCGCAAACTAGCGATTGGACGGACGAGCTGAGCCCAACGCAGCTCCAGTATGCGGCCAACGATGTGCGGTATCTCTGGGGGCTATACGAGGCGCTGGACGGGAAGATCCGACGCAAGGGGCTGCTTGACCTTCGCGAACGGTGCTACGCCCACTTGCGTACGCAGGTAGAGCTTGAGGTTGGCGGCTTCCCTGATGTTTTCGCGTACTAGCGGAGCCGCCGCTGACGGAGGCTCATAGGGCGTCAACGGGCTCCGGTGAGCGCTTCGAGCAGTGGCTTCAAAGACCTCGCCAAAGAAGAAGCCAACTGTCGGAGCTCTGCTCGCGATTCTGCGGTCGAGCGGTCTATACTCGTGATCATGCGTCAGAGGTAGCCGTTGCGCTCGCGCCGCTGGACCGTCGTCCGGCACACGCACGCCGCCTCCATCTCCTTCGGCGCTGACCAGGCGGCCGGTAACCCCCACAGCCAGCGGCCGGCAAGCTCACTTCCCGTGGGTCGCCACGCGCCCGGGTGGCGTAGCTATAACCGCGCGGCGCGGGGCAGGGATGCCCCGCGCCCACCACCCTTGGAAGTCTCACCTGCCTGCGCGGATGCGACCCAAAATACCCGCTTGAAATACCCGTGAGCTGCTGCGGCAGAGATACCTGGTCAGCGTGGTGTTGAGGTGGGGGTGAAGGGGGCGAGAAAGGAGGAGCTTCCGAAAAGGTGCGGGGGAGCCAGCTACGCTAAATCGGTCGTGGTGACCCCGAGGTCGAGCAGCGTGCGGATGTGACCCCAGGGAATTTGTGCCACGGGCTGTGGCACTTTCTCCTCGGCCGGCCACGCAGCCGCCAGCGCCCGCATGTACTTGAGGTTCCGGGGCGACCAGCCCATCGAGGGCGTAGCCGCTCGCTACGCGGGGGCGCCTGCTTTCCGCGCATCCCGACAGCGACGGCATGACGTCGGTCGCTGCCGGCGAACACGTCCCCAAGTCATCCTGGATCATCAGTCCTCACATGTCATCCAGCCCGGAAAGGAGCAGTGCATGGCCTCGCTAGTTCTGAAGATGTCCGTCTCGCTCGACGGTTACGTCGCATCGGCCGACGGGAGCTCCGACTGGGTCGCCGCGGGACGCTCTCCCGACGGCGCCGAGTGGGTCCTCGACACCGTGAGCAACGCCGGGACGCACCTCATCGGTGCGGCGACCTATGCGATGTGGGCCGGTTTCTGGCCGGGAGCCGCAGGGCCGTTCGCCCAGCCGATGAACGAGATCCCCAAGGTCGTGTTCTCCGACTCGCTCGCCTCCGCCGAGTGGGGCCCCGCGACAATCGCCCGCGGCGACCTGGCCGCCGCCGTCACGCGCCTCAAGCAGGAGCGCCCCGACGGGTACCTGCTCGCCCAGGGCGGTGTGCGGTTCGCGCGGTCGCTGGTCGAGACTGGCTTGATCGACGAGTACCGTCTCGTCGTCCACCCGGTCATCCTGGGCGCGGGCGAGCGGCTCTTCACCATGCCGCTGACTATCGAGCCCGTGAGCACCACCGTCTTCAGCCGCGGAGCCGTCGCCCACGTCTTCGCGGCGCACCCACGTCAGATATCGCGTCGCCCGCTAGGCAGCCGATAGCCACGCACCCGGCCGCGAGAGTGACGCTGGCCGGGTGGTTGTGGGGTTACTTAGGTTTCGGTCTCGGACCCAGCTTACGAGGGCGGCATCGGCCTTTCGTCTATCCAAACGAGCTCCCGGTCAGGGATATGGCCGCTCGTGCGTATCAGCCGTATGAGCCACTCACGGGTAGCGATACTGTTCACAGCCGCCTTTCTCCTTCTGGGCACCGGAGGCACACTGGCATTGGCCGGGATGGACGGCGCGGGGGGCTCTCCCGCCAGCGCCAGCTTTAACCAGTACCGTCCTGTCGAAACACCGCCGGTCTCGGTTGCGCCGGCGACGACGGTTGCACCCGCGCCGCCGACTCCCCCTGCGCCGGCTCCTCCAGCTCCGGCGCCAAAATTCGGTCCTCTCCAGGCGGCGGTGGCGCTCTCGACGCATGGCGTTGCCACGGTCAGCTGCCCGGACGTTTGCCACATCACGCTACGCGCTCGCCACGGATCGCGTCTCGTGCACGTGACGGTGACGCTCAACGCCGACGGCACCACGATCGTCAGCCTGACCAAGCACGAGCTCCGCCAGCTCGGCCGGGGGTCGGTGGTGGTGAGCGTCTACATCGACGGCAAAGCGATCGCAACGCGCAAGGTGAGATTGGCGTAGAGGAGGTAGGAGCTTTCAAAAGGGGTGGGTCTCGATACTTGGTGGGTGTTTCAAGAATGGCGGTTCGGGTAGGTTGGTGGTTATGGGAAGAGCGCGGATGAAAACACGACGTGTTCGTGGGGGTTTGCGCTTGGTTGGTGTGCTTGCTTTGGCGGTGGGCGCGCTCGCCTTGCCCGCGCAGGCGGCTGCCGTGCCCGCGCCCGCCGTCACCACCGGTGGTGTCTCGAACGTGGCGTATTCCTCCGCGATCCTTTACGGCTATGTCGGTGCCCGTGGTCAGGTCACCGACTATTCCTTCCAGTACGGCCCGACGGGTGCCTACGGCGCGCAGTCGCCGCTCGCTCCGGCGGGCAACGGGACTGCCTCGATCAGGGTGAGCCAGGCGATCACGGGTCTGCAGCCGGGGGTCGTCTACCACTACCGGATCGTCGCGAGTGGTCCCGGGGGGACGGTCAAGGGCGCGGATCGCACGTTCAGGACGCCGAAGGTTCCTTTGTCGGTTCAGATTGTTGGTTTGCCGAACCCGGTCCTGTTCGGCAGCCCGTTCTTCGTGGAGGGCACTTTGTCGGGGACGGGCGCGTCGACGCATGAGGTCGTGTTGCAGGCCAACCCGTTCCCGTACCTGGGTGGTTTCAAGACGGTGGGCGACCCTGAGGTCACGAACAGTGCCGGGGGTTTCTCGTTCCCGCCCCTGGGCTTGTTGGAAAACGCCCAGTTGCGTGTCGTGACGGTCGGTAAGCCCGTGGTCTCCAGCCCGGTGGTGGTCGAGAACGTCGCGGTGCGGGTGTCCTTCCATGTGCGTCGTGCTCGCCGTCGTGGGTTCGTGCGCTTGTATGGCACGGTCGCTCCGGCGGAGGCCGGTGCGCTCGTCGGCTTCCAGCTGTTGCGGCCGGGTAAGTCGGTCAACGAGGGCGGCACGTCCGTCACGGCCGGCACATCGTCCGTCTCGCGTTTCAGCGCCGTCGTACGCCTCCGCCACCGCGGCCTGTACCGCGCGCTGATCAAGGTCACAAACGACGGCGCGCACGTCTCGAACTACAGCGAGCCAATCCTAATCCGGTAGACCTTTCGTCCACAAGGGTGGCCATAAGGGCAAAGCGCAAGAACGCTTATAAAAGGTGGCCACAAAGGCAGGCACGAGAGCAGCCACAGCCACCATTGAGTCGGAAACCGGAGCCGTCGTTCGTAGAAGAGACATAGGAACGCGTGTATCATGTCGGCGGTCGCGGGGCGGTCGCGCCGGCGACGTGTCCCCTCTTTCCCACGGAACAGTCAGGTAGCTGCCAGCAAGGATGCCCGCCACCTACCACCTCTCGCACCTGCGCACGCTCGAGGCCGAGGCCGTCCATGTGTTGCGCGAGTCCGCCGCCGAGTTCGAGCGTCCCGTGCTGCTCTTCTCAGGCGGCAAGGACTCGATCGTGCTGCTGCGCCTGGCCGAGAAGGCGTTTCGCCCGGGGGGCTTTCCGTTCCCGGTGATGCACGTCGACACCGGGCATAACTTCCCCGAGGCGATCGAGTTCCGCGACCGGCGGATCGCGGAGATCGGCGAGCAGCTGATCGTCGCCTCGGTCGAGGAGTCGATCCAGAACGGTCGCGTGATCGACGAGACCGGACCGCGCGCGTCGCGCAACGGCCTGCAGACCGTGACCCTGCTCGACGCGATCGCCTCGCACGGCTTCGACGCCGCGTTCGGTGGCGCCCGCCGCGACGAGGAGCGCGCGCGGGCGAAGGAGCGGATCCTGTCCTTCCGCGACGAGTTCGGCCAGTGGGACCCGAAGGGGCAGCGGCCGGAGCTGTGGAGCCTCTATAACGGACGGATACGCAGGGGCGAGCACGTGCGCGTGTTCCCGATCTCCAACTGGACGGAGCTCGACGTGTGGCAGTACATCGCCGAGGAGGAACTGGAGGTGCCCTCGATCTACTTCGCGCACGAACGCGAGGTGTTCGCGCGCGACGGGATGCTGTACGCGACGAGCCCGCACGTGCAGCTCGCGGCGGACGAGCGGCCGTTCCAGGCCACGGTGCGCTACCGCACGGTGGGAGACATGACGTGTACGGGGGCGGTAGAATCCCAGGCCTCCACGCTCGCGGAAGTGGTGCTCGAGATCGCCGCGACCGAGGTCACCGAGCGCGGCCAGACGCGCGCCGACGACAGGGTCACCGAGGCGGCGATGGAGGACCGCAAGCGCAAGGGCTACTTCTGATGGCGATCTTCGACCCAGCCCAGAATCCACAGGAGCGCGTCGGCGAGCTCGCCGAGGGCGAAGTCATCGACGTGTTCGAGCGGTTGTCGGAGCGTCCGGCGGAATTGTTGCGTTTTGCGACTGCGGGCTCGGTGGACGACGGCAAGAGCACGTTGATCGGGCGGTTGTTGTATGACTCCAAGCAGGTGCTCGCGGACCAGTTGGAGCATGTCGAGCAGGCCAGCAAGCGGATGGGCTCGGACTTCCTGGACTTGTCGTTGTTGACCGATGGGTTGCGTGCCGAGCGCGAGCAGGGCATCACGATCGACGTCGCCTACCGCTACTTCGCGACGGCCCAGCGCCGCTTCATCATCGCTGACACGCCGGGGCACGAGCAGTACACGCGCAACATGGTCACAGGCGCTTCGACCGCGGACCTGGCGATCGTGTTGATCGATGCGCGCAAGGGGATGCTGCCGCAGTCCAAGCGCCATGCGTTCATTAGCTCGTTGCTGCGGATTCCGCATCTCGTGGTGTGCGTGAACAAGATGGACCTCGTCGATTTCGACCAGGGCGTCTTCCGGGGGATCGTCGACGAGTTCGAGCGCTTCGCCGCGAAGCTCGACGTCCCCGACGTGACGTTCATCCCGATCTCGGCTTTGTTGGGCGATAACGTCGTCGAGCGTTCGGAGGCGATGGACTGGTATCAGGGCCCGCCGCTGCTGTACCACCTCGAGCACGTGCACATCGCCTCCGATCGCAACCTGATCGATGTGCGCTTCCCCGTGCAGTGGGTGATCCGTCCGCGCTCGGGCGCCGGCAGCGACTACCGCGCGTACGCGGGCCAGGTCGCGGGTGGCATCCTGCGGGAGGGTGACGACGTGGTCGTGCTGCCGAGCGGCCAGCATTCGAAGATCGCCGGGATCGACACCTTCGACGGGCCGGTGGCGGAGGCGTTCCCGCCGATGTCGGTCGCGCTGCGCTTGGCGGACGACATCGACGTCAGCCGCGGCAGTACGATCGCGCGTGCGCAGAACCAGCCGGCGGTGTCGTCGAGCTTCGAGGCGTTGTTGTGCTGGATGTCTGAGCAGCCGCTCAGCCCGAACCGGCGTTATTTGGTGAAGCACACGACGCGCACTACGTCGGTCAGCGCGCTGGATGTGCGTTATCGGATTCAACTCGACGATCTGCACCGCGACGAGACCGCGACGACGCTCGGGCTGAACGACCTCGGCCGCGTCCGCATGGAGCTCAGCTCGCCGCTGGTGTTCGACTCCTACCGGCGCAACAAGATCACGGGCAGCCTGATCGTGATCGACGAGGTGAGTAACGAGACGGTCGCCGCGGGGACGATCCTCGACACCGAGACCGAGGTCAGGGACGCGCCGGCGCTCGAGCCGCGCCCGACGCAGAGCCCCAACGTGAAGTGGCAGCGCTCCGAGCTGACGCGTAGGGCGCGCTGGGAGTCGCTCGGGCATCCCGGCGCGACGATCTGGTTCACGGGTCTGCCCGGCGCCGGCAAGTCGACGATCGCCGGGGCTGTCGAGGAGCGCCTGGTCGCCGCTGGGCGTCCCGCGTTCCTGCTCGACGGCGATAACTTGCGCCATGGCCTGAACGGCGATCTTGGTTTCGACGAGGACGCGCGCTGTGAGAACGTGCGCCGCACCGCGCATGTCGCAAGATTGTTCGCGGAGGCCGGGACGATCGCCTTGGTCAGCCTTGTCAGTCCGTACGGCTGTGACCGCGAGGTCGCGTCCGGATTGCACTCGGCTCACGACCTGCACTTCATCGAGGTGTTCGTCGACGCGCCGCTGGAGGTGTGTGAAGAGCGCGACCCCAAGGGTTTGTACGCCCGCGCGCGTGCGGGCGAGATCAGCGGCATGACCGGTGTCGACGCCCCCTACCAGCCGCCCGAGCAGCCCGATCTGGTGTTGCGCTCGAGCGAGGAGACGGTGGACGCTGCCGTCGAGCGTGTGATGCAGACACTCGCCGCACGCTTCCTACACCCCCCACAGCTGGACTGACGCGCTCATCCCGTGGCGCTGCCGGTGATGCCAAGGGGGTTGCACGGGTAGACGCGCCTGGCCGGCTGGGCTGACTGGGCGGTGATCCTGGCTGAGATCACCGGTGCTTCGATGCGCCCGCTCGTGGGCTCGGCTGCTGCGGCGCTCAGCTGTTGAAGATCCCCCCGGCGCGCGCTCAGGCACAGGCCGGCGATCACAGCGAGGATCAGGATCCAGGAGGAGGTGATGATGATGATGAGTGGGAGGGCCATTTGGGTGCTCCAAAGACGGTCGCTGGATTATGAGTTCCTCACAAAGACTATCAGGTTTATTGGATGAGGGGGATGAGGGGGATGAGGGGGGTTCACGAAGGCTATGCGTGGCCCCGATCGTTACTTCGGATCATCCGCTAGTGGGTGCAATCTAGTGGTATTCTAGTGGGTATGGCTTATGTCGTCGCGCGTCCCAAGGGACGGTTCGAGATTCGGGAGTCGCTGCACACGCGGGATGGTCCTCGGGCGCGCAGTCTCGCCGGGTTCGCTGTTCTCACCGACGCGGTTCTCGCCAAGGCTGCGCAGCGGGCGCAGCGGCCCTTCGATATGGGGGAGGTGCTTGCCTCGGGACGGCGGGCTGGGGCGCCGCTCGCGGCGATCACCGGCGCCGGGCGTGCGACCGACGACCCCACCAGCCGGTTCGTGCAGGCCTCTCGGCGGATGGCCCGGACCTTGCGGCGCCCGCCGGCGCTCAGGCCGGCCGATCCGGGGGCGGCTCTGATCGACCTGCTGGGCTTTGCCGACGCCGTCACTGCCAACCAGCCCGCCAGGCCGTTTGCGCCGCTCGAGTTTCCTGTGATCTCGCGGCTCGTCGAGGATCGCCGCGGCTCCGCACGCTCCCACGGCTCCGCGCCCCGCACAGCCCGACGCGGCCCCCGCGGCTCCGCACGCTCGAATTGACAATGAGCGCGAGCGGGAGCCTGGGTGGTCTTGCCGGGAGGATCGTGGCGGTGCACGAGCTGCTGGACTCGATGCATGTGACGCACCAGTTCGGTGGGGCGGTGGCTCTGGCGTGGTATCGCAACCCGCGGGCCACGACCGATGTAGACCTCAACGTGACCGTCTCACCCGAGGATGCGGAGCCCGTGCTGGGAGCTCTCACCCATCTGGGCGTAACCGTCTCCCGCTCGGATCGGGCCGCGATCAAGCGAGATGGTCAGGCCCGGCTGGACTGGGACGGGTCATATTTAGATCTCTTCTTCGCTACGTTTGAGCTTCATCAGGCGATGGCCGAGCGCTCACGCCAGGTCGAGTTCGGTCCAGTGCGGATCCCGATTCTCAGCCCGGAGCATCTGATCGTGTGCAAGGTCGTGTTCGACCGGCCAAAGGACTGGCTGGACGTCGAAGAGATGATCGCCTGGGGCACGGCGATCGACGAGGCAGAGGTGCTTGGCTGGGTGCAGGAGATCCTCGGCGCCACCTCCGAGCAGCACGCGCGCCTGGCCGCTCTGCTGGAGGGCACCCACACTGCGTGACTCGCGCCGTCGGCCGATCCCCCGCTCGTTTTGAGAGTGCTGTGTTTTGCCGACCGGTGGATTGTGGTGCTACTTACCGGTCGTGCGGTGCATCGTCCCGCGTGCGTGACCGGCGCTTCCCCGTCCGCTGGCGGCCATTGCACCACCGGACGGGCCGCGAGCCGGTGGTGTCGGTGTCCGACGGATCAGGAGATGCAATGCCCGGTCATCGGGTCCCTCCTCAGAGCGCTCGCTCACCAGCTTCGGATGAACCGTTCGTAGCACGGGACCTCGGCCTGGATCTACTACCGCCACAACGACCTTCGATTTGCTCGGGGTGTCGAACACGATCCCGTCACGCTCCGGTCCGCCGCCGGCGACCTTGACGAGTTCACCAGTGCTCACGGGCTCCATCGAAACAGCGTACCGGGCTGACGAACGGGACCCGTGCGCGGGAACCCGTTTGTCGTCGTCAGGTCGAGGCGCTTTCGCGGTCGAGCTTCTCCAGATATGGCGCCAGGTACTTCGCGGCGATCTTGCTCGGCGGCGGGGAGGGCGGCGTGTCGGTGATCTCCGAGCTGAACCCGTGCCCTCCCGTGATGTGAGCGGTGAGGTATTGAGGCTTTCCGTTGGTCAGCAGCATGCCGTGGATCGTGGGGTCAAAGCGCTCGGGCGTCACGGGCGCCCCGGCCAGCGCCGCGATCGACTGCGCTGCAACGTCGGCCTGCTGGGAGCCGATACCGCCCTGCTTGATCGGGAAGTCGGTCGCGTCGCCGGCCGCGTAGATGCGCACGACGTCGGGTACTCGGCAATGCGGGTCCACCCGGATGAAGCCGTTCTCGCCGAGCGGAATGCCGCGTACGGCAGGGCCGTAGAGCTCGGGCAATGCGATCACCCGATCCACCTCGAGGCGCTGGTCGCCGGGGTTGATCAGCACTTCGTGGGAGCTGGGAACCTGCGCGTAGGCGGAGTTGATCGTCTCGACGTTCGCGCCGGCGAGCAGCTCGGCCACGGTGCTGCTCGCCGATGCTCCAAAGATCGCGAGGGGGCTGTCCTCGGGTGTGACGATCGTCGTCTGCAGCTCGATGCCCATGTCGTAGGCGCGCCCGGCGCTCATCAGCGCGAGCTCGTACAACGGCAGCGGCCACGCCATCCGTGCGGGCGCGACGAACGCGAGCTTGTGGACGTACCCGCCCTCTACGTCCTGGATCAGCCCGTGCATGGTCTGCGCCAGATCGTGGTCGTCGATCGTGAGCGCGTGCGGGTAGCGCTTGCTGATGCTCGCCCCGAGCGCGAGCATCAGCGCGTCGTACTCGATCGCCTCATCGGCCTTCGTGTGGATCGTCCGCGTGGCCGGGTCGATCCAGCCGAGCTCCCCTGTGATCAGCTTTGCCCCGGCGTCGTGGACGATCGGCGCCAGCGGGTAGCGGTGCGCGGCGCCGTAGGCGAACGGCTCGCGGACGACCATCGGGCGGTAGACGAGTTCGCTGTTGGGCGCGATCACGGTCACCTCGGTGCGGTCGGGCGCGAGATCGGCCAAGGCCAGCACGGTCTCGAGGGCGGCCACTCCCCCGCCGGCGATGACCACACGGAGCTTCCCCGAGCGCGAGCCGGCTGTTGGCACGGGGCCGGGATCGCCGGGCACGATTACCGGCCTGTCTTCCCGTTCGGTACCGCCGGTGAGGCCGGCGTATCTGGGAACTCGCCGCTGGTGCCGATCAGGATCGTGAGCAGGTCGCTGATCCGTTGCACGCGGCCGAGACGGTCGGGGAGCGGAAGGCCGGCTTGGATCGTGTACTGGTTGCGCCGCCCGTTGCGCTCCCGCGTGATGTAGCCGCCGTCCGCGAGCTCCGTGACGATCCGGTGCGCGGCGCGTTCGGTGATCCCGACCCGCTCGCTGATCTCTCGCAGGAGCACGCCCGGGTCGTGGGCGATGCAGGCCAGAACCTGAGCGTGGTTGGTAAGGAACTTCCAGCGGTGCGTCGTGGTCTCGGTCATCTCTAAAGAATAGCGTATCTAGATATATATTTCCTAGATATAGATTTCATGCTATGTTGTTCAGGTCCGCGGTGCTCCTCTGGTCGCTGGCGCTCATGCGCACACCCAACGAAACGAGGAACACACCATGCCCAGCTCAGTCATCCCGCAACCACCGTCCGCCCCGACCATCGGCGGCAACGGCGTACCCTTCCCCGCCGTCGCGGATCCCATACCCAACGGACGCCACCGGGACCCGCAGCCCGATCGCACGCCGCGCAACCCAGGCACTCGCGAGGGAACGATCGGTCACATCGCCGACCGCGCCAGTTACTGGCTCGTCAGCGCAAGTATCTATTTCACGTTCGGGCTGCTGTTCTTCTTCTCCGCCAAGGAGAAGCTGATCGACAACAGCGGGACGATGCCCGCTCCTCTGGCCAAGACCTTCCAGGGCACGTTCGTCTCATCCTTCCCCGGAACAAACACCTCCTGGGTGCTGATCGGCCTACTCGAGGCGCTCGTGTTCGTCGTGATCGCCGCCAGCGTTCTCACGGGCGAGTTCCTGCCCACCCGCCGCAAGCCGATCCTGCTCAGCGGCATGGCGCTCTCGATGTTCACGTTCGCGATGATCGCCTGGGGTGAGAACCTCACCGGTGGGTTCGCGACCGTCGCCGAGCTCTTTGAGTACCTCGTCGGGACCGCCGTGCTGATCGTGCTGGTGCTGCTGATGCCGCCCTACCGCAAGACCCAGTGGCTATCGGGACTACTGCGCAGCGAGCAGGAGTAATCATGAAGGCGCTTGTCTACCACGGTCCCGGCCAGCGCGGCTGGGACACCGTGGCCGACCCGACGATCGTCGATCCGACCGACATCGTCGGCTGCATGATGCCGTCAGCGCCCGGAAAGATCCGTGCTTTCCCGCAGCCGAGTGGGGATGTCTACCGAGGTTTTACGTGCCGGGCCTGGCTAGTGTGGGAATATGCCCTCGAGTCTGCATCTGGCGCCGAGTCTCGCCGTGACCGCGCCCATCGCGCCGACCGCGCCGCTCGCCTCGGCGGCCCTGCCGATCCGTGTGGTTCTGGCCGACAGTCACGCCCTGATGCGCCGCAGCCTGCGGCTGCTGCTCGATGGCGAGGAAGGCGTGGAGGTGGTGGCCGAAGCCGACGACCTGGCGTCTGTCGCGCGCCACGTGGAGGATGCTCAGCCACAGGTGCTGCTGCTCGATTTGAGCATGCCCGGCGGGTTGAGCGTCGAAGCGATCAGCCAGTTGCGTGAGCGGGCGCCGGCGACCCAGATCGTGGCGTTGACGATGGAGGACGACCCGGTGTTTGCGCAGCGGGCGTTTGCCGCCGGTCATCTGGATCGTCTCTGACCGGGGGGCTCGCCGTGAGTGAGGATCACAATACGACGGGCGCCAAGCACCCGGGGCTCTACTTCAGTCACCCGGCCTGCATGGAACACGACCCACGGGTAAACATGCCGGAGCATCCGGACACGCCGGAGCGCCTGCAGGCGATCGAGCGGATGTCGCGCCCGAGGAGTGGGGCGGGATCTCCGTTCCAGGCTAGTGTCCTGAGTCAGAAAATTAGCCGGCTGCGATGCGTATCGACTGGTTCTGCTCGCCCGGGAACCCAACAGACGGGAAAGGTACAGATGACTTCTATCCGCAAGGAGATCCTGATCGACGCGAGCCCGGAGGACGTGTGGGCGGCCGTTCGCCGGTGAGCTCCCCGGGCGGCATTCGGGGCGAGCACCAGTACGATCCTTCCCAAGACAGCATCGAAGACGCACGCGGCTCGTAACTTTCGGACTCGTCAGCTAGCCCTTGCCAAGCCCACCCTCCGACAGCACGGGCGAGCGCGACCGGCCGCGCGGTAGGTCAAGCGATGGCCCGGGGGAGGACGGGTCGGGCGCGGCGGTCACGGCGAGCGCGCAGCTGCCCGAGCTCGATGAGCGTGCGCTCGCCGCGCTGGGCGAGGTGGGCCGCGACTGGGCGGGGTGCATGCCGGCGCGGCTCCTCTGGGAGCGCGCGCTGCCCGTCGATCGCCACCTCGATTTCGTCGATCCGCGGCAGTCGCGCGCCGGACGCTTCGTCCACATCCGCAGCGTGGGGCGTGAGGCCGACGACGACGAGCTCGAAGCGACGGCCGAGGCGGGGGAGGGCGATTCGTGGTCGGGCCGCGTGGCCTACGCGGTGCGGCGGGTGCTGATCGGCCCGGCGCTGCGCAGCACGGCGATCGCCGAGGAGCTGATGGGGCGTCTGCTCGCCCTCGCCGTGCTCTCGCCCGACGCGCTCTCCTCGGTGGCCTACGGGCCGGAAGCGATGATGGCGATCCTCGTGCTCGCCGGCTCGGGCGAGCTGAAGCTCTCGCTGCCGATCGGCTTGGCCCTTGCGGTGCTGATGCTCTCTGTCGGCCTCGGCTACCGCCAGGTGATCCGGGCCTACCCGCACGGTGGGGGTTCCTACATCGTCGCGAGCGACAGCCTGGGGCGCCAGTGGGGTCTGCTCGCGGGCGCCGGGTTGATCGTCGACTACATCCTCACGGTCGCGGTGTCGGTTGCGGCTGGGGTGGAAGCCGTCACCTCGGCGATCCCAAGGCTTGACTCGGCGAGGGTGGTGATCGGCCTGGTCGTGATCGTGCTGCTGGTGGCCGGCAACCTGCGCGGAGTGCGTGACGCCGGCGCCGCCTTCGCCGCCCCGACCTACCTGTTCGTGGCCGCGATTGCGCTGGTCGTGATCGCCGGCCTCATCAAGGCGGGCTCCCACGACTTTCACCCCGCGACCGCGGTGCCGCCGCACCGGGCGGTGGAGGCGGTCGGCGTGCTGCTCCTGCTGCGCGCGTTCGCCTCCGGGGCGACCGCAATGACCGGGATCGAGGTGATCTCAAACGCGGTCCCCGTCTTCCGCCCTCCGCAAGCCAAGCACGCCCGCCAGACCCTCACGGTGATGATGGTGCTGTTGATCTCGATGTTCGTCGGCGTGGTGCTCGTCGCTCACTTCGACGGCGCCACGCCGGGTGGTAGTCAGACGGTGCTCTCCCAGATCGCGCATGACAGCGTCGGCGGCGGTATTCCCTACGGCTTCGTGCAGGTGGCTACCACGCTCGTGCTGCTGGTCGCGGCCAACTCCGCGTTCAACGGTTTTCCGCGGCTTTTGTATTTCATGGCCCGTGACGGGTACGTCCCGCGGCTGTTCCTGCGGATGGGCGATCGCCTCGCGTTCAGTAACGGCATCCTCGTGCTCGCCGTGCCCGCGGCCGCGATCTACGCGGCCTTTGGCGGCGAGACCGCCCCGCTGATCCCGCTGTTCGCGATCGGTGTGTTCCTCGCCTTCACGCTCGCCCAGAGTGGGATGGTCGCGCACTGGTCCCGGCACCGCGAGCGGGGGTGGCGCTCGGCGCTCGCCACCAACCTGCTCGGCGCAGTCCTCTCGGGGCTGGTCGTGCTGATTGCCGCGGTCACCAAGCTCACCGAGGGCGCCTGGGTCGTGGTCGTGCTGGTCCCGCTGATCGTGTTGGCGTGCGGGCGCGTGCACGCGCACTACGTGAGCGCCCGCGAGGCACTCACGCCACGAGGAGATGCGCCGGGAGGAGAGGTGGGCGGGCGCAGGGGGATAACTCGCGTAACGCCGCCCCGGCTGCGGCCAGAGGTCTCCGCGCGCCTGGCCGAGGCGCAGGATGACCCGTCCGAGGTGCACAGCTTCGCCGTCGTCCCCGTCGCGGTGCTCGACCTCGCGGCGTTGCACGCGCTCGCCTACGCCGTCTCGCTCGCCCAGCCGGTGCTCGCGCTGCACATGAGCCCCACCGATGAGGAGGCTGAGCGCTTCCACCGCGCGTGGCGGGCGTGGGGTGACCATTTGCCGCTCGAGATCGTCGTATCCCCCTACCGCTCCACCGTCGCTCCGCTGGCCAACTACATCGCCGCGTTGCACCGCCAACGCCCCGACGTCACCCTCACGCTCGTCGTACCGGAGATCGTCGTCGCCAAGCGCTGGCAGCGGATCCTGCACAACCGCATCGCCACACGCCTGCGCGCCTCTCTGATCGCCTACGAAGGCATCGTCATCACCACGGTCCCATTCCACCTGCCCCGGTAAGCCGGAGACGCTGATCTGGGCGCACATTAACGATCAGGTCGCGGCCAATAACCAGGAGCAGGGCGCGCCGGTGTGATTCTGTGCAGGCGAGCGCGCGTCGTGGTCTGAGCTGTGGCCGGGTCTGCGCCACTACAACTGACGAGCCATTCGGGCGTTCCAGGCCCGTTCGACCTGTCGCATGAGGGCCGGGTAAACAACCCAATGCCGGAACGGCGCGATCAGGGCCATGTATCCCGCCCCGAATCTGCCGCGAGGCTTGACGTACACCCCCATCTGTCCTTGATAGCGCCCTGCACCCTGATCGACCCAAGCCAGGTGCATCACGGCGTGAACGGTTCGGTTGGAAAGCTCAGCCGCCCACTCCAGATCGGTGCGGTAGAGGGGCTGGAAGCCATATGAGCTGAGATCCGGCCCCCCTGTTGCGGTGTTGCGCAGATCCTCCGGGAGTCGCGCGCCCAGGGTAGATTCGGTGTCGTCGGGGATGGCGAGTGGGCGGGGCGCGTCATCCCAGCCGAACCAGCCGCCGACGCGATAACGAATACTGAAAAGGACGCGGGTCGCAAACGAGCCCCCGTTGGCCGGATCGAGGGAAGCCATCACCTCGAGCAATGTTGCAAAGTCATCAGCACCGCCCTGCGCTGGAAGTGCCCAGACGTCCTCCAGCCTGAAGTCGGGCGCGAGCTCGCGGATACGCCAGGGCTGGGATTCATGCGCACTGTTCGGAAGTCTCATGTCCAGCGGCTATCCGGTCCGCTCGACCTCGAGCGTCTGTCCGGCGATCCGCAGTCGCTCGATCAACGTGTTACCGATGGCGGTCGCCGGCGTCAGCACTCCGGCGCGGTGCGGCAGCCGGTCCCCGTCGAGCGCGAGAGAAAGGCTGCTCTCGCCGAACATCACCGCCGTCGCCTTATACCCCGGGTCGCCCTGGGCGGCGACCCGGCAGAGGTACCGCGCGCCGCTCGAGGTCCGCGCGTGGATCTCGATGCGGAAGAAGCCCTGCTCGCGCTGCTTCTCGCTCGGGCCCTCGCCGGGGGATGGCAGCACCCGGTCGAGCACCGCGCGCGCGGGCGGGATCGACAGCCCCGCCACCAGCGCACCGACGCCGCCCGCGATCGCACCGGCCTGCAGCGCGGCAACCGGACCCGACCCGAAGCCCATCACCTCCCGGTAGCGAAACCGGGGTCCGTAGGCCCAGTCCTGTAGTGCGTTACTGCGTCGGACGGCACGTGTGTTGATGGACCCCATGATGAACGGGCCGACCCACATTCCTCCGAGCTCGTGGTCGTTTTGCACGCCGCGCAGGTCGGGCTCCGGGCCGAGGCGTGGCTCAGCGTCGCGGTCCGGGCTCAGGGCATAGGGGTCGGCGAGTACTCGCGCTAGCTCGGGGCTCCTGCGGGCATCGTCGACTGTGCCCTGCAAGGACGCGATCGTGCCACCGCTAGGGCTGCCCTTCATCGCCCGAACGACGAGCGTCGTGTCTTGCAGCTGCCCGGCGCCGTCCGCCGTGACCGTTTCGTGCAGCGCCAGCACGCCGAGGTCGGACGGGATCGAGTCAAAGCCGCAGCTGTGCACGATCCGCGCACCGCTCCCCGCCGCGACAGCGTCGAAGCGATCGATCGCATCGCGCATGAACAGCACCTCGCCGGTGAGGTCGGCGTAATGTGTGCCTGCCCTCGCGCATGCCTCCACGACCGGTAGCCCGTAGAGGCGGTAGGGGCCGACGGTCGTGGCCAGGACACGAGTCTTGGTCGCGAGCGCACTCAAGGACTGCTGGTCGGTCGTATCGGCGATCAGCAACGGCCAATCCGCGGCGCGTCCACCGAGCGAGGCCTGTAGGTCGCTTAGCCGCGCGAGCGAGCGGCCCGCAAGCCCGATGCGCGCCTCAGGCGGCGCGGCGCGCGAGAGGTACTCGACACACAGGCGACCTACGAAGCTCGTGGCGCCGAAGAGGACAACATCGAGCTCGCGGTCTGTGCTCACGGGCGAAATACTACGTGTCGCAACCGTATCGCCAAGACACCCACGTCAAGTAGCCTGCTCGGTGCCTTCGCCGGTCCCGGGCTGGCTCGTCAGCCCTGTGGCGCGATCAGGACCGGGCGACCGGCGTGGGCGAGTACGACGTGCGAGACGCTGCCGAGCAGCGCCGAGGTGATCGCCCCGCGCCCGCGCCGACCGCACACGATCAGCCGCGCGTCGAGCTCGTCGGCGATCTCGATAATCCTGCGCCCCGCGCCTTCTGTGGCCTCCTCGACGCGTGTGCTGGCGTCATATCCGTGGGCACGCGCGCGCTGCACACCCTCCTCAGCAGCGTCTTGGGCCAGCTGCGCCTGCTCACGGTCGAGGAGCTCCTCGTCGCTCAAGTAGCCCCCGCCAAACCCCCCGGCCTGCGCCAGCAGCACCGCCGCGGGCTGCCAGATCGTCAGCACGACCGCAGGCGCCGGGTGGGTGACGAGCTCCGCGGCCGCGGCCATCGCCGCGCTTGACCCCTCAGACCCGTCGTAGCAGAACAGCACCGGTCCATTCATGGAATCTCCTCGGTCGGCAACGTGAATACTTTTGTCGATTTTAGCCCCGAGCTTTAGCCGGGCGAGGAAAAGTAACAGGGGATAGAGGACCTCATCCACCCCCGCGAGCAGGCAGCTCCACTAGGCTCCGCCCTCCCGCGGCAGTTGGGCACGGATCATCCAGAGCTGCTCCTCGAGCGCACGAACGACGCCAACCAGGACATCTTCGGAAGCTGAGTCGAGCTCGGCGAGCCTATCCATACGCGTTCTGGTGCGCTCGTCGACTTCGGCGACACGTTTGACGAGCTCACGCAGGACATGCCGATCCTCGACTGCCCCGCGCTCGACCCTCGCGATCTCGCTGCCCGCCGCGACCGCGTCCGCCTGGCCATCGGGCCAGAAGCCGACCGCGACCGCCCGCTCGGCAACTGTGTCGCCGAGATCGCGCCACGAGTCGATCAACTCGTCCAAGTAAAGGTGCAATGGTCGGAAGAGCGGGCCGACGATACTCCAGTGAAGCTGCTTGCCGAGCAGCGACAGGTCGATCAGCTCGAGCAGCGTTGCCTGCAGCTCGTGTCCGATCTCCTCTCGCTCGTGCGCGCCGAGCGCCGGTAGGTGTGCGGAACCGGTCGTAATGGTCATCGTGTCTCTCCTTCTCGTCTGATTGTTCTCCGTTGTTTGGGCATACAACTCGTCCCGATGAGCGAAGGCCGCGGGGCGAGCGGGCTGGGGTCCTAAGAGCTTAGGCGGCTTGGGAAGCTCGGTGGCTTGGGAAGGTCTAAGCTTTTCTGCCGATGAGTCAGGCTGGCGCCACTCGCTCGATCGCCGATCTGCCGGGGCCACCTGGGCTTCCGTTGCTGGGTAACGCACATCGGGTGCGCGCGGATCGCTTGCATTCGGTGTCGGAGGAGTGGTGTGAGCGGTACGGGCCGATGTTCCGTTTCGATCTCGGCCCGCGGCGCATCGTCGTGGTCGGCGAGCAGGAGGAGATCAACACGATTCTGCGGGAACGTCCAGAGGGGTATCGCCGTTGGCGGGAGGTGAAGGCGATTCTCGCCGAGTTGGGCAACGATGGGGTGTTCTCGGCTGAGGGGGAGGATTGGAAGCGTCAGCGGCGCCTGGCCGTGACGGCGTTGAACTCCAACCATCTGCATCGCTACTTCCACATCATCCATACCGCGACCGAGCGGCTCTATCGGCGGCTGACGCAGGCCGCACGGGAGGGGCGGACGCTCGACATCGCCGACGAGCTCACATCGTTCAGCGTGGATGTCACATCGGCGCTTTCGTTCGGTCATGACCTCAATACGCTCGAGCGTCGCGACAACGAGCTGCAGGGTCACATCAAGACTCTGTTCGAGGCGGCCGGACGTCGTGTCGTGGCACCCTTTCCCTACTGGCGTTGGGTAAAGCTCCCGGCCGACCGTGCGGCGGAGCGCTCGATCACGGCGATCCACGCGGCGGTGGAGGGGTTCATCGCGCAGGCCCGCAAGCGGATGCTCGAGCGACCCGAGTTGCGGGAGACGCCCGAGAACTTTCTCGAGAGCATGCTCGCCGCGCAGGAGACCGAAGGCACGTTCACCGACGAGGAAATCATCTGGAACACGGTCACGTTCCTGTCCGCCGGCGAGGACACCACAGCCCACACGATCGCCTGGACCTTGTGGTTTCTCTCCACCAGACCCGAGATCCAGAGGCGCTGGGCACAGGAGGCACAGGCGGTCCTGGGCGAGCAGCCCTATCCCGCCGGCCACGAGATCGTCGACTCCTTGGACTACGGGGAGGCGGTGCTGCGGGAGTCGATGCGCCTGAAGGCGGTCGCCGCGGTCCTCGGCGTCGAACCGATCGCCGACACGACGATCGCCGGCACCCGCATTCCCGCGGGGACTCGCCTGCTGCTGCTTACCCGTCATGCCAGCCTGCAAGCCGGCGGCGGGGAGTATGAACCCGAGCGCTGGCTAGCGGACAGCGAGCTCGCGACGCCCGACCAGAAGTCGTTTCTAGCGTTCGGCGCCGGCCCCCGCTTCTGCCCGGGACGCAACCTCGCGTTTCTGGAGTCAAAGACCGCGATGGCGATGATCGCCCGCAACTTCAAGGTGGAGCTCGACGACTCGCGTGGGCCGGTCAAGGAGCAGCTCAGCTTCACGATGGTTCCTCAGGGCCTGCACCTGCGGCTACGCGAGCGCGTAGCCGGGCAGCCGATGCCGGTGGGCGCCGGCGCGTAAGTCGAGCTCGCGTACGCGGCGCCGACGACTACCTTCTCGTCATGCCTGCACCGACGATCGACGAACTGCTGGTAGGCGACGATGCCGCGCGCTGGGCGGAGCTCGGCTTCACGGTCTCTAACGAGTGCTGCTGTGAGATCGGCGGTGTGCGGCTGCGGTTTCTGCACGGCGACTGCAGCGGGCGAGGCATCCTCGGCTGGACGCTGCGTGACCTCGCCGCCACGGAGCTCGACGGGCTGTCAACGACCGTATCCGAGCACCCGTCACGCGATCTCGCGCCGGCCCACCCCAACGGGGTCGTCGCGATCGATCACATTGTCGCGGCCTCGCCGTCCCTGGACCGCAGCGTCCGCGCGCTTCAACGTGCGGGCTTGGACCTGCGGCGGATTCGCGAGCAGCCCACTCCCGCGGGCGCACCGCGTCAGGCGTTCTTCCGTCTCGGCGCCGAGATCCTCGAGTTGATCCAGGAGCCCGCCGACTCGATCCAGCGTGCGGGCGGCCCGGACCGCCCGGCACGCTTCTGGGGTCTGGCGGTGCGCGTGGAGGATCTCGACCGGACCGTTGAGCTGCTCGGCTCGCATGTAAGTGAGATCCGGCCCGCGGTCCAGCCCGGCCGGCGGATCGCCACGCTCCGCCGCTCGGCGGGCCTCACGGTTCCGCTGGCGCTGATGAGCGTCTCCGGATAGAGGCGCGCGCGGCGGTGGTCTACGGATCCAGCCGGCCGTCGTAGAGCGCGAACATCGCGCCCTGCGGGTCGGCCACGACGGCGATCCGTGCGATCCCGATGTCCATCGGTCCCGCGTGCGTGGCGCCACCGAGCTGCGCGACTTTGGCGAGGCCGTCGTCGAGATCGTCGACCGCGAAGTACACGAGCCAGTGCGGCGGTGGGCCCGGAGAGTTCAGCGGTCGGATGCCGCCGTTGACCCCGTCACCGTTCTTGATCGTCAAATACGGTTCCGGGCTGCCCTCGAACGGCTCGACGCTCCAGCCAAACAGAGACGAGTAGAACGCGCTGGAGGCATCGAGATCGGGCGAGCCGAGCTCGTTCCAGCTAAACGCGCCGGGCGCGTTCACGAGCGCCGCGCCGAAATGCTGGTTGGGCTGCCAGATCAGGAAGTACGCCCCCTGCGGGTCCTGGATCGCGGCCATCCGGCCGGCCTCCATCACATCAAACGGCGGCGCATGCACGGTGGCCCCGAGCTCCCGCGCCCGGTCCGCCACGGCGTCGGCGTCCGCGACCGACACGTATGAGTTCCACGTCGGCGGCACGCCCGCGTCGCGCTGTTGCTGTTGCTGCGGTGAGATCGCGGCGACGTCTTTGCCATCCACGCGCTGCATCGAATAGTAGACATCGTCCCCGACCGGCATGTCCTCTGCCACCCAGCCGAACAGCCCGCCGTAGAAGGCCTTCGCCCCCTCCTGATCGGTCGTCGTCAGGTCGGTCCAGCAGAAGGTTCCCGGTGTGTATCCCGTGCGCTCACCCATGGCTTAAAACCCTAGCGCGATCGGTTGAGCCATGGGAGCTTCGTCGCCCCGACGGTGGTGAATACGTGGCGGGCAGGGAGATTCCAATGAGCGCGGGACGAGGCCCTGGCGCTCAGGAGCCCTCGATCGCCGCCGCGACCGCGCGGCCGGCGATGCGCCCGGAGAACAGGCAGCCGCCGAGGAACGTGCCCTCGAGCGAACGGTAGCCGTGCATGCCGCCGCCACCGAACCCCGCCACCTCGCCGGCGGCGTATAGGCCCTCGAGCGGCTGACCATCGGCTCGCAGCACGCGACTGGACAGGTCGGTCTGCAGGCCGCCGAGCGTCTTGCGCGTGAGGATGTTCAGGCGGACCGCGATCAGCGGTCCGGCCTTGGGGTCGAGGATGCGGTGCGGCGCCGCGACGCGGGTGATGCGATCCGGTATGTAGCGGCGGGCGCCTCGAATCGCTGTGACTTGGAGATCCTTCGTGTATGGGTTCTCGATCTCGCGGTCGCGCGCGACGATCTCCCGCTCGACGTCGGCGAAGTCGAGCAGCGGCTCGTCGGTCAAGGCGTTCATCCCGCGCACCAGCGCGGCGAGGTCGCGCTCGACGACGAAGTCCGCGCCGTTGCGCTTGAAGGCCTCGACCGGCGCCGGCGCCCCCTTGCCGACACGCGACTTCAGGACCTCGACGACGCTCTTGCTGGTCAGGTCGGGATTCTGCTCCGAGCCCGAGAGCGCGAACTCCTTCTCGATCATCTTCTGCGTCAGCACGAACCATGTGTAGTCATGGCCGGTTTTCATGATGTGCTCGAGCGTGCCCAACGTGTCAAAGCCGGGGAACAGCGGCACCGGCAGGCGCTTGCCGGTCGCGTCCAGCCACAGCGGCGACGGGCCGGGGAGGATGCGGATGCCATGGCGGCTCCAGATCGGGTCCCAGTTACGGATCCCCTCGGTGTAGTGCCACATCCGGTCGGGGTTGACGATGTTCGCGCCCGCGGCCTCGCTGATCGCAAGCATCCGGCCGTCGACGTGATCGGGCACCCCGCAGATCATGTTCTTGGGAGCCTCGCCCAACCGCTTCGGCCAGTTCTTCCGCACCAGTTCGTGGTTGGCGCCGATTCCGCCGGAGGTGACGATCACCGCCTGCGCGAGCAGCTCGAACTCACCGACGGCCTCCCTCGAGCTGGCCTGCCCGCGGGCGACGGCGCTCGGCTGGAGCACATGGCCGACCACTCCGGTGATGGTGCCGTCGGTGACGGTCAGCTCGTCGACCTGATGGCGAAAGCGCAGCTCGACTCGGCCGCGCCGCTGTGCGTCGCGCACGCGGCGCACGAACGGCTCGATCATCCCGGGGCCAGTGCCCCAAGTGACGTGGAAGCGCGGGACGGAGTTGCCGTGCCCCGTGGCCAGGTAGCCGCCGCGCTCGGCCCAGCCGACGTTCGGCACGAAGCGCATGCCCTGGGAGTGCAGCCACGCGCGCTTCTCCCCGGCGGCGAAGTCGACGTAGGCCTCAGCCCAGCGACGCGGCCACTCGTCCTCGGGACGGTCGAACCCCGCGGTGCCCTGCCAGTCCTGCCACGCCAGCTCACGCGAGTCGTGAATCCCCATCCGGCGCTGCTCGGGGCTGTCCACAAGAAACAGGCCCCCGAAGGACCAGAACGCTTGGCCGCCAAGAGACACCTCGGGCTCCTGCTCGAGCAGGATCACCCGGCGGCCGGCATCGGCCAGTTCGGCGGTTGCGAGGAGACCGGCCAGGCCGGCCCCGATTACGATCGCGTCGGCGTTGTGCGTTGTGCTCACGAGCGCGAAGGCTACAAGCCCACCGGCCTCGTCGCCCACGGCTCCGATTGCGTGCGATAGGAGCGCAACACGCTTCAAACAGCCGCACGTCAAGTGTCTAGTACAGAGGGATCGAACTAATAGAACCGCTGCATGTTGCCGATTGGGGGGATGTTATGACAGTTCAACGATCGAACTCAGAAATGGACAGGACGCTCCTCCCGACGCCGCCGTCGGCTCTGATGGAGGAGCCCTCGGAGGATCTCTGTCGTCTTGGCGAGACGCTCAAGGCGCGAGCGGAGGATGTGCTGCACTTGACGGTCGCGCGAACCGCGGGATCGGGCGAGGCGATCGACGCCGTGGTTCAGGGCAGCTTCGAACGGATCAGCAGGAGCTCCACGATGGCGGTGGCTCGCTGGATCGCGGGGGAGGGCATCGAGGTGGCGGTCGAGGCCGGCCGGGAAACCTGGGAGATCTTCGGCGAGCTGGCGGCCCACCGCGCGGCGTCGTTGAACGAGGTGACGAGTCGCTGTTTTTCCTGGCGCAACGTGATGGCTGAGGTGCTGCACGAGAATGGGGCGCAACTGGACGTCTCGCCCGAGACGCTCTCCCAGGCCCTTAGCATTCTGCAGCTGAGTCTCGAGTTCAGCCTCGTACGGATGTGCGAGTGCTTCGAGATCGAGCGCCGGCGAACCGATGAAGAGCTCGAGCGGCGCGAGGAGGAGCTTTCCTTCCTGGCGACGCACGACGCGCTGACCGGGCTCCCCAACCGCACATTGATCCTGGACCGCGTCGAGCAGATGCTCGCCCGCTCACGCCGCAGCCAAACGCCGGTGGCGGCGCTGTTCGTCGATCTCGACAACTTCAAGTCGATCAACGACACGCTCGGTCACGGCGTCGGCGATGAGCTCCTGCGAGCGGTCGCCGCCAGGCTGAATGGCGTGATCCGCGATGCCGATGCGCTGGGGCGCCTCGGCGGAGACGAGTTCGTCGTGATCTCCGAGGAGCTCTCACTGGCCGCGGGACCCGAGCTGGTCGCCGAGCGCCTGCTCGACGCGCTCAAGCAGCCGTTCAAACTTGGGGCGGACAAAGAGACTCAACTGACCGTGACGGCGAGCATCGGAATCGCGGTGGGCGAGCACACCTCGGCCGAGGAGCTCCTGCGCAATGCCGACATCGCGATGTACCGCGCAAAGTGGGACGGTAAGAATCGCTACATCGTGTTTGAGACCGGCATGCAGGACACCCTCCAGAACCGTATGGAACTCGAGATGGACCTGCGCGAGGCGCTCGAGAAAGACGAGTTCTTCCTCGCCTATCAGCCCACGATCGACCTGAGCGACATGAGCCCCACCGGGGTGGAGGCCCTGATCCGCTGGGAGCACCCAGTGCGCGGCGTCGTTCAACCCGACGACTTCGTCCCGCTGCTCGAGGAGACAGGGCTGATCGTCGAGATCGGCAAGTGGGTCCTGGACGAGGCCTGCGCTCAGGGCGCCGCATGGCGAGCGGCCGGGTATCCGATCGGGATGGCCGTCAACGTCTCCGGACGCCAGCTCGACACCGATCAGCTCGTGACCGACATCGAAGGCGCGCTCTCCCAAAGCGACCTGGACCCGGGAGCGCTGACGATCGAGATCACCGAGACCACGCTGATGCGCAACGTCGAGGAAACCGCTCGCCGGCTAACCGCGATCAAGCGGCTCGGAGTGCGGATCGCGATCGATGACTTCGGGACCGGCTATTCCTCGCTCGCTCACCTGCAGCGATTCCCGGTCGACGCATTGAAGATCGACCGGTCGTTCATCTCGGGGCTGACCAACAACGAGGAGGGCGAGACGCTCATGCACACCCTCGTGCAGCTCGGCAAGGCGCTCTCGATCGAGACCTTCGCCGAGGGCATCGAGCAACAGCAGGAGCTCTCCCTGCTCAGAGAACAGGACTGCGACTCAGGCCAGGGCTTCCTGTTCGCCCGCCCCCTCGACGTTGCCGCCACCGAGGCGTTTCTTCAGCAGAACTGGGCTGATAAGGCGATTCCCGCCTTGGTGCCCGCGCCGCACGTCTGAGGCGTCATCCGCGAGCCCAGAGCTTCCTCCGCGGGTGCTTGTCGGGGTGCCATCGGATAGAGGCACAAGGACGCTCAGACAAGGATGCTCGATGCTCGGCCTTTGCAGTAGCCTGACGCTTCGATGCCCGAGGTCTCGCCCATCCTGATCGCCTATGACGGATCCGATGCGGCCCGCGCGGCGGTGAACGAGGCCGCGGCGCTGTTCGGATCGCGTCCCGCGATCGTGATCACCGTATGGGAGCCAGGGTTGGCGGACTACATGCTGATGCCCAACACGATGGGGACCGGCACGATGATGATGCCCTACGACCCCGCGACCGTCCAGGCGATCGACAAGGCGGCCGAGGATCACGCGAGGGACATCGCCGAGGATGGAGTGAAACTCGCCCAGGCCGGCGGTCTGCGGGCCGAGGCGCTCCCGGTTCGTGACGCCGCCGACATCGCCGACACGATCCTCGAGACCGCCTCCGAGCGCGACGCGGCGGCGATCGTGATCGGCTCCCGCGGCCTGAAGGGCTTGAAGTCCAAAATGATGGGCAGCTCATCCTCGAGCGTGCTCAGCCGCTCCGAGCTGCCGGTCGTGATCGTGCACGCGCCCGGCGCTCACAAGCACTGACCGGGCTCGGGCTCGGGCTCGGGCTCGCCGCGCACGGTGCACCGGCCCGAAATGTGCGCTTTCCGGCCCGAAATGTGTCTCTTTCGAATCGAAATGTGCCCCTTCCGAATAGGACGCTTCGATGTCGGAAGTCGCCGCCGCGGGACGTATAAATATTGAATCCCCAATTCGCGGTACGACGAAAGGAGGAGCCTTGCGCTCAGCGGCACGACCACGGCGATACGTAGCCAGGCACTGGCTGCTCGGGCTCAGGCCGGCGCTTCGCTACAGCGCCACCCGCGATGCCTTCGTGCTGCGCGCTATCGGCAACTCCCGCGGTCCCGTCCTGCGCCCCGACCGTCGCGGGCACCGGCAGGGAGCCTTTGCAGGGGTCGATCGCCGCGCCCGGACGGTTTCCTGAGGGCAAGCAGGGCCGGGGACGTTCGTCCCCGGCCCTGCGCTACTTCACACCGCCCGGTGGGTTAGGTGATGGCATGGAGACGATCTTTCCTTCTCAGGCGCGACCTGCGCGCGCCTGCCGGGGCCAACGCACGATCCTTGTGCTCGCCCTGGCCTTCGTGCTTGCCGCGCTCGCGCTGCCCGGCACCGGGCTGGCCGCCACGCCGCCGGCGCCCACCGCCACCACTTCGAGCGCATCGAATGTGAGCTTCTCCTCGGCGATCCTCTACGGCTACGTAGACGCCGAGGGCGCGGCCACGAACTACTACTTCCAGTACGGCACGACGAGCGCCTACGGCGGGCAGTCACCGCTTTCGCCGGCGGGCAGCGCGACCACCTCGGTGAAGGTCAACCAGGCGATCACGGGCCTGCAGGCCGCCACGCGCTATCACTACCGGCTGGTGGCGGTCGGCCCGGGCGGGACGGTGACGGGCGGGGACCGCACCTTCACGACGGCGCGGATCCCGCTCTCGCTCGCGCTCGTCAGCACCCCCAACCCGGTGGTCTTCGGCAGCCCGTTCTACGTCGAGGGCACGCTCTCGGGAACCGGTGGCGCGAACCACGCGATCGTGCTGCAGGTCAACCCCTTTCCCTACGTGGGCGGCTTCAAAACGGTCGGCAATGCGGTGTTGACGAGCTCCGTGGGCGGCTTCTCCTTTCCCTATCTGGGCCTCACCGAAAACGCCCAGCTGCGTGTCGTCACGCTGGGCCTGCCTGTCGTGATCAGCCCCGTCGTGCTCGAGAACGTTGCGGTGCGCGCCACCGTCCACGTGCGCAGCACCAAGCGTCGCGGCTACGTGCGCCTGTACGGCACCGTCACCCCGGCGGAGCCCGGCGCGCAGGTCGGCTTCCAGCTGCTCGAGCCCGGCCACGCCTCGATCAACCAGGGCGGCACGCCCGTGAAAGCGGCGACCACGACGAGCTCGAGCTTCAGCGGCTTCATGCGCCTGCGCCATCCCGGGCTGTACCGCGCGCTGATCAAGGTCACAAACGACGGCGCGCACGTCTCGAACTACAGTGCGCCGATCCTGATCCGCTGAGCGAGGCCTCGCCTGGAGATCAGGCGTCGAGCGAGCGTTGCAGCCGCTCGAGCACGCGTACGACGCGCAGGCCGCTGTGTCCGTCCGAGCGCGGCGTGGCGCCGGTGCGGATGCACTGAACGAAGTGCTCGCACTCGATCCGCAGGGGCTCGGCGTTCGAGACCTGTGGTGAGAAGCTCTCGCCCGAGCGCGCGATGTACTCGCCCCAGGTGTGCGCGTCCTCGTCGAAGCCCTTGTCGTAGACCGTGAGCTTGCCATCGACGAGCATGTCATCGAAGGTCGCCATCCGCCGCGCGCCGACGACGGTCAGGCGCCGCTCCTTGTGGGGATCCAGCCACGACAGGTGCAGGTGGGCGACGACCCCGGAGGGGAAGCGCAGATAGCAGAAGACCACGTCCTGAACGCCCTCGCGCACGTAGGACTCGCCGTGCGCGGAGCACTCGGAGGGCTCTTCGCCGATCAGGTGCAGGACGACCGAGACGTCGTGCGCGCCGAGGCTCCACAGCGCGTTCTCCTCCGCCCGCAGCTTGCCGAGGTTCAGGCGGTTGCCATAGATGTAATACAACCCGCCCAACTGTCCCTCGTCGAGCAGCTCCTTTAAGCGATCGACCGCCGGGTGGTACTCGAGCAGGTGGCCCACCATCAGGATCTTGCCCGCCCGCTCGGCCGCGGCGACCGCCCGCTCGGCGTCGGCGGCGGTGGTCGCGAGCGGCTTCTCGACAAAGCAGTGCTTGCCTGACTCGGCCACCCGGATCGCCAGCGACGCGTGGGTGGGTACGGGCGTGGCCAGCACAATGGCGTCGAGGTCCGAGTCGTTCAACAGGTCGTCGAGGTTGTCGGTCGCGCGCGCGGAGGGGAACGACGGGGCCAGCTTGTCGCGGGCCTCGCTAGAGGCGTCGCACAGCCAGGTGAGCTCGCAGCCTCCGATCGCCGCGAAGTTACGTGCGAGGTTTGGCCCCCAGTAGCCGAGCCCGACGACCCCGATGCGGATGTCCGGCGGTGTCCGGGTCGGTGTCTGAGGGCGTTTGTCTGCACCCTTTCCAGCGCCCATCAGGCCAACCTTCCGATCGCCGCTACGCAGCGCTCAGCGGCGTGGCCGTCGCCGTACAGCTCCGGATGCTCCGCCGGCGGTGTGCGCTCCAACGCCGTGAGCGCCGCCTGGGGATCGAGGTCGACGAGGGTGTTCCAGCCGGAGGCGACCGTCTCGACCCACTCGGTGTTGGCTCGTAAGGTGACGCAGGGCACCCCGGCAAGGTACGCCTCCTTCTGGACGCCTCCGGAGTCGGTCAGCATCGCGCGCGCGCCGCACAGCAGGGCGGTGAACTCGGCGTAGCCCAACGGCTCCGTCACGTGCATCCCCTCCATTCCTGTCAGCTCCTCCCATAACCCCATCGCCTGCAGGCGCTCGCGGGTGCGTGGGTGTACGGGGAATACGACGGGGGTCGGCATAGCCTGCAGGAGATGAAGCAGCTTGGCGAGTCGCGCGGGATCGTCGACGTTACCCGCTCGATGTGAGGTCACCAGCAGATACTGATTTGGCTGCACGCCCAGGTCTTCGGCTACCTCGGTTCTCGCACGCGCCGTCGGCTGCCAGCGCAGGGCGACGTCGACCATCACGTCGCCCACCACTTCCACCTTGCCGGAGATCCCCTCGGCACGGAGGTTGTCGGCGGCGGTCTGCGAGGAACACAGCAAAAGATTGCTCAGCCGGTCGGTTGCGATGCGGTTGCGCTCCTCGGGCATCGTGAGGTCAAATGAGCGCATGCCTGCCTCGATGTGCACGACGGGTACCCGTGCGCGCTCACCCGCCTGGGCTCCAGCAAGGGTGGAGTTGGTATCCCCGTAAACCAGTACGGCGTCGGGGGCGACCTCGGGTATCAGATGGTTCAAAGCGTCGACCATCCTGGTTGTCTGCGACTCGTTCGACCCGCCGCCGATACCAAGTTCTCGATCCGGTTTTGCTAGACCGAGCTCGGTGAAGAAGACCCTCGATAAAGAATCGTCGTAGTGCTGGCCGGTGTGCACGAGCACCTCAGTGTGCTCTGCCCGCAGCAGCCCCGAGACGGCCGCGGCCTTGATGAATTGCGGGCGGTTGCCGACGACCGTCAGGATCTTCACGGTTGCAGCCTAGGCTGCTGCACCTACGACTGAAGTCGACCAGTCGATCACCGAGGAGGGCTTGACCATGTGGCGGTTCAAACCGAGCTCCTTCGGATCGAGCCCGAGGGCCAACCCAACCAACTGCGGGAGATGCAGGATCGGCATGTCGAGCTGGCGGCCGATCACGCCTTCGGCGATCGGCTGCTGGAAGTCGAGGTTCAGGTGGCAGAGGGGGCACGGGGTCACGAGGCAATCCGCGTCGGCGTCCACGGCGTCGCCGAGGTGGCGGCCCGCCTGCTTCAGCGAAGCCTCCTTGTTCATCGTGATGATCGGAAAGCCGCAGCACTTGCGCATGCCGGCGTACTCGATCACGGTGCCGCCGAGCGCGTCGATCACCTGGTGCAGGTACTGATCACGCGGCCGCTCGGCGTCGATCCCGAGACGGTCGCGGGGGCGCACGATGTAGCACCCGTAGAAGGGGCCGACCTTAAGGTTCGTAAGCGGGCGCTTGACCTTCGCGCTCAACGCGTCCAGGCCGATCTCCTCGACCAGCAGCCAGAGGAAGTTCTTGTTCGTCAGGCCGAGCTCATAAGAGAGCCCCTCGGCGGCGAGCGTCTCGTTGACGTGCGAGCGGTACTCGGCGTTTGCGTCCAACCGTTCCTGGCACTCCGACTGGGCGCCCTGGCAGGTGGAGCAGATGTTCATCATCAACTCGGCCCCGTCAACCTGCTGGGCCAAGGCGAAGGTGCGCGCGTTGAGGGTGTCCGCGAGCTCCTGGTTGTGCTCGGCGATCACGCCGGCGCCGCTGCAGCAGGCGCGGTCGAGCTCGACCAGCTCGATGTCCAGCAGCGGCGCGACCTTGGCCATCGAGCCGTGCAGCTCGGGGGTGAAGCCGCGGCTGACGCAGCCGGGCCAGTAGGCGACCTTCATGCGGCGCTCCCTTCGGTGTCAGCGGCGGGGCTCTCGCCGCCGGCGCTAGCCGTGGCGCCGGCGGCGACCGGAGTCTCCTCGACCTCGTCGTAGCCGGTGATGTAGAGGTTCAGCTCGTAGCGCTCCGGGCGGGACTCGACCGTGTCATAGATCCGCTGCACGTTCTTCAGGTCGGCCGCGGGGATCTTGTGGCCGAAGATCGCGATCTTCGGGTTGATTTTCCCTTTCAGCACGCCCTTGATCGCGACCGGCAGCGAGGCGAGCAGCTCTTTCCCGGCGGCGGGGTGGAACTTGCCGAACCACGAGTTGCCTCCATAGGAGCGCGGCACCATCTCGGCCTCGTGCAGCAGGCCGTAGTCCTTGATCAGGCCGACCATCGTGGCCTCATGGCGCTGGCCGTTGTTTTTGTCGACGATCTTCTGGTCGTCGATCGCGATCCTTCTCAACCGCATGATCTGGCCCATCGGGTTGACGTCCTTCGGGCAGGCCTCGACGCACTTGAAGCAGTGCGTGCAGTCGAAGATCCCCTGGGGGTCTTCGGCGAGGTCCCTCAGCCGGACGTCCTGTTCGTCGTCGCGCGGGTCGCCGACGAAGCGGTAGGCCTTGGCGAGCGCCGCCGGGCCGATGAAGCCGGGGTCTACCTCCATCGCCAGGCAGTCCGAGACGCAGGCGCCGCACTGGATGCAGGCCATCGACTGGGTGATGTCGACCATCGCCTCTTTCTCGACCAAGTACTCACGCTCGGGCACGGGCTGCTTGGCGATCAGGTACGGGGTGACTCGCTGGACCTTCTTCCAGTGGACGGCGTCCATATCGACGATCAGGTCCTTGATCACGGGCATGTTCCCCATCGGCTCGACCTCGATCACGCCGTCGGCGCCCGCGGAGGCGCGCGCGTGATCCAAATGCGTGTGGCAGGCGAGTCCCGGTTCGCCGTTGATCCGTACCCCGCACGAGCCGCAGATCGCCGCCCGGCAGGAGCAGCGGATGCCGATCGACCCGTCCGATGCCGCTTTCGCCTGGAGGATCCCCTCCAAGACCGAGCGGTGGGGCTCGAGCTCGATCGTGTGCTCGTCCCAGTAGGGAGCGGCGCCCGACTCGGGATCGAAGCGACGCAGCCTGAGGGTGAACTGCTCCGGCGGCTTATGCGTTTCGGGCATCAGCGGGTGCGCTCCTCAGGGTCGGGGGACATCATCGGGGCCATCAATACTTCCTCTCCTCGGGCTCCCACTGTGTCATCGTCACCGGCGAGTAAGAGACCTCAGGACCGTTGCCGTTCAAAGAGATGTCGATGTGCTTGAGCCACTCGGCGTCGTTGCGCTCCGGGAAGTCGGTGCGGAACTGCGCGCCGCGGGACTCCTTGCGCTCGATCGCCGCGACGACGGTCGCCTGCGCGCAGTCGAGCATGTACCCGAGCTCCAGCGCCCCCAAAACGTCCTGGTTGAAGACCGTGCCGCGGTCATCGATGTAGGCGCTCTTGCACTCCTCCTGGAGACGGTTCACGATCTCCAGCGCCTGCGCCAGCCCCGCTTCGTCGCGGTAGACCGCGACGTACTGGTTCATCGTGTCGCCGAGCTCCTGCTTGATCTCAGACACGCGCCTGCTCGTGCGCTCGCGCGCGATGATCGAGTCGATCGTGGCCACGTCCTCGCGCAGCTGTGCGTCGGTTGCCTTCGGCATCCCCATCGTCGCGGCGCGCTGCGCGGCGTGCTCGCCCGCGCGGCGCCCGAAGATCAAAGTGTCGAGCAAAGAGTTCGCGCCGAGGCGGTTGCCGCCGTGCACCGACACGCACGCGACCTCGCCCGCGGCGTACAGGCCCTCGATCGAGGTGGCGCCGTCGACGTCGGTCTTGACGCCGCCCATGATGTAGTGCTGGCCGGGCTGGATCATGATCGGTTCGCGCGTGATGTCGACGCCGGCGAAGTCTTTGCCGATGTTCACGATCTCGCGCAGCGCCTCCAGAGTGCGCTTGCGCGGGACCTTCGTGATGTCGAGCCAGATGCCCGAGCGCTCGGCGCCGACGCCGCGCCCCTCGAGGATCTCGGTCTGCTCGGCGCGCGAGACGACGTCGCGCGAGGCGAGCTCCATCTTGTTGGGCGCGTACTTCTCCATGAACCGCTCGCCCTCGGAGTTGAGCAGCACCGCGCCCTCGCCGCGCGCGCCCTCCGTGATCAGGATGCCGTTCTCGGCGAGCGTCGTCGGGTGGTACTGGACCATCTCCATGTCCATCAGCGGCGCGCCGATCCGGTAGGCCTGCGCGATCCCGTCGCCTGTCACGATCAAGGCGTTGGTCGTCGGGCGGTAGACCTGCCCGGCGCCGCCGCAGGCGAGGATCACGTTCTTCGCGTTGAAGGTCTCCATCCGCCCCGAGCGCACGTCGCGGGCGACGACCCCGCAGCAGCGGCCGTCCTCGTCCTGGAGCAAAGAGGTCGTAAACCACTCCTCATAGCGGTCGACCGTCTCGTGGTGCTTCATCAGCTGCTCATAGAGCACGTGCAGGATCGCCTGGCCGGTGATGTCGGCGACGTAGGCGGTGCGCTTCATCGAGGCGCCGCCGAACGCCCGCAGGTCAAGTTCGCCGGACTCGTTGCGGTGGAAGGTGACGCCGATGTGCTCGAGGTGCATGACCTCGGCCGGGGCCTCGGAACACATCACTTCGATCGCGTCCTGGTCGCCGAGGAAGTCCGAGCCCTTGACCGTGTCATACGCGTGCGAGCGCCAGTCGTCGTCGACGCTGATCGCGGCGTTGATCCCGCCGGCGGCGGCCACCGAGTGCGAGCGCACGGGGTGGACCTTGCTCATGATCGCGACGCTCGAGCCGGTCTCGGCGGCGGCCAGAGCGGCGCGCTGGCCCGCGAGACCGGCGCCGATGATCAGGACGTCATGGGATGGCATCGGCGGGGACTCTATATACCGGCGGCGGGGCGCAGCGCTTGGCGGACCTGGGCCAGCGTGACGACTCCCTGCAGCACGCCGTCGCCGTCGACCGCGACCATCGCCCCGAGCCGGCCGAGCCCCTCCGAGCCCAGCAGCGACTCCAGCGGCGCTCCCACGCCGATCCGCACCGGCAGGTCGGGCTCGAGCACCTCGACGACCGGCAGCGCGGGCCGGCCCGCGGCGATCTCCTCGTCGACCCGCGCTTCGCGCACCACTCCGAGGAAGTGCTGGGCCGGATCGACGACGGCGAACCAGGGCCAGCGGTAGCGCAGGAAGAACTGCTCCTGGGCGTCGAGCAACGTCAGCCCGGCGGGGACGGTGACGGGCTCGCGATCCATGATGTCGGCCACGGTGATGCCCTGGATCCGCTGCCCGAGCGAGCCCTGCACCACGGCCTGTCCGGCGGCCTGATAGAGGAAGAAGGCCAGCACCATCCAGATCAGCCCGAACGAGGAGCCCTGCGCGAGCGCGAAGAGCCCGATCGCGGCCAGCACCAGCGCAAAGCCCTGGCCGGCGCGGCCCGTGTAGCGCGTCGCGCGGTTGCGATCGCCGGTGCGCCACCAGATCGCGGCGTGGGCGAGCTGTCCCCCGTCGAGCGGGAAGGCCGGGACCAGGTTGAAGATCAGTACGAGCACGTTGATCGTCCCCACCCAGCTCAGCCACACGAGCGCGGGGGTGGCATGCGCGTTGGTGTCGTCGACCGCCACATCTAGGAAGTGACCGCTGCTGGTCAGCAGGACGCCGGTGAGCACGCAGAGCACGATCACCATCAACGTCACCAGCGGACCCGCGGCCGCGACGCGGAACTCGGTGCCGGGGCGCTCGACCACGCCGCTGGTGCGCGTGATCCCGCCGAACGCCCACAGGTCGATCCCCACGACCTTCAGCCCGTTGCGGCGCGCGACGAGCGCATGGCCGAGCTCGTGCAAAATCAGCGAGGCGAAGAATCCCAGCACGGACGCGACGGCGACCAGGTAGGCGGTCGTGATCGAGCCGCCGAGCATTTCGTGGAAGGGCCCCGTGACGACGAAAATAAAGAGGAACAGCACGACGAACCAGCTGATCCCCACGCCGACGCGGATCCCGAAGATCCGGGCAAGCTGGAAGTTGGTGCGCATGGCCATGGCTTTATGGTAGGCCCAGAGCCGGTAGGGGCGGGCGATTGTGAGCCGCGGGCGTGCCGGCGGTCCTGCTAGACCTGTGGCCGGCTGCGCTCGATGATCGTCTCGAAGTCAGATCCTGTAGGCAATGTGCCGTACTCGAGGCCCCCGTCGCCTCCCAGGCGCGCCGCGCAGAAGGCGTCGGCGACGGCCGGCGCCGCGCCACGCACGAGCAGCGAGCCCTGCAGCGCCAAAGCCATGCCTTCGACCACGCGGCGGGCGCGGGACTCGAGCGTTGTGGGGTCGGCGAATTGCGCCTTCAGCCGCTGCACATGCGCGTCCAGGCGCGCGTCGGCGCCCTGAGCCGACTCGACCTCGGCGAGGAACACCTCGAGCGAGCGCGGCGAGCGCGAGAGCGCGCGCAGCACGTCGAGGCTGATCACGTTGCCCGAGCCCTCCCAGATCGAGGTCAGCGGCGCCTCGCGGTACAGGCGCGGCATCCCGGAATCCTCGACGTACCCGTTCCCGCCAAGGCACTCCATCGCCTCGAACGCGTGGTTCGGCGCGCGCTTGCAGGCCCAGTACTTGCCGACCGCGGTCGCGACGCGCTTGAACAGCTGTGCGTCGCTGTCGTCGACGCCGTCGCGCGCGTCGTTGCCCGCTTCGTCGTAGGCCCGCGCGAGTCGCATCGCGAGCGCCGTTGCGGCCTCGGACTCCAGGCACAGGTCGGCGAGCACGTTTCGCATCAAAGGCTGGTCGATCAGCGTCTTGCCGAACGCGGCGCGGTGCGCGGCGTGGTGCGTGGCCTGGACGACCGCGGCGCGCATCCCGGCGGCCGCGCCGATCACGCAATCGAGGCGCGTGTGGCCGACCATCTCGATGATCGTCGGCACGCCGCGGCCGGGCTCGCCGACCATCTGCGCCCAGGCGTTGTGCAGCTCGATCTCCGAGGAGGCGTTCGAGCGGTTGCCGAGCTTGTCCTTCAGGCGCTGGATGTGCATCGCGTTGCGCGTTCCGTCGGGCAGGACGCGTGGCATCAGAAAGCACGACAGGCCCTCGTCGTCGCCACTGGCCGACTCAGCCTGGGCGAGGACGAGGAAGATGTCCGACATCGGCGCCGAGCAGAACCACTTGTGCCCGGTGAGCTCGTACTCGGCCCCGCCGCCGCCGCCGTTCAAAGGTCGCGCGTAGGTCGTGTTCGCGCGCACGTCCGAGCCGCCCTGCTTCTCGGTCATCGCCATCCCCGCGATCGCCGAGCCCTTCTCGGCCGCGGGGATCGAGCGGGGGTCATACGTCGTGGCCGTCACGAGCGGCTCCCACTCCGCCGCCAGCTCGGGCTGGGCGCGCAGCGCGGGGACCACGGCGAAGGTCATCGTGATCGGGCACGCGTACCCCGCCTCGGCCTGCATCCCGGTCATGTAGATCGCCGCGCGCGCGGCGTGCGCGGAGGGTTCCTCCGAGCGCCACGGCAGGGCGTGCAGTTCGTGCTCGACGCCCATCTTCATCAGCTGGTGCCAGGCGGGGTGGAACTCGACCTCGTCGATGCGGTTGCCGTAGCGGTCGTGGGTGTGCAGGACCGGCTTGTGCTCGTTCGCGAGGCGTCCCCACAGTTGCTGAGGCCCGTCCGCCTCGCCCACGAACCGGCCGAGGGCGGAGGCCCGCTCAGCGATCCAGCCGGCGCCCTCGCGCTCGGTGGCCTCGACGAGCGGCAGGTTGCTCGCGAACACGTCCAGCCCCACGAGCGGCGGCGGTTGGTTGGCGACGGTGTGAGTCCGCCACGGGGCGGTGCCCTCGCCCGTCGCTGCTCTTGGCATCGTGGCCATCGCTACAGCGTACCCGCCGGGCCTGCCCGTTCCCAGCCCGCGATAGCATCGCCGGTCCGGCGACAGACAGCTCAAAGACCCCGAGGACCGAACATGGCGAAGATCAAGGTGCAGAACCCGATAGTCGAGCTCGACGGCGACGAGATGACCAGGGTCATCTGGTCGTTCATCAGAGACCAGTTGATCCTGCCGTACCTGGACGTGGAGCTGAAGTACTTCGACCTGGGCATCGAGAGTCGTGACGCGACCGACGACCAGATCACGATCGAATCGGCCGAGGCGATCAAGCGCTACGGGGTCGGCGTGAAGTGCGCGACGATCACGCCGGACGAGGCGCGCGTGGAGGAGTTTGGGCTGAAAGGTATGTACAAGTCCCCCAACGGGACGATCCGCAACATCCTCGGCGGGGTGATCTTCCGCGAGCCGATCGTGATCGCGAACATCCCCCGCCTGGTGCCGAGCTGGACGAAGCCGATCGTGATCGGCCGCCACGCGTTCGGGGACCAGTACCGCGCGACCGACCTGCTCGTCCCGGGGGAGGGATCGCTGACGCTCAGCTTCACGCCGAAGGACGGGAGCGAGCCGATCGAGCTCGACGTGTACGACTTCCCGGGGCCGGGGATCGCGATGGCGATGTACAACCTCGATTCCTCGATCAGGGACTTCGCGCGGGCGTCGCTGCGCTACGGGCTGGAGCGCAAATACCCGGTGTACCTGTCGACGAAGAACACGATCCTCAAGCGCTACGACGGCCGCTTCAAAGACCTGTTCGCGGAGATCTACGAGGACGAGTTCAAGGCGGACTTCGAGGCCGCGGGCATCACGTACGAACACCGCCTGATCGACGACATGGTCGCCGCGTCGCTGAAGTGGGAGGGCGGGTACGTGTGGGCCTGCAAGAACTACGACGGCGACGTGCAGTCGGACACGGTCGCGCAGGGCTTCGGCTCGCTCGGGCTGATGACGAGCGTGCTGATGACCGCCGACGGGGAGACCGTCGAGGCCGAGGCCGCGCACGGCACCGTCACCCGCCACTACCGCATGCACCAGCGCGGCGAGCCCACCTCGACCAACCCGATCGCCTCGATCTTCGCCTGGACGCGCGGCCTGTCCGCCCGGGGGAGGATGGACGAGACCCCCGCCGTGAGCCAGTTCGCCGAGACGTTGGAGCACGTGTGCGTCGAGACCGTGGAAAGCGGCAAGATGACGAAGGACCTGGCATTGCTGGTCGGCCCGGATCAGGAGTGGAAGAGCACCCAGGAGTTCCTGGGATCGATCGACGAGAACTTGAAAGTCGCGGTATCCGTCTGATGGCTTGTCTTGAGAAAAAAGGCAAACTTCCCGCAGCACAACATCCCGATAGGAGCTGATCAACCTTGAGTAACCCAGTACGTGTCACGGTCACCGGCGCCGCCGGACAGATCGGCTACAGCCTCGTGTTCCGCATCGCCTCAGGACAGTTGCTCGGCCCCGACCAGCCGGTCGATTTGCGGCTCTTGGAGATCCCACCGGCGATGGGCGCCTTGGAGGGCGTGGCGATGGAGATCGTCGATTGCGCGTTCCCGCTGCTGAGCGGGCTCGACCTGCACGACAACCCCGACGACGCGTTCGACGGCGTGAACATCGCGCTGCTCGTCGGCTCGCGCCCGCGCACGAAGGGCATGGAGCGCGCCGAGCTGTTGAGCGAGAACGGCAAGATCTTCACCGTGCAGGGCAAGGCGCTGAACGAGAAGGCGGCAGATGACCTGAAGGTGCTCGTCGTGGGCAACCCGGCGAACACGAACTGCCTGATCGCGATGAACAACGCGCCCGACATCCCGAACCAGCGTTTTACGGCGATGTTGCGACTCGACCACAACCGCGCGATCGCCCAGCTCGCGGCCAAGCTCGAGGTGCCCGTGACCGACGTGACGAAGATGGGCGTGTGGGGCAACCACTCGCCGACGATGTACCCAGACCTGTTCCACGCGCAGGTGCGTGGTGGGCAGGCCGCCAAGCAGGTCGACGACCAGGTGTGGATCGAAGAGGATTTCCTGCCGAACGTCGGCAAACGCGGCGCCGCGATCATCGAGGCCCGCGGCTCCTCCTCAGCCGCCTCCGCCGCGAACGCGGCGATCGACCACGTTAACGACTGGGTCAACGGCACCGAGGACTGGGTCTCGATGGGGGTTCCGTCGGATGGTTCCTACGGGGTTCCCGAGGGTCTGATCTCGGGTTTCCCATGCACCTGTGCGGGCGGTGAGTGGTCGATTGTCGAGGGCCTCGACATCGACGAGTTCTCACGTTCCAAGATCGACGCCTCCGTGGCCGAGCTGACCGACGAGCGCGACACGGTCAAAGGGCAGGGGTTGATTTAGGCAAAGATAGAAGGATTTGTATAGGCTGGAGGCGGTTGTGCGTTAGAAGGTCAAAGAGGAAGTCATAGGAGGAGGAGCTCAATGAGAAAGTCTTTGTCATCGTCGCGCCGCGACGCTATCGATCAGGCGAGCGCAGGCACTCGGCCGTCTCCGGGCGGACGGGGCAGCGGTGCTCCTCACCGCGCGCTCGCCGTGCTGGTGGGGTGCATTGCGCTATTCGCGGTTGCCCCGGTCGCCGCCGCGCAGGCCGCCGCCACGGTTGAAGGTACGGTGACCGCCGTCAAAGGCGCAACCCCCCTGGTGGGGATCGAAGTCACGGCGACCAGCGAGAGTGGCGGTGGGTCCACATCTGAAACCACCAAAGCGGGTGGCGTTTACAAAATCGCCAACCTGTCGGCGGGCGATTACACGGTCAAGTTCCACGATCTCACGGCCAAATACGTCGATCAGTCCAAATCGATCTTCCTCGCAGAAGGCACGACGGAAACGCTCAACGCCGCGATGCAGGAACCCGGCACGATCTCCGGAAGGGTGACAAGCGCAGCCACCGGAAGTGGACTGGGGAACGTCGGTGTCTATGTCGAAAAAATTGGCGAAACAGGAGCGGGATTCTCTAACCACTTCATGACCACCGAACCAAATGGCGACTACACAATCACCGGCCTGCCGCCGGGCGAGTACACGATCGAGTTCTTCGCCAACGAAAGCGGCTATCTCTCTCAGACCAAAACGACGATGGTCGGAGAAGCTGAAGTGGACACGGTCAACATCGCACTAAAGGAAGGCGGCAAGATATCGGGCAGGGTGACCGATTCCGTAACCCACAACGGGCTGGCGAAAATTACAGTCGCCGCGTTCAATTCGAATCCCGAAGAAGGAGGATACGGCGAAGCGACAACCAATGCGAACGGCGAATACACGGTGACCGGGCTGCCAAACGGCTCCTATAAGGTTCGCTTCGAATGGGAATTTTCCCAAGCCGAAGCAAAAGAATTCGAAAAAGCAAAAGCGCCTCGATTCATACCCAAATACATCACGCAGTACTTCAACAACCAGCCCTCGGCAGCGACCGCCAATACGGTCGGGGCCAGCGAAGGGAGCACCACGTCGGGGATCAATGCGACGATGGTGCCGGCGGCGCCGGTCAACACCGCCCTGCCGGCTGTGTCGGGGACGGCCAAGGTGGGAAGCCTGCTGTCGTGCTCGAGCGGATCGTGGACGGGAGAATCCGAACAGACGCTGGCGGTAGGGTGGCCGCTGACGACGCCGTTCGCCTACCAGTGGCAGCGCGACGGCGGCGCGATCGCCGGCGCCACGTCACCGGCCTATCTCGTGCAGGCTGCCGACGTCGGACACAGTCTGGCGTGTGAAGTCGGTGCGACCAACTACGCCGGCCACGCGAGCGCCAAGAGCAACCCGCTCGCGGTGACGTTGCCGGCCGTGACGGTCTCGAAGGCGAAGATCGTCGTGTCGGGCGGCTCGGCGCGGGTGCCGATCGCTTGCGCGAACGCGGCCTGCGCGGGAACGATCGAACTGACCGGGCAGATCGCGGTCAAGGGCAAGGGCAAGAAGAAGGCGAAGAAGAAGACGGTCGTGCTCGGCAAGGGCTCGTACTCGCTCGCGGCGGGCAAGAGCGCGACGATCGTCGTGCGCCTCGCGGCGGCGGGCAAGAGCGCGCTCGCGACGGCGAAGGGCCACAAGCTGTCCGGCAAGGCCGGTGTGACCGTCACCGGTGGGGTGACGATAACGAAGCCGGTCGTGCTCAGCGAAGCCGCGAAGAAGGCGAAGCACAAAGGCAAGAAGAAGTAGTCGTAGGCAGACGGGCAAAGAAAAAGGGCGCGGCATCTCTGCCGCGCCCTTTTAGTATCAGTGTGCCGTACGTCCGTCGAAACGAAAGTCCGACGGATCGTCGTTCCTGGCTAGGACGCAGGGAGCGAAGTGTGCTCGGCACACGAGCGACTGAGGACAACGCCAGGGACGACGAGACTAGCCCTTCGAGTGCCAGCCGCGGCCTTTCTTCTCCAGCTTCCCTTCCTGCTCGAGTCCGGGAAGCACGCGGTAGAGGTAGTTCTGCTTGATCCCCATCTTCGCGGCGAGCTCGGGAATCGTGATACCGGGCTGGCCTTGCACGAACGACAGCGCCTGAGCGGCACGCGTGCCACTGCCTTTGCGACGTCCCACTTTGCCTTTGGGACGACCAACTTTGCCGGCGGGACGACCTACTTTTTTCCCGGAACCCGGAGGACGACCTACTTTTTTCCCCGATCCGGGGGGACGGCCTACTTTTTTGCGCTCCGACGGGGGGGTCTCGGCGGCGCCGGCCGCAGCCGCGGTGGCGGCGGTGGTGGCGGTGCGTTTGCCCGAGGAGCCGCGCGGACGTCCCGGGCCACGACGACGGCGGGGGGCGGCAGCGGGGGCTGCGGTGGTGGTTGAAGTTGACGATGCGCCCACACCGGCGAGTGCCGATGCAGCGGCCTCGAGGCGACGGTACTCGTCAACCAGCGGGGCCAGCTCCTTCAGGCGATCGGTGATCTCTTGGCGCTTCACGTCAAGAAAGTCGGTCACGATGACATCCTCTGATTAGTGTAAATGTGAGCTAAGCCACATTATTTTATAGCTCTCTCTTAGCACCTTACACGATCTTTCTGCGGAAACCTGGGGCATCAGAAACACACGAACGCGTAATCAGCCGTCGAGCTGCGCGCGGAGGCGCTCGAGCGTGCGGTTTGCCTCGCGCTCGGGTATTCCACCGACCAGCGCGCGGCTGACGATCGCTCCGATCGGTCCGAGTGGTGGATGAAACTCGTTGCTGTAGGCGAAATGAGTACCCCCGCCCTGGGCTGGGCTCAGGAGGTACTCCGTACGAGCGCGCGAGCGGGCCGGTCCGCGGCCCTTCCATACGGCCAGCTCGTTGGGGCGGCACTCGACGAGCTTCCAGTGAATCTCGAGGCTGACGCCGCGCAGGTGGAGCTGCTGATCCATCCGATAGCCCACGCGCGGTGGCCCGTCGTCGGCGCGGTGCAGCTTGCGGTGAACCGTCACCCAATCGGCAAGGCGATCTGGATCCATGACCAGCTTCCACACCTCCGCAGGCGCGGCGTCGATCTGGATCGAGGCGGTGACGAGGCTCATCGGAGGGAAGGGAAAGGTACCTGGCGCATGCGCGATCGAGGGTGCGGAGCATTCACCGCGCGGAGAGGGGCTCGGATTCCTCCCACACACGCAACGCGTGTTCGACCGCGGAGTCGAAGGAGTGCAGGCGCACGCCGAGCAGCTCGGCGGCGTGCGAATCGCCCGGAAGGAGGTCGCCCGCGAGGCTCTCCATCAAAGGGAGGATCAGATCTGGATCCTCCGAGGCGATCGCTGCGGCGACGCGTGCGGCGACGGGTGTGAAGTTCACACCGAAACCGAGCACCGGACGCCGCACGAGCATCAGCTCGGCGATCCGGGAGATCATCTCCTCGTAACTGAGTACGTCGGGTCCGCCGATGTCGAGCGAGCGGCCCGCGAGCGCAGGGACGGTCGCCGCGGCGGCGAGCATCTCGGTGACGTCACGCTCGTCGATCGGCTGGGTGCGAAAGGAGCGCCAGGCGGGCAGGGTGAGCACCGGCAGCCGCTCGACGAGGTGGACGAGAAAGCGAAACGAGCGCGAGCGCGCGCCGATCGCGATCGAGGCGCGCAGGGCGAGCGAGTCGGGTACGGCATCGAGCAGGACGCGCTCGACGGACGCGCGGCTGGCGAGGTGAGCAGAGGCGGCGCGATCGCGCGGGATCAGGCCGCCGAGGTAGACGATCCGAGCGACCCCCGCACGGGCGCAGGAGCCCGCGAAGTTGCGCGCCGCGAGGAGATCGCGCTCGTCGAACGGGACGGGGTCGCCGGCGGGGCGCTCCATCGAGTGAATCAGGTAGTAGGCGACATCGACCCCGGCAAGCGCGGTGGCGAGTCCCTCACCCGAAACCGCGTCGCCACGGAGCACCTCGACTTCGCCGGTGGGGTCGGTGGCGCCGTCCGCAAACGGTCTCCTCGAAGCCGAGGCCTGTGCCAGCGCGGCGGACACCCGTACGGGGTCGCGCCCGAGCGCGCGGACGGTGTGTCCGTCGGAGAGCAGGCGCCCGACCAGGAGCGAGCCGGCAAAGCCGGAGGCGCCGGTGACGAGGATACGCATCGGCACAGATGATGACGACCCGCGGCGAGACTTCCGGAAAGTGCGCGAAAAACCGCCCGGGCATCACGAGATCGTGACTAATTACCGGCAGATGCGGGTAGAAATTGTTTTGTCTGCGATTTGCGGGAAGGTCCTTCGCTACCCCTTGAGTGGGTGGGCGCGCGGTGCTTTGATGGCTCGGCCGGTCCAGCCGGCACGTCCAGCGAGAACGCAACGAAGCGAAGGGGAGTAAGTGCCGAGCAAACAGCAGAGCAAACGGCCGGGGAAGCGGGCGGCGCGGAAGGTCACCTGCGAGGACTGCTTCTTCCACACCAACATGCTCTGTGCCCTGGAGTTGAACGAGCCGTGCTCGACCTTCCGTCCCAGCGAGGCCGAGTTGCGCCCGCCGCAGCAGCTGCGGTTCGTCTTCCGTCAGGAGCGCCGCTCGCGCGCGGCATGGGCATTTCCCTCAGCGCAGGAGCAGGCGGCGCTGCACACCTGACGGCACTCGTCTCACCGCTGCACTTATCCTGAACCGCGATGAGATCGCGGACTCCCCTCCCGTCCGCATGGCGCCGCGAGGCGCTGCGCACGAACCTGTGGCTGGTGCCGACGGTCGAGATCGTGCTCGCGGTCGTCCTGTTCGCCGGCACCTACGCGCTGGATCGGGCTGCCTATAACGGGTCGCTTGAGCTGCCATCGTTTGTGATCAGCGGCACCGCGGACGCCGCCCGGCAGATCCTGACCGCGATCGCGGCGGCGGTCATCACGGTGGTCACGCTCGTCTTCTCGATCACGATCGTGACACTCACGCTCGCCTCCACACAGTTCGGGCCGCGCATGCTGCGCAACTTCATTCGCGACCGGATTACGCAGATCACGCTTGGGAGCTTTGTGGCGACGTTCGTCTACGCGATCCTCGCACTCGTCTCGATCGGCCCGGGCAGTCACGGGGAATTCGTGCCGCACGTGTCGATCACGGTGACGATGGTGCTCGTGGTCGCAGACGTGGCAGTGCTGGTCGTGTTCATCGATCACATCGCCAAGTCGATCCAGCTGCCGCAGGTAATCGCGAGCATCGCCGGAGACCTCGCGGGGGCGATCGACACCGAAGTGGCGTTGACCTCAGGCTCGGGACCCAAGACGGGGCCGTCGCTGTCGGAGATGCTCGTGCGCCTGGACGAGGACAGCGGCGTCGTCCGTGCGCCTGGAAGCGGCTACCTGCAGTACGTGAGCATGAGCACGCTGATCGACATCGCCAGCACAAGCCATGCGGTAATCCGCCTGCTGCATCGCCCCGGCCACTTTGTTGTCGAGGGCGAGCCCCTGGCGGACGTCTGGCCGGCCGCCGCCGCGCCCGGCGTCGCGCGAGCGCTCGGCGGCGCGCACGCCACGGGCCCGCACAGGACCCTCACACAGGACCTCTCGTTCGCGGTCGATCAGCTCGTGGAGATCGCCATCCGGGCGCTCTCGGCCGCGGTCAACGACACGTTTACCGCGCTGGCCTGCATCGACTGGCTCGGCGACGGACTGTGCAAGATCGCCGATCGCTGGCGACCGGCGACCGTGCATCGCGACGCTGCGGGGCACCTGTGCGTGATCACCGTCACGATCGGCTTCGACCGGCTCGTCGAGCGCGCGCACGACAAGATCCGCCAGGCCAGCCGTGGGATGCCGGCCGTGATGATCCGCCAGCTCGACGGGCTCGCGAAGGTGATGGTGCACACGACCACGCCGGCCCAGCGGGAGCTGCTCGTCGAGCAGGCCGCCATGATCCTGCGCTCGAGCGAGGAGTCGGTGCCGGAGAAGGCCGACCGCGCGGACGTGCGCCGCCGATACGACGCCGTGCTGGGCACCGTCTCATCCACTGCAGTGCCTCCAAGTCCAACGAACGAGGACATCTGAGGGCGTGACCCCGGGCCGATCGGCGGGGAGGACCGATTCGGAGATCGTAAGGGGGGTATATTTGATCGAACCCAAAAATCTTTCGGCATAGGTGGTGGCCAGCATGGCGGCAAAGGACAGCATCGGCAAGGCAGGCGCAGCGGCGCGCAAGGCGCAGCGCAACCGGTATCTGCAGCGACTGATCGAAGACGAGGATCTGCGCGGCAATCTGCTCACCGCGTACAGCGCGGCGCGCGGTGCGTACGGGCGCATGAGCAACGGCAAGCCCGCGAGCAAGGCGATCTTCGAGGACAAGAAGCTGCAGCGTGAACTGCGTGACGCGGCGAAGTCTCTGCAAGAGGCCTCGAGCGCGCTGAAGGAATCTCCGAAGAAGTCTCGCCGTCGCAAAGGCGGACTTGGCCGCATGTTGCTGTTGCTGATCGTCGCGGCGGCGCTGGCGCTGGTCGTGAGCGAGGACCTGCGCTCGAAGGCGCTCGATCTGCTGTTCGGCTCCGAGGAGGAGTTCGACTACAGCTCGACCACCGCCCCGGCGGAGCCCGCGCCGGTCCCGACCCCGGCAGCCTGAAGAACCCCTTCGAACTTCGAAGGATGACCGCCGCCGTGGACGGGATCGTCGTGGAAAGCGACGTCACCGAGGCTGACGCGGCGGCGGGAGCGAGGTCGCTGTCGAGTGAGAAGGCGCGGCGGATCGTCGAGGCGATGCGGCGCAGCGTCGCCAAGCGCGGCGCCGCGGCCTCGACCTTCGAGCACGTGGCACGCGAAGCCGGCGTCTCGCGCGGGCTGCTGCACTACTACTTCGCCACCAAGGAGCAGCTGCTGGTGGAGGCCGCGCGCCGCGACTGCGAGCTGCGCATGGAGAACCTCGAGGGCCAGCTCGCGGGGGCCCAGACTGCCGATGACTTCATCGCCCTGATGGCGCAGAACCTGCAGGAGACGGTGCGCGATGACCCGGACTTCGTGACGCTCGTGTTCGAGCTGTTCACGCTTTCCAGACGCAACGAGGAGATCGCCGTCGAGTACGCCAGGCTGATGCGGCGTACCCGCGGCCTGCTCGCCGGGATGCTCGCCTCGGCGCAAGACGAGGGTGTGCTGCGGTTGCACGCCGAGCCGGAGACGGTCGCCGAGATTCTGTTCTCGCTCGGCGACGGGTTCGCGCTGCGGATGCTCGCGGAGCCGGAGCGCGACTTCGACGCGACGGTCCGCGCGGGGATCCTCTGCGTGCGTGCACTGCTGGCCGATTAGTAGCGCTCGGCCGAACGATCGGCCGATTTGGAGGTCCTCCGGCCGGGCTGTCGGTTGCTGACGCCTCTTATAATCAGGCTCGATGCCCATCTACGAGTACCGGCGCCCCGACGGGACGACGTTTGAGATTCAGCAGTCCTTCAGCGATGAGACCTTGACCCACGACCCCGAGACGGGAGTGGAGGTCAGGCGCGTGCTGCACGCGCCCGCGGTGCACTTCAAGGGGAAGGGCTTCTACAACACGGACTACGGCACGCGCAAGCGTCAGCGTGAGAACGCGGCCAACGCGGAGGGGTCGAGCTCTTCGGACGGGTCTTCGGCGAAGGGAGACTCCGCGTCCGCTGACTCCTCCTCCTCCTCCTCCTCCTCCTCCTCCTCCTCGGACTCCAAGTCCTCTGAGGGCTCCTCCAAAACCGATACGAAGAAGAGCGAGACGGGCACGACGAAGGACGCGAAGAAGCCGAAGGACGCAAAGCCCACCGCAGCCAAGAGCTGAAGCCCTGCGGCCGTCCGGCCGGCCACTGTCCGCCCTCCTGTCCACGTCCTCCGACCGGGATCGCCGGCGGCTCAGCCGGCCATGAACCGCGCGACGTCTGCGCGGCGCGCAACTTCTGAAATCGTCAGGCCTTCTTCGCCGCTGGGCAGGGTGGTCTGGCCGGTCGGCTTCAGCACCCGCGTGGGCGGCGTCCCCGTGACGGCGAGCGCGGCGAACATGCCGAGCAGTTCCGGGCCGCTCATGTCGGAGATGATCGCCGGGGGAGCGTTCCAGGCGATCAGCGGTAGCCGGAGGAAGCTCGAGGGCGAGAGCAGCCGGGACTTCATGTCGTTGAACAGCGCCTGCTGGTGTTCCTCGCGCTGGATGTCGCTCTCGTTGGGCGCGCACAGGTTCTCGCGCGTCCGTGCGAGCGCGAGCGCCTGCGTGCCGTCGATGTGGTGAGTGCCCGCGGGCAGGCGCAGCGTGAAGCCGCCGTCGGCGAAGCCGCCGTCGAGCTTGGAGACGATGCAGCCCCCCGTGTAGTCGACGCCGCCCATCGCGTCGATCAGCTGCGGGAAGTTTTCGAAGTTGACTTCCACCATGTGGTTGATCGGGATGTGAAGCCAGTTCTCGATCACCGAGATCGACTCCGCCGGCCCGCCGTACTCGTGCGCGGCGTTGATCTTCTGCAGGCCGTGACCGGGGATTTCGACGATCGTGTCGCGCGGGATCGACAGCCGCGCCGCGTGCCCGCCGCCGGTGCGAATCAGCATGATCGTGTCCGAACGGCCCGGGCCCGTGGTTTCGGCGCCCGGTTCCTTGGAGTCCTTCTGGCGCCGGTCAGAGCCAAGCACGAGGATGTTGTTCGCGCTCGTCAAAGGGAAGCCCGCCGGGTCGAGCACCGCGGCGACATTCGAGGGCGGGGCGGTGCGCTTGAACTGCGAGCTGATCAGGAACAGGATCAGAGAGAGCACCACCCAGCCGGCCACGAGCGCAATCAGGGTGAGGACGATTCGTTTCGGTTTGGTCCAGCGGCGCCAGCGCGTCGGAGCCCCCGGTCCGGCTCCGTGCCCACCCGCAGATCCGCCCGAACCCTCTCCCCGCCGCGGCGATCGCGGCGATCGCTGAGAGGAGCCCGGCGCAAGACCCGGTGTCTGAAGCTCCTCTTCGCGGCGCGGCAGCAGCCGGCGCCCCGCGCGATAGCGGGTGTACTGCGGGGGTTGCTCGGGGGGATCGGTGGGCATAGGCAACCTATATTTGCGAGATGGACGCCGAGAACCCTGCGGTTAGCTCAGCGGCGCACGGGCGCTTGCTTGTATGCGCGACGCCGATCGGCAACCTCGAGGACGTGACTTTGCGCGTGCTCGCCGCGCTACGCGAGGCCGACATCGTGGCATGTGAGGACACGCGGCACACGAAAGTGCTGCTCGACCGCCACGGGATCACGGCGAAGCTCGTCAGCTACCACGAGCACAACGAGCACGCGCGTGCCGAGGAGCTCGTGGCGCGGATGCGCGCGGGAGCCGTGGTGGCGCTCGTGTCCGACGCGGGCATGCCGCTGATCTCCGACCCAGGTTTCCCGCTCGTGCGGGCCTGCATCGAGGCGGGCCTGCCGGTCGAGGTGCTGCCGGGGCCGAGCGCCGCGTTGACCGCGCTCGTCGCCTCCGGTCTGCCGGCCGAGCGTTGGCGTTTCGTCGGGTTTCTCCCGCGCAAGCGCGCCGAGCGGGAAAGCCTGCTCGAGCACGCCGAGGAGACGCTCGTGGCGTTTGAGTCCCCGCGGCGCCTCGCGGCCACATTGGCGCAATTGGCCGAGCGCGATCCCGACCGCTCGCTGGCGGTGTGCCGCGAGTTGACCAAGCTGCACGAGGAAGTCCGCAGAGGTGCAGCGGCGGAACTGGCGGAGCACTATGCCGAGAGCGCCCCTCGTGGCGAGGTGGTGCTGGTGGTGGGCGCCGTGGGATCAGGTCCCGCCCGCCCCACCCATCCCGGCGTCGGCGCGGACGCGTTGCAGGCGATGCGCGAGCTGGTTGACGCCGGCGCCCGCGCTCGGCCGGCCGCGAAGGTCGTGGCGAAGTTGACCGGCGTCGCTGCCAACGAGCTCTACCGGCAGCTGATGGACGACGTCTGATCTCCAGCGGAGATCAGAAGCACGAGAAGTACTAAGCGCCCGGCGCCTCGGCGGGCTTCTGGCGCTTGCGGCCCTTGTGGTCGATCCGCCCCGTGCCGATGCACTCGCGGCAGACGACCCACTTGCCCGTCTCCGGGGGAGGGACATTCTTGGTCCACCACGTCCAGCCCGATCCGCTACAGACTGAGCATCTGTCCTGCTCGGCGATCATGCGGTCGCTCTGGCCCATCCGAAAAGCCTACTAGTAGCCTGGAGCCGACAGTGTCCTTCTATGTGACCACGCCGATCTATTACGTCAACGCGGCCCCGCACCTGGGGCACGCGTACACGACGATCGCCGTCGACGCGCTGGCGCGCCACCATCGCCAGCGCGGCGAGGACGTCTTCTTCCTGACGGGGACCGACGAGCACGGTGAGCCGGTCGCCGACGCGGCGCACGCGCTGGGAATCGAGCCGCAGGAGCTGGCCGACAAGAACGCCGAGCGCTTCAAGGCGCTCGTGCCGCAGCTCGGGGCGGCGAACGACTTCTTCATCCGCACGACCGACAAAGAGCACATGGCGAAGGTGCAGGAGGTGCTCACGCGCGTGCGCGAGAACGGGTACGTGTACATGGGCACCTACGAGGGCTGGTACTGCCCGCGCTGCGCGGACTTCAAGGCGGAGAACGAAGTCGACGAGGGCAATCGCTGCCCGATTCACCACATCGAGTTGACGCGCGAGCAGGAGGAGAACTACTTCTTCAAGCTGTCCGCGTTTCAGGAGCCGCTCGAGCGGCTGTACGCCGAGCGCGAGGACTTCGTTGCGCCGCGCACGCGCTACAACGAGGCGCTCTCGTTCCTGCGCTCGGGGCTGCGCGACGTGCCGCTCTCTCGGCACAAGCTCACGTGGGGCGTGCCCGTGCCGTGGGACGAGGAGCACGTGTTCTACGTGTGGTTCGACGCGCTGCTGAACTACTACTCGGCGCTCTCCTACGCAAAGCCGGGCGAGGACCTGACGGAGGAGTTCTGGCCGGCGAGCTACCACGTGATCGCGAAGGACATCCTGCGCTTCCACGCGATCTACTGGCCTGCGCTGCTGATGGCGGCAGGGCTCGATCTCCCCGAGCGGATCTTCGTGCACGGATATCTGCTGATGGAGGGCGAGAAGATGTCAAAGTCGCTCGGCAACGTGCTCGACCCGTTCGCGGTGATCGAGCGCTTCGGCGCCGACGCGCTGCGCTTTTACCTACTTCGCGACGTGCCCTTCGGCCAGGACGGCTCGGTCTCGACGGAGGCCTTCGAGCAGCGCTACGAGAGTGAGCTGGCGAACGACTTCGGCAACCTCGCCAGCCGCACGCTCGCGATGGTCGTCCGCTACCGCGACGGGGTGGTGCCCGCGGGCGAGGTCGACCCGGTGCTCGTCCCCGACTTCGACGGCCTGACAGCGCGCATCGAAGAGCTGATCGGCAAAGCTGAGCTGACGCTCGCGCTGGAGGAGATCTGGGAGCGGGTGCGCCGTCTGAACCGCTACGTCGAGGAGCAGGCGCCGTGGCAGCTCGCCAAGGACGCCTCGCGCGCGGGCGAGCTGGACCGCGTGCTCGGCACGCTCGTCGAGGGGCTGCGCGTGGTGGCGGTACTGCTGTGGCCGTACCTGCCGGCGAGCTCGCAGCGACTGCTCGACGCGCTCGGCGCTCCTGATTTGTCTCTGGCGGGCGCGGCATTCGGGGATGGAAAGATCGAGCGTGTCGAAAAGATCGAGTCGCTCTTCCCGAAGGAGTCGTGAGTCCGTGATCGACTCACATACCCACTTACATCTGTGCGAGCCGCCGGACACCGAGCTCGTGGCGGCCGCCGAAGCGGTCGGCGTGACACGGATGCTCACGGTCGGCACCGATGGCGCGTCCTCCCGCCTGGCGCTCGCCGCGGCCGAGGCGTTCCCAAACGTGTACGCGGCCGTTGGGTGGCATCCGAACGCGGCGAAGGGCTTCGACGACGCAGATCTGGCCGAACTGAAGGCGCTCGCCGCGCACGAGCGCTGTGTGGCGATCGGCGAGACGGGCCTGGACTTCTACCGCGACACCGCCCCGCGCGCCGACCAGGAGCGCGCGTTCGCTGCGCAAGTCGAGCTCGCGCGCGAGACCGGGAAACCACTCGTGATCCACACGCGCGCGGCCGACGAGGAGACGCTCGAGCAGTTGGGCAGCGAAGCCGAGGGGTGCAGTGTCGTGATCCATTGCTTCTCGATGCCCACGCGCCTGGACGAGTGCTTGGAGCGGGGCTATGCGATCTCGTTCGCGGGCAACGTCACCTACAAGAACGCGGCCGACCTGGCCGAAGCAGCGTGCCGGGTGCCCGAGGACAGCCTGCTGGTGGAGACAGATGCTCCATACCTCACACCCCAGGTTGTGCGCAAGGAACGCAATCAACCGGCATTCGTCGCTCACACGGTCGACTTCCTCGCCGAGTTACGCGGGGTCTCCGCGGGAGAGCTGGGCGCCACGGTGGAGCGCAACGCGGCGCGGGTGTTCGGTTGGTGAGGACTTCGCCCGAGACCGATGTCGTTCCCCTCCAGCCCAGCCTGAGAAGGCTGAAGCAGTTCAACGTCCGTCCCGATCGCGAGCTTGGGCAGAACTTCCTGATCGACTCGAACATCCTCGGCGTGATCGGCCGCGCGGCTGAGCTGACCGGCGAGGATGTCGTGCTGGAGGTCGGCGGAGGGCTGGGCGTTCTCAGCGAGTACCTGGCGGAGCGCGTCGCGCACGTCCATGTTGTCGAGCTCGACGAACGCCTGCGCGATGCGCTGTGCGACGCCACCGACTCGCATGAGAATGTCAGCGTGCACTGGGGCGATGCGATGCAGCTCGAGATCGCGGCGTTCGAGCCGTCGCCGAGGAAGTTCGTCGCGAACTTGCCCTACAACATCGCGGCGGGGCTGATCTTGCGCACGATCGGCCTGTACCCGGCGATGACGCGCTGGGTGGCGATGGTCCAGCGCGAGGTCGGCGAGCGATTCGCTGCCAAGCCGGCGACGCCCGCGTACGGGGTGCCGTCGGTGCTCGCGCAGCTCTCGTGCGACGTGCGCGTTGTGCGGACGGTCTCGCGCAGCGTGTTTCATCCTGTCCCGAACGTCGACTCGGTCCTGCTGCTGCTCGTACGCCACGAGGGCGACGACGCGACCCATGAGCTGCGCGAACTTGTCCGCCAGGCATTCGCCCACCGCCGCAAGGCGCTGGCCGGCTCGCTGGCGCTGGCGCCCGGCGCGCTGGACGGGACGCGTGAGCGGGTGCGCGCGGCGCTCGTCGAACTCGGTCATCCTCCCGATGTGCGCGCCGAGCGCCTCTCACCCGAGGATTTCCGCGCGCTCGCGCGGCTGCTGGAGCTATGACGGGCGCCCTCCCCGCGCGGGCGCTCGCCCCCGCGAAGATCAACCTCGGGCTGTTCCTCGGACCGATTCGGCCCCAGGACGGAAGGCACGAGCTGGTGACGGTCATGCAGTCGATCTCGCTGTCCGATGAGCTCACGTTGGAGCATGCCCGCCCGGAGGTGGAGCAGGATGAGGTCTCCTGCCCCGGCGTCTCGGGCGCGCCCACGGAGAACCTGGCCGCCCGTGCGCTGAAGGCCTTTCGCGCGGCCACCGGCTGGAAGGCGCCGCCGCTGCGCCTGAGCATCGTTAAGCGGATTCCCGTGGCCGCTGGTCTGGGGGGCGGCTCGGCGGACGCGGCCGCCGCGCTGCGCCTGGCCGCGCACGTTTCGGGGCTCGGCGATGACGCGTTGCTGCGCGAGTTGGGTGCGGCACTGGGCGCCGATGTCCCCGCGCAGATCGCCCCCGGGCGCTGGCTGGCCGGCGGCGCCGGTGAGCTGCTGGAGGCGCTGCCGGACCCCAACCCGGCGTCGTTCGGCCTGCTCGTCCTGCCCGCGGCGGCCGGGCTCTCGACCGCGGAGGTGTACGCCGAGGCCGATCGGCTGGGTCTCGGGCGCTCCTCCGATGCGCTACAGGAGCGTCGCCGTGCTCTGCGTAGGGCGCTCGAGCTGAGCGCGGCGGTGCCCGCGGCGAGCGAGTTGCTGGACAACGACCTGCAGCCGGCGGCGATCTCGTTGTATCCGGATGTCGCCGCCGCTCTCTCCCAGGCACGCGAGGCGGGAGCGGACATCGCGCTTCTCAGCGGCTCGGGGCCAACGGTCGTGGGGCTGTTTCCCCACGCAAACGGCCTGGGCCGCGCAGAACGGGCCGCTGCGGGCCTTGCGGCCGAGCGGAGATCGGCCGGCGCCCCTGCGCCGATCTGCGCCACGCCGGTAGACGCCGCCTTCGCGGGCGTGTAGTCGGCTCGGATCCGCGCTCGGATCCCCTCAGCCGGGGCGTGCCCGTGCGCGTATGGCGCCGAGACGTGTGCACGACCTCAGGGTCAGTCACAATGAGGCCGAGCAATGAGCCGGACAACCATTAACGATCTCGTGTCTGTCTGTGCGGGTGTGTTCGGGCTGGCGCTTTACGCCGGTCTGATCCTGGTGCCTGCGTGGAGCTCCTACTCGCGCCTGTGGGAGCGGGTGGCCGCGGGCGTTCTGTCGTTGTACGTGCTCTCGGTGCTCGTCGGTATCGGCGTGGCCGCCGCGCTCGCCGTCGTCTACTACTGGGGCTGAGGCGGTGTCCGAGAACCCAAGCTCCGATCTCGCGGCGCTGGACGCGATCACCGAGGCGGTCGAATCCGGGGCGGGCCTGCCGGAAGTGGTGCGCGCGGCGGGCAAGGCGCTGGAGGCGAGTCTCGCGGTGACGGACGCCTGGGGGGCGACCCTGGCGGTGGCGGCACGCTCGCCGGCGGAGGAGCGTGCGCTGCTTTCAAAGGGGGAGGGTGTGAGCAGCATCCCCCTGCGCGTCGCCGATGCGGTCGTCGGCACGCTGCACATGCGCGCGAAAACCGCGCCGAGCGCGTCGATGCAGAGGCTGCTCGTGACGATGATCGCCTCGGAGGTCGAGCGGGTGCGCGCACCGGAGCGCGTCTCCGAGACGGCCGCCGCCGACTTCATGGGGGCGCTGCTGCGCCGCGAGTTGACCGAGCGCGAAGAGTTGATCGCCCAGGCGCGGGAGCTGTCACTGGAGGTGGCAGATGGAGCGAGCGTGATCGTCGCGCGCGCACATCCCCAGACGCCCACCGACGAGGGCTGGCGCGCACGCGTGCGCGCGGTCGCGGAGCGTGGCGCCCGGGCAGTGGTCAGTCGCTCGATTGCCGCCCTCTCAGAACGTGACGGGACCGTGGGCGCCGAGGTGCTGCTGCTGGTGCCGGGCGGTGAGGAGCCGCAGGCGGCGCGCGCCGCCGAGGCGGTCCTGCGCGAGCTGGAGGCCGCGCTTGCCGGTTACACGTTTGCGATCGGGCGCAGCCGGATCGCGGAGGATCCCGTCGATCTGCCGCGCGCGGTCAGCGAGGCGCTGCTCGCGGCGAACGTCGCGCAGGGCGGCTCCGACGGCCCGGCGCTCGCCTTCGAGCAGACGGGCGCCTACCGGCTGCTGCTGAGCGCGATGAGCGAGAACCCCGCCGAGCTGCAGCGCTTCTATGCGGAGACGGTCGAGCCGCTGGTCGCCTACGACGAACAGTACGAGACCGATCTGATGCGCACGCTCGAGACCTTCCTCGAGGCCGACGGCAACGTCGCGGGCACCGCCCAGCGCCTGTTCACTCACCGCCACACGATCTACTACCGCCTGGAGCGCGTGCGCGATCTCTCCGGGCTGGACGTCTCCTCGAGCGACGGGCGCGAGAAGCTCAGCCTCGGTCTGAAGTCGATGCGCGTGCTCGGCATTCCCAGCGCGGGCGGGCCCGCGCTGGAGGCCGGCGCCGAGGGCGGTCGCGTCCCGCGCGGGTCCGGCCGGCGTCCGTGAACCGAAGCGCTCGCCCGGTCCGGCGATAGACCCCGCGCAGGGTCGCCTACCTCGCTATGGCGCGGCCGGAAGGCTCCGCGACGGGCTCTCGTGCGACGATGTGTCGGCTCCTTGGGGAGTCGTCCAATGGCAGGACATCAGGTTTTGGTCCTGAGAATCGGGGTTCGAATCCCTGCTCCCCAGTTGCTCGTGCGATGACATCGGCCGTGCGATTATTGCCTGTGCGGGTAGTGCGCACTACAGTCTGCGGGGTGACGCTGGCTCCCACCGTCCTGATCCTTGCCGCGGGCCAGGGGACGCGCATGCGCTCGAAGATGCCAAAGGTGCTGCACGAGCTGTGCGGCTCCCCGATGCTGCTGTGGCCGGTGCACGCGGCGCTGGAGGCCGGGGCGGAGAGGGTCGTGGTGGTGGATTCTCCGGCGAGGGCGCTCGCGGCGGTGCTGCCGGCGGAGGGCGTGGAGCTGGCGGTGCAGCCGCAATCGAACGGCACCGGCGGCGCGGTCGCGGCGGCGATGGCCCAGCTCGAATCCCGGGCTGGCGAAACCTCATTGGAGCCGGACACGCCGGTGGTGGTCCTGAGTGGAGACGTGCCACTGGTGAGCGCCGAGGCGATCCGCGAGCTGACCGAGGCACACGCGCGGAGCGGCGCGGCGGCGACGATGGTGACGACGGTGCTCGACGATCCCACTGGCTACGGACGGGTGGTGCGCGGCGCGGACGGCACGGTCGAGCGCGTGGTGGAGACGAAGAAGGAGGGCGACGCGAGCCCAGCGGAGCTCGAGATCAAAGAGGTGAACGCCGGCATCTTCGCCTTCACCGCGGGCGCTCTGAAAGGCGCGTTGCCGCGATTGAGCGCCGAGAACGCCCAGGGCGAGCTGTATCTGCCGCAGGTGCTCGACATCCTCAGGGCCGACGGGCAGGCGGTGGCGGCCCACACGGTCGAGGACCAAAACCTGGTGCTCGGTGTCAACGACCGCGTGGCCCTAGCGCAGGTCCGCAAGCTCGCTCAACAGGCGATCAACGAGCGGCACATGCGCGCCGGGGTGGACATCGTCGACCCCGAGGCAACGGTGATCGAGGCCGACGTGGAGATCGGCGAAGACACGACGATCGAGCCGGGCACGACGATCAGAGGCAGGACAAGGATCGGCAGCGATTGCGTCATCAGGTGTTCATACCTCGTCGATTGCGAGCTCGAGGACGGCGTGAGCGTCGGGCCGTTCGCCTACCTACGTCCCGGGGCGATCCTGCGCAAGGGCGCGAAGGCGGGGACGTTCGTGGAGATCAAGAACTCCGACATCGGCCCGGGCGCGAAGGTCCCGCATCTGTCTTACATCGGCGATGCGGACGTGGGCGAGGGGACCAACCTGGGCGCGAGCACGATCACCGCCAACTACGACGGTGCCAACAAGCACCGCACGACGATCGGCAAGAAAGTGCGCTCAAGCGTACACGTGTCGTTCGTGGCGCCGGTGAGCATCGGCGACGAGGCCTATACGGGCGCGGGCTCGGTGATCGGCGAGGATGTTCCTCCCGGGGCGCTGGGCATCGCCCGCGCGCATCAGACCAATAAAGAGGGCTACGCGCAGCGACGCAAGGATGAATCTCTAAACTCCAAGGAGAGATGAGCAGCGCGATGGACACGAGCTCCCAGTCCTCGCCCACGAGCTTGCCGTTTGATTACAACAAGCGGCTGATGCTCTTCTCCGGGCGCGCCAACCCGCAGCTCGCCGCGGACATCGCCACGAAGCTGAACGTCGATCTGGGGCCGGTGACGCTGAAGACGTTTTCAAACGGCGAGGTGTACTGCCGCTATGAGGACTCGATCAGGGGCGCCGACGTGTTCATCGTGCAGCCCACCTGTGGCAACCCCCAGACGGGGGTGACGGCTAACGATTCGCTGATGGAGCTGCTGTTCATGATCGACGCGGCGGTGGGCGCCTCCGCTCACCGTGTGATCGCGGTGACGCCGTGGTTCGGCTACTCCAGGCAGGACAAGAAGTCCGCGCCGCGCGAGCCGATCTCGGCTCGTCTGGTCGCCCGTATGTTGGAGGCGGCGGGGGCGGACAGGGTACTGACGATGGACCTACACGCGGGGCAGATACAAGGGTTCTTCCAGAAGCCGGTCGACCACATGACGGCGCTGTTCATGCTCACGCAGTACTTCGCTGACCTCGGGCTCTCGGATCTGGTGGTCGTGGCACCGGACGCTGGGAGGGTCAAGCTGAACAAGAAGTTCGCCTCGAAGATCGGTGCTGAGCTGGCGATCCTCGACAAGGAGCGCCCCGCACAGCAGGTGGCTGAGATCGGCTACGTGATCGGCAACGTAAAGGGCAGGACGGCGGTGATCGTCGATGACATGATCGACACCGCGGGGACGCTGAAGGCGGCGGCGCGGACCGTGCTGGAGGAGGGCGCGGCAAGCGTGTATGCGGCCGCCACGCACGGAGTGTTCTCCGGGGACGCGTTCGAGAACCTCGCGGAGGCGGGGTTGAAGGAGATTGTGGTGACAGACACGATCCCGATGCGCGCCGGACATCCCGAGAACATCCGCGTGCTGCCGTGTGCGGATCTCTTGACGGACTCGATCCGGCGGATCTTCACCGACGATTCGGTCAGCGAAGTGTTCGGCGGCGAGAACCAGCTGTTCTGAAGCGTTGATAGAGTCACGCCCCGAAGATGGCCGAGACGACGACAAAGCTGGATGTGAGTAGCCGCGCTGCGGGCGGCTCGCGCGCAGTACGGCGCCTGCGCCGCGGCGGCCGCGTGCCCGGCGTGCTTTACGGCGGCGGCGGGGATTCGGTCAGCTTCGACGCCGACGCGCGTGAGCTGCGTCTCGCCCTCGCCTCCTCGGGTGCGGTGCTCGATCTGAGCGTCGACGGCGCGAAAGCGACCCCGGTCGTGCTGAAGGAGACCCAGCGTGACCCGGTGCGCGGCGAAACCGTGCACGTCGATCTGCTGAGGGTGCGCCTGGATCAGGCGATCCACGCGGTCGTCCCGCTGGAATTGACCGGTACCGAGGACGCGCCCGGTGTCAAGGAGGGCGGCGTGCTCGAGCAGCCCACGCGCGAGCTGAACGTGGAGGCGCTGCCGACCGCGATCCCGGAGTCGATCGTGCACGATGTCGGCGAGATGCAGATCGGCGATCACATCGGCCTGGCCGACGTGACGATCCCCGACGGCGTGACACTGCTGGACGACCTCGAGGAGACGGTCGTCGCGACTCTGTCTCCGCCCCGGCTGCAGGCCGAGGTGGAGGAGGAAATCGAAGCCGAGACGGAGCTCGTCGGCGAGGGCGAGGAGCCGAGCGAGGCCGCGGAGGGCGCCGGCTCCGAGGGCTCATCCTCGTCCGACGGCGGGGAGTAGCACCGCTGCGACACCCCTTCGGCGGCGGTGGCGGAGCTGTCGATTGGCTGATCGTCGGGCTCGGCAATCCCGGGAGCGAGTACGCCGGTACTCCCCACAACGTCGGATTCGCGGTGGCCGACGCGCTGACCGAGCGTTGGGGGCTGGGCCGGGCGAAAGAGCGTTTTCGCGGGCGCTTGGCCGAAGGACGCGCGGGTGGTGTGCCGGGTGAGCAGTCCCCTGTGCGTGTCGCCTTGCTGTGGCCGCAGACGTTTATGAACGACGCGGGGCGCTCGGTGGGGCCGGCGCGCGGCTCGTTCAAGCTGCCGCTGGAGCGCGTGCTGGTCGTGCACGACGAGATCGATCTGCCGTTCGGTGAGGTGCGCACCCGCGTCGGCGGCGGTCTGGCCGGGCACAACGGTCTGAAGTCGATCAAGCGGGAGCTGGGCGGCGCGGAGTTCATGCGCGTGCGGATCGGCGTGGGCCGGCCGAGCAGCACCGACCCGGAGATCGTCTCGGGTTATGTGCTGGGGCGCTTTCGCCAACCCAAGGACGAGGTCACCGAGCTGATCGAGCGTGGCGTGGCTGCGGTCGAGCGCGTACTCGCAGGAGAGCAAGAGTAGAAGATGGCGCTGCGCTCGCTGCTGGGACTGATCGAGGAGGACGCGTCGGCCCAGCGCCTGGCGCGCGACGGCGGTCACGCGTTCGTGTCCTCGTCGCTGCGCCCCTACGCAATCGCGGCGCTGGCCGACAGCGGCCCGGCGGAGCAGGCGCGGCCGACGCTGGTGGTCGTGGGCGACGACCGCGCGGCGCGCGACATGGCGGCGGATCTCCGGGCGTGGCTTGCGCCACGGCGAGTGCGCTACTACCCGTCGCGAGGCGTGGCCTATGAGTCGCACCTGACGCCGCCGGCACATCTCGTCGGTCTGCGCGTGGCGGCGCTCGACGCACTGCTGGCCGCGCGCGACACCGAAGCCGAGCCGCCGGTGGTGGTGGTGGTGAGCGCCGTGGCGCTGTCGGAGAAGGTGCCCGACCCGGCGCTGCGCCCGCACTCATTCACGCTGCGCAAGGGCGAGCTGCTCGACCTGGACGAGTGTGCAAGCGAGCTTGTGGCGGCAGGCTATGAACGCGTCGAGCAGGTGGAGGAGCGCGGGCAGTTCGCGCTGCGTGGCGGTCTGTTGGATGTGTTCCCGGCCACCGAGGAGCGCGCGGTGAGGGTCGACATGTTCGACGTGGAGATCGAGTCGCTGAGGTGGTTCTCGACGTTCACGCAGCGTTCGCTCGGTGATGTGGACGAGGTGGAGATCGCGCCTGCCGCGGAGCTCGCGGCCGAGCACCGCGAGCTGGCGGAGATCGCCGCGCTGGAGGATCAGGCGAACCGGCCGGACATCGCCGAGCTGCTGCCGGTCGAGCGCTTCGGTGCGCTGCTCGACCTGCTCGGTGAGGACACACAGCTGCTCGTCGCCGCCGAGGAGGAGCTCGTGCCCGCGCTGAGCGACCACTGGACCGATGTCTGCGCGGCGTTCAAAGACGAGGACGCTCACCACCTGTATGTGAGCCCCGAGCAGATCGAAGCGGCCTTGAAAGAGCGCGCGCGGATCTGGCTGTCCTCGATCTCCAGCGGTCAGGAGATCGAGCTGCGCGCGCAGACCGCGGACACCGCGGCGCGCTCGCTGGGCGAAGCCGAGCCGGAGCTCGAGAAGCTCGTGCGCTCGGGCTATCGCACGGTCGTCGCCTTTCCCCAGCGCGGCGAGGGCGAGCGCGCCGCCTACAACCTGGGGCGCCTGCAGGCCACATGGCTAGGCGAAGGGGTGGACGTCGGCCATCAGGTGCTCGAGCCGTCGCTGCGCTTCGTGACGGCGTCGCTGCGCGAGGGTTTCGTCGCGCCCCAGTTGAAGCTCGCGGTATACCCCGAGCACCGCCTGCTGCGTCGCCGCCGCGCGGGGCGCGGTGCAGGCCCTGATCGCAGACAGCAGGGCGGTGGCCAGGGTGGCCCCCGCAGGGGCGCGCTGCGCTCGTTCACCGAGCTGCGCACAGGCGACATCGTCGTGCACGAGGACCACGGCGTGGCGCGCTTCGCCGGCTTTGAGACGCGGACCGTGGCGAACGTCACGCGCGACTATCTGTACCTCGAATACCAGGGCGACGACAAGGTGTTCGTCCCCACCGACCAGCTGACGAAGATCTCGAGGTATGTCGGCGGCGGTGGCGAGCGGGCGGGCGGGCCCCCATTATCCAAGCTGGGGGGGACACGCTGGGACACGATGAAGGCGCGGGCGCGACGCGCGGCCCAAGAGCTGGCGGGCGAGCTGCTCAGCCTGTACGCCGAGCGCCGGCGGCGGATGGGGCACGCGTTCCAGGCGGACTCCGATTGGCAGCGCGAGTTCGAGGAGCGCTTCCCGTTTACCGAGACGCCCGACCAGCGCGAGGCGATCGAGCTGGTGAAGGCGGACATGGAAGCGCCGCAGCCGATGGACCGGTTGATCTGTGGCGACGTCGGCTACGGCAAGACCGAGGTGGCGCTACGCGCGGCGTTCAAGGCGGCGAACGAGGGCAAGCAGGTGCTGATGCTGGTGCCGACGACGATCCTCGCCCAGCAGCACTACGGCACCTTCACCGAGCGCCTGGCCGACTACCCGTTCACGCTCGAGCACGTCTCGCGATTCCGCTCGGCAGCCGAGCAGAAAGCCGCGATCAAGGGCTTCGCCGCGGGCAGTGTGGACATCCTGATTGGGACCCACCGGGTGCTCTCCAGGGACGTGCGGGCCAAGGACCTCGGCCTCTTGATCGTCGACGAGGAGCAGCGGTTCGGCGTCAAGCAGAAGGAGCTGCTGCGCCAGCTGAAGCTGAAGGTCGACGTGATCTCGATGTCGGCCACGCCGATCCCGCGCACGCTGCAGATGTCGCTGGCGGGGCTGCGCAACATCTCGGTGATCGAGACGCCACCGGAGGGTCGCCGGCCGGTGAAGACGTACGTGGGCGAGTATGAGGAGGAGCTCGTCAAGCGGGCGATCATGCGCGAGCACGAGCGCGATGGGCAGGCGTTCTTCCTGCACAACCGCGTCGAGACGATCGAGGAGACGGCCGAGCGGTTGCGGGCGATGTGCCCGGGGGTGCGCTTCGCGGTCGCCCACGGTCAGATGGGCGAGGGGGAGCTCGAGGAGGTGATGATGGACTACCTGCGCGGCGGCGCGGACGTGCTGGTGTGCACATCGATCATCGAGTCGGGGATCGACATCCCGCAGGCGAACACGCTGATCGTCGAGCACGCAGATGCGTTCGGCCTGGCGCAGCTCTACCAGATCCGCGGGCGCGTGGGACGCAGTCGCGAGCGTGCATATGCGTATCTGCTGTACGACTCGGCGGCGGCGCTCACGCCGGAGGCGGCGCAGCGTCTGTCGGCGCTGTCGGACTACACCGAGCTTGGCGCGGGCTTCAAGATCGCGATGCGCGACCTGGAGATCCGCGGCGCGGGCAACCTACTCGGGGATGAGCAGTCCGGGCATGTGGCGGCGCTCGGGTTCGAGCTGTACATGCAGATGCTCGACGAAGCCGTCAGTGCCGCCGGCGAGGAGGACGACGCGAATGGATCCCACCCACCCGAGGAGTTGCCGGAGCCCGTGCGGCTGGACGTGAACGTCGACGCCTACGTGCCCGCCGACTACGTCCCCTACGAGCAGGCCAAGATCGAGGTGCACCGCCGCGTGGCGGGGGCGTTCGAGGTGGCCGACGTGGAGGGGTTGCGCGAGGAGCTGCAGGACCGCTTCGGGCCGGTGCCGGAGCCGCTGGAGAACCTGCTGGCGCTGCAGCGCGCTCGAATCAAGTTCGGCGAGGCAGGCGTGCGGACGGTCAGCTTCCGCGGGGATCGTCTGGCGGTGACCCCGGTCGAGCTCGACTCGGGGCGCGCGAAACGCCTACACGAGCAGCTGCCCGAGGCGCTGTACGAATCCGGGCGCTCGCAGGTCTCGGTCAGGGTGCCGAAGGATGGGAAGGAGCGCTTCCCGAGCGTTGTGAAGGCGGCGGATGTGCTCTTGGCGATCACCCGCGAGGCCGCATGAGCACGCATGCCAGAGCCGTTTTAGGCACTGGTCGGAACTTCTTTAAGCACGAGTTAGGGCGTATCCGCTAGAGTGCCCGCGTCGTGTCCAAAAGACTTCGCTTCATACCGGCGCTTGGCGCCGTTTTCTTTGCCTCGCTCGCCCTCACGGCGTGCGGCGGCGGCATCCCCAGCAACGCGGTCGTGCAGGTCGGCAGCAACCCGATCACGAAAACGACGTTCGAACACTGGCTGTCGGTCGCGTCGGCCTCGAGCGCGACGACCGCCACCGCCAAAACAGCCAAGCCGGTCGTGCCCGATCCGCCGGACTACACGGAATGCATCGCGCATCTGGAAGCGACCGCCGCAAAACCGGCGAAAGGCGCGGCCAAGCCGACCACGGCGGAGCTGAAGTCCGAGTGCGAACAGCAGTACACGTCTTTGAAGCAGGAGGTGCTCGGCTTCCTGATCTCATCGGAGTGGGTGATCGGCGAAGCCGCCAACCTCGGCGTGAAGGTCTCGGATGCGGAAGTCAAGAAGGAATTCGAAAAGATCAAGAACGAGCAGTTCCCCAAGGCTGCCGAATTCGAAAAATTCCTGGCGACGTCAGGCCAGACGGTCTCGGATCTGCTGCTGCGCGTCAAGCTGAACATGCTGTCTTCGAAAATCCAGCAGAAGATCGCCAAAGGCAAAGGCGCCCCGAGCAAAGCGGAAATCGAAAAGTACTACAAAGAAAATCAGTCGCGCTTCGGCACGCCGGAAAAGCGCAACGTGTCGATCATCCTGACCAAGACGGAAGCGCAGGCGAACGAAGCTAAGAAGGAAATCGAATCCGGCAAGAGCTTCGCGTCGGTGGCCAAGAGCAAGTCGATCGACCCAACGAGCAAGGCTGCCGGTGGCGAACTGAAAGGTGTGGTCAAGGGTCAGGAGGAGGCGGCGCTGAACACCGCGATCTTCTCCGCGCCCCTGAACAAGTTGAGCGGTCCGGTGAAGACGCCGTTCGGGTACTACATCTACGAAGTAAAGAGCTCAACCCCCGGCACGCAGCAGACGCTCAAGCAGTCGGAAGCGTCGATCAAGCAGCAGCTGACCGCCACCACGCAGCAGGCGGCGCTCGCCAAGTTCGTGAAGGAATTCAAAAAAACATGGACCGCGAAGACAGACTGCCGGGCGGAGTTTGTGGTGATGGATTGCAAGCAGTACAAGGCGCCGAAGACGAGCACAACAGGCACAACGGGCACGACGGGCACCGCTGTCCCGCAGACGAGCACCGGCTCCACCTCGGCGCCGACGACGACGACTACCACCAAATAGTCTCCTCCCGGTGACGCCGGTGACAGTGGTTCCGCGATGAGTCAGATCGAGCGCGTCCACGCCCGCCAGATCCTCGACAGCCGGGGCAACCCCACGGTCGAGGTCGAGGTCGGCCTGCGCTCGGGCGCGCACGGCCACGCGGCGGTGCCCTCAGGCGCGTCGACAGGCGAGTTCGAGGCGAAGGAGCTGCGCGACGGCGGCGAGCGCTGGGGAGGCAAGGGCGTGACACGCGCGGTGGCGAACGCAAACGGCGAGATTGCCGCGGCGGTCGCCGGCAAAGACGCCTCCGATCAGCGCGATCTCGACGAGGCGTTGATCGAGCTCGACGGCACGCCGGACAAGTCGCGGCTCGGCGCCAACGCGATCCTCGGCGTATCGCTGGCGGCGGCGCATGCGCAGGCGGCGGAGGAGGGCCTGCCCCTGTGGCGCTACCTCGGCGGCGAGTCCGCGCGAGTGCTGCCGGTGCCGATGATGAACGTGCTCAACGGCGGCGCGCACGCCGACAACAAGGTGGACTTCCAGGAGTTCATGGTCGTGCCGTGCGGCGCCGAGAGCTTCTCCGAGGCCCTGCGCATGGGCGCCGAGGTGTTCCACGCCCTGAAGGGCACCCTGCGTGAGCGGGGATTGGGCACCACCGTCGGCGACGAGGGCGGCTTCGCCCCCGACCTGGACTCCAACGAGGACGCCCTGCGGATGCTGGTGGCCGGTATCGAGGCCGCCGGCTTCCAGCCCGGCGCTGACGTGGCGATTGCGGTGGATCCAGCCACGAGCGAGATCTACCATGACGGCTCCTACGTGCTCGAGTACGAGGGTCGCACGCTGAGCGCCGTGGAGCTGGCCGACTACTGGGTCGACCTGGCGGCGCGCTATCCGATCGTGTCGATCGAGGACGGCATGGACGAGGAGGACTGGGACGGGTGGAAGGGGCTGACCGAGCGCCTGGGGAGCTCGGTGCAGCTCGTGGGCGACGATCTGTTTGTGACCAACACCGAGCGCCTGCACCGTGGCATCGAGCTGGGAGTGGGCAACTCGATCCTGATCAAGGTCAACCAGATCGGCACCCTCACAGAGACCCTGGCGGCGATCGCGATGGCGCGCGAGGCGGGATATACGGCGGTGATGAGCCACCGCTCGGGCGAGACCGAGGACGTGACGATCGCCGACCTAGCGGTGGCCACGGGCTGCGGACAGATCAAGACCGGAGCGCCGTCGCGCTCGGACAGGGTGGCGAAGTACAACCAGCTGCTGCGGATCGAGGAGCAGCTGGGGGCGCAGGCCGAGTTCCCCGGGCGCTCGGTCTTTCGCCGCTGAGGGAAGGAAGCCGGCCCAGGAGGGCGAATGCGAGGGGAGATGTCCTCCGCTTCTGTCTCAGCACGCACCGCGCGTCCCGCCGCACGCGTGCGCTGGGATCGGCTGGGCCGCGTGGCGATGCTGTGCGTGCTCGTCGTCCTCGCGTACCTGTACCTCAGCGCCGGAGTTCATCTGCTCAGCACGTGGCGCCAGGCGCGCGGCGAGAGTGCGAAGGTGGCGGCGATGCAGCGCGAACACAACACGCTTCAGCGCCAGCACGAAGCGCTGGGCAGCCCCGGCGCCGTGGAAGCGCAGGCGCGCAAGCTGGGCATGATGCGCCACGACGAGCGGCCATACATCGTCAGTAACTTGCCCAACAACTAGCCGAGCCGCGGATCGGCTGTCAGGGCCTCTCAACGGACGCTCGCCGGCCTCTGAGCTGCGCAGGCCGGATGAGACCACCAGAGGTGAGATGCAACCACGCTAACCTCGGCCGCGGGTGTCCTTCGAGAACGCGATCTATCAGTGGCAGCAGGGCGAGCGTCGCCTGCGCGATGCCCCTACAGAGCGCGCGCCGCTGCTGGAGCGGGTCACCGAAACGCTGGTCGCCGAACTGCGCCGGCGCCTGGGCGGGAGGTTCTCGGCGGAAGAGCTCGTGGAGCTGTACGGGCGCGGCACGGCCTGGTGTCTGCAGGCCGCGATGAAGGAGGCCCCGGACGACCCGTGGGCATGGGACTCTGCCATCGTCGTCGACGCCGCCTTCGGTAGATACCTGCGCGAGGCCGCCGACTACGCCGGAGGCCGCCGGGAGATCAACGCCTAGGTGTCGCTGGAACCGTTGCTCGTGCGGCTGATGACGATCCGGTCTTCCTCGACGAGGACCTCGATCGAGCGGTGGCCGGCCCAGTGCTCGGCGTAGATCGGGTTGTCCTGCACGGCGGGGTCGAGCCATAGGCCATAGCCCTCCTCGCCATGGTCGAAGGTGCCCTCGAGCGGGCCGGCGTTGTTGCGCCCCGTCCGGCGTCCGCGGCCACCGCGCCGGCTGCGGCGGCGTTTGGGGGTGGCGTCCTGCTGGTCGTCGGTCTCTGACTCGTCATCATCGTCCTCTTCCTCCGGTGGAGCTTCCGCCCTCAGACGCTCGGCCTCCAGCTCGGCCGCCTCCAGCTCGGCGGCGATCAGTGCGTCATCCTCGGCACGGAGATCGATCTCCTCGTAGTCCGTGGCGCCCACGCCGGCGCCCACTGTGGCGTCCTCGTCGCTCGAGAGCTCGTTCTGGCGCTTGAATTGCTCGATGTCCTGCACGCTGACTTCCAGCTGATGGGCGACCCAGGCGTCGGTGCGACCTTGCCGCACCCAGGTGCGGATCTGATTCAAATGTGGGCGCAGGGATCTACGAGCCATGGACGGTCCGGGAGACTAGCGCATAGCGGCGGCGGTACGTCGGTGCCGCTTTCCCCCGTCCCTCAGACTATGCTACGACCATCGGCTGTGGGGGCCTAGCGGGCCGGTTTGCCCGTAGACGTAGACGTAGACGAAGAGGAAGGGTGCACCAAATGCTGGTCCTGACGCGCAAGTCCAACCAGAGCATCATGATCGGAGACGATGTCGAGGTATCGATTCTGTCCGTGATGGGCGACAAGGTACGCATTGGTATCCAGGCCCCGCAGGAGGTCCCGGTGTTCCGGACCGAGATCTACCTGGAGATCCATCGCGAAGACGGTGAGAGCACCGCGTCGAAGGATGTGCGCGGTGAGGTTGACGAGGCCCTGCAGGATCTCAGCGAGGGCTCTCAGCCGAGCAGTAAGTAGAGCACGCGGAACATCACCACGGTGACGATCACCGCGGTTGCGATCAGCGCGAGCACGAGCAGGACGAAGCGCATCGAGCCGCGCTTGTGACGGCGGTCGACTTCGCGCTTGAGCGCGCGCTTCTCGGTGCTCCGCTGTAGCGAGTCGCGGCGGTGGCGCTCGAGCGAGATCTCCTTGACGAATGCTTTCTCGAGCTCGCCAAGGCTCTGGCGCATGCGCATCAGGTCGTCTTGGCGCGCTCGTAGACGGCAACGAAGCGCAGGTAGTTCTCGGCGATCTTGCGCGCGCCGGCGGCGCGGTCGATCTTGCCGTCGACGTAGGCCTTCAAGGGCTCCCACCAGATCGAGCGTCCGATCGCGAAGCCGACGAAGCCGTCGACGGGCGCGGCGGCCGTGAGCCACTGGTCGACCTTGGCGTCGTCGGCGCCACGGCCGAGGACGACGCAGACGACACCATCGCGCCCGCCCGAGCGCGCCTGGGCGACGAGCATTTCGCAGTCCGAGCGCTCGTTGACGCCCTCGATCTTCCAGATGTCGACCTCGATCTTCGCGTCCTGGAGCGCAGCGATCGTGCGGCGCATCAGCTCCGGACGCAGCTCCGCGTCATAGCGATCGGTGTCGCCATCTACCGCCTGCAGCTGGGCGTCCTCGGCCGGCACGAGCAACTCGAACAGGAACTTGCGATCGTGCGCTCTCAGCCAGTCCGACAGTCGCTCCAACTTAGCCACCTGCTCGCTGTTTTCCTGAGCGTCGCCGTCGGGGTTGTAGCGAACGAGCACCTTTACGAAGTCCGGGTCGAACTGTTCGATGTGCTTAGGAAAGTCATCGCCGTACTGGAAGTCGAACATGTTCTGCCCCGAGCGCTCGGCGGGCATCGCGAGCTTCAGGCCCTGCGCGCGCGCTTCCTCGGGCACGCTGCCGCCGAATTGCTCGTCGACGAGCACGCCGGTCACCGCGGCGTCGGCGCCGGCCGCAACCGCCTGCTGGAGACCCTCGAAGATCAGGTGCTTGGCGTCGGCGATCATCGCCGTCTGCTCGGGATCGGGGTCGCCCTCAATGCCGAAGAACTTCTTCTGGAATGACCCGCGATGGTCGAACGCGAGGATGTAGAGCTTCTGGTCGTAGCCTGGTTTCATCGCTTGAGTATTTCAAAGGCTTGCGGGTCGGGCGGGACGGCACTCGGGGCGCTATCCGCGAGAAGCACTCGAACGGCACACGACCGATGCTTGGGACTCTCACGCGAGAAGCGCGCGGAGCGGGTGGGATAGGCACTTAGAATGGGTCGACAATGTCTTCCGGAGCCGATCTGTTCGTGGTGTGCAAGCAGTGCGGATCGGAGGTCAGCCCGTACATCACGGAGTGCCCCTACTGCGGCCACCGGCTGCGCCGTCGCGCGCCTGACCTGCCCCGTGGAAAGGACGCGACATCCGCCGGGCGGCGCTCACGACGCCTGCGCCTGCCGCGCTTTGGCAAGGCCGGGCGCTCCGGTGGAGGATCGGTGTTCGCTTCCCCACGCACCCGCCGGGTCCGCCATGGAACGAGCCTGCGTGTCGACTCGCGGCCCTACGCGACGATTGCGCTCGTGGCGCTCGGCTGTGCGGGTTGGGTCCTCCTACGCGGGGGCTACGTTGACATCGGCAAGCTGATGATCATCGGCCCCTTGGACGGGGACTGGTGGAAGCTCTTCAGCGCCCAGTTCGTCTACCTGAACGGCCTGTATGCATTCGTTACGCTGCTCGCGGTCGCGATCTTCGGCTGGCTGCTCGAGCGCCGCCGGGGGCCGGCAGTCGTGCTCGCGGTGTTCCTCGGAGCGGGTGCGACCGGGGCGCTGGTGGCGAGCGCCGTCTACGCGGAGCCATTCGTGAGCGGCGGCAACGCTGCCGCCCTCGGCCTGCTGGCCGCCTGGGCGGTCCCCGACCTGGTGGACGCGCGAGCGGGCAACTACTACGAGGGGGATCTGCTCGGCGTCGCGGCGATTGCCGCGCTGTTGCTCGCGATGCCCTACGCGCGCCCGGAGGCGAGCTGGCTGGCGGGCGTGACCGGCGCGGTGGTCGGGCTGGTGCTGGGGTTGGGTATGTATCGCCTCGGTTCACCAGAGCAGTAGCGAAGTACCGGCTCCAAGCGGCGACTTGTGATCCACGGGTCGATCGCTCGTCCGAGCGCAAAACGCTCCTATGATGGTGGCGCACTGAAAACCGCCGACAGATGAGGAGCACGCAGATGAAGATCCGCTTCCTTGGCCACGCGGCCTTTGAGCTGACCGACGGAGACACGACGGTGCTGATCGATCCCTTCCTGACCGGCAACCCGAAGGCCGCCGCCACAGCAGACGAGGTGAGCGCGGATGCGATCCTGCTCACGCACGGCCACATCGATCACTTCGGAGACACGGTGGCGATCGCCAAGCGCACCGGCGCGGATGTGGTGGCGATCGTGGAGATCGCCCGCGAGCTCTCAGGCGAGGGCTTGGAGAAGGTCCACGACCCCAACCTCGGCGGGACCGTCGAGTTCGACTGGGGCTCGGTGAAGCTGGTGCCGGCCTGGCACACTTCGACCACCCCGAAGGGGACCGCGAGCACCCCGGCGGGCCTGCTCGTGAAATTCGGCGGGAAGACGATTTACCATCTCGGCGACACGGCTCTGTTCTCCGACCTGGAGCTGATCGCGAGGCGTGCGGGCGAGATCGACGTCGCGCTGATGTGCGTCGGCGGCCACTACACGATGGACCGAATCGACGCGGTGCAGGCGGCGAAGCTGATCGGCGCGCGCGAGGTGATTCCCTGCCACTACGACACGTTTCCGCCGATCGAGATCGATGTGCAGGCGTTCAAGGCCGACGTCGAGGCGGACACCTCCTCGCAGGTCGTCGTGCTGGCGCCGGGGGAGACCCACACGCCATGACGATTCGCGGGGCGCGCCGGAGGCGACCATGACGATGACCCACGCCGTCGTGCTGATCGAGGCCGAGCGTGACGCGCTCTCGACCCTCGGTGGCGCGCTGGCGGACGTGGAGGGTGTAGCGGAGGCCTATTCGGTGACAGGCGAGTGGGACTTCGTCGCGATCGTGCGCGTCCCCGATCACGAGCAGCTCGCCGATGTGGTGACCGCCGAGATCGGCGGGCTGGCGGGCGTGACGCGCACCCAGACAATGGTCGCCTTCGCTGCCTACTCGCGCCACGACCTCGAATCCCTGTTCTCCATCGGCGAATAGACCTCGCTTTAGACTGCGTCGCCGATGGCGAGCATACCTCTGAAGCCGCAGTACGGGCCGACGCTCGGCACGCTGCTCGCGCCTCGCTGGCATGCGGCGCCGAAGGCCGTCCGGGGGCTGGTGCGGGCCGCCGCCGTCGGGATCGTCGTGCTCGCGATCGCGGCGGCCCTCACGCTCTGGCCGGCCACCTACTCGCACGGTGGCGCGGCGCCGTTTCACTTCAGCTATCGCGGCCTCTATCGGACGACTCCTGAACCTGGGCAGTACGTTCGCATCGATCGTCGCGCGGCCGGCCGCCTGGAGGACTCCTTCGCGGTATCTCCCCTGCGCCTGCCTCCCTATGCGGGCGGCCTCAGCGGCGAGCTGCCGGTGTACGCGAGCGGCTACATCGGTGGCCTGAGCAGGAAGTTCAGCGGCTTCGTGCTGCGCGGCGAGGGCAAGACGCGGGTGAACACGGTGCCCGCCTACAACATCTTCTACACCGCGAGGATCGAAGGCCGTGAGATGTACGGACGCGATGTGCTGCTGCTGCCGGAACGCCAGGGCGTGCGCGATGGGGTGGCGCTCGAGCTGCTGACCCTGCCGAGCGCTGGGGTTACCTCCCCATTGGAAGTGGCGACCGCCGGCGTGCTGGAACGGCCGGTGGAGACTTTCACGATCAGCTAGGCCGGCGGGGTTGCTAGGCCGGCGCGGGTTACTAAGGCGTGGTGGTGACGGCTTCGCCGCTTGGCGACGACGGGGAGGTGCCCCCGGTCGTGGTCGTCGTCACTTCTTCGCCGGTGCTCTGCGGCGTGCCTGCGGTCGGTTCTTCGGTGACCGGCGTGGCAGCGGCGGGTTGTGCGACGACTTCTTCGCTGGGCGCCGACGTGCTCGCGGGCGCCGCGGGCGTACTCGGCTGCGGCTGCTCGGTCGCGGCGGTCGGAAGTTCGGTGGTCTCGGTCGTGACCTGCGTGATCGGCGCCGCCGCAGGTTTGACCGGCGGCGGGGCTACCGCGACGGGCACGGTGTGTGCGGTGGAGGGCGTCAGCGTGGCGGGGGTCACGGGTGGCTTGGGTTTGCCATTGGGGGAGTGGCGCCTGCGGTGGGTGATCGCGACAACAGGCACGATGGCGGCGGCGCTGACAGGCTGGGCCTGATCGTCGCGGACGACGATGGGCGCCACACCGGAGCCCTGCGGCGGCACGGCGGTGGTGCTGGCGGAGACTGTGTGGCGGTGGCGCACCTGCTGGCCGGTGTGTTGTGCCGCGACTGCGCCCGCGGTGACGAGCGCGGCGGCGGCGAGTCCGGCAACCGCCTTGGTGGCCAGCGCGCCTGCTCCCGCGGTGAGGATGCCACCGGCGGCGCTCGCTCCCCCGGCGCCCGCCGCACCTGCCGCCGCGGTGCCTGCGGCCGTCGCCCCGGCGGTTGCTCCGGCTCCCCCCGCCACATGCGCGCTGCCCGCCGAGGCGGTCGAGCCGAGCTTGGTGAGGATCAGCTTCTTGAACACCAGCAGTGGACCCACGGGGAAGATCGCGGCGAGCGCGTGGTTGTTGGCCTTGAGGTGCTTCTTGAAGTCGTGACACCGTTCGCAGTCGCGCACATGTCGCCGCGCGGGTGCGCCGAGCTTGACCAAGCCCTCGGCCACCTCGCCGAGCTCCAGGCGGACCTCCTCACAGCTGAGCTTGCGCGCCTCGGCGGCCTCCGCCAGGGAGATCCGAGCGCGCACGAGCAGCGACTTGACCGACGGCACGGTGGTCTCCATCGCGTGGGCGATCTGGTCGTAGGAGAGCGCGTCGATCTCGCGCAGCAACAGCGCGGTGCGCTGCGTCTCGGGCAGCTGCTGTACATCGGAGATCAGCTGGCGGAAGCTCTCACGGCGCAGGACCTTCTCGCCGGTCGAGATGCCCCCTTCGGCGAAGTGGATGTCCATCGAGTCCACGCCGACGGCAGAGGCGCGGCGCATGTGGTTGAGCGAGCGGTTGCGCGCGATCCGGTAGAGCCACGGCCGCACATTGATCTCGCGCTCGTCGGCGAGGATCGCGTTGAAGGCGGCCGTGAAGACCTCCTGCAGCACGTCCTCGGCGTCCTCCTTGGAGGCGAGCATGTGCCGGCAGAAGGAGAGCAGGCGTGACTGGTAGCGCGAGAAGAGGGTCTCGAAGGCCGCGTGTTGCCCGCGGCGGGTCAGCGCGACCAGCTTCTCGTCCGACTGAAGACGCAGCAACGGAGAGGGCCTCGAGAGACCCGGCATGCTGCTGTGTGTTAGTGCGGCGGCCTCCACGGTGGCTCCACTCCCCTTTCTAACTCTATGTACACCGTAGCAAGGGAAAAGTTGCGCGTCGTGGGCTGAAATAGACTTGGCGTGACTGAGGTCGAGGCCCCAGGCCCGGGTGGCGGAATCGGTATACGCAGCGGACTTAAAATCCGCGGCTCGCAAAGGGTATGTGGGTTCGAGTCCCACCCCGGGCATCTATCGAGAAGATAGAGTCGAGAAATGGCCACGGAAAGCGCACAGGAGACCCAGACCTTTCACGGGGGCAGGCTGATCGCGCGGCGCTTGAAGGCCCACGGCGTGAGCAAGCTGTTCACGCTGTCCGGGGGGCATCTGTTCTCGATCTACGACGGGTGCAGGGAGGAGGGGATCGAGATCGTCGACGTGCGGCACGAGTCGACGGCGGCGTTTGCGGCCGAGGGCTGGGCGAAGGTGACGCGCGAGCCGGGGGTGTGCGCGCTTACGGCGGGGCCGGGCGTGACGAATGGGATCAGCGCGATCGCGAGCGCGCAGTCGAACCACTCGCCGATGGTCGTGCTCGGCGGGCGCGCGCCTGCGGGACGCTGGGGGATGGGCTCGCTGCAGGAGATCGACCACGTGCCGTTCGTGCGGCCGCTGACGAAGCTGGCGGCGACGCCCGACAGCACGGCGGAGATTCCGGGTCTCGTCGATGAGGCGTTCACGACTGCGATGACCCCGCACGGGGGACCTACGTTCCTGGATTTCCCGATGGATTACGTGTTCATGGAGGCGGCTGAGCCCGAGGATGCTCTGGAGGGGTTGCCCGCACGCGCGGCGGAAAGCGCGGACGGCGCGCAGGTGGAGCGCGCGGCCGAGCTGTTGCGAGGTGCCGAGCGGCCGGTGATCATGGCCGGGACGGATTTGTATTGGGGACACGGCGAGGTGGCGTTGCTGGAGCTAGCCGAGACCCTGCGGATCCCGGTTTTCCTGAACGGGTTGGCGCGCGGGTGCGTGCCCGCGGACCACGAGCTGTTCTTCTCCCGCGCACGTGGCCAGGCGCTGAAGGGCGCGGACGTGGCGCTGGTGATGGGTGTGCCGATGGACTTCCGCTTGGGCTTTGGTGGAGCGTTCGGGGATGAGACGGAGATCGTCGCGATCGACACGGCCGAGCCCGCGCGGCAGCATCCACGGAAGGTGGCGGCGGAGTGCTACGGGGCACTCGCGAGCACGCTCGGCGACCTGCGCGCGGCGGCCGGGGGGAAGGCCTTGAAGAGCGAGGCTTGGATCACCGAGCTGCGCGCGGCGGAGACCGAGCGGCGCGAGGGCGAGCGGGCGGAGCTCGAGGACGACCGGGCGCCGTTGCACCCGATGCGGCTGTACGCGGAGCTCGGTCAGGTGCTCGACCGCGATGCGATCGTTGTGGGCGACGGCGGCGACTTCGTGTCGTATGCGGGGAAGATGATCGAAAGCTTCGAGCCGGGCTGTTGGCTTGACCCGGGGCCGTTCGGGTGCCTGGGCACTGGCGCAGGCTATGCGCTCGCAGCAAAGCTCGCCCACCCCGACAGGCAGGTCGTGCTGATGCTCGGCGACGGGGCGTTTGGGTTCTCGGGGATGGAGTTCGACACGCTCGCGCGGCACGGGGTGAACGTGGTCGGCGTGATGGGCAACAATGGGATTTGGGCGTTGGAGAAGCACCCGATGGAGTTCTTGTATGGGTATTCGGTGGCAGCGGACCTGCGACCGAAGACGCGCTACGACCAGGTCATAGAGGCGCTCGGCGGATACGGCGAGCTGGTCGAGCGCCCGCAGGACCTGCGGGCGGCGCTGGAGCGGGCGTTCAGTGCGGGGAAGCCGGCGCTCGTGAACGTGCTGACGGACCCGGCGGTCGTCTACCCGCGCAAATCGAACCTCGCCTGAGCGTCAGGCAACCCCCGCAAGTCGGAGAGCCCCGCCGAACAGGATGTCGTGCTCGGAGACCTCGATGCAGTCGAGCTCGAACGCGCGCAGGGCCTCGGAGAGCAGAATCATGCCGGCGACGATCGTGGGCGCGCGGTCGGGATGCAGGCCGACGACCGAGCGACGCTGGGCTTCGTCCATGTCGGCGAGGCGCGCGAGCAGCAGTTCGACGGTGGCGAGTTCGAGCGGATAGCCCTGGACGCGGGTGGGGTCGTAGGGGTCGAGCTCCTGGGCGATCGACGCGGCCGAGGTGGCGGTGCCGGCGACGGCGATCCCGCGTTTGATGGGTGCCCCCCCACCCGCGCGCTGCCTGGGAGGAAGCCCCTCGAGGAAGACCCGGCGCACGTCGCGGGCGAGCTCCTGGAGCTGCGAAGGAGCGGGCGGATCGGAGGAGATGTGCCGCTCGCTCATGCGCACGACGCCGGCGGGCAGCGAGATGTGAAAGCCGGCGACGGAGTCGTGCCCGACGATGAACTCGGTCGACCCGCCGCCGATGTCGATCACGACGGTCGGCTCGGAGGTGCGGGTGCGATCGTGCATCGCGCCGAGGAACGTAAGCTGGGCCTCTTCGTCCCCTGACAGCACGCGCGCGTCGAGCAAGAAGTCACGCCGGATGTGCTCGGCGAACTCGGGACCGTTGGCGGCGTCGCGCACCGCGGAGGTGAGCACCGCGAGGTTGGCCACGCAGTCGTGCGAGTCGATCTCTTCGGAGTACTCCTCGAGCGTGCGAAACACGCGGTCGATCGCCTCGGAGGAGAGCGACCCCGAGGCATCGACCCCCGCGCCGAGCCGCGTGACGGTGGAGCGCCGAACGAGCGTGGAGACGGCGCCGGAGGGCGAGACGTCTGCGATGAGCAGCCGCGTCGAGTTGGTGCCGATGTCGACGACGGCCACGCGGGTCATGCGCGGGGATGGTAGATGGTGGCGTCTGCAAGCACGGTGGCGGCCGTAGAAGCGGTTCTTTGCTAGAACATAGGTAGCGACGCGGGGTGGAGCAGTCTGGTAGCTCGTCGGGCTCATAACCCGAAGGTCGCGGGTTCGAATCCCGCCCCCGCTATGGAGGAAAAGCCCCGCGACAGCGGGGCTTTTTTGTGGGCGGACTCGGCCGAGGTGCGGCGCCATTGTTCCAATCTCGTTCCAATTTGTTTTGGAACTCGGGACCGCGCGAAGGTGGGGGCGATCGAGCACCAACCGCTACCTTTCCCTTTCTAGACTTTTTTAGAAGGAAAGATGGTATGGTGGGCGATATGACCAAGCGCGAGCATCGAGAGCTGGTGGCCAGCTTTGTGACGCTGGATGACACGATCACGCGTGCCAGCAACGCGCTTTCCAACGGTGACGTCGCGGTGGTCGAGCGTGAGCTCGAGCAGGCGAAGCGAAAGGTCTGCGCAGATGCCCCCGCCCTTACTGTGCCCGAGGTGGCAGAGGAGTTGGGCGTGAGTCGTCCGACGGTGCGTAGTTGGATCGCCAAGGGACTTCTGAATGCCGTCGCGGACACTTCGCCGCAGCGGGTGGGGTTCTCAAGCGTTCAACAGCTAAAGGAGCGCTTGGCCAGATTGCGTGCGCTGTCGAAGGACGAGCGCCGTTTCTCGCAACTGTTGCGGGAGGCGGCTGATCAGCGGGCGCTGGAGCAGCCGGGAGCGCGGGAAGGCTTGCAAGACGCTCTCGCCGGCGACACCGTGGATCTCTGATCGGGTCATGCGGCTCAACTGATGGCGCCACGGTTCAGCGTCACCGTCGCGCGGCGCTGTGACCAACGCGTCAAAGCACTGCGCGGCGAGGCCAAGAAGCGCTTCGATCGTGTGGTTGAGGAACTCCGCCATCGTGGGTGCGAGGCGGGCGGAATCCGTATGCGCACCGAGACGGGTGCAGATCACCGAGTATGCGAGCGACGCTTCTACGCCGCCTGGCGGATGCACCTGGTTTTTGGAGACGACGAGAACATCGTGATCTCATGGGTGGGCGAGCACACCGAGGATGAGGACGTTCATATGGAAGGTGCGCGAGGCATCCCCGGTCTCAGCGGCATCGGTCGCGCTCGTGACGAGCAGCCCAAGTGCTGCGACGATCTGGACGATCCACCGGCAGACCCAGATTTGGTGGATCTCGTCAATCAGATCCGTGACGGACGGCGGCGACATCGAGCCAGGGGAGCACGCGGACGATCGTAAGCCTGCGCGACAGAGCTTGCCACACGGCCGCTCCGTAGTGGGAGTGCCGGTGGGCGCGGCGGTTTGCAGTGGCCCCGGCGTGCGGTTCCCAGCCGTCGGCGCCTACGCCACCCAGCGGGCGTCTGCCAGCTCGTCCCGGTACTTCCCGGTGGTCAGGAATGCCTGCAGGCGGCGACCCTCGGCCAGCGGGACCTTCGCGATCGCCTGGTTGAGAGTGCGCGCCTCGGTCGCATAGACCTGCTGGTACTCGGCCGAGTCGGCGCCCTTGCGGGGGTCGGTCGCGAACACGAGATACCCGCGGTTACGCACCCGCTGGGCGTTGATCTCGGCGATGCGCTTGTTTTCCCGCTCGAGATCACGCGCCCACACGAACAGGTCGATCTGATGTCGGTGACTGTGGTCATGGGTTGATCTGCCCCACAGATCTATCTTCCCACTGCTTGGGACGGGAACATTTGAGGATGGGAATTAGGGTGTGTGTTGAGGGAGGGAGAGAGACAACATCAGCAGCTCGTCCCACGGAGCCCCACCGGGAGTTCGGCGTGGACAGCTCACGCGAGCGCATTGATCGCCTCCTCCGCGGGCAGTCTCTCGCGCAGCGTCAGCCTGGAGGGAGCTGTGCCAGCGGGACTCCGAAAAGGTGCCCCACACCGGTTGCCACTCCAAAGAGCACCTTGCGCACTACGTCAGGGGTGAGCACTCCACCTGCGAACGAGCTGGCGATAGCGCCATATGCAATGTTGAGCCAGTCGCGGCGGCGGCAACGTTTGACGGCGTCGGCTACGTAGTCGAGCTTCGCTTCGAGCAGCTGAAGCTGCTCGGGCGGGAGCTCGTAGGTCTCCCGAGCTTGCCTCTTGAGCTTGGCGATGGCGTCGGAGACTGCCTGTTGCTCATCTTTGCTGAACGGTGTGTTGTCCTCGTCTTCCAGCAGGTCGGCCATCGGAGGCTCTCGGCCGCCATCCGCACCCGGATGTAGAAAGTCATCGAGCCGTATAAGCACGCCGTCATCGTCGTATTGGCCGATGGCTTTCTCGACCAGGTCGTCGAGCCCGTTGTAGCTGCCTGGAATCGGAATCTCGAACCCGCTGAGCGTAAGCCGAATATCCCGCGGCGGCTGATTTTCGAGGGTATCCATGACCCTTTTCTTCCGGATGATTCGTTCGCCGGGGCTGAGTTCCATGCGTCGATCCTACAGTGCCCTCCGAGCTAGGAGAGCGCCTGGCTGATGACTCCTCCGCGGCCACCGGCTCGGCCGACAGGTCAGCGAGTGCAGCCGAAACCTCGGCCACCTGCTTGATCGTCGCCGTGAGCGTCAGCACCGACGGGGTGTAGCTCGCGCTGCTTGCGCGAGTCCAGCCGCCGGGCTCTCGTCGAAACTCATGGGGCGGGGCTACCGCTTTTGGACCCTCATGTCTCGCCAGCTTACGGATCCTCCGGGATGCGCAAGACCACCCGCACTGTCTTGGTGTCGTAATTAACGGGCACTTGGCTTGTGCCGAGTATGCGTGCGTCGACCCCGTTGCACCCATGGCCGTCGCGAGGTCACTTCGCTTGGCGCCGTAGCATCGCCTCGATCAGCGAAGCACGCGTCCCAGGCTCGCTCCCACCCGTTGCTCAGTGCCTGCCTTCGTCGGTCGGTTAGCGTTCGCGCCATTCGTGCGTGAGGGATCATGTGCACAATATGTGCTCTGTATCTACTGCGACCCGAGCTCCAGTTGGGCGGCTTTTGTCAACGTGCGGTCGATACGCTCGTAGTCGCGCTCAAGGGGCTGAGATACCTCATCCCAGTCAAAGGCGTGATCGCCGTCACGGAAGAACTCCCAGGAATCACTCAGATACTCCGCGAATAACTTCGCGCGCTCCACGCGGGCCTCGATATCTTGGCAGTCGTCGAGTCCTTTTGCCGCCTGTTCGTCAACGATTGGGGTGTCGACGACGACTGCGTCAAGATAGACGAACGTTCCCATCAACTTCTTATATGTGTACGCGCCTACGGTCGTGATTCGATATCTACGGCGTTGATCGTCGCTATTACGTGGAGTCGCCTGAAGCAGACGACGCGCATTCGCGTGAGTAATCGCGAACTCGACCTGCGCGGACGAGAAACCCAACTCTTGGCCAAATCGCATTATCGCTTCCATCTGCACGAAGCCCTCTTGTTGTCCTACCTCACCCACGCGCTCTATGTGCGCGAGTGTCAGCGGGAGAAGAAAGTGCTCGCGCTGATCCGGCGTCGAGATCTCGAATACGTTTGCGATTGGTGACCGGGACGGGTGATAATAGCGGTAGTCGCCATAGATGATCGCCCGGGCAAACTCGTGGAGGGGTATGTAATAACGTCCGCTGTTCTTTACAATATCAAGGATCTTCTGGACGTCGACATGCCCGCTACCCACGAACGTATTCAAGAATCCCAACGCGGAGCGGACATTGCCACCCGCGAGGTTCTCAACAAACTCCGTGAGCTCCGGCATGTGTCCGAAAGAGTTGTTCACGATACCGAGATATTCCGTGAGGAGCTCCGCTTGCTTGTCAAGTCCCTCCGGCATTAGTTTCGCTCGAGTGTCCTTGTTGGCTACTAGCTCACGACAGTAGTCGAGCCGTTTCCTGATGACTGCACCTACCATCGGTGGCGCGATGGTGAATACACGAGGTTGGTAAGCGGTCAGTGAGCCCACATTGCGCGACCGAAAGAAGGTCTCAGGCCGCAGACTGAGAAAGACCGTCGCCGCCCAGGTCTCGGCCATACTTTGCCCAATGAGAAAGACCTGCTCCTGAAAGTCAAAGTCGCGCTGATCGATGTTGTCCAAAAAGACTACTACCTGCCGCTTATGAGCACGCGTTATGTAGCGAAAGCTTGCCTGCAGGTGCTGGTCGCGTTTCTCAAGCTTGCGCTGCAAAAACGCGATTTCCTGTCTGGTGTATTCCGGTAAGTCAGTGTGTTTGAGTGGGCCGTGGACTCCATTTTCAAAGCTCTTCAGCTCATGCTCATAGACGGCTCGAACGAACTTGTTTGCCTCTATGTCATAGTCTGAGCGGAGTTGCTCGACGAAGTGATCCATGACGTACTCTCGGAGGTCCGTAGCCAGAGCTGGCTCTCCGCCGAAGTCGATATGTAGGACCACGCTGCGTTCCATCACATCCTTGGCGTCGATTCGGACGAAGTGCCTTATGAAAATTGACTTGCCGACTCCGACATCGCCGAGGAGGATGAGAGGACGTCTTCCCAAACTGGAGGCCGTGACGTCTACCTGAAGCTCATCCGAGAGTTGGTCATCCGTTCGGGCGGCACTGGTTGCGATCTCGGATTCCATGCTCTCCAATGCGCTGTAGCGGGCCTCCAGGATTTCCTTGCTCACCAGTGCGTATTCGGACAAAGCACTACTGGCGGAGTAGCAGCGCGAGAGAAACTCGGGCTCCAGCTCGGGCGCCGATACGAGATCCTGCAAAATCAAGTCTCCAAGGGTTTGCAATTCCGTCGACAGTCGATTTCTCGTCCAATATCCGGGGTAGTTTGGAATGCGTGCTGAGAGCTTCGCCGGAGGGGTACGGACGCGCGCATCTCCAAGCGTGCTCTGCAGCATGAGCGTTTCAGCGCCAGCGGGTGAAAGGTTGTCCCAGAAAAGTCTAAAGTTCTCTCGCATAGCCGCCAGCGAATCGAACACAAGCGCTTTGCCGGAGAGTGGGGGTATGCCATCCTGACGAAACGCCATAAAGGCGATAACCTGATGGCCGTTTGAGACAACCGCAACGGGAACGCCGCGTTCGTGGCAGTAGCCAAGCGCTTGCTTGATGGCGTCGCCTATAGCCGGAGATGCTTCAGTCATCGTGGGCAGCCCAACGACGCCAGGTCCAACCCCCGCGGGCAGATCGAAATAGACCCCCTCGCGCTTCGCCTCCACGATGATTCGTGTCATGGGGCTTCCAACCGAGTAGTCCGCGTAGCTTCCGCCGTACCTCTCCTCTGCTTCGACCTGCTCCTTGGGCCACTTCAACGCGTTGAAGAGCAACTCGTCGATCAGATGTATCCGGGTAGTGGCCTCGTTGCGCGTGGATTCGCCCTCTGCACGCCACCACGCGATGAGAGCGTCCAGGCTGGCCTTTGCCTCCTCATACTCCTCTGCGTCCATCCTGGAAGCCTACATCCGACTGGCGAAAGTGAAGGCTCTAGCTCGATCGCGCAGATGCCGGAGACGTTGGCGTCGAGCGGTTCGCGCGCAGCGACACGAACATCTGTTCCGTCCTGTGCGGGTGGGAACATGAGGATGCGCACAAGCACGATATAGAAAATCAATCAAGGAGGTGCGGCCATGGAGCCGTACACCATCAAGCAGCAACTGGATGCATTGGCCACAAGCGTCGAGCGATTCAAGCCGGACCAGCTCGTTGCCGCCACTGTTGGCAAACAGGGCAACGCGCTACGAGACGAGCTCGCATCGGCGCTGCCCGACAACCCGGTCATCGCTGCAACCCCGCCATTCGCCGTGGTCGCGTCTCATGGGCCGGGGGATTTGATGTTGCGGGCGTAGCCTCCGCTTTGTCCTGGAAGACGAAGCTAAATGGAGGTACGCCCGCATGGAGAAGGTAGCCCCGAGCGAGAGGTTTCGCTCTGAACTGGATGATGTGTTGGCTGGTGTCGGGGAGGAGCAAGACCCGATTGAGGTGGTCGGGCGGCTGGGTGCGCGGCTGATCTTGCAGCAGGCGCTGGAGGACGAGGTCACGGAGTTCCTCGGCCGCCGGCGCTATGAGCGTGCTGGTGAGACTGTCAGTCACCGCAACGGCCATGAACCGAGGACGGTGAAGACGACGAGCGGCTCGATGGCGTTGGAGCGGCCGCGGGTTCGCAACGCGAGCAAGCTTGGGTTCGAGAGCCGGGTGCTTGGCAAGGGCGTCACGCGAACGCACGCGCTGGAGTCGTTGGTGATTAGCGGCTTCCTTCGGGGACTCTCGACGCGTGATGTGGAGGCTGCTTTGGAGGAAGTCTTCGAGGAGCCGATCGCGTCCAAGGCGACGGTTTCCAGGATCTGTGAGGACACCCGGGAGCGATACCGCCAGTGGTGTCGGCGGCGCCTTGAGCAGCACGACATCGTCTACTGTTTCTTGGACGCGATCTATCTGAAGCTGCACCCCGACGACACGCCCGCGGAGGGCGTCCTGGTGTGCTGGGGCGTGACGCTGGAGGGCCGCAAGGTCCTCCTCGGGTTGGCTCTGGGAAGCCGTGAGAGCTACGAGTCCTGGCTCGCGTTCGGCCGGGACATGATCGCCCGCGGCCTGCGGGCGCCGGCGCTCGTGATCGCCGACGGGGCACCAGGGATCTGGAAGGCAACCCGTGAGCTCTGGCCCGAGGCGCTGGAGCAACGCTGCACCGTCCACGCGCTTCGGAACGTCACGGGCAAGCTGCCCGAGCGCCACCACCAAGAGGTCAAGGCGCGCTGGTGGAAAGCATTCGATGAGGCGCGCTCCCCGGGCGAGGCCACCCGCGAGCTGCAAAGCATCATCGCCGACTACAAAACCAGCTACCCCTCAGCGATGGCCGTCATCGAAACGGACCTCCCGGCGCTCGTCACGCACCTGCAGTTCCCGTCTGGGCACCGCAAGCGGATCCGCACGACGAATCTCCTGGAGAGGACGTTCGTGGAGGTCCGCCGGCGCACCAAGGTCATCGGCCGGTTCCCCGGCGAGACATCCGCACTCTCACTGATCTGGGCGGTGCTCGAGCTCTCCTCACGCGGCTGGCGCGGCGTGAAGATGAACCCCAAGACCGTCGCCGAAATCGAGCGGCTACGCCATCAGCTACACAAGGATCCCGCCCCAACGGTGACCATCGACGCCGAGGAGGTGATCGCCGCATAAGATCCGCAGCGAGCGGAGCTACGCCTCGGCGAATTCACCCGGGAAATGAGACGCCACCTTCGCCGTGGGCAACGGTGCTTACATCGGCGGTATGAAGGCCGCGGACGTCGCCGCCGTGCTCAGGACTCTGGCTAGCCTGGTACCGGAGCCTGGGCTCTCCATTGCCTAGAAGGAGATGGAGGCGAGGTCTGGGCGCTAGGGAAGGCCCAGACTGTGGCGAACCGCAGCGGCCAAGACGCCTCCGGCGGCAGACGTGGCAACCGAGGTCCCCGTCTCGCGCATACGGCGGATGACTCCTCGCGCTTCCTCCTTGGTCTCTTGCGGCGCGTCAAGATCGTCTAGCGACCGCTCTATGGCATCTAAGATCACGGAAATATTGACGTTGCTGATGTCGCGCAAAGCGAGCTGGCCGACGGTCGAGTTGACGATGTTGATTTGGGTCGTCGCCACGGCAGCTTGCTTCCGCGCAACGGCCGCGGTTAGTCCTTCAGTCGTAGCGACGATATCGCGTGCTTGCTGGAGTTTGGCCTGGTCAATGAATTCGGCACGTGGCTCGCTCGACTCGCCTGGATATAGACTGTAGTGCCAGTCGATCCAGCCCAGCCGACGTAGTTGACCAGCTGCTCTCGCCACCTCTTCCCACGGTCGCTGGGAGTCTCCTGTGATGCTACCGGCACGCTGCATGAGAGTGGTGCCGTCCAGTGCAGAGCCCGGCTCGGCCTGCTCATGCTCAACGATCCAGGAGATCAAGGTATGATGATCGATGGGCACAAGCGTCTACCGCTGAGAGCGGTCAGGTTGCGAATGGGGCACTCACGCAGCTTTGCACCGCCACCCGACATAACAGCGATTCTGAGCCGCCCTTGGTTGCTCGGAGGCAGTTTGCGATACACCGCGAACATTGGAGATCCGTGACCAAGAGCACGCTCTGGACCGCGTTACGGCCGCCGCTTCCGCGCGGCGCTTGAGCGGAATGAGTGGTCGAACAGATACCGTTGCCCGCATGGTCGCCCAGTCCGCCAATCACGACGGCCTGAACGGCGCCGCCCTGTTCGAGGCGGCGAACAAGCTGCGCGGGTCGGTCGAGTCCTCCGAGTACAAGCACCTCGTCCTCGGCCTGCTGTTCCTGAAGTACATCTCCGACGCGTTCGAGCAGCGCCGCCAGACCCTCGAGGCCGAGCTGTCCGACCCCAAGGGGAAGGAATATGTCGAGGACACCGCCGAGCGCGCGGCTGAGCTCGAGGAACGCGACGCCTACATAGAGAAGGAGGTCTTCTGGGTTCCCGAGGGCGCTCGCTGGCCGGTGCTGCTGGCCGCCGCCTCGCGCGCCGATATCGCCAAGCGCATCGACGACGCACTGAGCGCGATCGAGCGGGAGAACCCTGGGCTGCGCAACGTGCTGCCGCGGATATACGCTCGCGCGCCGCTGTCGGCCGAGCTGATGGGCTCGCTGGTGGAGACGATCGCGAAGATCGGCTTTGGCGAGGACCCCAAGCAGGCGCGCGACATTCTGGGGCGCACGTATGAGTACTTCATCAAGGAGTTCGCGCGCGCGGAGGGACATCGGGGAGGAGAGTTCTTCACCCCGGGGCCCGTGGCGGGCCTGCTGGTCGAGATGCTCGAGCCCTACCAGGGCCGCGTGCTCGATCCGGCCTGTGGATCGTGTGGGCTGTTCGTGCAGTCAGCGAAGTTCATCGAGGCTCACGGGGGCAACCCGAAGAAGATCTCGATCTACGGCCAGGAGCGCAACCAGGCGACGTGGCGCATCGGGCAGATGAACCTCGCGATTCACGGGCTCTCGGGCAAGGTCGAGTACACCGAGGGCGGCTCGCTGCTCGATGACGCCTTCGCCACGCTAAAGGCCGACTTCGTGATGGCCAATCCCCCTTTCAACCAGTCAGAGTGGTCCACGCCGGCGATCCTCGACGATGCTCGCTGGAAGCACGGCACCCCGCCGACTGGCAATGCCAACTACGCCTGGATCCAGCACTTCCTGCACCACCTCGCCCCGGATGGGCGCGCGGGCTTGGTGATGGCCAACGGGTCGCTCACGACGATGACGAGCGGCGAGGGCAAGATCCGCGAGAGCCTGATCCGTGCCGACGCGGTTGATTGCATCGTGGCGCTGCCCGCCCAGCTCTTCTACACGACCGGGATCTCCGTCTGTCTATGGTTCTTCGACCGCGACAAGGCGTCCTCCAGCGAGCGCGACCGCAGCGAAGAGACGCTGTTCATCGACGCCCGTCAGATGGGCTCCAAGATCAGCCGGACCCAGATCGAGCTGACCGAGGAGGAGATCGAGCGGATCGCGTCGACCTATCACGCTTGGCGGGGCACGACCGGCGCTGACTACAACGACGAGCCCGGCTTCTGCCGGGGAAGCGATCTGCAGGAGATCAAGGCTGCCGGCTTCACCCTGTCGCCCGGGCGCTACGTCGGCGCGCCCGAGTCAGAGGAGAACGAGGTCGCGTTCGAGGAGCGGATGGCGACGCTCGTGGACAAGCTGGCGGAGGAGGTGGCCGAGAACGAGCGGCTGGCCGAGGAGGTTAAGCAGGCGCTGGTGAGGATTGGGTATGAGGTCTGAGCCACCGGATGGGTGGGGCAGTCGACGACTTGGAGACCTTTGTGTATTCCGTGGTGGCTCTGCGTTTAAGCAGGAGTTCCAGGGCCTTACCAAGGGCGAACTGCCGTTCATCAAGGTGAGCGATATGTCGCGTCCCGGCAACGAGCACGAGATTAAGTCGGCGACTCACTGGGTTAGCCAGGCTGATGCGGCCACAATGAAGGCCCGGCCGTTCCCGGCGCGAACCGTCGTCTTCGCAAAGATCGGAGAGGGCCTCAAGTCGAACAGGTTTCGGGTTCTCACGCGCGACACGCTGATCGACAACAATATGATGGGTGCGCTTCCGAACGAGGAGGTCGAACCGGCATTCTTGCTCTATTTGCTTCAGGCCGCCCGACTCCCCGATCACGCAGCAGGAAGTGCTTTGCCCTACCTGCGCGCTTCCGATCTGGTTGAGCTTTGCTTTGCAGTTCCCGCGAAACGCGAGCAGGTTCGCATCGCCTCCGTGCTGGGCGCCCTCGACGACAAGATCGACAGCAACGGGCGACTTGCCGGGCTTCTGGAGGAAACCGCCGCCACCGTGTTCCGCTCGCGGTTCGTTGAGTTCACCGGCGTGGAGGCGTTCGACGAGAGCGCGATCGGAGCCATACCGTGTGGCTGGTCAGCGGGACAGCTCATTGACCTCGTGTCATTCGCTGGCGGCAAGCGCCCGCCACACGTCACCACGGACGGAGCCGTGCCGGTGCTGGGAGCGAATGGACCGATGGGGTTTTGCTCCGAGCCGCTGTTCGCGAAACCAGTCGTTACGGTGGGTCGAGTCGGAGCGTGCGGCGAGATACACCGCAGTCACGGGCCGTGCTGGGCGTCGGACAACACGATCGTCGCAAGGCCGGGGGATGGCGCCGGTCATTCGTATCTCTACTACCTCCTGAAGAGCATCGACTTTCGGCCGCTGATCACTGGGACGACACAGCCCCTTGTGACTCAGCGCGCGATTAAGCGCCTCCCGGTAGTGGTTCCGCCTCTCGACCAACGAAGGGAGTACGAGGCTTTCGCACAGCCGGTCACGGCGCTTATCGACGGGCTTGACAGCGAGGCCGAGGTCTTGCGAAATATGCGCGACGCCCTGCTGCCGAAGCTCATCTCCGGTCAGATCTACGTACCCGACACCAGCGACCCCGACGAGGTGATCGGATCGGGAGCCGAGAGGCTCGCGGCGGCAACGCCATGACCGGTTCGCCCGCCAGCGAGGACGCGCTCGTCGAGCAGCCGGCGCTCGAATGGTTGCGTGAGGCAGGCTGGACACACGTTCATGGCGCCGATCTGGCGCCTGACGCGCCTGGCGCCGAGCGAAAGATCTGGTCGGATGTGGTACTCATCGGGCGGCTGAGGGAGGCCGTTGCGCGCATCAACCCGGAGCTACCAGCGGATGTGGTGCAGCGTGTTTGCGAGTTGGCGATGACTGGCACTTCACCGTCACTGATCGAGGACCACAAGGGATTTCACGAGCTCCTGCTCTCCGGCGTTCAAGTCGCCTACATGGACGATGATGATGTCGAGCAGAGTGTCCACGCTTCGCTGGTCGATTTCGAGAATCCCGCCAACAACGAGTTCCTCGCCATCAACCAGTTCACGGTGATTGTGGGGGAGAAGAATCGCCGCCCGGACATCCTGCTGTTCGTCAACGGGCTGCCGCTTGGGCAGATTGAGCTGAAGGCGCCTGGGACGGGGGACACCGCGCAGGCGGCGGTCAACCAGGTGCATCACTACACCGAGACGATCGCGCCTCTGTATCGCTACGTCGAGATCGTGGGTGTCTCGGACCTCGTGACCGCACGGGTGGGCACAAGCGCGACGAAGGCGGAGCATTTTGCGGAGTGGAAGACGATGGGCTCGTCGAGTGGGGATACCGGCGGTCGAACACAGCTACAGATAATGATCGAGGAGGTGTTCGCGCCGGCCCGGTTCTTAGAGCTGATCGGTGACTTCTTGCTGTTCGAGACAGATGGCGCCCGGACGTGGAAGGTGATGGCCAAGTATCACCAGGTCGACGCCGTGCACGCCGCCGTGGAGTCGGTGACCGCCGCGATGGCCGACGATCGTCGTGGTGGGCTGGTGTGGCACACGCAGGGCGCCGGCAAGAGCTACACGATGGTGTTCTTCGTGAACAAGCTGCGTCGTGATGCGCGCTTTGCAAACCCAACCGTCGTTGCGCTGACCGACCGGACGGATCTGGATACCCAGCTGCTGGAAACGTTCACGCGCACGCACCTGAAGACTTCCTGCCACCAGGCGACAGAGATCGCGGGTGGCTCGGAAAGCCTGCACGAGCTGTTGAAGGTCCCTGCGGGTGGCATCGTGTTCACAACAATCCAGAAGTTCGCGCCGGCCGAGAAGGGTCAGAAGATGCCGGTCCTCTCTGAGCGCGAGAACATCGTCGTGATGGCCGATGAGGCGCATCGCTCGCAGTACGCGACATTTGCGCAGAACATCACGCTTGCTCTGCCGAACGCGACGCGCATCGGGTTCACCGGCACGCCCGTTGAAAGTGCAGACCGCTCCACTCGGATGGTCTTCGGCGATTACGTCTCGATCTACAGGATGCGTGAAGCCCAGGATGACCACGCAACCGTCCCGATCTACTACGAGTCGCGACCAATCCCGCTCGACATCGCCGACCAGAGCCAGCTTGTCGAGGTGCAGGAGGTGCTCGAAGAGGAGGAGCAAGAGGCCGCGAGCAAGCTGGTCACAGCGTGGGCGAAGCTCGAGAAGGTGGTGGGAGCGCCTGAGCGCCTCGATCGCCTTTCCGAGGACGTCCACACCCACTTTCTCGCGCGTTGCGAGGCGCAGCCGGGCAAGGCGATGGTCGTTGCGTATTCGAGACGGATCGCCTCCGAGTTGACTGGCCTGCTTCAGGAGCGCTTGGGTGAGGAGGCCGTCACCTGTGTGATCTCCGCACAGGCGACCGATGAGCGTGAGATCTCTCACTTCCGGCGCTCCAAGGCACAACTCAAGCAGGTCGCCAAGTGCTTTCGAGATCCAGATGACTCGTTGCGGATCGTGGTGGTGAAGGACATGTGGCTCACTGGCTTTGATGCACCGGTTCTGCACACTCTCTATATCGACAAGCCGATGCGCGACCACGGCCTGCTGCAGGCGATTGCGCGGGTGAATCGTGTCTTTGAGGGCAAGTTCGGGGGTTTGGTCGTCGACTACATCGGTATCGGCGAGGATCTGCGTGCCTCACTGCGCGCCTATGACGCGACCGAGCTTGAAGATCCCGCGGTTCCCGTCGCGAAGGCGATCGCCGGACTGTGGGGGCAGTACGAGGTGCTGTGCGCGCTGCTCTACCCGGCCGGCTACCGCCAAGGCGAGTTGGATCAGGCGCTTGACCCCGGGCGACTGTTCAGCGACGCCTACGACCACATCCTCGCCCGCGAGGAACGCACACGCGAGTTCCTCGACGCGCAGAAAACGCTGGGCAGCTTCTACGCGCTCGTGAGCACCCAGCCGGCAGTGATCCCGCTGCGCGAGGAGATCCGCTTCTTCAAGAAGCTCGCCGCCGCGGTACGCGCAATCACCACGCCCGACGCGCACGCAAGCCCGCAGGCCGAGCAGGCCATCCGCCAGTTCATGTCCGAGGGGCTCGCCGCGGGAGACATCGTCGAGACCCTCCAGATCGCCGAGCAAGACCGCCCCGATATCTCGGTGCTCTCCGACGAGTTCCTTGACTCGCTGGCGGCCAAGACCGAGCACCCCAACGTCCAGATTCGGCTGCTCGAGAAGCTGCTCAAGGGCGAGATCAAAAGTAGTACCCGCACCAACCAGACGCAGGCCAAGATCTTCGGCGAGCAGATCGAGGCGGTTCTCGCCCGCTATGAGCAGCGACAGATCACAAGCGCCGAAGTCGTCCAACGTCTGGTGGAGATCGCCAAGAGCCTGCGCGACGCTCGCGGGCGCCACGAGCAGCTCGGGCTCACCCAGGACGAGGCCGCCTTCTATGACGCGCTGGCAGGAGGTGCTCAAGACGCCGCGACCGATCCGCAAGTCGCCGTGATCGCCCGAGAGCTCGCCAAGAGCATCCGCGCCGACCTCACCGTCGACTGGGCAGACCGCGAGTCCAGCGAGGCCGCGATCCGCCGCAAGATCAGGCGCCTACTCCGCCAGCACAACTATCAGCCAGCCGCCGCAACGACTGTGGGCGGCGGCGAGGGGCCCTACGACGTCAACCACTACACGCAGCTCGTGCTGGAGCAAGCAAAGGCGCTCTACCGGTACTGGCCGGAAGTTGACGGCCGGCTGTTTGAGTAGGGCGCGATCGAGATTCACTACTCTTGGCGCTACGGCACATTGGGTCAGGCTGAAATTGAGGTGCCACGCAGACCACGTCACACGCCGCAAACCTAGACGTATTCCCAGGTGCACCCCACGCGATCGTGTTCACTCCAGTGCATGCAGGGAGGGAACGTCTCCCCTGCCGTGACCTGATCGCGTACATCTTCGTGCTGAGTGCACTTGACTTCCCCGCTCGCGGGGACTTCGTCGCCGGGCTTGTATGTTTCAGCCATCCCAACCTCCGGCCTATGTCTGAATTCTGACTTTGCGGACGTTATCATTACCAGCCATGAACCATCCCGAGTCCCAAAGAAGTCGAGTGCTTGCGGCACATCACCGGCAGATCATTGAAACGTGGGCGGCTCCCAGGGCGGTTCGTACTCGTAGCTGGGCGCATTGAACGCGACATCGCCAAGATCGAGCGTACCTTGGCCCTTCGTGCGGTCCCTGGCCTGCTGCTGCATGGCGGGGACCAGCTTGGCGGTTTTCGCGTAGAGGTCGGTCATGATCCGCTCGCCCGCTTCGTTGTCGGTGGCGAAGATCATGTGGTACACGGTTCCGCCGCGCGTGTTCTTCAGCTCGAACGGGTGGGTCTTGGAGTATCCGAGGTCGTTCGTGAGGCGCCATCGCATGAGATTGACGTACTCCTCTCGTGCCTCAGAAGCACTCAGTATGCCCGCGACGCGGCGGTCGTAGATCTCCCGCCAGGCGTCGGTGCCGTAGAGCTTGGTCGCCCGATCTTCATCGGCGGGCCGCAGCTTGTCCTCGTCAAGCGCAAGGGTGCGGATGAGGCCCTGGGTGGGGAATAGCAGCCAGAGCTCGATCTTGTACTCCGGCTTCGAGCTTCCGCTGGGCCGGTAGCCGCGCTTGTGATCAGCGAGGCATTCGAGTGTTCGCCACGCGAGCTCCATGCCGTCCGGGTCGATAAACGCGAAGGTCGGCGCCCAGTTGAGACGGCGAAGCTCGGCGAGCGCCTTGGGGATCTCGACGTTGCAGTCGCCGCCGTAGACCTTGATATCGCGGTCTGGGTATTCCGCGACGAGCCTGTCCTGCAACTCCTTGGCCTTGGTCGCCCGCTCGAAGTACCGCAACCGTGTAAAGCCATCGGCCTCGTTCGTCTCGAGCGCGATGCGGGCTGAGCCGTTGAACTCCTCGCCGGTCAGCCGATCGATCCCCAGGCCCTCGCCCGCAAACGCATCGAAGTACACGAACTCGGCGCTCTTACCGGCAGATGCGCGCAGGAACGCAGGTAGATATTCAGCGAGGATCGCGAGCTTCAGCCGGGTCCAGTAGCCCCACGGCCGACCCTGGTGTTCGCTCATGCCAGTTGCAGCGTCGGCGACTCCGGCATCTCATCCCAGGTGCGTCCGTCCAGCACACGGCCGCCGCTCTTCGGTCGGTGCCCGCCCCACTGCTTGAAGAAGTACGCAACCTCCTCGTCTGCGCAGCGATCGCGCAGGTCGCGCAGCCACTCGATCCTCACGGGTCGGTGCTTGGGGCCGGACTCTCCGCCGGATATGAGCCAGTCGATGCCCGTCAGGTCGAGTCCTTCAAGCGGCCCGAGCAACGGCTCGGCGGAGATGAACCGTACGGCCGCGTCGACCTCGCGCAGATAGTCAGCACGGTGGACGAAGCGCCGGTTCTCGATCGAGACTCCCATCCAGACATTCGGGTGCCAGTCGAGCGTTGGCGCAAGCTCGGCCAGCCGCTCGTGGCGCTTGGTCAGGATCTGGAACGTATGCCAGTGGGCTCGCCCCATAATCTCGAAGACCTGCTCGATATAGGCGTCGGGAATGCGCTCGTGGAAGAGGTCGCTCATCGAGTTGACGAAGATCATCCGCGGACGCGCCCACTTCAATGGCTGTCCCAACCGCTGTGGCCAGAGCTTGAGCGCAAAGCCCTGCTCGTAGGGGTGCCCCGGGATTCCGCGCCAGCGCTCGGCGAATGTCTCGGCGTAGCAGTGCGCGCACCCGGGCGAGACCTTGTCGCATCCCGTCACTGGGTTCCAGGTCGCCTCAGTCCACTCGATCGCGCTCTTGTCAGCCATCACTGTCCTCGTTCGCTGCCTGTAAGCCGCATCCTTCTGTTATCGAACATATGTTCCCTATGGCAGCGGACGGACAACAGGACGCTCGCCAAATGGCAGCCTACCTCCGATCCGCCATCCCCCTCCCGGCGGCCACCACGGCGGATCATCTTCTGAAGGCGGGCTCGGTTACCCGTCGCTTCGCTCCAACGGCCACCACAGACCAGATGCACAAGGATGCTGTTGCTGTGCGCCTACTGTGCAAACTCGTTGGATGCTTCTATGTTGTCAAGGGCGTTTTTGTGAGCTGGTTGTAGAGGTCGCGGGAGAGGTATCTCTTGAGGGATCTGATGGCCTCTCGCTTGGTCTTGCCTTCGTCGATTCGGCGTTGGATGTAGGCACGGCTCGGGGCGTGGTGGACGGAGCGTGAGAGCGCGATCGTGTAGATCGCGGTGTTGATTTGCCGGTCGCCTCCGCGGCTGAGGCGGTGACGGACTGTTTTCCCGGAGGATGCTGGTTGTGGGGCGGTGCCGTTAGCTCGCGCGAACGCCGCCTCGCTCTTGAAGCGAGCAGGGTTGAAGGCGATGAGCTTCGCTGCGCAGATCGGCCCGACGCCGGGTTCGTCCATCAGCGCGGGTGCAAGCTCGCGCGTGAGCGCGTCGATTTGACGGGTGTAGTCCTGGGCTTGCTGGTCGAGCGCGCGGGTGCGGTTGGCGAGGTCGCGGAGTACTTGGAGGGTGGTGTTCTCTTGCAGGCTGGCGTTCGGGCGTGTCCGCATCCCGGTGAGTCGTTGTGCGAGTTTCGCGCCGTTCTTCGCGGGCCCGACCCTTTCCCTGAGCGTCGCTGGTGCTCCGACGTGGAGGGCCTGGAGCTGGTTATAGAGCCGTGAGCGCTCGCTGATGACAGAGCGGTAAGCGACGAGCAGCATCTGCAGCGCCAGGCGCTTGCCGTGCCCCCTTGGCGTGGAGAGCCCATCATCGGCGAGGACCTTCTTTGCGGCCAGCAGCGCATCGAGCCGGTCGGACTTCCCGGTGCGTCGCTCGCGGCGCCGTGGCCGTTCGACCTCGAACACGATGATGCCGTTGTCCTGGAGGTATTCGCATAGGCCGGCGCCGTAGCTGCCGGCGCCCTCGATCCCGACACGGATCTCTCCCTCGAGTGCGGTGAGCCACGCGAGCAACTCGCGGTATCCCGCGAGAGTCGCGGTGATCGTGATCTCGGCGAGGAGCTGCCCGAGAGCGTCCACGGCGACGGCGAGGTGCTGGTGCTTGTGGGTGTCCACGCCCACTGCGATCATCATTTGCGGTCTCCTTTGTTGCTGGTTGGCGCTGGTGATGTGGAGGCCGCCAGACAAAGCCATGTCGAGCAAGCAGCACGCTTCTATGAAGTCATGGCGGCGTCCGTGGCAGACGACGGGAGACAAATCCAACGTAGGGCACCCAGCTGGGGCCAGCCGTTTTAATCGAGTCATCCCGCCGTCTGCCACACCCTCGACGGGGCACCGGACGCCACCGCATGACCGCCGCTTCGCTGCGCCCTACGGGCTCCGCTACGCGCCGGTCAGCCCGCTTTCCACAGGGCCCCAACAGGCACTGAAGAAACTACATGGCCGCTTCGGTGTGCTGAAGGTCATCACCCATGTGATGACCGCGGCGAGCATAGGTGCGTCCCGAGGCGGCGGGTACGCCCGCTACTTGGAGGGCAAGACGGTCGAGCCCGAGCGCGGGGACTACTACCTGACCCCGGACGGGGAGATGGCGCAGGCCCCAGGCCGCTGGCTCGCTGACGAGGAGACGCTCGACCGCCTGGGGATCACGGCTGGCCGTCCGGTGGATGGTGCGGACTTCATCGCTCTGATGGAGGGCCGCCACCCCGGCACGGGCCAGTGGCTGCGTCGAGAAGGCGCCGGCGGTGGCCGTGGCGGCGGGATCGACGTGACGTTCAGCGCCCCGAAGTCCGTGTCCGCCGTGTGGGCGTTGGGGGACCCGTGGCAGCGGGAGCGGATCGAGGCAGCGCACGGGCGCGCGGTCGAGCAGACGATCCTCTACATGCGTGAGCGGGTGCCACTTGTCCGGCGTCGCTATGGCGGCGAGGTGGTCGAGGAGCCCGCCCGCGATGTGATCGCGGCGGAGTACCGCCACACGACCGCCAGAGGCGTCTCGGGCGCGCAGGCCCCCGACCCGCAGCTGCACAGCCACGTCGTGATCACCGGCGCGGTGCGTGAGGACGAGAGGTTCGTCGCGGTCGCCTCGCGTCCGGTATTTCGCAGCGCGCGGGAGCTGGGTGCGTTCTACCGCTCCGCGCTCGCCGGTGAGCTGACACGCGAGGGCTACGGGATCGAGCAAGCGACGGGTAAGGACGGCCGCTACTTCGAGATCGCCGGCGTGCCGAGGGAGCTGTGTGAGGCGTTCTCCGGCCGCAGCCGTGAGGTCGCCAGAGCAGCGGAGCGGTTCCGTGCCCGACACGGCCGTGCGCCCGAGCGTGGGGAGTTGCGCGAGCTGGTGCTCGAGAACCGCCGCGCCAAGACCCTCACCACCCGCAGCGATCTGCAGCGTGTCTGGACGGAGACCGGCAACCGCTACGGGTTCGGCCCCGACGAGGCGCTGCAGCTGCTCGCCGGCCCCGAACGCGGCCAGCCCGATCGTTCGGTCGAGGACCGTGTGGAGGCGCGCCTGACCGAGCACCACGCCGTCTTTCAGGAGCGCGATCTGCGCAGCGTCGTGCTGGAGCAGGCCGCCGGGGAGATGTCCCCGGATGAGGCGCTCGGGATTGCGCGGGAAATGGTTCGTGACCGCCGAGTCCTCAGCTTGGAAGGCGGACGGATGACCACCCTCGCCGTTCGTGCCCAAGAGCAGGCCATCGAGCGGCGGATCGCCGTGCTTGCCCAGCCGGCCAGGCGGGATGTAAGCGACGCGGCCAGAGCACGCGCCACACGGGAGGTCGCCGAGCGGATCACCGGACACCTGAGCCCCCAGCAGGACGAGGCGCTGCGCACACTGACGGGGCCTGAGCGGGTCGCGGTTCTCATCGGCCCCGCCGGGACCGGCAAGGGCGTCGTGATCGACACAGCTGCACGCGCAGAACAGCTCGCCGGCCGCGACACGATCGGCGTTGCCGTGTCGGGCTCAACCGCGGAGCGACTCGGCGCAGATAGTCCCTCGCTTGCCGAACGCACGCTCACCCTGGACGCACTGGTCGTCCGCGCGAACACAGGCACCGTGCGTGTCGACCAGGACACGACGGTGTTCCTCGACGAGGCCGGGATGGTCGACCACAAGCGCCTCGACGCACTCACCGAGCTCGTGGAGCGCTCGGGAGCGAAGCTGATCGCCGTCGGCGATGGCAAGCAACTCCCGTCGATCGGCCCCGGCGGCATGTTCGACCGCATCGCCGAGCACGCGCCCGTCGCCGAACTCGCCGACATCCACCGCACCCACGACCCGCACGAGCGCCGGGCTTGGGGGGCGTTGCGCGCCGGGGAACCCGAGCGCGCGATGGCGCACTACCAAGCCCGCGGGCAGCTCTACTTCATGGACACCCGTGACGAGGCCGGCGAGGCAGCCGTACAACGCTGGGCATCGCTCACCGAACACCACGACATTCGCCAGGTCGCGCTGATCGCCGACGCGTCCAACCAGGAGATCGACAGGCTCAACGCCCGCGCCCAACACCTACGCGCCAAGCGCGACGAACTCGGTCCGCGTGAGATTCCCCTCCCACACCAGCACTACGGGCTGCGCGAAGGCGACCTGATCGCGTTCATCGCGCAACACAGACCATCAGGACAGGCCCGCGTCGAGAACGGCGCCCGCGGCCAGGTCACACACATCACCGACCACGGCGGCCTGACCATCACGCTCGACGGCTCCGACCGCCAGGTCGGGCTCGCCGGCAAGGATCTGGAATCTCTGCGCCTCGGCTACGCGCAGCACGTTTACCGCCAGCAGGGCGCCACTGTCGAGCGCTCCGTGGTGCTTACCGGCGGTTGGCAGACCAGCAAGGAGACCGCCTACGTCGAGGCCAGCCGCGCCCGCCAAGCCACCGAGTGGTTCCTCGCCCGCGACGAGCTTGGCGCCGAAGGCCAAGACAAGCGACGTGTCATGCAGCTCGCCCACAGGATGCGTCAAAGCCGCGCGCAAACACCCTCGCTCGCGCACCCCGAGCTACCGGATCCGCGCTTGGGGTCGGAATTCGATCTCGGGCGGGTGCGCCCGCCAAGTCTCGCGCGCTGGCTCACTCGCACCACGTGGAATCTCGATCGCTCACCCGAGCGGGACGCGGCTCGCGGCGGCCGTTGATCAACTCGTTGGCCGCTCCGGCGTGCTCACGGTCATTAACCGAGACAGCACAAACAAACCAAGAGCTTCCGAAGGGAACAGCATGACACCCGCCACGAAGTCGACAAACGAGCCGTCCATCGCCGATCCACCGAATGCTCGGCTGCAAGATCCACTGCTGCGCCCGGAGGAGGCAGCCCGGCTGCTCTCCGTGAAGACGAGTTGGATCTATGAAGCCGTGCGGGCTCGTCGCCTTCCATGCGTACGGGTCGGTCGCCATATCCGCTTCACCCAGCGAATGCTGGAGGAGTGGCTGGCCGACAACATCCATGCCTGACCTGCCCATGCGCCCTACGCAGCATCCCCGGTCTCGCCCGGCCTCGACACCGATGCTCGCCGGCCGCCACGCCGCCTACAATCGGGCGGTCATGGCTAAGCGCTCCTACGGCAGCGGTCGTCTCTTCGTCTACAAGGACAAGACGGGCACGGAGAGCTGGTACGGCTCCTGGCGAGCCGGGACTAGGCGAGTCCAGCGCAAGATCGGTCCCAAGCGCTCACAGGGCAGCACAAGCGGCCTGACGCGGGTTCAGGCCGAGCGCGAGCTTCGCAAGCGGATCGACCACGACCTCGTGCTCGCCACCGCCGAGCGTAAGACCCTCGCCGACGCCGGCGCGCTCTACATCGATCACCTGGAGCACGTGATGGATCGCAAGCGCTCGACGATCCAGGACTACCGCGGATACCTGCGTGGACACCTCGAGGGATTCTTCGGCGATACACCGATCGACAGGATCGACCCGGCGAGGGTCGCCTCCTACCTCAAGCGCAAGCGCGCGGACGGCCTGTCGAGCAAGACGGTCCAGAACCACCTGAACTTCCTGCACGGCGTCTTCGCCTTCTCGCTCAAGCGCGGCTGGGTCCTGACTAACCCGGTCGCGCACGTAGACCGTCCCAAGAAGGCGCGCTCGCCACACCGGCGCATTCGCTTCCTGCAACCCCGCGAGCTCGACGAGCTCATAGACGCGGTCCCCGACGACTCGCTGGGCGCCGTCGAGCGACCGCTCTACCTCGCCGCTGCCCTGACCGGACTGCGCCAAGGGGAGCTGCTGGCGCTGAAGTGGATGGACGTCGACTGGCTGGCGAGCCGGGTGCGGGTCGCCGACAACTTCACCCGCGGGAAGTTCGACAGCCCCAAGTCCCACGAGGGACGCTCGGTGCCGATGGCCGACCGCCTGGCACGAGAAGCTCGAGCTCCACTCCCAGCGCTCGGCCTACCGCACGGACGACGATCTCGTCTTCTGCCATCCCCACACCGGCAACGTGCTCGACCCGTCGAAGATGCGAAAGCGCTTCCGCGAGGCCATCGCCCGGGCGGGCGTGCGTGAGATCACCTTCCACGAGCTGCGCCACACGTTCGGCACGCAGATGGCCGCCGCCGGCGCGCCGCTGCGCGCGATTCAGGAGTGGATGGGCCACGCCGACGCCAAGACGACTGAGATCTACCGCCACTACGCTCCCGACCCGACCAACGGAGCGCAGCTGGTCGAGCGGGCGTTCAGCGCAACCCCGTCCGAGTCCAAGCGTCAGACAGTCGTCGACGAGGGGCGCCGATGAACGCGGTAGCCGCCGAGACCGTGATCGAGCGTGCCGGCCGCGCGCTGATCGATGCCGCGTCTGCGCCGGCCAGAGTGATCCTGTTCGGCTCACATGCCCGCGGCGACGCCGACGAGGGCAGCGACTTCGACTTCCTGGTGATCGAGCGTCAGGTTGAGGATCACCTGGCGGAGTCCGTCAAGCTTCGTCACGCGCTGCGAGGCCTCCGTGTTCCCGTGGATGTGATCGTGATGGACGAGGCGCTTGCTGGGAGACGTGCGAAGGTCAAGGGCACGATGGTCGATCGCGCGTTGCGCGAGGGTCGCGTTGTCGCCGAGTCCTGAGCAGATCGAGTACGCCGATATGCTTCAGCGCCGGGCGGCGGGCGATCTCCTTGTCTGCCGGAAGCTTGTCGACGACACTGATATCGACGACAGCATCATCGGATTTCATGCTCAGCAGTGTGTCGAGAAGGCCCTCAAGGTGGCGCTCGTCCTGGCTGATGTCGAACTCCCGCGCACGCACGATCTGGAGTCGCTTGTCGAGCAAGTCGAGGAGGCGGGAATCAAAGTGCCCGAGGAGCTCTCCAGCGTTGATTGGCTGACCCCCTGGGCGGCCGAGCTGCGCTACGACGAGCCGACCCCGCTCGACCGCGCTGCTGCCCTAGCGGTTGCCGAGAGCGCCGCCCGCTGGTCGGGCGCGCTGCTCCACGCCTGACCAATAGGCGAACCCTCAGATGTCACGATGCGGCCCACGTGGTGGCCTCCACCCACGCGGCTCGCCCGGAGGATGCAGGCCAAACGCTTTTTCGCAGGTGAGGCTGCCGCATGAAGGGTGGACACATGTTGCGTCACCCCGTCGCTCCGGATATTGTCTGTCGGGCTTTGACTGATCAGCGAGCTATCCGGGGGCATCCTGAGGAGGACAGTCGTGTTTGGGGATCGCGCGGTGCACGCAGGAGGTGGCTGACACTCCTTCCGTTGGTATTTCTGTGGGCGCTTGCCTGCGTCTCGACACAGTCGGCGTTTGCCACCTCGTCGCTGTACTGGTCAGCGCCCTCAGTGATCGACACGCATCCGGTCAACAGCCTCTCCTGCCCGTCGACCGCATTGTGTGTGGGCGTGGACTACGCGGGTGACGTAGTGACGTCGGCCGATCCGACCGACGGCTCGAGCGCATGGACCGTCGCAAAAATAGACAACGAACCAGAAGCGCCCTATACCGAGCCGAACCTGCTCAACGACGTGTCCTGCCCACAGCCGGCGGGCTCGCTCTGTGCAGCGGCCGGTGTCAGCGGCATCTTCACTTCCTCTGACCCGACCGGAGGCGCCAGCGCTTGGACCCCGGTCAGCGGTGTCGGTGGACATGCTCACTCGATTTCGTGTCCATCCGCCTCGCTGTGCATCGCGAGCTACGGCTCCAACGGAGAAATCGCCACCTCAACCGATCCAACCGGCGGTCCCGGCGCTTGGAAAGTCACGCAGGTCAACGACTCCAGTCCCATCGTCAGACTTTCCTGCCCGTCGGAATCGCTTTGTGTCGGTCTTGACGAAGCCGGAAATGTCTTGACGTCAACCAGCCCGACCGGAGGCGCTGGAGGCTGGACGATCACGCATTTGGATACCGGTGGCGTCTCCAGCCTGTCGTGCCCGTCGGTCTCTTTCTGCATTGCCGTCGGTGGCTCCAGCGTATTGAGCTCGACCGACCCAACCGGTGGAGCAAGCGCGTGGACATTGCAGCAGGAAGTCTTCTTTTCCAATGAAACCTCCTATAGAGGAGTCGCATGCGCCTCGCCGTCGCTATGTGTCGTCACTGGATCGAACGGCCATGTGGCGGAGTCGACCAACCCAACCGGCGGCGCGGGAGCCTGGGTGGGCACAGAAGATCTCGATGGCACCAACAGCATGAGTGGAGCCGCCTGTGCGTCGGAATCGCTGTGCTTCGTCACCGATGAAGCTGTGGTGATTGGCATACCGGCCAACGCGTTGTCGGTCTCGTTGACGGGCCTCGGCACAGTAACGAGCACACCCATCGCCTGTCCCTACGGGTGCACCTACAGTGGCCCGGTCTGCCCTCGTAACTGTGAAGGACGTTTCTCCAATGCCTTCGTTGCGCAGCGATTGGGGGGAATCAGCTGTATCGAGAATGGGTGGTTTGGCGGAGCCAACTGGGGCACATGCTCGCTCCCGTTTCCCGCTGAGAATACCGTTACGCTCACCGCGACGCCCGATTCAGGCTCGATCTTCACCGGGTGGAGCGGAGCTTGTAGCGGCAGCACGATTTGCGATGTGATGATGGGCGCCGACCGATCTGTCTCTGCGATCTTCACGCCAAGCAATGTGTCCACTCCTACCCGCTCCGTCTTGACCCCACCGCGCCTTACTGGCGTTCATGAGTCGACGAAGCGATGGCGCGAGCGAGGCGCGCTCGCGCGCAGCAGTACCGGCACAAACAAGGAGAAGCTACCGGTCGGAACGACCTTCTCGTTCGACCTCAGCGAGCCCGCAAGCGTCACGTTCATTTTCACCAAGGAGGCTGGCGGACGCAAGGTGGGAAAAGCGTGTATTGCGCAAACCAAGGCCAACAAGGCAAAGCGCAGCTGCACTCGTCCTGTCGTGGTCGGCACCCTGACGCTCTCCGCGCATGCCGGCGCCAACAACCTGAGCTTCGGCGGCCTGTTCACAAAGCGCAAGAAGCTCGCACCCGGCAACTACGCGCTCCTGCTCACCGCGACCGCGTCAGGAGAGCATTCAACGCCGAGCACGCTCCACTTCACAGTCGCAAGCGGCTAAACATCGGATATCAACGACCGATACTCCGCTGAGCGAGAGGGGAGTAGGCGCTCCCAATGGAGACGGGGCCTTGGTCGACGCTGCGGCTGAGGAGGCGCAGGCGCACTTGGAGGTCCGCCATTGTTCCATTCGTCGTTCCAATTTGAGCGAAACCGGCCCGAGCGAACCACTCACATCCCCAATAAGCACGGGCATCCCTACCGTACCTAACCCACCCGCCGCGATCTCATAACCCGAAGGTCGCGGGTTCGAATCCCGCCCCCGCTATGAAGCGAAAGCCCTGGAAATCCCAGGGTTTTCGTGTTTCTAGGGACGATGCTCGGCAGAGCTTCCTCCCGGAATTTCCTCCCGAAACTGGGCGGCACCTATCCGAGCCCGTCGGTGTGGTGGCGTCCACGAGTGCGTGTCGAGACGCCCTGGAAAGTGGTCGATGTGTCAGCGCGGTTGCTCGATCGAGCCCGATCATACGTGAGTGAGGCCCGAGCCCATCCCAGAGGTTTCGCTGGAAACGTAGCACGGATGGGCGACCAATCGTGTAACATATCCGGTGTTATGGCTAGGCCGGCGACAGCGCGAGATCTTCTTTACGACTACCTGGATTCGCTCGACGAGCGCGATCGGGGGCAGGCGAGCAGCGCATTCGATCTCTCGTTGGACGGGCCGGAGCTGGCACGGTTCGCGAGCGAGCGCGCGCAGCACCCGCCGGATGTGGAAAGTCTGTTGAGGCGGATGGTCGCCAAGGGAGAGGCTCACCGCCTGCAGGCGGGCCGCTATCTCGTCAACCGTCCTGGTTTGCTCAGCCCCCGTCCGCGCCTTGACGATCTCGAGCCGGTGGCGGAGCTCGTGCTAAGACGACTGGATCACAGTTACTACCTCTCGTGGCATACGGGCCTGTGGCATCACGGGTTGATCGAGCAGCAGTCGCGTACCGTGCTGTGCGCCGTGAGGATTCGTAAGCGCCCGGTGCGCCTGGGAGCCCAGACGGTGCGGTTCGTGAGCGTCACGCAACGCAAGTTCTTCGGCTTTTCGCAAAGCGATTCCTACCAGGCGCCGGTATGGGTCGCCGACCTGGAGAAGACGCTGCTGGACTCGCTCGACGCGCCCGCCTTGGCGGGACCGATGCCGGTCGTGATCGCCGCTCTCGACCAGGCCGCGCGTCACGGCACGCTCGACCCGGAACGGCTGGTGGCCTACGCGATCAGGATGGGCGGCCCGGTGCTCAACCGCCGGCTGGGGTACTACATGGAGAAGCTGAACATTCCGGGCGCCGCGGGCTTGGAGGCGCACCTGGGCCGCAAGTCCGCCGTGCCACTGCAACCGGGACGAGCGCCTCGGCGGGGAGCCAAGGTCGACCCGCGCTGGCGGGTTTACGAAGACGACGCGCTCGTCAGCTCTGCACGGGAACTGAAGTGAGCGTCACCAGCCAGGATCTCCTTGCGCGCGCCGAGGAGCGCACCGGGCTCCTACGCAACCAGCTGCTGCTGATGGTCGCCAAGAGCGCCGCGGTGCGCCACATCGCCCAGGGTCCCTACAGCGAGCACTTCGTGCTCAAGGGCGGAACGCTTTTGACGCACGTCTACAGCAGTCCGCGCCAGTCGATCCAGGACGCCGACTATCTGCATCGCCAAGCCGAGACCGTGAGCGCCCCCGAACTGGAGCAGGCACTGCTCGGCGACTCGCAAGGCATCACCTTCGAGCCGGCGTTCTCCTATCAGGCCGGCCGAGAGCAGTTTCGCGGCACTGTCGAGTTCACGTTCGATGACATCGTGATCCGCCGCAGCCGGCCGCTGAAGGTCAGCGTCTCGGTACGCCCCGGCGAGTGGCTGGACCCGCCCCGCTCGCCGCTGGACTACCACGACCCTCTACTCGCCGAGCACAACACCTTCAAGGTTCAGGGCCTCAGCCTCAACGAGCTGGCGGCCGAGAAGCTGCTCGGATGGTGCTCGAAGGACCTCCCAAAGCACCTCGTGGACCTCGCCTACATCGCCCGCGAGCACCCCGCCGAGATCGACCACGAGCTCGTCGTGAGCCTGGTCGCTCAGAAGTTCGCCCACGAGGGCGGACGAGGCCGTTACCGCGAGCTGGGCATCACCGGCGTGGCCCAGCTCCCCGGCCACTTCAGCGACCGCCGGCGATTGGACGAGGTCATGCACGACCGAGGACTCGGCGACCTGTTCTTCGCGCTCGCCGAGCAGCGGCAACCCCCCGAGCAGACACTGACCAGCACCGCCAACATCGAACGGCTCGCCCTGGGCTTCTGGGAGAACACGCTCGAACTCCTACGACGCCGAACATGAGTTCCCGCCGGCACGCCGGCATGCGCGCTTTCGCCGAGTTCGGAACCCGCTGCGCGCGCTCAAGGAGCGGGCCGTAAGCGTCCGTCGCGGTTGGCGGTCTCTGCCGTTTCGTCACTCACACCGAAGGTCGTGATACTGAAGCCAACCGCTCACAGGCGCCGATCGAGACGCAGCACGCGCACCCCTCGGTGATCGTGGAGACGTCGGCGGCGACGCCGACGATTGCGGCTCGGACAGCAGCGCCTTCTACGCTGCCCGGCGGCTATGGGTCTCACATCCATCACGGAGGGCGTAGTCGTCGCTCACGACAGCCTGGTAGCGGCGGCTCAACCAAAAGTCATGGATGCTTCTATGTTGTCAAGGGCGTTTTTGTGAGCTGGTTGTAGAGGTCGCGGGAGAGGTATCTCTTGAGGGATCTGATGGCCTCTCGCTTGGTCTTGCCTTCGTCGATTCGGCGTTGGATGTAGGCACGGCTCGGGGCGTGGTGGACGGAGCGTGAGAGCGCGATCGTGTAGATCGCGGTGTTGATTTGCCGGTCGCCTCCGCGGCTGAGGCGGTGACGGACTGTTTTCCCGGAGGATGCTGGTTGTGGGGCGGTGCCGTTAGCTCGCGCGAACGCCGCCTCGCTCTTGAAGCGAGCAGGGTTGAAGGCGATGAGCTTCGCTGCGCAGATCGGCCCGACGCCGGGTTCGTCCATCAGCGCGGGTGCAAGCTCGCGCGTGAGCGCGTCGATTTGACGGGTGTAGTCCTGGGCTTGCTGGTCGAGCGCGCGGGTGCGGTTGGCGAGGTCGCGGAGTACTTGGAGGGTGGTGTTCTCTTGCAGGCTGGCGTTCGGGCGTGTCCGCATCCCGGTGAGTCGTTGTGCGAGTTTCGCGCCGTTCTTCGCGGGCCCGACCCTTTCCCTGAGCGTCGCTGGTGCTCCGACGTGGAGGGCCTGGAGCTGGTTATAGAGCCGTGAGCGCTCGCTGATGACAGAGCGGTAAGCGACGAGCAGCATCTGCAGCGCCAGGCGCTTGCCGTGCCCCCTTGGCGTGGAGAGCCCATCATCGGCGAGGACCTTCTTTGCGGCCAGCAGCGCATCGAGCCGGTCGGACTTCCCGGTGCGTCGCTCGCGGCGCCGTGGCCGTTCGACCTCGAACACGATGATGCCGTTGTCCTGGAGGTATTCGCATAGGCCGGCGCCGTAGCTGCCGGCGCCCTCGATCCCGACACGGATCTCTCCCTCGAGTGCGGTGAGCCACGCGAGCAACTCGCGGTATCCCGCGAGAGTCGCGGTGATCGTGATCTCGGCGAGGAGCTGCCCGAGAGCGTCCACGGCGACGGCGAGGTGCTGGTGCTTGTGGGTGTCCACGCCCACTGCGATCATCATTTGCGGTCTCCTTTGTTGCTGGTTGGCGCTGGTGATGTGGAGGCCGCCAGACAAAGCCATGTCGAGCAAGCAGCACGCTTCTATGAAGTCATGGCGGCGTCCGTGGCAGACGACGGGAGACAAATCCAACGTAGGGCACCCAGCTGGGGCCAGCCGTTTTAATCGAGTCATCCCGCCGTCTGCCACACCCTCGACGGGGCACCGGACGCCACCGCATGACCGCCGCTTCGCTGCGCCCTACGGGCTCCGCTACGCGCCGGTCAGCCCGCTTTCCACAGGGCCCCAACAGGCACTGAAGAAACTACATGGCCGGTTTCGGCTGCTCGCGGTCATTAAGGGGGACAGGAACGGATCGGCCCCAACTCATACGGGGGAGTTGCGTCCTGTTCCACGACAAGTCAATGGAGCGAGCAGATGACACGAACGAACAAGACCTCTGGACCGGCCGATGGCGCCGCGGTGGCGTTGGATGAGCCGCTGCTTGACTGCGAAGCGGCGGCGGCGCTGTTGAACGTGCGGGTCTCGTGGGTGCGTGATGCGGCACGGCTTGGGCATTTGCCGTGTCTGCGCGTGGGGCGTCACCTGCGATTCACGCGGGTGATGCTCGAAGACTGGTTGGCCGAGCAGGTTGCCATCTCATCGACGCCTGCCCGCGCGTATCCCAGGCCCGTCAACGGTTCGGGCGGCAGATCGAGCCGTGGCGTGTTCAGACGGAGCACCCAGGCGGCGCTCATGGCGAGCCTGGCCGAGAAACCCAAGGAACAAGGAGATTGACGATGAGCAGTAACGATCCCCGCAGGCAGCTACGCACAGGAGGCGATCGGGGTCGGCTGGATCGTCCGCCGGGCTGGGCGGACTCGTTGTTCGCCGGGCGCTCACGCGCGGATAAGGAAGCTGAGCAGGACGCGATGTTGCGCGTGCTGCTTGTGATCGGCGGGGTCGTTGTCCTGCTGCTCGTGGGGCTGCACGCGCTGTTCACGACGGTCGGCCTGCAGCTCGGATGGTGGTCGGCGCCGGTGTTCGCGCCGCTGCTGCTCTGGCTGTTCGCGTGCGCGGCGTGCAACCGTGTTCTGCGCCCGGCTGAGCTTGACGATCTGCGCTGGCGTCAGCGTCTCGCGGGCGCGGGGATATGGACCGTGACGTTGTGGGTGACTTGGCCGTTGTGGGCCGGGCCGACATCAGGGGCGTGGAGGGCGGCGCACGGCGGTCTTGGTCCTCTCGGGCCGCGCTATCCACTCGGCGTGGTTCTTGGCGCCTCGCCTGTCGCGATGGGCGTGGTCGCATTCATATTGCTCGCCTTGGGCATGGTCCTCGCGCCGCGCATCCGCCCACGCGAGCCCAAGCACACACCGCCGCCTGGTGATCCTGAGCCGCTGCGTTCACCGCTTGCCACCCCGCGCCGACCGGACAATCCCCGCTGGCCCCCCAACCACCCGCGCTGGCCATGATCGCGCTGCTGCTTACGCTCGTGAGCTTCGCCGGGTGTACGGCTGGCGGCCTGTGGGCGGTCCGCGCGGTCGGTGTCGCTCAGCGTACGAGACAGGTGGAGGCGTCCCTGCCAGCCGCTGAGCCCGACGATCCCTGGCTCGCCCCTATCGGAGCGTCCATCGCCGGGACCCACGTATGGGCCGGGCAGGCCGCGGGTGGTGTGCTGCGCACCCCGGCGGATTGCGCGGCGATCGTCGTGGGACCACCCAAGGCGGGCAAGACGAGGAAGGTGATCGCGCCGACGCTTGCATGCTGGGACGGACCCGCGCTTGTCACCTCGACCAAGGGCGACATTCTCCAGACCGCCGCGCACCGCGCGCGGCGGGGGCCGGTGGCGGTGTATGACCCGACCGGCTCGCTTGGGCACCACGAGGTCAGCGTCGGCTTCTCGCCGCTCTCGCGGTGTGGGAGTTGGGATGGCGCGGTTGAGGTGGCCGCCGCGCTGCTGTCTCCCGCCTCGGCGGATGAGAGCGTTCGTCATGGCGAGCACTTCGCCATTGCCGCCCGCGCGCTCCTGGCCCCGTTGTTTCACGCCGCTGCGCTCTCGGGCGACGGTATCGACCGTGCGCGCGGGTGGCTGGGGCGCTCGGAGTTTTCCCAGCCCTCAGAGATCCTCCGCAAAGCGGATGCGCAGATCGCGTTGGAGGAGCTTTCCGGGGTCGCCGCGCAGGCCGTCGGGGATTACCGGACCTCTGTGCTCGGGACCGCGCAGGTCGCGCTCGCGTGGGCCTCCCGCGCAGCGGTCAGGGCCTCCACCGACCCCGCCGTCACACCGCAGATCGACCTCGGGGAGCTGATCGCGCAACAGGGCACGCTCTATGTGATCTCTCCCTCGCGTATCCAGCAGGAGCTCGCGCCGCTGATCGCCGCCCTGCTGGACGGACTCTGCGCGCATGCGATCGACCTTGCCATCACCTCCCGCGCCGGGCGCCTCCAGGACCCGTTGCTGCTCGCGCTCGATGAGGTAGCGAACATCGCGCCGATACGCTCACTCCCCCGCTTGCTCAGCGAGGGCATCCAGCAGGGCATCGTGCCCGTGCTGGGCGTCCAGGACATGAGTCAGGCCCGAGCCCGGTGGGGCGAGCACGAGACCGCGACGATGTGGTCAACGCCGGCGCTTCGGCTCGTGCTCGCTGGCGTCGCGGACCCCTACACGGCGCAGCTCGTCTCCGATGCCTGTGGTCAGCAGCTCGTGTGGCGCCCACAGATCAGCGAGAACACCTCAACCTCCCATCAGATCGAGCGCCAAGGCAAGACCTACACCGGGGGCGACAGCCACTCCTATGCCCAGCAGCGCGAGCGAGCGGTGCAGCCCGCGGACCTCCGGGCGATGCCGGCCGGACGAGCACTCGCGCTACCCCAAGGCAGAGAGCCGATCGGCGTCGACTTGTTCCCCGGCGCCCCCGGCCTGACTGACTGCGACTGGCAGGCGCTGTGCCGTGCTGGGCGTGCGCGGCTGTGCCCTGCGCTCTGACTGACGGTTTCGCTGGATCGTGGACGCGTTCGGGTGTCTAAGAGTCGAGCGAAACGAGTAGCGAAACTCGGCGACTGTATGGACTAGTGGTCTTTGCTGATGATCCGTCCCCGGCTGTCGAGGACGGAAGGCGCTGGCGTCACCGCACGAACGCGTCGGATGAGTGCCCCGTCGCCTCGCTGCACGTCGATTCGCTCGCCGCATTTCGGGCAGCCGATGCTCTCCCCTATCGGGGCAAAGAAGTGGGTCTGGCAATGCGGGCATGAGACGCGAAACTTCGTTTTCGCCTTGACGAACCCCGAGGGGACGGATGCGACTGGCTGCTGCCCGCCACGCAACGCCTGCCGCTGAAGCCGCACCTGCTGTTCGGCCGCTTTCGCGGTGCGCTCCTTCTTCGAGTTGGCCTTGACCCCCGCCATGCCGGACAGTCCACCGGTTCCAAGGAACAGCGCCTTGCGCATGAATCCCATGCCTCAATGGTACGCTCGCAGGGCTGGGCGTGGCGCTCCCCTTGTTCACGACGCATGGCACGCCTCAGTCCTCGTTGAGCTTTCGCGTCTGCATTTCGATGTACTGAATGAGCCGCGCGAAGTCTTCGTCGGTTGGCGTACCTTCGGCTCTGGGGATGCCCGCCGCGAGGTGATACGTCGTCGCCCAGTTCTCGACCACCACCGGTTAAGTCGCTCATCTCGGCCGCGCGTCGAGGAGAGCGGCGATGCTCACCGTCCTGTCCCAGTTGACGGTCGCGCTGAATCGGAGGGGGCGTTCGCCGCGTGACAGGGAGGGGTACGCTCACCAACGTGGCCGATCCCCTTGAGGACACGCGGGAGAAGCTAAAACGCGCACGTTCGCATCTTGCGAACCTCAAGCGGCAAGCCACGAAGCTCGGTCGAGACACCGACCGCCACAGCGTGCTCGTGGACTATGACGCGGACGAAGGGTTCTACGTGGTCTACGCCAAGACCAGCCCTGAACCGCTGCCGAACCTCAGTCTCATCCTCGGCGATGTCATCCACTGCGCACGCGGAGCCTTGGACTTCACCACCTGGCAGCTTGCCTGCAAGCACCTTGGACGTGAACCGACCGACCAAGAGGCCCCATCTATCCAGTTCCCGATCACGCCGACTGCCGGTAAGTTCGCCAAGGCCAAGGTGCTGCCGTTCGTCTCCAAGAAAGTGGGGCGCGAGATGGGGCGACACCAGCCACATCCGGGAAGCGATCCCGGCAACGACCGCCTCGCCATCCTGCAATGGATCTCCAACCGCGACAAGCACCGGCTCATCGTGCCGCTGTTCGCCGACATCACGCCACCGCTTATACCCGAATACGCCCTCGATCCACGCCCCCCACAGGGAAGCGGAGTCGAGATCGGTCACACCTTTCTCATGGGGCCTCGCCAGGGCGCTACCGAGGAGGAAATCTTTTACAAGGGTGATCCGACCACGGTGAAGCTCGGACGTGTAACGCTCACACCCCAGCCGCCGAACACAAGGGTCCACATAGATCCCCAGCCGCCCCTCAACGTACTTTTCGACGGCCCAGGGGGCTATCTCAACATGCCGGACATCGAAGCCCTTTTGCGCCGTGTCGAGTTCGTAGTCGGCCGTTTCGCGCGGTTCCTCTGACCGCAGCGTCGCCGCGCGCTGGCCTTCGGCTATGTGACCCACTCTGACGGCGGCGGGCCGCCCGCGAAGCGTGCGGCGGTGGGGTCGCCTGCCTGGGTGAGCTGGCGCTCGAGCAGCTCCAGACGGTCATGGAACAGCAGCTCCGCGCGCGGGTCGGGGTTCTCGCCTGCGTCGAGCTGGGAGCGCCACGCACTCAGTGCGCCGAGAACCTCTATGAGCGCGCGGTCTGTCCACCAGTCGGCGACGAGCTTTGAGAAGACGTTGGGGTAGCGCTCGGCCAGTGCGGACACGGCCGCCCATAGTTCGCGTCGCCACCGCTCCTGCTCGCCGGGCGGTTGGAGCCACCCCGGCGACCCGGCACCCTGGCCTTTGGCTGGTTTGGGCGCGGTGGGGGACGCTGGCTGCTCGCCCGCAGCCTGGGCTTGGGTGCTGAGCAGTCCGTCGCGGACGAACCGCGCTGCCGTCCTGGCTGCCGGCTCCCCGGCGGCCTGCGCCCTGCGGCCCAGCTCCGCGAGAGCGTGCTCGTCCAGCGTGATCGCCACGCGGCTCACAGCGCCATCCCCGTGTCCTGCTGAAGGCCGGTGTCGGGTGCGAGCTGGCGCGCGGTGGAGCGCTGTAGCTCCTCGCCCACATCCGTGCCGCCCGTGACCGCGCGGAACGCGACCGAGGGTAGCTGCGCGCGCGATGCCCGCATCAGCTCCGCGAGCCTTCCGACTCGCTCGGCGTCCACACCCTCCGTCCCGAGGTCTTCCCTGGCGACGTGCCAATCGGTCCCTTCGCGCGCGCGGGATGCCTGTACATAGGCGCCCTCCTGGCTCGTCTGCCAGCCGCCCGTTACGACGACCGCGCGATCTACGGTCGCGCCCTGCTGACGGTAGAGATGCTGAGCGTAGGAGAGACGCAAGCTCGACAGGTCCTCACCACTGACCATCACCTCACGGGCACCGTCGGTTAACACCTTTACCCGCTGCTCCTCGGGGTCCACGCTGAGGATCTCCCCGCGTGTCCCGTTCTCCACACGGCGCTCACCCTCGGGACGGTGCTGCGCCACGAACGCAACGCGGTCACTCTCACGCAAGCCGTACGCGACGTCAGGCAACTCGACCTCTGTCTCGCCCAGTTCGCCGCGCTCCGCGCGTAGATGCTGCGCGCGCGCGTTCATCCTGTCAATCTCCGCTGTCGACGCATCAGACATGAGCGCCACCTGACGCACGCCGTCACGTTCGGTCAGCCCGGCCCACTGCTTGACCGCTCCCTCAAGCGCCTGTTCGCGGGTGTCACTGAAATGCAATTGTCCGCGGGCCTGATAGTGAGCCATCGCCTGCTCAGCACGACCCCCGCGCAAATCCGCCCACGCCCGGCGCTCCTCGGGATCATCAGTACGACGAACCTCCGACAGGCGCGCCGTCGGCGCCGTCTCTGAGAGTTCCTCGAACAATCCGCCCGCGCCGATCGCGGGGAGCTGGCGCGCGTCACCGATAACCACCAGCTTCCCCCCGGACTGCGCGACCACCTCACTCAGTGCGTCAAGCCGGCGGGTGTCAGCCATCCCCGCCTCATCGAAATACACAGTGCTTCCCTCGTCCAGAGTGACGCTCCCTGTGCGCGCTTTGGCAACAAGTGAATCCAACGTCATCGTCCTGCCCTCCAGCGACGGGCTTTCCCGGCCCAGCCGCTCGGCCGTGTCACCAGCAACCGCGACACCCCAAGGCTCACGGCCCACGTGCTGCTCAGCGCGCACCGCCGCGTCAATCACCACCCCCTTACCCGCCCCCGCCTGCCCGACGAGCACCGCCGCGCGCTCCGGGCCGGTGAGGACCCCGAGCGCCTGCTGCTGCTCGACGCTCAACGGGCCACCGATCCGCTCGGCGACCTCCCTCACCGCCGCCGTCCGGGCTTCATCGCTCACCCCGGCTCCGGTGCTGGCTGCCATCTCGCTCACGCGGGTCTGCACCGCTTGCTCCATGTCCCTGATCTCACGGGTAGTCATCCGGCCGCCCTCAAGCTCGATCACCTCACCCGAAGCCACCAGTTCGCGGGCGTGCTCGACAACCCGGTTCGGCTCAAGCTCACCGACGCCCTGCTCAAGCACGCTCGCGTGCAGCTCGCGCTCAGCGAACGTCGCGCCCTCCGCCGACAACGCATCCGTCACCCGCTCCTGCCAGCCCACCTCATCCGCGCGCTGCACACCGCCCCGCTGCCCGGACTGCAAACCCTCCACATCGGCACGGTCAACGTGTTGTCCGGCCGCGCGCTCCTCCCATGTGGCTTGCAGCTCGGGGCGACTCTGCGGCGTCTTCGCCTGCCGGTTTTCCAGCTTCACGTTGCGTAGCTCATCACGCTCCGGAGCGCGGCCGTAACGCGCACGGAAACGCTCCGCCGCCAACCACACCTCACGACTACGCCCGCTCAACGCCTCCCGCGCACCCTCCGAGATCCCGTCGACCTCGAAGTAACGCCCAGCACGCCCGGTGCCAGCGACGACCTCATACCCCTGCCCCTGCAGCTCCTCGGCCAAGGCCCCGCGGTAGAAGGCGCCCAGCTCCCGCGCCGCCCTGAACAACGGCCTGCTCGCGACCGCCGCGAACTGCCCGTCTTGGCGCACGACGCCGGTCACGACGACATGGCTGTGAAGCTGCGGGTCGGGCGCCTCACCCCCGGCGACCCCCCGCGCGGTCGTATGACGAAACTCCGCCGCCAGCACATCATGCGCCGGGGACAGCACCCGCCCGCCCGCGCCTTCGCGCACGACCGCGACCTCTCCGCGTAGATGCTCAAGCGCACGCGAGACCGCCCGCCCATGCGCAAGCTCGACGCCGGCGCGCTGCTGCTCAGAGCCGAGCGCCCATACCGCGCTGACCGACTTGGGCGCCGAGAACGTCAAGTCGATCCCCCCGGCGCGCCGGCCGTCGGCGCCCGCTTGGCGAATGAACTCGCCGCTCACCGGATGGCGGCCCTCCATCAACGCGACGAGCTGCTCAGCGCGCACCGCCTCACCCGCCTCCAACCCCAGCCGCTCACGGGTCTCGTCAAGGACGTGCCACACGCCCTGGGCCTCCGTCGGCTCGCCCGACGCCGACAGGTAGTAGTCCCCGCGCGCAGGCGCAACCGTGCGGGACTCCAGATAGGCGGCGTACCCCGCCGCCTGACCCGCACCGATACTCGCAGCCGTCATCATCGTCCTGTAGACTACCACCCGAAACTGTCACGCTCTGGCACAGTGCATCTAGTCTGTTTGCCTTTTCGCGGTGCTGTAAGGGCTCGTGGCAACGACACAGCTCCGGGTTGCTTTGGTTGGCATAACGGTTACGGGGCGACATCCGTCGGGGTTTCGCGCAGGCGACGCGCCATCTGCGCGAGCGCGTCCGTTGCGTCGCTGCGGAGCCGCGCGTAGGCGTCCTCAATGTTCTGGATGCCGCGCCGAGCGACCTTGACGCCGCTCGCGATCGCCTTCGCCTTCTCCACCGTATCGGTGAGCCGCGCGAGGTCCGACTCCAACGCGCCAAGGTCAACGGCGCGCTCCTGCGACCGCACCGATGCCAGGGCGAACTCGCGCACGAGCTGACAAGCGATCTCTAACGCGAGCGGTTCCGGTTTCTCCCGATCAAGCAGCACGATTACGCGGTTGCCCGGATACGGACGCAGGCTCAGCCCGCCGAGGGCGGTGCCGTCGGCGTTGTCCAACACGAGCAACCCGGAGCTAGCGTCGCGGTTTCCCATTGCCTTCTCCAGCTCGGTCATGGCGGCGCGCACCCCGATCCGTGGCCGGGCCTTGCACTCCACGACGACGCGAACGTCCGTGCCGTCGGTCGTGGCGGGGTTGAGCGTGGCGACGTAGTCGCCGCAGCGGTTGCGGTCCGATCCCAGCTCAGTGCCGACGTGCTCAACCGTGTCGCGGAACGGCGCGAGGCTCGCCGTTAGTGTCTCCCCGACGAGTTGCTCATAACGGACGCCCTTTGCGGTACCGCGCTCCTGCTCGGCCCCGACGCGCTCCGCAGCGACCATCTGCTCCCGCAGCGCGACGACGTGCGGCAGGAGCTCGCCCACGGCCTTCAGTCTGCCGTCCAGGTCGGCCCTGAGCACGGCGAACGGCCCGTGCTCGTCAAGCAGTGCCTTCGTGACCTCGGCGCGGTGGTTGCGCGCGCCGGCCTGCATGATCTTCTCCAACTGCCGCTGCACGCTCTCCGCGCGCTTCGGGTCCATGTACGTGCCCAACACTTCGCGAAACCCGGCGAGCTGCTCCTTTACGGAGCGCGGCAGGTTCTCCGCGACCGTCAGCGAGACGGTCTCAACGAGCCGGTCAACCTCGCCGCGCACCGAGTCAAGCGTGGCCTGATTGCCGCCGTGCTGAACCAGCGCGGCGCCGATGTCCAGCATTCTCCGCACGGAGACCTCCAGGTCCTCGCCGCGCGCTACGCACTCCCGCGCGGCGTCCACGGGGGCGCCGTAGACGGCGAGCTGGTTGATCGCGAGGTACGCATCGCCAAGCACCACTGGTGGTGTCGCTGTCGCAGTGCCGGCTCCGTTCGTGGTTCCGTTGCCGGTGCGGGTCGCGGCGTGTCCGTTCCTGGCCTTGCCGTTGGCGACTGATGCGCCGTTTGCGTTGCTTCCGTTTCTGCTGCTCATGGTTGCTCCTAGCGCCCCGGTTGGGGGGCCGTGGTTGATAGGAGCCCTGAAGCTACGGTGGGCGTCTTGGCGGGTCTTGCTTTCCCGCGGGCGTTGCTGTGTCATTAGGGGTGTGAACGCGAAGCCCGAGCAAAGAGCGGAGGCGTTGCGACTCCTGAGGGGCTCGCCGGGCCTGTCCGATCGTGAGATCGCGCGCCGAGCCGGGCTCGGCAACAAGACCGTCTCGCGACTACGCGCGGAGCACGGGATCGCGCGAGTCGTTGCCGCGAGCAGCAGGAGTGCCTCAGACCACATGAACGCCGTGGACGGCAACAGCGGCGCGGTTGACGAGCTGGGTCTCGCTGAAGGCCTGCCGGCGGCGGGCTTGCCCGCTGTTGAGTTCGCAGTTGCCGCGGGCACTTCGGAGCGGAAGTTGCGCCGTTGGCACTCCGACGGCCTCCTGCAAGAGCCCGCGCGCTGCTGGGTGGGCAAGCGCCGCGTGTCCCTGTACGCGCCACGCGAGGTGGAACGCGTACAGGCGGTCGGCGAGCTGATGGCGCGCTACCACAACACTGACCGAGTAGCCCTCGGTCTGCTCGCCCTGGGGTACGAGCCAAGGGAGGACCGGCTGCGTGCCGCGTACGATCGCTTCCTTGAGCGCCAGGAGAGGTGGTTCGTCATGCTCGCTGCCATCTTCGACGCGCCCCCCGAAAGCGTTGAGGCCGATAAAGCAGTCGCAAATTTCACCGTGGCGCTGCGCACCAGCCGCCACTTCCGCTGGGCTCGACGTGCCGCTCGCGCCCTTCAACAGTTCGCCGCGAATCGAGAACAGCCCCAGAGTCCAGCGGTCGACGCGACGTGGGACTACGTCGAGAACGTCACGAGCATCTTCATCAAGGGCGGTCTCGGCTCGGATCAGGCGGTGCGCGAACTCCTCGGTGTCCTACCGATGGAGTCGCCTCTCCCAATGGACGACCAGGTGAGGATCACGAAGGCGCTACACCGGGCGACGAAGCTGAGCACTCTGAAACGAATCGCGGCGGAGGTGCCCCTCGCCGAGCTGACGCAAGCGTGTGATGAGGTCGTCACGATCGTCGTTGGCTACCTCGTCTCGATGGACGCCGGCCCGTACCTCAACGGCAAAACCCCGGAGTCGCCGGCACCGCTGCTCTGCGAGGTCATCAACATCGACCCGAGCGCGCTCGCGTACTTCGGCTTGCTCATCGCCTCATTCAAGCGCGACCCGGAGGCCGGTGAGGAGCTAACAAACGCCGTCATCACCTTCTCCGAACTCTTCGGCCTCCTCGTCAGCGTCGCACTCACCGAGGTCAACGGGCGGGTGCCAGTGGTGGAGGCGATTGCCGCCCGCTACCTGGGCAACCGGATTGACCGGGAGTTCTTGTTCACCCGATGCTGACTTAACTGCACGGCGCCTGCACTCCGACGCTGGCGCCGGTGGCGTAGGGAATAGGATCCAAATAACACTATGGCAGCGGGTTTACCGGACTAACCCACTTTTGGTACACCGAGTCGCCGCCACTTTTTGGTTCGGCAAGGATGATCGCTTCGGTGCCGTTTTCGGAGACCCACTCGGGAGATGATGGCTCGTAAGTATGGCCATAGATCAGTGTGGCTTGTCCAGTTGTGAGGTCCATCATATATGCGGAGTCATTGTGGGCTTCCGGTTCGACGGTACACATCACGTAGCGACCGTTAGAGCTGATGCCGTTCGTCGTATCAAGCGATTGCCCCTCGTCGACACCTCCACCCCACTCAGGGGAATTCCAGCACGTGTTACCTCCAACCTTTGGAGCTTCTTTGTAGCCGCTGCCAGGTTCATAGACAAACTCGTTTATAAGCAGATCGGAAGTCATTTGACCCATAATAAGGACTCCGCTGGCCGAAGCCGCGAATAGGGCCGTTCTCGGTTCGCCTCGTTCGTGATTGTCTTCCAACGGTGGTGGTGGCGGCAACAGTTGAGGGGCCGATATGTCATTGAAGGAAAGAATACCCTCCGCTTCCCATTCGCCGACGACCCCGTGATGATCGCATACTTCCGCGCCGTAGCCTTCTGAGATATAACGACAAAACCCAAAGATTCCCGATTGGCCGTTAGGACTTATATAGTCGATCCACAATGGGGCCAGAGTACCGCTTACTCCCCTGCCGGGCCAACTCCCAATGATGGTTTCATTTCCGCTAGCGACGTTGTAGGAGTGCAGGGTCTTTATGACTTCACTACCGTTGCCGCCGCTGGTCGTGGAGTAGACAACCGTGCTGCCGTCCTCTGAGAGCTGAAATTCTTCCGCTTCTGTGGTTATCATTTTTCGCGCGCCACCACGGGGAACCACAAAGAGACCGTATTCGCCCGCGTCGAGGTTCGTCGCTTCGCGGTAGAGGACAGTGCCGTTGTCGGCAACACGGGTTATCTGGGCTCCCGACACGAGCGGAGCATCACTGTGAATTGTGGTTGTTTCGTGGGTTCGGATATCAACCACTGCGCCTTCTTCGTCAGCATTCGGGCCAGCTAGAATCACGTAGTATTGACCGTTGACCGCCCAGTCGTAGGCTTGCTGGTTTGGATAGAGGCTGAGGCCGGTGACTCTTGTGCCCACCACCGCCGTTTCGCTAGAGGCCGCGGGCTGTGATGTGCCAAGGGAGTTATAGGCGGTGACGGCGACTCGGATGGTATCTCCAACTTCGCCGGCCGCGAGCGTGTACTTGTCGCCCGTCGCGCCGGGAATGCTCGAGCAGTCGCCGGCAGGCTTACAGGCTTCCCATTGGTACGTGTATCCAGTCGGGTTGTCGTCCCAGTCGCCAACGAAGACTCCAAGCGTGTCGTCGACTTGTGGCGGGTTATTGCCTTGTTCATCCGTGATGATCGGAGGTGAGCCCTCGATGGGCGCCGAGTTACTGGGCGGGTTTGTTCCGCTACCTTTTCCACCCCCGGCTCCGCCACCACTGCCGCCCGATCCGCCGGAGCCACCACTGCCGCCTTTAGGGCTTCCCGAGCTACCAGCACAGACGTTGCCACCGAGCGGCTGAGTAAACAGCGCCGGTGTTTGGGGCGTACTCAGGTGCCAATCGAGCAGCTCCCCCTCGGCCGAGAACTGCCCGAACTTCGCATCCCATAGGCAGGTTCCTGGCTGGGCGCTGAAGTCGACGCCAGAGCCAACGTTTAGTGTGAGGCTGCCGACTCCGCCTACTCCGACCCCGGCCTTGACGGTCAGCCCGATCCCTGCTGACGCTTGGGCAAACGCTTTAGTGGTCATCGTGAAATGGGGGTTCGCGAATGATACGTCCGGAATCAAAGTCATTACTGGAGGAACACCGATCGTGTGACCACCAGCGTTGACTTCGATGGAGCCCCCACTACTGAAGACGCCGCCCACGCCAGCGGAGCCGTCCAGTTCTCCTTCTATACCGGCGGTGACAGGGATTGGGCCGGCCATGCCGTCAACCGAGAATGATGCGCTGATCGAGCAGGAGAGCCCCGCGCCGGCGGTCACGTTAAGGCCGGCTTCTGCGGTGAAGTGAACACTAACCCTGACCCCATCGGTGATGTTATGGCCGAAGACACCGAAGGTTGACCAACCGCCGGAGATCGAGACGCCCTTGATATGACGATAGGGCGTAAGCCCGTCCGCGGGGTCACAGCTAAATCCGAGATCAGCTGCAGAAGCCGTGGGCGTTTCAGTGGCTTCTAGGGGCACGTCGAATTCGAAGTTGGGAGCGACCTGATAGATGCTCGCGGCAGTCAGGGTGGCCTTCGTCGTCCCAGACCCATATGAGATGCTCGTAACGTTGGAGAGCAAGCCTCGCGGCAATAGCGAGCTTGGTGGCAGTGAGAGGACGGTTCTGCGCGCGAGGGCAATATGCCCTTTGAGAACGACGGCAGATGGATCTTCGGCTGGACCCGAGATCGAGATCTCGCCGCCGGTGAGGGGCTTCAGACCCGGATTCACGATCGAGGAGTAGGTGCCCGTGAGGAGCGCATGGCGCCCGGGGCTGACGCGAACGGTGACGATCTTGGTTAGCGCCGTAGCGATCGCTCCGCGCTTGACTGGCCCGCTCGCTCGAGCGATCTTGACCGAGGCCAGTGTGAGGCGATAGACCCCAGGCTTCGCCTTGGCGAGCGTGAGCCCGCCCGCCGGGACCGTCCGACGCAGCCCTCTGGGACCTCGCAACACCGCCGCCGGCCGCTGGCCTCTCGGCAACCCCGTCAACCGCACCGTCAACGAGCCGGACATCGCGGACGCAGACGCATAGCCTTCGGCCGACGCGGCAGGAGCGAGGCAGAGGCCAAGCGTGAGCGCGAGACCGAGAAGAACAACAATGCGGCGCGGGTTGCTCATCGCAGGCAGTCCCGACCTCGTCGCGGGGGCGTTTATCAGGCTATCTGGTTCCCCCGCGGAGATCATTAGGTCATCTACTCAGACACAACGCTACAGGAAGCTCACGGCTTCCGTTAGTCCCCGTTGGCGGGGTGTGAGGTGTCCGTAGGGGTTGGGCGTCTCCGGGCATTTGGGCTTCGCGGGCAGGACGACCTCGCCGTTGGCCCAGGGGACGAACGGGGCATCAACATGGAACCTACCACATGGCGCTGGGGAGGGCTGGCACGGAGGGTTCCGGGCGTGGCAAACATCGCCAAGGACCCCCAAGTCGCGCTCGGCCGCGCCATCCGCCTGCGCCGGGAAGAGCTCGGCGTCTCCCAGCAAGACCTGGGGCTTGAGGTTGGATACGACCAATCTTGGGTCTCCCACATTGAGAACGGGCACGCCAACCCCGCCTATGGGACCATTGATCGGATCGCCCGAGCGCTGGCGTGGTCGATGTCGCAGCTCGTCACCCTTGCCGAGTCGATCGAGACGGAGGATCGTAAGCCTCTTGACCAACCGCTACGCCCTGCCCGAGTAGCTGCCGGTACATGACCCGAGTCTCGCGCGTGGGTTGGAGCCCGAGCTGTTCATCGAGTGCGTGGGCGAGGTCGTTGTAGCCCGAGTGCGCCCGCCGGTCACGCCGCGGCGCGCTCGCGAGAATGGGGTTTCTTGGCGGATGCCGAGCGCTTGGCGGGCTTGAGCTTCTTGGGACGGAAGGCTGCGGAGAGCAGCCGGGCGTCGTCGGCTCGGCTCTTGTGGTGCAGGTAGCGCATGGTGGTCTTGATGTCGGCGTGGCCCATCCATGCCTGGACCTGGACGATGCTGGCCTTGTTGATGGCGAGTGAGCCGAAGGTGTGGCGCAGGTCGTGGAAGCGCAGCCGCCTGAGCTTGGCGGCGTCGAGCGTTGCGAGGTAGCGCCGGCGCAGGGCAGACCCGTCGACGTGGGTGCCCTCGCGGCTGACGAACACAAGATCGCCCTTCGCGGTTTGCGTGCTGTGAGTCTTCAGGTCGCTCAGCGCGTGGGCGACCTGCTCCACCATTGGCACGGTGCGTGACTTGCGCGACTTCGGCTTGCCTGCGCGGTTGGCGCTGTAGCCCTCGAAGACACGGATCGAGGACTGCTCGAAGTCGACGTCTTCCCAGCGCAGCGCCAGCAGCTCCCCGCGGCGCAGACCGCTGAGGGCGGCGGTGAGGTAGATCGCTGCGTCCTGACGGTCCTCCGTGGCTCGTAGGGCGCGCTCGGTGTCGCTGACGGCCGGGCGGCTGGGATCGCGGTGGGCGCCCTCAGCGGCGGTGGCCACAAGCGTGTGAATCTCCTCGGGGGAATAGAAGTCAAAGCGGGCCGCGTCATAGGACTCGCGCAGCCGCTTGACCTTCGCGATGGGGTTGGCGATCAGGCCGTGATAGTCGACGGCGTGCTGGAAGATCGCGTGCAGCTGGGTGACGATCTTGTTGACTGTGTGCCGGGCGCGCTTGCCGTCCTCGGCCAGAGCGTTGCGCCAGTGCTCGATCTCCTCGACGCCGATCGTCTCGATACGCGACGTGCCGAACTCGCCCAGCAGGTGCGCATCGAGCACGGAGCGGTAATCGACCTGCGTGCTGGCTGACCAGTCACGCTCGAAGCGCCCGCGCTGGAACCACTCCTCAGCCACGTCGGCGAACGTCAGGCCGGTGCGCTCCTGGCGCAATTGCCCGCGGCGCGCGTCGACGAGGATCGCGTCGAGCAGCGCCTGCGCGTCGCGCTCGCGCAGGAAGCTCGCGGCCGGTGCGCCCTTGCCGGTCCAGGCAGTGCCGAGGCGCTTCTCGTGCTGGCCATGCTGGTCGCGCCACTTCGCGCACCACGTCTTGCGGCGCTTGCCCTCATACAGCCATACGTGTCCGCTGATCGCGGCGCAGGGATCAAGGGTTGCAGGTGCCATGAGGTTCCTTGCGTTCGGTTTGGATAGAGGCCCCCCGCCGTAGAGCGGCGGGACAACTCACCGAACCGTAGCGCGCGTCGCGGACGGATTTCCTCCCGAACTTCCTCCCCAAACAGCCTTGCTCAACTCAAATTATCGTGGCGAAATGGCTTATATACAGGGCATTTGCGGCCTAAGAGGACCTATGACATCCAGCTCATAACCCGAAGGTCGCGGGTTCGAATCCCGCCCCCGCTATGCAGGAAAGTGACTCGTTGGTTATGACCGAAGCGGCCCCGGAGAAAGTTGGCCCCGGGGCGGCAGGTGGGCCTCGGTCCCACGCGAGATACCCTGCCAACGTGACCAGTGCCACGAGTCCTGTCCTGTCCGCGTCGCAGCTGGCGACGTTGCGCCTGCACGGTGAGGAGCGCTCCGCGGCGGTCGGCGATGTGCTGTTTGAGGTCGGCGACCGGCGCTTTCCGTTTATCGCCATCATCGAGGGCGAGGCCGCCGTGCTCGACGCGGCGGGGCAGGAGATCGTCCGGCACGGCGCCTCGGGCTTCCTGGGCGAGATGAACATCTTGACCGGCCAGACGGGCTACCTGACGGCGGTCGTCACACAGCCGATGCGCTATATCGCCGTCGATCGCGATCAGCTGCGTCCGCTGCTGTTCGAGGACGCGCCGCTCGGCGACCTGCTGCTTTCGAGCTTCATGGCCAGGCGTGAGGCGCTCCAGCAGCAGAGCGTCGGCATGGAGATCGTGGGTCCACGTTCCTCGGAGTCGACGCGGCGAATGGTCGAGTACGCGCGGCGCAATCGCCTGCCCTTTACCTGGCGCGAGGAGGAGGAGAAAAGGGAGGAGGAAGAGGATGACTCCGCTGACGCCGGGGCAGAGGAAGCGGCGGCAGCAGCGCCGAGCGGGACGCTCGACGGGGATGAGCGTCCGCTGGTGCGGCTGCCGGGCGGAATGGAGCTGCGCAACCCGACCAGCGGCGAAGTGGCGCGCGCGCTGGGGATCGGGCTCGAGCTCGCACCGAGGGAGGAGGTCGACCTCGTCGTGATCGGCGGCGGCCCAGCCGGCCTGGGGGCTGCTGTCTACGGCGCCTCGGAGGGCCTTGAGACGCTCGTCGTAGAGGGCACCGCGCTGGGCGGGCAGGCGGGCACCTCGCGGCGGATCGAGAACTACCTCGGCTTCCCCGCCGGCATCAGCGGCTCGGAGCTCACGAGCCGCGCGGTGACACAGGCGCGCAAGTTCCAGGCGCGTACCGCCACGCCCTATCGGGCAGTCGCGCTGGAGCCGGGAGGCGACCGCCATGTCGTGCGCTTGGAAGGTGATCACGAGGTCTCCGCCCGGGCCGTCGTCCTGGCCACCGGCGCCGACTATCGCCGGCTGCCCGTGCAGGACCTGGCCGACTATGAGGGCATCAGCGTCTTCTACGCGGCCGGCCCGCCCGAGGCGCAGCGTTGCGGCGCAACCCGGGTCGGCGTGATCGGGGGCGGCAACTCGGCCGCCCAGGCGGCCGTCTGGCTGGCTCGTGGCGGCGCGCTCGTGACGCTGTTGCATCGCCGTGGCGACCTGCGCGAGACGATGTCCGACTACCTGGTGCTGGAGCTCGAGCGCTACGGCGTCGCCGTGCGCGATCACAGCGAGGTGGCCGCGCTGCATGGCAGCGATGGCGAGCTCGAGGCCGTGACGCTACACGACGGGGAGCGACTGCCCTTCGCGTTTCTGTTTCTGTTCCTCGGCGCTTCACCCTGCACCGACTGGCTGGGCGACGTTGTGGCACGCGACGAGAAGGGCTTCGTGTTGACGGGCCCAGGCGCTGGGGTCGAGGGCCTGCTCGAGACGAGCGTTCCCGGGATCTTCGCGGCCGGTGACGTGCGCTCAGGCTCGGTCAAGCGGTGCGCCACCGCAGTCGGCGAGGGCGCCATGGTGGTGCAGTTCGTCCATCGACGACTGTCCGGCGTGGCCGCATAGTGCGCACCTAGCCTCAAAGCTCGTTTGCCGTCGCCTCGTGCACGGCGTCTCGATCCGCAGTGCCTTGTCCCGTAAATGGACTACTGGGGACGAGTAAGGGACATTCCCGATTGCGCGGCCGGCGTCACGGGCCGACACTGTCGCCATGCTCAGAACAAGTACCGATCACACAATCGCCGGCGGCGCAACCGATGTCTAGTCCTGAGAGCGGGCGTGAGGGCCGCCGCCGCCTCGTCCGTTCACGGCGCGGGCGCCTGATCGGCGGCGTCTGCAGCGGCCTGGGCGCCCATTTTGACGTCGATCCGATCCTGTTTCGCATCGCGTTCATAGGGCTTGCGATCTTCTCGGGGGTTGGGATCGCGCTCTACTTGGCGATCCTCCTGCTGGTGCCGGAGGAGGGGGCAAACAGGGCGCCGATCTACCTGCGCCGCTCGTCCTGGCGGATCGTCCTCGGCGTCGTTGTGGTGCTCGTGGCGGGAGGGATAGCGCTCCACGCGGCCGGCCACGCGGGACACCGCGGCGCGTGGGGGTTTGGCGTAGGCGTAGGGTCGCTCGCGCTCGTGGGGTGCATCGCCGCGCTGGTTTGGTTGCAGTTGCGCAGGCCCGTTGGGGAGCCGGGGCACGCGAGTGCCGATCGACGACTATTTCGCTGTCTCGCGCTCGGAACGGCCGTCGTCGCCTGGGCGATTCTGCTCGCGGTGACAGGCGCGTGGCTTGCGGGTATCGACGGGCGGCTCGCCGCCTGGGCGGTGGTCGCGATCGGCGCGGCACTGATCGTCACCGCGTTCACGGGCGGGGCTCGCTGGCTGATGCTGCCGGCCGTCGCGTTTGCCCTGTCGGTGGCGGTGATCGCCGCCGCACACGTCGACCTGCACGGCGGTGTGGGCGAACGCACTTATCGTCCGCAGACCCTGAGTGCACTGCGTGACGGCTACCAGCTCGGCGCCGGCCGGCTCGAAGTCGACTTGCGTGATATCGCATTTCCACCGGGGAGCACCCGGCTGCACGTTCGGCTGGGTGCGGGGGAGCTCGTCGTCCTCGTGCCCCGCGGCGTGTGCGTCGTGACCAGCGCGCAGATCGGCGGGGGCTACGTCGGAGCGCTCGAACAGCGGTCTGGCGGCCTCGACGTCGACTGGACCGAACGTCCCTCGCCGCCGCCGCACACGCCGCGCCTGGTGCTGGACGGGAACGTCGGGCTCGGCGCGCTGCTCGTGGCCGACCATCCGATCGAACGCGCCTGGAACGGCTGGGGGGGTTGGGGCGGCTGGGGCGCCAGTCACTTTCACCCCGACGCGTTCGGCGCCAACGAAGCCTGCCTTCCCTCGGCGGGGGCGAGTCGATGAAGCGCTCACCGAACGTCACGGTCCTGCTGACGGGCCTCGCCATCCTTGCGCTGGGCGTGCTGCTCGTGCTCGACGCCGATGGCGCCGTCGACCTCCGGTTCGCCTACATGGCGCCCGTTCTCGTCGGAGCGCTGGGGGCGATCCTGCTCGCCAGCGGCCTCGCCGGCCGCGGCCGCGGCCGCGGCTGAGAACATGAGCGGCGATGTCTCATCCGGCGAACCCGCCGCGCGGCGGTCTGAGAATCGCGATCGGCACCGGACTGCTGGTCTGTAGCGGCCTGCTGTTCGTGCGCGCGGCCGGGCCCTGGCCGGGAGACGCGATCGTCTGGCCGGGCGCTGTCGCCGTGCTGGGAGCGCTCCTAATCTGGCGCGCGCCCGGTGTCGTGCCACGGCGGCGGCGCGGCTGGGCCGCGCATCGCCCGCCCGAGGAGCCGTCGTTGCCGCGATCGCCGATCTCCTCGCCGGCGTCGTCGCTGCCGCACGAGCCGCCGGCGCGGATGCGTGTACTCGGCCGGCCCGAAGTGAGCCGCGGCGGGCTCGGTGTCGCGCTCGTGCTCGCCGGCGGGTTCGCCTTCCTGTGGGCGAGCGGCGCGACGCGACCCGCGGGTGAGGCGCTGCTCGCGGGCCTCGCGGTGCTCGTCGCCGTCGCTTTGATCTTTGCTCCTTCCTGGCGTCGTCTCGCGCGCAGCCTCGCGGCCGAGCGGACCGAGCGCATCCGCTCTCAGGAGCGCGCCGATGTCGGGGCGCACCTGCACGATTCGGTGCTGCAGACGCTGGCGCTGATCCAGCGCAGCGCGGAGGACCCCAAGCAGGTCGCGGCGCTCGCCCGCCGGCAGGAGCGCGAGCTGCGCGGCTGGCTCGCCGGCGACGAATCGCGCGAGCCCGGCGAGCGGCTCGCGGCGGCGCTGGAGGCAGCAGCGGCCGCGGTGGAGGCGGCGGTGGGCGGCTCGGTCGAGGTCGTGGCCGTCGGTGACTGCCCGCTCGACGAGCGCGGTGAGGCTGTCCTCGCGGCCGCGCGCGAGGCAATGCTGAACGCCGCGAAGTTCGCCGGCGAGGCTCCGGTCTCTGTCTATGCCGAGCTCTCCGGCGAGCGCATCCAGGTGTACGTCCGCGATCGCGGCGCCGGCTTCGATCCCACGGCTGTGCCGCAGGGGAGACGTGGTGTGCGAGAGTCGATCATCGGACGGATGCAGCGCGCCGACGGCAAGGCGGCGGTGCGCGCCTTGCCGGGCGGAGGCACAGAGGTCGAGATCACGATCGCTCGTGGAGAGAGACCGTGAGCGACGGATCGGCGCCCCGGGTCGTGATCGTCGACGATCACGACCTCTTCCGCGCCGGCGTGCGCGCGAGTCTCGGCCAGCAGGTCGAGGTCGTAGCTGACAGCGGCGACGTGGAGGGCGCGGTGCATGCGATCGAAGAGCTCGAGCCGGATGTCGTCCTACTCGACGTCCACATGCCGGGGGGCGGCGGGGCGGAGGTGATCCGGCGTGTTGGGAAGAGCCGGCCGTCGGTCAGCTTTCTAGCCCTTTCGGTCAGCGATGCCGCCGAAGACGTGATCGCGCTGATCCGCGCGGGTGCTCGCGGCTATGTGACCAAGACGATCTCCGGCCCCGACCTGGCCAACGCCGTGTGCCGTGTGCGCGAGGGTGATGCCGTTTTCTCGCCCCGTCTGGCCGGCTTCGTACTCGACGCGTTCGCCGGTGAGATCCCGGCCGCGCAGGTGGACCCGGAGCTTGACCTGTTGACGCCGCGCGAGCGCGAGGTGCTTCAGCACATCGCGCGCGGATACATGTACAAGGAGATCGCCGCCCAGCTCGGCATTTCGGCAAAGACCGTCGAGGCGCACGTCTCCGCTGTGCTGCGCAAGCTCCAGCTCTCCAGCCGCCACGAGCTGAGCCGCTGGGCGGTTCACCGGCGGCTGATCGAGGAGTAGACCGTGATTAGACGACTCACGATGCTCGCCACCAAGCGTCCGCGGCGAGTGCTGCTGGGGGCCGGTGTGCTGTTCGTTATCGCGGCTGTGCTCGGCCTGCCGGTGACGGGGATGCTCGGCAGCTCGGCGCAGGACTTCGAGAATCCCGCCTCGCAGTACGAACGCACGAACGCCGCGATTCAGGCCGCGACCGGGCAGAACCCGTACTACAACGTGGCCGTGCTGCTGCGGAGCCGGCACGAGCTGAGAGCCGGTACGGCGACTCGGGATGCGGTCGAGACGCTCGCGCCGCTGCTCGCAGGTCAGCATGGGTTTCAGCGCGTCCTGGACTACTCCGCGACTCACTCGCGCGCGTTGCTCTCGCGCGACGGTCGCGAAACGGTTGTGCTCGCGGCGTATGCCGACGCGACCGACGCGACTACGGCGATCGCGCGGGTGCGCGCCGCGCTCGCGAAACCCCCGGCGAACGCGAAGCTCGCGGGGGTGGGCGTGCGCTTCGGCGGTTACGCGCTCACCAGCCAGGAACTCAACGAACGCACGACCAGCGACCTCGGGCGGGCGGAGCTGCTCGCGTTCCCGCTGCTGCTGTTGCTCTCGTTCTGGTTCTTCCGGGGTCTGGTCGCGGCGCTGTTGCCGTTGCTGGTCGGCGGGTTTGCGATCGTGCTCGCGTTCATGGGGCTGCGGCTGATCGACCAGTTCACGCCGATCTCGGTGTTCGCGCTGAACCTCGTCAGCGGCATGGGCCTCGGTCTGGGGATCGACTACAGCCTGTTCGTGCTCTACCGCTACCGCGAGGAGCTGGCAGGCGGCGCCAACGCTCACGAGGCGCTCGAGCGCACGCTGCGCACGGTCGGCCGCACGGTGCTGTTCAGCTGCCTGACGGTCGCGGCGGCGATGATGAGCCTGCTCGTGTTCCCGATCCGCTTTCTCTCCTCGATGGGGATCGGCGGAGCGGTCGTCGTGCTGTGCGGCGGCGCGGTATCGCTGCTCGTGCTGCCCGCCGTGCTGTTCGTGCTCGGGCCGCGCGTCAACGCGCTCTCACCGGCCTGGCTGCAGCGACGCGCGGCGCGCACGGCGCGGGCAGCCACGGACGGTGGCTGGTGGCGGCTGGCGCACGGCGTGGTGCGCCGACCCGCTCCCGTCGCGTTGATCAGCGCGGTTGTCCTGCTCGCCGCGGCGATACCTGCGCTGCGCCTGCAGTTCACCTCGCCGGGAGCGAACCTGCTGCCCGCAAGCGCAGAAAGCCGGCAGGTCGAATCCGCGCTCGCCGAGAGCTTCCCCGCGAACGCCGGCGAAGCAACCGAAATCGTTTTCAAAGGGCCGCACTTCTCGGCGCAGCGCCTCGCCGCCGCCGCGGTCGGGACGGCGGGCCGGCTGGCGAGCGTCTCACCCCCGGTCTATCTCGGTCGTGGCACCTGGGATACCGTGCTGCTGCCCCACGGCTCCCCGTACTCGAACGTCCAGCAGCGGCTGCTCGGCAGGCTGCGCGCGCTCGCGCATCCATACGGCGCGCTGGTGGGCGGCGCGAGCGCGTTCTTCGCCGACCAGAAGACGGCGATCGCCGCGCGCATCCCGCTGGCGCTCGCGATCCTGCTGACGCTCACCGCCGGCTTCCTGTTCCTGATGACGGGCTCGGTGACGATCCCGATCAAGGCGATCGCGATGAACGTGCTGAGCGTGAGCGTCGCCGTCGGACTGCAGGTGCTGATCTTCCAGGACGGCCACTTATCCGGGCCGCTCGGGTTCACGCCGCTCGGCGGCTTGGAAGAGTCGAGCCTCGTGCTGATGCTCGTGGTCGCATTCGCGCTGGCCACCGACTACGAGGTGTTTGTGATCGCCCGCATCAAGGAGGCCCATGACCACGGCCTGCCCGACCGCGAGGCGATTGCGCTCGGCATCGAGCGCACCGGACGGATCGTCACAGCCGCCGCGCTGCTCTTTTGCGTCGCGATCGGCGCGCTCACGACCTCGGACCTGTTCTTCACCAAGCAGCTCGGCCTCGGCGCGGCGCTCGCCGTCGCGGTCGACGCGACCATCATCCGAGCGCTGCTCGTGCCTTCCCTGATGGCGCTCATGGGTAAGTGGAACTGGTGGGCGCCGCGGTGGCTCAGGCGACTGCACGCTCGTATCGGGCTGGGCGAGGGTGACTCTGGCGAAACGTCGAGCGCTTGACGGAGGGCTCTGGTATTACAACCATCACCGAGGACTGCACGACGCGGGCAGGGTGCTCGTGGTGACGCTCGCGGTCCTGCTGATCGCCGCCGCGGTACTCGTGCCGTTGGCGCTTGTGATCTTCGCGCTCGCCGGCGGACGTCGCGCGTGGCGCCGACACCAGCGCGAGCGCGTGCTCAACGCGCGGTAAGAATGCCCCGCTGAGGGCGGCCGACACCGGCTGAGGCCGCCCGGCACCCGATATGGTTGGCACAGGGAAAGAGACCTCGGAACAACCGGGGGAGGAGCTTTACATGTACGAGCCAGTGCTGTTCCGGGATCGCCCGCGCCCCGCGCAGGTCGTGTTAGGCGGTGTCCTGCCCGCGATCTTCGGAGGGGTCGCCGGTGTGTTGATCGGAGTGTCCAGCGGCGGATACTGGGCATGGGGCGCCGTCGCCGCGATCGGCAGCTTCGTTGGGGGCTTTGAGCACCAGGACGGGTGGGGCGGAGCGGACCGCGGTCTGGTGGCCGGGGTGATTTACGGGGTGGCGCTGCTGGTGGTACACGCGATCCTCGGCACTCACGCGAAGGTCTCGCTCGGCAGCTTCCCGCCGTTTCTGGTCGTGATCACGGGGATCGCCGGCATGCTCTTGAGCGCGGCCGGCGGGCGGACCGGGCGAGTGTTGAGGGAGCGCGGCGCATCGCCGGCGGAGTGAGCGGTGGCCAGGGGTCCGTGTGCGGGTGTAGCGTTGTCGGAACGCGCTGGCCGGCCGGAGGCCGAGAAGCTGACGGGCAGGCGTCCTATCCGATCGATCGAGGGGGGGCAAAAATGATTAGGCAAAGGGCCAGGTGGCTGGTGGTTGTGGTCATCGGGAGCGTGTTTATCGCGGGGTGCGGGAGTAGCAGTTCCTCCTCCTCGACAAGCAGCCAGAGCAGCTCGCCCGCCGCGACAAGCGGGACGACGACGAGCTCGACTCCGGTATCCACCGGGACGACATCGAGCGCCCCGAGCACCACGAGCGGCGCCCCGAGCTCGGCGGCCGTGGCGGATGCCGTGGCGGAGTGCAAGTCGGTGATCAAAGAGGCGCCGACGCTGGGGGCGAGCACGAAGGCGAAAGTCGAAGCGATCTGCAACAAAGCCGCCGACGGCGATCTCGCGGGCGCACGCACGGCCGCGAAAGAAGTGTGCGAGGAAGTGATCAACTCCTCGCCGATCCCCGCGGGGGCGATAAAGGAACACGCGCTGGCCGCGTGCAAGGCGGCCCAGTAGGAGTCGGGCGGCCCGTCTAACGCTTGGGCGGGAGGTTGCGGAAATCCGCCGCGACCTCCCCGCGAGCCGGCCGCGTTCCTGTCGACAGCGGGGGACCGGTTACCCCTTCGGCGGCAGCGACCGCGCGTAGTTGACCCCGCGAGTGACCCAGCGCTCGAGCTGGGGCTTGGTGCGCAGGCCCTCGGGGTCGACGCGCAGCCATCCGTCCATGACGCGACCGCGCATCTCGAACGGGCCGGCGTGCGGCTTGCCGCGCAGCGCCTCGGTCTCGGCCGGGTCGCAACGCAGCATCAGGCCGCCTCGCCCGCTGACGCTGACGGACATGTGGCCGCCGATCAGGAAGGCCAAGCCGCCGAACATGCGCTTCTCGGTGAGATCGGGCTCCGTTAAGATCAGCTCGCGGATCCGGTTTGCGAGATCCTCGTCGTAGGCCATGAGCGGATTATTGTGGATATGTCCCGGGAGGACGGCCGATGCAGGCAGATAACCGCCGGGCCGCCGCCGAAAGGGACCTCGCAGACCTCGCGCGCGCGGGCATCCGTGATGGACGCGTCGAGCTCGTCGAGTATGACCCCGCATGGCCGGCTCTCTATGAGTCCGAGCGCGAGCGGCTCGAACCGCTGCTACCTGGGTCCCTGGAGATCCATCACATCGGCTCTACCGCCGTCCCTGGGCTCCTCGCCAAGCCGATCATCGACATCGCCGCGCTCGTGGAGGATCTCGACGCGCCAGTCGCCGCGCTGATCGACAGCGGATACCAGTACGCACAGGCATTCAATGCAACCCTGACCCACCGGCGCTTCCTGTGTTATCCCACGGCCTCGCATCGCACCCATCACCTCCATCTGGTGGATGACCGTGCGGAGCTCGAGAGTCGTCTGCGCTTCCGCGACCGGCTGCGCGCAGACCCGGCGCTGGCAGATGAGTATGTGGCGCTGAAGCGCGCCCTCGCCGCGCGCTACCCCGAGGATCGCGAGGCCTACACAGAGGCCAAGGCTCCGTTCATCAGGCGCGTTGAGGCGGGGCCGCTTGCCTTACCGCAGGGGCAGCCCGCGGGGTGTAACGCGTCTGCGTGTGGGGATGAGCAGCCCGTCGGCCAGCGGGTAAGCCCTCCATGAGCGTCGATCGCGTGCTCGAGCAGGCCCATAAGGGGGATCATAAGACGTTAGGCTCAACGGGTGACCGCGCGGGTTGACTACGAGCGCCACGGGCGCACGTATGCGCGGCACCGGCAGGCGGATCCGCGGATCGCGGCGCGTATCCATGAGGCGCTCGGCGATGCGCGCACGGTGCTGAACGTCGGCGCGGGCGCCGGGTCCTACGAGCCGGAGGATCGCTGGGTGCTGGCCGTCGAGCCGAGCGCGACGATGCGCGCCCAGCGTCCCGCGGGCGCCGCGCCGGCGATCGACGCCCGCGCGGAGGCGCTGCCTCTCGACGACGATGCGGTCGATGCGGCGATGGCGTGCGTGACGATCCATCACTGGGAGTCTCCCGAGGCGGGGCTGTCCGAGCTGCGCCGGGTGTCGCGCGGACCGGTCGTGGTCTTCACGTTCGAGCTCGACCACCTGCCGGCGTGGCAGCTGGAGTACCTGCGCGAGGGGGTTGAGAAGGAGCGGCCAAGGTTTCCCGCGATCGACGATGTCGCGGCCGCCCTGGGCGGGCATACGCGCGTGGAGCGCATCCCGACACCCGGCGACTGCACAGACGGTTTCTTCGAGGCGTTCTGGCGGCGCCCGGAGGTGCTCCTCGACCCGGCGCTCCGCGGCGCCCAGTCGGTGTGGGCGCTGCTCGAGCCGGGCGTGGAGCAGCGCATCGTCGAGCGCCTCGCCACGGCGCTCGACTGCGGCCGATGGGACGCCGAGCACGGCTACCTGCGCGAGCAGCAGGAGCTCGATGGCGCCCTGCGCCTCGTGATCTCCGAAGCCCGGTGAAACCGTCAGCCACCACCGTCTGCCATTCCCTACCGGCTCGAGGATGGGATGATCGAGCGGATGCGCGTCACGCCCACAGCACCGGTTGCGGCCGGCACACTGATTGCCGGCTATGCGGTCGCGGTGAGCACCGGCTCCCGGCCTCTGGGAGGCGTCGTGTTGTTGATCGGTGGCCTCTGGTGCATCCAGGCTTGGGTGCGGCGTAGTGGAGCAAGGACGGCGGCGACGCTCGCTTGCGTAGGCTTCGCCGCGCTCGTCATCTCCCACGTGCTCGCGCTGGCGATCGGAGCGTGGCCCTCGGTCCTGTTCGTAGCGGCAGCGATGGCAGCGGCGGCCTGGACACGCGCTGACGCGCAGGCCTAGCGCGGGACAGCACGTTCATCGCGACGAAGCCCGACGTCAACTCTGACGAGCTCCGGTTTCCCGTGGCCCTCTCAAGAAATACATCGACCGCGCCAATCAGTAGCGTTCAACAGACGGCGGGCGTTCCAAGGGAGGAGGAGAGTCTCTACGCTTGCCGAACTCTCCAGAGCCATGGCTAGCAAGTACGACGATCTCGACGCCTCCACAGAGCTCGAGCAGCAGCTCGCCGCCGATCTGAAGAAAGCCTACGGTCCTCGAGGCTGCAAGGTGGTCCACCACGGCGCCAGCAACGGTGGCACCCACTCGCCGGGCGGTAAGCCGGACATCGAGCTGCAGGACCCCGTCAATCGGCGGTTGGTGCTTGTCGAGGTCACGAAGCGGAAGAGTTCCGCGGCCGACGGTGAGTTCATAGCGATTACGGATCACCTGCAACGAGCGATCGACGCCGGCGGCTACGACTCTTACGACATGCTCTACGTGTCGCCGGCGACATCCCCTCGAATGTCGGCGAGTCTACGCGACCTCTGGAATAGGACGCGGGAACGGGAAGGGAAGCAGGGTCGTATCGTTGCGCTGGACTTCGCGGGCATGGAGATGATGCTGCGGAAGCTGTGGGAAAACGACCCCGCGCTTTATCCGGCTGAGCGGTTGGGCACGATGTTCGATCGCTGGGAGGGGGCTGCGGACGATGCCCGTGCCAGGCAGCTGGTTCAAGCAACCCTTTTCCCCGAGGATCACGGGTTGGCGATCGACCTTGCTAACGAAGCCGCCGTGCTCGACGCTGAGCGTGAGAAGAGACTCAAGAAGCAACTCGAGCGCATCGAGGACAAGCTGCGCGATCTAGGGATCACCGGCAACGAGGCAAACGTCACGCTTGTGCATCTGACTTTCATCCGCCTCTACGAGGAGCATCGCCAGCGCCGCAGCGGCGAATTCAATCGGTTTACACTTGAGGGCTTTACAAAGTGGCGAGAGACTGTTCCCCGGCAGCTGGGCAACCCGCATCCGGGCCGGCTTGTGCAGGTGCTGCTTCAGGAGATCGCGGAAGATCCTGACATAAAAGCAGCCGGGCTGCTGCGCGACGCAAGCGACCAGGTCACTCAGCTGAAGAGGGCGGTCACCGACGCACGCGTTGAGAACCTCGTGCTGAAGGTCCTGGATGAATATGACTTCTATGCCGGGCGTGTGGATGTCCTGGGGGCTGTCTTTGAGACGCTGGCCCGCCGCAGCGAGAAGGACACCAGGGTTGGTCAGTTCTTTACCCCTCAGGAGGTGGTTGACTTCTGTGCGGATCTCGTATGTGTCCGTTCGTATGACGTTGTACTTGATCCGGCAGTTGGTACAGCCCGCTTTCTGATTGCCGCGATGAAGCGCATGCTTGCCAACGCAGACGAAAACAGTCTCCCTCTAGCCGAGGCTGAAGCTTCAATCCGGGCTCACCAGCTCCTCGGAACAGACATCGACGACTGGGTTGCGACGATCGCAAAGATGAACATGTTCATAAACGGCGATGGCAAGTCGAACATCGGCTGCATCAACGGGCTTGTGCTTGGTGATAGCTCCGTCTTTGACAAGCATCCAAATGGTCTCGAGAACAGCATAGATGTCATTCTCACGAATCCGCCGCTTGGTGACACGAGCTTTTTGGTCGCCGCCGAGAATTGGGCCGGGCTCGATTCCGGTCGAGATAAAGAAGCCCAGAGCGAGTTCCTACACCGCACGGGTGTCGTCCCGATGAAGGTTCGGGAGGAGCGGGAACTCGTCAAGTGGGCCGCCAGGCTTGCAGAAAGCGAAGAGCTGATCGCCAAGCTCCAGACAAAGCCGGCGGATAAAGTTAAAGCAAAGCTCGCCAATGCAAAAAGGACCCGCAAAAATCGAGCAAAGCGTGTAGCTCAATACGAAGCGGCGATCGAGAAGGGCGATCTGACGTGGGATCCCCAAGGAGCGGCTCTAAAGGGAGGCGCTCTGTTTCTTGGCGCGCTGGCTAAGTATCTGAAGCTTAACCGAGATCTCGACGAGAAAATCGAGTGGCGGGGTGGGCATGCTGCGATTGTTGTGGATGAAGCCATCCTCAACACTCCCGACTATCGCGCCACGCGGGAATTCATACGCGACAATTTTTATGTAAAGGCCGTGATCTCCCTCTCCCGCGACGCGTTCAAGTACCTTGCTCATACCGACGCAAAGACCTCTGTGCTCTTCCTGGCCCGTAAGCCACGGAATGAGGTGCGTCAGCGAGAGCCTATTTTCTTTGGACACGCCGATCGTGTTGGCTATAGCGCAACAGGGTCGTGGGTAGGCGATGATCTCCCACAGGTGCTCTTGCACTACCGAGCGTTCCAGGGAGCGGTCACCGATGCCTACTCAGGTACCTTATTTGATCCGAATCTGGCTATGGGTAGGGTGAGGGCGCTGCCGGGCTTTGCAGATGCGTTTTTTGCACGTACGGATCCAGGGGAGGGATCGGATCGACTCGACTTCTACGACGCCCGCTTCAAGCAACGTGTCGCGGAGCTCACAACGACCCACGGCACACTTCAAACTCTCGGTGACGTCCTCGAGGTTCATTGTGGCGCCGCGCCAGAGCCATCCCGCAATGGCGTGTATCCCTTTGCTTACGTTGCGCGCGAAGGTGAGGTGAGGTCAAAGGGAGCGATCGAGACGGACTATGCACCGAGCAAGCTGTGGGTCCTCTCGGATGGCGATCTCGTCGTCTCCGGGATAGATCTCGTCTGGGGAGCCGTAGGCGTGGCGCGTGAGGACACCGCGGGTATGGTGATGAGTTTGGAGATGCATGCCTATCGCGTTAAGGACGGCGTCGAGGCTTTACCCGAGTTCATCCAGCTGATCCTTCGGACGGAGACGGCGAACGAGATGCTCTGGGGCCTTACGACCGGGACCAGCAATCGGACGCGGCTCGAAAGCGCTGGACAATTGCTTGCGCTGCCCATACCGCCGCTACCGGATCTCGCCGAGCAGCAGCGCCACGCCGATGAGCTCAACGAGATCTTGCGGCTACGCCGCGATGCTCAGGCGCGCATGTCTGCTGCTCAAAGCGCCGTGCAACAGACTTGGCAAGCTGAGCCGTTTCCCGTGCGACCAAGCCCGCGCGAGACGTCCCAACGCAGGTCGCAGTCGCCTGCACTGTCGACGGTCGCTCATATTTGACGCGCAGGTTGACGTACCCACTGGCGCGGGGCCGGCGGCTCAGCTGGATCGAGATCGACGATCAGTACTTGACTGGTGGCGCCTGTGAGATTCAGGGCGCGGTCGACGTGGGTTGGGCCGCGCACAAGGATCAAGCCGGCCATCGCCGCGCCGGACGCTGGCGGCGGCGTCGAGGATCACGTGGACGCCGGAGCTGTCCATGAACGTGAGCCCGCGCAGGTCGAGCACCACCACACGGGCATACAAGTGCGCATCTCGCAAGGCGCGCCTGAGGGACACCCGCAACGCCTTCCAGAACGCCATGCAGCAGAAGTTCATCGATGAGGTGGAGCGCCTCTCCGGACGTTCGGTTTCTGCGTTCATCTCCGATAGCCACATCGGTCCAGACATCGAGATCGAGCTCTTTATGCTCACCACCCCCGTCTAACGCGACACCGGGGCGGAGGAGGGGAACGCAGCGACCGGTGGTATTTGAGAGGCTGGGGTTCGTGATTCTCGCGACCACCCTCGTCGGCTCGACCATCGCACTCGCGCTGATCGCGGGGCGACTCGGCCTCGGGGCGGTCGCGTGATGTTCTATATCGGTGACGCGAGCCCCTCCCCGGCGGGACCCGCCGAGCTCGATGTGCAGCTGCGCGAGCCGCCGAGCGTCGGACTGCCCAGGGTCTTGCAGACGCTGCGCTTCACCCAGCGGCAGATCCAGTTCGTGTTTCGCTCGCAGCGCGAACTCGGTGATGTCTTCAAGGTCCACTTCGTGGTGATCCCCGGCGGGGTGGTCGTCACCAGTCACCCGGATCACGTTCGCTCGCTGTTCACCGCCAAGCCTGATCTCGTGCCGTCGCTGACCGCCGAGTCCCCACTGCGGCCGATCGTCGGGCCCAACTCGGTGCTGACCGCCAACGGACCGAGTCATCTGCGCCAGCGCAAATTGCTGCTGCCCCCGTTTCATGGGGAGGCGATCGAGCGCTACGCCGAGATGATCCGCGATGTCACCGAACGCGAAATCAACCGCTGGCCCGTCGGTCGCCCGTTCGCGCTTGCCCCCAAGATGCAGGCGATCACGCTCGACGTGATCATGTCCGGCATCTTCGGCATCGAAGGCGCTCCGACCCGGGGGACCGCCGAGCATCGCCTGCGTCGCACGATCAAGCAGCTCGCCGCCGCCTCGACCTCGCCGCTGGCGATGCTCGGCGAACTCGCAAACGTTGGACGCGAAGAGCCCTCCGGCCTCACACGTCTTGCCGTGGCGCTGCTCGACCGCGCCACGTACCCCGTGATCGAAGCCCGCCGGCGCGCCACCGATCTGGGCGAGCGCAGCGACATCCTCTCGCTCCTGTTGAGCGCCAAGAGTGAGGATGGCGAGCAGCTCTCAGACCACGAGTTGCGTGACGAGCTGCTCACGCTCGTCCTCGCCGGTTTTGAGACGACCGCCAATTCGCTGGCCTGGACATGGGAGCGGCTCGTACGCACCCCGGCGGCGTATGAGCGTCTGCGGGACGCCGTGCGTTCCGAGCAGCAGGCGGAGGAGCACGTCGAGGCGGCCATCATCGAGGGCATGCGCTCACGTCCCGTGATCCCGGTCATCGGACGACGCGTTGCCGTCCCCTGGCGGCTGGGTGACTATGTGGTGCCCGCGGGCCAGGGTGTCAGCATGAGCATCCTGCTCGTCCACCATCGCGAAGATCTGTATCCCGACCCGTTCAGCTACCGCCCCGAGCGCTGGCTTGGTCACAGTCCCGGGACATACGAGTGGCTTCCCTTCGGCGGGGGCACCCGCCGCTGTCTGGGAGCAGCGCTCGCGATGGCTGAGCAGCGCGTGGTGCTCGAGGCGATGGTTCGCCGGCTCGATCTGGCCCCCGACCGGCCTGAGCCCGAGCACGCCCAGCACCGCAATGTGACGATGATTCCGGCGCGCGGGGCACGGGTGGTGCTTCGCTCGCGCGTGCGCGGGTGAGCATACGACTCGCGAGCAGTGATGACGAGGGCTTTGACCCCGCCGCGGCGCCCAGCCTTGGGTTTAGACAGGCACCGCCGCGGAGCGGCGCTGCGGCTCGCGCTGTGCCAGCCACGCCGTGTACGGGTCGGCGGGGACGATGCGCGCGGTGAGCGTCTGCTCATCGTGACGGCTTGCCGTCTGCTCCCGTGCGTCCCGGACGGACAGTTCGACGTTCCATGGCTCTGGGATGTGGCCGGGTGACGAAACGTGTTGCATCGAGTCCCTGGGCGTTTGCGGCGTTTGCATGTAACGGTCTCCTGACTGAGTGCTCGCTCGGTGGTGAATATGGGGCGGTCGAAGGGGCAAGGTTGCACTGTTGCCAGAGAATGTCCAGGGGTGCTGGACAAACGATGTAGGCGATATCCGGGAGGCCATACACACATGTCACTCACGGTGCCGTCGCCCTGCCCAAGTCGGGCAGTTTGTGTCGTACTTTTGGGCCTTGACCGCAAGCCGCACTAGATAAACTGGAGCGCAGGGTCTTGGGTCCTGCGGCCCGTTTACGCCGGTTCTCGGCGTCAGGGGTGGTGCGTTCGTGCCCGTGCTGCCAGCAGCGAGAGTAGATGCTGCTCGGTGGCTGATGTGGTTGGGCGGTTGGTGCTGGTTGCCGAGAGCATGACTTCGAGCGGCCCTTCCACGAATGCGAGCACATCCACGTACAGGACGTAAAAGGGGCCGTGGGTCACCGTGACGTCCATCGTTATGTTAAATCCGAAGCCTCCATTTACGCTGAAGTCTTCCGGTGGGATCTGGACGATTCCGACCTGACTGTACGAGGCCTTTTGGCTGCTGCGTTCCGCATATTTTTTGTTCAATAGCTTTTCTACGCACGCTTCGCCATGGCTGCGGAGTGCGGCGAGGCTCTTGGCGGCCAGGGCCGCGCTCGGCATGACGGTCACCATTGAGCTGACCACTTCTTTGTTTTCGAAGCCTTCTGGGCCTGTGCGCTTGAAGTTTTCCGAGTTGACTTCGGCCAGCGCCAGGCGGGGACTGGGGGCGCCCGTGCACCGCGCGAGTTCTTCAGATTCCTCTTTCGAGTTGGTTTCCTTTGGCGGCGAGGCGCTGTATCCGGGGAGATCGGCTGAGGTGAGGTTGACTGCCTGAGCCAGGGCTGTTGCCTGCGCCTTGGCGAGCGATCCACCGACGGCGCTGGGCACCGTGATCCCAGGGTGGCTGGCCGTGGGTTGGCCGGCCGCCTGGCTGGTGCTACCCCCGCTGCCACCGCAGCCGGCTAGTAAATTACCGGCCAGCAGCAGGCCAAAGATCAATCCTGCTCTCAGGAGGCGCGGGAGGCGTGTTGTGCAAGAGGAGACCATCATCGACTTCACACCTTCGACTTATCGGAATGACCGGCCGATCCCTTTAGACTGAGGAGAAGCGATATGCACGTCAACCCCGGTGAAGTGCTCGTACGGCTCACCGGCCAAATCCGACAGGTTTTTCCGGATCTGTCTCGTAGCCCTCTACGCGCGCGAAGAGGTTCGCGAGCGGCGCTGAAGCGGCATCCTCGTCTTCGACTCCGTGCTCGGCGAGCCAAGCAACCGCCTCCGCGGCCGGGAATGGCTCGAACTCCAGTCGTGCGGCGCAGCGTCCCGGCCGCGCGACCGCGGGGTGCAGGCGCCGGAGCGGTTCGTTGGTGGTAACCAGCACGAGCACTCGCAGGCCCTGTCCGATGATCCCATCCACCAGGTTGAGTAAACGCGAGAGGCCCTGCCCTGTTCGCTCCTTGGCGTCTGCAGCCAGCAGCTCGCCCGTGTCCTCGAGCACCAGCAGACGCCATTTGCGCTCGTGCTGGTCTTCCTCCTCGTCGTCCAAGTGGAACATGCTGTCCTGGCCCAGCACGACATCGAGCATGTAGTCGGCGCGCTGGCCGAAGAACACCTCGGGATCGATCACGTAGTGCAACTCGCACCAGCTGCGCCACTCCCAGCCGAGCGCACGCAGTGCATAGGTCTTGCCGGTGCCGGGTGCTCCGTGCCACAGGATCAGCTGTCCTCCCTCCGCCGGGCGGAAGTCCGGACCCAGCAGCCGTCCGAGTCGTTCTCTGGCGGCGAGCGGATAGTTATCGCGGACTTCGTCAAATCCTGGGACTGCGATCGTGCGCGAGACGGCTTTTGCGCCGCGTGGGCCGCACGACCAAAAGCGCACGGGTACCTCGCGGCTCTCGGTTATCTCGGGGACGGGGAAACGGTCGCGTAGCCAGCGTTCGATATCGGTGATCCTCGCTCGCTCGGCGCCGGCTACTCGGCAATGGGCGCCCTCGCGCTGCAGGGTGAAAAGTGCAAATGAGCGCTCGCCGAAGAGCGGCTCCAAGTCGAGCAGCGCGGTCTGCGCTTGAGCGGAGCGCGAGGTGCTCAACGCGTACTCCAGGACCTCGTCGAGCGAGCTCGACGAGGTCTCCCATTGCGACTGTGTCGTGTGGGGGATCCCCTGCTCGAATACGAGCGCCGCGAACTGTGTTTTGAGGAGAGCCTCCAAGTTGACTTCGTCGATCACCGTCAACGATCGTCTCGACGCCGACCGGATGGCCGGGGCCCGATGGTGCTCAATTCTCGTTCCTGGCGTCAACTTTCCTCTCCGTTCAGGTCGCTCGGTGGCGACGCGCCCTTGTAGGATAGCGAGACTTATTGTCTGTAGACTTATAGGCTGCATCCTGGAGACGAATCCGCCGGGACGGTAGCCTGTTGGAGCACCTGCGCCGCAAGCTCTGCAAGCTCTTGGGCGCACCACTCGACCGTGCACCAGTTTTGATCGGCGTCGCTCACCTCGTCGAGGATCAGCGCGGCAAGCTCGGCGGCTCGGGCGGTCGCGTCTTTGTTGCTCATTCGATCGGTCCTCGGGTCCGGAATCACTGTGCTGGAGCAGGTCTTTGGGTTGTGCCCCAGCACAGCGTGTCCGCGGGTCCGCTAACCCTCGGCGGTGGCTGCCGCGATCACCTCCTGGTCGCCGATGTCCAGTGCCTCCTCCTCGCCTCCGGCGATGCCCTGCAGTGCGCCCGTGCCGTAATCGCCGGTGCCATTGGAGTCGCTCGGCGGGCTGCCGAGGAACTGCACCGTGTTGGCGATGATGCGGACCGCGTTGGCATTACGGCCATCCGGGGTTTCCCACGTGCGCCAGTCCAGACGCCCATCGATCGCCACCGCACGACCCTTGTGCATGTACTTGGCGACGTTCTCGCCCGGGGGGCCGTACACGGTGACGTCGAAGAAGTTCGGCTTCTCGATCCAGTCTCCCGCCGGGTCGCGGCGCCTGGCGTTCACCGCGATCCGCAGGTCGCAGACGCTGCTTCCCGACGGCAGGGCGCGCAGATCGGGATCGCTCGTGAGCCGCCCGGTGAGGACGACGTGATTGATGTTTAGGGTCGGCATTGCTGGCTCCTTATTTCACTTGGGATTGGGGCTCTCGAAGACCCACAAGTCCGCCGATGACCGAACCGGTCGCTCGCCTGGAAAGGCCTTCGTCCTCCTATCCGACGAGGCGCTCCAAACGGGACAACGAGTTTTTCGTGGATGCTCGGCGATCAGGTCGCTAAGCCGCCGCATCCCCCACGCGCCTGGGCGGCGAATGCCGGGCCAGCACCGTCCCCCAATCGGCGTCGTCGATCCTGCCGGGTCGTGTGTCCTTGATGAACTCGCGTAGCGCCTGAGAGAGTCCCTCTGGATCTTCCAGATGGGGGAAGTGTGCGGCGCGGGGCAGCGTCTTGAAGTGGCTGTGCGGGATCGCCTCGTGTGCTTCGCGTCCATGCTGGAGGGGGATCGTGTGATCGCGCTCGCCCCAGACGATCATCGTGGGCATCCGCTCGAGCAGATACAGCCGGTCAGTCGCGCTCACGCGCTGTCCGTGCACGTCGATCACGGCACGCAGTGTCTGCAGGAACGCCTGTCGTGCTTCGGAGTTCTCCAGTGGACGCAGCGCTCTGGCGATTGCCTGCATGTACACGCCCAAACGAACCTCGCGCCGGCTCAGACGGTGGCCCGTATTCCTCAGCGTGCCGGTCAGACGTTGGTGGATCGTCAGTGACAGCAGCGCGGAGACGCCTGGCAGCGCGGCGGTACGCAGCATCGGGCTGACCTCGTGTCCGAGGCCGCCGCTGGAGATCAGCACCAACCGCTCTGTGCGTTGGGGGAACTGGTAGAAGAACTGCATCGCCACTCCCCCGCCGAGTGAGTGCCCGACGATCGTGGCGCGGTCGATACCCATTGCGGCCAGCAGGTCGCGGATGCTCGAAGCGTGGGCCCCGAGTGAGTAGTCGCCGCGGGGGGCGGCCGAATCGCCGTGCCCGATCAAATCCGGTGCGATCACCGTGTGGTCGCTCGCCAGGTCCAGCGCCACCGATCGCCAGTGGCTGGATGAGTTGAGCATCCCGTGGATCAGCACCACGGGCGGTCCTGAGCCCGCGGGCGGGTGGGCGATTCTGTAGATCACGCGCCGGCCGTGCAGCTCGATCTGCCACTCGTCGAACTGCGGCGGCAGCGTGGACACGGATGTGGGACGCGGGAGATCCCGCGGACGATCCTCGTGCTCGGGTTTGGCCTCGTTCGATGTCACGGCGCGACTCTCACGCCACCCTAGACGATCTTCCGGCACCGATTAGTTCTGTCCGCCCGCACGGTCTATGCCAAGAGAATCCGAGAGGGGAGCTGCTTAGATGAGCGCCGAGATGGCGATGGAAAGGAGCAAATCGTGACGAGCGCCGGAAACGGAATCGCAGGCAACGCCGAGAACGGCATCGAGGTCGAGGGCCTCGTGAAGGACTTCAAGGGCGGCGTTCGCGCCGTCGACGGCATCGACCTGCGGGTGGCGCCGGGCGAGATCTACGGTTTCCTCGGCCCCAACGGCGCGGGCAAGTCGACGACGGTGCTCGTACTGACGACGCTGCTGCCGCCCACCTCCGGCAAGGCCCGCGTGGCGGGTCTCGACGTGGTCACGCAGGGCGCGGAGGTACGCGGCGCGATCGGCGCCTCGCTGCAGGAGTCGGCGCTCGACCCGTTTCTGACCGGCCGCGAGCACATGCGCCTGCAGAGCGCGCTGCACGGTCTGAGCAAGGGCGAGCGCGAACAACGCGGCACCGAGCTGTTGGAGCGCGTCGGGCTGACCGACGCAGCCGATCGCAAGGTCGGCGGCTACTCGGGTGGGATGAAGCGCCGGCTCGACCTGGGCCTAGCGCTCGTGCATCGTCCGCGGCTGCTGTTCCTCGACGAGCCGACGACGGGCCTGGATCCGCAGAGCCGAGCTGCGCTGTGGGACGAGGTCAGGCGGCTGGCCGACGACGGCGTGACGGTCTTCCTGACGACGCAGTACCTGGAGGAGGCCGACGTGCTGGCCGACCGCGTCGGGATCATCGATCGCGGCAAGATCGTCGCTGAGGGCACGCCGGCGGCGCTGAAGGCGGAGATCGGGCGCTCGAGCGTCGAGGTCGTCCCCCAGGACCCGGGCGACCGCGAGCGGCTGAAGGAGGTCCTGCACCGCTTCGGCGAGGAGGGCGCGGGGTCGCCCAACAGCGTCGCGGCGCAGCTGCCCGAGGGCGTCAGCGACTTGGCGGAGATCGTACGAACGCTCGACGCGGAGAACCTGCCGATCGCCGACCTGCGGCTGCACACGCCGACGCTCGACGACGTGTTCCTGGCGAAGACCGGCCGCTCGCTCGAGGGCGCGGGCGACGAGGAGGACGAGGAGGAGGAGGGCGGGCAGCCGGTGCCCGCAGCCGCCGGCGCATGAACAGTCTGCTCTCCACCCAGGTGAGCGTGCTCGCGAGGCGCTCGATGCGCAAGACGCTGCGCCAGCCGTTTCAGCTGTTCCCGATCGTGTTCTTCCCGGTCATCCTGCTGGCGGTCAATGCCAGTGGCCTGAAATCGGCGACCCTGCTCGCGGGCTTTCCCACGCATTCCTACGTCTCGTTCGCGATCGCCGTTGCGTTCCTGCAGGGAGCGATGTTCGCGCTGATCAATACCGGCACGAACCTCGCGGAGGACATCGAGAGCGGCTTCTTCAACCGCCTCGCGCTGACTCCCCTGAAGCGGGTGGCGCTGCTCGCGGGCCTGCTCGTCGGCGTGGCGGCGGTAGGCGCGCTGCAGTCGGCGGTCTACATCGGAATCGGCTTGATTGCTGGGGCGCACATCGACGCCGGCCTGGGTGGAGCGTTGGTGATCATCGCCCTGGGCTCGTTGACGACGCTGGCGTTCGGCGCGCTCGGCTGCGCGGCCGCCCTGTGGACTGGGTCGGGCGAAGCGGTGCAGGGCCTGTTCCCGCTGTTCTTCGTGTTCGTCTTCCTGTCCTCCAGCAACCTGCCGCGCAACCTGCTCGGGACCGGCTGGTTCCACACGGTTGCCGACTGGAACCCGATCTCCTATCTGATCGAGGCCTTCCGCAGCTTGTACATCTACGGCTGGGACGCGACCGCGCTGTGGCGCGGCTTCGCGGTCGCGGCAGTACTTGGGCTGATCGCGCTGATCGCGGCCAGCTCGGCGTTGCGCACAAGGATGCAAAGAACATGAACACCACGTCCCGCTCACACGGCGGCCTGTGGCGCGTCGCCTGGACGGTCGCCTGGCGGGGGATGCACACCTACATCCGCCGCCCCGACCTGATCTTCCCGTCGCTGATCTTCCCGCTCGTGTTCTTCGCGAGCTTCGCCGGCGGACTCTCGGCGCTCGGGAAAGTGCCGGGCTTCACGTTCCCGGCGGGCTACACGGCGTTCCAATTCGTGTTCGTGATGTGCCAGTCGGCGATGTTCTCCGGCCTGTTCACGGGCTTCACGCTGGCATTCGACTTCGAAAGCGGCTTCGCCCGGCGGCTGATGCTGGCGGCTGAGGACCGGCGCGGGATCGCGCTCGGCTACGCGATCGTGGCGCTGTCGCGCGCGGCGATCACGCTGTCGCTGGTGACGGTGGTGGCCTTGATCTCGGGGATGCAGATCACCGGCGACGGCGTCGACATCGTCGGCCTGTACGGCCTGGCTGCGCTGCTCGTGCTCGTCGGTTATGGCTGGGCGGGGGGCGTGGCGTTCCGCTTCCGCACGATCCAGGCCGGTCCGCTGATGCAGACACCGGTCTTCCTGATCCTGTTCCTCGCGCCCGTGTATGTCCCGCTCGAGCTGCTCAAGGGCTGGATCCACGACGTCGCGAGCATCAACCCGGCGACTGCCTTTATCGACGCCGGGCGTGGGCTGATCTCCGGCGTGCACGACCACACCGGCCTCGCCTACGCGTGCGCGGCGGGTCTGATCGTGCTGTTCGCGATCTGGCTGCTCAGCGGACTGCGCGCGGCCGAACGAGCCACTTAGAGGACGTGGGCGGCGGGCGATCGACGGCCGTGGCGCTCGCGATCGGGGTGATCGCGCTCGTACTTGCGGGCTGTGGCACGAGTGGAACGTCGAGCCGCGCCGGCTCATCACACACATCGACCGAACCCGCGTACGTCAACGAACCGTTCACTCACCAGCAGCTGCTCGTCGAACAGGGCGCTCGCCTGGCCGTCTCCTACGGCTGCGCCGCATGCCACCTCGGCGCCGCGGGACGGGGGATCGCTCCGAGCTTTGCGAGCTTCGCGGGGCACCGCGTCACGCTCGCCGACGGTCGTCGCGTGCTCGTGGACGAACACTTCCTACGCGTTGGCTTACTGCACCCCGGCGACGCCGAGATCAAGGGATATGACCCCGCGCCGATGCTCGCGGCGGTCAGGCGCCTGCACCTGGCAGGCCATCCGGGTCAGGTCGCGGCGCTCACGGCATTCATCGAGCAGATCGGACCGGAACCGCCGCCGGGCTGAGGCGTCTATGCCGCTTTCAGGCGTCTGCCGCTTTCAGGCGTCCCTGGCCACGCTCGAGCTCCAGCAGCAGCCGCTTGCGCTCCAGCCCGCCGCCGTAGCCGGTGAGCGAGCCGTCCGCGCCGATCACCCGGTGACAGGGGACGATCACGGCGATCGGGTTGCGCCCGTTGGCCGTTCCCACCGCGCGCGCCGCCGTTGGCTGGCCGACGCGTCGTGCGATCTCGCCGTAGCTGACCGTCTCGCCGTAGGGAATCTCTTCCAGCGCATGCCAGACCTCGAGCTCGAACGGCGCTCCCTCCGCGGCAAGTGGGATATCGAAGGTGGTGCGATTGCCGGCGAAGTACTCCTCCAGTTGCGTCTTTACGTCCGCGAAGGGCGCCGCAGAGGCCTGCCAGTCGGCAGCGATCCTCTTGGGCTTGCGGCCCTCCTGCATATACAGGCCGTGCAAGGTGTCCCCGTCGCCCACCAGCAACAGCTCTCCGATCGGGCTTTCAATTGTCGTGTAGGAGGTTGGCATTGGATCGATCACACCTTTCTCATGCCGCGAGCCGCTCGGCGGCGTCGCCTGGCGGTGGGGTTGTGCTTGTCGGGGTCGTCGCTCTGTTCGTTCGTCCGGTTGGGCTCAGGGAGGCCCACAGGTGTTGGACCGCGTACGCGCGGTAGGGGCGCCAGCGCTCGGCCAGCCGCTCCGCCGCGGCGGGCTGCCCGTCGTGCCCGAGCTGCTCGAGCGCATGGCGGACGCCGAGATCGCTCGGCAAAAAGGCGTCGGGATCGCGCAGCGTGCGCATCGCGATGTACTCGGTCGTCCACGGCCCGATCCCGGGCAGATCGAGCAGTCTTCTGCGCGCCTCGCCGCGATCGGCCCCGGCGTCGAGCGTCAGATCTCCACCGGCGAGTGCCCTGGCGAGGCCGAGCAGGGCACGCCGACGCGCGGTTGGCATCGCGAGCCGCTCGGAGTCCGCCGCGGCAAGCGTCTCGACCTGTGGGAAGAGATGGGTCACCGCTCCGATTGGACGCTCCAGCGGCTGCCCGTATTCGCTGACCAGGCGTCCGGCGAGCGTTCTCGCACCGCCGACCGACACCTGCTGGCCGAGCACGGCGCGAACGGCCAGCTCGTGGCCATCCACATGCCCGGCCACCCGCCGCCCCGGAGCGCTGCGCACGAGCGGGCCGAGCAGCGCGTCCCCACCAAGCGCCTCAGCCACGCTGAGCGGATCGGAGTCTAGGTCGAGCAGTGTGCGCGAACGTTGCATCGCCGCGGCGAGGTCGCGCAGATCCTCCAGCCAGTAGCGGGCGTGCACGTACCCGTCCGCCGGACGCAGCTCGACGACGCCGCTTCCCTGCGGCAGGCGCAGGCTCCGTCGGTAGGCTCCGTCGTGCACCTCCTCGACGCCGGGCACCGCGCGCAGGCCGAGGAACGCGATCAGGCCCTCCCCATCCAGCGGCGAGCGGTAGGGGAGCCGCAGCGACAGCGCCCCGCTCTCCTCCGGGTGATCTCCCCGCCGCGCTCGCGCACGCAGCTCGCGCGGCGCCGTCGCGAACACTTCCCGCACCGTCGCGTTGAACTGGCGCACACTCTGAAAGCCCGCGGCGAACGCGACGCCGGTGATCGGCACGACCGTCGTCTCGAGCAGGATGCGAGCGGTCTGCGCGCGCTGGGCGCGCGCGAGTGCCAGCGGCCCGGCGCCGACGGTGGCCACGAGCTGGCGGTGGACGTGGCGCTCGGTGTAGCCGAGGCGGCCGGCGAGGCCGCCGACGCCCTCGCGGTCGACCACGCCATCGGCGATCAAACGCATTGCGCGCCCGACGAGATCCGCGCGCAGATCCCAATCGGGCGAGCCCGGCGTCGCGTCAGGACGGCAGCGCTTGCAAGCGCGAAAGCCGGCCGCCTGGGCTGCAGCGGCGGTGGCGAAGAAGCGCACGTTCTCGCGTTTGGGCGTTCTCGCGGGGCAACTCGGACGACAGTAAATCCCGGTCGTCTTCACCCCGCAGAAGACCCACCCGTCAAAGCGCGGGTCTTCGGCCTCAATCGCCTGCCAGAACCTGTCTGAGTCAAAGATCATGTCGACCACATTGGCATACGTGGCCGTCGGTATCTAGCGGGAATCGGACATGACCGTATGGCGGCGTCCGATTCCCGCCGGTCACGCCTCTGGGCTCAGCCGGCGCTCTCTGCGTAACGTTCCAGCCCGTCGTCCGGGATCGCCTCCCAGGGCGCGGCGTAGGCGACGAACTGACGCATGCTCGGCCTGATTCCCGGATCGTTGTCGAACGCGCCGAGACGGACGCCAATGCGGTCAGGATCGTTCGGATCGCGGCTGTACAGCGCCGAGCCGCAGTCTCCGCAGAACCACTTTTCCGCGCCGTCGGCCGGCCGCCAGGCGCGCAGGCGCTCCTCGCCCGAGACGATACGAAACGATCCAGGTCGTGGGCGGGCGCTCGCGGAGGCGGCGGTCCCGCTACGCCGCTGACAACGCGTGCAGTGGCAGTATTTCGCCGACTGGAGCGGCGCGCTCACCTCGAAGCGGACCGCTCCACAACCGCACCCGCCGTGCAGGGGCATCTCGGGCTGGGTTTCCATTTTCAGCCGGCCGCCTCGGCGCTCGCTGTCTGCTCTGCCTCCTCGGCGCCCGTCTCCGCCGGAGCAGGCTGTGCCGCGGCGATCGCATATGAGCCGAGCGCTCCGAATGCCCCGGTGACCAGCGCGGCGAGCGCCCAGTGGGAGCCCGAGCGTTCGCGTCCCCGGGCGGCGTCGAGGGAGAGGGGGCCGGGTCCGACCTCGGCCAGCGCGAGCGCGGCGGCGATCAGGACGAGGTTGTACTCGTAGCCGCCATTCGTTACCCACGGACCCTTGCTTGCGTGCACCCGATTGATCGCGGTCAGCATCGTCGCGACCAGCACCGACGCGGCGAAGGGTGTCTCCAGACCCACCGCGAGTAGTGCCCCGCCACCCGCCTCGGCGGTGCCGGCGGCGATCGCATTTGGCCGCCCCGGGCGCAGGCCGAGGTGCTCAAATCCCTGCGCTGTGGTGTCGAGGCCCGGGCCGTCGAACCAACCAAACAGCTTCTGCGCACCGTGCCCAACGAACAGCCCGCCCACCACCAGCCTCAACAGCAATCGCCCGATCTTCATGTTCTCGAACCTCCGTTTGGTTTGATCTGAGTATGCCCACCCCTGACCGGATACCCGAGAAGGACAACTACAAGTGGATCGCCCTGTCAAACGTGACGCTCGGCGTGCTGCTGGCGGTGCTCGACGGGTCGATCGTGTTGATCGCGATGCCGAGCATCTTCCGGGGCATCCACCTCGACCCGCTGGTGCCGGCGAACAGCTTCTACCTGCTGTGGATGATCCTTGGCTTCCTCGTCGTCACGAGCGTCCTGATCGTCAGCCTCGGCCGGCTCGGCGACATGTACGGCCGGGTGAAGATGTACAACCTCGGCTTCCTCGTCTACACGATCGCCTCGCTATTTTTGACGATCGACTGGATGACCGGGCGCGATGGAGCGCTGTACCTGATCGTCTTTCGCATCGTGCAGGGGGTGGGGGCGGCCTTCCTGCTGGCCAACTCCGCGGCGATCCTGACCGATGCCTTCCCGGCCAATCAGCGCGGGATGGCGCTCGGCATCAACAACATCGTCGGCGTCAGTGGCGTCTTCATCGGACTTGTGCTCGGTGGCCTGCTGGCGCCGATCGACTGGCGGGCGGTGTTCCTGATCTCGGTGCCGATAGGTGTTTTCGGAACCGTATGGGCTTACCTCAAGCTCGAGGAGCGCAGCACGCCCAAACCTGCACGGGTCGACTGGTGGGGCAACCTCACCTTCGCCCTCGGGCTGATCCTGATCATGGTCTCGGTCACCTACGGCATCCGTCCCTACGGCGGACACGCCACCGGTTGGACCAGTCCCAAGGTGATCGCCCTGCTGGGTGCGGGCGTGGCCTGCCTGGTGGCGTTCGCGGTAATCGAGTGGCGGGTGGCCGATCCGATGTTCCGGCTGCCGCTGTTTCGGATCCGCGCGTTTACGTTCGGCACGCTCTCCACGTTCCTCTCGGCGGTCGCCCGCGGGGGGTTGATGTTCATGCTGATCATCTGGCTGCAGGGCATCTGGCTGCCCCAGCACGGCTATGACTTCACCGAAACGCCGCTGTGGGCGGGGATCTACATGCTGCCGCTGATCGTCGGCATGCTCGTCGCCGGCCCGACCTCCGGCTATCTGTCCGACCGCTTCGGCGCGCGCTGGTTTGCGACCGGCGGGATGCTCGGCGCGGCGCTCAGCTTCTACCTGCTGGCGCTGCTGCCGATCGACTTCTCCTATCCGTTGTTCGCCGCGATCCTGTTTCTCAACGGCGTCTCGATGGGCATGTTCGCCTCGCCCAATCGCGCCGCCGTGATGAACAGCCTCCCGGCGGGCGACAGGGGGGCCGGGGGCGGCATGAACCAGACTTTCCAGAACTCCGCCCAGGTGCTCTCGATCGGAATCTTCTTCACGCTGATGATCTTCGGTCTCTCTTCCAGCCTGCCCTCCGCGCTAACCGCCGGGCTGAAGGCCCACGGCGTCGCCGCGGCTACCGCCGCCGGCGTCGCGCACCTGCCGCCCGTGTCGATCCTGTTTGCCGCGTTTCTCGGCTACAACCCGATCCAGCACCTCGTCGGCGCCCACGCGCTGAGTGGGCTCTCGGCATCGAACCACGCGGCGCTGGTCGGCAAGTCGTTCTTCCCGCACCTGATCTCCGCGCCGTTTCGCGCGGGGCTGCACGAGGCGTTCGCGTTTGCGATCGTCGCCTGCCTGATCGCCGCGGCCGCGTCGTTGATGCGCGGCGGCAAGTATCAATACGCGGCCCCGGACATTCGCGAGACCGCGGGCACCGGTCGGCAGACCCAAAGCCAAGCCGGCGAGTTGGCGCCGAGAGTCACAGCAAACACCATCACCCAAGTCCCCATCAGAGAGGAACAGCATGCAAGTTGAGTGGTACGGCCAGTCCGCGTTTCGCCTCACCGCAGTGGATAAGACGGTGGCGATCGACCCGTTCGGAGACATGTCGGCAATGGCGGCGAGCCGCGGGATGGAGTTCGACTACCCGCCGATCGACGGCGTCGAGGCTGATCTGCTGCTGGTGACCCATGAGCACATCGATCACAACGGCGTCGAGTCGATCGGTGGCGATCCCACGATCCTGCGCTCGACGGCGGGCAAACTGGAGTCACCGATCGGTGAGATCATCGCGATCGCCTCCGAGCACGATCAGGCGGCGGGCACCGAGCGAGGACCCAACACAATCTTCGTGTTCGAGCTCGACGGCCTGCGTGTCGCTCACTTCGGCGACTTCGGCCAGAGCGCGCTGCGCGACGAGCAGGCCGCGGCGATCGGGCGCGTCGATCTGCTGATCGTCCCCGTCGGCGGCGGTCCCACGGCCGGGGCCTCCGACGCAGTCGCGATCGTCGAGCGTCTGTCGCCGCGCTGGGTCGTCCCGATGCACTACCGCACCCCGCGGATCGGATTCCTCGAGACCGAGGAGGCCTTCCTCGAGCTCATGACCCATGTGGAGCGCCTGCCGGGGCCAACCTTCGATACTGCGGTCTTGCCCGTGGAGGATGTCCCGGTCGCGGTGGTGCCGGCGGCGCCGTAGGCGGCGATGTGATCCGGATCGGGGATGATCCACGGCACACGGTCGACCACACACAACCGGAGGAGATTCCCGAGATGACGTTAGATCAGACCAAGGTGGGGCAGGTCGTGGCGGCGCAGATGGAGGCGCTCGAAGAGGCTTATGGCGAGGACTGCGAGATCGGCGACGTCTGCACGATCGTCGAGGTGATCGGGCCGCACGGCTCAGATGTGAGGGTGCGCAGCAGCGACCTGCGCCCGCACGTGTCGATCGGCCTGCTGCGCATGGCGGAGAGCATCTTCCTCGCGAGCTTGCGGGCCGGATCGGACGGGGAGGGCGGCTGAGTGTCTGGCCAGTAGCGCCTGGAACGCACCGTCGGGGTCCGCCGGCCGGAGCAGCCGGATACGCTGTGTCCACAGTGGCTCCTGAAATCGTCCTTCACGTCCTGCCGCCGTCGCATCCGTGCATGACCGCAACTGCGGCCCTGCGCCTGAAGGGCCTGGAGTACGAGCGCGTGGAGTTCGTCCCGGGTCAGCAAATCGAGCCGATGCAGGAGATTTACGGCGAGGGCAACCACACGGTTCCGGGGATGCTCCTCGATGGCGAGCCGGTGCACGGCTCGCGCGCGATTCTCGATCGCTTGGAGCAGCTCGTCCCCGAGCCCGTGCTGTATCCCTCGGAGGAGGTGCGCGAAGCCGAGCGCTGGGGCGACGAGGAGTTTCAGGACCTCGGGCGGCGGATGCCATGGGGAGCGCTGTACTTCCGTCCCGAGGCGATGGGGACCTTTGCCGGCGGCGAGCCGCTCGACGGGCCGGGCACCGACTTCGCGATTCGTTTCGTCAGGGCCACGTGGAAGTACCACAAGATCACCGCCGAGCGCCTGCACGAAGACCTGGCCGGGCTGCCGGGGAAGCTTGAGCACATCGAGCGGCTCGCCGCGGATGGCGTGATCGGCGGCGAGCAGCCGAACGCCGCCGACCTGCAGATCGGCGCGACGCTGCGGATCCTGCTCAACGTCGGGGACCTGCGTCCGTTGCTGAAGGGCACCGCGAGCGAGCGGATCGCCCGCGATCTCTTCCCGGAGTACCCCGGCGATATTCCGGCGGGTGCGTTCCCCGCCGGCTGGGTGCCGGCGAGCTGAGCACAGCGGGGATCGGCTTGGTCCTCAGATGACGCGAGCAACCTTTTATTTCGACCTCGGATCGCCGTACGCATATCTGACGGCTGAGCGGATCGCCGAGGTGTTGGGCGAGTCGGTCGTGTGGCAGCCGCTGTCGCTCGGCGCCCTGTTCAAGCTGGTTGGGCGATCTTCGTGGTCGCTGGGCGATCCCGGCCGCCGCTGGGACGGGATCGCCGAGGTGCAGCGGCGCGCCGAGCTCTACGGCCTGCCGCCGGTGCGCTGGCCCGAGCCGTGGCCGAGCAACTATCTGTTCGCGATGCGCGCCTGCACCTACGCCTTCCAGGTTGGCCACGGCATTGAGTTCTCTCTCCGGGCCTTCCGCGCCGCTTTCCAGCAGGGACACGATCTCGGCCTGCCCGAGCGTGTCTTGCACCTCGCCGGCGAGGTGGGTCTGGACCCGCGGGCGGTCGAGGACGCGACCGGGGACCCGCAGGTCAAGCTGGCCCTGCGCGCGGCAACGGAGGCCGCACACGAGCTCGGCGTCTTCGGCGTGCCGACGGTCGCCGTCGGCGGTGAGCTGTTCTGGGGCGAGGATCGCCTGCAGGATGCGGCCGCGGCGCTCGGCTGAGCGTGCCGGCGAGTGCCGCCGCGGCGATGATCGCGAGGAACGTACCGGGGTCTATGTCGACGACGGCGAGCAGGGTGACGGGAGTCTGACGGAGAGGGATCGGAGGCGGCGCTTGGTATCACTGTCCCTGTCTTTCCACCCACTGTCCCTGTCTTTCCAACCAAAACGAGGAGCTCCCATGCCCAACGTGCTCTACACCGCCGAGGCCCACGTAACCGGAGGCCGCGGGGAGGGACACGGCCGCACGAGCGACGGCCGGCTCGATGTCCAGCTGCGTCTCCCCACCGAGATGGGCGGCGCCGGCGACGGCACCAACCCAGAGCAGCTGTTCGCCGTCGGCTACGCCGCCTGCTTCGAGGGGGCGCTCGGCGTCGTCGCCCGGCGTGCGAAAGTCGAAGCGGGGGACGCGGCGATCGACTCGAAGGTCACGCTCACCCCGACCGGCACCGGTGGCTTTCAGCTCGGCGTCGAGCTGGACGTGAGCCTACCCTCGGTCGATGACTCTGAGGTCGCGATCGGGCTGGTGCGCAGCGCGCACGAGGTGTGCCCCTACTCGAATGCGACACGCGGCAACATCGAGGTCGTGCTCACGGCGAACGGCCAGCCGGTTTAGCGCTCTGAGGCGCCGTGGTGGGCTGTCGAATCCGACCCACACCGTTCGTCGAAGAGACAAAGGGCCGGAATCCGCCGGCCCCGACCAGGAGGTAAGCGAGAGATGCCCCAGTACATGATGCTGATCTACACGCCGACCGAGGGCGGCCCCTCACCAGAGGAGCTCCAGGCCGCACATCCCCGTTGGAACGCCTACACGCAGTCTCTGACCGAGGCCGGTGTGCTGGTTGCCGGCGACGCGCTGGAGGGGGTCGACACTGCTACGACCGTGCGCGAGCGCGACAGCGAGACGGTCCTGACGGATGGCCCGTTCGCCGAGACCAAGGAGATCCTCGGTGGCTACTACCTGATCGACGTCCCTGATCTCGACGCGGCGCTGAAGTGGGCGGCCCGTATCCCCAACGTTTCCTACGGCTCCGTCGAGGTCCGCCCGGTAATGGTGTTTCCCGAGGCATAGCCGTGAGCCCGGAGAGCACCGCGGCCGTGGAGGCCGCCTTCCGGCGCGAGCGCGTCGCGGTGCTCGCCACGCTGATCCGCCAGCTCGGCGACTTCCAGCTCGCCGAGGACGCCATCCAGGAAGCGTTCGCGGCGGCGATCGTGGCGTGGGAGCGCGACGGCGTGCCGGTCAGCCCGGCCGCGTGGATCACGGTCGCCGCGCGCCGGCGTGCGATCGACCGCTTGCGCCGCGACCGCACGCTGGCCGACCGGATCGAGCGCCTGAAGGTGCTCGCCGAGCGCGAGGCGTCAGCCGCGGAGGCGGAGGGACCCGAGGAGGAGCCCTCGGCCGTGGCCGACGACCAGCTGCGTCTGATCTTCACCTGCTGCCATCCGGCGCTGGCGATGCAGGCGCGTGTGGCGTTGACGCTGCGGACCCTCGGCGGCCTCAGCACCGGCGAGGTCGCGCGTGCGTTCCTCGTCAGCGAGACCACGATGGCCCAAAGACTGGTGCGCGCCAAGCGCAAGATCGCCGCCGCCCATATCCCTTACCGGGTCCCTTCCGACGAGGAGCTGCCCGATCTGCTTCCAGGCGTGCTGGCGGTCCTGTATCTGATCTTCAACGAGGGCTGGTTTGCCTCCGCCGGCGATCGGCTGGTGCGCGGCGAGCTGTGCGCCGAGGCGATCCGTCTGGGGCGGCTGCTGCACGGTTTGATGCCCGACGACCCCGAGGTCGCCGGGTTGCTGGCGCTGATGTTGCTGCACGACTCGCGCCGCGAGGCCCGCGTCGACGGACACGGCAAGCTCGTGCTGCTCGACGATCAGGATCGCTCGTTGTGGGATCGCGGGCGGATCCGCGAGGGCGAGCGCCTGCTCGAGGATGCGATGCGCCGGCGCCGGCCCGGGCTCTACCAGCTGCAGGCGGCGATCGCGGCGCTGCACGCGACTTCGCCGTCCCCCGAGGAGACCGATCACGCACAGATCGCGGCGCTGTACGGAGAGCTCGCGCGCCGTGTGCCCTCGCCCGTGGTCGAGGTCAACCGCGCGGTCGCGCTCGGGCGGGCCGAGGGGCCGAGCGCTGGACTCGAGGTCTTGGAGCCGCTACTGCGCGCGGGCACGCTCGAGAGTTATGCCCCGCTGCACGTCGCGCACGCCGATCTGCTCGAACGCGCCGGGGAGACCGCACAGGCCGCGTGTGCCTACGAGCGGGCGGCGGCGTACGCGGAGAGCTCAGTCACGCGCGCGGAGCTCGCGCGGCGCGCGGCGGCGCTCGGCTGAAGTGCGATGATGGCGGTGTGCGCCGTGTTTGGTTGTCGACTCTCGCTTGTGTCTTCTGCCTGTCCGCGATTGCGTCTGCGCCCGTGCTCGCCTCGACGACTTCGAGCGCGCAGCTATGGACTGCGCTCGGCGGGAACGTCGCCTGCGGGATCGCGATTCATCCGGTCAACACGCCGCCGATGCAGCTGCTCTGCAGCGCCAGATCGGTGCCGGCTCCGAAAGCCGGGGGCTTCGGCGATCCCGGCTTCGTGTTCCTCGGCTCGGTCGGGCGTCCGTCGCTCGCGCGGCTCAGCCAGGACTCCTTCGTCGGCACGCACCAGGTGGCGCTGGGGAGCGGGCGCAAGTGGGGCGGTATCGGCCCGATCGAAGTGACGTGCACGATCGGCGCGCGCGCGGTCCGCTGCGTCAACCGCTCAGATCACGGCTTCACGATCACGCGCAGCTCCTATCGCGCGTTCTGAGATTTCGCGGTCCGCTATTCGTTCGGGAACGCGGCCCGCACGGGGCATCCCCGTTCGATCGAGCAGGACAGGCTCGCGATGTCCTGGCTGGGGTTGCTCACAGGGTGCTTGGAGTGCTCGCAGGTCTGCTCGCCCATGTTGCCGAACGGGCAGAGCCAGCCCTTGTAGAGAATGTATGAGTTGGCCGAGTCGCCGTGTTCGACGATCTTGCCCTTGCCGCTGTCGATCGCCTTCAGGATTCCCGTCGCGACGCTGCACCCGACGTGGCCGTCGGCGATGTAGACCCCGTACTCGGCGCCCTTCACTCGAAAGGTCGCGCAGCGGCTCGAGGTGTGCATGCCGGAGGCAACTGCCTGTGGTGCGAGAGCGATCGAGCAGGCCGCGAGGCAGGCGAGGGCGCCGACTGCTCGTAGGGGGTTCGGCCGGCTCATTTCTTCTTGTGTTTGCCGGCGACGCAGGTGTGGAACGTGCGGACTTCCTCGTAGGTCTTGCCCTTCGAGGACTTCGTGATCAGCGCGACCTTGAACGTCCCCTTCGGCAACCCGACGAGGCTGACCTTGGTGACGAATTGAGCCGTCGACCAGTTTGTTTCTTCGCCGCCGCTGCCGGCTTTCAGATAGTCAAACGCGACTTCATAGGGCGACGCGAAGTTCCAGTAGGCCTCAACCGGGAGGTGGCTTGTGGTGGTGAAGCCCAGGGTTGATCCTTGACCGTCGCCGTCGGTTTCAAAGCGGAGATGGAACGGTTTGCTGTCGAGGTCGCCGATTTCGGTGATGCCAACCGCGCTGTTGAACGAGGCCACATCGAAATCGTCGGAGGTCGGGTGCGTCGTCGGGGAGAGCGGGTTGCGCAGCACGTCCCCCACACCCGAGCCTTCCGCATAGTCGGCGACCACCTTCGCCGAAGAGAATTTCGCGCCGCCGTCTTCCGAGGTCCAGATCAGCGTGTCGCCGGCGACATAGCGTGGCGCGACGACATAGACAACACCGGATGTCGACCCGAGCACCGGAAAGGCCTGCGTCACGGCTTCTGTGCTCGAATTTCCGGGGGCGGGGAGCGGCAGGACGATCGGTTCGGTGCACGACTCACCGCGGGGGATCTTGCAGAAGATCGTCGTAGCTGGTTCAGAACTGCTGGCGGCCCTGCGCTCCCACGCGATGTAACCGTTGCCTGCCGCGTCGGTCACGATCGGCCCGGTCGAGGCGGCGCTTGGATCGACTGAGAAGAGATTGTTGGCCTGTGCGGCAGTCGGCAGTGCCACCGCGAACGAGATGCCAAGGAGTCCCACTGCCAGTCGTCGCGCGACTGCCCTCGGCGTTGCATCGACCCGATCTGATCTAAGACGCATGTGATGCTCCTCGTGGCTCGGTGATCGGTGTCGCGCTCATCCGAGCGCGACCGGCAAAGGCAGGCTGAACGTCGTGAAGCCGTGGGTGACGGAGTGCTTGTTCGCGGCGACCTTGCTGGTGAGCCTGAAGATGCCGGCCCGCGCGTTGGCCGGGACGGTGAGCGTGATGTGGAAGCGCCCGCTGGCGGGCGGCGTGAAGGTGGTCGCAACGGTCGTCTTGCCGCATTCGAGCTGCTGTTCGACGACGACGGGCGCGATCGGTTTGGTCAGCGGCAGCGTCAGCTGGCCCGTAAGCGTGACCGTCGTGCCCGAGGCCCGCGGCGGTTCGAGCAAAAGGCGCCTGACGAGCTTCAGGTGCACCGAGCGCACCTTGCCCACCTCGGCGGTGTAGCGCGTGGTCAGGCTGTCGCGGATCTTGGCGGGCGGCAGCGGCGCGGTGGTCGTGTACTGCCCGTTTGCCCCGACGGTGGCGGTGGCGACCTGCTTGCCTTCGTTGAAGAGAATCTTCACCTTCTTGCCGACGAGGCTTTTAGCGGCGCTGCCCCTGATCGCGACGCGGCCACCTTGGATGTAGACGTCGTTGAGGACCAGGGCGCTGCTGCTGCAGCCGTTCAGGAGTTCTTCGACCGCCTTCGGTGTCGAGGCGACACTTGCAGGGACGCCCGAGCTTGACGTCGAGGTCGCGGTCGTTGATGTGGTCGCGGTTGGCGACGTGGTGGAGGGAGTAGACGAGGGTGTTGTTTCAGGCGTGGGTTCGGTGATCGTCGTCCCGGGGGTAACCGTGTAGCTACTTGTCGACGTTCCGCTCTGCCCATTGGTATCGGTCGCAGTGACCGTAAACGTGTAGGTCCCAGGGATTGACGTGTCGATTGCGGCACCGTTTTCAACGGACCCCGAGCAGCCCGCTGCACCGGCCTTCAACGTTTCACCTGCTCCGGCCGTGCAGGCGAATTCGGCGGTGACAGCCTGTCCCTGCGTGTAGACGGCTTCTTCGGCCGGCGTGGTGATCGCCGTGCTCGGCACCGGGGAGGTGAATGCGTACGCCACCCCTTGGTCGATGTGGCCACCGACTGTGAGAAAGGGAGCGCCCGCTGCGATTGTCGCGCCTGAAATTCCCACCTTGAAGCCCAGCGAGTCATTGGCGCTCGTTGTCAGCTCGGCGGTCTGGGTCGCGTTGACCCATGGTCCTCCCGCGGGCTCTGCGAACACATACACCGCCCCCGGCCCGGCTAGGCCAAGATTGAAGTCATGGGGAGCGCCGGCAACGATCGTCGAGCCCGAGATGGCGACCGAATAGCCCAGCTCATCAGTTTCGGCTCCGTCGCTGGCGGTCAGTTTGGCGGTCTGTGTGGCGTTGATCCACGGTCCCGATGACGGCTTTGAGAACACATATATTGCTCCCTGGTTGAGGTGGCCTTCGACCGTCTGATCGGCGCCGGCGACGATCGTTGCGCCCGACACCGCAACCGAAACGCCCACGAAGTCTTCTTTGCCGGCACCGCTCACGGTCAGCTCAGCGGTCTGGGTCGCGGTGGTGCCGTCGGCATAACCCCCGGCTGGCTCGGCGAACACATACACCGCTCCCTGGTAGATCTGACCGCTGACTTCGTGATCGGGAGCGCCGGCGACAATTGTCGAGCCTGACATCGCTACCGAAGCGCCCAGATAGTCTTCGGCAGCACCGTCGCTCGCGGTCAACTCAGCGGTCTGGGTCGCGTTGACCCAAGGACCCGAGGAGGGCTTTGAGAACACATACAAGGCCCCCTGTCTGAGGTTGCCTTTGACCGTGCCATAGCGAGCCCCGGCGACGATCGTCGAGCCTGATATTGCGACCGAAAAGCCCACCTCATTTAAGGTGCCGCCGTCGCTCGCGGTCAGCTCGGCGGTCTGGGTCGCGTTGACCCAAGGACCCGAGGAGGGCTTTGAGAACACGTACACCGCCCCCTCGTCACTGTGGCCTTCGACTTCGTGTAGCCAGCCGCCGGCGACGATCGTCGAGCCCGACATCGCCACCGAAAAGCCGAGCCCATCGTTTTTTGCGCCGTCGCTCGCGGTCAGCTCAGCGGTCTGGGTCGAGTTGACATATCCGCCCGAGGCAGGCTCGGAGAACACGTACACCGCTCCCTGGAGGGTGTCGCCTTTGACTGTTTGCCCCTCGGCGCCGACAGCGATCGTCGTGCCCGACACTGCTACCGAATAGCCCAACGCGGAATTTTCGGCGCCGTCAGTGGCGGTTAGTTCTGCGTTCTGGACGATCGGATCGATGCGCAGCGGGTAATGAGCGCCACGGGTATCGACGTGCACCAAGATGCGACTCCCCTGCAGGGAAAGCCACGCGTGCAGCTTGTGTCCGCGTGCGTCGCTGGCCATCAGCCCGTCGTAGCGCAGCAGCGTCCGCCCACCATCTGCGTCGAAGAGCACACTTTGCCCGTCTTGGGTGAGCATCGCATGCAGGTTGCCTGACTGGGCAAGAGACAAGGTCAGTGGGCCTGTGGGATGTCCCGTAAGTGGGTGCTGGACGTTGAAGCCCTGCTCGAGGCCGAGTGGTCCGTTGGCATACCACTCCCGCAGTGCCCCCCGCGCATAGACCACTCGATTGCCGCGCGCGCTGGGCGAGGCCGCGCCGACCCCGTGCAGCAACGTGCCATAGCCCGCCGCGCGCAACGCCAATCCCAACCGTGCCCTGGCCGCGCTTACGAGCACGCCGGAACGAGCGAAGGACACACGCAGATGCTGAGCGTCGTTAAACGTACGAAGCCGATCGTTCCCCCCGCGCACCAGGTAGGCCGGGTCGTCACCGCCCAGCGCTGCTGAAATGGACCCCTGCGCCGCGAGCGGCAGGCTTGACAGCTTCCGTGTCGGCACCTGTCGGCCCAAAGACGAGCCGATCGACCGCCGCGCATGCCCGGATGTCCCCGCCATCGTCCCGGCCAGAGCGCCAAGTGCCACCGCGGTGGCTGCCGGCAGCGCCCACAAAAGCGATCGACGATTGACGCGGTGCGCGACAGTGGCCGCGGGCGTCACCGAGCCAGGGGAGCCAATGGTCGAAAGCAGGCGTTGTCTCACAGGCGCTCCATTCTCGGGGGTCGTCAAGCCCGCGTTCGCCTGGCGGAAAGAACGCGAGCGCAGACAATAGCTGTCCCGAGTTCACCCGAGCGCTATCCTGGACGAATGGCTACTCAGGCAGATCGTGCGGCCGAGCGGCGTGTCGCGAAACTGGAGGATGTGGAGCGTCAGCTCAAGGATGGCTCGCTGACGATCCGCAAGATGACCGCCGAGGAGCGCAAGCGCTTTCCGCCGAGGCCGGCGAAACCGCGCAAGGGCAGTCGCAGATAGCGAAGGCTGCTCGGGAAGGCTGCTCGGCCTTTGGGGTGGCGCTGTAGGTCGGGAGAGCCGGATCGTCCGCTTGCGGCGACGTGCCCTAATGCCCTTCACCGAGCATGCCACGCCGTAGGCGGTTGACGCGCCGTAGTTCCTGCACATCCTCGTCGAAGCCGCCGAGCACCCCGGGCGAGTGCTCGCCGAGCAACTCGGGTGTGAGGCGATGCCTGACGAGCTCGCCGGCGAGGAGGTCGACCCGCAGCGCGGCCGCGCCCGGTCGTGAGCTGACGACGCGCTCCAGGCGCTGTCCCCGGAATAACAACCCGACGCCGTCGTCGACGGCCCAGCCTCCGGGGAGCGAACCATTACGCACGCTCGCGAGCCACACCGGTAGCCGCTCGGGCTCGCCGTCGGCGTGGACGGTGAGCGAGCCCTCGAGCAGGCCCAACCCGGCCATCGGCGCCGGCGGCCCGCTCGAGCAGGTGATCCCGCCTTCGAACCAGCACATCGCGCCGGCGCTCAGTCCCGCGAGCACCACACCCGTGCGCCACGCCCGCTCGAGCAAGCGGTCCAGGCCGTGGGCGCGCCAGATCGCGAGCAGGTTACGCATCGAGCCCCCGCCTACGTACACGATGTCCTGTTCGAGCACGATCTCCGCGAGCGGGCGCTTGACATCGCCCAGCCGGAACAGGGAAAGGTGCTCGGCCACGCACAGGCGGTCGGAAAAGCGCGCGTGAAAAGCGTTGATCTGAGCCGTGGTGTCGCCTGAGGCCGTCGGCAGGAACAGGATGCGAGGTTCTTTCGCGCGCGTGAGCGAGAGCACGTAGTCGTCGAGCAGCGGGTTGGTCGGCTCCATCGTGAAGCCGCCGCCACCGAGCGCGAGCAGCGTCGACTCATCCGTCTCCTTGACCTCAGTATCTGAAACGGGTGTGTCCGGACCGCCTGGCGGGCTCACGCGGCGGCGATCACTGTCACGGGCGAGAGCCGGACCGCCTTGGCGGCGCTCGGCTTGGCGGAACCGCTCGCAGAGGCGCTCTCGTTCCCGGCCCCGAGGTAGACGGTTTCGAGCGGTGTTTCGACGACACCGTCGGCGGCCGGCTCGACGCGGTAGGCGCGCCCGTCGGGACGGGAGCTGACGACCCGCTCCAGGCGCGTGCGGCGGAAGTGCAGCGCCACGCCGTCCTCGGCGGCGAAGCCCGGGCGCATACCGTCGCCGACGAAGCGGTGGTACTCCGCGCGACGCGCGGGCTCGGCGTCGTAGTGGACGCAGTTGGAGTAGGGCAGCAATCCGAGCCCCCTGACGCGCCGGGGCGCTCCGTGGAAGGCGCTGAGCGATTCCGCAAACCAGCACAGCGAGCCGGCGGAAGGCCCGCACAGCACAACGCCTTTGCGCCACGCCGCTCGCAGCACGCCGTCGAGCCCGTGTGCGCGCCACGCGCCGAGCATGCTCACCACGTTGCCGCCTCCGACGTAGATCAGATCCTGTGCGAGCAGGTGGGTCGCGAGGTCGTCCTCGACCCCGCCGGTGCCCTGGTCGCGGCGGAACAACGATACGTGGCTGGCCTCGCAGCCGGGGGAGAAGCGGCGGTAGAAGCGGACAACGTAGTGGTCGGCGTCACCCGAGGCGGTCGGCAGGAAGCACACGCGCGGGCGCACTGCTTCGGTCAGCGACAGCACATAGTCGTCGAGCAGGGGATTGCCCTGCTCCATCGAGAAGCCGCCGCCACCAAGGGCCACGATCTGGGGAACGCGGGATCGCATCGCTCGTCTCGCCTGAAATGGATTCGAATACCCAACAGTACGACTGTAGCTTTGTCGCTTTCGCGCTCCCGAGGTATGGACTCCCGTTGAAGATTGGCCGCCTGAGCCCTGGACAGGCGACCATAAGGACCGCTCAAGCGAGTGGGTTGTCCCAGCGGATCTCAGTAAAGCGCGCGAAGTCGGTGTCGGCCGAGCAGACTTCGAGGCCGTGCTCGATCGCGAGCGCCGCGAGTTGGACGTCGGTGATGAGGTTGCCCCGCGGCTGGTGGCGCTTGACGAGACCGCCCAGCACATGTGCGTGACGTGGAGTCGGATCCGGCGTCCAGACGACGTCCTCGGCAAGCCAGTCTTCGATTCGCTGCCATGCCGCCCCGGGGTCGAGCGCACGCTCGATGATCCGTTGGTTGGTGATTATCCGCAGAAAAGCTCCCAGCGACTGCCACGGGATGCCGATGCGCTGCTCCCCGTTCAGCTGGTCATTCAGCCAGTCGCGGGCCTTGAAGTGAAAGGGGCTCTCCTCGTGCACCGCGAACACGAGCAAGTTCGCGTCGATCAGCATCAGCGGTAGTCGGGGCCTTCCGCCAGTTCGAGCGCCTCGGCAACGTTCGTGTAGTCAATCAGGGTGCGACCGAGACTGTGCGTGCGCTGCACGAAGCGTTTGCGCGGCTTCTTCTTGGGTGTCATACCCGCACGGACCAGATCGTTGAGCGCCTCGCTCACACCGATCGAACGCTCGCGGCGCACACGCTGAAGCTCGGCCGCGACGTCGTCGGCGAGGGTAACGGTAGTTCGCATGGGATCAGCCTAGCATCTTGATGTGATGGGTAGCGCATCTTGATGCGTCTAATCCCTTATCCATCTTTACCTCCCTCACACGCTGCTCCTACGCGATGACGCGACAATCAAACCCATGAGGATCCTCGTCGTCGACGATGACCGTGCGGTGCGCGACGCCCTGCGCCGTGCGCTGACGCTGGGCGGGTACGAGGTTCAGAGCGTCGAGGACGGCGAGCAGGCGCTCGAGCAGGTCGTCCAGGCGGTGCCGGACGCGGTCGTGCTCGACGTCGGGCTGCCGGGGATCGACGGTCTGGAGGTCTGCCGCCGGCTGCGCTTGCTGGGCAACCGCGTGCCGATCCTGATCCTGACCGCCCGCGACGCCGTTGCCGACCGGATCGACGGCCTCGACGTGGGCGCCGACGACTACATGGTCAAGCCGTTCGACGTGGGCGAGTTGAAGGCGCGGTTGCGGGCCCTCCTGCGCCGTTCGGGTCCGGACAGCTGGGCGGGTGGGCCCGAATCACTGTCGTTTGCCGAGCTGCGGCTCGACAGCTCACGGCACGGAGCGGAGGTGCAGGGGCAGTTCGTCGAGTTGACCCGGACGGAGTATCAATTGCTGGAGCTGTTGATGCTCAACCCAAGGCGAGTGCTACAGCACACCTTGATCTACGACCGCGTGTGGGGCTACGACTTCGGCCCGGCCTCGAACGCGCTGCGCGTGTATGTCGGGTATCTGCGCCGCAAGCTGGAGGGGGCGGGTGCGCGCCAGCTGATCCACACCGTGCGCGGGGTCGGCTACGTACTGCGCGAGCCGTGAGCCTGCGCGCGCGGATCTCCGCGGCGGCCGGGATCGCGGTCGGGCTGGCGGTGCTCGCGGCGGCGGTCGGCGTGTACCTCGCGGTGCGCTCGGATTTGCAGGGGGAGATCGACCATGGACTGCGCCAGCGCGCGCAGGTGTTTACGGGACCGTCGAGATCGGATGCCCACCCGCCCCCGGCCACCGAGCCGAACGGGGATTTGTTTCCTGGTGCGCCGCCTCAGGGAGGATTTCCCACACATGTGCAGCCGGCGCCGTTCGGCGCTGCGTCGGGCTACGTGCAGTTCATCGCGCCGAACGGGACCGTCGAGGTGCCGGCCGGGCAGGGAACCTCGCCGCGGATCGCGGTCAGCGCGGGCGACAAGGCGATCGCCGCGAGCGGCAGCGGCAGCACGCTCAGCGACCGGACCGTGAGGGGGACGAAGCTGCGCGTGCTCACGATCGGCACCGGCGCGAGCGGCGCCGTGCTGATCGCGCGGCCGCTGAGCGAAATGAACCACGAGCTGAGCCGGATTCTCCTACTGCTGGCGATCATCGGCGTGTCCGGGATCGCGCTCGCGGCGATCCTCGGCGCGCTCGTCGCGCGCGTGGCGCTCGCACCGATCGCGCGCTTCACCAAACGCACGGAGGCGCTCACGGGCAACCTCGACCTCACGCGGCGGCTGGATGTCGAGGGCCGCGACGAGCTGGCGCGGCTGGCGGGCAGCTTCAACACGACGCTCGACGCGCTGGAGCGCTCGGTCGAGGCCCAGCGGCAGCTGATCGCCGACGCCGGCCACGAGCTGCGCACCCCGATCGCGAGCCTGAGGGCGAACATTCAGGTTTTGAGCGAAGCAGAGAGATTGCCAGGAAAGGAACAGGAGAACCTCAGAAAGGACATCGTCGGAGAGCTGGACGAGCTGACCGCGCTCGTCAGCGATGTGGTCGAGCTCGCCCGTGGCACGGGCAGGGGGGAGGCGGACTCCGATGACGATGTGCGCTTGGACGAGGTCGTCCAAAGTGCCGTCGAGCGCACCAAGCGCCGCGGCGATCTGCGCTTCGAGCTGGACATCGAGCCGACGCTCGTGCGTGGACAGGGCGAGCGAATCGTGCGCGCTGTGTCGAACCTGCTCGAGAACGCCCACAAGTGGAGCCCGGAGGGAGGCCTCGTCGAAGTCGGCCTGCACGACGGCGTGCTGAGCGTCCGCGACCACGGCCCCGGCTTCGACGAAGAGGATCTGCCGTTCGTGTTCGACCGCTTCTACCGCGCCGACCGCGCGCGCAAGTTGCCGGGTTCCGGCCTCGGCCTCGCGATCGTGCGCCAGGCGGTGGAGGCCTGCGGCGGATATGCCGAGGCGGCGAACGCGCCGGGGGGTGGGGCGTTGCTGCGGGTTAGCTTCGGGACGCCGGTTGGGTTCTCGGGGACCGGGCCGTGCTGACAGACCAACAGGTTTAGCCCTACGGGCACGCTACATTGCCGGTTGGTTGGACGAGCTCGAGCCAAGGTGCCATATAACGGCACCAAACGGTGCTATATCATGGCACCATCTGGTGCTATAGTACGGCACCATGAGTAGCCCGTTCATCTACGAGGATCCGCTCGAACCCCCCGATGTGCTCGCCGACCGGACAGCCGAGTTGGCCCTGCTGCGCGATCGCATCGGCGAGACTCGCAACAGTCGTCTCGAGGGGCCACGCCGATACGGCAAGACGTCTTTGCTCAAGGCTGCACTGGCGGTGGCCGACAGGGACGGATTTGTGCCTATCTACGTGAACTTCCTTGGCGTGCTGAGCGCTGCTGACGTCGCCGAGCGCATCGAGCGGGCCTACCGCGAGCAGCTCGATGGACAGCTCAAGCGCTGGTTTGCCGGCGTCGTCTCGACACTCCGGCCGCGCGTGCATGCGGCGCCCGCCGGCATTGGCGTCGAGGTGGCGCCCGAGATACCGGTGCCGGATCTGCTGGATCGGCTCGCGTTGCCGCGCCGGCTGCAGGAACGACAGGGTCGCCAGTGCGCGATCGCGTTCGATGAGTTCCAGGACGTCGTCCGGGTTGGGGACGCCCTGGCCGGGACGATCCGGTCCGAGCTCGAGCAGCAAGGCAACGCCGCCGCCTATCTGTTCTCCGGATCTCACCCGGGCTTGATGCGCGACCTGTTTTCAGACCGTCGCCACGCGTTTTTCGCTCAGGCCAAGCCCGTAGATCTCCCGCGGCTCGGGGCGGAGGATCTGGCCGAGTACATCGGATCTCGATTTGAAAGCGGCAACCGCGACCCGGGTGAGGCGCTCGAGTATTTGCTGGCAAGGGCAGATGGGCATCCTCAGCGCGCGATGTTGCTTGCACACCATCTCTACGAGCACACGAGATCCGGAGCGACCGCCACCAGCGATGACTGGATCGAGGCGTTCACGGCGGCTACGCGTGACGCGGATCCGGAGGTGCAGGCGGCGTGGGACTCCTGGAACAACAGCGAGCGGCGGCTGATGGCCGTCATCTCAGAGCGATTGACGCCACTACAAGGCCGAGTCGCGCGCGAGCGCTACGGGGTCAGCAAGACGGGCAGCAACCACGGCACGGTCGAGCGCCTGGAGCGTGAAGGCCACGTCCTCGCCGACGAGACGACCGCGACCGGCTGGCGCGTCGTCGACCCGCTGCTCGAGCTGTGGCTGGCCAACGGTCGCAGCTGGCCGGCGCCGGTCTAGCGGCCTGGCGTGGCGGGCTACGACGGCGATCGGTCGCGTGGCTTTTCCTCACTCTATTACTGACTAATCTCCCCCAAACCGTTCCCCCTAGACAACCACCGCTTGCATGGTGTAAGGTGGGATTTGCAGAGGACGGGCAGGGTATGGGGCGGTTCCGTCTAAAGTGGGAGAAGGTCGCAAGATTCGGTCAATGGGAACTTGAGTAAGAACTGATGAAGGACCGCAGCGGGTAGCCGCAACTTTTAGGAGTACGGGGAGTCCAAACCGGGTAGTCAGGTCCCGGGTCCGGTTTCGATAGGGAGGTCTGCATGAGGTCCAAGGTTCGTTTTTCGCTTCTGGCGCTGGTTGTCGGCATGATCGTGGCAGTTGTGGCGCCGGCGGCCGCCCAGGCCGCCTTTGGCGTGGAAACGGTCGTCGCGACCAACTGCAAGTCGGAAGCTGAACAAGCGGGAGCCAAGAAATGCGGCAGCAATGAAGTACCCGGGCCGCTTGGTACCCCCTACTCGTTCCCCAAGAAGGAAGTCACCGTCGCTGAAGCTCACGAACAGGGCTTCACGCAGGCGGGTGGACGCGTCCCTTATGGCGTCTCCGACTTCGAAGTTAAAACCACAGGAACGTTCCCGAACGCTAAGCCGGAAGGCGCGCCCGTCAATCACGTCAGAGTCGACGCCGCTACCGGACTCGCCACTGCCCCGGTAGCCGTGCCTCAATGCACCACCAAAGAATTCGGCGAAACCGAAGCGGTCCCCGGTACAGGCTTCTATACGAAAACCGGATGTGCCCCCGACACCGAAATCGGGGAAGAAAAAGTGACGTTGTACGTCGAAGCGCTGAAAACGGATGGGTTCACCGACCTGCCGTTGGAAGGCAAGGTCTACAACCTCGTACAGCCGGAAGGCCTAGCGTCGTACTATGGGGTCGCGCTCGAATTCCCGCTACTGGTGAGCAAAGGCTCTGCTCGAAAAAGCCTTCGCCGAAAAACCGCTTCCCATAGAAGACTTCAAAGGAGCAACCAAAGCGGAGAAAGAAGCAGAAAAAAAAGCCACCGAAGAAGGTATCGAGGGAACGCAGTACTACGTGCATTCGTTTGTCAAAGGCAACGTCGAATGGGGCAAGCAGGCCGCTGGGACCAACGAAGGTGACTATCACGACTACTTCGAAGTCGAAGTCAACCCGGCAGACCCGCTGATCAGCTCCAGGCAGGTCCTGTATGGCACCAGCGGCGAAGGCGACTTCATCACGAATGCCACCAACTGCCCGGGTGACAACACCAGCTACGTGACGCTGAAAAACGCTGAAGGCGCGATATCACGCAAGTCCTTCACGACCCCGATCGGGCTGGAAGGCTGCGGGAGCTTGCTGTTCGAACCCAAATTCGAACTGGCATCGGGATCGAAACTCTCAGACCAGCCCAACGAAATCACGACAGCAGTCTCCTTGCCGAACAGCCCGACAGCAAACGCCCAGTCCCAGGTCAAGACGGGAACGATCACCCTGCCCGAAGGCATGACGCTCGACCCGTCTGCTGCGGCCGGCTTGGCAGCCTGCACGCCTGCGCAGGCCAGGATTCACAGCGAAGTGTTCGGATCGGAATGCCCGGCGGCCTCGGAACTCGGGACGGTCAGCCTCGAAGTTCCGACGCTCCCCGCGGGCTCGCTGACCGGCAGCATGTACCTCGGCGGTCCCGAATCGGGCCCGATCACAGGTCCCCCGTACATCGTCTACGTGGTCGCCAACTCGAAAAAGTATGGCGTCTCGGTCCGCATCAAAGGCGAAGTCGAACCGAACCTAGCTACCGGTCGACTCACGACGATCTTCAAGGAAAACCCCGAACAGCCGTTCACCAACCTGAGCCTTCACTTCAACAGGGGGGCGCTCACAGCGGTCGCCAACCCGCTTGTGTGCGGTGAACCCACGGGCACGACGAGCTTCGTACCGGTCGCAGCCCCGACGACTTCGCTGGAAAAGTCGTTCGGAGTCTCGGTCACCGGATGCGCCTCGCCGCTACCGTTCGCCCTGACCCAGACCACCCAGAACCAGAACGCAAACGCGGGCGGGAACACCTCGTTCACGTTCAACCTGTCGCGCCCTGAAGGGCAGCAATACCTGTCGCAGGTCAAGACCACGCTGCCTCCGGGTCTCGTCGCCTTGCTCCCGACGGTGACCCCATGTGGTGAAGAACAGGCCAACGCGGGGACGTGTCCTGCCTCCAGCCTGGTCGGCGCCGCGGCCGCGCTCGCCGGGTCTGGCCCGACTCCGTTCCTGTTCACCGGGGGAACGGTCTACCTGACCGGGCCTTACAACGGTGCGCCATACGGTCTTTCGATCGTGGTCCCCGCCGTCGCCGGGCCGTTCAGCCTCGGTAACGTCGTCACCCGGGCGACGATCAACGTCGACCCGTACACCGCACGTGTGACCGTTACAAGCGTGCTGCCGACGATTCACGCGGGTGTGCCCCTGCGCTTGCGAGGCATAACCGTCGCGATCAACAAGCAGGGCTATCTGATCAACCCGACCAACTGCAGCGCATTCCTGACCGAATCGACGCTGACGTCGACGTTCGGGGCGACCCAGACCGGACTGAACAGTCCATTCCAGGTCAACGCCTGCGGGGGCCTCTCGTTCAAGCCCTCGTTCAAGTCGAAAACCAGCGCGAAGACCTCTAAAGCGAACGGGGCGAGTCTGGAAACGACGCTCAACATCGGGGCCGGGCAGACGAACTTCAAATCGGTCATGGTGCAGCTGCCCAAGCAGCTGCCGTCACGGCTGACGACGCTGCAGAAAGCGTGTACGGAAGCGGTGTTCGCATCGAACCCGTACAGCTGCCCCAGCGGCTCGTTCGTCGGTGGCGCGCGGGCGAACACGCCGACGCTTCCCGGCAAACTGCAGGGGCCCGCGATCCTCGTCTCCCACGGTGGGGAGGCGTTCCCGGATCTCGACCTGGTGATGGAAGCCAACGGCGTGCGCGTGATCCTCGTGGGCAACACGAAGATCAGCAAAGGCATCACGACCACGACCTTCGCGTCGCCTCCCGACGTGCCGGTCTCGAGCATCACCGTGAACCTGCCGATCGGCGCGCACTCCGCGGTGACGGCGAACGGCAGCCTCTGCATCAACCCGCTGACGATGCCGACGACGCTGACCGGGCAAAACGGCTTCGTGATCAAACAGAACACGAAGATCGTGGTGAACGGCTGTCCCGTACGGATCGCCGGCAAGAAGACGATCGGCAACACGGCGTACATCACCGTGCAGACCTACTCCGCCGGACGTATCAGCGGCAGCGGGTCGAACCTGAAAACGGTCTACCGCCATCTGGGCAAGGCCGAGAAAACCGCGACGCTCAAGGTGCCGCTCTCGAACGCGGGGCTGCGCAGGGGCCGCCCGCTGAAGGTCAAGCTGCGGATCGGCTTCGTGCCCAAGACGAAGAGCAATGGCAACTCCGCGTCGACGACGACTGTGGTCTTCGGCTAAGCGCCTCATCATGGGCCGCCCGAGCGGCGGTCTCATGATTAGAAGCTCGACGAACGGGTATAGCTCCTCTGAGTCTGTACGGTTTTAGAGGAGAGGTAGAGGATGAGACACGCTGCTCGGTTTGCAATGCTGCTCGGTGCGCTCGCAAGCACTGCGATGTTCGCCACAGCGCTCGCCCCTGCCGCCCAGGCCTCGTTCGGCGCGGAAAGCTTTGAAGCGGGCACGTGTACGAATACGTCGTGCAGCTACGAAAGCATTAAACACAACAAGAGCGAAGCGTATACGCAGGCCGCCGGGCATCCGCCTTGGGGGATCACTAAGTTCACGCTAAACCACAGCGGAAGCAAAGTCGAAGGCAAACCCCTCAAGCGGATTCGCGTCGACGTCCCGCCTGGACTGGCCGCCGATCCAGTTGCCCTCCCAACTTGTACTCCTGCGGAATTCGACGCAAACAGCTGCAAAGCCGAAACCAAAGTCGGCACGACAGAACTCGAAGCCGTTCTCGAAGCCGTCCCGGGTCTCCCGTTGACGCTTCCCAAGCTTAGCGGCAACGTTTACAACCTCGAAACGCCGCCCGGCCTCCCGCTTGACTTTGGCATCGACGTGGAACCGGCCGGAGCACTGGTCACGCCGGTTCACCTGTTCCTTGAAGGCCATGTCGATTGGAGCGGCGACTACCACGAGTATTTCGAAATCAACAACGTCCCCAAAGAAGCGGAAATCCTCGGGGGTAAAGCACCTCTCATTGTGTTGATGTCGCAACTGAACTTCAACGGTCGCGCTGGCCAGGGCAACTTCCTCACGGTCCCGAGCGTGTGCTCAAGCAGCGAGACCTCCTATTTGGAAGTCGAATCGTATGCGGGCGAAATTTCCAAGACGGCATCCCCCACGCCGATTGGCGTTGAAGGCTGTGGCAATGTCCACTTCAAACCAACAGCCGAAGTGACCCCCGAAACGTCTGCGTCCGATCAACCCGATGGTGCCACGACGGTCGTCAAGGCAAAGCAATACATCGGTGCGGAAGAAATCAACACGGCCGACATTCAAAATGCGCGCGTCACGTTGCCCGAAGGCATGACGCTCGATCCATCCGCCGCACACGAACTCGGAGTGTGTACAGCTGCGCAGATCGCGATCGGCACGACAAATCCGGTCACCTGCCCGGCCAGCTCCAAGGTCGGCACGGTCACGATCGAAACGGACCTGCCGCCTGGTTCGCTCACGGGCGGCGTGTATCTAGGTAGCCCGAGTGGTGGGCAGATCAAAGGGCCTCCGTACACGATCTATCTCGACGCTGAGAGCAGTTCGGACGTGTCCGTGAGGCTGCAGGGTCTGGTCGAACCAAATTTGAGCACGGGCAGGCTGGAAGCCACGTTCGCGAACAATCCCCAGCTGCCGTTCAGCGAACTTCGATTGAGCCTGAATGGAGGCCCACGGGCGCCGTTCGCGAATCCGCTGGTGTGTGGGAGCACGCTTGTGGAATCCGAATTCACGCCATACACAGGCTTGGCCGCGGCTCTGAGCTCAAAGGAATTCGTGACCACCGGTTGTGCCTCGTCGATCCCCTTCGCCCTCACCCAGTCCGCCACGCCCGCGAACACAACGGCCGGCGCCTACAGCCCCTACACGTTCAACCTGTCTCGCACGGACGGCCAGCAGTATCTCTCGCAGGTGAGCACCACGATCCCAGCCGGCCTGCTCGGCGATATCCCCTCCGTGACGCTCTGCGGCGAACCACAGGCTGCTGCTGGGACATGCTCGGCGGCGAGCCAGATCGGCGTCGCCTCCGTGACGGCGGGAGCCGGCTCAGAACCGTACCCGCTCTCCGGCCCGGTCTACCTGACAGGCCCCTACGACAACGCCCCCTACGGTCTCTCGATCCCGGTCTCGGTCGTGGCGGGACCGTTCAACCTCGGTGTCGTCACCACTCGTGCCACTATCAACGTCGATCCGCACACCGCGCGTGTGACCGTGTCTACCCCCTCGGCGGGTACTCCGGGTGCGCTGCCGACGATTGTAGGCGGCGTGCCCGTGCGGCTCAAGACGCTGAAGGTCGCAGTCAACCGACCCTCCTTCATCTTCAACCCGACCAACTGCTCCGCGCTCGCGACCGAATCGACATTGACTTCGACATTTGGCGCGATCCAGGGCCTGTCGAGCCCGTTTCAGGTTGGCAGTTGCAGCGCGCTCGCCTTCAAACCGTCGTTCAAGACCGCGACCAGCGCGAAGACCTCGAAACTGAACGGCGCCAGCCTGCAGGTCAGCCTCACCCAGCCGGCGCACGAGGCGAATATGAAATCGGTGTCCGTGGAACTGCCCAAGCAACTGCCGTCACGGCTGACGACGCTGCAGAAAGCATGTCCGGAAGCGACGTTCGCGGCGAACCCTGTCAACTGCCGCGCGCTGGGCTCGGAAGTCGGGTCCGCCACGGTCGTGACCCCGGTGCTGCCCGGTCAGCTGACGGGCTCGGCCTACCTCGTCTCGCACGGGGGGGAGGCGTTCCCCGATCTCGACATCGTGCTCGAAGGCGACGGCGTGAAAGTGATCCTGACGGGGAACACGAAAATCACCAAAGGGATCACGAGCTCGACGTTCGCGTCGATCCCTGACGTGCCCGTCACGAGCTTCGTGCTGAACCTGCCCGTCGGTCCGCACTCGGCGCTGACGGCGATTGGGGGCCTCTGCCTCAAGCCGCTTGAGATGCCGACCACGATTACGGCTCAGAGTGGCGCACAGGTCAAGCAGAACACACGGATCTCCGTGTCCGGCTGCAGCGTGCGGATTCTCAGCCACCGCGTCGTCAAGCACAAGCTGATCATCAAGGTCAGGACTTTGGGGGCGGGGCTCATAACGCTGAAGGGCATGGGTCTTCCCACTGTTTCCCGGCGTGTAAGCAAATCTGCAACCGTCACCTTCAAGTTGCCGCTCACGCGTGGCGGCCTGAAGGAGCTGAGCAAGGCGCACCGCTCCCGTCGCAAGCTGAAAATCAGGGTGCGCGTAGCGTTTGCGCCCAAGCAGAAGGGTCAGTTCGGCTCTGCGGCTGAGGCGACTGTCACGTTCAAGCGCTAGATTGCAGGGATGGATGTAGCTACGGGTACGGATACCTCTAAGCTGTCGGTCGGCGGCGATCTCCTGCTGGCGGGCGTGCGGCGCCTGACGCTGCTGGCAGACAGCGCGGAGGACTCGGAGGCGATCTTCCGCACGCTTGCCCGCGAGCTGATGCATACGCCGGGCGCCGATGAGATCCACGTCTACCACCTGTCTGAGGACGGCGGCGAGCGCGAGCAGACGGTCATCTACCTGTTCGAGGGCGAAGGACGGCTGAGCTATCTCACGCCCCGCGAGGAGCGACCGCCGGGCGTGAGCTGGGTGGCGAGCACCGGTCGCAGCTTCCTCGCGGCCGACGGGAATGAGCTTGCCACCAGCGTGCCGCGGCTCGCACTGGTGGGCTCCTCGTCCAAGCCGCCCGGCTCGCCCGGGCCGACCGGCTGCGCGCTGCTGCTGCCATTGACCGTGCGGGGCGAGGTCGAGGCCGTGGTGCTGCTCGCCCGCCGCCGCGCGGAGCCGTTCACCGACCGCTCGATCGAGCTTGCGAGCACGCTCGTCGACCAGGCGGCGACCGCGCTTGCGTTGCTGCGCGCGCGCGCCGAGGCCGGTACCGACACGGTGACGGGTTGCATGAACCATCGCGGTATGCGCCGGCAGCTGCACGAGGAGGTCGGCCGGGCCACGCGCGCTCACACCCCGCTGTCGTGCATGCTGATCGACCTCGACAACTTCAAGCTCGTCAACGACCGCCACGGCCACCAGGCCGGCGACGCGATGCTGCGCGAAGTTGGGCAGACGCTCGTGCGCGAGTTCCGCGCCTTCGACCGCGTCGCGCGCTACGGCGGCGACGAGTTCGTCGTGATCCTGCCCAACGCCGAGCTCCAGCCGGCCGCCGCGGCGGCCCAGCGCGCGCTGGAGCGGCTGCTGGCGATCCCCTCTTTCGACGAAACCCCGGGCGCATCCGCCTCGATCGGCGTGGCCCAGTGGCAGGCGCCGATGAGCATCGACGAGCTGCTCGAGGCCTGCGACGCCGCGCTGCTGCGCTCCAAGCGTCAGGGCAAGGGGAGAGTTACACGGGCGTAGGACTGATCCGCTCGCGGGCCGGCCGCGAATAGATGGGCAGTGAACACCTACTGGAGGTTCAAATGCCCGTTGACTCTGTAACAGAAAATGATGCCCGCCAGCCGGCAGGCATCGTCGAGCAACTCGTGCGCGACGATTCCGACCGCAAGCGCTTCCTGAAGATGGCCGGCAGCGCCGGCGCCGCGAGCTTCGGCGCCTTCGTGCTCGCCGCATGCGGGAGCAGTAGCAGTAGCAGCAGCTCCTCCTCGACGGCGGCCGCGCCTGCGGCAACGACAGCGTCGTCGAGCGCCAACACGAACGACATCGGCATCCTCAACTATGCGCTGACGCTCGAGTACCTGGAGACCGAGTTCTACGCGAAGGTGATCGCGGCGAAACTGTTCAGCGGTTCCGTCGGCAGTCTGATCAAGACCTTCGGCGCGCAGGAGGCCACGCACGTGGCCGCGCTGACCGCCGCGATCAAGTCGCTCGGCGGTACGCCGGTGGCGAAGGTGGAAGGCAAGTTCCCGATCACCACGGCGGCCGCGACCGCCGAACTCGCCTACACCGTCGAGAATCTCGGCGCCTCGGCGTATCTGGGTCAGGCCCCGTTGATCCAGAGCAAGCAGGTGCTGGCAGCGGCGCTGTCGATCCACAGCGTCGAGGCGCGCCACGCGTCCACGATCGGCACGCTGGTCAAAAAGTCCCTCACTCCGGATGGCGCATTCGCCAAGCCGGCTGACATGTCCGAAGTCCTGGCGGCGGTCAAGCCGTTCCTGGCCTAAGCGATAGCGTGGAAAAGGAGTCATTTGAAATGTCTACTCAAACTCAAGAACTGACAAACCCGGAGTTGGCTGAGATCGAGGTGCACGGCCTCACCCGCGCGAGCTTCATGGTGCGTGGTGCGCTGGCGGCCGGCGCTGTGTATGGAGTATCGGCGGTCACGCCGTTCGTCTCTGAGGCACTCGCCGCGGGCGGTGGAGGGGATGCGGAAATCCTCAACTTCGCGTTGACGCTCGAGTATCTCGAGTCCGCTTTCTACAACGAAAAGGGTAAGACGGTGGGCCTCAGCGGTCAGGCAAAGACCTACGCGACCGATTTCGGCGCGCAGGAGGCCGAACACGTGAAGGCGCTGACGGCCGCGATCAAGTCGCTCGGCGGTACGCCGGTGGCGAAGCCGACGTTCGTGTTCCCGGTCTCGAACCAGAGCTCGTTCCTGGCGCTGGCCTCGACGCTCGAGAACACGGGAGTCGGCGCCTACAACGGCGCGGCGCCGAAGATCTCGAGCAAAGAAGTGCTCTCCGAGGCAGGCAGCATCGTCCAGATCGAGGCGCGTCACGCGGCCGCGATCAATCTGTTGATCAACAAGAGCCCGACGCCGAACGGCGGCTTCGACAAGCCGCTGACCGAAGCGCAGGTGCTCGCCGCCGTCAAGCCGCTGATCAAGGAATAGGCGAAACGCAGACAAGCAGTGGCCGCCAAGGACAGAAGACGACGGCCTCGGAACATTCCGGGGCCGTCGTTCGTTGCGGGGCTTCGCGAAGGACTCTGCGAGACTGCGGTTAGACCCTGTAGATCGGCCCGGGAGATGCGATGTCGGACGACAGTTTTGGCGCGAGAGGAACACTTGAGGTTGGAGGCCGGGAGTACGAGATATTCCGGCTTGACGCGCTGCAGCAGCGCTTCGACGTGGCGCGGCTGCCGTTCTCGCTGAAGGTGCTGCTCGAGAACCTGCTGCGCACCGAGGGCAACGGCGCCGTCACCGGGAAGGACATTGAGGCGCTAGCGAGCTGGGACGCGAACGCGCAGCCGAGCAAGGAGATCGCGTTCACGCCCGCACGCGTGCTGATGCAGGACTTCACCGGCGTGCCCGCGGTCGTCGACCTGGCCGCGATGCGCGACGCGATCGCGGAGATGGGTGGCGATCCCGCGAAGATCAATCCGCTGGCGCCGGCCGAGCTCGTGATCGACCACTCGGTGCAGGTCGACGCGTTTGGCACGCGGGATTCGTTCCGCTTCAACGCCGAGCGCGAGTTCGAGCGCAACCAGGAGCGCTACGCGTTCCTGCGCTGGGGGCAGGGCGCATTCGAGCACTTCGCGGTCGTCCCGCCGGACACGGGGATCGTCCACCAGGTCAACCTCGAGTACCTCGCGCGCGTGGTCTTCCAAAAGGATCCGGACGGATCGGGCCCGGACGGGCAGCTGCCCCAGCTCTACCCCGACACGCTCGTCGGGACCGACTCGCACACGACGATGGTCAACGGACTCGGCGTGCTCGGCTGGGGTGTCGGCGGGATCGAGGCCGAGGCGGCGATGCTGGGTCAACCGATGTCGATGCTGATCCCGCGGGTCGTGGGCTTTGAGCTGCACGGCGAGCTGCCCGAGGGCGCCACCGCGACCGATCTGGTGCTGACGGTCACGCAGATGTTGCGCGAGCGCGGCGTGGTCGGCTCCTTTGTCGAGTTCTTCGGCGCGGGGTTGGCGGGCCTGCCGCTCGCCGACCGCGCGACGATCGGGAACATGTCGCCGGAGTTCGGCTCGACCTGCGCGATCTTCCCGATCGACGCGGAGACGCTGCGCTACCTGGAGTTCTCGGGCCGGCCCCGTGAACGGATCGAGCTGGTCGAGGCCTACGCCCGCGAGCAGGGCCTGTGGCACGACGAGAGCTCGGAGCGCACGACCTACTCGGACACGCTCGAGCTCGACCTCGGCGATGTCGTGCCGAGCATTGCGGGGCCGAAGCGCCCGCAGGACCGCGTCGCCCTGAGCGAGGCGCGCGAGGACTTCCGCCGCGTGCTCGGCGGCTACGTCCCCGACTACGACGAGCGCGATGAGGCCTCCGCGGAGAGCTTCCCTTCGAGCGATCCCCCGGCCAACGGGAACGACCATCCGGTGAGTAACGACGGTGGCCCCAGCTATGCGCACGAGCGCATCGGCGCGGGGTCGGTGCCGGCTGCGGGCGCCGATGCCGGCGAGCCGGGGTCGGGCGCCACGGCGACCGCCGAGCGCGGATCGTCGGGCAGCGGGAGCGCTGTGGCTGTGACGCTCGCCGACGGGACCGAGACCGAGCTCGACCACGGACACGTGGTGATCGCCGCGATCACGAGCTGTACGAACACCTCAAACCCGTCGGTGATGGTTGGTGCGGGCATCCTCGCGCGTAACGCCCTTGCGCGAGGCCTGCAAACGAAGCCCTGGGTCAAGACCTCGCTGGCGCCGGGATCGAAGGTCGTGACCGAGTATCTCGACAAGGCCGGCCTGACCGAGCCGCTGGAGCAGCTCGGGTTCAACCTCGTGGGCTACGGCTGCACGACCTGCATCGGCAACTCGGGGCCGCTGCCGGAAGAGATATCGCAGGCGGTGGGCGACGAGGACCTGGCGGTGGTGTCGGTGCTGTCGGGCAACCGCAACTTCGAGGGTCGGATCAACCCCGACGTGAAGATGAACTACCTCGCCTCGCCGCCGCTGTGCGTCGCCTACGCGCTGGCGGGGACGATGGACATCGACATCGTCGGCGAGCCGCTCGGCCAGGACGAGCAGGGCCAGGACGTCTACCTGCGCGACATCTGGCCGGGCGAGCGCGAGGTCGCCGAGACGATCGAGCAGGCGGTCCAGTCGGACATGTTCCGCAAGAGCTACGGCGAGGTGTTCGAGGGCGACGAGCGCTGGAGCTCGCTGCAGGTGCCGACGGGCGATCGGTTTGCGTGGGATGCGGACTCGACGTACGTCAGGCTGCCGCCGTACTTCCAGGACATGCCGGCGGAGCCCGAGCCGGTGCGCGACATCGAGGGCGCGCGCGTGCTGGCCAAGCTGGGCGACAGCGTGACCACCGACCACATCTCCCCGGCCGGCTCGATCAAGCGCGACGGCCCCGCGGGTAAGTACCTGCAGGAGCTGGGAGTGTCGCCGCGCGACTTCAACTCCTACGGATCGCGCAGGGGCAACCACGAGGTGATGATGCGCGGCACGTTCGCGAACATCAGGCTGCGCAACTTGATCGACACGAGCCCGCCCGGGGCCGCGCTGGGAGAGGGCGGTGTGACCCGCTATTTCGGCGCACCCGGGTCGGACACGGAGGCCGAGCAGATGTCGATCTACGACGCCGCGATCAGGTACATCGAGCAGGGTGTGCCGCTGGTGGTGCTCGGTGGCAAGGAGTACGGGTCGGGCTCCTCGCGCGACTGGGCCGCGAAGGGCACGAAGCTGCTCGGGGTGCGCGCGGTGATCGTCGAGAGCTTCGAGCGTATCCACCGCTCGAACCTGGTGGGGATGGGCGTGCTGCCACTGCAGTTCCTCGAGGGGCAGAGCGCCGACTCGCTCGGGCTGACCGGTGAGGAGAGCTTCTCGATCGAGGGGATGGCCGCGGCGATGAACAATGGCGGCCAACCCACCCCCGGACCGCCGAGCGAGGTGCAGGTGCAGGCGCGACGCGACGACGCCGAGCCGGTGCGTTTTCAGGCCCGCGTACGGATCGATACGCCCCGAGAGGCCGAATATTTCCGACATGGGGGTATTCTGCAGTTCGTTTTGCGAGCACTCCTCTCCACATGAGCCCGACGACCGCGAAAAAGAGCGACGCCAAAAACAGGGGCAAGAAGACGCCGGCAACGGTGGCGAGCACCAAGGTCCTGCTCGACCTGCTCGACGCGCGCGGCCCCTCCGGCTACGAGACCGCCCCGGCGGCGGTGTGGTGTGATGCGGCGAAGGGCTTCGCGAAGGTCAGCACCGACGTGGTCGGCACACCCCTGGCGCGCGTTGCGCCAAAGCACGACGCGAGAACACCGGCGCGGCGACTGCTGGTGATGGGGCACATCGACGAGATCGGGCTGATCGTGACGCACATCGACGATCAGGGATATCTGTGGTTCGGGTCCGTCGGCGGTTGGGACGCGCAGATCCTCGTGGGCCAGCGCGTGGTCGTGGATACGCGTTCCGGGAAGGTCACGGGCGTGGTGGGCAAGAAGCCGATTCACCTGCTGCGCGACGACGACCGCAAGAAGGTGGCGGAGATCCGCGACCTGCACATCGACATCGGCGCGCGGGACGGCGAGGATGCGCGCGAGCGGGTGCGGATCGGCGACGTGGCGGTGATCGACGCCGGCCCCACGGAATTTCCGAACGGCCGGCTGATCTCGCGCGCGCTGGACAATCGCCTGGGCGCGTTCGTGGCGCTCGAGGCGGCGCGGCTGGTGGCCGAGGCGGGCGGCGCGGAGTGGGAGCTGGCGGCGGTGGCGGTCGCGCAGGAGGAGATCACCTTCGGGGGCTCGCGCACGAGCGCCTTTGCGCTGGAGCCGGACGCGGCGATCGTCGTGGACGTCACCCACGCGACGGATGCCCCCGGGATCGACGTGAAGGAGATCGGCAAGCACGAGCTCGGCTCGGGACCGGTGATCAGCCGTGGTTCGACTTTGCATCCGCAGCTGTTCGAGTTGCTGCACGAGACGGCGGAGCGGGAGCAGATCCCGTTTACGGTCGAGGCGAGCGCCCGCGCGACGGGCACCGACGCCGACGCGGTCCACATCAGCCGCGCGGGCGTGCCGACGGGCCTCGTGTCGATCCCGATCCGCTACATGCACTCCCCCGTCGAGCTGGTCCAGCTCGACGACGTCCACGCCTGTGCCCGTCTGATCGCCGCCGCCGCCCTACGGTTGGACGGCGACATGGCGTTTTCTCGCTAGGCCGCGGTCAGCTCGGTCATCTCAGGTATCTCGTAGGCCTTCCCGGGGCAGCCGCCGATTACGAGCATCTGCAGGCCATCGGGACCCGAGTGGACCTTGCGCTTGACGCCTCCGCCAACTCGCACGAACGTGTCCTGGTCGAGGTCCACGCGCTCTCCGTCGATGTCGATCCAACCGGAGCCCTTCAGCGGGAGGTAAACCTCCTCCTGACCGTCTTGCTCGTGATCGTGCTCGGGGTAGTCGCTGTAGTCGGCCGGCATCCTGATGACCTGCATGCCGAAGGAGGTGATCCCGAGCTCGGCCCGGGCCTTGACGAAGCCGCCGCCGAACGCGGCCTCCATCTCGTTGATCTGCTTTGCGGTGTAGTTGCTCATTGCTCGCTCCTGTCTCGGTGTGGTTGTGAGCTGAAGTTCGTAGGGTGAATGGATCGTCAAGTCGTGGATCGACCGCGCTCTCGGGATCAGCTCGCGTCCTGGTCGCTTGCGAGCATGGCCGGCTGCAGCACCGGTTTGTCGGTCGGCATGATGATCCCCAGCTGGCGCGACTGCGCGAGCACCGCGCCGTCGGCGGCCCAGATCACGCCGTCCTCCTCGAACAGGCCATCGTGGAGCAGGCGCGTCTCGAACACGCTGAGGCACAGCGCCGCGGGGTCGCAGTCGCACTCGGAGATCGATTGGCGGAAGTGGATCGTGAGGTCGATCGTGGGACTGACCGCCGGCGAATCGAGTGCGATGAACGATGGCGGGAACCACGCGTCGCAGAACAGCGCCAGCGCAAGCGCGTCCACCGGGCGCTGCTCAGGCAGCCCGGTCCAGCCGCCGATTCGCATCGGGGCGCCGCTGCCGGCAAACGGGATCGCGCCGACGCGCGGCTGCATCACGAGCTGCTTCGTGAACTCGGGCGCCCCCTTGAAGAGCTTCGGCGTGGAGCGCCGCTCGGCGTCCGGCGCGCCCAGCTCGGGCATCGGCAGTTCGTTGGCGCCCGGAGCCTCCCACGGCACCGAGAACGCCGCGAGCGCGAGGGCGGTCACGCGGCCGGCCTGTTCCATGCGTGCCGACAGCGTGCTCAGCGAGCGCCCTTCGCGCTCGACGGTCGTCTGAATCTCAACAGGTCCGGCCTCCGGCGAGGAGGCGTAGTGGATCGTGAGGGAACGAGGTGCCCGCGCACCCGTGCGCCCACCGTTGCGCGCGGGATCGTCCACCGTGGCTATGAGCGCGCGGAGTAGGATCGCCGCGAGGTAGCCGCCGTGGGGGCCGCGCCCGGCCCGCCAGCCGGGGGCGATCGTCGCTGCGAACGTGCCGTCTTGCAGCTGTGTGACGGCCGTGTCGCGGTCAAACACCGTGTCCATGCACCGGCGAGCATATCCGGTCATCGGCCGGCCTGGCTGCTCGGCCAGTCAGGCCTCGGCGTGACCCTCAGCCGCGAACGAGCCGCTTGTACGTGATCCGATGGGGCCGGTCCGCGGCCGCGCCGAGCTCCGCGTGGCGGTGCTCCTCGTAGGCGTCGAAGTTGCCCTCGAACCAGGTCACCTGCGAGTCGCCCTCGAAGGCCAGCACGTGGGTGGCGACACGGTTCAGGAACCAGCGGTCGTGGGAGATCACGACCGCGCAGCCGGGGAATTCCAGCAGCGCGTTCTCCAGCGCACGGAGGGTGTCGACGTCGAGGTCGTTGGTGGGCTCGTCCAGCAGCAGCAGGTTGCCGCCGCTGCGCAGTAGCTTGGCGAGATGCACGCGGTTGCGCTCGCCGCCGGAGAGCTTGCCGATGCGCGCCTGCTGGTCGGAGCCCTTGAAGTTGAAGCCGGCGGTGTACTGGCGCGAGTTGACCTCGCGGTCGCCGACAACGATGTGCTCGTAGCCTTCGGAGATCTCCTCCCAGACGGTCTTCTCGGGGTTCAGCGAGTCACGTGACTGGTCTACATAGGCGAGCTGAACGGTGTCGCCGAGCTCGAGCTTGCCGCTGTCGGGGGACTCCTGGCCGGTGATCATCCTGAACAGCGTCGTCTTGCCGGCCCCGTTGGCGCCGATCACGCCGACGATCCCAGCGCGCGGCAGATCGAAGGAGAGATCCTCGATCAAGAGACGCTCGCCGAAGCCCTTGGACAGGTCGGTCGCGGTCAGCACCTTCTCGCCCAGGCGCGGACCGGGGGGGATGTGGATCTGGACCTCGTCGAGCTTGACGTTGCGCTCCTCGGCGATCAGCTCCTCGTAGCGGGCCAGGCGGGCCTTGGACTTCGTGCGTTTGCCCTTTGGGTTCGTGCGCACCCATTCGAGCTCTGCGGCGATCGTGCGCTCGCGGCCCTTCTCCGAGCGCTCTTCCTGGGCGAGTCGGGTCTGCTTTTGCTCCAGCCAGCTCGAGTAGTTGCCCTGATAGGGGATGCCCTTGCCGCGGTCGAGCTCGAGGATCCAACCGGCGACGTTGTCGAGGAAGTAGCGGTCGTGGGTGACCGCGACGATCGCGCCCTTGTACTCGGAGAGATGCTGCTCGAGCCAGGCGACGGACTCGGCGTCGAGGTGGTTGGTGGGCTCGTCCAGCAGCAGCAGGTCGGGCGCGCGCAGCAAAAGCCGGCAGAGTGCCACGCGCCGGCGCTCGCCGCCTGATAAAAGGCTGACGTCGGCATCGGGCGGGGGCAGGCGCAAAGCGTCCATCGCGTATTCGAGCTGCGTGTCGAGGTTCCACGCGTCGGCGGCGTCGATCTTGGCCTGGAGGTTGCCGAACTCCTCGGCGGTCTCATCGGAGTAGTTCGCGGCCAGCTCGTTGAAGCGGTCGAGCAGCGCCTTGGTCTGAGCGACGCCATCCTCGACGTTGCCGCGCACGTCCTTGGACTCGTCGAGCTGGGGCTCCTGGGCGAGCATCCCGACGGTGGCGCCCGGCGCGAGCGCGGCCTCGCCGCGGTACTCCTGATCCTCACCGGCCATGATCCGCAGCAGCGTCGACTTGCCGGAGCCGTTGTAGCCGAGCACGCCGATCTTCGCGCCGGGGTAGAAGGCGAGCGTTATCTCATTGAGGACGACCTTCTCCGGAGGGTGGAGCTTGGAGAGGCGGTGCATCGTGAAGATGTACTGGGAGGACATTCGCACGCAGGATAGGAGGTTGCAGAGATCGCTAACGTTGTCGGGTCATGCCCACTACCGTCCTCGATGTCGAGCAGCATCTCCTCCTGCTGGAGCTCGAGCCGCCGTTCGACAAGCGCGCGGTGCAGTTGGCGCGCCGGAAGATGGCAAAGCGCTGGCACCCGGACGTGGCGCCACAGGGGCGGCAGTTCGAGCACGAGCGCCACCTGAAGGCGATCAACGAGGCGGCCGACCAGCTGGAGCGGCTGGCGGAGGGCTCGCGAGGCGGCAGCGTTTCGCGTAACGCCGTGCGCGCGAGCGCTCAGGCCGCACGCAGGGAGCGCGAGGAGGCGGGCAGGCGCGCGTATGAAGCCGAGCAGCGCGCGCGCAAACATGCCGCCGAGCAGGAAAAGTACGACCCGTTCGGCAGCCGCGTGCCCGACCACTCGGTCGTGCACCGCTATGCGCGTTGCGAGTCCTACCCCGAGTGGGGCGTGGGCACGGTGGCGGGCATCTACTTCACCGGCGAAGACGACGAGATGCAGCAGTGGGCGCGCGTGCAGTTCAGCCACGGCGTGCGGACGGTGCCGGCGGGAAGCATGAAGTTCGTCGACTTCTCAAAGCCCGACCCGGGCAAGGAGCGCACCGAGCGCTTCCTGATCGCCGCACAAAGAGCGATGGCCGAAGGCGAGTACGAGCTTGCCGCCCAGCGCCTGATCTACGCTCGCGACGCCGAGCCGCAAAACGTCGCGGTGCTACGCCTGCTGACGCTCGCGTTCTGGAACGCGGGCAACCTCGAGGCGGCGGCCCGGGCGGTGCGCGAATGGGCAAGAGCCGACGCCGGACGCCCCGCCGCCCACCGCTTCGCGGCAAGGATCTACGAGGACATCGGCGCGATCGACCTCGCCGAGGAGGCTGCCGCGCGGGCGGTCAGGCGTGGGCCGACCGACACCGGAGCGTGGGAGCGGCTGGGACGGTTGCGGCTGATGCTGCTGGATCGCGAGGGGGCGCTGGAAGCGCTGGAGCGGGCCGGTGCGCTTGGGGCGGAAGGGGAGCTGAGAGATCTACTGGCGCAGGCGTTGGCGCTGGAGCCGCGGATGTCGGCTCGGGCGGAGGCCTAAAGAACTCAGGCCGAGGCCTAGAGAATGTTGATGGCCCTGGAGACGATTAGGCCGATCGTGACTAGCGAGACGAGCGATTGGATGCCCATGAAGCTCTTTGCTGTCGGTGTGAGGGGCATCGTGTCGGTGGGGGAGAAGGCCGCGGCGTTGGTGAGGGAGACGTACAGGTAGTCGATGAATTTGGGTCGCCACTCTAAGGGCTCGATGCGGTCGTCGGCCATCTGCGGGAACAGGAAGTCGGGAGGGCCGTCATGTCCGGCTGAGCGCCTGCCGGGTCCGCCGCGATCGATCTCCCAGTACCAGAGGGCGAAGATCAGGAAGTTCGTGAGCCAGATCAGCACGCCCGCGCCGATCAGCGCCCGTCCTTCAGAGACGTTGTGGTGCAGCAAGTAGTGCGTGAGCGCGCCGAGCGAGTAGATGTTCGCGACCGACACGAACGCCGTCAGCCCGAGCGCGATCCGCCGGCGCCGGGGGTGCTCGTCCTCGATCTGATTGGGCGTGACGATGACCAGGCCGAGCAGCAGCGCCGCCTCGAGGCCCGGGACCAGCCAGGCTGGACCGACCGTGAGTCGCGCGGGAAGCAGCAGCTGGATCGCGATCGCGGTGAGCACGGTCAGCTGGGCGGGCCAGAACGGCTCTTTCGCCGCGGGGGGTGGGTAGGGGCGGCCGGGCTGGAGGGAGCGCTGGGGAGGGCTCACTTCGGTTGCCACAACAGGAGAGCGTAAGGGGCGGCTCGGCGGTGGCGGTACTCTTGAAAGTGATCGGATCGGACGATCGGAGCGTAGGAAGGGGTCAAATGGGAATCGACAATCCAGTACACCTGATCTTCATCGCCGCGGTTGCGCTGATCGTGCTCGGCCCGAAGCGCCTGCCCGACCTGGCCCGCTCCCTCGGTCACGGCATGAGGGAGTTCCGCGATTCGATGAGCGAGGCCGTGAAAGACGAAGGTCCGGTCACCGGGTCGCTCGTCCCTGAGCAGGCGCAGCTCGTGGCCGCATCGGAGTCGATGCCAGCCACCCCCGCGGACGCCGTGGTCGTCGATCCGGCCGCCCCCGTGTCAGCAGACGCGACGCACGCGGTCGAGCAGCCCTTGCCGCCTCCTGTTGTCTCCTGATTTCCTGTCTTTAGATGTGATCCGGTAGGTCCGGTAGGTTCTCGCGGTGCGCTTGATCGTCGCCCGCTGTGAGGTCGCCTACTCGGGCCGCCTTCAGGCTCTCCTGCCCGAGGCGCTGAGGCTGATCACGATCAAGTCTGACGGCTCGGTGATGGTGCATGCCGACACCGGTGGGTACAAGCCCCAGAACTGGATGACGCCCCCTACGGTGATCGAAGAAGGGGATGGCTCGATCGTCGTCCGCAAGCGTGCGGGCGCGAGCGAGGATCGCCTCGATATCCGGATCGTCGAGACGGTCTCAGATGTCACGCATGACATGGGTGAGGCTGCCGCACTCGAGAAGGACGGCGTGGAGGCAGACATTCAGGAGCTGCTCGCGGACGCGCCGCAGTGGTGCGGCGAGGGCTTTCGGCTGGTACGGCGCGAGTGGCCGACCGACATCGGCCCGGTGGACCTGATGTGTCGGGACGGCCAGGACGAGTGGATCGCGGTGGAGATCAAGCGGATCGCGACGATCGACGCCGTCGAGCAGCTGACGCGCTACCTCGAGCGCATCCGCCTGGACCCCGCGCTCGGCTCCTGCAGGGGAGTGTTGGCGGCGCAGATCATCAAGCCGCAGGCGCGCGTCCTGGCGCAGGCGCGGGGGATCGGCTGCGTGGAGGTCGACTTGGCGGTTCTCCGCGGCGAGCGCGAGCCGGATCTGACCCTGTTCGCCGCATAGGCCGCATGTGCGCTCACCGTAGGTGCGCGGGGAGATAGTCTGCACGCGTGAGTGACGCCGCCTCCGAGACGTTGGACGAGTCCGCCGCAGTTCTGACCGAGCGACGCGACAACGTCCTGCTGATCACGATCGACCGTCCCGAGGTGCGCAATGCCGTCAATGCGGCGGTGGCCGAGGGCATCGCAAACGCGCTCGAGAAGCTCGACGGCGACGATGAGCTGTCGGTTGGGATCCTCACCGGGGCGGGCGGCTTCTTCTGCGCCGGGATGGATCTGGGCGCGTTCGTCAAGGGCGAGTCGCCCTGGTTCGGCGACCGCGGCTTCGCCGGAATCGCCCAGCGGTCCGCGCGCAAGCCTTTGATCGCGGCGATCGAGGGCTTCGCTGTGGCCGGTGGTATGGAGATCGCGCTCGCCTGCGATTTGATCGTTGCGGCCCGCGGCGCCAAGCTTGGGATCCCCGAGGCCAAGCGCTCGCTGGTGGCGGCCGGCGGCGCCTTGCTGCGCCTGCCGCGGCGGATGCCTTACCACATGGTCATGGAGCTGGCGCTCACCGGCGATCCCTTGCCGGCGGAGCGCTTCCACGAGTTTGGCGTCGTCAACCGCATCGCCGAGCCGGGCGGCGCCGTCGATGCGGCGCTCGAGCTGGCGGCCTCCGTCGCCAAGAACGCTCCGCTCGCGCTGATCGCATCCAAGCGGATTCTCCAGGAGCAGTTCGACTGGTCAAGCGCCGAGATGTGGGAGCGCCAGGGCGCGATCTCCGGGCCCGTGTTCGCCTCGGAGGACGCCAAAGAGGGTGCCGCGTCATTCAAGGAGAAGCGGGACCCCGTCTGGAAAGGTCGCTAGCCGCGCAGTTGCTTCTTGCGCCGCCGCTGGCGGCGGATCTCCAAAAAACGCCGCCAAAGCGCTTTCATCAGCGCTCTCCCGGCGTCTTGCGCGGGTACTGCGAGATCGGCTGGCCGAGATCGATCGCGGTGCTGACGATTCGGTTCTGTTCGGTGATGTGCGCGGCCGGATAGCCCTCGCCGGGACTGGCGCGCTCGGGGCGGCCGATGTAGCCGAAGTGGATCTCGTCGGGCATGATCTGCATCAGCCGCGGGAACATGTGGGCGCGCGCGCCCATGTTGCGAGGCTCCTCCTGGACCCACAGCACCTCGGCCAGGTTCGGGTAACTGTTCATCAGCTCCAGGATCTGGCCCTCGGGGAAGGGGTAGAGCAGCTCGATACGCCCGACGGCCAAGCCGGGGTGCGACTTACGCTCGGGGTGGCCGACGAGGTCGTAGTAGATCTTCCCTGTGCACAGCACCAGGCGCGTGACCTGCTCGGCCTCGACGCCCGGCTCGGCGAGCACAGGGTGGAACTGTGTGCCCTCCGCCAGATCGGCGATCGTGCTGGTCGCTTGCGGCAGGCGCAGCAGCGACTTCGGGGTCATAATCACGAGCGGGCGCTGCTTGGCGATGCGCGCCTGGCGGCGCAGCAGATGGAAGTACTGGGCCGGGGTCGTCGGGCTCGCGACGCGGATGTTCCCCTCGGCGGCGACCACCAGGAAGCGCTCCAAGCGCGCAGAGGAGTGCTCGGGCCCGGAGCCCTCGTAGCCGTGCGGCAGCAGCAGCGTCAGGCGTGAGGTCTGCCCCCACTTGGCAAGGCCCGACGTGATGAACTGGTCGACGATCACCTGCGCGGAGTTCACGAAATCGCCGAACTGGGCCTCCCATAGCACGAGCGTCTCGGGCGCCTCCTGGCTGTAGCCATACTCGAAGCCCATGCACGCGAGCTCCGACAGCGGGCTGTTGTGCAGCTCCAACGGCGCGAGCGCCTCGGGCAGGCTCTGGATCGGGCACACGGTCTGCCCAGTCTTCGCGTCGTGCAGCACCAGGTGGCGCTGGCTAAAGGTGCCGCGCTCGGTGTCCTGTCCGGTCAGCCTGATCGGGGTGCCCTCGGTGAGCAGCGACGCGAACGCGAGCGCCTCTCCGTGCGCCCAGTCGAGCGCGGGGGCGGGCGGGCTCGGAGCGCCTGTCGAGGCCGGTGCGCTCTGCTCTGCCGCGGGCGTGCCGTCGGTTGCCGCGCCGCCGCCCGTCTGCGCCGCATCCGCGGCCTGCAGAGCCTCGCGGCGGCGCTCGAGCTGTTTGACGAGCTTTGGGTGCACGGTGAACCCGGCGGGCACCTTCAGCAGCTCCTCGCCCAGCTCGCGCAGCCGATCGGCGGGGACGGCGGTGCTCACCTCGGGGCTCGGCGAGCGGTCGAGCTGGTACTCGCCGGTGCCTTCGCTCGCGGCGCCGTGCTCGGCCGCCGCGGCGATCTTCGCCTTCAGGCGCTGATGCAGCAGCGTCAGGTCGCCCCACACGCCCTGCCCCTGCTTGTCGACCTCCTCGCTCGTGACGATGCCGTCGGCGACGAGCCGCTCGGCCCACAGCTCCGACACACGTTTCTTCGCCTTGATCTTCGCGTACATCTCCGGCTGGGTGTAGGCCGGCTCGTCGGACTCGTTGTGTCCGAAGCGCCGGTAGCCGATCAGGTCGATCAGCACGTCGTGGCCGAACTCCTTACGGAAGGCAAACGCGAGTCGCACGGCGCTGATGCAAGCGGGCACGTCGTCGGCGTTCACGTGGATGATCGGTACGTCGAAGCCCTTCGCCAGGTCCGATGCCCAGCGGGTCGAGCGCGCGTCGTCGGGGTCGGTGGTGAAGCCGATCTGGTTGTTCGTGATCAGGTGAACCGTGCCGCCGACCTTGTAGCCGTCGAGCGCCTGCAGGTTGAGCGTCTCCGCCACGACGCCCTGGGCGGGGAACGAGGCGTCGCCGTGGATCACGATCGGCACCGCCGCATCGGTGTCCTGGTGGGCATGGGGTCCCTGGCGCGCGGTCTGCGCCGCCCGTGTCGCGCCCTCGACCACCGGCGAGACGTACTCGAGGTGGCTCGGGTTGGACTCCAGGTTCACCTGAATGCTCTCGCCATCTCCCAGCTCGTAGGAGCCTTGGGTGCCGTGGTGATACTTCACGTCGCCAGTGCCGCCTTGCGGGATCGTGGTCACCGCCTCGAGCGTCGAGGCCCCCTCGAACTCGGCGAAGATCGTGTCGTAGGGCCGCCCGAGGTTGTGCGCGAGCACGTTCAGGCGACCGCGGTGGGCCATCCCGATTACGACCTCCTTGCCGCCGTTGACCGCCGACAGCTGAATCAGCTCGTCGAGCATCGGCACGGTCATATCCAGTCCCTCGATTGAGAACTGGTGTTGGCCGAGGTAGGCCTTGTGCATGAAGCGCTCCAGCGCGTCGACCTTCGTCAGGCGCCTGAGCAGGGTCTTCTGCTCCTCACTCGTCAGCGGCTGGCGGAAAGTTCCTGACTCGATGTTCTCACGCAGCCACACCCGCTGGCGATGGGAGGCGATGTGCTCGATCTCATACGCGATCGTGCCGCAGTAAGTCTCGCGCAGGTGCGGCAGCGCGTCGGCAAGCGTCGCCCCCGGGACGTACATGTGCAGGATCTTCGCTGGGATCTTCGCGGTGATCTCGGGCGTCAGGCCGAGCGCCTCGGGGTCCAGTCCGGGGTCGCCCTCGGGCTCGGAGCCGAGTGGGTCCAGCCGCGCCGCGAGGTGGCCGTGGCTACGGAAGCGCGACAGCAGCGTGCTGGCCGCCTGGACCGCCTGCAGCAGTTCCTCGTCGGGGACCGCGCTCGGAGCCCTATCGGTCACCGAGGAGGCGGCCGCGGAAGCCGCGGCCGCCGGAATCGGGGCCCACCCACCCGCGGGTGCGGGGCCGAGCTCGACGCCGAGCGCCGCGAACACATCCTCGTAGAAGCCGTGCTCGCCGCTCAGGTACTCCTCGATCCGTCCCAGGAAGCGACCGGACTCCGCCCCCTGGATGATGCGGTGGTCGTACGTCGAGGTCATCGTCAGGACCTTCTCCGCGCCGATCATCGCGCCGATGTCGCCCAGGCCGACGGGGTAGGCGATCGAGCCGGTGGCCACGATCGTGCCCTGGCCGGCCATCAGTCGGGGGACTGAGGCGACTGTGCCGAGCCCACCGGGATTGGTGAGCGTGACGTTCGCGCCGGTCAGGTCATCGGCGGTGAGGGTGTTCGTGCGCGCCTTCTCCACCAGCGCGTCATACGCATCGAGGAAGCGGTCGAACTTCAGCCGGCCCGCATTCAGGATGACCGGGACCATCAACGTCCTCGAGCCGTCTTTCTTCTCGACGTCCACCGCCAATCCCAGGTTCACCTGCCCGTCCTGGATGCGGTGCGGCTTGCCCTCGATCTCCTCGAAGTGATGGGCCATCACCGGCATGTCCTCTACCGCGCGCGCGATCGCGTAGGCGATCAGATGTGTGAAGGAGACCTTCCGCGTGCCGGCCTTGAGCTCGCGCCGGCGCGCGTCGAGCATGGTCACGGTCAACGTGCGAAAGCTCGTCGCCGTGGGGATCTCCAGGGACTGCTCCATGTAGCGCGCGAGCGCCGCCGCGCCGCCCTTCAGTCGTTGCGCGCTTGCTCGGCCGTCCGCCGTCGCTGCGTTGCCGTTGGTGGGGGCGGCCGTCGCCTGGCCGGCGTCGTTAGGTGTGGAGGCGGAAAGCACGTCGGCCTTCCTGATCTGCCCAGCGGGGCCGCTGCCAGAGACGTTCGCCAGATCGACGCCCTCGACGGCCGCCGCGCGCGCCGCTACCGGGGTGGCCTTCACGCCGTCGGGCACGCCACCGGGGGAACCGTCGCCGGAGGCTCCGTCGCCGGGGGCGCCATCGCTGGAGGTGCCGTCGCCGGTGGTGCTATCCCCAGGTGCGCCGTTGCTCGCGGGTGCGCCATGCTGCGCCGGCTCGCCGACGGCGATGCGTGCGATCACCTGACCGACGGTCACTGTGTCGCCCTCCTGCGCCAGGATCTCGCTCACGGTGCCGGTCGCCGGCGAGGGCAGCTCGACATCGACCTTGTCGGTGGAGATCTCGACGATCGTGTCGTCAACCTTGATCGGATCGCCGACCTGCGCGTGCCATTCGAGGATCGTTCCCTCGGTTACCGACTCGCCCGCTGCGGGTGTTACAACATCGATTGTCTGCTCCGCCGTGGTGCTCGTCGCCATCTACTCCCACTCTAGCGCGGCGGCCCGGCGGACATCCCCACTGGCGGGCAAGCCTTTTCACAAGTACGCAACAGTGACGCTCGACTACGCTTTCGTACGCATTTGCACTTCAGCGCTGCGGTGATTCGCTGGGGTGCGCATGCGCAGGGTCCGCGTGTCGACGTTCCTCGCGAATGAACTCATAGCTGCCGAAGAACGGACCGATCCCCCCGAGCACCGCGACGGCGACGGCCAGCCTCAGTGAGACGATCCGCAGGCGCGCGGCGGCGATGCAGGCCAGCGACATGAAGATCCACAGCAGACCGTGGGTGAGGCCGAGCACGAAGGTGAAGGGCTGTGGCTTGCCGATTACGAAGGCGCACAGCAGCAGCGCGGTGTAGATGCAGGAGTGGGTGAACGAGATCCACTTCAGGCGCTTGAACCGCAGCGGTCCGACGGACCTCACGGGTGTGCTCACTGCGTGAGCCAGCGCGCCATCCGTGGCAGTATCTCGCCGGCCTCCGGGGGCCACTCGTCGATCTCGCGTGGCCACCAGGCGAACTCGTCGTGCTCGTGGTCGGGCGTCACCTCCTCCTCGACGCCCTCGGCGAGCCATGCCTGGCCGACGAACATCACCATCTTGTGAGGCAGGCGTAGCAGCGCCTCTCCCTGCACGCGCACAGGCGCGACTGACCACTCCTCCTGCAGCTCCCGGGTCAGCGTGTCGGCCGGGTTCTCGCCGAGATCGACCGCTCCGCCCGCGCCCAGCGCCCAGCGCCCAGCCCACGACGCGACCCACTGCGCGCGCCGTCCGGCCAGCCAGCGACCGTCGGCGGAGCGCGTGACGCACATCGCCGCGACGCTCTCCGAGGCGTCGTCTGCAACCAGGCGCAGCCCCCAGCGCAGCGGCTGCAGCTCCAGCGCGACTCCGTCCTGGTCCTGGCTGTACTCGACCAGGCGCGCGGCGACCCCGTCGTGACTGGGCGAGCCCCGTTGCTGCAGATCGGCGATCGCCGCGTCGGCGGCCCGCGCGTGCTCATCGGAGGGCTCGAAGTACTCCTCGCGCCAGTGCGCTTTCACCTGCTCCAGTGGCCATGGTCCGCGGGCGAGGACCTCTGGTACCTCTGGTAGATCGGTGTTTGTTGGTGGGGCTTGAGAGGACATGCCGGACATAAGGCTAGACCGGATCGAGCGGCCGGGTATTGCCCTGCGGTGTGGCATAGAGTCGAGCCGTAGACTGCGAGCGGTGAAGATCGCAGTGCTAGGCCCCGGCGGTGTGGGCGGACTGATCGCGGGACTGCTCGAGCGGGCCGGCACGTCCGTGATCGTCGTGGCTCGGGAGGCGACGGCGGAGGCGATCTCCGAGCGCGGGCTGCGTGTGGACAGCGTCAGCTTCGGTGAGTTCGTCGCCCACCCGCGCGCTGTGGCCCGCCTTGAGGAGCCGGTGGACGTGCTGATCGTCGCCACCAAGGCCTCCGGGTTGAAGTCTTCGTTGGAGCGAGTGGTTGCGCAGCCGAAGCTGGTGCTGCCACTGCTGAACGGCCTCGATCACATCGCCGTCCTGCGCGAGCGCTTCGGCGCCGACGCGGTGCTGGCGGGGACGATCCGTGTCGAGGCCGACCGGCCCGAGCCCGGCGTGGTGGTGCACACGAGCCCGTTCCTGCTCGTTGAGATGGCCAGCCATGATCCGGGCGTACACGAGGGGATGGAAGCTTTGGCGCAGCTACTCAATGATGCTGGGGTTTCAGCCGGCGTGCAGGAGTCAGAGGCGCAGGTGATGTGGTCGAAGCTCGTGCGGTTGAACGCGCTTGCGTGCACGACCAGCGCGTTCGACAAGCTGCTCGGCGAGATCCGCTCCACTCCGGAGCTGCGCGCCGCGCTGGTCGGGGCGATCGAGGAGGGCTGCGCCGTGGGGCGCGCCGAGGGCGCCACCGATGTCGATCCGGCGATCGCGCTCGGCGAGCTGGAGCTGGCGCACGACACGCTCGGCAGCTCTATGCAGCGCGACATCGCCGCCGGACGTGAGCCTGAGTTGGATGCGATCCCGGGGTCGGTGCTGCGTGCGGCGGCGCGTCATGACCTGCAGTGCCCGACGATCGAGCGGCTGGTCGCGCTGATCGCGGCTCGGGCGGGGGTACCCGTGCCGGCTATCGCGCGCTGAAGATAGTCGCGCCGGCTGGAACGCCTACCGGCGGCTCCGCGCTCAATGGGCTAGCCGCCGAAGGGGATTTCGCCGGGCGAGACCCCCGGCGCGCCGACGGGGACCGCCTCAGTGGCGACCGCCTCGACGACCTCTTCCTCTGACTCGACCTTGCCCTCGTCGTGCTCGCCGTCGCAGAGCACTCTGAAGTTGCCCGTCACCCCGCTGTCGCCGTGGATCGTGATGCCGGGCAGGATCTCCTCGCCCTCCTCCAGCCCGAGGCGCTCGAGGTCGAAGTGCGCGAGGCCGATGCCGTTGGCGGTGTGCGTCGGGTTCTCGCGGTCGTGCGCGGCCACCGCTTGAGCGAAGCGCTCGAGGTTCTTGGCGATCTTCCCGGTCGTGTCCGCCATCTCTGATGGCAGGGTAGCGCGAGCGTTATACATTGGGAAGCGATGGCCACCACCCAGCCAGTCGATGCGCCCGCCGGCGCTCCGGCGCTCGACACAGCGGATGGCGAGGATCGCCGCGAGGTGATTCGCACGGTCGAGTTGACGAAGGTCTACCCCGGGATGGACATCCCCGCGGTCGACAAGCTTGACCTGAGCGTGTACGCGGGTGAGATCTTCGGGCTGCTCGGGCCGAACGGCGCCGGCAAGACGACCACCGCGGGGATGCTGACGACGCGCGTGATTCCCACCTCAGGCACGGCGTACGTCGGTGCTATCGATGTCGTCGCTCACCCTGCGCTTGCGAAGCAACTGATCGGGATCGTCTCCCAGCAGAACACCTTGGACCGGCAGCTGACGGTGTGGGAGAACCTCTATTTCCACGGTCGCCTGTTCGGGATCTCGGCGTCGGAGTCACGCAGGAAGGCGGACGAGCTGCTCGAGCAGCTGCACCTCTCGAAATGGGCGAAGGCGTCGGTCTACGCGCTCTCGGGTGGGATGGCTCAGCGGCTGATGATGGCGCGGGCGATCTTCCACCGACCGGCTGTGCTGTTCCTCGACGAGCCGAGGATGCGCTTGGGGGGTATCTAGCTGACCTGCATATTGTACCGCGCTGACCGGCGTACCCGCGCGTTCGTGGATCGTGCCGGCCGGCGTTGCGTCGGCTGTGGTGGTGCGCTGCCGGTCGCGCTGTAGGGACTCCCCTTCGGTCGGCCGAAGAAAACCCGGCGAGCCATGACCCGATCACTCGCAGCGTGGGAAAGGCTACGTTGTCGTGCGTGGCATCGAAGGTCGTATCTTCGGTGTCCACTGGCCGGTTCTATCCGCCAGCCAACGGCGCTATCCTGAGCAGCGGCAGTGAATGTCTCGCGTCCCGTGGACGCCGCACCCTGGCACAGCGTCAGGGTCGCCATCTCTCTCCGGACTGCCATCCCGGTAATCGACGCTTCGGCGTCTGAGCAGAGGGAGACCATCATGATCTTCGCAGCCAGTTGGGCAGTCAGCGCCCGCCTCCACAACCTGTTCCGGCGCTTCGCGCCCAGCAACATCCTCATCCGGCGCGTGCATACCCGCACCGGCATCAAGTGGGGACCGCTCGTCGGCCTGGCCGCCGCCGTCCCCTACGGCCTGCTGATGCTGGCCACCGCCACAGTCGTCCGCAAAGGCGGGCCGGGCTGGGTCGATCTGATCGTGCTGCTCGCGTTCTGGAACACGGTCAAGTTCACCTGCCTGATCCCCGTCTCGCTCATCCGACTGGTTCGGGTTCGCCACCAGGACAGGGTCCCCATGACCGAGCATTCCCGCCTGCCCTCCGACCCTCGGATCGTCGAGCGGGCCATCGTTTTGCAGCTCCTACGCGACGACCACGACGAGCGATGGTCGCGCACCGAGCTCCAGGCCGAAGCCAGCGACGTGGAGCCATCGGCGCTGAGCAGTGCCGTCAAGCGCCTTGAGCAGCACTGCGTCGTGGTGGTTCAGGGCGAGCACGTCCTGGCGTCATCGTGTGCCCGGCACCTTGACGAGCTGGGGCTGATCGCCATATGAGACCATCCAAGACGCGGCGGTAAGCAGCGTCTGTCCAACCTCCCGCGATCACACTGAGCCGGGTCCGTGCCGACGAACGCAGACCTCGGCCAGGCGATCCGCCGCCCGCGCCGCGAGCGCCGTCTGACCATCGAAGCCCTCGCGTTCGCGGCCTACGTTCATCCGACCTACCTCTCCGGCATCGAGCGCGGCGTGCGGAACCCGACGTGGGACAAGATCGCGAGCCTCGCACAGGCGCTCCCCCTCGCGGAGGTTGGCTGGTGCGCCGGTCAGCCACCGCCATGACCCGAAGTCAGGGTCCTCGTAGGCGTTGCGCCACCCTCACAGTCGAAGACGAGTGAGCCTCCGAGGAGATGCGGCCCACACGCCGCCACAGCACTGCGGTCGAGGATCTTGCGCGTGCTGGTGTTTGCCACGCTTCGGTGAAGATCAGTGCTTACGCCCGCCGCCCAAGGCCCACTCTCGTCGATTTCGTTCGCAATTTGCGGGGAAATCGATTCCCGAAGGCTAGAACGCTTCCCTTTCGAGGCGTTAGGATGAGCCGCCTCGCGGCTCCCGCGATGGTAACTGCGAGTCAGGCATGTGGACGAGCGCCGACCAAGTAGAACATATGTCCAAAAGCCTTGACGTCTTCATCGAAGTCTGTTCAGGTGCTCGCCCTAGCTGATCAAGTAGCGCCAATCGTTCAAGTAAAGGGGAGAACGCATGAGGGTCATGTACTTGGGACCAGTACGGCGAGTTCAGCGAAGCGAGCGTGTCCGAGGGCATCGAGCAAGCTGGTCGGCCTGTCTGATGATCCTCGTTGGTCTTCTGTTCGCGGGCATCCTCCAGTCGGCAGCGGATGCGGCGAGCCTGGGGTCTCCGCTCACGGCATCTGGGCTAACGGCACCTTCGCCGACGGAACCGGCCATTGCGCAGCCTGCGAGCGCGGCGCAGCGGGGATATTCGTTGACCCCTTCGAGCACGGAACCGTATGCTGTCTGTCCACCGCCGACTGCTGGGAGAGCGGGGTGTCTGTCGATTATCGACCCCCCGGTAGTCAAGACGGCGTCCGGCTACCAGGTTCGCGGCGTCGGGCCACTGCTCGAAGGCGGGGGCGAAGGAGGTGGATTTGATCCAGAAAATCTCCAGTCGGCGTATAACCTCACCAGTTCGGTCCTTTCGGGCGGATCGACGGAAACCGTCGCAATCGTCGATGCCTACGACGACCCCAACGCCGAAGCCGACCTCGCCAAATACCGCGAAAAGTATGACCTCCCTGAATGTAAAAAGGAAAATGCCAAAAAAGAAATTACCAACTGCTTCAGGAAGGTCAACCAGAAAGGCGAAGAACAAAACTATCCGAGCGACAAATATCCCCACATACCTTTTTCAAACATAGTCGAAGACTGGGGTCTTGAGATGTCGCTCGATCTGGATATGGTCTCGGCGGCATGTCCGAAGTGTCATATCCTACTCGTCGAGGCGGAAAATAACGAAGAGAATGCTGAAAAAATACCTAATCTATATATTGCGGAGAACGAGGCTGTCGCTCTGAAAGCTACGGAGATCAGCAATAGCTGGGGCGGTGCTGAGTATTCGGAAGAGGCTTCTCAGGACACGTACTTCAACCATACAGACATTCCGACGACAGCGAGCGCTGGTGACTCTGGCTATGGGGTGGAGTACCCCGCTGCGTCCAAAGACGTCATTTCGGTCGGCGGGACAACGCTAAAAAAGAAGACGGGAAGTGAACGTGGCTGGGAAGAGGGCGTATGGGAAGGCACCGGCAGTGGTTGCAGCGCCTACGAGTCAAAGCCAGCCTGGCAGACAGATCCGAGCTGCTCAAAACGCACAGACAACGATGTAGCGGCGGACGCAAACAATAACGAATCACCCGTATCGGTGTATGACTCCTACGAATATAAAGAAGAATCAGGATACGAAACAGGCAAACTGGGTTGGGTGCTGCTAGGTGGGACAAGCGTAGCCTCGCCGCTCGTCGCGGGTATTGAGGCACACGCGAGCAGTACGGTTAAAGACGAGCCGGGCGCTGAAGCTTTTTACCGACACGCATTGTTTGGTGTGACCTCGGGGTCCGACGGGATTTGCGGCCACACGTATCTCTGTGAAGCTGAGGAAGGCTATGACGGGCCGACCGGCTGGGGTACCCCCGACGGGCCCCTTGAACTAACACCAAAAACTTCTGCCGTCACTGAGGCGGCGACAAGTGTAACATCAACAGGAGCTAAGCTGAACGGCTACGTGAACCCGGGAGGGTTGGAAACAAGCTACCACTTCGAATACGGCCCGACGACATCCTATGGGACGAACGTCCCGGTGCCAAACGCCAGCGTGGGATCGAGCGTGATCTGGCAGGGCGTCAGCCAGAGCATCATCGGTCTTCACACGCTTGCAGCAACCTACCACTACCGGCTGGTCGCGACGAATAGCTCTGGGACTATCTATGGCGCCGATCACACGTTCACCACGATACCGTGGGTGATTCAGACGACTCCCGTGCCGAGCGGAGAACGAGGAAGCACGTTGGAAGGAGTGTCGTGCTCATCTTCGACAGCGTGCGTCGCGGTGTCAAGTTATTACGCTAAATCTGAAGACACAGACTGGGCCTTGGTTGAGGCTTGGAACGGCACCGAATGGAAGATTCAATCAACACCAAAGCCGACCGGCACGACATTTGCGAGACTATTAGGGGTGTCGTGTACGTCGTCTACCGCGTGCACGGCCACCGGGTATGACAGCAACAGCTCAGGTACCGCCTATACTTTGGCTGAGCGGTGGAATGGCGCGGAATGGTCGATTCAGACTACGCCCAGCAAAAGCGGGATCTCGACCAGCGACGGCGAAAGCGAGCTCCAAGGGGTATCGTGCTCGTCGTCCACCGCTTGCATCGCGGTCGGTTACTACTGTGAACCGGAAGGCAGTGAGTGTAGCTACCGCAACAATGGCGGTAATTCTCTACCGCTGGTAGAGCGGTGGAATGGCACCGAATGGTCGGTTCAGACAGTGCCCATTCCAACAGGCGCGAAAGAAAGCAGCTTGCACGAAGTATCGTGCTCCTCGTCTACAGCGTGCACAGCGGTGGGATCTTATACCAATAGTTCGGGTACCAAAGTCACTTTGGCTGAGCGGTGGAATGGCACGGAATGGTCTGTTCAGACGACGCCCAACCCGACAGGTGCCACGTCAAGTAGCCTGGGTGGTATATCGTGCTCCTCGTCTACAGCGTGCACAGCGGTGGGATCTTATACCAATAGTTCGGGTACCAAAGTCACTTTGGCTGAGCGGTGGAATGGCACGGAATGGTCTGTTCAGACGACGCCCAACCCGACAGGTGCCACGTCAAGTAGCGTGGGTACTGTATCGTGCGCTTCGTCTGCCGAATGTATTGCTGTAGGTAAGAGTACTGATACCACCGGTGCGGAAACTTTGAGTGAGCGGTGGAACGGTACGGAATGGTCGATCGAAGCGACTCCTAGGCCTGAAGAAGCTATGGGGGTCGAAAGCGCTTCACTGAACGGGGTATCGTGCGTATCGTCAAAAGTCTGCACCGCCGTGGGACAGCACGTAGGGTATCTAGCAGAAATCGAAGGTCTTGGTGGTCTCTATGGTATCTTTGTTACTTTGGCGGAGACCCGGGGCATCCCCAAGCCGTATGTAGAAACCAAGCAAGCGACGGGTGTGACCATTACGGGCGCGACGCTCAAGGGTGTCATCAACCCGGAAAGCGCAGAAACGAAATACTACTTCGAATACGGAGAAACCACTTCGTACGGAACAAAAACCGCTGAAGCGAATGCGGGCTCTGGCACTGGCAACATAGAAGAGGGCGAAGCCATCACCGGTCTGAAATCGAGTACAACCTACCACTTTCGGGTCGTCGCGAAAAGTAGTGGAGGGACGACCGATGGGGCCGACCAGACGTTTACGACGACCACCAAGCCGACCGTGGAAACCAAGGCGGCAACGAGTATCAAAGAAACGGGAGCTACGCTGAACGGAACAGTCAACCCCGGTGGCGCGGAAACAAAATACTACTTTGAATACGGAACCACGACGTCGTATGGGTCGAAGACGGCTGAAGCGAGTGCGGGCTCGGGTACGAGCAACGTGGAAGAGAGCAAAGCTATCACAGGTCTAACGGCGAGCACGACTTACGATTTTCGTATTGTTGCGACAAATAATAAGGGCACTACTGATGGTGCCAATGAGGTCTTCTCAACCACTGCTAAGCCTACCGTGGAAACCAAGAAAGCGACGAGTATCGGTGAAACCGGTGCTACGCTGAATGGCATTGTTAATCCAAAAGGTGCAGAAACGAAATACTATTTCGAATACGGAACCACGACGTCGTATGGGTCGAAGACGGCTGAAGCGAGTGCGGGCTCGGGTACGAGCAACGTGGAAGAGAGCAAAGCTATCACAGGTCTGACAGCGAGCACGACCTACCACTTCCGCATCGTGGCTACAAACGGCAATGGCACAACCGACGGTTCCGATCAGGAATTCGCGACGACCGCTAAGCCGACCGTGGAAACCAAAGCAGCCACCAATATAGGCGAAACTGGTGCTACGCTGAATGGCATTGTTAATCCAAAAGGTGCGGCAACGAAATACTATTTCGAATACGGACTGACGACGTCGTATGGGTCGAAGACGGCTGAAGCGAGTGCGGGCTCGGGTACGAGCAACGTGGAAGAGAGCAAAGCTATCACAGGTCTGACAGCGAGCACGACCTACCACTTCCGCATCGTGGCGACGAACGGCGATGGAACAACCGACGGTTCCGATCAGACGTTCACCACGCTGGGCTGGTCCCTCCAGTCCACCCCCAATCCAGCAGGAGCGACGGAAAGCTACCTTGCCGGCGCTCCCTATGCTGGAGGGACGCACATATCGTGCTTGTCATCGACTGCCTGCACTGGCGTAGGGTTCTACACGAACAGCCTGGGCATTCCAAGCACGTTGGCGGAGCGCTGGAACGGCACCGAATGGTCCATTCAGTCGACTCCGAACCCCAGCGGGGCGACAGAAAGCTACTTGCATGGGGTGTCATGTTCGTCTTCAACGGCCTGCACCGCAGTGGGACACTACAAGAACAGCTCTGGTGTTTTGGTTACCTTGGCAGAGCGGTGGAATGGAACGGAATGGGCTATCCAAGCGACCCCTAACCCCAGCGAAGCAAAAGAATCGTTCCTCGAAGACGTGTCGTGCTCCTCGTCGACAACATGCACCGCTGCAGGGTTCTACATCAGCGGCAAAGACGTTCCCAGCACATTGGCCGAGCAGTGGAATGGCACGGAATGGTCCGTCCAGTCGACTCCCAACCCCACCGGGGCAACGCAGAGTGAATTTAGAGGTATGTCGTGCTCCTCGTCAACGGCTTGCACGGCAGTTGGGTGGTATAAGAGCAGCTCGGGTTATGCTGCGCTGGCGGAGCGCTGGAACGGCACCGAATGGTCTATCCAATCGGTTGCAAAACCCACCGGAGCAACATATAGCTGGTTTGGTGCGGTGTCCTGCTCGTCGGCGACGGCCTGCATCGCTGTAGGAGAATATATTAATAGCTCAGGTGCTGACGTGACTCTGGCTGAGCATTGGAATGGCACGGAATGGGCCGTCCAATCCACACCCAACCCCAGTGGAGCGACGACAAACGTTCTTGTTGGGATATCATGCTCTTCGTCTACAGCCTGCACCGCGGTGGGAGACGACAAGAACAGCTCAGGCACGTATGTTACCTTGGCAGAGAGTTGGAACGGCAACGAATGGGTGCTCCAGTCGACGCCTAACCCCACCGGAGCGACGGAAAGTGAATTGAGCGGGGTGTCGTGCTCATCGTCTACGGCTTGCACCGCTGTGGGATGGGATAAAAACAGCTCAGGTACTCCAGTCACTCTGGCGGAGATCTACGGGTGAGGGCCCCGAGTGAGGGCCCGGGAGCACGACGCCCCAAGGCTCCAGAGGCAATGGACATGGCCGGAGGCGGTGCAGTAGAATAGCCAGAGGCGGTGGCGATGAAGAGCACCCGAGCTATAGCCGTGTCAAGCCTCATTTGGCTCGCATCGGTCTGCTCGGTGCTCTGCGCCTCAGCCGCGCAGGCCAGCACCATCTCCCCGCTCCCGGCCGCTGACTACACCGCACGCTCAGCGTGTGCGGCTCCTGCTCCGGGATACGCTGGCTGCCTGGCGCAACTGCTCGTGCCGAGGACGGCCGCCGCGCGTGCGCACAGGTACCCGTTGGGCATGACGCACGGTGCTCCGATCGTCGCCGGCAGGGCGGCGGAAGGCGCCTATGGTCTGCGTCCGGAGGATCTGCGTAGCGCCTACTTTCCGGGTGAAGCGCCGGACGCGCCGGCGTCCGAACCGCAGACAATCGCGCTGGTCGATGCTTACAACGACCTCGATGCCGAAGCCGACCTGAAAGTCTACGACGAAGAATTTGCTCTGCCTGAATGCACCGTGGGGGATGGCTGCTTTGAGCAGGTCAATCAGAACGGTGAAACCGGGAATCTGCCCTTTCCCGCAAGTAAGCAGTCAAGGCAAGAAACGGAAGCGCTCTGCGAAAGCAACACGATACAACCATCGGCCAGGGAAGCCTCCTGCAACGAGGTGGAGGGGGCCGATGAATGGGCGTCGGAGGTCTCGATCGATATCGAGGTTGCCCACGCGGTCTGTGAGAACTGCCGTATCGCGCTGGTCGAGGCCGACGATGGTCAGATGTCGAGCCTTGAAACCGCGGAGGACGCCGCTGCTCGCCTCGGGTCCACGGAGATATCGAACTCGTGGGGTGGCGAAGAACCACCGGCAGACAGTGAAGCCTTCAACCATCCCGGGACTGTGATCGCGGTCGCGACCGGCGACAGTGGCTATCTGAACTGGGACATGAGCACGGAGGAAGCGGAAAGGGAAGGGCTTGCGATCGGTGGTGTCAACTATCCGGCGTCCTCTCCGCATGTCGTCGCGGTGGGTGGCACCCGTCTGACCCTGAGCGGCCCCGGGGGGGCTTGGAGCGATGAGACGGTGTGGAACGACAGCGGAGGGGGTTGCAGCCTGGGCTTCGCGGCCCAGGAATGGCAGCGGGATGTTGCCGATTGGTCGAGCGTGGGTTGTGAAGGGCGGCGTGCCGTCGCCGATGTCTCCGCGGACGCCGAACCCGACACCGGGGTCGCGATCTACGACTCTGTCCCGTATCTCCGCCCGGGGAGTGGCTTGAAGACCGCGAGGGTGCTCGGCTGGTGGACGTTCGGCGGCACGAGCGTCGCTTCGCCGATCGTCGCGTCGATGTTCGCGCTGGCAGGTGGTGCGCACGGCGTTGCGTATCCAGCCGAGACGCTGTACTCCCATCTTGGGTCCGCGTCTCTGCATGACATCGTCGAAACGGGCAACGGCGAGTGCGAGGATGTCTATTCCTCGGGTTGCAGTGGTTCGATGGAACCGCTGTCGCTGACCGATTGCGGCCGGGGTGTGTTGATCTGCGACGCCGCGCCTGGTTACGATGGCCCGAGCGGGGTCGGCACGCCGAATGGGATCGAGGCGTTCAGGCCGGCCCGCCCGCACGTGGGCGGCGGCCCGGAAACACCGAGCACCGAAGAATGCGCCGGGCGGGCCGGCGCGGAAGGGCGACTACGGGTATGCGGGACGCTCAACCCGCATGCCAATGCGAAGGCCGGGTATTACTTCGCGTACAACAGGGGTGCGAGTTGCGCCGGGGGCAAGGAAACAGGGCTCATGCCGGAAGTGCAGGGCGAAGCCATCCCGGTCTCGGGTGAACTGTTCGGCTTGGAACCGGATACCGAGTACGCCTATTGCCTGATCGCCACGGACGCAACTGGTGAAACATCGGGGCCGACCTTGACGTTCACGACCGAACCGGTGGCGCCCAAAGCACCGGAAACCCGTCCTGCAATCAACATCACGACCGATTCGGCGACGCTCACCGGCAGGCTGGGAGTCGAGGCCATTCAGACGAGCTGGTACTTCGAGTACGCAGCTGGTTTCAGCTGCACTGGCGCTGGGGCCAAAATGACTCCGGAAGTGCGAGACACGACACCGGATGAACCGGGAGACATAGTCTCAGCCGCGGTCACCAAGCTGCATCCCGGCACTGAATACGCGGTGTGCCTGGTCGCGAAGAACAGGATCGGCTCCACGACCGGTCCGGGAGTGTGGTTTGCCACCGAACCCATCTTGCCGACGGTCGAATCGGTCAGCGCTCAGAGCACGGGCACAGAAGTCACCTTCGAAGCGGATATCAGCCCGAACGCCCAGGCGGCGACGTGTGAAGTCCAGTACGGCACCAGCGAGTCCTACGGGTCTGAGGCACCGTGCAAGGAAGGTCTTGGGACCGGCAAGAGCGGCGTGTCCGCGAGTGCGCGGGTTGCGGGTCTGGAACCGGGCACGACGTACTACTTCCGGGTGGTCGCCGAAAATAAGGCTGGCAAGAGCCTACTGAGCGAAGGCAAGGGAACATTCACGACACAAACGGTCAGACCGGGCGTGACGGGCGAGTCCGGGTCGGGCGTGAGCACCACGACGGCTGTCCTGGCGGGCACGCTCGACCCCGAAATGGCCAGGACGCGATACGACTTCGAATACGGCGAAACCGAAGCCTACGGCCAGAGCACGCCCGGTGGCGAAGTGCCCGCAAGCGCCGGCGGAGTGCTGATCGGACCGGAAACGATCACCGGTCTGAAACCGGGCACAATGTATTACTACCGCCTGCGGGCGGTGAACGCATCGAGTGAAACGGTCGGTGAAGCAAAGACTTTCACGACGCCGACTAGCAGCCCGATCGTCGCGACCGTGACCCCGGTGATAATCCCGACGATACCGGTCATGACCACGACGACAACGACCGGCCCGGCCACAAAGACGCTTGCGTTCAGTGGCCTGTTACTGCCGGCGGTTCAGCATGGGGATTCGTTGTTGGTGTGGCTCACGGTTGATCTTGCCGGGTCTCGTGTGGAGGTGGGTGTAACGGTGCCTGCCGCGCAGACATCCAGCGCCAAGAAGATGGGTAAACTAATGCCTGTCGTGTTGGCACGACTGGTGCGTGCAAATGTCCCTGCTGGCCCATTAAAGCTGGTCGTGCCACTCGACGCCAGGGGCAGGCGAGCGCTGAAGCACCACAGGCATCTGATGTTGACGGTGAAGATCAGCGTCACGCCGCCCACGGGCAGCTCGCGAGCAGTCACTCATACCGTCACGCTTGAGAAGCCGGCGAGTCCACTGCGCGAGTGAAATGGGCGAGAAGCAGGTCGATCCGATCATGTAGAATGTCAGGGCGCAATGGTCGCTATTTGGGTTCGTAAGAGGTGGGAAGGAAACGCCAGCCGCAGGCGGCACGGCCTACTGTCGTTGTGGTGTGCTGGACTCTCCGTGATCCTGCTTAGCTGTGGAGCGCTTGTCGCACCGCCGGCGCTAGCGGCTTCGCCGCTCAGCTGGGCGAGTCCCATCCCCATTGACGATCAGCCGCCGTTTGCGTACCCGACTGAAGTGAGTGGTGTGTCGTGTCCGTCGACGGGCTTGTGCGTCGCGGTGGACGGCGTTGGGGACGTACTGGTTGCGAGTGATCCGACAGGTAGCACAGCGGCGTGGGCCAGGACGAAGGTGGCGGAAGGCTTCAACGGGGTGTCGTGCCCGTCAGCTGAACTGTGTGTCGCGGTGGGCGAAGGAGTTATCGCGACCTCGACCGACCCGACGGGGGGCACCGGCGCGTGGAGCGTCGCGAGCGTTAGCCGCCATCTGAGGGCTGTGTCGTGTGCGTCGATGAGCCTGTGCGTCGCAGTAGATGGCCACGGGGACGTCTGGACGTCCACTGATCCGATCGGTGGCGCCGGCGCATGGAGCGAGGCTCACGTGAAGGAAGAAGCACTTGGCGGCGTGTCGTGCCCGACGGTGAAGCTGTGCGTCGCTGTGGGCAGTGAATACGGTGGCGATGTCGTGAGCTCGACGGACCCGACTGGGGGCGCCGGCGTGTGGACGGTGACCGATGTGGACTCGACCCACACGCTCTATGATGTCTCGTGTTCGTCTGAAAATCTCTGCGTTGCGACGGACAACCAGGGCAGCGTGCTCACCTCGACAGACCCGACGGGGGGACCCGGCGCATGGAGTTCTGCCCACGTCAGCGGTGGGTTGATCGAGCACGTCTCGTGCGTCTCATGGGGTTTCTGTGCCGCGTTGAGCGGCAGTGAAATCATCACATCGACCGAACCGACTGCAGGCGCAGGGGCGTGGATGTCGACGTCGATTGAAGATAGCTCGTCGCTCGACGGTGTATCTTGCCCAGCGGCGGGCCTGTGTGTTCTGGTGGACAGCGGCAGCGAGGTCATCACGTCCACCGAACCGACGCGCGGCGCCGGTGCTTGGACGATCACGCCTGTGGAAGTGGGTCACAGCTCTCTGCAAGATGTGTCATGTGCGTCGGTCGAGCTGTGCGTTTGGGTAGACGATGCGGGCAACGTGGTGAGCTCTACCGATCCGAGCGGTGGGATGGCCGCCTGGAGCCAGTCTCACATCGACGCACATAAACTGGATGGTGTGGCGTGTCCCTCGACTGGCCTATGCGTCGCCGTGGATGAATCGGGCAACGTCCTCACCTCGACAGACCCGACGGGGAGATCTGGCGAATGGAGCATTGCAAACGTTGACGGCGCGATTCCGTTGAAGGGTGTGTCGTGTGCGTCGGTTAATATATGTGTGGCGATTGATCGGGAAGGTGACGTGGTCGCCTCGGATAATCCAACAGGGGGAGCGAGTGCGTGGAGCGTCGCGTATTTGGGAGACTCGTGGCTTGGCGGTATTGCATGTCCGTCAGAACATCTCTGTGTCGTGACGGAGACGAACACGGGTGATCTGGTTACCTCGACCGACCCAACGGGAGGCGTGGGCACGTGGGGCGCACGGAACGTGGGTGCGGGAAGTCTCGGCCGCATCTCCTGTCTCTCGGTGAGCCTGTGTGTGGCGATTGGCGATAGACCGGAAGCCGTCATTGGCTGGGGCGACCCCACAAGCGGCCCTTGGGCGGAAGCAGATTTTGAGTTGAATGGCCTGGGTGGCATCTCGTGCGCGCCGGGAGGATTGTGCCTGGCGACGAGCTTTGGCGGCAATGGCTCGCCCGGCAACGTGATCGACTCCTCCGAACCAGACGCTGGCGCGGGCGCGTGGATCGAGAGCAACGTGTACGGGCTCCCCGTCGAACCCCCGAGCTCCGAATTGAGTCTTTTTCTAGACGACATGACAGGCGTGTCGTGTGTCACCGAAGGGATGTGCATTGTCGGCGACGAGAGCGGCAGGGTGATGGTCGGGATTCCCCAGTCCGCTACGGCGCCCGAAAACACTGGTCTGCCGGTGGTCTCCGGCACGCCTGCCGTGGGAGAAACACTGACCTGCGCGAACGGCACTTGGACCGGCGAGCCCTCGCCGATGTTCACTGACCAGTGGCTGCGTGACGGCGCGCCGATACCGGGCGCGATCGCAGACACCTATGTCGTGCAGACTGCTGATGCGGGTGAGAATCTCGTCTGCGAAGTGACGGCGGCAAACGGCGCCGGGCGAAGGGGCGCTACCAGCAACACGTTGCATGTGCCGACCGCGCAAGAACCTGGCGGCGGTGGTCCGGGTGGCGGCGGCTCTTCCGGAGGGGGTGGCGGCTCGTCTGGTGGCGGTTCTTCCGGTGGTGGCTCGTCGGGTGGCTCTTCCGGCGGCGGCGGTAGTCAAGGGTCGCCGACAGGCACGGTGAGCAACACGTTTGTGCTGAACAGCATGGAAATCGTGGCGAGTAACGGCACGGTCAAGGTCACACTGACTCTGCCCGGGCCGGGCGCCCTCCAGATCGTGGGCGAGGCAAGTGCAACGCAGCTCGCCCGTGCTTCGCGTAAGAAGAAGCGCAATACGACCCTCACGGTCGCGCGGCTGCGCCTCAGCATAAGCAAGGCCGGGCGGATCGTCGTGACGCTCGTCCCGACGGCCAGCGCAAATGCGGTCCTTGCCAGGCAAGGCAAGCTCAGCGCAACCGTCACGATTACCTACACGCCGAAAGGCGGTGAGCCCAGGTCGATCGTGCGGACCGTCACCTTCAGGTTGAAGCGGCGGCGCTGACGGTGCTTCGCAATATCTTGCGATTCAGGAGGGCCCGCTTCAGAAACCAGGAAAAGGTACGCGGCACCTCGGAAGTGATGGACGATCGCGGCTCCGCATCGAGAGTCGTCGCCCGTTTACAATCCAGGATGTGTGCCATCGGGATCTCCTCTGGTGGCGTTCGAGGGAGCGTGGTCGTGAGTACCCGTCCTCGTCGTGCTGGCAGGGCGCCGCAGCCTCCCGATCCGGTCGTGGCGCTCACGGCTTCGTAGCCGATCTCCGATCGGTGGCCGCAACTATTCCCCAGCCCACCCTGCGGGGGGCGCACCGGGCTTCCATGTTTTGGTGACACCGCCGCCTTGCTGGCGCAGGACGTGGGCGTAGTCGGCGAGCTGGTTCTGGAACGCGAGCTCTTCGCGGGGGTCCTGGCCGGTGTCGTCGATCTCTGTTCGCCACATGGCGAGCGCGCACAGGGTCTCAGTCTGTGACTCGTCTGTCCACCAGTTGTCTTGTAGTGCGTCGAGTGCCTTGGGGTAGCGGCCGTGTAGCGCGACGACCTGACCCCACATCTCTGTGCGCCAGTCTGGGTTGCCGCCGTAGGGATCGAGCCAGGGCGCACGGTCGCTGCCGTTGCCGCCGACGAGCACGGGTGCGGGTCTGAGCGGGCGCACCTTGGCGCCGAGCGTGACGCCGTGGCGGTTGAGCTGCCTGGCGAGCGTGGAGCTTGCTGGCGCAGGAGGTTCATCTCTCGCGCTCCCAGCTTGTGAGAGCGTTCGACGCCACGGTCGGTGTCAGCCCGATGGCTTGCCTGCGGCAGATGCGCGCCCAGCAGATGGCTCGGGTGTTGTGCTGTACTTACCTGTCGATCGCGGCGGTGGCGCGGTCGGTCGGCTGGACGGATGCCAACTACGCCAGCCGCTTCCACGCCTTCTAAGGGGGTCTCACCGATCGAGTTCCGGCGCAAGCAGTCCACGGCCGTCACGTGCGGCGTGAAGGCCGGAGCGATGGTGGAGGGGTGCTGGGCTTGAGGGTTATCGGCCGAGGTCGCGGCCGGTGTCGATTCGCTGCTCTCGTGTGCGCTGGCGCGCGACGCTCTGGTTGGTCGCGGTTTGGGCTCGGCGCACGGCGAGCGTGGCGTGCTGGTGGTCGAGGCGCTGGCCCTGGCTGCTCGGCGCCTGGCCGAGCGGGTGGGTTCCGTTGAGGTGGTAGCGGTCCCGGTACGCCGCGACGGTCCGGATCTGCTGTTGCCAGGCGGCACGCCTGGCCGGGTCGCTCGGCGTCGGGCCGAGACTCGCTACCCACGGCTGGTTCTGTTGGATGGCGTGTTCGGTGAGCGCGTCGGCGCGCTGTTCGATCAGGTCGCCGAGTTCGCTCAGCGTCTGGCGCATGTCGGCGGGCTTGGGTCCTGTGGCTTGGGGGATGAGTCCGGCGAGGTAGCGGGGACGTTGGCGTGGTCGGGTGCCGCCGGCGCGTGCGGCGGTGAGCTTCGCGAGGCGGGCTTGAAGGACGGCGGCGGGGTCTTCGGCGGTGTCGAGCCCGCCGGCCCGCAGCACCTGAGCAAGGCTCCGGTCCGGTTCGTGCCCGTCGGCCTCCATGCGACGAAGCTGCGCTACAAGCGAGCCGAAGGACTCCGCGCCGGTGATCGCCTCTGCGTGCTCGGCGTCAAGGCCGCTGCTGTAGAGGGTGGCGGCGTATCGGTCGTGTTGGGCGGCTTGGGCGATCGTCTCGTACTCCGCGGCGAGCTGGCCGATACTCGTCCAGGCGTCTTGCTCGGTGGCGATCGTCTCGTGCGCGGAGCGTTCGGCGCCCTCGTGTTGCAGGACCCCGTAGAGGATGCTGTGTGCCGTGACCTGCCCGGCCTGGAAGCCGGGGGTGTGCTGGTGGGCCTCCAGGTGCGCCTCGTCAGTGGCGACATACGCTGTGTTGGTCTGCCGGCCGCGGGTCATGGCGACGTAGAACGCCTCCCTGGTCATCGAGGAGGAGTGGACGAGCAGGTGCGCGGTGTCCACGGTCGCGCCCTGGGCTCGGTGGGCGGTGATCGCGTAGCCGAGCTCGACGTGCTCGGCGACGTAGCGGGCGGGGAGCGTGACCCTTCCCCGCCGCCCGCGAGCACCCTGGCGGCGGACGGTCAGGCTGCCATTGGCGTGGGCGTGAAGGACGGTCCATTGATCGCCGTTCTTCACCCAGCCCTTGCCGGTGCTGAGCCGCCGGTCGTTGCGACGAGTGACGATGCTGTCGTCCTGGCCGGCCACGGTGCCGTCGTGGAGGCCCACGCCGTCAGGGCTGACCTGGCCGGCGAGCACCCGGTCGGTCCGTGCGCGGTTGTTCAAGGCGGTCACGGTCTCGGTGGTCTCGGCGATCAGGATGCTTGCGCGGCCGGCGGCGGTGTCGGCTTGCCAGGCGTGGTAGGCGGCGTCGAGGATCTCCTCGTGCTCGCCGTCGACGATGCGGCCGTGCTGGTCGTAGAGGTCGATCACGTCGGTGTCGCCTTGGCGCAGGCGCAGCGAGGCGGCCTTCTCCCACTCGCTTTGGAAGCGGCGGACATCGGCGAGCTCCGGTGCCGGGTCACTGTCGGGCTGGCTGTTGCGGTCGCGGACGAGCATCCCGAACGCGCCGCCCGCGTCGATCGCGGCGAGCTGTGCCCAGTCGCCGGCCAACAGGACCTTCGCGCCGGCTTGCGCGGCGTGGGTGGCGAGCAGCTCAAGTGTTGCGGTGCCTGCCAAGGACGCCTCATCGACGATCACCAACTGCCCCGCCGCGAGGTTCCAGCGGTCATGGGTGTGCTCGTGGACCCACTTGGCTGTGTTCTCGGTCGGGATGCCCAGGTCGCCGGCGAGCACCTCGGCCGCGGCGGCAGACGGAGCGAGGCCGATTACGCTCCCCGGCCCGTAGCTTCTCTCCCAGGCGCGGCGCAGCGCCCCCAACGTGAGGGTCTTGCCCGCGCCAGCCGGGCCGACGAGCAGGTCCAGTGTCCTACCGGAGGTGGTGATCCGCTCGACCACGCTCTGCTGATCGGCCGAGAGGACACGCCCCCGCTCGTCCCGGCCAGCGGTGACACCGACGAGTACCTTGGGGTCGAGCGCTGGGCCGGTCGGTGTGCGGGCGAGGTCGAGCAGCCGGTCCTCGGCGGCCAGCAGCGCCGCGGAGGTGTAGAGGGTCGCGTGGCGGGGACGAAACACGCTGGAGCGGTCCGCGCGGGTGAACGCGGCCGGCGCAACGGTCAGCTCGGGCGGGGTGAGCCGCAGCGAAGCGGTCTCGGCGGCGTCGGCGATCAGTCCGAGGAGCGTTTCGCGGTCGGTGGTGGCGGCGAATCGTAGGCCCATCGTCTGCCGCGACGCCTCGGCCTGAAGGTTCCAGCGTCGCCATGTCGATCGCTTCGCCTGCACCTGCTCGACCACGGCCTGTCCGACGGAGGCGATGTCTTCGAGCGTCACGTCCTCCGCCCGGATGACCGGCACCTGCTCGCCGCTGGGGGCGAGCAGGTGCTCTGCCCAGGCGCGGGCGTCCTGCCCCAGCACTGAGCCGGCGCGGCGGCGCCACTGCTCGGTCAGCTCCGCCAGCGAGTACAGGGTCTTCTCGGGCCGCGTGGAGAGCGTGGCCTGCTGGCGCAACCGCAGGATCGTCCTTGTGTTCGGTTGGTGCCGATGCTCGGCGACGTAGGCGGCGATGAGCTTGTCCTTCTCGGCGTCGATCGCCGCGCTGCGGGAGGAGAACTCGGCCAGCAGCTCGTCGGGCACGCCGGCGATCTCCCATGCGGGGTTGCGATCCGCTCCGCGGTTGCGTTGCTCGAAGGCAACGCCGAGACTGCGAGTGAGCTGGTCGGCGAGCAGAGCGTTGTAATGCTCGGAAAGCGCAACGACGGCGGCGTGCATCGGCCGGCCGTCCAGCGCACGCCACTTGCCGTCCTGCCCTTGCACCTTGTTCGCGATTACGACGTGGGTGTGCAGTTGCGGGTCGCTGGCGCGCGAGTCGTAGTGGTCGTAGCAGGTTGCGATCAGCCCGCGGGTAGCGACTTGCGCAACGCCGTTGTGCCCGACCCTGGTGGCTGCAACCTCGCGCTCCATGAGCGCAAGCACCTCGTCGATTGCCGTGTGGTGGGCTTGCACGATCCGCGCCTGGGTGCCCGTGTCGGCTACGGCCCATAGCGCGGAGACGCTCTTGGGCACCGAGAACGTGTAGTCATAGCCCGCGACGACCCTGCGGGTGCCGCGTTCGCGCTCCTCGGTCTCGATCTGCGCCACCGCGGCCGTCCGGTCGGCCGGGCGCAGGTCCGCGTCGAGCTGGTCGATCCGCGTCGCGACTCGCTCCTTCACCGTGGGCCGGTTGTAGTAGGGCAGGCCGAGCGGGGCGCCGGTGATCGGGTCGCGGCCCTGGCCCAGCAGTCGCCGCAACTGCTCCTCGCTGATCGTGGCACCCGGATCGACTCCGTGCTCGTCGGTGCCGAGCCCGGCGACCCCGCTGCCGAGCCAGTAGCCGGGCGGCGTGCCGGTCTGCGTGTAGTAGTCGATCAGCGGAGTCCTCAGCGAACGATGCCCGTCGCCGGCGGCGACCGAGGCGAGCAGGTAGCGGTAGCCATCGCCGGCGGACATGATTCGCATCGAGACGGTCACGCCCGGCAGGTGCGCCGGGGATACCGGGGTGACCTTGTGATGCAAGACGTGTGAGCCGTGTGGGAGGTCAGGGCTCAGGACCGGCGGCAGGGGGATTCGAGCGGCAGACGGGTGGCGCGGATCTCAGCATCGCGAGCGCGTCGTCTGGCGTAGCGCGCGGGCTTCACTGGAGCTGTTGCTGTCGCTGCGAGTTGACGTGTTGGTGGATGTGGCTCGTGGCCGGGCTCGTCTTGCGCACCTGGCCTTCGACATCCGCCCGTCGGCGGTTTGGTGCGGGTCAGGAGAGACGACGATGGCGCCAGGTAGAACGACAGTCAAGACGGCGGATGAATACCGCGAGGTTCGTGAGGCGAAGCTGACGGTGTTCGCGAACGCCGCGCGACTGTCGCTGGCACAGTCCGCGGCGGCGTATGCGGCGGCTGGAGTGGCGGTGTTTCCGTGCGTGCCGGGCACGAAGCGGCCGTTGACCCGCCACGGGTTCACTGAGGCGAGCGCCGATCCGCGGCGAATTGCGCGGTGGTGGCGGTGCTGGCCAGAGGCGAACATCGGCGTGCCGACCGGCCGGCCCGACGGGTTCGACGTGCTCGACGTTGACGTGCATCGGTCCGGGTCGGGGTTCCCGGCCCTGCTTCGGGCACGGCAGGCGGGACTGGTCGGCGGATGGGTCGCGCTGGTCCGTAGCCCGTCGGGCGGCGTGCATCTGTACTTCCCAGGCGCGGAGGATGGCCCCCAGGCGTCGTGGGCGCTGCCGCGCGCGCATGTGGACTTCCGTGGCATGGGCGGGTACGTGATCGCTCCGCCCTCGCAAGTGCTCACCGGCGATGGGCGGCGGCGCGGCTATGCGCTGCTCGCGACTGGCCGTGACTCCCGTCCGCTCGATGCCGGGGCGCTACGCCGGCTGCTTGCTCCTGCTCCGCGCCGCCCGCGTGTGCGATCTGGAGTAGATTGGGCTGGACGGTCTGGGCAGCGGCTGGCGGCGTGGCTGGCGCTCCAGCCGGAGGGCAACCGCAACCGGGCGTTGTTCTGGGCGGCGTGCCGTCAGGCTGAGGCCGGCGTTCCGGAGGATGAGGCCCGCCATGTGTTGGGAGCGGCGGCTGCCCGCACGGGTCTGGGCGAGCGGGAGATCGAGGCGACCCTCACCTCTGCCTTTCGCACGCTCGCCCGCCGCCCTGCTCAGACGGCAGAAGTCTCCTACCGGCTGGCACCATGAACGGCTCGGACGCACTACTTCCGGGGCGAGCCGGGCGGCGGCGACGAGCTGAGCGGCTGGTGCTGGCCGTGGCAGTGAGCGGGACGGTGTTCATCGCGCTCGGCGCGTTCTGGCTGTCGTTCACCTCGCTGTCCGAGCTGGCTCGCCGCTGCGGGATCGCGCCGGATCGCGCGTGGGTGTGGCCGCTGATCGTGGACGGCGTGATCGTCGTGGCGACGGTCTCGGTCGTGGCGATGAGCGGCGGCGGATGGGACCGGCGGGCCGTGCGCTACGCGTGGACGTTGCTGTTGGCGGGTGCGTGCATCTCGGTGCTGGCCAACGCCAGTCAGGCGGTGGTTGCCGTCGACGCGCGTGTGCCGTCGGTGCTGGCGGCGCTGGTGGCGGCGGTCCCGCCGGTGGTGCTGGTCGCGATCACCCATCTGACGGTCGAGCTGACTCACCGCCCGGCCCCCGTCCCAGCCGCGAGGGCGACGGCAGCTACGCCGGCCGCAGCGCGTGGCCCAGGACGGCCGGCGAGAGTGAATCGGGTCGATCAGGGCGGGTCGATCGGCGAGGCGCTGCGACTGCGGGCGCAAACGTCGATGACGAACCGCGAGATCGCGGCACGGCTGGGAGTGCATCCCTCCACGGTGGGCCGCTGGTTGAAGCCCCATCCCGCCCCGGCGCTTGCAGCAGCCGAGGAGCCGGTGGCCGAGCGCTCGGTGACGAGCTGATGGGTGTGGACGGAATGTTAGGGGGGGGGGGTACGGTGGGGCGGGGCGCGTACCTATGGGTGTATGCCCGTCAACCCGGACGATCCCAATTACCCGACGCCTGCGGATCGCGATTCCAAACGTTGTCGGGGGGTGCGGCGGCGGTTGGCGCGACAGACAGGTGCCATGCCCGTCAACCCGCATCGTGCTTCTCCTTCGCCGGCCGTCAGGCCGGCGGGTTTCCAGCCGCCGTTCGCTTCCGCGGCGGGGTTGCGTGCGCTGCTGGAGCGGCTGCACGCCACTGGTCCGGGGGCGTGGCGGGAGGACCCGGAGGCGAGCGCGCTGTTGGCGTACACGATCGAACGGTACGCGCCGCTGGCGCGCAGTTGGCATCGCGACCCAGGCGAGGCTGGCACCGCGGCGTTCCTGGCGATGAGGAACGACGGGGTACGCCGCGCCGCGGACCCGTGGGCGGTGCTCACCCGCGCGGTACAGATCAGCCTCTCCGCGGAGAGCCACGCCGAGCGGCACCTGACCTCGACCGCGAGGGCTCGACGCGAGCAGCACGAGCAGCGAGAGATGCCGCTGCGGACCGGCGAGCTCGTCGAGACTCTCACCGCCGAGACCGTTGGCGCGGTGGACGAGGGGCCGGAGGCCGAGCCGGTGATCGCCGAGACGGTGCTCTTGTTCAGGCTTCTTGGCTGGCCAGAGACGGTAGCCGGCACGGTCGTGGAGTACATCGCGGCTCGCCTGGCGGACGCCGGAAGCATCACCGCCGCCTACGAGACACTGCGACGCGACACCGCGATCCGCGCCCAGCTCGACATCGAACGGGCGACCTGGACGGGGCTGCTCGGCGTGCTGCTGGGCGGCCGCCCGCAGCCGGGACGCCCGACCCGCAAGGGAGTGCTGACACGGCTGCTGTTGGGCGAGAGCGTCCGGGACCTGCTCGACGACAACCAGCTCGTGCGAGCGGTACTCGCCTGCCACCCAGATCGCGAGAGCTTGCTTGCGGGGGGTGAGGCGGGTGAGTAGCGGCGGCGGCGTGGAACTCGACCGGGCCGTTGACTCGATCCGCGTCGGCTACCGATACCGCCACGACCTCGGCGACCTAGACGAGCTGTGCGCCTCCATCCAGAAGCTCGGATTGTTGCAACCGATCACGATCACCCCGGACGGCACCCTGGTCTGCGGCGCCCGCCGGCTCGCCGCCGTGAAGCGGCTGGAATACAAGCGCGTCAAGGTCTGGGTCACCTCGACGGTCTCCACGAGTCTGGCGGAGGTGCTGGCCGAGCAGCACGAGAACACGGTTCGCAAGCCGTTCACCCCGACCGAGGCCGCTGTTCTATACGCGGAGCTCAAGCAGCTCTACGCCGCCGACGCTGCCCGACGCCAGCAAGCGACCCGCTTCGGCGCCAGCGGTGGCGACGGTGGTGGAAAGTTTCCACCACCGCACGGCCCGGCCCCGGTGGCCAGCATCCCAGCAGGCAAGGCACGGGAGCGGGCGGCACGCGCGATCACCGGCCAAGACTCCTCCAGGTCGCTGGACCGCGTCATCGAAGTGCAACGCCTCGCCGAGGACCCGACCACCCCGGAGCGAGTGCGGGAGATCGCGCGTCGCGAGCTGGCAGGGATGGACGCCGACGGCAAGATCAACGGCCACTACTTGACCGTTCAGGCCACCGCGAGCACCGACGCGCTCGCGCGCCTGGCCGACGATCCGACCCACCCAACGGCGGTCAGAGAGCGAGCCGCCAGCGAGCTGGACCGCCTCGATCAGGATCGGCCTGCGGTTGAGCTGGTCAGGGCCGCCCGCGCGGCGATCGAGCGCGCCACCAGCCGCGCGCCAACCGGCGAGGACTCAATAAACGCGGAGGCAACCGACGACGGCGATGGGACTGGCGCGGGGCTGCGGGTGGTGGCGGTCAAGCGGTACGGGCTGCGAGCTTTCCTGGCCACCGTGCAGGAGCTGGACGGTTGGTGGCAGCACTACGACCCCGCTGAGATCGCCGCCGCGCTGACCGAGGAGCAGTGGCAACGGCTGTGCGCCAACCGCGACGGCAGCAGCGCCTTCATCGAGGCCATCGCCGCGGCCCGACACGCCGACGGCCGCCAGGCGCGCGCCACGGATCGACCGTCACGCGCCGCCTCGTAGGCGGACACCACCGCACGGCACGGGTCGCGTACCTGCTCAGCGACCCATCCATGCCGTTCGATCCGCCTGGGAGTGACCGTGCCTGCCGTTGACCGCCGCCTGATTGTCCTTATCGTTGTCGCTTCTGTGATCGTGCTGGCGGCGATCGGCGTCGGCGTCTACGGGCTCATCCGTGGCCCCGGCCACCCTACGAGCGGAGTCCACGCCGCTGCTCCGGGCAGCTCGTCGAGTTCCTCTGGTTCCTCGAGCGCGGCTGGGCAGGGTCCAGCGGTGCTACCGCGGACGGATGACCCGGTCGTCTACGCCGAGGCGGTCGCGGCGGCGCTGTTCGACTGGTCCACGACCTCGGGGTACAGCCCGTCGGATTACACCGCCCCGGTGCTCGCCGATGCGGACCCCTCCGGGGAAGAACTTCCCGGTCTGGTCGAAGACCTCGCCAGCTACGAGCCGACCAGCGAACAGTGGACGCAGCTGGCCACGATGCAGGTCGCGCAGCACCTGAGCATCACGAGCGCGGTGGTGCCGTCGCTGTGGGCCGAGGCGTTGGCGCAGGCGCACGGCCAGTTGCGGCCGGGGACGACCGCGATCACGATCACCGGCGTGCGGCACCGCACCGGCGTCTGGTACGGGCAGCAGGCGGCAACCAGCAACCCGGTGAGCTTCACGATCTTCGAGGCGTGCAGCCCGGCGTTCTCGCGCTGTCACACGCTGCGCCTCTCCCAGCTGGACGACCCCCTCCAGTAGCCGGGTGGCCTTCTGATGCTCCGCAAGGCGCTGATCGGGGTGCTCGCGGCGCTGGTGTTTCTCGGCCCCGGCGTCGGCCTGGTGGCGCTGGCGGTGCTGTTTGCCCCGGCGATCACCGACGCCGCCTGCACCACCGCAGGCCAGGAAGGCGCGGGCGTCTCGGGTGCGTCGCTGTCGGTCACAGGCAGCGTCCCGTCGAGCTTGACCGCCACCAACGCGGACAGGCAGACGCTCACCTTGGACCACACCCAGCTGGAGCGCGCCGCGACGATCGTCGCGGTCGGCAACACGGAGGGGATCGACGAGAACGGCCAGTTGATCGGGCTGATGGCAGCGCTCACCGAGTCCACGCTGCGGGTCCTGGCGAACACCAGCGCCTATCCCGAATCAGCCGGCTACCCGAACGACGGGGACGGCAGCGATCACGACTCGCTGGGCCTGTTTCAGATGCAGCCACCGGACGGGTGGGGCACGGTCGCGCAGCTGATGGACGCGGTGTGGTCGGTCCGTGCCTTCTACGGCGGCGCGGACGGCCCCAACCACGGCTCGCCCGCCGGGCTGCTCGATGTCCCCAACTGGCAGCAGCTCTCGCTCGGCGCCGCCGCGCAGGCGGTCGAGGGCTCTGAATACCCGGAACGCTACGCGGTCAACGAGCCGGTCGCCGAAAAGATCGCCGCCGCGCTGACCGGCGTCACCCTGTCCGGCGAAGCCGGCGGGCAGTGCCCCGCCGGCACCACGACGCCGGTGAACCTGCCGCCGGGATTCGCAGGAAGGTTCATCGCCGCGGCGGAGAAGGAGATTGGCCTGCCCTACGTGTGGGGCGGCGGCACCTACACCGGACCGTCCGGGCAGGCCACTGACGGGCAGGGGCCGGGGTTCGACTGCTCCGGGCTGGTGATGTACGCCGCCTACCAAGCCTCCGGCGGCGCGATCCGGCTGGCGCACTACACCGGCGATCAGGTCAACGAAAGCCAGGCGGTGTCGTGGGCGGATAAGCAGCCCGGCGATTTGATCTTCTACACCTACCCCGGCGAAACGGTGCCGCACCACGTCGTCATCTACCTCGGCGGCGAGCGCATCTTCCAAGCCCCGGAGACGGGGCAGAACGTCGGCTACGGCACCCTCTCGGAGTTCGCCGGACAGATCGCGACCGTCCGCCGCCTCGGCTGACCCGTCCGTGTTGGTGGGGTGGCGCACCTGACGGGCGTGAGCGACCTGGCCTCGATCCACACGCCGTTGAGCGCCTCTATCGCCGAGACGGGCGTGTACCCGAACCTCAACGGTGTCGCCGGCGCCGGCCAGCTTGAAAGCGTGATCGGCGCGCTGATGACGATCGTGCTCGTCGTCGCGGTGCTGATGATGCTCGTTTGCGCCGCCGCGTGGGCGGTCTGCTCCTCGAACGGTAACTACCACGCCGCCGGCAAGGCCCGTACCGGGCTGCTGGTCGCGCTTGGCGCCGCTGTCCTGGACGGCGCCGGGATCGCCTGGATCAACTTCCTGCTGCACATCGGCCCCACCCTCTGAGCTTTCGCCGGTCTGCGCCCGCAGGGGGCGGAAGGGTGCGGGGCGCGCACCTGTGGTGTGAACCCCGCCAGCGAACCGGCTTGCGCCGGTGGCGTGCGGGTCCTCCGCTGCAAGGGAGTCCCGAGCGATGACTGCTGTCCTTACCCCCGTCACGAGCGGCCTGAGCGCCGTCCTTGACCGGTCCGCCCTGGTGTTGGCCGACATCAACATCACGCCCAACTCGACCGGCCTGCCCGGCATCGACGCGCTGCGCACGATCGTCGGCGCGGTCATGACCGTCGGCCTGATCCTGTCCGTGCTGGCGCTGGTCGTGGCCGCGGTCGTGTGGGGCTTCGGATCGCATTCGTCAAACCCGCACCTGGCCACACGCGGCAAGACCGGCGTACTGGTCGCGTGCGGCGCGGCGATCATCACCGGCGGCGCGGTGGCGTTCATCAACTTCTTCTGGAACGTCGGCCAGGGCGTCTGAGCCCCGGCTTCGGGTCCAGAGAACGGAGCGTTCGTCATGGGTGTCTGCGATATCCCGGTCGTCTCGACCGTCTGCCACGCGGCCAGCAAAGCCGCCTCCTCAGTGATCTCCGCGCCGTTTGACTGGATCGCCGAAGGCGTCGGCAACGCCGCGGAGTGGATGTTCAAGGGCGTCTGGCAGCTGTTCAGCTCGACGACGCTGGTCAATGTCACCGAACCCAACTACCTGAAGGTCTACGACATTCTGTTCGGCGTCGCGATCTTCCTGATGCTGCTGTTCTTCAGCCTCCAGCTGATCACCGGGCTGATCCACCGCGACCCCGGCGCGCTGCAGCGGGCAGCGATCGGGTTGGCGAAGTCGGTGCTCGGCTCCTTCCTGGTAGTGACGGTGACGGGGTTGGCGTTGGAGATCACCGACGAGCTGTGCGTCGGGATCATCCAAGCGAGCGGCAACACACTGGCCGAGATGGGCGGCAAGATCGCGGCGCTCGCCGCCGGGATCGGCGCGATCAGCCTCTCAGCACCCGGCGCGGGTGCGGTAATCATCATCTTCCTGGGCTGCCTGGCGATCACCGGCGCGGCGATCGTCTGGTTCAGCCTGCTGATCCGCAAGTCGCTGCTGCTGGTCGCGGTCGTGCTCGCGCCCATCGCGCTGTCCGGCCAGTCGTGGGACGCCGCGCGCGGCTGGTTCTCCAAGTGGGCGAGCTTCGTGGTCGCGCTGATCGTCTCCAAGCTGGTCATGGTCGTGATCTTCCTGGTCGCGATCAACCAGATGAACGCTCCGCTGAACCTGGACCTGTCCTCGATCGCGAATCCGGTGGCGGGGATCGTGCTCATGTTCATCGCCGCGTTTGCCCCCTACATGGCCTACAAGTTCATCTCCTTCATCGGCTTTGACCTGCACCACGCGATGAGCACAGAGTCCGAGGCCAAGCAAGCCGTCAACCGGCCGGTCCCGGCTCCCGCCGCGTCACGCCTCGGCTCGATGCGCAAGATCCTCGGCGGCGGCACATCCGATGGCGGCGAGGACGGCGGTACGGGCGGGTCGGGCGGTGGGGGTACTCCAGGTGGGCAGCAAGGCGGCCCGTCGGCTGGCGGGGCCGCGGACGGTGCCGGCCAGGGCGCGGGCGCCGCGCCAGGCGCGGCAGGCGGCGCGGCCGCCGGGCCGCTGGGGCTTGCCGCGGTCGCTGGCGCGCAGGCGCTCGCTTCGGCTGCCAAAGCCGGGCCGGCGGCCGGTCGAGCGGTCGCGCGCTCAGCCGAGCAGCACGCCGACGCCGGGCAGAAAGCCGCCGGACAGACCAGTACACAGACCTCCGACGCTGCCGGCCGCGCCACGCCTCCTCCGGTGCCACGGCAGCCCAGCCCGTCAGCGTCGGCACAACCGCAGCGACCAGCACAACCCGGTCCCGTGGCGAGCACCCCACCGCCACCCGCGGCGAGCGAGCCGCCCTCCGGGCCGACGCCAAATGCCCTTCCCCCCGCTGCGCCGACCGTGCCACCACCGGGGAGTGACCTTGCGAGCGAGGGGTCGTGATGGCCGGGCAAGAGAGCGATGATGCGCGGCAGTTGATGGCGGTGAAGTTCTCTCGCCTGGCCCGCCGTGGCTTGCTGCTCGGCCTGGATTTGGCGCAGGTGATCGTGCTCGGGTGCGCGCTAGCCACGCTGGTCGGCGCGCTTTACACCGCTCGCGGGGAGGGGCTGCTGCTGGCGGTTCCGGTGTGCGGCTTGTCCGCGGTGCTGGTGTGGGTTCCGGTCGGCGGGCGCAAACTGATCGAGTGGCTGCCGTTGGCCGGACATTGGGCCTGGCGCACCGCGACCGGACAGACCGTGTATCGCTCGCGGGTCACCAAGCCCAGGCCGGCGGGCACGCTGGCGTTGCCCGGTGATGCGGCCGGGTTGCGGCAGTACCTGGACCCCGAGACGGGGGCGGTCATGGTTCATGACCCGCACCGGGCGACGCTGACCGCTGTGGTCGAGGTCACCCACCCGAGCTTCGTGCTGCTCGATCCCGGCGAGCAGCAGCGCCGCGTCACTGCCTGGGGGCGTGTTATGTCGACGGTGTGCCGGTCGGGGCGGATCGCCCGCTTGCAGGTGCTCGAGCGCACGGTCCCCGACACGGGCACGGGGCTTGAGCAGTGGTGGGCGGCGCACGGCACCGACGACGGCTCCTGGGTCGCGCGCACCTATCGCGAGCTGATCGACCGCGCCGGACCGACCGCCGAACGCCACGTCACCACGCTCTCTCTGACGCTGGACATGAAGGCGGCGGGTCGCGCGATCCGCTCGGCCGGGCATGGGATGCGCGGCGCCGCCGCGGTGCTGCGCGGCGAGATGCACACGCTGACCACGGCGCTGCGCGCGGCGGACTTGACCCCAGGCGGCTGGTATGGCCCCGGCGAGCTGGCGGTCCTGTTGCGCTCCGCGTATGACCCGGCGGTCGCGTCCACCCTTGAGCGCTCAGAGCTCGGCCGGGAGCTGGCGAGCGCCGGGCCGGTCGCTGTCGAGGAGACCTGGGATCGCCTGCGCTCGGACTCGGCGTTTCACGCGGTGCTGTGGATCAGCGAGTGGCCGCGCTCCCAGGTCTATCCCGGCTTTCTCGCCCCGATCCTGCTGTCCTCCGGGGTGCGCCGCGCGTTCACGCTGCTGTGTGACCCGGTACGCGCCGATGTCGCCGCCCGCGACATCCGCCGCAAGAAGACCGGCTATCTCTCCGACGCGACGCAGCGCGCCAGGATCGGCCAGATCGAGGACGCCGAGCAGACCGCCGAGTACCGCGACGTGCTCCAACAGGAGGCCGACCTGATCGCCGGGCACGGCGTACTGCGCTACATCGGCCTGATCGCCGTCTCGGCCCCCACCGTGGACGACCTCGACGCCGCTGTCGCCGCAGTGGAGCAGGCCGCCATCCAAGCCTCCTGTGAGACCCGCCGGCTCGTCGGTCAGCAAGCGCAAGCGTTCACGGCCGCCGCGCTGCCGCTATGCCGCGGCCTGTAGCCGGCCGGGCGTGGCTGCGCACCTGACCGGCAGGTGGCCCGAGGAGCGGCGCCGCAGGCGAGACAGGGAGCGTGAATGATGCCGACCTTCGAGGACCCGGCCGTTGATGCCGATGAGACCAGCGAGGCGCTGCGGGGCCTGGCCCACGCCAGCCGCACGTTCACCGACCCTGGCGACACCTACCGGGTGCTGGGGTCGCTGTCCGCGGCACTCGCGTCTCTTCAGCAATCCCTCGACCAGCTCGCCGACTGGCACGACCGCAACACCGACCGCGCCAGTGATGACGACGGCGACCGTAAGGCCGGCCGCCGGGACGCGCTAGCCGCCAGTGAGTATCTGCGTGACGCGGCCGGCCGGGTGCAGGAAGCGCATGGTGCGTTGAACGAGGCGTTTAGCCACAACGGCCGGATCGCCTGGCAACCCACCGCGACCCCAGCCCATCGGGACGACGGCCGACACCAGCCTGGCCGACTCGCTCCCACCTCGGCGTTCGGCGCCGATACCGCCTCACGTCGAGGACCTGACTCGCTCGGCCGCTGAACAGGCGGGCTCGGCGCACCTGACCGGCAGATACGTCGATCTGCCGCGAAGGGAGCGGGCTGCTGATGAGTTCACGCACTGAGAAGAGGCTGTATTCGACGGTGCTGGTTGGCCGCGCCGGGCAGCACCGCCGCAGCCGACGCGCAGCCCGCCGGGCAGCGGCACACGCCTACGCGGCTGATGCCGCGCAGCGCAAGGCGCAGGCCGGCGCCCTGGCGGAGGCCGAGCGGGCGGAGCGGGCAGCGACGACGTACCTGCCTCGCAGCGGGGAGCCGGGGCCGGCAGCGTTGCGGGCGTGGCGCCGGTTCCGGCTCCCGGCCCATCAGGACACCTCCGCCACCCTCGCCGGCGCGTACCCGTTCCTCGCCGAGGGCGGCCTCGGCGGCGAGGGCGTGTTCGTCGGCCAGGACCTCTATTCCGGCGGCAGCTTCGTCTACGACCCCTGGGTCCTGTATGGGCGCGGACTCATTACAGCGCCCAACGTCGTGCTCGCCGGGATCGTCGGCGCCGGGAAGTCGGCGCTGGCGAAGTCGCTCTACACCCGTTCGATCCCGTTCGGCCGCCGCGTGTATGTGCCGGGCGACCCGAAGGGTGAGCACACCCCGGTCGCGCGCGCGGTCGGCGGGCAGGCGATCGTGCTCGGCCACGGCCTGTCCAACCGCCTGAATCCCTTGGATGCCGGCCGGCGCCCGTCTGGGGTCTCAGACGTGGAGTGGGCGGCGATGGTCACTGCCCGCCGCCGGGACCTGATCGGCGCGCTCAGCGAAACGGTGTTGGGTCGGCCGCTCTCGCCGGTCGAGCACACGGCCGTCGACATCGCCCTGGCGGCCGCCGTCGCGGCGTCGGAGACACCGATCCTGCCGATGGTCGTCGAGCGCATCCTGCACCCCGACACCGACGCGGACCGAAGGTTGGCGGAGGACGGACGGATCGTCGGGCACGCTCTGCGCCGCCTCGTCGCCGGTGATTTGGCTGGCATCTTCGACGGCCCGAGCACGGTGGCGTTCGACCCGGACCTGCCGATGGTCAGTTTGGACCTGTCGCGGGTGGCGGAGAACAACGCCCTGATCTCCGTGCTGATGACGTGCGCGTCGGCGTGGATGGAGTCCGCCCTTTTGGACCCCAATGGCGGGCAGCGGTGGGTCATCTACGACGAGGCGTGGCAGCTCATGCAACACCCCGCGCTGTTGCGGCGGATGGACGCTCACTGGCGGCTGGCGCGGCACTACGGGATCGCGAACATGCTGATCTTCCACAAGCTCAGCGACCTGGACAACGTGGGCGACCAGGGCACCGCGGCGCACGCCCTGGCGGCGTCGCTGTTGGCGAACGCGGAGACCCGGGTCATCTACCGCCAGGAGTCAGACCAGCTCGGCTCGACCGCGGCGATGCTGAACCTGACCGGGACCGAGCAGAAGATGCTCCCCCAGTTCGGCACCGGACAGGGCCTCTGGCGAATCAAGGACCGCTCCTTCGTCGTGCAGCACCAGCTTCACCCGGCTGAGTTGTCGGTCTTTGACACCACGGCCCGGATGAGGACGAGCTGATGCGCCTGACGCGTCGCGCGCCCCAAGGAGACCCCGAGCGCCACGCGGTGAGCGTCGTGCCGGTCGTGTTGGCGCAGGTGCTCGTCACCGTCGATGAGAGCGGACGGGCTCGCGTGCGCGTGGACGGCATCGAACACCCGGACGGACCCGTCGACCGCGGGCAGCTGGGTGGTGTGCTGGCCAGTGTCGCCGAGGCGGCAGACGGCGCGGTGCGGGTCGAGATCCACGAGCCCGACGGAACCAGCTACGCCGACATCCTCCAACCTCCGCGCCGCCGGCCCGCACCACGCCAAGAGAAGGACGCGGGTAGGACCGCTCGCGAGCCGGTGCTGCGCGCCGAAGGGTTCGCGCCTGGAGAGACGGTTCTCGTCGCGGTGCTTGCGACGAGCATCCGCGCCGACGCGGACGGCACCGTCTGCTTGCACGCCGCACCGAGCAGGCCCCGCCGCCTCGACGAGCTGATCCTGTTCGGCTTGGCGTCGCGCCGGACGGTATTCGGCCGCAGAATCCCGCACTCCAAGCCGGGCCGGTGGTGAGCAGGCAGGCAGCGCCAGTCAACGACACCGCGATCAACGTCGGTCTCGGCGTGGTCGCCGCGCTGGGTCTGCTCGCTGGGCTGTTGCGCGTTGCGGGCACGATCGCCGCGTGGCTCACCGGCGCCAAGCAGCCGACCGGCAACCTCGGCGCCGGGCTCACGGTGCTCGCCCACCCGACACGACCCGCGCTGGCGTTGCGGGCGCCGGGGCTGAGCCCGTTCGCCTATTGGGTTGTGCTCGCCGGTCTGCTGATCGCCGCCGGGCTGGTCGGGTGGCTCGTCGTGCGGCTCGTGCGCTTGCAGCGCTCCGGCGACGATCCTCGGCGGCGGGCCGGGCTCGCCAGTGCGGTGGAGATCGGGAAAGTCGCGTCGGGCCGAGCGTTGCGCGGCCGGGCGGCGAGTTTGCGTCCGTCTCTGCACAAGCCCGATGCGTGCCAGGTGGGGTATTTGTTGGGCCGGGCGAGGGGCCGTGAGGTGTGGGCCAGCGTGGAGGACTCGATGCTTTTGATCGGCCCGCCGCGGTCCGGGAAGGGGCTGCATATCGTCATCAACGCGATCCTCGACGCTCCCGGCTCGGTCGTGACGACTTCGACCCGCCCGGACAACCTGACGGTGACGCTCACCGCCCGCCAGCGGCACGGGCCGGTCGCGGTGTTCGACCCACAACGTCTCGCGCCAGGGCTGCCGGCCGGGCTTCGCTGGTCGCCGGTGCGGGGCTGTGAGGACCCGCTGACGGCGATGATCCGCGCCGTTGGCCTGGCCGCCAGCACGGGCCTTGGCTCCGGCGGCGTTGAGGGTGGCGGCTTCTGGGAGGGCAAGACCGCCGCGGCGATCCAGGCGCTGTTGCACGCCGCGGCGCTGGACGGCCGCGACGCGCGCACCCTGTATCAGTGGGCGCTCAACCCGACCGCTGCGGCCGATGCCGTCCACATCCTGCAAAGCAGCCCTGGCGCGGCGGAGGGATGGGCGGACTCGCTGGGGTCCATGATCGACTCAGACCCCCGCACCCGCGACTCGATCTGGCAGGGCGTCGGCCTGGCGTTCAACGCGCTGGCCGACCCGCGTGTCCTGGACGCTGTGATGCCACAGGCCGGGGAGAACTTCAATCCCGAGGCGTTCCTTGCCGAGCACGGCACCCTGTACCTGCTGGCGACCGGCGCCGGGGCCGGGGCGTCCGCGGCGTTGGTCGCGGCGTTCATCGAGGACCTGACCGAGACCGCACGCCGCCGGGCGGCCCGCTCACCTGCCGCCCGCTTGGACCCGCCGCTGCTGCTGGCATTGGACGAGATCGGCAACCTCGGACCCCTGCCCAGCCTGCCGACGCTCATGGCGGACGGCGGCGGCACTGGCATTACCACCCTTACCGTGCTCCAATCACTCGCCCAAGCTCGGCAGAAGTGGGGCGAGAACCGGGCCGCGGCGATCTGGGACGCCGCGATCGTGAAGATCATCCTCGGCGGCGCCTCGCACAGCCGCGACCTACAAGACCTCTCCACCCTGATCGGGGAGCGCGACGAGGCCACCGGCTCGACCACCACCGACGCCGCCGGCGGTCGTTCTCATCAGCGCTCGATCCGCCGAGTGCCGACTCTGCCCCCGGACGCGCTGCGGACGATGCCGTTCGGTCTCGGGACCGTCCTGTTGCGCGCCGCCCCGCCGATCATCACGGACCTGCGGCCCTGGACCGGCCGCCGGGACGCCGCCCAGCTCACCGAGCAGCGCCGCCTCCTCGAGCGAACCCTGCGCGTCGCTGCCTGACCCACAGCGTCCATTCGCCCGCTTCGCGCTGTTGGGGAGCGGTCGCGTACCTGCCCGGTAGGACGCCGATCCGCCGGCGCCCAACACCGACAGAGAGATGGAGGTAGTCGTGGCGCTCAAGACCTCACAGTCGATCAACGGGTTCATCGCCAGCGACCCGAGGTTGACGTTCAACGACGACGGCCAGGCGCGCTTGTACGCCCGGATCGGGATCAACCACTACCGCCGTGAGGAGGACGGCAGCTTCACCGAGCTGGAACCGAGCTTCCATGACCTGATCCAGTTCGGCAAAGGCGCCGAGCTGTCGGCGGAGCGGTTCCGCAAGGGCGACAACTTCCTCGCCCAAGGCTACGTGCGCGACTACACCCGCGTCGTCGACGGGCAGGAGCGCACCGATGAGCAGTTCGTGACCAAACGCCTCGCGCACGACCCGAACATCACGACCTACCACGTTGAGCGCCGTGCCCGCAGCAGTGAGCGGGACGCGCCTGCCGCCGAGCGGGACTCGGCCAGCCGGAACGGCACGCGCGAGCTTGCAAGCCAGTCTGTGGTGGCCGCGGCGTCTGACGTTCTCGGCTTCTGACCCCGGCCGCTTGCGCGACTGGCCGATAGGAGACAACGGGCATGGGCCGCGAGGCGTCCGGCCAGTTGGAGCTGGACCTGTGGGGGCTGAGCCCGACCGCCGCGGAGAAGGAGATCGCCGCCAGCCGCCAGAGCGACTCGCCCGCAGAGGAGGCCGTCACCGAGCAAGACAACACGCGAGAGGATCGGGATGAACCACTACGGGGTGATCGCGCAACGCCATTGGGAGAGGTACGCACCGAGCCCGGTAGCGGGGCTGCCGGACCCGACGGCGTTCTTCACCGAGCTGGGGCTCGAGGTGCAGGCGCAGGTGGACGCGCTGATGGCGACATTGGCCGGAGTAGACTCCTCGCAGGAGACCTTCCTGGAGAAGGTCGCCCGGCTTCAGACAGCGAGGCGGACAGCAGAGGAAATCGTGATGGCAGAGCTCGTGTGGATCAAGGACCCGGAGCTGCCGCTGGATCAGGCCCGCGAGGAGTGGGAGCAGACCCGGCCCTCCGACGAGAACCTGATCAGCTGGGCCGAACGCATCCAGGACCACCCCGACTCGATGCCCTCGACCACCGAGCTGGAAGACATGGCGAGGATCTGGGCGCTGAGCGTGAACTTCCTTTTGGAGCTGGCGGGCAGCGAGCCGCCGAGGGAGTACATGCAAGCCAACCAGGCGGCGCTTTCCGAGGCGGCGACGATCCGCTTCCTACGCGAGCTGCACCAACCGTAGAGCCGGCCACCAGGTTCGTCCCGGCCTCCCAGGACGACCTCGCGCCTAAAGGGCGCAAGGCGCGCTTCCAGGCGAACCTCACCGCCATCCGGCTCGCCCGCGGCCTGGCTGGCGAGGACCGTCAGGCAAGCGTGGACGAGCAACGGGTGCTCGCGCGCTGGTCGAGCTGGGGCGCGATCCCGGACGTCTTTGACAACGCGAAGGACGACTGGAGCACCGAGCGGGCCGAGCTGCGCAGCCTGCTCTCCGATGCGGAGTGGGACGCCGCGGCCAGGACGACGATCAACGCGCACTACACCGACCCGCTGATCGCCCGGCAGATGTGGCGCACCATGCAATCCCTCGGCTTCGAGCACGGGACGGTCTTGGAGCCGGGCAGCGGCGCCGGCACCTTCATCGGCCTCGCGCCCGAGGCAGCGCAGATGACCGGCGTGGAGCTTGACCCGCTCACCGCCTCGATCTCCGCCGCCCTCTACCCGCACGCGAGCATCCGGGCCGAGTCGTTCGCCGACACCCGCCTGCCCGAGGGCACGTTTGATGCGGCGATCGGCAACGTGCCGTTCGGGAACGTGACCCTGCACGACCCGGTACACAACCCAACGCGCCAGTCGATGCACAACCACTTCATCCTCAAGTCGCTGCGGCTGACGCGGCCGGGCGGGCTGATGGCGGTCCTGACCTCGCATTTCACGATGGACGCGCAGAACCCCGGCGCCCGGCGGGAGATGGGCGAGCTGGCCGACCTGATCGGCGCGGTCCGCCTGCCCACCGGCGCGCACCGCCGCGCCGCCGGCAGCGATGTGGTCACTGACCTGTTGATCCTCCGCCGCCGCGAGCCGGATCGGCCGCCGGCCGGCGAGCAGTGGGAGACCGTCGTGCCGATCACCGTGGACGGCAGGCCGATGAAGCTGGGCGCCTACTTCGACGCTCACCCCGAGCACATGCTCGGCCAGCTCGGCATCAGCCGCGGTATGCACGGCGCGGACACGCTCACCATCACCGGGAACCTCGACGATCTCGAAGACGAGCTGGCCGACACGCTCGACCGGATCACCGTGGCTGCGCGCCGTGAGGGGCTGGTGATGAGCGACCGGACGCCGGGTCAAGAGGCACGCCGCGCGGCGCACGCGCCCTCGCCGCCGGAGCGGTGGGACGGCACGATCGTCGTCGCGCAGGGCGGCGGCTTCGCTACGGTCGCCGGAGGCGGGCTGGAGCGGCTACAGGTCCCAAAGTCGGCTGCGCGCGAGCTGCGCGCCCTATTGGGGCTGCGCGACGACGCCACCCGGCTGCTGGGTCTGGAGGCGGCGAGCGTGGATGACACCGAGGAGATCACCGCCGCGCGCGCGTCGCTGATGCGTGACTACCAGCGCTATGTCGGGGCGCACGGGCCGTTGAACCGCTACAGGCTGCGGGCGACCGGCCGCAGGAACGACACGGGCGAGCCGACCTACGCGCGGGTTGCGCCCACGCCGATCCGGCTGTTGCGGGCCGACCCGTTCGGGCCGCTGGTGCTGGCGTTGGAGCAGTTCGACGAGGAAGACCAGACCGCGCGGCCGGCGGCGATCATGACCCGCCGCGTCGTCGCACCGCGAGCCGAGGTTCAGGGCGTGGAGAGCCCGGCGGACGCGATCGCGGTCAGCCTGGACCGCATCGGCCGCATCGACCTGCCGCTGGTCGCCGACCTGCTCGGAATGGGAGAGCCCGAGGCCCGCGCGGCGCTGGCCGGGATGGTGTTCACCGACCCTGACAGCGGCGAGCTCGTCCACGCCCCCGCCTACCTGTCCGGTGACGTGCGCGCCAAGCTAGGAAGCGCCCGCGCCCGCGCGGCTGAGGAGGAGACATTCCAGGCCAACGTCGACGCGCTCACCGACGTGCTCCCGGCCGACCTGGGCGTGGAGGACATCGCGGCCCGGCTCGGCGCGGTATGGATCAGCGAGCAGGTTCACGAGGAGTTCCTGTGTGAGCTGTTGCGCTCCGAGGAGGTGCGGGTGGAGAACCCGCTGGCCGGCATGTGGGAGGTCCGCGGCGGCCGGCAAGGCATCCTCGCCACCTCGGAGTGGGGCACCGCACGCCGGCCGGCGCCCGACATCGCGCAGGCGCTGATGGAGCAGCGCACCCTTTTGGTCTACGACGAGTACGAGGACGCCGACGGCAAAACCCGCCGCGTACTGAACCCGATGGAGACGACCGCCGCGCAGGAGAAGGCCGACGCCCTCCAGGAGCGCTTCGGCGAGTGGGTATGGGAGGACCCCGCCCGCGCCAAGGCGCTGGTTGACGAGTACAACCGCCGGTTCAACAGCATCGTGCTACGCGACTACACCGGCGCCGGGGAGTACCTGTCGCTACCCGGCATGGCCGCCAGCTTCACCCCCGGCGAGCATCAGCGGGGAGCAGTCGCGCGGATGATCGCCGAGCCCGCCGCCGGCCTGTTTCACGAGGTCGGCGCCGGCAAGACCGCCGAGATGATCATCGGCGCGATGGAGATGCGCCGCATGGGACTCATCGCAAAGCCCGTGGTCGTCGTGCCGAATCACATGCTGGAGCAGTTCGGCCGGGAGTGGTTGCAGATCTACCCGCGAGCGCGCATCCTCGCCGCCTCAAGCCAAGATCTCACCGCCGAGAAGCGCCGGCTCCTCGTCGCGCGCGTCGCCGCGAACGAGTGGGACGCGATCGTGATGACCCAGGGTGCGTTCGCGAAGATCCCGCTGCGCGCCGAGACCCAGGCCGCCTACATCCAAGGACAGGTGGATGACGTTCGGCGGGTCCTTCACGACGCCAAGGGCGAGCAGCGGATGAGCGTCAAGCGGATCGAGCGCAAGCTGCTCGCGCTGGAGAACAAGGTCAAGACGCGTATCGACCAGGCCCGCGACCGCGGCGTCTGCTTCGAGGACACAGGGATCGACTACGTGATCGTCGACGAGCTGCACATGTACAAGAACCTCGCAACCGACTCCAACATCCGCGACGCCGCGATCGAGGGCTCCGAGCGCGCCTCAGACCTGCACATGAAGCTGGAGTACCTGCGCTCACAGGGCCGCGAGCGGGTAGTCACCGGCGCCACCGCCACGCCGATCGCGAACTCCGTGACCGAGGCATACGTGATGCAGCGCTACCTGCGCCCCGACCTGTTGGAGAACGCCGGGATCGGCGCGTTCGACGCCTGGGCCGCCACGTTCGGGCAGACCGTCACGCAGATGGAGATGGCCCCGACCGGCAACAGCACCTTCCGCATGAAGACCCGCTTCGCGAAGTTCTCAAACGTCCCCGAGATGCTGCGCATGTGGTCCGTGTTCGCCGACGTGAAGACCGCCGCCGACCTGCGCCTACCCACCCCGGATTTGGCTGCGCGCGAGGACGGGCAGCGCGCTCCCGCCACGGTCGCCGTGCAGCCGACCGTGGAGCTTGAGCGGTTCATCGAGCACCTCGGCGAGCGCGCCGACGCGGTCGCGGCCAAGCGCGTGGACCCGAGCAAGGACAACATGCTCACTATCTCCACCGACGGCCGCAAGGCCGCCCTGGACATCCGTATGGTCCTCACGGACGGCCCGTCCGGCCCGACGAAGATCGACGCCGCCGCCGACGCCATCCACCGAGTCTGGGAGCAAACGCGCAACAACGAGTACCTCGACACGATCACCGGCGAGCCCTCACCGATCCGCGGCGCGCTGCAACTGGTGTTCTCCGACATCGGCACCCCGAACCCGGACCGCTGGAACGCTTACGACGAGCTGCACCTGCAACTCGTCGCCCGCGGGATGCCCGGCGAGCGGGTCCGCTTCATGCACGAAGCCAAGACCGACGTCGAGAAGGCCCGCATGTTCGCCGCCGCGCGCGCCGGGCACATCGCCGTGCTGATCGGCAGCACCGGAAAGATGGGCGTCGGCACCAACGTCCAAGCCCGCGCCATCGCTCTGTATCACCTGGACTGCCCGTGGCGGCCCTCAGACATCGCGCAACGCGAGGGCAGGATCATGCGGCAGGGCAACCAGAACCCGGAGGTCGCGATCGTACGGTTCGTCACCGAGCGCTCCTTCGACAGCTACATGTGGCAGGGCGTCGAGCGCAAGGCGACATTCATCGCGCAGCTCATGCGCGGCCGGCTCGACAGCCGCGAGATCGAGGAGATCGACTCCAGCGCACTCTCCGCGGCAGAGGCCAAGGCCATCTCATCCGGCAACCCCTTGCTCTTGGAGCACTCCACGCTCTCCAACGAGGTCACGCGGCTGCGGCGGCTGGAGCGCGCCTACCAGCGCAACGAGCACATGCTCACCCACACCAGGCGCGAAGCTCAACACGCCGCCGAGCGTGCCGCCACCCAGATCGCCGGCCTGGAGGCCGCGCTGCCGCGGGTGATCGACACCAGCGGCGAGCGCTTCCGCATCCAGCTCCACGACCGCAACTACGACTCCCGCGTGCAGGCCGCAACCGCGCTCGCGCGCTGGGCTAACAACGAGGGCCTGAAGTACGCGCCGCGCTACACCAAACGCGACTACGGGCCAATCGGCCAAATCAGCGGCTTTGAGATCCAGCTCGCTGTGCGCCCCGGCATGAGCGGCCTGGAAGCCGAGATCACGCTCGACGGCGTACCCCGCAGCACCTTCAGGATCGACAGCGACACTCTGCTCGACGGCCAGGTCGGGCTCATCCAACGCATCGAGAACCGCGTCTCCGGCATCCCCACCCTGCTCGCATCCGCCCGCGAAGACCTCGCCGCCGCGCAACAGACCGTCGCCGACGCCGGCCAGCGCATCGGCCAGCCATTCCGCCACGCCGAGACCCTCCACGACGCCGAGCGGCACCTGGCCGACGTCGAGGCGCAGCTCGCCGAACTCAACGACGACACAGAACCAGGGCAGCAGGACCCACCAGAGGAGCCGCTCGAGGCCCGGCTCACCGTGCAGAAGCTTCACGCCCAGCATCCGCCTCCCGCCGCGCCAGCGCCAGCCGAGCGCCCGACGCCACCGAGCTTCGTCCCCGTCGCACGCCAGGCACGCCAGCCGCGCAAGACGCCCGACCTCAGCATGTAGCCCGCCTACGCAACGCGGCGCGATCCGATCAACCCCCGGCCGTTCGCTGGGGAGCCGTCTCGCACCTGCCCAGTAGCGCACCGGACCCGCCGGTGCCCAACGCGCAGGAGAGCAAGCGACCATGAGCAGCCAACCTCCCGAACCACCGAGCAACCGCCCCTACGACCAAGACAACGACCCGCACACCGATGAGCTGGAGCCCGAGCAGATCACAGCCCAAGCCGGCCAGGACATGGAGCTACCGCACCCGGTTAACTGGCGCGCCCTGACCGCCGAGGACGCCGAGTACGAGTGGCTGGCGCTCAATGAGTGGATCGACTGGCTGCGCCACACCTTCGGGCTGCCGGCCTCGGTCATCCCGCCGGCATGGCACCGCCATCCCGAGCTGGTCTGGGAGCTCTCAGCGCTGCACCTGCACTGGCTCAGCGCCTACGACCCCGCCCAGCACGCCTCCGCCCCGATCGGCTGGCTCGCCGACTTCCACACAGCACAGGCTCGCCTGCGCGAGTGGGTCGCGCTGTCCGGCACCCGCCTGGACCGCGACCGCCCCACCCGCCAAACGATCTGGCCCGGCGAAGAACCCCAACCCGCCCAACCCGAGACACCGATCATCAACCGCGACGAGGAGTTCGTCGCGTTCATCATCGCCGACGTCAACCGCCGCGCAGAAGCCGAAGCACAGTCCCCTCGCCGGGGCAAGGCCGAACCGCAGGACCGGCCGTGATGCACCTGGCCCGCGCCGCGCACCAATCGCCGGGCATGACCAGGGCGGCGAGCCAAGACGAGCCGGCGCAGACCACCGAGCCGGTGTCGAGCTGGCAGACGAACCTACGGCAAGCCGCGTCAGAGGTGGCGCGGCGGTTCCCGCCGATGACCGCCGAGCAGGCAACCGTGGTCCGCCGCGCCCTGCGAAAACAGCGGCGATGACCGGCATCACGGCTCATCCGACCCGTGGCGCGATCAGGACTCGCTCAGGCTCAAAGGCGTTCTGCCCCCGGTTCGCGGTCCGCTGCACGCGCACGTCGAAGACGGCCTTGACGATCTTGCGCTGCTCCGCCAGCGCCAACTCGTCCCACGCCGCCCGCACGTCGCCGGCAGTGACCAGGGCACGGATGTTCTCGTCACTGATCGGCGGGACCAAAGCACGCTGCGCCTGCTCGATCTTCGGCCGCAACTGCTGCTCGACCCTGGTCAACATCGACAACGGCAACTCGCCAGCCGCGTAGCGGTCGGCCGCCTCATCCAACCGCTGCTGTAGAGAAGCCAACTCCTCCTCGACCGCGTGGGCCTGTGCGAGCCACCCGTCGCCGTCGGTCGTGGTCAGCCGGGCCAGGTTCGCCGGCTGCTCAAACCACGCCAACGCGACCTCCTGCACATAGGCGTCCAAGCCGGGCTGGGAGATCGTCGTCTTGTAACACCCCCGAAACTCGCATTGGTACTTGACCGCGTCACGCTTGTTCTTGCGCCGCAGCGTCGCACGTTTTAGCGGCCGCCCGCAGTAGTGGCAGCGGGCGATGTGAACCATCAGCGTCTTCGCCGGCATCCCACCCCCGCCCCTGACCCTGCGACCAGGGTCAGCGAACAGACGCTGGAGCTTCTGGAAGTCCTCCCAACTGATCAGCGGCTCCCAATCGGCATCGCCAATCACCTGCCCGCGGTAGACACGCTTGCCCGCGATCGTCGGGTTCTGCAACAGATGGCGGATCGTGTACGTGTCCCACCCGCGCGGATGCTCGGACCACGGGCGCATCGGCGTCGGCTCGCCCGCGTCCTGCAACCGCATCGCAACCGACCACATGCTCGCCCCCGCCAGCACGTCCCTGGCCGCGTCCCTGACGATCTGGCCTGTATGCGGGTCGGGCTCCTGACGAACCAGCACCCCCGTTCGCTCGTCATACACACGCCGATACCCAAAGGCCAGCCGGCCGTGCGGACGGCCCTTCTCCGCATTCCGCCGCGCCGTGCGCAACTGCCGCTCGCGCATCGTGTTCGCGTCCGCCTCCGCCCTGAGAAACTCGAAGCCCATCATGAAACTGTCATCCGAGCGGGAGAAGTCGTAGACCCGCCCCTGCGTCAGATACAGCACCCCAGCTCGCTGGCACGCCGCCCGCAGCTGCACATAGATCGCCAGGTCACGACCCGCCCGCGAGGGCTCCCAGGTCACAAACCCCTGAATCTGCCCCGACTCGATCAAGCCCAGGGCCACCTCGAATCCCTCCCGCTCCTTGCGCCGCCATTGCGACGCCGAACGATCCGCATCCGTGATGACGTCCACCACCCGCCACCCCAGCGGCTCACACCACGTCCGGCAATCAGCGATCTGATCGCCGATCGAACGCAGCAACCGCAGCCGATCCTTCGACGCCCGACCATAAATCACCGCGTCGATCACGTCAGTTGCCTCGGCGCCGAGGCCCTTATTCTTGCTGATGCTCTGCACGCCCATGAGGTACGCGCTCCTTTCCAACCCCCCCTTCGCATCCTCGACGAGCCGACCGCCGGCCTCGATCCACAGAGCCGGCTGGCCCTGTGGGAGATTCTCGGGGAGCTGAACGAGGCGGGGCAGACGATCCTGCTCACCACGCACTACATGGAGGAGGCCGACGAACTCTGCGATCGGCTGGCGATCATGGACCACGGCAAGATCCTCGCGCTCGATACGCCGGCCGACCTGAAGAAGTCGGTGGGAGCGGACACGATCGCCACGATCAAGGCGACTGGCGGCGAGCTGCAGACGCTGGCCGAGCGGCTGTCCGGCGCGATCCCCGAGGTCTCGAATACGCGCGTGATCGACGGCGGCGTGGAGCTCCACGTCAAAGAGGCCGAGCGGCTCGTGCCGCGTCTGGTGGGCGCAACCGAGGAGGCGGGCTTCGAACTGGCCGACCTGTCGATCGCCGAGCCGAGCCTCGAGACCGTATTCATCAGTCTGACCGGCAAGGATCTGCGCGACTGATGGCAACTACCGCCCCTACCACCACCCCGCTCGGAACCACCGCATCCACCGTCGCGCCCGCGCCCGGCCGCATCACGCTCGAGCCGACGCGCTCGACGATGGCCGCAAGCCGCACAGCGCTGCTCGCGCTCGTGCTGCGCGACCTGACGGTGCTGCGCAAGCACTCGCTCGAGTTCGTGATCCGCGTGCTGATCCAGCCGTTCCTGCTCGTGTTTGTGTTCCTGTATGTGTTCCCCACGATCGGCCAAGGGGTCGGTGGCGGCGGGGGCAAGGTGGCGGAGTCTGCGTTCGCCACCGTGCTCGTCCCGGGGGTGGTCGGGATCTCGATCATGTTTCAGGGCATCCAGGCGGTCGCGATGGTGATGGCTCAAGAGTTCGGCTACACGCGCGAGATCGAGGATCGCGTGCAGGCGCCCTGTCCGATTTGGCTGGTGGCGCTCGCGAAGGTGCTCTCCGGCGCCGTGCAAGGTCTGCTCGCGGCGCTGATCGTGTTCCCGATCGCCGCGGTCGTCCATGCGCCCGGCGTGCACGCGCACCTCTCGGTCCATTGGCTGATCGTGATTACCTTGATCCCGCTCGCGTGCATCACGATGAGCTCGCTCGGCCTGCTGCTCGGCACCGCGTTCGAGGCGCGCAACCTCGGCCTGATGTTCGGCTTCGTGGTGCTGCCGCTGACGTTCCTCGGTGGCACCTACTACCAATGGACGAAGCTCGCCCCTGTCCAGGTCGCCGGCATCCACTGGCTGCAGATCGTGGTGCTTATCAACCCGCTGATCTATGTCAACGAGGGCCTGCGCGCAGGGCTGACGCATGCCGCGCACATGCACCTGTACGTCGTCTACCCGGTTTTGATCGGCTTCTGCGCGGTCTTCCTCACGTTCGGCTTGAGCAAATTCCGCGGGCGCGTTCTTTCCTAGACGACTGGATGTCTCAAGACGAGATGCCGCAACACGAGTGGCTACTGCTCGATCATATGTAGTCGGGCGAATCGTCTCCAGCGTTGCCTCCCCGGTGCACGCAGATGTTCCCTGGACAATCTCCCAGGTCAACGACGCCGAACTGAGTGGCCCGCACAATAGGGCCGGGTATACGCCCTCGACCTGGGAGGCACGTCGAGCGTTGGTGCGATCGTGTACTTCCGTGCCTTGGTCGCTGCCACGGGCGCCACTTCGGGGCTGCACCCAGCAACGTACATAATCGGGCTTGAACCTCCCAAAGAAGCTCCTGTGCTCAGCAAAGCTGGAGATCCCCAACTCACGGCACTCATCAAGCAGATCGTCCACTGACGGTGCCCGTACACTTCGCGTCATGCCCCTCATCCACACCTGCTACCGCATCACCGACATCGATCGCTCGGTGGCGTTCTACGAGGCGCTCGGCTTCGAGGAGGTCGGCCGCATCCCGATCAAAGACGAGGCGATCAACGTCTTCATGAACCAGCCCGGCGATGGCGACATGCCGCGCCTGGAGCTGACGTACAACTTCGGCGTGGACTCCTACGACGTGGGTACCGGCTATGGCCACATCGCGATCACGAGTGACGGCCTCGATGCGACCCTCACCAAGCTGGCTGAGCAGGGCATCGAGCCCGAGAAGCCGCCCTACTCGATCCGTGAGGGCGGCTCCCGTATCGTGTTCGTTCGCGATCCCGATCAATACCGCGTCGAGATCATCGAGCAGCCCGGCGCTGCGGGATAGCCCGTCCAGCCTGCCGGATGGTCGCTCGGGCGGCCAGAGCCCGGCCTGTTACTGTCCTGGCCGTGGCGGGCCGATGCGTAGGAGTGCTCGTGGCCGTCCTCGCGTTGTGCGCGGGCACTGCGGAAGCCAGCAACAAGTCAGCCGCGACCCAGCGCATGACTGCCCAACTCTTCGTGGAACGTGGCAACGAAGTCTCGTACAAAGCCGGCAACGATCCGGCGAGTGGAATCGTTTTCCTCGAAGAAGTGGAAGGCGGGTACCAGTCGTGGCGTCCGGCCTGGGTCCGGGTCACGTGCCACGGCACGCGGTGCACAGGCCAGCTCTTTGTGAACGATGAACACAAGCCTACCGCCGAAACCTATGTGGCCCTCGAAGACCATGCCGTGTTCCGCGGACGCAAGGGCACCTACCACGAAAGCGGGTGGGAGCCACCTTCGTGATCTCATGAAACGCTGAACTTGAGACTAGCGTGGCGGGATCGACGGGCGCGGTAAACGGCGCCTGTCGTGTCTCTATCCCCGGGCACCGCCGATCGTCGCCCATGCTGCAGAATGGGCGAGCGGTTAGACTGAAAGTAGCGAGCGATCAGTCTCTGGCGGCGGCGCGGGGGCCGGTATACCGGCTTTGCCCGTGGCCTTGATGCGGAACGCGGCAACAACCCGCGCCGGCCATCATCATTGAAGGGCTCCGAAGAGCTGCGAGCGGAGGGCATCCGGCATGTCCTCCATCGCTTGGGGGAGTCCGAAGAGAAGCGCGTCAGGTTTGGAGCGTTCGAGATCTTTCGCGTCCGCCATGCGGACCATCGTCTGGCGGACATTGTCGAGCTTGACCCTCGTATTGCCTCGGTTGACCAGCTCGTCGTGGATTGCCTGGGGGACCATGAAGTACAAGCCATCGGGTCGCTTCTCCGCGAGCACCTGCGTGATCTGGCTCCGAAGCGGGCCAATCGCTGCCGATGCGCCGAGGGCCGCAATCTCATCCGCGATCGCTCCGCCCTGTTTAGTAAGCACTTCGAGGAGTTGTTCGAGCAGGCGTTCCTTGGTTTCGATGTCTGCACGCTCGCCACGGAGCGCCTTGATGTTGGCGACCAGGTCGGCGGGAGTCGTATGGAGAAGCTGGTCAATGGAAGACATCGTTGCTCAAGTGTAGCAGACGTTGTTCGGGACAATGGTTCGGACGCCGGTTGAAACGCACGGAACGTGCAAGATGACGTCGGAGCAGGGGCTCCGGGATGCGCCCGATCTCCTCGAAGTCGAGCGCGCTGTAGAACGAGACCGAGCGGTCGATGTCGGTGATGCGGTAGCAGGTGTGGATCAGGGTATGGGTCGGGGTCTATGCCACCCAAGTGCCCGAACGGACATGTAGCTCAACATCTCGGTGAGGTCGTCGTTGCGGCTTGCTACCGAGCTAACGCGCCGCGACCTGAACGCCACGTGCGCTCAGGAACCAGCGGTATGGCACGGTACCCTCGGCGATCATGGAGCCAACCCCCGACCCGGATCTGCCGCAGGCGCTCGATGCTGGCTTGCCGGATGCGGGCTATGCCGAGGTGCTCGCGGACATCAAGACGCGGGTCGACGCGGCTCGTGTACGGGCGCTGCGCGCGGCTAACGCGGAGTTGATGGGGGTCTACTGGCACATCGGTCGGCATATCGCCGAGCAGCAGGACGCCGCACCGGTCAAGCGTGGCCACACCGCCCCCAAGGTCATTGAGCGTCTCTCCGCCGACCTTCGCGCCGCTTACCCGGACGCAACCGGGTTCTCGCCGCGGAACCTGCGCTACATGCGCGATTTCTCACGTGCCTGGACCGAGGAGTCAATGTGGCAACACGGCGTTGCCACATTGCCCTGGGGCCACATCGTCGCGCTCCTGGGCGTCCGTGACCCCGAGATTCGAGCCTGGTACGTCCAACGAGCCGGCGAATGGACGAGGCCCGTGCTTCAACACCACATCGCCAACGACCTGCACCTCTCCCAAGGCGCGGCGCCAAGCAACTTCGAGCGCGCTTTGCCCCCCGGTGACGCCGAGGCGGCGCAGGCACTGACCCGCGACCCGTTGATCGTGGACTTCATCCGGGGCACCCCTGGCCGTGAGCGAGATCTCGAGCTCGCGCTGCTCGCCGACATCGAGCATTTCATGACTGCCCTCGGTAAAGGCTTCTCCTTCTACGGGCGCCAGCTCGCGCTCACGGTGGGCGACCGTGACTTCGCCACCGACCTGGTCTTCTACCACCATCCCCAGCGTCGCTTCGTGGTCATCGAGTTGAAGATCGGTGAGTTCGATCCCGAGCACGCGGGCAAGCTCAACTTTTATGTGAGCACCATCGACGACCAACTCGCCGGCGAGGACGACGCCCCCACCATCGGGATCCTCCTTTGCGCCACACGCGACGAGGCCGTCACCGAGATGACCCTACGCGGCATCTCGAACCCGATCGCCATCGCGCGATGGAAGACCGGCTCAGAGATGACCCTCACAGAAGAGCCCACCGTCTCACCGGGCATGCAAGCCGAGCTTCGGGAGATGCGCGAGGTCGAGGCTGAGCTAACCGCCTTCGCCACCCGCCAGATCGCCGCAATCGAAGAAAACACAGCCGACCCCGACAAGGATGCCATCAACGATTACGCAGACCCGACTGGCGCATAGCAACACAACTTGATCCCGAGACCCTCCTCGATAAAGCCAAAGGTCGCCCCGATGAGCGTAACTAACTACCCCACTTCGGGGCCTTCGTGAGAGGATGAACGCGATGATCGTCGAGCACGCAACCGATCCCCAATTCCTGTCCAACACGTACCTCGTCGCCGACGGCGACGGCGGCCCGGCGTTCTTCATCGATGCGGGTGGCCCCGTGGAGGGGCTGATCGCGACGGCCGAGCGGCTCGGGCTGGAGCCCACGCACGTGCTGCTGACCCACCATCACTTCGACCACGTCAGCGAGGTCTCCACGCTGCGCGAGCGCTGGCCGAAGCTCGAGGTGCTGATCCACCCGCTGGAGCGCGATCTGCTGGAGGGCATCGCCGCGGGCACGGTGCAGGCCGGCGAGACACTGAACTTTGGCACGCTGGAGGTGCGGCCGTTGCACACGCCTGGGCATACCGCCGGCATGTTGTCGTTCCTGGTGGGCGACCGCTCGGAGATGGGCGCCGCCGCCGGCGGCGGCCGGGGTCAGGGACGCTCTCAGACGAGCGCGGCTCCTGGGGGGTTCACGGGCGGCGAGGCGGTCGTGTTCACCGGCGACACCCTGTTCAGGGGCTCGGTCGGTGGCGTGCGCGCGCCCGGCCACACCAGCTACACCGACCTGCGCGACTCGATCATGGGCACGCTGATGGAGCTGCCGAAAGGCACGGTCATCCACCCGGGCCACGCCGAGGAGACGACCGTCGCGCGGGAGTGGGAGGAGAACGGGTTCATCCGCGTCTGGCGGGGCCTGGACCCGCAGGGGTCCGACCGCTGTCTGGCGCTGGGCGAGCCGGCGACCCTGGTCCTGCTCGGCGAGGACTACGACGGCGGCAAGAAGGCCTGGGTGCGCTGGGCCGACGGGAAGGATGACATCGTGCCGGGCTCGCGGGTTGAGCGCACCTAGCGCCTACGCACCTAGCGCTTAACATCAAGGTATGGCACGCGAGAGCGAGAAGATCCCAACCTCGCGCGTGCGGCGCACCGCGACCGTCGGCAAGCTCGCGGCGAGCGAGGCCGTCAAGCAGTTCGGGACCCGCGCGGCGAACACGACGCGGGGCGAGCGGGCCTCAGAGGAGGCGATGGGCCGCCGGCAGCTGGAGACGGCCAAGCAGATCGTCGCGGCGCTCGGGACGATGAAGGGCGCCGCGATGAAGCTCGGGCAGGTGATGAGCTTCCTCGACGTCGGGCTGGTGCCGGAGGAGCACCGCGAGGAGTTCCAGCGCGAGCTGGCGAAGCTGCGCGACGCCGCGCCGACGGTCTCGTTCAAGCAGATGCGCAAGGTGATCGAGGACGACCTCGAAGAGCCAATCAAGGAGATCTTCTCCGCCTTTGACGAGGAGCCGATCGCGGCGGCCTCGATCGGCCAGGTCTACCGCGCGACGCTGCGCGAGGACGGCCGCGAGGTGGCGGTCAAGGTCCAGTACCCGGGCGTCGGCTCCGCCGTGCGCGCGGACATGCAGAACCTGGGGATGATCATGCGCCTGATGAAGAGGGTCGCACCCGGGCTCGACGCGAAGGCGCTGGCGGGGGAGATCAAGGGCCGCATGGAGGAGGAGCTCGACTACGAGCTCGAGGCGCAGAACCAGCGGCGCCTGGCGCGCATCTACGACGGACACCCGTTCATCGTCGTGCCGAACGTGATCGGCGGCCTCTCGCGCGAGCGCGTGATCGTCAGCGAGTTCGTGCAGGGTCGTGGCTTTGAGGAGATGAAGGGGCTGGGACAGTCAGAGCGCGACCGGATCGGCGAGATCGTCTTCCGCTTCTACTTCGGCTGCATGTACCGCCACCGTCAGTTCTCCGGCGACCCGCACCCGGGCAACTGCATCCTGCTCGACGACGGCCGCATGGCGTTCCTGGACTTCGGGCTGTTCAAGACGATCGACGCGGAGGCGGCCGAGTTCGAGCTGCAGGCCCAGCGCCTGGCGATCGAGCGGCGTGCGGGCGAGCTGATCCAGCACATGTACGCCGGTGGCTGGATCGGCGATCCCAAGTACTACTCCGAGGAGAAGGCGCTCGCGATGGTCGACGACATGGCCTGGTGGTACACGCAGGACAAGGAGATCGAACTCGTGCCCGAGATCGCGACCGACGTGCTGATCCAGATGAGCGATCCCCGCTCGCGGCACTTCGCGACGATGCGCCACGAGTCGCTGCCGCCCGACCACCTGTTCGGCCGGCGCCTGGAGGTGCTGACGCTCGCGGTCCTCAGCCAGCTGAGGGCGAAAGCCAACTGGCACCGGATCGCGCGCGAGTGGATCTACGGCGACGAGCCGGCGACGGAGCTGGGTCGCGAGGAGGCCGAGTTCTACGGTCGCACAGGTGTCGGCGCCGCATCCTCCGCCTGATATTCCGCCAGCAGCCGCTGCTCGTCCTCCTTGCCGGGGAACATGAAGAAGATCAGCGCCGCGCCGAACACGATCGCGATCGCGCCGGCCGCGTAGGCCCAGTTGGACCCGGACACAAACGAGGAGCTCGCCGCGGCGGTGATCGCGCCCGCGTAATGCGGGTACTGGTGGGCGACCGCTTCGGCGCTCGAGAAGGACTTGGTCAGCGTGTTTTCGATGCTGCTGGTGACCAGTGCCTTGTTGGGCGCGGCGGCGATCGCCTTCGAGATGGACGTCGCGAAGCCCGCGGTCAACAGCGCGCCCATGATCGACTGCATGATCGCGCCGCCGAGGTCGCGTTGCAGGTCGGAGGTCCCCGACGCCATGCCCGCGCGGCGGACTGGGACCGAACCGGTCAGCGAGTGCGAGGCGGGCGTGCCGGCGAAGCCGACGCCGGCGCCGATGAACGCGTAGGCGAGCCCCACCTTCCAGTAGGGGATGCCCGCCCGCCACAGCAACAGCATCGTGATGAACCCGAGGAGGCAGAAGCCGTAGCCGACGAGCAGCGTGAACCGCGCGCCGCGGGTCTCGACGAGCTTGGCCGAACGGGGCGCGATCGCGACCAGCAGAAAGGCCGCCGGCAGGATCGAGGCCCCGGCGCCGAGCGTCGAGTAGTGCAGCACGTTCTGCAGGAACTGCTGACCGACGAAGATCGCGCCCATCAGGCTGCCGAAGACGACGATCCCACCCACCGCCGCCACCCAGAACACCCTCCGTGAGGCCACGTGGAGGTCGTACAGCGGGAACCTCGTGCGGCGCTGGCGCAGGTAGAAGCCGATCAGCGCGACGAGTGCGAGCGCCGCGAGGATCAGGGTGAGCGTCCCCTTGTTCGGGACGGGCGCGAAGTTGATCGCGAGTATCAGCCCGGCGACGAGCACGATCGAGAGGATCCCGCCGAGGTTGTCGACCGGGTCGGTGGTCTCGTTGACATGACTCGGCACGAGCAGGATCGCCAGCACGAGCGCCAGCACCGCGAACGGCACCGAGAGCAGGAACACCGAGCCCCAGGCGTGGTGCAGCAGCAGCGCGCCCGACAGCAGCGGGCCGAGCGCCGACATCGAGGCGCCGATGCCCGACCACAGCGCGATCGGTTTGGTGCGGCCCGGGCCCGACCACAGCGCGGTGATCAGAGCCAGCGTCGTCGGGAAGGCCATGCCGGCCGCCAGCCCGCCGAAGATGCGCGCGCCGATCAGCACGCCGACGCTCGAGGCGGTCGCCGCGAGGATCGCCGCGGGGATCGAAAGGGCGGTGCCCAGAACGAGCATCAGCTTGCGCCCATAGCGATCGCCGAGCGCCCCGAGGTACAGGACGGATGCGGCGAGACCGAGCGAGAAGCCGACCGCGATCAAATCGAGCGCGGTCTGGGAGGCGTTGAACGCCTTGCCGATGTCGGGCAGCGCGGTGTTCGCGACCGTGAGGTTGAGGTTGGCGACGGCCGCTACGAGGATCAGCGTCATCAGCACCAGGCCCTGGCGGGCGGGCGCGCTCGACGGTTGGGTCACCTCCGCTGCATCGGTCATCGGGATCCCCCTTCTCAGAGTGCCTCGCGACGCAAGCCTACTCAGGCGTGGGCGCAGAGCGCCCAGACCCCATCTCAGACGGTCTGGATCTGCACGAGGCTTGTGGTGCCCGGGCGCCCGGAGGGCAGGCCCGCGGTGATGCCCACGCGCTGGCCGGGTTGACACCAGCCGAGCTCGACCACGCGCCGCGCGGCGTCGGCGATCAGCGCCTCGGTCGTCTCGTGGCGGCGCATCGACGCGGCCTGCACTCCCCACATCAAGCAGCAGCGCCGGACGGTCTCTTTGCCGGGCGAGAGTGCGTAGATCGGCACGGTCGGACGGTGCGCGGAGACCAGCCGCGCGGAGCGCCCCGACAGCGTCGGCACGATCAGCGCGTCGAGGTTCAGCTCGCGCGCGGCCAGGCAGAGGTTGTGCGCGACGGTGTAGGCGGTGTCGGCGTCGGTGCGGCGCACGCGCGAGTTGTTCCAGTCCTCGTACGGCGCGATCGACTCGGCCTGCACGGCGACCGCCGCCATCATCTCCACGGCGCCGACGGGGTAGGCGCCGACCGCGGTCTCCTGGGAGAGCATCACCGCGTCGGTGCCGTCGAGGATCGCATTCGCCACGTCTGCGACCTCGGCGCGCGTGGGGCGCGAGGAGGTCACCATCGAGTCGAGCATCTGCGTGGCGGTGATCGACGGCCGCGCCATCCAGCCGGCCAGTTTCAGGAGCTTCTTCTGGGCGAGTGGGACCTGCTCGATCGGCAGCTCGATGCCGAGATCGCCGCGGGCGACCATCACGCAGTCGGCCGCGTGCAGGATCTCCTCGGCGCGCTCGACGGCCTCGGGCTTCTCCATCTTCGCGATCAGCGGCAGGCGCGTGTGCTCGCGCACGAGCTCGACGTCCTCGGGGCTGCGCACGAACGACAGCGCGACCATGTCGACGCCGATCGACTCGCCGTGGCGCAGCAGCTCGAGATCCTCCTCGGGCACCGACGGCAGTCCCACGATCGGCCCGGGGATGTTCAGCCCCTGGCGCGAGGCCACCGCGCCGCCGATCTCGACCTCGGCTTCGACCTCGCCCGCGCCGGAGCGCACCTCTTTTACGCGCAGGCGCACGGAGCCGTCGGCCAGGTAGAGCACGGCGTCCCGCTCCAGCGCGTCGGCCAGCCCGGGCCAGGTGATGCTCATGTGCTTGGCGTCGCCGAGGCTTTCATCGCCGGACCCGCACGCGAACGTGACGAGGTCGCCGGGCTTCAGCTCGACGATGTCATCGCGCAGCGGCCCGATCCGCAGCTTCGGGCCGGGCAGATCCTGCAGGATCGCGACCGGGCGCCCGGCGCGTCCTGCCGCGTCGCGCACACGGTGCACGGTCTCGGCGTGCTCGTCGAGCGTGCCGTGTGAGTAGTTCAGCCGCGCAACGTCCATCCCCGCCTGAACCATCCGCAGCAGGGTCTCGGGCTCGCGCGAGGCGGGGCCGATGGTGGCGACGATCTTCGTGCGGCGCATTGCTTGGCAAGTTATCGATCGGTCCGGTCACGCGCGTACGCGCGCGCGTCTGACTGATAAGGAGCGGGAGGGGGACGGGTCGGGTTGCGCAGGGGATCTTTCGAGATATGCGTAGCCATATCCCGGTCCTTGCTGTATGGTTCCCGAGATGAGTCGCCGGAACCTATTGAACTCGCCCACCGAGGAGGCTGCTGATGTCCCGAACTAGGTTGATCCTGTTGGGCCTGCTGGCGGTGGTCGCCGTGGGCGCCGTGATCGCGTCGACGTCGGGGGCGGAACCGCCGGCGGCCTCATGTACGTCGGTGACGAAAACGCCGATCTACTGTGTCGCGGGTGTGCCGCTGGCGAATGGCGCCTCGGCAGAAGTCGAAGGCACCGATGGCGTCTCTATGTTTTCGACCACGGTGGGCATGGTAAAAACCGAAATTGAATGTAAAAAGGGTAAAGCTGTCGGCGCTATTGAAGGCGTGGCCAGTGGGACGGTGGGCAAGTCGAGCATTACCAATAAGATTGAAGAATGTAAATTGCTCAAACCGACAAATTGCAAGTTGACGGCGGCAAACGAAAGCAAAATTAAAACAGCGGAACTTGACGGTGTGCTGACGTTGACCTCGGGAAGAATCGAAGACAAACTTGCGCCACCGGAAAGCGGTTTTGCCGATATCAGCATCGAAGGCAGGGAAAACTCGTGCGTTATCGCCGAACCCGAAAACCCCAAAACCTTCGAAGTGTCCGGCTCGCAGCTGTGCGAAATCGATAAAGCCAATTCGGAAGCGGAAACGGAAGCGACCACCCACAAGCTGATCTGCAAAACCTCCGGTGGCAGCCTGAAACTCGGTACCAATGGTGCTGAAATGACGAGCGAATCGACCGTCAAACTGGTTTCGGGCAAAAAATGGAGCGTCAAGGAAAATACGTAGACGGGGATGTAGACAAAGAGCTGCAAGTGGTCGGTGGAGTGACCGGGGGAGGATGATTTAGCCCCCGGCCCTGATGTAACGGGGGCGCTGAGCCTGTGTAGGCTTGGCGGTCATGGCGCTTGGGGAGAGAGGGAGCCTGTCGTCGAGGAACGGTGCCCCTTGGGCGCTGTCGGCGGCGATCGCGCTTGGGCTCGCCTGCCTGACGGCTGGGACATCGGCGACTTTTGCGCGGGCCGAAGGCTGCCCCAACGAACAGCTCCGTGCGCGGGAGGGCGCCGCGCTGCGGCTCCCGGACTGTCGCGCGTATGAGCAGGTCTCGCCCGTCGCGAAGAACTTCACGGATGCGCTCGGGGAAACCGAGGTGGTGCAGAGCTCACCATCCGGGAATGGGGTGACCTTCTTTTCCCATGCCCCGTTCCCCGGAGTGTTGAGCGCCACTGGCCCATCGGTTTATCTCAGCACTCGGTCCGGCGGCGATTGGTTCACCCAAGGGCTGGTGCCGTCGACCGCTCCTCGCTCTCTCCCCACGCACGGGTCAGCCTTCGTACCGAGCCTCACCGAAGACCTCTCGGCAGCGATCGTCGACACTGAACCGGGTCTCGAACCGAGCCTGACGCCCGGCCGCTATTCGTATCTCCGCGACAATGCCACGGGTGCATTACGGCTGCTCGGGCCCGGCGTCGCCAGGTTCGCGGACGCCACCGCTGACGATTCGCGCATCGTCTTCGAATCCGCTCGGCAGCTTCTGACGAACGCCGCTCCCGGCGTCGTCAACCTCTATGAGTGGAACGCTGGCAAGCCGCCCGGTCAAGAATTGAGCCTCGTCGGCGTCCTGCCGCACGGCGAAGCGCCCAGTGGTGGGTCGGTCGCCGGCCCGGGCGGCTCCGCGCTCGGCGAAGAAGTTGTCGGCGGTGCGATGGGAAGGTTCTACACCCAGGACACGATCTCCGCCGATGGCTCGCGCGTGTTCTTCAGCGATCAGGAAACCGGGCAGATCTACATGCGCGAACCGGAAGCCGGGAAGACGATTTCGGTTTCGGCGGGTACGCAACCGGCTTACTGGCGCGCCGCGACGACGGACGGCTCGATGGTCTTCTACACCGAAGGCGAAAATCTCTACCGGTTCGATGTCAACAGGTTCGAGGAAAGCAAGCAGCCCGAAGCGGAAGCGCTCGCGGAAGCTCGGGAACCGCTCACGAGCGGCGCCGCGGGCGTACTGGGGACGCTGGGGGTCTCGACTGAAAACGGATCCTACGTCTACTTCGTCGCCACTGCAGTGCTGGCCGGCAACGAAAGCACTAATAAAGAAACGGCGGAAGTCGGCAAACGCAACCTCTATGAGTGGCATAACGGCGATACCGGATTTATCGCTAAGCTCAGCATCAAGGAATATGACTCATATGACTGGCAGGATTTTTATATCGCAAACCCCGGCGCGCCTGCTCATGGCGCAAAGAGCTCACGTGTGACGCCCAACGGCACGACGGTGCTGTTCACCTCGCAAGCGCAGCTGACCGGTTACCCCAACGCCGGTTTTGACGAGCTTTATCTCTACGAAGCAGCCAATGGCAAGCTCACTTGTGTGTCGTGCAATCCGAGCGATGATGCGTCGACAAGCTCGGCGTATCTCACGGGAAGTCCGCTGTCCTTGGACGGTGAACCGCGCAACGCCTTCTTGACTCGCAACCTTTCCGACGACGGTAATCGCGTCTTCTTCCAGACAAAGGAAGCGCTCGTTCCCCAGGACACGAACGAACAGGAGGATGTGTACGAGTGGGAGCGCGAAGGGGCTGGTGGGGCTGGCGGCTGCTCCCGTTCGAGCGCGAGCTTCAGCGAACGTTCGGGTGGCTGCCTGTATCTGCTCTCGACTGGAGAAAGCAGCGATGAATCGTACTTCGGCGATGCGAGCACCGATGGGAGCAACGTCTTCTTCTTCACGCGCCAACCGCTCGTATCTCAGGACCAGGACGAAAACGACGACCTGTACGACGCCCGCGTCGAAGGCGGCATCGCCGCCCAGAACCTGCCGCCCCCGGCGAGATGCACGGGCGAAGGCTGTCTCGGGCCAGTTGACCCATCCACGGTGTTGGACGCGTCCGCGAGTGCAACGTTCTCAGGAACCGGCAACCTCAAACCACCTCGAACCAAACCAAAGAAAGTCGTGGCCAAATGCTCCAAAGGAAAGAAGCGTAGCCACGGGAGGTGCCTGAGAAAGGGTAAGAAGAGGTCAAAGAAAGCAAGAAGACATGCTTAGATTCAGCTACGCAACCACCCTTCTCGTAATCCTTACATCGTTCCTGGCCATTCTCGCCCACACCAGTCCGGCATGGGCAAGCGAAACCTTCGGGGTGGAAGCGTTTGAAAGCTCGATTGTGAACCAGGGTGGTTTGCCCGAAACGCAGGCCGGCTCGCACCCCTATGCGATCACGACCGAAGTCACGTTCAACCATGTCGTGACGGCGATCGAAGGAGGACTTCCACGGGTCCGCACCTATGGCGATCCAAAGGACATCGAGGTCAATCTGCCTCGGGGAATGGTCATCAATCCGCTCGCAACCGAGGCGAGGTGTACGGAGGCGCAGCTCGAGAGTGGAAAGGGTCTAAACGGTTGTCCGAATGCCGCTGCGGTGGGTGTCTTCTCGGTCGATCTCGACGGCGTGGAAGTCCTCGACGAACCGGTCTACAACATGGCGGCGCCGGCGGGTGTGCCGTCGGAGCTGGGCTTCGACGCCGCGGGGATCGGGCTGATCATGCACGTTGGGGGCAGGTTGCGCACCGGCGGCGACTACGGCCTGTCGGGAGAGATCTCCGGCATACCCGACGAACACCCGATCTACGGTGTCAAGCTCACCCTGTGGGGCGATCCGTCCGACGCGAGCCACGACGAGGAACGCGGCTCGTGCGCCGATGAAGAAGCCAAACAGAGCTTCAAGAAAACAGGGGTCCGCGAAAGCTGCCCCGTGGAAAGGACGACCAAGCCGTTCCTGACGTTGCCCACGTCTTGCACGGGCGAATCGCTGATGTCAGCAGTGACCACTGACTCGTGGCAGGAACCGGGCGGGCTGAGCCCCGACGGGACCCCCGACCTGAGCGATCCGCGCTGGCAGACGGCGAGCTCGTCCTCATCGCCGTTGACGGGCTGTGAAAGTCTCCACTTCAACCCGAAGCTGACGGTGAGCGCCGCCGAACCGGAAGCCGCGAGCGCCGAATCGCCGAGCGGGCTGAGCGTCGATCTGGAACTGCCGCAAGAAGAAAACGTGAACGGTGTGGCGGGGGCGGACCTGAAGGAAGTCGTTATGACGCTTCCTGCGGGCATGGCGATCTCACCGTCGGCGGCCAACGGGCGTGTGGCTTGCGGCGACACTCCAGAACCGGGGCGCCCGGAAGGGCAGATCGCGCTGCACTCGGCTGAACCCGTGTCCTGCCCCGAAGCGTCGATCCTCGGCAGCGCAAAGATCCTCACGCCGCTGCTCGAAGACCCGCTCGAAGGCTCGATCTACCTCGCGCAGCCGTACGAGAACGAACCTGCCTTTGGCTCGCCCGAACACCCGGATGGATCGCTGCTCGCGCTGTACCTCGTGGCAGAAGGCGACGGAATGCTGATCAAGCTCGCGGGGAAGGTCGAAGCGAATTCGCAGACGGGCCAGTTGACAGTTACCTGGGCCAACCTGCCGCAGCTCCCAGTCGGCAAAATGCAGCTGAGCTTCTTCGGTGGGCCGCGGGCGATGCTCGTAACCCCGTCCGCGTGCGGCTCCTACGTTGTGCAGAGCACGTTGACCCCGTGGAGCGGCACGCCTGTCGTGGGGGAGTCCTCGAACCTCGAGATCGAATCGGGACCGAACGGCGGCGCGTGCCCGAGCGGAGGATTCGCCCCATCGTTCACGGCCGGCACCGCCAACAACCAGGCGGGCACGTCAAGCGCATTCTCGCTGACGCTGTCGCGCCAGGACGGCGAGGAACGCTTCGGCGCCTTCTCGGCGAAGCTGCCGCCGGGGGTGTCGGGGATTTTGAAGAACGTCGCGCGATGCCCAGAACCGCAGGCGTCGCTAGGCGAATGCCCGCAGGCCTCGGAAATCGGCACTACGACGGTCGGCGTGGGACCGGGAGCGGACCCGTTCTACCTCCCCGAGCCTGGCCGGCCGGCGAACAAGGTGTACCTGACAGGCCCCTACGCGGGTGCGCCCTTCGGATTGAGCATCGTCGTGCCGGCGATTGCGGGTCCGTTCGACCTGGGCACCGTGGTCATGCGCGCGAAGGTCGAAGTCGACCCGCACACCGCGCAACTGACGATCTCCAGCGATTTGTTGCCCCCCATCGAGCAGGGCATACCGCTCGACATCCGCACGCTCAGCTTGAACATCGATCGGCCGGGCTTCATCCTCAACCCGACCGGCTGTGCGCCGCAGAGCATCATCGCCACGATTGCCTCGGCCGGTGGTAAGAACGCAACGGTGTCGAGCCCGTTCCAAGCCGTGAACTGCGCGCAGGAGCCGTTCGAGCCGAAGCTCACTGCATTGACGCACGCGCAGACGAGCAAAACGGGCGGCGCGTACCTGCATGTGAAGGTGGTCTCCGGCCCGGGCCAGGCGAACATCGCGAAGGTCAAGGTCGACCTCCCCAAGCAGCTGCCCTCGCGGCTGAAGACGTTACAGAAAGCTTGTGATGCCACCGTGTTCGAGGCAAACCCGGCGGCGTGCCCGGCCGCCTCGATCGTGGGAGCGGGGACGGTGGTTACGCCAATGCTCGCGGGCGCGCTCAGCGGACCCGCCTACCTGGTCTCGCACGGTGACGCTGCGTTCCCGGCGCTCGTGATCGTCCTGCGGGGCGAAGGGATCGAGATCGAGCTGGAAGGTCAGACTGAGATCAGCAAGGGCATCGCCTCGGTCGCGTTCAGATCGCTGCCGGACGTGCCGATCGCCGCGCTCGACCTGGTGTTTCCAGTCGGCCCGCACTCCGCCTTCGGGGTGAAGCTGCCCGCAAAGACGAAGGGGAGGCTGTGCGCGCAGACGCTGAACATGCCGACGGCGATCACCGGCCAGAACGGCGCCATCGTCAAACCGATCACCAGGATCTCAGTGTCCGGTTGCCCCAAACGCAAGAGACGTCACTGAGCGTCTGACGGTCGAAGGGCAAGCAAGGCAAGGACGCAGGGAGCGTGGCGTGCGGAGTAGCACGCGAGCGACCGAGGACGCAGCATTGCGCCGCCATTCGGCCGTCAGGGGGCCTCGATGTCCGGGAAGTGCTCTGCGCAGTGCTCGCGCAGGACGGTACGGATCCACGCGCGCTCCTCGGGGGAGGCGGCACGGAAGCGCTGCAGCAGCTCGCCCTGGCGCTCGATCGGTGCGCTCGCGATACTCCAGCGCACCGCGAGCCGCTCGAACAGCAGCTCGACCGCCCGTTGCCAGGCGTCCTCTTGATTGGCGGCAGGCCGCTCACCCTCACCGGCGAGCACCTGCGCGTACTCGCGCCGCGTGGCCGGGCTGAGCGCGCCGCGCAGGGTTAATACCGAGCCCTGCGCGTCGGTGTAATCACTGTTCGGGGCCACCAGCTCCTCAGAGCCGGCTGTGTCTCCGCGGGAGCGGCGGCGGTTGCGCTTACCCACGCTCAGATTGCGTTGGCGGCCTTGAGCAATTGCCCGCGCACATCGCCCGTGACCGGTTTCGCGTGCCCCGCCCACGCCGCGGCGGGCTCCATCTCGGCGAGCTTGCGGATACTCGCCCGTGCCTGCTCGCTGTCGTAGTTGAACATCGCCTCCGGCAGCTTCGGCGCGCAGCTACGGCCCCACATGTCGAGCGTGTAGAACAGGTCGCTCACGAGCGTCAGCCGGTCGGACTCGCGCCACAGCCCGATCAGCCCGGGCGCGTGGCCGGGCAGGTCGATCACGCTAAAGCCCGAGACCTCGTCACCCTCGCTGACGGTCTCCGCGATCTTCACCGGGCCGCCGTCCCAGGCGTAGCGGTGCAGCACGCGGTGGATCTGGCGCTGAGGCGTCGGCAGCCCAGCCAGATCGGCCGGCCAGTAGCGAAAGCCGCCGCTGCCCTCCGCGTCCTGCACCTCGTCGGGGTGGCACAGCACCGGCACCCCCAGCGCGGGCGCCACGCCGCGGTGGTCGGTGTGGCCGTGGCCGAGCACCACCCGCGTGATCCCGCCAAGCTTCGCGCCCGCGCTCGCGACCGCGCGTGTCATCGTGCGCGCGCCCGCGTCGTAAAGCGTCACGCCGCCGCCAGCCTCGTCGCCGTTCTCGATCAGGAACACGTTGCAGCGCCCCGGCTGTCCCTGCACGACCCACACGCCGGTTGCGATCAGCTCGGCCTCGCCCGCGCCGAGGCTCGTCGTGAGGCGTGTCTTGACGTTGAAAGCGCCCGTCAGCCGCTGCTCGGCGGAGGAGTGAAGCGGCGGCATCATCCCGATCTGGCGGGGCACGGCCATCGTGTCGGTGAACGCGTCGTTTGACTGGATCAACCCATCGCGCACGCTCAGCACGTCGACGCCCTCGATCTCCATTCGGTGGCCGGTGGGGCTGATCCCGTTGAACGAGCCCGGCCCGGCGAACGTGCCGCTGAAGCGCCAGTGCAGCGCGCAGCGGTCCTCCTCGGTCGTGGTCGAGACGATCTCCACGCGCAGGTCGGGGATCGCCGCGATCAGCCCGCCGATGAACTCGCGCAGCCCCTCGGGGCCGATGAACAGCCCCTGCCCGCGCACGTCCTCGCGGCCGTCCGGCGCCCACATCGCCGCGGCGCCGTCCACGTCGTGCGCGCCGATCGCCTCGAAGTACCGTCGCGTCACCGCCTCTGCCTCGCTGCCGGCCGGACGCTTGCGCCGCGTCGCCGCCTGGCGCACGTTTGCCGCCACCTCCTGCACCTTCGTGGCGGCCTCGCTGGCGCTGTCTTCTTCAGCCATCTTCCTGCTCCCTTTGGCGACGCTGCCGAAGATACGTAGTCTAGTCTCCCTGCCCGTGGCCGAGGCATCCGATCAGCGATCGACCGGCCAAACGCAGGCCCAGCCAAGATCGACCAAGAAGCCCGAGCTGGGGCGGGGCGAACGCGTGCTGCCGGGCGTCTTTCGCCTGCGCCTGCCGCTGCCGTGGCCCGGCGTACCCCACTGCAACGCGTGGGCGGTCGCGGCCGGTGACGGGGTCGTGCTGTTCGACACGGGGATGCACCAGCCCGGCTCGCTCGCAAACCTGGAACGGGCGATGCAGATGTGTGGGTTGGCGATCGAGGACGTGCGCCTGGTGGTCTGCACGCACGCCCATTCCGACCACTACGGCCAGGCCGCGACGATCGTGCAGCGGGCCGGGTGCGAGCTGTGGATGCACCCCAACCACGCGCACATGAAGCTGTGGGCCGAGGACCCCGACGTCGCGATCGAACGCCGCCTGGAGGTCGCCCGCCAGAGCGGCGTGCCCGAGGAGCCGCTGCGCCGCTACGCCGCCGAGCGCGGCACGCGCGAATCGGGGATCTCCGCTGTGATCGAGCCCGACCGTGAGCTGGTACCGGGGGTTGTCGTGGAGACCGATCTCGGCCCCTGGACCGTCCACGAGACCCCCGGCCACGCGCCCTCGCATGTGTGCCTGTTTCAGCCCGAGCGGCGTCTGTTGATCTCCGGCGATCACCTGCTCGGGCGCGTCTTCCCGTTCTTCGACTTCGGCTACTCGCCCGATCCCGTCGGCGAGTTCCTGAGCTCGCTGGACGTCGTCGAGGCGCTGAATGCTCGCCTGTGCCTGGCCGGCCACGGGCGCACATTCACCGACGTGGAGGCTCACATCGAAGGCAACCGCGAGCTCGTCGCCGAGCACCTGTCAAAGATCATGGCCGTGATGCGGGAGGGTGAGGCCGGGGCGGGCGAGCCGCTGACGGCCTTCGAGATCCTCCCGCGCGTATATGGGTCTCACCTCACCCCGATGACCGCGCAGTGGCTGCTGACCGAGACGCTCGCGATGCTGCGCCATCTGGAGGTCACCGCCCGCGCGCAGCGGATCGCCGGTGAGCCCGAGCGCTGGACTGCGGCTGCGGGCACCTAGGGATCGCGGCCGCCTACACCGAGTGCAATCGCGTCTGATGCGCCCGGAGCGCCTGGGTGCCGGCCGGGCACGGAGGATTTTGGACGGGCGGGTCGCATACGATCAAACGATGCGCATCGACGACATCCTGGCCTCCTCGGGGCCCACGTTCTCGTTCGAGTTCTTCCCGCCGAAGACGGACGTGGGCGAGCAGAACCTGCGCGAGGCGCTTGGCGAGCTGCGCCAGCTGGAGCCTTCGTTCGTGTCGGTCACCTACGGTGCAGGTGGCTCCACCAGAGGCAAAACGATCGAGATCGTCAAGCGCATCAAGGACGAGTACGGACTGGAGGCGATGGCCCACTTCACGTGCGTCGGGGCGACCGAGGCGCAGCTGCGCGAGACGCTGGACGAGATGCTCGCCGCCGGGATCGACAACGTGCTCGCGCTCCGCGGCGACCCGCCTGCGGGGGAGGAGGCGTGGGTCAAGACCGAGGGGGGCCTTGAGTATTCCCACGAACTCGTGCGGCTGATCCGCGCGGACTACCCGTTCGCGATCGGCGCCGCGTGCTTCCCGGAGACGCATATCCACGCGGTCAGCCCCGAGGCCGACCTCGCCTACCTCGCGGAGAAGGTGAGGGCCGGCGTCGACTTCCTGATCACCCAGCTGTTCTTCGACAATGCGCTGTACTTCGACTTCGTTGATCGCGCGCGCGCGATCGGGATCGAGGTGCCGATTATCCCCGGGATCATGCCGATCACCCAGGTTGGGCAGGTCGAGCGCATGGCCAAGCTGTGCAAGGCGTCGATCCCCGACGGTCTGCGCAGGGAGCTGCACGCTCGGGCAGAGGACTCCGAGGCGGTGCTGGACTTCGGAGTGGCCTACGCCACGCTGCAGTGCCAGGAGCTGCTCAGCGCCGGCGCCCCCGGCATCCACTTCATCACGCTCAACCGATCGCCCGCCACGCGTGCGATCCTGTCCGCGCTGAAGCTCGCGGAGCCATGGAAGCCGGTGGTACCCGTACCCTCGGCTGTGTGACCGAGATCCCCTACACGGTGCGCCGCTCCAGCCGGGCGCGGCGCGTGCGCGTCAACGTGCACGCCCACACTGGCGTCGAGGTCGTGCTCCCTACGCGCGCGCCGGAGCGTGCGGCCGCCGCCGCGGTCAGCGAGCTGCGCCCGTGGATCGAGCGCCGGCTCTCCGACGCGCAGGAGGTGCTCGCGCGGATCGCTGAGCGGGCTGGCACCGTGCCTTACCTCGGCACCCCGCTGGAGCTCGTCCCCGAGCCCGGCCGCACGCGCGTGCACCGCCGCGGCGAGCGCCTGCTGGTCCCGGCCGGGGACGCCCGCCCGGCGCTGGAGCGCTTCTATCGCCGCGCCGCGCGCGCGGAGATCGCGCCGCGCCTGGATCGTGCGACGGCGCTGGCGGGCTCGAGCTACCAGGACCTGAGCATCCGCGCGCAGCGCACGCGCTGGGGTTCGTGCTCGGCCGGCGGGCACATGAGCTTCAACTGGCGCCTGCTGCTCGCGCCCGAGCGCGTGCTCGACTACGTCGTCTGGCACGAGGTCTGCCACCTGCAGGTCCTCGACCACTCGCCCCGCTTCTGGGCGCTCGTCGAGCGCCACTGGCCGAGCTATCGCGAAGAGCGCGCCTGGCTAAGCCGCAACGGCGCGACCCTGATTCTCTAGCCGCGCTCAGCGATCGGCACGTAGTCGCGCTCGCCCGCGCCGGTGTAGATCTGCCGGGGGCGGGCGATCTTCTGCTCGGGGTCTTCGACCATCTCCAGCCACTGGGCGATCCAGCCGGAGGTGCGCCCGATCGCGAACATCACCGGGAACATCGCCATCGGCAGGCCCAGTGCCTCGTAGATCAGACCGGAGTAGAAGTCGACGTTGGGGTAGAGCTTGCGCGAGGTGAAGTAGTCGTCATCCATCGCCTGCTTCTCGAGCTCCGTGGCCACGTCCAGGAGCGGGCTCTTGCCACGCACCTCGAACACATCGTCGAGGTATTTGCGGATGATCCGGGCGCGCGGGTCGTAGTTCTTGTAGACGCGGTGGCCGAAGCCCATCAGGCGCTCGTCGCCGGCCTTGACGCCCTCGAGGAAGGAGGGGATGTTCTCGACCTTCTCGATCCGTTTGAGCATCCGCAGCGCGGCCTCGTTGGCGCCGCCGTGCAGCGGGCCGTAGAGCGCGGCGACTCCGCCCGCGACGGCGGAGTAGGGGTCGACCTGCGTGGAGCCGATCGCGCGCACAGCGCTGGTGGAGGCGTTCTGTTCGTGGTCGGCGTGGAGGATGAACAGCACGTCGAGCGCCCGCTCCAGGCGAGGATCGGGCCTGTATTTGAGCTCGGTCATCTTGTACATCATCCCCAGGAAGTTGCCCGCATAGGAGAGCTCGTTGTCGGGGTAGACGTAGGGCTGGCCCATGTTGTGCCGGAACGCGAAGGCGGCCAGCGTCGGCATCTTCGCGAGCAGGCGGATGATCTGGATCGCGCGGACGCGCTCCTCGCGGATCTTGTTGGCGTCCGGGTAGAAGGTCGAGAGCGCGCCCACCGAGGCGACGAGCATGCCCATCGGGTTGGCGTCGTAGCGGAAGCCCTGCATGAAGTCCTTGACGTTCTCGTGCACGAACGTGTGGATCGTGATCTCGTCGATCCAATCCGTCAGCTCTGTCTGGTTCGGGAGCCTGCCGTTGATCAGCAGGTAGGCCACCTCGAGATAGGTGGAGTGCTCGCAGAGCTGCTCGATCGGGTAGCCGCGGTGCTGGAGGATTCCCGCCTCGCCGTCGATGTAGGTGATCGACGAGCGGCACGACGCGGTGTTCATGAAGGCCGGGTCATAGGCCATCAGACCGAAGTCATCCTCGTCAGTCTTGATCTGCCTGAGGTCCATCGCGCGCACGGTGCCGTCCTGGATCGGCAGCTCGTAGGTCGTGCCTGTGCGGTTGTCGGTGACGGTGAGCGTGGGCGACGTTCCTCCTCCAGCTCCCTCGTCCGGCGTCTGCTCCTGAGTCTCCACGGTGCTCATCTGGCTCTCCTGTCGGCCGGGCTTGGGATTCCTAGGTCCAATTATGGGCCACCGCACGCGCGGATTCCTAAAAACCTCATCAACGCGCTCCCGCGGCCTCGTCTGCCTCGAGGTCCCGCTTACCTGCGCCTCGTTCAGCTGAACCGAGTGATCTCGCGCAGCGACTGCACGCGCGCGGCGATCTCAGCATCGGTGAGGCGGACGACGCGCTCGGTGCCGAACTCCTCGACGTTGAACGAAGCCAGGGCGGTGCCGTGGGCCATCGCCGCGCGCAACAGCTCGTCCGAGACGCCGTCGCCGTCCAGGTGGGCGGCGATGTAGCCGACGAACCCGCCGGCGAACGTGTCGCCCGCACCGGTCGGGTCGACGACGCTCTCCAGGGGATAGGCGGGGAGCGAGAAGAAGTGCCCGCGCGTGATCAGCGCGGCGCCGTACTCGCCCTGCTTGGCGACGATCACGCTCGGTCCGCGGCCCGACCTGGGGGCTGGGGCGTCGTCGGATGAGGCGCTCTCGCCAGGAGATGAAAGGGAGGGGGTCCAGGAGAGGACCTCGCGCGCCGCCGAGAACAGGTTCGGCTTGCCGGTCAGCTGGCGCAACTCGGCATCGTTGAGGATCACGCAGTCGACCGACTCGATCGCCGCGACCAACGAGTCGCGGGCGATGTCGATCCAGAGGTTCATCGAGTCCAACGCGACGAAGCTCGCGTCGGGAAGTTGCGTGCGCACCTCGCGCTGGAGATCCGGCTGGATGTTCGCGAGGAACAGCACGTCGCTCGCGCAGGACTCCGAGGAGAGCTTCGGGGCAAAGCCCTCGAACACGCCGAGCTGAGTGTCGAGCGTCTCACGCGAGTTCAGGTCCCAGCCGTACTCGCCGCGCCAGAAGAAGGTCTTCCCGCCGGCGACGCGCTCGACGTCGGAGACATCCACGCCGCGGCTGCGCAGAACATCGAGCTCGGCCTCGCCGAAGTCATCGCCCACGGGACCGACCACGCGGACCCGATCGAAGAACGAGGCGGACAGCGCGAAGTGCACGGCGGCGCCGCCAAGCATGCGCTCGCGCTCGCCGAACGGCGTCTTGACGGCGTCGTAGGCGATTGATCCGACAACGGTGATTGACATCGGCGCGCACCCTACAACCTTGCCGGCCCCGGGGCGCGATCCAGCCGGGCGAGGAGCGGTGCGAAGGGCTCCCTGAGGTCGCCGGCTGGGCCACGCGGCGCAGAGTTGTGAACGGGCGGTGTCGGCTGCGAGCCGGGAAGTCCGTAAGCTCATGGCCGAACGATGCCGAAGACGTTTGCCGAGCTCGGCCTGTCCGAGTCCACCTTGCAGGCCCTGCGCGACGTGGGGTATGAGTCGCCGAGCGCAATTCAGGAGCAGGCGATCCCGTCAGTGCTGGAAGGCAGGGACGTGATCGGCCAAGCGCAGACGGGAACGGGAAAGACGGCGGCGTTCGGGTTGCCGATCGCCGAGTACATCGATCCTGAGCTCTCCGAGGTGCAGGCGCTCGTGTTGACGCCCACGCGCGAGTTGTGCATCCAGGTGACGCAGGCGCTGCGCACCTACGGTGCGCACAAGGGAATTGACGTCGTAGCGGTGTTCGGCGGCGCGCCGATCCGCACCCAGCAGGCGCAGCTGCGCGCCGGCGGGCACGTTGTCGTGGGGACCGTCGGTCGCGTGCTCGACCTGATCTCGCGCCACTCGCTCGTGTTGCACGACTGCCGCTTCGTGGTGCTCGACGAGGCCGACGAGATGCTCGACCTTGGTTTCTTGGAGGACGTCGAGAAGATCCTTTCGCTGACCCCGTCGGGACGCCAGACGGCGCTGTTCTCGGCCACGATGCCGCCGCCGATCCGCCAGCTGGCGGATCGTTACCTGTACGACCCTGTGACGATCCAGGTGCAGGCGGCGACGCTGACGATCGACACCGTCGCGCAGTTCCAGCTACCCGTGGAGACGAAGGAGAAGGCCGACAAGCTCGTAGAAGTGCTCAAGGCCGAGAAGCCCGACCAGGCAATTGTCTTTGTGCGCACGAAGATCCGCTGCGATCAGTTGTTCAAGATCCTGCGCGACCGCGGGATGAACGTCAGGGCACTGCACGGCGATATGAGCCAGGGCTCGCGCGACGGCGTGATGCTCGCGTTCAAGGGTGGCCGCGTGCCGATCCTGGTGGCGACCGACGTGGCGGCGCGCGGACTCGACATCTCGACGGTGACGCACGTCATCAACTACGACGTGCCCACCAGCCCCGACACCTATGTTCACCGCATCGGGCGCACCGGGCGGGTGGGGCGCTCGGGCCGGGCGATCACGTTCGTGGAGGCGCGCCAGAAGCGCGAGATGGAGGCGATCGAGCGCCACATCGGCATGTCGATCGCCGCGTGGGAGCCGGGGGCGAAAAGTGAGCCGACGCCGGTCTCCGAACGCCCGCGCCGGCACTCCAAGCCGGGCGTGACGCGCCCCGAGCGCAAGCAGGAGACCTACGCGAAGCTCGTGCTCGGCGGCGGGCGTGTCGCGGGACTGCGCGTGGCGGACATCGTCGGCGCCGTGACCTCGAAGGCGGGGCTCGACGGCGAGGCGGTGCGCGACGTGATGGTGCTCGACCGCTTCTCGTTCCTGTCGGTTCCGGAGGGGGAGGCCGAGCGCGTGATCGAGGCGCTCGACGGGACGAAGATCGGAACCCGCCCGCCCCAGACGCTGAGCCTGGAGCGCGTGTCGAGCTAGAAGACGATGACGGCTCGCTATCGTGGCGCGCCGACCCGTTCGACCCACCGCGATCACACCGCACGATCACAAAGAGGAGAGAGAATGTCCACCGCCACGATGCAGACCACCGAAGGCACGATCACGTTTGAGCTGTTCGACGAGGACGCGCCGAAGACGGTCGAGAACTTCACAAAGCTCACCGGCGACGGCTTCTACGACGGGCTGAGCTTCCATCGGATCATCAAGGACTTCATGATCCAGGGAGGCTGCCCCCAGGGGACGGGCACGGGCGGTCCCGGGTACACGTTCGAGGACGAGTTCAACGACCACAAGGTCGTCCGCGGCGCGCTCGCGATGGCGAACGCGGGGCCGAACACGAACGGCTCGCAGTTCTTCATCGTCACCGCGGACGCCTGTTCCTGGCTCGATGGCAAGCACACCGTGTTCGGCGAGGTGACCGGCGGGATGGACGTGGTGGAAAAACTGGACGGCGTCAGCACGGACGGCGGCGACCGCCCCACCGACCCTGTAGGGATCGTGACGGTCGCAATCTCTCAATAGTGCCTTCGTCGGAGTAGCCTGTTCGTACGAGCGAGAACGAGCAGGGGAGATAGATATGGCGACCGTCGAGCAGCAGGCACCGCAGACCTCTAACGGCGCAGTCCAGGCCGAGGATCCCACCCACCTGGAGATCCCCGTGATCAACCCGGGGACAGGCGAGCAGATCGGGGCCGTCCCCGATCTCGACGCGGCCGCCGTGGCCGAGCTGGCAAAGCGCGGGCGCGCCGCGCAGGTCGGCTGGGACGCGTACGGCTTCGAGGGGCGCGCGGGGGTCCTGCGGCGGATGCAGAAGTGGCTGATGGACAACGCCGACCGAGTGACCGAGACGATCGTCTCGGAGACGGGGAAGACCTACGAGGACGCACGCCTGGCCGAGGTCGCCTACGGCGGCGGCGCGTTCGGCTTCTGGGCGAGGAACGCGGAGAAGTACCTCGAGGACGAGCGCGTGAGCACGGCTGCGGTCGCGGTGAAGGGCAAGAGGCTGATCCTGCGCCACCGGCCGCTCGGGCTGATCGGCGTGATCGGGCCCTGGAACTACCCGCTGATGAACTCCTTCGGCGACTGTATCCCCGCACTCGCGGCCGGCAACAGCGTGATCTGCAAGCCGAGCGAGGTCACGCCGCTGACGTCGCTGCTGCTCGCGGAGGGGCTACGCGATAGTGGGCTGCCCGCGGACGTGCTGCAGATCGCCACCGGTCGCGGCGAGACGGGAGCCGCGCTGATCGAGCAGGTCGACATGATCATGTTCACGGGCTCGACGAAGACCGGGCGCAAGGTCGCCGAAGCCGCCGCACGACGCCTGATCCCGGCCTCGCTGGAGCTCGGCGGCAAGGATCCGATGGTCGTGCTGCGCGACGCCGATCTGGAGCGCGCCGCCAATACCGCCGTGTGGGGGGCGATGATGAACGCCGGGCAGACGTGCATCTCGATCGAGCGCGCGTATGTGGAGGCGCCGGTGTACGACGAGTTCGTCGCAAAGGTTGCCGAGAAGGTCCGCGCGCTGCGCCAGGGCCAGAGCGGCGCCCCCGGCAGCGTGGATGTCGGCGCGGTGACGTTCCCGCCGCAGCTCGACGTGCTCGAGGACCACGTCAGCGACGCCGTTGCGAAGGGCGCGCGCGTGCTCGTCGGCGGCAAGCGCGGCGGGGAGGGCAGCGGCGGCGACTTCTTCGAGCCGACCGTGCTCGTCGACGTCGACCACACGATGAAGATCATGACCGAGGAGACGTTCGGGCCGACGCTGCCGATCATGAAGGTCGTCGACGAGGAGGAGGCTGTGCGCCTGGCGAATGACTCGATCTACGGGCTGAGCGGCTCGGTCTTCGGTCGCGACACCGCGCACGCCGAGTCGGTCGCGCGGAGGCTGGACACGGGCGCGGTGTGCGTGAACGACGCGCTCGTCAACTACTTCGCGCTGGAGCTGCCGATGGGCGGCGCGAAGGCCTCGGGTCTCGGCTCGCGCCACGGCGCGGGCGGGATCCGCAAGTACTGCTCCCAGCAGGCGATTCTCGTCACCCCGCGCGCGCTCGCCCGCAAGAAGGACCTGACGATGTTCCCCTACAAGGCGCGCACCTCAAAGCTGCTCGCGGGGGCGTTCAAGCTCTTGTACGGAAGAGGAAAACGGGACTAGGCAGTCAGGCGCGGAGCGGGACCCCGAGCAGGCGTTCGAGTTCGGGGATCGTCGACTCCGCACTCGTGTGGTGGACGGTGGCCATGCCGAGCTTCTCGGCCGGGGCGAGGTTGAAGGGCAGGTCATCCACATAGACGCAGTCCTCGGCGGGCACCCCGGCGCGCTCGGCGCCGAGCTCGTACATGCGCCGCGAGGGCTTGCGGATGCCGAGCTCACCGGAGATCACGACGCCGTCGAACAGTTCGTCGAACAGCTCGTGCGGGTAGCGGTGCACTCCCCAGGAGTTCGACACGAGGCCCGTACGGATGCCCGCCGCGTGCGCACGGCGCACGGCGTCGAGCATCTCCAGGTCCGGCGCCACCTCCGTGAACAGCCCGTCGATCAGACCGTCCGGCGCGACGCCGAGCAGCGCGGCGAAGCGCTGCTCGAAGGCCGGCTCGTCGATCTCACCCTTCTCCAGGGCGATCAGCAGCTCGCGCGCCTCGGGGTCTTCGCGGAAGCGTCCCGCCAGGAGATGGGGATCGAGCTCGACGCGCAGGCAGTAGGCGTGGAAGGAGGCGAACAGGTTGGTGGTCAAGACCCCGCCCCAGTCGATCAGCAGGCCTGTGCGGAGCACGGGGGTGTCCTTCGAGTCGGCGCTCTCCACAGGGTCGTCAGTCATCTCCGAGTGCCACTCCCTCAGCCTGCTTGGCGAGCTCCACGACGCCCTCGCCGAACTGCTTCAGGTAGGGGTCGTCGGTCGCACCCGCGATCGCGCGCTTGTAGTTGCCCTCCATGAACACGACCGACTTCCACAGCGCGAGCGTCGTGTACCAGCGGATGTCTCCCATCGAGCGGCCCGAGCGCTGCTCGTAGAGGTCGATCAGTTCCGCGCGCGTGGGGAAGCCCTCGCGGCGCGTGACGCCGCCGAGGTACTCGCGCATCCCGCCCTTCGGGTCGCCGCCCTCGGTCCACATCATGCACAGGTAACCGAGGTCCGCGAGCGGATCGCCGATCGTCGCCATCTCCCAGTCGAGCACGCTCTCCAGACGCGCTGGGGCGTCGGCCGCGAAGATCGTGTTGCCGAGGCGGTAGTCGCCGTGCACGATCGTCGCCTGTGTGGGTGGGTCAGGGTTCGGCAGATGCTCTGAGAGCCACGCACCGACGCGCTCGACCGCGGGAATCTCGCGCGTCTTGTTGATCTCCCACAGCCCCCCGAAGCGGCGCAGCTGGCGCTCCAGATAGCCGGTCGGCTTGCCGAAGCCCTCCAGGCCGGCCGCCTGCCAATCCACGGCATGGATCTCCACGAGCGCATCGATCAGTTGCTCGCCGATTCGCCTGCGCTCCGCGGGCGAGTCGAGGGTGGCCGGGACGCTCGAGACGATCACCTCGCCCGCGACCCGCTCCATCACGTAGAACGGGCAGCCGATCACCGCCTCGTCGTCGCAAACCGCGAGCACTGCCGGCACGCGCGCGGGGGTGGGGGCGAGCGCGGATAAGAGGCGTGCCTCGCGCAGGACGTCGTGCGCGCTCGGCGGCAGCGGTCCGCGCGGCGGGCGACGCAGGACCACCTCAGTGCCGGCGCGCTCGATCAGGTAGGTCACGTTCGAGTGCCCCTCGCCGATCGGGCTCGCCGCGATCTCGCCGCTCTCGCCGATGCCGTGCGCGTCGAGGAACCGCGCGAGCGGCTCCAGCACGAGCAGCGGTGGGCGGTCGTTGCTCTCCGCCTGGGCGAAGGTCTCGACGATGTTGTCTGATGCGATCGTGCCTGGCATGGGCGCAACGCTACACGGACCTACAGTGAGAGCGATGCCCGAGCTGCCCGAGGTCGAGATCACTGCACGCCGGCTCGACCGCACGCTTACGGGTGCGCAGATCGAGTCCGCGCTGGCGCCCGGGATCAACGCGCTGAAGACGTTCGACCCACCGCTCTCCGTTTTGGAGGGGCGCAGGGTGACCGGCATCGGTCGGCGGGGCAAGCAGTTCGTGGTGAAGGTCGATGGGTCGACCGATCCGCTGGTGCTGCTGATCCACCTGATGTCCGCCGGGCGGTTGCAGTTGTATGACAAGCCCGCGGGCCCGCGGGATCGCACATCGCGATTGCTCGTGCGAATCGCCGACGGCCGCGAGCTGCGCCTGCGCGAGTTCGGCTCCAAGCAGGCCGCCTGGGTGAAGCTGTTGCGCGCCGATGAGCTCGACGAAGACCCGGCGCTCGCGACGCTCGGCCCCGAAGCCTGGCCGGACCCGCCCGCCGATCTGGGCGAGATCCTGAACGCGTCGCGACCCCTGCACACGCTCCTGCGCGACCAGCGCACGATCGCCGGGATCGGCCGCTCCTGGGTCGATGAGATCCTGTGGGAGGCCAAGCTATCGCCGTACAAGCGCGGCGCCGACCTCGACGCCGCGGAGTTGAGTGCGCTGCGGGAGGCGATCGTGATGACACTGGGGCGTGCGATCGACCATTACGAGGATGTCGTGGAGCTACCGATCCCCGACAAGCTGCCGATGCCGCTACGGGTGCACCGCCACGAGGGGGAGCCCTGCCCGCGCTGCGGGAGCACCCTGGAGTCGGTCCACTTCGAGAGCTACGTGATCGCCTACTGTCCGGAGTGTCAGACAGACGGGCGGACGCTCAAGGACCGCCGGCTGTCGAAGCTGTTGAAGTAGAAGCAGACCCCAGTCCACCAAATCGAAGATGAAGGGAAGCGAATGATCGAGCAGGGACAGAAAGCGCCTGACTTCGAGCTGCCCGACCAGGACGGACGTGCCGTCAAGCTCTCAGACTTTCGAGGTCAGAGTGTTGTGGTCTATTTCTACCCAAAGGCGGCAACCCCAGGGTGTACTACGCAGGCTTGCGGGGTGCGCGACCATCAGGCCGACTATGAAGAGGCCGGAGCGGTGGTGCTCGGGATCTCCCCCGACACCGTCGCGAAGGTCAAGAAGTTCCATGACAAGGAGAGGCTGAACTTCCCCCTGCTGGCCGACGAAGGCCATCACGTGGCCGAGACCTATGGGGTCTGGGCCGAGAAGTCGATGTACGGGAAAATTTATAAAGGGAACGAGCGGACTACGTTCGTTATCGGCCCGGATGGGAAGGTCGCCGAGGTTCTGCGCAAGGTCAAGCCGGCTGAGCACGATGCGCTGGTGCTGGCCGCGCTGGAGAAGGCGAGTCCGACGGTGGCATAGGCTCCGTAGGCTTGAGCTGTGCCACAGCTCGTGCCCCAGCTACTTGCGTCGGCCTCGATCGGTCAGAGTCTTAGCTCATTCTTTGCCGCGGTCGGCCAATTCTTCTCCGACCTCGAGTCGGTGCACTGGGGGGCGCTCGCGCTGGGGCTGGCGTTTTTCGGGCTGAACCTGACGCTGCGCTCGCGCGCGTTCTTCAACAGCCTGCGCGCCGCCTACCCGGCCTCCGTCATCAAATGGCGGCGGATCTGGGGGGCTTACTTCGCCGCGGTCGGTTTCAACAACTTGGTTCCCGCCCGTGGCGGCGACCTGATCAAGCTGTTCCTCGCGCGCTCCTCGATCCCGGGGTCGAGCTATCCGACGGTGGCGGCCGCGTTCTTCGTGGAGTCGGTCTTCGACATCGCTGTCGGCGTGCCCGTGCTGATCTTCGCGTTCACGCAGGGGGTATTCCCCAAGCCGCCGGACTTCTCCAAGCTGAACTCCTTCGACATCTCCTACCTGGCGGAGCACTTCCGCTTCACGTTGTTCCTGATCACGGCTGTCGCGATCCTTGCGCTGGTCGCCTTCGCGATGCTCTCCGTGCGTGCGCGCGCGTTCTGGACGCGCGTTCGCCAGGGCGTGACGATCCTCTCTGACCGGCCCCGCTATCTGCGCGAGGTCGCCTCGCTTCAGGCGCTTGGCTGGCTGTGCCGGTTCGCCGCGTTCTGGTTCATGCTCGACGCCTTCCGCGTGGGCGGCTCGGTCACGAACGTGCTGCTCGTGTTCGGAGTCAATCAGGTGGCGGGCGCGGTCCCATTCACGCCGGGTGGCGCCGGCGTGCAGCAGGCGCTGCTCGTGAAGGTCTTCGCGACCTCCGCCCCGACCGCGGTGGTGGCGGCCTACTCGGTCGGTCAGCAGCTCGCGATCGCCGCGTTTACGGCGCTCGTCGGCCTCGGCGCGGTCGTCTTCATCTTCCGCTTCCGCTCGTTCAAAGAGGTGCTCCACGCCGGGCGTGCCTCACGCGATGCCGAGCGGGCAGCCGAGCGCGCCGGGGTGCTGCTGGACGATCCCTACTGAAGCCCCTCGCGCGCCTCGCGCACGAGCGCCACGGCCTCAGGGAAGACGCGGGCCATCACTGTGCGGATCTGCTCTGCCTGGGCCTCGGCGTTGCCCTGCAGGTTGATGCGCTCCACGGCGGCGACGGTCATGTCGACCGCCAGCTTGATCGCGTTATCTGCCCAGGCAAGTTTCTGGTTGCCCTGCATCTGTTCGGCGAATTCCGCCAAACGCCGTTGCAGCTCCTCGGGATCGCCGAACAGATCTCCAAGGCCACCGCTCTCCATGCGGTCATCGTAGCGATTGCGCCCAAGCTCGTCCCGCGGCGCCCATCCGTCTGACCCACACCGTCTTGCACTGCCTCTCTCAGCCTGGCGGGAGGAACCCATCTGATCCCCGCCCGCCTCCAAGCCCATAGACTGCCCTGCCGATGTCCACCACAAGCGAGATCTCCGAGCAAATTTCCCACGAGTCCGATCGCCGCCGCCGTCTCAGCGTGCCGGCCTTTGGCGGTGGGGCGCTCTACCTGCTGAGCGGGATCGTTGTCGCAGAGACGCTCAAAGACGCGCCCAAGGTGGGCTTGCTGCAGGGCATCGAACCTGCGCTCTCCGGCGTTGCCAACCCGACTGTGAGCCCGCGCACGGCCGAGGTCAAATTCATCAGCCATCACGCCGTACCTCTGATCGCGGGCAGCGTGGTCGCCGGAATCGCGGTCGGTGTGCTCACGCTGGTCCTGCTGCTGCTCGTCGACGCCACCCGTTTTCGCCGTCCCGAGAGCTGGTCGATGACGCGCCCGTTGGTTCTCGTCGGTGGCGTGGCGGTCGCGGTGGTCAGCATCGGCCATCAGGCTCTCAGCGCGATCCTCACGCATCGCTTCAGCGTCGGCCACGACTTCTCCGATCATGCGGTCGAACTCGCCCTCACGAGGGGCACGGCGAACACGATCAGCAACTACCTCGACCTTGTGGCGGTGCTCGCGCTCGCGGCGGGGATGATCGCGGCGATGGTCGGCGCGATGCGCGTCGGTCTGCTCACCCGCTGGATGGGGGTGCTCGGCATCTTCACCGGAGTGCTGATCTTCCTGCCGATCGGTGGAGACACGCTCGAGATCGTGCCCGCCTTCTGGATTACGGCGATGGGCATGCTGTATGCCGAGCGCTGGCCGGGTGGCGACCCACCGGCCTGGACCTCGGGGGAAGCGCGTCCATGGCCCACCCGGGCCGATCAACGCGCCGCTGCTCAGGCCGGCGAGGGCGAGGTGCTCGCGGGGGCCGGAGTCGAGATCGGGGCGTCGTCGGCGCTGCCCGGCGCCAACAACGGTTCCTCCTCGGGTAAGCGCAAGCGCAGGCGCGGCGCGCGCAGCGGAGAAGGACAGCGGCCGGAGTAGAGGCGGCGCGTGGGCCAGAACGGCCTACCGCGCTTCCGATCGCTGGCCCGGACGGATGATCTTGCGTGCGGGCGGTTGGCTTTCTCGGCTTTCGGGAATAACTTGAAGGAAAGCGGGGGAAACCGCCTTGGCGTGCCTTCCGCGATTCGGGTCAGCAGTTACATAAGCATTGTCGATCCGCCCCGGCAGCGGGCGCGGGCCAGGAGGAGGACTTCCATGGAGGCAGCGACAATCCAGCGTCAGGATCCGACGCGCGGTGAGGGTGAGCCGGCGCCTACCGTCGGGTGGAAACCGGCGGACCCGGGGCCGTTGGGGCTCGGCGCATTCGCGATGACGACGTTTGTGCTCTCGATGTTCAACTCGAATCTTGTCGATGCCAAGGGGCTGCCGGTCGTGCTCGGCTTGGCCTTGGCCTATGGCGGGATCGTGCAGTTGCTCGCCGGCATGTGGGAGTTTCGTACGGGAAACACGTTCGGCGCGGTCGCGTTCTGCTCGTTCGGCGCCTTCTGGATCTCATTTTGGGCTCTGAACGTCTTCTACGCCAAGGGGATCACCGGCAACGTCGGTCATGCGGTCGGGGTGTACCTGTGGGCCTGGGCGATCTTCACCGCGTACATGACGATTGCCGCGCTGCGCGTCAGCGGGGCGGTGCTGCTCGTGTTCGTGTTGCTGACGATCACGTTCATCCTGCTGGCGATCGGCGCCTCCGGGGCTCATGAAAGCGTCACCCACTGGGGCGGCTACCTTGGCCTGGCGACGGCTGCAGCCGCCTGGTACGCGTCGGCCGCCGCGGTCACGAACTCGACCTTCGGTCGCACGGTCATGCCCGTGTTCCCGTTGAGCGGGCGTTAGGCTCTGGCGATGGCGATCGGATCGGAGTCGTCCACAGGCGAGGTGCTCGACAAGGAGCTTGCAGGGCTGCTCGATGTCGAGACGTTCGACCCTCCCGCCGAGTTTCGCGAGCACGCGCTGCTGAAAGACCCCGCGGTCTATGAGCAGGCGGCTGGCGACCCTCAGGGATGGTGGGTCGAGCAGGCCGAGCGGCTGCACTGGTTTCAGAAGTGGGACACGGTGCTCGACGACTCCGATCCGCCGTTTTACAAGTGGTTCACCGGCGGCACGCTGAACGTCTCCTACAACTGCCTCGACCGGCACGTCGAGGCGGGGCGGGGCGAGCGTGTCGCGTTTCACTGGCGCGGGGAGGACGGCTCCGAGCGCGACATCAGCTACGCCGAACTACTCGCCGAGGTCAAGCGCTTCGCGAGCGCGTTGAAGGATCTGGGCGTGAAGAAGGGGGATGTGGTGGGGATCTACCTGCCGATGATCCCGGAGGTAGTCGTGGCAATGCTCGCCTGCGCGCGGATCGGCGCCCCGCACAACGTCGTCTTCGGCGGCTTCTCTGCCGAGGCGGTGCGCGAGCGGATGGAGTTCTCTCGGGCGTTGGTGTTGATCACCGTTGACGGGGCGGCGCGAAAGGGCAAGACCGCGCCCGTGAAGGACCGCGTCGACGAGGTGATGGGTGACCTGGAGACGCTCGAGAAGATCGTCGTCGTGCAGAGCAAGGGGACGCCCTGTCAGATGCAGGAGGGGCGCGACGTCTTCTACGAGGAGATCTGCGCGGTGGCCGACTCGGAGTGCGAGGCCGAGGCGCTCGACGCAGAGCATCCGTTGTACATCCTCTACACCTCTGGCTCGACGGCGAAGCCGAAGGGGATCCTGCACACGACCGGTGGTTATTTGACGGGGGTATCGGCCACCCACCGCTACGTGTTCGATTTGAAGGCAGACGAGGACGTGTACTGGTGCGCGGCCGACGTCGGCTGGGTCACGGGCCACTCCTACATCGTCTACGGGCCGCTTGCCAACGGCGCGACATCGGTGATGTGGGAGGGCGCGCCGGATTACCCCAACAAGGGCATCTGGTGGGAGATCATCGAGCGCTACGGGGTCACGATCCTGTATTGCGCGCCGACCGCGATCAGGGCATGCATCAAGTGGGGGGCGCAGTGGCCCGGGAAGCACAACCTCGACTCGCTGCGGCTGCTCGGCTCGGTCGGAGAGCCGATCAACCCGAAGGCATGGCTCTGGTACCACAAGGTGATCGGGGGCGAACGCTGCCCGATCGTCGATACGTGGTGGCAGACGGAGACCGGGGCGATCATGATCACACCGCTGCCGGGGATCACTGCAACCAAGCCCGGCTCGGCTACCCATCCCTTCCCGGGAGTGGAGGCCGAGGTGCGCGACGAGTCCACCGGAGAGGTGGTCGAGGAGGGCCAGGGCCTGCTCGTGCTGACGCGACCCTGGCCGTCGATGCTGCGCACGCTCTACAAGGAGGACGAGCGCTTCATCGAGACATACTTCAAGCGCTTCGGCAACGAGACCTACCTCGTGGGAGACGCCGCGCGCCGCGACAAGGACGGCTACCTGTGGGTGATCGGCCGCATCGACGATGTCGTCAACGTCTCCGGGCACCGGCTCTCGACCGCAGAGGTCGAGTCCGCGATCGTGGCGCATACCGACGTGGCCGAGGCGGCCGTGATCGGCCAGCACGACGAGGACTCCGGCCAGGCGATCGTCGCGTTCGTGACGCTGCAGGGCGATCTCGAGGGCGACGAGTCGACGGTCGAAGGCATTCGGGAAACGGTCGCCACGCGGATCGGCAAGTTCGCGCGGCCGAAGCGCATCATCTGGGCCGACGACCTGCCGAAGACGCGCTCCGGCAAGATCATGCGCCGCCTGCTGCGCGACATCGCTGAGGGTCGCGCCCTGGGCGATGTGACGACGTTGCGCGACCCGGACGTCATGTCCCAGTTGGAGGGACGCGTGAAGGAGTTGCAGGCGACGGAGGACTAGATCAGGCGGGTGCCTGTGCCCCGCCCAGCCCCTCGGCCGTGAGCTCGGTCTCGATCGCCGTGCGAATCGCCTTCAGCGCGTCTGCGCGAACGCGCAACTTCGTGGCCGTGTGCGCGGCTGGGTTGAGCTCGGCAAGCTGTGCGGCGGCGTCGAGGCTCGCCGTGCGCAGCTCGTCGGCGGGAACGATCCTGTCGAAAAAACCGGCGGTCACCGCCTCGGCTGGGCTGTGCATCGTGGCGCTGACGACCGCGCTGTTGAAGTGTGGAGGCTGCAGGCGCTGGCGGGCGAGCTCGATCACGAACCAGGGGACGGTTATGCCGATCTTCACCTCGTTGAGGCCGATCCGAAACGGGCCGTCGATCCCGATACGCAGATCGGCCGCCAGCGGCAGGAAGGCACCGGCGGCGACGGTGTGCCCGGAGCAGGCGGTGATCACCGGCGTCGCAAACCCGAGGATCCGCTCGGCGAGCGTGGCGCCGAGCGTCAGCATCTCGATCACCTGATCGACGTCGCCGCCGGCGAAGACCTTCAGGTCGAACCCGGCGGAGAAGTAGCCCTCGCGGCCGGTCAAGACAACGATTGCTCCGTCGTGCTCGGCCTGATCGAACGCGGCATGGATCGACTGCAACATCGGGATCGAGAACGCGTTGACCTTGCCGTCGTCGATCGTGATCGTCGCGATCCGCTCGTCAAGCTCGTATGTCGCCAGTTCGGTCATCGCCCTCTCGCTGTCGTCCTATTGCAGGGGAGCCGCACTCTAATCGAATCTTTAGGTGCGTCTGGGAGTCTGCGCGCCGTGAAGCTCGCGATCGAGACGCATGGCCTGACCAAGCGCTTCGGCGCGCGCACGGCGCTCGACGGCATCGACCTGCGCGTGCCACGGGGCAGCGCGTTCGGCTTCCTCGGCCCCAACGGTGCGGGCAAGACGACGATCATCCGCACGCTGCTCGGGTTGACCGCTGCCAACTCCGGGACGATGGAGGTGCTCGGGTATCCCGTGCCGCTCGAGCGGGCGCAGGCGCTGCGGCGCGTCGGCGCGATCGTCGAGGAGCCCCGCTTTCACATGCACCTGACCGGCAGGGAGAACCTGCGCCTGGTGGCGGCCGTCCGCGGCCCCGAGACCTATGCCCAGATCGACCCCTCGCTCGCACGTGTCGGTCTCACCGATCGCGCCGGCGAAAAGGTCAAGAGCTACTCGATGGGCATGCGCCAGCGGCTCGGGGTTGCGCGCTGCCTGCTGGCCGATCCGCTGCTACTGATCCTCGACGAGCCCACCAATGGTCTCGACCCGGGTGGGATTCAGGAGTTCCGGGAGATGATCCGCGCGATGGTCGAGCAGGAGGGGCGCACCGTCTTCATCTCCTCGCACCTGCTCGATGAGGTCGAAAGGACCTGCGACGCAGCCGCGATTGTCGATCGAGGCAAGATCATCGTGCAGGGCGCGATCGCCGAGCTGGCCAGCGCCGACGGGGCCCGCCACGAACTGATCCTGGGCGTGAACGACGCCGAGCTGGCGCTGAGCACGCTCGGCGCCACCGAGTTGGTGGCGGAGGCGCATCGTGCCGACGGGGGGCTGCGCGTGATTCTCTCAGGCGAGGTGGAGACGGCTGCCCAGTTGAACGCGATGCTCGTGCAAGCGGGCGTGGGCGTGATGCGCTTGGAGCCGGTGCGTCACAGCCTCGAGCAACGATTCCTCGAGATCACGGCGCGTTTAGACGCTGCCCCCGAGGATGCGCCTGCGAGCGCGACGCCTGAGGAGGTACGGTGATGACCGCGATTGCCCTGCGGATGAGCGGTGCGGACCTCCTCAAGCTGCGCCGTAAGCGCTGGTTGCTTTGGCTATCGCTGTTTTTGACGTTCGGCATCGTCGCGATCGTCTACGCGGTTATGGCGATCGAGCACGCCTCCGACCCAACCAAGCTTGGGGTGCAAGGTGGCTATGGGCCGGCTGGCGGTACGGCCAGCTTCAAGGACGGCCTACGCGTGCTCGCGTTGTTCTTCGGTCCGCTCGTCGCGATCCTGATTGGCATTGAGGCCGGTACCGGTGATGCCTCCGCCGGTGTGTTTCGTGATCTGGTCGTCACCGGCCGCTCGCGCTTGGCGCTGTTCGCTTCGCGCGTGCCCGCTGCCCTTGCTCTGTGCTGGGCGGTGATGCTCGTCGCCTACGCGCTGCTTCTGCTGGGAACATTCCTTTTCGCCGGCAACCTGGCCACTCCGGATGGCGCGCTGATCCTCAACGGCGCCGGCTTCATGCTCCTGTCCACGGGCATGCTGTGCGTGATCGCCGTGGGCTTCGCGTCCTTCACGACCTCCCGGGCCGGCGCGATCGTCACGCTGATCGCGTGGCAGGTTGTGGCCAGCCCGCTGATCGCCAGTATCAGCTCGCTCGGCAGCGCGCGCGAGGGCATCCTCAGCCAGGCGATTTTGCACTTCAGCCCCGTCAGCGCCGAAGGTAGGCGTGGCGCGACGGTGGCGATGTCGCAGGGCACGGGGCTACTCGTGTTGGTGGGCTGGCTGGCAGTGTTCCTCGCGCTCGGCGCATGGCGCACACGCACGATGGACGCCTGACCAGGAAGCCGTTGGGCGGCGCTGGTCGATCCCCGGATCTCGCTCAGGCGAACAGCTCGGCCACGGCGACGCTGAAGCCCGGCACGGCCTCGCTCAGGTCAAGCGTGTCCCCGGCGCTGTACACGTGCGCGTCGCCCTGCCCGCGATAGACGGTCGCTGTGCGTTTGGGCGGGTCGAGCACGAGCACCGCGATCGTGCCGGCCCCAAGCCATTCCAGCGCCTTGTCCTGGACCTCGTGATAACTGTCGTCGGGCGAGATGACCTCCACCGCGAGGTCAGGCGCCTCCGGCCAGTACTTCGCGGTTCTGCCGATCTCTTCGGCGCGCTCCTTGGTGACGTATGCCGCGTCCGGGGCGCGTACCGTGTCGGGGTCCCGCGCCAGCACGAAGCCGGTCTCCGCGGCCATAGTCACGCCGTTGCCGGTCTTGCGAGCGTGGGTGAACAGGAGCCCGCCAACGGTCGCAGCCACCCGTCCGTGCTCAGCGCCGGGCGGCGTCATCGTATGCAGCTCCCCCCGCACGAGTTCGTGGCGGACGCCGTTCTCGGGCATGTGCAGCAGATCGTCCACAGTGATGGATCTTGTTGTCGTGGCCATGTCGTCAAGGCTACCTTCCCCTGTTGCAAACAGCAAATGCAGACTTCTGTCTGCATTGTGGCGCGGCTGCCTGGCGGAATGGCTCAGCTACCGGCGGCCCAAAGGCCTTGCCGGCGCTGCGGCGGCTACACCTTTTTGTGCTCAGGCACCCACGAGCCGTCGTCCTGGCGGACGAAATCCTGGAACAGGTTGGGCGCCTCGGCCTGCATGACGCGGGCGACCCCGTCGAACACGCTGCGCAGCTCCTCCTCGGCGCCCTCGGCCGTGCGCATCTCGATTACGTGGCGGAGCGTGCGCGCGTTCGCCGTCCAGACGATGTCGGTGGAAAGCCCGATCGGGGCCAGCCGGCGCAGGGCGGAGGTGACCTCCTTCTTGACGTGGAACGGCACGCCGTCCGCGTCGATCCCCAGTTCTTTTGCGGCGCTGACCTGGAACTCCTCGAGTTGCTCGACGATCGCCAGCACCTGCTCGCGCACGGGCTCGAGGGCAGGGGGTACGCGGAAGCCGATGTCGGTCAGGCGCACGTAGCGCAGGCTCTCTTGGCTGAAGGCCGACCCGGCGCGGTGCCTGACGAGCTCGTGGGTGAACACTCGGCTGACGTTGCGCAGCGCGAACGAGTAGTTGGCGTGCTCCAGCACGCTCCCATGACCGCTGCGCAGGATGTTGGCGAAATACTGCTGGCGGTCGGTGCGAATTCGCGAGACGTTCGGGTTCAGGCCGGGCTCCCAACTGCGATAGCAGGCGCGTCCGCCGAACTCGAGCAACAGTTCGCCGGTGCTAGGACCGTCCTGCTCGCCCAGGCGAAGGTCGAGCCAGGACTCCCCACCGACAGCCTCGAGGTAGGAGCGCATCCCCTCCATGTCGATCGATGGGCGGGCGATCAGAAAGACTTGCGGGGTCGTCTCGTGCATCGGGCGGACGATGCTACATGTCGTTCCGGGCATCTCTTTAGACTCCGGCCAGTGCGCGGAACGAACGGCAGCGCAGAGCCACAGCAGATCGTCGAGGCCGAGGATCTCCACCGTCGCTACGGTGAGGGCGAGGCGGCCGTCGACGCCCTCGCGGGGGTCAGCGTCGGCTTTCCCACCGGTCGCTTCGCGGCGATCATGGGTCCTTCGGGCTCTGGCAAGTCGACGCTGATGCACACGCTCGCCGGCCTGGACCGGCCCACCTCGGGCGCCGTCCGCGTCGACGGGATCGAGCTAACCGAGCTCGACGACCGCAAGCTCACACAGCTGCGGCGCGAACGGATCGGGTTCATCTTCCAGACCTTCAACCTGCTGCCGGTGCTGAACGCAGAAGAGAACATCCTGCTGCCGCTGTCGATCGCCGGGCGTAAGCCCGACCGCGAGTGGTTTGACCGCCTCATCGACACGATCGGGATCCGCGACCGCCTCACGCACCGGCCCGCAGAGCTGTCGGGCGGTCAGCAACAGCGCGTCGCGGTGGCGCGTGCGCTCGTCTCACGTCCGGCGGTCGTGTTCGCCGACGAGCCCTCCGGCAACCTCGACTCGAAAGCCTCGAACGAGGTGCTCGGGTTGCTGCGCCACGCGGTCGACGACTTCGACCAAACGGTCGTGATGGTCACCCACGATGCCCACGCGGCGTCGTTCGCCGATCGCCTGCTGGTGCTCGCCGACGGGCGCATCGTCCACGACGGGGATGCCGTCACCGTCGAGCAGGCGCTCGATTTGATGAAGGACCTCGGCTGATGGTGGTGATGGGAACGACGCTCGCGATCGTCCTGCTCACAGCGGAGTACTGAGATGCTGGCGCTCGTGCTGCGCGGCTTTCTGCAGCGCAAGCTGCGCGTGCTGCTGACGGCGATCGCGATCGCGCTGGGGGTGGCGTTGATGGCGGGCACCTACATCCTCACCGACACGATCAACCACTCGTTCGCGAACATCTTCTCCACCGCCTACAGGGGCGACGCCGTGGTCGTCAGCCCGGCCGAAACGCTGGGGCGCGAAATCAGCTCGGAAACCTCGCCGATCACCGAACGCACGCTCGCGACGGTGCGCTCGGTGCCGGGTGTCGCCGAGGCGAGCGGCGGGATCTTCAGCGAAGCCGCGCTGCTCGACACCCACGGCAAGCGACTGTCGACCGGCGGCGCTCCGTCGTTCGTCGGCTCGGTCGAACCCAAGCGCTTTGAGTCCTACTCCCCCGTGCAGGGGCGCTTTCCCGCGAACGCGAGTGAGGTCGCGATCGACCAGGGCACCGCCAAGCGCGAGGGGCTGAAGCTCGGGGGCCAGCTCGTGGTCGCGGGCTTGGCGCCCGCCCGGCGCTACATGATCGTCGGCATCGTGAAGTTCGCCGGCAGCCAGTCCTTCGGCGGGTCCGGCACCGCGCTCCTCACGTTGGGGCAGGCCCAAAGGGTGATGAACAAGCAGGGGCGCTACGACACGATCGAGGTCGCCGCCGCGCCGGGCGTGAGCGCGGAAGCGTTGCGCGCGCAGATCAGGGCGGTGCTGCCTGCGACGATCAGCGTGCGCACCGGCGCCGCGGAAGCGGCCAAGCAGACCTCCGATCTCGAATCGAGCCTCGGCTTCCTGCGCACCTTCCTGCTGGTCTTCGCCTACGTGGCGCTCGTCGTCGGCGCGTTCATCATCTTCAACACCTTCTCGATCACCGTCGCCCAGCGCACGCGCGAACTGGGGCTGCTGCGCACGCTTGGCGCCTCGCGCCGGCAGGTGCTGAGCTCTGTTATCTACGAAGGCCTGATGCTTGGGGTAGTCGGGGCCGTGCTCGGGCTGCTGCTCGGGCTGCTGCTCGCGCCGGCGCTGAACCAGCTGTTCATCGCCTTCGGCGCCGAACTGCCCACGAACGGAACCGTGGTGGAGGCGCGCACGGTGATCGTCTCGCTGCTCGTGGGGATCGTCGTGACGGTGGCCGCCGGCATCTTCCCGGCGATCCGCGCCACGCGCGTGCCGCCGTTGGCGGCGATGCGCGAGGGGGTTGTAATCCCGCCACGGATCCTCACCGGGCCGGGGGTGGTCCTACGCGGTGCGATTGGCTTCGCGATCGCCGTTGGCCTTGGTGTCCTGCTCGGCTCGGGGGGCGTGTTCGTCGTGCTGTTCGTCGTGCTGTCGATTTACGTGACCACGCTGCTCGTGAGAATGATGCGTGGGGATCGTCCAAAGCACTACCGCCTGGTCCCGGCGCTCGGCTCGACGATCGGTCTGCTCGTCAGTTGGCGCGGCATCACCGGCCGCCTGGCCCGCGAGAACTCGATCCGCCAGCCCGGGCGCACGCTCGTGACGGCGCTTGCGCTGACCGTCGGGCTCGCGCTGGTGGCGTTCATCTCCGTGCTCGCGGCCGGCACGAAGGCGACGATCAACCAGGCCGTCACGCGCTCATTCGCGGGCGATCTGATCGTCGAGAGCTCCCAGTCGAGCGGGTCGCAGGGCATCCCACCGGGCATTGCGCCGGCCGTGGCGCGCGTGCCGGGCGTCGCGAGCGTGACGCCGATCTCGTTCACGATCGGCCGCGTGCGCGACCTCTCGAAGCCGTCGGCAGCGCCGATCGCCGAAAAATCCTCGATCACCGGGGTGCAACCGGCCTCCTTCGCCAAGGTCTACCGGATCGAATGGGAAAAGGGATCGAACGCCACCCTGCTCGCGCTGGGCAGCACGGGCACGGTGCTGACCAAGAGCTTCGCCAGCGCCAATCACCTGAAGGTCGGCAGCAGGCTGTCGGTACTCACCCCCTCCAACCAGCATGTCCCCCTTACGGTGATCGGGATCGCCAAAGACAACTCGCGGCTGCTTGCCAACCTCACGATCAACCGCGCGCTCGCGCAGGCCGACTTCGGCCAGCGCGAAGACGGCGTGGACTTCGTCTCCTACGTCAAGGGCGCCGACGGCCACCAGGTGCAGGCCTCGGTCGACCGCCTGCTCGCGAGCCAGTTCCCACAGGCCCGCTCGCGTACGCCGGCGCAGTTCAAGAAGGACCAGGAGGGCAAGATCAACCAGCTGCTTTTGCTGATCTACGTGCTGCTTGCGCTGTCGGTGATCGTGTCGCTGTTCGGGATCGTCAACACGCTGATCCTCTCGATCTACGAGCGCACCCGCGAGCTGGGGATGATGCGCGCGATCGGCACCTCCCGCCGGCAGGTGCGCCAGATGATCCGTTACGAGTCGATCATCACAGGCCTGATCGGCGGCGTGTTCGGGCTCGTGATCGGGACCGTCGGTGCCGTGCTCGTGAGCACGCTCGCGCTGTCGGGCTCGGGCTTCGTCCTCTCGATCCCCGTCGGCACGCTGATCCTGCTGCTCGTGATCTCGGCGATCGCCGGGCTGATCGCCTCGCAACTGCCCGCCCGCCGCGCCGCGCGTCTGGATGTTTTGCAGGCGCTTTCGAGCGATTAGGACACCGAGCCGCCGATGTGCCTTCGAGGCCCTGGCTCGCCTGGAGTCCCGATTGAGCACCGGGGGCCGGCTCGTTTCGTCTCGTAGCTAAGCTGCCGAGACGATGGCGACCGCGGTGAGCACCTCCGAGCCCAACGACCCCGAGCTGGCCGAGACCGCCTGGGATCTCGAGCCGCTCGTCGACGGCGAGGGCGAGGCCGGCGTGCAGAGCAGGCTGGAGGATGCCCTCACACGGGCGCAGGCGTTCGCCGAGCGCTACGCCGGCAAGCTCGGCGAGCTGGACAGTGCTGGCCTGGGGGAGGCGATGGCGGAGCTGGCCGTGATCTATGAGCTCCTCGGCCGCGCCGGCTCCTACGCGGCCTTGCGCTTCTACACCGACACCGCAACCCCCGCCAACGGCGCGCTGCTGCAGAAGGTGCAGGAGCGCGAGACGGCGATCGGAACGACGCTTTTGTTCTTCGAGCTCGAGTGGGCCGCGCTGAGCGATGAGCGCGCCGAGGAGCTCCTGGCAGGCGAGGGTCTTGACTTCTACCGCCACCACCTGCGCAACGCGCGCCGATACCGTGAGCACCTGCTGAGCGAGCCCGAGGAGAAGATCCTCGCCGAGAAGGCGCTGACGGGCGCGGGGGCGTGGTCGCGACTGTTCGAGGAGCTGACCTCGGCAATCGAGGTCGAGCTGCCGCAGGAGCAGGCCGCTGAGCCCGTCGCGCTCGATGTCGCATTGAGCAATCTGATGGCGGCCGATCCCGATGTTCGTCGCACGACCGCCGAGGCGGTGACCGCGGCGCTGCAGCCGGGACTGCGCACGCGGGCGTTCCTGTTCAACACGCTGCTGGCCGACAAGGCGACCGACGACCGCCTGCGCCGCTACCCCAGCTGGCTGGCCGCGCGCAACCTCTCAAACGAGGCCTCAGACGAGTCGGTGCAGGCGCTGATCGAGGCGGTCCGCGGGCGCTATGAGATCGCGCGGCGCTGGTACCGGCTGAAGGCACGGCTGCTCGGGGTCGAGAAGTTGGCCGACTACGACCGGATGGCGGCCGTCACCTCGGATGAGGTCACCTTCTCCTTCGCGCAGGGGCGCGAGATCGTGCTCGACTGCTACTCGTCCTTCTCGCCCGAGCTGGGGGCGCTGGCCAAACGTTTCTTCGACGAGCGCTGGATCGACGCGCCGGTGCGGCCTGCCAAGCGCGGTGGGGCCTTCTGCGCGCCGGCCGTGCCCTCGGCGCATCCATACGTGCTGCTCAACTACACAGCCCGCCGGCGCGACGTGCTCACGCTCGCGCACGAGCTCGGTCACGGCGTCCACTTCGCGCTCGCCGCCCGGCAAGGTGTCTTCCATCAGAGCACGCCGCTGACGCTTGCCGAGACAGCCTCGGTGTTCGCCGAGACCGTTGTATTCGGACGGCTGCTCGCAGAGGACTCCTCACCGGCCTCGCGCCTGGCACTGCTGGCGGAGAACCTCGAGGACACGATCGCCACCGTCTTTCGACAGGTCGCGATGAACCGCTTCGAGGATCTCGTCCACACCGCGCGACGCGAGCAGGGCGAGCTGTCGGTCAAGCGTTTCGGCGAGTTGTGGGCCGAGAGCCAGTCAGAGCTGCTCGGCGACTCGGTGCAGATCACCGACGGCTACCGCTCGTGGTGGTCCTACGTGCCGCACTTCATCGGCTCGCCCGGCTACGTCTATGCCTATGCCTACGGCCAGCTGCTCGCGCTGTCCGTCTATCAGCTCTACGAGCAACAGGGCCCGGAGCTCGTGCCTCGCTATCTGGAGATGCTCTCAGCCGGGGGGTCGCGCAGCCCCGAGGAGCTGGGTCAGCTCGTGGGGATCGATCTGGCGGACCCCGGGTTCTGGGACGCCGGGCTGGATCTAGTCGAGCGACAGCTGCAGGAGGCCGAAGCGGCGGCGGAGGCCTCGGGGCGGCTGTAGCTCAGAACAGCCCGCTCAGCGCGCCGCCCGCGTGGGTGACGAGATTGAATAGCGGCTGGGGGATGATGCCGAAGAAGAGTGTCACCGCCCCGGCGAACACCGCGACGAAGACGACCTCGGGCTGAGGGCGGGTGGTTTCATGGGCAAGCGGCTGTACCGGGGCGCCGGCCGTGACGGAAGGATCGACGCCGAGGGGTTCCGTATCGGCATCGAGCTCGGGCGATCCGCCGGCGAGCGCCGGCAGCCCACTCACCGAAGGTGTCGGGCCGCTCGCCGGGGAAGCGGAGGAACCGGGATGTCCCGCGCCAGCGCCCGCGGGCGCCTCGCGCATCCACATCGCCGCGATCACCGGCAGGTAGTAGCCGAGCGAGATCATCGAGCCGACGACGATCGCCACGCCCAACCACGTGTAGCCACCCGAGACGGCCGCGTCGATCAGGTAGAACTTGCCGATGAACCCGGCCGTCGCGGGGATCCCGGCGAGTCCGAGCAGCGAGATCGTCATCGGCCACGCCAGCCACGGCCGCTCGCGGCCGAGCCCGGCGACGGCGTCGACCGAGTCGCCCAGCGTGGTTTCGCGCTCGCGCGCGACGATCACGGCGAACGAGGCCATGTTCATCGCCACGTACACCGCTAAGTAGAAGACCGTCGCCTGGACACCCAGTTTGCTCGCGACGACGACCCCGGCGAGCATGTAGCCGGCCTGGGCGACCGAAGAATAGGCGAGCATCCGCTTCAGCGAGGACTGCCCGAGCGCGCCGACGTTGCCAACGAGGATCGTGATCGTCGCGAGTGCCGCTACGGCCGGTGCCCAGCTGCTCTGGGCGTCGATGAACGCGACGTCGAACAGCCTTAGGAAGACACCCAGCGCGGCGACCTTGGTGGCGACGGCCATGAACGCCGTCACGGGCGTCGGCGCGCCCTCGTACACGTCGGGAGTCCACTGGTGGAAGGGCGCGACCGAGGCCTTGAAGCACAGGCCGGCCACGCACAATGCGATTCCGGTGAGCGTCAGAGGATCGGTCGCGAGGCTGCCGTTCGAGAGCGCTGCGGCGATCGCGGAGAAGTCGGTTGCGCCGGTCGCGCCGTAGATCAGAGCCAGCCCGTACAGCAGCGTGGCCGAGCCGACCGAGCCGATTATCAGGTACTTCAAGCCCGACTCCAGCGAGCGCTCCTGGTGCTGGCCGCGTTTAGAGCGGCCGGTCGCGCAGAGCACGTACAGCGGGATCGACAGGAGCTCCAGGCCGAGGAACACGAGCACTGTGTTCTGCGCGCTCGCGAGCAGGAACATGCCGCCGATCGAGGTCAAGAGCAGCGCGTGCCACTCGCCGTGGGCGGTGCTTTCCGCGGCGCGCGAGCGCCATGCGAGCATCACGGTGGCCGCGCCACCGGCGATCAGGATCATGTTCAGCACGAGCGCCAGGTCGTCGATCCGCAGTGCCCCGGCGACGATCGACTTCTGTTCGCCCCACTGCCAGATCGTCAGGCCCAGGGAGGCGGCGAGTGTCGCCAGGCTGAGTGCGGGGACCGCTTGCTCACGCGCCGCTTTGTGGCTTAGTAGCCCGACGAGCAACACCACGGCGGCGCCGCCGAGCAGCGCGATCAGGGGCGACAGGCCGGCGAAGTCGACGTGCGGGCCTTTCAGGGTGGCGGTGGCGAGGGGGATCATGGAGTTGTGCTCGCGGTTGACTGAGCCGAGAAGGGAGTGAGGGCGACATGCGCCGGCGCCACGGCTGTCTTGACCGAGGCTTCGCTGCGGTGCAGCGCGAATTGGGGATAGAGCGCGAGGAACAGGATCACCGCGACGAGCGGTACGAGCACGAGACCGTCGCGCACGGTGATGTCACGGGATTTGACCTTCGGCCCGACGCGGTTGTGCATCGCGCCGATGAACAGCCGCAGCGCGTACACGCTCGCCATCACGACGCCGCTGAAGGCGATCACCGCGATTGCGAGCTTGACTTTGAAGACGCCGAGCAGGATCAGGAACTCGCCGACGAAGTTCGACGAGCCGGGCATCGCGAGCGTCGCGAGCGCCACGATCAGGAACAGGCCGGCGAGCACCGGCGCGCGGAAGGCGATGCCGCCCATCTCGCGGACGTCCTCCGAGCCGCCGGCGCGGCGGGAGAGCAGCAGGATGATGAAGAACAGCGGCGCCACGACGAGCCCGTGGTTGACCATCTGCAGCAGCGCGCCCTGGGCTCCCTGGGGGTTCAGGGCGAAGATCCCGAGCGTGATGAACCCGAGCTGGGCCACCGAGGAGTACCCCGCGATCAGACGCACGTCAGTCTGCGAGAAGGCGAGCACCGAGCCGTACAGGATCGACGCGAGCGCGATCAGCAGCATCAGCACCTGAAAGTGCGCGGCCGCTTGGGGGAACAGTGGCAGCACGATCGCCAGGAAGCCGTACGCGCCGACCTTCGAGAGCACGCCGGAGAACACCATCAGCACCTCGATCGGCATCGCCCGGTAGCCGTCGGGCATCCAGCCGTGCAAAGGGAACGCGGGCATCTTCACGAGGAAGGCAGCGGCGAAGAACAGGAAGATCCACTCCTGCGAGCCCTTGCTCAGCGGCACCGCCTGCAGTGCTGAGAGCACGAACGTGATGTGGCCGCCGCCCTGCTGAGCCGCCAGCACGCCGGTGGCGATCGCGGCGGCGAGCATCAGCAGCGAGCCGACGAGCGTGTAGATCACGAGCTTGATCGTCGCTTTCACACGGTCTGGCTCTTTGCCCCAGCCGCCGATCAGGAAGTAGAAGGGAATCAGCATCAGGTCGAAGAACGCGACGAACAGCGCCAGATCTTGAGCGAGGAACGCGCCGAGCACGGCCGACTCGGCGAGCATGAAGTGGAAGTAGAAGAGCTTCGGCCGCTCCCACGAGCGCAGGTTGGCGGCCAGGGTCGCGGCGGCGAACAGCAACGTCGTCAACCCCACGAGGAACACGTTCAAGCCGCTGACGCCGAGCTTGTAGTGAATGCCCAGCGTGGAGATCCAGACGACGTCGGTGACGTGCTGCAGGGTGGCTCCTCCGCTGTGGAAGTCGGCGATGTAGCCGACCGAAAGTCCCAGTGCGACCACTGCCCCGAACAGAGCCAGCGCGCCCGGAACGCGCATCAGGCGCGAGGGGATGACCGCGCCCACCACGCCGCACAGCGCGGGCAGCCAGATCAGGATTGAAAGAGGGGGCATTTGGTCAGGGTGTCCGGGAGATCAGGCCTGCAGCAGGAAGTAGAAACCGACGCCGGCCACGCCGAGGACGAGCAGCGCGGCGTAGTAGCGCAGGAAGCCGTTCTGTACGGCACGCACCGCGGCCGAGCCCGCGCGCACGAGTCCGCTCGTGCCGCCGATCATCGTGTCCTGCACGAACACGCGCTCGAAGGTGTCCATCGCGAAGTGGCCCACCGCGGCCGCGGGGCGCACGACGGCGAAGGCGATCAGCTCGTCGAAGTACCACTTGTTCACGGACAGCTCGTACAACGGTTTGAACCGTGCCTGGATCGCGGCGGAGGTGGGGTGGGCGGGATCCCGTCCCACGACCCAGATGCGGTAGGCGATCGCGATCCCCGCGAGCCCTAGGACGGTGCCGAGCACCATCCCGAAGATCAGCAGCCCATCCTTGGTGTGCGGTTCGTAGAGCGGCGAGCCGGCGAAGCTGGGGCGCAGGAAGTTGACGATGATGTCGTCGAGTCCCGGAACCTGCACGAGGCCGGCGCCGACCGCGCCGATCGCCAGCACGGTCATCGCGACCTTCATCGGCATTGCGCGCTCGGCGATCGTGTGGTGCGGGCCGGGGAAGCCGACATCGGTGTCCTCGATCTCGCCGTTCGCGGGATTCGTGGGGACCTCGGCGTGGTGGAGATGACCGGCTTCGAGCTCACGCGCCTCGGCGACGGGCTCGCCGTAGAACGCGCGGAAGATCATGCGGAAGGTGTAGATCGCCGTCAGGAAAGCCCCGACGTAGCCGGCCACGTACAGCGCCCAGTGCCAGCCGCCGCGCTCGGCGGTGACGAGCAGGATGTCGTCCTTGGAGAAGAAGCCCGAGAACGGCGGGATGCCCGACAAAGCGAGGCCGCCGATGACGAAGCAGGCGAACGTGAACGGCAGCGCCTTGCGAAAGCCGCCCATCTTCTCCAGCGACTGCTCGCCGCCCATTGCGCCGATGATCGAGCCGGCACCCATGAACAGCAGCGCCTTGAAGAACGCGTGGGTCATCAGGTGGAACATCCCGGCCGCGTAGGCGCCGACGGAGACGCCCATGATCATGTAGCCGATCTGGGACATCGTCGAGTAGGCGATCACCCGCTTGATGTCGGTCTGCGTCAGCGCGATCGTGCCCGCGATCAGGAGCGTCGCGGCGCCGATCACCGCGCCCGTGTCCTGCGCCGCGGGGGCGAGTTCGAACAGCACGTGCATGCGCGCGATCAGGTAGACGCCGGCGGTGACCATCGTCGCCGCGTGGATCAGCGCGCTGACCGGGGTCGGGCCCTCCATCGCGTCGGGCAGCCATGTGTGCAGCGGGACTTGGGCGGACTTTGCGGCCGCGCCGACGAGCAGCAAGAGGCAACCGGCGACGATGTCCGCTTCGCCTTTCTGGAAGACGTGCGGAGCGGCCTTGAACGTGGCGAGGAAGTTCAGCGTATGGGTGTGCTTGAAGATGAAGTACGTGCCTAGCACCAGCCCGACGTCGCCAACGACGTTGATCACGAACGCCTTGATCCCCGCCTTGGTGGCGGTCGAGCGCCGGTACCAGAAGGAGATCAAGAGGTAGGACGCCGCGCCGACGAACGCCCAGCCGACGATCAGCAGCAGGAAGTTGCCCGCGAGCACGAGCAGCAGCATCGAAAAGACGAAGAAGTTGAGGTAGGAGAAGAAGCGAGCGTTGCCGCGGTCTTCGTCCATGTAGGAGATCGAGTACAGGTGGATCATCGTGGAGATGCCCGTGACGATCAGGATCATGTACACCGACAGTGGGTCCACGAGGATCGATAGGCGCGCGTTGACGCCGACCGTGGAGGCGTAGTTCCAGAGCGAGGATTCCAGCTCGCGATGGCTGGGGGAATGCCCCTGCAGCGCGATCAGCGTGCCGAGCGCCGCGAGGAACGCGAGGCCGATCGCGGCCGTGCCGATCCAGCCGGCGTAGCGGCCGGGGAGCGAGCGAAACCCGAACGCGATCACGAGCGTGCCGAGCAGGGGAAAGGCCAGCACGAGCCAGCCGTAGGTCGTGGCGCTCATCCAGCCCGCTCCAAGTAGCGCCGCCCTGAGCGCGCACGCGCGTTCGGCGTCGTCATCCCTGCAGCTCCCTCAGCTCATCGACGTCCACCGGCAGGTGGCGACGGTAGATCGCGACGATCATGCCGAGCCCGATGCAGACCTCGCAGGCGGCGACGGTCATCACGATCAGCGCGAGGATCTGCCCGTCGCCGTTGCCCCACATGCGTGAGAACGCGACGAGCGAGAGGTTGGCGCCGTTGAGCATCAGCTCGAGACAGAGCAGCACCACGAGCGGGTTGCGCCGGGTGATCACGCCGACGACGCCGAGCGAGAAGACGATCGCCGAGACGGCGAGATACCAGTCGATGCTCACCGGTGCTGCCCCCCGACGCCCTCGGCCGTCGTGCCGGTGCCCTGGGGACGGATCAGGTCGAGCGGCGCCAGTAGCCTAGGGTCGTCGTCCTCGTCGCCGAGGCCGCCCCGCCGCCCGGCGAGCACGACAGCGCCGACGGCCGCGATCAACAACAGGAACGAGGCCGCCTCGAACGCGAGCAAAAAGCGCGTGAGCAGCAGGTTGCCGATGTAGGCGGGCGTGCCGAACGTGCGGGGCCCCGGAGCGTATCCGGCGCCATAGCCGCTGATCGCCTTCAGGCCGGTGCCGAGCAGCGCGATCAACAGCTCGATCAGCAGCGCTCCACCTGCGATCGCGCCGGCAAGGCGCAGGCTCGAGCCGGCAAAGCGTGGGCCGAGCAGCGGCTCGTCTCCCAGCGAGTCCACGGCGGTGCCGCCGACGTAGGCGACGACGAACACGTACAGAACCATCACCGCGCCGGCGTACACCACGACCTGTGCCGCGGCGACGAATTCCGCGCGCAGCAACAAGAACAGCACCGCGAGTGCGATCAGGTGGCCGACGAGCGCGAGCACGCTATAGAACGGATCGCGCAGGACGACGACGCCGACCGCGCCCGCGATCACGCCGAAGCCGGCGATGAAGAACAGGATCGTGCTCATCTTCGTTCCCCCCTGGCCCTCACTCGCCCTCGTTCCTCAGCGGTGTGCGCTCCAAAGGCTCGGCCAGCAGCATCTCCTTCGTGAAGATCAAATCCGAACGGTCGTAATCGGAGAGCTCGTAGTCGTGGCCCATCGTGATCGCGTCGAACGGACACGCGATCTCGCAGTAGCCGCAGAAGATGCAGCGCGACAGGTTGATCTCATATACCGCCGCGTAGCGCTCGCCTGCGGAGACGCGGTTCTCGGGAGTGTTCTCGGCCGCGACCACGCGGATGCAGTCGGCCGGGCAGGCGGCCGCGCAGAGCGAGCAGCCGACGCACTTCTCAAGGCCGGTGTCCTCGAAGCGGTGTAGCTTGTGCCGGCCGCGGAAGCGCGGGTACACGGGCGTCTTCTCCTCGGGGTACTGAACGGTGACGCCCTTTTCCGTAAGGCGGCCGAAGGTCGTCATCAGGCCCCGCGCGGTCTCGCGGAATGTGCGCCAGGTCGCGCGTGCAGGGCCCGGCGCGGGAGTGCGCATGACCTCGATCACATCCTCGCCGGGACTCCAGCTCGTGACGTTCAGCTCGGCAGCGGTTGGCGTCGGGTCGGTCATCAGTGTGTCACCACCACGAGCACGGCCGTGACGAGTGCGTTGAGCGTGGCCAGGGGCAGCAGGATCTTCCAGCCGAAGCTCATCAGCTGGTCGTAGCGCAACCGCGGAAGCGTCGCACGGACCCAGATGAACAGGAACGTAACGAGCCCCATCTTGAACAGCACGACAATCGGGTCGACCCAGCCCGGCGGGTGGATGCCGAATGGCAGGAGCCAGCCGCCGAGGAACACGGTAGTGACGATGCCGGAGACGACGAGCACGTTGAGGTACTCGGCGAAGTAGTAGGACGCGAAGCGCCCTCCGCCGTACTCGGTGTTGTAGCCGCCGACGAGCTCGGCGTCGGCCTCGGTCAAATCGAACGGCGCGCGGTTGGTCTCGGCAAAGCTCGCGGTGAGAAAGATCAGGAAGCCGAAGAACTGCGGCACGATGTACCACATGCCTTTCTGGGCTTCGACGATGCCGGTCAGCGAGAGTGTCTGCGCGGTGAAGATCACGCCCACCAGGGCGAGTCCCTGGGAGACCTCGTAGGAGATCAGCTGCGCGGCGGCGCGCATCGCGCCGAGGAACGAGTACTTCGAGCCCGAGGACCAGCCGCCGAGCATGATCCCGTAGAACGCGATCCCCCCGAACGCGAACACATACAGCGGACCGATCGAGACGTCGATCCCATACAGCCCAACCTCCGTCCCGAAGATGTGCTGGACGTTCCCGAACGGGATGATCGCAAACGCCGCGACGGCGGTGAGAATCGAGATCAGCGGCGCCAGCACGAACAGAAACCCGATCGAGGTGCTCGGGCGAAACTGCTCCTTGGTCAGCAGCTTGAGGATGTCCGCCAGCGGTTGCAGGGCGCCGAACGGGCCGACGCGGTTGGGCCCGTAGCGTGCCTGGAAGCGCCCGAGCAGCTTGCGCTCGGCGAGCAGCACGACCGGCACGAGCTGCAGGCCCACCGCGAAGATCACGATCGCCTTCAGGATCTGGATCCACCATTCTTCGTAGTAGCCGACGATCGCGAGCATCAGGACGCCACTGCCGTTTCGCGCTCCTGCCAGCGCACCCCGCGGCCGCCGATCTCCTCCAGCGTCAGGCCCGCGTAGAAGGGGATCGCATCGAACAGCTGCTGGGAAGCCATCGAGCCGGTGAGGACGCCGAGATCCAAGTCCAGGCGCGAGGCCAGCTCGACGAGCACCTGCCAGCCGGCTAGGGTGGAGCCAAACTCACCCACGCGGGCGACGGCGGGGCGTAGACGCTGCAGACGGCCGTCGGGATGGACGATCGTGCCCTCCTTCTCGGCGTAGGCCTCGGCCGGGAAGACGACGTCGGCGTGTTCGCGAAGGCCCTCGGTCAGGAACGTCGCGTGAGCTATGACCGTCGAGGCGCGCTCGAGCGCTCGCTCCCACAGCTCGCGATCGGGCAGGTCAGACAGTGGATCGGTTTGGAACAGATATAGCGCCGCGAGCTCGCCCTCGGCAAGCCCCTCGGCGATCGCGCGAGCATCCCTGCCGGGCGCGCCGTCAGGTTCGGACAGCCCCGGCCCGGCGTTCGGCAACACGCCTGCCTCGCGCAGGCCACGCCCGTTGGCGGCGGCGGGGATTTCGAGCAGACCCGCGCCCGCAGTGTCCGCCAGCGACAGCGTCTGTGTGAGCTCGAGCAGCGCCCGGACGCCTGCCTCACCGTCGGGGCCCGCCGCCAGGCGCTCGCCCCACAGGATCACGATCTCCTCGCCGGTTGCTTTCAGCTGCTCGGCCAGCTCGGCGGCGCGCTCGCTGCTAAGCAGATCCGTCGCGCTTGCCCGAACGAGGCGCATACCGTGGCGACGGACGCCCTTGCGCAGGCGCAAATCGAGAATCGGCATGTCCTCGATCGGATCGGCGTCGAGCACGAGCACCGCATGGGCGAACTCGAGGTCGGAGACCCGCGCCTGCAGCGCGGGATCGGACAGCGCGCGGTGCAGCTCCAGGGGCAGAGCGCCGGCACGGCGCGAGTCCAGGTTCGGCGAGCCAAGGCCCTCGCGGAGCAGTCGCGCGAGCAGGAAGCCCTCCTCGTTTGTGCTCTGACCACCGGCGATTGCACCCGTGCGCTCGCCGGCGCGCGTGAGGCCCGCGGCAGCCGCCTCCAGCGCCCGCTCCCAGGAGACGGGGCGCAACTCGCCGCCGTCGCGGATCAGCGGCTCGCTCACCCGGTCGTCGCCGCCGAGCGCGGGGTAGGCAAAGCGCCCGACGTCGCACAGCCAGCCGTCGTCAACCTCGTCGTTCTCCCGCGCGAGCACGCGCAGCACGCGGTCATCGCGCACGGTCAAGGTGACGTTGCACTGCGCCGGGCAGAGCGTGCAGACCGAGCCCGCGTCCTCGATGTCCCACGGCCGCGCGCGGAAGCGGTAGGGGCGCGAGGTGAGCGCGCCGACGGGGCACAGCTCGACGATGTTGCCGCTGAACGGCGCGACGTAGGGGTGGCCGTCGAAGGTTGAGATGTAGGAGTGCGCGCCGCGCTCCAGCAAAACGAGCTGGTTGTCTTCGGAGATCTCCTGGGAGAAGCGCGCGCAGCGATAGCAGAGGATGCAGCGCTCGCGGTCGATCGCGATCGTGGGGGAGAGCTCCAGCGGCTTGACGAAGTGGCGCTTGGGCTCGATGAAGCGCGAGTGGCCGGGGCCCCAGCCGAAGGTGATGTCCTGCAGCGGGCACTCGCCGCCCTTGTCGCACACGGGGCAGTCGAGCGGATGGTTGATCAGCAGGAACTCGACGACCGACTGCTGCGCGGTCTTCACACGGTCGGTCTGCGTGTGCACGACCATGCCGTCCTTGACGGGGGTCGAGCAGCCGGTCTGCAGCTTTGGAATGCCCTCGATTTCGACGAGGCACATGCGGCAGGCGCCGACGGGCTGACCGAGCTTGGGCTCGTAGCAGAACACCGGGATCTCGATGTCGCCTACTTTGGCCGCGTCGACGAGCATCGCGTTCTCGGGGGCCTTGACCTCCAAGCCGTCGATCGTGAAGGTGATCGTCTTCGGTTCGGGCCTAGGCATAGACGGCTCCAAGGCCGTTTCGTGCCTGGGCGGCTTCGATGTGCGCCTCGAACTCCGGACGGAACTTCGCGATCATCGAGCCGATCGGCATCGCCATCGCGTCGCCCAAGACGCACAGGCAGTTGCCGATGATGTGCTCCTGCACGGAGGCCATGATGTCGAGGTCCATCGGCGTGGCCTCGCCGGAGTCGATCCGCTCGAGCATCTTCACCGTCCAGTTCGTGCCCTCGCGGCAGGGGGTGCACTTGCCGCAGGACTCGTGCCGGTAGAACTTCGCGAGCTTCATCGCCAGCTCGACGATCGGCGTGGAGTCGTCAACGACGATGATCGCCCCGGAGCCGAGCATCGAGCCGGCTTTGCCGAGCGAGTCGAAGTCATACGGCACGTCGAGATCATCGGCGGTGAGCACCGGCGCCGAGGAGCCGCCCGGGAACCAGCACTTGATCTCGCGTCCCTCCGGTGGCCCGCCGGCGAGCCCGTAGATGATCTCGCGCGAGGGGATGCCCAGTTCGATCTCGTAGTTGCCGGGCCGCTGCACCTGGCCAGAGATCGAGACGAGCTTCGTACCCGTGGAGGTTTCGACGCCGAGCTTGGCGTACTCGCCGCCGCCCATCCGCATGATCGCCGGGACGGTGGCGAGCGTCTCGACGTTGTTGATCAACGTCGGTCCCTGGTAGAGGCCCTGTACCGCGGGGAACGGTGGCTTCAGGCGCGGGTTGCCCCGCTTGCCCTCCAGCGAGTCGAGCAGCCCGGTCTCCTCGCCGCAGATGTAGGCGCCTGCGCCGCGGTGCACGACGAGCGAGAGCGAGTGCTCGGAGCCGAGGATCTCCTCGCCGACGAAGCCGGCCTCGCGAGCTTCGCCGAGCGCGGCGTCGAGCATGTCGGCCTGCAGCACGTACTCGCCGCGAATGTAAATGAACGAGCGGTTGGTCCCGGCTGCGTAGGAGGCGATCACGATTCCCTCGATCAGCATGTGCGGGCTCTTCTGCATCAGTTCGCGGTCCTTGAACGTGCCCGGCTCGGACTCGTCGGCGTTGCACACGAGGTACTTGTCCATCGTGCCCTTCGGCAGGAACGAGACCTTCTTGCCCATCGAGAAGCCCGCGCCACCGCGGCCACGTATGCCGGAGGCTTCGAGCTGTGCGAGCACGTCCTCGGGCGAGGACTGTAGGGCCTTGCGCAGGGCCTCGTAGCCGCCGCGACGCTCGTACACCTCGAGTGTGTTCAGCCCGGGCTCGTCAATGTCGTGGAACAGCAACATCGGAGAAGCGGTCGCAGACATCCTCAGGCGTCTCCCTCGGGCTCATGCAGCGGAAACTCCTGGGTGTTGGCGTGCGGGTCGGCGACCCGTTTGCGCGCGAGCTGCTTCTCCGGCAGCACCGGGCGCCCGGTGCGCACGTCGTCGAGCAGCGTCGGCACGTCCTCGATCGAGAGCGGGCCGACGTAGACGCCGTCGACAGACGCCATCGGCGCGATGTCGCAGGCGCCAAGGCACTCGAACGAGCGCACATTGAACTCCTCCTCATCGTCTACGGACCCCTGGATAGCGGCGAGCAGCGCGTCGGCGCCGCACAGCGAGCAGGAGATGTTCGTGCACACGTACACGCTGTGGCGCCCGACGGGCTCGGTCTCGAGCATGTCGTAGAACGTTGCCACGGCCGCCAGGTCCGCGGGGGTCAGCCGCATCACGCAGGCGACCTGCTCGATCGCCTCGGGCGAGCACCAGCCGTGCAGGCGTTGCGCGGCCGCGAGCGCAGGCAGCGAGGCGGAGCGAGTCTCGGGGTAGAGCGCCATGTGCGCCTCGATCTCCGCGCGCAGCTCGGCCGGGACCGGCGTGGTCGCCGGATCGGGGATCGTCGCCGGGTCCTTCTCCAGATCGGCGGGCGTATCCCACCCGGGCACGCGCGAGCCGTGCTCGAAGCGGGGGACGCCCTTGTCCATCGGCACGCTGAGATCTGAGCTCATCTTGCCCATCCTGGGCTCGTAGGGCAAGCCGGGCAAGGACGCAGGGAGCGAAATGTGCTTTGCACATGAGTGACTGAGGACGCCGATCCGGCGCCGCCATACGAGCCCAGGGTCATCGGTCGATGCCCCCGAGGATCGGATCGAGCATCGCGGTCGTGGCGATCATGTCCGCGATGTAGCTGCCGCGGGTCATCGGCGCGAGCGCCTGCAGGTTGACGAACGACGGGTCGCGCATGTGCACGCGCGCGGGCTTCGACGACCCGTCGGATCGTACGAAGCAGGCGAGCTCGCCGCGGGGGGACTCGATCGGGTAGTAGACCTCGCCGGGCGGCACGCGAAAGCCCTCGGTGACGAGCTTGAAGTGGTGGATCAACGCCTCCATCGAGGTCGCGAGCTCGTGGCGGGGAGGCAAGGCCACCTTGCGATCGCCGGTGATGTGGGGTCCCTCGGGGAGGCCGTCCAAAGCTTGGGAGATGATCTTCACCGACTCGTAGATCTCGGCCAGGCGCACAGCGAAGCGGTCGTAGTTGTCGCCGACGGTCCCCACGGGGATCTTGAAGTCGAAGTCCTCGTAGGAGCTGTACGGCGCCGCCTTGCGCAGGTCCCAGGGGTTGCCCGCCGCGCGCAGCAGCGGTCCCGTGACACCCAATCCGAGCAACGTCTCCGCGTCCAGCGGGCAGGTGCCGCGCAGGCGCTGCAGGATGATCTCGTTGGAGTTCAGAATCGCCCCGTACTCGTCGGCGCGCTCGGGCATCACCTTCAGGAACTCGCGCAGCTTCGGCTCAAAGCCGGGCGGAATGTCCTCGATCACGCCGCCGACCTGGAAGTAGCGCGTGTGCATGCGCGCGCCGGAGGACATCTCGAACAGGTCGAGAATCAGTTCGCGCTCGCGTAGGCAGTAGAGGAAGATCGAAACCGCGCCGAGGTCGAGCGCGGAGGTGCCCAGCCAGATCAGGTGCGAGGCGATCCGGTTCAACTCGAGATGGATCACACGCAGGTACTGGGCGCGCTTGGGAACCTCCACCTCCAACAGGGTCTCGACCGCGCCGATGTAGGCCATCGCGTTGAAGTAGTAGGCGAGGTAGTCCATCCGCTCGACGACCGGGATCACCTTCCAGTAGGCCTTGTCCTCGGCGGTCTTCTCGATTCCCGTGTGCACGTAGCCGATGATCGGTTTGACGTCGCGCACGATCTCCGCTTCGAGCGTGACGAGCAGCCGCAGCACGCCGTGCGTGGCGGGGTGGTGCGGGCCAAAGTTGAGCGTCAGTAGCTCGTCGGTGGTCTCGGCGCCGCCCTCGAGTGGCTCCTCGACGGGGGAGAGCGTGATCGACTGCTCGCGCCGGCGGTACGCGGACAGGGTCGGCGGGCTCGCGGGCGGGGTCGTGGGGCTCACGCGCGCGACTCCAGCCATTTGGCCTCGTCGTAGGTGAAGATCACCGGTTCGCCGCCGACCGGAAAGTCGCGCCGCTGGGGGTGGCCCTCGTAGTCCTCTGGCATCAGGATTCGGCGCAGGTCGGGATGGCCCTCGAATACGACCCCGAACATGTCGTAGATCTCCCGCTCCTGATGGTTGGCCGTCGGCCATTCGTCGGTGACGGAGTCCACCGTCGGGGCGTCCAACGGCATCCGCAGCTTGACCGTGATGCGGTCGACCTTCGACATGTCCAGCAGCTCGTAGTGCACCCCGAGGCGCGGCTCCTCGGGGTAGTAGTCGACGCCGTGCACGCTCGCGAGAAACGCGTATCCACGCCCGCGCAGATGCTGGAGCGTCGAGCGGATCGCCGCCGGGTCGATCTGCAGCGTTGCGCGTTCCCGGAAGTAGACCGTCTCGAGAACGGTGTCGCCCAGCTCATGGGCGATCAGCTCCAGCCCGGTCGCGTCAGGCATCGGAGTCTTGACGAGGGCTGGTCATTCCATGGGGGATGGTCGGGAGGAGGGCAGGCCCCCCTCCCGCTTCAGCCTGCCCCTCTCCCGCTGAGGTGCTCGGGACGATCTCCTCCGTGCCGCGGGCGTCGTAGCGGTCGCGCCAGCCCATGTCGGGGTCGTCCTGGACCATCTTGCGCAGCTTCAGCACTCCGTGCATCAACGACTCGGGGCGGGGCGGGCAGCCCGGGACGTGCACGTCGATCGGCATGAACTTGTCGGCCGGCACGAGCGCGTAGTTGTTGAAGACTCCCATCGAGCTGCAGCACGCGCCCATCGAGATCGCCCACTTGGGCTCGAGCATCTGGTCGTAGAGGCGGCGAATGATCGGCGCCATCTTGATCGATACGCGGCCCGCGAGGATGATCAGGTCGGCCTGGCGCGGGGAGGCACGGAACGCTTCGAACCCGAACCGCCCGATGTCCATGCGCGGGCCGGCGGCGTGGAACTGCTCCATCGCACAGCAGGCAAGGCCGAAGGCGAGAGGGAAGAATGCATTCGACCGCGCCCACGCGACCGCGCTGTCGAGCGTCGTCGTCAGCATCCGCTCTTCCACGTAGCGCTCGAGCTCGGTGCCCTCGAGGTGCGCCGGTTGGTTGGCCCCCTCTAGGTCGCCGCCGCGCAGCAGCTGGCTCGTGTTCAGGCTCTCCACGCGCAGCGGCGCCGAACCGAGCGGCTGGCCGGAGCTCGAACGGCCCGAGATCTTCTGGCGTTTTACTTCCACTCCAACGCCCCCCTGCGCCAGACGTAGACGAACGCGACGAACAGCAGCACGATGAACGTGATCGTCTCGGCCAGGGCATAGCCACCGTAGGCGCGCAGCTCGACCGCGATCGGGTAGAGGAAGACGACCTCGATGTCGAACAGGATGAACAGCATCGCGATCAGGTAGAAGCTGATCCCGAAGCGCATTCCCTGCTTGACCTCCGAGGGCAGGCCGCACTCGTAAGGGTCCTGCTTGTGTTTGGCCGCCCGCCGCGGCCCGAGCACCGAGTTGAGCACCGCGAACGCGCCGCCGACGGCGCCGCCGAGCACCAGAAAGACGATCGCCGGGAGATAGCTGCGCAGCACCGAGGAGTGTTATATCACCGCTTGTGTCAGGGTGTTACATAGTGGCAATCGGCTCGATATCTGCAGCGCTGAAGGGCGACGCTTACGGCGGCTCGCGGGGGGCGGAGCGTTGAACGAAGTCGTGGTGGCGGGCGCCCTTGCGGTGGCGGCACTCAACGCGCTGCCGGGGCTGCTCGGCGCCTGGCGCTGGTATTGCTGCGAGCCGAGCAGGGCTTTCTGGGTGCTGCTGCGCGTCGGGCAGGGCTCGGCGATCACTCTCGCTCTAGCGGTCGGCGCGCTGGCCGTGGCCGGCAGGTACTCGAGCGAACGTCTCTTCTATCTGTACGCGCTGCTCCCGCTCGTGGTCGCCTTCGTGGCCGAGCAGCTGCGGGTGATCTCCGCGCAAACGATCCTCGACCGGCATGAGCTCGAGGACGCCCGGGCGGTGGGCGAGTTGCCCGAGCTCCGGCAGCGAACAATCGTCGCGGAGATCATGCGTCGCGAGCTGGGCGTGATGACGCTCTCGGCACTCGTGGTGGTGTTCCTCGCGCTGCGCGCGGCGGGCACCGCCCACGGGTTCTAGGCGGGCGTGGGCTCTCAGCGGACACGGCTTCTGGGCGGCCCTATATATTCCCGGCGCATGAAGCTCGCTGCGATGACGATTGGTTTGCTCGCCTGCGCCGTGATTCTGAGCGCCTGCGGCTCTCAGGGGATCTCGGTCCCCAAGACCAGCCCCTACTACCGGGGGGCCGTGATCTTCCGCGATCACTGCTCGGGCTGCCACACGCTGGCGGTGGTCGGCGCGGAGGGGTCGGCGACGAGCATCAAGGACCGCCTGAAGACCAACGGGCCGAACTTCAATTACCGCAAGGAGGATTACGAACAGGTCATGTACGCGATCCACAACGGCGGTTTCTCGGGTGCGATCATGCCGGAGAACATCGTGCTCGGCACCGAAGCGCACGAAGTCGCCAAATTCCTGGCGCAGTACTCTGGGTTGAAGGCGGAAAAGGTGCCCACCACGAGCATCACGCTGTCTACGAAATAACTCCGGGACTTCCGCATGCTTGACCTCAAGCGGCGCAGGATCCGGACGTTCGTCCCGATCGATAGATCCGCTTCGCGGAGTCGATCGGGCCGAAGTCGCGGACCTGCTTGACCGAGACGGATAGGCTCCCGAGCGTGCTGGACCTCAAGCGGATCAGGCAGGAACCGGACGTCGTGCGGGCGGCGCTCGCGCGGCGCGATCCCGCTTTGCCCGAGATCGTCGGTCGCATCCTCGAAAAGGACCAGGAGTGGCGCGCCGCTACGACCTCTGCGGAGAGCCTCCGCGCGATGCAGAAGACGCGGTCCGAAGCGTTCGGCGCTGCTAAGGCACGAGGAGAAGATGCGCCCGATCTTCGCGCCGCGATGCAGGAGATGAGTACCCAGGTCAAGGAGTTTGTAGATCAAGCCGATCGCGCCAAACGAGAGCTTGACTCTCTGCTCGCGCCGCTGCCCAACCTGCCCGATCCGACGGCTGCGCCCGGTCCCGAGGACGAGCTGGTTCGTGAGGTTGGGGAGATCCCGACGTTGGCCTTCGAGCCTCGCGACCATCTGGAGCTTGCGGGCGAGGGGATCGACATGGATCGCGCCGCGCGCCTGTCGGGCGCGCGCTTCGCCTACCTGAAAGGAGACCTCGTGATGCTCGAGCTCGCGCTTGTGCGCTGGGTGCTCGAGAAGCTGCGCTCCCGTGGCTTCGAGCCGGTGATCCCGCCGGTGCTCGTGCGCGAGCGCGCACTCTTCGGGACCGGCTTTCTGCCCGACACCGAGCAGCAGATCTACTCGCTTCCAGAGGACGAGCTGTTCCTCGTCGGTACTTCCGAGGTCGCGCTCGCCTCGCTGCACGCCGAGGAGATTCTGAATGCCGAGAGTCTGCCGCTGCGCTACGCCGGCTTCTCGCCCTGCTTTCGTCGCGAGGCCGGCGCGGCGGGGAAAGACACGCGGGGGATCTTCAGGGTGCACCAGTTCGACAAGGTGGAGATGTTCAGCTTCGTCTCGCCCGAGGAGTCAGCGGGCGAGCACGAACGGATCCTGGCGATCGAGGAGGAGATCCTCGGGGAGCTGAACCTGGCATACCGCGTCGTGAACATCGCCGTCAACGACCTCGGCAACTCGGCCGCGAAGAAGTACGACTGTGAGGTGTGGCTACCGAGCCAAGCGCGCTATCGCGAGCTGACCTCTTGCTCGAACACGACCGACTACCAGGCCCGGCGTCTGAACATCAGGGTGCGCCGCGACAAGCAGGCACAGACCCTCCACACGCTCAACGGCACCGCGGTGGCGGTCGGCCGCACGCTCGTCGCGCTACTGGAGAACGGTCAACAGGCCGACGCGAGCGTCGAGCTGCCGGAGTGCCTCGTGCCATACGGCGCGCCTGCCCGGCTCGTGTCGGCTATCTGATTAGTAGCGGCTGCCGAGCAGCTGTATGTGATCCGCCTCGGCCGCGCTCGGGAAGGGGCGGATCAGGCCGAAGCGCGCGAGCGTCGCCTGGGGCACGCCCTCGATGCCGGGTGTGTCCGAGGCTTCGCCACGGGTGTGGGGATCGTTGGCGAAACCGCCGACCTCGATCGAGTGCTGCGGAGTGCGGTAGCCGGAGATGCCGATCAGGTGCAGGTGCAGGGCGATCCCGAGCGTGTTCAGGTGGGCGACGAGCACCGGCTCCTCTCCCACCGAGTAGTCGGTGCCGGGCGCCTGGAAGAAGCCGTATTCGCCCTGCGGCGTGGAGGTGTAGTTGCCGATCGGGCCGGTGTAGGCGCCCGAGACGCCCTCGGCGGCGAGTTCGCTGACGGCGAGCTTCGAGAGCTCTCCTTCGAGCGAATGCCGGTGCGATTCCAGGGGGGCGAGCTCGGCGCTCTTACGGTCACGGGCGCGGATGTAGGACAGCTGGCTCCTCAGCAGCGCGAGGTGTAGCTGGGCGACCTCGTCGCGCTGCACGAGCACAGCGCTCGTCTCGCGCGCGTGAGAAGCCTCCAGCGTGGCGAGCTGTGCGGCCTGGACGGTCACGGCCTTCTGCTCTTCGGCGACGTTGACGGTTGCGCCCGCGTTCTCGCGGGAGATCGCGCGCAGATCGTCGATCTGCTCGAGCAGGTCGGCGAAGCCGTGGGCCTGTAGGACGACGGTCACGATGTCCGGCGGGGGCGACTCGTAGGAGGCGATCAGCTGGGCGACGAGCACGTGCCGGTCCTGCCCGAGCTGGACCTGCAGCGAGGCGAGGCGCGCACGGGCGCCGCGCAGCTGCGAGCGCAGGCTGTCGAGCAGGCCGCGCTCGGTGTCAAGGCTCGATTCCAGCGCGTCCAGGCGCGTCCGCAGGTCGTCGATGCTGCCTTGGAAGCCCTCGATCTGGTGAGTGTCGGCGCCGATCCCCGCGTGCAGCTCACCTTCGCGGGCCTCGGAGGCGGCGATCCGGCTTTCGAGCGTGCCCGAGCTCGACGAGTCGGCGGCGACGGGGCCGAGCGCCGCCACGCCCAGGGCCACGGCGGCGATGACGGCCGCGAGCGCGATCGGGCGAGCGGGGATCGGCCGGCGCGGGCGCCGCGCGTGGCGGGGAGGGCGAGGCATGAAGTCGCCAAGCTAGCCAGGAGAGAGTCCGAGCACAAGCAATCGGCGTACCTGCAGCCGGGCTTGCAGGGCCAGATCGATGCCATCAGCGGGCTGGGCGCCCGAGGCCCTACCCGACCCGGAAGACGATCGACCGTGCGCTGCCGTGCCCCAGGGGTGTGAGCGTCAGGCGATAGCGCCCCGGGGTCAGTGCACGGTGATTACTTGTGAGGCTGCTGCGGTTGCGGCCTTTGACAGCAGTGATCGTGATGGTGTCCGGCACGACGAGCTCCCATCGGTCATGCCCTCGCACCAGGACGAACTTGGCGAGCGTGGCGCGTACGCGCGCGGCGGCGCTGAGGGTGAAGGCGAAGCGCACGGAGGAGACCTTCGGCCGCACGCGGTTCAGGGCGAGGAGCGCAGTTGGGGTGAGGGCGAATGCGGTCAGCTTGATGGTTGTTGGTCTGCCGGAGGTGGAGGAGGTCGTTGTGCTGGAGGGGTTGCCGGACGTGCCGCTTGGGGGGAGGAGGAGGCGTTGCTCACACCGGTGGTCGAGCCCCCCGGGGTTGAGCCACTGTCACCCGTGCCGGTGGTCCGGTTTTTTGCTTCTTCTTCGTTTTTCTCTTCACGTAGTTTTGCTCTTGCGCTTAGTGTTTCTTCGCGTCGCTTTTCGGACTCGTGTTTGACTTCTTCGTCGGTGGGCTCGAAGGCGGCGATCCCATCGGGGGTGCCGACTCCGGTGGGGCCGTCGTAGCCGGGGCCGGCATTGCAGATGAGACTCCCGGAGCAGTCCGCCGCCTCGATGGACTCTTCGCAGTTGGAGAGCCCGGTTTCTTCGTTGAAGAGTTCTTTGGCTTCACACTTGCCGTTGGATCCCGAGGTCACGTCGTGCATCGTTGCCGGGTCTTCGATCTCGTTTTCGTACAGGGTCTCCGCGGGGTATGCGACTTCCCCTGCTCCTCCGGCCAGCGCGAATACCGAGGCGACGAGCGGCGACGCGAGGCTCGTGCCGCCGATCGTGCACCAATGGGTCACGTGCAACGCACCGCCTTCCTTGTATTCGCATTCCGCGGTGGAGTCGTACATCGCGATCCCGGTGTAGGGGTCGGCGTCGGCGGAGACATCGGCAACGGCGCGATCTTCGCCGCATCCGACCGATTCCCAGTCGGAGGTGCTCTGCTGCCAGATCGGAGCGGCGAGCGCAACACTGCAGCCGCTGCCGCCGGCGCCATCGCCGTTCCATACCGTCTCGCCCGCCCACGTTTCACCGGGGCCGAGGGGGCCCAGCAGGCGGGTGCCGCCGACCGCGACCACGTGTGGGGAGGAGGCGGGATAGTCGGCGAAGCCTCTTTCTTCTTCGTGTTCGGCGTCCCAGTCCAAGTAGCCATCGTCCCCGGCGGCAGCGGTGATCACGGTGCCAGGGTCGTTGAAGGGGCTTTTGTCATCGAGCCTCGGCGTCATCCCCTGCTCAGGGCCGCCCCAGGAGTTCGAGATCTCGGTGGCGCCGAGTTTGGCAGCCGTTTTCTCGGCTTCTTCGAGGTCTTCGAACGAGGCCGAATTGGCCTCGACGAGCACGATCTTGCAGCTCTGGCAGGTGGCGTGGGAGACCTCGATGTCGAGCGACATCTCTTCTGCCCAACCATCGGCTTCTTCCACTTCCTTACAAGCCGCTTCCCTTGCTTTTCTTGGTCCGGTTTTGCAGTTCGCTTCTTCTTTTGCTCTTTCTACGGTGCTCGCGGGGAAGGGCAGTTTTCCGGCTTCTGCGTTCTGACCTTTCTGGTTGACCTGCTCGAAGCATCCGTTCTCCGCAGTACATGGGGGCAGCCCAAATTCTTCGTCGTAGACCTTCAGGTCGGCTTCGGCGCTGAGGTCGTTGTAGGCATCGACGAGCGCGATCGTCTGTGTGGAGGCGACGGTGGTCGGTAGCGCATAGATGCTGTGCAGATCCTGTGGCCGCAGGCCAAAGACGCCTTCCGAGGCTTTGGCCGCCACGATCGGCTGGTTCCTCGTGATCCCCAGCGGATGGGTGTGCGCGCGCGCCGCAGCCGTCTTCGGCACCAGCTCCAGCGCCAGGCACCCCGCGTATCCGGGCGCGGGCGCCGCGCACACGGGGCGCACCGTGTAGTCGGATTCCGGCAGCGGCGAGACGACGCTTGCCGCCGCGATCGCGGGGTTGAGCAGCAGGCAGCTCCCAACAACAGCCGGAAGGCCAAGCACGGCGGTGGCGCGGATGCGTGTCTTCATCGTCTGTAGAGATCTCCCCCCAAGACGTCGTCGGGGAGCAGGGCCAGCTTGAGAAATGGTAGGCGACGCAGGCGGACGATCGGCCGGTCACGAGACCGTCACACGCCGGTCACGTCTCGTTTACGCGCTGGCCGGACGAACACCGCAGGATTGCGCACGAGGCGCGCGCCATGGTCACGGTGGCCCGCGCCGTACGGTGAAGCTCGGCTGACGCCGGGATCGCCTAGCAGGGCGCACGGGGCGGGGTGAGACAAGGAGTCTCGCCCCGCCCTCTTTTTTTCCATACGCTGACGAGCGTGCCAAGCCCCTTCGGATTCCTGCTGAGCGCGGAGCCGCCGTCGCGGCGGACCGGCGCGATCGCGGCGGTGGGTGCCGTGGCGCTGTGCACGTTGATCCTGTATCCCCTGCAGGAAATCGCCCCGGCGGTGTCATTGGGCGTGGTGTACATGCTGGCGGTGCTCGTCGTGTCGGTGCTCTGGGGAGCTTTGCTGGGCGTTGGCACGGCGGTGCTGAGCGCGGCGGCGTTCAACTTCTTTCACCTGCCGCCCGTCGGACAGTTCACGATTCAAAGCTCGAGCAACTGGGTGGCGCTGGTCGCGTTCCTCGTCGCGGCGGCGCTCGCGAGCTCGGTGGCGGAGGTGACCCGCGCGCGGGCTCGCGACGCGGAGGAGCGCCGGCGCGAGGCCGATCTCGCGGCGGAGATGGCCAGGCTGCTGCTGCGCGGGGAGAACCTCGCCGAGGCGTTGCCGACGGCCGCCGCGCGCCTGGCGCAGGCGCTGCGGCTGAGCTCGGCCGCGATCGAGATGGAGGCCGTCGAGGGAGACGAGCGCCGCGTCGCGTTCCCGCTGCGCGAGGGCACCAGGCGGCTGGGGACGCTGCTGGTCGGGGCGGACACCTCTGAGCAGAGCCTGCGCCGGCTGCAGGAGCGGGTGGTGCCGGCGCTGGAGGCGCTGCTCAGCGCGGCGCTCGAGCGTGAGGAGCTGCTCGGCGGGGTCGTCGAGACGGCCTCGCTACGCCGCGCCGATGTCGTCAAGACGGCGCTTCTGCGCGCGGTCTCCCACGACCTGCGCTCACCCTTGACCGCGATCTCGGCCGCGGGCGAGGCGGTCGGGGCGGACTCGCTGCAAGAGGACGAGCGCAAGGAGATGGCGGCCGTGATCGTGGAGGAGGCGCGGCGGCTCTCGCGCCTGGTCGACAACCTGCTCGACCTCTCGCGTCTGGAGGCGGGTGCGGCCGAGCCGCGGCGCGAGTGGATCTCGCCCGAGGAGGTGATCGCCTCCGCACTGGCAGACTTGGCTCCGGCGCAGGACGACTTCGCGCTCTCGATCGACCGCGACCTGCCGCTGGTGCGGGCCGATTCGGCGCAGCTGGAGCGCGCGTTCGTGAACGTGCTGGAGAACGCCCGCCGGCACTCCGCCGGGCATCCCGTATCTGTCCGGGCGCGGGCGGTGCGTCCGTTGGCGGGCGAGGGTGGGAGGTTGATCGTGCGCGTGGTCGACCGCGGCCCCGGCATCCCCCCGGCGCAGCTCGAGCGCGTGTTCGAGCCGTTCTACCGCGCCGGCACAGCCCAGACGGGTCATCGCGGCTCCGGGCTCGGTCTGGCGATCGCGCGCGGGTTCACCGAGGCAAACGGCGGTGAGCTGCGTGCCGAGTCGCTGCCCGAGCAGGGAACGACGTTCGTGTTCGAGCTGCCGTTGGAGGCGAGCAAGCGCGATGGCAGCTGAGGCGTCCGAGCAGCGACCGCGGATCCTCGTCGTTGACGACGAGCCGCAGATCGTAAGGGCGCTGAAAGTGGTGCTGCGCGAGGCCGGCTTCGAGGCGCTCGCCGCCGAAACCGCGATGCAGGCGCTGGATCTGGCCGCGGTGTACCCACCGGCGGCGGCGATCGTCGATCTCGTGCTGCCGGACGGCGACGGCGTGGAGGTGACGCGCAGGTTGCGCGAATGGAGCGAGATCCCGATCCTCGTGCTGTCGGCGGTGGGTGAGGAGGAGCAGAAGGTCAGGGCGCTGGAGGCGGGGGCCGACGACTACATCACCAAGCCGTTTGGGACGCGCGAGCTGGTGGCGCGCCTGCAGGCCGCGCTACGCCGCACGAAGCCCGCGGAGGAGGAGCCGATGGTGGCCGTGGAGGGCCTGGAGATCGACCTCGCGGGGCGAGCGGTGCGCCGTGAGGGAGAGTTGATCCATTTGACGCCGATCGAGTTCGAGCTGCTGCGGACACTCGTGCGAAACAGGGGCCGTCTCATGACTCACAGGGCGCTGTTGAGCGAGGTTTGGGGACCGGGGTACGTGGATGACATCCAGCCGCTGCGCACGCACATCGCGCGGCTGCGGGCGAAGGTCGAGCCGGAGGGGGCCGCGGGACCGCGCTATATCGTCACCGATCCGGGTGTGGGGTACAGGTTTTCTTTATAGGGGCCCCTCCCGGGGCCTGCTCGTGTCACGTTGTTCGAGTTTGAAGCGAAGTTGAGCGATTCCCGCGTGGTGTGAAAACCGGCCGTCACAAAATCGTTATGCCCGTGGGCGGATTCGTCACGCGGCCGTGATGTGGGGGCGCCAATAGTGGAGGCATGGATTTCGTAGCCATCGCCCTCGGGATCGTGATGTTCCTGATCCTGCTTGCAATAGTTGAGGGAATCGACCGGATATGAAGGTTGATCTTCCACTCGGTTTCTTCGTTGCGCACATGAGTGGCGCGGACTTCTTCGGTCTCGTCGTCTCGGTGCTGGTGATCGCTTACCTCTTCTACGCTTTGATCCGCGGAGAGAAGTTGTAATGACGTTCGCCGGCTGGTTGACGATCGTCCTGTTCGCGGTGATTCTGACCGTGATCGCGTTTCCGTTGGGGCAGTACATGGCGAACGTGTATACCGGCAAGCGGGTGTTCCTCACTCCGGTATTGGCCTGGCCCGAGCGGTTTCTTTATCGAGTCCTGCGGGTGGATCCGAAACGAGAGCAGGATTGGAAAGGGTATGCAAAAAGCCTTTTGATCTTTTCGCTCGCCGGCTGGCTGCTCCTCTACGCGATCCTGCGCACCCAGAACGCGTTCTTCGTGCCCCACGCGCTGAACCCGCTCGGCTACCACTCCGCCCCGTGGAACGTGACGTTCAACACTGTGTCTTCGTTCATGACGAACACGAACTGGCAGTACTACTCGGGCGAGACGACGATGACCTACCTCAGCCAGATGATCGGGCTGACCGTGCAGAACTGGCTGTCCGCGGGGATCGGCATCGTCGTCGCGGTCGCGCTCGTGCGCGGGATCGTCGGGCGCAGCGGCAAGAGCCTTGGGAATTTCTGGCAGGACCTCGTGCGCACGATTCTGTACGTGCTCGCGCCGCTGTCCGTGTTCGCGGCGATCGTGCTCGTCTCCCAGGGGGTGATCGCGAACTTCTCCGATTACCTGACGGTCCACACGATCACAGGGCTGACGCAGACGGTCGCGATGGGCCCGGTCGCCGGCCAGGAGGCGATCAAGATGCTCGGGACGAATGGGGGAGGGTTCTTCAACACGAACTCGGCGCACCCGTTCGAGAACCCGACCCAGTTCACCAACTTCTTCGAGATGCTGCTGGTGTTGTTGATCCCGGCGGCGCTCGTGTTCATGTACGGGCGGACGACAGGCAATCGCCGCCAGGGGTTCGCGATCTACGGGACGATGATGCTGATGTTCCTCGGCGCGGTCGCGGTCGCCTACATCGCCGAGGCACACGGCTCGCCCGCGCAGCACGCGGCCGGATTGCATACAGGCGTGATCAACGGGTCGACCGGTGGCAACATGGAAGGCAAGGAGCAGCGCTTCGGGATCGCGGGGTCGGCGCTGTTCGACGTCATCACCACGGTCACCTCGTGCGGCGCTGTGAACAGCGCGATCGAGTCGTTCACTGGAATTGGAGGGGCCGTTCCCTTTGCAAATCTGTCCGCCAGTGAGGTGATCTTCGGTGGCGTGGGGACGGGGCTGTACTCGATCCTGCTGTATGTCCTCTTGGCGGTGTTCATCGGCGGCCTGATGGTCGGCCGCACGCCGGAGTGGCTGGGCAAGAAGCTCGAGGCGCGCGAAATCAAGCTCGCCGGGTTGGGGATTCTCGTCACACCGCTGGCGGCGCTGTTCTGTACGGCGCTCGCGACCGCGAGCAAGTCCGGGCGCGCGTCGATATCCGAAGCGGCGACCTCGGCGACGCTCGGCATGCACACGCCCCAGGCCTTTTCCGAGACCTTCTACGCCTACCTTTCCCAGGCGAACAACAACGGCTCCGCGTTCGCGGGATACACGGGCTTCATCCAACCAAACGCCGGCAACCTCGGCTCGCACGGGATCACCTTCGCCGACCTGCTCGGGGGCTTCGACATGATCTTCGCGCGCTACGCGCCGATCCTGTTCGCGCTCGCCGTCGCCGGCGCTCTCGCCGGCAAGCGGGTCACCCCAGCCGGCCTCGGCACGATGCGCACCGACAACGGCACGTTTGTCGTGCTGTTGATCGGCGTGATCATCCTCGTCGGCGCGCTCACGTTCTTTCCCGCGCTGCTCCTCGGCCCGATCGTGCAGGGCCTGACCGGACACCTCTACTGAGATGAAACGCGACATCCTCACATCGGTAATCGGAATCTTGGTGTTCACGGTCCTGCTTGGGCTTGTATATCCATTGGTTATTACCGGGGTTGGCCAGGTTGCGTTCCCTGGGAATGCAAATGGCCAGCGGGTTTATGTGAGGGGGAAGCTGGTCGGGTCGAAGCTGATCGGGCAGAACTTCGGGACGCCGGTGCTCGAAAAGAACGGCAAGGTCAAGGAAGTGAAAGGCGCGGTGGTGACCGAACCGGACCCGCGCTACTTCCAGACGCGTCCCTCGGCGACCGAAGGTGGGGCGTACAACGCTGCCGCGAGCACGTTCTCCAACAAAGGGCCGAACAGCGTGAAGACCAGGGAACAGAACGAAGAAAACATCAAGGCCTATCTCGAACTGAACAAGAACCCAACCACCAAAGCCGAATACGACCCCGGCCTGACCGTGGCGAGGATCCCGGTCGACGCGGTCAACACCTCCGCCTCGGGCCTCGACCCCGAAATCTCGCCCGCGAACGCATGGATCCAAGCCCACCGCGTCGCGGCCGTGCGCCACCTCCCGCTCACCACCGTCGACGCGCTGATCTCCAAGTACACCTCCGGGCGCGGGCTGGGCTTCTCCGGCGAGGGAGGCGTGAACGTGCTCGAGCTCAACCTCGCGCTCGACCGACTCACAGGAGGAGCAGGCTGATGTCAACCATTCCCGCGCACACCGAACGTCAGGCCGTCTCCCTGTTCCAGCGCGAGATCGTCACCCGCGCGCTGATCGACAGCTTCAAGAAGCTCGACCCGCGCATCCAGATCCGCAACCCGGTGATGTTCGTTGTGGAGATCGGTGCGCTGATCACGACCGTGACGTGGTTCATCCAGCTCGGCGGCGGGCAGTCTCTCGGCGGCAGCGAGCCGGCGTGGTACACGTTCACGATCTCGGTGTGGCTGTGGCTGACGGTCGTGTTCGCGAACATGGCCGAGGCGTTCGCCGAGGGTCGCGGGCGCGCGCAGGCGGACACGCTGCGCAATATGCGCAAGGAGACCGTCGCCACGATGCGCGACGGCTCCACGAAGGCCGCGGCCGAGCTCACGCGTGGCGACGTCGTGGTCGTGCCGGCGGGAGAGCTGATCCCCGGCGACGGTACCGTGATCGAGGGCATCGCCACCGTCGACGAGTCGGCGATCACGGGGGAGTCCGCGCCGGTGATCCGCGAGTCCGGCGGCGATCGCAGCGCGGTCACGGGCGGTACGCGTGTGACCTCGGATGAGATCGTCGTGGAAATCACCCAGGAGCCGGGGCAGTCGTTCCTGGACCGGATGATCGCGCTCGTCGAGGGGGCGCAGCGGCGCAAGACGCCGAACGAGATCGCCCTGAACATCCTGCTCGCGGCGCTGACGCTGATCTTCGTGATCGTCGTCGCGACGCTGCGCCCGTTCGGCTTGTTCGCCGGGACCGCGATCTCCGAGACGACCTTGATCGCGCTGCTCGTCGCGCTGATCCCGACGACGATTGGGGCACTGCTGAGCGCGATCGGGATCGCCGGGATGGACCGGCTCGTGCGGCGCAACGTGCTCGCGCTGTCCGGACGCGCGGTCGAGGCCTCCGGCGACGTCGACGTGCTGCTACTGGACAAGACCGGCACGATCACGATCGGCAACCGCCTTGCCTCGGAATTCGTGCCGATGCCGGGTGTGCCCGAGTCCGAGCTGGCCGAGGTCGCGCAGTTGGCCTCGCTCGCCGACGAGACGCCGGAGGGCCGCTCGATCGTCGTACTGGCGAAGACGTACGGCATCCGCCAGCACGACATGACGACCTTGAACGCGGAGTTCGTGCCGTTCACCGCCCAGACCCGCATGAGCGGCGTCGACATCGACGGCCGCCGGCTGCGCAAGGGCGCCGGCGATTCGATCATCGAGCTCGTCAAGAGCGAAGGGGGCTCCCCGCCCCCCGAGTTGCAGGCGCAGCTCGACAGGATCGCCAATGAGGGCGGAACTCCGCTAGCCGTCTCGCGCGACAACCAGGTGCTCGGGGTCGTTTATCTGAAGGACACGATCAAGGAGGGCATGAAGGCGCGCTTTGACCAGCTGCGCGCGATGGGCATCAAAACCGTGATGGTGACCGGCGACAACCGCCTGACGGCAGCGAAGATCGCCGAGGAGGCAGGCGTCGACGACTTCCTCGCCGAAGCGACCCCGGAGCGCAAGCTCGCTTTGATCCGCGAGCAGCAGGCCGACGGCCGCCTCGTCGCGATGACCGGCGACGGCACAAACGACGCGCCCGCGCTCGCGCAGGCCGACGTCGGCGTGGCGATGAACACGGGCACCCAGGCGGCGCGCGAGGCGGGAAATATGGTTGACCTCGACTCCAACCCGACGAAGCTGATCGAGATCGTCGAGGTCGGCAAGCAGCTCTTGATCACCCGTGGCGCACTGACGACGTTCTCGATCGCAAACGACGTCGCCAAGTACTTCGCGATCCTGCCGGCCGTATTCATCGGCACCTACGCGACAACCGCGGGCGGGAATGGTCCCTTGCACGTGTTGAACATCATGAACCTGGGCACACCCGAAAGCGCGATCATCTCGGCGATCATCTTCAATGCGCTCGTGATCCCGCTGCTGATCCCGCTGTCGCTGCGCGGGGTTCGCTACCGGCCGATCGGGGCGAGCGCGCTGTTGCGGCGCAACCTCTGGATCTACGGGTTGGGCGGGATCATCGCGCCGTTCATCGGGATCAAGCTGATCGACCTGATCGTGCACAACCTGCTCGGCGCCTGAGCGGCGCAGGATCCGGAAGTTTCGTCCAGACCCGGCGCCGCCGAGCCGATGTGGGCGACAATGCCCGCGTGACGTCTGATCGCGGGCATCTGAAGGTCTTCATCGGAATGGCACCGGGGGTCGGCAAGACCTACCGGATGCTCCAGGAGGGCGTCGCCGAGGCCGACAATGGGCGCGATGTTGTCGTCGGCTACCTCGAGTCCCACGGGCGGGCGGAGACCGTTGCTCAGGCTGAGGGGCTGGAGATCGTTCCTCGCAGGAGCGTTGTTTACCGGGGGACACCTTTGCAGGAGATGGATTTGCCGGCCGTGCTCGCTCGCAAACCCGAGCTGTGCTTGATCGACGAGCTTGCGCACACCAACGCGCCGGGGGTCGAGCACGAGAAGCGGTATGAGGATGTGCGGGATGTGTTGGAGGCGGGGATCGATGTGTTCTCGACCGTCAACATCCAGCACCTGGAGTCACTCAACGACCAGGTGACCCAGCTGACCGGGTCGATTACGCGCGAGACGATTCCCGACGAGGTGCTGTCGATGGCGGATGAGGTCGTGCTGATCGATTTGACTCCCGAGGCGCTGATCGCGCGGCTGAAAGCGGGCAAGGTCTACCGACCCGAGCGCGTGCAGGCCGCGCTGAACAACTTCTTCAAGATCGAGAACCTCGCCGCGCTGCGCGAGACGGCGCTGCGTCAGGTGGCGGAGGACGTCGAGGTCAAGCGTCTCGTTCGTGTGCCCGGTTCCGACCGGCTCGTGCCGGCGCTGCGCCGCGATGAAGAGGGCCGCGCCGCCCAGCCCGAGGCCGCGCCCCAGGCGATCGCCGAGCGGCTGCTCGCGCTGGCGACGCTCGCGCCGCATTCGGAGCGCGTCGTGCGGCGGACGTGGCGCTCGGCCCAGCGGCTGGACGCCGAGCTCGACGTGCTCGTCGTGCGGCCCTCCGGGCGCGCTCCCAGCGAGGAGGACCGCAAGCGGCTGGAGGCGTTGCGGCGGCTGTGCGCGATGCTCGGTGCGCGGCTGCACGTCGAGGAGGGCGACGATGTCGCCGCGGTCGCGATCCGCCTCGCACGGTCGCTGGGGAGCACCTACGTTTTGCTCGGGACGCCCTCGTTGCCCAAGGGCTTGCGGCGCTTCGGCTCCTCGGCATCCGATCGAGCGCTGCCGATGCGCCTGCTGCGCGGGCTGCCGGGCGTGGACATCCGCATCATCGCCGACCCGGCGCTGCGGGGCGAGCCGGGGGAGCAGGAGCCACTCGAGGCTGGGGATGCGGGTGAGGCTGAGTAGCCGGCCCGTACGGGTAGGAGTCGAGTGGGGTGCTCGCTCGAGCCGGCTAGACGGCGATCGGCTCGGGAGCAGCGACGGGCGACGCGGCCCTCGAGAACTGCATCGCGTCGTCCTCGACCGCGCCGAATTTCAGGCTCAGGATGTCCAGCGCATAGTTCTGATAGAGCCGCCAGGGCGCCTTGGACCCCTGTCTGGGGAATTTGTCGATCGCGCGCTGCACGTAACCCGAGGAGAAGTCGATGAACGGGAGCGCGGCGACCGAGGGATCTCGGTTCTCGGGCACGCATTGACTGTACCCGTGCTCGTCCATGTGCATGAGCAGCCGGCATATGTATTCGCAGGTCAGGTCGCACTTGAGCGTCCATGAGGCGTTTGTGTAGCCGATCACCAGTGCCATGTTGGGCACGCCGCTGAGCATCATGCCCTTGTAGCTCATCGTCTCTGACAGCTCGACCTCGCGGCCGTCGACGGCGATCTCCATCCCGCCCAGGGCGAGCATGTTCAGGCCGGTGGCGGTGACGATCAGATCGGCCTGCAGCTCGGCTCCGGACTCGAGCCGCAGGCCCTGCTCGGTGAACGTGTCGATGCGGTCGGTGACGACCGACGCGGATCCGTCGCTGATCGCCTTGAACAGGTCTCCGTCGGGAACGAGGCAAAGGCGCTGGTCCCACGGGTTGTACTGGGGCTTGAAATGCGTGTCGATGTCGTAGCCGGGGGGGAGCTGTTTCTCCAGGCCTTTGCGCAGCAGCGCCTTCATCGCTCCCGGCCGGCGGCGACTGAGCTGGAAGCTGAACATCGTGCGCAGCACGTTCTTCCAGCGCACGATCGAATAGGCCGCGCGTGCCGGGAGCCTGCGGCGCAGCGCATCGGCGATCGCGTCCTGCGCCGGCAACGCCACGACGTAGCTCGGCGAGCGCTGCAGCATCGTGACGTGCGCCGCGGTCCGCGCCATTGAGGGGACGAGCGTGACGGCGGTCGCGCCGCTGCCGATCACCACAACCCGCTTGCCGGCGTAGTCGATGTCATCGGTCCACTGCTGTGGATGCACGATCTGCCCGGCGAAGCGCTCGGTGCCCTGGAAGTCCGGCGTGTAGCCCTCGTCGTAGCGGTAGTAGCCGCTGCACATCAGCAGGAAGCCGCACCTCAGGTGCACGGTCTCTTCGGTGTCGCTGCGCCGCGCCTGCACCGTCCATCGGGCATCGGCGGTGGACCACTCGGCGCGCACGACGCGGTGGTGAAAGCGGATCTGCCGATCGATGCCGTGCTCGCTCGCCGTCTCGCGGACATAGTCGAGGATCGACGGCCCGTCGGCGATCGCCTTCGCCTGCGTCCACGGCTTGAAGGAGTAGCCGAGCGTGTACATGTCGGAATCCGAGCGGATCCCAGGATATTTGAACAGGTCCCACGTCCCGCCGATGCGGTCCCGTGCCTCGAGGATCGCGTAGGTCTTCTCCGGGCAGTTGGCCTGCAGGTGGTAGCCGGCACCGATGCCGGACAAGCCACCTCCGACGATCAGCACGTCAATGTGTTCGAGGGACATCAAAGACCTTTCATGCCAGTATATTCCCCGGGTATGTCTCCGGGTATCAAGCTGTCGCTCGTCGTGGAAGCGTAGCCGATGGCGCGTCGCCGTCATCCCAACCTCGACGGCCGCACGGCGGTGATCACCGGCGCCGGCTCGGGGATCGGCCGGGCGCTGGCCCAGCGTCTCGGCGCCCACGGCTCACCGGTGGCGATCTGCGACTGGGACGAGGACGGTCTCGCCGAGACGGCGGCCACCATCAGCGGTCCCGTACTGTCTCAGAAGCTCGACGTGCGCGATCGTCAGGGGCAGATGGCCTTCGCGGCCCAGGTGCGCGAATGGGCACCGGCGCCGATCGGGCTGGTCTTCAACAACGCCGGCGTGACGGTCGCGCAGACCGCCGCGGCCGCCTCCCCCGAGGATGACGAGTGGGTCATCGACGTCAACTTCTGGGGTGTCGTCCACGGCACCCGGGCCTACCTGCCGATCCTGATGGAGGAGGGCACCGGCGCGATCGTCAACACGTCGAGCGTGTTCGGTCTGATCGGCTACCCCACGCAGAGCGCCTACTGCGCATCGAAGTTCGCCGTGCGCGGGTACACCGAGTCGCTGCGTCACGAGTTGCGCGGAACCGGCGTGCGCGCGATCGCCGTACATCCCGGCGGCATCGCGACGAAGATCGTCGAGCACGCCCGTTTCCATGTGGACGATCATGGCGGAACCGACAAGGACACGTTCGTCAAGGAATTCGCCGCGCTCGCGCGCACATCCCCCGAGCGCGCCGCCGAGACGATCCACACCGCCATCCAGCGCGGTAGCGATCGCATCCTGATCGGGCCGGATGCCGCCTTCATCTCGCTGCTCACGCGGGTCGCGCCCGTGCACTACTTCGACGTGTTCAAGCGGCTCGAGCCGCTGCTGCGCCGCTGAGATGCTCTCAACCGCAGACGGGTGGGCGATTACAAGCCCTCAGCGCGCCGGCGAGGCTGCTGTCGACGCGGCGCTTGACGAGGACGCCGCCGGTGCGGAGGAGCCGGGGGCGTAGCGGCCCCACTCGCTGCACACCCACGCAACCACCAGCGCGAGCAGACCCGCGACCGCGGCGACCAGGGCGAGCGTCTTCAGCGGGTATCTGCTGCCGGAGTGCAGGGTCAGGTCGAAGGCGGTGTGGTCGCCGGCTTTGTAGATGCTTTGCAGGCCGGCGTGGTCGATCCCGAGGACGGTCGGTGCGAGCGCCGCGAACAGCGCCCAGCCGACGACCGCTACCAGGCCCCACCCCAGCGTCGCCGTCGAGAGCCGCAGCCGTGGCGTCGCCCACGCCGCCGCCAGCACCGCCGCGCCGGCAGCGAGGAAGAACGGCCAGATCCCGCCCCAACCGCGCCCCAGTCCGTAGGCGGAGGCGATCGTCGGCTGGAACAGGCCTTTGGACAGGTAGCGCATCCAGGTGACGGTCTCGTTCTCATAGCCGACGAGCGGATGTGTGACAGTGGCGATCGTCATCGTCGCGATCGAGATCGCCGCGAGCGCGATCGTCGGGCCGGGGAAGCGCTTCAGCGCGAGCGCGATCGGGAAGGCCAGGAACGGCAGCATCGTGTCGAGGAAGCGCGGGCCCACGGAGCCGCCGCCGAAGGGCAGGTAGTAGCCCGAGTTGTATCCCAGGAAGCAGAGGCAGATGCCGCCGATCGTCAGCGCCTCGGCGCGCCGGCCGCGTTTGTAGAGCATCACCGTGCCGATCGCACCCATCAGCAGCACGGGGGAGAGGGTCAAGAGGCCACGCGAGTCCAGCAGCAGCGTGGAGAGCACCCGCAGGCTCGGCGCGCCGATCCCGAAAAAGCCTTTCTGCTGGCGGGGCACGTCGGAGTAGGCGAGGTGCGTCCAGGAGCGAAACGCGTAGTGGTTGTAGAGCAGCAGCGGCACGATGCCAACCAGGCCGCCCGCCACGTATGCGCCGCCGCGCCGCAGGACCCCCAGCGGGTGCAGCGAGTCCCTGCGCGAGAGCAGGAACAGACCGAGCACGATCGCGGCGAAGAACGTCGGGTACTCCGAGGAGAACGCGTAGCCCATCGCCAGGCCGGCAAGTCCCAGCAGCATCGGGCTGGGCGGCCCGTCGCGCTCGCGCAGCATCAGCCAGAAGGCGGCGAAGCTGAGGAACGTGGTGAACACGTGGCTGAACAGCATCTGCGAGAACGGCAGCACGATCGTGCCGAGGCCGAGCACCACGGCCGTCGCCGCACCATAGCCGGGCTCGTAGCGCTCCACCACGCGCCATACCAGCACCAATAGCAAGAGGCCGGGCAGCACGTTGCCCCACAGGCCGATCAGGTAGATCATCTCGTCGCCCGGGTGATCGGGCGGCGCCACGTGCGCGTCGGTCCACGATTCGGCGTTCACGAGGTTCAGCGCGTTATAGAAGGGCAGCACGAACAGCGCCAGGCCGGGCGCGCGGGCGGAGTAGATGTGGCCCTTGTATTCGACCTTGTCGCCGGTGTTCGCGGCGTAGGCGTCGATCGTCGTCTTGTCCTGGTTCAGCGCTCGGGTCAGGTCGTAATGGGAGGTCTGATTCCAGGAGAAGCTCTGGATCATCGTCGCGTTTGCTACCCCGACGAGCAGGATCGCCGCCAGCGCGAGGCGTTTCTTGGTGAGCATCAATCGGTTCCGTGGAGTGCTGCCGGCCCAGGGCCGATCTCGTAGATCACGACCGAGCCCACCTGCCGCTTGGTGATGCCCAGCCCCGCGACCGACTTCTTCGCCGCGGCGGCGGGGTCCGGGGGCTCGGCGATCACCCAGCCCTGCTCGGGGGGCAGGCCCGGCGGGATCACGGTGTGCAGTACGACGGTCTTGATCCCGTAGTAGCGGAGCTTCTCGACGCTGGCCTTGTCGGGGAAGCCGTTCATGCCGCCGCGCAGGTCATCGACGGCGGGGATGTCGAAGGTGCTCTCGCCGACCGGGATCTTGTAGAAGCCGTCCGTCGAGAAGTACTGCCAGATACGGTCGAGCGCGCCGTCGGTCGGCAGGTCGAGCACCGGCCCGGGCAGGCCGATCTCCGCCTTGGCCGGCTGGGGCACGAGCGGATGGCCGAGGTGCCCGGCGCCTTCGCCGACGAGCCCGATCGCGAGCACTACGCCGACGATCCCGGGCAGCGCGCGCACGGAGTGTCTGGCCCCCCAGGCGCCGGCGAGTGTCGCTAACAGTTGCGCGCCCGCGCCCGCGAGCAGCGCGTAGAACAGGGTCGCCAGCGTGAAGATCCGGCCTGGCACGCGCACGCCGTCCCAGCCGGGGGCGTAGTCGAACAGCAGGCGGTACGGATAGCCGGCGCCGGTCAGCCCGAAGCCGAGCGCGAGGATCGAGCACGTGAGGATCCCGAGGGCCAGCGCGAGGCGTAATCGTCGCGTGTAGACAGACCCGGCCGCAGGCCGATCAGCGCGAGCACGAGCACGAGGCCGCCGGGGAAGAAGACGCTCTCGTTCTTCGAATGCACTTTCGCGCGCGCGCCCGAGGTGACGGCGCCCCAGACGCGGTTCTCCGAAGAGGCGGCGAACCAGGCCGCGGGGCCGGCGGAGTACGTTTCGACTTCCTTGATCGTGCGCTTCGCCGTCGGGTACTCGTTTGCGACCTTCAGGTAGGGCCGCGCCTGGTAGACCGCGACGGCGCCGAGCACCGCGATCCCGATCAGCGTCACCGCGAGCAGCCGGCGCGGGATCAACGGGCCTCGGGCCGGGCGCTGGGCCGGCAGCGGGGTCGCGACTCCGTTCGCGGACGGTTGGTCTGGTAAGGCCGGGGTCGCGCCTGACGGTGGCGCGGCGGCCGAGTGACCGGCGGCGCTTAGCTCCGAGCCCTCCCAGGCCGGCCCCGGGGTCAGGCGGCCGAACCACCAGTACGCGAGCACGAGCAGCCCGAGCACGACGAGCAGGTAGGTGAACTGGAGGCCGAGCGTGAAGCCGAGGCTGACCTGCCAGGCGGAGACGAGCCAGCCGGCGAGCACCAGCCTGCGGGAGCCGCGACGGTAGCCGCGCAGGAGAAGGAACATCCCCAGCGCGAGGCCACCGGAGGAGATCACCTGAAAATGGCCGGCCTCGGTCACGCGGTAGTCCGCGTAGGCGAAGGCGGCGGCGGCCGCTGCGGCGCCGAACCAGCGCAGTCCCAGCTCGCGGGCGAGCAAGTAGGCGCCGACGAAGCAGAGCGACCAGATCCACAGGAACAGCAGGTTATAGCGAACGAGCGCGGCGACGGTGCCATGGCCGAAGAACGCGGCAGGGCCGTAGCCGAGCAGCGAATCGGAGAAGGCGAGGCTGAGCGGGTGCGGGTAGAAGGCGTTGGATTCGAAGATGTGCAGCGGGTCGTGGAGCATCGCGTGCCCGACCCACGCGATCTGCCAGGCGGTGCGCACAGGGTCGCCGAGGTCCGGGGCGATCCGGCTCGGCATGTGCAGCACCAGCGGCCAGCTCGTCAGCACCGCGAGCAGGACGCCGGCGAGGATCACCCAGAGGATCTCCGCCCGACCGATCGACGGAGAGGCGGCCCAACGAACCTCGCGCCGCTCGACGGCAGGGGTCGTCGCGGGCCTGTCAATCAGCGTGCTCGCCATTCGTCGGGGGAGCATACGGGAGGCGTGTCACACTTGAGCTATGCGGGTCTTGGTGGTGGGGTCTGGAGGCGTTGGCGCGGCGTTTGCCGCGATCGCCCAGCGCCGGGCGGCATTCACCGAGGTAGTGATGGCCGACGTCGCGCTCGAGCGCGCGCGGGCAGTGGCCGAGCGGTTGGGAGAGCCCGATCGCTTCAGCGCCGAGCGCGTCGACGCCTCCAGTGAGGCCGACCTCGTCGAGCTGATCGGCCGCGTCAAGCCCGACGCGGTGCTGAACGCCTGCGATCCGCGCTTCAACGAGCCGATCTTCGACGCCTGCCTACGGGCGCGGGTCACCTACCTGGACATGGCGATGACGCTCTCGCACCCGCACCCCGAGCGTCCGCACGAGCTGTCGGGACGATGCTCGGCGAGTACCAGCTCGACCGCAACGAGGCGTGGGAGCAGGCAGGTCTGCTGGCGCTCGTCGGGATCGGCGTTGAGCCCGGCCTGTCGGACATCTTCGCTCGCTACGCCGCCGACGAGCTGTTCTCGAAGATCGACGAAGTCGGCGTGCGCGACGGCGCCGACCTGACGTCGAGGGCTATGACTTCGCGCCGACGTTCTCGATCTGGACGACGATCGAGGAGTGCCTGAACCCGCCGCTGATCTGGGAGCGCGAGCGCGGCTTCTACACGACGCCCGCCGTTCTCCGAGCCCGAGGTGTTCGAGTTCCCCGAGGGGATCGGCCCGGTCGAGTGCGTGAACGTCGAGCACGAGGAGGTCGTCTTGATCCCCCGCTGGGTGCGAGTGCGAGCGGGTGACGTTCAAGTACGGGCTCGGCCAGGAGTTCATCGACGTGCTCTCGACGCTCCACAAACTGGGTCTCGACTCGACCGAGCCGGTGTCTGTGCGCGGCGTGCCGGTGGCTCCGCGCGACGTGGTCGCCGCCGCGCTGCCGGACCCGGCGACGCTCGGCGAGCGGATGTCGGGGCGCACCTGCGCGGGGACCTGGGTGACGGGCGCGGGCAAGGACGGGCAGCCGCGCTCGACGTACCTTTACCACGTGGTCGACAACGAGACGACGATGCGCGAGTACGGCAATCAGGCGGTGGTCTGGCAGACGGCGATCAACCCCGTCGTCGCGCTCGAGTTGCTCGATCGGGGGGAGTGGCAGGGCGTTGGCGTGCTCGGCCCCGAGGCGTTCCCGCCGAAGCCGTTCCTAGAGCTGCTGGGGGAGTACGGCTCAGCGCACGGGCAGATGGAGTTGGGTTAGAAGTCCACGCGTGCCGGCGTCGGCTCGGTCGGCGGCGGCTGGTCGAGCAGCCCGGGGGGCGCCGTTTCCGTCTTTCGCGAGAAGAACTCTTTGAAGTAGGGCCGTGAGGCGAGCATGATGACGCCGCCGAGGACCATGCCGCCGATGCCCATCCACAGCGGCAACGTGATGCCGAGGATCGGCTTCGAGGAGACGTTTTCCGCGTGGCCGTAGTAGAACGCCGCCTTGATCCCGATCCCGAACAGCATCAGCCCGCCGATCAGCGGGCCGAGGCCCAGCAGCAGGAAGTTGCGCGCGCTTTCCAGCAGGTCGTGGCGGTAGTAGAACCCGCAGGCGACGCCCGTGAAGCCGTAGTAGAAGCAGATCGGAAAGCCGATCGCGGTAAGCGAGTCTTCGAGCACGCTTTCGGAGAGCAGCAGCAGGACGACCGTGACGATGATCGAGAGCAGGCCGAAGCCGAGCGTCGAGACGGTCGGGGTCAGGTAGCGCTTGTGCACGCGCGAGAGCAGGTTGGTGACTGCTTTCCAGTGCGCCATCGAGAGCGTCGTGCGGGCGGTCGGCAGGATCGTCGTCTGGGTCGAGGCCGACGCCGAGGTGAGCACCGCGATGATCAGCAGCTTGTCGAGTCGTGCTCGCCCAGCACGCCGCCGCCGAGCGCATTGAGGATGTCTTCCTGGTTTGCTTCGTTGGTCAGGAAGCCTGTCCCGTGGAAGGACTGGGCGGCCGCCGTGACGACGACGTAGATCAGCACGAGCAGGATCGTCGAGATGACCGCGGCCTTGCCCGGGCCCTCGGCGGGGTCCTCGGACTCCTCGTTGACGGCCACGCCGGAATCCCAGCCCCAGTAGATGAAGACAGCGAGCAGCAGCGCGACGACCAGGTCGGAGAAGTTCATCGCGAACGGGTTGATCCAGACAGCGACGGCTTGATCGAGCCGGCCGGGGGATGGCTGCCATAGACCTTGACGAAGGCGACCACCGAGAACAGCCCGAGGATGAAGACCTCGGCGCTGAGCAAGAATCTGCTGGATGCGCGCCGAGAGCTCGATGCCGCGATAGCAGATCCAGGTCATCATAGCGATCCACAGGACCGCGGCGACGATGATCGCCGCTTTGGATTCGCCGAGTTCGGTGAAGCCGAAGAGCTTGAACGTGTAGATCGCCGCGATCGCCGCCAGCGAGGCCATCACGATCACGTCCGAGAGGAAGATCGCCCAGCCGTTCATCCAGCCCGTCATCGGGCCGAACGCGCGCGTGACCCACGCGAACGTCGTGCCCGCGTCGGGGTCGGCGCGGTTGAAGTATTTGTAGGCCGAGGCGACGAGCAGCATCGGGATGAACGCCACGAGCATCACCGCCGGCGCGTGCACGCCGACGCCCTTGACGGCGACGATGAAGCCGAGCGTCGCCGCCAGCGAGTACGCGGGCGCGGTCGAGGCCACCCCGATCACGATGTTCGAGAGGTAGCCGATCGCGTTTTTCTTCAGCCCCTTGTCCATCACGCCCTCTTGTTTGGGCGTGCCCGGTGCGGCTGCGCTGACGGTGGCCATCCCCTGCTCCTCTCTGGCTAGTTGTGACAGAAGTTACGTCCTCCACCGGCGGCGGGCAAGGGGCGCAATCCCCAAAACGTCCTGCCGATCTTGTACATCTCGTACAACTCCTACGGGGCTTGTTGACCGGGCAGCGCCTTGAGCTAGACATCTCGGCGCAGTACCGTTGTCCCGAGTGTCTAGCGATCTTCAAGAGCTGGCCAAGCGCCATCTGTGGATGCACTTCACGCGGATGGGCGTCTACGCCGACACGAGGTCCCGGTGATCGTGCGCGGCGACGGCTGCTACGTGTACGACGAGCACGGCAAGCGCTATCTCGACGGGCTGTCGGCGCTGTACTGCGTGAACATCGGCCACGGCCGCGCCGAGCTCGGGCAGGCCGCCGCGAGGCAGGCCGAGGAGCTCGGCTTCTACACGAACTGGAGCTACGCCCATCCGCGCTCGATCGAGCTCGCCGCGCGCATCGCCGAGCTCGCGCCGGGGGATCTGAACCGCGTGTTCTTCACCTCCGGGGGTTCGGAGGCGGTCGAGTCGGCGTGGAAGCTCGCGAAGGCCTACCACGCCGCCAAGGGCGAGCCGACCCGCGACGAAGCTGATCTCGCGCAAGCTCGCCTACCACGGGACCTCGATGGGGGCGTTGACGGCGACCGGCGTGCCCGCGCTGCGGACGCCGTTCGAGCCGCTGACCCCCGGCGGGCATCACGTGCCGAACACGAACTCATATCGCTGGAGCGAGGATCGCGATCCGCTGTGGGCGGCCGATCAGATCGAGGAGGCGATCCTGTTCGAGGGTCCCGCCACGGTCGCGGCGGTGATCCTCGAGCCGGTGCAGAACAGCGGCGGATGCTTCGTGCCCCAGGACGGCTACTTCCAGCGCGTGCGCGAGATCTGCGATCGCCACGGGGTGCTGTTGATCTCCGACGAGGTGATCTGCGCGTGGGGTCGGCTCGGGTACTGGTTCGGCTGCGAACGATTCGACTACCAGCCGGACATGATCACGATGGCGAAGGGCCTCACCTCTGCCTATGCGCCGCTCGGCGCGGTGCTCGCGTCAGACCGCGTCGCCGAGCCGTTCCTGCACGGCACAGAGACCTTCACGCACGGCTTCACCTTCGGCGGGCACCCGATGGCGTGCGCGGTGGCGCTGGCGAACATCGACGTGATGGAGCGCGAGGACCTGTGCGGGCACGTGCGCGCGAACGAGGGCCGCTTCCGGGAGATGCTCGAGGGGCTGCGCGACCTGCCGATCGTCGGCGACGTGCGCGGGCGCAGGCTACTTCCAGGCGATCGAGCTGGTGAAGGACAAGGATACGAAGGAGACGTTCAACCACGAGGAGTCCGAGCAGCTGCTGCGCGGCTTCCTCTCCGGCGAGCTGTACTCGCGCGGGCTGATCTGCCGCACCGACGACCGCGGCGATCCCGGTCGTGCAGCTCTCGCCGCCGCTGATCGCCGGCGAGGAGCAGTTCGCGGAGATCGAGTCAATCCTGCGCCCCGTGCTGAGCGAGGCGGGGGAGCGGATCGGGAGATGGAGCTCACAGTAGAGAGCCTCGTAACGGAGCTCGGGCTGACGCTCGTCTCCGGGCTCCAGTCCGCCCAGGCGCACGTGCGCTGGGTGCACAGCACCGAGCTGATCGACCCGACGCCGTGGCTGAAAGGGGGCGAGCTGCTGTTGACGATGGGCATTCAGCTGGACGGGCCGAAGGCCCAGCGCGAGCTGATCGAGCGCCTCGCCGATCACGAGATCGCCGGGCTCGGCTTCGGCACGGGCTTCACCCACAAGAAATTGCCCGCGGCGCTCGTGACGGCCGCGCGCAAGCGAGAGTTCCCGCTGTTCGAGGTTCCCTACGAGCTGCCGTTCATCGCGATCACCGAGCGGGCGTTCGCGCAGCTCGTCAACGAGCGCTACGAAATGCTGCAGCGCAACATGGTCGGCGACGTGCTGGCGGAGGCGCTCACCGGGCACCTCTACCCGGAGGAGCTGCAGGCGCGGCTGCGCCCGTTCGGGATCGGCGAGCAGGTCGCCGTGCTGGCCTTCTCGACGCCCGACCCGACCGCCGCGGCGGCGCTGCTGGAACGGATCCTCGAGCGCGAGGGCGTGCACAACCTCGTCGCGATCCGCGCCGGGCTGCTGTGTGCGGTGATCGACGCGGACGGGCAGGGGGATGATGGGCAGGATCCGATCGAGCTCGCGCGCAAGCTCCGCGGTGAGCTGGCCGAGCGCTTCGGCGAGGTTGCGGCCGCCGCGAGCCGCCCCGCGCCGACGCACTCGCTGCGGCTGAGCTTCCACGAGGCGCGCTGCGCGCTGGAGGCCGTGCGGCTGCAGAATGGGGACGCTCCGCGAGGTGGCGAGGCGCCCGAGGTCGCCTCCTACAAAGACCTCGGCGCCTTCCAGCTGCTGCTCTCCCTGCAGGACGACGACGCGCTGATCTCCTACTGCCGCGGCGTGCTCGGCCCGGTCGAGCAGGGCGAGGGCGAGTACGGCGACGAGCTGCTGCGCTCGCTCGACGTGTTCATCGAGCACAACGGGCACTGGGAGAAGGCCGCCAACGCCCTCTATTGTCACCGTCATACGTTGCGTTATCGCATCCGCCGCGTCGAGCAGTTGACCGGCCGCGACTTCTCGCAGGCGCGCGATCGGATCGAGTTCTGGCTGGCCTTACGAGGAAGGGAGTTGGCACGATGAGGATCGGTGTCCCGACCGAGGTGAAGATCGACGAGTACCGGGTGGCGATCACCCCCGCCGGCGTGCGCGAGCTGAGCGCACGCGGGCATGAGGTGCTGGTGCAGACGGGCGCGGGGCTGGGCAGCGCGTTCGATGACGCCCACTTCACGGCCCAGGGCGCCGAGATCGTGCCCGACGCCGAGGCCGTGTTCGGGCAGGCCGAGCTCGTGCTCAAGGTCAAGGAGCCACAGGCGGCCGAGGTCGGGCTGCTGCGGGAGGGCCAGACGCTGTTCACCTATCTGCACCTCGCGGCCGAGCCGGATTTGGCGCGGGGCCTGCGGGAGTCCGGCGCGACGTGCATCGCCTACGAGACGGTCGAAGATGCAGAGGGGCGCCTGCCGCTGCTGGCGCCGATGAGCGAGGTGGCGGGCAAGATCGCCACGCAGGCGGGCGCGTTCATGCTCGAGAAGCCCTTGGGCGGCCGCGGCATCCTGCTGGGCGGGGTGCCGGGGGTCGCGGCCGCGACGGTGCTCGTGATCGGCGGCGGCGTGGTGGGGATGAACGCCGCGTTCATCGCGATCGGGATGCAGGCCGACGTGTTCGTGTTCGACCGCTCGATCGATCGGTTGCGCGAGCTGGAAGTCGCGTTCGGCGGTCGCGCCTCGACGGTGTACTCATCGACCTTGGCGATCGAGGAGATGCTGCCGCGCGCCGATCTGGTGATCGGTGCCGTCCTGGTCCACGGTGGCCGGGCGCCACGCGTCGTCACGCGCGAGCAGCTCGGCTTGATGAAGCGGCACGCGGTGCTCGTCGACGTGTCGATCGACCAGGGCGGGTGCTTTGAGACCTCGCGTCCGACGACCCACTCAGATCCGACGTTCGAGGTCGATGGGATCACCCATTACTGCGTCACGAACATGCCCGGAGCGGTGCCGATCACATCGACCTACGCGCTCACCAACGCGACGCTGCCGTATGTGCTGGCGCTGGCCGAGCGCGGGGTGGATGGCGCGTTGGAGCGCGACCCGGGCCTGGCTAGGGGCTTGAACGTGCGCGGGGGCGAGATCACCTATGGAGCCGTGGCGGAAGCGCTCGGCGTCTGACAATGAGGAGAGGCTGACATGGCGGCAGCGACAGACACACTGCAGAACTTCATCGACGGCGAGCGCGTTGCCTGCGGCGCCGAGACCGAATCGGTGCTCAACCCCGCGACCGGCGAGGAGCTGGCGCGGGCGCCGATCTCGAGCGCCGAGGATGTCGATCGGGCCGCTCGGGCCGCGCGTCGAGCATTCGACGGCTGGTCGTCCACCACCCCCGCCCAGCGCTCTCGAGCACTACTGGCGTTGGCCGACCTCGTGGAGGAGCACGGCGAGAAGATCGCCCGCCTGGAGGCGCTCAATGCGGGCAAGCCGATCGAAGCCGTCATCAACGATGAGATCCCCGTGATGGCCGACAACCTGCGCTTCTTCGCCGGCGCCGCGCGCTGCCTGGAGGGCAGGGCGGCGGGCGAGTACATGCAGGGCTACACCTCCTTTACGCGGCGTGAGGCCGTCGGTGTGATTGGGCAGGTGACCCCGTGGAACTACCCCCTGATGATGGCGATCTGGAAATTCGCACCGGCAATCGCCGCCGGCAACACCGTCGTGCTCAAGCCGGCCGAGACGACGCCGATCACGACCGTCCGCCTGGCCGAGCTCGCCGCGGAGATCCTCCCCAAGGGCGTCCTGAACGTGGTCATGGGCACCGGCCGGCCGACCGGTGAGGCGCTGATCAATCACCCCGAGGTCGACATGCTCGCGCTGACCGGCTCGGTTGACACGGGCAAGCACTTCGCGCGCACCGCCGCCGACAGCCTCAAGCGCGTGCACCTCGAGCTCGGTGGCAAGGCGCCGGTGGTCGTGTTCGACGACGTCAGCCTGCAGAGCGCGCTGGAGACGATCGCGGGCACCGGCTACTACAACGCCGGCCAGGATTGCACCGCGGCCACCCGCGTGCTCGCGTCGAGCGACGTCTACGAGGATGTCGTCAGCGGCCTCGCCGGGCAGGCTCAGGGTCTCGTGATCGGGGACACGCTCGCGTCCGAGACGACGCTCGGCCCGGTTAACTCAGCCCGCCAACGCGAACGCGTCGAGGGCTTTTTGGAGCGCAGGCCCGATCACGCCGAGATCGTCACCGGCGGCAAGCAGCCCGATCGGCTCGGTTTCTACGTCGAGCCGACCGTCGTGGCGGGTCTTCGTCAGGACGACGAGATGATCCAGCGCGAGATCTTCGGCCCGGTGATCACGGTGCAGCGCTTCTCCGACGAGGCCCAGGCGATCGAGTGGGCGAACGCCACCCGCTATGGGTTGGCCTCCTCGGTGTGGACACGCGACGTGGGGCGCGCGCTACGTGTCGCAAAGGCGTTGCGTTTCGGCTGCGTGTGGATCAACGACCACATCCCGCTGGTCTCGGAGATGCCCCATGGAGGCTTCAAGGACTCGGGATACGGGAAGGATCTTTCTGTTTATTCGCTGGAGGACTACACAGTCGTCAAGCACGTGATGGCCAGCCTTGAGTAGATGGATAGCCGGCGCCGCACGGGGTTGTCGCGACCAATCAACCAGCAGGGGCGGGATTTTTCATTTAGGCCGTCGCAGGCCGAAATGAAAAGATCCCGTCTCTGCTCTGCTACGGTGGCCGTACCGGGCGGCGACGTCGCCCGCGAGGTTCTTTGTCTTTGTTGGCGCTTTGCTTTTTCGTTGCGCGGATGGGGTCAGTCGAATCTCCATCTGCAGCGGCGGCCGCCAGACGGTCGCCAGAAGGAGCAACACCAACATGCAACATGCAACGTTCGCCGACCTCGGCGTGTCCGAGGTCGTCGTCAATGAGCTTGCCAAGCGCGAGATCACCCAGCCGTTCGCAGTTCAGAAGATGGTTCTCCCCGACGTGCTCGCCGGGCACGATGTGCTCGCGCAGTCCCCGACCGGGTCTGGCAAGACGCTCGCGTTCGGCATCCCGATGATCGAACGCCTGCACGGCACCAACGTGCGCCCCTCGGCGCTCGTCCTGGCGCCGACGCGTGAGCTGGCATCGCAGATCGTCGACGATCTGCGCGACATCGCCCACGCCCGCGCGCTGTCGATCGCGGCCGTCTACGGGGGCGCCGGCATCGTCAAGCAGGCGCGCCTCGCCGCGCGCGCCCACATCCTCGTTGCCACCCCGGGACGGCTGCTCGACCTGATCGATCGGCGCGACGTATCGCTCGACCGCGTCAGGCTGCTCGTGCTCGACGAGGCCGACCGGATGCTCGACATGGGCTTCAAGCCCGTCGTCGACCGGATCGTGAAGATGTGTGCGCGCGAGCGACAGACGCTGCTGTTCAGCGCCACGCTCCAGGGCGACGTGGGGAAGGTCGCGAAGGCCTATACCACCGATCCACGTCGCCACGAGCACGCCCACTCGGAGGAGCGCAAGGGAGATGTCGAGCACCGCTTCGTGACGGTCTCCCACGAGGGCAAGGTGGCGCGGCTCGTCTCCGAGCTGAACTCAGATCGCGGGCTGACGCTCGTCTTCGTGCGCACCAAGCGCGGCGCCGACCGGCTCGTCAAACGGCTTGCGGCGAGCAACGTGCAAGCGGTGGCGATGCACGGCGACAAGTCTCAGGCGCAGCGCGAGAAGGCGCTCGCCCGCTTCGAGTCCGGCGCCGTCGACACGCTCGTCGCCACCGACGTGGCCGCGCGCGGGATCGACGTGGCGGGCATCACGCACGTGATCAACTTCGACATCCCGGGCTCGCGCGAGGATTACGTGCATCGCATCGGGCGCACCGCTCGCGCGGGCGCGAGCGGCACAGGCGTGACGTTCGTCGTCCACGACCAGGCGCGCGAACTGGTGAGCATGGTGCGCGACCTCGGCCTGCACCGCGAGCTCGAGCAGGGCGGTCTGCCGAGCGACGCCACCGGGCAGCGCTCCGGCGGCTCACAGCAGCGCACGCGTGGCGCGTCGCGCAACCGGGGGCGTGGCCCGTCTGGGTCCGCACGCAACGGGTCCGGCTCGCCGCGGACCGGCGCCGCACGCAACGGCTCCGGCTCTCCCCGAACCGGCTCCGGCCGCCGTTAGGCGCGCCGGGTTTACGTGCGCCGGCTAGGCGCGCCGGCCCAGTATTTGGAAGATCGAGGTAAAGCCGGTCCTGAAACCATTGCGGGCGGCGCGTAGGTAGAGCCGCCACACGCGCACGCGTTCGGGACCGGCCAGCTCCTCGGCCCGCGTCCGGTTGGCGTCCAGGCGCTCGATCCAGTGGCTCAGCGTCTCGGCGTAGTCCTCGCGCAGCCCCTCGACATGCAGGGGCTCGATCCCCGCGCGCTCGAGCGCGAGCGTCACGCGCGAGACGTGTAGTGGCGCCGCGTCCGGGAACACGTAGCGCTCGGAGAATGGTCCGGCCTCGGCCTCGCCGTGGCGCAGGCGGGCGATGCCGTGGTTGAGCAGCCTGCCGCCTGGCGGTAAGAGGCTGGCGAGCTGGGTGGCGTAGAGGTCGATCTGGTTGGCGCCGACGTGCTCGACCATGCCGATGCTTGCGATCGCGTCGTAATGCTCGCCGCCCAGCTCGCGGTAGTCCGCGACGCGGATCTCGACGCGATCCTCGAGGCCCGCCTCGGCCACGCGCTGACGTGCCAGCTCGGCCTGGGCCGGTGAGAGAGTGATGCCGACCGCCTGCACCCCGTAGTTGGCCGCCGCGTGGATCACGAAGCTGCTCCAGCCGCAACCGACGTCGAGCACGCGCTCGCCCTCTTGCAACGTGAGCTTCCTGCAGATCAGCTCGCGCTTGGCCGCCTGCGCCTGCTCGAGCGTTGGCGGGCGCCGCTCGCTTGGCGGATGGGTTCCCCACGAGCCCTCGAGCGAGTCGAGCTCGCGGGAGAAGAGTGCGCAGCTGTAGGTCATCGACTCGTCGAGGAACAGCGCGAAGAACTCGTTCGAGACGTCGTAGTGGTGGCGCACCGCGCGCGCGTCGCGCTCGCGGCTGTGACGCCGGCCGTGCGGGCGCAGCTCACTCGCGGGGATGCGGGGCGGCGGTGTCAGGCCGCAAGCGCGCACGGCGGCCAGCGTCAATCGCAGCCTTGTCCGCGTGTCGATCGTGGGTGCCTCGAACGTGTCGAGCAGCCCGATCACGCGGTCGAGATCGTCCGCCTCCAGCTCGCCGGCGGCGTAGGCGCGTCCCAGCCCGAGCTGCCCGGGTGCGCGCAGCAGGTGCGCGACCGCGGCGGGGGAGCGGACCGTGAAGGCGGGTCCGCCGGGGACGGTCGGCTCGAGCTCGGAGCCGTCCCAGAAGCGCAGCGCAAATGGACGGTCCGGCAGCGCATGCGCCAGCTCGCGGCGCAGCGGCTCAGGCTGGGCGAACGGCACCGTGTGACTCTTTCGGGTCTTGCACTACGGGGTTGTGTCCGGCTTGCTCCGGGTGCTGGAGGCGCATGGTCGCCCCCCCAGGGTACGACGCGCGAGATGACTTTCAGTCAAATGCGTGGCGGGCTCGGTTAAGGTCGCGCTGGTGAGCTCCTCGTCAATCCCCGACTCCGAGGCCGATCCCAGCATCGAGGCTCAGTCCGAGGCAGAGCGGCTGCTGGGCTATGACATCCTGCGGGTCCGCGCGGATAATCCCGGGCCGCTCACGCTGTCGGGCACCAACACGTGGGTCGTCGGCCGTCGGCCGGCCTACGTCGTCGACCCCGGCCCGAAGATCGATTTTCACATCGAGCGGCTGCTGGTGGAGATCGACGCGCGCGGAGGTCTTGGTGGCATCGTGCTCACCCACGACCATTCCGACCACGCCGAAGCCGTCGAGTCCCTGCGCGAACGAGAGCCGGCGCCGCTCGCCGCCGGGCGCGGCGAGGCCGATGTGAAGCTCGTCGACGGCGCTCGCTTTGGGCCTTTCGAGGCTCTCTCCACCCCTGGACACGCCCCCGATCATTTTGCGCTGATCTGCGACCGGGCGTGTTTCACCGGCGACGCGGTGCTCGGCGAAGGCAGCGTGTTCATCGCCCCCGATCCCGGCGCACTCGCCGGCTATCTCGACGGCCTCGAGAGGCTATGCGAGCGTGACCTCGACGTCCTGTGCCCGGGTCACGGGCCCCCGATCTGGGAGCCCCGGGTCAAGCTGGATCAGTACATCGATCATCGCCTCGAGCGCGAGCGGCTGCTGCTCGCCGCGCTCGCTGCAGGCCGTCGCTCTACGTCTGAGCTGCTCGACGCCGCCTGGTCAGACGTGCCCGCCGAGCTGCGACCGGTCGCAGCCGTCTCGCTTCGCGCTCATCTCGACAAGCTCGATGACGAGGCTCGCCTGCCCTCCGATGTGGAGCGCGTCCTCTGGTGATGTCGCAGACGAACAGCCTGCCGTCCGTCGTGAGGCGCGTGCTCCGCACGCCGCAGAGGCGCCCTCCCGACCCGACGCGCGCTCACGCTACGGTTCGCTGACCATGCCCCCGCGCTCGGCGACTTCGAATAGCCCCGCACCGAAGGTCGGCCAGGCCAAGGAAGCCGAGGTTGCGCCGCCGGCAGCGCGGAAATCCTCCGTAGAGAGCTCGGGCGCGTCGTTCTCGCCGAACTCTCCGTTCCCGCCGATCGCCGACTACGGCTTCCTGTCGGACTGCCACACCGGTGCGCTGGTCGCTTCCGACGGATCGATCGACTGGATGTGCATACCCCACTTCGACTCGCCGAGCGTGTTCGCGGCGATGCTCGACCGCGGGGCCGGGAGCTGGCGCGTGGGTCCCTACGACGTGTACGTGCCCGCCGGCCGGCGCTACATCCCCGGGACGAACCTGATCGAGACGACATGGATGACACCGCAGGGGTGGTTGCGAGTGGTGGACGGGCTGACGATCGGGAAGTGGCACGACAACAAGGAGGGCTCCAGCCACACCCGGGCGCCCACCGACTTCGACGCCGACCACCTGCTCGTGCGCGTAATCGAATGTATCCAGGGTGAGGTGCAGCTGGAGATGGTGTGCGAGCCGATGCTCCAGTACGGCTCGACGCCGGCGAAGTGGAGCGTCGTGGACACCGGCTCCGAGGGCGGGTACGCGTTCGACGCCAGCGACGGGCGCACCGAGTTCCGCCTGTTCAGTGACGTGCGCATGGGGATCGAGGGCAACCGCGTGCACGCGCGTCACACGATGAACGAAGGCGAGCGGCGCTTCTGCGCGATCTCCTGGACCGAGGGGCTCGGCGGCCCTCGCACGGCTGAGCAGGCCGAGGAGTACCTGACCCGTACGAGCCATTTCTGGCGCAGCTGGCTCGCCGACGGCACCTACCCCGATCATCCCTGGCGCTATCACCTCGAGCGCTCGGCGCTGGCGCTGAAGGGCCTCACTTTCATGCCCACCGGTGCGCTCGTGGCTGCGCCGACCACCTCGCTGCCCGAGACGCCGCACGGGGAACGCAACTGGGATTACCGCTACTGCTGGATGCGCGACGCCTCATTCACGCTGTGGGGCCTACACGCGCTCGGGCTGGATTGGGAGGCCGACGACTTCATCCAGTACGTAGCGGATTTGGAGCGCAATGAGGATGGATCGCTGCAGATCATGTACGGGATCACGGGCAATCGGGACCTGGAGGAGTCGACGCTCGAGCACCTCAAGGGCTACGAAGGCGCGCGCCCGGTGCGGGTCGGCAACGGCGCGTATAACCAGCGCCAGAACGACGTGTTCGGAGCGGTGCTCGATTCGGTGTACCTGCACTCCAAGAAGCGTGACCACATCCCCGAGCGCTTGTGGCCGGTGCTCACCGACCAGGTGCAATGTGCGGAAAAGGTATGGAGGGAACCCGATCAGGGCATCTGGGAGGCCCGTGGAGAGCCTCGTCACTACGTCTCGTCGAAGTTGATGTGTTGGGTGGCGATGGATCGCGGGGCGCGTCTGGCCGAACGTCGGGGGGAGGAGGAGCAGGCTGAGGCATGGCAGGGGGTTGCCGACAAGATCCGCGAGGACATCCTGCAGCGTGGCGTGGACAAGCGGGGGGTGTTTCGTCAGCACTACGACACCGATGCGCTCGACGCCTCGACGCTGCTGATCCCACTACTTCGTTTCCTGCCTCCCGACGACGAGCGCGTGTGCGCCACCGTGAACGCGATCCGCGAGGAGTTGACTCAGAACGGTCTCGTCCTGCGCTATCGCACCGACGAGACCGACGACGGTCTTAGCGGCGCTGAGGGAACGTTCCTGATCTGCTCCTTCTGGCTGGTCTCCGCACTCTCGGAGATCGGCGAGCGGCGCGAGGCCGAGCACCTCTGCGAGCGGCTGCTCTCCTACTCGTCGCACCTCGGTCTGTATGCCGAGGAGCTCGAGGCCTCCTCGGGGCGCCATCTCGGCAACTACCCGCAGGCGTTTACGCACCTGGCGCTGATCAACGCAGTCACGCACGTGATCGAGGCCCAGCAGGGCTAGGACGCCGCTGACCGAAGCCGGGAGACACTCGCCTTCGGCTCGCATCCCCGTTTCGACCAGCGCGAGGCGGTGTCCTCCCTCGCTCATGTGCCGAGCACACTTCGCTCGGTGCGTCCGTGCCTCGCTTGCTCAGCGACGCCCTAGCGAGGCTTGTTCAGCGCACGAAGCGATCGAGCCGCTCGGCGCCGATCGTCTCGCGCAACGTCTGCAGCGCATCGTGTTTCGGGCGCCATTTCAGCTCGCGCCGGGCCTTGGCGATGTCCATGATCACGGGCTCGCGGAAGGCCGCGACCCACTGGACCTGGGCGGGAAGGAAGCCCAGCCGCCCGACCATCTCGGCCACTGCGTCCACCGCGAGCTCGGGCACGGGGATCGAGTACCAGCCGAGCTCGCGCGCGAGGTCTTTCACCGTCAGCTCGCCCGATCCTGCGAGGTTGTAGATGCCCGGGTTGCCACGGCCGAGCACCGCGGCGCCCATCGCGCTGGCGAGGTCGTCGTGGTGGACGAGCTGAAAGGGCACGCCGGGATCGGGCAGCACCGGCCTGAGGATCGGCACGCCGTCGAGCAGGCGCAGGACAGGCCCGGGCAGTCGCTCGGAGATCTGGGTGTAGGGCAGGCTGTCGATCAGAAGCGGCGCATCGGGACCGCCGACGATGCATGGCCGCAGCACGTATGCGTCGGTCGAGGTGTCGTCCAGCACCTCGTTCAGCATCGCCTCGACCTCGGCCTTCTGGGCTGAGTAGTAGTGGCTCGCGGTCCCGCGCGCGGGCACCTCCTCTGTGAGTGGCTGAGGGTTCTCGGCGTGGAAGCCGTAGGCGGCGACGGAGGAGGCGTAGACCAATCGTTTGGCCCCGGCGGAGACGGCTGCCTGAAAGACGTTGCGCGAGCCTTCCAAGTTCACCGCGCGGGTCTCACGCGGGCCGCCCATGATCAGGAACGCGAGGTGCACGACCACATCCGCTTCAACCACCAGCTCGGCCACGGCGGCGGGGTCCAGGACGTCGCCCTGCCGATAGGAGACCTTCTTCCAGCCGTGCGCGGCCGGGTCGAACGGCCGCCGCGCCATCCCGAGTACATGCCTCACCCCGGAGGAGTGCTCGAGCGCTCCGAGCACAGCCCGCCCGATCTCGCCCGTGGGCCCGGTGACGGCGACCGTCAGGCCGGAGCGTTTTGGTGCGCGTGCCGCGGCGGGCATCTTCCTTTTCTAGTCTAGATCCTCGCCGGGCGCACGGTCACCGGCTGTCACCGCCTGAGGAAAGACGCAATTTGCGGGGATCTCGGACCATTGCCCAGTCAGTGCCTCGTGGCCCGGCATGGCTCACCGGGCCGCTCCGCCGTGTCGGCTAGCGATCGTCATAGCCCGGCTCGCCCGGAAGGAGCACGCGAGCGACCTCGCCCTCGACCACGACTCGCGGCTGAATCGGCTGCACCTCACGGCCGCGGGCATAGGCCAGCAGCCCGGCGGCCGAGGGGAACGCGTCGAGCTGTTCGAGGTGCTTGATCGTGGGGAACACGAGCAAGATCTGCCCATCGCGGTGGGCCTGCAGTGCCGCCGCGGGCGTGAACCAGGCCTCCTCGACGCACTCCTCGCCATCCACCCGCGGCTCCTGGCCGTCGGGCAGCGACGCGAGGAAGAAATGGGTGTCAAAGCGCGTACGGACCTCGGCCGGCGTGATCCAGCGCGAGAACTTCACGAGCATACCGGGGTCCTCGAGCACGATCGCGGCCTCCTCGCGCAGCTCGCGGATCGCTGCCGCCCGGTGAGCGCCGTCGCCCTCCCCCTCTCCCGTGTCGACGGCACCTCCCGGGAACACCCACACGCCGCCCATGAACCGCGCGGCGGGAGTACGCTTGACCAGCAGCACTTCGAGCGTCCGCGCGCCGCCGCGCAGCAGGATCACCGTCGCCGCCTGGCGTGGGGGCGTAGCTTTCCCCGGGTTGTACTCCTCCCCTTTAGCCGGGCGCCTATCGTCGTGCGTGCTCATCTGCCGACCCTACCGTCGGGGCGGAGGGCCGGTAATCTTTCGCCGATGACGACCACCACCCTGCAGCGCTGGATCTGCGAGTCCTGCGGCTACATCTATGACCCCGAGGAGGGCGACCCGGACGGGGGCATCCCCACGGGAACCGCCTTCGAGGACATCCCGGACACGTGGTTCTGCCCGGTCTGCGGAGCCCGCAAGCGCGACTTCGTCCTCTACGAGGATTGATCTGAGCGACTGGGAGGCACTGCTCGCGTTCGACCGCGAGCACGTCTGGCATCCCTACGGTGCGCTGCCCGGCGCGCAGGCGCCGCTGCCGGTCGTCTCGGCCGAGGGGGTGCGTCTGAAGCTCGCGGACGGACGCGAGTTGATCGACGGTATGTCCTCGTGGTGGTGTGCGATCCACGGCTACCGCCACCCTTCGCTCGACTTCGCTGTGCAAGAGCAGCTCGGGCGAATGGCGCACGTGATGTTCGGCGGGCTCACCAACGAGCCGGCGGTGCTCCTGGCGGAGCGCCTCGTGGAGATCGTTCCCGACGGGCTGGAGCAGGTGTTCTTCGCCGACTCCGGCTCAGTCTCGGTCGAGGTCGCGATCAAGCTGTGCCTGCAATTCCAACGAGCGAAGGGCCACCCCGAGCGTCGGCGGCTGCTGACCGTGCGCGGTGGCTACCACGGCGACACGTTCGGCGCGATGGCGGTCTGTGACCCGGTTGGCGGAATGCACAGCCTGTTCACTGGCGTGCTTCCCGAGCACGTGTTCGCCGATCGCCCCCCAGATGGATTTGACGCGGGTCTCGACAATGCCTGGGCAGAGCACGTCAGCGAGCTCCTCGCGCGGCATTCCCACGAGCTGGCGGCGGTGATCGTCGAGCCTGTCGTGCAGGGAGCAGGGGGGATGCGGTTCCACGCTCCGGAGTGCGTCGCGCTGCTGCGGTGTCTGTGCGACGAGCACGGACTGCTGCTGGTGCTCGACGAGATCGCCACGGGCTTCGGACGCAGCGGTGCACTGTTCGCCTGCGAGCACGCCGGCGTGATGCCCGACGTGATGTGTGTCGGCAAGGCTTTGACCGGCGGCTATCTCACGCTCGCCGCGACGCTCTGCACGCGGGCGGTATCCGACGTGGTCTCATCGGGTGAGGCTGGCGGGCTGATGCATGGGCCGACTTTCATGGCGAATCCCCTCGCGTGCTCTGTCGCGTTGGCCTCGCTAGATCTGCTTGCCGACGGTAATTGGCGCAAGCGTGTGGCGACGATTGAAGACGGTCTGCGCACCGGGCTGGAGCCTGCTGGGGAGTTGCCGGAGGTGACAGACGTGCGCGTGCTCGGTGCGATCGGTGTGGTGCAGATGCGTGAGGAGGTGGACGTAGCGGCGGTGACCGCTGTGGCCGTCAAGCACGGCGTATGGCTGCGGCCGTTCCGCGACCTGATCTACACGATGCCTCCCTACGTGATCGTCGAGGACGATCTGGCGCGCGTGACGGGGGCCTTAGTGGCAGCGGCAGCCAGCTGAAGATGCGTAAGCTGTCGCGCTGATGGCGAGCCTCATAGCGATCCCACTGGCCTCCGCGATCACCTACTTCCAGGCGATCGTGCTCGGCTTCCTGCAAGGGGTGACGGAGCTCTTCCCGATCTCGAGCCTCGGGCACACGGTGCTGTTCCCGACGCTGTTCGGGTGGAACGGGCTCGTGAAGGCCCAGTCCGAGCCCGAGTCCTTCTGGCTGGCGTTCATCGTGATGCTGCACGTAGGCAGTGCGCTCGGCCTGTTGTATTTCTACCGGCGCGACTGGGTGGAGATCGTCCGCGCCTTCTTCAGAACCCTGAGCACGCGCAAGGCCGAGACCGACACCGAGCGCCTCGCCTGGCTGATCGTGATCGCCAGCATCCCGGCGGGGCTGATCGGGATCGTGTTCGAGCACGAGCTGCGCACGCTGACCGCCAAGCCCGAAATCGCCGCCGCCTTCCTGATGCTCAACGGACTCGTGCTGTTCGCCGCCGAGCGCTTCCGCCGCCGCGCGCAGGTGCGCGAACTGGCGCAGCGCGAGGGCGCCAAGGCCGACGGGGGCCGTGAGCTGGGCACGATGGAGTACCGCGAGGCGTTCGTGATCGGCGCGGCGCAGTCGACCGCGCTCATCGCCGGCATCAGCCGCGACGGCGTGACGATGGGCGCCGGGCTGGCGCGCGGCCTGGACCACAGCGATTCGGCGCGCTTCGCGTTCCTGCTCGCCACACCGATCATTCTCGCCGCCGGCCTCGTGAAGCTGCCCGACCTTCTGGGCAGCCTCGGCGACGGCGTGCGCGGCCAGGCACTCGTCGCCTGCGTGGTGGCCGCGGTGACGGCGGTCTTCACGGTGCGCTTCCTGGTCGGCTACTTCAAGACGAAAACGCTGATCCCGTTCGCCGTGTATTGCCTAGCGTTCGGGGCGTTCATGTTGGTGTACACGCTCGCGTAGGTCCTACCGGTTGGTCCTCGTCGCAGCGAGAGCCCGCCGGCGCGCTCGCTGCATGTGGCCGTCCAGCGCTGGGTGGTCATGGCTCCTGCCGCCATCATGTGTGAGCGCGATGCCCGTACCGAAGAAGACACCGCCGAAGATGTTCGAGACCCGCAGCCAGGCGTGGAGTGATGTCGGCTTGCTACACCAGGTCAGCCCGCGCGCGGTCAAACGCGCGCGCCTGGAGGCGGTCGTGCTCGGCTGCCTGTTTGTCGCAGTGGTGGTCATATACAACAACCGCAAGAGCCTGCTCGGTGTCGATACGCGCGGCAGCGCGCCCGAAGTGAACACGGCGGCGCACATCCTCACGGTGATCGTGCTGGTATTCCTCGGCTGGGCGATCGCCCGGGACTTCGGCCGCGCCCTGGGGCCGGCGCTGTTCAGACGCCTGGACCCCGCCACGGCCGGACCAGTCGGGTTCCTGATTCGCCTGGCGACTGTGGGGCTCGCGTTGCTGGTAGCGCTGGATGTCGCCGGCGTCGAAGCGCGCACACTGCTCGTCGGCGGCGCTTTCACGGCGGTGATCCTTGGGCTGGCGGCGCAGCAGACGCTCGGCAACGTGATCGCGGGCACGGTCCTGCTCAGCGCGAGCCCGTTCAAAGTAGGTGACCGGGTGCGCCTGCAGGGCGGTCCGCTGGCGGGCCAGATCGAGGGGACGGTCAGCTCGCTGGGGCTGCTCTATACGACCTTCGCAACGGACGAGGACTCGGTGATGGTGCCCAACAGCGTGGTTCTGAATGTCGCCGTCATCGCTCAAGGGGCGGCCTCGGTGAGCAACAGGCCGGAGCTCGCCCGGCGGCCCCGCACGCCGTAGCGCCTCATCCGCGCCGTGGGCCGCTCGCATGCGGGGGCGCAACGTCGCTATTGGGACGGCCCTGGACGCCGTAGCGCAGGAACAGACTGGAGTCATGCTCGAGCGCGCCGAGCAGCTCCAGCGCGACCGGCGGGGAGAGCTCGGCGCCTGCGAGGATCCGCAGCGCCTCGGGGTGGGCGGGGTTTCCGTCAAGGTCTCCCCCCGCGAGGATCGGCGCGAGCGAGAGGAACAGCTCGTCCACGAGACCAGCGCCGAGTAGCTGCGCGTTCAGATGCGGTCCGCCCTCGCACAGCAGCGTGCGCACGCCGAAGCGCTCGCGCAGCTCAGCCAGAGCCACGGGCAGGTCGAGCAGCCCGTCCCGCTCGGCGCGGATGTAGTGGACCTCGGCCGCGGTGCTCCCGGGAAGGCTGGCCGCAGACGAGGTAAGGATCGCCACGCGCGCGGCCGGGTCGGCGAGCAGCGGGATGTCGGCCTGCAGGGCGAGGCGTCCGGAGACGATGCACGCGAGCGGCTCTGCGCTGCGGCCCTGCTCGACCCTGCGCCGGCGGCGAGACTCCTCGGGGATGATCCTGCCGTAGCGCTCCACGCGCACGGTGGCGGCCCCTGCCATGACGGCATCGACGGCCATGCGCAACCCGTGGAAGATCTCCCGGTCGGCGCGGCTGCTGAGTCCCCCCGAGCGCCCGCTCAGCGTCGCATGGCCATCGACCGTACTGACCATGTTGAGCAGCACGTAGGGGCGATTCGCTGGGCCAGTGCTGGCCAATGTGTCCAGCTCGAAGCCCGCCACGATCTCATCGGCGATGGCCGGCGCGCCGCTCGGAAGCAGGCGTTTCAGGTTGAGCGGCTCGGAAGCGATTGCGTCCGAGATATAGCAACTCGGCAACACACACGGCTGGGGACCTGCTACGGTCGTCTCGTCTGGCCGGCGCATAAGACCGGCGAAAGCAGTGCAAGCGCTCGCAGGTCGAAGCTCAACAGCATCCTCCGCGTCGCAGCACGAAACATAACGTGGAGGAGTACCCACATGCCTACTGGCACAGTAAAGTGGTTCAGCGACGACAAGGGGTTTGGTTTCATTACCCCCGACGACGGCGACAAGGACCTGTTTGTCCATCACACCGGCATCAACGGCGAGGGTTACCGTTCGCTGCAGGAGGGCTCGAAGGTCTCATATGACCCTGAGCAGGGCGACAAGGGCCCCAAGGCCGTAAACGTCCAGTCGATCTAGTTTCTGTTTAGCGGGGTTTGGACCTCGCGAGCATGAATGCGACTTTCCGAGGGCCCGCTGCGATGCGGGCTCTCGCAGTTAAAGACGAGCGCACGCGCGCGCCGGCGTGGACCGAGAGCCGCGAGGGCGTGATCGGAGTGTGCGCGCTGCTGGCGATCGCGCTCTGCGCGGTGCTGGTCGTGGTGGTGGCGGCGGACCGCCCGAGCCTGTTCTCGGCGACGACCCACACGGGCTTCTTCCCGCACTGGATGGCCGGCCCGCTGGGCGGGCTGCTGCCAGGGTTGACGCGGAGCTCGACGAAGCTGAAGTACCTGTTCACGGGGGCCTTGGTCGTGATGTATGTGAGCTACCTGGTGGGACTGAAGTACGTGCCGATGCTGCGCGCGCGCTGGGCGATCAGCGCCGTGCTGGCGGTGCACGCGAGCTTCTTACTGGCGCCGCCGCTGGCGCTGACCGACGTGTTCAACTACGTCAACTACGGGCGCATGGAGGTCGTGCATCACCTCAATCCGTACACGACGATCCCGATCCTCGAGCCGCACGGCGATCCCAGCTATTACCTGTCGAACTGGCATCAGCTGCTGAGTCCTTACGGCCCGCTGTTCACGTTGATGACCTTCGCGCTGGTCCCGCTCGGTGTGGCGGCGTCGTTCTGGGCGATCAAGGCGATCCTCGGCGCGGTCAGCCTCGCGACGATCTTCCTCGTGTGGAAGTGTGCACGGCTCTTGGGTCGCGATCCGGTCGCGGCGATCGTGCTCGTCGGGCTGAACCCGATCGTGCTGGTGTGGGGACTGGGGGGGGACCACAACGACTTTTTGATGGTGTTCTGCATCGTGCTCGGCTTCTATTTGCTGCTGCGCTCCGGGGCGTGGATGGCAGGAGACCAGCAGCAGCAGACGGCGGCGGACCGGCGCTTGGAGGCCCGGGACCAGCACATGGCAGGGGACCCGCAGGCGGCCGACACACCCATGGATCAGCCCGCGGATCGCGAGGGGTGGCGCGGGAGCGTGCTCGGATGGCTGTGGCCGCTCGCGCCGCTTCAACTCGGCGCGGGCATGGCGTTTGTGGCCGCGGCGGCGATCAAGGCCTCGGGGGCGATCCTCATCCCCGTGGTGCTGGCGGCACTGCTGCGGTCGCCGCGTCGCGTCGTGCAGCTCGTGCTCGGCATGGTCGCGGCGGGCGTGGCGGTCGCCGTCGCGAGCCTGATTGCCTTCGGCCTGCACGTCCCCGACCTCAGCACCCAGAGCAAACTCGTGACGAGCCTGAGCGCGCCGAACCTGCTCGGCCTGGCGCTCGGCTCAGGCGGCGAGACCGAAAAACTGCGCGTGGTGCTGAGCGGCGTGCTGATCCTGGTGGTGCTGGGCTGCTGCGTGCTCGCCTGGCGCCGTAAGGATGCGATCACCGCCAGCGGCTGGGTGACGGTCGCGCTACTGTTGACGCTCGGCTGGGTGCTGCCCTGGTATGTGCTGTGGCTGCTGCCACTGGCGGCGCTGTCGAGTTCGCGTCGGCTGCGCACGACGGCGCTCGTGCTTGGCATCTACCTGATCATCGCCTGGGCCCCGGCCTCGGGGATCCTGTGGGACAAGATCGGCTTCCACCCCGAAAAGACCTCGCTCGGGCGTCTGCACCAGCGCTACGTGAAGGAGCTGCTGAACTAACCCTCATCCGCCGCGGGTGGGCGACGGCGGAGCTTGCGCTGGCCCGCACGGCGCTTGGCGTCAAGGCGCCGAGCGCGTGAGGCCGCCGTCGGACGGGTGGGACGTCGCTTACGTGGCACGACGAGGGCGCGTGCCAAGCGCTCTACCAGCCGGCGGAGAGCCAGCTCGCGGTTGCGTGCTTGGGAGCGCTCGTCTTGGGCTACGGCCACCACCCGCTCACCGGCGCGGGCGATCAGGCGCGCGCGTTGTGACTCGCTCAGCGAGGGCGATGCGAGCACATCGAAGCTCGCTTCCACGCGCGAGGCGGTGACGTTGGCGTGCTGTCCTCCCGGCCCCGAGGAGCGGCTCACGCGAATCACGATCTCCCCCAAGGGGAGCGTCAGCTCGCGGTTTACGCGCAGTGCTCTGCGGGGCGCTTCTTCAGCCGCGGGCACGGCAACCGTCGCAGTACTTACTTCGGCTGCTCGCCGGAGAGATCGTGGAGCGCTTTGACGCGCTGCTCCTCACCCTCGGGAACGCGCCCGTCGCGGCCGATGTAGCCGTCCTTGCCACCGGCGATCAGGTAAACCGCGTCGACCTCGCCCGGGTTGCGGACCTTGCGCACGGTGGGGGCGTCGACACGAGCGAGCGAGCCCTCCTCCATGCGGTGGGTGGTGCCGTCGCCGAACTCCATCTCGATCGTGCCGCGGTGGACGAAGTACAGCTCCTCCTGCTCGTCGTGGTAGTGAAAGCCGCTCTCGATGCCCGGCGGCATCACGATCGCGTTGACGCCGAACGCCGCGACATCGAGGCCCTTGCGGACCTTGCGAAAGCCGGGCCCGTCGCCCAGCGCGTCGAGGCTGGCGATGGCATAGCCCTCGCCCACGGTCACCTCGGGATACTCGGAAGCCTCCATCTGCATCTCCTCCGCAGTTGTGCTCAGTGGTCGGCCACGGCGCCGCCCTCGGGCGCCAGCGGCCGGCCCTCCTCGGCCCATCGTCGCAGGCCGCCGCTCATCGAGTAGGCCTCGTAGCCCGAAGCGCGGAATGCCTGGGCGGCCATCGTCGAGCGGCCGCCCACGCGGCAGTAGAAGATCACGGGCCGCTCGCGCTCGACCGTCGCGGCCTCGGCGGTGAGGTTGTTCAGCTCGATGTGCCGTGTGCCCGCGATGTGGCCGGCCTCGCGCTCGTAGAGTTCGCGCACGTCGATCACCTGCGGGGCGGGGTCTTCCTCGATCCAGTCCGCGACACGTGCGGGATCGATGTCGATCTGGTCTGGGTTGTCACTCGCGGGTGCCATCGCGCACTGAGCGTAGCTGGGACAGCTAGGATCAAGGACAATGCAGGCCGTCAGCGATGTCTACACGATTCCTCAGGAGAACCTCGACTTCTGCGCCACGATCGGCCAGATCGCGCGGGAGCGGATCGCGCCGCGCTCGGCCGAGATCGACGAGCAGGCCGAGTATCCGTGGGATATCCGCCGGATCCTCGCCGAGCAGGACATCCTCGGATTGCCGTTTCCGAGCGAGTACGGGGGCACCGGCACCGGCACGTTGATGTTGAACATGGCGGTCGAGGAGATCGCGAAGGTTGACGCCTCCTGCGCGCTGATCCTGATGGTGCAGGAGCTCGGCACGCTGCCGATCCAGCTGTTCGGCTCGGACGAGCTGAAGGAGCGCTTCCTGCCGAAGTGCGCCTCGGGCGAGTGGTCGCCCGCGTTCGCGCTGTCAGAGCCCGAGGCCGGCTCGGACCCTGCGGGGATGAAAACGACCGCTGTGCTGGACGGCGATGAATGGGTGATCAACGGCACCAAGAACTGGATCTCGAACCTCGGTGTCGCTGACTTCTACATCTGCTTCGCGGTGACCGACCGCGAGAGCAAACGGATCACCGCGTTCGTCGTCGAAGCCGATCGTCCGGGCTTCAGCGTCGGCAAGCTCGAGCACAAGCTCGGGATCCGCGCCTCGCCGACCGGCCAGCCGATCTTCGAGGACGTCCGCGTGCCCAAGGAGAACGTGATCGGCGAGGTCGGCCGCGGCCTAGGTGTCGCGCTGGGGACGCTCGAGCGCACGCGCCTGGGCGCGGCGGCTCAGGCGGTGGGGATCGCCCAGGGCGCGACCGACTACGCGGTCGCCTACGCCCGCGAGCGCCGTCAGTTCGGGCAGGCGATCAACGAGTTTCAGGGGATCCAGTTCAAGCTCGCCGATATGGAAATCCGCACCGCGGCCGCCCGCGAGCTGCTCTACAAGGCCTGCGCGATGGCCGATCAGGGCCACCCAGAAAGCGCGAAGTACTCCTCGATGGCCAAGGTCTTCACTTCCGACACGGCGATGGCCGTTACCGTGGAGGCTGTGCAGGTGCTGGGCGGCTACGGCTACGTGAAGGAGTATCCCGTGGAGCGCATGATGCGAGACGCGAAGATCACCCAGATCTACGAGGGCACGAACGAGATCCAGCGGGTAGTGATCGCCCGCACGCTCAAGTAGCCCGTCCCAGTCCGGCGATGCGCGCGTCCAAGCCCTCCGTAGCCTCTCCTCAGCTCAGGCGCGTGGGCGTGGCAGCGCTGGTCGCGATGTCGCTGGGCCTGGTCGTGATCGTCGTCGGCCAGGGCTTCTCCTCGATCGGCGCGGTCAAGGCCGTCGAGGACGTCGCGCTCGGCGTGTTCGTGATCGCGGCGCTGATGGGTGCCGTCGCGTTCATCGCGGTTCGCATGGCCGACTGGCGCGAACCCGAGTCCGAGGCTGAGTTTGAAGCGCTCGTCAATCGCTCGGAGGAGCTCGCCCGCGAAGGGCTCGCCGTCGACCCCGACGAAAACGAGTTCCTCGAGCTCGATCCCCTGAACGACGACGATTTCGAGGAGCTGGTTCGCGACGCGCTGGACGACCTGCCCGACCTGTTGCGCAACGCCCTAGAGCACGTCGCCGTCGTGATCTCCGATGGGGGCCGTCGCCGTGGCGCCTACGGTCTCTATCAGGGCGGGCAAACCCGGCGAGACGACACCCACGACCGGATCGTGATCTTCCGCGACACTCTGCGCCGCGATTTCGGCCACGACGCGGAGCTCCTGCGCGAGCAGGTCGTTCGCACGGTGCGCCATGAGCTCGCGCACCACGTTGGCTTTGATGAGCTGGGCGTCAGCCGTTTGGATTTATAGGCAATCACGTAGGATTCGCCGCCCGGTGCCCCGGGTAACCAACTAAGGAGAAGAGCAACAGATGCCTGAAGCAGTGATCGTCGACGCCATTCGGACGCCCATCGGACGCGCCGTGAAGGGGTCACTCAAGACAGTCCGTGCAGACGATCTGGCGGCGGTCCCGCTGAAGGCATTGATCGAGCGCAACCCGCAGTTGGACCAGAGCACGATCGGCGACGTGATGATGGGCTGCGGCTATGGCGAGGGCGAGGCCGGCTACAACATTGGGCGGCTCGCGTCGCTCTTGGCCGGGATCGACTACCACGTGTCGGGCTGCACCGTCAACCGCTTCTGCGCCTCCTCGCTGCAGACAACGCGGATGGCCTTCCACGCGATCAAGGTCGGCGAGGGCGACACGTACATCGCCGCCGGCGTCGAGGCCGTCTCGCGCGCCGGGCAGGGCGCGCCGTTCGAGTTCCACAAAAAGCTCGACGGCTCCGAGGGCTCGCTCTACAACGCCTACATCTCAATGGGCATGACCGCCGAGAACGTCGCGGATGAGAGGAAAGTCAGCCGCGAGGCCCAGGACGAATGGGCGCTCGTCTCCCAGACGCGCGCGGTCGCCGCGCAGGAATCGGGTCACTTCGATAAGGAGATCGTCCCGGTCACCGTGCCCGCGCACAAAGATGTCGATAAGGAGGGCAACGAGATCGACGTGCCCGAGACGGTCGTCTCCAAGGACGACGGCCCCCGTGCGGGGACGACGCTGGAGAAGCTCGCGTCGCTGCGGCCGGTGTTCAAGGAGGGCGGCTCGGTGACGGCGGGCAACGCCTGTCCGCTCAACGACGGCGCCGCGGCGCTGCTCGTGATGAGCGACGAGAAGGCAACGTCTGCGGGCTTTACGCCCCGCGCGCGGATCATCGCCTCGACGGTCGCGGCAATCCGCCCGGAGGTGATGGGGTTGGGCCCGATCCCGGCGATCGAGGCGCTGCTCAAGAACACGGGTATGTCGATGTCAGACATCGACGTCGTCGAGATCAATGAGGCGTTCGCCGCGCAGATCGTGCCGTGCAAAGAGACGCTCGGCATCGATGACGACAAGCTCAACCCGTTCGGCGGCGCGATCGCCCTCGGCCACCCCTTCGGGATGACCGGCGCGCGGATCATGACGACGCTGCTGAACGACCTCGAGACGCTCGACGGGACCTACGGCATCGAGTCGATGTGCGTCGCCGGTGGCATGGGCATGGCGATGCTCGTTGAACGGCTGAAGTAAGGCGGGCGGCGCGCTAGCGCGGTGGCATGCGCAGCGCGCCGTCGAGCCGGATCGTCTCGCCGTTGAGCATCCGGTTCTCGACGATCTGACACGCGAGCTGCGCGTACTCGGGCGGCTGGCCGAGGCGCTGGGGGAAGGGGACGCCCGCGCCGAGCTTCTGGCGGGCCTCCTCGGGCAGCGCGGCGAGCAGGGGGGTATCGAACAGGCCGGGGGCGATCGTGTTCACCCTGATTCCGTACTGTGAGAGGTCGCGCGCCGCGGGAAGCGTCATGCCGACGACGCCGCCCTTTGATGCCGAGTAGGCGATCTGGCCAACCTGTCCGTCGTAGGCGGCGATCGAAGCCGTGTTCACGCACACGCCGCGTTCGTTGTCCTCGCCTGGGTCGTTTGCGATCATCGCGGTGGCGGCGTAGCGGAGCACGTTGAACGTCCCGATCAGGTTGATCTGCAGAATCGTCTCGAACGGCATCAGTGGATGTGGGCCCTTGGAGCCGGCGAGCTTCTGCGCCCAGCCGGTGCCAGCGCAGCACACGGCGATTCGCAGGCCGCCGTCGATGGCCGCGGCCTGCTGGACGGCCGCCTCGACTTGGCTCTCCTCGCGCACGTCGCAGGTGACGAACTCCAGCCCGAGCTCGCCGGCGAGGGCCTGGCCCTTCTCGGCGTTTACGTCCGCGATTGTCACGATCGCGCCCTTGCCGTGCAGCGCCCGCACGGTCGCCTCCCCGAGGCCTGAGGCCCCGCCGACGACAATTGCTGAGCTGTTCTCGATCCGCACGGTCGCGGAGCCTATTGCACGACGCGGGACAAGGTCAGCGCGAACAGCTCCTCGGGGTCGGTCAGCCAGCGTACGAGCTTCAGGCCCGCGGCGGACAGGTCGCCCTCCAGCCGCTCGGGGGTGAACTTCGCGCTGATCTCCGTGCGCACTTCCTCGCCGGCGTCGAAGTGCACGGGCAAATCCAGGGCGCGCACGAGCGTCGTGTGCTCGCGGCGCGAGCGCAGGCGCATCTCGATCCACTCATGCTCGCTGTCGAATAGGGCGATGTGATCGAAGTCCTCGGGGTCGAAGTCGGCGTCGAGCTCGCGGTTGAGGACGTTGAGCACGTTGCGGTTGAATTCGGCCGTGACACCCTCCGCGTCGTCGTAGGCGGCCTCAAGGACGCCGGGATCCTTGACCAGGTCGGTCCCCATTAGCAGATAATCCTCCGGGCCGAGCAGGCGGCCGATCGAGCGCAGGAAGCGACGGCGGCTGCCGGGCTGGAAGTTGCCAACGGTGCCGCCGAGGAACGCGACGATCCGCGGTCCGATCGCCTCAGGGATGCCGTCGAGGTGGCGCTCGAAATCGCCGATCACCCCGTGCACGCGCAGGCCGGGGTACTCCTCGGTGAGCGTCTCCGCGCAGTCGCGCACCATGCTCTCGGTCACGTCCACCGGCACGTATCGCTTTAGCGTTCCGGCGGCGTACAGCGCGTCGAGCAGCACGCGCGTCTTCGCGGCCGTGCCCGAGCCGAGCTCGACGAGCTCGACCGCATTAGTCAACGTCGCCAACTCGGTCGCGGTTTGTTCGAGGATTGCGCGCTCGGCGCGCGTGGGGTAGTACTCGGGCAGCTCGCAGATCTGGTCGAACAGCTCGGCTCCGCGCGCGTCGTAGAAGTGCTTGGGCGGCAGTTCCTTGAACGGTCTGGTCAGACCGTCGAGCACGTCCTCGGCAAGCGAGCGTTCCCGGCTACCGTCCAAGTGCGAATCGATCTGGATCGTCTCCCCGGGGTTTGCGATCGGCTCCATCAGGCTCCCTTGCTCTCCCGCGCCGAGCGCGGCTCGATATTGATTCGCATGGGTCGCATCACGCCTCGGCGCCGTCTCGCGCCAGGCGCACGCCGGCGAAGATCTGCCGGCGCAGGGGCAGATCCCAGTTGCGGAAGGTCAGGCTCGCGACGCGGGGATGCGTGGCCCACGAACCGCCGCGCAGCACGCGGTAGTCCTCGCCGAAGAACACCTCCGAATACTCGCGATAGGGGTATGCGCGGAAGCCGTGGTAGCCGTGGAACGTGCTGCTCGTCCACTCCCACACCGAACTGATTGCCTCGGGTGTCTCCTGCTCCGAGGTCGCCGCCCGCTCCCACTCGGCCTCGGTGGGCAGGCGCGCGTCGTGCGCTCTGGCGAAGGCGTCGGCCTCGAACCAGGAGACGTGGCAGGCGGTCGCCTCAGCACGGCCCGCCGCGATCTGCGGGTGATGGACGATGTCGTACTCCTGCTTCCAGGCCCAGCCCTCGTCCGACCACCACTCGCGCCGCTCGTAGCCGCCGCCCTCGCTGAAGCTCATCCAGCTCGCGTTGCTGACCGGCCGGCGCGCGATCTGGAAAGCGGGGAGCTCGACCGTGTGGCGCGGGCGCTCGTTGTCGTAGGCGAAGCCCTCCTCGGGCGCGCCGATTGCGAAGGAGCCGGCGGCCAGCTGGATCCACTCGCGCTCTCCGGCCGCCGGCGGCGGCAGTGGCAGATCTCGCTTGGCCAGCTCGTCGGTGGGCAGCAGCCCGGCGATCGCCAACGTCTGGCGCATCGTCTCGGAGTGCTGGTGCTCGTGGCGGAGCACCATCTCGTAGATCGTCCCGTCGCCCAGTCCGCAACGTGCGATCGCCTCGGTGGTGCGGGCGTGGACGGCCGCCAGGTAGTCGCGAGCCTCGGTCGGCCCGAGCGCCTCGATTTCCCCGCGCACCGCGCGCGGCGTCTCGAACGCGTCATACAGCTCCGCTAGATCTCCTCGCAGCAGCTCGAGGCCGGCGTGGCGCTGGCCCAGCCACAGGTCCTCGTAGGCGGCGATGTGGCCGAGATCCCAGACGAGCGGGCTCATGATCGGCGAGTGCACGCGCTCCAGGTCCTCGTCGCTGATCCCGGCGACCAGCGCGAGCGTGCCCGCGCGCGCCTCCACCAGGTCGGCGAGCGCCTGCTCGATGCTTGATGTCAAGCGCGCGGGGGCGGCGAGCACGGATTCCGCGTCCCGGGGGGCGGCGGTTGCCGATCTGGCGTCGGCGTTCTCGAGGGCTGTGGTTCTCGACATGGGGTTGGCGATGCTCACGCGACCGGGCTGCTCAACTGTAGGAGGTAGAACGGTAGCTGCCGACGCCGAGTTCGCATAGTTCACAAATTAGTAATGACGCACAACGCGCACAGGTCGCTATCCCAGGCCCGGCGGCGGCGGTGCTGCGGCGTCGTCGACGATCACCGTCAGCCGCTCGCGCACGAGTAGGCTCGCCGGCACGTGGTGGGTGGGCTCGCCGAGCGCCGCCGCGATCGCGTCGGCCTTGCCCGCGCCGGTCGCCAGCAGCAGGCAGCGCCGCGCGGCGCGCAGTACCCCGAGGCTCAGCGTGATCCGCTCGGGCGGCGGCTTGGGGGATTCGTGGACGCCCAGGCAGAGCGCCTCTGCGCCTGCGTCGAGCGTTGGCGCCCCCGGGAACAGCGAAGCGATGTGGCCGTCGGGGCCGATGCCGAGCGCGACCAGGTCGAGCACGGGGAGCGCGACGGGCGTCCTCGACGGTCTCGTATCATCGGGCGCGACGCCCGCCTGCAACGCATCCGCATAGCGGCGCGCCCCTTCTTCGGGCCCAAGCTCGCCCTCCATGCGGTGGACCCGCGCGGGGTAGATCGCGGCCGGGCGCAGCAGCGTCTCGGCGGCGAGTCGGTAGTTGCTTTCCGCGTCCTCGGGCGGCACGCAGCGCTCGTCGGCGAACCAGATCTCGACGCCGTCCCAGTCCGCCAATGCTCCGGCGAGCAGTTCGTAGGTGCGTGCTGGGGTCGAGCCACCGGAGAGTGCGAGGTGCGCGACACCGCGTTGCTCACGGGCGCTCTCGATCGCGCGTGCGATCTCCACGGACGCCCGCTCGGCGGTGGCCTCGGGGTCGGTGAGCGTCGTAATGCGCGTCATCTGTTGGTGCTCCTCCTCATGGCAGCATCGACTGGGCGGCCTGCAGCGCGGGCCGGTAGGTGGGGTCGCGCAGCAGCGCCTGACGGATGCCCTCGCCGAGGATGCCCGCCTCGCCGCGGGAGGCGCCGAGGATCGTCCATTCGTGCTCTCTACCTCCAACGTCGCGCTGGTAAGCGCGCAGCCCGCCCGTTCCTCGGTCCAGGCGCAGCTGGATGCCGGAAGCGGTCTCGATGCTCAGGCCGGCCAGGCCGCGCACGAGTAGCTCGGGTGCTGCCTCCAGGCGCAGGGCGATCTGGAGGCGCTCGGCCTGCGCCGTGCCGCTCAGCACGTCGTCCTCGGAGCGTAGGGGGCTCAACCGCCAGCCCAGCCGCGAGGCCAGCCAGCCGATCAGCAGCATCGCCGCGACCGTCGAGTCGGGATGATGGCGGATGGTGATCGCCGTGATCGTCTCAAGCTGCGCGCGCAGTGCCGGCGGGTCGAAGGTGGCCGCGATCCGCTCGCGCCACGGTGTGGAACGCAGCCAGGCGAGGTCGACGACGTAGAGATGGTCCGACAGGGTGTTGGCGCGGTCGATCGCCTCGTGCCAAACGGGCTCGTCGACGGAGTCGAGCAGCGTCGCCTGCGCGAGCGGCAGCAGTGTCTCGACGGCCTCGGGGTGGCCGTGGGGCGACCACAGCAGGGTCGGCAGGTCGCTCACGACGAGCGGGTCGGCGATCGTCAGCAGGTCGTCCAAGTGGCGATCGCCCAGTTCGACGATCACGGTCTCGTGCAGCAGCACGATATCCCCAGGCTTGGCCTCGCCTTCGGCGGCGACGGTCGCGCGCGCGTCGAGGCGTGTGCGATGGGGCTCGTAGGAGAGCACGACCAGGCGCGAGGCGTGGTAGCGGCCAACACCGCGCAGGCGGTTGGCGATCTCCCCGCTGTACTCGCTCTCGACGAAGGCCACCATGTTGAGCACGCGCGCGGGCAGGAACCCGCCGTCCTCGGAGTGGCGCTCGGCGAGCAGCTCGCGCAGCGCCGCTTCGATCGCGTCCGGCGTCGTCCCCTGCTCGCTCCAGACCGCGTCGCTGACCGCCGGCATCGGATCAGATCGCGCGCCAGTGATGGCCGTCGAGCAGCAGGTCGTTCGCCACCTCAGGTCCCTGTGAGCCGGCTTCGTATTGAGGCAGGGGCCCCCCCGCGCTTTCCCACGCCTGCAGGACTGGGTCGCAGATGCGCCACTGCGCCTCGACCTCGTCGTTGCGTGTGAACAACGTCGGGTCGCCGCGCATCGCGTCCATGATCAGGCGCTCGTAGGCCTCCGGCGACTGCGACATGAACGAGGTGCCGTAGAGGAACTCCATGTTCACCGAGCGGATTCGCATGCGACTGCCGGGGATCTTCGCGCCGAGCTGCAAGGTGACGCCCTCGTTGGGCTGGAGCGTGAGTACCAGTTGGTTGGGTTTGACCCCCAGCGAGCCGTCCTGGCTGAAGGCGAGGTGGGGGACGGGCTTCAGCGTGACGGCGATCTCGGTGATCTTGCGAGCCAGGCGCTTGCCCGCGCGCAGGTAGAAGGGGACGCCGGCCCAGCGCCAGTTGTCGACTTCCAAGCGCAGCGCCGCGAACGTCTCCGTCGTGGAGCTCTCGCGCACGCCGTCCTCTTGCAGGTATCCCGGCACGTCCTCCCCGCCGGAGTGTCCTGCGGCGTACTGCGCGCGCACCGCGATCTCAGGAACCTCCTCGATCCTCGGCTCGTGGATCGCGTGCAGTACCTTGACCTTCTCGTTGCGCACTTCCTCGGCGGTGAAGCTAACCGGGGGCTCCATCGCCACATGGCAGAGCAGCTGGAGCATGTGGTTCTGGATCAGGTCGCGCAGCGCCCCGGTCTGGTCGTAGAAGCCGGCGCGGGTACCGATGCCGATGTCCTCGGCGGCGGTGATCTGGACGGAGTCGATGTAGTTGCGGTTCCACAGCGGCTCGAACATGCCGTTGGCGAAGCGGAACGCCATCATGTTCTGGACGGTCTCCTTGCCCAGGTAGTGATCGATGCGGAATACCTGGCTCTCTTCGAAGACGCTCAGCACGTGGCGGTTGAGCTCGAGTGCCTCATCGAGTGAGGTGCCGAAGGGCTTCTCGATGATCACCCGTACCTCCGCATCCTCGTGCTGAGCCAGGCCGCGGTTGCCCAGCTGCTCGATGATCACCGGGAAGAAGTTCGGGGCGGTCGACAGGTAAAAAGCGCGATTGAGCTTTTCTCCGGCTTCCTGTTCGAACTCGTCGAGCACCTGTTCGAGCTCTGAATAGGCGGCGTCCTCGTTGAATTCCCCAGGCACGTACTTGACGTTCTCGAGGAAGCCCCGAAGGACGTCCTCGTCGGGCTTGCGGCGGGAGAACTGACGGATCGCCTGCTCGCACTCCTCGCGGTAGTCGTTGTTCTCTTTCTCTTTGCGCGATACGCCCACCAGGTGAAAGCGCTCGGGCAGCGCGCCCTCGTGCGCGAGGTTGTACAGCGCGGGCATCAGTTTGCGCTTGGCCAGGTCGCCGGTGGCGCCGAAGATCACGAGCGTCGTCGGCGCCACCGGCAGGCGCTCGAGTCCTTCGACGAGCGGGTTCTCGGGTGGGTGGGTCTCGATCGCGCTCACTTACCGCTCGGCTTCACCGCATGGCCGCCGAACTGGTTGCGCAGCGCCGCGAGCACGCGATCGGCGAAGTCGCCGTTGCCGCGCGAGCGCAGGCGCGCGTACAGTGACGCGGTGATCACCGGGGTCGGTACGTCGTGCGCGGTGGCGTCCTCGATCGTCCAGCGGCCCTCGCCGGAGTCCGCGGTGTAGCCCTCGATCTTCTCGAGGCCGTTGCCGTCGGCTTCGAATGCGCGCGCGGCCAGTTCGCACAGCCACGAGCGCACGACCGAGCCCTGTCCCCAAAGGTGAGCGATCTTGGCGTTGTCGAGCTCGAACTCGCACTTGTCGAACAGGTCGAAGCCCTCCGCGTAGGCCTGCATCAGGCCGTACTCGACGCCGTTGTGGACCATCTTCACGTAGTGCCCGGCGCCGGATCCGCCGAAGCGCAGCCACCCGCGGGGGCCGATCGCGGCGACGCTCTGCTCGTTCGTCTTTGGCGCGAGCACGTCGAGGATCGGAGCGAGCCGCTTGACAGCTTTCGGCGGGCCGCCGACCATCATGCAGTAGCCGACCTCCAGGCCCCAGACGCCGCCGGAGGTGCCGACGTCGACGTAGTTGATGCCGAGCTTTTTCAGTTCCTTGGAGCGGCGCTTGTCGTCGGTCCACTTGGAGTTGCCGCCGTCGACGATCGTGTCGTCCGGGTCGAGCAGCTTTGCGAGCTTGTCGACCGTCTCCTGGGTGGGGTCGCCCGCGGGCACCATGATCCACACCAGGCGCGGCGCATCGAGCTGCTTGACGAGATCCTTCAGCGAGGAGGCGCCGGCAGCGCCGTGCTTGACCGCCTGCTTGACCGCCTTCTCGTCGAAGTCGAAGGCGACGACCTCGTGCACGGAGTCACGGCGGATGCGGTGCACCATGTTGCCGCCCATCTTTCCCAGCCCGACGAACCCGATCTGGGTCACGGAGCCCTCTGTGTCCTTGGTCACGGCTTTCGGGGGCACAGCATCTCCTTAATCTTTGCGGTGAGTGCGCGCATTGCCTCCACGGGGTCCTCGCCTCGCAGGCGCACGCGCTCGGCGGGCAGCTCCAGGGAGCGCAGCGTTTCCAGGTCGCCGATCGCCTGGGCGTTCTTCAACGTCGTGAACGTGAACGGCTTGCCGGGGATCTCCACGTCCTCGGGACCATCGTGCAGTAGCTGGAGGAAGCGCCCGGTCTTTGGGCCACCCTTATGGAACTGGCCGGTGGAGTGCAGGAAGCGGGGGCCGTAGCCGAATGTGGTCGTCGCCCGAGTCGCCGCGCGGATCGTCTCGCGCAGCTCGCTGACGGCCGCATCGAACTCGGCCGAGGGCTCTAAATAACCCATGATCGCGACGTAGCTGGGCGGGGCTGCGTCCCAGAGCAATGCGCGTAGCGCCGCATCGTCGGCGTCGGCGATCTCGGGCAGCTCGTGCTTGGCCTCGTATCCGGCGAGCACACGGTTGGTGGCGTCCTTCGCCTGTTGCACGTTCGGCTGGTCGAATGGGTTGATCTCAAGGCCCCAGCCGACGACGGCGACCGCCAGCTCGGAGAACAGGAACACGCGGCCGAGATCGGCGGGACCAGCGGTCGGAAGGATGAACACGGGGTGGCCGGCGTCGGCGAGCGCCTGCACCTTCCGCTCCAGTGCGGAGTCGGGCGCGTGGATGTCCGGCAGATAGGCGAACACGCGATCGTCGCCGTAGACGGCGGGGTCGCCCAACGGCTCGTCGGCTACCGGCAGGATGCCGGTCCCGTGCTTGCCCGTGGACTCCGCTACGAGCTGCTCCAGCCACAGCCCGATGCTCGGGAGCGAGGAGGCGACGACGAATGTCAGCTTGTTGCGCCCCGCCTGGGCGAGCGCGCTGAGCGCGGCGCCCAGCCAGATGGCTGCCGGCAGTCCGGTATCTTCTTCGGCGATCTCCGTCGAGGAAGCCCCCTCGGCTCCGGAAAGCAGCGCTCGCACATCGATGCCCATCAACGCGCCCGGCACGATGCCAAACGCCGACAGCGCGCTGTAGCGCCCACCGATGTTCGGATCGCCGGCGAACACCTTTCTGAAACCACGTTCGGAGGCGAGCTTTTCGAGACCCGAGCCCGGGTCGGTAATCGCCGCGAAGCTTGCGCCGTCAGGGACGAGTGTCCAGAAGTGAGCGTAGAGCGAAAGCGGCTCGATCGTGCCGCCGGACTTGGAGGAGACTAGGAACAGCGTCCGGAGCGGGTCGATCGCCTGCCCGACCGCGCGGATCGTGGCGGCATCGGTTGAGTCGAGCACGTGCAGGATCGGCCGCTCGGGGAGCGCACCGAAGCAGCACTGCAGCACCTCCGGCGCCAGCGAGGAACCGCCCATGCCGAGCAATACGACGTCGCGGATGCCGTCGGCCGCGACCGCTGCGGCGAACTCGGTCAGCTCGTCGACCTCGGTGAGCATCCGCCCGGAGATCGTCAGCCAGCCGAGGCGGTTGGCGATCTCCGGGGTACCGGAGGGATCCCAGAGCGTGGCGTCTTCGCGGGCGATCCTGCCGGCCACATCTTCCTCGGAGGCCCGCGCGAGCTTGTCCGCGACGGCGGCCTGGAGCGCGTCGGGAATGCGAGCCTCGACGGTGAGGTTGGGATCGCTCACGCCAGGATCGTAGTCGGCTTGGGCGCTCGTGTAGGTTTCGCCTGGATATGACCCCCGATCAGCCCCAACAGCTGCCCGACCGCAACCTCGCGCTGGAGCTCGTGCGCGTCACCGAGGCGGCCGCCCTGGCCGCGGCGCCGCTGGTGGGCATGGGCGACAAGTTGGCGGCCGACCAGGCGGCGGTAGACGGCATGCGCTACGCGCTGCGGTCGGTGTCGATGGACGGTCTGGTCGTGATCGGCGAGGGTGAGAAGGATGAGGCGCCGATGCTCTACAACGGCGAGCAGATCGGCGACGGGTCCCCGCCGCAGGTCGACATCGCGGTCGATCCCCTTGAGGGCACCACGCTGGCGGCGCACGGCATGCCGAGCGCGCTCGCGGTTATCGCCTTGTCGACCCGCGGCACGATGTTCGACCCGGGGCCGTGCGTGTACATGGAGAAGATGGCGGGCTCGCCCGAGATCGCCGACCTGCTCGACCTCGACCGGCCGCTGGCAGAGACGGTGAAGCTGATTGCTGAGCGCAAGGGCACACAGGTCAGGGACGTGATGGTCGTGGTGCTCGACCGCCCGCGCCACGAGGAGAGCGTGAAAGCGATCCGCGAGGCGGGGGCGCGCGTACGGCTGATCGCTCACGGGGATGTTTCGGCGTCGCTGCTGGCGGTCACCGAGGGCTCTTCGGTCGACCTGCTGTGGGGTATCGGGGGTACCCCGGAGGGAGTGATCTCGGCGGCGGCGATCAAGTGCTTGGGAGGACAGCTGTTGGGGCGGGTATGGCCGCGCGACGAGCAGGAGCGCGTGGCTGCGCTGGAGGCCGGGTACGACCTGACGCGGGTGCTCGACCGCGACGATCTGGTGGCCGGGGAGGATGTGTTCTTCTCGGCGACCGGCATCACCGACGGCGACATGCTGCAGGGGGTGCGCTATCCGAGCGCCGGTGGCGCGACGACGGAGTCGCTGGTGATGCGTACGCGCTCGGGCACCGTGCGGCGGATCCGCGCGCAGCACGACCGCGCGAAGCTGAGGGCGGTCGGCGGCGGCGACGGCCGCTTCGGCTGATCAGCCCAGCGGCAGCGTCTGCTCCTCGCTCGGCGGGGTGGGGTCGGGCACGTCCTCGACGCGCGCGAAGCGGCCGACGCGCTGGCCGGAGTCTCCCCGGTCCGCGAGGTCGAGCCGGGCGAGCGAGCGCAGGAAGCCGTGGGTGATGATCACGTGGATGCGCGACTGCGTCTCCCGGTAGACCCAGCGTCCGATGCCGGCGGCGATCGCGGGGTAGAAGTTCGCGACCTCGACCTCGACGTGCAGGCGCGCTCGGGCCGGGTCCTCGCTGGGGCAGCGGCGCACGTCGATCTGCAGGTAGCCGTTCTTCTGACGCCCCGCTCGGGCGACGAGCAGCCCGCGCGCGATGCGCCAGCGCACGACCCCGCGCTGGGCATCCATCTGGTATTCGGGCGCGCGGAAGGTGAGCAGCTTCAGCACCGGCAGTAACAGCACGACGAAGCGCTCGCGCTCGGTGTAGCGAACGCGGATCAGGCCAAGCGTGACATGTGAGAGAAAACGCCAGTAGGTGCGCGCGAGCCGCTCCAGGTGCAGCGGAGTCCAGATCTGCCGCAGTGCCTCCTCGGGCAGGTATATATCAGCGGCCTGCACGGAGCGCACAGCGCCAGTGCGCTCATCTTCGGAAGTGTGGTCTTCGAGATTGGCGATCGTTGCAAGCTTCATCGCTTGCAGGCTATCTCGGCGCTGGAGCCCGCCGTGTTGGCTGGAATCGGAGCGAGTATCCGTCGGTGGATGCGGCAATCGAAAGGCTCGTGTCCGCGGTTGCTGATATCCAAGGTGCGTGAGCGACGACCCTCTGGACCCGCGCCTCGCCGAGCGCCTCACACGGGCCGCGCGAGCGGCCCAGGCGCTGAGTGAGACGCTGTGGGAGGCGCTGCACGCGGAGCTGATCGACCCCCGTTGCCAACGCGTCGCCGAGCTTGCCGAGCAGCTTGGCGAGGTTGCCGGGACCGTCGCGTCGCTGGCGCGGGTGGATACTCGGCCTCCGCCGGCGCCGCCGGCGCCGACCGTGACCGCCACGGTCAACGGCGCCTCCGATCGATCCGTGGCGGCGGAGCCGTCAGCCGCGCCTGTGCAGACTGGGACCGCGGAGCCTGGGTCTGTGCAGCCTGGGACTGCGGAGCCGACGCCTCGCTCCGCGCGCCTCAGCCGCGGTGCGCCCTCGAGCGAGCCGGCCCTGCCGTGGGAGCCCGCCGCGGAGCCGGACGCCATCCGGGAGTCGCTGTCGCGGGCCGTGCTCATCGACGAGCTGGCCTACGCGGCGCCGACCCTGGAGGAGTCGCCCGTGACCCCCGAGTCGCCCGCGCGGGCGCGGCCGCAGATCGAAATCCACGATGCACGTGGCCAGGAGGGCCCCGTCGCCTGGGTCGATTCGATCGGGCGCCGGTTGGAGCGTCACGAGCAGGACGGATCGCCGTTTGCGGTGCTGCTCGTTGACATCGAGCGCCTGCGTCATGCCGAGCCCGTGGACGAGGTGTCCAGCCTGACGGGCCAGGTGGAGGACGCGCTCGCGCGTGAGCTGGGCCCGGCCGATTCGCTCACGCGCGAGCGCCCGGGCAGGTATTGGCTCCTCGCGTCGCAGACCGACCAGACCGGCGCGCAGCTGCTGGCGGAGCGGATCGCGCGCGCGGTGAGATCCTCGGCGAGTCATCGTGGCATGCCACTGGAGGTGGCGGTGGGTATCGCGGTGTGCCCCGATCACGGACGCCAGGCCTCAGAGCTGGCCGCGCACGCGGATGTGGGTCTCTACGCCGCGCACCGTGAGTCGCGCACGGGAGCTCGTTCGCGCCGTTAGTTCGGCTCAGCCGGCTGCGACGGCGCCGCCGGTGAGGGTGGCTTCGGGTGAGATCGCGGGCTGGCCGAGTGCCGGCGTGTTCGGCACGGCGCCGACGACGGTTGTGGCGATGCGCACGGTCTCTTCGATCCCGAGCGATTGGGCGGCGGCCGCGGTCAGGTCCCAGTCGGCGCCGTTGGCGTAGGGGCCGCGATCGACGACGGGGACGGTCAGGCCCTGGCCGTGGTAGGTGACCTTCACGAGCGTGCCGCAGGGCAGCTTGCGGTTGGCGACGCCGACGGTGGCGGGGGTCAGGGTCTGCCCGCAGGCGGTGTGCTGGCCGTAGAAGCCGGGGCCGAACCAGGTCGCGAGCGCCGTTTTGGGGGCCTTCGTGGCCGGCGTGGAAGTGGCCCCCGGTCCCGTCGCCGTTGGGCCGGCGGACGGGCCAGCGGCGCCACCTGTGCTGGCGGACGCGCCGATCGCAAGAACGCCGGCGCAGAGCAGCGCAGCGAGCATGGCAAAAAGGATCGTTGTGAATCGAAATCGCATCGTTATCGAGCGCCTACGGGGTGAGCTGACGGGCTCGCGGAGTCAAACGGACTGCGCTACGGCCAAACGAGGCCGATTCGCCCCAACGGATCAAAAAGACCGATCCGCAATTGGGTCCCCCGTCTTCCGCGACCTGAGTCGAGGAAGCTCGGCGTGGCCGGCAGTATACAGACCGCCCAGACGGAGGTTGAACCTCGGAGGAACTCAACTAAAGCGCGGACCGAGGCCCAGTTGATCGGTAGATCAGTTGAGCGGCAGACGCGCGAAGACGTCCTTGAGCAAGCGCCCACCGGTGGAGAGACCTGACTTGGTGAGCTCGCCGGCAAGCTCGGCTGCGGAGCTCAAAAGGTCGACGCCGCCCGGCGGCTGCACCGGGCCGCTGACGGGATCGCCCTCGGTCTCGAAGCCCTGCCGGGGGGCCGGGTCCTGAAGGCGCTTGGCTTTGACCTTCGACTTCGACGGCCGCTTCTTGGCCAGAATCCGCTTCTTAGGTGCGGGGGTGGGCTCCGCTTTCGTTGAGATCGTCGAGGGTGGCTTGCGAGCGGGAGCGGGAGCGGGCTGCGCCATTGCGGAGGCCGCCCGGCGTGGCTTGCGTGCGGGGGCGCCGGTGGGCTCCACTTTCACCGAGGCTGTCCGGCGCGCGGCATCGCGTCGCGCGCTGGAACGCTGCGGGCGGGTGCGGGGCAGGTTGGCGAGAACTCCCTCGGATGCGTGCGTATCCTTGCGCTTGGCTTTCTTCTTGGCGCTCTTCTTGGCCTTCGATCGCCCCCGACCGCTGGATGTATCGCTCATGGCGCGTTAGCATAGGGGTCCAGAAAGATGCAGCCCCGAGTTGTAACGTTGGGCAGGCTTCGGCCGTAGTGTCCGATGGAGTACGTCCTCAGCCAGAGTCCGGTGTGGTGTGCGCAGTCGCCCCCGGGTTGCCCAGCGACAGAAGAAACGGAAATCGATGTCAGTAGCAGAAATGCAGGAGCTCGATGAGGTAAAGGGCCTGCTGGCCAAAGGGCAGCAGGTGGGCGTGCTCACCTACGCGGAGATCACGACCGCGATGTCCGAGCTGGACTTGGACGAGTCCGACGTCGAGGAGCTGCACGGGTTCCTGGAGAAATCCGAGATCGAGCTCGTCGAGGAGATCGACCCGGCGACGGCTGCGGCCTCGCAGGTCGAGCGCGCGCCGGACAAGCGCGGGCGGCGGAAAGCGAAAGCGGCGCTTGACCTGAAGCCGGACATGACGACCGACTCGCTGCAGCTGTTCTTGAAGGACATCGGCAAGGTGCGGCTGCTGACCGCCCAGGAGGAGGTCGATCTGGCAAAGCGGATCGAGCGCGGCGACCTGGACGCGAAGCAGAAGATGGTCGAGTCGAACCTGCGGCTCGTCGTGTCGATCGCGAAGAACTACCGCAACCAGGGCCTGCCGTTCCTGGATCTGATCCAGGAGGGCACGCTCGGGCTCGTGCGGGCCGCGGAGAAGTTCGACTACCGCAAGGGCTTCAAGTTCTCCACCTACGCGACCTGGTGGATCCGCCAGGCGATCGCGCGCGCTCTGGCGGACAAGGCGCGGACGATCAGGATCCCCGTGCACGTTGTGGAGAAGCTGAACAAGATCGGACGCGCCGAGCGCAAGCTGGTGACCGAGCTGGGACGCGAGCCGACCGCCGCCGAGATCGCCGACGTCACGGGGATCGACCCGGAGGAGGTCGACTCGATCAAGCGCTCCGCGCAGGCGCCGGTGTCGCTGGAGAAGCCGGTGGGCGACGAGGAGGAGTCGGAGTTCGGACAGTTCATCGCCGACGAGCGCGCCGAGTCTCCGTACGAGCGCGCCGCGGAGATCCTGACGAAGGAGGCGCTGAGAGAGGCGCTGGAGAACCTCAGCTACCGTGAACGGCGCGTGCTCGAGCTGCGCTACGGCCTCGGCGGCGAGCACCCGCGGACGCTCGACGAGGTGGGGCGCACCTTCAACGTAACCCGCGAGCGGATTCGCCAGATCGAGAACCAGTCTTTGAAGAAGCTGCAGTCCCTGGCGGAGGCGCAAAAGCTCCGCGACGTGGCGTAGCGCCGTCCAGCGCCCCACTGACTGCTAAAGGCCTCCGGGTCCCGTGCCGATGCGAGAGGCATGTTCGACGTGCAAGAGGCCTTGAAGGAGCTCGTCAGGCGCGAGGGCTCGGATCTGCATTTGAAGGTTGGCAGCACACCGCTGTACCGCGTGCACGGGCACCTGGCGCCCGAGCCGGGCGTGGACGTGCTGAGCGCAGAGGACACCGAGCGCACGCTGCACGAACTGTTGAAGGACGAGACGAAGCTGCGTGAGTTCGGCGAGGAGCATGAGGTCGACTTCTCGTTCGAAATCGAGGGCGTGGCGCGCTACCGCATCAATGCCTTCCGCCAGCGCGGCGTGATCTCGCTGGCGTGTCGCGCGATCCCGCACAAGATCTCGACGATCGACGAGCTGTCGCTGCCGTCGGTGGTGAAGGAGTTGGCCGACGAAGAGCGCGGGATCATCCTGCTGACGGGGACGACGGGCTCGGGTAAGAGCACCACCCTGGCGGCGATGATCGACCATATAAACGAAACGACGAGCAAGCACGTCGTGACGATCGAGGACCCGATCGAGTTCGTGCACACGGACAAGAAATCGGTGATCAACCAGCGAGAGGTGGGCATGGACACGGCCTCCTTCAAGCGCGCGCTGCGCAGGGTGCTGCGCCAGGACCCTGATGTGATCCTGATCGGGGAGATGCGTGATGAGGAGACGGTGCAGACAGCGCTGTCTGCGGCCGAGACCGGGCACCTTGTGCTCTCGACGATCCACACAGTGGACGCGCCCGAGTCGATCAACCGGATGCTCGACTTCTTTCCCCCGCACCAGCACGGCCAGGCGCGGAGCATGATCGCGGGCACGATCAAGGGCGTGATCTCCCAGCGGTTGGTACCGGGCGCCGATGGCGGGCGCGTGGCGGTGTGCGAGATCTTGAGGATGACCGGCCGTGTGCGCGACATGATCGTCGACCCTTCGCAGACGGGCAAGCTGATGGAAGTGATCGCCTCGGGCAGCTACTACGGGATGCAGACCTTCGACCAAGCGCTGTTCGGTCACGTGAAGGCAGGCCGGGTGACCTTCGAGGACGCCATGAAGGTGGCGTCGAACCCGTCCGACTTCAAGCTGCTGATGCAGGCCGATGGGCGCAGGGGCACGACGATGGAGGACGTGGCGGCAGCGGAGGAGCGTCGCGAGACGAACTCCGATCCGGCGAACGACCCCCGTCCCGTACCGAGCCCGCCGCTCACCGTCGCGTAGCCGTCTTACTTCATTTGGTAAAGTAACGGCTGAAATGGCCGTTGACGAAACATGCCCGGTATGTCGCACCGCGGAAGTCGTGTGCGGGAAGTGGACGCTGTTACTCGTCCGGGACCTGGCCGATGGCTGCTCGCGCTTCTGTGAGCTGGAGCGCTCGCTTCAAGGAATCAGCCCGCGCACGTTGTCGCTACGGTTGAGGGCGCTCGAGGAGGAGGGGATCGTCGAGCGACACACGTTCGGAGAGGTGCCCCCGCGCGTGGAGTACGCGCTCACGGAGAAGGGTCGGGCATTGCTGCCGATCGTCGACGGGATGCGTTCCTACGGCGAAGAGTGGCTGGGCGAAGGCAGCTCGGCCGCGCTCGCGTTTGCGGTTGCGTAGGAGCCCGTTCGGTCTGCAAGACGGGCTGCGTACGGCCACGCCGAGCAGGAGCGGAGAACGCGGGGCCGAAGTGTGCAGACCATGCGTTCACGCCAGCTGGAGACAGCGCTCACGGAGTTTGTAGAAGAAGCGGCCGATCGACTGCAGGCGGAGATCGACGGCGGCGCGGAGGTCGGATTCGAGCTGGCCGAGAAACCTGCCCGTCGCGGCGAGAGCGCGGCACGACTGTATTGCTACCGCGCGCTGACGGGCGCGTTCATCGAACAGCACGGGACGAAGCTCGCGAGCCTGCCCGCCCACGCCGATGCGACGAGCCTGCTGGTGGACTTCGACGGGCTCGACCGCTACCTGGTGGGGATGGGCTGGGGTGCCGATCTCCCGCGGATGAAGGCCTACGCGCGAGCGGGGGCGGCGCTGAGACTGCTGCTGGAGGATGTTTTCGACGAACAGACCGACTTCGACCGTCGCTCGGCGCCGGCCCAGTACCGGGAGCGTGTCGAGGAGGCCCTTGAGAGGCTCGAGCAGTCCGCGGGCGCAAGCGCGAGCGAGATGATGCTGCTGGCGACGCTGCACGGGCTGACAATCGCCTCCGAGGAGATCTCCTTGACGAAAGGCCTGACGATCGCCCAGCCGGGCGCCCTGCGCGGTGTACCCGAGGGCGCGCAGGTGGAGGACCTGCTGGTCGTGTTCACCGCCGACGAGGGCGACGTCGATGACGCGATCACACGCGGGCGCGAGGTGCTGAAGGACCTGCTGCGCGCGCTGCGCCTGTTCGGCGACGGTCGCGTGACGCTCGGCGCGCTCGCCTGGGCGCGGGTCGGTGCCGGCTCGTGGAATCCAGTGACGCTTGGCGCGGGTGGCCGCCCGCACGGCATGCTGGTGGTGAGCGCTGAGCAGGAGGACGAGCTGCGCGCGTTCTGCAACCTCGTCTCCCGCCGCGCTCCCGACGGCAACGAGCTCGCCTGGGCACTGCGGCGCTTCGAGCTCGGCTGCGAGCGCGCGAGCGCTTATGAGGCGCTGAGCGACCATCTGCTGGCGCTGCGCGCGCTGCTCGAGCCGGAGGGCCCCGCGAGCGGTCTGCTGGCGGGGCGGATCGCCGCGCTGTGCGCGACCCCGGAGGACCGCACGAAGCTGACCAAGCGCATGACCAAGGCGCAGGCGCTCGAGCGCGCCGCGATCGCGGGCACGGCCGAGGAGCACGCCGCGGGGCTGAACCTCGCGCGGGATGTCGCCGACCATCTGCGAGCGCTCCTGCGCGACGTGATCTGCGGCCATCTCGACCCGAACCTCGCTGCGCTCGCGGACGAGCTGCTGAGGGTGCCCGAGATGGCTGAGGCGATCGAGGTCGTCGCGGAGGCGATCGCGAGTGAGCCCGGCGGGCACCCGCTCGACCAGCTCATGCAGAGCGCACTGCCTGTCTGAGGCAAGCCCAACCTGACGCGACCGAGGACGCTGTCAGGCACGCCGAGGCGCTGTCAGGCGAAGAGGTAGCCGGCGATCCGGGCGAGCCCCGCGAGGTCCTGGATGTCCTCGTCCAGGTGCGGCACGATCATCGGGTTGGGCTCGTCGAGTTCTTTACGCAGGCGGGCGATCGTGTCACGGTCGCGGCGGACCAGCACGTCGAAGTCCGCCAGGTTGTTGGCCGTACGCCGCGCCAGCGACTCGCCCAGCTCTCCTGTCAGCAGCGCCTCGACCTCCTCCACCGCCAACCCGTTGAGGCCGTGCAGGTGAACGCGGTTGACGATCGCTCCGTTGCGGGCCATCCCCACCTTTGTGAGCTGCTCCGCCAGGAACACGGCCTCGCGGGCGGGCTCATGCTCGGGTGAGGTAACGATCAGGAAACTCGTCGTGGGTTCACGCAGGAGCTCGGCGACGCTGCGGATGCGCTCGCCGAAGCCGTCGATCACGCCCGACAGCGAGCGAAAGAAGGTGGAGAGCTCGCCGAGCATGTCCACGCCGGTGACGCGCGCGAAGATCGCGAACACGAGCCCGGTGCCGCGGCCGAGAAAGCGCGCGGCGATGCCCCCGGGGGCGAGGAACACCTTCAGCGCGCGGCCTTCGAGAAAGTGCAGCATGTTCTCGGGCGCCGTCAGGAAGTCGAGCGCGTTGCGCGAGGGCGGCGTGTCGAGCACGATCACGTCGAATTCGTGTTCCGTTGACAGCTCGTACAGCTTCGTCACGGCGCCGAGCTCCTGCACGCCGGAGACGGCTGAGGACAGCTCGCGGTAAACGGGGTTCGCCAAGATTTCGTCACGTGAGGCGTTGTCGGGGGAGAGGCGCGTGATGACATCGTCGAACGTGCGTTTGACGTCCAGCGCCATCGCCCACAGCTCACCGGACGGCGCCACCCCCTGCGCGGCCAGCAGCTCTGGGTCGATCTGGCGCGGCTCGCCCGAGAGCTCGCCGAGTCCGAGCGCGGCGGCGAGACGCCGCGCCGGGTCGATCGTCACCACGGCGACCTTCTGCCCTCGCGCGGCCAATCCGAATCCGAGCGCGGCCGAGGTGGTGGTCTTGCCGACACCGCCGGCGCCAAGGCACACGCACACGCGCTTGCCTTGCAAACGCTTCGCCAGGTTCGACTTCGCCAGGTTCGCTGAGCGCTTGGGCATTGCAGGATCCTAGTTCTCGCCAATCCCGAGCCTCGTACGTGGCAGATTCCCTCGGTGACCGGCGACACTGACCCGTCTGCGGTAATCGGCGGGATGGTCTCCCAAAAAAAGTCTTTCTCCCGCACATGTCGCTGATGCAGGAATCGTGCATCCCTGTGCGAATAACCCCCCGATCGGCTTTCCAATCGAGTAGGAGCCTCCTGTGAACGGCAAGGCCAAGGTCATCGCATTCGCCAACCAGAAGGGCGGCGTGGCCAAGACGACCACCACGCTGAACCTCGCCGCCGCGTTCGCGGAGGAGGGGCATCGGGTGCTGTGCGTCGACATGGACCCGCAGGGCAACCTGACGATGTCCCAGGGCATCGATCCGGACACGCTCGAGAAATCGATGTACGACGTGCTCGTCCACAAAGTCTCGATCCGCGAGGTGATTCGCAAGCGAGAGATCGACATTGCCTGCGCCTCGATCGATCTGGCTGGGGCGGAGATCGCGATGTCGACGATGATCGGCCGCGAGCGCTCGCTGCAGAAGGCGTTCGAACCGATCCTCGAGGACTACGATTTCATCTGCATCGACACTCCTCCGAGCCTCGGATTGCTGACGATCAACGCGCTCACGGCCGCCGACAAGGTGATCGTCCCCGTCCAGTGCGAGTATTTGTCGATGCGTGGCCTCATCCAACTGCAGAACACGCTCGCGATGATCCGCGAGAACCTCAATCCCGGCGTCGACATCGAGGGTATCCTGCCGACGTTGGTCGATTCCCGCACGATCCACGCCAAGGAGGCGATCGAGATCCTCGAGGAGAACTTCGGCGACCGCGTGTTCGCCTCGCGCATCCGCAAGACGGTGCGCTTCGCCGAGGCTCCCGTCAAGGGTATGTCGGTGTTGAAGTACGAGCCCGACGGGGTCGCCGCCCAGTCCTACCGTCAGCTCGCGCAGGAGGTTCTGACCCATGGCCAATCCTAAACGCGCCTCGATGCGCGAAGGGCCGCTCGCGGCGCTGTTCAGGAAGACCGAAGGGGAGGACGGCGAGCCTGCGCCCACAGGCGAGGCGATGCCCGCTGCCGAGGCCGCGGCGACCCCCGCGGCCGCCGCGCGGCCGGCGACACCCCATCCGCGCGAGAGCGGCCTGCCCCACCCGGGACTGAAAGCTTCAACCCAAACTGAAACTGATGAGGACGCGCGCGAGGACAGCGTGCCCACGCCGCGCGAGCGCCTGCGCCACGCCTTCTCCTCGGAGATCCCCGAGAACGTTATGGGCCGTCACACGCGCCCGGTGATGGACGACTATTCGCGCGAGCATCCTGCGACCGCTCCCATGGGCACCACGGGAGCGGTCGGGCAGCCCGTGATCCGCGTCGTGGGTGTTGGTGGCGCCGGCGTGAACGCGGTCAATCGGATGGTCGAGGCGGAGGTCGAGGGTGTCGAGTTCCTCGCCGTGAATACCGACCTGCAGTCGCTGCAGCAGTCGACCGCCGACGTGACACTGCACATCGGCGCTGAGTTGACGCGCGGCTTGGGCTCGGGCTCGGATGCGGAAGTTGGCCGCGCGGCGGCGATGGAGGACTACGACCGTGTGAAGGCGCTGCTGAAGGGGTCGGACATGATCTTCATCACGGCGGGCGCCGGTGGCGGCACGGGGACCGGCGCGGCGCCGGTCGTCGCTCGCATCTCGCGCGAACTCGGCGCTTTGACGGTCGCGATCGTGACCAAGCCGTTCGGCTTCGAGGGCTCGCGCCGCGGCGAGCAGGCCGAGCGGGGTGTCGCCACACTGGCCGAGGAGGTCGACACGCTGATCGTGGTGCCGAACAACCGGCTGTTGAGCGTGCTCGACAAGCAGACCGCGATGGTCGAGGCGTTCCGCGTCGCCGACGACGTGCTGCGCCAGGGCGTGCAGGGCATTTCCGACCTGGTCACGCTGCCCGGCTTGATCAATTTGGACTTTGCCGACGTGCGCACGATCATGTCCTCCGCGGGCAACGCTCTGCTCGGCATCGGCATGGGTGCCGGCGGCGAGCACCGCGCGACCGAGGCCGCGATGCAGGCGGTCGCCTCGCCCCTGCTTGAAACCTCGATGGAGGGCGCGCGCTCGATCCTGCTGTCGATCACCGGCGGGCGCGATCTGTCGCTGTGGGAGGTCAATGAGGCCGCGAAGGCCGTCGCCGAGGCCGCACACCCCGACGCGAACATCATCTTCGGCGCGATGGTCGACGACAAGCTCGACGACCAGGTCTGGGTCACGGTCGTCGCGACCGGCTACGGCGAGCAGGGCCGGCGCAACAGCGTCAATCGTCTGAACGAGGAGCCCGCGGGCGAGCCCCGTGTGCGGCGCACCGGCGGCAGCGCCTCGCGGCCCCCGGCGCCGCGTCGCGGCGGCCTAGCGGTCGATGAACTAGAAGTTCCAGAGTTCATCCCAAACCTGTAAGCACCCGCGCCTCTAGGCTTCGCTCGCATGGGCGCTGCTGAACAGGGAGTAGTCGCTGCCGGACATCCGCTGACTGCGGAGGCCGGCGCGCAGGTTTTGCGCGAAGGCGGCAACGCGGTCGATGCGGCGGTGGGGGCGATGCTGACCTCGTTCGCGGCCGAGCAGCTGCTGACGGGACTCGGCGCGGGCGGATACATGCTTGTGGCCGGGGCTGGCGAGGAGCCGGCGCTGCTCGACTTCTTCGTAGAGGCGCCGTCTCGAAGATCCTCGTGGGTCGATGGGACTGACGGGGGCGCTGAAGATGGCCCGCCCCCAGCCGAGCTGCGAGCGGTCGACGTGTCCTTCGGAGATGCCGCCCAGGTGTTCCACGTCGGGCCGGCCTCCTGCGGCGTGTACGGAACGCCGGCGGGGGTCTGCGAGGCGATCAAGCGCTGGGGAAGCGTGTCGCTGCAGGATCTGGCGGCGCCGGCGGCGCGGCTCGCGCGGGAGGGAGTGGAGCTGAACGCCGGGCAGGCCTACATCGCGAAGATCCTTTCGGATCTGCTGACCTCCACGCCCGAGTGCGCGGCGCTGTGGGCGCCCGAGGGGCACGTGTTGAAGGAGGGCGAGCTGCTCTGCAATCCCGAGCTCGGCGATGCGCTGCTGCTGCTCGGCGAGGATGGCGCGGAGCCCTTCTACCGGGGCGAGATCGCGACGGCGGTGTCGGACTGGCTGCGGGCTCACGGTGCCGCATTGAGCAGCGAGAACCTGGCCGGCTATCGCGCGGTGGAGCGCGAGCCCGTGCGCGTGCGTTATCGCGACCGCGAGGTGCTTACCAACCCGCCGCCCTCGGCCGGAGGCACGTTGCTGGCCTACTCGCTGGCGCTGCTCGATCGCGGTCCCACGCCGCCGCGGTTGAGCGGTGTGGTGGAGGCGATGAAGGCCGCTCAAGGAGAGCGCACGCCGGAGTTTGTGGAGGGCTTGAGCGAGATCGGCTTTCTCGAGCGGTTCCTCTGCAAGCGCTTGGGGTCGACGACGCACATCTCGGTGCTCGATGCGCAGGGGCGGGCGTGCAGCGTCACCTGTAGTAACGGCGAGGGCTCCGGTGTTGTCGTCCCGGGCACGGGGATCCACCTGAACAACATGATGGGCGAGCAGGACCTGAACCCGCTCGGTTTCCACCGCCATCCGGCGGGACGGCGGATGCCGAGCATGATGGCTCCCACGGTCGTGCTGCATGAAGGGAGGGTGGAGCTGGTGCTGGGCAGCGCCGGCTCGAATCGCATCCGCTCGGCGCTTTTGCAAACGATTGTCGGCGTCGTCGACCACGGCCTGCCCGCGCGCGCGGCGGTGCAGGCCCCGCGTGTGCACTTCGAGGACGGCACGCTCTACGTCGAGCCCGGGATCGATCTCGGAGAGCTCCTCGAGCCGGACTCTCCGGCGGATGTCCCCGGTGCAGGGGTGGTGGAGTTCCATGAGCTCAACCTGTTCTTCGGCGGCGTCCAGGCGGTGCTCCGCCGGGACGGCGCGATCGACGGTGCGGGCGACCCCCGCCGCGGCGGGGTAGCCGTGAGGGCGTGAGGCGCGAGGCGTGGCGTCGGTGTCCTCTGTGTACACACCGCAGCGAGGGCAGCTTACCTGGCCTGACGGGACTCAGCCGAAGCGCACCTTGCCGTTTGAGCGGGCATGGACCTGCGTGCGATCGAGGAGCTCCAAGCGCTTGAGCGCGGCGCGGAGCAGCAATGTGAGCAGGCGCAGGCGGGCGTTCTCGGAGCGCAGCTCGATCAGCTCCTGCTTGGCGTCGGGGCCGAACTCCACGGTGGCGGCCATCCGGTAGGCGTTCATCGCCTCCAGGTCGTCGTCCTCGAGCTGCCGGTCGGTGGCCTGATCGACGAGCTCCGCGTACAACTCGCGGGCGGCCTGAGCAGCTTCGGCGTCGGGCGACTCCTCCTCGTCGGCGAGGAGCTCGATCACCCCCGCTGGATAGTGGAGGTCGTCCTGGCGCTCGATCAGGCGGAACGGGCGGGTGCCGCGCGCGAGAATGTTCAGGCGGCCGTCGTCCATGCGCTCGAGCACCTCCTCGATCTCGCATGCGCACCCGACCTGCTTGAGCTCATCCTCGGAGCGCCACACGATCCCGAACTCCCGCTCGGTGAGCAAACACTCCTCGATCATCCGGCGGTAGCGATCCTCGAAGACGTGCAGCGGCACGCTCTCGGTGGGCAGTGCGACGATCGGAAGCGGGAACAGGGGAAAGTCGAGGACGAGGCGATCAGTCATGCGCCCAGTCTAGGCGCGAGTTCTACGCTGCGGGCTTGTGCGCGGAGATCAGCAGGTTGTAGAAGATCGCCGGCGGCAGCCGCGACTCGAGCAGCCGGCGGTCGAGCTCCTGGAAGAACAAGTAGCCGCGGTAGGCGTACTGCCGCCAGGCCCAGGGGACATCGAACGGCTCGGCGGTCGCCTCAAGTGTGCGGTTGGTCCAGCCGAACCAGTTGGCCAGCAGCTCCTCGCCGGTGACGCGCACGTCGGCGAAGCCGGCCTCCTTGGCGAAGGTGGATAGTTCGGCCGGTGCGAAGGCATGGACGTCGACGACGCTCTCGAGCGCCGAGTCGGGCGCGCCACCGTCGGCGGGCGGCGCGGGGCGCGCGCCAATCGCCCGGCGCCACAGCGGCGCCACTTTGCCGGCGGCGCGCTTGGGCACGTTCGCCAGACGATCACCGTAGCGGGAGGGCTCGCCGGCGAACAGCAGTGTGCCGCCGGGCGCGAGCACGCGCTCGAACTCGGCGAACGCCCGGGGCAGGTCGGGGATGTGATGGAGGATCGCGTGGCCGAGCACGAGGTCGAAGCTCTGATCCGCGAACGGCAGCGCCTCCGCGTTAGCGGGCACCGTCTTGACCTGCAGGCCCAACCGCTCGGCGTTGGCGGCGAGGCTCGCGAGCATGCCCGGCGAGATGTCGCTGCAGGTGGCCTGCCCGATCAGCCCGGCCCGCATCATGTTCAGCGTGAAATAGCCTGTCCCCGAGCCGATCTCGAGCGAGCGGGGATAGTGCCCAGGCTTGCCGTGAAGGGTCTTGCGCACCTTCGCGATGACCTGATCGTGGCCGAGCTCGCCGAAGTCGATCCCCCACTTGGAGTCGTAGTGATCGGCTGCCACGTCGTGGTAGCGCGTGTTGACGTCGCGGATCTCTTCGGCACTGAGAGTCGGTGGCACGGGGCGGCACCATATACTCGCGCGCCGTGTCCGTGCCTCTCTACGAGCAGCGTGACCAGCCCGACGGCGTTCCGCCACTGGCGCTGACGGGGGAGCGCACGCTGCCGGATGTGCCGGAGGAGAACTACTGGTTTCGCCGCCACCAGGCGGTGTATGAATGGATCGCGACGCGTGTCGCCGGCGAGCGCGTGATCGATATGGCGTGTGGCGAGGGCTACGGCTCGGACGTGCTCGCCGCGAGCGCAGCGAGCGTGGTCGGGGTGGACGCCAACCCCGAGGCGCACGAGCACGCGCGGCTGCGCTACCGCCGCGGGAACCTGCGCTTCGAGCGCGATCTGGTCGAGAGCTTCGCCGAGCAGGCCGATGCGGTCGTGTTCCTGCAGACGATCGAGCATCTCCAGGACCCGGACGCGGTGCTAGAGCATTTCCGCTCACTCGTCGGGGAGCGGGGGACGGTGTACCTGTCGACGCCGAACGTGCGCACGCTCGCGCCGAAGGGCGCCGAGCGCTCGGACAACCCATGGCACGTGCACGAGTACCGCGCCGAGGAGTTCGAGCGGCTGTGCCGCCGGCGCTTCGGCTCGGTGGCTCTCTTCGGCCTGTTTCATACCCGCAAGCTGCGTGCCCACGAGCTCGCGTTGCGGGCAGGATGGGACGAGGTGCACGCGCGCCTGGGGCTGACCAAGCGCTTCTACGACTGGTTCACGCCGGCAATCGCCGCGCGGGACTTCGTTCTGCGTCCGCGCGGGCAGGCCGATCTGGATCGGGCGCTGGACTTTGTCGCGGTGTGCCGGTAGTGGCCGGCAATGACCTGATCTTCACCGGCGAGCCTCGGGCGTTTGGAGCGCCGCGCCGAAGGAGAGCCCAAGGCTCCGGCACATTCCCATGAGCACGGCCGAGGAGTCGCGTGGCGCGCTCGCGATCGTGCTGCACACGCACATGCCCTACGTCGAGGGTTTCGGCACATGGCCGTTTGGCGAGGAGTGGCTGTGGGAGGCGATGGCCGGCTGCTACCTGCCGCTGCTCGACCTGCTCGAGGCGGGTGCGCCGCTGTCACTGTCGCTGACACCGGTGCTGTGCGATCAGCTCGAAGCCCCGGGGGTGAAGGAGCGCTTCGGGGCGTTCGTGGGCGAGGTGCGCCGCTACACGCACGAGGAGGACGCGAAAGGGCTGCGCGTCGGAGGACACGAGGAACTCGCATGCGAGGTCGAACGCTCGTGGGGAGACTACGAACGGGCGCTCGAGCGTTTCGCCCGCTGCGGCGGGGATCTGCTTGGGGCGCTCGCCCCGTATGCCCAATGGACCTCCTCGGCCACTCACGCCGTGCTGCCGCTGCTCGCCACCAACGCCGGCGTGCGCGCGCAGGTCCAGACAGGGATCGAGGCTCACCGCGCGCGCTTCGGGGCCGAGGGCTGGCGCGGCGGCTTCTGGCTGCCCGAGTGCGCGTACGCTCCGTGGCTGACCCCGGCGCTGGCGGACGCAGGGGTGCACGCCACCTGCGTCGAGCTGACCGACCGTTTTGGGTTGGGGGCGCGCGATCACCTGCGACCGTTCGTGGGCGAGGACGGCGTGACGCTCGTGCCGATCGACCGCGCGACGATCAAGCTCGTCTGGAGCGACGGCGGCTATCCGGCCGATGGTCACTATCGCGACTACCACCACCACACCGTCCACCACCACACGCCGTGGGGCAACGACGGCGATGCCTACAACCACGCGCAGGCGGTCGCGCTCACCAAGGAGCACGCCGCGGACTTCGTGGCCCGCACCCGCGAGCGCTTGCGCCGCGACGGCGCCGGTCTGCCTGGGGGCGGGTTAGCGGTGTGTGCGTTGGATACCGAGCTGCTCGGCCACTGGTGGTATGAGGGGATCACATGGCTCGCGGCGGTGGTGGAGGAGTGCTCGCGGCAGGATCTCGAGCTGGTGCGGCTAGACGACGCGCTGGAGCGGTTGGAGCGGGCTCCCCTGGCGATCGGCACAGGGGCTGATGGTGAAGAGTCAACGGCTGGTGGGACCTCGCGCAAGGATGAGGAGTCGCCGGCGAGCCAGAATGCGCTGGAGACGAGCAGCTGGGGCAAGGACGGCGACCTGTCGACGTGGTCGGGACCGCAGGTCGCCGAGCTGGCGTTTGCGACGCGCGCGGCCGAGCTTCGAGTGATGGCGGCGGGTCCGGCGGCGGGTCCGGCGGCGGTGCGCGAGTTGCTGGCGCTGCAGGCGAGCGACTGGACCTTCATGCTCTCCCGTGGCCTGGCCGTGCCGTATGCGCGCGAGCGGTTCGAAGGGCACCGCCAGGAACTCGCGCGTGCGCTTGCCGAGGGGCCACGGGCGAGCGAGGATGGATTACGTAACCTGGCGATCTACGCCGATCGCGCCACACTGCTCGTGCCGTGACCTAGTACGCGATCCTTCTAGTACGGCTGATTAGCTTGTAAAGGGAAACATATCGCGAACAGGGAATCGATCAGGGCGCGGACCTGTGGAACCCCGGAAGCTCACTCCCAGCGCATCGAACGTGGCTTCTCGCGCATGCGGATAACCCGTGCGGGCGCTCCGCCGACGACGGCGTTGGCGGGCACTTCCTTCGTTACGACCGCGCTGGTCCCGACGACCGCGTTGTCGCCAACGACGACACCGCGCAGGATGCACGCCCCGTACCCCAGCCAGACGTTGTGGCCCACACGAACGTCGCGCTTGTAGATGCCCTGCAGCCTGATCGGTCGCTCGACCTCGACGACGCCGTGGTCGAAGTCGATCAGCATCACGCGGTCGGCGACGATGCATTCGCGGCCGATCGAGACGTGCTGGAAGGCGGAGATCGTGCACTCCTGACCAATCACGGTCTTCGCGCCGATCGAGACTTCGCCCTCGTGCACGCGGATCTTCGTGCCGTGGCCGAGCCAGGCCCAGCGGCCAATGTGCAGGGTCGCGTGGGGGCCGATCTCCAGCTGCACGCCGGGACAGATGAAGCAGATGCCGTCGGTCTGCAAACGCTTGCCGTGGCGCAGCTTCAGCAACACGAAGCGTGCGAGCAGATGCAGGTAGGCGCGGCTGAACATGTGGTTGGCGCGCATGAATCGCAGCAGCGCGAGCGGACCGCCATGCAGCGGCTCGGGAGCCCGGCGCACCGTCTCGATGATCTCCTCGGGTGCGGTCGGAACTGGGGGGTGGGCGACCGTAGGCTCCATCGCCGTCGAATCGTATGGGAGGACGGGGAGGGCGGGCATCCAATACGACCCCTGCGATGATTGCGCCCGCGATGAGCGGAAAGACCCTGGCACAAAGACTGCTCGACGGCGATCGCCGTGCGCTGGCACGTGCGATCACGCTGGTCGAGGACGACCGCCCGGAGGGCTGGGAGCTCGTGAAAGAGGTCTACCCCCACACCGGCAAAGCGGCGGTCGTCGGCTTCACCGGGCCGCCGGGCGTGGGCAAGTCGACGCTGATCGGCGCGCTGACGAAGGCCCAGCGCGAGGCCGGCAGGACGGTTGGCGTGCTGTCGGTCGATCCGTCGTCGCCGTTTACGCAGGGGGCGCTACTCGGCGACCGGATCCGCCTGGCCGAACATTTCCTGGACCAGGGCGTGTTCATCCGCTCGATGGCCAACCGCGGCGCACTCGGCGGGCTCTCGGAGGCCGCGTTGCAGGCGGCGCTGCTGCTCGACGCGGCCGGGCGCGAGGACGTGTTCGTGGAGACGGTCGGCGTCGGGCAGGCGGAGATCGACATCATCGATCACGCCGACACGATCGTGCTGGTGTTGATGCCCGGCTCGGGCGACTCGATCCAGGCGCTGAAGGCCGGCGTGATGGAGATCCCGGATGTGATCGTGATCAACAAGGCCGATCATCCGCTGACGGACACGATGGTGCGCGAGATCAGGGGCGTGCTGTCGCTGGCCAACCTCGACCGCACCGAGGATGAAGTCAAGCAGCGCTGGCGGGTGCCGATTGTGAAGACCGAAGCGACCCATGGTGTCGGCGTTGAGGAGCTGGTCGACAGACTGAGAGAGCACCGCGAGCACATCCTCGCCGCGGGTCAGCTCCAGGAGCGCCGCCGGCGCAACCTGCACAACGAGGTGCTCGCGATCGCCACCGCCCGCATGCGCCGGCGCCTGGAGGAGGAGCTGAGCGAGGACGAGGAGTTCAAGCGCCTCTTGGAGGAAGTGGTCGAGCGCCGGTTGGACCCCGCGAGCGCGGCTACGATGCTGCTGCAGCGCGGGGCCGGTTAGCTACGCCCCCAATGCCCGCGCGATCACCATCTGCTGGACCTCGTCGGTTCCCTCGCCGATCGTGAGGATCTTCGCGTCGCGGTAGAAGCGGCAGACGGGGTACTCCTCGATAAAGCCGTACCCGCCATGGATCTGCACTGCCTCCTCGGCGCAGCGCACGGCCAGGCGGCCGGTCTTCAGCTTCGCCTGGGCGGCGGTGAGCGTGAAGTTCCGCCCGGCATCCTTCTCGCGGGCGGCCTTGTAGACGAGCAGCCGGCCGGCCTCGATCTCGGTCGACATGTCCGCGAGCTTCGCCTGGATCGCCTGGAACTTGGAGATCGACTGGCCGAACGCCTTACGTTGCTTGGCGTAGGACAGCGCCTCATCGAGCGCCCCCTGCGCAAGGCCGACGCCCATCGCGGCGACGCCGATCCGGCCGATGTCGAGGATGTGCAGGAACTGCTTGAACCCCGAGCCGCGAGGGCCGAGCAGGTTCTCCTCGGGGACACGGCAGTCGCTGAATGAGAGCGGACGCGTGTCCGACGCATTCCAGCCCATCTTGCGATACGGCTCGCCCTGCTCGTAGCCGGGAGTGCCGTTCGGGACGATCAGGTTGGAGATCTCCTCATCGCTCGTGCGCGCCGTTATGCACACCACGCCGGAGATGTCCGTGCCGGCGTTCGTGATGAACTGCTTGGCGCCGTTTATGGTCCACTCGCCGTCCTCCAACTGCGCCCGCGTGCGCACGTTCCCCGCATCCGAGCCGGCCTCGGGCTCGGTCAGGCCGAACGCGCCGAGCCGCTCACCGGAGCACAGCAGAGGAAGCCATTCGCGCTTCTGCTGATCGGAGCCGAACAGGTAGATCGGCTGCGTCCCGAGCGAGGTGTGCGCGCAGAGGGTGATAGCGACCGAGGAATCGACGCGCGTGAGCTCCTCGACGGCGAGCGCATAGGCGAGCGTGTCCCCACCGCCGCCACCGTACTCCTCAGGGAACGGGATCCCCATCAGGTTCAGCGCGCCGAGCTGGCGCACGAGCTCATACGGAAAGGACTTCGTGCGGTCGAGCTCCTCGGCGACCGGCGCGACCTCCCCCTCGGCGAACTCGCGCACGGTGCGGCGGATCAGCTCGTGATCGGGCGAGAGATCGAAGTCCACGGGCGGGCATTCTCACAGGTCCCGTCTTCTAGGATTGCCTCGAGTGGCCCGCGCACGTCTGATCCTTGACTTCCTGGTGACGCGCGGGCGGGCCCATCGCTATGGACTGGATCGTTCCCAGCGTGCGGATTTACATCTGCCGAAAGGTCCGGGTCCCCACCCGGTGATGATTACCATTCACGGTGGCTCCTGGCAGGCGCGCTATGGCAAGATCGTGATGCGAGGGCTGGCCGGCGATCTCGTGCGACGTGGCTGGGCAGTATGGAACATCGAGTACCGTCGGCTCGGTAACGGCGGGGGGTGGCCGGCGACTTTCGAAGACGTGGCCGCGGCGATCGACTATCTCGCGGAGCTCAAAGACTCACGGCTGGACCTTGGACGTGTAACTCTCCTTGGCCACTCAGCCGGCGGTCATCTGGCGCTTTGGGCGGCCGGGCGGGCCAAGCTGCCGTCTGCAGCGCCGGATGCTTTCGCCGGGCCGTCACGGGTGCAGCCGATGCGCGTGATTTCGCAGGCGGGCGTTGCCGATCTCACGGGTGCCTACGATCGGTGGCGTGGTGGCGCGGTGCGTACCCTGATGGGAGGCTCTCCCGACGAGGTCCCCGAGCGCTACGACATCGGCGATCCGGTTCGCCTGCTGCCGCTGGACATACCAGCGCTGATCGTCCACGGCGTCCACGACGAAACCGTCTCAATCAAGCTCAGCCGCAGCTACACCGACGCTGCGCACACGGCCGGTGGTGAGGTGGAGCTGGTTGAAATCGAGGGTGAGGCGGGCAGCCATCGCGCGCACATCGATCCGCGTGGGGAGGCCTGGGCGGCGGTGACGCAGCGGTTGGAGGAGCCCTACGCGCTGTATGAACGCGCCAGCTCGATGAGCAGGCGCACGCCGTAGCCGGAGGCGCCCTTGCCGACGTAGGCCCGGCCGAGATCCCAGGCCGAGCCCGCGATGTCGAGGTGCGCCCACGGCGTCTCCCCGACGAAGTTCGCGAGGAACGAGGCGCCCATGATCGTGCCGGCCTTGCGCGCTTCCGGCGCGTTGTCGAGGTCGGCGTACTTGCCCGCGACGAGCTCGTCGTACTCCGGGTGCAGGGGCAGCCGCCAGAGGATCTCGCCGGTGCGCTCGCCTGCGGCAGTGACGCGCTCGGTGAGTTCGTCGTCGTTAGACATGATTCCCGCGTAGGTCGAACCGAGCGCGATGATCACCGCGCCGGTGAGTGTCGCCAGGTCAACGATCCGCTCCGCGCCGAGCGAGACGGCGTGGCACAGACAGTCGGCCAGCACTAGGCGGCCCTCGGCGTCGGTGTTGTTGATCTCGATCGTCTTCCCGTTCTTCGCTGTGACGATGTCCCCGGGCTTGATCGCGCGCCCGTCCGGCAGGTTCTCGGTCGCGCCGACGACCGCGAGCAACTTGACCGGCAGTCGCAGGCGCGCGATCGCGGCGACCGCCTCCACGACGGCGGCGCCGCCGGACATGTCGAACTTCATCTCCGCCATTTTCGGGCCGGGCTTCAGCGAGATGCCGCCGCTGTCGAACGTCACGGCCTTGCCGACGAAGCCCAGCAACGGACCTTTCGCGTCCGGCCCCTTATATTTCAGAACGATCAGCGCCGGCTGCTGCTCGGAGCCCTGTGCCACGGCGGCGAAGGCGCCCATGCCGAGCCCCTCGATCCCTGAGCGTCCCTGCACCTCCACCTGCAGCCCCTCGATCTCCTCACCGAGCGCTCGCGCGTAGTCGGCGAGCGCCGTCGGCGTGAGGTCGTTGCCGGGCCGGTTCTGCAGGTCACGGGCCGCGTTGACCGCCGCGGCGATGATCGCGGCGTCGGCGACCGCCGCCTCGACGGGGCCGGCACCCGAGACGATCAGACCGTCCAGGTGCTTGGGCTTGGCGTCTCCCTCCTGGCTGCTTGCCTTGACGGACTTATGCAGATCGAAGCTGTAGTCGGCGAGGATCGTGCCCTCCACGAGCGCCCCTGCGACCTCTGCGCTCGCGCCGTCCTGCGGATCGGCGGCCGGCGCTTTCCAGCACAGCACCCGCGTGGAGAGCTCGCGCGCCCGCTCACGAGCGAGCGCCGCCGCGATGCGCGCGCGCTCGGGCGTGAAGTCCTTGCGCGGGCCGAGCCCGACTGTCAGCCAGCGCTTGCCCTCGGCGTGGGTGAGCGCCAGCGCCTTGAACGAGCGCTGCGCCTCGCCGCTTGCGAGCAGCTCGCCCACCTGGACGGGCGCGCCCGCGCGGGACTCCGCGCCCTCGAACACGCCCACGACGACGGTGTCGGCGTCGGTCGTCTCGGGCTGGTCGGCTGTCCATGAGACGTTCACGATCCGAGCACGATATCCAGCTCGCGAGGAATGCGTCCTCGGGCACGAGGCGGATGGCGCGGGTAACGCGTCGATGAGGACCTGAGAACCGACCTGGCACGCCGGTCTCGAGGCCGGCGTGAGGTCTCCGATTGCGGTGCTCTTCACAAGCGCTCGAGATCGGTCTACTAGCATTGCCGGTCTGTAGTCCTCGTCACTCGACTCAAGGAGCGTCCGCAGACAATGCGCAAGACCGTGATCCTCGGTGCCGCCCGCACCCCTGTCGGCAAGATGGGCGGCGGCTTGTCCACGCTCGACGCCACCGAGCTCGGCGGCGTCGCGATCGAGGCGGCGCTGGAGCGCGCCGGCGTCGAGCCCGAGCAGGTCGATCACGTCGTGATGGGCCAGGTGCTGCAGGCCGGACAGGGCCAGATCCCCTCGCGCCAGGCGCAGATCAAGGGCGGGATTCCAAAGGAGGTCTCCTCCGAGACGATCAACAAGGTCTGCGCCTCCGGGCTGCGCGCCTCGGTGATCATCGACCAGGCGATCCGCGCGGGCGACATGCAGGTCGGCGTCGGCGGCGGTATGGAGTCGATGTCGCAGGCGCCCTACCTGTTGCCGGGCGCGCGCTTCGGCTTTCGCATGGGCGACGTAAAGGCGCTCGACGCGATGGTCCACGACGGGCTCACGAACCCGTTCTCGGGAAAGCAAATGTTCGTCGAGGCGACCGAGGTCTCAGACGAGCTGGAGATGACCCGCGCGGATCTCGACCGCTGGGCTTTGCGCTCGCACGAGCTGGCCTTGAAGGCGACCGACGATGGCAAGCTGGCCGACGAGATCGTCTCGGTAACGGTCAAGGGCCGCAAGAGCGACTCGGTCGTGGAGATCGACGAGGCCCCGCGCCGCGGAAGTACGCTTGAGGCACTCGCGAAGCTGCCCGGCCTGACCGGCAAGGAGGGCTCGCACACGGCCGGCAACTCGCCCGGCGTGAACGACGCCGGTGGTGCGCTGGTGCTGTCCTCCGATGAGTGGGCCACCGCCAACGGCAAGGAGGCGCTCGCCGAGATCGTCGCCCACGCGCAGTCCGCCAACGACTTCGCCTACCTGGCCACGACGCCGGCGAGCGCCGCGCAGAAGGCGCTGGAGAAGGCCGGTCTGAAGGCCGAGGACATCGATCTGTGGGAGATCAACGAGGCGTTCGCCTCGGTCACGCTGAACTCGATCCGGATGCTCGGGATCGACGAGGATCGCGTGAATGTCAACGGCGGCGCGATCGCGCTCGGCCACCCGATCGGCGCCTCCGGCGCGCGGATCCTCGGTGCGCTCGTGTTCGAGCTGCGCCGCCGCGGCGGCGGTCTGGGCTGCGCGGCGATCTGCTCCGGCGGTGGGCAGGGCGACGCGCTGATCCTTAAAGTCTGAGATGGCCGAGGGCAAGATCGGCGTCGGTCCGACACGCGCGGCGGCGTTCTTCGACCTCGATCGCACTTTGATGGCGGGCTCGTCGGGGATCTTCTTCGCGCGCGCGGCATATGAGACGGGCATGATCACGCGCCGTCGCCTCGCGCGGGACGCGTACGAGAACCTCCGCTTTCGCCTGCACGGCTCCACTGACGACCGCGCCGATCAGGTGCGCAAGCGCGTGGGGGAGATGATCGCGGACGTGCCGGTGCGCGATCTGCAGCGGCTGTCCCCGCGCGTGCTCGCGGGCGTGCTGCCACGGCTGTATCCGCAGATGCTCGAGCGCGCCTACGCACACCAGGACGTGGGCCGGCTCGTCTACATCGTGACGGCCGCCTCGCAGGAGATGGCCGACCTGCTGGCGCACGTGCTCGCCTTCGACGGCGGTCTCGGCTCGCGCTCGGAGGTAGTCGAAGGGCGTTACACCGGACGCGCCGCGGGACCGTTCAACTACCGCGAGGGCAAGGTGCTCTCGATGCGTGAGCTGGCCGAGCGCGAGCGGATTGACCTGGAGGCCTCCTATGCCTACTCGGACTCGGAGTCCGACCTGCCGATGTTGCGCGCCGTAGGTCATCCCATCGTCGTCAACCCCGACCAGGATCTGCGCCGCATTGCCGCAGAAGAGGGCTGGGAGGTGCTGAGATTAGACCGTCTGGGACGCCGCCTGAAGGTGCTCGCCGCCGCCGGGGCGGTTACGGCGCTCGGGGGGCTGGGCAGGGTGCTCAGCGAGCACGTCGGGGCGCGGGCCGACCCACGCGCTCTACAATCCCGCGCGTCCGGTCTTCCGCTTCGCAGGCCGATCCGCCGTCGTGCGCACCGCTGAGCTCGAGCGCGCGCCACCAGATCCCCATGTCCTCCGCCACCGCCCAGCCCAAGAGCAAGATCCGTGTCGTCGTGGCCAAGCCGGGCCTCGATGGGCACGATCGCGGCGCGAAGATCATCGCGCGGGCGTTGCGCGACGCGGGGATGGAGGTGATCTACACGGGCCTGCACCAGACACCGGAGCAGATCGTGGAGACCGTGATCCAAGAGGATGCCGACGCGGTCGGGCTGTCGATTCTTTCGGGCGCCCACATGACGCTCGTGCCGCGCGTGGTTTCGCTGCTGCACGAGCAGGGGATCGACGACGTGGTCGTGACCGTCGGCGGGACGATTCCCGCGGAGGACATTCCTGAGCTCAAGCAGCTTGGCGTGGCCGAGGTGTTCACGCCGGGCGCGCCGACCCAGGCGATCGTGGATTTCATCCGCGGGGCGATCGAGGCCCGCTCGCCCGGGCATCGAGTAACTGATTGACTCGTCAGTCAACTGCCGGACCCGGTAGGATTACAGGCAGCACATCCCCGAATCGAACCCAAACCCACCCCCCGCAAAGACCCCCGAAGGAGCAGCCCACGAGATGAAGATATGCGTCCTTGTGAAGGAGGTCCCGGACGCCGCCGTCGAGAAGCGGATAGATCCCTCGACGGGGCGTATGGACCGCAGCGGAGAGAAGAACCTCAACCCGTATGACACGCACGCGATCGAGGCTGCGATGCAGATCAAGGAGGGCGGCGCCGTGCCCGTCGAGGAGATCGTCGCCGTGACGATGGGCCCCGACAGCGCCGTGCGCGCCCTGCACAAGGCCGTCTCGCTGGGCGCCGATCGCTCGGTCCATCTGTCGGACCCGGCTGTCGCCGGCTCGGACGTTGCCGCGACCGGCTATGCGCTCGCGAAGACGCTCCAACGTGAGAGCCCCGACCTTGTGCTGCTGGGCCAGCAGTCTGACGACGGCGAGTGCTACACGATCGGCGCGGTCGTGGCCGAGCACCTGAGCATGCCTTCGCTGACGCAGGTGATCAAGATGGACGTCGAGTCCGAGACGCTGCGCTGTGAGCGCCAGGCCGAGTATGGCTACGACACCGTGCAGATCAAGCTGCCCGCGGTGATCTCCGTCGGCGACGCGATCAACGAGCCTCGTTACCCATCGCTGAAGGCGATCATGGGCGCGAAGAAGAAGCCGCTCGACACCGTCACGACCGGCGACGTCGAGATCGACGCGTCGAAAGTCGGCGGCGATAACTCCGCCGCCCAGTGGGTATCCGCGAAGGCGCCGCCGGCGAAGTCCGCGGGAGAGATCATCGAGGACGAGGACACCGGCGAAACCGTCGAAAAAATCGTCGCCTGGCTCGACGAGAGGAAGCTGATCTAAATGGCAAACATCCTGGTATATGCGCTGCATTACGACGGTGCGATCAACAAGAACTCGCTCGGCGCCGTGTCCGAGGGCGCGAAGCTCGCGTCTGAACTGGGCGGTGAGGCACACGCGATCCTGCTCGGCGAGAACGTCCCGCAGGAGCTGGCGGCGTCGCTCGGCAAGTACGGTGCGAAGAAGGTGCTCGTGGCCGAGGGCCCCGAGGGGTTGGCGCAGCCGCTGGTCGACGCGATGGCCGCGGCGATTCAGGGCGGCGACTACTCCTACGCGCTGTTCGGCGGCGGTCTACTCGGCTTTGAGATCGGCGCCGGCCTGGCTGCACGGCTTGGCGCGGGGGTCGCGATGGAGGTCACGAACGTGCGTGCCGAGGGCGGCGAGCTCGTCGCGGAGCGCCCGATCCTGGGCGACTCGGCGATCTCCGAGATCAAATACCGCTCTGACGTCGGGATCATCATCGGGCGCCTGAACGCGTTCGAGATCGTCGAGTCCGGCGCCTCCGACGCAGCCGTCGAGCAGCTGTCGTTCGAGCTCAGCCCGCAGGCCCAGCAGGCGACGATGCTCACGCGCGGCGAACAGCGCGGCGCCGACGTCGACATCGAGGGCGCCGACATCCTCGTCGCCGGCGGTCGCGGTCTCGGCAAGGCCGAGGGCTTCGAGCTGGCCGAGGACCTGGCGAAGGCGTTCGGCGGCAACAGCGCCGTGGCTGCTACCCGCGCGGTGGTCGACGCCGGCTGGTACCCCTACGCGGCGCAGATCGGACAGACCGGCAAGACGGTCGCGCCAAAGCTGTACCTCGCGGCTGGCATCTCCGGCGCGATCCAGCACAAGGTCGGGATGCAGGCCTCGGAGAACATCGTCGCGATCAACAAGGATGCGAACGCGCCGATCTTCGAATTCTCCGACCTCGGGATCGTTGGTGATTTGAACAAGATCCTGCCGAAGCTGACCGAGGCCGTAAAGGCCAAGAAGGCGAGTTGAGGCACCGGGTCCTAGTGGAGCGGATGCGCGAGCGCGAACGAAAAGGAGCGTAGAGCGATGTCATCTCATAACGGCTCGAACAATGGGAAGATCGCGCCCGCGGCCTTCCCGCCCCCGGTCGATTCCCAGAAGGAGTTCGTCAAGCGCGGTCTCGACGACGAGGACGAGCTGATCGAGGTCGGAGTCGCGATCGTCGGCGGTGGCACCGCAGGCTTGGCATGCGCCAACCGCCTGTTGCAGTTGCTGGCCGACGACCCCGAGACAATGGAGCGTCTCGGCGAAGTCCCCGTGGCCGTGATCGAGAAGGCGAAGACCTGCGGTGGGCACAACCTGTCCGGTGCTGTGATGCGCCCGGGGCCATTGGAAGAACTGTTTCCGGACCTGAGCAGGGAGGATTGGCGCAAAGAGGGCTTCGCTTTCGGTGAGGTCAAGAAGGAGTCGGTCTACGTCCTGCCCAGCAGCAAAACCAAGATCCGGATTCCGCCACCGCCGCCGCAGCACAACCACGGCAACGAGGTGATCTCCGTCTCCTCGCTCGCGCGCTTTCAACAGCGCCAGGCCGAGGAGGGGGGCGCCTACATTCTCACCGAGACCTCAGCCACCCAGTTGATCGTCGAGGATGGCCGCGTCGCCGGCGTGCGCTCAGGCGACAAGGGCCGGGGCAAGGACGGCGAGCCGCTCGGCAACTTCGAGCCGGGGACGGACATCAAGGCGCAGGCAACTGTGCTCGCCGAGGGTTGTTGGGGTCACATCACCGGCGCCGCGATCAAGGAGTTCGACCTCGCCGAGGGGCGCGAGCCGCAGGTGTGGGAGCTCGGCGTGAAGGAGGTCTGGAAGGTCTCCAAGCCGCTCGACCGCGTGATCCATACGCTCGCCGGCTGGCCCCTGAAGATCTCGGCGAAGTACGGGCAGATCGGCGGATCTTGGATCTACCCATTGAAGGACGAGAAGACCGGCGATGACCTCGTCAGCATCGGCTTCATCGTCGATCTCGACTATGCCGACGCCACCACCTCAGCCCACGATCTGCTCCAGCAGATCAAGACACACCCTCTCTTCAAGAACATCCTCGAGGGCGGCGAACGCGTTGCCTGGGGAGCGAAGGCGCTTCCCGCTGGCGGGTACTGGGCGATGCCGAAACTCTCGATGCCCGGCGCCGTGCTCGTCGGCGACGCGGCGGGGATCATGAATCTCGCCTCGCTAAAGGGCGTGCACTACGCAATCAAGTCGGGGATGCTCGCGGCCGAGTCGATCTACGCGTCGCTCAAGCGCGGCGAGTCTTCCTTCGAGGATTACGAGCAAGTAGTGGAGGACTCGATCATCGGCAAAGACTTGTGGGAACAGCGCAACACGCGCCAGCCGTTCCAGAAAGGGCTGATCAAGGGTGGTCCACTCGTCAACCTGATGATCGCCACGAAGGGTCGATTCCCCGGCGGGCGCTGGCCGCTGCATCGCAACGACGCAAGAGGAATGTTCATCGGCAAGACCAAGGACAATTACCCGAAGCCTGACGGCAAATACACCTTCGACAAGCTCTCCTCGGTCTTCATCACCGGCAACGCCACCCGCGACGACGCGCCGAACCACATCCGCATCCAGAAGCACGTCCCCCGCGAGATTGCTGAAACCTGGAAGTGGATGTGCCCGGCGGGCGTCTACGAGATCCCCGAGGACGCCCCCGAGGAGGGCGCGGTGGACGTGATCGTGAACTACACCAACTGCGTCCAATGCGGCGCGATCACCGCCAAGGGCGGTCGCCTCACGGTCCCCGAGGGCGGCGACGGCCCCCTCTACCAAATCCTCTGAGGATTCAACTCACCCCCGGCCGTTTGCTCTAACAGGCCTGTGAAAATCATCTCGGTCAAGCGGGTCCGCATCTTCGTCCGGCCGATAAGTCCCGCTTCAGCGGGCCGGCCGGAGGAAGATCCGGATCCCGCGCTTGTGCGAAACATTGTGCGGGTCGCGTGTGTTAGGGGGAGGCTATGAAGATGCTTCACAGATCGTCGCTCCCGCGGCACCGCTCCACGCGCGTACTGCTCTCACTGCTCGCCTGTGGTGCGCTGACGTCGGCGTGCGTCGTCCAGGCGAATGCTGCCACAGGCCAGGTTGACTGGACTCCGCTGGCGGCGCAGACAGACGCCGCCGGAGGCGCCACCGCGACTGTCGAACAGTGCGTCACCACCGGTGAACAGGTCGATCGCGCCGCCACCTTCTCCGGCGAAATGACGGCGATCGCGGGCACCGCGCGGATGGCGATGCGGATCGAAGTGCAGGAGCGGCTGCCCGAAGAAGGACTCTTCCACACCGTCAGCGCTCCTGGGCTCGGTGTATGGCGCGGCTCGGCGCCTGGAGTGAAGATCTACCAGTACGTCAAGCAGGTCACAAACCTGTCCTCGCCGGCGGACTACCGCGCGCTCGTGCGCTTCCATTGGCTGAACGACAAGGGCTACGTGATCAGACGCGCCGAACGGCACACGCTCCAGTGTATGCAGCCGGCCTCCGTGCCCGCCCCGGCGCCGGTCACGCCGGTCACGCCGGGTGGCTCGACCGCTGTGAGCACCTCGCCGTCGACCGCCGGCTGATTCGCGCTCGCTCAGGTGGCGAGCAGACGCACGATCGCGGTGAGCCCGACCACGACGATCAACGCTCGCAGTGCGGCCGGTGGCAGTCGCCGTCCGTAGCGCGCGCCGAGTTGGGCACCGAGGATCGAGGTGACGGCGATGATCGCGGCTGGTGCCCAGTCAACGTGGGCGGCGAAGATGAAGTACACGCCGGCAACGCCGTTGGTGAGGCCCGCGAGGACGTTCTTCAGTGCATTCGTGCGATGTAGGTCCTGGGCGAGGGTCACGCCGAGGATCCCGAGCAGCAGGATCCCCTGGGCGGCGCCGAAGTAACCGCCGTAGACCCCCGTGAGGTAGATCGCGAGCGCCACCACGAGGCCGCGCTCGTGGATCGCGTCGATTTTGCGCTCGGCAAGCCGCTGCTTCAGGCGCGGCTGCAGCACGACCAGGACCAGCGCGAGCGCGATGAAGACCGGTACGATCGCCTTGAACGCCGCCGCGGGCAGCACCAGTAGCAGCACGGCCCCGGTGATGCCGCCGAGCACCGACATCGTTCCCAGCCGGATCGCGCGGCTACGCTGGCCGGCGAGCTCGCTGCGGTAGCCCACCGCGCCGGAGATCGACCCCGGGACCAGGCCGATCGTGTTCGAGACGTTTGCCGTCACCGGCGCGTAGCCGAAGGCGAGCAGGACCGGAAAGGTGATCAGCGTCCCGCTGCCGACGACCGTGTTGATCGTGCCCGCCGCGAGCCCGGCGAAGGCGATCGCGACGATCTCGCCAAAGCTCATGCGCGACCGTCTCGATCAGGCGAGGAAGTTGACAATGGACTGTCTGAAGCGCGGATCGCCCAAGGCTTCGATGTGATTCCCGGTGAGCATCTTGAGTGTCGCCTCGGGAATCGCATCGGCCAGTACCCGCGGGCGGATCGCGAGCGGATCGGTCTCCCCTGCCAGGAGGAGTGTCGGAGCCGAGATGTGCCCCAGCGCGATCTCGCCTCGATAGACCGAGCGGGCTTGGGCGGCGAGCGCCTCACGATCTGCGCCCAGTGCGTCAGCGAGCCGGCGAAAAGCAACGGCCTCCGGCACCTCGAGCTTCGATGCATCTGCGACGGTCAGCGCTTCGACGATCGCGTCGTTCGGCACCGCTCGCCTGTCGACGCCGCCACACTCGATCACGCCCGAGCCGACACCGCCGATCACCAGTCTCCGCACTCGCTCGTCGGTGCTGGCGAACAGCAGAGAGACGATCGCGCCCATCGAGTAGCCGACGAGATCGATCTGTGGCGCTCCGACGACATCGAGCAAGCCAGCCAGGTCGCTGGCCATGCGGTCCTCGCCGTATCGGTCGGGGTCGTGCGGCTTCTCCGACCGGCCATGGCCCCGCGCGTCCGGGGCGATGACCCTGCGCCCAGCTGTCGTAAGCGCGTCGACGACACCCGTGGCGACCCAGTTGGCGTCGGCGCTGGCGACGAAGCCATGGTGGAGTACCACGGGTGGCAATTCGCCGGTCTGCACCTCGCCCCATTCCTGATAGGCGATCTCCAGGCCGTCCCAGGTCTTGAAGCTTTTTGCGTCGGACACCGCCGGGAGCCTATCTGCATGCCCGTGTCTGGCTCCACGGCGATACCGCTAGAATGTGCGGACGATGAAGACGAAGATCCATCCCAGCTACACCGAGGCCCACGTGCGCTGCACATGCGGCAACGAGTTCACCACGCGCGCTACGCGCGACGAGCTGCATGTCGAGGTGTGCTCCAACTGCCACCCGTTCTACACCGGCAAACAGAAGTTGATGGACACGGGCGGTCGCGTCGAGCGCTTCCAGCGCAGGATGGCCAAAGGCCGTCTGCTGGACGCCCGCAAGGGCGGCGCCCAGACTCGGTCCTCCAAGTAGGCCGATGTCCGCGCCGTTGGCCGCCGGCTCGTCCGTGGCGGACAGAAACGGCGCTGCCGACCGCTCGGTGGTCGATGAGTCGACGGCGGTCGAGCTGCAGACCGGTGCTGATGGCGCTGGCAACGACAATGGCACGCTGAACGCTCAGCGCGACGCCCCTGTGGGCGGCCAGGCGGTGCTGGAGGGCGTGATGATGCGCGGCGTCGCGCACTGGGCGGTGGCGGTGCGCAAGCCCACACCCGAGCAGTTGGAGGAGGAGGACCGCGGGGAGGGTGTGGGTCCAATCGCCGCCGAAGGCGAGATCGAGGTCTCGACCTTTCCACTGATTTCATCGATGGCGCGCCATCGCGTGCTGCGGCTGCCGATCGTGCGCGGGGTGGTCGCGCTGGGGGAGTCGATGGCGATCGGGTTTCGCGCGCTTGGGATCTCCGCCAACGCGCAACTGCCACCCGCCGGGGACGAGGATGAGCAGGGGCAGGAGATCTCCGGCGGCGTCTGGGCGGGGACGGTGATCGTGGCGCTGGTTTTGGCGATCGGCCTGTTCTTCGTGATCCCGGTCGGCCTGACGAGCCTGATCAAGGGCCAGCTGCACTCATCGGTTCTGTTCTGGGTGATCGAGGGTCTCGTACGGACCGCGATCTTCCTCGGCTACATGGTCTTGCTCTCGCGGCTGCGCGACCTACGACGCGTGTTCGAGTACCACGGCGCCGAGCACAAGACGATCTCCTGCTACGAGGCCGGCCTGCCGCTGACGCCGGTCAACGCGCAGCGCTTCACGCGGCTGCACCCGCGCTGTGGCACGAGCTTCCTGCTGGTGGTGATGATCGTCGCGATCTTCGTGTTCGCCCCGATCGGGCTGCCTGCCTGGTACTGGCTTGTGGCGACGCGCATCCTCGGCGTGCCGGTGATCGCCGGGATCTCCTTCGAGCTGATCAAGTTCGCCGGGCGCAACCGGCGCAAGCGCTGGGTCCAGATCGTCATGTGGCCGGGCCTGAAGTTGCAGCTGCTGACCACGCGTGAGCCCGATCTCGACCAGCTGGCAGTGGCGATCACCGCGCTTGAGGCAGTGCTAGCGCTGGAGACTCCGGGCGAGCTCTCGGCCGCGGATCTGATGGGCGTGGAGGTCGTGGCCTAGGGAGCAGGTGGATGCCGGGCCTGACGGCCCGTGCCTAGACTGCTCTGCATGATCGAGGATCTGGTCGCGCAGATAGAGAGCCGCTTCGCCGAGCTCGGCGAGCAGCTGACCGACGCTGAGGTAATCTCCGACCGCGAGCGCTACGCGGAGGTGGGCCGCGCCTACAGCCAGCTCGAGCCCGCCGCCAAGCTGGCGGCGAAGTGGCGCCGCGCCCAGGACGACGCGGCGGGGGCCGAAGAGATGCTCCAGGAGGACGGCGAGGATCCGGAGGTGCGCGTCGAGCTGACCGAGGCGCGCGAACGGATCGAGCGCCTGGAGGAGGAGATCCGCCTTGCGATGGTGCAGCGCGATCCCAACGATGAGAAGAACGTGATCGTCGAGATCCAGGGCGGAGCCGGCGGGGACGAGGCGGGGCTGTGGGCACGGGATCTTTATCGGATGCTGAGCAAGTACGCCGAGCGGCGCGGGCTGCAGACGGAGTCGCTGGACGTCAGCGAGGGCAAGTACACGTTTGCCGTGAAGGGCGACGGGGCCTATTCGATCTTCAAGTTCGAGGGCGGCACCCACCGCGTGCAGCGCGTCCCTCAGACCGAGTCCCAGGGTCGCATCCACACCTCCACGGCGACCGTCGCGGTGCTGCCGGAGGCGGAGGATGTCGATGTCGAGATCAACCCGAACGATCTGCAGATCGACGTCTACCGCTCATCGGGGCCAGGCGGGCAGTCGGTCAACACGACCGACTCGGCGGTGCGGATCACGCACAAGCCATCGGGAATCGTCGTCTCGATGCAGGACGAGAAGTCCCAGCTGCAGAATCGCGAGCGGGCGATGCGCGTGCTGCGAGCGCGGATGTACGAGCGTGCGCTGGCCGAGCAGCAGGCCGAGCTGGCCGCCGACCGCCGCTCGCAGGTCGGGACGGGCGATCGTGCGGAGAAGATCCGCACCTATAATTATGGCGAGCGGCGCGTGACCGACCACCGCACGAAGCTCACCGTGCACAACCTCGACCAGGTGCTCGAAGGCGAGCTCGACGAGCTGACCGCGTCGCTGCAGTCCGACGAGAAGCGCCGCGGCCTGGAGGCGCAGGCGGCGGCGTGAGAGGGACCTCCGCGCGCGACGCGCTTGACGGGGCGATCACGGCGATCTCGGCTGCGGGGTGCGAAACGCCGCGTTTGGATGCTGAACTGCTGTTAGTCCATGTGCTCGGCGTCTCCCGCGAGCGGTTGATCGTCGACTGCGACCTGGTCGTCGAGGGCCCCGCCGTCCGGGCCTTCCAGAACGCCGTGCGCCGTCGCTCGGTGGAGCGTGAGCCGGTCGCCTACATCGTTGGGCATCGTGGCTTTCGCCGACTCGACCTGGCTGTCGATCCCCGCGCGCTGATCCCGCGCCCAGAGACCGAGCTGCTCGTCGAAGTGGCGCTTTCCATACCGCGCGGCGCGCGCGTGCTCGACGTGGGCACGGGCAGTGGCGCCGTTGCGCTCGCCCTGAAGGACGAGCGTCCCGATCTATTGCTCTCGGGCAGCGACCGTAGCGAGGACGCGCTCGCGCTCGCGCGCTTCAACGGTGAGCGGCTCAGTTTGGATGTCGAATGGCTACGAGCGGACCTGCTCCTGGACGTGCCCGACGAGTTCGACGCGATCCTCTCCAACCCTCCCTACGTTGCGGAGTCCGACCGTGGGTCGCTCGCCCCCGAGATCCTCCGGCACGAGCCTCCTGAGGCGTTGTTCGCCGGACCCGACGGGCTGACTACGATCCGTGCCTTGCTCGCTCAGGTGGCGCCGCGTGGCCGGGTGAGGGTCGTGGCGCTGGAGGTCGGCGCTGGGCGGGCTGAGACGGTCTCGCACCTGATGGGAGATGCTGGCTTTGGCTCAGTGCGCGTCGAGCGGGATCTGGCGGGAATCGAGCGAGTCGTCGTGGGTGAGCGGTGATCGACTCCGCAGACGCCAGACGCCTGGAGGAGTGCCTGGCATCAGGTGGGGTGGCGGTGTTTCCGGCCGACACCGTCTACGGGCTCTGCTGCGATCCCTCCAACGAGTCGGCGATGCGCCGGTTGTATGAGCTGAAGGGCCGGCCCAGCGAGCGTCCGGCAGCGGTCATGTTCTTCGCGCTTGCGTCTGCCCTGTCGGCGCTGCCCGAGATCCGTGCCGGCGAGCGCGCCGCGTTAGGAGCGCTGCTGCCTGGACCCGTCACGCTGCTGTTACCCAATCGTGCCCACCGCTTCCCCCTGGCTTGCGGGCCGGGGTATGGCAACGCCGACACACTCGGGTTGCGCGTCCCTGTATGGAGCCCTGCGCTGGCCGCCCTGGGCACGGTGGGTGTGCCGGTACTCCAGTCGAGCGCCAACCTCTCCGGCGAGCCCGACGCGCGACGCCTGCACGATGTCCCCGCGTCGATTCGTGCCGGCGCCGATCTCGTATTCGACGGGGGTGAGTTGCCTGGTATTCCCTCGGCTGTCATCGACCTGCGTGAGTACGAGCAGAGCGGTGAGTGGAGCGTCGTGCGGGAGGGGCCGTTGACGCGCGCGGATCTGGAGCGGGTACTGGAGCGGGCACACGCCTCCTGATAGCCTCGTTAACCGCTACCGCGACTGGCGCCAGAGGTGGAATCGACCACCGGGAAGCGGCTAGCGAACCCGCCGCGCGCCTGGGCATTCGATCGCTGTCCCCTGCCGAGGAGCGTGCCATGCCCGAGCTTCACCCCGACTACTTCAACCGCCCTCTCGCCGAGGTCGACCCCGAGGTCGCCGCCGCGCTGCGTGGTGAGCTTAAGCGTCAAAAGGACACGCTGGAGATGATCGCCTCGGAGAACTTCGTTCCGCGTGCGGTCCTCGAATGCCAGGGCAGCGTGCTCACGAACAAGTATGCCGAGGGTTATCCCGGCCGGCGCTACTACGGCGGCTGCGAGTGGGTCGACGTCTCCGAGCAGCTCGCGATCGACCGCGCCAAGGACCTGTTCGGAGCCGAGCACTCAAACGTCCAGCCGCACTCCGGCGCGCAGGCCAACACCGCCGTCTATCACGCGCTGCTACAGCCCGGGGACACGATCATGGGCCTGTCGCTCGCCCACGGCGGGCATCTGTCGCACGGCATGAAGATCAACGTCTCCGGCCGCCTCTATGAGATCGCTGCCTACGAGGTCGATCGCGAGTCGAGCCTGATCGACATGGACGAGGTGGCCCGAATCGCGCGCGAGCGCCGCCCCAAGCTCTTGCTCGCGGGCTGGTCGGCCTATCCCCGCCAGCTCGACTTCGTGCGCTTTCGCGAGATCGCCGACGAGGTTGGTGCGCTCTTGATGGTCGACATGGCTCACTTCGCCGGCCTCGTCGCCGCCGGCCTGCATCCCAACCCGGTCGAGCTCGGCGCCGACGTCGTCACCACGACGACCCACAAGACGCTTGGTGGTCCGCGCGCGGGGATCATCCTCTGCAAGGAGGAGTTCGCGAAGAAGATCGACTCCGCCGTGTTCCCCGGCCAGCAGGGCGGGCCCTTGGAGCACGTGATCGCGGCCAAGGCCGTCGCGCTGCAGATCGCCAAAAGCGAGCTGTTTGCCGAGCGTCAGCGCCGCACCGTGCAGGGCGCCCAGGCGGTCGCCGAGCAGCTCATGAACCCCACCCCGCCGGCGGATGGCAACTCGTTCGGCCAGGGCATAGACGTGCTCACCGGTGGCACCGACGTGCACCTCACGCTCGTCGACCTGCGCGCGCTGCAGCCCGAGCTGAGCGGCAAACAGGCCGAGGACCGGCTGCACGAGGTGGGGATCACCGTCAACCGCAACGCGGTCCCGTTCGACCCGCGCCCCCCGATGGAGGCATCGGGCCTGCGCATCGGCACCCCGGCGCTGGCCACGCGCGGACTGCAGCGCGAGGACTTCGCCGAGGTCGGTCAGATCATCGCCGCGACGCTGCTCGCCGGCGACTTCGCGCGCGAGGTCCCGGATCTGACCGGGCGCGTGCAGGCGATCGTGGAGCGCTACCCGCTCTACGAGTCGCTGCCCGCCTAGCTCCACTCCCGTCGCGTACGACCCCGACGCCTGCGATGCTGTGTACCAGTCGATGGCGCAACCGACAGAGCTAGACGCGCTGTACGCCTTCCTGGTGGCCGCTGCGGTGACCGCGCTGCTGACTCCCGTCACGATGCGCCTCGCGCGGGCCGTCGGTGCGATCGACCAGCCGCGCGACCGGGGCCTGTCCGAACGCCCGACGCCGCTGCTCGGCGGCCTGGCGATCTTCGCCGGCGTGTTCGTTGCCACGCTGATCTTCTTGCCCGCCGGCTATGGTGCGCCGCCTCACCGCTATTCCCACCTGTGGAGCAGCGTGCTGCTGGCGGCTGCCGTGATCACGGCAGTGGGGGCGCTCGACGACCGCTTCGAGCTGCCGGTGGTGGTGAAGCTCGCCGGCCAGGTCCTGGCGGCCCTGATCGTCGTGCACTTCGGCGTGGTGGTCAAGTCGATCACGCTGCCGTTCCTCGGCAGCCTGGCCTTCCCCAACGCCGGCGCGACGAATGCTGGGCCGGCGCTGACCGTGATCGGCCTGGTGGCGATGATGAACGTCGTCAACTTCTCCGACGGCGTCGACGGTCTGGCGGCCGGCGTCTGCGCGATCATCGCCGCTGCGATGGCGGTGATCGCCTTCGACCTTAACCGCGCCCCTCCGGGGGTGCTCGCCGCGCTCACCGCCGGCGCCGCACTCGGCTTCCTGATCTACAACTTCCCGCCGGCGTCGAGCTTCATGGGCGATTGCGGCGCGAACCTGCTAGGCCTGATGATGGGCGTGATCACCGTCGAGGCGGCCGTCAAGACGACGGCGGTCGTCTCCTTCGTGCTGCCGTTGATCCTGCTCGCCGTGCCGTTCCTCGACACGACCTTCGTCGTGCTCAAGCGGCTGAAGTACCGCCGCCCGATCTACGAATCCGACAGTGAGCACTTCCACCACCGCATGGCCCGGATCGGCTTCTCCAGCAGGCGCACGATCGCCTACCTGTACGCCTGGACGCTGATGCTCGCCGGGCTCGCGCTCGCGCTGCGCTTCGTCCCCTACTCGGACCACCACGGCCACCTGCACACCGGCTGGACGCTCGTGATGATCGCGCTCGGGCTGTTCGTAGTGGCCGCGAGCATCTACCTGGTGTACGTGCTGGAGATCCTCAAGTTCCGGCGTCTGGATGCTTCGCGCCTACGGCGGCTGCGTCCGGACGCCTCAGCGGCGGAGATCGAGCGTGACGTCGCCAGGGATTTTGAGACCGGTGAAATGGATGCGGTGTCCGCCAAGCCGGAACCCGCCTCCCGGAACGCAGTCTTTCCGCGTGTGGCAGGTGACGTGCTGAGGGCTGAGCAAGCCATTGCCGAGGGGCAGGTGGACCAAAAGCGCGTAGGCGCAGAGGACGAGCGTGGCGGTCCGCAGGCGCCGATCGCCACTGACCGCGGCTAGCGGCAAAGCCCAGATCGCATACCAGGGCAACAGCCAGGCGGTACAGAACAGCAGCGCCAGCGTCGTCCACCCTGCGGCCACGCGCCAGTCGGCCCCGCGCAGGGTGCGCCACAGGGCGTAGACGAACACCGCGACGAATCCTGCGAGAAAGCAGTGGCGCCACCAGTCGGGCGTGCCGTGCAGCCCCACCAGGCGCGCGGTCTCCGCGGGGATGCTGTGGGTGGCCACCAATTGCTGTTGCTCGCTCACCGCGCCGATGAACCCGAACGCGTGTGAGCCGAAGCCGATCAAGCCAAGCACCGTGAGCAGCGCCAGGCTCAGCCCGGCCGCGCCCGCTATGCGCAGGCGCTCGCGCGTGCCGGACGGGGCGAGTATCAGAAACGGCAGCGCCAGCCCGGCGGTGACCTTGATCCCGATCCCCGCGACCAGCGCGACCGCGCCGGCACGAAAACGCGGGCTGACCCCGGCGGTGAGCAGCAGCGCGGCGGCGAGCGCCAGCAGCAGCAGCGTGTCGTTGTGATCGCCGCCGACCGCCAGCTCGAGCAGCACCGGATTCAGGCCCACGAACGCGGCGGTGAAGCGCGCCGCGGGCCCCCTGGGAACAAGCCGCAAAACCCGAGATCCCCTTCCGGGGGTAACTGGAACAGGGGCCGAGGGGTTTTTGGATCGATCTTCAACGGCGGAGGCGCTGCTCACCAGCGCGATCGCGGCGAGGCTGGTGGCGACCGCGAGCGCCTTCAAGGCCCACAACCCGCCGGCCAGCCCGAGCGGGGCGATCGCGTAGCTGCCGAGCGTGAACAGCGGGCCATAGGGTGAGTTCTGAAAGGGCCAGCCCACGAACAGATAGACCGGGTCGGTGGGCGCCTGGGCGGCGACGTGGGTGTACGGGTCCAGCCCGTGCAGAGCGCCCAGTCGCGCGAAGTCGAGGTAGCCGAAGACATCCTGGGAGATCAGCGGCGGGCCGAGCAGCAGCACGAGGTGCGCGGCGATGATCGTCACCCACAGGGCGCGCTCGGACAGGGTGCGCGCGGCGAGCAGCACCGCCACGTAGCTCGCGGCCATAATCAGCGTCAGCGTCTGGAAGCTGCCTGAGCCGATGCTCACACCGAGGCTCGCCAGGGGGCCTGCCAGCCAGCTCGGCCAGCCGCCGCTGCGGGCGGGGACGTACTGCGATGGACTGCTAGCCGCGCCCGTGGCGATGAGGAAAACGGTCGTGAGCACACCGAGCAGGCCGAGCGATCCGAGCGCGCGCAGCGCGCGTGTCGAAACCGGCGATTCTCCCGCTCCGACGGTGCGCCGTCCGCCCGGGGACCGTCGCGCGCGGCGCGCGGGTCCTGTCAGGGGAGTGGTCGCCTGCACGCGCTCATTGTTACGTCTAGGAGATCTGCAAGGCTTTGGTGCGCTGAGTACCCTGTAACTGCATGGTCGCGTTCGCGGGGCATCCGGCCGTGGACGCACACACGCGAGCCGGCCACCGGTCAGCGTGACGAAGCTTGATTGATTGATATGAGACGTCGCTACCGCAAACCCACAGACCGGGTTCCCGGGCCACGGCGCGTCCTGATCCTGTCCGCCGACGTAGGCGAGGGTCATGCCGCCGCCGCACGGGCCCTGGCCGATCAGATCGATGACTCGCCCGAGCAGGCCGAGGTCACGATCATCGACGGCCTGGCGGCAATGGGACGGGTGCTGCGGCCCGTGGTCGAGGACGGCTATCGCGTGCAACTGCGTCTGGTGCCGTGGACCTACACGCTCGTGTACTGGCTGCTCGAGCACGTGGCGCCAATCCGCTGGTTGGCGCGCCGGCTGTTGTGGCTGTTGGGCTCACGCCCGCTGGCCCGGACGATCGCCGAGCACAACCCCGACGTGATCGTCTCCACCTACCCGGCCGTGACGGTTGTGCTGGCGCGGCTGCGGCGCACCAAAGTGGTGCACTGCCCCACGGTGGCGACGATCACCGATCTCACGGGCCTGTTCTTCTGGGCGCAGCCCGGGATCGACATGCACCTGGTGATGTACGGCGAGTCGATGCAATCGGTCGAGCGGATCGCCGGTGAGGGCAGCGTGCGTCTCGTGCGCCCGCTGATCTCGGCCGATTTCCTTGGGCCACGCTGCCCGCTGCAGGCCCGTCGCGGGCTGGGTCTACCCGAGCAGGGCCGGATGGTGGTCGTCTCTGGCGGCGGCTGGGGGGTGGGGGACATCGAGGGCGCCGTGCGTGAGCTCAGCGGGCTCTCGGAGGTGAGCAGCATCATCTGTCTCTCTGGACGCGATGAGGACCTCAGAGACAAGCTGACGAGCGCTTTCGCGGAGGATCCCCGCGTACGGGTTTACGGGTTCACCGACAAGATGCCCCAACTGCTGGCGGCCGCCGACGTGCTCGTGCATTCCACCGGTGGCGTTACCTGTCTGGAGGCGAAGGCCGCGGGCACACCGGTCGTCTCCTACGGCCTGCCCGTCGGCCACGCGCGCCTGAACACGCGGGCGATGGCGACGCTCGATCTGTTGCGGCTGGCCAATAACACCGACGAGCTGCGCGAGCACGTCCAGGCGAGCTTCGCCGAAGTTGGCGCCCCGCACACGCCCGATACCGCGGAGAGCTCGCTGGAGGATCTGCTGGTAAGCGACGGTCGCAGTTCCCGAGTACGACGAGCCGAAGGCCGGACTGGGGTCGGGCTGACGACACTCGTGAGCCATACCGAGCGCCCCGTGCAGAAGGCTCACGATGAGACGGCCGACCACGGGGCCATCGCCAACCAGGAGGGGGGCGCTCGCTCTGCGAACCTCGGCAATGAGGGGTCCCCCACCGTCTCCATCCATGAGCAGCCCGCCGCGGTCGATCTCGTGCTCGACGCCCCGCGGCGCGTGCGCTCGATCCCCCTGTGGCGGCTGCGGCTGGTCGCGTTCGCCACGCCGTTTCTGCTGCTGCTGAGCGTCGGCACCTGGACTCTGTCCACCGACGAGGTGGCCGCTCTGGCCAACGTGCTGCTGCGTGTCCACCCGCTCACCCATGTGAGCACCGACCAGTCCGATGTAAGCGTGATCGTGCGTGCGCCGGCGAGCGACGTAGCGCTGGTGGCGCGCGAGCTGGCCGGCCGCGACATCCATGCCTCCTTCACCGATGGTGGCCTCGTACCTACCCATGCGACGATCTCCGAGGTGCACTCGCTCGGCGATCAGATGCTGCCGGAAGTCGTGCCCGGGTCCGCGCTGTTTCGCTGGCTGCTCACCCGGCACACGCTGCGCACCCAGGCGCACGCGCTGGGGCTGTCTCACAAGTTCTATTTCCTACAGCCCGCGGGCGGGCTGACCGTCGGCCAGCTGGTGCTGGCGCGCACAGCGGGCGCGATTCCCGTGAAGGGGGCGCTGCGCCTGAACGCGACCGGCGCTTTGCCTCAGGGGCGCACGCGCGCGGGCGATGTCTTGGTGGTGACCGTCGACGGATCGGCGTCCTCCGTGCGCGGGGTGGAGCGGATCGTCTCCTCGCTGGGCGGCGAAGGGCTGGGGGCCGAGCCGCTGTCGTGGCTGATCGGCTCGCCACCCATCAGCGCGAGCAGCAGCGGTGAGCGCACGAGCGCCGCGGCGCCGGCTACCAGTAGCAGGAGCGAGAGCGCGAGCGGGACGCCTCCCAGGGGGGTGTCGGAGAAGCGCTCGCCGAACAGCACCGGCGCGAGCGCCACGGGCACGATCGTCTGAGTCACGAACACGACGGGCGCAACCTGGATCGCCGGGCGCGCCTGCAGGGAGCTCGACTCGCTGAGCACACCCACGGCCGAGGCTGCCGCCGTCGCCAGTCCCCAGGCGACGGCCACAGCTAAATACCCGTGCGATAGATCGTCCGAGGCGAGCTTGGTCGCGATCCCGCTCCAGCCGAACGCAAGGCCGGCGCAGACGATCGTTACCGACGCGGGCGAGCGTCGCATCGCGCGCAGTATGTAGGGCAGCAGGCTCGCGACCGCCAGGACGGTGAGCACGAGCAGAATCGTCAGCCGCTCGGATGTGTGGCCCGTGCTGCGCGGCGGCGCGCACAGCCCCGCGCCGATCACACCGATCACGATCGCCGCCATCGCGATGTACTCGTGAGCACCCGCGTGCTCGCCGAGCATCCGCTGACCTACGAACACCAGCACGAGCAGTCCCGCTGCGAGCGCGGGCTGTACCACGACCAGTGGCGCGAGCAGCAGAGCGATCACCTGCAGCGGCCAACCGAGGATCGACAGGCCGGTGCCGAGCATCCAGCGTCCGCGCTTGATCAGTCCCCAGACCAGCGCCAGGCGCAGGTGGTCGCCGCGGGGCGCCTCCTTGGCGTCCATCGCCTGGAGCGCGATCCCTAGGCTGTAGAAGACGGACGCGCCAACGGCGGCCCCGATGCCCAGCACAAGATCGACCATGTCCACACCCGATCATCGCACTCGTGAGGCCCCGGCTGTAGGTGCGCTGGCCGGCGCGGCGATGGCGAGTTATCTGCTGCCGGCGCTGGTCGGTCCCCAGCCCGTGCTCTTTCCGCGCTCGCCGGCGCCGATCTGGCCCTGGCTGCGCCGGACGCTGGGAGTCGAGGATCGAACGGCCGGCGGCTGTGGCTACGCGCTCACCTTCGACGACGGTCCGCACGTTGAAGGAACTCCGGCGGTGCTGGAGATCCTCGCCGGCAGAGGCGTCCAGGCGACCTTCTTTCTGGTCGGCGAGCAGGTGCGGCGCAACCCCGCGCTCGCTCGTGAGATTCTCTCCGCAGGCCACTGGATCGGCCTGCACTGCGATCGCCATCGCAATCTCCTGCGCCTGGCGCCGTGGCAGGTGCGCGAGGACATCGCCCGGGCGCTCGAGAGCGTCGAGGACGCAACCGGCTGCTCGCCGACCCTCTACCGCCCGCCGTACGGCGTGCTGAATGCCGCTGCGTTGCGCATCGCCCGAACGCGCGGTTGGCGCACGCTGCTGTGGAGCCAGTGGGGCCGCGACTGGGAGGCACGCGCCACCGCGGCGTCGATCGTCGAACGGGTCACCGATGGTGTCGGGGAGGGCTCGGTGTTGCTGCTGCACGACGCCGACGACTATTCCGCTCCGGGTTCGTGGCGGCGCACCGCGGCGGCGCTGCCGCGGGTTTTGGATGTCTTAGCCGAGTGCGGTCTGCAGCCTGTGGCGCCCTGACGCGGGATAACATCAGCTGCTTGCAAACTACGGTTTCAACCGACACAACAGACTCTCTCGAAGCGACAAGTAGCTCTCCGGCCGTAGAGCTCGACAGCCCTGCCGCCAGCACCGAGGTTGGGGTAGCGCCCGGCGACGACCGGCCCCAGGCAAAACGCTCGCCCTGGTGGGTGGAGGTCGGCGTGATCGTGTGGCTGCTCTGGGTGTACGACGCGACCACGGACCTCGCCCCGTTGCGGCTGAACCTCGCCCTGAGCCACGCGCGCGGCATCCTGCACCTGGAGCGCTCGCTGCATCTGGACCCCGAGCTGAGCCTCGATCGCTGGCTTGCGGGACACCACACGCTCGGGTTGATCCTGTCGGACTACTACGACAACGCCCACTTCATCGTCACGCTCGGCCTGTTGGGCTATCTCTGGTGGTGGCGCGCCGACATCTACAGGCCGCTGCGCAACGTGCTGGTGCTGACCAACGTGCTCGCGTTCATCGTGTTCTGGCGCTTCCCGGTCGCCCCCCCACGGATGCTCCACGGCTTCACCGACGTCGTCGCCGCCTCCGGCGCGTTCGGCTCGTGGCACACCGGGGCGTTGGCTTCGCAGGCCAACCAGCTGGCGGCGCTGCCTTCGCTGCACATGGCGTGGGCGGGGTGGTGCACGCTGTCCGTGTGGCGGATGACCACGCGGCGCTGGGTGCGCGTCATCGCTGTCGTTTATCCCTGCATCACCGCATTGGCGGTGCTCTCCACGGGCAATCACTTCCTGCTCGATGTCCTGGCGGGCCTGCTGACGCTGGCGGTCTCGATGCTGATCGTGCGGATCGCGACGGCCGGGTGGGACGCATCGCGGCGGTGGCGCAACCGCAGCCGGCCGGCCCTTACATAGCCGCGCCGGGCCGCGTACCGAGTGTCACAAAGTTGTTACGAAGTCCATGATCGGGTAGACTAAGATCGTTGTCGTCGGCGTGTGAGGAGCGCCGCGCGACAGGTCCGCCGCGATCACGCGCGCGGATTTTCCCGTCTATAGGGTGACTCATACATGTCAGATTTCCAAGCAGCCAACGAGGGTACATCGATCGGCGCGCACGCTGCGTCGGTTCTCGCCTACCTCGATGTCGTGCTCGTCGTGCTCGCCGCACCCGTGGCGATCGCGTTGGGAGCGTCCCCGCTCGGCTACCTGATAGCCGCCGGCGCCTGGGTGCTCCAGCGTGTCCTGCAGCAGCTCGATCGACGCTGGATCGCCGGCCGGGGGGGCGACGCCCGCTTCGGCCTCAACCTGGTCGATGGGTTTGGACGCATCTGGCTGCTCGCCGGAGCGATCGTGCTCGCCGCCGTCATTGGTGGACGTGACGCCGGTCTGACCGCGGCGCTCGTGATCTTCTGCGTCTACTCGATCGCATTCGCCATGCGTGTGGTCGAAGGGCGGCCCGGAGGGTCGAGGCCATGAGCGCGGTCGCAGGCGCTCCACCGATCACTCCCGGTATGGGTACTCACCCGCCCGGCCAGTCAGAGAAGCAGGGGATGAGCCAAGGGCGGAAGGTCCTCTACTGGTTCCTGGGCGTATGGCTCGGCGGGATCGCGCTGTTCGTGATCCTGTTCGGCGTCACCGCGCACAAGGCCCCGGCCGTCGCCAGCGACGTCTTCTCCCCGACCAACGAGTTCAAACTCGACACCTGGTTCAAGCTCGGCCCGGTCGCACTCAACAAGGGCGTCCTGTACCTGCTGATCACGGCCGGCATCACGATCGGGGTGATGTTCTACATCTCCAGGCACCTGAAGCAGCGGCGGCCCGGTCGCCTCCAGGTCGCGGTCGAGATGTTTTACAACTTCATCCTTGGCATGTCCAGAGAAAACCTCAGCGATGACATGGAGCGCAAGTACTTCCCGCTGATCGCCACGATCTTTGTGTTTATCCTCGTGAGCAACCTGATTGGCTACATCCCACTGCCGATCGACTCGGGTGAGTCGTTCAGGCTCCTCGGCGCGAATATCCCGTCGTTTCAGATCTACGCGGCCGACACGAACGTCGCCTTCCCGTTGATCCTCTCGCTCGGTGTGTTCTGCCTGTTCACCTATGAGGGAGTCAAGCACCACGGCCCGATCGGATACCTCAAAAGCCTGATGCCCGGCGGCGTCAAAGGCCCGATCGTGCTCCTGATCTTCCCGATCGAGATCCTCTCCAACTTCCTGCGCCTGATCTCGCTGACGGTGCGGCTGTGGGCGAACCTGCTCGCCGGTCACATGCTGATCGCGTTCATGGGCGGCGAGCTGGGTGTGCTCGTCGGGCTGCAGCTCGTGTCCTGGTTCCTGCTGCCGGCGGGAGTCGCGATCTTTCTGTTTGAGGCCGTCCTGATCGCCGGTCTACAGGCCTTCATCTTTGCCATCTTGACCGCCATCTACCTCGGCGGAGCGGTCGAAAGTCACTAACAAACAAGGAGCTATCGAGCGATGCAGTTTCTACACGTGTTGAGTGCGATCCACCCGCTGCTGGGTGTCGCGGAACCGATCATCAAGCAGAGCCAGGATGCCGGTCGCGCGATCGCGCTGGGCGTCGGAGCCGGTGGCGGCGCGGCTGGCGCCGGGGCGGGCATCGGAGCGGTGTTCAACGCTTCGATCCAGGCCAAGACCCGCCAGCCCGAGCTGCGCGCCGAGGTCGAGCGCGACCAGTGGCTCGGCTTCGCGCTCACCGAGGCGTGCTTCTTCTACGGCCTCGTCGGCGGCTTCATCGCCTTCTTCCTGTAGGCCAAATGCCCACCGCGCCAAACATCCCACTCGCCTCCTCAAGCGGCTCGTTCCTGATCACCCCGAATGTGGGGATCATGATCTGGACCATCGTCGTGTTCGCGATCTCGCTGTTCATCCTCAGCAAGTGGGTGTTCCCGCTGATCGGTGAAGCCCTGGACAAGCGCGCGAAGACGATCGAGGGCGAAGTTGACGCCGCCTCGGAGCTGCGCCTGCAAGCCGACAAGGTGCTGGAGGAATACCGCGAGCGGTTGAAGGAGGCCCGTGCTCAGTCCGAGGAGATCGTCCAGCGCGCGCGCCAGACGGCCGAGTCGCACGAGCACGAGGGCCGCGAGCGCGGTCAGCAGATCCTCGAGGAAGCCGCCAAGCGCGCCGAGCGCGACATCGAGGCCGCCAGCAAGCGGGCACTCGACGACATCCGTCGTGAGGTCGCCGACCTCACGGTGATGGCCACCGAGAAGGTCACGCGCAAGACGCTCGACGACGCCGATCAGCGTCGCCTGGTCGAGGAGGCACTCGGCGAACTGGACTTCTCGAGCATCTCCTCCGGAGCAGAGCACAACTGATGGAGGAGCTGGCCCAGGTATATGCTCGCGCGCTGTTCCAGGTCGCCCTCGAGCAGGGCAAGCTCGACGAGCTGCGCGAGCAGCTCGCGCAGTTCGCGGACGCGCTGGATCAAAACCACGAGCTGGCGGTGTTCTTCTTCTCGCCGTACTTCTCGACCGCCGAGAAGATCGCGGCGCTCGGCGGCCTGCTCGATGGGGCGGACGAGGCACTCCTGAATTTTCTCGGCCTCCTGATCGAGAACCACCGCATGCCCGTGATCTTTCGCGCCCGTCACGAGTATGAGCGGCTGTGGGATGAGGAGAACAAGACTCTGCCCGTGGAGATCACGAGCGCGATCGCGCTCGACGAGGCAACGACCGCGAGTCTCGGCAAGACGATCGGCGAGCGCGCTGAACGCAAGGTCACGCTCGCGGCGCGCGTGGACCCCGACATTCTCGGCGGGATCATCATCAGGGTCGGCAACTCGATCCTCGACGCCTCTATTCGCAATCGACTGGAGCAACTGCGCAGGCACGTTGCCCAAGGAGCCTCTTAGAGGCCCGGAGCCTCTACCTCCGGCCCCTCTTTTCAACTAGGAGAAGACATGCAGATCAACCCAGACGAGATCACAAGCATTCTGAAGAGCCGCATCGAGGGACTCGACAGCGGCACCGCCGAGCTGACCGAGGTCGGCACCGTGCTGTCGGTCGCGGACGGCATCGCGCGTCTGCACGGCCTGGAGAACTGCATGTCGTTCGAGATGCTCGAGCTTCCCCACGGCGTCACCGGCCTCGCGCTGAACCTCGAGTCCGACAACGTCGGCGCCGTGCTGTTCGGCGAGTGGGAGCACATCTCCGAGGGCGACACCGTCAAGCGCACCGGCGCGCTGCTGGAGATTCCCGTCGGCGAGGGTCTGCTCGGGCGGATCGTCGACCCGCTCGGACGCCCGCTCGACGGCAAGGGCGAAGTCGACACGACGCAGACGCGTCCGGCCGAGTTCAAGGCGCCCGGCGTGGTCCAGCGCCAGCCGGTCAAGCAGCCGATGCAGACGGGGCTGAAGGCGATCGACGCGATGATCCCGATCGGCCGCGGGCAGCGCGAGCTGATCATCGGCGACCGCCAGACCGGCAAGACGGCGATCGCGATCGACACGATCATCAACAACAAGGACACCGGCGTGGTGTCGGTGTACGTGGCGATTGGCCAGCGCATGTCGACGGTCGTGGCGCTCGCGCAGACGCTCGAGGAGTACGGCGCGCTGGAGAGCACGATCATCGTCGCCGCTGCCGCTGACGAGGCGGCGCCGATCAAGTTCATGGCGCCCTACGCCGGCTGCGCGATGGCCGAGCACTTCCTCTACAACGGCGGCCACGCGCTGTGCGTGTACGACGACCTGACCAAGCACGCCTACGCCTACCGGCAGATGTCGCTCTTGCTGCGCCGCCCGCCGGGTCGCGAGGCTTACCCCGGCGACGTCTTCTACCTGCACTCGCGCCTGCTCGAGCGCTCGGTCAAGCTCAACGACGACCTCGGCGGCGGTTCGCTGACGGCGCTGCCAGTGATCGAGACGCAGGCCGGCGACGTCTCGGCATACATCCCGACGAACGTGATCTCGATCACCGACGGGCAGATCTTCTTGGAGTCGAAACTCTTCAACTCCGGCGTGCGTCCTGCGATCAACGTCGGGATCTCGGTCTCGCGCGTCGGCGGCAACGCCCAGATCGGGCCGATGAAGAAAGTCGCCGGACGGATCAAGCTCGAGCTCTCCCAGTACCGCGACCTCGAGGCCTTCGCCCAGTTCGGCTCGGACCTCGACGCGGATACCCAACGTACGCTCGCCCGTGGTGAGCGCCTGGTGATGACGCTCAACCAGCACGAGCGCGCGCCGCTGCCGGTCGAGGATCAGACGGTGCAGATCTACGCCGCCACGAACGGCTTCCTCGATCGCCTGAACGTCGAGCGCGTGACCGAGTTCCTACTCGAGCTGACCGAACGGATGCACTCCGAGCACGGCGGGTTGCGCGAGAAGATCGCCGGTGGCGACTGGTCGAAGGAGACCCAGCAGGAGGTGCACGACGCCGTGGACTCGTTCGCGAAGGACTTCGGCTACGACCTCGACGAGGAGGGCCAGCCGCTCGAGGATGACGCACCACTCGCAAAGGAGCCCGCGGCGGCCTAGGGCCGGCTCGAGGTAACTGTCATGGCTTCTCAGCGCGACGTCAAGAACAAGATCGCATCGGTGAAGAACATCCAGAAGATCACCCGTGCGATGGAGATGGTCGCCGCGGCCAGGCTGCGCCGTGCCGAGCAGCGGATCGCCGCGCTGCGTCCCTATGCGGACGCGATCGGGCGGATGACCCGCCAGGCGGCGCAGGCCGCCGGCGGCGAGGCCGCGCAGGTGCCGCTGCTGCGCGAGCACGACTCGGAGACGAACGTTGGCCTGCTGCTGGTCACGGGCGACCGCGGCCTCGCGGGCGGCTTCAACTCGCAGATCATCCGCGCCGGTACACGTCTCTCGGCCGAGATCTCCGAGCAGGGGCTGCGCAGCAGCTGGTACGCGACCGGGCGTCGCGGCGTCTCCTCGCTGAGCTTCCGCGGGCACGAGCTCAGCGGCAGCTACACGGGCTTCGCCGATCGACCCGCCTACGCGGACGCGCGCACGATCGCCGACGACGTGATCCAGGCCTATGTCAACGGCGAGGTCGATCGCGTGGAGATGATCTACAACTCCTACGTCTCGCCGCTCACGCAGCACGTCACGCGCCAGACGCTCTTGCCGCTCACCCACGAGGCGATCTCCGGTGGCGGCCAAGAGGATGACGACGCGGGCGAGGCCAAGAAGCTCAGCCCCGTCGATTACGAGCCAGACCCCGAGAAGATCCTCAGGCGCTTGGTCCCCGACTACATCGAGATCTCGATCTACCGCGCGCTCGTAGAGTCCGCGGCCGGCTTCTTCGGAGCGCAGATGACGGCGATGCGCAGCGCATCGGAGAACGCCGGCGAAATCATCACCGACTACACACTGCAGATGAACCGCGCACGCCAGGCCGAGATCACCCAGGAGATCATGGAGGTAGTGGCCGGAGCAGAGGGGCTAGCGTGATCGCTGTCCGGCGCGATACTGCGTCCTCAGTCGCTCGCGTGACCGATCGTCCGGGATTGGCCAGCACGCCACGCGGGTGGGTGGGTCTCAATCCTTGTCTCGCTTGACCATCGACCCGCTAGCGGCTGTCTGTAAACCCCAAGAACTTGAAATAGATAAAGAGGAGAACCAAACCTAATGCCAGCCACCACCGTTACCGAGCCGAGCACCGAGAACGGCGCCGTCGCCAAGCGGAACGTCGGGCGCATCGAGGAGATCCAGGGCGTCGTGATCGAGGCCGTGTTCCCCGACCGCCTGCCCGAGATCAACCACGCCATCACGATCGCGCGTCCCGCAGCGGCGCAAGAGGAGGAGGCCGAGGGAGTCAGTCCGGGGGCGGGCGAGAGCGTGCTCGTGTGCGAGGTCCAGCAGCATCTCGGCGACGACCGCGTAAGGGCCGTGGCGATGGACATCACCGACGGCCTGGCGCGAGGTGTCGAGGTGCTCGACACCGGCGCCCCGATCACGGTGCCGGTGGGAGAGGCGACGCTCGGGAGGATCTTCAACCTGCTCGGCGAGCCGATCGACCTAGGGGAGGATCTGCCCAAGGACGTGGAGCGCCGCGGCATCCACCAGGACGCTCCGCGCGCCGAGGACCTGACGCCGACCACCGAAATGTTCGAGACGGGCATCAAGGTAATCGACCTGCTCGCCCCTTACGCCAAGGGCGGCAAGGTCGGCCTGTTCGGCGGCGCGGGTGTGGGCAAGACGGTGCTGATCCAGGAGCTGATCCACAACCTCGCCAAGGAGCACGGCGGGCTGTCGGCATTCTGTGGCGTGGGCGAGCGCTCGCGCGAGGGCAACGACCTGTGGCTGGAGATGAAGGAGTCGGGGGTCCTGGACAAGACGATGCTCGTGTTCGGTCAGATGAATGAGCCTCCGGGAGCTCGTATGAGGGTCGCGCTGTCGGGGTTGACGATGGCCGAATACTTCCGCGACAAGGGCCAGGACGTGCTGCTGTTCATCGACAACATCTTCCGCTTCGTCCAGGCCGGCTCCGAGGTCTCGGCGCTGCTCGGGCGGATGCCCTCCCAGGTCGGCTACCAGCCGACGTTGGAGACCGAGATGGGTCAGCTGCAGGAGCGGATCACCTCCACAAAGAACGGCTCGGTCACCTCGATCCAGGCGATCTATGTGCCGGCCGACGACTACACCGACCCGGCTCCGGCATCGGTGTTCGCCCACCTCAACGCGACCACCGCGCTGTCGCGGTCGATCTCCGAAAAAGGCATCTACCCGGCGGTCGATCCGCTCGACTCGACCTCGACGATCCTCAAGGCTGACATCCTCGGCGAGGACCACTTCAGGGTCGCCAACCGCGTCAAGGAGATCCTGCAGCGCTACAAGGAGCTGCAGGACATCATCGCGATCCTCGGGATCGACGAGCTCTCCGACGAGGACAAGCTGACGGTCCAGCGCGCGCGCCGGATCGAGCGCTTCCTCTCCCAGCCGTTCTTCGTCGCCGAAGAGTTCACGGGGACTCCGGGCGCGTACGTGCCGATCGCGGAGACGATTCGCGGCTTCGAGGAGATCATCGACGGCAAGCACGACGAGGTCCCCGAGAGCGCCTTCTTCCTGAAGGGCACGATCGATGAGGTAGTCGAGGCGGCCAAGAAATAATGGCCCACACGAAGTTCCCAGCGGAAGTGCTCACGCCCGAGGGCGAGGTCTTCAACGAGGAGATCGAAATGCTCTCCACGTTCACGACCGTCGGCTCGATCGGGATCCTCGCCAACCACGAGCCGCTGCTGGCCCGCCTGGAGCCGACCGAGTTGCGGCTATACCGCTCGGAGGGGGAGATCGTGCGCTTCGCGCAGGCCGAGGGGTATCTGCAGTTCTCCGAGAACCGCGCGCTCGTGCTTGTCGAGGAGGCGATCGCGCCGGGGCAGATCGATCGCCAGGCCTTCGCGGCCAAGCTCTCCGACGCTCGTAAGCTCGCCGAGAGTACCGCGCAGGACAGCGAGGAGCACGCCCGCGCGCTGCGCGACGTCAAGCGCTACGAGGCCTTTCTCGCGGTCGAGGCTTAGCGCGCCGTGCTTGAGGTCGGGCCACCGACTCGAGTCGGGCTTCGGGTTAGACACATCGCCGCACGCGTCCAGCGGTTAGCCTTCCCGACTCGATGAGCTCAGAGCGCCAACCAATCGGGGTGATCGGCACCGGCTATGTCGGGCTGGTCACCGCTGCCGGCTTTGCCGAGCTGGGCAGCGAGGTCTACTGCGTGGACATCGACGCCGAGAAGATCGAGCGCTTGCGTCGAGGCGAGGTCCCGATCTACGAGCCGGGTCTTGAGCAGCTGCTCGTGAACAACCGTGAGCGGCTGCATTTCTCCACCGACCTCGCCGAGGCGCTCGAGCACGCGCGGCTGCTGTTCGTGGCGGTCGGCACGCCGCCGACCTACTCCGGGGACGCCGACCTGTCGGCGGTACACGCGGTCGTCGACGCGATCCCCGCTTCAGACCGGCACGGGTTGGTGATGAAGTCGACGGTGCCGTGCGGCACGGGCGCAGCGATCCGGCGCGGGTTCGGTGAGCGCGGCAAGGATGGCCTGCGCTACGTGTCCTGCCCCGAGTTCCTGAAGGAGGGCTCGGCGGTGCAGGACTTCCTGCACCCCGACCGGGTGGTCGTGGGCGACGAGGGCGACTGGGCGGGCGACGCCGTGGTCGAGCTCTACGCCCCACTGCAGGCTCCGTTGGTGCGCACCGACATCGTGAGCGCCGAGATGGTCAAGCTGGCCTCCAACGCCTTCCTGGCGACGAAGATCTCGTTCATCAACGAGATCGCGAACGTCTGTGAGGAGACCGGCGCCGACGTGGTGGAGGTCGCACGCGGCATGGGCTTGGACGACCGCATCGGGCCGAAGTTCCTGCAGGCGGGGATCGGCTTCGGCGGCAGCTGCTTTCCGAAGGACGTCGACGCGCTGAAGCAGCTGGCGGGCAACTCCGGCTACCACTTCCAGCTGCTGACGGCGGTGATCGAGGTCAACGAGCTGCAGAAGCGCCGCGTGATCGGCAAGCTGCACAAGCATCTCGGCGGCTTCGTCGGCAAGCGCATCGCATTGCTCGGGCTGGCGTTCAAGCCGAATACCGACGACATGCGCGAGGCCTCCTCGCTGGTGCTGTCAGCTCGGTTGAACGCGGACGGAGCCACGGTCACCGCGTGTGATCCCGTCGCCGAGGATCAGGCGCGTAAGCTCGTCAGCGGCATCGCCTTCGCCGACTCGCCGCTGGAGGCCGTGCGCGACGCCGACGCCGTAGTCTTGGTCACCGAGTGGCCCGAATTCATCGATTTGGACTGGCGGACGGTCGCTCAAGCGATGCGGGGGACGCTCGTGATCGACGGGCGCAACGCTCTAAACGCCGATGCCGTGCGTGACGCTGGGCTGACCTACGAGGGGATCGGTAGACGCTGATGCAGGCCGTGATCCTCGTCGGCGGGGAGGGCACGCGCCTGCGTCCGCTGACCTCGACCGTGCCCAAGCCGGTCGTGCCGCTGGTCGACCGGCCATTCATCTCGTTCATGCTCGAGTGGCTGCAGGGTCACGGAATCGATGACGTGATCATGTCCTGCGGGTTTCTCGCGACGAGCGTGCGCAACGTGCTTGGCGACGGCTCGGCGCTCGGCATCAAACTGCGCTTCGTCGAGGAGCCCGACCCGCGCGGCACCGCGGGCGCGCTGAAGTTCGCCGAGTCGTTGCTGGACGAGCGCTTTCTGATGCTCAACGGCGACGTGCTGACCGACATCGACCTGACCGGCCAGATCGCCCAGCACGAGCGCACCGGCGCGAAGGCGACGCTCGCGCTCGCGCCCGTCGCCGACCCGAGCGCTTACGGGCTGGTGCACCTCAACGAGGACCGCTCGGTCAAGGACTTCGTGGAGAAGCCGAGCCCCGATCGGATCGACACGAACCTGATCAGCGCGGGCGCGTACGTACTAGAGCGCGAGATCCTGCAGCTCGTCCCGGCGAACCGCAACGTCTCGATCGAGCGCGAGGTGTGGCCGGCGCTGATCGGCGCCGGGCTCTACGGATTCCCGGCAGACGCCTACTGGCTGGACATCGGCACGCCCGAGCGCTATCTCCAAGGCACGTTCGACATCATCGAGGGCAACGTCGATACGGCGGTGCGCGCGCGGCTCGGCGAGAGCTGGCTGGTAGTCGCCCATGATACGGAGGTCCATGGCCGGGTGATCCCCCCAGCCGTGATCGAGCGCGGTGTGCACATCGCCCCGGGAGCCCACGTCGGCAGTCTGGTTGTGCTCGGCGAGAACGTACGCGTTGGTCCCGGCAGCACGGTCGAGCGCTCTGTGATCCTCAGCGGTGCGGAGATCGGGGCAAATTGCACGCTGCGCGACTGCATCATCGCGGCTGGGTGTCGTGTCGGCGATGGCAGTCGTATCGAAGGCGGTGCGGTGCTCGGCGAGGGCGTGACGGTGGGGGCGGACAACACGATCGCCCACGGGGCGCGTATCTTCCCGGGCGTGACTTTGCAAGACGGAGCGATCAAGTTCTGATGACCGGAGAGACAACCCAAACAACTTCCACTCGAGGCGCCCTCTCGCGCGAGGCGATCGCCGAGGTGGACACGACGGGCCAGCTGGGCGACGTGCTCGCGCTGCCAGAGCATCTGCGCGACGCGCTGTGGCGCGTGGAGTCGGCGATCATGCAGGACTGGGACACCTCCGCCGGGCTGGTCGTGGCGGGGATGGGCGGCTCGGCGATCGGCGGGGCGCTGGCCCGCGCGGCGCTGAGCGATCACGCATCGCGGCCGATCTTCGTGACCCGCGCCTATGGCCTGCCACCTTGGACGACGCCGGACACGATGGTGCTGTGCGCCAGCTATTCGGGCGACACCGAGGAGACGCTCGCCTGTTACGAGTCGGCGGGAGCGCTCGGCGCGCGGCGGATGGTCGTGACAACGGGAGGGCGACTGGCGGAGATGGCGCGCGAGGACGGCGTGCCCGTGATCCCGCTGCCCGGCGGTTTTCAGCCGCGCGCGGCGGTCGCCTACATGACGGTAGCGGCGCTGGAGGTGGCGGCGCTGTGCGGCGCCGGGCCGCGGCTGACCTCGGAGATCGACGTGGCCGCGTCGCACACCGAGCAGTTGGTGGCCGAGTGGGGGCCGGATGCGGGCGAGGACTCGCTCGCGAAGACGCTCGCCTACGGCCTGCATGGCACGATCCCGGTGGTGGCGGGCGCAGGGCTGACGACGCCGATCGCCTATCGCTGGAAGACGCAGATCAACGAGAACGCCAAGCAGCCGTGCTTCTCGCACGAGCTGCCGGAGCTCGACCACAACGAGCTCGTCGGCTGGGAGGGCGCGCGCGAGCTGGGCCGTTTTTCGGCGGTGTTCCTCGATGACTCCGACGCGCACCCGCGTGTGAAGGAGCGGATGGCGCTGACCGAGCGCCTGATCGCTCCGAGCGCGGCGGCGAGCTTCCATCTGGAGACGCGCGGCGAGACGACGATCGAGCGCGTGATCTCGCTGGTGCTGCTTGGCGACCTAGTCTCGATCTACCTCGCTACCCTGCGTGGTGTGGACCCTGGCCCGGTGCATTTGATCGAGCAACTCAAGGCTGAGCTGGCCTGAGGTCGAAGTGCCACGCCGGGGCCGTCGGTGCTGTGCGCAGGAGCTGGGCCAGATGTTTGTGATCTGGCTGACACAATGACGATGGAGATCGAATGACCCCAACCGCCACGCTCACCGAGACCGACACCGACTTCAAGGTCGCCGACCTGGAGCTCGCCGCCTTCGGGCGCAAGGAGATCACGCTTGCCGAGCACGAGATGCCCGGTCTGATGGCAATCCGGCGCGAGTTCGCCGCCGAGCAGCCGCTGAAGGGCGCGCGGATCATGGGCTCGCTACACATGACGATCCAGACGGCCGTGCTGATCGAGACGCTCACGGCGCTTGGTGCCGAGGTGCGCTGGTGCAGCTGCAACATCTTCTCGACCCAGGATCACGCCGCCGCGGCGGTGGCAGTCGGTCCCGAGGGCACGCCCGAGGATCTCCAGGGTATCCCCGTGTTCGCCTGGAAGGGCGAGACCTTGGAGGAGTACTGGTGGTGCACCGAACAGGCGATTCTCTGGCCGGGCGAGGATGGGCCGAACATGATCTTGGATGATGGCGGCGACGCGACGCTGCTCGTGCACAAGGGCACCGAGTACGAGGCCGCCGGCGCCGTGCCGGATCCGGCGAGCGCGGACTCGGAGGAGTTTCAGGTGATCCTCTCGTTGTTGACCCGCTCGCTCACGGATGATCCGCAGCGCTGGACGAAGCTCGGCCGTGGCGTCAAAGGCGTGACCGAGGAGACGACGACGGGAGTGCACCGGCTCTACCAGATGGTCGAGTCGGGCGAGCTGCTGTTCCCGGCGATCAACGTCAACGATTCGGTGACGAAGTCGAAGTTCGACAACCTGTACGGCTGCCGGCACTCGCTGATCGACGGCATCAACCGCGCGACCGACGTGATGATCGGCGGCAAGGTCGCCGTGATCTGCGGCTTTGGCGATGTCGGCAAGGGCTGTGCGGAATCGCTACGCGGCCAAGGCGCACGCGTGGTGATCACGGAGATCGACCCGATCTGTGCGCTGCAGGCGGCGATGCAGGGCTATGAGGTCAAGACGCTCGAGGAAGTGATCTCAAGCGCCGACATCTTCATCACCACGACAGGCAACAAGGACATCATCACGGCGTCGCAGATGGCGCGGATGAAGCACCAGGCGATCGTTGGCAACATCGGACACTTCGACAACGAGATCGACATCGCGGGCCTGACACAGACCGCCGGGATCGAGCGCGTGAACATCAAGCCGCAGGTCGACAAGTGGGTCTTCCCCGACGGGCACGCGATCATCATGCTCTCCGAGGGACGCCTGCTGAACCTGGGCAACGCCACGGGCCACCCGAGCTTCGTGATGAGCAACTCGTTCACCAACCAGACGATCGCCCAGATCGAGCTGTTCACGAAGAACGATGAGTACGAGAAGAAGGTCTACGTGCTGCCGAAGCACCTCGACGAGAAGGTCGCCCATCTGCATCTGGATGCGCTCGGCGTGAAGCTGACGAAGCTGACCGACGAACAGGCCGCCTACATCGGCGTGCCGGTTGACGGGCCGTACAAGGCCGACCACTACAGATACTGATTAGGACCGGCGCATGAGAGCGATGGTCTTGGCGGCGGGGCTCGGCACCCGGCTGCGGCCGCTGACGTACGAGATCACCAAGCCGATGGTGCCCGTGCTGGACCGGCCGGTGATGGCGCACATCGTCGATCTGCTTGACCGGCATGGTTTCGATCAGGTGATCGCCAACCTGCATTACTTCCCGGAGACGATCCGCGAGCACTTCGGCGATCGGTTGGAGTACCGCTTCGAGCCCGAGTTGCTCGGGACCGCGGGGGGCGTGCGTGCATGCGCAGAGTTCTTTGGCGACGAACCGTTCCTCGTGATCTCAGGCGACGCGCTGACGGACATCGACCTCGGGGCCTTCGTCGCCCGGCACGAGGCGAGCGGCGGGATCGCGACGCTGGCGGTCAAGCGCGTGGACGACACGCGCGAGTTCGGCGTCGTGCTGCACGACCGCGAGGGGCGGATCACGGGCTTTCAGGAGAAGCCGAGCCCCGAGGAGGCGCTCTCAGACCTCGGCAACTGCGGTATCTACATCTTCGACCCGCGGATCTTCGACTACTTCCCCGAGCGGCCGTTCGTCGACTGGGCCCAGGACGTGTTCCCGGCGCTGCTCGAGAACGACGTGTCGTTCCACATCCACGAAGTGAGCGAGTACTGGAACGACGTCGGCTCGCTCGGCGAGTTGCGCCAGGGCACTTTTGACGCGCTGGAGGGGAAGCTGCGCCTAGAGATGGCAGGCGAGGAGGTCTCGCCCGGCGTGATCGTCGCCGGCGGGGCGGATGGGTCTCCAATCAAAGAGGACATCGAGGTGGAAGGTCCCGTGTGGATCGGCCACGACGTGCAGATCGGCGCGGGCGTGCGTCTGATGGGGCCGGTCGTGCTGGGTGACGGCGCGCGAGTCGGTGACCGTGCCCAACTGCGCGAGAGCATCGTTTTCCCCGGCACCGAGGTGGCTGAGGAGTCGATCCTGATCGGCGCGATCGCCGGACACACGGGGATCCTCGAGAGCTTGCGCCCACGCGAGGCTTGAACGCAGAAGGGCCCGCCGAGGGGGGCTCTCTTAAGCGAACTGAAGAAACGATAGACATCCGCCTCCCTCAGGCGTAGCATCGGAGGTATCTCCACATACAGCCGACGAAGGAGCCGTGATGCAGATTGACATCAAGGGTCGCAACGTTCCGGTCACCGACGAGATCCGCTCGCACGCGGAACGTCGCTTGGATAAGGTCGCGCGTCAGGTCTCAGACCTCGCCCGCCTGGAGATTGAGATTTTCGAGGAGCGCAACCCCTCGATCGCGGAGCGTGAGGTCGTGGAGGCGACTCTGTACCTGAAGGGCGTGACGCTACGCGCGCACGACGCTTCGCGCGAGATGGGGCACTCGCTGAACCTCGTGGTCGACGAGCTGGCGCGCCAGGTCAAGCGCCATCGGGACAAGCGTCGCAAGCGCCGCGAGGCGCACGCGATGGCGACCCAGCTGAAGTCTGCTCGCGCCGCGCTGTAGACGCGGCGCGTCGCGTGCCTGAAACGCTAATCTGGGGATGTGTCCCCATCTCTGCTCGATCGCGCGCTGAACGTCGGCGAGGCTAAGAAGTTCAAGTCCTACCAGAAGCGCGTTGCGCTGATCAACGCGTTCGAGGGCGAGGTCGAACACGACTCTGACGCGGAGCTGCGCGAGCGGATGGACGCCATGCGCGCGCGCGCGGCCGAGGGCGAGTCGCTCGACGATCTGCTGCCTGAGTGCTTCGCGGTCGTGCGCGAGACGGGCAAGCGCACGATGGGAATGCGCCACTTCGACGTGCAGCTGATCGGCGGCATGGTGCTGAATGACGGCTGTATCGCGGAGATGAAGACGGGCGAGGGCAAGACGTTGACGGCGACGCTTGCGGTCGTGCTGAACTCGCTGGCGGTGAGGGATCGCGCTCCCCTCCACAAAGAAGACTTCGCCGACCCGGACTTTCCCGACTATCCCGATCTGGTCGACCCGGGCTCCTCGATCGATCCGGCTGCAGTCGAAGAGTCAGAGTTCAACGGCGCGGGCGCGGCCGAGAGCTCGGACCGCAATGGCTCAGGGTCCGCCGGCTCAGACTCCACACGGGCGAGCTCCGATCCGAACGCTGACACGGACGGGGCGCTCAGTCGTAGGGGAGTGCACGTGGTGACCGTCAACGACTATCTCGCACGGCGCGACGCGGAATGGATGAAACCGATCTATGACGCGCTCGGCGTGAGCGTCGGAGTGCTGCAGAACATGCAGCCCTACGACGAGAAGCAGCGTGCATACGCGTGCGACGTGATCTACGGTACGAACTCCGAGCTGGGCTTCGACTACCTGCGCGACAACATGGCGAAGGACTTATCCGAAAAGGTCCAGCGCGGGCATTACTTCGCTGTGGTGGACGAGGTCGACAACATTCTGATCGATGAGGCGCGCACGCCGCTGATCATCTCGGGCGCCCCCGAACAGGCGGCGGACCTGTACATGAAGTTCGCGCGCCTGGCACCGCGGATGACCGCGGGGAAGACGCCCGAAGGCATGGATCCGCGTACGAAGAAGGGCTTTCTCGCGGACTTTGATTTCGAGATCGATGAGAAGCACAAGAGCGTTTCGATCACCGAGCAGGGGGTGGCGAAGGCCGAGAAATTCCTCGGTATCGATCATCTCTATCGCGCCGAGAACGGGCACTTGGTCAACCACCTGATCCAGTCGCTGCGCGCCGAGTCGCTGTACAAGCGCGACGTCGACTACGCGGTGGTCGATGGCGAGGTGAAGATCATCGACGAGTTCACCGGCCGGATCCTCGACGGCCGGCGCTGGTCGGAGGGGCTGCACCAGGCGATCGAGGCGAAGGAGGGCGTGAGCGTTCAAGAGGAGAACCAGACGCTGGCGACGATCACCTATCAGAACTACTTCCGGCTGTACGACAAGCTTGCGGGCATGACCGGCACGGCGCTGACGGAGGCGACGGAGTTCATGAAGATCTATGAGCTGCCGGTCGTGCAGGTCCCGACGAACATGCCGATGGTCCGCGACGACCGCAACGATCAGGTCTACAAGACCAAAGAGGGCAAGTGGAACGCGGTCGTGAACGAGATCGCGGCGCGGCATGAGAACGGCCAGCCGGTGCTTGTCGGCACGATCTCCGTCGAGGTGTCGGAGTTGCTTTCCGAGCGATTGAAGAAGCGCGGGATCGAGCATGCCGTGCTGAACGCTAAGCCCGAGTACGCCGCGCGCGAGGCCGAGACCGTCGCCGAGGCTGGGCAGCCGGGCGCGGTGACGATCGCGACGAACATGGCGGGCCGAGGCGTGGACATCAAGCTGGGCGGCAATCCCGAGCACCTAGCACGGCTGGATCTCGCGAAGCAGGGGATTGTGCCCGACCACGAGGATCACGAGCAGCGCATGGGTGCGCTGCTGCCGGAATTGGAGCAGCGTGTGGCCGAGGGACGGGAACGTGTGATGGCGGCCGGCGGGCTGTTCATCTGCGGTACTGAGCGCCATGAGTCCCGGCGGATCGACAACCAGCTGCGCGGCCGCGCCGGGCGCCAGGGCGACCCGGGCGAGTCAAGGTTCTTCCTGTCGGCCGAGGACGATCTCGTGAGGCTGTTCGCGGGCGATCGGATCTACCGGATCCTCGACAAACTCGGCGGCGTCGATGAGGAGGGCAACGAGGAACCGATTGAGGCCGGGATGCTGTCGAAGCAGATCGAAAAAGCGCAGAAGAAGGTTGAGGAGCAGAACTTCCTGCAGCGCAAACACGTGCTCGAGTACGACGATGTGGCCAACGAGCAGCGTCGCGTGATCTACGCCTACCGCGACGAGGTACTCGAGGGCAAGCCGATCGGCGAGGAGGCGCGCCGCGAGGTCGTCAACACGATCGAGCGCACGATCGAGCAGTACACGCCCGGAGACTTCATGGAGGACTGGGACCTCGACGGCCTGTTCACCGCGCTCGGGCAGTTCTTCCCACTCGACCTCTCAGACGAGGACCTCGACCCCGAGAAGGTCGACCGGATCTCGTTGACCGACCGTGTGAGTGAGCTGGCGATCGAGCGCTACAACGCCCGCGAGCAGGATCTCGGCGAAGAGCTGATGGGCGCGCTTGAGCGGTTCCTGCTGCTGGAGATCATCGACGAGCGCTGGCGCGAGCACCTGTTCGACATGGACTACCTGCGCGAGGGCATCCACCTGCGCGGTTTCGCCCAGCTCGATCCGTTGGTCGCGTACAAGAACGAGGCGTTCACGCTGTTTGGCGATTTGATGAGCAGCGTATGGGCCGACTACACGAGGATGATCTTCAACGCGCAGGTCAACGTCGAGGGCCCAAACGGTGGCGGACAGGGCCAGCAGGCCCCGCCAATCCCCGCGTTCGCACCGGGGGGCAGCTCCACGCGCACGGGCCGGGTCTCGTATTCAGGCGGTCAAAGCGCAATGGGCGCCGGTGCGATCGCGGCCGCCGCCGCGGCGGGTGGGGTCCAGGGCGGCGCGCAGGCCTACGCCGAGAACGGCGGCGAAGCCGAAGCGCTGCCGGTGGTCGAGCAGCGCGTCGTCGACCACGAGCACGAAGTTGGCCGCAACGACCCGTGCTGGTGTGGCAGCGGCAAGAAGTTCAAGAAGTGCCATGGAACCTGATGAGCACCGCTCCCACTGAATCCACGCCACAGCGGTTGGCAGCAATACGCGAGCAGCTGAAGTTGCTTGCGGACTATCTTTGACCCGCAAGAGCTGAAGGACCGCGCAGAGGCGCTCGAAGCACAGATGGGCGCGCCGGGCTTCTGGGACGACGCCGAGGCCGCCGGACTCCTCGGCGCTGAGCACTCGCGCGCGACGAAGCGGCTGGAGGAGTTCATGTCGTTGCAGAGCGACGTGGAGGATCTCGACGGCCTGGTCGAGATGGCCGACGAGGACTCAACGTTGCAGGGTGAAATCGACGAGCAGTTTGCCTCCGTGGAGGAGCGCCTGGCGGCGCTCGAGGAGCAGCGGCTGTTCTCGGGGCGCTACGACCAGGGCGATGCGCTTGTGAGCGTAAACGCGGGCGCGGGGGGGACCGACGCGCAGGATTGGGCTGAGATGGTGCTGCGGATGGAGATGCGCTGGGCGGAGCGGCGCGGATTCGAGGCCGAGCTGCTGGAGGCGAGCGCGGGGGAGGAAGCGGGGATCAAGTCGGCGACGTTCCAGGTGAAGGGCGAGAACGCGTACGGCCTGTTCGGCGCCGAGCGCGGCGTGCACCGGCTGGTGCGGCTGTCGCCATTCGACTCCGCGCATCGCCGCCAGACGAGCTTCGCGGGCGTGGAGGTGGCGCCCGTGGTGAAGGACACGGGCGAGGTGGAGATCAACGAGGACGACCTGCAGGTCGACACCTACCGCGCGAGCGGCGCGGGCGGGCAGCACGTGAACAAGACCGACTCGGCAGTGCGCATCACGCACCGCCCGACGGGGATTGTCGTGCAGTGCCAGAACGAGCGCTCGCAGTCCTCCAACCGCGCGACAGCGATGGTCGTGCTGCGGGCGAAGCTGCTGGAGCGCAAGGAGAGAGAACGCCAGGAGGAGATCGCGCGTGAGAAGGGCGAGGTCCAGGACGTCAACTTCGGCTCGCAGATCCGCTCCTACGTGACGCACCCTTACACGATGGTCAAGGACCATAGGACGAGCTACGAAATGGGAGATGTGCAACGCGTTTTGGATGGGGATCTTGATAATTTCGTACGAGCTTTCCTGCTCTCAAACGCGTCGTCGGGCGAGTAGAGGTGGACGGTCTCACCGGGTTGGTCGTCCTTGCGCTCAGTGAGGATGTGGGCTCCGGGGATGTGACGACGGGTGCGACGGTCCCGGAGGATGCGCTCGCGCGCGCAAAGATCGTGCAGAAGGCACCGGGGACGATCTACGGGTTCGAGGTGACCGAAGCGGTGTTAGCGCAGCTCGATCCCGACGCGAGCTGCGAGCGGTTGGTGCAAGAGGGCATATGGCGCGAGGACGGCGGCCCGGTGATGGTGGTCGAGGGGAGGGCGCGTGCGCTGTTGACGGGAGAGCGCACGGCGCTGAACTTTCTGGCGCATCTGTCGGGGGTTGCCACGATGGCGGCGCGCGCCGCGCGCGCAGTGGAGGGGACGGGGGCGAGGGTGCTCGACACGCGCAAGACGACCCCGGGGATGCGGGCGCTGGAGAAGGCGGCGGTGGCGGCCGGGGGGGCGAGCAACCACCGCGCCGGCTTGTACGACGCGGTGCTGATCAAGGAGAACCACATCGCCGCTGCCGGCGGTATCGCGCAGGCGGTCGAACGCGTGCGCGCGGCGGCGCCGGAGTTGGGGGATACGCTCGAGGTCGAGGTGCGCAACCCGAGAGAGATCGAGGAAGCGCTCACCGCCAAAGCGCCGAAGCTGCTGCTGGACAATATGGACGACGCGCAACTGCGTGCCGCGGTCGCCCAGGTGGGTGGTCGCGCCGAGCTGGAGGCGAGCGGCGGCGTGACGCTGGAGACGCTCAGGGCGAGGGCAGAGACCGGGGTAGAATGGGTGTCGATGGGTGCTCTGACTCACTCGGCGCCCGCCCTCGATCTATCTCTGCTCCTGGAGGTGCTGCCATGAACCTGCCCATGGCCCCGACATTGCCGATGGCTCCTACAGAGGGATCGCCCGCGGAGCTGACCCCAGAGGAGATCGAGCGTATGCAGGAGGAGGTGCGCGCGTTGGCGGCCGAGCGCGGCGCGGTGATCCTCGCGCACAACTACCAGGTCCCCGAGGTGCAGGACGTCGCCGATTACGTCGGCGACTCGCTCGGCCTCTCGCGCAAGGCAGCGGCCGCCGAGGGCGAGGTGATCGTGTTCTGCGGTGTGCACTTCATGGCCGAGACCGCCTCGATCCTCTGTCCGGAGAAGACCGTGCTGATCCCCGACTTAGACGCGGGCTGCTCGCTCGCGGATTCGATCGACGCCGGGCAACTGGCGGACTGGAAGGCGCAGTATCCAAAGGGCGTGGTGGTGATGTACGTGAACACGACCGCCGAGGTGAAGGCCTTGACCGACTACTGCTGCACATCGGCGAACGCGGTCGACGTCGTCAGGCACATCTACACGACAGAGGGGGAGGACACGGAGATCCTGTTCGGGCCCGACATGTGGCTGGGAGCCTATGTCGAGAAGGAGCTCGACAGGAGAATGCACGTGTGGGACGGCGAGTGCCACGTGCATGCCGGCATCCGTCCGGCGGACATCGAGGCCACTCGCGCCGCGCACCCGGGCGCCGACTTCTTGATCCACCCCGAGTGCGGTTGCACGACGAGCATCATGGAGTACGTCGCTAGCGGCGATGTCTCCTCGGAGGATGTCCACATGCTCTCGACCGGAGGCATGCTCAAATACGCCGAGGCGCTCGAGCGCGTCGCGGGCGGCGCGGCGGAGAGCGCGAGTGATCCGGGTCAGGCCGACAAACCCCGCGAGGCCGTGGTCGCGACCGAGATTGGGATGCTCCACCCCCTGCGGATGGCGGCCCCCGATGTGAGCTTCATCCCCGCGAACCCGAAGGCGAGCTGCAAGTACATGAAGATGATCACGCTCCCGAAGCTGAGGGACGCGCTGCGGGAGATGCAATACGAGGTGCGCGTGCCCGAGGAGATCGCCCTGAAGGCGAGGGCCCCAATCTACCGGATGGTCGCGCTGGGCTAGAACTCGTCTGCTGAATGGGGTCCGACGCAGGCGACTGCGAGGTTGTCGGCAACGCCCGCGGCGACCTCGCGGACCTCGTCGTAGGTGACGGCGTCGAGCGCTGAGATCGCGGCGTCGGGGTCGATGTCCTCACCGAAGACGATCTTCTGGTTGGCGGCGTAGCGGGCGACGGCATTCGTGTTCTCGAACGCGAGCACCCTACGGCCGGCGGCGTAGGCGCGCGCGCGGTGGACCTCCTCCTCGGTCGGGCCGTCGTCGCGCAGCTCGTCGACGATCTCGCGCATGCGCGTGTACGCCTCCACGCACTTGCCGGACTCCAGGCCCGAGCCGAGCTGCAGGATCGGCACGTCGGCGAAGGCGTGGTCGATCGCGTAGACGGAGTAGCAGAGGCCGCGCTTCTCGCGGATCTCCTCGAACAGTCGCGAGCCCATCGAACCGCCGAGCAGCGTCGAGTAGATCGTCAGCGCCGCGCGCTTGCGCACGTCGGAGACGGCGATGTCAGGGCGGTAGATCATGCGCAGGTGCGACTGGTTGGTGTCGCGCTCCTCGACGAGCTTCTCCGGGGCGAATGTCGGGCGCCGGCGTGTACGGCGCCGGGTCCGCCAGGGCGGGAAAGCGCCCGAAGCACTCTTCCAGCTCATACTCGGCGGGTAGGTGGTCGAGGTTGCCCACCAGGAAAGCTCCGCCGTGCGCACCCGCCCAACGACGCTCGCGGAAGGAGACGATCCCCTCGCGCGTGAAAGCTGCGCAGGTTCTCCTCCGGGCCGAGCACCGTGCGCCCCAGCGGGTGATCGCCGAACGCCGCCCTGTCGATCAGGTACTCGGCGATCGTCGAGGGTTGGTCGTAGGCGCGGTTGATCTCCTGGATCACGACGCCGCGCTCGCGGTCGAGCTCCTCGGCGTCGATCCGGGGGCGGCCGACGAAGTCCGTGAGCAGGTCGATCGCCTGCGGCGCGGACTCGGCGCGGACGGTCAAATGGAAGGCGACGAGGTCGTGGCTCGTGTACGCGTTCAGCACGCCGCCGAGCCGCTCGGCGGTCTCGTTGACGTCCTTGTACGTCGGGTACTTCTCACCCCCCTTGAACACGAGGTGCTCGAGGAAGTGGGCCATCCCGTTCTCGTCGGGTCGCTCGTTGCGCGCGCCCGCGTCGAACGCGACGAGCACGGTCAGAGCCCGCGTGCCCGGTAGGCCGATCTTGTAGACGGCAGCCCGTTCCCGGGGACGGTGGTCGTCTGGATGCTTGTCATCGGGCTCACCTTAGAAGATTCCTGCAAAACCGCTTGCATGCAGGGCATTTGTCACTCCGCGTGACCCCAGCCACGCTACTGTGCCCCGCGATGGCCACCACCGAGAGGGATGTCAGAGAGCGCGACGCCGTGCGTGTCCGCCGAGCTGTTCCCCGCCTGCGTGCCGCGGGCGCACACCCGGTGATCCGTCCACGGATCCAGCCGGGCGCCGACACCGTCGTCGAGTTCCGCGGCGTGTCCAAGCTCTATGGCCCGGGCGGCATCGGCCTGGAGCGGGCCACCTTCGCGGTCAACCGCCAGGAAATGGTGTTCCTCGTCGGCGCTACGGGCTCGGGCAAGTCGACGATCATGCGCCTGCTGATCAAGGAGCTCGAGCCGACCGAGGGCACGATCCGCGTCGCCGGGCACGCGATCTGAGCGAGATCGTGCGCAAGAAGGTCCCCTATTACCGGCGCAACGTCGGCGTCGTCTTCCAGGACTTCAAGCTGCTGCCGACGCGCACCGTCTACGACAACATCGCCTACGCCCTGCAGGTGACGGGCGCATCGCGCAAGCAGATCAGGGCAACGCTGCCGGACATCCTGCGTCTGACGGGGCTCTCGACGAAGCTCCACAACTATCCCCATCAGCTCTCCGGCGGCGAGCAGCAGCGCGTCGCCGTCGCCCGCGCGTTCGCCGGCCATCCGCCGCTGCTGCTCGCGGATGAGCCCACCGGCAACCTCGACCCCGAGACCTCGATCGGGATCATGCAGTTGCTGTACCGCATCAACCGCGCCGGCACGACCGTGATCGTGGCATCGCACGACAACGAGATGGTCGACCGCATGCGCCGCCGCGTGATCGAACTGCGTCGCGGGCGGATCGTCCGCGACGAGGCGTCTGGCCTGTACGGCTCGAGCGATGAGAACACCGGCGAGTTGGGCAGCGTCTCCAATCGCGAAAGGCACATGAAGCCCGCGTTCTTCCTGAAAGAGGCCACTCAGCTCGATGCGGCGCAACGCCGTCCCGAGCTTCGCGGCGCTCGCCTCGGTGCTCGTCACGACGCTCGTGCTCGGTGTGTTCATCCCTGTCGTGCAGGCGACCAACGGGGCGGCCAACGACATCCGCTCGCGTGTGCTCGTCGACGTCGACCTCAATCCCTCGGCGAGCAACGCCGAAGTGGCCCGCGTGAAGAGCGAGCTGCAAAGGCGCGCCGCACGTGAAGAGCGTCCAGTTCGTGTCCAAGCAGCAAGGCTACGAACGAAGAGACGCAAGCTCAACCCGCAGGCGTTTGCGCTGGTCGGCTACAACCCGCTGCCCGACATCTTCCGCCTGACGCCGACGAACCCGAACGAGTCGGGCGCGCTGCGGGCCGAGCTCGACCAGTCGAGCCCGCCCGGCGTGCGCCTCGTCACCGACCCCGCGATCGTCGACGTGCAGAACCGCCAGGCGCAGACCAACACGATCCTCTCCGCCACGCGCACGATCAAGCTGACGATGGCGCTGCTCGCGGGGCTGCTCGTGTTCGCCTCGGTGCTGTTGATCTCGAACACGATCCGCCTGTCCCTGTTCTCGCGCCGGCGCGAGGTCGAGGTGATGAAGCTCGTCGGCGCGACCGACTGGTTCATCCGCTGGCCGTTCGTGCTCGAGGGCCTGTTCCTCGGCGCGCTCGGCGGCGCTCGGCGCGATCGGGCTGCTGGCGCTCGCGAAGATCACGCTCGTCGATCCGCTGGCGAACACGGTCAAGCTGATCTCCCAGCCGAACATGATCGACTTCCGGCTGCTCGTGATCATCCTGATGGCCTGCGCGATCGGGGTCTCCGCAGCGGGCTCGGGTATTTCCTTACGCCGCTTCTTACGAGTCTGAGCTGTAGCTCCGGTGATCGGCTCAGGGGTCGGGGGCCTCGACTAGGCTGCCAGCTCAATGTCTTCCCGACGACAGCCGCTGATCGTGGTCCTCGCCGTGCTGCTTCCGATCCTGCTCGTCGTGGGCGTCTGGCTGGGCGGCCATCCTGAAGACCTGCCGAAGTTCGCCCGGAGGAGCACGTTCGAGGCCAATCACCAGACGCAGGTCGTCGACGAAGCGCTCGCGCGGATCTCCAGCGACTACTACCGGCCGATCGGCAAGAGCCAACTGGCGAACACGTCGATCGCCGGCGCGGTGGCGAGCCTCAACGACCGCTTCTCCCATTATCTGACCCCGAAGGAATTTCACGAATTCGACTCGCCGCCGAGCTTCACCGGCATCGGCGTGGTCGTCGCCCCGGAACACAGAGGGTCTGCTGATCGCGCGCGTGTTCGACTCCTCCCCGGCCATGCGCGCGGGGCTGAAGGCGGGCGAAGTGATCGTCGCGGTGAACGGCCGCAGCTCGCCGGTCTTTCCGCCGACGCGGCCACCTCGCTGATCAAGGGGCCGCCGGGCACGGAAGTCGTGCTTGGGATCGAACGGGGCGCATCTGTGGCGCACTGCCGCTCGCCCCGCGGGGGCACATGCGGCGAGACCGGCCCATGGGACCACGCGCACCGTGCATGTCACGCGCGCGGTGATCTCCGAGCCGGTCGTGGCCTCCGAGATGCGGACCGTGCACGGGGTGAAGCTCGGCGTCGTCGCGCTCTCGACGTTCAGTCCCGAATCGCACGTCGAAGTCGCCACGGCGGTCGAAAAAGTGCTGCACGAAGGTGTGCGCGGGATCGTCTTCGACCTGCGCGCCAACGGCGGCGGCCTGGTCGAGGAAGCGCGACTGATCGCGAGCCTGTTCATCGCCCACGGCACGATCGTCTCCACGCGCGGACGCACCCAGCCGAGCGAGACGATCACCGCGACCGGCCACCCGCTCGCGCCGACGATCCCGATGGTCGTGCTGGTCGATCACAACACCGCCTCCTCATCGGAGATCACCACCGCCGCGCTGCAGGATCACCGGCGCGCGACCGTCGTCGGCACTCACACCTTCGGCAAGGGCGTCTTCCAGGAGGAGCAGCCGCTGTCCAACGGCGGCGCGCTCGACATCACGGTCGGCGAGTACTTCACGCCCAACGGGCGCAACCTCGGCGGCGGCGGCGTCAAACAGGGCGCGGGGATCACCCCCGAAGTGCCGCTCCCCAACAACGTGGTCGATACCCCGCAGGGCCTGGACATGGCGCTGAACACGCTCGCCGCGAAAGTCAAGTGAGCTCGCCTCGGAGATCGACCGGAAAGTCGCCGAGCAAGTCGGGCGGGAAATCGCGAAAAGCCTCGGGGGACAAGTCAGTCGGAAAGTCTTCGGATAAGTCCACCGGGATGGTGGTGGCGGTGCTCGAGAAACGCGGCAGATTCTGGGCGGCCGAGCCGGTGTTCCCACCGCCGCGCTCCGACGGAGCCACGCGACATGCCGGCGCGTCCCGGCGCATCACGCTCGGCTCCAATCGCGTCGTGGATTCCAGCAAGGAGACCGCGCGCGCCGGGGATCTGGTGCTCGTGCGTCAGGCTGGGCGCGGGAACGGACGGGCGCAGATCACGCGCGTGCTGGGGCGCCCCGATGTTGCCCGCGATCTGATCGAGGGCCTGCTGCTGGATCGTGGTCTCGCCCGCGGGTTCGACCCGGCCGTCGAACGCGAGGCGCGCGCGGGCGCCGAGGGGAGGATCCAGGCGACCGACGGCAGGCGCGACCTGACGGGCCTGCCGACGTTCACGATCGACCCGGCGAGCGCGCGCGACTTCGACGACGCGATCTCCGCCGAACGTCTCGGCGAGGATCCCGCCCGCGACCGCGATCCCGCCGGTGGCGAGGACCCCACCAGCGGCGACGATCCCACTCGCGAAGGTCCCGCACAGCCGAGGACGCGCGTGTGGGTTCACATCGCGGACGTCAGCGCCTATGTGCCCGAAGGCTCACTCGTCGATCTGGAGGCCAGGCGCCGCGGCACGAGCGTGTATGTGCCGGGCGCGGTCGAGCCGATGCTGCCGGAGGCGCTCTCGAACGACGCCTGCTCGCTCGTGCCGGGGAGAGCGCGCGCGGCGGTGACGGTCGAGCTCGAGCTGCACGGGGCGAGGGTCGCGAAGGCCGCCTTCTACCGCTCGCTGATCCGCTCGGACGAGCGCTTGAGCTACGAGCAGGTCGACGAGATCTTCGCCGGGCGCGAGCGCGCCCAGGCTCCCTGGGCTGAGCCGTTGCGGGCCGCGCGCGAGGTGGCGGCCGCGCTGGAGCAGGACCGGCGCGAGGGGCACAGCGGCGCACTGACGCTCGACTCCTCCGAGCCCGAGTTCGTCTTCGACGAGGAAGGGCATGTCGAGGAGGTGCTCGTGCGTGTGCAGACAGAGTCCCATCGCCTGATCGAGCACCTGATGATCGCCGCCAACGAAGCGGTCGCGCGGCTGCTCTCCGAGCGTGGCGCGCCGTGTCTGTATCGCGTGCATGAACGCCCCGAGCCGGAGCGCGTGAAGCGACTCGTCGAGCAATTGTCCACCCTGAGGTGCCGACGCCGCCCGTGCCGAAGAACATGTCCCCGTCGCAGGCGGCCGAGTTGATGGGGGAGATCTCGCGACGCGTCGAGGCGCACGTGCGCCGTGAGGGTGGGCGCGCGGCGCTGACCTCGCTGCTCCTGCGCACCCTCCAGCAGGCGGTCTACTCACCGAAGAACAGCGGTCACGCCGGCCTCGGGACGGCCTACTACTGCCACTTCACCTCGCCGATCCGCCGCTACCCCGATCTCGTCTGTCACCGCGCGCTGCTGTCCGCCGTCGGCGGCGGTGAGCGTGCGCCGCGGGCGTCGGGGATGGGGGAGCTGGCCGAGTGGACCTCCGACCGCGAGCGGGCCGCGATGACGATCGAGCGCGACGCGGACGACATCGCGCGCTGCTTTGCGTTGGAGCGCGCGTTGTACGAGCGTGGCTGGGAGCAGACGTTCATCGGGGAAGTGGTCGGGCTGATCTCGGCCGGGGCGTTCATCTCCTTCGGCGCGCGGGCGGAGGGTGGCGCCCAGCAGCAGCACGCCGTGTCGCCCGACTACCGGGGCATGCTGCCGGTCAGGCGCATGCGCGGCGCCGGCGGCGAGCGCGAGTGGTGGGAGCTGAACGAGCAGGGCACGATCCTCCACGGCGAAAGCCCCGGATCGACGCTCCGCCTGGGGGATGCGATCGAGGTGCGCGTGGCACGCGTCGAGGTGGCACGCGGCCGGGTGGATCTCGTCCCCGCGGGCTGATCGAGACAACGACGCCATCGGCGGCGCGGGCAAAACGTCTAGGCTCGAAACCGATGGCCAAGAGCAAGCAGTCCAAGCGCAAGATCGGAGCGGGCGACGTCGCCTCGAACAGGTACGCGTCCTATCGTTACGAGCTGATCGAGCGGATCGAGTGCGGGATCGTGCTCGAGGGCACTGAGGTCAAGGCGCTGCGCGAGTCGGGCGCCCAGCTGAAGGACGGGTATGCCGCGATCAAGGACGGCGAGCTGTGGCTGGACTCCGTGCATATCCCCCCGTACGGGCCGGCCTCGCGCGAAAACCACGAGCCCGAGCGCCCGCGCAAGCTGCTGGCGCACCGCCGCGAGCTGGATCGACTGGCGGCGAAAGTGCCGAGACGGGGATTGACGCTGGTGCCGACGAGGATCTACTTCAAGGGCTCGCACGCCAAGGTCGAGATCGCGCTCGCGCGCGGCAAGGACCTGTACGACAAACGCAACACGATCCGCGATCGTGAGTCCAAGCGCGACATGGAACGGGCTGTGCGCGAAGCCAGGCGTTAGATCGAGCCGAAGCTGTGCCCGCCGCTGGTCAGGATGTGCGTTTCTGACATCCCGAACACGAGCAGCACGATCAGCCCGACGTAGACTGCGCCCACGATCAGCCGGTGACGAGGTGCGACGCGGTAGTAGGCGGCCTGCTCGAGCGAGTGCGTTTTGCGTTGCTTCCAGCGGTGATACGTCTGGAACCCGGAGAAGATCACGATGATCAGCAGGATCGGGTTTCCCGGGTTCAGGATCGCGAGCGCGACCAGCACGCCGAAGCCGAGGAACCACATCCACGGTGTCATCGCGGCTGCCGCGCGACCGCCGTCGAGCGGGACGACCGGGAGCAGGTTGAAGAGGTTGATGAAGAAGCCGAAGTAGGCGAGCGCGATCAACAGCGAGCTGCCGGTGAGCTCGCCGACGAGCGCGACTGCCGCGGCGCCGAGCGTGCCGAGGATCGGGCCCGCGAGACCTACGCGTGCCTCCGCGAGTGCGTTGTCGCCGAGCGAGCGGGCGGTGATGACCGCGCCCATGAACGGAATGAACATCGGCGCGCTCGCCTTGATCCCCTCGCGGCGCAGCGCGATCACGTGGCCCATCTCGTGTACGAACAGCAGCACCACGAAGCCGGCCGCGAACCACCAGCCGAAGAAGATGCTGTACGCGGCGACCGAGACCAGCGCCGTTCCCGCGGTCACGAACAACTTCAGGTTCGGCAACGCCACCAGTAGCGCTTTCAATGCGACGCCGAACTTCGCGATCAGCGCGATCAGACCGGCGAACGCCCCGCCGATGCGCTTGCGTAGGTTTCCCACGGGCCCCGATTCGCCGCCTGGGCCGCGCTGCTCACCGAAGGGGTTCTGGCCCGTCGGCGTATGCGCGGTTGCGGGCGTGATGGCGGCGGGTCGGGCCTGCGATGGGTAGGACTGGCCGACCGGAAGCGATGGCGGCACGGACGGGCCGGAGACCGAAGGTGCAGGCAGCGAAAAGTCGGGACTGTCCATCTCTCCATTGTGGCAGCACCGGTAAGCGTTGCCTAAGGTGGGCTGTCTCCGGAGGCCTCGGGAGCGTTTTTTTCGGAACGTGCGGGGTCTTCGTCGCGGAGGGGTTGCAATCGCAATGGGGCCGAGCTACTTTGAATCCAGACGCGGAACCGAGCCGCAAAGAGCGAGGCCACCGAGGTGTGAGGCCGCGCCACCCAAACCGAAAGGCTTCCGGGCTGGACGGAGCGGGTTCCTCAAGCGGCCCGGGACCGCGTCGTTTTTTGTTCTCTTGCAGTCTCGCCTTCCTTGGCCTTTCTCGCCGGGTTTCGCGCACGGCTACACTGGGTCGGCAGTACATCCCCGGGGACGACAGGCTTCGACGTGGTCGGCTCGTGAGGATGGTGGCGAGTCGAGGTCCCGGGCGGCCTCGTTAAACACCCGGGAAAACCATAAGTGCGGACTCTCACGAGTACGCCCTCGCTGCCTAGCAAACACTAGGTGAGTGAGGTCTCGGGCCCCGCTTGCCTGCGGCGGGGAAGGCCGGGATCAGAAAGCAGGCTCACCCGGCAAGGTCCGCCTCCGCTGAGCCGGGAACACTTCAGGAGGCTGGTCCCCCGCAACCCCGCCGGCGAGGCGAGTGGGGGATGAGATCAGAGCGCCGGCTACGCTCGTAGAAGCCATTCCTACGCGATCACGGACCCGGGTTCGATTCCCGGCGTCTCCACTAACTCCCATATTTCGCTTTGGGAAGCCGAAACTTGCCACGAGACGGCGGGAATCGGATTAATGCGATGTTCCCACCGTCGGTGATCCTTGTCTTGATGGGTTAGCAGGACGTCGACTCAAATGCGCCTGCGTTGGCCGAGCTGCCCTTGGTTCGACGTTTTATGCGGCAAGCAGACCGTCGAGGTCCGTTTTCCGTATGCCATCCCCTTGACGGCAGCTCTTCACACCGCTACTATTCAACTAGATAGTTGATAAACTGTTTGGATGAGCAAGTATGGACACCGACCAGCTCAGCCTCACATTCGCGGCCCTCGCCGACCCGACGCGGCGCGCGATCCTCGCGCGGCTCGCGGAGGACGAAGAGGTCACCGTGAACGAGCTTGCACAGCCGTTTCCGCTCAGTGTGCAGGCCGTCTCCAAGCACCTGAAGGTGCTCGAGCGGGCCGGGCTGATCACGCGCGGGCGGGCGGCGCAGCAGCGTCCGTCGCGGCTGGAGAGCGCGCCGCTGCGCGACGTAGACGACTGGCTGGAGCGGTACCGCGAGATCTGGGAGGGCCGCTTGGATCGCCTCGAGCGGCACCTCAACGACATACAAGGAAGGCAGATGACGATGAGTGAGCAGTTCGAGATGGCCGAGCATACGATTGTGATCGAGCGCGAGCTCGATGCGCCGCGCGAGCTCGTCTGGAGGGTGTGGACCGATCCGGATGAGGTGACCAAGTGGTGGGGGCCCGAGCACTTTACGACGCCCCGCGAGAAAATCGAGTTCGACCTGCGCCCGGGTGGCGTCTGCCGGATGACGATGGTCGGACCCGACGGGGTCGAGTATGCAAACGACGGTCACTTCGGGATCGTCGAGCCGCCCGAGCGGCTGTCGTTCGCACAGGAGACCACCGACAACCCGATGATCGAGTCGGGCGAGACGACGGTCGAGTTCATCGACCTCGGCGAGGACCGCACGAAGCTCGTCGTCACATCCCGCATGATCTGCGCGGAGGAGCTCATCCCCATGGCCCAGGCGGGCTGGGGCGGCCAGCTCGACAAGCTCGAGGCGCTGCTCGGAGCTGAGCGGGCTGCGGGTATCAATCAATCGGCGGGGGCCTGGGCTGAGAGGCGGCACGGCGCCTGATTGCCGACGGGCACGACGTGTGGGCCGCGGCTCGCGATCCGGAGCGCGGCCGCCAAGGAGCTCGGCGGGCGGCCCTTGGTCTTAGATGTGACCGACGATGCCTCGGTGCGGGACGCCGCGAAGACCGTCGCCGAGGCAACGGGCGGGGCGCTGGACGTGCTGATCAACAACGCAGGCATCTCAGGCGGGGTGATACCGGCCCGCGAGGTGACGGCCGCGCACGTCCAGGCCGTCTACGACTTCAACGTCCTCGGGGCCGTCCGTATGCTCCATGCGTTCCTGCCCCTGCTCGAGCGATCCGAGTCGCCCGTCGTCGTGAATGTGTCGAGCGGCCTGGGTTCGTTGACGTACAGCGCCGATCCGGAGTCCGCCTACTCCGAGCTCGTAGTGCCGGCCTACGTCTCTTCGAAGGCGGCCTTGAACATGCTCACCACGCAGTACGCGAAGGCGTTCCCAGCGATCCGTATCAACTCGGTCGATCCCGGCTTCACCGGCACCGATTTCAACGCCAACAGGGGTACCCAGACCGTGACGGAGGGCACTGATGCGATCGTGCGGATGGCGACGATCGGCCCCGACGGTCCGACAGCCACGTTCGTGAGTCGCGAGGGTCCCGTGCCGTGGTAAAGCCGCCTCGCTAGACTCGAATCCATGCCTGACTCCGACGACGACCTGTTCGGCGCCGAGCACGTCAGGGTCTACCGCGAGACCAAGGGGGAGCGCGGATATCACTGGCGCGGGACGACGATCCTGCTGCTGACTACGCAAGGGCGGATGTCCGGCGAGCCGCGAACGACGCCGCTGATCCATCGCACCGACGGGGACCGTTGGGTCGTCGTGGCTTCCAAGGGCGGTGCGCCCGAGCATCCGAGTTGGTACGAGAACCTGCTCGCCAATCCGGAGGCCACGATCGAGGTGAAGGCCGAGGAGATACCGGTGCGGGCGACGACGGCCACGGGCCAGGAGCGCAGCCGCCGCTGGTCGCTAATGGCCGAGGTCTGGCCAGCGTACGACGATTACCAGAAGAAGACCGATCGGGAGATCCCGGTCGTCGTGTTCACGCGTCGTTAGCGGATCGACCAGTTATCACCAACAGCCCGTTACGGGACAGTTGCGCTACTCCGGAACGACCTCGATCCACTCCAACGGGCGTTCGCAGAGCCAACGCCATTGCGTGGCGGGGGTCACGCGCAGCGTCGCCTGGCCGCCCGCGCTGGCTGGCGTGAGGAAGATCGAGTCGAGGATCGCCGAGCCACCGGAGCCCGGGGCGAGCAGGCTGGAGGAGCCACGCGCGATCGTCAGGCGATGCAGGCCGGCGGCGAGGCGCACGCGCAGAGGCGCGATCGTGTCGGGGTCGGTGGCGACGCCGCTGAGCTGGCCGGAGATCATGGCGAGAGGCCGGTCGTCGACGCTCACCCCGACCGCGGGCATGATCTCGCCTTGCAGCCATAGATCCCAGAGGCCGGCGTGGGGTACCGCGAACGTGGCCGTGAGCCGGCCAACTCGTGACATCAGCAGGCCATCGCGTGACTCGGCCCACGCGGGGTGCAGCGCGCGCGCGACGTCGATGCCAACGATCTGCGGCGGGCGCGCGCTGACGAGCTGAGCGCCGTGTGTTTTGGCGAGCTGGGCGAGGCCGGCGATGCGCGAGCATTCGATCGCTCGCCCACCCACGTGCGCGAGCGCCGCCGGCGCGCCGGGGCGCCGACCCCAGACTTCGTAGTAGGCGCCCTGGTACAGCAGGCGGTAGGCGGCCGGCGGCCGCGGGGCGGCGGGGTCGCGGCGGGTGACGATCAGCGGGTAGGGGCGCAGCGCCGCGGGGGGAATCTGGTCGAGGTTCGCCGACTGGCCCTCGGTCTGTGCGATCGCGGGCGGCGGGTACATGAAGCCGGGGCCGCCGACGTCGAGATCGCGGAGCAGATAGAGCGAGTATTCGTCGTAGTCGGTGAACAGCGCCGGTCCCCGGCCGGCGAAGCGGGAATCGATCGAAGCGAGCTCTTCGTAGCGCGCGGTCGGCGCGAGGTTGGAGCCGTGGTACTGCAGCGCGTCGGAGGCGGCAACGCCGCCGGCAAGCGCGAGCGCCAGCAAGAGCGCCGCCGGCGCGAGCGCCGGGCGGAGCGCGGACCGGGAGCGCGCGCAGTCGCGCAGCGCGGCCACGCCGCCCCACGCCAGCAGCACGACGACCGGCGAGGTCAGCATCAGCGCCTTGCCGTCGGCCCAGGTCGTCCCGTAGGCACTCAGCCCGAGCCACACCGCGAGCGTCAGGGCGATCCAGACGGCCAGCGCATACTCGCGCCGATGGACCACATACGCGGCGCCGAGCACGGCGGCCGCGAGCGCGAGCAGGGCCAGCGCGTAGGAGACGGTGAGCGCGCCACCGGCGGGGACGTGCTTGTAGCTGGAGACCAGCCATGTGCCGAGGATCTGGACGGTGCGGAGTGGGCTCTGGAGGTTGCCCGGGTTGTTCGTCGATGCGATGTTCCGGGCGATCCGCAGGGACCCCGACAGCTCGAGCCAGGTCCCCAGCGCGGCGACGAACGCGACGAGCAGCCCGGTCGCCACGAGCAGCAGGGCGCCGCGCGTGCGCGAGCGATCCGGCGCGGTCTCTGCCGGTGCGATCGCCCCTGGGGCGCGATCTCCGCCGGCAGCTTCCCGGATCAGGATCGCCGCGAGCACGATCACCGCTGTCAGCACCCAGGCGCCGAACGCGACCCCGAGCGCCGAGACCCCGGCGGCGGCGACGAGCGCGAACGGGACAACACCAAACGGAGGGCCGCGCAGCCAGCGCGGGTGCAGCACGACGAGCGCGCCGAGCGCGAGGATCAAAGGCAGCGAGGCGATCTCCTTGACGGAGGCGATCAGCTCGTAGCCGTAGACGAGCGCCGGCAGCGTGATCGTCAACGTCGCCAGGGCGGCGAGCCGGCCGTCGAGCCCGAGCCGGTGCACGAGCATCCACGCCGGCCCGGTGGCCAGAGCAAGCATGAACGCGTTGAACGGCTGGAAGGCCCAGATCAGGGGCACGCGCACGAGCAACGCGCTGCCGCCGAACATGGTGTCCGCCCCTGATGGGTAGTAGATGTTGTAGTAGTCGTTCAGGTACTGGCCGGGCGAGTTGTGCAGGTCGAGGTGCGAGAAGTCCTGGCCGTGGCGGATCAGGAAGTCGGCCCCAAGCATGTGGAAGGCCGAGTCGGTGAGGACGCCGTAGGAAGAGAACGAGGGCCGCCCCGCGAACAGGACCGGCGCCAGCGCGGCGACGTAGGCGATCACCGGCACGGCGAGCTGCCAGCCAAACCGCCGCAGCCCCCCAGCCTGGCGCGCGAGCGCCGCCACGGTCGCCAGCCGCCGCCGACCGAGCGCGAAGCCGGCGAGCGCGACCAGCGCCAGCAGATAAGGCGTCGCCGGCGCGGGGAAGACGGCGTAGGTCGTGAGCTGGGAGAGGCCGATCAGTGCCGCCGCGCCGGCGACCGGTAGCAGCGCGCCCGGCAGGAACGAGCCGCTGGCCCGGTCGACGAGCAGCCCGGCGCCGGCGCAGAGCAGCGCGAGCACGCATGGGTAGAGCAGTGTCGCGAGCACGAACATCGGCGTGGCCTCGGTCAGGTCGAGCGACGTGGTTCAGTGGTGGCCGGGCAGTGGGGTCCGCACGCCGACCGCGCTCTAGGACTCCCGCGCGATGTGCGGCGCGAGCTCGCGGCGGGCGATCGAGAGCTTGTGCACCTCGTCGGGTCCGTCGGCCAGGCGCAGGGTGCGCAGGTGCGCGTAGGCCCAGGCGAGCGTGAAGTCGTCGGAGACGCCGCCGCCGCCGTGGACCTGGATCGCGCGGTCGATCACCTTCAACGCGATGCTCGGCGCGGCGACCTTGATCGCTGAGATCTCCATCCGCGCGTGGCGGTTGCCGACGGTGTCCATCAGCCAGGCCGCCTTGAGGGTCAGCAGCCGCGCCATCTCGATCTCGATCCGCGACTCCGCGATCCAGTCCTGGATGTTCGCGCGCGCGGCGAGCGGCTGGCCGAAGGTGACGCGCGCGGCCGCGCGCGCACACATCGCCTCCAGCGCGCGCTCGGCGGCGCCCAGAGCACGCATGCAGTGGTGGATCCGCCCCGGTCCGAGCCGCGCCTGCGCGATCATGAAGCCCTCGCCCTCGCCGGCGATCAGGTTCTCCACGGGGACGCGCACGTCCAGAAAGTCGATTTCGGCGTGGCCCTCCTGATCCTGGTAGCCGAACACGGGCAGCCCGCGCAGGATCGAGACGCCGGGCGTGTCCAAAGGCACGAGGATCTGGCTCTGCTGCGAGTGGCGCGGGCCGTCGAGCGAGGTCTTGCCCATCACGATCAAGATCCGGCAGTGCGGGTGGAGCGTGCCCGAGCACCACCACTTGCGACCGTTGAGGACGTACTCGTCCCCGTCGCGCTCGATCCGTAATGAGATGTTGGTCGCGTCCGAGGAGGCCACGTCGGGCTCGGTCATCGCAAAGCCCGAGCGAATCTCACCCTCGAGTAGAGGTTGAAGCCACTGGTCTTTCTGGGCAGGGGAGGCGAACTGGGAAAGCACCTCCATGTTGCCGGTGTCCGGCGCCGAGCAGTTGCAGGCCTCCGAGGCGATGTGCGAGCGCCCGAGCATCTCGGCGAGCGGCGCGTAGTCGCTGTTGGACAGGCCGGCGCCGTACTCGGGGTCGGGGTGGAACATGTTCCACAGGCCGGCCTCGCGCGCGCGCGTCTTCAGCTCCTCCATGATCTGCGGCTGGTGGTGTGGATCGCCGGACTCGTGCAGCTGGCGCTCGTAGACCGCCTCGGCCGGGTAGATCTGCTCGTCCATGAACGCGCTGAGGCGCTCCTTGAACTCGATACAGCGCTCACTTGGCTGGAAATCCATCGATCCTCCTTTGGACGGCGGGGTGGTGAGGGGTATATCGAGTCTGAGGCGCACGTAGTGGCGCGGTCTTCTCGCTTGACCCTTAGACTTGGCCCAGTTCACTGGGTAGGGGAGGAGGGGTTGATGCGTGGAGTGTGTATGTGTGTGGTTGTGGTCGTGCTGGTGGTTCTCGGTCTGCCGGCGGGTGCTTCGGCGGCGACTGTTACGAGTGTGAAGGCGGCGATCGTGCCGATCCCGGGGTTTCCGGGAACGGGCGACATTCTCGGTGCGGGTGCTGATGTCGAAGTGGAAGGCAGGCTCGAAGGCGACGAACTGCCGGGTGGTCTGCCGTTGCAGACGCGCCGGCTGGTCGTGTATTTCCCGGCGGGGACGAAGATCGACCCTACGGGTTTTCCGACGTGCACGGTGGCCAAGCTCGAAATCAGTGGCCCGGAAGGCTGCCCCAAGCAGTCCCGGATCGCTGATGGGACGGTGGGCGTGGCCGACCAGATCGGCTCAGGCGAAGCGACGCGTGAGGAAGGGAAACTGGAAATCTTCATTACGCCCGGTGATGGTGTCGTGGCGTACGCTAATGCGGCTTCGCCGATCTCGGCGCAGATCATCATCCCCGCGCACTGGGAAACCGCTCCGGCGCCGTACGGGCCGAAGCTCACGTTCGAAATCCCGTTGGTCGACTCGGTCCCGGGTGCGCTCCCCGTGTCCGGTACTTCTCTCAAAGTGAAGGCCGGCGCCGCGATCCGCAAGAACGGCAAGACCTACTACTACGGGCGCCTCCCGGCGAAGTGCCCCAAGGGCGGCTTCCCGGGCAAGGGCGAAATAACACTCGAAGGCGGCCAAAACATCATCACCGAACTAAAAGTCCCATGCCCCACCAGGTCACTGAAGAAGCACGGCAAGAAGTAGCGGGCGCTGGACGGCCCTCTGAGCATGGCGCCAGAGAGCCGTGCTACTGGTTCAGCCCGAGCGTTTCGAGCAGAGTGTTCCAGTCTCTCTGGCCAGTAGTGAATTCGAGTTCTTCGAATCTAGTGATGAGATGTTCCACCCGCGCAAGGAGACCCCGGTCGGCGGGCTGCACGTACGGGGCGATCAGCCGTGGGGAGGGGACTTCGACTTTGATCGCTTCCACGTGCTGATCGAATTGCAGCGTGCTCGCCGGGATCGTCTTGTAGCCGCTTGCGGTCCACGAGCGCACGTCCCCGCAGAGGTCCGGTACCGGAAGGGCGATCATTTCGCGCAGCCCCGTGATGAAGTTGTGTGCGCGGCGGGTGAGCGCGGGATTGCTCCATCTCAGCGGGCTCACCGCCTTGATGAACGCCTGGGCGATCTTCGCGTCCGTGTGGTAGCCGGTCGCAAACAGCGCGCCGGCGACCTCGTAGCTCAGCTTCTGCTCCGATTCGCTCTGGGGGGAGCCCGCGCCCACGTCGGGGCATTCCGCGGCGAACTGCAGGTCGAGCTTGTGCAAGCTCGCTTCCTCGGTGGGCCAGGTGTTCACGATGGCCTGCAGGGTCGTGTATGCAGACACGAGGGCGGTGTGCGTGGAGGAGATGTCCTCCTGGGGCGCGGCGAGCGCGTCGGCGGGGAGGAGCCCGACGGTGAGCACGGTAAGAAGGATCGCTAAGCGCCCGAGCATGTCCGCTCAAGCGTATCCCAAAGGTCGAGACGGGAGCGTGCCCACGATCAGGGGTTGTCCGGCCTTCTGTGTGTGTGGCCGGGTGATTTTGGGTGAATGCCAGTCGGGCATTCTGTCTCCGCTGACCCGATCACCCGATGTGTGCGCGAACTACCGAGCCAGACCACCTAGGATCATCGCGATGACGCGCGAGAGAGCCAGCTACCGCGACGCGGGCGTGGACTACGAGGCACTCGACGCCGGCAAGCGGGGTGCGATGGCCAAGGCGCTGTCCACCTCGCAACTGCTCGCTGCGCGCGGCGGTCGGGCCCTCGACTCCTCCCGGGGCGAGCCGGCGTTCGTGTTCGAGGTGGGAGAGACGACGCTGGCGTTCGTGGTCGAGGGGCTGGGCACGAAGTCGATGATCGCGCGCCACGTGCTGGAAGAGCAGGGGATCAACCGTTTCGGGGATGTCGCGTATGACACTGTCGCGGCGATCTGCAACGACCTGTGCTGCGTCGGCGCGCTGCCGCTGGTGGTGAACGCGTACTTCGCCACAGGGGCTTCGGAGTGGTACCGCGAGCGCGAGCGCGCCGCGGCGCTGATTGAGGGCTGGCGCAGTGCCTGCGTGGATGCGGGCTGCACGTGGGGGGGCGGAGAGTCGCCGTCATTGCCGGGGCTGTTGGACGAGCGCGAGATCGAGCTGGCGGGCGCCGCCGTGGGAGTGGTGCCGGCGGGGCGGCAGGCGATCTTGGGTGAGGGGCTGGCGCCCGGGGACGAAATCGTGCTGGTTACCTCCAGCGGACTGCATGCCAATGGGGCCTCGCTGGCGCGACTGCTGGCGGGGCGACTGCCGGATGGCTACGCGACCGAGCTGGGAGACGGCACCACGCTGGGCGAGGCGCTGCTGGAGCCGTCGGTGATGTACGTGGGCCTCGTGAAGGCGCTGCTGGAGGAGCAACTGCCGCTGTCCTATATCAGCCACATCACCGGGCATGGCCTGCTCAAGCTGATGCGCCCGCCCCGGCCGCTTACGTATCGGATCACCAGGCTGCCTGAGGTGCCGAGCGTGCTGAGCTTCCTGGTGGAGCAGGCGGAGCTGGACGCGCGCGCGGCGTATTCGACGTTCAATATGGGCTCTGGCTATGCCCTGTACTGCGCAGCCGGGGCTGGGGATGCGGTCGTGGCGATCGCGCAGCGGCTCGGCCTGGGCGCGCTGATTGCCGGGCGCGTCGAGGAGGGACCGCGGCAGGTGATCCTCGATCCGGTCGGCGTGCGCTTCGCCGGTGAGGAGCTGGAGCTCTCATAGCCTAACCCTCTGGTTGAGCATGAGATACTCCGAGACGAATGTCTTCAAAGCGCAATGACCAGTAGTCGCCTGGCCGTGCAGCCAGACGGGAGGGGCGGGTGCGCTGCGAGCCTTTGCCCGTCTGACGGTTCGGGCTTGAAGCGATCGGCCGGGACGGATATGGTTGCTGTAGAGATCGCCATTGTTCTCCGGCTCGGTATGCCGGAGATCTCGAGTCGCCGGACCGGCATGGTTCCGGAGCTACCCGGATCGAGGGGATCTGTCCATCAAATAGGAGGAGAGAGATGATGCGCAGAGTAACCACCTGTCTGGCCGTGCTCGGCCTTGCCGTCCTTGGCCTGTCGGCCTCGGCGTCGGCGACGCCGACGGTCACGCTCAAAGCGGCCGCCGTTCCGATTCCCGTCAATCCAACTCAGCAAAACGGTCCGACCATCCCCGGGACCGGCAACATCCTCGGCGCGGGCGCCGACCTGGAAACCGAATTCAAGATCAGCGGGACCGAATACGGAGGCTTCCCGTCTCCGCTCAAGGGGGTCAAGCTCACCTTTCCCCCCGGCGTGGGGCTGCATCCTCAGGGGTTCGCCACCTGCACGGAAGCGGTACTCAAAGAAAGGGGCCCCGCAGCGTGTCCAAAGAAGTCGTATGCCAGTGCCGTGGGCGAAGCGCACGGCGTCGTCAGCTTCGGCACGGAACGCGTTCACGAGACTGTGTCGGTGCAGGGCTTCTTCACCCCCGGTGGTGGACTGGTTTTCTTGGCCGCCGGTACCACGCCGGTTTCGCTTGAAATCCTGTCGAAGGGGAGCGTCGCCAGCGTCGGCGGCCATGAGGTCGGCTCGGTTGAAGTGCCGCTGATCGAAACCGTGCCTGGGGCGCTCGACGGATCGGCCGAATTCATTAAGGTCAAGCTCGGCAACGGGTACAAGAAGGGCAAGAAGGTCGTCTCCTACGGGACCCTGCCCAAGAAGTGCAAGGGCACCCTTCAGATCACGGCGGAAGTGTCCTTCTACAGCGGGGAAACGGTCCCGGTCACGGACCAGGAGCCGTGCCCCAAGAAGTAGTCGAAAGCGGCGAGCTCACGCCCTCCGGGACGTGAGCTTGGCCGAAGCGCAAGCAAGACGGGGGGTGCCATCGATACGATGGCGCCCCCTTCGTCTCAGTTGAACCGCAAGGAAGTGATCGGGTTGAGGACGCAGACCGTCGGGTGGAGGAGAGGCGCGGCCGGAATCGCCGGAGCTCTCTGCATGGCCGCACTGGTTGCGGTCGTGCTGCTCGCCAGCTCGGCGGGCGGCTCGAACGGGAGCTACACGATCCGCGCGATCTTCGACGACGCCGGCAACCTCGTTTCCGGCGAGAATGTGAAGATCGACGGCGTCACGGTCGGAACCGTGGGGTCGGTCACCCCCACGCCGCAGGCGCAGGCGGCGGTCGTGCTGAAGATCCAAAACCCCGGCTTTCAGGACTTTCGCGCCGACGCCAGCTGCACGATCGAACCGGAGGCGCTGCTCGGTGAGAAGTTCGTCAACTGCCTGCCGACGCAGCCCCGCGCCGAAGGCACGCCGCTGCCACCGCCGCTGCACAAGATCCCGAGCGGCCAGGAAGGCGCGGGCGAGGTCCTGTTGCCGGTGGCGAACACATCGAGCCCGGTCGACGTCGACCTGCTGCAGGACATCAATCGGCTGCCCGTGCGCGAGCGCTTCACGATCATCATCAACGAACTCGGCGCCGGCCTGGCCGGGCGGGGCAGCGACCTCAACGAAGTCGTCAAACGCGCCGACCCGGCGCTGCGGGAATTCGACAAGGTGCTCGCCATCCTGGCCGGCGAGAACAAGCTCCTGGCCAAGCTCTCGGTGGACTCCGACAGGGTGCTCGCTCCGTTCGCCGCCGTGCGCGAACGCGTCGCCGACTACATCGTGCAGCAGAACACGGTCGCGACCGCCACTGCCAGGCACAACAGCGAACTCGCGCGCAACCTCGCGGACTTCCCGGCCTTCCTGAGGCAGTTCGGGCCGGCGATGGAACGGGTCGGCAAGTTCGCCGACGAAGTGACCCCGACCTTCACCGACCTCAAAGCCGCGGCGCCCGGGATCAACGGGATCTTCACCAACCTCGTGCCGTTCCAGAAGAGCTCCACGAAGTTCTTCGTGAGCCTCGGCAAGACCGCGCAGGTCTCCGGCCCGGCGATCGCGGCCACGCAGCCGCTGCTCGAACACGCACAGAAGCTGGGCACCGCCGCCAAGCCGTTCGCCGGCAACCTCTCCGAACTGCTTTCCAGCCTGCGCTCCACGGGCGGGCTGGAGCGGCTGCTCGACCTGATCTTCCTGGGTGGTGGGAGCCTGAACGGGTACGACTCGCTCGGTCACTTCGTGCGCGCCGAGATCATCGCCAAGAACTGCGTGGGCTACAAGGTGGCTCCGCAGAGCGGTTGTAGCGCCAATTTCGTCAAGGAAGAAGGCTCCGCCGCCGCGAGTGCCGCGAGTGGTCCCACGAGCCTTGTGATGGACCGCACGCTCGCGGTGCTCAACGGCGCCACCCCGGCGCAGGCGATCGCGAAGTACCCCGGTCCGGTTCCGACGCTCTCCGAAAGCGCCGGCGCGCTATCGAGCGCCGGCTCCGCAGGCGGGACCGCGTCCACCACCCAGCCGGTCGGTGGCGCGAGCGCGGGCACCACCTACTACACGCCCTCGGCCGAAAGCTCCGGCGCGAGCGAAATGTTGCTCAACTACCTGCTCGGCAACTGATCGACAGACGATGACCACACGACCGCTCATCCGCCCTGCGATCCGCCTGCTGCTCGGAGCTCTGGGTGTGCTCGCGCTGACGCCGGCGGTGGCGGGCGCCAGCGAACCGGTCTCTTCACAGCCGTCCTCGACGAGCACGAGCATCCCGGCCGAAGCGACACCGCCGGCAGAGACGACGTCCTCAACGACGCCCGCTCCCCAAACGCCCGCCGCGACGCCGCCGGCGACGACTACGACGACCGAATCTGCCCCTGCCCCTGCCCCTGCCCCTGCACCCGCATCGCCGGAGCAGGGCGCGCCGCTCGAAGCGACGCCGCAGGTGCGCGCTCAACGCCCGCAGGGGAGCACTCCCGGCGAGAGCTCCACCCACGCGCACCCGAAATCAAACAACGCCCCAAGCGGCGGCAGCGGTGGCAAACAGGCCGAATCGAGCGGTAACGAAGGCTCCTCCGGGGCCGGCACGCCGGGAAAGCACAGCGCTCCGGCGCCATCGGCGCTGACGCCGCCGCTGCCGCTGACGCTCGGATCGCCGATCTCGGGCGTGTCGAGCTTCTTCATCGAAAGCTTCCAGGTGCCGCCGTTCCTGCTGCCGATCTATCAGGCCGCCGGTACCGCCTACGGGATTCCGTGGCAGGTGCTCGCGGCGATCAACCAGGTGGAGACCGATTACGGCCGCGACCTGAGCGTCTCCAGCGCCGGCGCAGAGGGCTGGATGCAGTTCCTGCCCGCGGAGTGGGCGCAGTACGGGGTCGACGCCAACGGCGACGGCTTCAAGGATCCCTACAACCCGGCCGACGCGATCTTCACGGCCGCGCGATACCTGAAGGCCGCCGGTGGCGACACGGACATCCGCGCCGCGGTGTTCTCGTATAACCACTCGCAGGCATACGTGGAATCGGTGATGCTGCGCGCGCAATTGCTGGGCGGCACCCCGTCGCAGCTGCTCGGGGCGGTTACCGGGCTGACCGAGGCCCGCTTCCCGGTGCACGCACCCTCTCATTACAGCGATGGCTTCGCGACAGTGCCCGAGAGCGGAACCTCGCCCGCCGGTACTTCGCCCGCCGGTACGCCGAAAACGCTCGTCGGGACGACGATCTATTCCCAGCAGGGCGCGCCGGTGATCGCCGTGCAGGACGGGGAAATCGTCGCGTCAGGCGAAACCCCCTCGCTGGGGCGATACGTGACCTTGCGCGACGCCTACGGCAACACCTACACCTATGCGGAGCTCGGCAGTGTGGCCACGCTGTACCCGGTGCTCGAGCCGCACGAGCACACCGCGGTCAGCTCGCGGATCGCCTCGTCGAATGGGTCGAGCGAACCCGCCCCGAGCGGTCCGGCCAGCGCGGGCGCGCAGCCCCGCTCGCCGCTGTCCGAAGGCGCCACCGTCTCCAGCCTGGCGCTGGGCGCGACCGCTGGCCTGGAAGCGCCCCCGGCATCCTCGACTCCGCCGCCGGCCTCCGCTGTCCCGGCTGCGGCGTCCCCGGCACCGGCAGCGACGCCGCGGAAGTTCCGCGCGGGCTCCGACGAGGTCTATCTGCACCCGCTGAGCGTCGGCGTACAGGTGCTCGAGGGCACCGTCCTCGGGCACGTCGGTCCCGGCACGAGCTCCCAGGAGGGATCGGTCGGCGCCGGTACCGGCATAGCGGCCGGCGGCGAAGGCGAACCGCACATGCTCTTCCAGATCCGCCCCGCCGGCGTCGGTGCGCCATTGATCGACCCGAAGCCGATCCTCGACGGCTGGGTGCAGCTCGAAAACACCTCGATCTTCCGGGCCAAGGGCGAGAACCCGTTCCTCGGCAGCTCCCCGACGGTCGGACAGGTGCTGCTGGAGTCCAAGGAGCAGCTCGAGCAGCAGGTCATCAGCGACCCCGGGGTCCACCTCCCCGCGTGTGGGCGCCAGGACGTCCAGACCGGGCAGGTAGACAGGCGCGTGCTGGCGACGCTCGAGTTCCTGTCCGTCTCGGGCCTGCATCCGACCGTGTCCTCGCTGCGGTGCAACCGCGTGGCGGCAGCCGATGCCACCAACGCCGCCGAGACCGCCGCCGGCGACGCGGTCGCGATCACGGCCATCAACGGGATGCTCCTCGCCGGCCATCAGGGGCTGGGCTCGATCACCGACATCACGGTCCGCAAGCTGTTGACGCTGCAGGGCACGATGAAGCCGAGCGAGATCGTCAGCCTGACGAGCTATCCGGGCACCGACAACACGGTTGCGGCGCCTTCTCACAGCGACAGCATCCGCGTCGAGTTCGAGCCGCTCGACGGTCAGGCTCACGTGGCCGGTGCGCTAGCGGCCCGGGCAGCGGGCACCTTCAGCTCTTCAATCACACCGGGACAGTGGGTCCAGCTGATCGCCCGGTTGGGCGAGATCCCCGATCCGAAGGTCGCCAGTGGGCCCTCGTCGGCTGCGATCCCCGATCGCCCGGGCGCCGCGCCCTCGACCGGCTCTGCTCCCGCTGAGGGCTCCGAAGGCAAGGAAAACTGATGGCGACCGCCACGCCTCCGAGGCCGCCCGCCTCCTCGCCCCCGCCGCCGCGAGATCCATCGCCGCCTGGCCCCCGCCCCGTGCGCGGCTCATCGCGGGGGCTCACGCGGCCGCTCGCGGTGGGTGCGCTCGCGCTGGTCGTGCTGATCGTCGCCTATCTGATCTTTGCCGGCGGGGGCGGGGCCACCTACAAGATCCTGTTCGCCGAAGGCAACCAGCTCGTCAAGGGCGATCAGGTTCAGGTCGGCGGCGTGCCGGTCGGAAGCATCAAGAACATCACCCTCACCTCCGACTACAAGGCGCTGGTCACGGTCCATGTGGACTCTTCGCTTACCCCGCTGCACGAAGGCACCACGGCCTCTGTGCGCGTGCCGTCGCTGACGAGCATCGCCAACCGCTACATCGCGCTGACCCCGGGTCCCAACAACAGGCCCGCGCTGGCGGCGGGCGCGACGCTGCCGAGCACCGCCACGCACGGCGTCGTGGACCTCGATCAGCTGTTCAACACCTTCAACCCGAAGACACGCAGGGCGCTGCAGGAGGTGATCCAGGGCTCGGCTGAACAGTACGAGGGGACGAACCCCGACTTCAGCTTGACGATCAAGTACTTCGGTCCGTCGCTGTCCGCCGCCAGCCATCTCTTCTCTGAGCTCGACCACGAACAGGCGGCGCTCACGAGCTTCCTCGTGGAAGGAGCCAAGGCGGTCACGACGATCGGCGCTCACTCAGAACAGCTCACGGATCTGATCGGGAACACCGACACGACTTTCCAGGCGGTCGGCTCGCAGCAGGCGAACCTCGCCCGGGCCCTGCATGAGCTGCCGCTGGCCCTGCAGCAGGGCAACCGCACGTTCGCCGAGCTGCCGCCTACGCTCAGCGCGCTGACACAGTTCGTGAATGTGTCCAAGCCCAACCAGAAGGAACTCCCGCTGTTCCTCTCCCGCTTGACCTCGTTGCTGCACACGGCGACGCCGGTCGTTGGAAACTTCAGTCAGGCGTTCAGCAAGCCGGGGCCGGACAACGACCTGACCGACGCGATTCGCGCCCTGCCGGCGCTTACGCAAGCACTGTCGACCGCCTCTCCAAACGGCGTCACCGCCGAGAAGGAATCGGTCCCGATCACAGCTCCGTTCGGTCCCTACAGTCCCGATCTCCAGGGCTTCGTCCGCGACTTCGGCGCGGCCTCCGGCTACTACGACGCCAACGGCCACTACGCGCGTGCGGCCCCCGTGTTCGACGACTTCTCGCTCGGCGCGAACAACACGCTCACGCCTGTCACCCCGCAGCGTGGGCTGGAAGGCCTGAAGACCGGCCAGCTGCGCCGCTGCCCGGGCTCGGCGACGCAGCCGGCGGCCGACGGGTCCTCACCGTTCATCGACAACGCGCTATTGGGCTGCGACCCGTCGGAGACGCCTTAGATGAGCCCGCGCAGGCGTAACTCCCTGGCTGCCAGCCCGCTGTTGATCGGCGGAGTTACGACGCTGATCGCGGTGGTGGCCGTGTTCCTGTCCTACAACGCCAACAACGGGCTGCCGTTCGTGCCGACATACAACCTGAAAATCGTGCTGCCGGAGACCTCGGAACTGCAGCCGAACAACCAGGTGCGGATCGCGGGCACGCGCGTCGGCGTGATCAGCTCGTTGACCCCCCATCAGAGTCCGACCACCGGGCGCGTCACCGCGATCGCCGACCTGAAGCTCGAAAAGGGCGTCGAGCCGCTGCCGGCCAACACGAAGGCGGTCGTGCAGTCGACGTCGTCGATCGGGACGAAGTACCTGGAACTGGAACGGGGCACATCGCAAAAGACGCTCGAGCAGGGCGCGACGATCCCGGTCAGCCAGACGCGTGAACCGGTCGACCTCAACCAGTTCTTCGACATCTTCGACCAGAAGACGCGAACCGCGATTCAGAAAAACACGATCAACTTCGGCGACGGCCTCGCCGCGCGCGGCTTGGGGCTGAACGAAACGATCGCGACGCTGCGTCCGCTGGTGATCAACGCGATCCCGGCGCTGCACAACCTCGCCGCGCCGAAGACGGGCTTCGGCGAGCTGTTCTACGCGCTCGACCGGCCCGCCGCGCAGACCGCCCCGGTGGCCCAGCAGAACGCGAACTTCTGGAGCGACCTCGACACGTTCTTCAAGGCCTGGGCGGGCGTGGCTCCCTCGCTGGAACGAACGATCGAAGGTGGCCCGCCCGCGCTCGAGCAGGCCACCTACTCGCTTGCGTACGAGGCGCCCTTCGTGGAAAAAAGCGCCGAATTCATGCGCCTGCTGCGCCCGACCGCAAGTGGACTGCGCACGATCGCCCAGCCGCTTGCCCACGCGGTTGCCGTGGGCGCCGTCAACCTCAGCGCGGCCACCGCGCTGAACACGGAGCTGGCCAATGCCGCGAAGGCATTTCAGGCGTTTGCGCAGAACCCCGTCGTCACGCTCGGTCTGGAAGACCTGACGCAGACGACGACGCTCGGCAACCCGCTCGTGGCGGGGCTCGCGCCCGAGCAGGTGACATGCAACTACCTGACGCTTGCGTTCCGCAACCTGGCGAGCACCCTGTCCGAGAACATCGGCGTCGGCACACTCGCCCGCGCGCTGCCGGTCCTCTCTCCGGACGGGGTCAACGCCGAGGGCTTTCCCTCCTCGGCGCCGGCCAGCGGACCCTCGATCGATCGGGAAGCTACGGTGGTACCCGGACAGCTTGGGAAGCCCGTCAACGACAACTATCTCCACTACAATCCTTACCCGAACGTCGCCGGGCCGGGCCAGCCGAAGGAGTGCGAAGCGGGCAACGAGACCTACGCGGTGGGCCAGACCGTGATCGGCCACGCACCCGGCAACGCCGGCACCGCCCACGAAGCGACCACCCGCGAACTGAACTTGTACGGGCAGCCATACCCGAGCTCCACGTTGAAGGCCCTGGGGTTGGAAAGCGCGCAGGAAAAGACGGTAAAGGAAAAGAAGCAGAAGGAACAAGAAAAGGCGAAGCAGAAGAGGGGGAAGGGCAAGTGAGCCGCCTGAGTCTGCGCCCACGCCGCCGTCGCGACGAACTGTCGGTCGTCGAGATGCAGCGGTACAACCCGCTGCGCGTCGGCGTCGTGTTCCTCGCGATCATCCTGATCGCCGTGTTCTTCGCCTTCACGAAGCACATCCCGTTCAAGCACGGATACCGCCTGAACGCGGTGTTCGCGACGGCTGTCGATATCCACCCCAAGTCGCCGGTGCGGATCGCCGGAGTCAACGTCGGCACCGTCAGCTCGATCCGGCGCGAGGGTGATACCGGCATGGTGAGCATGGAAATCGAATCGAGCGGCCTGCCGATCCACGCCGACGCCACGCTGAAGATCCGCCCGCGGCTGTTCCTGGAAGGCAACTACTTCGTCGAACTGCAGCCGGGAACCCCAGCGGCGAAGACGCTCTCCTCGGGCGCCACGCTCCCGATCACGCAGACCTCGGACCCGGTCCAGCTCGACCAGGTCCTGGACGCACTGAACACTGACACGCGCGCCAACCTGCAGAACTTCTTGCAGGGCTATGGCGACGCGTTGACGCGTGAGCCCACGGCCGCCGAAAACGCCGAACAGGATCCCGATGTGTATGGCCTGAACGCCGCGCAGGCGCTCAACAAGTCATACCACCGCGCGCCCTCGGCCGAGCGCAGCGCGGCGATCGACGCTCAGGCGGTGACCGGCACCGAAGAACACGACCTCTCCAAATTGATCGCGAGCGTCGGCACGGTGGCCTCGGCGCTAAACGTCCACGAGCAGGATCTGGGCGAACTGATCGTCAACTTCAACACGTTCTTTCACTCCTTTGCCGTCCAGGCGCCGAGTCTCTCAGCCACGGTCGCGGTGTTGCCGGGCGCGCTTACCAACGCCGATCGGGGCTTTGCCGCGCTTGCCGCGGCGCTCCCGCCGACGCGGACGTTCGCGCTCGACATCATCCCGGGGGTCGAGCAGACGCCCGCGACGATCAGCACGGGGCTGCCGTGGATCGAACAGGTGCAGGCCTCGCTGGCGCCCAGCGAGCTCGGCGGTGTCGCCCAGGGGCTCCTCACGGCCACGCCGGCGCTCGCCAAGCTGTTCAGCGAACAGCCCGCGTTCTACAAGCAGGCCGATGCGTTCAGCAAGTGCCTGACCAAAGTCTTCTACCCGGCCGCGAACACCAAGCTGCAGGATGGAGCGAACACCTCGGGCGTCGAAGTGTACAAAGAATTCTTCTACACGCTGGCGGGCCTGGCGAGCCTCGGCCAGAGCTTCGACGGCAACGGCGTGATGGACCGCTTCCTGGTCGGCGGCGGCGGCCCCACGTTCCGCTCGGCGCCGGTGGGGATAGAGGGCAGCAGCGCGAAGGGCCTGTCGCTGGTCTCCCGCTCGCCGCTGACCCCGGAAGGCACGCGCCCCGCGTTCCCGGCGGAAGAGCCGGCGTATAAGCCGCTGGTGCCGTGCTACACCCAGGCTGTGCCAAACTTCAACGGGCCTCTCTCTTCGGGGCCCGCGGATGGGAGTGGGGGATGAACCCGACGGACTCTCATGAGGGTGGCCTGAGCGTTGCCGACCAGATCAGGCGCTACCGCACGGCGTTCGTCGCGGTGGTCTCGATGATCTTGATCGCGGCGTTCGTGGGCGGCTATATCCTGGCGCACGAGAACCTCAAACTGCCCGGCTGGGTGCCCGTCCTGGGGAAAAACTACTTCACCTTGAAGGCCGACATCCAGACCGCCCAGGCGGTAACCCCCGGCCAGGGTCAGGCGGTGACGATTGCGGGGGCGAAGATCGGGGAAATCGCGAGCGTCGACCTGCACCAGGGGGTCGGGGTGATAACGATGCACCTGACCCCGGAATACGCCAACGGGCGTATCTACCACAACGCCACGCTGCTGCTGCGCCCCAAGACGGCGCTGCAGGACCTGACGGTCGAGGTCAACCCGGGCACGCCCTCGAGTGGATCGCTGTCCAGCGACGCGACGCTCCCGCTGTCGCAGACCGCCCCGAACATCGACTTCGACGAAATACTGGCGGGACTGGACGGGGAAACGCGCGCCTACCTGCAGGAGCTGCTGGCCGGCGCGGGTGAAGGGTTGAAGGGCAACGGGCAAGCGCTGTCGGCCGCGTTCAAGCGCTTCGACCCGACGGCGCGGGATCTGCAGGAGATTGGGTACCAGCTCGATGCCCGTCATGCGAACACCGCGGGCGCGATCCACAACTTCCGGCTGCTGATCGAAGCGCTGGGCGGTAAGGACCAGCAGCTGAGCGAACTGGTCGTGTCCGCCAACACGGTGTTCAAGACCTTCGCCAAGGAGGAACAGAACGTTCAGAGCACGCTGCGACTGCTGCCCGGCGCGCTCGGCCAGGCGCAGCAGGGTCTGGGCAAGCTCGCCACGGCCGCAAACGTGCTCGGCCCGACGCTGAAGGAGCTGCAGCCGTTCGCCAAGGCACTCGGCCCCGCCGAGGAAGCCTCGCAGGCGAGCTTCATCAAGACCACCCCGATCATCAAGAACCAGATTCGGCCGTTCGCGCGTCAGATCCTGCCTGTCGTCACCGAGATCGGGCCCGCCACCAAGGAACTGAGTGAAGCCTTCCCGAAGCTGGCGAGCAGCTTGGCGGTGTTCAACGAACTGTTCAACGAGTTCGCCTACAACCCCGGATCAAACAAGGGCGGCTTTCTGTTTTACCTCGCTTGGGCCAACCACGACTTCAACAGCTCGGTCAGCACCGCGGACGCGCACGGAGCGCTCGGCAATGTCCTGCCGTACTTCAACTGCAACGTCGTGCCGATCCTGAAAGGGGCCGGCGAAGTCAACCCCACGGTAAGGCTGCTGCTCGGCCTGTTGAGCGCGCCGACCGGGTCGTCCTGTACCGGGGGGAGTGCGACTGTGAAAGCGAGCGCGGCACGCGGTTTCAGTAAATCCACGAGCTCGACGGGCCTGCTCACCGGGCTCGCCGGCAGTGCGTTCGGTCAGAGCCACGCCACCCGCACACGGCGCTCGCCGGCGGGCGCCGTCAAGGCAGGTGGTTGAGCGATGCAGAAGCGCGCCCCCACGCTGGGCAACATCCTGGTGATCATCCTGTTCGTGTTGAGCTGCGTCACGCTGCTGCTGTTCCTGTGGGAGTCCTTCGGCGGGGCACTGCCGCTGAAGCCGAAGGGCTATCGCTTCACGGTGGCCTTCCCGCGCGTGCTCGCGCTCACCGAACAGTCGGAAGTGCGCATCTCGGGCGTCGATATCGGCCATGTCGTCTCGTTGAAGGTCGGCAAGGACGGCCGCAGCCACGCGACGCTTGAAATCGACAGCCAGGACGCCCCGATCCGCTCGGACATGCATGCGATCCTGCGCCAGAAGACGCTGCTTGGGGAGACCTACGTGCAGCTGATCCCGGAGAGCAGAATCGCGCCGTTCCTGCCCGACGGGGCTCAGCTGTCTGATAGCCAGGTCGAACCATCGGTAACGCTCGACGACATCCTGGCCTCGCTCAACCCAAAGACGCGCCGCGCCTTCCAGGTGTGGCAGCAGTCGGTGGAAGAAGGGCTCAACGGAAACGGGGAAGCGGTCAACAACGATTTCGCCACGCTCGACCCGTTCGTCCAGAGCGCCAACCAGCTGGTCGGTGTGCTCGCCTCCCAGGAAGGGGCCGTGACGGCGCTGGTACACAACACCGGGGTGGTCTTCACCGCGCTCGCCGGGCGCGACCACGAGCTCGAAGGTCTGATCGTCAACGGCGAACACACCTTCCATGCGGCCGCCGAAGGCAGCCAGGCGTTCGCCCAGGCCTTCCGCGAGCTGCCGACGTTCGAGAGCAGCTCGCGCGTGGCGCTGAAAGAACTCGACCACTTCGCCGCCGCCGCCAATCCGTTTTACGAAGAGTTCCGTCCCACCGAGCTTCAGCTCTCCAAATTGGTCGGGGCGGCGAAGCCGTTTACACCCCCGTTCAACAGCTTCCTGACCTCGCTCGGGCCGCTGACGAAGGCGGCGAAGCAGGACCTGCCGGATGTCGCCAAGTCGCTCAACCTGACGGTGCCGCTGCTCGAAAACCTCAGTCCCGTCCTGCACAACTTTGATCCGTTCCTGCAGTACACGAGCGAATACGTGCCCGAGGTGCAGGCGCTGTTCGCCAACCTCACTGCCGCCACCGAGGCTCACGACACAAACAGCGACGACTCAACGGCAGGGGTCGAGCAGCACTACCTGCGCACGATGCAGGCGCTTGCCCCCCAGGGCCTGGCTGTCTACTCCCAGCGAATCGGAACCGACCGAGCGAACCCGTACTTCAAGCCCGGCGCCTTCAGCTCGCTCGCCGGCGGGCTGCAGTCCTTCAGCACCAGCTCATGCGCGAACTCCGCGCCGGCGGTGACCGGCCCGCCCAACGCGACGGTCACCCAGAGCATCATCGAACAGCTGATCGAACTGCACATCGCCAACGCGCCGGAAACGGCCAATTCGGTCCCTGCTCCGCCCTGCCTGCAGCAGAGCCCGTTTACGTTCAATGGGCAGAGCAGCCAGTTCCCGCACGTGGTTTACGGCGGGAAACAGGCCGGCGGCTGACCTACTGACCTAGGGTCGCCCTCGGCGCTGCGTTCCTGCGGCGGGTAGACTGCGAGATAAGGGATCATTGCTGGGTGTGGGTTTGGAGGTCGTGTTGTGGGGTCATGTGGTGAACATGCGGGCTGAGGGCCGGCTCGGGCTGGGCGTGTCGTTTGCCGGTGCTGCCCGGTGCTACTGGCTCGGCGTGTTTCCGCGCGTATGTCTGGAGCGGCGCCGTCGCAAGGCGCGGGCGTCTCGGATTCCCGACGCGCTGTTGCGCGGCACGGCGCTCGACGCGCAGCGCAAGTGGGGCAATGTCGAGGGGGCGGCGGCGTTTGCCGCGTTCGTGCCCTCTCGCCACCGGGCTGCTGCCGCGCGCGCGATGACCTGCTTTCAGGCTGCCTACAACTATCTGGACATGCTCGGCGAGCAGCCGTGCGCCGATCCGGTTGCCAACGGCAGACGGTTGCACAGCGCGCTGCTCGTCGCGCTCGACCCGGACGCCTCACACCTGGATTACTACGAGCATTGTCTCCAGCGCGAGGATGGCGGCTACCTGCGGGAGATCCTCGATGCCTGCCGGGCTGCGCTTGCCACTCTGCCGTCATATTCGGCGCTCGCGCCGGCGGCGCTGCGGGCGGCGGAGCGGATCGTCGAGTTCCAGAGTTGCAATACCGGCGAACTACAGGGTGACCTCGCGGCGCTGGAGCGCTGGGCGCGCGCTGAGACCCCGCCGGGGGAGGACTTGCGCTGGTGGGAGACCGCGGCCGCGGGCGGGTCCTCATTGGGTATCTACGCGCTGATCGCGCTCGCGGCGGAGCCCACTTTCGAGCGCTCGCGGGCGCCGCTTCAGGCGGTCGCCGCGGTGCAGGACGCCTACTTCCCCTGGATCGGGGCGCTGCATTCGCTGCTCGACAACCTGGTGGACGTCGCCGAGGATCGCGCCACCGGACAGCACAACCTGATCGGCCTCTACGGCTCGCCGCAGGAAGCCGCCGAGCGTATCGGCCGGCTGGCTGAGCGCTCGCTGGGCGCCGCGCGGGGCCTGCCGGATGCTCATGCGCACACGCTGGTGCTGGCGGCGATGGCGAGCTTCTATCTGTCGACGCCGGAGGCCGCTACGCCCGCGGCGCTGCCGGTCGCGCGCGCGGTGCTCGGGGCGCTGGACGGTCCGGCGGATCTGGCGATGCTGGTGTTCCGAGTTCGCTTGCGCTTGCGCGGGCTTCTACCCGGCGCGTCCGGGCGCCGGGCGCGCGGGGCGGAGATCGTGATGCCTGCCCGCCCGGCGCCGGTCGCGGCCGGTGAGCCGTCTGGCATCGGCGGGACGCACGGGATCAAGTAGACTCGCGCGCCGTCGGGTCCATGAGTGTTTCGCTAGGTCGCGAGGCGCTCGTCGATAGCAGGTGGAGAGGGGTTGTACCTGGATGCTGGAGTTGCGCGAGCTGGTCAAGCATTATCCCGCGATCGGTGGGGAGTCGGTGCGCGCCGTGGATGGCGTGTCGCTGGCGGTCGAGCCGGGTGAGATGGTCGCGTTGTACGGGCCGAGCGGGTCGGGTAAGACGACGCTGCTGCTGATGATCGCGACGCTACTTGAACCGACCGCGGGCGCGGTCTTGATCGGTGGGCGCGACGTGTCCTCGCTCTCTGAGCGTGAGGCGTCGCATTTTCGCCTGGCGGAACTGGGGTTCGTTCGCCAGAACTTCGATCTGCTGCCGGGGGTCAGCGCGATCGACAATGCGGTGTTGAAGCTGTTGAAAACGATGCGCTGGCGTGACGCGCATGACCAGGTCAAGCCGCTGCTGCAACGTTTGGGTCTCGGCGAGCGGCTGCAGCATCGCGCGGAGCATCTCTCGATGGGCGAGCGTCAGCGCGTGATGATCGCGCGCGCTCTCTCGACCGAGCCGCGCCTGCTGCTGGCGGACGAGCCGACGGGCAGCCTGGATTCTCAGCGCGGGCGCGAAGTGCTCGAACTGCTGCGCGAGCTGTGCCGCGAGCGGGGGGTCGCGATCGTGCTCGTCAGCCACGACCCGCAGGCCGCCGCGTATGCCGACCGCGTGTATGCGCTGCGCGACGGCCACCTCGGCGACTACGAGCCCGACCGGCTCGTGCGGCCCACGGCGTCGTGAGCGCCCCCGGGGAGCCGCCGCGATGACGCGGGTTCTTGGGCGGCGGGGGCCCGCGCACCGGGGCGCGAGGTCGGGTGCGCGCTGCCACCCGGTCGGGATCGGGCACGCCACGCGATGAAGCCGCGCAACGTCTTGCACCTGTACCGCGTGCGCTTGCGGGCGCGCCTGCTGCAGGAGTGCTTCGCGGTCGTCGGGATCGCCGCGGGGGTGGCGCTGCTGTTCGCTTCGCAGGTCGCGACTCAGAGCCTGTCCAGCTCGGTGGCGCAGCTCTCGCATGGGATCGTCGGCAACGCTTCGCTGCAGCTGCTCGCGCGCGATTCTCACGGTCTGCCGGCGAGCATGCTCGGCCGGGTGCGCGCGATCCCGGGGGTTCGCGCCGCCGTGCCGCTGCTGGAAGCGAGCGCGGACGTGAGCGGCCCCCATGGCAGCGAGTCGGTGGAGTTGGTGGGCGCCGACGCGAGCCTCGCAAAGCTCGGGGGCACGCTCGTGCGCCACACCTCGCTGAGCCCGTTCGCGGGGATCGGCGCGATCGTGCTGCCGGCGCCGCTGGCGAAGAAGATCGGGGTGACGAAGTTCGGCGAGGAAGCCACCTTCCAGCTGAACGGGCGTGTTGAGGAAGCGCCGCTTTATGAGCAGTTGCACACCAAGCAGATCGGGCCGCTGATCTCGACCCCGATCGCGATTGCGCCCCTGTTCTTCGCCCAGGAAATGACTGGGCTGGCTCACCGCCTCTCCCGCATCCTCGTCGAGGTCGCCCCTGGCCGGGAAGCCGCGGTGCGCGCGGCCCTGATGGCGCTCGCCGCCGGGCGGCTGAACGTGGAGTCCGCGAGCTATGACGAAAAGCTGTTCGCGCGCGCGTCGGCGGCGAGCAACCAGTCCACGGCGCTGTTCGCCGTGATCAGCGCGCTCGTTGGGTTCCTGTTCGCGTTCAACGCGATGCTCCTGACGGTGCCCCAGCGCCGGCGCCTGATCGCGGATCTGCGCCGCGACGGTTACCCCCCTAAAAGCGTGATCGTCGTCCTGCTCTTCGATGCGGTCGTGCTCGGTGTGTTCGCGTGCGCGCTCGGGTTGGTGCTGGGAGAGGAGCTCTCGATCCACCTGTTCCGCTCGAACCCCGGTTATCTCTCCTCCGCGTTCGCGGTCGGCTCGCAGCGCGTGGTCAGCCTGCAGAGCGTCGCGGTCGCCGTCGGCGGGGGGATGCTTGCGGCGTGCGTGGCGGTGCTCAGCCCGCTGCGCGAAATCCTCTCGCGCCGCCCGCCCGTTCTCACCGCGCCCGGTGACCTCTCCGGCGGGGATGGCGGCGCGAGCCTGGGCAGGCTCGCGCTCGGCGGGGTCGCGTTCCTGGCCGCGGCCACCGCGATCCTCCTGCTCGCGCCGAAAGCGGCCGTGTTCGGGATGGTCTGTCTCGTCGCCGCGCTGCTGCTGCTGCTGCCGCTGCCGCTTGCGGGGACGCTCGCGCTCGTGCGGCGCTTGGCGCCGACGATCGTGAGCGCCGTTCCGCACGTCGCGGTGATGGAGCTGCGCGCGGGACGCACGCGCGCGCTGGCGATCTCGGCGACGGGGGCGATCGCGGTGTTCGGGAGCGTCGCGATCCAGGCCGCGCACGGCGACCTGCTGCAGGGTCTGGAAAACGCCGCGCACGACATGAACGCGTTCACGAACGTCTGGGTCTCCCCGGCGGGCTCCTACAACCTGCTGCAGACCACGCCGTTTACGCCGGCGCCGGGTGAGCAGGCAAAGCTCGAACGGCTGCCGGGCGTGCGCGCGGTGCGGATCTACCGCGGCGGGCTGCTCGACTGGGGGCAGCGGCGGATCTGGACGATCGCGCCACCGCGCGTGTCCTCTCCGCTGCTGCCGGCGAGCCAGATCGTCGAAGGCAATCTGCGCCAGGCGACCGCGCGGGTGCGCGCGGGCGGTTGGGCGGTGCTGACGCGCGCGATCGCCGAAGAACACCATCTACGGATCGGCTCCGCGTTCACGCTGCCCGCGCCGAACCCGACGCGGATGCGCGTCGCGGCGCTGTCCACGAACATCGGCTGGGCGCCCGGGGCGATCGTAATGAATGCGTCCGACTACGCCCAAGTCTCGGCGAGCGAAGATGCGAGCGCCTACAACGTCCTGCTCGACCCCGGCGTCTCCGCGCTGCGGGCACGCCGCGAGATCGAACGGGCGCTCGGGTCGCGCTCGGGCCTCGCGGTGGAAACCGCCTCACAGCACGCCGGCCGCCAGAACACCCTCAGCCGCCAAGGCCTTGCCCGGCTGACGCAGATCGCGACGCTGATCCTGATCGTCGCGGTCCTCGCGATGGCCGCGGCGATGGCGAACATGGTCTGGCAGCGCCGCCCGCGCCTTGCCAAGCTCAAGCTCGAGGGCTTCCCGGCCGCGGAGCTGTGGCGCACAATCATGCTCGAGAGCGTGCTGCTGCTCGGCGTCGGCTGCACGACCGGCGCGGTGTTCGGTCTCTACGGCCAGCAGCTCCTCGACCGGGCGCTCGCGAACGTGATTGGGTTCCCCGTCGTCTACTCCTTCGGTGCGCTCACAGCGGTCACGAGCCTGCTGCTTGTGACCGTCGCATCGGTGCTGATCGTGGCGTTGCCAGGCTACCTCGCCACCGGCGTGCCCCCCGCGGTTGCGCTGCAGGACTGATCCGCGGCATCAGACACTGGCCGATCATGTTCAGGCATCTACATAACATTTGCGTGCCGCGCAGATTTCGCGTTCAAACCTCCAGAGCTCCAGTGCACGTGCCCTGAAAGGATTGATTCAGATGCCAGAGCACGGAATCGCGATTGAGCTGTCCATGACCATCCTGGGTTCCTTACTCGCCGGACATCGATCCCCGCACGATAGTGGCATGCGCTGGTCGTCTTTGTGCGCTCAGTCCGTGGGCTTCTTCTTGCCGGCCCGCGCGTGTTCGGCCCAGAAGTTGACGGTCTCGCGCTCGTGGCGGATCCCGAGCTCGAGCGCGAGTCGGGGGCCGATCGGGGCGTCGTCGGTGAGCTGCTGGCGGATCGCTTCGTAGTCGGTGAGCTTCTGGCGGTGGGTCTCGAGTTGGACTTCGGCGAGTTGGTGTGGGTCGGCGCCGAAGAAGAGCTTCAGCAGCGCGGGGTCTCTGAGCATGTAGGGCTCGGGGCTGAAGGTTCCCAGCCAGTCATCGAGCGCCCGCTGGCCGCGGTCGGTGAGGCTGTAGAGCTTGCGGCGTCGGCCGTGGGGCTCCTGCTGCTCGGTGAGGTAGCCGGCGCGGGCCAGGCGCGCGGGCTCTGCGTAGAGCTGGGAGTGGGGCAGGGTCCAGAACTCCCCGACCGTGAGCGCGGCCATCTGCTTGAGGTCGTACGGGGTTGCCTGGCCTGACATCGAGAGCAGGCCGAGGACGATGTGGGAGGTGGGTGTGAGCTCGATTTCGTCAGTCATCGGTGTGGTCCTTGACAATCATCTGTCTCGGATGGTATGTTTCGGAGCATAAGGGAAGGCTGGTGGGCTGGAGGCGAGCTTAGATGACCAACGTGAGACGCACCAACGCCGGCCGTCAATCGAACAAGTCTGGTCGTCAATCCAACAAGTGCAGCCGGCCGTTGCGAGGCTCACTCACCTGCCTTGCCCTGCTCGTCTTGGGCGCCCTCGCGCTTGCGCCCGTCGCGTTGGCGGTGCCCGTGGTCACGTTCAAGTCGACGGCCATTCCAATCCCAGGCTTCCCGGGCACCGGCAACATCCTAGGAGCGGGCACTGAGGTGGAAGTCCAGTCCACCATCACCGGAACCGAATACGGAGGTTTCCCGTCTCCGCTTGTGCTCCTCACGATCGATTCGCCCGCCGGCACCAAGGTGGACTCTCACGGCTTTGCCACCTGCGCGCAGGCGGTGCTTGAAGCCGACGGGCCGGAGGGCTGTCCGAAGAAGTCGAGCGCCGGCCCCGTGGGCGAAGGGCTTGGCATCGTCAGTTTCGGCCATGAACAGGTCAGGGAGAAGGTATCGATCCAGGGGTTTTTCGCTCCCGGCAACGCTCTGATCTTCTTCGTCGATGGCACCACCCCAACCTCGCTCGAAATCATCGAAAAAGCTCACTGGGTGAGCGGCAGTGCCCCCTTTGGGCCGGAGGCGATAGTCGAACTGCCGCTGGTCGAAACGGTGCCCGGCGCCCTCGACGCATCGATTCTGTCCTTCAAAGTTACGATCGGCGCGGCGTACAAAAAGGGCAAGAAGACGATCTCCTACATCACCCTCCCAAAAAAATGCCCGAGAGCCGGCTTCTTGATCGAGTCAGAATTCAAGTTCGACAGCGGCGAAAGCACCACGGTCACATACAAACCGCCCTGCCCCAAGAAGTAGGAGCGATCGTCGGCCTAATCGTGTAGGGGTCGCGCCGCAGCACGACCCCTGGCGATGCTCTGCGGGGAATTGCGCGGCTCATTTGATGATCAGGAGCTCGGGGTGGGTGGCGAGCAGCGTCTGTTCGAAGACGTAGTTGAACGCAAAGATCGCCAGGAACGAGACTACGACCGCTTCGTTGACGGCGCGGCCGACGCCCTCGGCGCCGCCTGAGGCGGACATGCCCTTGTAGCACGCCACGACCGCGATAATCGCCCCGAAGATCGTCGTCTTCAGCACTGACCCCCACAGGTCGGTCGTCGTCACGTTGGCGAGCAACGTCGTCCAGAACGGCCCCAACGGCTGACCCTTGGTGACCGCGGTGACGAGCCCCCCAAAGATTCCGAACAGCAGCGCGTAGATGTTGAACAAGCCGGTCACGATCATCAACGCCAAGAAGCGCGGCACCACCAGGTTCTTGACCGGGTCCACACCCAGCACCTGCAGCGCGTCGAGCTCCTCGCGAATCTTGCGCGCCCCCAGATCCGCCGTGATCGCGGTGCCTGCGACACCAGCAAGCACGATCGCGGTGGCGAGCGGAGCGATCAGACGGATTGCCGCGACCACGAAGAACCCTCCGAGGCGGTCGAGCGCGCCGATCAGTCTCAGAAAGCCCGCGGCCTCCAGGCCGGCCGGCCCATAGGCGAGCATCACGACGGATATCAGCAGCGGGAACCAGCACAGCCGAAGCGCGAACAGAAACTGCGAAACGAACTCGCCGCCATACGGGTACGGCGGGCGCAAGGCAGACCAAACCGTCCTCCCCGTAAGGACCATCATGTCCCCGACTTCCTCGAGGAAGTCGCTCACCGGTCCAAACGCCCGCTCAGCGGCACTGCGAACCATCAGATTGAGCCCGTTCCTCGATATCCGAAGCCGACCGCCCCTTCCACGCCTGCGAGCACGATCGAGGCGGTGGTGAGGGGAGCGATCGGTCGAGCCATAGGCCTAGTGTACTAGTTCACCAGCACACTATAAATCCGGGGTCCTGCCCGCTAACGTAAGGGGCATGGTCAGAGCGCCTGAGGAGATCGGCTTGGAGGGGTTCGATGTCACGATCGACCGCGACGCCGAGGTTCCGATCGGTGTGCAGCTCGCCTGGGCGCTGCGCACGCGCATCCGCGACGGCAGATTCAAGCCCAACCAGCGACTCCCGGGACTGCGCGAGATGGCCGAGGCGGTCGGCGTGAACGTCAACACCGTCCGCGCCGTCTACCAGAACCTCGAGCACGAGGGTCTGATCGACAGACAGCAGGGCAGCGGCACGTTCGTCGCCCCCACCCGGCACAGGCCGTCTGCCGTGGGCACGATCGCGGCCGACGCCGCGCATCAGGCGCAGGCAACCGGAGTCGACCCGCGCGAGGTCGCGGCCGCTCTCTACGTCGCCTCCGAACCCCCAGCTCGGCCTGTCGACGAGGCGGCGGAGCGCCGGCGCCTGCTGCGCACGCAGATCGCCGGGCTCGAGCGGACGCTCGGGGAACTCGAAGCCGCGCACCCGGGCCTCGCGCCGGCGCCCACCCAGACACCCGCCGGCATAGGCCCGGCGCTGCTCAACAGCGAGCAGCTCGAGCAGGTGCTGAGCATGCTGGTGCATCGCCTGGCCGCCATCCAGACGGCGATCGAGGCGCTCGGTCGTAAAGAGGACCCGAGCGACGCGGAGGGAGAGCGCAAGCGCCAGGCGGCCACGGCCGGCAAACGCGCTGGCCGATCCACGATCGGTCGACCGCGAACCAAGACGCGTCCCGCGCCGGCGGGGGCCTGAGGTCGATGGCGCATCTCTACTTCCTGGCAATGGTGCTCGGCTTCCCCCTTGTGATCCTCCTCCTGGCATTGGCCGGCGGATACCTATATCGCGGCCGCGACGCCGAGCTACTCGACTGGAAACCCACCCGCTCTCCCGAGCGAGAAGCCGAGCTCGCGATCAACGACATCGACCAGATGCGCGCCTCCCTGAACGACCTTCGCCACCAACGCTGGGCCCGAGAAACCCTCCTGCGCTGAAGGCCGGGAACTCGCGGCGACAGTGGTGGGTGTTCTCGGCCAGTTCGCTGCGTAGCCGCTCGCCCTGCTCGCCTGCGATGGCGCGGGCGGTGTAGAGGCCTCGCTCCCAGGCTGTGACCTCGCAGCCCAGGAGCTCTTCGACATCGTCGATCGGCTCCCAGCATGGGTGGCGGAACTCGCCCTCAATGTTGCTGCTGTCATCCGGGGGGTCCTGGAGCGGCCGATGGCTGAAGTGGATGAGCGCGTAGGTGGGCGCCGGACGGCCGTCGATTCCGTCGCGGTAGTGCTCGATCAGGTGGAACTCGCGCCCGTCGGAGAACTCGCTGCGCTGCACGGTCGCGGCGACCGTCTCGATCGCCAGCGTGGTCGAGGTGCCGGGGTTGTCATCCAGTCCGCCGGCGATCACGACAGGGAGCTGTCCGGGCTGTTCGTAGACACGGATGTGGCAGAGCCCGTTGAAGGCGTCCAGGCCCTGGTAGGGCAGTAGCAGCTCGCGTGTGAGGTTCATGCCTGGCTCCGTTTCGTCTTTGGGGGTCCTCTCTTTCTCTTTCTCCTACTCCGACGGGCGAGTGCAAACGGGACATCCAAGCGGCTAGGTCTTCTTGTCGATTTCGATCGCGGCGAGGATCGCGCCGTAGAGCGCGCGGCTGCATAGCTCGGTGAGGTGTGCGCGGTCGATTGCGCCGTCGGTGAGCCAGGCCAGCTCGGCGCCTTCGACGAAGGACTGCCATCCCTTCACGGCTAGTACGACGGTTGGAGACTTGGGCGCCTCGGGCGGTAGGCCCGAGAGAACCATCTCTAGGAGAGCGTTCCGCTCGCCATCCATGATCGCGCGGACCTCGGGGTGCGACATCGCGCCACTGAGTAGCTCGCGGTAGCCCGCTGGGTACTGTTCGATGAAGGCGAGGTGGGCGTCGAGCGTGAGCATCAGGCGCTCGACTGGGGTGGCGGAGGAGTCGGCGGCGTCGGCCATCCGCGCGTGCATTTCGTGCGCGAGTCGTTGCAGGCCGGCGACGTAGAGGCCTTGCTTGTCGCCGAAATAGTAGTAGAGCAGGCCCTTTGCGACGCCGGCCTCCGCGGCGATCTCGTCGATCGAGACTTTCCCGTAGGGACGCTCGGAGAACAGGCGCAGCGCGATGTCGGTGAATTCGGCGCGACGCTTAGCCGCGCCCTTGGATGTAGGTGCTGGGGGCGTGGGGGGAGCTTATGTCCTCAGATGGGCATGCTGTCGATTGCCTGCCTACAAAGGAAGTTTGAACGAAAGTCAAAATGTCGCTAGACTTCGTAGAGCGATGTAGCCGGGCCTAGCAGGCTTCGAGCTTGATCGAGCCGGACTCGTAGACTGGGTAGGGGAGGAGGGGTTGATGCGTGGAGTGTGTATGTGTGTGGTTGTGGTCGTGCTGGTGGTTCTCGGTCTGCCGGCGGGTGCTTCGGCGGCGACTGTTACGAGTGTGAAGGCGGCGATCGTGCCGATCCCGGGGTTTCCGGGAACGGGCGACATTCTCGGTGCGGGTGCTGATGTCGAAGTGGAAGGCAGGCTCGAAGGCGACGAACTGCCGGGTGGTCTGCCGTTGCAGACGCGCCGGCTGGTCGTGTATTTCCCGGCGGGGACGAAGATCGACCCTACGGGTTTTCCGACGTGCACGGTGGCCAAGCTCGAAATCAGTGGCCCGGAAGGCTGCCCCAAGCAGTCCCGGATCGCTGATGGGACGGTGGGCGTGGCCGACCAGATCGGCTCAGGCGAAGCGACGCGTGAGGAAGGGAAACTGGAAATCTTCATTACGCCCGGTGATGGTGTCGTGGCGTACGCTAATGCGGCTTCGCCGATCTCGGCGCAGATCATCATCCCCGCGCACTGGGAAACCGCTCCGGCGCCGTACGGGCCGAAGCTCACGTTCGAAATCCCGTTGGTCGACTCGGTCCCGGGTGCGCTCCCCGTGTCCGGTACTTCTCTCAAAGTGAAGGCCGGCGCCGCGATCCGCAAGAACGGCAAGACCTACTACTACGGGCGCCTCCCGGCGAAGTGCCCCAAGGGCGGCTTCCCGGGCAAGGGCGAAATAACACTCGAAGGCGGCCAAAACATCATCACCGAACTAAAAGTCCCATGCCCCAAGCGATCAGTCAAGAAAAAAAGAAGTAGTAAGGGTCACTAGGCAGGCCTGTGCGAAGCGATCCTTCCGATAGCGGCGGCCTGTTCGTCGGTCGCCGGCCCGGGACGGCGCCGACCCGCTTTCGCGAGCTACCCAAGCGCGGCGGCGGTCGGCGCCAGCGCATCGACGGCTCGCTGGCCGGCGTCCTGTTTGCCGCGATCACAGTCCTCAGCCTGCTCTGCTGGGGCCCGATCCCAATCGCCTGCCTGTGGATCGGCTCGCAGGTCGACTACCTCACTGGCAGCGTCACCTTCGGCATCCTGATCGCCTTCGTCGGTCTGTTCGCGCTCCTGTTCGGGGCGCTCGCGATCCTGCGCCGCCTCGACGAGGCATGGATCCTCGTGCGCCGCGCCGCCGGCCACGATCAGCGCACAGGAGCACTGGGGAGGATCTTTGCAATCACCGCTGCGACCTGCGCCGTGATCTTCGCGTTCTGGTTCCTCATCATCAACGGACCCGGCAACGGCGCATGAACGCCCCTTCTCGCCGCCATTCGATCGGTGAGTGTTTTGCCTACCGTCCGCAGATTGAAACCGCTACTTGCGCCGGTGGTGCACCACCACCGGCGGCGGGCAAGCCACCGTCGTGGAGGCGCTTGCCTGCGAGCCGTCCAGGAAGGCGAACGAGGCGTGAAACGGGAAGCCGCCGCGGGGGCAATGTTCCGGCACGCCGATCCCGAGCGGATGAAAGGACACGAGGCGGCCGTGGGAGTGCTTGTAGTAGGTGAGTCCCGCGGGCCCGATCGTGGCGTTGACCTCGACGACGGAGACGTCGGGGCCGTTGGGGACGCTCGGGATCAGCGGCACGGTCGTCGCCAGCTCCGAGCCGAACATGCCTGAGTCCGGCAGCACTTCGCCCGTGAACTCGAGCTGCGCGAACACCGGGGTCTGGCCGTTGGCGTAGAACAGCACGACCATGTTGCCTTCTTTCGGCGGGCCCACGACCGCCTGAACTTCGGGGACCTCATGCCCGGAGCCGGTGCCGAACGGCACTTCCACGAGCGCGCTGCCGGCGCCCAGACGGGAGTTGGGGGGGCAGCCCTTCGGCCCCTGCGCCTGCAGTATCGCCGGCTGGCAGATCGCCAGGCCGAGCGTCGTCAGCGTGTAGTTCATGCCCGCGGGCATCTGCAGCGCGATGCTCGTCAGTGGCGGCGGCGCGACCCCTTCCGCGGTCTGCAGATGAAACCCGAATGAGATCGTCGTGCTTGCGCCGAGCCTGTCTGGTGAGAACCCCGCGCTCAAGGACGCCTGCTCGGTGGCGCCCGCCGCGAGGGCGCCACTCGCGCCCGCGAGCAGCGACGCGCATACCAGCAGCGCTGCCGTGAAGGTCACTACTGCGGCTCTGCGCATGGGTGTGTCCTCGCCGGCCGGCCGCGCTACTTGGACAGGGGGCCGCTGAGGTGCACGGTCGTAGCGTCGTTGACACGCTGGATCGTGCCGGTGAAGCTCAGTCCCGACGCGTGAGCGCCCGCGTAGCTGCCCGACCCGCGGGAGATCGACAGCGTTCCGGAGAACGTCGCCTGCCCACCGTCGGCACGGTAGTTCGCCGTCCCGTTACCGGTCAGCGAGCCGCCGTTCGGGTAGATGTTGACTTCGGCCGTCACGCGGTTGGTCGAGCTCACGTCGAGATGGATGTAGATCGAGCCCTTGATCGTGCCCGACGCCGTCCCCTGCTCGTTGAGATGGAAGCCGTGATGGCTCGTGAGATGCAGGCTGCCGCTCTCGTTCAGCGAAACCGTGCCCGCGGCGTGGGCGGCCGGGGAGCCGGTCGCACCGGACGCGCCACCGGCGCCGAGGACGAGCGCGCACAGGACCCCACCGCCGAACACGACGAAAGCATTGGCACGACTATGACGAGCGACGCCTCTGATGACCACGACCACCCTCTCCCTTTAGATATTCAAACCCGAGACCCGGTAAGACTCTAGCGTTCTTCTCAACGATCGGTCAAGCTCCTACCGGGAAACACCCACCGCTCATCAGAACAAGAGTCCGGTCCAGAAGTTGCGCCCTGCCGCGATCCGCGTGGCAGGGCGCCGCCCAGCGTGCAGCCGTTCTCGGTGCAGGTGCGCTGCAGGCGGCCGGCGGAGATCGTCTCGACCAGTCCGGCGATCCAGCACGTCGGGCAGCCGCGGAGTGCGATCAGGCCGGGGGGTGAGAGCAGGAGCGCAGCCGGGCCGTGGCTCGGGGTCAGCGCGAACGCCGCGCCGATCAGCCCGAAGCCGATCGCTCCGCGCATGAGGTGGGCAGCGACGGAGTCGCTGGCGAGGGCGCTGCGGTCGTGGTCAGACATCCTCTCCTCCTCCTCCTCCTCCTCCTCCTCCTCCTCCTCCTCCTCCTCCTCCTCCTCCTCCTCCTCCTCCTCCTCCGTTGCTGGTCGTGTCGTTTGGGGTGCTGAGTGCTGAGTGGAGCGTTTCGCGTCCGCGATGCAGGCGGGACTTCATCGCGGCACGGCTGAGGCCCAGCGCCTCGGCGGTGGCCGCCCCCGAGAGGCCCTGGATGTCGCGGAGCACGAGCACGGCGCGTTGCTCTGCGGGGAGCTCGGCGATCGAGTCGACGATCCGCTCGACCTCCAGGCGGGCGAGGGCAACGTCTTCGGCGGAGGACTCGAACGTGGTGGGAGGGATGGGTTTGTGGAAGGCGACTCGTGTTTTGCGGATGCACTCGTTGCGGACGATCTGGAACATCCACGATGCGAGTGCCGCCGTGGCCCTGAGCGTCCCGATCTTTCGGTACAGGACGATCAGTGCCTCTTGCGTCGCATCCTCCGCGTCCTCGGGTGTCGAGCAGAGCGTGTGGGCGAAGCGCTGCACGTGTGCGTGAGAGCCGGAGACGAGGATCGCGATCGCGCGAGGATCGCCCTGTTGGGCGGCGCTGACGACTTGTTCGGTCGGCCAGGACCGTGTGCCTGGATCAGTCACGAGAGCGGGCTCTCATGATGAAGACACAGCCACAGATAACGACCGCGGCCATGGCGATACAGACGACGATGGTCATGGTGAGCCTCTCGTTCCGGTCGATCGAGCGTCGACACGTACATAAGAGGCCCGCCGTCGCGAAAAGGATTCAGCGCACACGCGGGCACTACTTCCTGGGACATGGGATCTTGTACGCCGCTTCCGCGGTCGCGCCGCCGAGGAAGCTCAGTTGCACCTTCACCGGGAAGCCGCCCTGCGGGCACTTCTTCGGCAACGTGATGTAGGAGATCGTCTTCTTGCCTCGCTTGTACGCGGCGCCGATCCTGATGGTGCCTTCGTAGAACGACGCGTCGAGTGCTCCGGGCACCGTTTCAATCAGCGGCACTTCGCCGATGAACTCCTGGCCAAACGGCGGGGGAGCGTTGACGATGTGGCCCGCCGGCGCGATGATTTCGAGCGAGACCGGCGTCGTGCCGTCCACAAAGAACTCCGGGGTGCCACTGGGAGCGAAGAACGGCTGGATCGACGCCGTCTCGTGCACGCGTTCGCTGCCGAAGCTCACGACGCCTGACCCGAAGCCCTTTGGGCCCGCGATCGATTGCTTTGAGCATGCTCCGGGTCCGCTCGTTTCAAGCACGGTCGGCGCGCAGGTCGCGAACCCCTGCGGGTGCAGCTTTACGCCGGCAGGCGCGTAGACATTGACCCCGATCAGCGGCGGCGGGAAGCCGCCGTATTCGGTCCCCGAGATCGTAGCTTCGCCCTGGAACACGGCGCCGGCGCCGAGGATGTCGCCGGTACCCGGGAAGCCCGGGATCGGCAAGGCCGTCACTTTGAACGTAAACGTTGGCGCCGCCGACGCGGTGGCCGACAGGCCCAGGACAACAAGGCCGAGGACGGCAAGAGTGGTTGATGTTCTGCGCAGAAAGCTGGCGATGGCCATGACGATGAGTCCTCCCGGTTCTGCTCGACGGAGATGTCGAGGCGTACATAAGAGGCCTGCCGCCGCGAAAAGGATTCTCCGAAGACTCGATCGGGCCTCGGAGTTGATCGCAGGCGCGCCGCTGATTAGTATGGAAGAAGTGGAGATCGCCGACGGTACGCCCGAGGACCCTGGAGGGGACCTGGACATAGAGGGCCGAGCCGCGCTCGCGAGCGAGTTCGAGTACCACTCGAGCGAGCTGGATCTCACCGGCGATCCGGACGACGGCAACTGGTCGATCCGCTGCTTGGACGTGCATAAGCGTCTGGGTGGGATCCCCGTTCTGAACGGGCTGAACGTTGCGATCCCCGACGAGACGATCACCGTCGTGCTGGGCCCCTCGGGCACTGGCAAGAGCGTGCTGATCAAGCACCTGATCGGGCTGATGTTCCCGGACTCGGGCGAGATCATCGTGCGCGGGCAGTCGGTGCCGAACCTGACGATGCCCAAGCTGCTGGAGCTGCGCCGCCGGATCGGGGTGCTGTTCCAGGACGGCGCCCTGTTCGGGTCGATGACCGTGTATGACAACATCGCCTTCCCCCTGCGCCAGCACACCGACTACTCCGAGGCGAAGATCTCTGAGATCGTCCGCCAGCGCCTGCAGGATGTCGGCCTCACCGACGCGATCGACGACATGCCCAACCAGCTCTCCGGCGGTATGCGCAAGCGCGCCGGGTTCGCCCGGGCGCTGGTGATGGAGCCCGACATCGTGATCTTCGACGAGCCCGACTCGGGACTTGACCCCGTGCGCACAGCGCTGCTGTGCGACCTGATCCAGGAGATGCACAAGCTTCACGGGGGTACGTACATCGTCGTGACCCACAACATCGCCTCGGCGCGGCAGATCGGCGAGTACATCGCGCTGTTGTGGCGGGGCCGGATCGTGGAGGCGGGCGACGCCGAGCGGATGTTCTCCTCGGACAACGCGTTTGTTCGGCAGTTTTTGAGCGGGTCGGCCGAGGGGCCGCTGACGATGGATTGAGGGTTGGGGCGGTTGCGCCGGTTGCCGAGCGGCTCAGCGGCTCAGCGGGTAAGCTCGAAGCATGAACTTCCGCAAGCTCGGCTCCAGCGGCATCGAGGTCTCCGAGATCAGCTTGGGCTCGTGGCTGACCTACTCCGGCGGGGTCGCACGCGAGCAATCAGAGGCATGTGTGAAGGCGGCGTTTGACGCGGGGATCAACTTCATCGACACCGCCAACGTCTATGGAAAAGGTGCCTCGGAGACGCTGCTGGGGGAGGTATTGGCGGGGTACGAGCGCTCCGAGTACGTGCTTGCGACGAAGGTCTACTTCGAAATGTCACCGACCGACCGGGGCCTGTCGGCGGCGCAGATCCACAAGCAGATCGACGCCTCGCTGAAGCGTCTGAAAACCGACTACGTGGACCTATACCAGTGCCACCGCTACGACGCGGACACGCCGCTCCAGGAGACGATGGCGGCGCTTACGGAAGTCGTCAAGGCGGGCAAGGCAAGGCATATCGGCTTCAGCGAATGGCCGACGGACAAGATCGAAGCTTCGCTCGGATTACCGGACACGGAGCGATTCCTCTCCAGCCAGCCGCAGTACTCGATCCTGTGGCGGGGACCCGAAGCGGAGGTGATCCCGCTGTGTGAACGGGAGGGCATCTCGCAGATCGTGTGGTCGCCGCTCGCGCAGGGTGTGCTCACGGGCAAGTACCGCCCGGGCGAGCCGCCGCCGCAGGACTCCCGTGCGGCGAGCGAGAGCATGAGCGACTTCATCAGCTGGCTCGTGGAGCCCCGCGTGCTGGAAGCGGTCGAGCGCTTGCGGCCGGTCGCCGAGCAGGCCGGTCTGACGATGCCTCAGCTCGCGCTCGCCTGGGTGCTGCGCGAGCCCAACGTTGCCTCGGCGATCGTCGGCGCCAGCCGGCCCGAGCAGGTGCACGCCAACGCGTCGGCCGCCGGGATCGTGCTCAGCGCGGATACGCTCGCGGCGGTGGATGAGGCGCTGGGCGACCTCCTGGCGGCCTGAGGTCACCCAGCGGCTTCTCGCGTGCGTGGGGCGGTCAGGCCTTGACGGCGGAGATGTCGAGCTGGATCTTGACCTTGTCTGAGACCAGTAGGTTGCCCGAGCCAAGCGCGGCGTTGAACGTCATGCCGAAGTCCTTGCGGTCGATCTGACCGGCGGCGGAGACGCCGACGCGGTCGTTGCCCTGAGGGTCGGTCTCGGTGCCCTCGAGCGTGGCTTTCAGCTTCAGCGGCTGGGTGACGCCGTGAATCGTGATGTCGCCCTCGATCTCGAACTCGTCCTCGTCGACCGGTGTGATCGCGGTCGAGCGGAAGCTGATCTCGGGGTTCTCGGCGGCGTCGAAGAAGTCGGCCGAGCGCAGGTGCTCGTCGCGCTGGGGCTCGCGCGTGTTGACGCTCGCGACCTGCACGGTTCCGTAGGCAACGGTGTTCTCGGGTGAGACATCAAGCGTGCCCTCGAACTCGGTGAACTGACCTTTGACGGTGGCGATCCCGAGGTGTTTGACCTGGAACTCGACGCTCGAATGAACTTTGTCGACCTGCCAGGTGCCGGTCGGCAGTGCGGTGGCGGTGGGGGTGGCGGACTCAGGGGACATTGGGTTGCCTTTCGAGAGGGGGGTTTGGACGCGTTCGCAGGAACGCACCCGATGACTGTGGCTCCACCGTAGCAGTTGTTTGTGCATGCAACTATCTGCCTTAGAACTATTTTCTTTGGGGGGTGGGCGGCAAGCGCTCCAGGTGGCTACGAGGGAGAATGGCGCGATAGCACCGCTGAAGCTGATCCTGTTCGACATCGACGGCACCCTGATCGACACCGGGGGTGCAGGGACGCGCAGCTGGACGTGGGCCTTCGAGCACGCGTTCGACCGGCCCGGGGTGGACATCGGCAAGTATTCGAGCGCCGGGATGACCGATCCCGTGGTCGCGCGTAAGACCTTCACCGAGGCGCTCGGTCGTGAACCCTCGGGCGAGGAGCTGGCACGGCTGATCTCGGCCTATCTGTCGGTGCTGCCCGACTACGTGACCGCGTCGGAGGGCTATCGGGTACTGCCCGGAGTCACGGAGCTGCTGCCTCGGCTGCACGACGCCGGAGTCCTCCTGGGTGTGACCACGGGCGCGATGGAGGCCGGCGCGCACGCCAAGCTCGGCCGCGCGCGTCTGAATCACTTCTTCCTCGTCGGCGGCTACGGCTCGGACTCCGAGGACCGCGTCGAGCTCACCCTGGCCGCCGTCAAGCGCGGCGAACGCCTGCTCGGCGCCTCGCTCGACCCGCGCGAGGCGGCGGTCGTGGGGGACACCCCACTGGACATTTCCGCGGCTCAGGGCGCCGGCGTCGTCTCGATCGGTGTGGCCACAGGCAAATATGACCTCGACGAACTGCGCGCGGCGAACCCCGATCACGCGCTGGCCTCACTGGAGGAGCCATTCCCCGGCGTTGACGGCTAGACCCGTAGCTGCCTGCGGCATCCCTCTCCGACCGTAGCTACCTGGTGACGGGCTGACTGCATTTCAGGCCGTGACCCGCGCTTGCACAACAAGCGTTTGAAAAGCACGTCCCACCGGCCCATTGTGGTCGTGCAGCACGCTCTCGGCCGTGCCGATCCCGTCGGCGTGCAGCAGCGTGTGCGCGTCGAGCCCGATCCACTCGCCTTGCGGCTTACGCCACAGGTGGATCGTGAGGTCGGCGTTGATGAACAGGTAATCCTCGAACGGGAGCTCCGCGCTCACGCCGTTGCCGAAGTCGGCGGTCGCGACCAGCCGCGTCAGCGATGTTGGCTGCTCGCCGGGCAGCAGCGGGTGGCGCAGGCGCATCCACACCCTGCCTGGACCCTGATCCCAGGGATCGGTCAGCCAGCTCATCTCCATGCCCGTCGTCGCCAGGCTCGTGCCGGCCTCCTTGTTCAGCGCGAACGTGGTCGCCTTGCCGTGCTCTGGCCCGGGCATGCTCTCTGCCGGTAGGCTGCCATCGTTGGGCAGGTTTGCGGGGACCGGCTGGATTCGCAGCGCGCTCGCGCGACAGACCGGCTCCTCGCCGCCCGCTCCGAGATCGGCGATCAGCTCGGCCGCCAGCTCCTGCACGCGCCGTCCCTTGCGCACGACCCGCGTCGTCAAGGTCAGCGGCGCGAGCGGGATCGGCCGGAGGAACTCGAACCCCAGCCGCGCGAGCCCCAGCTCCGCGCCCGGCTCCAGCCGCTCGAACGCGCGCGCGATCAGCGCCGCCGGCGCGCCGCCGTGCAGCGCCCGCGGATCCCAAGGTCCGCGCGCGTGCTCGGTCGGCTCGTAGCGACCGTCCCCGGCTTGGGTGAAGATGCTGTCGGCCATCGCGCGGGATGCTATTAGCGGTGGTTCCCCGGGGTATGGACGAGGATCAATCGGCCGGCAGGCCGGCGACGAACTCCGCCAGCTTGCCGGGGTCGCGCAGCGGGGGACCGTGGCCGAAGCACGTCAGCGCCGGTCGCAGCTCGGCCAGCCTGCGCGCCGAGGCGCGGTTGCGTGTGGGGTCGGGGGTGGCGAACGCCAGCGGTTCATGCAGGCCGGTGTTGAGGTTCATGTTCACGAGCACATCGCCGGCGATCAACACCCGGTCGCGCTCACGCCAGAAGGACAGGTGACCGGGTGTGTGCCCCGGCGTCTCCAGCACGGTGAAACCGGCCACCTCGTCACCCTCGCTCAGCGCGCGCGCGACCGGGTGGGGTGGACCGACCCAGAAGCGTTCCTGCAGGCTCTTGACGATGCGCGGCGCGGCACGCGCGATCACACTGCCGGGGACCTCCATCGCGGGGACGTCCGCCCTCCCGCACCAGAGCGGAATCCCGAGTTGCTCGCAGATCGCATGGCTTGAGCCCTGATGATCGGGGTGGACGTGGGTCAGCGCATGTGCGGTCACGGTCCGTCCCGCGATCTGGCGCATGATTCGCTTCTCCGCCTGGCGGGTGGCGGCGTCGATCAGGACGTCGCCGACGAGATAGACGTTGATCGCGTTCCGCGGCCAGCCCTTCAGTTGGTAAACATCCTCGGCAAGTTGCTGCATCTGCGCCCTTCCTCTTGTCGCTACTGCGTCTGCCGATCGGCGCTCGCACGGCGCCGCTCGGGTTCCGGCACAGCCTATCCGCGGCGCCCCTCCCAGGAGAACCCTCGCACCGCCAGCCACACCCCGACGACGCCCCAGCCAGCGATCACGGCGAGCGCGCCAAGGTTGTTTCCCAGGCTCGAGCCGGTCACGATCGCACCGCTCAGCCCTTCGATCAGTGCCTTCAACGGCAGCGCGTCGGCGACCCCCCGCACGAACGCCGGGGCGCTCGTGGTATCGAAGGCGTAGAACGAGACGAACACGACCGGTAGGAACACCGCGTTCACATAGGCGGCGGTCGACTCAAAGTTAGGGATTACGTGTGCAAACGCGACGCCGAGCGCGGCGAAGCACACGACACCAACCACCACAAAGACGATCAGCTCACCCCAGTGCGCTGGCCAGCCGATCCCGAAGAAGATCCGCCCGGCGAGCACGACGATCGCGATCTGCAGCGCCGTGTTCGTGACCGCGTTCGCGGCGACGCCGCCGAAGTAGGAGCCGGTCGGCAGTGGCGTCCCGCGGATGCGCTTCAGGACGCCGCGCTCGCGCAGAAACACAATGTTGTAGGCGAGCGCCGTGAACGTCGTCGACATCACGCTCATTCCCGCGATCGCCGGAATGAGCTTGTTCAGGTCGCTCTGGTTGCCGTGCAGGATCGCGCCGCCGCCGACGAGGAACAGCAGTGGCAGCACGAAGTTGAAGAACGCCGCGCTCGGATTGCGCCAGAACATCTTCCGCTCCAGCCGGTACTGGCGCCAGGTGAGGGTCACTGCGTCACTCATCGGCGGTCAGCTCCAGATACACGTCCTCCAGCGTCGGCCTGCTCACGCTTAGCTCCTCCAGGCTTTCGTCTTTCCCTAAAGCCTCTTCAGTCAATTCGTTCAGCAATCGTGTCGGGTTCTCCGTCTGTCGCTCGATCTGTTGTCCTACCCGATCCCGATAGGAGATCGTGTACTGCGCCGCGCCGACGCCCAGCTCCTGTGGGGGCCCAACCGCCAGCACCCTGCCGTCCTTCACGATCGCCACGCGGTCCGCCAGCGCCTGGGCCTCGTCGAGGTAGTGGGTCGTCAACAGGATCGTCTTCCCGCCTTCCCTCAAGTTTTTCACCGTCTTCCACGCGTCCCTGCGCGCGGCAGGATCGAACCCCGTGGTCGGCTCGTCCAAAAAGATCAGCTCGGGGTCGCCCACCAGCGCCAGTGCGAAATCGAGTCTCCGCAGTTGCCCTCCCGAGAGCGTGCGACTGCGCGCGTCTGCCTTCTCGTCCAACCCGGACAATCTCAACACCTCATCGACATCCCGCGGCGCTGGGTAAAAGCTCGCCCAGTGCTGCAACGCCTCGCGCGGGGTCACCTGGCTGTAGATGCCGCTGCTTTGCAGCACGATCCCGATCCGCTTTCTCAGCTCGATCTGCCTGCGCGCCGGGTCATACCCCAGCACGGAGACCTCGCCGCTCGTACGCTTGCGGTAGCCCTCGAGGATCTCGACCGTCGTCGTCTTGCCGGCGCCGTTCGGCCCGAGCAGGCCGAACACCTCGCCGCGCTTGACCGTGATGTCGATCCCGCGCACCGCCTCGTGCTCGCCGTAGCGCTTGGCCAGGCCCCGCACCTCGATCGCGGCGCTCGCGTCGGCTACCAGTGAACGCCCCTCGTCAGAGTCGCCATCGCGATCTGCTCGAACGAGGCCCGCTCCTCCGTGTCTTTGTGACCCTTCGACGCCGCCGAATCGGGGAACACGCGGTAGGCGAGGTGCAGCAGCTGGTCGACCGCGCGCGGCGCGAGTGTGTACGCGACCTCGCCGAACGTTCCCAGCCGGGTGCCCATGTGCTTTGGCCGCGTGCGCAGCGCTTCGCAGATCATGTCGCCCGCCTCCTCCGGGGTGATCGCGGGGAAGGCGTCGTACATTTTCGTCGGGGCGATCATCGGCGTGCGCACTAGCGGCATGTGAATCGTCGTAAACGTCACGCCATCACCGATCACCTCGCTGGAGACCACTCTCGTGAACGCGTCGAGCGCCGCCTTCGACGCGACATACGCGGAGAACCGCGGCGGGTTGGTCTGCACGCCGATCGAGGAGATGTTCACAATGTGCCCCGATCCGCGCTCGCGCATGTGTCCCATCAGCCCGATGATCAGCTTGACCGCGCCGAAGTAGTTCAGCTGCATCGTCCGTTCGAAGTCATGAAAGCGGTCGTAGCTCAGCGCGATCGAACGCCTGATCGAGCGCCCCGCGTTGTTCACGAGCATGTCCACGTTGCGGTGATCGGCGAGCACTCTTTCGACCAGCCGGTCGACCGACTCCATGTCCGACAGGTCCGCCGCGTACACGTACGCCGTGCCTCCCCCCGCGACGATCTCCGCGCGCAGCTCCTCGAGCTTCTCCACGTTCCTTGCCACGAGCAGCGGCACCCCGCCCGCGGCCGCGACTTTCAGCGCAGCCGCCCAGCCGATCCCCGACGAGGCGCCCGTGATCAGCACGTGCTTGCCCGACAGCTCCTCCTGCAGCGAGCGCCCCCGCGTGAGGCCGCTGTCCATCTCGCGCTCCCAGTAGTCCCACAGCCGTGGCGCGTACTCGTGCAGCGGCGGCGGGCTCTCCAGCGCCGAGCCCTTCAGTGCTCTGGCCGCCTCGCGCGTGTCGAACTCCGGCTTGAGCTCCATGTGCTCGACCACCTCTTCGGGAATTCCCAGCTCGCGCAGGGTAAGGCTCTGCGCCTGGTGCAGCGGCGGCAGCGCCAGCGTCAGCTTCAGCGGCCACTTCGGCACGATGTCCGTCAATCGTTTGTCGACGCTGATCGCGACCTTCGGGGCGTGCGCGGCGGCCGCGAACTCGTTGTACAGCTCGTCGACTTTCTGCCCTTTCGGGTCGGTCAAATGGAAGGCCCTGCCGTCGAGATCGGGCTCGTGCGCGATGTGATCGAGCGCCCCGGCGACCCAGTCGACCGGCACGACGTTCGTCTTGCCGAGGTCGAGTCCAACGAGCGGCATCCACTCCGGCACCAGTTTCCGTGTGCGCTGGATCGCCTTGAAGAAGTAGTACGGCCCGTCGACCTTGTCCATCTCGCCGGTCTGCGAGTCCCCGACCACGACCCCCGGGCGGTACACGCGCCAGGGCACGTACGGCTGCTCGCGCACGATCCGCTCTGACTCGAACTTCGTGCGGTGGTAGGGCGAGGGCAGCTTCTGTCCCTCGTCGAACATCTCCTCCTCGAATCTGCCCCTGTACTCTCCCGCGACCGCGATCGAGGAGACGTGGTGCAGACGCTTTACCTCCAGCGCCCGCGCCAGCTCGACCGCGTGTGTCGTGCCGCCCACGTTCGTCGCTGTGTTCTGCTCGGCCGGCGCAGTCATGTCGTAGATCGCCGCGAGGTGGAAGAAGTGCTCGATCTTGCCTCTGAACTCCGCCGTCTGCTCGGCCTCGACCCCTAGCAGCGGCCGGCGCAGGTCCCCGATCACCGGCTGTACGCGCTTGGCGGCGGCCACTCCCAGCAGCGCTCCCCAGCGCTCGATCAGATCGTCCAGCCTGCCGGTCGAGCCCGCGCGCACGAGCACGTACACCTTGCCCTGGCGCTTATCGAGCAACAGCTCGATCAGACGGCGTCCGATGAAACCGGTCGCTCCCGTTACAAAGTAAGAGGCCATTCCCCTGACGAGGATATAGGTGCGGGTGTTTTTTGTTTGTTGGCGGGTGGGCTATGCCCCCGCGCCTGCTCCGCCGCGGCCCTCGCCGGCCGCAAAGCGCTTGGCCCCGCGCTGACCTTCTGCAAACACCTCCGGCCCCGCCTTCGCCTCCAGCGTCAGCCCCTCGGCGAGCGTCATCCCCAAGCCCTCGATCGCGGCGCGGCGATCGGTGAGCATCGTGCTTTGCGGGAACCTCGCCAAGCCCTCTGCCAGCGCCAGTGCCCGCTCCATGTGTGTGCCGGCGGGGACGACCTCGGTCAGCAGGCCCATATCCAATGCCTCCTGTGCGTCAATCATCCGCCCGGTGAGGATCAGATCCAGCGCACGCCCCAGCCCGACGATCCGTGGCAGGCGCTGGGTGCCCCCGTCGATCAGCGGCACTCCCCAGCGGCGCTCGGGATAGCCCAGGGTCGAGCCCTCGGTCGCGATTCGCAGATCGCACCACAGCGCCAGCTCCAGCCCGCCAGCCAGGCAGAAGCCCGAGATCGCGGCGATCGTCGGCTTTGACGGCGTCAACCGCGTGAAGCCCATCGGGCCCTCGTCCGCCATCAGGCGCGCCGTGAACGTCTCGGTCGCCTTCAGGTCCGCTCCGGCGCAGAAGGCCTTCTCGCCCGCGCCGCTCAGCACCATGACCCGCGCCTCCTCGTCGGCTTCGAAGCGTGTGTACGCCTCGTGCAACGCCACTGCCGTGGGGCCGTCGACGGCATTCCGTCGCTCCTGGCGATCGATCGTCACCAGCGCCGCGGCGCCTCTACGCTCGTAGCGGACGGCGTCAGGCTCGCTCATCGCCGCCGCGGATCATCTGTCCCCTGGCCCGCGCGGTGAACGGGGGGTAGATTCGTTCATCGGCGTTGGCCGAGGCCCGTGGGCTCTACCAGCCGCCGCGCCACTGGGCGTTGCCCGCGCGCGACTTCTGTGCGGCTTTCCGTGCTTCCTTGCGCTTCTCCAGATGTTTCTGCAACATGCTCATCACGAACACGAACGTCGGGAAGAAGATGATCAGGATGAAGCCCGCGTTCGTCACCACTTTGTCGTTCGTCGCGCCATAGAATCCGCGGCCGTCGTTTTCGGTTTCGGCCAGCGCCACCGGCGCGAGCACGAGCAGCAGCAGGAGCGAGGAGACGAAGGTGGTCAGCAGGCGGCGGCACATCGCGCGCTGGATGCTACCGAAGGCCGAGGAGGCTTTGCCGGACGCCTACCATCAGCAGCCGATGGCCGTACTGATCGCATCCGACCTGCACAAGGACATGGCCGGGCAGCCGCTTTTGCGCGGGGTGTCCTTCAAGCTCGAGCGCCGCACGCGCATGACGATCGCCGGGCGCAACGGCGCGGGCAAGACGACGCTGCTGCGGATGCTCGCGGGGGAGGAGTCGATCGACCGCGGCGAGTTGAGCCTCGCGAAGGGGGCGCGGATCATGCTTCACGACCAGCGCCCTCCGCGCGACCGGGGCCGGCCGCTGCGCGAGTATGTGCTCTCGGGCTGCGTTGAGGAGCTCGCGATCGAGGACGAGCTGGCCGAGCTGGAGGGGCGCATGGCCGAGGGGGCGAGCGACGAGGCGCTGCTTAGTCGTTACTCGCGCGCGCAGGCGCGGCTGGAGGCGCGCGGTGGCTACCTGTGGCGCGACCGTGCCGTCTCGATGGCGCGCGGGCTGGGGTTCGGGGAGGCGGATCTCGACCGCGGGCTGGAGACGTTCTCCGGGGGGCAGCTCACGCGCGCCTCGCTCGCCCGCGCGCTCGCCACCTCCGCGGATGTCTTGCTGCTCGATGAGCCCACCAACCATTTGGATATCGAGTCCTTGGAGTGGTTGGAGCAGACGCTTGTCTCACTCGATGCCGCGATCGTCTTGGTGGCGCACGACCGCTGGTTCCTGGAGGCCGTCGGCACGGCGGTCTTGGAGTTGGAGGCCGGCCGTTCGCGCTTCTTCTCCGGAACCTGGCATCAGTGGCGCCGCGAGCAGGCCGCGCGCGAGATGGCGCTGGGCAAGGCGATCGACAAGCAGCAGGCCGAGATCGAGCGGATGGAGCGCTTCATCGAGCGCTTCCGCGCGAAGGCCACCAAGGCCCGCCAGGCGCAGTCGCGCGTGAAGCGGTTGTCCAAGATCGAGCGCATCGAAAGGGACCCCCGCGATGGGAAGGGGTTGGAGTTCGAGTTCTCCGCACCTGAGCGCTCGGGCCGGGTGATCTTCGAGCTTTTGGACGGGCGCGTCGAGGTGGGTAAGCCTGCGATCACCTTGCTGGAGCACGGCGAATTGTGGCTGGAGCGGGGCGAGCACGTCTCTTTGGTCGGGCCCAACGGCACCGGCAAGACGACGTTGATCGAGACGCTCGCCGGGCGGCGACCCCTCGCGTCGGGGCGGCTCAGCACCGGGCACAACGTGAAGCTCGGCTATCTCTCTCAGCACGCCGAGGAGCTGGGCGCGGGCGGGCATCCCGGACAGAGCGTGTTGGAGGCCGCGGCTCGCGCCACGGGGTTGGCGCCAAACAAGGCGCGGGCGCTGCTTGGGCGCTTTCTGTTCTCCGGCGAGGAGGCCGAGAAACCTTTGGACGGGCTCTCCGGCGGGGAGCGCCGGCGCCTGTCGCTGGCCGTGCTCGTTGGCGCCGCACACACGCCCAATGTGCTGATCCTCGACGAGCCGACGAACCATCTCGACATCGAGTCGCGCGAGGCTTTGGAGGATGCGCTGCGCGCGTTTCCAGGCGCGATCCTGCTCGTCTCGCACGACCGGGCGCTGCTCGACGCGGTCGGCACGCGCACCGTCGCGGTCGAGGATCGGGCTTTGCGCAGTTACGAGGGCGGCTGGCCCGAGTACGTACGGGTGCGCGACGAACGGCGGGCTGGATCCTCTGTCGTGGCGGTCTCCGGCCCCGGTGACTTCAATGGCGCGAGCGGTGGCGCCGACGGCCGCGCTGGAGCGACCGGGGGAGAAGCTGCGTCCCGCACCGGCACGGAAGCTCGCAAGCCGGCGAGGCTGGGTGGCGAGGCCAAGCCGGAGAAGACCAGGAAGTCGAAGTCCATGCCGAAGGGGCCGTCGAAGAACCGCCTGAGCGCCCAGCAGCAGGCCGAGCGCGCGGTCGAAGACGCTGAGGCCGCGATGCGCGCGCTGGACGACGAGCTTGCAGACCCGGCGGCGTGGGCCACTCAGTACGAGTCGGCCAAGTCCAAGGCGCGCCACACGGCCGCGCGACGGGCTGTGGAGGAGGCCTACGCGCGCTTGGAGGCGCTGGTGGAGTGATGTCTCGTGAGCGGGCTTTTGTCCGTTGCCAGGTGCCACATGACGGCACCAGTGAGTTGTTTGTTTATTGCTGTGGTTGCTTCACGATGCGGTCTCTATGGCAGCTAACCTCTCTGCTGTGAATGACAGCCTGAAAACCGCCCGCAACGTGGCAATCGTCGTGCTGATCGCGGCAGGGGTCTACTTCCTCCCGGGGGGCGGGCGCGCGGCGAACACGTTCGAATCCCTTCTGTGGGTCGCTTTCGGTATCGGGATCGGCTACATCGGCTTGCGCGGCTACCGCGAATATCGGGTGGCCCTGCACAGCCTGGGTGATCGCCACCGAGGGTTGCTGTATGGGGGAATTGCGGGTGCCGTGTTCGCATACGCCGCTCGCGCGCGCATGTGGCAGACAGGTCTCGGCGAGCTCGCGTGGTTCGTGCTGGCCGGCTTCATCGTCTACACGCTGCTCGAGGTCTATCGCCACTGGCGCGCCTATTGAGACTCGCCGAGCAACGTAGAAGCCTGCCCGACCAGCCCGGCGTGTACCTGTTCCGTGACGCGAAGGGCCGCGTGATCTACGTCGGCAAGGCGAAGTCGATCCGCAAGCGGGTGGCGTCGCACTTCGCCAAGGCGCAGGTGCCAAGCAGCCCGGGCCACGAGGAGATGGTGGCGAGCACGGAGCGGATCGAGTGCGTGGTCGTCGGCAGCGAGGCGGAGGCGCTGCTGACCGAGCAGGGCTTCATCAAGCAGTACCGGCCGCGCTTCAACATCCGGCTGCGCGACGACAAGTCCTACCCGTTCATCGCGATCTCGCTCGACGAGGATTACCCGCGGGTGTACTTCACGCGCGAGCGCCACCGCTCGGGCAGGGCGTACTTCGGGCCATACTCGAACGCGAAGCGTGTGAGGAGCACGTTGGAGGTGCTCGCGAAGGTGTTCATGTTCCGCTCCTGTACCGGCGCCGAGCCGGGCAGACGCAGCGGCAGCCCGTGCCTCGACTACTACATCAAGCGCTGCGGGGCCCCTTGCGTGGGATACGTATCGAAGGAGGAATACCGCGAGAGCATTGACGGGGTGATCGACTTCCTGTCCGGGCGCTTCAAAACGATCGAGCGCGACCTGGAGGCGCGGATGCGCGCGGCGGCCGCGGCGGAGGAGTTCGAGCAGGCCACGCTCGAGCGCAACCGGCTGCGCGCGGTGCACTCGCTGCTGGAGCGCCGGCGCGTCGCGAACGGGTCGGTGGGCACGTTCGACGCCGTGGCGGTCGCGGTCGACGGGCGGGAGGCGAACGCGCAGGTCTTCCAGGTGCGCGACGGGGTGCTTTCGGACCGCCAGTCGTTCTACCTGGCCAACGAGACCGAGCGCGATGTGGCGGAGGTTGCGGAGGAGTTCATGCTGCAGTTCTACGCCTCGCACATCTCGATCCCCCCGCTGCTGATCGTGCAACGCGAGCTCGTACGGGCTGATGTTGACGCGGCACTCATGGAGGCGCTTGCCCAGCGGCGCGGTGGACCGGTCGAGCTGCGCGCGGCCGAGCGCGGCGAGAAGCGCAGGATCCTGGAGCTGGCCGAGCGCAACGCGCGCCTGGCGCTCGACGAGGAGCGCCTGCGCGCCGAGCGCCGTCGCTCCAGCCGCGTGGAGGCGCTGGAGGGACTGCAGCTCGCGCTGGGGCTCGACGTGCCGCCGATCAGGATCGAGTGCTTCGACATCTCTCATCTCGGCGGCACGCAGACGGTCGCTTCGATGGTCGTGTTCGAGGGCGGCACGCCGAAGAAGTCCGACTATCGCCGCTTCAAGATCAGGTCTTTGGAGGAGGGTTCCTCCGACGACTACGCGGCGATGACGGAGGTGCTCACCCGGCGCTTCGCGCAGTGGGAGCGCCAGGCCGACATCTCTCCGCACGACCCCGAATACAACGTGAGCTTCGCGGCGCTTCCCAACCTGATCGTGATCGACGGCGGCAAGGGCCAGCTCGCGGCCGGCCTCGGCCCGTTGCGAGGCTTTCGCGAGCGCGGCGTGACGGTCGTGTCGCTGGCCAAGCGGATCGAGGAGGTGTTCATCCCCGGGCGCGCGGCGCCGCTGGTCCTCGACCACTCGACCCCCGAGCTGCAGCTGCTGCAGCGTGTGCGCGATGAGGCTCACCGCTTCGCGATCACCCACCACCGCACGCGCCGCGACAAGGCGATGACCACATCGCTGCTCGATGAGCTGCCCGGCGTCGGCCCCGCGCGCAAGCGGGCTCTGCTTGCGCACTTCGGCTCACCGGACGCGGTCGTCGCGGCCTCGCGCGAGGAACTCCAGGCGGTGCCGGGGTTGCCGGCGAAGGTCGCGCGGGAGTTGCACGGCCATTTACACAGAGCAGGCTGACCACCACCGGGTAACCACCCTCCTCCGGTGTTCGGGCACAATGAACACGATGCCTGCGAACGAGTCACGTCTGAAGGATGTCGTGGTGATCACAGGCTTCTCCGGCGCGGGCAAGTCGACGGCGATGAACGTGTTCGAGGACGCGGGCTACTTCTGCGTCGACAACCTGCCCCCGGAGATGATCCGCTCGCTGGTGGAGTTGTTCATGCACGAGGGCTCGAAGGTCGAGCGCGCTGCCGTCGTCTCAGATGTCCGCGGCGGCGTCTACTTCGAGGCGCTGCGCGCCGTCGTCGACGATCTCGACGCGCTCGGCGTCGCCCACCACGTGCTGTTCCTGGAAGCGGCTGAGCAGACGTTGGTGACCCGCTACAAGGAGACCCGCCGGCGCCATCCGCTGGCTCCCGAGGGGAGCGTCGCGGCGGGGGTGGCCGCCGAGCGCGCGCTGCTGGAGCCGTTGCGCAGTCGCGCCGATCTCGTGGTCGACACGACCGGCATGTCCGCGTCAATGCTGCGCGGGAAGATCGCCGACGAGCTCCTGCCCCGTCAGCGGGGTGGCAGGCTGGCGGTGACGTTCATGAGCTTCGGCTTCAAGCACGGTCCCCCGCGCGAGGAGGATGTGGCGCTCGACGTGCGCTTCCTGGCAAATCCGTACTACGTGCCCGAACTGCGCGAGCTGACCGGCAACGACGAGCGCGTGGTCGAGTACATCGCGCGCGACGGCCGCCTGGAGGAGCTGTACGAGCGGCTGCATCCGCTGCTCGACTTCCTGCTGCCCCAGTACGTGGCGGAGGGCAAGGCGCACCTGGTGATCGCGATCGGCTGTACCGGCGGACGTCACCGCTCGGTTGCGATTGCGCGGCATCTCGCCGAGCGCTATGGCGATCATGAGGACCTCGACGTGGCGGTCGCCCACCGCGACATCGACAAGCGCTCACGCGAGTCCTGAGGGACGATCGAGATCGGAGGCCTGAGCTGAAGAGTCAGGGCTCAGGGTTTGAAAATCGCGCTCCTGAGCTGAAAAAATGGGGCCTCTAAGCTGAAAAACAGGGCTCGCTGATAGCCTTTCAGGGGCACGCCGGGCCACGGAGCGGTACTCCTGAGGCCCGGCATTGTTCATTTTTCGCTGATGGAGGCCGTGGAGTATGTCGGTACGGGTGGGTATCAACGGATTCGGCCGGATTGGCCGGAACGCGTTCCGCGCAGCCCAGGCTCGGGCCACTGGCGCGGGTGGAGAGGACGCGATCGAATGGGTGGCGGTCAACGACCTGACCGACGCAAAGACGCTTGCGCACCTGCTGAAGTACGACTCGATCCTCGGCCCCTACCCGGGCACCGTGGCCGCCCACGAGGATGTCCTAGAGGTCGACGGGCGGGAACTGAAGGTGTTCGCCGAGCGTGACCCGGGAGCGCTGCCGTGGGGGGATCTGGGGGTCGACGTGGTGATCGAGTCGACTGGACTGTTCACCGACCGCGCGAGCGCCGCCAAGCACCTGGCGGGTGGCGCGAAGAAGGTGATCGTCTCCGCGCCGGCGAGCGATCCCGACGCGACGATCGTGCTCGGGGTCAACTTCGACGAGGTGTACGATCGTAACTCCCACGATGTGATCTCGAACGCATCGTGTACGACCAACTGCCTGGGGCCGATCGCGAAGGTCGTCAACGACACGGTCGGCGTGAAGCATGGCCTGATGACGACGATCCACGCGTACACGGCCGATCAGCGCCTGCAGGACATGCCGCACAAAGACCTGCGCCGTGCGCGCGCCGCCGCGATCAACCTGATCCCCGCCTCGACCGGCGCGGCGAAGGCGATCGGGCTGGTGATCCCCGCGCTGCAGGGCAAGTTGAACGGCTTCGCCATGCGCGCGCCCGTGCCGACTGGGTCGGTCGTGGACCTGACCGTGGAGTGCGCCCGCGAGACAAGCGTGCAGGAGGTCAACGGGGCGTTGAAAGCGGCGGCCGAGAGCGGGCCGCTGCAGGGCATCATGGCCTATACAGAGGATCCGATCGTCTCCAGCGACATCCGCGGGTCGCAGTTCTCGGCGATCGTGGACTCCTTGCTGACGGTCGTGATCGACGGCACGATGCTGAAGGTCGTGGCGTGGTACGACAACGAGTGGGGCTACTCGAACCGCCTCGTGGACCTCGTGCAGAGGGTGCTGTGAACCTCGCGTTGGCCGGCTGGACACGAGCGGACAGGGACATCCGTGGGAGATAGGTGCCTCGTGAAGGAGCACAAAGCGAGTGGAGGGAGCCGATGAGGAGTCTTGACGACCTGGACGTGCAGGGCAAGCGGGTGCTCGTGAGGGTCGATTTCAACGTCCCGCTGGCTGCGGGAGGAGAGGGCGAACCGGAGGCCGGCGGCGTCCCGCTCGTGAGCGACGACACGCGGATCGCGGCGGCGCTGGCAACGATCGAAGAGCTGCGAGCGGGCGGCGCAAGGCTGGTGCTGGTCTCTCATCTAGGACGACCCGAGGGCAAACCTTTGGCAGATCTGTCGCTGGCGCCGGTAGCGGATCGCCTGCGCGAGCTGACGGGCGCGAAGGTGACGCTGGCCCCGGCGGTGATCGGCGATGAGGTGACGGCGCTGGCGGAGGAGCTCGAGGAAGGGGACATCCTGGTGCTCGAAGAACGTGCGCTTCGAGCCGGGCGAGACGAGCAACGATCCCGAGCTCGCGCGAGCGTTGGCGGCGTTGGCGGACCTCTACGTCGACGATGCGTTCGGCGTAGCTCACCGCGCGCATGCGAGCACGGAGGGAATCACGCACCTGCTGCCGAGCGCTGCTGGACGGCTGCTCGAACGGGAGGTCAAGACGCTCACAGGGATCCTCGAGCATCCGCAGCACCCCCTCGTGGCGATCGTGGGCGGCGCGAAGGTGGCGGACAAGATCGCGGTAATTGAGCGCTTCCTGGGAGTAGCTGACGTGGTGATGATCGGCGGCGCGATGTGTTTCCCGTTCCTGTGTGCGCAGGGGCACGCAGTGGGGAAGTCGCTGTGCGACGACGAGGATGTCGAGCACGCGCGCAGCGCCCTCTTGCGAGCCAGTGACAGCCATACCCCGCAACCCGGACGAGCACGACTGCTGGTGCCGAACGACCTCGTCATCGGCGAGCGCCTGGCGACGGACGCGGCCCACCGCGTGCTGGACGGGGTGGAGGTGCCGGAAGGCTGGATGGGACTGGACATCGGCCCCAAGACGGTGGAACGCTATGCAAGCGTGATAGCGAGCGCGGGGACCGTATTTTGGAACGGTCCGATGGGCGCGTTCGAGCTGGAGCCATTCGCCTCGGGTACCCGTGCCGTGGCGGAGGCCGTGGCGAGCGCGAAGGGCTTGACGGTCGTGGGCGGAGGGGACTCGGCGGCGGCCCTGGCGCAGTTTGGGTTGGAGGGCACGGTAGATCACCTGTCGACCGGTGGTGGCGCGACCCTCGAGTTTGTCGAGGGTCGGGTCCTGCCCGGCGTGAGCGCGCTGCAGGGAGCCGGTGTCACGTGAGTACCCGCACACAGCTGATCGCGGGCAACTGGAAGATGTACAAGACCGAAGCGCAGGCCGAGGACTACATCCAAGCGCTGCTGCCACGGGTCTCCTCGGTGGACGGCGTGGAGGTCGCGATCTGTGTGCCGTTCACGGACCTGCGGGCGATGGTGGACAGCGCGCGGGGCTCGCGTGTGGAGGTGTACGCACAGAACATGCACCACGAGCCCGAAGGCGCCTTCACCGGCGAGATCTCGCCCGCGATGCTCAGCGATATCGGTGTGCAGGGCGTCGTGCTCGGGCACTCCGAGCGCAGGGCCTGCTTCGGCGAGACTGACCGGGCGCTGGCGCTGAAGGTACCGGCCGCGCTGGAGGCGGGGCTGAGGCCGATCCTGTGCGTGGGCGAGACCGAGGAGGAACGCGACAAGGACGAAACACAGCGCAAGCTGCGCCAGCAGGTGCGGGACGGGCTCGCGGGGGTTGCGGACGAGCGCTTGGCGGAGGTGACGATCGCGTATGAGCCGATCTGGGCGATCGGCACCGGCCGCGTCGCGAGCCCGGAGCAGGCCCAGGAGGCGGTCGCGTTCGTCAGGGCGCTCGTCGGCGACCGCGACAAGCAGGCGGCGGAGCGGGTGAGGATCCTGTACGGCGGCTCGGTCAAGCCCGAGAACGCGGCCGAGCTGCTCGGGCTGGCGGATGTCGACGGGGCACTCGTCGGTGGGGCCAGCTTGGACGCCGAGTCCTTCGCGCAGATCGTGGCCGCCGCCGCCACACGATGAGCCTGCCCGCCGGTCCAGACGGGTTACCGGTTCCGAGCGTCTGCCTGGTTATCCTCGACGGGTGGGGGCTCGCCGAGCCCGGCCCCGGCAACGCCGTATCGCTGGCGAGCACGCCGGTGTTCGACGAGCTTTGGGCGTCCTATCCACACACGACGCTGACCGCGTGCGGGCGCGCGGTCGGGCTGCCGGACGGCCAGATGGGCAACAGCGAGGTCGGACACCTGAACCTCGGCGCGGGCGCGGTCGTGCGGCAGGATCTGACGCGGATCGACGACGCGGTCGCGGACGGGACGCTCGCCGAGAACGAGGTCCTGCGGGCGGCGCTGGGGAGGCCCGGACGGGTGCACCTGCTCGGGCTCGTGTCCGACGGGGGCGTGCATTCGAGCATGGATCACCTGCGCGCGCTGATCGCGCTGGCGGGCACGCTGCATGGAGCGCGGACAGGGGAGGGGACAGACCTGGTGGTGCACGCGTTCACCGACGGGCGCGACACGCTGCCACACTCGGGCGCCGACTTTCTGAAGGAGCTCGACGCGACCGAGGGCGTGCGTACGGGATCGGTGGTGGGACGGTATTGGGCGATGGACCGCGACCGGCGCTGGGATCGAACGCAGCGTGCGTACGACCTGCTCGTACACGGCTGCGCGGAGCGGCGCGCGGACAGCGGCGAGGCGGCGGTGCGCGCCGCGTACGAGCGCGGTGAGACAGACGAGTTCATCGAGCCGACGCTCGTCGGCACGGAGGCGCAGATCAGACCGGGCGACAGCGTGCTGTGCTTCAACTTCAGGCCCGACCGGATGCGCCAGCTGACGCGGGCGCTGGCCGAAGAGGGCTTCGGCGAGGGAGGCTGCGATCGTGGGGCGGATGGCCGCAGCGAGACGAATGGTGTCGACGATAGGGACGGCCGCGAGGAGCTTCCCGGCTGGATCGGACGCGGCGGCGCGAAACCGGTCGAGATCGAGGGGTACACGACGCTGACCGAGTACGAGGAGGGCTGGCCCTACCTCGTCGTCTTCCCGCCGGAGCGCCCGCAGACGACGCTCGGGATCGTGCTGGCGGACGCGGGGGTGAGACAGCTGCACGTGGCCGAGACGGAGAAGTACCCGCATGTGACGTACTTCTTCAACGGCGGCGAGGAGGCGCCGCTGGCGGGCGAGCGCCGGGCGTTGGTCGACTCGCCGCGGGACGTGCCTACCTACGACCACAAGCCGCAGATGAGCGCGCGTGCGGCGGCGGCAGCGTTTACGGACGCTTGGCGCGAGGATCCGCCGGCGTTCGGGATCATCAATTTCGCGAACGCCGACATGGTCGGTCACACGGGGGTGATCGAGGCGGCTGTGAAGGCGGTGGAGACCGTCGATGGCTGCCTCGGCGAGGTGGTGGCGACGGTGCACGAAAGCGGCGGCGTGTGCGTGGTGACGGCCGACCACGGGAATGCGGATCACATGCTCGAGCCGGACGGCAGTCCGAACACGGCGCATTCGCTGAACGAGGTGCCGTTGATCGTGACGGCGACGGGGCTGAAGCTGAGGGAGGGGGATGGGATCTTGGCGGACGTCGCTCCGACGGTGTTGGAGCTGCTCGAGCTGTCCCAGCCGGTGGAGATGACCGGGCACTCTTTGATCGAAAGGACGACGAGATGAACTCTTCGCAGACGGCGCTGGCGGTATTCTTCATCGGCTCGGGGGTCAACCACTTCGTGATTCCGGGCACCTACAAGCAGATCGTGCCGCCGGGTCTGGGCGACCCCGCGACGCTCGTGCGGGTCAGCGGTGTGGCCGAGATCGCGGGTGGGGTGGGGGTGCTCCTGCCGCGCACGCGCAGGCTGGCGGGCTTCGGCCTGATCGCGCTGCTGGCGGCGGTGTTTCCCGCGAACCTATATATGGCGCTGAACCCGGCGAAGTTCGCGAAGATCCCGGTATTGGCGCTGTATGCGCGGCTGCCGCTGCAGCCGCTGATGATGTGGTGGGCTTGGCGGGCGACGAAGCCGTCGTGAGTGCTCGCCCCTGAGGCTGGAAAGTGGCTCCGACACTGCTATGTTCGGGGTAGCAGGGTTCTTTGTAACAAATGCCATCATGTCGACCGCGACCGCCGTCAAGATCCCTTCCGGGGAGGAGTCTCTCAGTGAGGGGGAGGTGCGCGCTTGGCGCGGTTTGCTGCGAGCCCACGCATGTCTCGCCAAGCGCCTGGATGCAGAGTTGGAGCAGGCGCACGGCCTACCGATGACCTCGTACGAGGTACTGCAGCATCTGCAGGACTCGAGCGGCGGACGGATGCGGATGTGTGACCTGGCCGAGCAGGCGCAGCTGTCGCGCAGCGGGCTGACGCGGCTGGTCGATCGGCTCGAGCGGGACGAGTTGCTGGAGCGTTGCTCGTGCGACCACGACGCGCGCGGGTCCTACGCATGTCTGACGGATCTGGGCCGGGAGCGGCTGGCGGAAGCGCGCGGCACTCACCTGGCGATCGTGCGGGAGCACTTCTTCTCGCGCTTCTCCGAGGGCGAGCTGAGCGCATTGGCCGATCTTTGGGATCGCATCGCGCCCTGCGGCAACGGCAACGGCTGCTGAGTAAGTTCGCCTGAATCCTGGCGTCTTGAGATCACAAAGGCCTAGCGGAGACGGTGACTGGGGCGGGCCAGTCTGAGGCCAGGGGCTCAGGGCGTCTTTGGATCGGGCGGCGCCGCCTCGGGCGGCGGGGCGGATCGTGCCTGGGTGTGACGGCGGTGGCGGCGGTGCAGGAAGAAGGTGCTCACGATCGCGAGCAGGACCGCGACGAGCCCGTAAATGCCGAACGCCTCGATCGCTTTGCCGGCGGAGTGGCCGAGGAAGTAGGCGAGCAGCCCGATCCCGGTCGCCCAGCAGATCCCGCCGAGCGCGTTCCAGAGAAAGAACGAACGCCAGCGCATGTGGGTGGCGCCGGCCAGCCACGAGGCCCAGACGCGCAGGCCGAGGATAAAGCGGCCGAAGAACACGGCCTTCGGGCCATGGCGTTCGAAGAATGGCTCGCCGGTCTCCAGAACGTCCAGGCGCTGGCGTTGAAAGCGGCCGGGCCGTTCGAGCAGCCAGCGCCCGCCATGGCGGCCGATCTGGTAGCCGATGTTGTCGCCCACGATCGCGGCGACGGCCGCGATCGGGATCACGAGCTCGATTTTGAGCTTGCCGCCAGAGGCGAGCACGGCGGCGGTGATCAAAGCCGTCTCTCCGGGGATCGGAACCCCGGCCGACTCGGACATCACGAGGATGAACAGCAGCGGGTAGCCGGAGACTTCGACGAGGTGGGAGACGTTGACGAGGGACGCGAGCATGAGGGGGGTCCCTCTTAGGATGCCGTAGAGATGGCCACTTTCACGATCCAGGCCCGCGACGGCTTGACTGACGCTCGTGCGGGAGTACTCGAAACCGCGCACGGCGATGTTCGCACACCGGCTTTCGTGCCGCTGGCCACGAAAGCCACGGTGAAGGGTCTGCTGCCGGCGGAGGTGGCCGCGCTTGGATACGAGATGGTGCTCGGCAACACCTTTCACCTGCTCTTGAATCCCGGTCCGGAGTTGATCGAGCGCTTCGGCGGGATGGGCCGGTTCATGGGCTGGGACGGGCCGATCGTGACCGATTCCGGAGGGTTTCAGGTGTTCTCGATGGGGCACGGGACGGTGGCCGAGGAGATCAAGGCTCGCCCCTCCCGCGGGCGTGGCGGCGGACGGCGCGGGGAGGATGAACTAGGCGGCGCCGGCGAGCATCGCCAAGCCGGCGGCCAGGTTGGTGGCGAGGCGCAAGCCGGCCAGGGCGAGCGCGCAGGCGCGATCCTCGCGATCGAAGAGGACGGGGTGCGCTTTCGCTCATACACGGACGGCCGCGAGCGGTTCCTCTCGCCCGAGGGCTCGATGGCGACGCAGGCGGCGCTGGGCTCAGACCTGGCGCTCGTGTTCGACGAGTGCACACCGTTCCACGTCGACCGTGAGTACACGCAGCGCTCGACCGAGCGCACGCACCGCTGGCTGGAGCGCTGCCTGGGGTGGCACGCCGAGCACGGGCCGACCGACCAGCTCGTCTACGGGATCGTGCAGGGCGGCGTGTACGAGGACCTGCGGCGCGAGTCGACTCAAACAATTGCCGCAAGCGCGTGCGACGGGGTCGCGATCGGAGGATCGCTCGGGGCGGAGAAGGCGCAGATGTATGAGGTTGTGGGCTACGCGACGAGCGAGCTGGGAGGTGAGCACGAGCGTAAGCCGAGACACCTGCTGGGGATCGGTGAGGTCGACGACCTGATCAGGGGGGTCGAGCTGGGGATCGACACGTTCGACTGCGCGATGCCGACCCGCCTGGGCAGGCACGGCACAGCGCTCGTCCCCGATCCGGAGAATCGCTGGCGCGTGGACCTGAAGAAGGCTCGGTGGCGCGACTCGGAGGAGCCGCTGCTGGAGGGCTGCGAGTGCCCGGCCTGCGCCGACGGTCTGTCGCGCGCCTACCTCAGCTACCTGGTGCGCGCCGGCGAGCTGACGGGGGCACGGCTGCTGACGATGCACAACCTCGCTTTCCTGGCGAGGTTGATGAAAGATTTGCGGGGCGGAATCCTAGATGGGAACTTGGAAAACGTGGCCCACACATGGCGCGCCGGCGTGTTCCGTTCCAAGCGCTGAATAGCTATTCTTGGACAAGATTGACGGTTGTCCAGGCAAAGGGCCCGCGTAAGCGGGCCTCTCGCCTTTTATTTGGTGTTTTCCGAAACCAGCTGTTTGAGTGCCGAAGAAGCTTGCTGGACGTCGGAGTAGACGACGTTGCGCAGCACGACCTTCGTCGGCGCCGGAGCGGTGGCGATCACAACTGCGACGATCGCAACAATGATCGCGAGCAGCACGAGAACCGCGGGCAGCAGACGCCCCCGCCGCCGGCCGGCGGGCGAGCTCGCGGAGGAGGCGGAGGCCGGCGCCACGACCGGAGCCTGCTGTCGCGGTGGCCCCTGGCGCGGACGTCGGGGGGTGACGGTGGAGCCACTACCACCGCGCTCGGACCCGCGTGGCCCGGCAGTCGCCAAAAGACTCGTAGCCGCGGTCGCCGGCCCTCCTCGCCCACCACTATCGGCGGGCTCGACGGGCGAGATCCCGCGCGCCCCGTCCTCGATCGCGCGCCCCATCTCGCGGGCGGTCTGGTAGCGGTCGCGCGGGTCCAGCGCGAGCGCGAGCGCGATCGCGTCGGCCAGCTCGGGCCCGACGGCGGCGACGAGCGTGTCGAGCATCGCGGGCTCCTCGCGCTGCTGCTTGAGCGCGAGCTCGGTCAAGGAGGTGGCCTCGTACGGCAGGCGACCGGAGATCAGCTGGTAGGCGACGACCCCGAGCGCGTACAGGTCGGCGCGCGGCCCGGCCTCCTCGCCCCGCGCCTGCTCGGGCGCCAGGTAGGCGGCGGTGCCGAGCACGGAACCGACCTGGGTGATGGAGGACTGCTCGGTCGCCTTGGCGATGCCGAAGTCGGCGAGCTTGACCTCGCCCTCGCGGGCGCGGAGCAGGTTGCCGGGCTTGACGTCGCGGTGGACGACGCCGTGGCGGTGCGCGTAGTCCAGGCCCTCACAGGCCTGCTCGATGATCGAGACGGCCTCCTCGACCTCGACCCAGCCGTCATCGCGCAGGATCTCCGCGCAGGAGGAGCCCTCAATGTACTCCATCACGATGAAGTGCCGGCCGGAGGGCTCGTCGAGGCCCGAGTCGAAGATCTGCACGACGTTGGGGTGCACCAGACGCGCGGCGGCCTGTGCCTCACGCTGGAAGCGCGAGACGAACGTGGGATCATCCGCGAGGTGCTCAGCGAGCAGCTTGACGGCCACCTGGCGCTCCAGGCGCAGGTCGAGGGCGAGGTGCACGGTGGACATCCCGCCGAAGCCGAGCCGGCCCTCCAGGCGGTAGCGCCCGGCGATCTTCACCTCGCTCATGGGCTGCTCGCCTCCTGCGCACGAGCGCCCGGTTGCGCACAAGCGCCCGGTTGCTCACGTGCCTTCGCATCGCGCGCTGCGCAGACGCGGCTCATTTGCCGCTTTCCTGGACGTCGCCCGCGCCCGGAGTGCCCGATCCCCCCGCGCCACCCGAGCCCGAGCCGCTTTCACCGCCGATGCCCGTACCGCCCCCGGGTCCGCTGGACGCACCGGGGGCGCTTTCGCTTCCCGGAGCGGCAGTGCCGCCGCCTGGGGTCGTGGCGGTGGGGGTGGTCGCCGTGGGGGTGGTGGGGGTGGTGGTCGTTTCGGTGTGGGTTGGGGTCGTTGGTGTTGTCTGGGTGCTCGTTGTCATCGTAGGGGCGCTCGTCTTCGTCGTCGAGGTCGTCTGCGGGAGGGGCTGCGTGCACAGCGCGAGCGCACGGCGACGCAGATTCGAGATCCCCACGCCGAGCGTTTTGTGCAGGCCCGCGTCAACCGTCGAGGGCAGATCCGCGAAGTCTGTTTCAGTTTTCTCGATCGCTGCTTCGGTGGCGGTGCAGTTCCCTTCGCCGCTCTGTGCCGCCTGAGCGACCGCTTCGAAATCGCTCTGCAGAGGCCCGGCATTGGCACTCGGGATCAGGCCCTTGCCGGAGCCGCCGCAGGCGACGAGCAGGACGGCGCTCACGCCGAGCAGACCGGCGAACAGGATGCGCAGGTGCAGATGGCCCCGGGCGCGGGGAACGGAGGCCTGATTGGTCGATTGGTTGCGGCGATTCACGTTCATTGACCGTACTCCAGGCGCTCGGCAAGCGAGTCCGGGAGACGCGCTGCGCGGATTGCGCCGGCCGCGCCGGCCACGTCGTAGTCGACACGCCGGAAGGAGGCCGTCAGGCCGTCGAGGTCGAGCAGCAGCCAGGAGGCGCGCGGGTCCCCGTCGCGTGGCTGCCCAACGCTGCCGGGATTCAGCAGCCATTCGCCGCTTGAGAGATCGAGCTGTGCGCCCTCGCGCCGGGGCTCGCCGGTGGCGAGTGCGCCCTCGTGGCGCACGAACGACAGCGCCACATGGGAATGGCCGATCAGGCAGACCCGATCGGGCTGGCGGTCCAGGCATAGCTCGGCGAGCAGCGCCGAGAGCACGTACTCCCACACGGGATCGCGCGGACTGGCGTGGTAGAGGCCGATCGTGCCCTCCTGCCCCTGCGGGCGCAACTCGGCGAGAAAGGCAAGGCTCTCGGGCGCGATCACCTCCTGGGTCCACTGCGCCGCGAGTCTCGCGCCGGGGGAGAACTCGTCGAACGGGATCTTGCCCACGACCGCGAGATCGTGGTTGCCGGCAAGGCACACCGCCGCGTGCTCGCGGGCGAGCTGCACACAGCTATCGGGGTCGGCGCCGTAGCCAACGAGGTCGCCGAGGCACCACAGCTCGGATGCGTCGCTCGCGGCGACCGCGTCGAGCACCGCCTCGAAGGCCTGGCGATTACTGTGGATGTCGGAAATGACGGCGACCTTCATTGCTGTCGCAGTTCGTCCACGTGCAGCCCTACTCCTCCTCTGAGCCGGCCTCCGTGCCGCCGTACTCGGGCAGGTTCTTGATGCCCTCGCGGGTGCGCCACTTGGAGTAGTTGTCCTCCATCGCGTCGATCAGCTCGCGCATGAAGCGCGGCGAGATGTTGACGCGGGAGACGACCACACCCGGGACCTCGTCGGACTCGACCTCGTGGTCCACGCGCGCGAAGGTGACGGTGAACTCGTAGTCGGAGTGGCTGACGTTGGCGAAATTCGCGTATACACCCCCCATGATCTCGGGGGACAGGTGGATGTTTATGTGGCGCTCGGCGCCTGAGTCTTGATCGTTCACGCAGCTAGTATCGCAAGCGGTGAGCCCGGATCGATGAACGAGTCCCAATGCAGCCCCTCCTGAAGAGCGCCCCCACTTCACTGGACGGCCTGCGCGAGGCCGTGCTGGCGGCGGCCGGTGAGCTGGCCGGCGAGTCGTCCGGCAAGGTCGGCGCGCGGGGGGGGATTGTGCTCGAGCGTCCACCGAGGGCGGACTTCGGCGACTATTCGACGAACGCCGCGTTGCTGCTGGCGCCGGGTCTCAGGGCGCCGCCGCGCGAGGTCGCGGAGCGTCTGGGCAAAGAGCTCGAACAGCGGCTCGGCGCGAGCCTCGAGCGCTTCGAGGTGGCGGGCCCCGGCTTCCTCAACCTGTTTCTCGCCGATCGCTGGCTGGCCGGCTCGCTTGCCGAGATACTCGCCGGCGGAGAGTCGTTCGGAGCGGGCGGCGCCAATCCACCCGAGCGGATCGTGGTCGAGTTCGTCTCCGCCAACCCCACCGGTCCGATGCACGTGGGACACGCGCGCAACGCCGCCTACGGCGACGCGCTTGCGCGGCTGCTGGTCCTGCACGGTCACGAGGTCACGCGCGAGTTCTACGTGAACGACGCCGGCTCGCAGGTCCGCAAGCTCGGGGAATCTATACGCTCGCTGGCACGGGGCGAGGAGGTCGCCCAGGACGGCTATCGCGGGGAGTACGTCGAGCAGCTCGTCGCCCATCTCCCGGATGCCTCCGAGCTGGAGCCGGCCGAGTTGGGACGGGCTGCCGTGGCGGCGATGATCGAGCAGATCGCTGCCTCGCTGAGCAAGTTCCGCGTGAGCTTTGACCTGTGGACCTATGAGAGCAAGCTCCACGAGGGCGATCCGAGCCCGGTGGCGCACACGCTCGAGATGCTCGAGCGTGAGGGGCACACCTATCGCGACGAGGGGGCGCTGTGGCTGCGAACGACCGACTACGGCGACGACAAGGACCGTGTGCTGGTGCGCTCGAACGGCGAGCACACCTACTTCGCCTCGGATATCGCCTATCACCAGGACAAGCGCGAGCGCGGCTTCGACCGCCAGGTCGACGTGTGGGGCGCCGATCACCACGGCTATGTAGGGCGGATGAAGGCCGCCTACGCGGCGCTCGGCGGCGACCCGGAGCACCTGGATCTGTTGATCATGCAGCTCGTCCATCTGATGCGCGGCGGCGAGCGTGCGCAGATGTCCAAGCGAGCCGGGGAGTTCGTCACGCTCGATGATCTCCTGACCGAGATCGGTGTGGACGCCGCGCGTTGGTACCTGCTGGCGCGCTCGCACGAGACGACGGTCGACCTCGACCTAGACCTGGCCCGCGAGCAGTCGAGCGAGAACCCCGTCTACTATGTGCAGTACGCGCACGCCCGGATCGCTGCTGTGCTCGCAAAGGCGGGTCAGGAGCGGGTGGGGGCGGCGCTGGCGGGTGTGGTTAATGGAAGTCAAGCGCCTTTGCATGCCGCCGAGCGTGCGCTCGTCATGCAACTGCTCACCTTTCCCGGAGAGGTCCAAGAGGCCGTTGAGCGCCGCGCGCCGCACCGGATAACGGCCTATGCGCTGCAGCTGGCCCAGGACTTCACCGCCTTCTACCGCGACTGCCGCGTGCTCGGCGTCGAGCCCGAGACGGTCGAGTCGCTGCGGATCGCGCTGTCCGTGGCGACGCAAGGCACGATCGCACGGTGCCTGGACCTGCTCGGGGTGAGCGCGCCGGCTGAGATGTAGGCGCGCGGGTACCTCGGCCGATCGGCCAGGCTTCAGTCGAACTGCGCCAGGTCCGCCTCCAGGCGGGCGGCGTCGGCGGAGTCGAGCTGTGTGGCGCCGTCCGCTCGGCCGGCCTGCTCGCGGGCGTGGCGGCGCCAGCGGGGTAGCAGCACTGCGAGCGTGGCGAGCAGCGCAAGGAACGCCGCGAGTGGTACCAGATAGACGGTCAGGTCGAAGCCGTGCGCGCCCGGTAGCCCCAGCACCGTCGGGCCGTACTGAGCGAGGAGCGCGTCCTTGATCTGGGCTTCGGTCTTGCCTTCGTCGATCAGGCTCTGGATGAACGCCCGCTCGCGGTTGGCCTGCTGCGATTGGGCGACGTTGAGGGGGATTTTGCAGGTGACGCACATCACCTGGCGCTCGATCACCGGCAGGGAGGTGCGCGGGTGAGCGTCGGCCGCACCCATGCCGAGCGCGGGTGGTGCGCTCAGGCAGAACACCAGCAACGCGAACACGGTCGTGCGGCCCGCGCGAGGACTCACGAGCTCTCCGCCAGCGCGATTGCGCGGTCAAGGAATGCCTGATCGATCTCGCCACGGGAGATTGCCACGATGTGGCCATGACGGTCGATCACGAAGCTCTCCGGAAGCTGGTCGGTGCCGTAGGAGTGGGCGAAGTCGCCGTTGGTGTCGCGCAGGTTCGGGTAGGTCAGGTGATATTGGCGCACGAAGTTTTCCGAGTCGGGCGAAGCGTCGAGGTAGGTCACGCCGAGTACGGTGGCGTCGTGGCGCTGCAACTGGCTCTGGGCGCGCTCGAGCAGCGGTGCCTCTTCCTGGCAGGGTTCGCACCAGGAGGCCCAGAAGTTCAAGATGACCACCTTGCCACTGAACGACGCGAGCGAGGCGCGATGAGCGCCAGAGAGCCCGGGTAGCGTTCGAGTGGCGTTGGGCGCGAGCGGATGCTGACCCTGTGCCAGCGCTTCGTCGAGCGTGCGGCTCGCCGACTGATGAGAAACGCCATAGATCAGCAACCCGATCAGGCATGCGCCAAGAAGCGAGACGATAATCGGCAGTAGACGGCGGCGCACGGCTTCCAAGGGTAGAGCTATGCCGTTCCGTGGGAGTCGGCGCGGGCCACGTCAAGTTGGCGCGCGCGGCGTAATATCTGGGTTCGTGCGGTGGTAGCTCAGTTGGTAGAGCGCAAGCTTCCCAAGCTTGAGGTCGCGGGTTCGACCCCCGTCCGCCGCTTGTAGAACGCGTGATGTAGAACACTGGAGTTAGGGTACCCTAACTCCATGATGGCCCTGTCGGAATCCAGTCGTCTGCCACGCGGAGATCGTCCGGAGCCCGCATGAGCGCGGATCCAGCTACCGCCGCGCAGGCCACGAAGCCGACCGCGAAACGCGCGAGCGAGCGAGCGAGCTTCTATGTGTGGACCGCGATCGTGCTCGCGGTCGCGGTGGGCGTGGTCATCCTCGGCTGGCACGCCCGCGGCGGGACCACCGACCCGACCGCATTACCGCCCGGGCATCGTCTGAGCCGCACGACCGTAGTGCTCGACAGCGCGATTCTGGTACTGCGCGAGGGCCTGGAGACGATCCTCGTGCTGGCGGCCGTGATGGCCAGCTTCCTCGGCGGCAACCGCGTCTACCGCCGCCCGGTTGCGCTCGGCGGCGCGGCGGGGATCGGCGCGGGGATCGCGACCTGGTTCGGGGTGGTGTGGTTCATCGGTCAGTTCCACGGCGGCGAGTTCGATGTGCAGGCAGCGACCGGGCTGCCTTCGTTGATAGTGCTGTTGCTCGTGATGAACTGGTTCTTCCACAAGGTCTACTGGACCGGCTGGATCTCGAACCACCACAAGCGCCGGCGCAGCCTGCTCTCGGCCGATCCGGAGACGAACATGCGGCGGATGCTGCTCGGCCTCGCGCTGCTGGGCTTCACCTCGGTATATCGCGAGTGCTTCGAGGTCGTGATCTTCCTGCAGCTCCTGAGAGAGCTCTACGGCTCGAACGTCGTGCTGGAGGGCGTCGTGATCGGCTGCATGTTCACCGCCGCCGCCGGGGTGCTGACCTTTGGGCTGCACCAGCGCCTGCCCTACAAGCGCCTGCTGATCGTCACCGGGGTGATGCTGCTGTTCGTGCTGCTCGTGTCGGTCGGCGAGGAGGTCAACGAGATGCAGCTCGCCGGCTGGATCGGGACCAGCGAAATCCACGGCCTCTACATACCCGGCTGGATGGGCACCTGGTTCAGCCTGTTCAACAACTGGGAGACGTTCATCGGCCAGGCGATCGCCCTGCTGCTCGTGCTCGGCTCATACTTCGCCGCCCAGTACATACGGGTCTGGCGGCCCCGCAAACGCGGGCAACAGGCCGCGCGGATCGCCGATCGGGCGCCCGAGGAGCCCGCCAAGGCCACGGACCTGAACAGGCCGATCGCGGGCACGCTCGCTTAGCGAGGCGAGCCTAGCCCCATCCTGGCCGGACAGCCAGTAGCATCAGCGGAACATCTCGTGACAGCAATCCAGGAGGTCCCGATGGCAACGGTAGACAAGAGCGACCTGGAAGGCGTGCTCGTCACCGAGCGCAAGGTCTGGGAGCACGGCGTGCCGAACGAGCTGTTCGCGCGCATGCGTAAGGAGTGCCCAGTGCACTGGACCGCGGGCATCGCCGAATTCCCTGAGGAGGCCGGCTACTGGTCGGTCACCACGGCGGAGGATGTCCATACCGTGAGCCGCGACTGGCAGACCTATTCATCTGAGCGCGGGGGCATCACGCTCGCCACCACCGGCTTCCCGATCGAGCTGTCGCGGGCGATGTTCATCGGCATGGACCCGCCCAAGCATGACCGCATCAAGGCCCTGTTCCAGGCGGGCTTTACGCCGAAGCGGATCTCCGCCCATGAAGATGCGGTCAGGGCGATCGTGGTGGACGCGCTCGACCGTCTGCAGGGGCAGGAGACATGCGACCTGGTCACCGACGTGGCCCAGCCGGTGGTCTCGCGCGTGATCGGCAGCTTCATGGGCATCCCGCCGGAGGACGACGAGATCTGGGCGCGCCTGATGAACATGATGCTGGCGGCCGACGACCCCGATCTGAACCCGCACGAGAGCGTCGTCGCAGGGATCGAAGCGGGCTTCGCGGAGATCTTCGAGCGCTGTGGCAAGCTGATCGCGCAGCGCCGCGAGACCCCCACAGACGACCTGACCAGCGTGCTGGTGCACGCCGAAGTTGACGGGCAGAAGCTCGAGGAACATGAGATCGTGATGGGCTTCTTCCTGCTCCTCGCCGCCGGCAACGACTCCACCAAGGCCACCTACTGCAGCGGCATGCTGGCGCTGATGCAGAACCCCGACCAGCGTCGGCTGCTGCTGGACGATCCCTCGCTGATCGGAGGCGCCGTGGAGGAGTCGCTGCGGATGTTCCCCGCGTTCGCGCATTTCCGCCGCACCGCGACTCGCGACACCGAGTTGAACGGGCGCCAGATCAAAGAGGGGGACAAGGTCGTCATGTGGTACGTCTCTTCCAACCGTGACGAGATCCGTCACGAGGATCCTGACCGCTTCGACGTGCGCCGCACCACCGAGCACCAGGCGTTCGGCGCCGGCGGCCGGCACTTCTGCCTGGGCACGGCGCTGGCCCGGCTGGAGCTCAACACGCTGTTCGAGGAGACCCTCGCTCGCTTCCCCACGATGGAGCCGGCGGGCGGGCCGACGATCGTGGAGTCGGCGTTCGTCAACCAGCTGAAGACGCTGCCCGTGCTGCTGTCGCCGTCGTAGAGTCTCGTGCGATTGCGGCGCTCGCCGTCGTATAGTTGTTCTCGCAATGATCGAAGCGACGCTCCACAGCGATCCGGCCTGCCCGTGGGCCTATTCCGCGAGCCCGGCGTTGCGCGTGCTGGAGTGGCGCTATCGCGATCAGCTGCGGTGGCGGCTCGTGCTGATCGGTCTCACCGAGGACGCCTCCCAGTACGAAGCGCGCGGATACACACCTCTGCGCGCCGCGCGCGGCCAGCTGCGTTACCGCCGGTACGGGATGCCGCTGTCGCCCAACCCGAAGGCGCGTATCAGCGCGACCGCCCGCGCCTGCCGCGCGGTCGTCGCGGCGCGGATCATCGACCCCGGCAGCGAGTGGCGCGTGTTCCGGGCGCTGGCGCTCGCGAACTTCACCACGCCGCTGCTGCTCGACGATGACGCGCAGCTCGCCGACGCGCTCGGCGCGGTGCCAGACATTCGAGCCCAGGAGATCGTTGCGCGACTTGACAGCGACGAGGTGAGCAAGGCATACGAACGCGACCGCGCCGAGGCGCGGACCGCGGCTGGTTCGGCCTCGGAGCTGCAGGGCAAGACCGCCGCCTCAGACGGACCGGTGCGCTACACCGCGCCGTCGGTCATCTTCGAGCGCGACGGGCGCCAGCTACAGGCGGGCGGCTTCCAGCCGGTCGAGGCCTACGACGTGCTGGTCGCAAACCTCGATCTTGCGCTCTCGCGTGAACCCGTCCCGCCCTCGCCGCTGCCATTGCTCCAGCACTTCACCGACGGTCTCACGACCCAGGAGGTGGCGGCGCTCTTGACCGAGGGCAACGATCTACCCGACCGCTCCGCCGCCGAGACGGCGCTGCTCGAGTTGGTCGCCTCAGGCGATGCGGTGCGCCGGCCGCTCGGGGATGACGCGCTCTGGCAAGCGGCCTGAGCCGGCGTCCGCCATGCTCACTCCACGATCGTGACCGGCCCGTGCGCGACAAGAATCACGGGCGTGCCGGCCGGTAGGGCCTGATCGCCCTGCACCCGTGCGAGCAGCACCTGCTCGCCGTCGGACTCGTCGATGCGGATGTGAAGCAGCGCGTCATGCCCGTAATAGCGGCACTGCCCAACCTCTCCCGTCAGTCCGGCGGTGGCTGACCCTCCGCGAGGGCGCACCTCGAGCTGCTCGGGGCGGACCATCACGACCCCACTTGTCATGCCCGGTGCCCCCGCGCCCGGTGACCCGGGATCCGAGCGCAGTAACAGCATGCCCAGCGCCGTCCTCGCGATGCCCTGCTCGAAATCCGCGTCGATCAGGTTGACGGCGCCCAGGAACCGCGCCAGCTCAACATCAGCCGGCAGCGTATAGAGCTGATCCGGCGTTCCACCTTGGACGATCGTGCCGTTGCGCAGCACCGCGACCGTGTCGGCGAGCGACAGCGCCTCCTCCTGGTCGTGCGTCACCAGCACAGTCGTCACTCCCTGCGTACGCAGCAGCGTGTGCACCTCCTCGCGCACGCGGGTGCGCAAAGAGGCATCCAGTGAGGAGAACGGCTCGTCCAGCAGCAACACCTCGGGTCGGCGGGCCAACGCTCGCGCTAACGCCACGCGCTGCTGCTCGCCGCCCGAGAGCTGGTGGGGATAGCGGTCCGCGAGCGACTCCAACCCGACCATCTCCAGCAGATCTCCCACCGCATCGCCGCGGCGCTCCTCACGGGAGAGGCCGAAGCCGACGTTCCGCTTGACGCGTCAGATGGGGGAACAGCGCGCCCTCCTGGGGCACATATCCGATCCCGCGACGCTCGGGCGGCACATATGTGTGCTCCTCATCGAGCACCCGCGAGCCGAGCGAGACCCGGCCCCGCTCGGCGCGCTCGAAGCCGGCGATCACCCGTAAGCAGCGTCGTCTTGCCGCAGCCCGACAGGCCCAGCACCGCGGTCAGCGAGCCGGCGGGCACGTCGAGATTCACGCCCCTCAGCACCGGCTGGGCGGAGTAGCCCTTCCACAAGTCGGTGACCGTCAGCTCGCTCATCTCTGTCCCATGCGTGCCAGTGTGAGCATGCGGCGGCTCAGCAGATATGCCGGCACAGCCGAAATCGCGACCATCAACGCGGCGTAGGGAGCGGCGGCGCCATAGGAGAAGCCGCTCGTGTATGCCCAGAACTGAGTCGCCAGCGTGTTCACGCCGGTTGGGTGTAGCAACAGCGTCGCCGTCAGCTCGGTCGCCGCGGAGATGAACACGAGCGCGAACGCCGCCCCGAGCCCGGGGGCGAGCAGCGGCAGGGTCACCGCCACCACACAACGACCGGACGCCGGCCCAACGAGCGTCCCGCCTCCTCCAAGCTGGGCGAGGTCTGCGCCATAGCCGAGCGCACGCCCACCACAGCAAGCGGCAGGAACAGGATCGCGTAGGCCACGATCAGCTCCAGCGAGCTCTGGTAGAGCGGCAGCGCGTAGCGGACGGAGAACGACACGAGACCGAGCGCGATCACCAGCCCGGGCAGCGCCTGCGGCAGATAGGCGAGGCGCTCGATCAGCAGTGTCACGCGGTTGCGATGGCGCATCGCCAGCGCCGTCACCGGCACCGCCAGTGCGGTTGCCAGCGCGGCCGCGGCGGCGCTGAGCTCGGCCGTGTGCCAGGCATCGGTCAGGATCGACGCGGGCGGCAAGGTGGTGGAGCCGCCGCGCACCAGCCAGTAGACCAGAGAGCCGACGGGCACCCCCAGTCCCAGTCCGCTCAGCGAGAGCAGGCCAACCAGCGCGGGTGCCATCCAGCGGCCTAGCGCCACCCGCGGCGCCGGGCGCCGGGCGCCTGACTCCGCTGCGCAGCGACCGTCCGCGCCCGCCGAGCGCGAGCTCGCCGCCGAGCACGGCAACGCTCAACAGAACCAGCACGAGCGACAGCGCGCACGCCGCCGCGGTGTCGAACCCGAGGTTGAACTCGGTGAAGATCGCCACCGTGAACGTCTGGTACTGGACGATCTCGAAGGCTCCGTACTCGGCCAGCAGGCCGAGCGTCACGAGCAGGCAGCCGCCGAGCACCGCCGGCGAGATCTGGCGCAGAGTCACTCGCCAGAACGTCCGCCATGGGCCGAGCCCGAGGCTGCGGCCGACCTCCTCCAGCGCAGGATCGACCCCGCCGAGCGCGGCGGCGACCGGCAGGTACACGAGCGGATACAGCGACAGCGTCATGATCAGCACTGCCGCCGAGATATCCGTGCAGCCCCGGCTCCAGCGACACCCAGCCGAAGCCCACGACGAAGTCGGGGATGCCGAGCGGCAGCACGAGCGCCACCGCCCACCAGCGGCGGCCGGGCAGCGTCGTGCGCTCCACGCACCAGGCGGCCGCCACGCCGATCGCCGCGCACAGGATCGTGCACGCGAACGCCAGGCGCACGGTGTTCCACAGCAGCACCGCCGTCTCGTGGCGCAGCAGCAGACGTTCGATTTCTCCCCAGCCCGGCTGCAGGGCTTGGTCGATCAGGAACACCAGCGGCAGCAGCACCAGTCCGGCGGCGAGCAGGCCGCCGGCGACGCTCACCAGCGGCCAGCGCCGCCGCCCCGACCACGCTGCGCGCCCAGCCACTCGACCTGGGTGCGGCCGAAGTCTGCGCGGCCGGCTCGAAGGGGGCGAGCGTGCTCATTGCTCTTGCCTACAACAGACCGAGCTTCTGCTCGAGTTCCAGCGGCGCGTGGCCGTTGCCCAGGTCGGCGATCGTGACCGGCGCAAGCTGCAGTTGATCGAACGGCTTCAGCGGCTGGGCCGTCAGTACACCGGAGCCGATCGGGTACTCGTAGCTGTGGCTGTGCGCGAGGATCTCCTGCCCCGCTTTGCTCACGAGGAAGGCGACGAACTTCTGCGCGGCGGCCTGCTTGGAGCTCGACTTCAGCACCGCCGCGCCCGACACGTTGAGCAGGTAGCCCGGGTCGTGCGGCGCGTAGTAGTGCAGCGCCGAATGCATGCCGCTCTGCGCCGACCTCGTCGCGCAGGCGGTACCAGTAGTAGTGGTTGATGATTCCGACCGTGCTCTCGCCGTTGTTGACCTGGGCCACGACCGTCTCGTTGTCGGGGTAGACCTTCGCGTTGGCCTGCAGTCCCTTCAGCCATTTTTCGGCGGCGGCCACGCCGTCGAGCTTCGTGATCGCGGTGACCAGCGGCTGGAAGTCGGTCTCCGACGGGGCGAACCCGACCTTGCCTTTCCACTGCGGTTGCGCGAGTTCGAGGATCGAGCTCGGCAGTTCGGAGGGCTTGATCTGAGAGGTGTTGTAGACGAGCACCGACACGCGCGCGGAGACCCCCACCCAGTCGCCCTGCGGGGAGCTGTACTTGGCCGGCACCGCCGCCAGGGTCGAGGCGGCGATCGGGGCGAGCAGGCCTTTTTCCTGCAGGTCCTCCAGCACCGGCGTGTTCTCGGTATAGAACACATCGGCCGGCGAGCTCGAGCCCTCCTGCAGGATCTGGTTGCCGAGCACGTCCTCGTCGTCGGAGCGGACCTTCACCTTGATCCCGGTCTGCTTTTCGAATCCTGCCACCAACCGCGCGGTGGTCTGTTCGTGCTGGCCGTTGTACAGCGTGATCGTGCTCGCGGAATCGGAGGAGGAGCTTGTACCGCCACAGGCGGTCAATGCGGTGGCCGCGGCGAGGAGGATCAGCAGCGAGAGGGCGGCGAGGGTCTTGCTGCTTGGGCATCGATATCCGATCGGAGGAGTAGGGATTGCGGACAGCAAGTTACCACAGCACTTAGGGTCACCTAACACGGATGCCTGCAACGGTTCCTGCGCTCGCACGCGGTGCCTCCGCCGCCATTTCCGAGAGAATGAGCCGATGCATGTCACCGCGAAGGCCGACTACGCCGTGCGAGCGGCCGTGGAGCTGGCCGCTGGGAGCCAGGATTCGCCGCGCAAGGTCGATCAGCTGGCGCAGGCCCAGGACATACCGGTGTCCTTTCTGGAGAACATTCTCACGCAGCTGCGCTCCGCCGGGATCGTGCGCTCACAACGCGGCCCCGAGGGCGGCTACTGGCTCGCGCATCCGGCCGACGAGGTCAACCTCGCGCAGATCATCCGCGCGGTCGAGGGCCCGCTCGTCGGCATCCGCGGGCAACGCCCGGAGGAGATCGAATACCGCGACTCCGCCGAGTCTTTGCAGCAGGTCTGGGTCGCGCTGCGCGCGAACCTGCGCAAAGTGCTCGAGCATGTGACCGTCGCCGACGTCGCCTCGGGGAAGCTCCCTAAAGACATCGTGGCCCTAACAAAACAAGAGGAAGCCTGGGAAACCAGGTAGTTAGGCCGCGAAGACCCGTGGGGGCGGTAGGCGCACGGGGAGGATCTGGCCCTCTTTGAGCTCGAGCTGCTCGGCGGTCTCGCGGGTTACCTGGGCCCAGATGTCGCGGCCATCGGGGAGGGTCAGCTCGACCCGGACCTCGAATCCCAGGTGCACTACTCGCCGGATGAGCGCCTCGATACCGTTCCCATCTGCCTCCGCCAGGATCTGGATGTCGTGAGGGCGCAGGAACGAGTCGCCGAGGCGGTTGACGGGGCCGATGAACGACATCACGAACTCGTTGCGCGGGCTCTCGTAGAGCTCGTGCGGGGTGCCCGCCTGCTCGATGCGACCTTTGTTCATGACGACGATCTGCTCGGCGACCTCCATCGCCTCCTCCTGGTCGTGGGTGACGAAGATCGTCGTCACGTGGATTTCCTCGTGCAACCGGCGCAGCCACTCGCGCAACTCGCCCCGGACCTGCGCGTCGAGCGCGCCGAATGGCTCGTCAAGCAGCAGCACCTTCGGCTGCACCGCCAGTGCCCGCGCCAGCGCCATACGCTGCTGCTGGCCACCGGAGAGTTGTGACGGGTAGCGCTCGGCCAGACCATCCAATCTGACGAGCTCCAGCAGTTCCTCCACGCGCGGGGCGATCTCCGCCTTCGGCCGTTTGCGCACGGTCAGCCCAAACGCGACGTTGTCGTGCACGGTCATGTGCTTGAACGGGGCGTAGTGCTGGAAGACGAAGCCCACGCCGCGACTGCGTGCCGGAATCGACGTGACCTCCCGCTCGTCGATCACGACGCTGCCGCCGTCCGGGATCTCCAGGCCCGCGATGATCCGCAGCAGCGTCGACTTGCCGCTTCCGCTCGGCCCCAAAAGCGCCGTGAGCGAGCCGTCGTTGACGCGGACAGAGACGTCCTCGAGCGCGACAAAGTCGCCGAAACGCTTGCTCACGTTGAGCGCCTCGATCGCCATCAGACAGTCGTCCTGCGTCGGGTGCGTCGGGTCAGCAGGTTCATCGCCACGAGCGTACCCAGTGCCAGCAGCGCAAGCACCACGGCGGCGGTGTAGGCGCCGGTGACGTTGAAGTTCTCGAACTGGTCCTGCACGTACAGCGGCAGCGTCTGGGTCTGACCCTCGATCCGGCCGGAGACGACGCTGACCGCGCCGAACTCGCCGAGCGCGCGCGCGGTCGTAAGCACCACGCCGTAGACCACGCCCCAGCGGATCGCGGGCAGCGTTATCCGCCAGAAGGTCTGCCAGCCGCTCGCGCCGAGCGTCGCCGCCGCCTGCTCGGCGTCGGTCCCCAACTCGCGCAGCACCGGCGCGGTCTCGCGGGCGACGAACGGCAGCGAGACGACCGCGGTGGCGATCACCATGCCCGGCACGGAGAAGATGATCTGGATGCCGTGCCCGATCAGCCAGTTCCCGAACCAGCCCGTTTTTCCATAGACGAGCACCAGCGCCAGCCCGACCACGACCGGGGAGATCGCGAACGGCAGGTCGATCAGCATCCCCAACAGCACCTTGCCTTTGAACTTGCCACGCTCCAGCAGCAGCGCCATCCCGACGCCGAACGCCGTGTTCAGCGGCACCGCGATCGCGACGATCTCGATCGACAGCCAGAACGCGTGGATCGCGTTCGGTTCGTTGATCGCTGTCCACACAGGTGCGAGGCCGTGTTCGAAGGTCCTGTAGAAGATCATCGCCACCGGCGCCACCAGCAGCAGTGCCAGATACCCGAGCGCGATCGTACGCGCGGCGAGCTTGCTAAAGGACATGATGCCCAGACCTCGATTCGAAGAATCGCGATGCCCTAAAGGACATGTTGCGACCTCCAACGAGAGACCAGCGCCAGCGCGCCCAGCACCAGCAGCGCCGCGAGCAGCAGCACGACCGACACGGCAGCCGCCGCTGGCAGGTTTTCGTCCTGGATCTGACCGAACACGTAAACAGAGCCGACTTCGGTCTTGAACGGCAGGTTGCCGGTGATCAGCACGAGCGAACCGAACTCGCCGACGGCACGCGCGAAGCTGAGCGCGACGCCGGAGACGATCGCCGGGGTGAGGGCCGGGAGTACGATCCGTCGCAGCACGGTCACCGGCCCGGCGCCGAGCGAGGCGGCGGCTTCCTCCATCGAGCGGTCGAGCTCGATCAGCACCGGCTGCACCGAGCGCACCACGAACGGCAGCGTCACGAACAGCAGCGCCAGCGCGATCGAGGCGCGCGTGAACGCGACGTCGATGCCGAGCGGGCTGCCGCCACCGTACAGCGCGAGCAGCACGAGGCCGATCACGATCGTCGGCAGCGCGAAGGGGAGGTCGATAAGCGCGTTGACGATCTTCTTACCGCGGAACTCGTCGCGCACCAGCACCCACGCGATCAGGGTGCCGAAGATCGCGTTGACGATCACGACGATCGCCGAGATGATCAACGTGAGCTTGATTGCGGCGAGCGCCTGGGGATTGGAGACCTCGCGCCAGAAGGCCGCCGTCCCGCCTTTGGCGGACTGTGCCAGCAGGGCCGCGACCGGCAGCAGCACGAGCACTGACAGGTAGACGCCCAAGAGGCCCCGACCGAGCACGCCCGCTGTGCGGGCGCCGAGGCCGCTGTGAGGTGGGGCTTGCTGATCGGAGGGCCGCCGGCGGAGAGAGGGGAGCCGCCGACGGCCCGGCTGGCGCGGCAGCGCCAGGGTGGAGGGAGTGGAGGGACTACTTGGCAGTTGAGACTCCAAGCGACTGCTCGATCTTCGTGACGACGCCCGTTTCCGGTTCGAAGAACTGCTTGGTCACCGTCTTCCAGCCGCCGAGGCTTTCGATCGTGAACAGGCTCTTCGGCGTCGGGAACTTGTCTGCGCCCGGCACTCCTGAGATCACCGGGCGGTAGCCCTTTTCGACCCAGATCTGCTGGCCTGCGGGGGAGAGCAGGTAGTTGACGAACTTCTGTCCCTCCGCCGTGTTGCCGCCACTGAGCACCGCGATCGGGTTCTGGATCAGGATCGTGGCACTCGGGACGATGTATTCGATCGCCGCGCCCTTTTTCTCGTCGGAGATCGCCTCGTCCTCGTAGTCGATCAGGGCATCGCCGCGGCCGGCGAGGAACGTCTGCAGCGCGTTGCGGGCCGAGCTGTCCTGGCTGACGACGTTGTGGAACAGCTGCGCCAGGTATTGGATCGCCTGTCTAGGCGTCTTGCCTTCCTTCAGTTGCGCGCCGTACGCAGCCATGATGTTCCAGCGGGCGCTGCCCGAGGTGAAGGGGTTCGGTGTGATCACGCCGATCCCCGGCTTGGTCAGGTCCGACCAGCCGGTGATGTGCTTCGGGTTGCCCTTGCGCACAATGATCACCGCGACCGAATTCGTGACGAAGCCGTGCGTCGCGTTCTGGTTCCAGCTCGGTGAGACGAGGCCCGCCTTGACGAGCTTTTCGACGTCCGGCGCCAGCGAGAAGTTGACGACGTCGGCGTGCAGGCCGTTGGCGACCGCGCGGCTCTGTTCCCCGGAGGGTCCGAAGGACTGGCTGAAGCTAACGCCCTTGCCTTCGGTGGTCGCCTGGAAGGCTGGGATCAGCTTTTCATAGGCTCCCTGCGGGGTCGAGTAGGCGACGAGGGCAAGGCTCTTACTCGACGAGCCCGATGACGAGCCGCAGGCGGCGAGGCCGAGCGCGGCAACGAGCACGGCGAGTAAAGAGACAGCAACGGCAAGGGTGCGTGTTTGCATAGCCACTTTCTGCATAGGGAACACCAAGCGCATGAGGATTGAACTTCAGCAAATTATCACAATCCTGCTAGGGATTAGGCCTAATAGGGGTCGCTCTTGATTTGCTATTCAGGCAAGGCGTGTGGCGCCAACCGAGGCGAGCACATCGGCGATGCAAGCCTCCTGGACCCGTAGCGGATCGATCGTGAACATTTCTGGGATCCCGCCTGCCCCACCGCTGGCTCCTGCGCGTACGCCTACACCGATTCGCGCCAGGTGCATGGTCCCCAGCGTCTGGGTGTAGAGATGGTTGGCGGTGAAGTCCGGATCCTCGACCGTGAAGAGACCCTGCTCGGCGCCACGCGCAAGGATCCGTGAGAGGCGAGAAAGGCAGGCCGCCATGCCCTGTCCGAGACGGATCCAGACAGCGTCTGAGATCTCCTCTCGCAGATCCTCTGCCGGGCGACGCATGAGCGAGATGCCACAGTCCAAAAACGCGGGATGTTCGAGGCAGTAGCCGGTGTATAGACGCCAGCCCTCCTCCAACTGGGCGATTGGGTCCAGTGTCCTAGAGACACCATCGAGCTGGTTGGCCAAATCACCCAAGTACGTTGTGAGCGTCAGCACGAACAGCTCCTCCTTCGAGGAGAAGTACCGGTAGATCAGGCCCTTGTTGATGCCAACCGCGCGTGCGATGTCCTCGATCGGCGCATCCTGCAGGCCACGCTCGTCGAACAGGCGCCGCGTGGCGGAGACGATCTCGCGCTCGCGCTCGCGGCGCGCGGCTGCGCGAGTAGAGGCAGCTGGCTTCTTGGTTTCAGCTGGCTTCTTGGTTTCCATGGTGGCCATCAGTGGCTACTATAACTAATGTAAACGATGTTCAAACTTCCGTTTGACAATCGTTTACAGGTTGACTAGCTTTTGTTATCGCAGCCGAGGATTTACCGACTCGCCCCCGCGCCGATGCTCGCTCATCAAGCCCTCATCAAAGGAGAGACTCACCCAATGTCCGCCACTCCCGTTGCCAGCTCCGACACGACCGAGGCCGCCGAGGCCGCCGTGGAGGCGATCGCCGGCGCGGCCAACCAAGACGTGACCTTCTCGCTGCAATTGAACCAGGACCAGAAGGACATCCGCGAGTGGGTGCACGGCTTCGCCGCTGACGTTATGCGTCCCGCCGCGCATGAGTGGGACGAGCAGGAGAAGACCCCCTGGCCGATCATCCAGGAGGCCGCGAAGATCGGCCTGTACGGGTTTGAGGGTCTGGCGCAGTTCTTCGCCGACCCGACCGGTCTGACGCTTCCGATCGTCAACGAGGAGCTGTTCTGGGGCGATGCCGGGATCGGCATGTCGATCATGGGCACGGCGCTCGCGGTGGCCGCGATCTTCGGACAGGGCTCGGGCGAGCAGATCGGAGAATGGATCCCGCGGTGCTTCGGCACTCCGGAGGACCTGAAGGTCGCGGCGTTCTGCGCCTCGGAGCCCAACGCCGGCTCTGATGTGTCGAATGTGCGCACGCGCGCCAAGTTCGATGAGGCGACGGGCGAGTGGATCATCAACGGACAGAAGGCCTGGGCCACGAACGGCGGTATCTCCGATGTGCATGTGGTTATCGCGACCGTTGACCCGGAGCTCGGCTCGAAAGGCCACGCGGCGTTCATCGTGCCGATGAGCGAGGCGAAGGGCATCTCGCAGGGCACGAAGGTCTCCAAGCACGGCTTGCGTGCGTCACACACGGCGGATGTGTTCCTCGACGACTGCCGCGTGCCCGCCGGCTACGTGCTGGGAGGCAAGGAGAAGCTCGACGAGCGCCTTGCGCGTGTGCGGGAGGGCAAGAAAGGCAAGTCCCAGGCCGCGATGCAGACGTTCGAGTCCTCGCGCCCCACCGTCGGCTCGCAGGCGCTCGGGATCGCCCGCGCCGCTTATGAGTACTCGTTGGAGTACGCGAAGGAGCGCGAACAGTTCGGCCGGAAGATCATTGAGAACCAGGCGATCGCGTTCACGCTCGCGCGGATGAAGATGGAGATCGACGCCGCGCGCCTGCTCGTGTGGCGCGCCTCGTGGATGGGCCGCAACCAGGTCCCGTTCGAGAACGCGGAGGGCTCGATGTCGAAGCTGAAGTCGGGCGAGGTCGCCGTGTGGGTGACCGAGCGGGCGATCCAGATCCTCGGCGGGAATGGGTATACGCGCGAGTTCCCCGTTGAGCGCTGGCACCGCGACGCGAAGATCTACGACATCTTCGAGGGCACCGCCGAGATCCAACAGCTGGTGATCGCGCGCGCGATCAGTGGCATGCACATCAAGTAGCTCTGGGACTGGGTTTTCGGGTAGTGCTGGTCGTGCTGGGTGGTCGCTGAGGCCCAGAGCAGCGGCGCTCGAAAAGGCTGCTCGCGCCAGTTCTCGCGCCAGTCATGCAAGATCTGGGTCGTGTCCGGCGTCGCGTAGCGCGTCGAGCAGTTCGCCGGTCGTGAAGACCTTGATGAGGGCAGAGAGGACGACGTTCGCGTCAGTTACGACTGCGGGAGGCAGCGAAATCGCCGAGAACCTCTTGCTCGTCCACGTCCTTGGCCTTCAGCGTCGCGCCGACCTGCTCGGACAGGCGCAGGAACACCTCGCGGCGAACCTCGACCGGCAGCTCGGGCGTATCCCACGGGAGGAAGAACCCGGCAGGGGTCCCTTCGCGTGTCACGAGGACTACGTCATCGGAGCGGAACATTTCCGATGCGTGATCGCGGAAGTCGCGGACCGTCACGACCTTCATGTGGGCACCTTGGTGGTCACATGTTGATTGTAGGGACTTGCTGGGCCAGAGCTTGCCGCTGGCGAGGCAACAGCTGCGGAAGTTCGTCGGGGCAGCGTCCTGCCCGTCGGCTTGTTCGGTCCATTAGACTTCGGCCGCAGTTGGGAAATCATCGAAGGGGGAGTCTTGAGAATGGGACCAGGGACTGAGGTTGCACTGCTGACGAAGCTGTTTGAAGATGGCGCCATGACCGAGCGTCAGATTGAAGTGGCAGTCGGTGATGTAGATCAAATCGACGAGCAAGCCGTTGCGGCCTGGGCGGAGGATGCGGCTGCGCGTGGCCTCATAGAACCTACGGCTGGCAGCACGGGCACCCGTCGCTGGAACATCACGGACGCGGGCAGGAGGCTCATCGGCAATAACCCCGGGCGTTGACGGCCGACCGCTATGCACCTTGAGCCTGAGCAAGAAGAGCTGCTTGCGACGCTTATCGAAGCGACGCGCAAGGTCCCACGTGGAGACCGCTACTTCATCACGATTAGCGCTCTCGGTATGGGGGACATGATCCAAGGCTCGGGTCTCGATGGCCGCATTTTGGCACCGGCCACTGATGTCGAATTCTTGTCTCACGCAGGTCTCGTCCACATTAAGAAACGCCAACCCGGAACGATCGAGTTCGTCATTACACCTGAAGGCTTCTCGTTCTATGAGCGATACAAGCAGCGTTCTGCCGAGCCGGTTGAACAGGTTGAAGACGATGTGCAAGCGTACTTCGATAGTGAGCGCTTCAAGTCGGCCTATCCCGCTGCGTATCGGCTTTGGTCTGATGCTGCCACGGGAATATGGAGTGCCGAATCGTCAAGTGAGCTTACGGCTATCGGACACAAGGCCCGCGAGGCGATGCAGGCTTTTGCAACGGAGCTTGTGCAGAAACATAATGTGACGGACGTAAATCCTGATCCGACCAAGACGCTCGATCGTGTATCAGCCGTCATCAAGATGCAGGCAGCTCAGCTCGGCGAGGCTGACACAATGTTCCTGGATGCGCTTTTTGGGTACTGGCGCGCAGTCAATAGCATAGTCCAGCGCCAGGAGCATGGTGCCCAGAAGGAGGGGGAGGCATTAACCTGGGAGGACGGGCGTAGGGTGATCTTCTACACAATTGCAGTGATGACAGAGTTGGATCGCAGTCTGTGAGTTCGTAACGGCTCCCCGCTTGCGCGTCATGTGAGACACCGTTGAGCGCACAGCCAAACGCCCTCCTTTGGATGGCGAGGAAAAGTCGATTGTCGAGCGGTGTCCGTCAATCTGAGTTGCGCCATACGCTGGCCTGTTCCAAGCGACCGACGAGGAGGGGGCAGGCGATCACGATTTCCCCAAGATTTCCCTAATCGTCGGAGTTAACCTGTGACTAATCCATATTTCTCAGGCAAAGACCGGTTAACTGGAGCCAACTGGGGCCGCGACTAGTCACTCATAATCGACTGGGCGGTGGTTCGAGGCCAGCCGGGTCCTTAGCGAAAAGCCCTGCAAACCCAACGAAAAAAGCATAGCAGGGGGTGTGGACGAAGCCGCAGATTTCCCTACAGATTTCCCTACAGATTTCCCCAGAGGGCCGCTCCGGGGGCGCGGAGGTTCCTCGGGGGCAGTTGGGCAGCTTCCTCCGGGGCGATGGCTGGCACCGCGCGGCAAGGGCTCGGCTCCGTCTAAATCCGTTGGCCGTTCGAGCGTCTTGCCGGTCTATAACCGGCATGCAAGCAACATCCACAGCAGACCCACCGACTATGTTGACGGAGGATCGACTCTGGCGCCCAGAGAAGGCCGCCTGGTATCTGGACGTCAAGCCAAGCTGGGTCTACGAGGCCGTACGGGCTGGTCGCCTGCCTTGCCATCGAGTAGGACGGCACATCCGCTTCACGCGCCACATGCTCGACGACTGGCTCGCCGAGCGGGCCAACCTTTGAGATAGGGCCGTTGCGTGGTCGAGCGGACGTGGATACGGTGTGCCAGCGAGAGTGATCGATGGCGAGTTCCTCTACACCCACCGTTCCCCAGGCCCACCTCCCGACTCCGCCTTCGGAACGGGGCCCCTGGCTGCTCGCGCTCGCGCTGGGAACCCTCGGCGTGGGCGTGCTCGTTGCGGTGCTGACCGGCGTGGTCGGCCGCACCACGCCCGCGCCGCGCGCCGCGGCAGCTCCGCCCGTCGTAGTGGAGGTGGCCGCGACTCCCACGCCCGGGGCAGCAGCCTCGGCGAGCGTGCTCGCCGGTGCGACGGCTGGCCAAAGGACCTCTGCTAGGTCACGTGTGAGCACCTCGCGTGCCGCGCGGGACGCTCAGCGCTCACGGCGCTCACGCGCCGCGATCGTCGCAGCGGCGTCGCGGGCAGAGCAGAACGCAGAGTCGATGCGCTTGGTCGACGAGACCGAAACAGAAATACCGACGCGCTGGATGGAAGGCTTCTATCCGATCTACGCCACGGCGCAGAGCACGTTCGGTGTCAACTGGCTCTTGATCGCCTCGATCCACAAGCAGGAGTCCGCGTTCTCGACCGCGCCCACCACCTACCACGGGCTGAACTTCGCCGGCTGTTGCGGCGGGCCGATGCAGTTCAACGTCACCAATGGGCCGGTTAGCACGTGGGATCTCGTGAGCGACTCCTACAAGTACGGAAAGCGCCCTGCGGTCTATGACCACATGACGGCGACGCATCCCTCGATCTACGACGACTTCGACTCGATCATGGCTGCCGCTCACCTGCTGTCGGCCGACGGCGCGACGCTCGAACTGAATGGCGCGGCGTGGGACGCCGCGTACGACTATTACGGGCACGATGCTACCGGTGTGAGCTACGCCGACGAGGTGCTGGCGCGCGCGATCGGCTGGTCACAGCACTCCTTCTGCATCAACTGTGGCGTCGAACCGGCAATGATCGAAGCGGTGCACGCCGCCTACGGTGCGCCGGTGCTCGACCAGCTGAGCACGGCCACGACCGCCTCGCGCTGAGCCCATGGGCGTTGTGCGGGCCGGTTATTCGACGGATGTTCGACTAAATCGAACGTGATATGTCCGCCAAAAACCCGCAATTCGCGAGCTTATTGCAAGATATCGAGCTTTTCTACGATCTGGTATTGACGGCGACATGTCGCCCCGTGTATGTTCGTCCCAGCTTTGGGTTCGGTTGGGGTTGGTCATTCAATTGGGCGGGAGGCAGGGTATGCGGGGATCGGCTGTGCGGCTGTTGACGGTGTCTCTGGTGCTGTGCTGCATGACGGGATTGGCGATCTCGCCGGTGCTCGCGCTGGGTCAGTCCAGTGGAGCGGCGAGCGGCTCGGATGTAATGGCGGGTACCGTGCCGAGTGCCTTGCTGGCTTCGCAGAGCACTTCGCTGCGCTCACCGGCGATCCCGGGTGTGCAGGGGCTCGAGGAATCCCTGCAGGCGGCGGTCGTGCAGCAGGCGTGGCGGGACAGTCCGGCGGCGGCTGCGGCGCGCGAGGTGTCGCGCACCAAGTTTGCGCATCTTGGGGCGGCGCGGGCCGCTGAGGTCGCCCGGGAAGCCTTTCCCGAAGCGATCGATCTTGCTGCGGGCGGTCCTCCTCCGCTGGCGGCGGGAGAGCGGGTCGTTGGCTATCCCGGCACGGATGTCGCGCGACTGGCCCTGCCCGGCGGCAAGCACGTTGTGGTCGAATCAATGGAGCCGATGGCGATCGAAACCTCGCGGGGGCATCGTGCGCCGGTCGATCTCGGTCTCACGAAAGCCGGGGATGTCTATGAGTCTGTGAGGCCAGTTGTCGGGGTGTTGATTCCCCAGCGGTTGAGCGATGGCGTGGCACTGCTGGAAAAGGGTGTGTCGCTGACGCCGGTCGATGCGCAGGGGTCGTCGCTGGGCGGCTCGGCGGGCGCAATCGACGGGACGGGTGTGCTGTATGCGAACACCCAGACCGATACGGACACGCTGGTGAAGCCGACGACCGAGGGGTTCGAGGCCGACACGGTGCTGCGCTCCGTCGACAGCCCGGGGCAGCTGTATTTCCGTGTCGGGTTGCCGAGTGGCGCGAGCCTCGTGCAGGGGCGGGGCGGCGGTTCGGCACCTGTGATGGTCGTGCAGGATGGGCGGACGATTGCGCATGTCAGTCCACCGAGCGCGACGGACGCCACCGGTACGCCCGTGCCGGTGTCGATGACCGTCAGGGGCGATGTGCTTGCGCTGACGGTGGCGTCGCACAGCGGGGAACACCTGTGGCCGATCGAGGTCGATCCGGAACTGAGGACCGGTCAAGACGAATCGATTGGACCTGCTGAATGTCACAAACCCGGGGAAGCGGAACATCCTGCCAGCAACTGGTGCGTAGAAGCCTTCCCGCCCTTCAAAGGTTATTGGTATGAACATACGGTCGACCTCGAAAGCACGCGTTCCTATAGCTCTGGCGAATACATCGCTGCGGTGTATCACACGCAAGGTGAATCGAGGATCTACGAGTTGAAGGCGAGTACCATCAGTCATGTTGTAAATGGACGAGCGAAGCTCGAAATAGCTTACGAAGGCAGTCTCGAAAATAAAGTGACGTTGGCGGAAAAAGAATCTTTCAAGGAAAAGCTTGGCGAAACGCTTTGTGCGGGATCGTGTTCGCCTACGGCGCCTCCGAGTGGCTATAAAGGTAATACTGCGGCGTACAAGGTTGAAGCGATCGAATCTTCTTCGGAATATCTTGCGGGGGCGTTGTGGGACACCGATGTGCTTGTCGCGCAGGAAAAGGCGCCAGAAGTCAGCCTGAACACCAGCGAAGAACATCTCAAAGAAGACTCGAATCGCGAAAACGTCGCGTATGGGAGCGGCAAGTGGCTCAGTCCGACGTCGGGCGCGTTTGAATTCACCGTGCACGATCCGGGCATCGGGGTCAGTCGTGCGGGTGTGAGCGAGATAAGCGGGGGCTATCATTCTGAAGAGCGTATTCACGAAGCAGGCAAGTGTGTGGGCATTCAATGTGAACCGACGTTCCGCGAGGCAGTGGCGTATTCGCCGGAAATGACTGAAGGCGAAGAGGAATTCGAGATGTATGGCGAAGATATGGCGGGGCTCTTTGGGTATATCGGGTTTCATGAAGGTCACCCACTCATCAAAGTCGATGCAAAGCCGCCGTACAACATTGGCTTCACGGGAATGCTCGAAGAAGGAGCGGAAATTACCGCGGCGCCTCACACGTTGACGGTTCACGCGACCGATGGGACAAAACCGACGGTCAGCTCGGGTGTGAAATCGATTGCGGTCGCGATCGACGGCGGTCCGCAGAGTGTACTGTCGGGTACGTCCTGCTCCCCCGGCGAATGCACCGTGAGCGGGAAATATACGCTCGACGCGGAAGACCTGAACGAAGGCGTGCACAGGCTGGTCGTGACCGCGACCGACAACGCGGGCAACGTCGCGGCAAAGGAATTCACGTTCGATGTGCGTCATGGCAGCCCAGTGTCGGTGGGTCCGGGGTCGGTCGATCCGACGACTGGGCAGCTCAAGTTGAGCGCTACGGATGTGTCGCTCGCCGGCTCTGGCGGGGTGTCGCGTGTATATGAGTCGCGCAATCTGAGCATCGGCTCGGAAGGGCCGCTCGGTCCGCAGTGGGCGATAAGCCTCGGGGGTGGAGAGAACATGACCGAGCTGCCATCGGGGAGCATTGTGCTGTCAGGGTCCTCTGGTGGGACCACCACGTTCTTGCGTAAGGAAAAAGGCGAATTCGAGTCTCCGCTCGGCGACGGCAACCTGAAGGTCGAAGCGAAGGAAAAAGAAGCGGGCAAGGGGATCACTGAATATCTGCTAATCAACGCGAGCGCCGGCACGACGACGCGGTTTACGCAGCCGGAAGGCACCGAAAGCACGATCCCTGTGTATACAAACCAGTTTGGTAAGGAATCGTATGGCTTAAAGAGCCCTATTGGTGTGGCTGTCGGTGCGAACGGCGATGCGTGGGTCGCCGACACCTCGAACAACCGGATCATGAAGTACTCCAGCGGGGGGACTCTATTGCTTGCTCGTGGGTCGGAAGGCCCGTTCTTGGGTGAATTCAACGGTCCACATGGCGTTGCGATCAACCAGACCACAGGTAACGTGTACGTTGTGGATGAAGGCAACAATCGGATCGTTGAGCTCAATTCTTCAGGGGAATCCATCAGGACATTCGGGTGGGATGTGAAGCCGGGAGGGGAAGGCGCAAATGAATTCCAGGTCTGTACGAGCTACTGCAAAGCGGGCACGGCCGGGTCCGGCATCGCTCAGTTCAAAGAAGCGAAGGGTATCGCGGTGGACTCCAGCGGTGACGTGTGGGTGGCCGATTACGGTAACAACCGGATAGAGGAGTTCAACGAAACCGGCGGTTACATCCAGGAGTTTGGGACCGAAGGCACGGGCGAAGGGCAGCTCAAAGGGCCCTTTGGCGTTGCGTTCTCCGGCGGAAACTTGTACGTGTCGGAATATGGCAATGACAGGGTGCAGGAGCTCTCGACCGCCGGCAAATACATCTACGCGTGGGGCAAAGCCGGCTCGGGCAACGGCGAATTCAATGGCCTGCGCGGTATTGCTACTGATCCGAGGTCGGGCTATCTGTATGTGGACGATACGGGCAACGATCGTGTGCAGGAGTTCACTGCGGCCGGTAAATTTGTCGTTCAGTTCGGGACGGCGGGATCCGGCAACGGGCAGTTCTCCGAACCGAAGGGTGTCGCTGTCAACTCCTCGGGTGGGGTGTATGTGGCGGACACCGCGAACAACAGGGTGCAGGAGTGGTCGCGTCCTACGTGGCTCCCGACGCTGGCCGAAGGCGCTTTGAAAAGCGTTACGACGTCATACGGTTATGGTCCGGTAGAAGAGGAAGGCAAGACTGTGGTGTTGCCGACGGAGGCGCTCGCGGCGGCACCGGCAGGCGTCGAATGCGGAACCAAACCCTCGGAATTGAAAAAGGGCTGCCGCGCGCTGACATTCGTCTACTCGACGGAAAAAACTGCCAGTGGCGAAAATCCGACCGAATGGGGTCAGTACAAGGGTCGCCTGAGCAAGGTCGTCTTTCACGCGTACAATCCGGCCAAAGGCGCCGAAAAAATGGAAGAAAAGACCGTCGCGGAATACTCCTACGACAGTAAAGGTCGCTTGCGGGCGGAGTGGGACCCCAGGATCAGCCCTAATCTGAAGACCACGTACGGGTATGACGCCGAAGGGCATGTGACGGCGCTTACGCCGCCGAGTCAGCAGGGTTGGGTGTTGACGTACGGTACGAACGGTGTCGATTCGAGCACGGGACGGTTGTTGAAGGTTACGCGCGCGCAGCCGAAAGCAGGAGCGTCGGAAGAAAAAGTCAAGGAAGTGCTGCGCGAACAGGAACTGACGACGAAAAATACGGTGGCGCCGAAACTTTCCGGTACTGCTGTTGTGGGGGTGACGATGGGCGTGTCGAGCGGGACGTGGAGCGACAGTCCCGTCGCCTATGGCTATCAGTGGGAGGACTGCAACTCCGAAGGCAAATCGTGCACGCCGATCCTCGGTGCGACGAACGCGAACTACAAGGTCGCCTCGAGCGATGTGGGGCACACGCTGGTCGCACAGGTGAACGCGACGAACGGCGGGGGAGCGGTGATGGCCGCGAGCTCCGCGAGCGCGGTGGTCGCGAGCTCCGGCACGAAAACCGAAGGTACGTCCTATGCGCCTGAACCGGGGTCGACGATCGAGTACCATGTGCCGATCTCGGGCACGGGCCTACCCACGCTGACCAAGGAAGAAGTGGAAAAGTGGGGGCAGAAGGACAGGAGCGAAAAGGAAGACAACGATCCCGTGGAAGGCGTGGCGGTCTTTCCGCCCGATAAGCCGATGGGCTGGCCTGCTACGACTTACGAACGCGCGACGATCGACTACATGAACGAAAAGGGATTGAGGGTCAATACCGCTTCGCCGACCGGCGGGATCGCGACGAGCGAATACAACGAAGCGAACGAGGTTATCCGTACCCTGAGCGCGGACAATCGCGCGGCCGCGCTGAAAGAAACCGGCAAAACGGCTGAAGCCTCGGAAAAGCTCGACACAAAAACCGAATACAACCCGGAAGACACTCAGATTCTCAAGGTCACCGGTCCGGAACACAAGGTTAAACTGACGAGCGGGTCGGAAGTCGAGGCGCGCGGCGTGACCCGCGACTACTACGACGAAGGCGCCGAAGAAGCCGAAGCAAAGAACAAAGAAGAATATAACCTTGTAACCAAGACGACCAGTGCCGCGCTGCTCTCCAGCGGAAAAGAAGAAGACACGCGAACGACGATGACCTCCTACAGTGGGCAGGAAGATCTAGGCTGGAAGCTGCGTAAACCGACCTCGGTGACGACAGACCCGGGTGGGCTCGCACTCACGAGCGGGACCGTCTATAACCCAAGCACAGGTGACGTGGTCGAAACGCAAACGCCTGGCGCCAACGACGAAGCCGCGTCGGAGCTGAAATCGTTCTCCTCATTTGGTGGTTCTGGTTCTGGGGGCGGCGCGTTGGAAAAGCCGGTTGGTGTGGCGGTCGATTCGTCGGGTAATGTGTGGGTTGCGGATACGGGTCATGATCGTGTTCAGGAGTTCAATTCTAAAGGTGAATTTGTGCGGGAGTTTGGTGCTGAAGGCAAAGAAGACGGTGAGTTCAAAGAACCTCGTGGGATCGCGGTGAGCGCGGCTGGGAATGTTTATGTTGCTGATGATGGGAATAAGCGGGTGCAGGAGTTCAACTCGAAAGGGGAATTCATCCGGACGATCGGCAGTGAAGGCACGGGTGAAGGCAAGTTCGAGAATTTGGTTGGTGTTGCGGTGGATGGCGAAGGGCATGTGTGGACGCTCGATAGGGGGTCGCCGGTATATGAAGGTGGATATGTGCCGCGTGTGGAGGAGTTCACCGCGGAAGGCGTGTTCATGAAACAGTTCGGCAAAGAAGGAAAAGAAAAAGGTGAATTTAAAGAACCGAAGGGGATCGCGGTTGACTCCAAAGGTGATGTGTGGGTTTCCGACACGGGCAACGAGCGTGTTCAGGAGTTCAAATCGTCTGGGGAATGGGTGCGGGCGTTCGGTGCTGAAGGCACCGGGAATGGTCAGTTCGAGAAACCGATCGGTCTGGCGTTTGACTCCGAAGGCGATCTGTGGGTCGCGGACAGCGGCAACGATAGGGTGCAACGGTTCACCGGTGAAGGGTCATATCTGAGCCAGGTCGGCAAGGGCGGCAACGAAAACGGCCAGTTCAACAAACCAGAAGGCATCGCCACCAGCTCCGGGAAGATCATCGCCGCAGATACCGGCAACAACCGCGTCGAGACGTGGACGCCGGAACACCGGTTTGTCGACGACGCCAAGACGATCTACTACACCGCAAAAGAAGAAGCCGCAGTAGCCACTTGCCGTAACCACCCCGAATGGGCGAACCTGCCGTGCGAAACGAGCCCAGCTGCACAGCCCGGAGACGGAATAAGCATGCCCGTCAAGGCGCTTACGTACAACATGTGGGATGAGGTGGAAACGACTGCCGAAACATATGCGAAAACCGAAAAATTCACTGCGACCACCCGCACGATCACCCAGACCTACGATGCAGCCGGCCGCGCGCTGACCAGCGAAGAGACATCCTCGCCGGCGAATGACACGGCGCTTCCGAAGGTGACCAACGAATACAATACGGAAACGGGCGCGCTGGAAAAGCAGAGTGCGACGATCGGGGGTAAAACCAAGACGATCACGAGCAAAACCAACACCCTCGGCCAGCTCGCGAGCTACACCGATGCGGAAGGAAAGACGTCGAAGTACGCCTACGATATCGATGGCCGTGTGGAAGAAATGAGCTATGAAATAGGCAAAGAAACGTTCAGCCAGATCTATGCCTACAACTCCACGACGGGCTTTCTGACATCGCTGTATGATACTGGCATGAAAAAGTACTTCACTGCGACCTATGATGGCGAAGGCAAGATGCTCACCGAGGTCTACCCGAACGGGATGACCGCAGCATATGCTTACAACAGCACGGGCGCCGCCGACAGTCTGGAATACGTGGCGGCCAAAGCCAGCGGTTGCACCGGCGAAGGCTGCATATGGTTCAAAGACGCCGTAACCCCGTCGATTCATGGCGAAACGCTGATCCAGGTGAGCTCCTTATCGAAGGAGAATTATGTCTACGACAAGGCTGGCCGGCTGACCGAAACCCAGGAAACACCGACCGGCAAAGGCTGCAAATCGCGACTCTACGCTTACAATGAAGAATCGGACCGCACGAGCGAGACCACGCGCGAATCCGCGACGGAAACGTGCGCGAGCACGGGCGGGACCACTCAAACTTACTCCTACGACGAAGCGAACCGGCTGATCGACAGCGGCGTGGAATACGAAACGTTCGGGAACACAACCAAAGTGCCGGCAGCGGACGCTGAAGAACACGAACTCACGAGCACCTACTATGTTGACGGCCAGGTCGCGACGCAGAAACAGAACGAAGAGACGCTCGAATATGTCTACGATCCCGCCGGCCGCGCCATGGAAACTAAATCGAAAGGAAAAACGGCCGCGACCGTGATCTCGCACTACTCTGGTTCCGGAGCGGCGCCCATGTGGACCAGCGAAGAAGAAGAAAAAAAGTGGAGTCGCAACATCCCCGGCATCGATGGCGCACTCGACGCGATCGAGACGAGCAGCGGGAGCACGACCCTGCAGCTGCATGACCTCGAGGGCGACATCATCGGAGAAGCCGCGGTCAGCGAAACCGAAACGAAACTTCTGAAAACCTATAACAGCACCGAATTCGGCGTGCCGAGCGAAGGCAAAGCACCACCGAAGTACGCCTGGCTCGGTGCCGGTGGGGTCGCCAGCGAACCGTCCTTCGGCACCGGCACAATCACGCAGGGCGGCGCGTCCTACGTGCCCCAGCTCGCACGCAACCTGCAGACCGACCCGGTCATCCCGCCCGGCGCGTTTCCCAACGGCAGCGGCACAGGATCGGAGGCGTCCTCCGAAATCCCAGGGTGGTACACAAAGCTATCTGAAGAAGAGTCAGCTGCAACGCGGGCTGAATACCAGAAAAAACTCGAAGAAGAAGCGGCCAAAGCGCTACAGCAATGCCAGGAAGAGGGAACATGCGTAAATATAGAAGATCCTCCGTGGGTTCACCACTATGATCAGCAAGAAGCGGAAGTTCTCCTTGACGAACTCAAGGTGATTCATGGGGGGCTCGAGATAGCCGGCCTGTTTGGCTTGGCCGATGATTTAACCAAACCATTGCTCGATGTCGTTGAAGGATTTATTCAGGACAACTTTACGGTGGACGCAATTGAAGATTGGGCAAAGAATCTCGAGAGCCAGGTGGAGGGCTGTCTGACAGACATTGACTTCTGGGTAGTTATCGAGGATGATCCGACCTGTCGTGTATCCATACCGAGTATAAAGATTGAATTTGTTATTGAAACGGTGGAGCTTCCCGAATACTGGCACGATGGTACGGTGTCATGGTGTGCTGACGGGGAGACATATTGTCTCGTCGAGTGATCGATGGGTGGTCCGGTCACAAGAGCCCTCCCGTGTTCGCTAATGCAATGCTATTCATATATCAACTGCTATTATATTCGCTAGATGTCACTTATGATCATGCGTAGAAAGACCGTTTCTCTACTAATGGGTATCGCGGCTTGTGTGTTGATTGGCGTTTCGGCTTCGCTCGCATTACCGGGAACCTCGGCGAAGCCGCCAGATAACGTCGCGGCGACTCAGGCATATGTTCGCGCACGATACGACTTGTATCGTGCGATTGTCTTGAACCTTCCAGCGTCCCAGACTGCTGTGAAGGGCTTTGTTGGTCAGGTCCTCGGAGAATGCCCAAATGTGTTGGTTGGCGCGCCGCGGGGTGAGCAAAGGCTCGAATTGGGTTTCGAGGAGATCTTTTTGCTTGGGCGTGTGTTCGTTCGTCCGGATGAGCGTGCGGGCTTCGTCTACGCTAACTCCGTCGAGCACCTGCGCTGGACGAGTCCGGAGCTGACGCGGCTTGTTGATGGTGGCGGAGGTTGGGGTGAGACGGAAACCAAGTTTGGGCCGGCGGACTTGTGCGCCGATCTCAAGGCGTGGGCCGCGAGTGGCTACCATACACTGTCAGTTGGCACGAAGCGGCTTTTACGCAGGATTAGAATGGAAGGCAGCTCCGAACCGTCTGTGCCCGAACGGACCGCCAAGCAAAATGAAAAGTCAGATGAAGCGATCTGGCGGTTGCTGGGTCCGTACGAGACCCCCAGCGTCAAGATGCTGGTTCGTAGCGTGAAGCAGCTTGAAGCGCGGGTCGGGAACAGGGACGTGAACAGCGTCTTTTCGGCCGGCTTGGAACTGTCCAAGCGGCTGGGTATGAAACCCAAAGAAATGCCTCCTGTGGCGAAAGAAGGCTCCCCCAGCGAGCCTCGGCACAGTTGATGTGTACCTCAAGCAAATGGCATGGCTATCTGATACTATATGGGATCATGCTGGCAGTACAGACCGTGAGGGCCTCGAGGAGGTGGCGGCGCAAATGGTAACGAGTCGGATGCGTGGCATCTTGCTGTGTTGGGGCGTAAGGGCCGGTGGTTGGGTAGCTCGTGTGGGCGTGTTCGTAGTGCTCGCCGCCGTCGCTGGCTCGCTCGGCTTCGCGCCAAATGCCCTGGCGGCCGAAGACGGGCGGATCTCGGGTACGGTCACTGACGCCTCGACGCATGAACCGATCGAAGGCATCACAGTGTGCGCGCGACCTGTCGGGGAAGAATCCGGTGGACTGTGCGCTGAATCTGCTCACAACGGCGAATACACGGTGCCCTACCTGACGCCGGGCGCTTACCACGTTGGGTTCTTGGTGGTGATTCCCAACGAGCATGAGCTCGACTACGCTTCGCAGTACTACAACGACAAGTCGCACCGCGCGGAAGCGGAAGCGGTGACGGTGACGGCCGGTCAGACGACGAGCGGGATCGACGCCGCGATGCTGCCCGGTGGGAAAATCTCGGGCGTGGTGACCGACGCGGTCACACAGGCCCCGCTCGAAGGGGTCCATGTCTGTGCCTACGGGACGCCCGAAGAACGCTCGGCGAGCACGATCCGCTGTGATCCGACGAACGCGAGTGGCGAATACACGTTGTCTCCGTTCGTGACAGGCGATTACGTGGTGGTATTCGAGGGTCCGTACGGTGGTCCGCTCGTGTACGTCCCGCAGTTTTACGACAATCAACAGTCAGAACTCCGGGCGAACTTGGTGGCGGTGACGACGGGTCTGACGACTATGGGTGTCGATGTGGCGATGCAGCGGGGAGGGGTTATCGCGGGCAGGGTGACGGCTGCGGCGACCGGAGCCGCGATCGAAGGCATCGGAGTCTGCGCGCTGCCAGCGGGCCAAGAATCGTTCAGAGAACGCTGCGCGGAAACCAACGCAAACGGTGAATATACGTTATCGCCGCTGAAAGCTGGGCAGGACGTCGTCGAATTCGGCTCGTCGTTCGCGGGAAACAAGTCCTACCAGCCCGAATACGACAACGGCAAGACGTCCTACTCCGAAGCCGACCCCTTGACCGTCGAAGCCGGGACGACGATCACAGGGATCGACGCGGCGCTGTACCTGCCTGGAGAACGGCCGGTCGATACGTCTCCCAGTCCGGTGACCACGCTCCCGTCCGGTCTGACGGCTTCAGCGGCGTCTCTCATCACGACCACGAGTCCCGCCATCACGACACCTCTCCTCACCGTGATGGCGTCCAGGCTCGTGGTGTCGGGCAGCGCGGCTCCGGTGCATGTTGCGTGCAGCCAGGCGGCGTGTCAGGGGTCGATCGAGTTGGTCACGCAAGTCGCGGCGAAGCGCCACAAGGGCAAGACGGCGGTGGCGCGCAAGCAAACGCTCGTCCTCGCCGCGGGCTCGTTCTCGCTGGGGCAGGGCAAGAGCGGTACTGTCGTCCTGCGCCTGACCGCTTTTGGCAGGAAGAGGCTTGCTCACGCCAAGCGCCACCCGATCGTCGCCAAGCTCATCCTGTCCGTGAAGGGTGGGAAGACGACGACCGGGTCGGTGCTGGCGAGCTGAGTGGGCCGGGCGGGGGCTTGGATGAGGATCGCTTGTGGACCATGCGTCTGTGGGGTGGTGGTGGCCTGCACGTTGCTGTTGGTTTGCGCTGCCATGTCCGCGACCTCGAGCGCTGCGGCCGCAGGGTTCGGGATAGAACGCTACAGCCTGAGTGCGACCGAAGAGGGCGGGTCCGAAGATGCTCAGGCGGGATCGCATCCCTATGAACTGACGGCCGGTGTTGCCTTCAGCCAGCCCTCGGCCGAGATCGACGATCTGCACTTCGAATTGCCGCCGGGTGTCGTCCTCGATGCCCGGGCGATCTCCCGCTGCGGCGCGAGCGAATTCTTCGAGGCGAACGATTGTTCTGACGGTACTGCTGTGGGTGTGGCGATGGTGAGTGAGGAAGGGGAGGTGTATCCCGCCGCGGTGTACAACTTGGCGCCTGAACCGGGGAAGCTTGCGCAGCTCGGTTTCGTCGTTGGTACCACCCATTTCATCGTGGCTGTCGCGCTGCGTCCTGGCGATGAAGGGATGACGCTCAGCATCGATCACATCCTCGCGACAATGGCGGTTGCGGGGATCAAGCTGACGCTGTGGGGTGTGCCGGGTGAAGCGGGCCATGACGCGTTGCGCGGGGATTGTGCGACCGGCGCAGCGACGGACTGTCCGGAGGGAGGGCCGGAATCGTTCGTGGCGCTGCCGACGGCGTGCGGCGAAGCGCTGGATACCCACACGACCGCGCTTGTGGACACATGGCAGGACCCCGGCGAATGGTTGTCCGCGCCTGCTGCGTTCCCGCCGATGAGCGGTTGCGATCGGTTGTCGTTCGACCCCACGATCGGTGTCACGCCGGAAGTCTCAGGTGCCGGTGAGTCCTCTGCCTATGACATTGATCTGGGGGTTCCGCAGAATGAAGAACCGCGGGGCCTGGCCGTGTCCGAGCTGCAGGATGCGCAGATCGTGCTGCCTGCGGGCGTGTCGTTGTCACTGGCGTACATCGACGGTATGGAAGGCTGCAGCGAAGCGCAGATCGCGCTCGAATCCAGCGAACGCCCGTTATGCCCGAACGCCTCGACGCTCGGCAGGGCTGAAATCAGCACGCCGCTGCTGCCGGTCCCGCTCACGGGTCGTGTGTATCTGGCGGCGCAGAACGCCAACCCGCTGCATGCGCTCGTGGGGCTCTACCTTGACGCCGAAGATCCGGCCGCGGGGGTGGCGGTCAAGCTCGTGGGACAGATCGTGCCGAACCCGGCCACCGGACAGCTGACGATGGTGTTCGACGACATGCCGCAGGTGCCGATCGGCGAGATCGCGCTGAAGCTGTACGGTGGCGCTCGCGGAGTGCTCGATAACCCACAAGCGTGCGGTCAGGCTACGAGCACCGGCCGGCTGTCGCCCTGGAGCGGCGATGCGCCGGCAGTGGTGTCCTCGTCGTTTGAAGTGAGCTCGGATCACCCCGGTGAGGCGTGCCCGGACCCACTGCCGTTCGAACCATCCGTGAGCGCGGGGCCGGCCGTCGCGACGGCCGGCAGCTACACCCCCTTCACCCTGACCGTCGCGCGTGAAGATCAAGAGCAGAACGATGAACAGGACCTGGCGGGGTTCAGCCTGCAACTGCCCGCGGGCCTTGAATGGTTGTTTGCGAGCGTCCCGCCGTGCGGGGAACCCCAGGCCCGGGAAGGCGCGTGCACGCAGACCAGCCAGATCGGCACGACGACGGTCTCCGCGGGCGAGGGTCCAGCGCCGGCGTGGTTCACCGGCGCGGTCTACCTGACAGAAGGCTATGAGGGCGCCCCGTACGGGCTGAGCGTCACGATCGACGTTCTCGCGGGACCGCTCGACCTCGGCGAGGCGGTGATCAGAGCCCCGATCGCCGTAGATCCCATCACCGGCGCGCTGAGCGTCAACAGCGATCCGCTGCCAACACTGATCGACGGTATACCGCTGCAGCTGCGAACGTTCGAGATGACGATCGACCGCTCCGAATTTCTCCTGAACTCCGTCATCTGCGATCCTGGCCAGATCGCCACGACAGTGCAGGGCAGTCAGGGCTCGAGCGTGCAATCGTCCACCCCGTTCGCGGACACCGGCTGCCAGGACCCGCCACCACCACCACCGGCCTTCACATCGGGCGGCGCTGAAAGCGCAGCCACCAGCAGCGTGGCTCTTGACGGAGGCGCCATCACCGTTCAGAGCAGAGGCAAGGCGGCGGTCAAGCTGACCTGCACAGGCACGGGCACGTGCCGCGGCAAGCTGACGCTGACTATCAAAACGAGGCGCAACAAGGGCAGGAAGAGACGTCACTCCAAGGCGACGATCATCGGGACGGCCACGTTCTCCATCCCGGCGGGCAAGACTGCGACCGTCGAGCTCACGCTCAACCCCGCAGGGCGCGCGCTGCTCGGCACGGATCACGGGCGGCTAAGCGCCAGCCTGACGGTCCTGAAGTCTTCCCCCGCCCCGTCGCAGACGCACAGTCAGACTGTCCAGCTCGTGCAGTGGAAGGCCGCCAAGGCGAGGAAACCATGAGCCGAGGGGAGCGCCATCTCGTGGCTTGCTCCAAGCGCGAGGAGCCGAGGCTGTATCGTTACGGGAGCTTCTGATGACGGACGGTCCGGCGAGAAGACCATTTCCCTCGCGCGCTTATTTTGCGCTCGTCGCGTGCGTCATCCTGGCCGGTGCGTTCGTGCCGGCAAGCGCGCGGGCCATGGCCGTCTTGCCCGCGTGCGAAGCCAAGAGCCCGACGATAGACAGCGTGACGCTCAAGGAAGTAACGATGGCGGGCGTCCGTCTGGAAGCACAGATCAATCCGCAGGGCGACGAAACGAGCTACAAGTTCTTGATCGTTTGGCGAGCGTTGAATCCTTTGGAACGGGGCGAACCACTCCCTGGTGCTCCACCTGTGCAAGAAGGTCATATCGCCGCTGGCTCTAGCGATGTAACTGTGAGCGCTTTCTTGTCCGGCCTCCAGCCTGGCTACATGTATTGGTATGAAGTAGTCGCGTCGAACCTCGGCGGCCCCGCCACGTCCGGTGCGACTATGTTCCTGTACTTCCATAGCAGCGAAGCTCCGAACGGTGTTCTCGCGGGACCACCCTACGCGCCCCTGGAGCGCACAGGGTGTCTCGATGAACTTGGAAATCTCGCGGCAGCAGAAACGGTCCGTGAACAGCGGGCGAAGGAAGCGGCAGCAAAGGAGGCCGCTGCCGTCAAGGAACAAGAAGAAACCAAGGCCCGAGCCGCAGCCGTGCTCGCCAATGAAGAAGCAGCACGCAAACACCGTGAGCAAGCAGCAGCAACTGACACACGAGCCCAAGCGTGCACCGTTCCCTCTCTGAGGGGAGACACGCTGAGCACCGCTCGGCGAGCCCTCGCCAAGGCCCATTGTCGGCTGGGCAAGGTCTCGAGGCCCAGGGAGCATCACCACGGCCAGCTGGTAGTCATAGGGCAGCGAGTCGGCATCGGCGCGAAGCTGCCAGGCGACACGCGCGTCGGGGTGACGCTGGGTCGCCCGCTCCGTCGTCGGTAGCGCTATCACCCATTGGTCTAGAGGGTTTTGTCGTGGTAGGAGTGGTTATTGTGGTTGACGGTTCGCTGAGCAGGTCACTATCCGCGGTCGCTATGCGGCTCGCTCGCAAGGTCCCGCTAGTCACGATCGGCGTCGCCCTGTCTATCGCAGCCATGCCTGCGCTGGCGGCAGCGTCACCGGATCAGACGGCACCCGAAACTCGCCCCGCCGTAGACATCACGACTGTCTCTGCGACGCTCGAAGGGTGGCTGGGCTCCGAACAGCCTGGGCCGCAAGAACCGCGTGAACTCGGTGGCCGCCCGGGACCTGAAGGTCCAACGGGACCCAAGGAACCCATAGCACCCTCTGATCCGAAGACGGTGCCGGCAAGCTGGTATTTCGAGTACGCGCTTGGCGCGAGTTGCACAGGCACCGGATATGCGACGACCACGGAACACGTGGCGATGTTCAAGGGGTTCGATGAGGTGGGGGTCACCGTCACGGGCCTGCAACCGGGCGCGGAGTACACGGCGTGCCTCGTCGATTGGCACACCGTCTTGCCGGGCGTGTCGTTCACGACAGTTGCTGTAGTCGGCAAGCCAACCGCGCCGCTGGGCAGTGGCGCTAACCCCGGGGTCCCGCTCTCCTCGACGCCCGCGGTAGGTGCCGCCTCCAAGCCGAAGGTGACGGCAAAGGCCCTAAAGCTCGCCAAGGCTCTGAAGGTGTGTAAGAGAAAACCAAAGCGGCAGCGAGCGAGGTGCGAGAAGCAGGCCAGGAGGAGGTATTAAGCACCTCAGAAATAATGGACGATCGCGGCTCCCGCATCGAGAGCCGTCACCCGTTTATGATCCAAGATGTGCGCCATCCGAAATCTCTCTCTCTCTCCCGTGGCGTTCGAGGGAGCGTGGACGTTGGTACCCGTCCACGTCGTGCTGGCAGGGCGCCGCGGCTTCCGATTCTGCCGCGGCGCCCACTGCTTCGAGGCCGATCTCTGATCGGTCCTCGCAACGACGGTGTGTTGTGTAACGGCCCCCCTGGGCGCGCACCGTTATTCTCCCGCCCACTCTGCGGGTGGTGCTCCGGGTTTCCATGCCTTGGTGACGCCGCCGCCTTGACGTTGCAGGATGTTGGAGTAATCGGCGAGCTGGTTTTGGAAGGCAAGCTCTTCGCGGGGGTCTTGGCCCATGTCGTCGATCTCTGCTCGCCATACGGCGAGGGCAGACAGTGTCTCGGTCTGTGAGTCGTCAGTCCACCATTGGTCCTTGAGCGGGCCGAGCTGTAGGGGGTAGCGGCCATGCAGTGCGACGATCGCGCCCCACGTCTGTTGGCGCCAGTCGCTATCGCCACCGTAGGGCTCGAGCCAGGGTGCACGGTCGCTGCCCTTTCCGCCGACGAGCACGGGTGCGGGTCTGAGCGGGCGCACCTTGCCGTCCTTGGCGGCGAGCGCGACGCCGTCGCGGACCATCTGCCCGGCGAGCGTGGAGGGCGGTGTATCGGCCCCGGCGGCGAGCTCTTGTAGCTGGAGGGCTACGGGGTCGGGTAGGACGATCTGTAGTCGTTGGCTCATCGTGTTCGCTCCTGTGTCGGTGGTTGGACGATGCGGTTGATCGCGCGGGCGATCCCGGGTATCCGGCTGCGGCGGCTGGGCGCGATCGTGTGGTGAAAGCGCGGCCCGTAGTCGCGGTCCGGTAGCTCGGGGTGCGCAAGCGATGGTGTCTGTGCGTGGCTGCGCCCCATGTTTGCCGCGAGTCGTTGGATGCGGTCGGTGTCGTGTCCTTCGGTTCCGAGGTCTTCGCGGTTGACGTACCAGTGGGTGCCTTTGCGGGCGCGGGATGCCTCGACGTAGGCGGGCTCCTTGCTGGTCTGCCATCCGCCGGTGACGACGAGGGTGCGAGTGACCGTCGCGCCCTGCGCACGGTGAATGTGCTGCGCGTACCCGAGCCGAACACGGGAGAGGTCTTCGCCGGTGAGTGTTCGCTGTCGGCCGGTGATGTCGAACTCGACCAGCACGTTCCCGTCGGGGGTGATGTCGAGGACTTCGCCGCGGCTGCCGTTCTCGATGCGCTCCTGGCCGTGCTCGCGGTGCTGTTCGATCATCGCTACGCGGTCGCCTTGGCGGACGCCGTAGTGCACACCGGGGACCTGGGCTTCGAGTTCGCCGAGTTCCTCGCGCTGGGCTCGGAGGTGTTGCGCGCGGGCGTTCAGACGGTGGATCTCCTGGTTTGAGGCGTCGGAGATCAGTGCGACCTCCTCGATCGGATGTGTCTCTGTGAGCTTCGCCCAGTCCTGCACGGCGTGCTCCACCGCGTCGTCGCGGGTGTCGGCCATGTGCAGTTGGCCGCGGGCGTGGTAGTGCGCCATCGCCTTGTCGGAGCGTCCGGCGCGCAGGTCCGCCCACGCGCGCTGTTCAGCGGGGTCGAGCGTGCGACGGATGTTTGAGAGTTGGGCGCTCGGTGCGATCTCGGCGAGCCGGTCGAACATGCCGCCGGCACCGATCGATGGGAGCTGTGCGCTGTCGCCGATCGCGACGAGCTTACAGCCGGTTCGCTCCACGATCTCGGTGAGGCGGTCGAGGCGCGCTGTATCCGCCATCCCGGCCTCGTCGAGGTAGATAGTCGTGTCCTGATCGACAGTCAGCTGCCCGTGCTCGACGCGGGCGATGAGCGCGTCGATGCTGAACGTGCACTGCGCGAGCGCGGGACTGTCGCGCCCGAGACGCTCGGCCGTCGACCACGACACGGCGACACCGAACGTTTGATGACCGGTGAGCTGCTCGGCCCTGGCGGCGGCGTCGAGCACGACGCCCTTGCCTGTGCCGGCGGGTCCGACGAGGATCGCGCCACGCTCGGGACCGGTGATGACCTGCAGCGCGTGGGCCTGCTCGTCGCTGAGGCGGCCGCTGATCCTCTCGGCGACCTGATCGCTGGCTATCGCACGAGCGGCCTCCCCGACCTCACGATCTCCCGGTATGGAGAGCTGGGTGAAGCGCCGCTCGATCGCTTGCTCCTGGGCGCGCACCTTGAGTGTCGTCATCAGCCCGCCCTCCAACGGCAACACCCGCCGCTCCGCGATCATTGTCTGTGAGAACGCAAGCGCCTCGTGGGGAGAGAGCTCGCCGGCGGACTGCTCGAGCAGCACCGCACGGAACTCGCCCGCCTTGAACGTGGCGGCGCGCTCGGTCAGGCGCTCTTCGACACGATCCCCGAGCGCACGCTCCGAGCGCGACCCCTGGGCGCTGGCGAGCGACTGCGCAACGTCGTCTTTCGTGAAGTGGAAGCGCCCGGCGATCCCGTCCCAGGTCCGCTGCAGGTCACCGCGCGTGACGAGCACCTTCGCTTTTCGGTTCTCGAGCTTCAAGGTGCGCAGCTCCCCGCGCTCGGGTGCCCGTCCCCACTTCGCGCGGAAGCGCTCGGCGGCCCTGGCGACCTCGCGGCTGCGGGCAGAGAACGCGTCAAGCAACCCTCGTGGCACCCCGGCGATCTCGAAGTACCGCTCCTTCTTGCCGGTGCCCGCCTCGACCTGATAGCCACGCTCGGAGAGCTGGTGCGCGAGCGCCGAGCGGTAGTACGCGCCGACCTCGCGAGCCGCCCTGAAGATCGGTCGTGAGCCGACCGCGACGATCCGCCCGTCCTCCCGGACGGCGCTTGTGATCACGACATGGCTGTGCAGCTGCGGGTCCGGCGGGTCACCCTCCATCACACCGCGCGTGATGGTGTGCCGGTACTCCGCGGCGATGAGATCCCTGGCGGGTTCCTCGACGGGCTGCCCTTCGATGCTGCGCCGCACGACTGGCACCATCTCGGTGAGATGAGCCAGGGCTTCGCTGACGGCCTCGGCGTGCGCGGCCTCCATGTCCGCGCGCTGCGCCCGGTCCCCGAGCGCCCACACCGCTGACACCGACTTGGGTGGGCTGAACGTGATGTCGATCCCTCCCGCGCGCCCCCCGTCGGCTCCCGCCCGGCGAAGCCACTCACCACTTCTAGGGTGGCGACCTTCCATTAGTCTGATGAAGTCGCGGCCCTCGATCCGCTCCCCCTCGATCCCCAGCCTGGCGAGCGTGTCCGCGCTCGAGAGCCACCGTCCCGGTGACTGCGTTGGCTCACCATCCGGGTTCAGGTAGTAGTCCCCGAGCTCGGGAGCGATCGTCTTGCTCTCGAGGTAGCGGGCGTATTCGACGGCGTCGCCGGCACCGATGCTTTGCGCGGTCATCACACCGGGTACTGACCACGAGCACCCCAGAGCGGCCAACGGATTGCACAGTCCTCGCACATTGCCCGCAGGGCTATGCATCTAGTCTGTCCGGGCTTGGTGCTGTGCGCCGGGCGCGCGAGCCGTGAGCGTCAGCGAGCGGTGAGCGCGCAGGCCGGAGGGCTGTGACGGGTCGTCGCGAAGCGGCGATCCGCGTCTGGCTGCGGGCGTAAGCCGGCAGCCAGCGGAGCAGACCGTAGGCCGTAGGCGTGCAGCGCCGGGTCCGGCAGAAGAGCCGACCCGTGGGAGGCTCGGTCACGAAGCGGCCGTCAGGCCGCCTGCTACCCAGGTCGTTGCGCCGTCCGTCCGTGCGTGGCGTTGTACACACCCTGGCCGCGCGAGCGCGAGCGGTAGCGAGCGGCGAGCGAACAGCCCGACAGGGCTGCACAGACCAGCCCTGCACAGCGCCGGGGACGGCAGAAGAGCCGACGCAGGAGGCTCGGTCACCGTGGGCGAGAGCCCACGTGCAGACCAGCCACGGTTGTGGGAGAGTTCCTCGTGGTGCGGGCGACTGACTGATGCGAAGCGCAGGCGTCAGGGGCTTGTGGCCTGCCGCGCGGCTATGCCCTTCGAGGGCCTTCCCAATGCGCGCCCCAGTGTCGCGCCCGCACCCTTCGTTTGTCACAGCGGGCGAAGCCCGCGTGCCAGCAAGCCATTCAAGCGACGGCCGAAGGCGGTCGGTTTCCACGCTCGTCGTGCGAAGGTGTCCGTATCCGGCGCGATGCGATGGCCGGTTCGGGCAGGTCGGGGTCTGTAACCGCGATGGCCTCAATCTCGTCACGTACGGCAGCCACCCTTACTGTTCAGAATCGGAGTGCGCCCGCCCTGGCGCTCAGCGTCGAGCAAGCGTGTGAAGCGCTGGGCGTGTCCTGGGACACCTGGCGTGCGCATATCGAACCTGACGTGCCGCTTGTGCGCCTTGGGCGCCGCAAGCTGATCCCGGTCAGTGAGCTACAGGCTTGGCTCGACCGGCACGCCGAAAGCGTCGGAGCGGGGGAGTAGGATGCCGAGCATCTACAAAGCGCCCCCGCACCGTTGTCGCGGCCGGGGGCATGGCACAGGAGAGTTAGCTCCCATGCAATCAGCACGGTATACCGTCGTAGCACCCGGACGAGGTTTCTGATGGCCACCGGAGTGCGTCAACGCCACGGGCGTGAGTGCAACCGTAACGGCCGCTGCAAGTGCCCATACGAGGCGTTCGTGTACAGCAAGCGCGACCGCAAGAAGATCCGCAAGATGTTCCCGACGCACGCCGCGGCGCAGGCGTGGCGCGATGACGCCAAGACGGCGGTCCGTAAGCGGATGCTGCGCGCGCCGGCGTCGACCACGGTGGATCAGGCCGCCAAGGCGTGGCTGGACGGCGCCTGCAAGGGTCTGATTCGCAACCGTAAGGGCGACCCCTACAAGCCGGCGACGATCAGGGCGTACGAGATCGGGTTGCGGCTGCGCGTGCTGCCCGAGATCGGTTCGATGCGGCTCTCGGAGGTCACACGGACCGATCTGCAGGACCTCGTCGATGGGCTGCTCGCGTCGGGCCTGAGCGAGAGCGCGATCGGCGTTACGCTGCTCCCGCTCCGAGCGATCTACAAGCGGGCGCTGGCACGGCCGGAGACGGGGATCGCGGTGAACCCGACGAGCGACCTGGAGATGCCGGCGGTGACCGGCGGCCGTGATCGGATCGCCTCGCCTGATGAGTGCGCCGATCTGCTCGCGGCACTCCGACCGGCGGACCGGGCGCTGTGGGCGACCGCTATGTACGCAGGGTTGCGCCGTGGTGAGCTGATGGCGCTGCGCCGTGAGGACGTGGACCTGGCAGCCGGCGTGATCCACGTGCGGCGCGGCTGGGATGCGGTCGAGGGCGAGATCGCCACGAAGTCCGGCAAAGACCGGCGCGTCCCGATCCCCGCGATCCTCCGGGGCTACCTGGACGATCAGCTACAGGCCCTCGCTTGGACGGACGGGCTCGTGTTCGGTGTCGCAGCCGACAGACCATTCAACGACACCACGATGCGGGAACACACCCGCAAAGCGTGGGGCTGGCAACTGGACGACCAGGGCGAGTTGGTCCCGTCGGGGTCGTGCGAACCGCCGCTTGAGCCGATCACGCTACACGAGTGCCGGCACACCTTCGCGTCACTGATGATCGCCGCCGGGGTCAACGCGAAGGCCCTCTCGACATACATGGGCCACGCGGGCATCCAGATCACACTCGACCTCTACGGTCACTTGATGCCCGGCAACGAGAGCGAGGCGGCTGCTCAGCTCGACGCCTACCTGGGCCGCGCGGGCAGTCGGGCGCCGACTGCCCAGCTCACGCGATGAGCGTGTACCAGGCGTCCATCTCAGGACGAGGCGGCGTAACTCGGTGGCTTACCAAAACCCGGGGGGTAAACGGCATATGTCCTTACCAAAATAGGGGGGTGGCAGCCATTGCATAGAGGGCCGCTCCTCGGTGCTGGGCCGCAGAAGGCGCGGAGAGTCAATGTGTTGCCGAGCGCTACGGATTCACGGGTTCTGCGCCGATAATGTCGAAGCGAGCGTCGGCCGGCCGATTGGCAGGGAAGATCACGAGGTTCGTGCTCGGGCTGCGCGCGGACGGCAGCAGCAGCCCGTCGCGCTCGAGCCAGTGGACGGCGCCGCCGAGCTGACGGCACGCGATCATGTCGTCGGCTGTGAGCTCTGCTGGGCCGATGCCGAGATCGAGTAGACGCTCGGCGTCGGTGAGGTCGAGGACGCTGGTCAGCGAGGACTCAAGCGTGTAGATGGTGCGGCGGGCGCGAGGTGGGATCGGCTGCACAGCGATCTGGTGCTCGGCCTCGGCGAGTGCGCCGTCCCTAGTGAGGCTTGTGTAGATGGCGGCGACGCCCTGTGGGTTCCAGCGCGCGCCGCGGGTGTTCTCGGCGTCGGGCGGATAGTCGCCGAACATGTGCCGAAACGTTTGGCCACTCCACGGGGTCGGTGTGATCGCCTGCAGGCGGTCGAGCAGCTCTGGGGGGTAGACCACGTTCGCGGGTACCGGCGGTGGCTATCAGACGTAGGCGCCGTCGCGCAACTGGGCGATCAGGGCGAGCACGTCGTCGAGCTTGCCCTGCTGGATGCGGTCTGCGGGACGTTCGCCGCCGAGCAGGCGGTGCGGAGCGAACAGCCACAGATGCGCCTCGTCGGGCTCGTAGAACTCGGCGAGCTCTGCGAGCAACCACTCGAGTGAGAGCAGGCGCTGCAGGCGGTCGGGCTGTGGTTCGACCTTGCCGGTGCGCCAACGCGAAACGGTCTGCGGGGTGGTGTCGAGCAACTGGGCGACCTCGCGGGACTTGATTCCGCCGCTGTCGCGGATCGAGTCAAGACGGCTGGCTACGGCACTGGCCACAAGTTGCTCCTCGCGTAGGCAGATACATGAACATTCACATGAACACTAGCATGAACCTCGCCGCTTGGACGTCCATAAAGTGCGCGCCAGTCTCGCGCCAGTCGTGTTCCGATTGGGCCGGATTCCACCGGATTCCACCGGAGCGGTTTTGGCTCAACCAAGCCAAAACCGCGTCAGCGCGTGGCCGAAACGTGATCTACGACATCTTCGAGGGCACCGCCGAGATCCAGCAGCTCGTGATCGCTCGCGCGATCAGCGGCATGCACATCAAGTAGCGCTACCAGGCCTGCGAGGTGCCACAGTGCGGGCAGGCGACCGTGGTCGAGACCGGCGCCGCGAACAGATAGCCGCACTGGCAGCTGTAGGAGGCCCGATCGAGCGGGCCTCCGGACGCACGCACGCGCTCGACGGCGATGTCGCGAGCCTCCGTGGCGGGCGATGACTCCTGCGTGGACGCCGGCTGGGCGGCGGATGTCGACTCGTCCTGGCGGCGGTGGTCGGAAACAGGCCGGCGCGTGGGCCGGCGCCGGCGCGAGTGCCGCTCGGCAAGGGGGTGTAGGAGGAGGCGCGGGCTCATGGTCTTGTACCAGTAATAACTCGGCCCACGGATGAATGTTTCGCTCTTCGCGCACGATTTCCTGGCCGAATAGCCGGTTTTGCTCGCCGTAAGGGTTGCGTGGATGACATGTGCGCGCGATGAGCCGGGACGCTGCCTACGGCCAGGGGCATCGGGATCGCCGCGAGCTCGAGCCTGGCCCGCGCGGCGTGCAAACAGGTTTGCGATACTGGGAAGCGATGAACCCCGCCCGCAAGCGAACTGTGCGGCTGGTGGTCGCGCTGAGCGTGGCCGTGGTGCTGGCGAGCGCGCTGATCTACACGAGCTTCAGCGCCGCCTCCCCGGCGCTCACGCCCAGCCAGCTCCTACATCAGGCACAGCCGGGCCGCAGCTACGAGCTGACGGGCACGGTGCTCGCCCACTCGGTTGTGCGCGACGGCGCCGTGCTGAACTTCAGTGTCGCCGACCGCGCGGGAGGCACCGCGGTGCCGGTGGCTTACACGGGAACGGTGCCCGACCCGTTCAAAGAAGGGCGCGAGGTGATCGTGACCGTGGAGAAGCAGGGTGGGCAATACGTGGGCGAACGCAACTCGCTGATCACGAAGTGCCCGTCGAAGTACAAGGAAGCGCCGGCCTCCGAGAAACAGAGCTCCTGAGTGCCTGGCGACCGGGCGCAGTTCACCCCTAGCGAGCGTGCGCGCTGATGGCGCTGCTCGGCCGCGTCTGCCTGCTGCTGGCGCTCGTCGTCTGCGTATACGGGATCGGCGCCTCGATCTATGGCGTGCGCACGGGACGATGGGAGTGGGCTGTGTCCGGGCGGCGCTCGGTGTATGCCCTGGCGGGCATCCTGACCGTCGGCTTCGTGATCTTGGAGGTCGCGTTCCTGCGCAACGACTTCGCCTTCAACGCGGTCGCCGACACCTCCAGCCGCACGACGCCGACCTTCTACAAGGCGGCCGCGGTGTGGTCCTCGCAGGAAGGCTCGCTGCTGCTGTGGGCCTGGCTGATGTCGCTGTGGTCGAGCCTCGCCCTGTTCCTCACGCGCCGTCGCATTCGCGACGTGGCCGCCTACGCCACGGCGATCATGCTCGGCTTCGGCGGGTTCTTCATCTCGCTGATGGTGTTCTACGCGCAGCCGTTCGCCACCACCAGCCCCACCCCGAGCGAAGGCGTCGGCCTCGACCCGCTGCTGCGCTTCCCGACGATGATGATCCACCCACCGATGCTCTACTCGGGCTACACGCTCTGCACGATCCCGCTGGCCTTCGGCATGGGGGCACTGCTGGCGCGGCGGGTCGACGCGGAGTGGATCAGGGTGATCCGCCGCTTCGCGTTCGGCGCCTGGTTCTTCCTCGGGATCGGCATCCTGCTGGGCGCGCGCTGGTCCTACTCGGAGCTCGGTTGGGGCGGCTACTGGGGCTGGGACGCGGTCGAGAACGCCGCGCTGCTGCCGTGGCTGACGGGGACGGCGTTCCTGCACTCGCTGATGATTCAGGAGAAGCGCGGGATGCTGAAGGTGTGGAACGTCTCGCTCGTGCTCGCCACGGGCACGCTGGCGATCATGGGCACGTTCCTCGTGCGCAGCGGGGTCCTGAACTCGATCCACGCGTTCGGCGGGCAGACCTTGGGCGTGCCGTTCGTCGTGCTGATCGCGGTGCTGATCGCCGGCTCGATCTACCTCGTGGTCACGCGTCGCGAGATGCTGCACACAGAGCATCGCATCGACTCGCTGCTCTCGCGCGAGGCAGCGTTTCTCGCCAACAACTTGGTGCTCGTGGCGCTGGTCTTCGTGATCCTCTGGGGCACGTACTTCCCGCTGATCTCCGAGGCGCTGACCGGCCAGGAAGCGTCGGTCGGGCCACCCTGGTTCGACCGCTACACGGTGCCGCTGGCGCTGATCCTGGTGCTGCTCAGCGGGATCGGGCCGGTGATCGCGTGGCGCCGCGCCACGCTGGCCAACGCGCGCCGCAACTTCCTCGTGCCGATCGGCGTCGCGCTGGCGACGCTCATCGCGCTGCTAGCGGCGGGAGTGCCCGTGAAGCCGTTTGCGTTCGCGATGTTCTGCTGTGCGGCATTCGTCGCCGGCAGCATCTCCCAGGAGTTCTTCCGCGGGATGCGCGCGCGCTCGGCGATGGCCGGCGAGGCGCCCCCGACGGCGCTGGTGGCGCTCGTGCGACGCAACCGCAGGCGCTACGGCGGCTACATCGTGCACATCGGGATCGCGGTCCTGTTCGTCGGCGTCGCCGCCTCCACCTCGTTCCAGCACGAGTCCGAGCTCGGTCTGTCGCCCGGACAGTCCTCGCGGGTGGGCGCCTACACGATCAAATACGTGCGCCCGACGGCGAGCGTGACCCCCGACTACGACTCCTCGAGCACTCAGGGAGGCCGCGAACTGAGCGCGATCATCCGTGCTGAGCCGGGCGTGACCCTCGGTCCTGATACCGCGCGCACCGGCGCGACCCTCAGCCTCGGCGCGGTGCTCGACGTGAGCAAGCACGGCCGTCACGTGACGACGCTCTATCCGAGCGAGGGCTTCTACGCCTCCGAAGAACCGACCCAGGGCTCGGTCGGGCATCTGATCGGCGGTCAGCCGGTCAGCCACGTCGCCGTCGACGCCGGCATCACGCGCGATGTCTGGACGGCGATTGCGCCGAACATCGAAACCCCGCAGTTGAAGCGGATCGTCACGCTGGGCAACAAGACGCTCCCCTACATCCATCCCGGAGAGGGGATGGTGGCGATCGCGGCGCTGGCCGCCGCCTACATGAAGAGCCCGCCGCAGGCCCAGTTCCACCTGATTGCCTCGCCGCTGGTGATGTGGATCTGGATCGGCGGCCTGATCGTCGTCGGTGGCGCGCTGATCGCGATCTGGCCGGCGCCGAGCGTCGTCCGTCATCGTGTGAGAGCACGCTCGCGCGCCCGCGCAGAGCAGGGCCTGGCGCGCGCCTGAGCCCTGCTCGCTCGTAACGGGGCAAAATGGAAATCCTGATCGCAATCCTTGCGCTGGTGCTGCTCGTGGTGGTAATCCTCGTCATCAGCGCTCCGTTGCGCGCCGCCTGGAGCTCGCAGGACGACGTGGTCGTGGGCAGAGCGGCACTGGGGGAGGCCCATGGCGAGCCGCCGAAGGAGCGCGCAGATCCGGATCGGGCTCGGGCTGGGCCGGCAGAGAGGTGGGGAGAGTCCGTCAGCGACCAGCGCGAGCCCGCGGAAGAACGCGCCGAGTTGGAAGCCGAGCGTGAAGCGAAGTACCTCGAGATTCGCGACACCGAGCTCGATTACCGAACGGGGAAGCTCTCTAAAGAGGACTTCGCCGCGACCGACGGTGTGTTACGCGCAGAGGCGGTCGCGATCCTCGACCGGCTGGCCTCGTTCGACGAAGAGGATTAGGCCCAGGGACGCTTGAGCAGGACGATTGCGTTGAGCACGAACAGGACGGCGAAGAAGACCGTCCAGCGGTTGAGGTTGCGCTCGACCATCGAGCCGCCGCCGAGCGGACCCTGACCGCTGCCGACGCCGAAGGCCCCGGACAGGCCGGAGTCCTTGCCGGAGTGCATCAGCACGAGGAAGATGACGATCACCGCGAGGGCGATCTGAAGGACCGAGAGGATCGTTTCCATGGACTGTGAAGGTTATCGCCGATCCCGGGCAGGAGGATCGGAGCTGCCACCGAAAGTTCCCCGTGCCCTTTCAAGCGATGCCTGATCAGCGATAAATCTGCCCAAAATCCGACAATTTGGCTAGCGTGGCTCATTCCGCCTCGGGCATCGATACGGTCCAGCCGCTCTGTTTGCCATGGCATCGACCGGAGAGGCGATCTTGCAACGCGATTACGAATCCTTTACGGGTTTCTGCTTGCCTGCCGATATGACTCTCAGTGGGCGTGCCTCCCGATCGTGGGCCAGCTGCGCCGATCACGAATATGGAACGCTCAATGACTAACTCCGGGGCAGCTAGCCGATGACTCGCGCGCGTGGCTGGGCGTGGCGGGCGATGCTGTCCGCACTCGCTGGGGGCGGGCTGACCGCCGCCGGCCTGGGCGGCCCCCTGGCGGGCGGGGCGCTCGCGGCCGATGCGCCGGCGAGCTCGCCTTCGCCGAGCGAAGGCTCGGCCGCGCCGATCACCACGCCCACCCCAGCGACCCCCTCCGCCGCCACGGGCACATCGGAAACCGCCGCACAGCCGGCGAACACCTCGACGACCAGCACTCCGCAGCCGAGCACGCCGCAGCCCGCGAGCACACCTGCGCCAGCTGTCGTGGAAGTCCCCACGGTGGTGGTGCAGCGCCGACAGAAGACCACCCCGAGCAAGAACACCAATCGCAACCTCACAGCCACGCACGGCCAACCCGCGGACAGTCAGCCAACGACGGGCAGCACGCAGGCCCCGACGACGGTTTCCGGCCCCAACGGCGTCGCCCCGTCGCCGCAGGCCGTGGCTGCGCAGGCAGGGGTACTCGCGGCGGAGCTCGCCACCTCGGCGGCGTCCGTGCAGGCGCTCGGCTTCTACCGGATCCCGCTGTTCCTGCTGCCGATCTACCGGGCGGCCGCGATCCAGTACGGCGTGCCGTGGCAGATCCTCGCCGCGATCAACGAAGTCGAGACCGACTACGGCTCAGACCTCTCGGTGTCGAGCGCCGGCGCGGAGGGGTGGATGCAGTTCGAGCCATCTACCTGGCTGCAGTACGGGGTTGACGCCCTGGACGCCGGCTATGCCGACCCATACAACCCGGTGGACGCGATCTTTGCCGCCGCTCGATACTTGCACGCGGCCGGCGCCGCCAAGAACCTGCACACCGCGATCCTCGCCTATAACCACTCCGAAGCGTATGCGGAATCGGTGCTGCTGCGCGCCAAGCTGATCTCCAGCTATCCCAAGGCTGTGATCGCGACGCTGACCGGTCTCGTCGACGCGCGCCTGCCCGTGACCGGCAAGCAGGTCTCCTGGGGCCCGCTGCTGCCCGTGCCTACGTCGGCGTCGAGTGCGACCGCGAACGCGAAGGCCGTCGCTGGAAAGGCGAAGACCGGCTCGAGCGCCGCAAGCGCGGCGGCGGCAGGGTCGGCCGAGGGGAGCGGCTCAAGCGCAGCCGCTGGATCGGTGCCGGGCTCGGTGCCCGCTCCGTCGCCCATGGCAGCGGCGTCAGACGCCTCCAAAGGGGCCGAGGAGGCGGATGCGGCTCCGCAGTTCGTAGAACTGATGAGCGCGCCGAACGCCTCCGTGGTGGCGGTACAGGACGGTCGCATCCTCGGGCTCGGAAGCTCCCACAGGCTCGGCAAGTACGTGATCTTGCGCGACATCTACGGTGACGTGTTCACGTACGCGGGGCTGGGCAGCATCGCGCCGAGCTACCGTCTGGGAAAGGTGCCATCAGCGGCGCTGATCGCGTCGGCCAAGCTCGCGGCGTCTGCCGGCACCGGTGGAGACTCGCCTCTCACCTTGCGGGTGAAGCAGCCGCACGCCCAGACCACGTCTTCGCAGGACTCGGTTCCGGCGGGCTCGGCCGAATCGGTGCCGGCCACCACGGGCAAGGTGCGGCTGTTTGCCAATCCCGGCAATCCGGACGCGCTCGCCGCCGCCGCTCGCGTCACCACGTCAACGCCGGCCAGGGGCTCCGGGCATGGTGAGCCGCTACGGCGTGGATCGCTCGTCGCCGAGGGCACGGTGCTCGGTCACGTGCTCGTGCCACACGCGGCGAAAGACGGCCATCTGCGCTTCGCGGTCCAGCCCGCGGGCGACACGGGCTCGATCGATCCGCGGCCGGTGCTCGCGAACTGGAAAGAGCTCGATGCGGCGCTGCACCCGCAGGGGGCCAAGGGACAGACCGACCTGCTTGGGGCCACCGCGAGCGACGTGTTCCTGCTGTCCAAGAGCCAGCTCGAGCTAGCGGTGCTCTCCGATCCCGGCATCACCCTCGACGCCCGCGGCCGCCACGAGGTCGCATCGGGGGTGATCGATAGGCGCGTGCTGGCGGTGCTCGCATTCCTCTCGCGCAGCGGTCTGAAGCCGACGGTGCAGGCACTGCATCGTGGACCCAGCCTCTCCACCGCTGCTCCTCGCTTCTCCGCGAGCAACAGCGACACCGGCGGCGCGGTCGATATCTCCGAGGTCAACGGCATCCCGATCGCCGGGCACGAGGGCTCCGGTTCGATCACCGACAGCACGATCCGGACGCTGCTCACCCTGCAGGGCGAATATGTGCCCAACCAGATCACCAGCCTGATGAAGTACCCCGATGCCGCGAACACGCTTGCCACCCGGGCGCATGCAAACGCGGTCCAGATCGACTTCCAGCCGTTGGCCGCGGCCCTTGGGCTGACCCCCGCTAAGACCGCCAAGGCGGCACACTCTGCAAAGGCCGGCAAGACGGCGCCTTCGCCGTTCGTCGCGAGCCCCACCCTGAGCTTGGCGCAATGGAACGAACTGCTCACGCGCGTCGCCGCGATCCCGGCGCCGAAGGTGGCCGCCAAGCCGACCTCCGCCGCGATCCGTGACCCCCAGGCCGCACCGAGCAACCGCGGCCTGGGAGTGAACCTGGGAGTGAAGTGAGCTCCCACCCGCTTGGGGCAGGCAGCTCCAACGGATAGCTCAGCCGCGCGTTACCCGGCTGGGGGACCGGCGGCGCCGCCGGGGGCTTCACCGCTGCTGGGGGGAGCTGCTCCGGGGGGTGCTCCATTGGCGTTGGGAGATCCACCGGCGCCTGGCCCGCGCCGGAACGCTCCGCTCAGGTCGCTCTGGCACTTGGCCTCGGCCGCTTTGAACTGGGCACTGCTCGTGTCGATGCCTTTGGTGTCGAACACGGGGCCGCTGCCCGAGGTGTTCGGGGCTGGCACGTTCACGCCGTTCTGGCGCAGGCAAGTCGCGAACTTCGCGAGCGCCGCCTGGAAGGCGGGGCTTTTGAAGCGGGTGCCGCCGCGACCGGCGAAGTTGCCGCCGCCGCACTTCTTGATCGCGGCTTCGTACTGTGCGCGCGTCACACCGCTTGGCAGTTTAGGACCGGCGCCTCCGGCGCCGCCACCGAGAAAGCCACCGGCTCCACCGGAAGGGCGTTTCTGGTCAGGGGTCCGTTTCGGAAGCGTGATGCCGTTCTTTTGCAGGCATTCGCGCATCGCGGCGAATCGGCCCGAGTTTGGTCCTTTGGCGCCCGTCCCCGTGCTTGTGCTCGTGGCAGCAGCCGCGGTGCTGGAGGACGAGCTGCTCGAGGAGCCGCCGCAGGCCGCCAGCCCGAGACAGGCGAGCAGAAGTACCAACACGGTTGTGGCCGCTACCTCGGGTTTGCGTCTGCTGCTGTAGATGTGAGACATGAAGCTCCTTTTTCGATGATCAGCTAATCGTGGTTGGGGTCCGGCGCGGCTGGATGTGAGGACCGATGGGCAAGGTTAACCACGCTGTCTTAACCGCCGCCTTAAGCGTGTCTAGCGCTACCCGCCGTTGCCGAACAGGGCCGGTCCGCTGCTGCTGCTACTACTACTGGCGCTTGCCGCCCCGTTACGGCCACTGCCGCCCCCGCCGGCGCCGGAGCCGCCGAACAGCGCGCCGAGACCACCGCCCGCGCCGCCGACGCGGATCGATTCGGCGCTGATTGCTCCATTTGAGCCCGCGGTGCCCGTGATGACGACGGTTTCGCCCGGGTGGATGCCTTTGACGTCGGCTTTCACGGTCTTCGTGACGGTCGAGGCCGGTGATGTCGTGACCTTGACGGTGTTGCCTTCGGCGTTGGTCACGTACAGCGTGCTCCCGGATACATATGCCACTTGCCCGGTGGTTGCGCCCGCCCCCGACGCGCCGCCGGAGCGTCCGAAGAAGCCTGCTGCCGTCGATGCGCCACTGGCCGCCGTACCGCCGCTCGACGCTCCGCCTGTCGAGGTGCTGCTCGTGCCGGCGCCCGCGGCGCCGCGTAGGGCGGCGAAGCGTGAGGCGAGACCGGCCGCTCCGGTCCCGGCTGACGAGCTCGAGGTGCTCTGACCCTTCTCGACGAGCACGCCGCCGATGAACCCGCAGGCGATCAAGAGCACGCCGAGCAGCGCGAGGGGAATGGGATTCCCACCCGCCCCGAGCAGGCGCCGGCGTGGCCGGGGGGGAAGCTCCTCCAGCGGCTCATCCCAGCCCGCGTCCGCGGTCTCCTGAACGATCATCTCCTGGTCGGGCATGGCAGGCTCCTCTTTGGGTATGTCGCTACTCAAAGCGCAGCGCTTCGATCGGTCGTAGGCGCGCGGCGCGTGCGGCGGGGTAGGTGCCGAAGAACAGGCCGGACAGCGCCGCCGCGCCGAAGGCGAGGAAGATCGAGTACGTGGCGATTTCCGGGTGTACCCCGGCGATCTCGAACTGGCTGCCGATCACGCCGACGAGCACGCCGGTGACGCCGCCGAACAGGGAGACCAAGACGGCCTCGGTCAGGAACTGGGTGAGGATGTCCGAGCGCCGCGCGCCGATCGCCTTGCGGATGCCGATCTCGCGCGTGCGCTCGGTGACGGACACGAGCATGATGTTCATCACGCCGATCCCGCCGACCAGCAGCGAGATCGCGGCGACCTCGCCGAGCAGTGTCGTGAAGACGCTTGACGTGGAGCTGGAGGTTTCCAGCAGCGAGCCCTGGTTGAGCACGCTGAAGCCCGGTTCGGCGGTGTTCTTGATTTTGTGGCGTTCCTCGATGATCGTCGTGACCTCCGCTTCGGCGGCGTTCAGCGCGGACTCGGACTTTGCCTGGACGGTGATCGAGTCGATCGGCCCGACGCCCGTGAGCTGGTTCTGGACGGTCGTGATCGGGGCCATCACGACGTCGTCCTCGTTGGTCGTGCCGTTGGTTCCCTTTTTGGCGAGCACTCCGACCACTTCGTAGTTTGAGCCGTTGACCTTCATGTTCTGGCCCACGGCGCTCTGCCCGGCGAACAGTTCCTGCACCACTTCCTGGCCGATCACCGCGACGCGCCGGTGCTTGGCGACGTCTTCGGTGGTGAACGAGGATCCTTCGGCGATCTTGTAGGAGTGGGCAGTCAGGTAGGAGGGCGTTGTGCCGACGAACGAGGACGGTTCGAAGCTCGTGCCGTCATAGACGAGCGATACGTCGGTCGCGTCGACGACGGGTGATGCGCTCTTGACATCCGGGGCGAGGCTGGGATTCTCAAGCGCTTCGGCGTCGGCCTTCGTCAGCGAGACGGTGGCCGCGGTGCTCGCCCGCGCGCCGCCGCGAAAGCCACCGCTCCCCTGCACGACCAGCACGTTGGTGCCGAGACTCTGGATCGTGGACTGGACGGCCTTGGAGGAGCCGTTGCCGACGGCGATCAAAACGATCACCGAGGCGACCCCGATCGTCATGCCGAGGATCGTCAGGCCCGAGCGGAGCTTGTTCGCGGTGATCCCGCTCCAGGCGATCCGCAGCATCTCGGTGGCGATCATGTCGGCGTCTCCACGGCGGAAGCATGGGAGGACTTCTGCTCCTGAAAGGAGGGGGGAGGATCGTGCACGCCGAGCGTGCGGTGGTCCTCCACGACCTCGCCGTCACTGAGCCTGATCACGCGCTTGGTCTGCTGCGCGACGTCGGGCTCATGGGTGATCAGGACGACGGTCCGGCCTTCTTCGTTCAGCCGGGCGAAGATCGCGAGGACGTCCTCGGTGGAGTGCGAGTCCAGGTTGCCGGTCGGCTCGTCGGCGAGGATCAGCGAGGGGTTGGTCACGATCGCGCGCGCCACTGCGACCCGTTGCTGCTGTCCGCCGGAGAGCTCTGCCGGCTCGTGCTGCAGGCGATGGCCCATCCCGACCGAGCGCAGCGCCCCCTCGGCGCGGTGGCGGCGCTCGGACCCCCGCAGCCCGGCGTAGGCGAGCGGCAGCTCCACGTTGACGAGCGCGCTCGTGCGTGGGACGAGGTTGAAGCTCTGGAAGATGAAGCCGATCTTGCGGTTGCGCAGGTCCGAGAGATCGTCCTCGTCCATGTGGCTGACATCGACGCCGTCGATCAGATAACGGCCGCTGGAAGGTATGTCCAGGCAGCCGAGGATGTTCATCAACGTGCTCTTGCCGCTGCCCGAGCTGCCCATGATCGCCACGAAGTCGCCGCGCTCGATCTGCAACGTTACGCCGCGCAGCGCGTGCACCGCGATCTCGCCGATGCGGTAGGTCTTGCTGACGTCGTGCACGCTGATGACTGGCGCTCGCCGCCGGCGCTCTTCGCGCGCCGCGGCGGGGGTGCTGTGCGCGCTCGCCCGGCGCTGCACCAGGGGCTGGCTGCGAGGGACGACGGCGCGCGAGCTCGTCCTCGCTTTCGGCAGGCACGAACGCAGAGAGCGGCTCATCACCCACCGCCTCTGAAGAAGGCGCCGCCACCACCACCGGCAAAGCCCCCGCCCGACCCGCCGATCCCGCCGCCGCCGAGTCCGCCGGCGCCCGCGCGCCCGCCGAGTTTGGAGAGCAGGTTGGTGGAGCTCGAGCTGCTCGCCGCTGGCAGGACGACCGTTTCTCCCGCTTTCAGGCCGCTGAGAATGATCGTCGAGGTGTTCCCGGCTAGGCCCGTGACGACGCGCTGGCGCGTCTCTTTGCCGTTGCGCTTGACGGTCACGGAGTCGGCGGAGATCGCGCTGGTCGGGACGTTCACGCCTTCGGCCTGCTTGACGACGACTTCGGCGGTCGCGCTCATGCCGACCTTCAAACCCGCTTCCAGTTGGTCGAGCTGGAAGGTGACGTCGTAGCTCACAGCCCCGCCGCTGCTGTTCGTGGAGAGCAGCGCGACTTCGCCGACGTGAGCCGCCAGTTTGGCTCCGTTGAGGGCTTCGACGGTGACCGTCGCGGGCTGGCCGGCCTTCACGTTGCCGATTTCCGATTCGCTCAGCGCCACCACGAGCTGCATCGAGCTGAGGTCGCTGAGGATCGCAAACGAGGAGCTGGAGGAGTCGGAGGATTTGGACGAGCTGCTCGATGAGCCGCCGCCTGCCGCGGAGGCGCCGCCCGCCGCGGCCGTGCCCGATCCGCCCGAGGAGGAGGAGGAGGAGGAGGAGCTGCCCGACGAGGCTTTGGTCGTCCCGCCGCCGGAGACGGTTTCACCTACCTGACCCGAGAGCGAGACGATCGTACCGTCCTCGGGCGCGTAAAGCTTGGTGTTCTGGACGGCCTCTTCGTCGCTCTGTACCGTCAATTTGTCGCTCTTGACGGCCGCCCGCGCGGAGGCGAGGTTCGCTTCGCGCGTGGCCGTGCTGATGCTGGAGCTTGAAGAGGACGAGTTGGATTTCGTTTCTGCCGCGGTTTCTTTGGTTTCTTTGGTTTCGCGTGCGCCACCGCTCGTCGTACGTTTGCCTGCGGTTGTCGTGGTCGTGGGCGCTGCGGTCGTCTTTTTGCTCGGCGACTTGCCTGTCGGTATCGTCGCTGGTGTGGTGGAGGTTGGTGTGGTGGTCGGCGTGGTGGCGGTCGGCGCGGGCGAGGCGGTGCCCGGGGAGGTCGATGCGCCGGGCGTTGTCGGCTGACCGGCCGGCGAGGTTTGCGCCGGCGTGGTGTCGGCGACGGTGGCGGTCCCCGGGTCGCTCGCGCCGGGCGCCGACCCCGCCGCTGCGGCGCTGGCGCTCGCGCCGCCCGAGCCTGAGGCCCCGGTACCGCCCGAGCCCGAGGCCCCGGCCGAGGTTTCGCCGTCGGTTTCTTCCTCTTTGGCGAGCGCGGCTTCGGCGGATTGCAACGCGGCCTTTGACTGTTGCAGCGTGACTTCGGCGCTTTCGGGATTGAGCGTCGCCAGCAACTGGCCCTCGGTGACGTGCTGACCCTGGCTGACGTAGATGTTCGTGACTGTGCCGCTGGTCTTGAAGCCGAGGTCGAGTTGGCTGGCGGCCTGCAGGTTGCCGCTGCCGGAGACCGTGGACTGGACGACCCCCTGTGCGGCGGTGGCCGTGCGGGTTACGGTGCTCTGGCCGTCCGATGCGGGGCCGACGACGAGGAAGGCGGCGACGATCGCACCGGCGCAAGCCACGCCCAGCAGGTAGTTGAGCCAGGGTCGGGTGGTGCGTTCGGTCATGGTCTGCTGTGGCCTCTCGGGCGGCTCTTTGGGGGCGGTGGTTTACGCGACCTCAGGTCAGGTCGATGGTCACGTCCGGGAAACATCACGCCCGGGAAGCGGTGTCGATGTGAGAAGGGTCGTCGAGGCTTGTAGGAATAGTGTGTGGAACCCGTAAGAGCAGGCGAAGAAACCCTGCAAGGGGGCCTAAATTTGCCTAAAGCCCACTCCAGGGGATCTTTAGGAGTTATCCAAAACCTCCGACATCCCTCCCCCCGGCTGTCATCAGCTGTGGGCGGAAAGCCTCGGAAAGGCATTCATCTCTTTGGCGTGCCCTCACCACCGTCTGCGATGATCCGCCGGAATGGCAAACGGCGGGATCGACCTCGGCGGCACGAAGATCCAGGCGGCTGTCATCGACGAGCAGAACAAGGTGCTCGGCCAGGCGCGCCGGCCGACACCCACCGAGGGTGGTCCCAAGGACGTAGCGAAGGAGATGGCGGAGACCCTGCGCGAAGCCGCCAAGGCCGCCAAGCTCAAGCCGGCGGCGCTGAAGGGGATCGGCGTCGGATCGCCGGGCGTGATCGAAGGCGGCAACGTGAGCACCGCCCGCAACCTGCCCGGCTGGGAAGGCACGTTCGCGCTGGCCAAGGCCCTCGAAAGCGCGCTCGGTCCTGAGGTTAGGGTCGGCAACGACGTGCAGGTGGCGACCGACGCCGAGTTCAAGTTGGGCGCCGGGAGGCCCTATGAGTCGCTGATCGGCGTCTTCTGGGGTACGGGCGTCGGGGCCGGGCTGATCCTCGACGGCAAGCCTTGGCTTGGCCAGGGGGGCGCCGGGGAGATCGGGCACATGGTGGTGAAGATGAATGGCGCGCGCTGCACCTGCGGGCGGCGTGGCTGCGTCGAGGCCTACGCCGGGCGCGCGGCGATGGAGATCCAGGCGCGCAAGCTCCACGAGAAGGGTAGGCACACGGACCTGTTCAAGCTGATGAAGGAGCACGAGCGCACGCGCCTGACGAGCGGCATCTGGGAGCGAGCGCTCGCGCACGAGGACAAGCTCGCGACAGAACTGATCGAGCGGGCGATCCAGGCGCTTGGCGTCGGCATCGCCTCGGCGGTCAACCTGCTCGACGTCCCGGCCGTGATCATCGGCGGTGGGCTCGGCGTGCGCCTCGGCGATCCCTACGCGAAACGGATCAGCGAAGCGATGCAGCCGCACCTATTCGCCGACGACCGGCCCCCGGATGTGCACGTGGCAAAGCTCGGCGATCTCGGCGGCGCAATCGGAGCCGCATTGCTCCTCCGGAGTGAGGGGTAACGTTATAAGTGCTTTGCCGGAGACGACGCTGCACCTATCGACGATCTTGCGCAGCCCGCTGCTCGATCGAGCGGGAGAGCGCCTCGGTCGCGTCGAGGATCTGATCGTGCGGCTGGCCGACGGCGGCTATCCGCCGGTCACCGGCCTGAAGGCGAGGATCGGCGGCCGTGACCTGTTCGTGCCGACCGACCGGATCGCGACGCTTGAGCCTGGAGCGGTGCGGCTGTCGGGGGAGAAGCTCAGCCTCGGTCGCTTCGAACGGCGCGTGGGCGAGGTGCTGTTGGGCCAGGACGTACTCGGACGCAAGCTGGTCAACGTCGAGGCCGATCCGCCGAGCCTCGTCACCGCGCACGAGATCGAGCTCAAGTGCATCGATGGCTGGTGGCGAGTGGTCGGTGTCGATCACTCGGGCAGCGCGCAGTTGCGACGTCTGCTGCCGCGTCCCCTCAAGCGTACGGTGGTCGATCGGCCGTTTCTCGACTGGACCGACCTGGAGCCGTTCGTCGGACACGTCCCGACCGCGCGTCTGCGCTTCTCCCACCGCAAGCTCGCCAACCTGCACCCCGCGGAGATCGCCGACTTGGTAGAGGCGGCCTCGCACGACGAGGGCGAGGAGTTGATCGAGGCTGTGGGGCAGGACCGCGAGCTGGAGGCGGACGTCTTCGAGGAGCTCGACGAGCATCACCAGCTGGAGTTCATCCGCGAGCGCCCAGACGCGCAGGTGGCGGCGGTGATCGCGCGGATGGCCGCCGACGACGCCGCGGATCTGATCGTGGAGATCGAGCAGGAGCGGCGTGGACATATCCTCGCGCTGCTGCCGCCGGCGCAACGGCTGCAGATCGAAGCGCTGCTGGGCTACAACCCGTCGACCGCAGGGGGGTTGATGAGCCCTGAGTTCATCGCTCTCTCAGAGAGTGCGACGGCGGCGAGCGCGCTCGAGCGGGTGCGATCGAGCGAGATCGCGCCGGAAACGCTCACCACGATTCTGCTGAGCGACGCCGAAGGCAAGCTGTCGGGGTCGGTGGCCGTGGTCACGGTGTTGCGCTCCGCCGAGCAAACGCCGCTGTCGAGTCTCGCCGAGCATGAGCCGGTGTCGGTGCACACCGACGCCGACCTGCCCGAGGTCGCGCGCACGATGACCGACTACAACCTCGTGATGCTCGCGGTCGTCGACGAGCAGGAGCGCGTGGTGGGGGTCGTGACCGTCGACGATGTGCTCGAGCTGACGCTGCCGAGCGGCTGGCGACGGCGCTTCGGGCTCGTGCGCGACTGATCGTGCGCGCCTCCGTGTGGCTGCCTTGCGCGAGCCGGCGCGACCGGCCGTGCGCGAGCGGCGATTGGTAGGCTGAGCGTCCGACAAGCGGCGTTAGAAAGTAGACAGGCATGGACCGAGAACAGCCACGAAGTACCCAGTCGGTCGCACGCCCGTCGGGCCCGTCCCTCCTGGCCTAGTCGTAGCTCAGGGACCTCGTCCGCACCGGCGCGCGCCGAGATTTGACGCGTAGCCCTGAGACGTAGCCCGAATGAGCAGAGGAGGTGACCTGAGATGGCCGAGGATGACCCGACGACGCTGACCGACGCTCCGCCGCGGCCCGAGGGCGTGCCTCCGGTTCTGGACGAGGCGCACATCGGCGACATCCGCGGGGCGCTGGGCACGATCAGGATGCACGACTCAGGTGAGCGCCACGGGTGGCGCTCACGAGCGATGGCGCTGCTCGCGATCATGGGCCCCGGCCTGATCGTGATGGTCGGCGACAACGACGCGGGAGGCGTATCCACATACGCGCAGGCGGGGCAGAACTACGGCACGAGCCTGCTGTGGGTACTGCTGCTGCTGATCCCGGTGCTGATTGTCAACCAGGAGATGGTGATCCGCCTGGGGGCGGTCACCGGCGTCGGGCATGCGCGCTTGATCAACGAGCGCTTCGGCCGTTTCTGGGGTTGGTTCTCGGTCGGCGACCTGTTCATCCTCAATTTCCTCACGATCGTCACGGAGTTCATCGGCGTGAGCCTCGCGCTCGGCTATTTCGGCGTGAGCAAGTACCTGGCGGTGCCGATTGCCGCGGTAGCGCTGATCGGCATCACCTCGACGGGCAGCTTTCGCAGCTGGGAGCGCTTCATGTACGTGTTCGTCGTGGCCAACTTCCTCGTGATCCCGTTGCTCGTGTTGGCACACCCCCACATCGTCGAAGTCGCCCGGCACGTCGTTACGCCGGACATCAAAGGGGGCGCCAGCTCGACGGCCGTGCTGCTGATCATCGCGATCGTCGGCACGACCGTCGCGCCCTGGCAGCTGTTCTTTCAGCAGTCGAACATCATCGACAAGCGGATCACCCCCCGTTGGATCAACTACGAGCGCGTGGACACGGTGATCGGTGCGTTCGTCGTCGTGATCGGCGCCGGCGCATTGATCTGCGTCACTGCGTTCGCGTTCGGCGGCACCTCGGACTTCGGCCAGTTCATCAATGCGGGCACAGTCGCCACGCAGCTGGGCCAGCAGCTGGGCTCGGCCGCGGGCACGATCTTCGCGATCGTGCTGTTGAACGCCTCGCTGATCGGCGCGGCGGCGGTGACGCTGGCGACCTCCTATGCCTTCGGCGACGTGTTCGGGGCCTCACATTCGCTGAACCGTGGGCCGCTGGATGCAAAGCTGTTCTACGCGAGCTTCACGCTGATGGTGATCGCGGCGGCCGGCATCGTGCTGATCCCCGGTGCGCCGCTGGGGCTGATCACCACCTCGGTGCAGGCGCTGGCCGGGGTGCTGCTGCCGAGCGCGACGGTGTTCCTGCTGCTGCTGTGCAACGACCGCGAGGTGTTGGGGCCATGGGTGAACGCGCCCTGGCTGAACGCCGTCGCCGCGCTGATCGTGGGTGCGCTTGTGGAGCTCTCGTTGATTCTGATGGCGAGCACGATGTTCCCGCAGATCAACGTCACGCACCTGTTCGTGGAGCTGACGGCCGTGCTTGCGGTGACGCTGGCCGGCGCCGGGATTTACGCCCTATATTCGAGCCGTCGCTCCCCCGCTCACGAGGGAATCGGTGCAGTCCAGGAGATCCCCAAGGAGAAACGCCACACATGGACGATGCCACCGCTTGCGCTGCTCGAGCGCCCTGTGTGGTCGCCGGGGCGCAAGGCGGGGATGCTGCTGCTGCGCGGCTATCTCGTGGTGGCGGTGCTGCTGCTGGTTGTGAAGACGGTGCAACTCGGGCATTGAGCCCGAGGCGCTGAGCTCAGTCCCCCGCCAGGCTCGTGGGCAGCGGCCGGCCATGTGGTGGCGGATCGTCGAGCATCAGCCGCGGAATCGTCACCGGTTCGAGCCCCCGCTTGCGCAATCCCCGGATGATCGCCGGTAGTGCCGCGATCGTCTCCGACCGATCGCCGCCGGCGTCGTGCATCAGAATGATCGCGCCGGGGTGGGAGCCCGCGAGCGCACTCTGCACGATCGCCTGGACACCGGGGAGGGTGTAGTCGGAGGTGTCGGTTGACCACAGGATCATCAGCAGGTGCAGCTGGTGAAGCAGGTGGATTGTGGTGGCGTTGAAAGAGCCGTAGGGAGGCCGAAACAGACGGGGTCGCGGTCCGCCGAGCAGTTCGATGCGGGCGATCTGTTCGACGAGCTCTTCGCGTTGGTCGTGCGCTGAGAGGGTCGCCATCATCGGGTGCGTCTCGGTGTGGTCACCGATCACGTCTCCTGAGCGCAGCTCCAGCGAGCTGCCGGCGGAGAAGTAGCGCTCCTCCTCGCCGATCGCGAAGAAGGTGGCATGCACGCGGTACTTGTTGAGCACGCTCACTAACTGCTGCGTGTAGGGGCCGGGGCCGTCGTCGAAGGTGAGCGCGAGCTGGTGGCCCTTGCTGCCGCCGCTTGTCACCGCGGGCGTGTAGGCAAGCACGGAGTCGACCGCCTTTTCTTCTGCCTGGTGGGTTAGCGCTTGCTGCTCGGCTGGGGTCAGGTGCGGAGCCGGCGCATGGTGCGAGCTGGGGTCTGACGTGGCGTGATCGTGATGTGCGCTGCCGTGCGAGCCGATCGCGGTGATCAGCAGTGCGAGGATCGCCAGCAGCGCAAGGCCGGCGACGGCGCGACGGCGACGAAACCGACGATGGTTCTGCGGTCGTTGGGGGTCCTCGATCGTCATATAAAGATCCCGTAAGGGCCGAGCAGCTTATCTCGCATACGGGCGACGATCTATGTTGCTCTGAATGCTCCCCTTCTGGATCTCGATCGGCGCGCTCTCGCTCGTCCAGGGCGCCTTGGTGGCGGTCCCGGGCTCGGGTGGCCTCGGAGCGCTCATACGGTTGCGCGGCCGTCGCTGGGCGGTGATCCCGCCGCTTTCGGTGATCGGCTTTGTGTTCGTCGCTCGTGGAGCGGAACAGGCGAGCGCGCAGGGTCTCACCTACCTGGCGCTGGTCGCGGTGCCCTTACTGGCGGCGCTCGCACTCGGCTGGCTCGCCTGGAATGCCCACCCGCCGCGCCCGGCACGGGCATTGCTGGTGGCGCCGCTGTTCGCTTTGGCCTGGGCGGATCGCGGCGGCCTTGCGGGGGAGGCGGCGGCGCTTGTGCTGTCGGCGCTCAGCTGTGTCTCGCTCGGCGTGCTGCTCGCGGCGGTGACGCCCCCTCGCTGGCTGGCCGCGGGGATCGTGGCGATGGCGGTGGCGGACACGACGCTCGTCGTCTCGGATCTGCTGCAGCGGCCGAACAACGCGCTGAACGCCGCACGCCCGTCGGCCGGCCTGCCGCAGCTGCAGAGCGCCGTGTTCGGCACGGCGGTGATCGGCTACGGCGACCTGTTCGTCGCGGCGCTGCTCGGGGCGCTGCTCGCGGTTGCCCTGGGGCGCTCGTGGCAGACGCGTGGCGCGGTGCTCGCGGCATTGCTGGCGGTGGTCTTTGACCTGCTGTTCTTCTTCGTCGATGAGCTGCCGGCCACGGTGCCGATCGCGCTGACGCTGATCATCGTTGTGCTGGCGCGCCGGCGGGGATCCTCGCGGAGGCGCGAAGCTCCGGCGTCGGCGACAGGAGATCTGACTCGAACGGGGGCGCCGTCGTCTCCGGTGTCTGGGCCGGCTCGGACTCCAGCTGCGCGATGATCGGGCGGGCGCCGGTCTCTACGATCGCCGGGGGTGTGACCTCGCGCTCGGAGCTCGCGCCGGCCGCCTCGATCCGCCGCACCTGCGGGATTACGCCTCGTTCGAAGGAGCCGACCGCTTTGTTGTAGGAGCTGACGGCGGAGTCGAGCTGCTTGCCGATCCTGGCCAACGGCTCGACGAAGCGCCCGAGCCGGCGGTGCAGCTCGCGCGCGGACTCGGCGATCTCGCGCGCGGACTCGGCGATCAGCTCCTGCTGCCATCCGTAGTGGACCGCCCACAGCAGGCCGATCAGGGTTGTGGGGGTTGCCATCAGCACCTGCTGGGAGACGCCGTACTCGATCAGCGCCGGGTCGTGCCCGAGCGCGGCCTGGTAGATGCCGTCGGAGGGCACGAACATCACGACGAACTCGGGTGTCGAGTCGAACTGTCGCTGATAACCCTTCGAAGCGAGTTTGGAGATGTGTTCGCGCGTCTGCTTGGCATGGCGGGTGATGTGCCCTTCGCGCTCAGCGTCTGTGCCCGCCTCCAGCGCTGACAGGTATGCGTCGAGCGGAACCTTTGAGTCGACCACCACGAGCTTGCCGCCCGGTAGGCGCACGAGCATGTCGGGTCGCAGCTGCTGACCGCCGGCCGATTGCACGGTCGACTGCTCGACGAAGTCGCAATGGGAGACCATCCCGGCCATCTCGACCACGTTGCGCAGCTGGATCTCTCCCCATGAGCCCCGCGTCGATGGCCGCTTCAGCGCGGAGACGAGGTTGCCGGTCTCCTTGCGCAGCGTGTCCGTGCCCTGCGTCAGCGTGCGGACCATCTCCGCGAGCTGGACCTGCGAGTCGCGGCGCTCGCGCTCCAGGCGGGAGAGCTCGCCCTCGACCTTGCCGAGCTTCTCCTGGACGGGCTCCACCAGCGCTTTGATCTCCGCGGTCCGCGTCGCCATCTCGCCCCGCGAGCGCTGCTCCTCGGCGCTGCGCTGGTCGGTGAGCCGCTGCGCGAGCGACTCGCCGGTCTGGGCGAGCACGTCCGCCGAGATCGACTTCAGTTCGTCGCGCTGGCGCTCGCGGTTGGGTCTGAGCACGGCGGCCGCGCCGGCGGCGCCGAGGATCAGGCCGATCAAGATTCCGAGTATCAGCAGCACAATTTCAACGCCTTTCAGGCTGGTCGACGGGGGGTCGATAAGGGGGACGAACAAAAATGACATGCGCCTCGGACAGGAGGCGCGGGCGGCCTAAGGAACCCGATTTGACATCGAACAATCCGAGGAGTAGCTTCCACCGAGCCGTCCGTTGGGCGGCGCGAATTGCGGATCTACGCCGCCGGGTCAGGCGAGCAGGAGGAGAGAGACGATGAGGATGATCGCTGTCGTACGCAGGGCGTTCCATCTGGGTAATCGGTCGATCGGGCTTGCGCTGGTACCGCTACTGGTTGCGTTCGGCGCGCTGGCGCTGGCGCCGGTCGCCGGCGCCAGGAAGGCCCATCCAATCAGCACCTATCTGGCGCTCGGTGACTCGATCAGCTTCGGCTACAGCGAGCAGGTGTTCGACGAAAATGAGCCCAATGACGCGCCGGCGTACTTCGAAGAAGGCTTCACCGACGCCTTCGCCGAAGACCTTGGCCGAGGCCGCGAGGTCGGCAGGAACCTGGTGCTCGTCAACGATGCCTGCCCGGGGGAGACCTCGAATGGGCTGATCGGCGAAAAGGAGGCGCTCGGCGGCAAAGCCTCCACCGAACCGGCGGGGCACAACCCGCAGGGGCTCGGCGACTACCACCCCTGCGCTTACAACAACGTCGACGGCCTGCCTCTGCACAACTCGTTGAGCGTCGGCGGTCAGTCGATCTCACAGCTCGAAGACGCGTTGAGCATCCTCAAAGAAGGTCACCCGGCGCATCCGGTCCAGGCGATCACGCTGAACATCGGCTCCAACGACGAGCTCGCGGCGATCAAGCAATGTGAACTCGAAGTCACCGCCGAATTCACCGGCACCGGGAAAAGCAAGTACGGGACTTCGCCGGAAGCGGCGGTCCTCGCCTGCATCAAGGTAACCTCGGAAAAGATCACCGCCCCGCACATCCTCGCGAACATCGCCGACATTCTCGGCGTGCTCGACTCGACTGTGCCGGGCGGGGGCCACTACACGGGACCAATCGTCCTGGTGGGCTTCTATAACCCGGACGCGTTGATCCTCCCTGGCAGCGACGCGCTGCAGGAGGGCCTCAACGCGGCGATCGAAGCTGAGATCCTGCCCCACTTCCCGAACGTGACGTTCGCGAACCCGTTCCCCGTGTTCAATCGGGGCAACAAGCCGGCGCGGGAGCAGGAGTCGATCTGCACGTACACCGAAATGTGCAATCCGGAAGACCCCGGCGGCAGCTCCGACGACGGCGACATCCACCCCTCGCCGCTCGGCTACGAAGTGCTCGGCCGGCTTGTCAACCAGGCGTACCTGGCCAACCCGGCGCACTGACCGATCGGTCCGATGGTGCTCAGGCCGCGCGGGGCGGGGTAAGCGCCTCGTACCGCGCGGCCGCGTCTGAGAGCTCAGCCAGCATCGCCGGGGCCGCCGGCAGCAGGCGCGCGCCCGCGGGCGTCGCGGCGACCACCTGGCGCACCGGGGGCCGGGGGGAGAGGGAGCGGATCGCGATGTCCTCGCGCATGACCGGATTCAGCGCCAGCTCTGGGATCAGCGCGACGCCGACTCCCGCCGCTACGAGGCCCTGGACGGTCTGGTAGTCGTCGCTTTCGAAGGCGACGTTCGGCTCAAACCCGGCCGCGTGGCAGCTGCGCACGACGTGGCGTGCGCACGGGCTCGCGCTCGAGGTCTGCACCCAGGCTTCCCCGCTCAGATCCTCCAAACGGAGCTTGCGCTTTTTGGCGAGCTTGTGATCGCGGGGTAGCGCCAGGTACAGCGGGTCCTCGAGCAACTCCACGCGCGCGAGCTCATCCGCGGGGGGAGATCCGCCGAACTCGAACAGCAGCGCGAGGTCGATCTCACCGGAGCGCAAGCGCGGCGCGATCTGATCGGGCTCGCCCTCGGCCAGCGTCAGTTCGACATCGGGGTGGCGCGCGCGAAAGGTGGCGATCGCCAGCGGCATCAGCGTCGCTCCGGCCGTTGGGAACGAGGCCATCCGCAGCCTGCCTCCGCGCAGGCCGGCGATCGCCCCGAGCGCCGCCTCGGCGGACTCCAGCCGCGCCAGGATCCCCTCGGCGTGGCCCACCAGCGTCTGCCCCGCCGCGGTCAGGCTGACCCCGCGCGGGTGACGCTCGAGCAGCGTCATGCCGGCTTCCGACTCGAGCGCGGCGATCTGCTGGGAGATCGCGGACTGCGTGTAGTCGAGCGCGTCGGCCGCGGCTGAGAACGAGCCGCGCCGGGCGACCTCATCGAGGACCTTCAGCCGAGCTACATTAAGCATAAGTAAAACTTATAGCAGCAATTACAACAATCATTAGCTCTGATGGCAGGATGCTGCCAGTATGGAACGAAAGAACTTCGCAAGATCTAAGAAATAAAAGGAGAACACCATGACCAAGATCATTGTTTCCTACGACGGAACCGCCAACGAGGCCGACGCGATCGCCTACGGTTCGCTGCTCGCCCGCGCCGGCGCCGAGGTGTCCCTCGGTTACGTTCGCCACACCAACGAGGCCGTGAGCGACGCGGAGGCCCAGGAAGTGCTCGACCGCGGCGCTGCATTGTTCGACGGCACGTTCGCCTCGAGCCACGCAGTGACCGACCGCTCGACTCCACAAGGCCTGAGTGCGCTGGCCGAGCAGATCGGTGCCCAGGTGGTCGTGTTCTGCTCGGACTCCCACACCGCCCGGGGCCACGTCACGATCGGCAACTCCGCCCAGCAGCTGCTGGAGGGTGGTCCGGTCGCGGTCGCGATCGCTCCGGCGGGACTGGCCGATTCCGATGGCGGGAAGTCAGACGTGCAGCGGATCGTCGCGGTCGGCGAGGCCGGCGGTGACGGCAGCGCGCAGGCGACCGCCCAGTCCCTGGCCGGGGCGCTCGGCGCGGAGGTCGTGCCAGTCGTCGACGAGCAGACGGACCTTCTGGTGATCGACTCGCGCAAGGACGCCACGCCCGGCCGCGTCTCGATCAGCTCCTCGGCCGCGCACCTGATCGAGATCGCCACCTGCCCGGTGCTCGTCACGCCCTGCGGCGTGTCGCTGTCCTTCGGCAGGCCGGTCGCGCTGACCGCCTAACGTTCTAGCGAATCGTTCGTCGGAGCGCTCGCGCGAGTAGGTACCCCGCGAGCGCTCCGGCGAAATCGACCGCGCCCCCAGCGAAGTGCCCGACTGGGCCGGTCCATAGCCAGGTCTCGAGGCGCTTCCGGGGTGACGTGGAGCGTGGCTGGGTCATCGGCGAACGCATGGGCTCCTCCACGCCCACCGATCCAGGGGCTTCACGGGTGAGCAGGAGCAGGGCGGGCCATCGAAGGGAGGCACGGTATCGTGGCGGGCGTGCCGAACCGGGAGACACTCGCTCCGCTCGCATCCCCGAACCGACCAGCGGCCGTCAAAACCACCGTCACCGAGCTTCCGGACTCGCGCGTGCGCGTACAGGTGGAGGTGCCGCCGGGCGAGGTCGAGGGTCGCGTGGAGCAGCGTGCGCGCCAGCTCGGGCGCCAGCTGAAACTGCCGGGCTTTCGCAAGGGTAAGGTGCCGGCGCCGCTGGTGCTACAGCGCGTCGGCCGCGAGGCAGTGCTGGACGAAGCGGTCAGGGACTCGCTTGCGAGCTGGTATTCGGACGCGATCGTGACCGCCGGGATCGTCCCTGTGGGCGATCCGAAGGTCGACCTGGGGGACATGCCGTCGCAGGGGCAGGCGCTCGAGTTCTCGATCGAGATCGGTGTGGTGCCGAAGGCCAAGCTCGGCGACTATGAGGGCTTGGAGGTCGCGCGCCGCCAGGCGACGGCCGCGGACGAGCTGATCCAGCAGGAGGTCGATGCGATGCGCGAGCGCCTGGCTCGCCTGGACACGGTCGAGCGCGAAGCCGCGAAGGGTGACTTCGTCGTCGTCGACTACGTCGGCTACCTGCCCCCGGGGGACTCCTCATCGAGCGAGGCGCCCCAGCCGTTCGAGGGTGGCGAGGGTCGCGACCAGCTGATCGAGCTCGGTGGCGGCAACCTGATCCCGGGTTTCGAGGAGGGCCTACTCGGATCCGCCGCCGGGGAGACGCGCATGATCGAGCTGAAGTTCCCCGCGGACTACGGCGCCGAGCACCTTGCCGGCCGGGACGCTTCGTTTGAGATCACCGTCAAGGAGGTCAAGGAGAAGCGGCTGCCGGAGGTGGACGAGGACTTCGCGATCGACGCGGGCTTCGACGACGTCGAGGAGTTGCGCGCGGATATCCGGGGCCGGCTGATCGAGGCTGAGGAGCAGAAGATCGAGGGCGAGTTCCGCGAGGCCGCTTTGGACGCGGCGGTGGCCCAGGCGCAGATACCCGTGACCCCGGAGCTTGCAGAGGCGCGCGCGAAGGAGATGTGGGAGCGGATGCTGCACTCGCTCTCGCACCGCGGCATCGCGCGCGAGGCTTACCTGCAGATCACCGGGCGCGAGGAAGCGGAGATCCTCGCCGACATGCTGCCCGACGCCGAGCAGGCGCTGCGCCGCGAGGCGGTCCTAACGGCGATCGTCGCCGCGGAGCAGATCGTGCCATCTGAGGAGGATCTGCTGGAGGCGATGGGGCCGGTGGCCGAGCGTGAGGGCGTGGAGCCGGAGAAGCTGCTCGAGGATCTGAAGCGCGCGGGACGGCTGGAGGAGGTGCGCGAGGATCTCGCCGCACGGCAGGCCGTCGAGCTTGTCGCCGAGCGGGCGAGGCCGATCTCTGTGGAGCAGGCGCAGGCGCGTGAGCAGTTGTGGACACCCGAGCAGGAGCAGGCGGAGAAGTCAGGCGACGGCGCCGCGGAGCCAGCGGGTCTTTGGACACCGGATCGTTAAGGCCGGATCGTGGCTGCCGACCGATCAGAGATCCGCCGGCCAGGTCCGGATCGCCCGGCGCGGGCCGCTAGGGTTTGCAGAAGGAATCGAGCAAGGTAAGCGAAACAGAGCGAGGACCATGAGCCCACTTGTCCCAATGGTGGTTGAGCAGACCTCGCGAGGCGAGCGCGCGTTCGACATCTATAGCCGGCTGCTGAACGAGCGGATCATCTTCCTCGGCACGCCCGTGGACGATCAGATCGCCAACCTGATCGTCGCCCAGTTGCTGCACTTGGAGTCGGAGGACCCCGACAAGGACATCTCGATCTACATCAACTCCCCCGGTGGATCGGTGTATGCGGGACTGGCGATCTACGACACGATGCAGTTCGTCAAGCCCGACGTGCAGACGATCTGCGTGGGAATCGCGATGTCGATGGGGGCGCTTTTGCTGGCGGGCGGCGCGGCGGGCAAGCGGATGGCGCTGCCGAACGCGAAGATCCTGATCCATCAGGTCTCATCGAGCTTCCAGGGTCAGGCCACCGACATCGAGATCCACGCGAAGGAGATCATCGATGTGCGCGAACGGCTGGACGAGATCATCGCGAAGCACACGAAGAAGGATTTGAAGGACGTTAGGAAAGACACGGAGCGTGACTACTTCATGAGCTCCGAGGAGGCGAAGGAGTACGGGATCATCGATCGCGTTATTTCGGAGCATTAGCTTCGAAATAAGGTACCGATCGTCTGAGATCGGCCAGCATGACGCCACGGCGGGGAGAAAAACAAAATGGCCAGACCGACAGATTCAAACGAGCAGCTGTTGTGCAGCTTCTGCGGCAAGTCCCAGCGACAGGTGAAGAAGCTGATCGCCGGGCCCGGCGTGTACATCTGCGACGAGTGCATCGACCTCTGTAACGAGATCATCGACGAGGAGCTCGCCGCCCCGCCCGCGTTCGATCTGGAGCACCTTCCCAAGCCGCGTGAGATCTACGACGTGCTCGACGAGTACGTCGTCGGACAGGACCCTTCCAAGCGCACGCTGTCGGTCGCGGTCTACAATCATTACAAGCGCGTGCAGATGATGATGTCCGGCGACACGGACATCGAGTTGCAGAAGTCGAACATCCTGCTGCTCGGGCCCACCGGCTGCGGCAAGACGCTGCTGGCTCAGACATTGGCGCGGATCCTCAACGTGCCGTTCGCGATCGCCGACGCGACTGCGCTAACGGAGGCCGGATATGTGGGCGAGGACGTCGAGAACATCCTGCTGAAGCTGATCCAGGCCGCCGACTACGACGTGAAGAAGGCCGAGACGGGGATCATCTACATCGACGAGGTCGACAAGATCGCACGCAAGGCGGACAACCCGTCGATCACGCGCGATGTCTCCGGCGAGGGCGTGCAGCAGGCGCTGCTGAAGATCCTCGAGGGCACCCAGGCCTCGGTGCCGCCCCAGGGTGGGCGCAAGCATCCTCATCAGGAGTTCCTGACGATCGATACGACAAATGTGCTGTTCATCTGCGGCGGCGCGTTCGCCAACCTGGACAAGGTGATCGAGCACCGGATCGGCCACAAAGGCATCGGTTTCGCGGCCGCGATCGAGGCGAAGGCCCAGCGTGACACCGGCGAAGTGTTTGAGCAGTGCCTGCCGGAGGATTTGATCGAGTACGGGCTGATCCCCGAGTTCATCGGCCGCCTGCCGGTCGTGTCCGCCGTGCACCAGCTCACGCGCGAGGATCTCGTCTCGATCCTGACCGAGCCGCGCAACGCGCTCGTCAAGCAGTTCCAGCGCTTCTTCTCCTTCGACGGGATCGAGCTCGTGTTCTCTGAGGATTCACTCACGGCAGTCGCCGAGAAGGGCCTTCAGCGCGAAACGGGCGCGCGCGGGCTGCGCTCGATCATCGAGGAAATCCTTTTGGAGGTTCAGTTCGAGCTGCCCTCGCGGCGCGACGTGAAGAAGTGCGTCGTGACGAAGGAGACCGTCGAGAAGGGGTTGACACCGACGCTCGTGACCGAAGCCGCCCCCGATCAGGACGAAGACGCGGACGAGCTGCACGAGGAGTCGGCGTAGCCGCGCCGAGGGCACCCCGACCGCTACCATCGCGCTGTGCGCAAATCAAGCAAGCAGGCCGAGCGGGACAAGTCCAAGCTGGAGCGCGTCAAAGACCTGCCGTGGGCGCTGCTGCTGCAGATGGGCCTCGTGCTCGGCAAGCGCTGGCGCTCGCTGTCGGCGAAGGACCGCACGCGCCTGACCGAGCTGACGCGCGAGTCGCGGGGCCGGTTGGGCAACCTCTCGGCGAAAGAGCGCAGGGAGCTGAAGAAGCTGGTGAGCAAGCTCCACCCGAAGCGCACGGCTCGCGACCTGGTGCTGCTGACCCGCGCGCGGCGCCGGCGCAAGCGCCGCTGAGCACCAGATGGCCGACGACCTCGACCAGCTCTCGACGCACGAGCTTCACGACCGTGCGGTGCATCGAGCCGAGAAGCACCTCGACGTGAAATTCCTGTGGTCGCTGCTCGAGATGATTCCGGCGGCCGAGACCGCCAGTGGCGACGTGGGGGAGGCGGATTACGACATCGAGTCCTCCAAAGGCCTGATCTCCGACGCGGTGCACAGCGGCGACGGCGCGCTCGGAGAGGCGCTGCGGCCAGTGTTCATCGACTACCTGCGCAAGCACGCCGACGCGTAGGTCGACGGCGCGCGCGCGTCCGGGCATGCAACCTCCGCAGAGCAACCACCCCACAGCGCCCTGGAGTAGCGAGCAGGCCGAGCGTCACCTGCGCTCACTGGAGCTGTTCGGCATGCGCTTCGGCCTCGACCGGATGCGGCGCATGATGACCGCGCTGGGCTCGCCGGAGCGGCGCTTTCAGAGTATCCACGTCGTCGGCACGAACGGGAAGTCCTCGACCACGCGGATGATCGCGGCGATCCTCGAGCGCCACGGGCTGCGCACCGGCACCTACACCTCCCCTCATCTGATCTCCTATACCGAGCGTGTCCAGGTGGGCGAGCGCGACCTGGAGAGCGACACATTCGCCGCCGCGATCTCTCGCGCGGCGCGGGCGGCCGAGCACGTCAACCACACCCTGGAAGGCGACGACCACGTGACCCAGTTCGAGCTGCTGACCGCCGCGGCGCTGTGGGCGATGGCCGAGCTGCAGGTGCAGGTCGCGGTGGTCGAGGCGGGCCTCGGCGGCCGCTACGACGCGACGAGCGTGATCGACTCGCGCGTGACCGTGCTGACGAACGTCGGCCTCGAGCACACCCGCTGGCTGGGGCCGACCGTGAAGGATATCGCCGAGGAGAAGCTCGCGGTGCTGCGCCCGGATACGACGCTTGTGCTCGGGGAGGATCTGGCGCCCGAGGCGCTCGTTGTGGCTGAACGGGTGGCGGCCGAGCAGGATGCTCGGATTGTGCTAGCCGATGTTTCATTCCTCGGCGCCGAGTCGCTCACTGACACCTCGCTGGCCGCGAAAGGCTCATTTCAGCGGCGTAACTTCGCGCTCGCTCGTGCGGCCGCGGAGACGTACCTGCGTGAGGCCGGGGTCGAGCGACGTGAGGATGCGGTGCGCGAGGCGGCCGCAGTGACCATCGTGCAAGGTCGCTTGCAGGTGGTGAGGGAGGACCCGCTGACGGTGCTCGACGGCGCGCACAATCCCGACGCGACGCGAGCGCTCGCGCAGTCGCTGGGAGAGCTGTTCGGGGATCGCCCGGTGGGCCTCGTGCTGGGCGTGCTCGAGGACAAGGACGCCGCGAGCATGCTCCGGACGCTGCTCGGCGTGTGCGAGCGTGCCTGGTTCACCGCCCCCCCGAGCAGCCGTGCCCTCTCACCCGCGGCGCTGCAGTCGCTTGCGCGCCAGCTTGGCTTCGACGCAGTGGTTTGTGACCGATCGGAGATCGTCCAGCAGCCGTGGCGCGCGCTCGCCGAGGCACAGCGCTGGGCGCGCGCTCGGGGCGAGAACGCGGCGGTGCTCGCAACCGGCTCGGTCTACCTCGTCGGCGATCTGTTAGGCCATCTGTGCAGCGCCGATGACGGATCGTCGGCAGACGGGTCCCCCGAATCCTCCGAGCGACGCACAAGCCGTGGTGGAGGGCGCTGAGATGAACGAAGAGGGACCCTCCGTCCTGAAGATGATCGGCGCGGTCGCGCTGGGAGTCGCGCTTGTGATCCTCGTGTTCTTCGCGGCTGGTTATGGATTCGGCCGCTTGTTTCTCTAAACTCAGCCGGCCATGTTCCCGCTTGCATACTTCGGCATCGAAAGCAGTGGCTTGAGCCTGGCGATCGACCTGCTGATCCTGTTCGTCGTCGTCCTGTACTTCGCACTGATCTACTGGACCTACGCCGATGCCCGCCGGCGAATCTATGACCCGATGCTCGTCGGCTGCGCGACGGCGGCCTCGCTGTTCCCGTTCGTGGGCACGATCGTCTACATGATCCTGCGCCCGCCCGAGTACTTGGAGGACGTGCGCGAGCGCGAGCTGGAGATGCAGGCGGCGGAGGCGCGGCTGCACGAGCTCGACCACGGGCTTTGCCCGCACTGTGACTACAGGATCGAGCGCGACTTCATCCGCTGTCCGAGCTGCCTGCGCAAGCTGAAGGAGCGCTGCGTGAGTTGCTCGCGTCCGCTGGACCAGGCGTGGACGATCTGCCCGTACTGCGAGACCGAGGTCCCCGGGGCTGCTTCCCCCCGCCGCTCACGTCGCAGGCGTGCCACGGCGGAGAGTGAGTCGATGGTGATCGAGAGCGAGCGATCGGCTCAGCAGCGCCCGGAGAGCTGGCTCGAGGACACCACCACCACTGATGGTGGGGGTTCGGCTCTGAGCGAAGATGGAGCGCAGGCGAGTGCCGCCGAGCCCGTTGCGGCCTCCAAGCCGGCGGCCCGATCCCGGAGCGCCGGCCGCGCTGGCCGCCCTGGCGGTCGGCCGCGCCCCACCTCCTGAAACCCACGATCCGAAAAGGACCCAATGGACCGCACACTGATCCTCGTAAAGCCGGACGCCTTCGCCCGATCGCTGAGCGGCGAGATCATTGCTCGCTTCGAGCGAAAGGGCCTTTCGATCGTGGCGCTTTCACACATGACGGTCACCCGCGAGCTCGCCGAACGTCACTACGCTGAGCACTCTGAGCGACCCTTCTTTGGTGAGCTCGTCGAGTTCATAACCTCGGGACCAATCGTGGCGATGGTGCTCGAGGGCAAGAGCGCCGTGAAGGCGGCGCGGCAGGTGATCGGCGCTACCGATCCGCTGGAGGCGGCGACCGGCTCGATCCGGGGCGACTTCGCGGTAGAGATGGGCCAGAACATGGTGCACGGCTCGGATTCGCCGGAGTCCGCGGCGCGCGAGGCGGCCCTGTTCTTCCCGGATTTGTAGCGGGAGGGGCAGGCCCCCCGGCGGGCGGGCACCCCGTTTCGAACGAAGCCTTGTGTCGCGAACCCCGGTCACCGAGGAGGACCAACTGAGTTGAGACCTACTGAGCTGTCCCCTCGACTGGTGCTGGCCTCGCGCTCGCCGCAGCGCCGGGCGATCCTGGAGCGTCTAGGGATCGCGTTCACGGTGCGTCCCGCAGATGTGGATGAGCTCGACCAGGGCGATCCTGGCGAGGTGGCCCTCGCGAATGCATTGCGTAAGGCTCGCGCCGTACAGAGGCCAGGCACGGCGGAGGTGGTGCTGGGATGCGACACGCTGGTGGCGCTGGAGGGCACGATCTATGGCAAGCCCCGCGACGAGCGCGAGGCCCAAGCGACGCTGAAGAGGCTGAGCGGCGCCACCCATGAGGTCGTCAGCGGGGTGGCGGTGCTGCTGAGGGCAGAGGGATCGGAGATCGATCAGCGCACCGCCCTCGCGCGCACCGCGGTGACGTTCCGGACGCTCGATGAGGAGCTGCTCGACTGGTCGCTGGCGAGCGGCGAGTGGCGCGGACGGGCTGGTGGCTATGCGATTCAGGGGGCCGGCGCGGCACTGGTCCGAAAGGTTGAGGGAGACTATGAGAACGTCGTTGGCTTGCCGCTGGCGAGTCTGTTGGACATCTACCCTGAGCTTCTTTTCGCCTGCAAATAAGCTGGCAACCCTGTGAGCCGTCGCGGAGCGTTCGCTACACTGGCCCGCGGGTACGGCCCGGATGCGCGCCGCCCGCGGGGCGTGGTGTCAGACGGCGGCGCGCCACCGAATCCAAGCGTGTCCAATCTCTGAAATATGGGCATCTTCAGCTATCTGACCGGATTCGGCGGCCGCGACATGGCGGTCGACTTGGGCACGGCGAACACGCTCGTGTATGTGCGCGGGCGCGGGATCGTGCTGTCCGAGCCGAGCGTCGTGGCGATCGACTCTCGCACCGGCGAAGTCCATGCCGTCGGGATCGAGGCCAAGCGCATGCTCGGCCGCACGCCGGGCACGATCCAGGCGATCCGGCCCCTGAAGGACGGTGTGATCGCCGACTTCGACGTGACCGAGGAGATGCTCAGGCACTTCATCCAGAAGGTCCACCAGAACCGCTGGGCACATCCGCGCGTGGTCGTGTGCGTGCCCTCCGGCGTGACCGGCGTGGAGAAGCGCGCGGTCGAGGAGGCGTGTCTGTCGGCGGGCGCCCGCACCGCGTACCTGATCGAGGAGCCGATGGCGGCCGCGATCGGCGCGGGCCTGCCGGTGGGAGAGCCGACGGGATCGATGGTCGTGGACATCGGCGGCGGCACCTCCGAGGTTGCGGTGATCTCGCTCGGCGGGATCGTCGTGTCGCAGTCGATCCGCGTCGGCGGCGACGAGATGGATGAGGCGATCATCAACTACGCGAAGAAGGAGTACAAGCTGTTGATCGGCCAGCAGACCGCGGAGGAGCTGAAGCTCGAGATCGGCTCGGCCTGTCCTATGGAGGAGGAGCTTCAGGCGGAGATCCGCGGGCGCGACATGGTCTCCGGTCTGCCGAAGACCGTCGTGCTGACGAGCGAGGAGATTCGCCAAGCGTTGGAAGAGCCACTGAACCAGATCATCGAAGCGGTCAAGGAGACGCTCGACCGCACTCCCCCGGAGCTCGCCTCGGACATCATGGATCGCGGCATCATGCTTGCCGGCGGTGGCGCGCTGCTGCAGCGCCTGGACGAGCGCCTGCGCGACGAGACCCAGATGCCGGCACATCTGGCCGAGTCGCCGCTGACTTGCGTGGCCGTCGGCTCGGGACGTTCGCTGGAGGAGTTCGAGGCGATCCACCGCTCCAACCGCCACTCACGCAACAACAACCGACGCCGTCGTTGAAGCCGGCGCCCTCATCCGGCGGTCGCGGTTACTCTTTCTGATGAACGCTGCGGAAGGCCCTGATTCGTGTACGACAAGACGGTCCGGCGTCGACGTGCGGTGCTTGCGCTGCTCGTCGTGCTCTCCCTGATACTGCTGACCGCCTACTTCGGCGAGTCCGCTGACGGTGGCCTGCACTCGGTGCAACGCGGCTTTTTGACCGTCGTCTCGCCGATTCAGGAGGGCGCGAACAAGGCGCTGAAGCCCGTGCGCGACCTGTTCAGCTGGTTCGGCGACACGCTGCACGCGAAAAGCCAGCTCGCGGAAGTGCGCAAGCAGAACGACATCCTGCGCAAGGAAGTGATCGCCGAGCGCGCCGACGAGCACGGCTATCACGAACTGCTGGCCCTATACCACCTGGATCAGCTCAGCCTTAACAGCTACCACCCGGTGACTGCCACGGTCGTCGGCAAGTCGCCGAACATCTGGTACTCGACCGTCTGGATCGACAAGGGAACTTCCTCGGGTGTGCACGACAACGACCCGGTCGTCAACGAAGAAGGGCTGGTCGGCAAGGTCGCCCTGGCCGCTTCCGACGCCGCCGTGGTCGATCTGATCACCGACAGCGAAGTCGGCGTCTCGGCGCGGATCAACGGGACGAACGCGACGGGCGTGGTGCAGCCGAAGGTGGGCGATCTGAACGATCTGGTGTTGCAGTACCTGCCGGCGAACACCTCGGTCAGCCGCGGTGAAAATGTCGTCACCTCCGGGACGGTGGCCAGCCCGGACGATTCGCTGTACCCACCGGGCATACCGATTGGGCAGGTCACGTCGCTCAACGAAGAAAGCGGGTACAAGTCCGTCAATGTGCACCCGCTCGCGGATCTGCACAACCTCGATGTCGTGCAGGTGCTCACGTACACGCAAGGCGGCATGGCGGCGCGCCTGACGAGTCTCGGGGCAAGCCTGCCGAGCGCCCAGCAGACGCAGACGGAAACGACGGCTGGCGGCGAAAGCGGCCAGCTTGCGTCGAGCACGACGGGAACCGGCGAATGACGCTCTCGGGCTCGCTGATAACACGGGCTGGAGTCGGCGAATGACGCTCTCTGGTTCGCTCCTAACACGGATCGCGGTGCTCGTGGTGGTCGTCGTGTTCTTCCAGATCGGTGTCGTCTCGGAGGTGCCGGTGTTCGGTGTCACGGTCGATCTGTCGCCGCTCGTGGTGGCCTTCGTCGGGCTGCTGTGCGGTTCGACGATCGGAGCCGCGACCGGGTTTGTGGTCGGCCTGCTCGTCGACCTAGCGCTGGTACAGACGCTGGGCGTGACCTCGCTGATCTTCACGCTGATCGGCTACTGGTGCGGGCGTCTGCGCGAGCTGCGCGACCCTCAGGCCACGCTCACACCGCTGCTGGTGGGCGCGGCCGCCGCGGCCGCCGCCGCGGTGGGGTACTCGCTGATCGAGTTCATGCTCGGCGTGGACGCGCCGGTCAGCCTGGAGCTGCTGCGCCAGATCGTGTTGGGGGTAGTCGTGGACACGATCGTCGCGCTGCCGATGTGGGCGATCGTGCGTCGCACCCTCGAGCCGGGTCTGCCGGACGACCCGCGTCGTCGCCGTCGCCGCGCCTATACCACAGGGGGTCTAAGTCCCCTTTCGCGTGCGTGACGTGAGCGAGAGCAGCTGACATGAGCACGCCGATCGAGCGCGTCAAACCAACGGACCCGCGGATGCCGGTCTCGCCACAGCTGGCGCTGCGGGTGGCGGTGCTGAGCGGCGTGGCGCTGCTGATGTTCGGGATCATCTTCTTCCGGCTGTGGTACTTGCAGGTGCTGACCGGCGAACAGTACGTTCAGGAAGCGGCGGCCAATACCGTGCGTAAGCTGCCGGTGGCCGCGCCCCGCGGGCAGATCCTCGACCGCGACGGCCAGCCGATCGCCGCGAGCATGGTGACCAACGCCGTACAGATCGTGCCCTCGGCGCTGCCGCCGGCGGGCAGGCCCCGGCTCGAGCTCTACCGGCGGCTGGGGGCGCTGCTGGGGATGAGCGCCGGTCATATCGAGGCGCTCGTGATCAAGGGGCGTACGGCGCTTCCGTATGCGCCTGTGACGATCAAGACTGCCGCTGGACCGGGTGTGTTGACGGTGCTGGCCGAGCGCCAGAACGAGTTCCCCGGCGTCACCCAGCAGCCCGTCTCGATCCGTTCCTACCCGTACGGCGAGATGGCGGCGCAGGTGCTCGGCTACGTCGGCCAGGTCTCCGAAGGAGAGCTGAAGAAGCCCGCGTTCAGAGGCGTTCAGCAAGGGACCGTCGTAGGGCAGGAAGGCCTCGAGTACTACTACGACCGCTACCTGCGCGGGCGCGACGGCGAGCAGCGGGTGCAGGTCAACTCCGAAGGCTATCCCGAGCCGACCCGCCTGCAGCCGACACCGCCGAAGGCCGGCTATAGCCTCAAGGTCACGCTCGACCTCGGCCTGCAGCGCGAGGCCGAAAAGGCGCTGCTGGAGGGGATCGAAAACGCCCGCGCGGGCGGCAAACCGGCGACTGCGGGCGCGTTCACGGCAATCGATCCGCGCAACGGGCAGATCCTCGCGATCGGCTCATATCCCACGTTCAACCCGAACAAGTTCGCCAAGCCGCTCACGCAGAGCGAATACGTGGCGCTCGAGGGTGAGACCGGCTCCTCCGGCGGAGGCGAAGAAGAAGCCCCCGCCCCGCTGACCGACCGCGCCGTCAACGGCGCCTATCCAACGGGGTCGACCTTCAAGCCGTTCACCGCGATGGGAGCGCTCGAAGCCGGGGTGATCAACCCGACCGAGGGTCTCGGGGCCGGTCAGTGCATCTCGGTCTCCACCGAGCAGTTCTGCAACGCCGGCAAGGCCGACTACGGCGCCGTCGGACTCGTCGAAGCGCTGAAGGTCTCCTCGGATACGTACTTCTTCGAAGTCGGCAAGCTCGCCAACAGATACCACGAAGTGATCCAGAACATGGCCCGCGAGCTCGGTATCGGCCACACCACCGGGATCGACCTGCCGAGCGAGATCGAAGGCACGATCCCCGATCCGGCGTGGCGCGAAAAACAGAATCGGCTGCAGGAAAAGTGCGAACACGAAAAGCATCACGGGACCTGCGACATCGTCGCCGAAGTCAGGCCGTGGAGCGTCGGCGACAACATGGACCTAGCGGTCGGTCAGGGAGACCTCCTGACCTCGCCGCTGCAGATGGCGGTCGCGTATTCGACGCTCGCCAACGCGTACAGGAACGGGGGCTACGGAACCGTCGTGACTCCGCACCTGGGCATGGAGATCGACGAACCCAGCGGCGGTCTGGTGCAGAGCCTGACCTTCCCACCAAAACGCCACGTGCACCTGAACTACTCCGACCTGAGCCTCGTGATGGAAGGCATCCACGAGGCGGCGAGCCAGCCCGGTGGCACCTCCGCGGACGTGTGGGAAGGCTGGGACCAGGAACAGCACCCGGTCTACGGCAAGACGGGCACGGCCGAACACGCCGGCAAGGAAGACCAGTCCTGGTACATGTGCTATGTGGGGGACCCCAATCGCCCGATCGTGATCGCCGTGACCGTGCAGCAGGGCGGCTTCGGCGCGGAAACAGCGGCGCCGATCGCCCGGTTGATCGCCTCGCAGTGGTTCGGCAAGCCCGAGAAGTTCGTCGCCGGAACGTCTAAGACATTTTGAGCCCGCTGAGTCCAATCAAGCCAGGAGAAGAGACACTGGTGCAGGAGCCGCGCACGCGGCCCCGGCTGCCGCTGGACCCGCTGCTGACGCTCGCCGTGGTGGGTCTCGGGATCGCCTCGGTGATGACGCTTGGCGCGGCCACGCGCGAACTCGTGCCAGGGCAGCCGCACTACTACGTGGACCGCCAGGCGCTCTACCTGGTGGTCGGCGCCGTGTTGATGCTCGTGCTCGCGAGCTTCGACTACGCGCGTCTAAGGCCCCTCAAAAATGGGATCTACGCGCTGCTGCTGTTCAGCATCCTCGCGGTGCTGGCGGCAGGCCATTCGGCCAACGGCTCGCAGCGCGCGATCAGCCTGCCGTTCTTCTCCTTTCAGGGCTCCGAGCTCGGCAAGGTGCTGCTGATCCTGGCGCTGTCGGCGTTCGTGGTCGATCGCGCGCGGCGGCTGCGCGAGCGCGACACGACCGTACGGGTGATGCTCGCGGCGCTCGTGCCGGCGATGTTCGTAATCGCCCAGCCGGACCTCGGCTCGGGGATGGTCTACATGGTGATCGCGTTTACGCTGCTGTTCGTGGCCGGAACGTCCTGGCGGCAGCTCACCGGGCTCCTGACGCTCGTCGTGCTGTCGCTGACCTTCGTGCTGCTCGCCGCGCCTGCCGCCGGCGTGCACGTGCTCAAGCCTTACGAGACAGAACGACTGACCGCGTTCCTGCACCCTTCGACGAACCCGCAGAAACAGGGCTATCAACAGGAGGAGTCGAAGATCGCGATCGGCTCCGGCCAGAAGACCGGGCGCGGCTCCGATGCAACCCAGATCAAGGGCGAATACGTCCCCGAGGACGACACCGATTTCGTGTTCGCGGCCCTCGGCGAGCAGTACGGCTTCGTCGGGGCGGGGCTCGTGTTGTGTCTGTATGGGTTGTTGATCTGGCGGACGCTGCGGATCCTCGTGATGTCCAAGGACCTGTTTGGCTCGCTCGTGGCGGGGGGGGTAGCGGCTATGCTGATGTTTCAGGTGTTCGTCAACGTGGGGATGACCATTGGGATCATGCCCATTACCGGCGTCACGCTGCCGCTCATGAGCTATGGCGGCTCGTCGGTGATCACCACCCTGTTGGCGGTGGGCCTGCTGCAATCAATTTATGTTCAGGCACGTGCTTCAGCCGCGCTGAAGGGCCGCGTGCCGATTTACTAGAAACAGACACCATGTCCGCCAATCACTCCCGATCGCCAGTTGTGCAAGCGCCGCCGAGGATCCTCCTCCGGCCTTCACCGGCGCGGGACCCGGCCGGCAGCGATACCGAAAGACTGGATCACATTGAAAAAGCAAGTGCTTGTCAGCGTCGATCGCGCGGAGACGCGCGTCGCGCTCCTGGAGGCGAACGGAACGCCCGGCGCCTCACGTTCGGCCTCCACCAGATCCCGCAAGCGCAGCGGTGCCCCGGAGGCCGGCTATCGAATAGCTGAGCTGTACCTGGAGCGTCGCGGCGGACGTTCGATCGTCGGGAACATCTACAAGGGCAAGGTCGACAACGTGCTGCCCGGCTTGGAGGCTGCGTTCGTCGACATCGGCCTGGAGAAGAACGGGTTCCTGCACGTCGATGAGATCGTGCTGCCCGGCGTCGAGGCGCCCAAGCGGGGGCGTGGAAACGGCGGCAGCGGGCGCAAGATCTCCGATCTGCTCGGGCCCGGCCAGGAGATCGTCGTGCAAGTGGTCAAGGACCCATTGAAGACGAAGGGCGCGCGGCTGTCGATGGAGCTGACGATCGCCGGGCGCTACATGGTTTACGCCCCCACGGGCGAGGGGATCGGCGTGTCGCGTCGCTTGGAGGATCGCGAGCGCGAGCGCCTGCGCAAGCAGACCTCGGGCCTGGCTTTGGGTGACGGCGGGGTGATCGTGCGCACCGCCGCGCACGGCGCCAAGCGCGAGGACTTCGAACGCGAGCTGAAGTACCTGCACAAGCTGCACGAGGTGCTCGGCAAACGCGTGAAGGATACGGTTGCCCCGGATCTTGTCTTCCAGGAGGCCGACCTGTCGGTGAGGGTGGTGCGCGACATTTTCTCTGAGCACTTCGAGCGCGCGATCGTCGATGACGAGCAGCAGTTCAAGCGGCTGGTCTCATTCTTCACGCGCACCGCCCCCGAGCTGGTCGAGCGCGTCGAGCTGTGGAAGCAGAAGGAGCCGCTGTTTGAGGCCTACGGCGTGGACAAGGCGATCGAGGGCGTGCTGTCGCGGCGCGTTGATCTGCCGAGCGGCGGCTACCTCGTGATCGACTACGCCGAGGCGCTGACCGTGATCGATGTGAACTCCGGCAGCTTCATCGGCCGCGGCAAGGGCGCGGCGCTGGAGGACACGATTACGAAGACCAACCTGGAGGCGGCCGAGGAGGTCGTCAACCAGCTGCGGTTGCGCGATATCGGCGGGATCATCGTGATCGACTTCATTGACATGGCCCGCGCGCGTAACCGCGATGCGGTGATGAAGACGCTCAGAAAGACGCTCGACGAGGATCGCACGAAGACGTTCACGGCGGAGATCTCAAAGCTCGGCCTGGTCGAGATGACTCGCCAGAACGTGACCGAGGGCGTGCGCGAGATCATGAGCCGGCCGTGCCCGACGTGCGACGGGGAAGGCGTGATCCGCTCGGAGGAAACCTACGCGATCGAGTTCGAGCGCCGCCTGCGTGACGTGGCGCTGGAAAACCTCGACGTCGAGGCGTTTCTGGTGCAGATCAATCCGCGGGTGACCGCGGAGTTCACGGGGCACGGCTCGCGGGTGCTGCATGCGCTGGAGAAGGAGACGGGCAAGTCGTTCCTGTTCGAGGGCTCTGAAGGACTGACGTTGGAGCACTTCGCGATCACCTTCCAGGGCACCCGAGAGGAGGTCGAGGAGCGGGCGCTGCCCTTCCGCCAGGGAGATGAGGTGCTGGTCGAGATCGTCGAGCCGCACATGTACGACGTCGATGACGCGGTCGCGAAAATCGACGGCTACATAATCTCGATTGCCGGCGCGGCGCCACATGTCGGCGAGAAGCGGATGGTGCGCATCGACCAGGTCGGCCGCACCGCCGCGAGCGCGCTGCTGCTGGACGAGTCCGGCGAGGTCGTCCGTCCCACGCCGCGGGCTCCGGCCCCGACCGCCAAACCGAGGCCTAGGCGGCGGACTTCAAAGCCTGCGGCCCCTGTGGCGGAGCTCATAGAGGGTGCTGATGCCGCCGAGTCCCATGCGAGCGCCACTACGGACGCTCCCCAGGGCAACGGGGATGAGGCTACGCAGAACATCGGCGGGGATACTTCGCAGGACGAGGGCGGAGAGGATGACCTACAATCTAAGTCTCGGCGTCGTGGCCGCAGGGGCGGGCGACGCCGTTCGGCTGCCAAGGCGCAATCAAGCACTGACTAGGTAAATCATGTACGCAATCGTGAAGACAGGTGGCAAGCAATACCGCGTCGAGCGGGGGCAGACCCTGCTCGTGGAGCGTCTGGCCGTCGATGAGGGCGGGAACGTGGCGCTCGAGCCGATCCTGTACCGCTCTGATGAGGCGGTGTTCGATTCGGCTGCTCTGAAGAAGGTCAAGGTCACGGCGAAGGTGCTGAGCCATGAGCGCGGCGAGAAGCTGAGGGTCGTCAAGTTCAAGCCCAAGCGCGGCTACAAGCGTCGCAACGGTCATCGTCAGGAGCTGACGCGCATCGAGGTCACGGATATCTCGATGGGCGCGGCGGCGAAAGCGGGCGCCTCTAAAGCCACGGCCAAGCCTGAGACTGCCGCCAAGCCTGCGGCGAAACCGTCCAAACCCGCCGCCAAGGCCGCCGAGAAGGAGACAGAGAATGGCTCATAAGAAGGGGCTCGGCTCCAGTCGCAACGGGCGCGAATCGAACGCGCAGCGCTTGGGCGTGAAGACGTTCGCCGGCGAGACGGTCAGCGGCGGCGAGATCATCGTGCGCCAGCGCGGTACCAAATTCAAGCCGGGCGAGGGTGTCGGCATCGGCAAGGACGACACGCTCTACGCGCGCGCCGCGGGGACCGTGCAGTTCTCAACCAGTCGTCGCGGGCGCGTCGTGAGCGTCTCCTCCGGCGGGTGAGTCTGCGCAAGCAAGCAACCGCAGGCGGCCGAGGGGCACGCAGGTGAGCCCCCGTCAGGGCGCCCGCGCGCTGGCGATCGGCCGGACTGTCTTCGGCGCTGCGCTGCTGATCGTGCCCGAAAGGGTTGCGAAGGGCTGGCTGGGTGGGTACGCCGAGCGTCCGGCGGTGCATGCCTTGGTTCGTTCGGTCGGCGTTCGGGACGTGGTGCTGGGAATGATCGCGCTGCACACGCTTGATCACCCGGAAGTCGGTCCGCGCTGGCAGGCCACCTGCGCGGTCGTGGACACGGTCGATCTGCTGGCGACCGGCGCCGCCCGGAATGACCTGCCCGCTGCCGGCGTCGCGGGCACCGCGGCAGTGGCCGGTGGCGCAGCCGCCGCGAGCTTCTACTTCGCGCATGCTTTGAAGCAGAGCTGAGCAGCGGGCGGGCGCTGGGCGTCCTCACCGGATACCACGCGCCCGCGGGCGGGACTGTCACGATGGACCCAAGATGCTGCACGACCACGCAAAAATCCACCTGCAGGCAGGCGCCGGCGGGAACGGCTCGACGAGCTTTCGCCGCGAGGCGCACGTGCCGCGCGGCGGCCCCGACGGCGGTGACGGTGGGCGCGGGGGAGAGGTGGTGCTCGTCTGCGACGATTCGCTGCGCGACCTGCAGAGCTTCCGGCGCAAGGCCATCTATAAGGCAGGGCAGGGTGGCCACGGGGAAGGCTCGCAGCGACACGGCGCCGACGGCGAGACGCTGACGATCAGGGTGCCGCCGGGAACCGAGGCGATCGGGTGCGCCGGGCCGGCCGGCGAGGAGGGCGATCTGGAGGGACGCCGCTGGGAGCTGCTGAGAAACGGGCAGCGGGCGGTCGTGGCGAAAGGCGGGAGCGGGGGCAAGGGCAACAAGCGCTTTGCGACGGCGACGCGGCAGGCGCCGCGCTTTGCCGAGCGCGGCCTGCCCGGCGAGGAGGGCTGGCTCGAGCTCAAACTGAAGCTGCTGGCGGATGTCGGCCTGGTGGGGCTGCCCAACGCGGGCAAGTCCTCGCTGCTGGCGCGGCTTACAAGGGCCGCACCGAAGATTGCGAATTACCCGTTTACGACGCTTTCACCTGTGCTGGGCGTGCTCGACGACGGCGAGCGCCAGCTCGTGGTCGCCGACATCCCGGGGCTGATCGAGGGCGCGAGCGAGGGCGCCGGCCTCGGGCACGACTTTCTGGCGCACGTGGAGCGCACACGCCTGCTCGTGCACGTATTGGACATTGCACCCGAGATCTCGGGCGGCGAGGACTCGGGCGCGGTGCAGAACCACGCGACGATCGAGCACGAGCTGGCCGCACACGACGAGCGCCTGGCGCGACTTCCGCGCGTGCTCGCGCTGTCGAAGGGGGACCTGGTGACTGAGGCGCGTGCACGGGAAGCGGTCACGGAGTGGGAAGGCAGGCTGGGGGGCGAGGTCTCGGTGATCGTGACGTCGAGCGCAACGGGGGCCGGGCTTCAGGAGCTGGCGGGCGAGCTGTTGAGCAGGGTGACGCCGCGTGGAGCCTCCGATGAGGACGGCGTTGATGACGATGCAGGCGCGCTTGTGCTCGCTGCGCACACCGGACAGACTGGGGACGCCGGGGAGGAGGACCTTGCGGAGTACATGGTCTTCCGCCCGGCGTCGGATAAGGGCTTCCAGGTCGAGCGGACCCGTGACGGATCGTTCGCAGTCAAGGGCAAGGGCATCGAACGGCTGCTGCAGCGCTACGACATCGAGAACGAGGACGCAATGGCCTACCTGGAGGAACGGCTGCGTCGGATCGGCGTGCTCGGGGCCTTGGAGGCGGAGGGGTTCGAGCCTGGCGACGAGCTCGAAGTCGGCGGGGTCACATTCGAGCTCGACCCGGACGCGCCGGCATGAGCGCTCTTCTCTCGCACAAGCCCCTGACACAAGCGATGAGCGCCCCGAAATAAGCGCTCCGGCATAAGCTCCAAGGCAATGAAACGGACGGTAATCAAGCTCGGGTCGAGCATCGTCGCCGAGGACAACGGCGAGCTGCGCGGCGAGGTGCTCGCGCGGATCTGCGACGCGGTCGCCGCGATGCACGCAGCAGGCGAGGAGGTCGTGATCGTCTCCAGCGGCGCGATCGCGAGAGGAATGCGCGTACTGGGTCTACAGGTGCGCCCGACGGCGATCGACGAGCTGCAGGCCGCGAGCGCGGTCGGGCAGGGGAAGCTGTACAGGGTGTACGACGAGCTGCTGCGCGAGCGCGAGGTGACCAGCGCGCAGGTGCTGCTGACGATCGGCGATCTGAGCGCGCGCACGCATTACCTGAACGCCCGGCAGACGCTGCGCAAGCTGCTGGACTGGCGGGCGGTTGCGGTGGTGAACGAGAACGACACGACCGCGACCGACGAGATCTCCTTCGGCGACAACGACTTCCTCGCGGCGCAGGTGGCGCTGCTCGTGGGCGCCGATCTGCTCGTGCTGCTGACGAATATCGATGGCCTCTACAGCGCCGATCCGCGGATCGACGAGAACGCGAAGCTGGTCGAGGAGATCGGCGATTTCGACGCGCTGCAGGAGCTCGAGATCGGCCACACGACCTCGGCGCTGGGCTCGGGCGGGATGCGCTCGAAGGTGGTCGCCGCCGACATGGCCACGGCGGCCGGCGTCGCGACGGTGATCTGCAACGGCCTGCGCGACGGGGCGCTCGAGGCGGTGCTCAGAGGGGAGCGCGAGGGGACGAGGTTCGCGCCGCGGGAGACGGGGCACAGCTCGTTCAAGCTGTGGCTGAAGTACGCGAAGCCCGCGCACGGCACGCTCGTGATCGACGACGGGGCCGCTCGGGCGTTGCGCGAGGGCAGCGCGAGCCTGCTCCCGGTGGGGATCGTGGCGGTGCGGGGCGACTTCGACGCGGGCGACGCGGTCGAGATCGCCGACGAGGGGGGGACGCGAACGATCGCGAAGGGCATCTGCAACTACTCCGCGGAGGAGCTTCGCCGGGTGATCGGCATGAAAACCGAGGCGGTGCGGGGAATCCTGCCGCACGCGACCGACGAGGCCGTGCACCGCGACTACCTCGTAGTCGGCTGACCTCCTACCCTTCAAAGACGATGGCAACGGTTACCACCACAGTCGCGGATATCTGCGCGCAGGCAAGGCGCGCGGCGAAAGCACTCGCGCGGGCGGATACCGCGACGAAGAACACGGCGCTGGAGCGGATCGCGGCGGCGCTGGAGGATCGCGCCGAGGAGATCCTGGCGGCGAACGCGCGCGACATGCAGGCAGGACGTGAGGCGGATCTGAGTGAGGCGCTGCTCGACAGACTGCTGCTCGACGAGGCGCGGATCGGTCAGATCGCGAAGGCGGTCAGGCAGATCGTGGCGCTGGGCGACCCGGTCGGCGAGGTGATCGACGGGCATCGCCTGCCGAACGGGCTGGACGTACGCAAGGTGCGGGTTCCCTTGGGCGTGGTAGCCGTCGTCTACGAGGCGCGGCCGAACGTGACGATCGACGCCGCCGCACTGTGTCTGAAGTCGGGCAACGCGATCGTCCTGCGGGGATCCTCCTCGGCGCTGCATTCAAATGCCGCGCTAGCGCGGATCGCGGGCGAGGCCGCGGTCGCGGGCGGACTGCCGGAGGGCTGCGTGAGCCTGGTCGCCGGCGGCGGCCGCGAGGAGCTCGCGGAGCTGGCGACGCAGAAGGGGACTGTGGATCTGATCATCCCGCGCGGCGGAGAGGGGCTGAAGGCAGCGCTGGAGGAGGTGGCGACCGTGCCGGTGATCTACGCGGCGTCGGGCAACTGTCACGTGTATGTGGACGCCTCGGCGGATCTCAAGCAGGCGGAGGCGATCGTGCTCAACGCCAAGACGCAGCGTCCCGGCGTGTGTAACGCGGCGGAGACGCTGCTGATCCACGAGGACATCGCGGCAGAGCTCGTCCCGCGCATCGTTCAAGCGCTCGGTGACGCCGGCGTGGAGGTGCGTGGGGACAAGCGCACGCTGGAACTGGCGAAAGACTCCGCGGGGGCGGTCGAAGAGGTCACCGAAGAGGACTGGGGCACCGAGTACCTGGCGCTCACGCTGGCCGTGAAGGTTGTCGGCTCGAAGGAGGAGGCGATCGAGCACATCGCGCTCTACGGAAGCGGCCATTCCGAGGCGATCGTGACACGCGACACCGACAGCGCCCGGGTCTTCCAGTTGGGAGTGGACGCGGCCTGCGTGTACGTGAACGCATCGACGAGGTTCACCGACGGGGGCGAGTTCGGGATGGGCGCGGAGATCGGCAACTCAACGCAGAAGCTGCACGTGCGTGGACCGATCGGGCTGCGGGAGCTGTGCACGTTCAAGTACCTGATCGAAGGTGATGGACACGTCCGCGCCTGAGGGGTCGGTGCCACCGACCCCTCCGCCGTCCAATCTCCGGTCAGCGATCGGCATCCTCGGCGGGACGTTCAATCCACCCCACCGCGGGCACCTAGCACTGGCCAGGCACGCGAAGACCGAGCTGGGCTTGGATCGGGTGTTGTTGATGCCGGCGAACAGCGCTCCGCACAAGGGTGAGCAGGAAGACCCCGGCCCGGAGCGGCGCCTGGAGATGTGCCGGCTGGCGGTGGGCGACGAGGCGGGGCTGCAAGCTTGCGGCCTGGAGATCGAGCGCGGTGGGCCGTCCTATACGGTGGATACCTTGAGAGCGGTTCATGCAGGCCAACCGGAGGCAGAACTGACGTTCATCGTGGGAGCGGATATGGCGCGCACGCTGCCGGCGTGGCGTGAGCCGCAGGCGCTGGTAGAGCTAGCGGACATGGCGGTGGCCGAGCGCGAGGACGCCGGCCGCGCGGACGTGCTGCGAGCGCTGGCCCCGTTGCGGGCCGAGGTGGCGTTCCTGAAGATGCCGCTCCTCGAGATCTCCTCATCGATGGTCCGCGAGCGGGTAAACGACGGTGAGTCGATCGCGCGGCTCGTCGAGCCGGTGGTGGCGGAGTACATCGCCGAGCACGGTCTATACGGCGCGAGCGTGGTCGCCGAGGCGAAGGCGAACACGAAGGCCAAGGCAGGGACTAGATGAAGTCTGAGCAGCTACTCAGCGAGATCGCGCGCTACGCCGCGGACAAGAAGGCCGGCGAGATCGTCGAGCTCGACCTGCGCGGCGTGCTCGGATATACCGACTACTTCGTCGTCTGCTCTGGCAACACCGAGCGCCAGACGAAGGCGATCCACGACGGCATCCTGGAGGGCTGCAAGCACGAGCACGAGATCCAGCCGCGGCGGGTCGAGGGCCTGAGCAAGCGGGACTGGATCCTGATGGACTATCTCGACGTCGTGGTGCATATTTTCACGCCGGAAACGCGCGCGTTCTACCGCCTGGAGCAGCTCTGGGGCGAGGCCCCTTCACGGGTGGCCGTCGGCGAAGAGGGGTAGGCACTGCTCGCGCCCGTGCGCGTCGCGAGCGTGAGCAGCAACCCCTGAACGAGCGCCGCCACGCCGGTGGCGAGGACGAAGGAGGTCGCGATGGGAAGCGTGCGCAGCGAGGCGGACAGCGTGAAGCAGAACAGCGCGAAGGCGAAGAATCCGGCAATCAGGCCGCGCGCGAGCCGCAGGAACTCGTCGGCTCCGCGCTGAGCGTGGGTGAACACGGCGAGCACGCTCGCGATCACGGGGAACGGCGTGAGCAGGCCGCTGAGTCGGGAGCCCAGCCAGCCCGATGCGGCGGTCAGCGCAAGCACGAGCGCCAGCGCGCAGAAAGCGCGCAACGGTAGATCCCAGATCGGCGGAGACGGGGCCTGGGATGGCTCGGAAAGCGGGTCGGGGAGTAGCTTCAGCCCAACGAGAAATCCGGTGCCGGCCAGGACGAGCGCGGCTCCTACGGGAATCGTGAGCGTGCTGAAGATCAGCGTTCCGAGGGCGAACGCGGACCATCCCGCGAGCAGGCTCATGAGCCAGGAGAAGTGCCCGGCGAGGCGGCTGTAGACGACGACGAACGCGGTCAGCGAGATCAGCCCGAGCAGCGTGCCGGCGGCGGCGTCGGCGGCGAAGGTGGCTCCGTGAGTGAGCGCGTAGACGAGCAGGATTGGGCCGGCCACGACCGGCAAACCAGCGACCAGGCCGCCGATCCGCGGTCCAAACCGGCGAGCGGCGAGCGACGCGCCGACGACGAAGCTGGGCGCCAGCAGCACCTTGACCGCAAGCGTGGCCACGCGCGGATCATGACCGGCGCGCGCGCGGATCGCGGTGCGGGGGCAGACGCGAGCGCTGGAAGCACAGCCGAGTCCCCACGCACGGCATTGGCGGCTCTGATCACACTGGGGATGCTTGCGGCACTGCTTTCGCTGCTGATCGCGTACGAGCCGCTGTGCTACGCCGATGTGCTCGAGCGGGTACGCCACGCAGGATCACCTGCGCCCCCCGCGACGGACTGATCGTGATGCCTCGCCGGCGCGCGACCTCCGGGCGCTTGCCCGCAGGGTGAAGCTCGCAGCGCTGAAGCACCGCACGCAGGACCAGCTTCATCTCGAGCAGCGCGAAGCTCGCGCCCAGGCAGCGGCGCCGGCCGCCTCCGAAGGGAGTCCATGTGTATGTCCCAGGTGCCCGCCCGCTCTGACTCTCGAGGAACCGCTCGGGGCGGAAGGCGTAGGGATCGGGATAGATCTCGGGGTCGTGGTGGAGCAGGTGGGCGTTGGCGGTCAGGATCACTCCGGGCGGATAGCTGACGCCGCCGATCTCGATCGGCTGCTTGACCAGGCGGGGCTCGGCGTTGGGCAGCACCGGACGGCGGCGCATGATCTCGTTGATGGTCGCCGTCAGGTACTGCTCGTCGGAGTCCTCATTGTGTATCTCCTCGACCAGACGTCCCTGCACCGCCGGCTTGCGGGCAAGCTCCGCAAACGCCCACGCCAGTTGCGAGGCGGTTGTCTCGTGCCCGGCGACCAGCGCCGTCATCAGCTCGTCGCGCAGCTCCATTGGGCTCATCGGCGAGCCGTCGTCGTGCTCGGCGGCCAGCAGCAGCGTGAGCACGTCAGCGCCGCCCGAGCCTTCCCGCTGGCGCTCCTCGATCAGCGCGAAGATCAGCTCGTCGGCCTGTGCCCTTGTCCGTTCGAGGCGGCCGACCGGTCCGCGCCCGGCCATCCACTTGGGGATCGGCACGAACGACACCGGGCTCTCGGTGAACGCGAGGAGCTCGGTCAACAGCTCGCGCAGGGCGTCCAGCTGGGCGCCCTGCTCCAGCCCGAAGACAGCGCGCAGGACGATCTCGAGCGTCAGGCCCTGCAGCCGCGGGTGCAGCTCGATCGTCTGATCCAGGGGCCAGGAGTCCACCTCGCGCTCTGCCAGCTCGACCATCAGTCCGGCCAGGTCCTGCATGCGCTCGCCGTGGAAGGCCGGCAACATCAGCTTGCGCTGCTTCAGATGCGGGCCCTCGTCGAGCAGGATCACCGAGTTGGGGCCCACGATCGGCTCGAGCAGGCTGGCGCCCTCCCCGGGGTGTAGGACATCGGGCGGCGCCATGAACAGCTCTTTGATGTCATCGGGATCGGACAGCACGACGAACGGCGGCTGGCCGAGCAGGCGGATCGTGAAGCGCTTGCCATAGCGCGCGCGGTTGCGATCCATTGAGGCCGTGGGACGGGCCCATGCGCCGATCGTCTGTAGCAGAGCGGACCTGCGGGGACCCGGGGGGAGCTCGGTTTTCACGGCTGCTGCTCCTTATGCTGACATTTTGATTTAGGGGAATATATCTTCTACTCGACAAACATGCTCTTCGGGGGCATAGCGGGTTCGGCCTCGGCTAACGGAAGCTGATCGCGCGCTCTCACGGCCGGCGTGGCGGCGGCGGACCTGTCGCTGAACGCCTCTCCCTGCGCTAGCGTCTCGCGGCTGTGGCGAGCGCGATAAGGCCAGGACTGAAGCACCGATCCGATCGGCATCCGCGAGCGTGGGCCGTGGGTGCGCTGGTACTCGTCCTACTGCTGATAGCGGTGATCTGGAGGCTCGCGACCGAGGGTACGCCATCGCTGCACATCCAGCGGACGCTGCCCATATACGTGCGTCTCCCCGGGAGCGCGCCTGTGCTCGACTGGCCGGGCGAAGGTCAGGCCGCCGTGGAGGTGGAGGGGGTGGGCAGCTTCGGAGCATCCGGGAGCACCACCCCAGTGCCGATCGCGAGCGTGGCGAAGGTCATGACGGCGTACCTCACACTGCGCGAGCACCCGCTCACACCCAGTGAGCAGGGGTTCGTGGTGACGATCACGCCCGCGGACGTCGATGAAGAGGCGCAGCGGGTCGCCCTCGGTGAGTCGACGCTGAGCGTGAAGGCCGGTGAGCGGATCACCGAGCGCCAGGCGCTGCAGGCGCTGCTGTTGCCTTCGGCGAACAACATCGCCGCGCTGCTGGCCGTTCACGACGCGGGCGGGCTGACGGCGTTCGTGGCCCGCATGAACTCCACCGCGCGCAAGCTCGGCATGGTCTCGACCACGTACACCGACCCGAGTGGCTTCAACGATGAAACGGTCTCCACTGCCGTCGATCAGTTGAAGCTCGCGCGGGCAGCCATGAGCATCCCAGCATTTGCGATGATCGTTGATGAGCCGTCGGCTGAGCTACCCGGTGTGGGGCAGGTCGCCAACTTCAACGGCTTGGTTGGAACGGACGGCTACGTGGGCGTGAAGACGGGCTCAGACCGAGCGGCGGGCGGGTGCCTCGTGTTCGCCAAGCAGGTCACGATCGGCGGCCGGCGGCTGACGGTGCTCGGGGTGGTGCTCGGCCAGCGGGAAGGCTCGTTGATCGAAGCCGCCCTCTCAAGTGCCCAGCGGCTCGGAAACTCGGCCGCGGCGAGCCTGCATGTAGAGACGGCGCTGCCCGCCAGCACGCGCGTGCTGAGCGCGAGCTCCGTCGATGGCCGGCGGACGACGGCCGTGACCGTAGACGCGCTGCGGGAGCTCGGTTGGGGTGGCCTGGCGCTCCCTGTCCGTGTGGTTGCACGCCCGGCTATGACCCGCCTGCGGGCCGGCGAGCCGATGGCCGCTGTGGCTGTTCGCGGCGAGAGCACCGGTGTGACCAGCGCAGTGGCGACGCGCTCGGTCTCCGGTCCGTCGCTCGGCTGGCGCCTGCGACACCTGCTCTGAGTCGATAAAGGCCAGATGCCTGAGGCGAGAGACCTAGATTCGCTTCTGGGTGGAGTGGAGCAGGGGCCGGTCTGGGATGCTGCCGACCGTGCACCAGCCCGCCGGCCAGAACGATTACCAGTCCGATGACGAGCAGCCGGCTCGTGTCCGCCGGCTCGAGCGCCGCAATCGACTGATCGTGGGCGGGGGGCTGCTGTGCTTCCTCGTCGGCCTGCCGTTGGTGTCGCTGTCAGATGGCACGGTCCTATCGGTGATTGGCCTGTGCCTGGAGACCGTCGCGGGTGTCTGCGTGGTCTCGTTCGTTTACATGCTCGCCGGCGATCAAGACGACCCCGATAGTGACGAGGAGGAATGAAGAGCACTGACACGCAGGCCGCGATCCTGCAGCGGGTGCGCGCGATTCCACCAGGCTACGTCCGCACCTACGGCGACGTTTCACCTGGCGCGCCGCGCCTGGCGGGCTACGTGCTGAGCCACGCCGATGCGCGCGAGGCGCCATGGCATCGTGTCGTTCGGGCAGACGGCTCGCTCGCGAAGGGAACCCGCCAGCGGCGCCTGCTCGAAGCGGAGGCAGTCCCCTTCCGCGGGGAGCGGGTGCTGCTTTCCAGCGCGCGACTCGACGATCTCGACGCGGTATGACGCGCGCTCCGGCGACCAGGTGATTCGATCGCCGTCCGGGGTAATGGACGCATGAACCCGCGCGTGGTGGCCACCGCGTCAGTCTTGGCAGCTGTCCAACTGGAGATCGGCATCTATGGTCGGCCGACCATATGGACATGCCCTCCCCGCAGGGACGATGTCCGGCATGGCTCTCAGGCCCCTATCGGCGGAGGAACTGGCGCAGACACCGACGCTGTTCGCCAGCTTTATGGGCTACACGGGCACGAGCTACAAGACTTTCGGCCAGCTGCAAGCGATATATCGAGAACGCAGCAAGGCACTCCACGCAGCTGAGGACGAGGCGAGCGATCCACGGGTCGACCGGTTCATCGATGACATGGCAAGCAACAGGTGGAAGTCTGATGTGGTCATGCGGATAGGCGTGTTCGACGGCATCGTGCTCACAATTGACGGAATACATCGGGCATCGCATACCTGGCGTGTATTGAGGAAGGGATCAGCCCCGATCGGCTTCCAGCACTGTGTGTCGACTGTTGAGGAACGCCAGGCGCCATGCGGCAGTGGACGAGGGCGGAAGACATTCGAACCACGCGGTGGCAGGTTCGACCTTCATGCGGAAGATGGAGCCAACCGAAGTCAAACGCGAACCGCTTTGCGCGGCTGGCTGGCGGTTGGGTGTCTCTTGACAACGCGGACTAGAGATCAAGCGGTTGACGTGGGTACTTGCGGCGTACGAAGTCTCCGAAGAGTGGGGCGGTGTAGGCGTAGACGCCCTGAGTGACGCGGTAGATGTGGTTGCTCTTGAGCAACCGGTTTACGCTCTGTTGGATGGCGTTGGCGTTGCGGCTTGTGAACTGGGCGGCGAGCGCTGCTATCTCGAACCGCTCGCCGCCAAGCGCAGCGGCAACTCGGAGCGTGAGCTGGTCGGCGCGCGGAGCGTCCAGATAGCGGTTCTCGAAAAACTCGGCATCGAGCGCATCTTGGACACGCGTACGTGTGCTGGCATAGAGCTTGGCATCGACTGCATTGAGGTTGGCGGCGTCGGCGGCATCCCAGAGGGCCTCGCCGTACTTCTGTATGAAGTAGGGGTACCCATCGACATCGGCGGCGACCCGCTCAGCGCTTGCGCGCTCGAAGCGGATTCCGGTGTCCGCAGCTGGCTTGATCAACGCCAGCGCCGCGGGACTGGGCTGGCCACGCTGTGTTGGTGTGAGGGCGAGATTGCCGAGTTCCTCGACGCGGAAGAGCCGCTCAGTATGACTACGTGCCGCCTGCAGATTCTGGACGAGTGGTGGCAGGCCTGAGACGACCAGCATCACCGGGAGCGGCGGCTCGTCCTCGTCCTGAGCTTGCACAAAAGCGCCGAGCAATGCGCTGAGCGGGTACTGCCGCTGACGCGGCTGGTCGTGGAGCGTATGTGCCTCGTCGTAGAGGAACGCCACCCCACGCCCGGCCTTGGCCGCCAACTGCCCCACACGGATTAGCGCCTTGGCAAGACGATCCTCCAGGATCGACGAACCAGTCGAGCTACCCGTACCAACACTGATGCTCACCCCGCCCGGCAGCCCGATAGTGATCTCGCCGACCGCGGCGCGAGCGCTGGTAAGCAGAGCCTTCAGTTTGGCTGTGGCAGAGAAAGCTCTGATCGCCGTGTCTAGATCGTCGGCGATCGCGATCGCGAAGTCCTCCTCCTGACATAGTCGAGCGGTCAGATCGCGGCGAATGACAACCCAATCTCGCTCACGCGCCGCCGCTCGGTACTCCTTCAGCAACACGGTCTTGCCCACCCCACGCAGGCCACTGAGACGGACATTGCGACGCTTGTCGGGGAAGTCGCGCAGGTAGCCGTCAAAGCGCTGCAGTTGCTCCTCGCGGTCGGCCAAGTACGGCGGGGTCGTGCCAACGCCCGGCTGGTATGGGTTGCGTGCCACGCGCCCGAGCTTACAACTTCTTACGGCCCCTTACGGAAAAGTTATAAGAAACCGTAAGGACTCGTGCTTTCGGCAGTGCGACCCCGCGGTTCGCATTGACTGCGGTTCATGGAGCTAGAGGGGCTCGAACCCTCGACCTTCTGGCTGCCAGCCAGACGCTCTCCCAGCTGAGCTATAGCCCCAAGGCAGGTCATCGTACCGTCTCGACCGCAGATTGTCCGTCCAGATCGGGCAGCGTCGAGCGGGCGCCCCAGTATCGTTTGATCGCGGTTTCCATCTCGTAGTCCTTCGCCCAGCGGATGAGCTGGGCTTGGTTGTTGCGGGTTGGTCCGACACGAAGGCTGAGCACCGTACGACTTTCGACCTCGCTGACGGGGATGAGGTAGCACCGGTCCGTATCCGGTGAATATGCGCCGATGGCGTCGATTTGGTCGGCTGTGTATGTCGTGCTCACGTAGCCGTGTGGTGTATGTCTGTTCGTGACACAGCGGGCGTTCAGCACATCTCCGCTACGCGACGCCCACTTGCATTGCACTCGGAGAAGCTTCTCGCCGAGATCGATCGCGAGATCGTAGCGCCTGCCCTCGCATAGTGGACGTAGCACCAGGAGGCGTAGACGTATTGCGGCGGCGGCAATCTCGGCCTCCGCTGAGGCCCCTTCTGTCCCGGAGTCAGTTCCTCGTTCACCCGTCAAATATTAGCCAGCCGTTTGTTATCTAAGTGCGTCTTTTGTGCCAATTTTGTGACCTAACTGAGCCAATTTTGCAACACATGGGGCGAATCGACCCACCCACACCGACCCGCCCAGACCCGCTCACCCCGGCGGAATGAACTCCGGCACGTCGAGATCGTCGCCCGGGTCCTCGCCACTTCCCCGGCGACCCAGGAGGCGAACGTCGTCCTCGCGCCGAGGACTGCCTGGGCCCGCTTGGTCTAAACGCGCGGTCAGCCCGCCGTGAGCCAGGCGGACGTCGCGGATCAGGCGCTCGGCGTTGTTGTGCAACGAGACCGAGAGCTCGCGCAGGTTGCGGGACAGCTCAGTGCCCTCGCGCAGGACCTCGCGTGCCACGACGTGAGCCTCGCTGACGATCTCACGGGCATCCGCGCGCGCCTTGGCTCGCACCTCCTTGGCCTGCTCTTCGGCGGTGAGGCGCAACTGGGAGAGGTCCTCGCCACCGGCAGCGAGCAGCCGCTCGGTCTGCTCGCGGGCATCGGAAGTAACTCGGTTTGCTTCCTCGTGCGCTTTGCTCAATATCTGGGCGGCCTGTGCGTGTGCCTGCTCGAGCGCGCGCTCGGCCTCGGTTTGGCCGCCGGCCAACATTCGCTCCGATTCTCCGCGGCTGTCGGCCAGCATCTGCTCAGTCTCGGTGTGGCTGGCAGCCAGCAGCTGCTCGGCGTCAGTGTGCGCCTCGCTGCGAACACGCTGCGCCTGCTCTCGCGCTTCACTTTGCAGACGATCCGCTTGCTCTGAGGCCTCGTTTCTGATGCGCTCCGCATCGCGCAGACGTTCGTCGGCCTCGCTGTGGATTGGCCCCACTGCAGACAGGGCATCGTTCCTGGTCGCCTCGGCCTGCGAGCGGGCAGCGTGAAGGATCTCCTGCGCCTCCTCCTCCGCCGCCTGCACGCGGTGCTCTGCCGCACGATCGGCTTCGGCGATCCGCTCGCGTCCGCGCGCCTCTGCCTGTGCGCGTAGCTCCGCAGCGGCGCGTTCCGCCGCGTTGACGATGTTCGCGACCTGAGCCGGAGTGCCGCTCAGGCCATCGAGCGCGTCTGACGGTTCCCGAGACTGAGGCTCCATCCAGCAATGGTAAACCGCGAGACCGATCGGCAACGTGCAAGGCGCCGGCTATCTGCTGGCAGGAAACGTTGGAAATATGTCCTTGCGGACAAACCTGCGGTAGGCCATGATCAGGGGAATGGAGCAACACGCGCAGATTCCACGCAACAGGCGAGCTCCGCGCCAGGTCGCGATCCTCGTCTACCCGGGCGTGCAGAGCCTCGACTTCGCCGGTCCGTTGGAGGTGTTCGCGGGCGCTCAACGGCTGATCGAGGAGTCCGGCCGGCGCGAGCCCGGCTACAAGCTGAAGCTGCTCAGCGTGGACGGCCGGCCGTTCGAAACTTCCAGTGGGTTGACCGTGACCCCGCACGCGAGCCTTGCCTCTGCGTCGTCGAAGATCGACACGCTGATCGTCGCGGGCGGGCATGGCTCCAGGCAAGCAGCGGCGGATCCCGGGCTGCTCGACTGGATCCGCCAGGTATCCGCGACCGCGCGGCGCACCACCTCGGTCTGCACGGGCGCCTTCCTGCTCGCGGCGGCCGGTCTGCTCGACGGCCGCCGGGCGACCACGCACTGGGCGTCCGCCGCCGAGCTCGCCGCGCGCTACCCGGCGGTGAACGTAGACCCCGAGCCGATCTTCCTGCGCGACGGGCCGGTCTGGACCTCGGCCGGTGTCACGGCGGGCATGGACCTCGCGCTCGCGCTCGTAGAGGAAGACCTCGATCGCGACGCCGCGCTCCAGATCGCGCGCCATCTCGTGCTGTTCCTGCGCCGTCCCGGCAACCAGTCGCAGTTCAGCGCCACGCTCGCCGCCCAAGAGCCCGCGCGTGAGCCGTTGCGCGAGGTGCAGCACCACGTGATCGAGCACCCGGAGGCCGATCTGTCTGTGGAGGTGCTCGCCGCGCGCGCGTGTATGAGTCCGAGGAACTTCGCCCGCGCGTTTGGAGCCGAGACCGGGGTAACGCCCGCGCGTTACGTGGAGCGGGTGCGGCTCGAGGCCGCCCGCCGGCGCTTGGAGGACACGACGGAGTCGATCGCGACAGTTGCAACCGTGTGCGGCTTCGGCACCGCGGAGACCATGCGCCGTGTCTTTCTCCGCACGCTTGAGGTCGGACCGGCCGAGTATCGCCGTCGCTTCTATGCCCCATAGGAAAAGGAGACAATGCAATGAACATCGCGATCCTGATCTACGACCGCCTGACCGCGCTCGACGCCGTCGGTCCTTATGAGGTGCTGAGCCGCTTGCCCGGCGCGAAGGTCACGTTCGTCGCCGAGGAGGCGGGTCCGAAGCGCACCGACACAGGCCAACTCGCGCTCACGGCCGACGCCTCGCTCGCGGAGCTGGCGCATCCGGAGGTCGTACTTGTACCCGGCGGCCCCGGCCGCGGGGCGCTGATGGACGACGGTCCGGTGCACGACTGGCTGCGTGCCGCCGACGAGCGCAGCACGTGGACGACCTCGGTCTGCACCGGCTCGCTGGTGCTGGCCGCCGCGGGCCTGCTCAATGGGAAGCGTGCGACCAGCCATTGGCTGGCGCTGGAGGAGCTGCGAGGGCTGGGCGTCGACGCCGTCCCGGAGCGGGTGGTGTTCGACGGCAAGCACGTCACCGCCGCGGGCGTGTCGGCGGGCATCGACATGGCCTTGGCGCTCGCGGCGAGGATCGCCGATGATCAGGTGGCTCAGGCGATTCAGCTGGGGATTGAGTACGACCCGCAGCCGCCGTTCGACGCAGGATCGCCCGAGCGGGCGCCGGTCGAGATAGTCGAAGTGCTGCGCGCTCGTCGCGCCGGTCTCGGCTGACGCATCAGGGTAAAATCTCTCCAAGACGACTGCGCTAACGTAGCGTTGCTTTCGAGCCTGCAACGAGATTAGGGGAATCGCAGATGCCGTCCGAGAATCCATTCGCAACAAGCACCTCGTCGAGGCCGTCTGGGCTGAGCATCTTCGACGCGCACGCAAACGAACGGGCGGCCAGCTCGACGTTTCTGCTCGGACAGGTGATGTTCCTGGTCGCCGTTGCGCTCGCCTTCACCGCGGCCGGCACCTACATCGGGCGCAACGTGCCCTACGGTACGGCGTTGATCTGCGAGCTCGCCGCATTCGGCATGCTGATCGTGCAGATGTTCGTCCCCCGGCTGCGCGAAGGCCCGACGGGGATGACCTGGATGTTCGCGCTCGCGCTGCTGCTCGGGATCGGACTGGGGCCGGTGATCAACGAGTACGCGACGGTTGATCAGAGCGCGATCTACCAGGCCGCAGGCGGCACGGCGCTGACGGTCGGGGTGATGGGCTCATACGGCTTTGCGACCTCGCGCGACTTGATCCGCTGGATGCGGCCGCTGTTCTTCGCGCTGTTGGGGGTCTTCGGGCTCGCGATCGTGTTGATCCTGATCGGCTCCGGCGAAAGCTTCCTGCTGAACCTCGCGATCTACGTGATCGTGAGCGCCTATTTGGCGATCTACTTTCAGATCATCCGCCGCAGGGCGACCGAGCGCGACGTGATCTGGATCGCCACAGGCGTGTTCATCAACGTGATCAATATCTTCCTCACGTTGCTGCGGATCTTCGGCGGCCGCTGACGCGCACGCATCCGGGTCGATGACGCGACGTTGCGGCGCGCGCCCGTGTGAACAGGGAATCGATCCCCGAAGCGGACGATAACCTCCGAGTCAGATGATCGAGAACCGCTACGACCCGCAGGAGATCGAGCCCCGCTGGCAGGTGCTGTGGGCGAGGGAGCGCACCTGGGAGGTGTCAAACGACAGCGCCGCCGACGGGCGTGGAGCCGCCGAGCAGGCGCCGACCTCATACGTCCTCGAGATGCTGCCCTACCCGAGCGGCGAGCCGCATATCGGCCACCTGAAGGTCTACTCGGTCGGCGACGCGATCGCCCATTACCACCGCCGCACGGGACATCGCGTGCTGCACCCGATGGGCTACGACGCGTTCGGGCTGCCCGCGGAGAACCACGCGATCAAGACGGGCGTGCACCCACGGGATTCGACGGCCGCCTCGATCGCGTCCTTCCAGCGCGAGTTCCGCCGCTGGGGCATCTCGATCGACTGGTCGCGCGAGCTGGCCACGCACGACCCGCGTTACTACCGCTGGACGCAGTGGATCTTCCTGCAGCTGTTCGGAGCCGGACTGGCGTACCGCAAAGAGGCGGCCGTGAAGTGGTGTCCGAAAGACCAGACGGTGCTCGCCAACGAGCAGGTCGACGGCGACGGCCGCTGCGAGCGCTGCGGCGCGCTCGTGGAGATCCGCCAGCTCGAGCAGTGGTTTTTGCGGATCACCGACTACGCCGAGCGGCTGTTGGGAGACCTTGACGGGATCGAGTGGCCCGAGCACGTGAAGACGATGCAGCGCAACTGGATCGGGCGCTCGGAGGGAGCAGAGGTGATCTTCCGCTGCGAGGAGCTCGGGATCGACTACCCCGTGTTCACGACCCGCCCCGACACGCTGTTCGGGGCGACGTTCTTCGTGATGGCGCCGGAGCACCCCGATGTGGCGCGGCTCGCCGAGGGGACCGTGTACGAGCAGGATGTCCACGACTACGTCAACCACGCGCTGAACGAGTCAAACGAGGAGCGGGGCAACGCCGAGAAGCCGAAGACGGGTGTGCCGTTGGGACGCACGGTCACGAACCCGGTGAACGGCGAGCAGATCCCGATGTACGTGGCCGACTACGTGCTGATGGAGTACGGCACCGGCGCGATCATGGCGGTGCCCGGGCACGACGAACGCGATTACGCGTTCGCGCGCGTCTACGGTCTGCCGATCCGGCGGGTGATCGAAGGCCCACCCAGCGCCGTGCCGGACGCCGACCCGAGCACGGCCGAGATCACCCAGGAGGGCCTTCCCTACGGCGGCGATGGGCCGCTCGTCAACTCCCACCCCGACTTCGACGGCATGCCCAATCGCGAGGCCCTGAGCGCGATCGTCGCGTGGCTGGACCGTGAGGGCAAGGGCCACGCGTCGGTCAACTACCGACTACGCGACTGGCTGGTCTCCAGACAGCGCTACTGGGGCTGCCCGATTCCGATCGTTAACTGCGAGCGCTGCGGGATCGTGCCCGTGTCGGAGGACGAGCTGCCGGTGGAGCTGCCCGACATCGAGGACTACACGCCGAAGGGCCGCTCGCCGCTGGAGGCGGCCGAGGATTGGGTCAAAACTAAGTGCCCCGAGTGCGGGGGGACGGCGCGCAGGGAGACGGACACGATGGACACGTTCGTGGATTCGTCGTGGTATTTCTTGCGCTACTGCGACGCATCGAATGAAGAGGCCGCCTGGGATCCGGCGGCGCTGAAAGAGTGGATGCCGGTCGACCAGTACATCGGCGGGGTCGAGCACGCGATCCTGCATCTGATGTATGCGCGCTTCTTCTGCAAGGCGCTCGCCGACCTCGGACACCTCGACTTCCAGGAGCCGTTCAAGGCGCTGTTCACGCAGGGGATGGTCACGAAGGACGGCGCGAAGATGAGCAAGTCCAGGGGCAACGTCGTCTCGCCCGCTGCGATTATCGAGCGCTACGGCGCCGACACCGCGCGCTGCTACATCCTGTTCATCGGGCCGCCCGATCAGGACGCGGACTGGTCTGATGAGGGCATGGAGGGGGTCCATAGGTTTCTGAGCCGGCTGTGGCGTCTGGCGGTGGAGACGGCAGAGCGCACCGATACCCAGGCGGACGCCGACGCTGAGGAGGAGCTTCTGCGCAAGACCCATTGGGCGATCGACAAGGTCGGCAACGATCTGCGCCGGTTCGCGTTCAACACGGCGATCGCCGCGGTGATGGAGCTGCTGAACGAATGCTCGCGCCTGCGTGGGGACACGAGCATGGATACCCGGCGTTTCGCACTGAGCACGGCCGCCTCGCTGCTGTTCCCGTTCGCACCGCACGTGTCCGCGGACATCTACGACCGATTGACGGGCGAGCGCGTATGGGAGCAACCATGGCCGCAGGCCGATCCGGCGCTGCTGGAACGCGACGAGTACGAGCTCGTGTGCCAGGTCAACGGCAAGCTGCGCGACCGCGTGCAGGCGGCGACGGACGCGGACGCGGAGGAGTTGAAGGAGCTGTGCAAGGCGGCGCCGAACGTGAAGGTGCACCTCGACGGCAAGGAGATCGTCAAGGAGATCGTGGTCCCCGGCAAGCTCGTAAATCTCGTGGTGCGCTGATTAGGCAGGAGTCACGGTCGGCGGGAGAAGACGCGTCGGTCGTGGCACATACACTCGGACGGGAATGCCCGAGCTGAAGCCCGCCTACCTGATTCACGGCGACGATCACGGCGCGGTCGTCGAGCGCCGAGCGGGCCTGAAGGCGCTGGCCGAGCAGCAGGGAGACGCCGCCAGCGTCGAGGTGCTCGACGGCGAGGCGGGCACTCCGGCCGGTGTGGCGCTGGCGCTGAGCGCGATGACGTTCGCGATCGGCCGCCGCGTGATCGTCGTCGACGGCGTCGAGCGCTGGAAGCAGGGGGAGGTCGAGCAGCACCTGACTCAGGCGATGGCGGAGATGCCGCCCGACACCACGGTCGCGTTGTTCGCGCGCGAGGAGAACCGTAGCAAGGCCCCGGCGGCGGTCCACGACGCGGTCAAACGCGCGCGCGGCCAGGTCGTCGCGCAGGCGACGGTGAAGCCGTGGGAGTTGGGCAAGTGGGCGCGCGCTCAGGCCGAGCGGCTGGCGATCTCACTCGATCCCGCCGCCGCGAATGCGCTCGTCGCTCAGGTCGGCGGGCGCCAGCAGCGGCTGTTGCGAGAGCTGGAGAAGCTAGCGCTGGAAGTCGAGTTCGAGGGGGAGACGCAGCGCGTGAGCGTCGAGGACATCGAAAGCCGCGCCGCCCACTCCGCTGAGTGGCGCTCGTTCGCCTTGGCCGATGCGCTCGTCGGGGGCGACGCCGCGCAGGCGACGCTCACCTACCTGCGCGTGCGCCGTCAGGGCGAGCGCCTGGCCGGGCTGACGTACCTGATGGCCCAGCGCGTGCGCGAGGCATTGGCAATTGCGCTGCGGTTGCAGGCGGGGGAGTCGGTGGCCGACGTGCGCCGCGGCCTGCGCATGCCCCCGCGCGCCGCGGAGCGCTTCGTCGCGGACGTGGCCAAAGCCGACCCCGACCGTTTGCGTAAGGCGCTCGGCGCGCTCGCTGACATGGAGCTCGACTCGCGCGGCGGGGCGGCGATCGCCTCATCGAGATCGCCATACGCGGCGTTCGACGAGGACACGATCACGCTGCACGCGATCGAGGTTATTACGACCTAGGCGGTTGATGGGTAAGCGAGGCAAGGATCAAAAGCCCGCCCACCCGCGCGGCGTGCTGGCCGATCCCGGACGATCGGTCACGCGAGCGACCGAGGACGCAGCTTCGCGCCGCTCAGCGACCGTCTAGGCGCCGGCGCGGAGGCGGGCCGCGCGAGACTTGCGGTGAGCGCCGGTGTTCTTGTGCATCGCGCCGCGCTTGACGGCCTTGTCGATCGTGCTTACGAGCTCTTTGTGCTCGGCGTCGGCGTTTGCCGTGTCGCCGCTCGCCATCGTCGTCTCCAGCCGCCGGAAGTAGGTCTTGATCGCCGAGGTGTAGCGCCGGTTCTCCAGACGCTCGCGTTCGGTGCGGAGGATCCGCTTCTTTTGAGAATGAATGTTGGCCATAGTCAGCTGCCGCAGGGCGTCGCAGGCAAGCTGCGGGGCGCACCGCTAGCCGATCTTCGATCGGTCGCCGTACTATAGCGGCCTTGTCCCTCCCCGGAGAACCCCCCGCCCCCGCGGAGCCGCCCAGCCCGGGGCAGCCCGACGATGAGGGGTTAGTTTCCGAGCCAGAGGCATCGCCCGAGGAAGAGCTGCCCGATGAGGGCATTCAGCGGGTTGCGGGCGCGCAGCTGACGGGGGCCTCCCCGACGCCCGACGCCGAGGAGCCGATTGAAGACGAGCCGCAGCCGGGGGATTCACTGGATCAGGGGGATGAAAAGGAAGTCGCGCACTCTGCCACCGGCAAGGGCGTGGCGCGCAACACGGCGATCTTCTCGATCGGGACGGGCGTTTCGCGGATCGTCGGCCTGCTGCGGGAAATCGTCTTCGCCAGTTACTTTGGAACGAGCGGCGAAGCCTCCGCCTACACGATCGCCTCGCTGGTGCCGAATCTGGTGGCGCAACTGTTTGCCAACGCTGCCTTATCGGCTGCATTTGTGCCGGTGTTCACCGACCTGCTCCAGCAGGGTCGCAAGAAAGAGGCGCTGCGGCTGGCCTCGACGCTGTTCTGGATCATGCTGATCGTGCTGGGTGCGATCTCGGCATTCTTCATCCTCGCCGCGCACACGATCATGCCGCTGTTCATCGGTCCGACTTTCAGACCGGCGTTGGTCGACCTGACCGTCGGGCTCTCCCAGGTGCTCTTTCCAGTTGTGCTGCTGCTTGGTCTTACGGGCCTGCTCACGGGCATCCTGCAGTCCTATGACGAATTCACGATCCCCGCGATTTCTCCGGCGGTGTGGAATCTAGTGATCATCGTACTGCTGGTCACGTTGGCGCCTCACTTTCATGGGGAAGACAAGGTCTACGCCTATGCGATTGGCATCCTCGCGGCTACCGGCGTGCAGTTGGCGCTGGCGTTCGGCGCGCTCGGGCGGATTGACTTCCGCCTACAGTTCCGCATCGACTGGCACGATCCGCGCATCAGACAGGTGTTCATGCTGATGCTCCCGGTGACGATCGGCCTGGGGATTGTGAACCTCGATCAGCTGATCAACTCGGCATTTGGCAGCCTCGTCTCAGAAGAAGCGCCGCGTGCGATCGACAACGCGTTTCGCATCTACATGCTGCCCCAGGGAATGTTCAGCGTGGCGGTCGCCACCGTTCTGTTCCCGGTTCTCAGCCGCCTGGCCGCCCGCCGCGACCCGGTGGGGATGCGCCGCACCGTGGGCACGGGGATGCGTCAGATCAACCTGTTGCTGATCCCCGCCGCGGCGTTCATGATCGTGCTCGCCACTCCGATCACAAGATTGGTCTTCGAACGTGGCGCGTTCAACGCCCAATCCACCCACCTGGTTTCCGAAGCCCTCTTTTGGTTCGCGTTCAGCCTGCCGTTCGCCGGCATCAACCTGCTGCTGACACGCACGTTCTTCGCGTTGCAGCGACCCTGGATTCCAACGAAGCTGGCGGCGATGAACATCGTCATGGACATCGTCGTCAGCGTTGCGCTCTATAAGCCGTTGGGTATCGCCGGGCTGGTGATCGGCACGGTCGCCGCCAATGCGGTGATGACTGCGCTGCAGCTGCGCCGGCTGCGGATCGGCTTCAACGGCCGCTTGGAGGGTGCTGAGACGACGATGATTACCGCCCGGATTGCGGTCGCCTCCGTCCTGCTGGCCGGAGTCTCATGGGTCGTGTGGTACGCGCTGGACGCCGTGCTCGGAAAGTCGCTGGGAGCGCAGATCGTCAGCATGGCCGCCGCGGGCGGAGCCGGCGTGTGGATCTACACGCGCGCGGTGCTGACGATGCACATCCCCGAGGCCCATCAGGTCAACCGCCTGATTCGGGCACGGCTGGGGCGCGCGTAGGCCGAGCAGAGGCCGGGTGGGCCGAAGCCCACCCGGCTTGCGCCCGAACATAGATCGCCGCTTACTACTTACGTCCCAGGACTGTGTGTCTTGCCTGGGCGGCGTGACACTCTCGACACCTGGACAGGCCGCCGGTCCGAAGACCGGCGCGTAGCCGCGGCTGAATAAATCCTCGTCGAGTTGGCGATCCGCCGGATAACGAAGGCTAGCGCGTCATAGCCATGCGCGGGATGACTTGCGCTTTTCCGCGCCGTCTTATCCCAGCCCACCATCTATCGTGGCGCGAACCCCATGGACCAAGCCAAGATCCGCAACTTCTCGATCATCGCGCACATCGACCACGGCAAGTCGACGCTCGCCGATCGCATCCTCGAGCTCACCCATACGGTCTCCGCCCGCGAGATGCGCGCGCAGCTACTCGACTCGATGGACCTGGAGCGCGAGCGTGGGATCACGATCAAGGCGCAGGCGGTGCGCGTGTTCTACACGGCCAAGGACGGGGAGACCTACCAGCTGCATCTGATCGACACGCCCGGGCATGTCGACTTCACCTACGAGGTCTCCCGCTCGCTCGCGGCGTGCGAGGGCGCGCTGCTGGTCGTCGACGCCGCCCAGGGCGTGGAGGCGCAGACGGTCGCGAACACCTACCTGGCGGTCGAATCCGGCCTCGAGCTGATCCCGTGCCTGAACAAGATCGATCTGCCCGGCGCTGAGCCCGAGCGCGTGGCTGCCGAAGTGAGCGATCTGATCGGCGAGCCGACCGAGGGGATCCTGCAGATCAGCGGCAAGACGGGCGTGGGCGTGGGCGAGGTGCTCGAGGAGTTGATCGCGCGTGTGCCTCCGCCGCATGGCGACCCGCAGGCGCCGCCGCGCGCGTTGATCTTCGACTCCGAGTTCGACCAGTACCGCGGCGTGATCGCCTACATCAGGGTCGTCGACGGGGTTTTCAGAAAGGGCGAGGCGATCCGCGCGATGGCGACGGACACAGAGGCGGATATCGACGACATCGGCGTGTTCAGCCCGCAGATGATGCCCACCGACCAGCTCGCCGCCGGCGAGGTCGGCTACCTGATCACTGGGCTGAAGGACGTGACGCTGCTGCGGGTCGGCGACACGCTGACCACGCGCACGCGCACGTCCGGCCCGGGCAGCCGCGCCGGCGGTGCGGAGGCGACCGAAGCGCTGCCGGGCTATCGCGAGGTCAAGCCGATGGTCTTCTGCGGGCTGTTCCCGATCGACTCCGACGACTACCCCGACCTGCGCGACGCGCTGGAGAAGCTGGTCCTCAACGACGCCGCGCTGTCGTGGGAGCCGGAGACATCGGACGCGCTCGGATTCGGGTTCAGGTGTGGGTTTCTGGGTTTGCTGCACATGGACATCGTGCGCGAGCGCCTGGAGCGCGAGTACGACCTGGAACTGCTCGCGACGATGCCCTCCGTCGAGTTCGACGTGACCTTGACGAACGGGGAGGAGCTGGAGGTGCACAACCCCTCAGACATGCCCGACCCCGGCACGATCGAGGAGATCCGCGAGCCGTTCATCACCGCGTCGATCATCGCGCCGAAAGAGTTCGTCGGCGCGGTGATGGAGCTCTGTCAGGAGCGCCGCGGCGTGCACTCCGGCATGCACTATCTGTCCCCGGAGCGGGTGCAGATGAACTATGAGCTGCCGCTGGCGGAAATCGTGCTCGACTTCTTCGACCAGCTGAAGTCGCGCACCAAAGGCTACGCCTCGCTCGACTACGAGCTGAGCGGGATGAAGGAGTCGGATCTCGTCAAGCTCGACGTGCTGCTCGCCGGCGACACGGTGGACGCGCTGTCGATGGTCGTGCACCGTGAGAAGGCGTACGAGATGGGTCGCACGCTCACGGAGAAGCTGCGCAAGCGGATCCCCCGCCAGCAGTACGACGTCCCGATCCAGGCGGCGATCGGCGCGCACGTGATCGCGCGCGAGACCGTCAAGGCGTTCCGCAAGGACGTGATCGCCGGATGCTATGGCGGCGACATCACGCGCAAGAAAAAGTTGCTCGCAAAGCAGAAGGAGGGCAAGAAGCGGATGAAGCAGGTGGGGCGCGTGGAGGTTCCGCAGGAGGCTTTCCTGGCGGTGTTGGAACTGGGGGAGGAGTGATTGATCGATGCCCACCCGCCCAGTGAGAATCCTGTTCGTCTGTCTCGGCAATATCTGCAGATCCCCAACCGCCGAGGGCGTGATGCGTGCGATGGTGCGCAAAGCCGGTCTGGAGAGCTCGATCGAGCTGGACTCCGCCGGCACCGGGGGATGGCATGTCGGCAGCCCGCCGGATGAGCGCGCCACGGAGACGGCGCTTGCCCAGGGGATCGTCTTGGAGGGGGCTGCTCGGCAGGTGCGAGCAGAGGACTTCGACGATTTCGATCTGATCCTTGCGATGGACAGCTCGAACCTCGCCGAGCTACGGCGCTTGGCGCCCGACGAACAGACGCGCTCGCGGGTACGGATGCTGCGCGAGCTCGACCCGGCCAGTGCTGGGCTGGAGGATCTGGATGTGCCCGATCCCTACTACGGAGGGCCGCGGGGATTCGAGGACGTGCTCGACCTCGTCCAGGCGGCCTGTGCCGGCCTGCTCGAGGAGGTGCGCGAGCGACTGCAGGAGTCCTGCGGCGGTCGTGAGGAGGTTGTTGGGGCTCAACTGAAGAATCTTCAACCCCGGAACGTCGAATCAGCGTGAGCCTGCCGTCGGGAGTGACCGGCGCCCGCCGCGTCGGCGGTGGCGATATCAACGAGGCCTGGCGTGTCACGCTCGCGGACGGCGGCACGGCGTTCGTAAAGACGCGGGCCGATGCCGGCCCGGGGGAGTACACGGCAGAGGCCGACGGACTGGCTTGGCTCGCCGAGCCCAGCGCGCTGCGGACACCGCGCGTGCTGGAAGTCGGTGACGATTACCTCGCGCTGGAGTGGATCGAGTCCGGTCGCCTCGACACGGCGGGATCTGAAGAGCTCGGGCACGGACTGGCCGTCACCCATGCCGCGGGTGCCCCTGACTTCGGTGATCCTCAACTCGGCGGCGATTCGCGGACGGGCGTGCCGTCGTGCTTTGGCTCGCTCAGCCTGCCCAACGAGCCGACCGCCGACTGGCCTTCCTTCTATGTCGAACGGCGCCTACGACCGCTGGCCGTCATCGCCCACGAGCGCCGCGCCCTATCGGATCCGGGAGTCCGCGCAGTCGAGCAGGTCTGTGCGCGGATCACCGAGTTGGCGGGTCCGGCCGAGCCTCCGGCCCGGCTGCACGGAGACCTGTGGGGTGGCAACGTGATGGCCGACACGGAGGGGCGCCCGTGGCTGATCGACCCTTCGGCCTACGGTGGGCACCGCGAGGTCGATCTGGCAATGCTGAGGCTCTTCGGCGCGCCCTCCGAGCGCGTGTTCGCGGCCTACGCCGAGGTCACACCGCTGGCCGATGGATGGGAGGATCGGGTACAGCTGTGGCAACTCTTGCCGCTGCTGGTCCATGCCGTGCTGTTTGGCGGCTCCTACCAGGCCGCGGCCGAGCGCATCGCGCGTCGCTACTCCGGTTGAGCGAGGTGAGGGCTCGTTGTCTCATTTGACGATGCAGATGCGAGGGCTTGCGAGGACGGGTATCGGGACCGTGGATGCATAGAGTCCTTGTCCCGTTTGGGGCGAACGGTCGGAGTAGGAGATGTGCGCTCCGGGACTCTCGACACACGTCACCGCCTGTACCTACTTGCGCGTGTGGTGATCGCGCGCCATTATCGCCAGCCGCTGACGCTCGTCGGTGTGGCCGAGGCCCTGTCCTGCTCGCCCCGTCAGCTGCAGCGCGCGTACGCGCAGTTCGGCGAGAGTACCTTCGAAGAGGATCTGCGCGCGCGGCGGATGTCAGCCGCCGCCGAGCTGCTGATCGAGCAGCGAGCGATCCCCGTGCGCGATGTCGCGCGGCTGGTCGGCTATCGCCAGGCGCCTCATTTCGCCGCGGCGTTCCGCCGCCGCTACGGTCTCTCTCCGGCGGACTTCCGCGAACAGGCGCCGCGGCGTGAGCGAAAGATAAAGAGTGCGGATGTTGTGATCAACAATTAAGCAGATAGTGCTCCGACGCTCGCTCCCTGCGTGTGAGGCTCCGGTATGACTGCTTCGGCGCCGGGCAGGCGCAGACGCATCAGGGTCCCGCCCCCCGCCGCCCGTTCGGCGGTGACGGTTCCACCGTGCTGACGAACCACCTGGCGCACGATCGCCAGGCCCAGCCCAGAGCCGGGACGCCCGCGGGCCTCGGCGCCGCGGTAGAAGCGGTCGAACACGTGCGCGAGGTCCTCCGCGGAGATCCCCGGGCCGTGGTCGCGCACGGTCAGCTCAACACCTGAGAGCACAATCTCGACGGGCTTGCCGGGAGGGCTGTACTTGACGGCGTTGTCGAGCAGGTTCGTGACGGCGCGCTCCAGGCGGGCGGGCACGCCCGCGACGAGTGTCGGCTCGAGCTCGAGCAGCAGCGGGGTACCCGGCGAGTGCCGGCGCGTGCGCTCGGTGACGTCGCTCACGAGCACGTCCAAGCGCAGATCCTCGGTGTCCGCGCTGGGCTCCTCGCCGCGCGCGAGTTCGATCAGGTCGTTCATCAGGAGCGTCAGCTCGCCGATCTGCTCGACCACGTCGGCCAGCAGGCGCTGGCGTTCGTCGGGCTCCATGTCCTGGGCCTGCTGGAGGATCTCGATGTTGGTGCGCAGGCTGGTGACGGGCGTGCGCAGCTCGTGCGAGGCGTCGGCGACGAGCTGGCGCTGCGCGTGGACAGAGGCGTCGAGCGCGCTCATCGAGCGCCCGAGCGCGTCGAGCATCGCGTTGAAGCTGCTGGCCAGGCGCCCGAGCTCGTCTTCGCCGGTGAGCTCGATCCGGCCGCTGAGGTCCTGCGTCAGGGCGACGTGCTCGGTGGCCTGCGTGAGACGCTTCAGTGGCAGCACGGCGGCGCCGGCGACCAGCCGCCCGAGCAGCGCCGCGAGCGCGATGCCGCCGATGTCGAGCAGCGCGAGGATCAGGCGCAGGCGGCTGAGCAGGTTGTCGACTTCGGTGAGCTGCTGGGCGACCTGAACCGCGCGCCCGGGCGCGATGTGCTCGGCGAGGATGCGCACGTGCAGACCGTTGACCTCGGCGTCCGTGAAGTAGCGCTTACCTGCGTAGAGCGCCAGCGTCCGGGTGCGGGCGTCGACCGGCAGCGTGACGTTGCCGGAGGACCGGAACAGGATGTGGCCATGGCTGTCGACGAGCTGCTGGTAGCCGCGCACCTGGCCGGGTCGCGGCGGCAGGTTGCCCAGGGGGGAGACGCCCTGCGCAGTCGTGGCGCTCTGCGCCGATCCCTGGTCTGCGTCCTGCCCCTTGATCAGATCCAGTAGGGAGCCGCGCGAACGATGCGAGGGGTTGCGCGCGATGAACGTCAGGCTGTCGGCGCGGCTGTTCAGCTGCGAATCGACCTGGCTGTGGAGTTGGTGGGAGGTGAGCAGGTAGGTGAGCAGCGACGCGAGCACGACCGCGACCGCCACCGCCGCGGCCGAGACGAGCGTGATGCGCCTACGAAAGCTCACGATGACCCGCGCAATACGTAGCCGACGCCGCGGACGGTGTGCAGCAGGCGGGGCTCGTCCTCGCCCTCGGTCTTGCGGCGCAGGTAGCCCATGTAGACGCCGAGCGAGTTGGAGGTCGAGCCGAAGTCATAGCCCCACACGTGCTCGAAGATCGCCGAGCGGGTGAGCACCTGGCGGGGGTGGCGTAGGAACATCTCCAGCAGCAGGAACTCGGTGCGCGTCAGCGGCAGCAAGCGCTCGCCGCGCCATGCCTCGTGGGCGAGGCGGTCCAGGCGCAGATCCTCGAAGGTGAGCGTGCCGTCCTGGTCGTCCTCGTCGCCCGCCCGGCGCAGCAGCGCCCGTACGCGCGCGAGCAGCTCGCGCAGAGCGAACGGCTTGACGAGGTAGTCGTCGGCGCCGGCGTCGAGGCCGGCGACACGGTCGTCGACCCCTTCGCGCGCGGTCAGCATCAGCACGGGCGTTCGGTCGCCGCCCGCGCGCAGTTGCCGGCAGACCTCCAGACCGTCGACGTGAGGCATCGACACGTCGAGGATCACGACCTCGTAGGTCATCGCGCCGAGGCGCTCGAGCGCCTCGCGCCCGTCGGCAGCCTGGGCGACCTCGTAGCGCTCCAGCTTCAGCGCCCGCGAGAGCGCGGTCTGTACGGCGGGCTCGTCGTCGACGACCAGGACTCGTGGTTGTTGCTCGGCCATTTTCGGTATCTACCCAATATGGATTGCTGCTGCTGTTTTTGCGGAAAGGGAGGAGGGTCCGCTTTTGAGGCTACCGTGCCAGGTACCCGGATTACGCCGCTGGGGCAAAGCATCCAAGCGAGGAGACCTTGAGCGAACAGACCCTGATCGACGAGACCCCCGCGGAACTGGCGGCCCATTCGCGCACGTTGCGCAACAGCGTGATCAGCCTGGCGATCTTCTTCGGGATCGTCGTCGCGCTGCTGCTCGCGGTGCCGGGCCTGCATTCGATCGAGCAGCGCATCTCTCACGCGAGCTCCTTGTGGGTGGCCGCCGCGGTCGGCCTGGAGCTGCTCTCGTGCGCCGGCTACGTCGTGCTGTTCGGGCTCGTCTTCGGGATGCTTGGCAAACGCTTGGTTTCGCGCCTGTCGCTGTCGGAGCTGGCGGTCAACTCGGTCGTCTCGGTCAGCGGCCTGGCGGGCCTGGCGCTGGGAGCGTGGGTGCTGCGCACCAAGGGCATCTCGGTGGCGCGGATCGCGAAGCGCTCGGTCCTGCTGTTCGTGCTCACCAGCGCGGTCAACGTCGGGGCGGTGATCGTGATCGGCGTGCTGATGTGGCTGGGCGTGCTCCCCGGCTCGACCGACCCGCTGCTCACGCTGCTGCCGGCGGCGGCGGCGCTGGCGAGCATCATCGGCACGCTCGCGCTCGCGGCGTGGGCCCGTCGAGCGGCCGCGCGCAGGCCGCTCGAGCAGGGCCGCTGGGCGGTCACGCTTGTGGCCCTGAGCGGCGGGGTCGAAGATGCGGTGCGGTTGATCCGCGAACACGACTGGCGGGTGCTCGGCGCGGTCGGATACTGGCTGTTCGACAACCTCGCTCTGTACGCATGCCTCGCCGCCTTCGGGGCCACACCGGGCGTGTGGGTCGTGGCGATGGCCTACCTGGTGGGGATGCTCGCCAACTCGCTGCCGATCCCCGGTGGCTTCGTCGCGGTCGAAGGAGGGCTCGTGGGGATGCTTGTCCTGTTCGGCGTCCGTCCGGTGGCCGTCGCGGTGGCCGCGGTGCTCGTCTACCGGGCGGTCTCGCTGTGGGTCCCGGCGTTGATCGGCTCGCTGGCGTTCCTCAGCCTGCGCAACGAGATCGGCAAGCCGCTGAAGCCCACAACCGTGGGCGCCGCGGGGTCCTGACCTCGAGATCGGCTGTCGATCACCCGGCTCAGGTTGTGCCCGACAGGCGCTTGGTTTCGGCTTCCGCGGCGGCCGTGCGCTGGCAGACATGTCCCGGCAGGCTTGCCATCACGTGGCTGAGTTCCGCGCTCATTGCCCCGAACAGACCCGGGCAGAAGACGGGGGGCGGTAGCTTCCCGGTCGCTGACCCGGGCGCGTTGATGGGACGCAGTTCCAGCGCCGCCCGGTAAGCGTGGGCGAAGGTGTCGGAGAATACGTCGATCGCCGTGCGCCCGCTGTAGAGCTCGATCGAGCGCCCTTCGTCGTAAACGACGGCCGGGACCCCGCGGATCACCGTGTTGCTCTGCGGGCCAAGCGTCGAGTTGGAGTGCAGGCCGTAGATCACCGTCGTGACCTGCAGTGGCAGCAGGCAGTTGCCGCCGCCGAAGATGCCCTTGCGATGGACGCAGTCGCCGTAGTAGACGCTGTCCCCGATGCCGCTGTCGTAGTTCTCCTGGCCATCGACCGCGGCAAGCGACTGCCCGGCGAACCGGGTCCCCGCCCAGTAGACGGGGAAGTAGGGGAATGTCTCGGCTTCGGCGAGCGTCCCCGCCGCGAGCGGCTGCGGCTGGCCGGTCGCGCAACCGCCGGCCGCGAGCGCGGCGCACAGCGCCGCGAGCGCGATGGATGTGCGCAGCGCCGTTCGCGCTGCCGTAGGCATGCTCGTCATGATCTTCACGTGCCGATTATCGAGCGTCAGCGATCGAGAGCTACTTCCGGGTCGTCCGGGGGTTCTTACGAGGACATGTCCGTCGCGTCTGCGGCGGGTCGGCCGGGGTCCGGGGCGGTAGCTCCCTGGACGCCGGCCGTTTTTATGAGTCGGTTCCTCGCAACGAGCACAGCCGCCGTGCTGATGGTGATCTGGCTGCTGGTCGATCCACGCACCCCGGATCTCGCGGCGCAGGTCTACCGCGCCGGCCTGTTCGAACACCTCGGGTTCGCCGTCTGGGACGAGCACTGGTACGCCGGTCACGCGCTGCCCGGCTACAGCCTGCTGTTTCCGCCACTCGCCTCGCTGCTCGGCCTGCGCGTGCTCGCTGCCCTGTCGGTGCTGGCCTCCACGGCGCTGTTCGAGCGGCTGGTGCTCGGCGTATATGGCCCGGCCGCACGTTGGGGCGCCGTCTGGTTCGCGGTCGCGGCCGTCGGGGACATCTGGCTCGGGCGGCTGACGTTCGCGCTGGGCGTCACCTTCGCCATCGCTGCGGTGCTCGCGCTCGTGCGCGGCCATCCCCGCTGGGCGGCGCTGCTGGCGGCGCTGTGCGCGGCCGCGAGTCCGGTCGCGGGCGTCCTGTTGGGGCTCGTCGCGCTTACATATGCGCTCGCGCGGCGCTCGCCCCGCGCACTGGTGGTGCTGGCGCTGCCGGCGGCCGTGGTCGTCTTGCCGCTCGCGCTGCTGTTTGAAGAAGGCGGCTTCGAGCCGTTTCCGATCCTCTCGTTCGCGGCGACCGCGCTCGTCACGTTGCTGTTTCTGTGGGCGCTCCCGCCGGGTCAGCGCCTGTTACGGACCGGGGGGGTCGTCTACCTGCCGGCCTGCATCCTCGCGCTGCTGATCCATACCCCGATGGGCAGCAACATCGAGCGCTACGCGGTGCTGCTCGCCGGACCGTTGCTGCTGTGTGCTTGCGTCAAGAGTTCAACATTGTCGGGCGCGACGCCACCGGTCTCGGGTGGGCGCACGGCCGCGGCGCTATCGATCGCGCTCATCGGCATCGCGATCTTCACGATCTGGGGTCCCGTGCGCGAGACCAAAGCGGTGGCGGGGAACGAATCGACGAAGGCTTCCTACTACGCACCCGTCCTCGGTTTCCTGGCGAACCACGGCGGCGCGCTCGATCGAGTCGAGGTGCCGCTCACGCGCTCGCACTGGGAGGCCGCGCTGATGGCGCCGACGGTCTCGCTCGCTCGCGGCTGGGAGAAGCAGCTCGACGAGAAGTACGACGGCGTGCTGCTCGACCCCGGGCTGACCGCGGCCGGGTATTCGAAGTGGCTGCACGAAGAGGCGGTGAGCTACGTGGCACTCCCCGACACCCCGCTCGATCCGTCGAGCGCCCAGGAGGGCCGGCTGATCCGCCGCGGGCTGCCCTACCTGCGCGCGGTGTTCAGAAGCAAGCATTGGACCGTGTATGCGGTGCGCGATCCGACCCCGCTGCTGGAAGGCCCCGGACGGCTGACATCGCTCGGGCACGACTCCTTCGCGCTGCGCGCCACTGCGGCGGGGAGGTTCCTCGTGCGGGTGCGGTTTACGCGGTACTGGACGCTCACCGCCGGCAGCGGCCGCGTGACGGAAGCGCCTGGGGGGTGGACGTACGTGACTGCGGATCGACGTGGACAACTGCGCGTCACGGCCCGCTTCTCGCTCGCTCGCGCGCTTGGGATTTAGGGCCTGCGCTTGGGATTTAGGGCCTGCGGATGGTTAAGTTGGTTGGATTAAGTTGGTTGGACCCAAGCACATCACAGCCCGCTTCTCTTTTACCCGCGCCCTGGCTGATTCAGCCCGTAGGCGTGAACGCATAGAGACCCGTATACCCCGTCAAGAAGAGATCCCGTCCATCGCTGATCGCCGGATCGAAGGCCCCGGTTCCCAGTTCGAACAGAACCCGCCCGGTGGAGATGCCGAGTCCGTATGTGCGGTGCTGACCGAGGTCGGAGAAGTAGACGGTGCGCCCGATGATTGTCGCCGACCCGGAAATGCGCCCGTGTGCGTTGAACTTCCACGCGACCGCGCCCGAGCGGGCGTTCAGCGCGTAGAAGGTCCCGCTGTAGGAGCCAATGTAGATCGTCGGTCCGAGGCCGGGGGCGTTTACGACAGCGGGCGAAGCGTATACGTACCCGCCTGTCTGCACGGCCCAGTCGAGCTTGCCGGTGGACGCGTCGTAGGCGTAGATGCGCCCGTCGGTGTTGCCGAGAAACATTCGCCCATAGATCACGGCGGCGGTCGAGTAGAAGGTGCCACTGCCGAGCAGCGCCCCTTCGGAACCCGCGATCCAGATGCGGCGCCCGGTCTGCTCGGAGATCGCCTGGACGTGCCCGGAGTAGTCGCCGAAGTAGAGCACCCCGCCGGACAGCGTCGGGCTGGCCTTGACCGCGCCCGCGGCGTGATAGGTCCAGATCGGGTTGCCGTTGTGGATGTTGAGCGCGTAAACGGTCCCGTTCTGGGAGCCGAAGAAGACCATCCCGTGGTCGACCAGCGGCGAGGACTCGCTCGGGCTCGGCAGCGCCCGCGACCAGCGGATCGCGCCGGTGTAGTAGTTGACCGCGGCTACGAGCCCCTTTTTGATGCCGTCGATACGAGCGAGCACGGTCGCGTAGACGGTGTCGCCGACGGCCGCCGGGGAGGACGCCGAGAGCGAGCCCAGGCGCCGGATCCAGAAGGTGTGGCCGGTGTGCTTGCTGATCGCCTCCAGCAGGCCGTTGTCGGCAAGCTGGAAGATGTGATCGCCGCGGATCACGGGCGGGAACTCGAGCAGCGCGCCGCCGTTGTGCACCCATAGCCGCTTGAACGGGGGGTACAGGCGCGAGGCGGCGGGGAAGAAACGAGTGTGTTCCTTCGTGTAGCCGTAGAAAGGCCACGCGAAGCGGTCCGGACCGCGCGCCGGTAGGCGCGGCGTCGGCTCTGGAACGAAGCGCGCGTTCGGGTGGTAGATGTTGCCGGTGCGGTGGCGCTCGTACAGATAGGCGCCGAGCACGACGGCGAGCAACAGCACGAGCAGCGCCGCCAAGCCCGCGAGGACTCGTCTGGAGCGGAGAGAGAGGCGTCCGATGCGCTCAGACCCTAGTCAGATGCCTCGACGGATGGGTCGATCGCGGGCTGCATGGCGTGAGGACGGCGGCCATATGATCGGGAGCGTGACGAAAGATGCCGACGGCGAATCCGAGGTCTTCGCGCCCGGCCTGCTCAGCGGCAGGGTGGCGCTCGTGACCGGTGGCGGCACCGGCCTCGGCAAGGCAGCCGCGCTGGAGCTGGCGCGCTGCGGCGCGACCGTCGTGATCGCCGGGCGGCGTGGGGAGGTGCTGGAAAGCGCGGTGGGGGAGATCGGCGCTGGCGCGGACTGGATCGCGGGTGACATCCGCGAGCGAGAGGACGCGAAACGGCTGATCGCGACCGTGCTGGAGCGCCACGGCAAGCTGGATCTGCTTGTGAACAACGCGGGCGGCCAGTACTTCACGCCGGCGGAGGGCATCGCGGCGAAGGGCTGGCGGGCGGTCTGGCGGCTGAACGTCGATGGCATGCTGAACATGGCCGAGGCGGCGTTCGAGCGGGCGATGGGGCCGGCCGGGGAAGGGACGATCGTGAACGTGACGCTGTCCCCCCACCACGGCATGCCGGGCATGGCCCACTCGGGCGCGGCGCGCGCGGCGGTCGAGGAGCTTACGCGCGAACTGGCGGGCCGGTGGGCGGGGGAGGGCGTCGCTGTGGCGGCGGTCGCCGCGGGGCACTTCGATACGAAGGCGCTGGAGAAGTACCCGGCGACCCTGCGCGCGGGGATGGCGCGCACGGTCCCGCTGCAGCGACTCGGCACGGTGCGGGAGCACGCCTGGCTCGTGGCGCTGCTCGCTTCGCCGCTCGGCATGGCATTCAGCGGATCGACGGTCACGCTCGACGGCGCCCGCGACAATTGGTTCGGTCCCTGGCCGCCGCCGGGGCTGGCGGACGAGGCGGGGGAGGTGCCGACTGAGGAGCGCAAAGGGGCGCGGAGGGCTGAGTAGCGCATCGCTCTGAGGAAAGGCGCCGGTAACATGGAGCCCCGCTTGCGGGCGAGGTGTTGTGGTTGCACAGGAGCCTTCCAAGCTTCTAGGGCGGGTTCGATTCCCGTCGCCCGCTCTGAGAGCTCCCCACGGGGTAGGCTCTGGATATTGGCCACGGGGAGTGGCGCAGTCTGGTAGCGCACCCGGCTGGGGGCCGGGCGGTCGCAGGTTCAAATCCTGTCTCCCCGATAGAAATGCTGGAAGGTGCTGGGAGAGGCTGGGGGCGTCCTGAGAGGGCAGGATGTGGCTCTGGGAATGGGATTGCGGGGTGATGTCGCCGGGAACGGTTGGGGGGCGAGCTACTTCCGTTGTCTCGGTGGCTGCCCACGAACCGCCCACGCGGCGAGGAGTTGACCGCCCACGTCCGGCAGACGTAGGCACACACGGCGCGTCCGCTCTCCAGCGTGGGATGCAAGAGAGGGCGTAAGAGCCTCATTGGGCGTTGGTGTATCCACTCGCTCGCTCACAACATTGGGTTGCCCGAGTCGCTGAACGAGACGCGGTGTCAACCGGCACCCAGCTCGACCGCGTGACCGCTGCTTATGAGCGCACGGCGAGCTTCACGCAGATGCGGCTCGGTATCGGCGCTGGGATAGCGTCCCCAGGCACAGATACTTTGCTCCGATGACTCGATTGAGCGCTAGGCGACACGGTGTTATCTACGACCCCGAGGCGGTCGTGGAGTTGCTGGCGATGAAGTCCAAGGAGGAGCATCGTGCGCTGCTAAACGCGGTGCGGAAGCTGGGCGAACTGGGAGAGCAGCTCGGGCCGCCGCACATGAAGCCGCTGAAGGGAGATCGCGCCGCGGCGCTGCGCGAGCTGCGTCCGAGGCAGGGACAAAGCGACTGGCGGGCCATCTACCGCCGAGCCGGCGACTTCTACGCGATCCTCGCCATCGATCGGCACAAGAACTTCGCCGCGCTGATCGAACGTGCACAGGCTCGCGCCGAGCGATACGACAGACCATTGAAATCCGATAAGCCATGACCTATCATGCAGCTATGACCAAGATACCGAGCCACTGGCCGAAGGGCATCAAGACGGCTGACGAGGTGCTGGCGACCGCGTTGGAGGCTGATCCAGAGTTCGCCGTGGAATGGGAACGTCTGGCGCTGGCACGCATGGTCGCCGCTCGTCTGGCCGGCTACCGCTTCGATCACGATCTCTCGCAGCGCGCGCTCGCCAAGCTCCTCGGCGTGAGCCAGCCAAGAGTCGTCGAGCTCGAGTCCGGCGAGAAGAATCCGCAGATCGAGACCCTCGTGAAGATCGCGGCGGCCACCGGCCTTGAGTTCGCGATCGACATTGCGCCAGTGGGCCAGGAGCCGAAGCTCGTCGGCAAGGCCGTCAAGAACACCCCGGCGCACATCTACGCCGGCGCATCGCTGCTCGTCGCTGCCGGTTGACCGCAGCTGCGGACCGCCCACGAAACCGCCCACGACTCCGCGAATCTCCCGCACCCACGCAGATATGATCCTGTCTCCCCGTTCAAGCTCCCCCTGGCCCTCCGCGAGGAAGCGATCAGCGACTCCACGCTGATCCAGCACCTCGATCGTGCGCGAGTGAAAACCGCCGGCCCGTGAGCCGACGAGCACGTGATTGGGACGCCGCTCGATGACCGCGACGTCGATCTTCGCCAACGCCAACTCAGCCGCCAGCATCATCCCTACCGGACCTCCTCCGGCGATCACCACCGCATGCTCGGTCATAGCCACACTCCCGTAACCCCCTTTCCCTTTAGCGTTGGCATCGGGCGCACGGCGCAGCTTCGGGTCTCAGGTCCGCTCTTCGGTGAGAACGCCCGCCCATCCGGCTCGCCGGCATCGGTTGGGCGGAGCTACTGCGCCTCGGGCCAGGCCGCGACGCCCATCACGCCGTCGCCGTCCTCGGGCTTGGGGCCGCCCACAGCGATGATGTCCAGTCCGTCGGGTCCCGCCTCGAAGGCGCGCACGACCTCGGGCGCCACACGCACGACATCCCACTGGCGGAGCTCCTGAACCTCGCCATCGAGCAGCACGCTTCCGGAGCCGGCGACGACGACGTAGGCCTCCTCCTGCTCGCGGTGAGAGTGGGCCATCGGGCTGCGCACATTCGCCGCGTAGCGGAATAGGCTGACCCCGAGGTCACGCGAATCCATGTGCTTGCGGGCGAATCGGCCCTCGATCCCGGGGGCGCGATCGCCCACGGAGTCCTCGACTTCGAGCAGGTTCACGGTAGAGAAGTGGGACATAGGGCCTCCTTTGGTGGGCGGGCGATTACGGACTCGAGGCGGGCCTCATCCGCCAATTTTAGTTTTGCCCGCTGGTGAGGAGCTCTCGCGCCACGTCCGAAGCGCGTCGAGCGCGCCGTCGGTGACGCGTTCGAGGAAAGTCTCGCGGTCGTTGGCGTGCGGCAGCGGCTGATCGGGGACGTCCACCTCCAGGAACTCGCAGAGCGGCTCCCACCCGTCGGTGACCTCCCACACGAGCAGCCGCTCCGGCGGGACGGTGCGCTTGACCTGCTCATTGTGGGCGACCATCTGCTCGATCAGCTGCGCCGGGGAGTTACCAGCGGCAAACGTGCCCTGCTCACCCCAGAACATGCGGTCGACCAACTCCAGGTAGCGCCGCCAGCGCGGGTCCACCCCGGCGCGGGCGCGGGACAAAAGGGGCATCGGTGACTCGCCGAAGGACATCGTCCAGATCGTCTCCCGGAAGCTGGGCTCCCACGACTGCCCCTCGCGCACGCTCAGCAGCACCTTCGCCTCGGGGTAGACGTCGAGCAACTCGCGGTAGAAGTACCCACCGGGCCAGTCCACCGTGCAACCGCAGCCGTCGAACACCTCCCCCCACGGCGCCCCTCCGTCGAGCGCGCGGTTCCAGAGATCGACCTCTCGGTCGAGGTCGGCTAGCACGTCGACCCAGTGGTAGCACCGCCCCAGCCCGAGCTCTTCCAGCGCCAGCTTTTGCGTCAGCGTGCCGGTGCGGGGCAGGCCTGCTCCTATCACCCTCATGCTCGTGGCTCCTTCGTGGTCTTGGATGCTCGCGCCGGACGGCGGACGTAATCGCAGCAGATCGAAGGCGTATCGTAGCTCCGACAGCTCTTCGACCATTGCGACCCCAGAGTCGTGCTAACCACGACGTAGTCGTGCTAATCGCCACCGCTGGCACAAGACATTGTCAGTGAAGCGGTGTATGTTCGTGTTTGTATCCCCCGACAAGTGAGGAGTAACCGTGTCCGACTTCCTTGACGACAGGCGTAAAGAGATCACCGAGCGGCTGAAGGAGCTGCAGCCCGTGGTGGACGAGTTCAACCGGCTCGAGGCTGCCGCGGTGGCGCTGGCGGAGGCGGTCGGGAGTGCGGTCGGATCGGCTGCGTCTGAGGCCGGCTCGATCGCCGTCGCGACCGTCACGGGCCGGCGTGGGCCGGGGCGTCCGCGGGGTTCGAGCACCGGCAAAAAAGGACCGGGGCGTCCGCGTGGCTCGGGCAAACGTGCGCGCAAAGCGACTCGGGCCAGCACGCCGGCGGCCACGGCGGGGGTCACCGCAGACGCCACGCCGGCCGTAGTGGAGCGTAAAAAACCGGGTCGTCCTAAGGGAAGCGGGAAAAAAGTAGGTCGTCCTCCGGGTTCCGGGAAAAAAGTAGGTCGTCCCGCCGGCAAAGTTGGTCGTCCCAAAGGCAAAGTGGGACGTCGCAAAGGCAGTGGCACGCGTGCCGCTCAGGCGCTGTCGTTCGTGCAAGGCCAGCCCGGTATCACGATTCCCGAGCTCGCCGCGAAGATGGGGATCAAGCAGAACTACCTCTACCGCGTGCTTCCCGGACTCGAGCAGGAAGGGAAGCTGGAGAAGAAAGGCCGCGGCTGGCACTCGAAGGGAGCCTGACCATTGGCCGCAGGAGTTGTGCCGTGGCTAGCAACCCCTGTCGCATAGCGGCTGACCTCGGGAAGGATCGAGCTGCTCAATACTTCACGTGCGCTTCGGCTTCGGTGTAGGCGGTGCCTTCTTCGACCTTGAGCTTCAGCACCGCTTCGCTCGTGCCGGACGCCGGGCTCGTGTATTCGAAGACGCCTGAGGATTCGGCGAGGCCCGATGTGGGGATGGCCAGGCCGGTGGCGTTCGCGAGCGTGCCTTCGCCGCCCGTCTTTTCGACCTTCGCCTTGTGGGTTGCGCCGAGGTTGCTCACGATGTTGCCGTATGCATCGGTGACGCTGGCGTGGGCTTTGAATTTCTTGCTGGCGCCAATGCTGGTGCTTATGCAGGCAAAGGGGCAGGTGCCTGCTTCGAATTTTGCCGGGGCGGTCACTTCGGCGTGGGACCAGGCAAAGCGTTCCGGCGCGCCCGCCCTGATGGTGAACGAGCCCGACGTGCCTGTCACGGTGGCGCCTTCTTTGACTTTGAGCGTGATGCTCTGGGCGTCAAAGAGCTTAATCAGAGAGGCTGTGCCCACGCCTTCGGTGAAGGTGACCGTCGTGGCCGTGGTCGGGTATTCGGGCGGGAACCCGCCGGGCGAGCTGGCGGGTTCGCTGAAGACGAGCGTCCTTGAGCCCGCATAGCCCGTGGCGAGGTTGCCGTATTCGTCGAAGGCGGTGAGCGTCACGTTGAACGCGACGCCCGCTTCCTGTTCTGAGGGCGTCGGCACGGTGAGTTTCTTGGCGACGGCGGCCTTGACGGTGAACGAGCCCGTGGTGCCTTCGATCGTGCCTTCCGTCGCTTTGAGCGTCGTTGACTGGGCGTCGTAGAGTTTGATCGAGGCCGTGCCCGCGCCGGAGGTGAAGGTGACGGTCGCCGGGTAGCCGGGAGCCTGCCCGCTGGGCGAGCTCGAGGGTCCGCTCCAGATCAGCGTCTTTGCGCCCGCATAGCTCTTGGCGGTGTTGCCCCATTCGTCGATGGCGGTGACTTTCACGCTGACGGCGGTGGTGCCCGCTTCTTTTTCGGCCGGCGTCGACAGGCTGAAGCTGTTGGCGGTGGCCGCCTTGACGGTGAAGGCGCCCAACGTGACTTCGATCGTGCCTTCTTTTGCTTTGAGCGTGGTGCTCGCGGCGTCGTAGAGCTTGAGCGAGGAGGCCGTGCCCACGCCCGCGGTGAAGGTGACCGTGCTCGCCGAGGCCGGGTATTCGGGCGCCGTACCGCTGGGTGCGTTTGCCGCGCCGCTCCAGGCGAGCGTCTTTGCGCCGGCGTAGCTCGTGGCGAGGTTGCCGTATTCGTCGAAGGCGGTGAGCGTCACGTTGAACGCGACGCCCGCTTCCTGTTCGGCTGGTGTTGGCACGGTGAATTTTTTGGCTATAGTCGCTTTGACGGTGAAGGAGCCCGAGGTGCCTTCGATCGTCGCGCCTTCTTTCGCTTTGAGCGTCGTGGTCTGGGCGTCGTACAGCTTGGTCGAGGCAGCCGCGCCGGCGCCGGCCGTGAAGGTGACAGATGCCGTGTAGCTGGGCGCCTTTCCACTGGGTGAGTTGGCGGGTTCGCTCCAGGTGATCGTCTTTTTGCCCGCATAGCTCGTGGCGGTGTTGCCGTATTCGTCGGTGGCGGTGAGCGTCACGTTGAAGGGGGCGCCCGCTTCCTGTTCTGACGGCGTCGGCACGCTGAGCTTCTTGGCCGCGGCCGCTTTGACCGTCACCGCCAGTCCGGCGCCGTTGTTGAGCGAGCCTTCTGTGACCTTGATGTGGGCCGCTTCGGCCTTGTAGAGGGTCATCACACCGTTCGTCGCGCCTGACACGGTGGCCTTGCCTTCGCTGAACGTGATTTCGGTTTCTTCGCCGAAGCTCTTTTCGCTACCCGACTTGTCGAGCACGACCGGTTCTTCGCCGCCCGCTTCGCTGGCGCCTTCGAAGATCAGGGGGTGCGAGCCCGAGTAGGTGCCGACCGTGTTGTTGGCGGCATCCTTGGCGGTGATCGTGAGGTTGTCGGTCGCGCCGGCGGTGGGCGTGGTGCTCGCGGCTTCGAGCAGGAGGTGTGTGGCCGGGCCGAACGCGACGGTCACCGATTTACTCGCGCTAGCGGTCCACGTGCGCCATACGGCGGTGACCGTGTATTCGTGCGTGCCGACCGACATGCCCGTGTCTGTGCAGCTCGTCGCGGTCGAGTGAGAGCTCGAGCTCGGGCAGCCGCCGCCGGGAGCGCCACCGTCGCGAGTTACGTAATATTCGACCGTGCCGCTGGCCGGTGGCGTGACCGCCGACCACGTCAGTTCGACCGTTTGCGCGCCCGGCGTGGCGTTCGAGATCGTCGGCGAGGAGAGTGTCGCCAGGCTCGCCGATGCGTTCACTGTGCCGGCGCCCGACCAGTAACCGAAGACGCCCGCGACCAGCAGGCTCAGCGTCATCACGGTTGTGACCGCGATCCGCCGGGACATCGGCCTACGAGGCTTTGTACTTGAGCGTGACCGACGCGCCCTTGCACGCGTTCTGGTTGACGGCGGCTTCTTCTTTCATTTTCAGGTTCACGGTGTATTCCTTGGTTTCACCGTGGGCAATCAGGACTTTCGGTTCCTGGGAGGCGGGCGTGACTTCGAACCATTCCTTTTTGCATTCCGCCACCGAGGTTTTTTCGACTTCCGCTTCCAGTTTCGTCAAAAACTCGCTCTGGCTCGCGTCGACGTCCTTGACCTTGACGGTGACCGTGGAGCTGCCCCCGGGATAGAGGCCTTCGACCAGGGTGCTGGTGACTTCGAGGGCGCCGCCGCCGGCGCTCGCTTTGACGGTGCCCGATCCTTCGCCGGAGCTCGTCCAGTAGGCGAACGCGGCGGCACCGGCCATCGCCAGGACGAGCACGACGACGCCAAACACGAGGCGTGACTTCTTGGTATTGAAGATGTTTAAAAAACGGGTCATAACGGAGGTGGCGGAACTGTTCGTCCCCCACATCGGTTAGGACGCAGGCGGGCTTTAGCACTGGGCGCCGGTTGGCATCGCGACCGAGTAGCGTTGGTGAGGTGCTCTGGCGGTTGATCTCAGTCCGGCCCGCCGTGTGGGTGGCGCTCGTGGCGGCGCCGGTCGCGCTCGGTGTCCCCCTGCCGGCGCCGGCGGCCGGCCATCGCCCCCAGGGGGATTACGCCCCGTTCGCCGACTGCCCCTTGGATAACCCGCAGACGCAAGTGTGTATCTTCGCTCAGACCGAAGGCGGCGAGCTCGCGATTGGCTCCAGGACGATCCCGCTCGCGCAGACGATGACGCTGCAGGGCGGCGTCCACGAAGACGAAGCGACGGGAAAGCAGGAGTTCATCTCCTCAGAAAACGGCGAAGCTCTCTCGAGAACACCCCAGGTGATCCGCGGAACGCCCTTCACAGTCGCGGCTCCGAAGTCCCTACCGATGTTTGTGCAGGAGATCTTCGATGAATTTATCAATCAAAAAGAGTCGGATCTGACGGCCACAACAGAACTTGCCGGGCCGGCAAGCTCGATTGGGATCGACACTCAAGATCTGATCGAAGCGAAGGGGATTGGGCTGTCGCTGCCGGTCAAGGTGAAGCTGAGCAACCCGCTGCTCGGCGAAAGCTGTTACATCGGCTCAGACGCGAACCCGATCTCGATACCTCTCACAACCGGGTCCGTCAAACTGGCATCATCGCACAAGGCGGCGACGGGTAAACCTGGTCATGCGCAGTTCAAGGACGAATACAACCTCGTCACGATCAAAGAAGACTCTCTGCTGAACGATTCTTTTACGGCCCCGAGAGCCGGGGGTTGCGGCGGGATCCTCTCGTTTCTGATCGATCCCGCGGTCAACGCCGAGCTCGGTCTGCCGCTTGCCGCTGGGCACAACGAGGCGATCCTGAACGTCACCCTGCGGGACGCGAACGCGCCGGCCGTCAAAGCCACCGAATAGCCACGAGACCCATGGCGAGCTAGGCTTCTTCGGTATGGGAGGCAGTGACACGGGGGGAGGGTCGAGGAACCTGATCCTCGCGGCGATGATCTTCGCGGTCGCGATGACGTTCATCGACCAGACGATCGTCTCGATCGCCGCGCCCGAAATCCAGAAGCAGCTGCACCTCACGAGCACCGGCACACAGTGGGCGATCAACGCCTACCTGCTCTCGCTCGCCGCGCTGTTCGCCTTCGGCGGCCGCCTGGCGGACACCGCCGGGCACCGCAAGATGGTGACGATCGGCGTGATCCTGTTCGCCGGCGCCTCAGCGATGTGCGGTTTGACCCCGAAGGGCAGCCTCGCCGAGGCGTGGATCGTGACGTTCCGCGTGATCCAGGGGGCGGGCGGGGCGATCATGTTCCCGGCGGCGCTCGCGATCGTCGTGCAGACGTTCGAGCTCAGGGAAAGAGGCAAGGCGCTCGCGATCTTCTTCGGGATCGCCGGCGGGCTGACCGCGATCGGGCCGATCCTCGGCGGCTACCTGACGCAATGGACCTGGCGGGCGATCTTCTGGGTCAACATCCCCGTCGCCGCGATTGCGCTGATCCTGATCGTGATCTCGAAACCGTCGACGGTGCACCGGCCGGCGCGGATGGACTACAAAGGCCTCGCCCTGATCGCCTCCGGCGTGGCGCTGAGCGTGTTCGGCTTCCAGCAGTCCTCGATCTGGGGCTGGAGCAATCCGGGCACCTGGGCCTGCATCGTCATCGGCGCGGTGCTGCTGGTCGTGTTCTACTTCGTCCAGCTGCGCACCGAGTCGCCCCTGATCGAAGTGCGCATCTTCAAGATCCGCCCGTTCCTCGTCGAGAACGTCGTGCTCGGGATCGCGATGCTCGTGTTCATCCCGGTGTTCTTCTTCGCCTCAGAGTACGCCCAGATCGCGCTCGGCAAGACGCCCTCGAACGCCGGCGTCTACATCCTCTACTTCTTCATCGGCTTCGTGATCGCCGCGCAGATCGGCGGGCGGATGCTCGACCGGATCGGCGCCAAGCGCCCCGTCATGCTCGGCTGCGCGATCTCAGCCGTCGGCTTCTACCTGTGGGCCGGCAAGGTCACCGGCCTCGATTTCAACACCCAGCAGTGGTACATCATCATCGCCGGCGCCGGCATGGGGATGATGCTCGGGCCGGCCTCGACCGACGCCGTCAACCGCGCCTCGCGGCTTTCCTACGGCGAGGCGTCGGGCATCACCCAGACGGTCCGCAACTACGCCGCCAGCCTGGGATTGGCGATCCTCGGCTCGATCCTCGTTTCGCAGCTGCGCTCGCACACCACCACCTCGCTGATGCACCTGGGCCTGACGAGCGCCCAGGCGCATGCCCGCGCGTCGAGCATCGCGCAACAGTCCCAGGGCGCCGGCGGCAGCGCCGCGCGGATTCCCCACTTCATCCGGCTCGACTTCGCCGAAGCGACGCAGACGGTGCTCTACGTGATGGCGGCGATCATGGCGGCCGCGGCGATCGCGGGCTTCGTGGGGCTGCGCGCGGGGGTGCAGGAGGAAGCGGTGGGGGCTGAGGGGGAGGCCGCGGAGGGCAGCTTACCGGAGGGCGGCTCGCCCGATATCGCCGGGGCCGGGGCCTGAGCAGGGCAGGCTCGCGGATCCGCCACGCTGAACCGTTCCAAGCCGTCTGTATCGTCGGATCGACTGAAAAACGGTTGGCCAGGCGCGACTTCAGACGAAGGAGCCCGGCACGAAGGGATTGTGGCTGCAATGGACAGAGAATCGAAAGGGTCGCGAGCCTCCGATCACGCGGGGCTCGAACGAGCGATCGTCCTGCAACTGCTGCGCGACGACCACGGGCGAATGTGGTCCCACGCGCAATTGGCGATCGAGCTGGAACCCGAGCTGGAATCCGACCGAGCGGAGATCCGCCGACAGGCCGTAAGGGAAGCGTTGAGACGGCTGGAGCGAGAGGGCGTGCTCGGCACCTCAGAGCATCAGGCGTGGGCGTCGAGCGCGGCGCGACGCCTGGACGAGCTGGGTCTGATCGCTGTGTGAGAACCCGCGCCAGCGCGGCGTTGGGCCGGGGTGACAGAGGCCAGGCTGGCGCAGCGTGAGTGGGGAGAGAGGCCGCGCCAGCACGGCGTTGGGCTGGGGAGGATAGGGTGCCGGGATGAGCGAGAATCGCGTGCTGCTCCTCTCCTGGGAGTACCCGCCCGTGATCGAGGGTGGCCTGGCGCGGCACGTTTGCAAGCTCGCCGAGGCGCTCGTGCGTCAGGGAGTCGCGGTGGACGTGCTCACCCGCGGGGCCGCCGGCCCGGCCCTACAGGCCGCGGGCTCGGGTGCTCAGGTCTCAGAAGCGCGCAACGGCGTGAACGTCAACCGCGTGCGCGAGCCGAGCTGGCCGCGCGACCTCGATCGCTTCGTGGCCTGGGTTGAGCACATGAACGAGGACATGCTCGCGGCGGGAGCAGCGCTCGCCGAGCAGCACGACTACGACCTCGTCCACGGTCACGACTGGCTCGTCGCGAACGCCTCCGCCGCGCTCGCCGACCGGTTGGGTGTGGGATATGCGACGACGATCCATGCGACCGAGCACGGGCGCCACCAGGGCTGGGTACAGGACGAGCCGCAGGCGCATATCCATTCCGTCGAGCGCTGGATGGCCCAACGTGCGGACGCGGTGATCGTCTGCTCTTACTACATGCGCGGGCACGTCGCCGACATCTTCGACATCGACGAGCGGCGGATCGCGGTGATCCCCAACGGGATCGACCCCGACGAACTGCGGCCGGTGGGGGATCTGAAGGCGTTGCGGGAAGAGTTCGCAAAGCCCGAGGAGAAGCTCGTGCTGCTGGTCGGGCGGCTGGTCTACGAGAAGGGCTTCCAGCTGGCGCTCGACGCGCTGCCTGGAGTGATCGAGAGAGTCGGCAACGTGCGCTTCTTGGTGGCGGGCAGCGGCACTCACGAGGCCGAGCTGAAGGCCCAGGCCGAGCGGTTGGGGCTGTCGGAGCACGGCGTGTTCATGGGCTGGATCGGCGACGACGCGCTGCATTCGCTCTACCGGATCGCCGACCTGTGCGTGGTGCCTTCGATCTATGAGCCCTTTGGACTGGTGGCGCTCGAGGCGATGGCCTCCGGCTGCCCCTGTATCGTCGCCGACACAGGTGGGCTGCGCGAGGTGGTGCCGGAGGGGGAGCGGGTTGGGTTGCGCTTCAACGGCGGCGATGCGGAGCATCTGGGCGTGATGATCGAGCGGCTGCTCGTCGACGGCGAGCTGCGCGACCGGATGGTGGCGGAGGCATCCGAGCATGTGCTGAGCTTCGACTGGGATGACATCGCGCGCCGCACACGTTCGATCTATGGCGAGCTGGCGCCAGATGAGACCTCGGCGCCAGAGGAAGTTTCGAGCGAGCAAAATGCGAGAGAGGAAGGGGTGAAGCGGGGATGACGCAGCTGCTGGAGGGCCTGATGCAGGACGACTTTCCGCTCAACCTGCACCACATTCGCCGCCGGATGCGTGACGTCCACCCGGACGCTGAGGTCGTGACGCTCACCGCGCCGGGCACGGTGGAGCGCGCCACGTTCGGCGAGATATCGGGGCGCGTCGACCGTCTCGCCCGCGTGCTTGGCAAGCTCGGTGTCGAGCCGGGCGACCGCGTGGGGACTTTCGCGTGGAACAACCAGCGCCACTTCGAGCTGTACATGGCGGTCCCCTGCGTCGGGGCGGTGCTGCACACGCTCAACGTCAGGCTGTTCGAGGAGCAGCTGACCTACATCGTCAACCACGCCGACGACAAGGTGATCTTCGTCGACGATTCGCTCGTGCCGCTGCTCGAGAAGCTCGCGCCGAGCTTTCAGAATGTCCAGCACTATGTATTGATGGGGGGTCCAACCCACCCGTCGGATTCAACCCAGACAACGAGTCCCGCAGACACCGCACTGCCGAATGCGCTGCGCTACGAGGAGCTGCTGGATGAGGCTGGAGCGGGGACGGCGGGGTTCGAGCCATTCGACTACCCTGAGGTAGACGAGCGTCAGGCGGCCGCTTTGTGTTACACGAGCGGCACGACCGGCAATCCGAAGGGCGTGCTCTACTCGCACCGCTCGATCAGCCTGCACTCCACGGCGACGCTGATGAAGGACGCGCTTGGCCTGTCGAGCGTCGACAAGGTGCTGGCGGTCGTGCCGATGTTCCACGCTAACGCCTGGGGGCTGCCGCACGGCGCGGCGCTCGCCGGGGCCGATCTGATCCTGCCGGATCGTTTTCTGCAGGCCGAGCCGCTGGCGCAGCTGATCGCGGCCGAGCGCCCGACGCTGATGGGCTGTGTGCCGACGATCTTCGCCGACCTGCTGCGCTACGCCGACGAGCACCCCGAGGTCGATCTCTCGTCGCTAGTCAACGCCGCCTGCGGCGGTTCGGCGGTGCCGAAGCAGCTGATGAAGGATTTCGAGGAGCGTCACGGCGTAAGGATCTTCCAGGCCTGGGGCATGACCGAGACGAGCCCCGTCGCGACCTACTCACGCCCCGATGAGAGCGGCGATCACGACGATGAATACTGGGAAGGGCGCGCCAGGCAGGGCAAGCCGCTGCCGTGGGTGGAGCTGAGACTCGTTGGAGACGACGGCAAGGAGGTCGCTTGGGACGGGGAGTCAACCGGCGAGATCGAGGTGCGCGGGCCGTGGATCGCTGCGCGTTACTTCCACGAGGACGACCCGCAGAAGTTCGACGCCGGCTGGCTGCGCACCGGCGACATCGCCGCTGTGGACAGACAGGGCTCGGTGCAGATCACCGACCGCGCGAAGGACGTGATCAAGTCCGGAGGCGAGTGGATCTCATCGGTGGAGCTGGAGAACGAGGTGATGGCGCACCCGGATGTGGTCGAGGCGGCGGTGATCGCCAAGCCCGACGAGCGCTGGGCCGAGCGCCCGCTGTGTTGCGTGGTGCTGCGCGAGGGGGCGGACACGAGCGCGGAGGAGCTTGTCGAGCACCTGCGGGGGCGGGTCGCCAAGTGGTGGCTGCCGGACGAGTTCGCGTTCATCGGGGAGGTCCCGAAGACGAGCGTCGGCAAGTTCGACAAGAAGGTGCTCCGTGGCGATCTGGCCGAGGGGACGCTCGCGGGGCGCGTGCGGGTCCCTCGGCAGGGAGACGCCTGAAAATGGCGAACCAGGATTCAGGAACGGCGTTTTGCCAATAGAATCGCTAGACAAATCGACGAAAGAGGCCCTGACGCAGGGTTGCAGCACTCATCAGACCCACGAATGGGAGGTTGGCATGACTCGAACCAATGCAACGACGAGGAGCGGATCGTCCCGCATGCGGCGCCGGCTCGTGATCCTGCCGGTCGTTCTGGCTCTAGGCCTGGCGCCCGTGGCGCCGGCGCTTGCAACAGCCGGCAGCGCGACAACGGGTTACCCAGGTAACGTAGCGCCTCCTACAAAAACGGGTAACGGCACGCCGGGCAGTGGTACATCGCCGTCGAAATCGACCAAGACGCCGACCACGACCACACCGGCCAAAACGGTTGAACCCGCAACCACGAGCAGCACTCCGACCACGACGGCGCCCGCGAAAGCGAGCACGCTGCCGTTCACGGGCTTCAACCTCACCTGGACGGTTGGCGGTGGGTTGCTGCTGGTATGCGCGGGCGGCTCGATCATGGTGATGCAGCGCCGCCAGCGCCGCGACACCAACTGACGATCTGAAGGAAGACCGCACTGCTGCGGCCGCCGGCTTTCAGTCGGCGGCCGTCTCGTTGCCGCGCATCGTCAGTGCGAACAGGGCGGCGAAGACGGCGAGACCGACGGCGTTCGTGAACAGCTTGTAGTTCAGCGCGACCGAGCCGAAGATGTCCGCTCGCGAGGGACGCGTCTGCGGGATCAGGCCGGCCGCGTTGAAGATCCCGTTGACGGCGAGCGCCGCGAGGACGATCGTGACGAACATCAGCGCGACGATTCGCACCGTGAAGCGAGTGCCGTAGTACTTGCGATAGATCGCGACGATCGGCAGCACGAGCAGGTCGGCGAAGATGAACGCGATCACGCCCCCGAAGCCGATCCCGCCCGACCAGAGGACCGCGGCGAGGGGGATGTTGCCGACCGAGCAGACGAAGCTGAGCACGGCGACGATCGGGCCGACGATCACGTTCTCCAGCAGCCGCACGGGCGCGGGGGCGTCGGTGAGGAACAGGCCGTTGAAGAAGGAGTTGGGAAGCAGCCCGATGAACCCGGCGAGGAAGAATCCCGCGATGATCTCCCGGTAGACCATCGACCAGTCGTTGCGAAAGTTGTGCGCCACGTCCGACCATGCGGAGGCCGATGTCAGGCGCTCGCGCAAGGAGACCGACGCGCCGGCGGCCGAGTGGTGCTGGTGGCCCTCGTCGGCCTGCTGGGCGTGGACGCGGGCTTCCTCCTCCAACCGCCTGGAGACGAACAGGCGTAGGAGCAACGTCATCACGAGAATCAGAACGAGGCCGCCGAGAAACTCGGCAAGCGTGAACTGCCAACCCAGCAGGACCCAGATCACGACGCCGAGCTCGACGACGAGGTTCGTGGAGGCGAACTGGAAGGCCAGCGCGCAGGCGGCCGAGGCGCCCTTCTGGAAGAGCGACTTGGCGATCGCGACCGCCGCGTAGGAGCAGGAGGACGAGGCGGCGCCGAGTCCGGTGGCCACAGCAATCGGGCGCAAGCCGCCGCCGCCCAAAGCCTGCTGGATCCGCTCGCGCGGGACCCAGGCCTGGACGATCGCGGAGATCGCGAAGCCGAGCACGAGCGCCCACCACACCGCCCAGGCCATCAGAAAGGCGTTTGAGATGCCGTGCCAGATCGTGTCGAGGATGCTGCTCAGACTGCTCAGGCCTCTAGTGCAATCCGCACCGTCACTGGCTGGCTCTCGAGCGCCCTGAACGTCGCTGTGGTGATTGCCCGCCCGACCGCGCTGTCGGAGAACGTGCGGATCCGGGCCTTGACGTCGTCGTCCGGGAGCAACTCCGCGGTGCCCGTGCGCCAGCGGCGGCCGAGGCGCACACGTATCTGCGGACTGGCCTGGAAGTTGCGCACCCAGCCGGCGTGCTCGCCGTGCTGGGCGATCAGCCACAGCGTGTGCTCGCCGTCTGGTGTGTAGGCGACGGGCGTGTGCCGCACGGCGCCGGAGCGCCGGCCGATCGTCTCCACGAGCGCCATTCCGGGAGGGGTGATCCCGAGCTTGAACAGGCCCCGCATCGCAGGGTTGGCGGTATAGCGCCCGATCAGGATCTCCCAGCGCCGCTTCACAGGTCTGTCCATGTTGCTCCTCATATCTCGTTGGCCGCCGTCCTTAGGATGTTCCGTCTACGACCTCACGCTATCGCTCTCATAGCCCGCCGACCCCCGGAGGACTGTGCGGATGCGGCTGAGAGGACTCGAACCTCCACCTGGTTTCCCAGACACGGACCTGAACCGTGCGCGTCTACCAATTCCGCCACAGCCGCGTGCCGTGAGAAAGCGAAGATATCGCACCGACCCGAGGCCGAGTCGATCGGTCACGAGCGCGGCCATCATGTAGGGCTGGAGCGGTCGCCGGATCAGGCCGGAGGAGACTGCCGAAGGGGCTCGTGTCGAGCGCTTTGCTAGCCTCGGCCACCGTAGATCGCGCGCCGCTATCGTCCAGGGGACTAGGACGCCGCCCTCTCATGGCGGAAACCCGGGTTCGAATCCCGGTAGCGGTATTCGCTTGCGCCCCATGTTGACGGGGCGTTTCGCGTTCTCAGCCGGTGCTCGCGCCAGTATTCGCGCCAGTGGTGCACGGTCGTGAGGTGCGTCTATAGTCGCCAGGACCGTGTAATGTTGGGCCTACAAGGAGCAGGGTGCTCATGGATGAGCTCTCGCCAGTCGGTGGACTGACACGATGACTGGATCAGGAGATGAGATGACTTCGAAGGTGCCGACCGCCAGTAGCGAGAAGGCGGCAGAGGAGGGCTGCGTTCTAGCTTCGGGGTTCTTCCTGTCCGAGGCGGTTGGCTGGTACGAAGGGGGAGTCTACGTGCTCCGAAGTACAGAGTTCGACGTGCTAGTCGAGGACGAGGACTTCGCGGCGGCACTGGATCTATTCGTCGATCGCCTCTTCGACTACGCCTCGATACTTAGTCAACTGATCGTCGATAAGGTGGCCACGGACGATGAGCTGGAGGAGTTCGCCGTGCTCTCAGCGCGATCCTTTCCTCTCTTCCAGTCGCTTGAGAAGGCCGAGCGCAAACGGCGGCCGACCAGCCGGAAGCGAGGGTCAGGAACGGGACATTGGCGACACCGCGGGACTCCAGCAGGCGCCTCCGCGCAGCTGTCGCGCGCCTAACCGGCGAGTCTCCAAGGAAGGTCACTCACGTCGTTGACCAAGGATGAGCTGCGCAGCCGGGTACCGATCAAGAGGAAAGGCTGATCCGGGACGGTATTGACTAGCGGCCAGGTTGAGTGCTGGGGTAGCAACGAATTTCACCAGCTGGGCGACGGAAGTCAAACCGACTACAGCAGCACCCCGGTATTCGTCAGCGGCATAACAGATGCGATATCCGTTTCGGCAGGAGAAAAGGATTCCTGCGCACTCCTTGCGACCGGCCAACTGGGTGATGGCACTACAGCCAACAGCCGCACACCCGACGCGTGTCTACTCCGAGGAGTCGGGCTTATAGAATGGATGCTGAGAGCCGATTGGTTGTAGTCATGTCGGTTCCAGACCCGAGCCTGCCGGTTGATGTGGCGGGCGTGACGTTCGTGCCGGGGGCTCTGACTGAGCCTGGGGAGGATCTCTGTCGTCTCGGCGAGGCGCTGAAGGCGCGAACCGAGGACGTCGTGGCGGGAATGGTCTCGCGGACCCGGGAGTCCGATCAGGTGCTCGATGATCTGGTCGAGGACAGCTTCGCGCGCGTGGGCACGGTCTCCACGGTCGCTGTCGCCAGGTGGATGGCGGGCGAGAGCCCGGAGGTCGCTCGCGAGGTCGGCCAGGAGTCCTGGCGCATCTTCGGCCAGTTGGCGGCCCAGCGCGCGGCGCCGTTGAACGAGGTCATCAAGCGTTGCCTGCGCTGGTGTGACGCCGCGGAGGACGTGGTGCGCGAGATCGCCGCGGAGCTCGATCTCTCTCAGGAGGTGCTCCTGCAGGCTCTGGCGATGTTGCAGCGCAGTCTCAACGTGACGCTCGTGCGGATGTGCGAGTCCTTCGAGGCTGAGCGCCGGTGCGCAGATCAAGAGCTGGGCCGTCGCCAGGAGGAGCTCGCGTTCATGGCGACCCACGATTCGCTGACGGGGCTTCCGAACAGGACGTTGATCCTGGACCGGACCGAGGAGATGCTGGTGCGCTCGCGCCGCAACCAGACGCCGGTGGCGGCGCTGTTCGTCGATCTCGACAACTTCAAGAGCATCAACGACACGCTCGGTCACGGGGCCGGGGACGACCTGCTGCGGGCGGTCGCCGCAAGGCTGGACGACGTCGTGCGCGCAACTGACGCATTCGGCCGTCTCGGGGGCGATGAGTTCGTGGTGATCGCTGAGGGGCTCTCGCTCGCGGAGGGCCCTGAGCTGATCGCCGAGCGGCTGCTCAATGCGCTCAAGCAGCCGTTCACGCTCGCAGCCGACAAAGAGACCCGGGTCACGGTGACGGCGAGTGTCGGGATCGCGGTGGGCGACCGGCTCTCGGCAGGGGATCTTCTGCGTGACGCGGATATCGCGATGTACCGCGCGAAGTGGGACGGGAAGAACCGCTATGTCGTGTTCGAGTCCGTGATGCAGGACGCGGTCCAGGGTCGTATGGAGCTCGAGATGGACCTGCGCGTCGCCTTGGAGAACGACGAGTTCTTCCTCGTCTACCAGCCGACGTTCGATCTGCGGGACATGAGCCCCACCGGCGTCGAGGCCCTGATCCGCTGGAACAGCCCGACACGGGGGGTGGTGCAACCCGATGACTTCATCCCGCTGCTGGAGGAGACCGGACTGATCACAGAGGTCGGAAAGTGGGTGCTCCTAGAGGCCTGCCGGCAGGGCGCCGCATGGCGCGAGGCCGGCTATGAGATCGGTATGGCCGTAAACGTCTCGGCGCGCCAGCTCGACGCCGATGAGTTCGTGGCCGAGGTGCGCGAGGCGCTCTCACGTAGTGGCCTGGAGCCGAGCGCGCTCACCTTGGAGATGACCGAGACGACGCTGATGCGCGACGCCGAGGAGACCGCGCGGCGGCTCACCACCATCAAGGAGCTTGGTGTTCGGATGGCGATCGACGACTTCGGCACCGGCTACTCCTCGCTCGCGCACCTCCAACGCTTCCCCGTCGACGCGCTGAAGATCGACGGCTCGTTCATCTCCGGCCTGAACGACAACCAGGAGGGTGAGACCCTCCTCCATGCCCTCGTGCAACTCGGCAAGGCACTGTCGATCGAGACGCTCGCGGAGGGCATCGAGCACCAGCGGGAGCTATCCCTCCTACAAGACGAGCAATGCGACTCAGGACAGGGCTTCCTCTACGCCCGGCCCCTGGACGCAGCCGCCACCGAGGCGTTCCTGCGGGAATGTGCCGAGAACGCCACCCCGGCAGACCGGTAGCGAGCCGTCCAGGGTCAGATCAACCGGGCGGCGCAGCGGTCTTATAGCTCCCCATGCCCGTGAATTTGATCGTCCCGTCGGCGAGCTGCAGGTAGCGCACTGCCGGTGGAGTCTGGGAGTCTTCGCGTGTGAGGCTGCACTGCCACGCTTGGTCGCCGTTGGGCGAGGCGTTGTCGTGGTGGGCGTGGGGGTTGGGGGGTAGGGGGCTCAGTGCGAGGGCCGCGAGGGTCTCCACCCTTTTGCAGACGATCATCGCGCAGACATACGCGAGGCGCTCGCGCACGAGATTGCTCAACCCCTCGATGGAGCGCACAAAGTCCGCGCCCAGCACGTACGGGCCGAGGGGGTGCTGGGTGCGCTCCTGCAGGCTGAGGGTCTCCAGCCAGCGCTGCAGGATCAATTCCATCAGCGCGCCTTCGGGATCCTGCGCGATCACCTGCGTGGCGCCGCGGTCGCGCTGGCCCATCCGCAGGCGCCGCTCAGCCTCACGCTCACCCTTGACCGCTTCATCGCGTTCTCTGTGAGCGAGGGTGAGTTGCTCCTCATAGGCGCGCTTGGCCGCCTCCGCTTCCTCGGTGACTCGGACGATCTCGAGCGAGCGGTGCGCCGCCACCGGGTCGACCTGCGGCTCGATACCCCTCATCAGGAACGCGTCGCGCAGCCCGTAGGCGAGCTGCCGGAGCGAGCGGGGCCCGTACTCGCCCGTGGGGTCGAACACCTGGGGGTGCTCGCGGGGATGGCCCTTGACGCCGGCGCCGGGGAGCCACACTCGCATCGACCCGTTGTAAGGCCCGCGGCGATCCGGTACACGCATACCCAACTCGAGCGACAACCGGCCCGTCAGCATGAAATAGATCAACGCGGAAGGCCCCACGATCCTCCGCACGTCCTCTACGTCAAGCGAGGGCTCACGCTGATCCTGCCGCGCGGTCAGCACGACAACCAGATCCTCCCGATCGGGATCCAACACCGTTTCCACGATCTCGCCAACATCGCGACGGCTCTTAACTACGACATAAGGCCGGTCCGCCTCGGGCACATAGGGCCGTTCCGCCTCGGGCACGTAAGGCGGATCTGCCTCGGGCACGTAGGGCCGTTCCGCCTCGGGCCGTCCCGCCGTGCCTCCGGCGCTCGGCGGCTTTGAACCCCACGGCCTCACGCGCTACCTATGGGGTATCGCCTACAGGTGCAGGACCGACAGAATAGAAGATCGAAGCTGTGGCCTTGCACGAGCCAGTGCCTCAGCTTGCTCGCAACCTACGTGCCTTGCGCGAGGCCAGCGGGCTCTCGCAGGTCAAGCTTGCCCAGCGAAGTGGGGTGGATCTGTCATTCATTAACGAGCTCGAGAACGCACACGCCGATGCGACGACGCGCACGCTTCTGCGGCTAGCTCGAGCCCTCGGCACAACGCCAGCCGAGCTGCTGCGCGAGATCCAGTAGCCCTCCATCCGCGCAGGAGCATAACCGGAAACATATTTCCTGGTCATTCCGGCCGCCCACGCCGAGTCTTCCGGCGTGCGCCTAAGCCCAACACCGCAAGCCGCGCTCGGCCGCGCCGTGGGCTTGCGTCGCCGTGAGCGAGGGCTCAGCCAAGAGGCACTGGCCGACGCCGCGAACGTGGACGCGAGAACCGTGCGGGGGATCGAACGCGGAACAGCGAACCCCACGTGGGACGTTGTTGACCGCATCGCCCGCGCACTCGGCTGGTCGCTGGCCCAACTGGCCGAGCTGGCCGAGGAGCTCGAGACCGAAGACCGACGGCCGACCGACGAGCCGCTTCCGCCATTGGACTGACTCGAGGAGCTACGCGCGAGCGACTGAGCCTGCCCGGTACGCTCCGCTGACGAGCACCACACCGAATCACGGCACCGAGGTCGACCGCGACGGGCAGCGCTACACCGCTCGCCTGCTGATCGCCTGCGCCGACCGGCCCGGGATCGTCGCCGCCGTGTCGGGCTTTCTGTTCGAGCGGGGCGCCAACATCGTCTCCTCCCACCAGTACTCCTCGGATCCCAGCGGCGGTCGGTTCTTCCTGCGCACCGAGTTCTTCCTGCCGGGGTCGCCTGAGGACTCGCCGTCGGCACCTGCGCAGACTCCGGCAGGGGATGGCGGGGCGCAAGCCGCCGAGCGCGAACGCCTGCAAGCGGAGTTCGATGGCGAGGTCGCCGGCCGCTTCGAGATGGACTGGAAGCTCCGCTTCTGGGGGGAGCGCCAGCGCATCGCGATCCTCGTCTCGCGCCACGACCACTGCCTGCAAGAGCTGCTGTGGCGCTGGCGGCGCGGCGAGCTCGACGCGGAGATCGTCGCCGTGATCTCCAACCACCGCGACCTCGAGGAGGAGACGGTTGCGGCGGGCGTTGCCTTCCACCACGTCCCGGTCGAGCGGGACGGCAAGGAGCGGGCCGAGACGGCAATGCTCAAGCTCCTTAGCGGCCGTGCCGAGCTGCTCGTGTTGGCGCGCTACATGCAGATCCTCAGCGGCGACTTCCTGGAGCGAGTGGGGATGCCGGCGATCAACATCCACCACTCGTTCCTACCGGCGTTCGCCGGCGCCGACCCCTACCGTCGGGCGCGTGAGCGCGGGGTCAAGCTGATTGGAGCGACGGCCCACTATGTCACCGAGCAGCTCGACGACGGACCGATCATCGACCAGGACGTCGTCCGCGTGGACCATCGCCAGAGCGCTCACGACCTCGAGCGCGTCGGTCGCGACGTGGAGCGCCTCGTGCTCGCGCGCGCCGTCGCCATGCACCTCGACGACCGCGTGATCGTCGACGGCAGGCGCACAATCGTGTTCTGAGCCGGCCGCGCGGCCCCCTCGGATCCTGACGGCATCGTGCGAGGAGGGCCTTCCGAGGCCGCGCGGGCCGTCCTGAGCGTCCGTCGTCAAGCGGGCTCAAACAGAGATAATTCGACTAGACCGTACGCCAATGCCCTTTTGGGCTACGATTCCTCGGATGTTGGCCTCGACGCTGGGTTCGGGCGATCTCACTCCAAGGATGATGATTCTTGGTCTGGTGATTCAGCAGGAGGACACGGTCGCGGGCGTGGCGCGCCGGATGAACGATCAGTTCCCCGCCGCGCGCTGGCCGCGGACCTCCGCGTACAAAAATGTGCCCAGCCTGGCGAGCGACGGCTTCTTGCGCCTGGTCGAGAAAGGGCCGCCGAACGAGCCGACGCTCGACCGCTATGCGGGGACGTCCGAGGGCGTAGAGCTCCTCCATGGGTGGCTGCGCAACACGGAGCTGCCCCCGGGCGTCCGCGACGTGGTGCAGTGCAAGCTGGAGTTCGTCGAAGCAGAGGATCTGCTCGCGTTTATCCGCATCGTCAGCGACGAAGAGCAGGCGTACACGTTCGCTTACGACATCGCGCACACCCGGGTGCGCCGCGAACAGCGCTCCAGGCTTGCGCGAGGGCTGCCCGTGGGCGCGCGGATCAGGCTGCGCGGCATCCAGAACAAGGACGAAGCTCGGCTGTGGAGCCTGATGTCAAAGCGCCTCGGGCGTCTGCGTGAGGAACTCGAGGAGCTCCTGGGGGAAATCTCCAACGGTTCGGTCGATGGCGGCTGAGGCCCTGTCGGTCGCGGGGGTCTGGAAGGGGTTTTCGTGTGACGGGCGCTGGACCGGGGTGCTGGAGGATGTCTCCTTCGATGTCGGCCGGGGAGAGATCGTGGCGATCGTCGGAGGCCGCCTGCGGGGCAAGACGACGCTGTTGAGGGTCGCGGCCGGGATTGAGCGCCCCGATAAAGGGGAGGTGTCGTTGGGCAGCCAGAGGTTGGCGCTGCTGCGCGACCGCGCCTGGGCTCGCCTGTTGGGCCATGAGATCGTGTGGGTAAGCCGTACCGGCCCGCGGCTGGAGATCGAGGTCTCAAAGTTCGTCGGCTGGCCGCAGGCGTTGCACGGGCACGGACGCAGAGGCTCCGAAGAGCTGGCGGCGCGGGCGCTCGAGCGCGTCGGGGCCAAGGAGTGCATCGGCCGGCGCTGGGCAGATCTCTCCAACTGGCAGAAGGTGCTCGTCGGTCTCGCGCGCGGGTTCGCGGGCACCCCGCGAGTCGTCATCATCGACGACCTGCTCGACGCTCTCAGCGGTCGCGATACCGAGGAGGCGTCCGATCTGCTGCGCTCGCTGATCGAGGAGTCCGAGCCACGGTGCGGGGTACTGATGAGCGCCTCCGAAGAGGACTCGGCGATCTTCGCCGACCAGGAGTACCGGCTCACGCTGGGCGGCGGGCTGAAGCTGCTGTCCGGTCGGCCGAGCGGCGGCGCCGAGGTCAAACCCTTCCCCGAACCCGCCGAGAGCCGGGACTCACCCGGCGTAGGCTGCCCGTAGGTGCTCGAGCTACGCGATCTCGTCAAGCACTACCGGGTGGGGGGTGGGGCGCCCATCCACGCGGTCGACGGGGTGTCGCTGACGATCGCGCGCGGCGAGCTCGTCGTGCTCCACGGCCCGAGCGGCTCGGGTAAGACAACGCTGCTGGAGCTGATCGCCGGCCTCCAGGCGCCCGACAGCGGCAGCGTGCTCGTCGACGGTCGCGACGTCGTCGCGATGTCCCGCAGGGAAGCCGACGCCTACCGTCTGCACGAGATCGGGATCATCCGCCACAGTCTGCCCCCCGGGTGGCGGGCGATCCAGAGCGCCTCGTTGAAGCTGCTGCTGGCAAACGGGCGCGAAGCGAAGCGCCTGACCGAACCGCTGATGGGGCAGCTGGGGCTCGGGGACCGCCTGGCGCATCGCACCGAGCAGCTGTCGATGGGCGAGCGCCAGCGCGTGCTGCTCGTCCGCGCGCTGTCCAACGACCCCAAGCTGCTGCTCGCCGACGAGCCCACCGCCAACCTCGATACTGAGAACACGCACAAAGTGCTGGACTTGCTGCGCGGTCTCTGTCGCAAGCGCGAGATGGCGGTCCTGCTCGTGACGCACGACCCGCAGGCGGCGGCATACGCCAACCGGGTCCACGAATTGCGCGACGGCCGCCTGCGGGCATATACGCCCGATCAGGGCCCGGTGGCGTCCGAGCCGAGCGGGCCAGGGGCCTGACGATGACGCGGATGGGTCTGTCGGGGATCCGCTACATCTACGAAGCGCGGCTGGGGGCGAGGGCCGTGCTCGTGCAGGAGGGTTTTGCGATCGTCGGCATCGCCGTTGGTGTGGCATTGCTCCTGGCCTCGCAAATCTCGGCTACCAGCCTCACTCACTCCGAGGCACAGCTGAACACCCAGCTCCTCGGCGGTGCCCAGGTGCAGCTCGACGCCCGTGGACCTGAAGGATTCTCTGAAGCGCTCCTTGCCCAGGTCCGGGCGGTGCCCGGCGTGCGGGTCGCGCTGCCGATCCTCGAGCGGCAGGTGAACCTGACGGGGCCCGGTGGGGAACGATCGGTCGATCTGATCGGTGTGGATCTGCGACAGGTGCGCCTGGGTGGGCATCTGCCGCGTCGCCTCTCCGTGTCGCAACTGGCCATCCTGCCGGCGGTCGCGCTGCCGGGGCCGCTCGCGCATGAAATCGGCGCGGTGGGCACACTGGCGCGGCTCGAACTGCAGGTGGGGGCACACGTCCAGAAAACATTGGTTGCCGCCACGCTGGGGGAAGCCGACATCGGTGACCTGGTTCACAGTCCGATTGCGATCGCGCCAATCCGCTACGCCCAGAGCTCGGCCGGCGCACTCGGTGAGCTCAGCCGGATCTTCGTGCGCTATGACCCGGCGCGCTCGGGCGCCGTGCGTGCGGCGCTCGCGCGACTCGCCGCGAGATCGAACGTGAACTTCGTTCCCGCCGGCTTCGATTCTCGGCTGTTCGCGGTCGCCGTGGCGCCGGAGAGCAAGAGCGAAGCGTTGTTCTCCGGGATCAGCGCTCTGGTCGGCTTCATGTTCGCCCTCAACGCGATGCTCTTGACCGTCCCGCAGCGCCGGCGGCTGATCGAAGACCTTCTCCCGGATGGCGCGACCCGCTGGATGACGACTCAGATTCTGCTCGTCGACGCCGCCGTGCTCGGTGTGCTGGGTTGCATCCTCGGCCTGGCGCTCGGGGACATCCTGTCGATCGCCGTGTTTCGCAGCACACCCGGTTATCTCGCGTTTGCGTTCCCTGTCGGAAACGCCAGAATCGTGACCTGGCAGAGTGTCGCGCTGGCCATCGCTGCCGGGTTCGCGGCCGCGGTCATCGGGGTGCTGTGGCCGGTCCGCGAGATCCTTGCCCGTCCGCTGCGGCCACGATCGAGCTCGCCCGATCACCACCGCGCACGGAACGCGGCGCTGCTGACCGGAGGCGGGCTATGTCTCCTCCTGACAACATTCACCCTCCTCGCCGATACGCACGCGGCCGTAGTTGGAAATGTCGCGCTCGTCATCGCGCTCCTCTGCCTGCTGCCGTTTCTCTTCGATGGGCTCGTGAGCGCTTTCGCGTGTGTCTCACATCTCCTGAACGGAGTGGCTTCCGCAATCGCGGTCACGGAACTTCGGACGCCACAGACCCGGGTGCGCTCGCTGGCGATCGCCGCGACCGCGGCGGTGGCGGTTTTCGGCGTGGTCGAGTTCCAGGGCGTCGGGACGAACCTCAAAAGAGGCCTTGAATCATCGATCCGCAACATGGACTCCAGTGCTGAGCTATGGCTGATACCGCGCGGGAGATCAAGCATTCAGCCAACCACGCCGTTTACGGCAGTGAACACTGCCGCTCTCGCTCGCGTGCCGGGAGTCAGCCAGCTTGGCGCGTATCGCGGCAGCTTCCTGGACTGGGGCGACCGCCGCCTTTGGGTTATCGCACCAGCGAGCGACATCGAGAATGCCGTCCCGGCGGGTCAGGTTATAAGCGGCAACTTGAAGCTCGCCTCAGAAAGGGTCCGTGAAGGCGGTTGGGCAGTGCTCTCACAGGACCTCGCCTCCGAACACCACCTGCACGTCGGCCAGGCGTTCACACTGCCCTCACCGCGACCGCAGCGGATGCGGGTGGCCGCATTGACGACGAACCTCGGATGGCCACCGGGCGCAATCATCCTCAGCTCGAGCAGTTATGCGCGAGCCTGGGACGGCAGCGACCCGAGCGCATACGAGATCCAGACCACGCCGGGCGTCTCGGTCGTGACTGTGCGCAATCGAGTTCGTAATGCCTTGGCCTCAGAAGGAGGCCTGGCTGTAGAAACCTCAGCCGAACGCGAGCGGCGTCACTACGCCGTGGCGGCTCAGGGGCTCTCGCGGCTAACGCAGATCCGGCTGCTTGTGCTGATCGCCGCGGTGCTCGCGCTGGTCGCGGCGATTGGCGCGATGATCTGGCAGCGGCGCGACCGTGTGGCAGAACTGAAGGGCGAAGGTTACGGCGAGCTCGTGCTGTGGCGATGGCTGCTGTGCGAAGCCGCCGTGCTGCTCACGGCGGGCTGCTTGATCGGCGCGATCTTTGGCATCTATGCCCAGCTGCTCGGTAGCCATTTCCTGGCGACCGTCACCGGCTTCCCGATCGTGTTCAGCATCGAACCAATCGCCGCGATTTCCAGCTTCGCGATGGTTAGCATCATCGCGGTCGTGATGCTCGCGGTGCCAGGATATCGCGCGGTGCGTGTGCGCCCCCGGACCGGAAGCCTCGTTCACTAGCACGCGGCCCGTACGTTCCCCTCATCCCGCTGTGAACCCTGCCCCGCTTTCGGTCAGTCAACTCCGGGCGCTGATCACAGGCGCGAGCAGGGAGTTGCTATGGGGCCTGCCCGCTGTCGCCCACGAAGTGCGTCGCTGGCGGGAGCAAGCTCGCAAGATCCCCGACGCGTCGATTCGCGAGGACGCACTGAGCGCGCTGGCCACCAAGCGCCCGCATATCGATGGCGCCGCTCTGTTCTCGATCCTGCCGCGCGCTCGCAGTCCGAGCCTGTTGCGGCTGCTCGTCGCCTACGAGATCATCTGGGACTTTCTCGACAGCGTCAACGAGCGGGGAGCCGCCTCGGGACAGGCAAACGGGCGGCAACTGCACCTCGCCCTGATCGACGCGCTCGATCCAACGCGACCGATCTCCGACTACTACCGCCACAATCCGTGGCGTGATGACGGCGGCTATCTGAACGCGCTCGTCAACGTCTGCCGCGAAAGTTGCGCTTCACTCCCCTCATATGCGCGTGTTCGCCGGCTCGTCGTGCGAGAGGCCACCCGGGGCCAGGTGTGTGCGATCAACCACGACCCCGATCCGTCGCTTCGAGACAGGGCGCTCGAAGCCTGGGTCGCCAGAGAGTTCCCTCAGGGACATGAGGCGAGCTGGTTCGAGCTCAGCGCCGCGGCCAGCACCGACCTCACCATCTTCGCGCTGCTCGCGCTCGCCAGCGAACCGGCGTGCAGTGACAGGGAGATCGCGCTGATTGGCAATGCCTATTTTCCCTGGACCTCAGGTCTGGCGGCGTTGCTGGACAGCTACGTCGATCAGGCCGAAGACGCCGCCAACGGCGATCATTCCTACATCGCCCACTATCCCACGCCGGAGCTGGCGAGCAAGAGTGTCTGTGAGCTGATACGGCGCTGCCTGCGCGAGACCCGCGCGCTGGAAAACGGTGAGAAGCACATGCTGATCGCGGCCAGCATGTTCGCCATGTATCTGTCGAAGGACAGTGCCCTGACGCCGGCGATGTGCGAGAGCACCAAACGCATCCTTGCTGCCGGCGGTTCACTCACCCGCGTCCTGCACCCAATTCTGCGGTTGTGGCGGACCGTCTACGCCCAACGTTCAACGTAAGTCACAAAACGTGCTCGTTCGAAAACACACAACAAGGAGTCCTCATGTCAATCATAAACTCATGCTCGCTGTCGATTCGACTTAAACGTGAACTGCCACCCAGCAGGCCCCTTCCGGCGACGCTCCAGACGATATGTTGTCGTTGGTTGCCATCCACTTATCTCGAACAGTGTCGCGACCGTCTTGGCGACCGGTTCACGGTCTACCCGCTGGACATGCCACCACTGGTATTTCTCGCAGACCCGGGCGATATACGAGCGGTTCTCTCTGCCGACCCCAGCCATCTGCACCCAGGTTCAGGCGGGAGCATGATCGCTCCACTGATCGGCGAGCGCTCGTTCATGCTGCTCGAGGAGGAGGAGCACATTTGTGGACGCCGATCGATCACACCTGCCTTCCACCACAGAATGGTGGCAGAGCAGACCACGATGCTCTCCGACGCCGTCGGGCGTGAGGTTGCATCCTGGCCGGTGGACACGAACATCGCACTCCATCCGCGCATTCGAGCACTCACCTTGAGAGTGATCTTGAGAGCCATCTTCAGCGACCGAGACAGCGCCCTGGAGCCGCTGCATGAACAGTTGATGGACATGCTGTCGGTGACCGTCAGCCTTGTCCTTCAGGAGCCAAAGCTTCGTTATGTGCCAGGCTGGCGCAATACCTGGAGTACGTTCGTCAGGCAACGCGCCAAAGCCGATGCTCTGATCTACGGGCTCATGCGCCGGCGACGCTCCGAAACCGAGGATCAGCGTGGAGACCTGCTCGAGATGCTGCTCGCGGCCGAGAACCCGGACGGCTCTTCGATGTCCGACCGGGAGATACGCGACAACCTGATGTCGATGATTCTGGCCGGGCACGAGACGACTACGGGCGAGCTCACATGGGCATTCCAGCTGCTCGCGCACAACCCCGAGGTGCAGGACCGACTGATCGAGGAGATCGACAGCGGTGGGGGGGAGGAGTACCTGACCGCAACGGTCCACGAGACGCTACGCCACAAGCCGGTCTTCCTGTTCGCGATCCCACGAGAGGTCATCGAGCCGGTCGAGATCGGCGGCTGGACATACCGCCCCCCTGCTCATCTGATGGGATGCACCTACCTCATGCACCACAACCCCGAGCTGTTTCCCAACCCCCACGAGTTCCGCCCAGAGCGCTTCATCGACGAAACGCAGCAGCCGCGCACTTGGCTGCCGTGGGGAGGAGGCCGCAAGCACTGCCTCGGCCGGCACTTCGCGCTCTTGGAGGTTCAGAGCATCCTGCGCGAGGTGCTCGCCACCAAGCGTGTGCTCCCCGCGAGCGATCGGATTGAGCGCCCGCGGTGGCGCAGCGCGATCCTGGTCCCTCATGCCGGTGGTCGAGTGATCCTGCGCGAGCGTCGTTAACGTCCCTGGGTAACAACTTCGTTACCCAGGGAACGGGCTTCTCGCTATCCGACTCTCCGCGGATCACGATGGTCACGCATGGAGATAAGGGTCGATTCGGGCGCGCAGCTGCGAGCGATGTGCGCGGAGATCCTGCGCGAGGACCGCGAGCATCCGCTGGTCGGGTTGACCTGCCGGGCCGGCGCGCGCGACCCCGCGCTGCCGGTCGATCGCGTACTCGAGCTCGTCGGCCCAGGCATCCCGGTATATGTGATCGAGCCGCCGCAGGCAAAGGCGTCCAAAAGGCTGCTGCCCGATCGCCACTCGGTTTACGGCGGCGCGGCGCGCGTGTGGTGGCCGGGTGTCAGCGAGGACAGCGACCCGTTCCATCCGGTGATCTTCGATGCCACCGGCGTCTACGGGGAGGATGCGCTCGAGCGTCTCGCCAGGGAGTTCCGCGTCAAGTCTCCCCAGCCGGTGGGCCTCACTCCCCAGCAACAGGCCGTCCTGCAGGAGCGGCTGCGGATCCGCGCGGAGAGCCGCTGCCACGTGCTCGAAGAGCAGCTGCGAAGCCTGCAGAGGAGCTATGCCTAGGGCCAAGGCCGAGCGCGATCTCCTGTCGCCTGCCGCGACGCTGGAGACACCGCGCTACTCGCAGTCGCTCGAGCGGGGCCTGGCGATCCTCGCCTGCTTCACACCGGAGCAGCCTTCGATGAGGCTCGCCGACATCGCTGACGGTCTCGGCCTCAGTCGCTCGACGACGCACCGCTACGCCACAACGCTGGTGGCCCTCGGCTTTCTCGAGCAGGGCGAGTCGCGCAGGTACCGCCTCGGGCTGAAGGTCACCGACCTCGGCATGTCGGTGCTCAACTCCACCGGGCTGCGCGAGCACGCCCATCCCTATTTGGAGGAACTGCGCAAGCGGAGCTCCTACACGGTCAACCTCGCCGTGCTCGACGGGACGGAGATCCTCTTCGTCGACCGTCTACGCAGCCTTCGCCGCGTGCAGAGCAAGATCGACCTGGGCCTTCACCCCGGCTCGCGGCTGCCGGCCTACTGCACCGCGATGGGCAAGCTGCTGCTCGCGAACCTGCCGGAGAGCGAGCAGGACGAGTTGATCGCCGACGTGAAGCTGACGAAGCGCGGCCCCAACACGATCACCTCAAAGAATGCGCTGCGCGACGAGCTCGACGAGATCCAGGTGGCAGGCTTCGCCGTCAACGACGAGGAGCTCGCTCCCGAGGTGTATGCGATCGCCGCGCCCGTGCGCAACCAGGCGCGTGACGTCGTTGCCGCCGTCAACCTCGCCGCGCATACCTCGATGATCTCCCTCTCGGGGCTCGTCGACGGGCTCAGCCCGCACCTGATCTCCACGGCCGACCGTGTCTCCGCCCGCCTGGGCTACCGCCGCGACGACGAGATCCCCGCGCGACGCTGACGCTTCCCCGTTTAATTCACGTATTTTGAACCACCCCCGCCGAAGGGTGTACCCTCGCTCGGGCGCGGCCTGCCCGCCTGAGCAGGAGTCGCGGGGAGCAAGCAAGGGGGAGCATGAGTCAGCAAGACCAGATCGGAGTGCCCGCGCTGAAGCTGCTCGCCGAGGAGTGGATGGTGGCGATCCTGCACGGCCTGGCCGCGGGCGCGCGGCGCCCCGCGGAGCTCGAGCGGGGTCTCCCGGATGGGGGGCACTCGCTGGTGATGCGCCGGTTGCGTCATCTGCTGGAGCGCGAGCTCGTCACCTATGAGCGTCAGCCGGGGCTACCGCCGCACGCACGCAGCGCTCCGATCCCACGCCGGGCTCACTACAGCCTGACCGACGCCGGCCGCGCACTACTCGAGATCTCCGCCTCCTCTGAGCGCTGGGAGCTGGACTGGTGCTCGCGAGCCAAGCGAGGTGGGAAGGCGGGAACGTCGGCGATCAAGCTACTCGCCGACGATCACACGCGCACGATCGTGCTGCTGCTGGCCGGTGGCCCGCGGGCGAGCACCGAACTGGACGAGCGGACGCCCGGCCTCGGCCGCTCGGCGCTGCGACGACGCCTGCGCGACGGGGTCTCGACGGGCCTGCTCGAACGCCGCCGGCAGGGACGGGTCCCGATCTACGAGCTCACCGCTGCCGCCAGGGACCTGTCTTCCGTGGCGCTGGTCGCGGCGCGCTGGGAACAGCGCTGGTCGCCCTGACCCTCCGCAAAGCTCATTAGCAGGCGTCTTTAGGAAAGTTTTATCTTCGGATTGGCGGGAAACCTCACCGAGGCGTCCTCCAATTTGGACTTTCCGCGCGTGCAGGAGATTCCCATATTCCTCACAAAGCGAGTCCACATTTTCCAGGGTAATCCGTACGAGCGAATCGAATGTCCCTGGTAACACTGCACCTTTTTGTTGTGGTAGACCTCGCACGTGTCCTCGCCGACGTCGTATGCGAAGCTGCATCCGGGCCCGGGCCAGCCGCGCGAGCAGGCGGCGTCCCACCAGCGCGCGCGGATCCACGCGGCGATGATCGAGTTCGTCGCAGAGCGCGGCTACGGCGCGGTCACGGTTCGCGAGCTCGTGCGCATGGCGGGGGTCTCCCCGCGTACCTTCTACGAGCACTTCGCCGACAAGGACGAGTGCTTCCTGCGCACCTATGGGCTGATCGTAAGGCGTTCGACGAAGCAGGTCGGCGCCGCGCAGAAGGACTGTCACGACTGGCGGGAGCGCCTGCAGCTGGCGCTCTGCGCCTGGGCGGAGGGGATCGTGCGCGAGCCGCAGGCGTCACGGCTTGGGCTCGTCGAGGTGTTCGCCGGCGGAGGAGCGGCGCTCGCGCAGATGCGCCGCGCGGAAGGTCACTACGAGGCGATGATCGAGCAGAGCTTCGCCGGCGCGCCGGACCCTGTGCCGGTCCCGCCGCTGGTCGTCAAGGGCATCGTCGCGGGCGTGCACCGCGTGGCGCGCGCGCGGCTGCTGGCCGGCTGCGTGCACGAGCTGCCGGGCCTGGCCGACGAGCTGCTGGAGTGGATGCTCAGCTTCCGCTGCCGGGACGCCGCGACGCTCGAGCGGCCCGGTCACTCCTCCGCGCCGGCGACGCCCGCCACGCATGATCGCGGGGTACGCGAGGACGACCGCGAGCGCATCCTCGACGCGGTCGCGCTACTCGCCGCGCGGGAGGGCTACTGGCAGTTGACGGTGCCGCGGATCCGCGCCGCCGCGGGCGTCTCGCGCAAGCGCTTCGACGAGCACTTCGAGGACGTCCAGGGCTGCTTCGTCGCGGCGCTCGAGCGCCTCAGCGAGCGCGCGCTCGCGAACGCCGTCACGGCGGGCGTTGGCGCCCGGAGCTGGCCTGGCGGTCTGCACCGCGCGGTGTGCGCGCTGTGCGCGGACATTGGGACCGACCCGGTGCTGGCGCGGCTGGGTTTCATCGAGGTGTTCGCGCCGGGCCCGGACGGGATGCGCTACCGGGAGCGCTCCGTAGCCGGCATCGCGGAGAGTCTGCGGATCAGCGCGCCGGCAGGTCAGCGCCCAAGCGAGCTCGCCGCCGAAGCGTCGATCGGCGCGGTCTGGGGGGTCATCCACCACCACGTCGCCCTCGGACGCGCACATCAGCTGCCGGGCATCACAGGGGTCCTCTCATACCTGGCGCTTGCCCCGGCGATCGGCGCGGAGCAGGCCGTCGAGGCGATTGCGGCCGAGCACGAGGCGATGCGCGACAGGGGCGGGGCGCGCCGCGTCCCGCGGGGCAGGTCGGGTCTTCAGGCGACGGCAACCTGATGCGGTACAAGCAGAAATTTCACGGCCCTACGGGCCCCGCTCAGCTGGCGTGCGAGTCTGGTCCGGCGCTGTTGCTGGAGACCGGGGTCGACGGTGTGACCGACCGGCGTTTCAGTTTCATGGGCCATGGGAAGCCCCGCAACGAGAACAGCTCCCGCCAGCTCTCCACCGATGGTCCCGTGGGGATCTTGGTCCGGGGGACGTCGGAGGGGGGAGGAAGCGGGGGTGGTTTGGTGTTCATGAAGGGCATAGTAGCGCTCCTCACCTCAGCGAAAGCAGTCCCCAGCAGCTTGGAGTCCAAGCCACCGTCGGCCTGGACCAGCACTGAGATTTCCTCGTGGCTCGTCGCGTACACCGCGGCGCGCAGATTCTCGACGATAACTTCGGACATTTCTTCGGGCATTTTCGGTTTGGGGGAACGAATGGGTCAGAACGATCGGCGGCCGGGTCACCGGCTCGTTGACCGGGCGCCGGGGATCGACGACCGGCGAACAACCATAGGCCGCGCTTGCGACGCCTCGCTCGATCGCACCCCCGCCGGGCACCGGATCCCCAACGTTTCCGGGGAATCGCGAAGAAAACCTGGCGCGAAAACGATCACCGCCAGCTCCCGCTGGCCGATCTCCCGATCGGCGGGCCACAACAGTGGTCATGAACAAAGCCGAAACCTCAATCACGCCACAAACAAATGCAGGCAAGCCAACAACGAAGAGTCAAGCAATTACCGACGTTGTGTAGCCATAAATCCACCCACCACAGGTTCCTCCCAGGAAAACCCTTCGCCCCCTCAGGCCGGCCTCAGAAATTCAGTGGGTCGGTGTGGCCCGCCGGAAGAGCTTGCGGAAGAACCTGGCCACCGGCGCGGGGTTCAGGAAATTTTCTCCGAGGATATCGGGGATGATGTACGGCTCGAGGTGCAGTGGGTGCCCGTCCGACGCTGTGTACTTGTATTTGCCGTCGGGCGTCCTCGGATACTCCCGGGTGGACCGGCCGGTGGTGGTTGGCTCCATGGCGCTCATCCCTGCGCCGTTCTACGGCCCCATCGTCTCGTCGAAGTGGCGGATGAAGCCGGCGATGCTGCCGGCGACCATGACCACCACGACCACCCACAGGGGCGCGCCGAGGGCGAGGGCGCCCACCGTCACGACGCCGAGTGCCAGCCACATGACGGCGTCGTAGCGGTCGAAGATGTCGAAACCAGTCACGACACGATCCTAGCAACGAAGACAAAGAACACCAAGGCGCCGAAGAACATCCCGGCGAGAAAGCCCTGCCCCAGCCCTTGGTTGATCCGACGCGCCACGGAGGCGGGCCTGCTCGGGATGAACAACGCCACGGCCGCGGGCAACCCTGAGAAGAGGACCGTGAGGCCCCCGAGGACGCCCGCCCACGCGAGCAAGCCGTTGACGATGGCGGTCCCGAGCGAGGGGTGGCCCTCGCAGAGGATCTGGATGGTGGCGATCATGGACATCTGCACTTCCTACTCCGACCAAACCCCCGAAACGGGACAGCCGGCGCCAAAGCTTTCTCCGAGCAGCGTGACGACCCCCACCGAGTTAGGAAACATCTTGCCTGAAACGTTGACTTTCCCCAGACACGGGGCATGCTGGGACCGTCAGGGTCGATCATGAGGAGGACAGCAGTCCAGATCAAGAACGACTTCCCTAGGCAGGCCCGCCCGTGTGTTTCCTGGATGGGTCCCCGTGGCCCAATGGACCAGCGTCGCCGCTGTAGCTCGGTGGGGTAGGCCCAAACGGCTGAACCCAATTTTCTGTGTGCCAAAGCAGGGAGCAGAACTAATCCGGCCCCGGGGCGCCACTACGTGCTTGCGGAGGGCGCCCCAGGGCCAAGCACTACACAAGGGAGCATATCAAGATGAGATCTAATCAAATAAGACTCTTGCTAATGAGCCTGCTGGCCGTGTTCGCGATCAGCGCGGTCGCGTCCGCCTCCTCGGCTTCGGCGGCGGGATGTTTCCAAGTGGCAGAAGTCGGTAAAGGGCTATTCAAAGACCCTGGATGCACAGTGGCGGGGCCTCCAAACGAATACATTAAAATTTCGAAACTAGAAACGTGGCTCAAAGCTGGCGAATGGTGCGCAAAAGTCGAAACTGCCAAAACCGGGGACTACGAAGAAAACAAATGTGCCGTAGGCAAGAAAGAAGGCGAATACATCAAGGTCGTAGTATTCTGCCTCAAGGTCGCTGTAGCAGGAACTGGTAATAAGGATAGTTCATGTAACACAAACGCAGGGGCGACCGCAAACGAATACATTAACATCGAAAAACTAGAAACGCAACTCAAACTCGGCGAATGGTGCGCGAAAGTTGCATTTGCAGGCACCGGTGTATACGAAGACAACAAATGCGAAAAAGCCGGCGGTAGCAAAGAATACATCAAGGTAAAAGCGCTCGCATGGCAAGTATGCGAAGAAAAGGCTGGTGCAGGAACAGAACCACCGATAAAATACGATGAACACAAGTGCAATACGCAGACAAAAGCACTAGCGCTACGGAAATGGGAATGGAAATTCCTGGAAGCAGGTAAATCCTACAACATCACTTCCAAAGGCGGGACACAGAAACTGATAGGCCACATTGGCGGAGTTGCGATAGAAATCGAATGCAAAAAAGTAGAAGACACAGGAAACATCAAAGGGGGAGTACCGGGCACAGACGAAGGATCAATAACATATACTGAATGCAAAATTGTTGGAGCTGCAGGATGCGGAGTAAAATCACCGCCGCCCACAAAAGCCGGTACCATTTTGGTGGCGAGTGTAAAAACGACGCTCGACACAATTGGAGAGGAATTCTCTACGGCTAGCGGGACTTTCGTCGAACTGGAACTAGGAGAAACAGAAAACACAACAACCCACGAATTCGAAAAAAAATGCGGGGTCTTTCCTCTAGCGAAGCAGAAAATCACCGGAGTCGTCGTAGGCAAGGCCGAAGGAACGAATCCATGTGAAACGCTGAATTTTACAAAACCGCCGCAAGAAGGTAGCACCCTGAAATTTGGTACTGAAGCGGCAGAATATATCGGCGAAGTAACCTTTGAACTGGAAAACAAATGGGCGTTCAGGTGTTCGTAGGGTTAACTACGACGTCGTAGTCAACCAAGGTGGTACGTGTGAGGGTCAGATACTGTGACCCTCACACGTTATTCGTGGAGAGGTAATGGATGCATGCAAGGAATAAGGCGATGAATAGACCAGCGAGTGGTGGGATACCGTCCCGCTGGCATGGCTCTAGGCGGCCTGTCGGTATCGCCGTCATTCTCGCGTTTGTCGTCGCGGGTGGAGTGGGCGTATCGCCCGCTCGGGCCGCCGAAGCTCTGTGTCCCAACGAAGCGTTGCGCGCGGAAAGCAGCCTCAATCCGGAAACGCAGCTTCCACTCTCGCTGCAGCTCCCGGACTGTCGCGCTTATGAGCTGGTGAGCCCGCCGTTCACGGAGGGCTTTCCGGTCACCGGAGTGACTGCGGTGTCTGCAGACGGGTCACAGATGATCGCAGGGTCGCTGGGAACGTTTGCAGGCACCGCAAGCGCTCCGCTCAACGGAAAGTTTGTGAGCGGAGCCATATATGAGTTTACGCGAACCGGGACGGGTTGGGTGGCGTCGGCACTCGATCCCGGCGTGGCTCGGTTTCCCGGCCAGTATTTCGTCGGGGCGAGTAGCGACTTGACGAGGACCTTGTGGGCAACTCGAGAACCGGCGGAGTCGATCTACGCGCTCGACCTCGAGCTGCGCGAACCGGATGGCTCGTTCGTGAAGGTTGGGTCGATGGTGCCGCCGTCGGTGACCGGGCCGTCGACGGGCTACTACGGTGAATCGCTTGTCGAAGGCAGCCTAAACGTTGTAGGCACGTCCCGCGACCTGTCGCATGTGCTGTTCATAACCAGGGTGCCCTACACCGGCGACCGGAGCTTTCTGTGGTCCGGCGATACCACATCCCTCCCGAACGGAAGCTCTCTCTACGAGTATGTCGGCGTAGGAAAGTCCTCCCCCGAGCTGGTGGGAGTCAACAACCAAGGCGCTCTGATCAGCAATTGCGAAACGTCGCTTGGTAGTGCGGAATCGACCAGCACATACAACGCGGTGTCCTCGAATGGGGAAACGGTGTTCTTCACCGCGACCGGAAAAAGCGACGCTGAATGTGCCGCACATCCGAGCATTCGCGCGCCTGAAGTCAATGAACTCTACGCGCGTGTGAACGGTTCCACGACGGTGGCGATCTCAGAGCCCTCGGTAGCTCAGTGTACGTCGTGTCGCACCAGCGTCAAGAAGCAGGCTGAATTTCAAGGCGCCTCCGAAGACGGTTCCAAGGCGTTCTTCTCGACTGGACAGGAACTGCTGAATGGAGATACGGGCACGAATCTCTATGAGTATGATTTCGAAAACCCCGAAGGTGAAAAGATCGTGCGAGTTTCGGGCGGAGCGCCCGGGTACGAAACGCCGAACCCCGAAGTGGAAGGGGTGGCCCGTGTCTCCGAGGACGGCACGCATGTCTACTTCGTCGCACGGGCTGCGTTGACCGGTGCGAGCAGAGAAGGGAAGTCGCCGACTGGAGGCGAGGCCAACCTGTACGTGTTCGAGCGCGATTCGACCTACCCGCAGGGGCGCACGGCGTTCGTGGCAACGCTCTCCGCAGCGGATGCGCAAGACTGGGGCAACAACAGCAGCAACAACAGTGCGCTGGTGCAGGCGACGCCGGATGGCCGCTTCCTGGTGTTCAGGAGCGAAGCGCCAAACCTCACCCCCGACGATACGAGCACCGTTTCCCAGATCTTCGAGTACGACGCGCTACAGGAAAAGCTCGTGCGTGTCTCGGTCGGGCAGCGGGCGCCGGGAGGCTACGAATGCTCTATTACGAAAAAAGCGGAAGAAGGCTATAACTGCGATGGGAATGCGACCGAATCTCAGGATGCGCCGGAACTTCCGAAAACGCCTACCGGGTTGGCGGCGGTCTCAAACGACGGATCGTACGTGTTCTTCGGCAGCGCCGATGCTCTGACGCCGGACGCGCTCGGCAACCAGCCGGTGAGCAAATACGAAGGGCAGCCTATCTATGCCCGTAACGTGTATGAGTATCACAGCAGCGTGGCGGCTAGCGGCGGGTCGGTCGTTGATGGGAACGTGTACCTGATCTCCGACGGGCGCGATCGCACGTTGCGTGGTGATACTGAACCTGGTGTGAGCTTGTATGGGACGGATGCCTCTGGTCAGGACGTGTTTGTTTCCTCGGGCGATCCGCTGGTCGCGCAGGACACCGACACCCAGATCGGCGTATATGACGCGCGGATGGACGGAGGGTTCCCCGCGCCGGTCTCGCCCCTGGAATGCGCGGGGGAAGGATGCCTGCCGGGTGCCTCGGCGGCGCCGCTGTTCGCCGCGCCAGGGAGTTCCATGATCTCCGGCTCGGGCAATCTCACTCCCACTGCTCCCCCCACACCAGCACCTGTAACTCCCAAGCCCAAACCAAAGCCCGTGAAGTGTAAGCGGGCCTTCGTGAAGAAGCACAACAAGTGCTCCAAGAATAAGAAGAAGAAAGCCCAAAGAGCTAGCACCAAGCGGGGGGCAAAGCGATGAGCGTCCAACCTAGGACGACCGCTCCCCGGTTGATTCTCACTCCGCTTCTAACCCTCGTTGTTTTGCTCGGTGCCTCCGCGTCCTCCGCGCTGGCGACGGTCGGCTGGGCTGTGCACTCGATCGCGGCGCCGACGCGCTTCTACCCGGATGATGCGGCGGAATGCGCGAGTGCGCAGAGCAAGTGCGACCGCTACACGATCGTCGTTCTGAACGTCGGCGACAGTGCTTCCTCGCCGCTGGAACCGTTGATGGTCACGGACAAGCTGCCGGTAGGCTTGACCACGCTGGGCAGCAGCCTGAGTGGCAAGAAGGTGGAAAGCAGATTCGCAGGCGCAAACGGTGAAACATGGGAATGCCCGGAAGCGCAGCTTGCTGTGAGCGAAGTGAGATGCACGCTGTCGGGCTCGATTACACCGGGCGCCTATGCGCCCGTCATCCAGATTCCCGTCACGGCGCCGAGCGAAACATCGGGTACGCTTACCAACGAAGTGAGAGTTGCGGGCGGCGGGCAGGGCGCTGCGGGTGCGACCAGCGAGGAGACTGAGATCAGCCCGCAGGCGCCGCCGTTCGGCGTGACCGATTTCAGCCTCGAAGCGCTGAGCGGGGATGGGACCGCGTCGAACGAGGCGGGTGCTCATCCCAGCGTGGTGCTCACCGACCTCGACTTTCCATCGCTTTTCTCTCCTGCCGGTACAGGGAGTTCTACTGCGCCCGTTGCGGGCGTCGAAGCGGTGAAGAACGTGGTCGTAGAACTGCCTGCGGGCTTTGTCGGTGATCCGCTGGCGCTCGCGCGCTGCCCACTGTACGACTCGGGCCTGAATACGGGAACCAAGCTCGGTACGCACGAACTCGAAGAAATCTGCGCCTCCAAGAACAGCGTGGTGGGCGCTGTCGCGTTCGACAACCACGGTGAAGTCGATGCCACCGGGGCCAGTAACCAGGACACATCGCGGGTCTACAACATCGCGCCCGAAACGGACTACCCCGCAGAGTTCGGGTTCAGCTACTTCGAAAAGGGAGTCAGTATGTATGCGAGCGTGGTGCACAACATCTCGGGCTACCGGCTGCGGGTGGCGGCGCCGGGCATAAGCCAGGCCGTTGAATTGCAGGGTGTGTCGCTGGCGTTCTTCGGTGACACGACGGCGCACAATGGTACGGGCGGTTCGCACACCGCGTTCCTGACGAACCCGGCGGACTGCAGAGAAGGCCCGTTGGAAGCCAAGGTCGAAGCGGACTCGTGGGAGCACCCGGAAACATGGGTCTCGAAGACCACGGTCGCCTACCCTCAGGTCGAAGACTGCGACCTGTTGCAGTTCGAACCGAGGCTGCAGATGGCGCCGAGTCCGTCTGGTGAAGAAGGTACGACCCAGGCGGATGAGCCCTCGGCGTACAACGTGAACCTCGAAGTTCCACAGAAGTCGCTGTTCGAAGAACCAGCGACCCCGGATTTGAAGGACGCGTCCGTGACGCTGCCCGAAGGCGTCTCGGTGTCTCCGTCGGCGGCGAATGGTCTTGAAGGTTGTGAAGCGAGCGGTCCTAATGGCATCGATCTCCCCTCGGGTAGTCATCTCCCCGACGAAGCCGGTGAAGGCGAAGAAATCGGCTCCGACGGTCTCTCGCATCTCGTCGCCGGTCACTGTCCGAAAGCCTCGACGCTCGGGACGGTTGAAATCCTCACGCCGCTGTTGGAAGAACCGTTGAAGGGCCATATCTACCTGGCGCAACCGAAATGCGGCGGCTCGGACCAGCCCCCCTGCACCGAAGCGAGCGCGACGAGCGGTGAACTGTACGGCGTCTATATCGAAGCGGCGGGTTCGGGTATCGTGATCAAGCTCCCGGGGACGGTGTCGGCGAGCCCGTCCACGGGCCAGTTGACGGGGACGTTCTCAGAAAACCCGCAGCTGCCGTTCAGCGAGTTGAAGCTCCACTTCCACGGCGGTTCGCGGGCGCCGATCGCCAACCCGCAGACGTGCGGCTCGTTTGCGACGAGCTCGACGCTGACCTCGTGGGCAGGACAGGAAACGTCCGGGCTGTCCCCGTCGTTCGGGATCGACTGGGACGGCAACGGCGGGGCGTGCCCCTCGAGCCTACCGTTCGTCCCCGGCTTCAGCGCGGGCACGACCAGCACGGTCGCGGGCGCGTTCAGCCCGTTCGTGCTGTCCTTCTCCCGCAACGACCGCGAACAGGACCTCGCCGGTCTCAGCGTGACGCTGCCTCCGGGGTTGTTGGGGAAGATCGCGGGGATCCCGCTGTGCGGGGAAGCTCAGGCGAACTCGGGGACGTGCGGTCCTGAATCCCAGCTCGGGACCGCGAGCGTGCTCGCCGGCCCCGGAGAACACCCCCTGTATGTCTCAGGGGGCCGGGTGTACCTGACGACGGGCTACAAGGGCGGGCCGTTCGGCCTATCGATCGTGGTCCCGGCCGTCGCGGGTCCGTTCAACCTCGGCAACGTGGTTGTGCGCGCGTCGATCCACATCAACCCCGAAACCTCTCAGGTCACGGTCACCACCGACCCGCTACCGCAGTCCCGCGACGGCGTACCGTTCCGTCTGCGCACGATCTACACCGAAATCAACCGGGCCGGGTTCACGTTCAACCCGACGAACTGCGCCCAGCAGCAGATCGCCGCCACACTCAGCGGCGAGCAGGGCGCGAGCGCGAACGTGTCGAGCCCGTTCGCCGCGGCCGGTTGCGCGGGCCTGAAGTTTGCCCCCAAGTTCGTTGTCTCGACCGCGGGGAAGGCCAGCAAAGCCGATGGTGCGTCGCTGGACGTGAAGGTGCTCTATCCGACTGGCCCCGAGGGTGCCTACGCGAACATTAGGTCGGTCAAGGTGGACCTGCCCAAGCAACTCCCCGCCCGCCTGACGACGCTGCAGAAGGCGTGTTTGGCGGCGACGTTTGCGGCGAACCCGGCGAGTTGCCCCGCAGCGTCGAACGTTGGTATGGCTACGGCGAGCACGCCGGTTCTGAACACGTCGCTGAGCGGCCCTGCGTACCTTGTCAGCCACGGCGGTGAGGCGTTCCCGGATCTGGAGATCGTGCTGCAGGGCGAAGGGGTCACGCTGATCCTCGACGGCAACACGCAGATCAAGAAGGGCATCACCTCGAGCACGTTCAAATCCGTACCGGATGCACCGGTCAGCTCGTTCGAGTTGAAACTCCCGATGGGGAAGTACTCGATCCTCGGGTCGAACGTCCCGCAGAGCGCGAAGTACAGCCTCTGCGGGCAAACCCTCAACATGCCCACTGCGATCACCGGCCAGAACGGCGCGGTGGTTAGACAGACCACGAAGATCGCGGTGGCGGGGTGCGCGAAGGCGAAGGTGTTGACGAAGGCACAGAAGCTCGCCGCTGCGCTGAAGGCTTGCCGGAAGAAGGTCAAGGGCAAGCGGGCCGGCTGTGAAAAGCTGGCCCGGAAGCAGTACGCCTCGGCGAAGGCCGGGGCGAAGAAGAAAAGGAACCACAAGCAGCATTAATCGAGCCTAAGGAGGCTTATCGTTCATGAATCATAAAAGTCCCATAGCAGGTATTTGCAGGCATGCGCTTGTCGTTGTGGCTGCGTTGGTAGTGCCGTTGGCGGTTGCTTCGCCGGCGTTGGCGAGCTCGCATCATCCGACGGGTGATTTCGCTCCGTTCGCGGAGTGTCCGTTGAATAATGCTTCCGTTACGCAGTGCCTCGTCGCGGATACGAATAGTGGTGAATTCACGGTCGGTAACAAGACTGTGCCGATCAACAAGACGATCACGTTGCAGGGTGGCACGATCGAAAACAGGGAAACGGGCGCGCTCACGTTCGTTGGCGCGGAAAACGGCGAAACGCTGTCGAAGACCCCGCTGAACGTCCCCGGTGGCCTATTCGGGATCACACCGCCGTCATACCTCAACAAAGAACAAAAAGAAAAGTTCGAAGAAATGATTAACAAAGGGTTGACGGGCGTCACGGAGACGACCGAACTCGCGAAGCCCGCGAGTGACATCGGCATCAACACGAACAACCTGCTCGCTGAAGAGGGCGTCGCACTGTCGCTGCCGGTGAAGATCAAGCTCAGCAACGTGTTCCTCGGCAGCAGCTGCTACGTTGGCTCTGAAGCCAATCCGGTCGTGCTGAACCTGACGACGGGTACGACGAGTCCGCCCGAACCGAACAAACCGATCAAAGGCAACAAAGGCTCGGTTGAATTCAAGGATGAATTCGCGTTGATCATCCTCAGCGGGGGTTCGCTCGTGGACAACGCGTTCGCGGCGCCCGAAGCTACCGGTTGCGGCGCGCCGTTCTCGGCGCTCGTCGACAAACTGGTCGATTCGATATTTGGTGTGCCTGCCGCGGCGGGGCATAACACCGCGATCCTCAGTGGCAAGCTGGAAAGCGCAAACGCAGCAGCCGTAAAAGCAAGCGAATAACAGCACCGAAGCACCTGTCCTAAGCCGAGCATGGGGCCCGCCGCGTTGCGGTGGGCCCCATCGGCGGGCCCACCTTGGTGCCGGCGATGGCTGATCCTCGATCCCGGACATCGTTGGCTGGCTGGCAGTTAGGAAACATCTCGCCGAAAACGTTGACTTTCTCGGAGAGAGCGGCATCCTGGGAGCGTCAGGGTCGATCACGAGGAGGACAGCGGTCCAGATCAAGCACGAATCCCCAGGCAGGCCCGCCCGCGTGTTTCCTGGACGGGTTCCCTATCCAATCTTCTGCGTGCCAGATCAGGGAGCAGAATTAATCCGGCCCCGGGACGCCACTACGTGCTTGCGGAGGGCGCCCCAGGGACAAGCACTACATAAGGAGTATATCCAAATGACCTCTATTCGAGTCAGGCTGATCGTGTTGAGCATGCTGGCCGTGTTCGCCCTCAGCGTGGTCGCGTCGGCGTCGGCTTCGGCAGAATCCAATGACGTATGGGAAGTATGCAAAGAAAAAGCGGGTGCAGGAACAGAACCACCCAAAAAATTTGATGAACACAAGTGTAATACGCAGGTAAAAGCTCTAGCGCTGCGGAAATGGGAATGGGTAACGCTGGCGGCTGGTGAAGAATTCAAAACCATCTCCAAAGGCGGGGTGCAGAAACTGATAGGGCACATTGGTGGAGTGGCGATAGAAATCGAATGTAAAAAAGTAACAGACACGGGAAACATCAAAGGAGGAGCACCGGGCACAGACGAAGGTTCGATCGAATATACTGAATGCAAAATTGTTGGAGCTGCAGGATGTGGGGTCAAATCGCCGCCGCCCACAAAAGCCGGTACTATCCTGGTGGCAAGTGTAAAAACAAAGCTCATCCAAATCGAACCTGGAGTAGAGGGGGAGGAATTCTCCACGGCTAGCGGCACGTTCGTCGAACTGGAACTGGGAGAAGCAGAAAACGCGACAACCCACGAATTCGAAAAAAAATGCGGGGTCTTTCCTCTAGCGAAGCAGAAAATTACCGGGGTCGTCGTCGGCAAGGCCGAAGTAGGGGCGGGCGGCAACCTGTGTGAAAAGCTGAATTTCACAAAACCACCGCAGAAAGGCAGCACCCTAAAATTCGGCACCGAAACAGCAGAATACCTAGGCATAGTCGAATTTGAACTGGAAAATAAATGGGCGTACCGATGTTCGTAGGGTATGAGGCTAGCCCTAGGTCACTAAGGTAGCTAACGAGAGCACGGTGTGGGGCCGCAGTCGCGCGGCCCCACACCGATGTCGAGTGAGAGTCAGTTCCTTACGAACTCGTGAGCCCGCCGTTCAAGGAGGGCTTCTGCATCAATGCGGCTGCTGCGATGTCTAAAAGCCGGCGGCGGATTCACCCCCGACCGATCCTCCGGGTAGGCCGCGGGGAACGGTCGGCGGGAGGCGACCGGCCGATCCTAGATCACGGACAGCATTGGCTGGCTGGCCAGTTAGGAAACATTCAGGCCGAAACATTGACTTCTTCGAGGGACGAGGTCACCTTGGGAGGTGTGGCGCCAGGCGGCGTCGCATCGGATGGTCGCGGCATCGATCACGCCCGAGTCGGGCTCGACTACTAAAGGGGAGGATGCAACATGAACAGGGTCTTCGACAGGGTGTGCGGGGTTCGCGTCTTGGCCTCGCTCGCCGGCCTCGCCGCCGCGATGGTGTTGTCCGCGGCGGGGGCGTACGCGGCGCCGTTAGGTTCTGTGACAGAGTTCAGCGCCGGGTTGAATGCTGGGGCCCACCCATACGGGGTCGCGCTGGGTTCCGAAGGCAACATGTGGTTCACGGATATAGGTACTACGAAGGCGATTGGGAAGATAACGCCGAGCGGGACGATCACCGAGTTCAGTACCGGATTGAATAGTGGAGCCGTGCCGACCGGGGTCGCGCTGGGTTCCGAAGGCAACATGTGGTTCACGGATACTGGCACTACGAAGGCGATCGGGAAGATAACGCCGAGCGGGACAATCACCGAGTACGGTGAAGCCGATGGATTGAATCCCGGAGCCTCACCACACGGGATCGCGCCGGGCGCCGATGGCAACATGTGGTTCACGGATGAAGGCACGACGAAGGCGATCGGGAAGATAACGCCGAGCGGGACAATCACCGAGTACGGTGAAGCCGATGGATTGAAAAGCGGAGCCTCACCGTACGGGATCGCGCCGGGTGCCAATGGCAACATGTGGTTCACCGATTTGGGCGCTACGCCGGCGATCGGCGAGATAACGCCGAGTGGGACGATCACAGAGTATGAAGCCAGCGTCGCTCACGGCGCCAACAGTGGAGCCTTTCCGTACGGGATCGCGCCGGGTGCCAATGGCAACATGTGGTTCACAGATATAGGTACTACGCCGGCGGTCGGAGAGATAACGCCGAGCGGCACGATCACCGAGTTCAGTACCGGATTGAACAGTGAAGCGTTGTCGGTCGGGATCGCGGCTGGTTCCGAAGGTAACATGTGGTTTGCTGATGAGGGTACGACAAAGGCGATCGGGCGGGTGGCGCCGAACGGGGCGATCACCGAGTTCAGCTTTGGTCTCCCGAGCGGCAGCGTCCCAACAGAACGCATCGCGGCGGGTCCCGGGGGTATGTGGTTCACGGATGAAGGCACAGACGCGATCGGGCTGATGGGCACGGGCACGGCCGCGGCGGAAGGCAAAGAAGGTCCTCCCGGTACTCCCGGTACGAATGGGACCGATGGTACTAACGGGACTAACGGCACCAATGGGACGAACGGGGCACCGGGCGAAAAAGGCGCCGCGGGAGCGAACGGCGCACCAGGCTCTGCCGGCGCGGCCGGTGCGCAGGGCGAAAAAGGGTCTAACGGGTCTAACGGCGCCGCTGGCGCCCAGGGTCCGGCCGGCGCGGCCGGTCCTGCCGGTCCCGCGGGCAAGGTGCAGCTCGTGACGTGCAAGAAGGTCGGCAAGAAGCAGAAGTGCACGACCAAGCTCGTCTCGGGCACGGCCAAGTTCACCGCCACGGGCTCCTCCGCCCACGCGACGCTCTCGCGTCACGGCGTCGTGTACGCGGCTGGGACGGAGCGCGGCACGGACGGGCGCATGCGATTGGTGCTGCGATCGAGTGGGTACCTGACCGCCGGCCGCTACACGCTCACGCTCGTGAGCGGTCACGGGAGGTCGGAGCACATAGTCACCGAGGCGCTCACAATCCAGTGAGGGCCACGATCCACTGAGCCGGCGATGGTGACCGGGGCCTCCGAGCCCCGGTCACCGACCGCTCTCGATGGGCAGGTGCCCGATTCTTCTGTGTGCCATACCAGGGAGCAGAACTAATCCGGCCCCGGGGTGCCACTATAGAACCATTCGCTCCAAAGCATTTTGTTGACTTTTCAGAAATGCTAGATGATGTAGACTATTTGGAAACAAGGATGCAGGGGAGAGCCCAGAGATCAGAGATCGTGCGTATTCGCGCCATACCAACGACGCCGGGTGACTTGAGGTAGCTCCGTGCAACGCCGCCTGAGCGACTACCTGCAGTACGAGATGTACCACGTCCTTGGGGCCTACGGCGTGGCCGAGCGCAAGCTAGAGGATTTGGAGCGGCGCCTGCGGAAGACCGGCCCAGACCTCACCGCTGAGGACCCGCACGATGAGGACGACGGGAATCAAGAGGCGATCTTGAAGCTCGTCGGGCGAGCGCGCGCGTACAACGCCGCGCTCGGTGCATCGCTGCACAAGAGGACCGCGGACGTCCGACACCCGATCCCGTCGGATCTGCCCCTCACGCAGCACGAGCGCTTCGACATCGACCGCGACCCATCGGAGCTTGAGAGCCTTCGCACCAACCCGTGGAAGGGGCCGAATGAGTGGAGTTGGATACCAAGCTTCTACGACACGGCGATCCACGTGCTCGACCCTGGATATGAAAAGAAAAAACATCACAACTCCCCTGTAGACGATGCGAGCACGCTCGCAACGAACCTCGTGAGTCTGCGCGACGGGCTCGCTTCGGGAACCAGAGACGAAGCCCGCGACCGGAAACACCGCCGCGCACGCTACGAAATGCGCCGCGAACTGGCAGACGAACACCTGCTTGGATTGGCTCTGAACACCGGCGTCTCGAAAAAAGCGCCGAGCACCGATGTCATCGAACGAGTAGCCACTGACAATCTCAGTGTGGATCCCGAGGGGTCGCTGCCCTTCTTCGTCATCAACGCCCAAGCGGAGGCGCACCTGGCGATGCACGCGATCGAGGCGTGGCAATCGATGCCGCTTGGCACCTACGCCGGGCGGGTTGCCGGCAAGCGGCAGTGGCTCGAATCGGAGCTCGACCGTTGCATCGCGCTTGGGACGTTCGTCTACTGCGTCACCCGCTCGGCTCCCTGGATTTTTGCCGAGAATTCCGAGGAATGCAGAGAAGTGTTCGAGAACTTCTCAGACTGCTGGCGCAACGTCGTACCCACCAGATGCATGTGGTTGGCCGGCCAGCTCAGTCTGCTCGCACTGCACCGACGGGCCTATGCGCGTGCGCTGAAGGGTGACCACACGGGGGCTTACAACGACTACCACAAGCTCCAGCGCCAGATCCGCGACATGCGCCGGCGGATTCAGTCGGCGCCGATTCGCGTCGCGGGAGCGCACGCGTTCCTGTTCGGCCTCGATGCGCAGGCACACCACCACATCGGCGAGCTGTACCGCCTGCAGCACGCCCACAAGCCCGCGGTGAAGCACCTCCGATCAGCGTCACACGGACTGGAACAGCTCGCCAAGGACGACGCGATGAAGGACGTCCTGGTCAACTCCCGCTGGAACGTGCAGCTACAGGTCAGCCAAGGCAAGGCCAACTACGAGCTGGGCCACCACAAGGAGGGCCTCTGCTGGCACCTGCGCGGCTGGCGCGAGTTCCTCCATCTCCTGGCGGCCGACACGGGCACGCGGGCGAATGTCGCGGAGGTCACCAGGGCGATCAAGTGGCTGACAGAAGTCCGCTATGAGCCCGAGTTGCTCAAGTCCGAGATCCAGGAATACATGCGCCCGGTTGTGGATCAGCTCGAGGGGATCGCGGTCGCCGACCATCTCGGAGCCCTGGCCGCCGACATCTTGCTGCGCCTCGGCCACCTGCTGTTCGTGCTCAACATCGGACGCGCTACCGAGCCGCCGGAGCCGCCGAAACCGCCACGTAGGCGCGATTTGGCACAGATATATGAGCGCGATTTGAAGATAGCCGCCGAAACGCAGATCTCAGAGACGCTCGCCTTCAAGTGCCTCACCAAGGGCGCGGAGTGCGACCGGCGCAACACGCTCGTCGGCGCTGACATGCTCAAGACCCGCCTGCGCTTTCGCTCATGGTTCGGCGGGGAGCTGCCATCTGAGTATGACGAGTTGCTTATGCCACAGGAGCTCGACGATGTCGCGCACCAATGGCCTGGAGGCAGCGACGACTACGAGAACCTCGCCCGCGTGGCGGAGTACCTCATGCTGCGCGCCCAGCTCCACGCATCGGCTCCAGAGCAGGACGACGGAGCCCCCCTCCCGCCGGAGAAGCGCGAGGACGCCGACATCGCCCGCGATCTCCTGATGTTCTTCTTCGTACACACGGACAGCATCAACGTCCGCAAGTCGCAAGTGCACACGTTCCTCATGCGGGAGCGCCAGACGACCCGCTCACGCGACCACACGGCAGCGCCGGCAATCGAGTTCATCTGTATGCGACGCTACAGTTCCGCGTTTCCCCTGCTGCCACGACCCTCGACTTTCCGCGCACTCGGAGGCGGATACTTCGTCCGGCTGCACGGAGACAAACCCAAACCAGACAAGCCGGCGCCTGCCCCGTTCGGGATCGTCATCGACCCAGGCGTCGATTTCATCGAGAACCTATACCGCACCGGCTACTCGCTCAGCGACATCGACATGATCATCGTCACGCACGACCATGTCGATCATCTGGGCTCGCTCGATCCCCTCCTCTCGCTACTGCACGCGCACTCGCTGCTGCGCGAGAAGCAGTGGACACAGTCAAGCGGCCGAATGGGACGCAAGCTAGTCATATATGTAAACAAATCGGTCAAAGATCGCTACGCGAGCGTCAAGCAGCTGAATGAGTCGAACGCATTCCGACCCCTGTCGACGTTCGCGTCCAAACCAGGTGCTCCAGGCGGGATCAGGGGATGGCCCGCCGAGTTCGAGATCCATGCCATGTCCAGTAAGAGCCTCGACAAGCACGGACACCTCGACCTCAGCAAACAGCCCGCGTACGGGGTCTGCATCCGGGATCCCAATGGCCCGAGCATCGCGATCACGGGCGACACCCCGTGCCCGCCCGATCCGGACGATAAGACCGCCCCCTACGCGGACTGGCACACCCACTGGGAGGTGGCGCTCGAGTCTGACCTGTTCGTCTGCCACCTCAGCACGGTCCCGCTGACAGAGCTGCGTAAGCTCGCGCGCATCGACGCCACACAACAGCCACTGCGAGAGCAAGATCGCCTGCGGATACACCCGATGGCGAGCAGACTGGACAAGAACGCGACGCGCGCGCTGGCTGCGCGCAACCAGGCGGAACTCAAGCCCTTCAGGGACAACTTGGAAGCCATCCAGGGTAAGACGCACGAGATCTTCCTGGCAGCCCAGTTGCAGGCGGTTCCGCTCGAGATCGTCGATGGCAGCGCTAAAGAGATCGGGTCGGCGGTCGAGAAGATTGTCCACTATCTAGAGCACTCGGACGGAGCCCCGGACTTGCCACCCAAGATCTACGAAGTGGTGGACGAAGCGAAGACGCTGCTCGACGAGATCGCCGGCCTCCCTCACGACGTGCCCCAGATGGCCAGGAGCCGTCGAGAGCTGCAAGCCGCTGAACCGCGGTTGCAGGGGCAGATCGAGTTCGCGCTGTGGCTGCGTTCTCACCAATCGAAAAAAACTGAGCGATACACCGCCGATCTGCTCAGAAAAGTGAACGAGCGCTGGCACCCACCCCCTCAGCATCCTTACCTATCCGGTGTCATTCGCTGGGCGAGGGAGTACAAGCGACAACGAAGCATACGATCGGCTAGCGACGGACTTCTGGTGATCGGCGAGCTGAGCGAGGAGCTGGGGACGCTGCGCACCAAGATCGCGATGCGGCTGAACAGCAGGATCTTCTCTCCCAATCCCGACGACAAGCAGAACTTCAACGCCCTGACATCGGATATCGGGCTCCAGGTCCTCATCGGCCCACGCTCACCGGGCTCGGACAAGCAGCCCGCGTCATTCGACGCGCGCGTCCTCTGCACGATCTGCGATCTGGACACGGACCGAGTACCGAGCGAGTGCTTCCACCCCGCCCATCAGATTCACGAGGTGTGCGTCAAGGGCGAGAACGAGGGGATCTTCTACAACTGCGGTGAGCATGATCCCGCCACACAGAGGGACCCCGTGTTCCTCGAGCAGCTTGAGCGCTTCGACATCTTCGGGCGCTGAGCTCGCTGATCATGTCGCCGAGTTGTCGCGCCGATGGAAGGGCTGGGCTGGACGGCATAATCGCCGCTGAAATTGTCGCTTTGCTCGCTGCGGGCTTTACTTCACACGTGGCGGAGGCGCCACCCCCGGCGGCCTTCAAGACGCCGCGCGCAATCAGCTCGCGGAATACGCACTGCTCGTGATCGTGCGCCCAGGCCTGGAGACAGCGCCAACCTCTCTGGCCAGTTAGGAAACATCGTGCGCGAAACGTTGACTTTTTGGACGGAAGGGCATCCTGGGACCGTCGGAGTCGATCAAGGGGAGGACAGCGGGCGAGATCGGGACCGAGATCGGGACGATCCTCCAGCCATAAAGCTTTGAGCGCCGCTTTTCGTCCCCTCTCCAGGCGGCGCTCAAGGGAGACCCGGGCAACCATCCACTGCCTGGCTGTCACGGAGCGTGCCGTGGCCTGCGCAGCGGGTCACGGCAGCTCCATCTCGTTCGGCGGCGATCATCGGCGGGGCCAGCTGGACCGCCGTCAGGACTGCTGCGCTGGCTTTGGGTCCGGCCCGGAAATATGGGGGATTGGGGGATCGTGGGGGTCGGACGAGGGTTTCGTCCCAAGCGATGTCTACTCTGGTTTGCCTGTCGGTTTGGACCCAGCTGAGCCGACGCGCTTTGCTAACCAGGAGAGGCCCCTATGCCGAGCATCAGCCGTTTCTATGGGATAGTCGTCAGCATGTACAGCAGCGACCATCCGCCGCCACACTTCCATGCCCGCTATAGCGAGTATGAGGCGAAGATTGACATCGCTACCGGCGAACCCCAGGCGGGCGAGCTCCCGACTCGGGCTTTGCGGCTCATCCGCGAGTGGGCTGACCTACATCGGGATGAGCTTTTGGCCGACTGGGAGCTTGCCCAGGCGCGTAAGGAACTCGCTAAGATTGATCCGTTGCCATGACCGATCCTCGTGTTTTTCCCCGTGTCACCGAGGTCGAGCCCTTGAAGGGGTTTGTGCTGCGGCTTACCTTCACCGACGGTTTGGTTCGGAAGGTCGATCTCTCGGGCGATCTCTGGGGCCCGATGGCCGAACCGCTGCAGGATCCGAACTACTTTGCTCGGGTTCGGGTCGATCCCGAGCTCGGCACGGTCGTCTGGCCCAATGGCTACGACCTCGACCCCGATGTCCTGCATGGGGATTTCGAGGCCGTCCAGCAGCAAACGGCGCACGCGTCACACCCGGCCTGACGGTGAAGGTCGCTGTTGAGGGGTATTCGTTTTTCTCTCATAAAAATCACGACAAGATCAGGTCTTGCTGGTCAGGCGGTGCCGGGGTTCAGATGCTTTTGATTTTGGGACAAATCACTTGTCCACCTCTTCGTCGTTGACTGCGAAGTCTTCCTCCAGCTGCATCGACCTCTTATTCGCGACAGCGCCAACCTGTCTCTGGCAGTTAGGAAACATCGTGCCTGAAACGTTGACTTTCTGGACGGAGGGGGCATCCTGGGACCGTCGGAGTCGAGCAAGGGGAGGAGAGCGGGCGAGATCGGGACGATTCTCCAGTCATAGAGCTTTGAGCGCCGCTCTACGACCCTCTCCTGGCGGCGCTCGAGGGGGAGCCTGGCAACTACCCGCTGCCTGGCTCTCACGGAGTGTGCCGTGGCCTGCGCGCAGCGGGTCACGGCAGCTCCATGCCGTTCGGCGCGTTGGCCGGCGACACCAGCGGAACGGATCTACGAGGTCCAGTCCGTCTTTCTTTCTTTCTTTTGTTTCTTTTCCCTCACACATACATACTCCCTTGTTCGTCCCGCGCCACGACATGGTCTTGGTGTGGCGGGGGGAGGATCGTTCTGTCCGGTCAACGGCGTCGGCATTCTGCGGTGGCTTGGATACATACGCGCCAGGTTTTGGCCCCGATGCCCTATGTTTGCTGGGTTTCGGGGGACGGGCGATGGATTCCGTCCGGGGCTGCGTGCTAGCGTCGAAGGACGGTCGATCGCTCGCCCATCGACGCGGTCACGGCTCTCACGGGGGCTCGTCGAGAAGGAGCCCGGTTGTGAGCCGGACGGCAGGGTGGGGATCGCCGTGAGCGTTCCTTGAAAAGTGAAGATACGTGGGCCCAGGCTTTGTGTAGTCGCCTCGCCGGCGTGATGCCTCCTCGTGACAGGGATGTCATGTGGTCATGCCGGGTGGTGGTGGCGGGATGGTCTTGACGGTGCTGGCGTCCAGTGGTGTGCATCCGGCCGGTGGCCAGGTGCTCGCGAAGACGCAGGCGATGAGTGAGCCGGGGTATGCGGCGCTGGGTGCGATCAGGCCGGCCCATCCCTCGCGCCAGAGTTGCTCGCCGACTTGCTGGTAGGGCGGCCACGTGCGTCGGCTTGGCCGTGGCGTGTCGAGCGCGACGCTGTGTAGGCGCTCGGTGGTGCTGAGGTCGGCGAGGTCGAGCTCCAGGCGCCAGTGGTGGTGATCGTAGGGCACGTGGTCCTGCGGTGAGAATCCCCGCTCGGCGAGTGCGCGATACCACTCCGCGGTCGCTGTCTGCGCCGTGTCGGCGAGGTAGAGAGCGGGTACGATCTCGCCGCGCTGCCAGCGTCCGTCCGATGGTGGGTCTGCCCGTCCGAGCAGGTCGGCTTGGTGCGGTACGTGCCTGATCCAGGTGCCTGTGACGGCGCGAGGTGCAGCGGGCAGTCGGCTCACCGTCAGGAGACGCCGGGATACTCGATCTCAGAGATCAGCTTGGCGACGCGCCGGTATTCGCCGCGAGCGATCAGCTCGACCGGCTTCTCGTCGTCCAGCGCGAGGATCGGCCGCATCAACCACACCGCGATCGACTCCGGCTTCACGACGAGGGCGAGCCGTTTGATCATCTCGGCGAGCTCGATCAGCCGTTCGGCGCGCGCGCCGGTGGGCTCTGAGCGACCTGACAGCCAGCCGCGCACGGTGCTCGGCTTTGCGCCGGTCGCGGCGGCGATTGTCCGGTCGGACAGGCCGGCCACCTCGTGCACGCGTTGGGCCTCTTCCAGCAGTGGGCTCATAACAAGAGGAGCCTAGCACGCCATCGCGATTACGTCGCAAAACGGTCGTCAGGACATGTGCGCGGCGTATCGCGCCTCGCGCCTCGCGGGTGCTTCCACGCTCATAAGCCGGGGCGCTACGCGCCGGGGAAGCGAGCCAGGTTGCGGCTGATCTCGGGCTGGCGGCGCTTCCAGTAAGCGGCGATCGTGGCCCTGTCCTCGGGGAGCATGTCGTCTTCGTCCACGTCGTCGAGATAGCCGAGGGACTCGACGATGTGCTCGATGCTGGGGTGCTCCGGGGGGACCTGGTAGCGGGTCATGTAGAGGCCGATGCCTTCCTCGACGCGACGGTCGGTGATCTCCTCGATGCGCTTGAGGTCGAAGTAGTCGCGCAGCTCTCCCCGGTCGCCGATGACCTTGACCTTCATCGCGAACACATCCGCGAGGCTGGACTGATCATGAGCTCCCAGGCACCGCAGCTTTGCGTCCTCCGGTATGTCATTGGGGACGCTGGGCGAGTGAGCGTCACCGCGACTCCGGGCGGCGGCGTAGTTATGCGCGAGCGCGCGCCGTTGGGGCGATACGCCGCGTGTGCGCGCGGCGTGCCGCCAGTCTTCAGAGGAGAGGTTCGCGGCACCCCACGCCAGGCCCTCGGGGTCGCCCACGGTCAGCAGCCGCCGGGCGATATAGCCGCCGGCGCGTTCGGTGTTGAGCTGCGAGGAGGCGGTGTTCCAGAACAGGTGTCTGAGCCTTGGGGGAACCCGCGGATCAGAAGCCTTCCGGCGGCGTGCCTGTCCTCGCACGCGCGCGATCGCGCCCGCGAGCCGCTGCCAGCTTGGCGAGCCATAGTCGACGCGGATCAGCTCCACCGTGCGGGCGCGTCCAGCCGGCAGCGTGCGCTGCTCGACCGTCACGAGTCCCTGCTCGCGCAGCGATCCGATCGCGCGGCTCGCCGTCGTCGGGGAGACGCCCGCACGCTCGGCCACGGTGCGCGCGGAGGTCAGACCGAGCGGCGCGCGGGCCAGCGCGGCCAGGACCTTGACCTCGGTGGGCGTCAGCCCGGCGACCTGGGGGATAGCCGCGCCCAGCTCCTCGCGCAGGCGCACGACGTCCGCTGGTCCGAGCGCCATGCGCCCGTTGTGCTGGCGCGCATCGATCCCCAGGCGCTCGATCGCGCGTACGACGCGCGGCAGGCTGGTCCCAAGCTCCCGCGCGAGCGCCGCGGCGGATATCCCAGTGTCCATATCGTTATTTTACCGCACTACGACGGGCTGAGGGTAGCCACGACCTCGCGGCCTCGTTGCATACTGGTGCGGCGATCACGTAGAGGCCGGCGGGGCAGGCTCTTCGTCGTCGACCGCGAGCTCTGCGTCGAGTACCGCGTCGAGTTCGTCGCGCAGGGCTTCTTCCGCGGGAGTGGGTGACCGAGTTCCACGCCGCCCATGACGCGCGAGAGCCGGAGACGCTCGCAACGTAGCTGGAGTGACCGTGCTGGTCAGGTGGTGTCGGGGTTCAGATGCTTTTTATTTTGGACAAATCACTTGTCCACCCCTTTGTCGTTGACCACGAAGTCTTTCTACAGCTGCATCGACCTCTTATTCGCGACTGCGCCAACCTCTCTCTGGTAGTTAGGAAACATCGTGCGCGAAACGTTGACTTTTTGGACGGAGAGGGCATCCTGGGACCGTCGGAGTCGATCAAGGGGAGGACAGCGGGCGAGATCGGGACGATTCTCCAGCTATAGAGCTTTGAGAGCCGCTGCGTCCCTCTCCAGGCGGCGCTCGAGGGAGAACCGGGCAACTACCCACTGCCTGGCTCTCGAGGAGTGTGCCGTGGCCTGCGCGCAGCGGGTCACGGCAGCTCCATGGGTGGGTTCGGTGACGGGTGGGCGTTCTCGCGCCAGGTTTCTTCGCGATTGCCTGGAAACATTGAGTCCGAGTGTCTGATTGGGGTCCCGCCCACCCTCAAATCGAGCGTGCCGTCACAGGTCGTGCCTATGGTGGGTCGATGCCATCCCCTGCATTCACCGCGTGGAGCACGAGCTCTGCCGCGGCCCTGTCGCAGTTGGAAGCCGCCCACCGCGCTGTGGGAGGCACACGCGCGGGACGCCGCACGAACACGCTGCAGCTCAACTACGCCTACGTGCTGCTGCTCGCCGCGCACTTCCAGGCGTACTGCCGCGGGCTGCACAGCGACGCGACGCAGCTGCTCGTGGATGCCATCGACCCAGGCATCGCCGTTGTGCTCGACACGAACCTCACGTTCGCGCGTCAACTCGATCGCGGCAACGCCCAACCCAGCGCGCTCGGCGCCGACTTCAACCGCCTCGATCTCGAATTCTGGACGGTCGTGAAGGCGGCGGACGCCCGCAACGCGGCGCGCCAGCGCAAGCTCGAGGAGCTCATCGACTGGCGCAACGCGATCGCCCACCACGACATCGAGAGCAACCGATCGGGCCTGCGTCCGCGCGAGGTCATGCTCGACACCTGCCGCTCCTGGCGCGGCGCCCTGAACGGTCTGGCCGAATCCTTCGACCGAGTCCTCGCCGGTCATCTCGCAACCCTGCTGGGCTCCCGACCCTGGTGATATCGTGAACCCCGTCATGTCACAGACCGAGATCGCTCCCAAGCCCGAGTTCGCCGACTGGTTCAAGGTCGGCCGGCGCGTCCACGTCAAAACCACCACGGGACCGCCCTTCGACGCGATCCTGCTCGAGGACCGCGGCAAGCGCGCCGCCAAACAGACCAAGCACCTCGTACGCGTCAGGATCACACCGGACAACCCCGAGGAAAGCATCGAGTTCGAGGTCTCCGAGGACCGCATCCTGCTCGACGCCGCCTGAGCCAGGACTTCCCCTTGGCTGTGTAGGGGATTATTTTTATCAAGTAGCGCAGGACCATGACGATCGTCAAGCACGCGATCGGTGAACACGATGTCGTCGGCTTCACCGAGACGATCGCCACCCTGTCTCTGGCCAGTTAGGAAACATCCCGCCCAAAACGTTGACTTTTTCGACAGAGGGGGCATCCTGGGGTGTTCAGGGTCGATCAAGAGGAGGATAGAGTCGGGATCAAGAGGGACTTCTCCAGGCAGGCCCGGCCGGGCGATTGCAGGCCGGGTCCCCGTGGCCCATACGGATCAGCGCCGCCCCAGTAGCTCGGTGCCGCTGGCGCTGATTGGCCGATCCGATCTTCTGCGTGCCAGAGCAGGGAGCAGATCTAATCCGGCCGCGGGGGGCGCCACTACGTGCTTGCGGAGGGCGCCCCAGGGCCAAGCACAACGCAAGGGAGCATACCCAAATGCATTCAAGTCGAGTAAGACATCTGTTCGTTGCCATGATCGCCGTCTTCGCGCTCAGCGCCGTCGCGTCGTCTTCGGCGTCGGCGGCGTGTTACAGGGTCGATGAAGCGAAAACCGGGACGTTTGAAGACTCGAGTTGCATGGTCGCCAATGGCACCAAGGAATACATCAAGGTCTCGAAACTCGAAACGGAACTCGCTCCCGGCGAATGGTGCGCGAAAGTCGAAGCAGCCAAAACTGGGAGCTTCGAAGACAGCAAATGCGCGAAAGGGCTGAAAGAAGGCGCATTCGCCAAGGTGTTGGTCCCCCCGGCTGCGCCGGCGACGAATTGCCCGATCACCTCAGAAGGCGTGTCGTTCAAAGAAACTGTCACAAAAAGCAACGAAAAAGAACTTCGCGAAGCTGTCATCAACTCCACCTGGGGACCGGAAGGCAAAAAAGGCGAATGTACGGCAGTGAGCGAATTCAACGCAGACGTGACCGGCGGTAAAATCACCGCAAAACAGAAGGAAGAATACAAGACATTTATCGCCGAAGTGGTCGTCCCTGGGAGCCATATCTGGTCCTTCAAATGGCATGTGACCGGTGGGACAAGCTTCACGACGCTTGGAGTCACGACGGTCGGTGTCGGCGCACGGGAGTTCGAACCGATAGGGCTCTGGGATGACCAGACGAATAGTGAAATTCAGCACGGCACAGAGGTGGTCGAAGAAAAAGAAGCCCTTGTGGACATATCAGAAACCTGGAACATTCATTATCCCGACCCGCTCCTACCTTCCCTATTTTCACTCGCAAGAGGCACGGTCAAACTCAAAATCTCCACTCCCGACCGCGTAAAAATCACGCCTAGCTCTCAGGAAGTGCTCTTTACATATGAAAACCTAGACATAGGGGTCAATTTTAAACTGGAAGAAGTAAGCTTTAGAATATTGGGCACTAACCCTGAATGCTACGAACCGTTGGTTAGGGAAAAAATAAGTTATTACTTTGGCCTCCGTGAAAAAGTTGAAGAAACCCGATATCAGCTTTGTGCCAACGGGATGAGGGGCCCGCTTTGACGTTGACACGGAGATCTAATCCGGCCCGGGGGGCGCCACCACGTGCTGTCGGAGGGTGCCCCAGGGCCAAGCACAATGCGAGGAGCATGTCAAAATGAGTTCGAATCGAATAAGAGTACTGTTGGTGAGCTTGCTGGCCGTGTTCGTGTTGAGCGCGCTCATGGTCTCAGTAGCGTCGGCGGCGGAAACACCGGAATGGTGGGTGGCGGGATCGCTCCTGAAAGGCTCGGAAGCGCTTGCCGAAACGACTAAAGTCACCGAACCGTTCAGGTTGCCGCTGACAATCGAACATAGAGTGGCCGCGACGATCAAGTGCGGTAACGTCAGGCTCAAAAACGCCCAGATCGAAAACACGAATGAACGCAGCGAAGAAGCCGTCTTGTATGAAAAATGCGAAGTCGAAGGCATGCCGACATGCGTAGTCAAAGAACCGGTCGTGACGGCGCCGCTGAAGGCCAGGCTAGAAGGCCCGACGGGGGCGATCAAGCTCCGGTTCAAGCCGAAATCCGGGACCGAAATCGCCACCTACCACCTCAGCGCGTGCGGTTTTCTGACCGGCTCCTTCAAAGCGAGTGGCGAAATGATCTGCAACTACAAAGGAGTTGAAACAGAAAAAGAAGAACACCCGCTTGAATTCACCGCGACGTCGGGGAGCAAAGTGGAAGTCAACGGAGAACCGACCGAATTCTCGGGAACGGACGTGGTCCACCTGGCCTCCGGGAAACTATGGTCGGCGCGTCTCTGACGTGACCCGGGGTCGCGCACGGCGGAGCCGAAGAGCGCGGTCACAGCTCGGGGTCGAGTACCGCGTCGAGCTCCTCGCGTACATGTCACGTCGCACTATCCCGAGCTCTGAGCATGCACCACTCGCCTGAGGACATCTGCTGGCAGCGCGCGAGGCCTCGGATGGGTACCGATCCCGGATACGCTTCTGGTCGTGGTTGAACCGCTCCGCGAATTGTGGAGGCGGTTTTTATTGAGTGGTCTGTCTTGCTCTCGTTTGCTCGTATTCGACGGGCGTTTGCCGGTCGCAGCTGCCGTGTAGTCGTTGGTGGTTGTACCAGTCGATCCATTGAAGGGTCGCGAACTCGACCTGCGGCATCGGAGTGTGCGATCAGGCCCTTGGGCACGGGCTGTCCGTGGTGGTCGCGGGCCCACAATGCCATCTCCAAGGTGTCGAGGACGAGCGGGGTTTTCATCGTGGTGTCGGCCTTCCAGCCCACGATGCGACGGGAGAACACGTCGATCGTGAACGCGACATATACCGTCCCGGACCACGCCGGCACATACGTGAAATCCGAGACCCACAGCCGGTTCGGGGCGCTCGCTTTGAAATCACGGTCCACGAGGTCCGGCGCCCGCGTTGATTGTCCGTCTGGGATCGTGGTGCGCCGCTTCTTGCCCCTGACAGCGCCTTTCAAGCCGTCCTTGGCCATCAAGCGTTCAACGCTGCACCGAGCGGCCCGGGTGCCCTCGCGCTGCAGCTGCCACCACACCTTCCTGGCGCCATAAACGCCGTGATTCTCCTTGTGCACCCTGCGGATCTCACCGAGGAGGAGCCGGTCTTTCAACGCTCGCTGTGAGGGGTTGCGTTCGCGGGCCTTGACCGCATAATACGTCGACGAGGCGACCCCCAGAGTCCTGCAGATCGGCTCGACCCCGTGCTGCCCCCGATACTCGTCGATCACGGCGCTCATCTCCTCGGCTGCGGGTCGAGCTCCCGCGCGAAGAAAGCCGACGCCGCCTTCAAGATCTCATTCGCCCGCCTGAGCTCCTTGTTCTCACGCTCGAGCTCCTTGATCCGCTGCGCTTCCTCGCTGCTGACCCCAGGACGACGGCCACCATCGACTTCGACCTGGCGCACCCACTTGCGCAGCGTCTCCGCCGTCATCCCGCACTTCGCAGCGATCGAGGTGATCGCCGCCCATTCCGTCTGATACTCCCCGCGATGCTCCAACACCAGCCGCACCGCACGCTCCCTGACCTCTACCGGATACCTCTTGCTCTTGGTTGTCATCGCCCAATCCTCTCAAGCGATCAGGCCACCAGATTCCCGGAGCGATTCATTTTCGCGCCAAGTTTGAGTGGCAAGACCCCCGTAAAACCTAGGGTTGAGGGCTTGATTGGGCTCCGATCGACTGAACCGTCGCCGTCGCTGCTTACTGTGCTCTGCATGGATCGAATCCCAAACAACATCGTGTAGCTGCCGACCCGCTCGGGGCCGGGGCGGGTGGTTGGGGACGAGGTCATCGTCGAGCCTGATCGCGTGGATGAGGCAGGCGCGAGCCGTGAGACGGGGAACGGAGTCGCTGATGGATCTGCGAGATGTGATCGGGCGCCTGCTCAAGCGCCGTGGCAGGCTCATCGACGAGCTTGCCGGGTATCTCACGATCTCCACGGCGCGCTGGGGCGGCGACCCTCAGACTGTTGTCCATATCGATCGTTTGATCCCTACGCTCGCGGTTCCCGAGGGCACTGTCGAGAGCGAGCACGAGGACGCGGACGTCGACGCTCGCTGGCGTGTGCTGACCGCCAAGCCGCCGCACCTCTATGACTTTCCGGCACCGACGAGCGCGCTCGAGGAGTTCCACCGGGCCGATGCCAGGAAGGGACGCCGGCTGCTCGTCCGCGATCTGGATGCCGGTCACATCGCGGCGGTGCTTTCGTGGCACTTCGAGCAGGGGCCAATCGAACAGGAAGGTGCTCAGCGCAGCCGTCGCAGGCGCCTGCGGCCACATCTCGTGACAAGTATGGTGGTCCGCCGAGACACCACCGTGCCGGTGCGCGGCGAGTACACGGTGATGCTCTGGTACCTGCTCCTGATCGTTGCCGCGATCGACCGGAGAACCGTCAACCGGCGTCGTGTTGGTGTCGTTGTCGACAGCGCGATCGTCCTGACACTGGACGAGCTGCGGATGCTCGGTTTACGGAAGGGCCCTTCCGCCAAGCATGGGGGACACGCCGACCGCGCTTACTACGAGCTCTCGACGTAGCGGCGGTAGATGTGCTCGGCTTGCTTGGCGTACTTCTTGGGCAGCGCCTCGCGCAGTTCGGCCAAGAACGAGTCCTGTGGCGCCGGCTGCGGCGCGGGATGGAGCTCGGCGAAGTAGCGGTCGATTTCAGCGCGAACTGCCTCCTGGTGAGGTGGTGGTTTGCCCGATGCGCGCTCCAGCAGCCCGCCGGCGACCTCTTCGACCGATGCACGCCGAGCCTGCGCGGCGATTCTCAGCACATCTACAATCTTCAGGTGCTTCTCGACGCCGCCCCACAGCTCGGGCTCGATGCCGAGCTTCGCCACTGCCCGCGTGATCCCCGAAGGATGGATCTCGATCAGCTCCGCGGCTTCCTGGTAGGTGGGCAGCGTGCGAACGGCGTCGGCTCGTGCGGGTGTCTGGGTGGCGGCCATCGGGTGAGTGTAGCGCATGCGACGCAAGTCTTGCAAGTCCTGCAAGGATGGCTGGAGCCCGACAGCTAATTGGCCAGTTAGGAAACATCGTGCGCGAAACGTTGATTTTCTGGACGGAGTGGGCATCCTGGGACCGTCGGAGTCGATCAAGGGGAGGACAGCGGGCGAGATCGAGAATTACTTCTCCAGGGTCAAGCAAGACAACAGGGAGAGGCTTCTCTCTTTCTCTATCACACGCTCTCCTTCCCAGCTATAGAGCTTTGAGTACCGCTCTACGACCCTCTCCAGGCGGCGCTCGAGGGAGAACCTGGCAACCATCCACTGCCTGGCTCTCACGGGGTGTGCCGTGGCCTGCGCGCAGCGGGTCACGGCTGCTCCTGTATATGTCGGCGGGGCGGCTCGGGCGGTGTGCCTGACCAGCGTGGCGTCCACTAGTATGATACCATTTCTGGCATGGATACTACTTCTGGTGTGGACTTGTTCGGTGAGATGTTGCGGCGACTGCGGGAGGGCCGGCTGAGCCAGGATGCGCTGGCGTTGCGCGCTGGGACGAGTCAGTCGTATGTCTCGCGGGTGGAGGCGGGGGAGGTCATACCGACGTTGGGCCAGGCGGAGCACCTGATGAACTGTCTCGGCTATCAGCTGCGGATGCGGGTAGAGCCGCTGCCTCGGCGCAGCGACCGCGGGGCATTGGCCGATCAGCTGGCGATGAGCCCGCAGGAGCGGATGCAGAGCGCGGCGGCGCTGCACAACGTGATGGCCGAAATGAAGGCGAGCTCGAGTGCCTGACGGCGTGCTTGACCCTGCTGGGCTGCTCGGCACGCTGTCTGCGCACGGAGTCGACTTCGTGGTGATCGGCGCGATGGCCGTTGGCGTGCACTCGGAGGTGCGTGCAACCAGCGACGTTGACGTGATGGTCCCGATCGGAGATGAGGCCAACAAGCGTGCTCTGCAGGGTGCGCTCGAGCAGCTTGGCGCCGTGCTGCTGGCATCAGCTAGCTGCAAGACGATCCTCGCCTCCAGGTAGGCGTGGGTGGCAGACGCGTCGCTCGCCGTGACCCGCGCGACGGCCGGTGCTGCCGAGCAGGCCATCGTGATCAGCGTGAGGAGGAACAGGCGGCTGAGCCGTCGCATGGACCGGCAAGTCTGGCACACGGCGACGGTGTGGCGTGGAGCTTGTGGTTGTTCTGGCTACGCCACCGGGTGGGTGGTGGCCCGAGGTGAGTGAGCTTGCCTGCAGCTGTTTGCTGTTGCACGGGGGTTAAGGCAGGCGGGTGGGTTGGGGTAGGCTTGCCGCACGTCCTTCGAGAGAAAGGGAGCGCCATGCACGCAGTCGTCATCAATGTCACCATCAACAACGATCTACCCGCGGCCAAGGCTGAGGTGGACGAGCTCGTGCCGCGAGTCTCTGGCGCGCCAGGGTTCGTCGCCGGCTGCCGTCACGATGGATAGCGTCGAGGTCGGTGAAGTCATCGCGCACGCGTAGCTGTACCAGTTTACGGCTCTGTGACCGGCGACAGGACCTGTGTTTCGGGCTGCTCGTTTTTGTTGTCTCCCTCAGTGTCAGTGTTGTGGGTGCGGGCTGGTGGTGTCCGGCCTGGCCGGTAGGTCCTCGGGTTGGTGGTGGGCTGACTCGTTGTCTCCCTGTCGTCTGGCTTGACTGACTGGTTTGTTGGGTTTGATTCGAAGGGCCGGGCCGGGACGAGGCGAGCGGAGGTCACGGACGTTTTTGCGCCAGGTTTTTGACGGGATTCCCCGGAAACACTGGGGATCCAGTGCTCGGCGTGGGTGCGATCGGCTGAAACGTCCCAAGCGCGGCCTATGGTCGTTGGCATGGCATTTCCACCCCATCGAGCAACACTGCCGGGCCTTGCCCGTGGTGTCGATCGAGGTCTGCCCTGGGCAGCCGCGGTCTCGGTTCTGGCCGGCGTGCTGGTCACGGCCTGCTCGGCTGTCCCGTCCCGCCTGCCCGGGATTGCCCTGGACTCCACGCCGCTGTTCCTGCTGGAGCGTGGCGGGGCGGTGGTCGCAGCGCTGATCGTCGTCACCGGGCTCGTGGGACGCACGCTGAAGGGAGAGCTGCCGACCGGGTTCTCTACGGGCACGGGCTCGCTCATGTACACGGAGAAAGTCGAGGAGGCGGCGAGCTCCTCGGATACGATCACGGCGGGCCTGATCGCGCGTCTTGACGAGCAGGACGCCGGCCTCTCCCTGCTGAGGGAGCAGGTTGGCGAGCTGACGAAGACCGTCGATGCGGTCGTCGCGGTGGTGGGGTCAAAGCAACCCACGGATCCACCCCCAACATGAGTTAGGATGCGACCATGACTCCAGAGGCTGAGGCCTATATACGCAAGACCCTGGACGGCATCTACGCGCGGTTGGCGGAATGGGACGCCGAAGAGCCCAAGCGCCAGCGCCTGAAGCTCGAATCCCACCTCGCGCTCGAGCGCCTGCACCGAGCCGTCGCGGCGCTCAAGGCCGCCCGGCCCTAGCCGCGCAGCGCGTAGGGAAGTCTTTTTATTACCCATAAAAAGCATCCCAAATCGGTTTGGGAATGAAGGGTGAAGTGGGAGAACCCCTGCTCACCTGGGGCGTCTTCGCCTGTTTCGGCTGGCTCGACGGCGATCCCACGAGAGCGCACGCGGTGACGATCCTCGGAGTGGCGATTGCTGCAGGGCTCATCGCCAGCTCCCTCGCCGAACGCGTCTCGCTACGCGGCTCTGATGGCGATCGAGCTACATTTATCGATGCCTCTTGACAGGGTGAGATACGCCTTTGCGGAGCAATGGCTGGGGCAGCTGGAGGCCGAGCTGGAGGGGTGAGGAGCTGGGGGGTGGCGGCGAGACATATATGGAAATTTTTACCTTTATTGCCAAAAAATCAAAATCTCTCTCTACTCAAATCGACGACCTCAAAACAATTCTCGACCTCACGGGGCCGGAAGGACTGAAATCCCGCCCACCCAGTGCAGCCAGAGACAGGGTTGCGGGGGGCGAATCGTCACCCCAGTGTGGCGTAGCGCAAGTGCGCGAGCCCGACAGCTAACTGGCCAGTTAGGAAACATCGTGTGCGAAACGTTTGATTTTCTGGACGGAGGGGGCATCCTGAGACTGTCGGAGTCGGTGAAGGGGAGGAAAGCGGGCGAGATCGGGACGATCCTCCAGCCATAAAGCTTTGAGCGCCGCTCTTCGTCCCTCTCTAGGCGGCGCGGACAGGGCGGGGCGAGGACGGACGCTATCCAGCTTTTCGCCGGATCACAGCGCCACGCGTAGTTCTCGATCGTCAGCGTTGGGTGATCCAGGCGTTCAGTAGCTGTTCGGGGCCGAGTTCGACGTCGAGTCGGGCGTTTGGGGAGAAGCCGTTTCTGCTGACGCCGACGAGCAGGGTGGCGTTGTTGGTCAGCGGGACTCGTGTGCGCACGGCGGCGAGCGCGGTGCCGTCTTGGCGTGAGAACGGTGTGGTGTCTCTCCACTTGATCGAGCCGAGGAATGCGGCGCTTTTCGGCCGGCGGTTCTCGGCGTGGCCGACGAGGTCGACCTCGGGGTTGTTCGTTCGTGTCCAGTAGGCGCTTACGAAGTTGGCGTCGCCGAAGCGCTCGTCGGGGAGCATGCGCTCGATGCTCGCGCGTACGATCGGCTCGATCGCGTGCCCACGGAAGGTGCTCCAGCCGTCCATGATCCGCCCTACGACGAGATCGCCGCGGCGACGTTCGATCAGTGGCAGGTTCGGGGCGATGAATGCAAGCCAGAAGCGCAGGTAGGGATCGGCGATCGTGTAGCGGCTGAGCTTGGTCTGATTGCCGGCGAACGGCATCTGGCGGTTTACGATGCGCTTCTGCGCGAGCATCTGCAGCGCGGCGCTGAGGCTTGTCCGTCCCACGCCCGAGCGGTGCAGGATCTTGGTGAACTCGGTCTCGCCCGTGCCGACCGCCGTGATCACCGCGCGGGGCGCGGAGTGGGGCGGCAGCTCGGCGGCGATCACCCTTTCGCCGGTCACCACCAGAGGCGAGGTGGCCTCGCTCAGCTCACGCGTGAGATATCGGCGCACAGTGTCCTTGGCGCGCCACGTCACCGCCAGTTGCGGGAAGCCGCCGAGCATGCAGTACGCATCGAGCGCGGTCGCCGGATCCGTGCGCACCATGCTGTTCATCTCGGCGGGGTTGAGCGGCTCGATCTGCAATGGCGTCACCCGGCCGTGCAGCGGACGGTCGTAGCTTTCGAGCTCCTCCATCATGTGCAGATCGGAGCCGATCAGCACGAGCAGCATCGGCACTCGACTCAGATAGCGGTCCCACGCGGTCTGCAGTAGCCCCTCGATGCTCGGCTCCTGCTCGGAGAGCCAGGGAAGCTCGTCGATCACCAGGCAGGCGGGCAGGGTCGTCTTGGATGCTCCCGTGCTGGCGCTGCTCGTCGCGATCAGGCGCAGCGCCGCTTCCCAGCTGTCCGGGCGCACCCCCGCGGCCAGCTCCTCGGCGACGGGGAGCGTGCTGCGCTGCAGCTCGCTCAGAAACCCCGCGAACGCCTCCGTGGATGGCTGGTCCTTCGACGCCGCGAAGAACGCGTGAGGCGGGTTCTCGCGCACCAAGAGCTCTTCGATCAGGGTCGACTTTCCCACCGCCCGGCGGCCGCGCACGGCGATCGCCTTGCCGCGGCCCGATCGCGCGACCTCTGCCAGCCAGCCCTCGAGCCGGCCAAGCTCCGCCTCACGGCCGACGAATCCCGGCAGGCGTCCATTCATGCCCATCAGGATAGCAAAGTTCGCTCCAGCGAACTCCGGTCAAGCGAACTCCAGTCGGGCGGTGCTTCGGCGTGACGGCCGTTGAGGCACGAACCGCGACGGCTCACTTGCGGTCCGGGGCAGCAACTGCTGTTCGCGGCGCCAACCTCTCTCTGGCCAGTTGGGAAACATCTTGCCCAAGATGTTGACTTTTTGGAAGCAGAGGGCATCCTCTCCTTCCCAGTTAGAGAGCTTTGAGCGCCGCTCTATGACCCTCTCCTGGCGGGGCTCGAGGGAGAACCTGGCAACGACCCACTGCCTGGCTCTCGAGGAGTGTGCCGTGGCCTGCGCCAAGCGGGTCACGGCAACTCCATGCTTCGGTGCGCCGCTCGGGCGGTGTGGCCTGACCCGGTAGCGGTATTAGGAGCGCTGTGCGCGGTTTCGCTGCCAAGCCGCCACCAAGCCGGCCGTCCCGAGCGCTCCCAAGGCGGCGGTTGCGGTGGCAGCAGCCGCAGCGACCGCGGCGCGAGAGAGCAGACGTCGAACCCGTCGGCGCACGTAGAGGAATCCTGCACCCATCGCTGTCGCTAAGAGTGCATCATCAATCTTGTGCTCGATCCGCTTTGACGTCACTGAGGCGAGTCTACATCGAGCGTGGTCCCGGGAGACGTGGTTCCGACTATGTCCCGTTGGCTGTGTGAACTTTCTCTGGCTATTGTCCCGTTTGCCGCGCGCGGTCGGAGCAGGAAGATGAGTGCTCCGCTTCTTTCTGTGGCGAGCCCTGGGCCTGCTCGCCGTCCTACTGGCCCTTGCCCTGACCGGCTGGCTGCTCGACGGCGGGCTCGGCGCTGCGCTGCGGGGTTCCGGATCCACGGCGTCGACCGCCGCAACGCCGGGATCCACGGCGTTGACCCCGGCGTTGCGTGAGACCGCAGCCGCGAGGGTGGGGCAAAATGAGCTCGACTCTCTGCCCAACGTCCTCTCCGGGGAGGTGCGCGCGGTCTGGGACTGGGCTCCGGGCGGGGTCTTTCCGGTGAGGCTTCTCGTTGGGGCGACCCTCCTGCTCGGAGGGCTCCTTGCGGTCATGCGCTTGTGGGCGCGGCGGCGACGGGAGTACATCCGGCTGAGAGTGCAGACCTACCGCACCGACAAGGCCAGCGCGGAAGCGATTGTGGGAATGTTCGAGGCGCTGCACAAGCGCCTGCTGTGCCGCTGGTGGCGGCGCCTGCTCCGGGGCCAACCCTCAATCGCGCTGGAGGTGCACTACGCGCGCGGCACGGTCTGGCTGGCGGTGAGCGCTCCGGCCGGATACGAGGAGATGGTGCAGGCGGCGTTGCGGACCGCCTATCCGAACTGCCGGCTGACGGCAGAGCGGCAGTTGGTCGGGTTGGCCCCGTCGGTCCTGCGGCTGAAGAAGCACGCCGAGTTCATCAAGCGAGCGAAGGTGCTCGACCGCTTTGAGCACGAGCGCGAACCGCGGATGAACCGGCTGATGACGGTGCTGGGCGCGAGCGGCGGTGAGGCGTTCGTGCAGGTCGCGATGACGCCCACGCCGGCATCCTTCGAGCGCCACGCCAAGCGCCTTTTCAAGCGCCACGAGGATCGCCTGTCGCGCGAGCGCCACGATCACCTGGTGATGCGCGACCGGTCCTTGGTCGAGGACATCGAGCTGCGCGGCGGCCTGGACGTGCAGCACCGTCCGCTGTTCTTCGCCGAGTTGCGCGTGATCGCTTCCGGTCGCGATCAGTGCGAGCAGATCGCCTCCGAGCTGCGCGCCGAAGAGGCGGAGAACCGGTTGGTCGAGCGCGGCACCGCCGTGCGGCACGGCCTGTTCGGTCTGTATGCCCGCCGCGTGCGGCGCGGGGAGGGCAATCCGCTGCCGTCCTTTCACAAGGGCGTGTTCGCATCCACCGAGCTCGCGGCCGTCTGGCATCTGCCGTCGATTGACTATTCGGCCGTTCCGTTTGCCCGCGGCGTCCTGCCCGTGGCGCCTGCGCCACCGGCGATCCTGCGCCCCGCGGATGGGGCGGGCACGCTGCGCGACGCGTTGGGCCCTGTATCGATCCATCCGGCGATGCGCAAGCAGAACACGGCCGTCCCGGGGACGGTCGAGCAGGGCAAGTCCAGCTATCTCGTCGCGACCGTCGCCGAGGATCTGCAGCGCGAGCGCTGCTGCGTGATCGTGCTCGACCCAAAGGGCGACGCGGCCGAGGCGGCCGTGAGCCTCGTGCCGGAGGGACGGGTTTGCACGCTCCTGGACCTGTCCCAGCCAACGTGCGGGTTCAACCCGCTGGCGGTGGACGCCCCGGCGGATGTAATCGCCGATTATGTGGTCGCGGCACTCAAGAATCTCTTTACCGATGCAGATATCAGGGCATCGTCGGACAGGTACCTGCGCAACGCGATCATCGCGGTGCTCGCGCACGACCGCGAGTCGACGCTGTGGGACGCGGCGCGGCTGCTGTCGGTCGGCGAGGAGGGCTACTCCTACCGCGCTCGCGTCGGGGCGCACGTGAGGGCGCTGCCCGAGTTCAAGGAGATCTCCGAGTTCTTCACCGCCGAGCTCACAGCTCAACTCGCCGACGCGCGCAGTATGACGACCGCCAAGCTCGACGCACCCGTGAACAAGCTCGCGCGACTGCTCAACTCGCAGTCGATCAAGCGCGTGCTGCTGAACGACTCGCTGCGGGTCGACCTCGATCGCGTGATCTCTCAAGGAGAGGTGCTCGTCGTGAAGGGCGCGCTGGGCGTGATGGGTGCAGGGAACACCTCCGTGCTGATGCAGCTGCTCGTCGGCATGCTCGACGCGGCGCTGGCCCGCCAGCAGGACCTCGTTCCAGAGGCGCAGCGTACAGCGGTTGCGCTGAAGGTCGACGAGGCGCCGCTCGTGCTCAACCGCGGCTTCGCGGAAACGATGGCCTTGAAGCGCTCGGCGGGCTTGGAGACGGTGGCGTGCTGGCAGACCGAGGCGCAGTGGACAGAGCGCGAAGTGCGCGAGCAGCTCGACGCGCTGTTCGCTCATCGCGTGTACTTCGCAACGGCCTCCGTGCGCGACGCGCGCGCGGCGGTCGGGCTGACGATGGCCGAGTTCTCCGACGCGGTGCGTCCCGGGATCGAGCACATCTCCGCGCTCGGCCATCCCGACGCCCGCCTGCACCTGCCCCGCCACCACGCGATCGTCAGCTGGAGCACGCCAGGGGGCCGGCAGGCGCCGTTTGTCGCGGAAACGATCCCGTTGCGCGTCGACGCCGAGCGGGTCGCGCTGCACGCCGCGCGTCAGGCCGAGCGTGGCGGGCGCTACCGCACCGATCTGCGTCAGCCCCACTGGGATCGCGAGCGCCGGGGCGGCGGCGGCAACGGCGACGGCAGGCCCGAGCACGCTAAATCGGGTTCAACCCAACCAACTGCACCTGCGGAAAATCGGTCCGAGCGAGCCTCAGCCGAGCTGACCGCACCTGAGCAGAAGCAGCCCGACCGAGCCCCAGCCGAGCGCATCGCGCCTGGGCAGAAGCGGCCTCGGGGAACCACACCCTCAGTCGAGCGAACTACTCCCCAAGCCCAGGGAACCACGCCCTCAGTCGCGCTAACTACATCCCAAGCCCGGGGAGCCACGCCCTCAGCCGAGCGAACCGCACCTGAGTCGAACAGGTCTCGGCAGCCTGCAATCCAGCAGCAGGCGGATGCAGACTCGACCGGACCCGGAGTACCCCCGGACAGCTACCGCGAGCTCGTGGAGCTCGATGGGGCGTACAACGTGCGCTGGGCCAAGCAGGTACAGGAGCCACGGCCGCTGGAGCCCGAGGCGCTGGACCTGGAGATCCTCGCGCTCGTGGCGTGCATGCGTCACGTGCTGAGCAGCCAGATCCACCGTCGGTTCAATCCCAGCCGGGCGGCCACGACGACGCAGCGTCGCCTGAAGCGCCTGTCGGATGCCGGACTCGTGCGTCGCTTCCAGTTCCATCGCCGTGACGGGGGAGGTGTGCCGATGTGTTATGCGATCACCGCCGCGGGCCTCGAGTTGTTGCATGCCCACGACCGGCTGACGGCGCTCGGGGAGGGGGACGTCGACACGCTGTCCGGCCCCCCATCGCCGGCTGCCCCGATTGAGGGCGATCGGCTGCTGCGCCAGGCGCGCCACGATGTGCACGTGACCGGCTGGGTGCTGGCGCTGGAGCACGCGGTGGACGGCGCGCCGCTCACCTTGCGCGGAGCGGGAGAGTCGGTGCTCTCGCCGCCGTCGCGCTCGACCCCGGAAGGTCGCACGACGCTCGGGCCGGCTGACCTGACACTGCCGGGCGGACGCTTACCGCACGAGTTTTTGAGGACCGATCCGACGGGCGTAAGGGTGCCGGTGGAGCGTTTTGAGACGGTGCGCCCCGACGTGACGATCGAGCTGGGAGGGCGGGTGAGCGCCGTAACTGATCTGCTCGTGGAGTTCGATGACCGCTTGCCCACCGGCCGGGCGGCTGGCAAGCTCGAGCGCTACGACCACCTCCTGGCGGGATGGTCGGTGGAGACCACCCGCTATGGCCGCCGCCTCGGGGCGCCCCCGTCGGTTGTGTTCGTGTGCCGCGATCGCGCCCGTGCCCGGGAGTGCGCGCGCAGAGCCGACGCGGTGCTGACGGCCTGCCGCGCATACGCCGGCGAGTACCCGGCGGACTGGGAGTACCCGGGCCGTCAAGGAATCCTGTTCGTTGCCGAGCGCGACGCGCATGAAGGGCTCCTGCGCGGGTACGGCGTACCTCGGTTGCCCCCGGACGTGCGCGTGTCCGTCGCGGACGGCGATCCGCGGGCGCGCGAGGCCGTGGCTGAGCCGCGGGAGCTGCTCGGGATTCCCTCGCCCGTCGGCGGATAGTTCTTCGCCGTAGGAGATGTGTGGTCCCGCGTTGCATCGACTCGGGACGTGATCGCACTTCAACCTCGCACCGAGCGCTTTAGCTGAGCATCTCGCTCTCTCCCTGAGCTCGCCCCTGGGTCCCGCCGTCCCTCAGGATCTGTCGCCGTCGCCTGGACGATCCCCATGATGGTGAGCGTTTTCGCGCCAACTTTGACGAGGGAGACACGGCCAAAAGAAGATTTCCGAGACCCCCTAAAGGGGGTTCTCGGACTGCCGCGCCACGTCATTCACGTTCGAGCGTCGGCACTTGACGGCGCTGCGATCGGCTTCTACAAGGCCTCCTCACAACGTCCCTCGGGCAGCCGCCCGGACCAGACCGGCCAGGAGACCAGCCATGACTCTCACCATCGCGCCCCCGTCGTCCGCCGCACGCCAAGCGACTCGGCCGAAGGCTCGCGCCTCGTCGCGGACCGGCTCCGCCGACGTGTGTCCCGAACCGCGCGTCAGATCGCGAACCGGGCAAGCCGGCGCGCCGTCCATCACCCGCGCCTCATCCCAAACGGGGCCGGCTGGAGTACGGCCGAAAGTCGCCCCGTCTGCGTGCAGCGAGCGTGGCTCGGGGAGCGACGAGCCCGGCCTATTGGGCCGCTATATCGCTCCCAAGGCTCGCCTTCGGCAAGTGGTCGCCCTGCCCGGAGCCCGGGGAAGCGTGCTCGTCGTGGACCGTGACGCCACTACTCTCAGCGACTGTCGTCTCGTGGCGCATCTTGCCGCCGACGAGCCTGCGGAGAACGCCGTGCTCGTATGCGAGCACTACCTGCAGGATTCGGCGGGCCAATGGTGCAGGCCCGTGACAGCAGAGGACCTCGAGGTCGTGCCGTTCGCGGAGGCCGAAGAACAGGACTCCGAAGCGCAGGCGACACCGAGCACGACGGCGCTCACCGATAAGCAGGGACGCACATACCGGCTGGAGCTCGGCTCTGCCGAGATGTCGATCAGGGAGCTGCGCTGGTACCGACGCTCGCCCTCTGCCGAGGGGGAGCCGGCAGAGCCCGTCAGCGTGCGCGAGGCGACCGCAGGCCTCGAAAGCTATGAGCCGGTGCGCACGCTCACGCACAGAGCGCTCGCCTTGCACCGCGATGACCCGGTGATCTCGATCGCGATGCTTCGCTCCGAGCAGGCGCGGATGGAAACGAGCCAGATCGTCCTCAATCGTGGACTGCGACGGGCCGCGCTCGCCACCGCCGCGGCGCAGGATCTGAGCATGAGCGAGATCGCGCTACGTTGCGGAAAAATCAAACACGACTCCAGGGGTAAGGAAAGCGGTGAGACGAGCTGGCTGGCTCGACGTCTGGGGATCGCGCCGGAGAGTGGCAAGAGCACGCCGACGCCGTGGATCCACACCGACGTGCTGGCGCTGATCGCGCGCCGCGGTTTGGGGATCAGCCCGCGCGAGGTGGAGCTCGGATGACCGCCATGACCGCCCACACCGCCCACATCGAGCAAGTTCCCAAGCAGCGGGCCGCGTGGCCTGAGTGGAATGCAAGATCGGGCGTCGGGACTCTGGACGCTCGTCTGGCGCCCGTGCACGCCGGTGGTCAAACGGTGAGCGCTCCGCCGGGGGTGCCGCGACATGGCGTCTTCACCGGCTACGACTCTCCTCGCGCGGCGATCCTCGTAGTCGAGGCCGATGCCGTTATCGGCAATGCGCTCGTCGAGCAGCTCGCCGCGGACGGCTTTCGCGCTGAGCTGGCGCGTACCGCAGAACACGCCCGGGCCTTGGCTGCAGAGCGAGTGCCGAAGCTGGCTGTGATCGGCGATCTCGACTCCCCGCGCGGCGGGCTGGAGTTGCTTGGAGAGATTCGCGAGGCCAATCAGGAACGCGCCCCGTGGACACATGAGCTGCCGGTCATTGTCGTCTCCTCGTTAGCGCAAGAGCTGGACATGCTGCGGGCCTTCGAGGCGGGGGCCGATGACTTTCTCGCTCGCCCGGCTCGGTATCTCGAGCTGCGGGCGCGGCTGCGAGCGGTTCTACGTCGCAGCGAGCTTATTGCCGGGCACGGGCGGGTGATCGAGGTCGGCACGCTCGCGATCGACACCGATGCCCACACGGTGAGCCTGGATGGTCGGCACCTCGACATGCGGCCGCTGGAATACGAGCTGCTCGTCCAGCTCGCTGGCGCTCCTGAGCGCGTGTTCGGCAAGCAGGAGCTGCTGCGCTCAGTCTGGGGATACCGCTCGGATGTGGCCACTCGCACCGTCGATAGTCACGCCGGTCGCCTGCGTCGCAAGCTCAACGTGGATGGGAGCGGGCGCTGGGTGGTCAACGTGTGGGGAGTCGGCTATTACCTGTACCGGGGTTAGACCTGTACCGGGGTTAGAACCTTGTTTCAAAAAGATCGGCACGCCCGGATACGCACCTGGACACGGCGCTGACCGATCGTCCGGGATCGGCCAGCCACGTGACCGCTTGGTCCATGCACGCCCCACCGATCGAAGATCGGCTAGCACCGCCTATTTTGAAACAGGTTCTTAGGGCGTCCGCGACGACGGCTACCGGCTGATCTGACCTCGCGCCATGGTCGTCGAGACGAACCCAGATGGGCCCTGAGGACCCCAATCGAGCGAACCGTCCCAAGCGCGGGGTAGGTTTTTTCGGTGGGGGGTCAACCATCGATGAACGGAGACCCAAATGTCCAGCTTCGCAATCAACCGCGTCGTTCTGATCGGACGTCTAACGAAGGACCCCGAGTTGCGTGCGCTGCCCTCTGGCAAGGGCGTGTGCCGCTTCAGGGTGGCCTGCAACGTGTCTCGCCGCGACACCGACGGTGAGTACCGCGACAAGCCCAACTACTTCGACGTGAGCGCCTTCGGCGCCACGGCGGAGAGCGTCAGCCGCTACACGCGCAAGGGCAGCCGCATCGCGATCGACGGCCGGCTGCAATGGCGCGAGTGGGAAACCTCAGACCAGCAGAAGCGCGAGACTGTGAGTGTCGCCGCCGACACGATCTTGTTCCTGGAGGGTTCGGGCAAGCGCCCGGAGATCGACCAGCCGCAAGACGGCGAGCCGGGCGGCGATAGTTTCGGCGGCGAGGAGACCTACGCGGAAGCGGCCGGCGAGCTGGTCGGTGTCGGCGCGGGCGCCGAGGATGACGATCTCATCTTTTGATCGGATTGGCGCCGCATCGCGGTGTGCGCAGCGGTGGGGGCGTCTAACGGCGCCTCCACTGTTGGGCCAAGAGCCGGCAAGTCGTCGGGACCGCGGTCCGCGTAAACTGGCGCGCCGCGGCGTTCTGAGGGAGCAGAGCAACGCAGCAGTTCGAGAACCAAGCAATCGTCCCCCGCGCATGAGGAGCAAAGTCCGGTGCCAGTCAACAGCCAGGCGGTCGGCAAGACCTACGAGCCTACGCTTTACGCGGTGGGCCGCGAGAAGATCAAGGAGTACGCCCGGGCCGTCGGTGAGACCGACCCTGTCTACCTCGAGGTAGAGGCCGCCCGCGCGGCCGGCTACGTAGACGTCGTGGCGCCGCCGATGTTCGTGGTCGTCTACAGCGCCCCGTCGGTGGGACCACCGATCTTCGATCCCGAGATCGAGCTGAACTTCGCGATGATGGTGCATGGTGGGCAGGAGTTCGAGTGGGGGCCTCTGGTCGTGGCCGGCGATGAGATCACGACGGTCGCCAGCGTCAAGGACATCCACGAAAGCGACGGTCGCGGGTACTACGTGTTCGAGTCGGTATCGAAGAACCAGCGCGGCGAGCAAGTGTGTCGCGGAACCTGGACGAACATCGTCCGAGGAGTGTGATCTGAATGGCAGATTTGACAGTGGGAGCACAGATTCCCGAGCTGAGGGTCACGCCGGACAAGTACCTCACCGCTCGTTATGCGGGCGCCTCCGGGGACTTCAACCCGATCCACATCGACGAGGACTTCGCCAAAGCGGTCGGTCTGCCCGGACGGATCCTGCACGGCCTGTGGACGATGGCTGAGGTGGCCCGCGCCCAGACCGAGGCGGCCGGTGGCCCCGAGCACCTGAAGCGCCTGCAGGTGCAGTTCCGGGGCATGGGGGTGCCCGAGCAGGAGGTGCTCGTCAGTGGCACGGTGCGCGAGGCCGGCGAGGGGCGCGTGATCGTCGACACCGTGGCCGAGCAGGCGGGCAAGCAGATCATCCGCAACGCCGAGGCGGAGCTCCAGGTCGGATAGGCCGTAGCGTCTATATGGGCGGCTCCCCGGCGGTCGGTGAGAAACAGGCTGCAGGTCCGGGTCTGTCCTGTGCCCGCGTAAGCGGCTCGTAGAATCAAAGCCGTGCTGATCCCCAGGCAGGAAAAAGCCGTGCTGACTCCCAGACAGGAGCTGATCCTCACCAAGGTGGTGGACGACTACCTGCAGACCGGGCAGCCGGTGGCGTCGAGGTCCCTCGCCGCAGAGACGGAGCTCGACTGCGGGCCGTCGACGATCAGAAACGAGCTGGCGCTGCTCGAGGAGCACGGCCTGCTCGCCCATCCGCACGTCTCGGCGGGTCGCGTGCCGACCGATGCAGGCCAGCGCTATGTGGTCGACCGCATGCTCACCTCCGGGAAAGGTCTCGTGCCCGCGCGGCGACTGGAGCTGTCGCTGATCCGCCGTGAAGTGGAGGAGGCGATGCGCGCGACCACCGAGACGCTGTCGCAGGTCACCAACCTGCTGGCTGTGGTCTCCGCACCGGCGATGCACACCGCCACGATCAGGCGCATCGAGGTGCTGGCGCTGCAGCCGCAGGTGGTGATGGTCGTGATCATCACCTCGACGGGTGGTGTATCGAAGATGCTCGTGACGTTCGAGCACGCCGTCGATCCTGGTCTCGTGGCGTGGGCGGGGGAGTACTTGAACGAGCGGCTCGTCGGCCTGGGTCTGGGAGCGCGGATGCTCAACCAGCGCATGGTTGACCCGAGCCTGTCGGCCACCGAGCTGGCCTTCCTGGCGCGCCTGGCGGCGGCCTTCAGCGAGGTTTCCACCGAGGCCGAGGACGCGTTGTACGTGGACGGAACGGCGCGGCTGTTCGCGGCTGGGCAGATCCAGGACACCGTGCAGATCAACGAGCTGATGAACTTGCTCGAGCGCCGGGTCGCGCTGCTGGGAGTACTGCGGGCAGCGCTGGGCGAGCCCGGCGTGTACGTGAGGATCGGACACGAGAACGAGATCCCCGCGATGCGCTCGCTCGCCCTGGTCGCGACCGGCTACGGGGTTGGGGGACGTAATCTGGGCGCGGTGTCGGTGATCGGGCCAGTGCGGATGGACTATGCCGGTGCGATCGTCACCGTGCGCGAGGCCGCGCACGAGCTGACGCGCTTCGTCGAAGATGCCTACGCCGAGAACTGACTGGAGTCCGCGATGTTTGAGCACCACCAAGACACCACAGCATGAGCCAGACATCCACACCGCGCGATCCCTATGAGGTGCTCGGCGTCGAGCGCGACGCCGACGAGCAGCAGATCAAGAAGGCCTTTCGCGCGCTGGCGATGGAGCTGCACCCCGACGTCAACGCGCACGACCCGCGGGCAGAGGAGAAGTTCAAGGAGGCGGCGGAGGCCAACGAGATCCTCTCCGACCCGCAACGGCGGGCCACCTATGACCGCTACGGCCACGAGGGGCTGCGCTCTGGCGGTTATTCCCCCAACTTCGATGCGTTTGGCTCGATCAGCGACCTGTTCGATACGTTCTTCGGGGGCGGTGGCGCGTTTGGCGAGCGCTCCGGCGGGCGGGCTGGTCCGGCGGCCGGCGGGGACCTCGCGGTGGCGGTCGAGATCGACTTGGTCGAGGCGGCCAAGGGCACGAAGGTGCAGGTGCAATACGAGGCGATCGAGCGCTGTGAGCATTGCCGCGGCAACGGCGCCGAGCCGGGCACGCCGATCGAGACCTGTGAGCGCTGCGCAGGGCACGGACAGCTGCAGGCGGTGACCAGGACCCCGTTCGGGCAGATGGCGCGCACGGTTCTCTGCGACGTCTGCCACGGTGACGGCCGCGTGCCCAAGCAGCCGTGCCGCGAGTGTCGCGGCCGCGGACGCAAGGCGGCGCGGCGTGAGCTCGAGGTTGATGTGCCGGCGGGGATCGCCGACTCTCAGCGCATCCGGCTCTCTGAGCGCGGGCACGCCGGCGAGGCGGGCGCGCCCGCGGGCGATCTCTACGTGCTCGTGAGCGTGCGTGAGGACGAGCGGTTCGTGCGCGAAGGCGACGACCTGATCGCGTCCCTGGATGTCGCAGCTCCGCTGGCGGCACTCGGCGCGACGCTGCAGACGCCAACGTTGGATGGCATGGCTTCGGTTGATGTGCCGGCGGGTACACAGCCGGGCGAGGTCCTCACGCTGCGGGGCGAGGGGATGCCGGGCCTGCGTCGTGGCCGTCGCGGGGACCTGCGCATGGTGGTCAACGTCATGATCCCGCGCCACTTGAACGAGGAGCAGCGTGAGCTGCTGGAGCGACTGAATGGAACGCTGACGGCGGAGAATCTGCGCTTGGAGGAAACGATGTTCGCCAAGCTGCGCCGCACGCTGCGCGGCGATGCGGCGTGAGCGCCATTCACACCCGGATCGGGCTAGTTCGAAAACAGAGCGGCGTGAGCGCCGTCACGTCCGGCCGGATGCAGGCGAGATGAGCGACGCGGCGTGATTCGACTTGCGGTTCGCGCGCGGCGCGAGGATGCGGAGGTCGTCTTGGCGGAGTTGTTGGAGCTGGCGCCGGGCGGTGTGGAGGAGGTGGAGATTGGTGGGGAGACGATCGAGTATGCCGTGTATGGGACGCCTGGTGAGCTGCCGGAGCTACCGGCTTTGGATGCGGCCGTGGGGGACACGCCGGTGCAGGTCTCCAGCACCGAGATCGCCGACGACTGGTCAGAGCGCTGGAAGCGCTTTCATCATCCCGTCCTGATCGAGCCTCCGCCGGGACTTCCCGCCCTGCATGTGCGGCCCCCCTGGGAGTTGCCCAGCGATCGGGACGGCACCGAGGAGATCGTGATCGACCCCGGGCAGGCGTTTGGGACAGGCGCCCACGCCACCACCCGCCTGTGTCTGGAGCTGCTGCTGGAGCTGGCGGCGCTCGAGCGTCGGCTGGGGCCGTTGCTGGATGTCGGCACCGGTTCGGGGGTGCTGGCGATTGCCGCCGCGCGCCTGGGGTTTGCGCCGGTGCTCGGCCTGGACCACGAGCGTGAGAGTGTTGCGGCGGCGCGGGAGAACGCAGAGGTAAACGAAGTGACGATCGAGGTGCGTCGCTTTGACCTGCGCACGCAGGCACTGCCGTGGCTGGATCAGGAGACTGAGGGCGCTCACGCGGGCGGTCTGGCGGGCGGACACCTGGACGCTCAAACGGGATCGCTTGTGGTGGTGGCGAACCTGCTGCGTCCCTTGCTGCTCGATCTGGCGCGCGCGATGCCCCGCGCCCCGGCACATCTGCTGGCCGGGGGACTGCTCAGGGAGCAGGTCGACGAGGTGGTGGAAGCGTTCGGCGAGCGCCTCGGCATGCGCGAGCGCGAGCGGCGCGAGCGCGGAGAGTGGGCGGTGGTGTGGCTTATGAACGGTGGGTGACGCGTGAGGATCAGAGGCGATCGGGCAGCTCGGTGGCGGCGCGTATGCTCGCGCGGTAGACCAGATCGATCGCCGCGCGCATGCCGTCCTCGCTTTGGAGTGCAAGCAGAGCACCGGCGGCGCTCAAAGCCGCCTCGATCGTCTCGAGCGCCTCACCGACGTCTCCCGGATCGGGGTCGCGGCAGGCTGCGAGCGCCATGTCGAGCATCGCCTGGGCTTGCTCGGCCGATCCCATGAACATCGCGGGACCTGCCAGGCTGCCATACCCATACACCCGCGCAAGGCGACCGGAGAGCGTGATCGAGGGACCCCGGCGCGGGGCCGTGACAGGCGGCAGTCCGTGGCCGTCGAAGAGCCCTGCGATCGTGCCGCCGAGCAGGCCGCGAACGGCGGTCTCGTCGAGGCCGGCATACGCGGCGACGCGCAACGCCATGTAGAGCGAGGAGGCAGGTAGTCCGTAGGGAGGATCGGAGGCGAACACGATGCGCTCGATCGGCGCACGCGCGAGCAGCTCGATCACGTCGAGCGGGAAGAAGCAGGAGATGTCGTAAAGCACGCCCGGGTGCTCAGTCAAGCGCGAGGTGATGATTCCCTGGTCGCAGATCGCGCCGTGAGCGAGGATCAGGACCACGTCGGGGTGGCGCAGGGTGAGATCGACGAGCTCATTCCCCAGCGGCGGCAGGCCGCGCCCCGCATGGATCAGGATCGGCACTCCGGCCTCTTCGGCCAGCGCGAAGATGTTCTTCATCTCGGGACTGGCGAACCCGAAGGACTGGGCGCGGGGGTGGAGCTTGATGCCGCGCGCGCCCGCCGCGAGGCAGCGCTCGCCCTCCGCCAGTGGATCTTCAGCCGGGTCCAGGCGGCAGAAGGGGAGCAAACGTCCCTTGCTCTGCTGCGCCCAGGCGAGGACGCGATCGTTGGGCACGCGGTAGGCGGGAGCGCGCTCGGGGTCGTGCAGGGGGAACACGCAGGCTCTGCGTGCGCCGGCGTCATCGAGCTGCGAGAGCAGTTGTGGCAGGCTGAGAGAGCGCCCGTCCTCGTCGAGCCCGAGATGCGTGTGCGCGTCGAAGACCTCGGCGTCGGCGGGCCGCAGGTTCTGTACCTCGGCCAGGAACGGAGCCAGCGCATCGGCGTAGAGGGATGAGGCGTTCACGGGCCGCACGATATTGGCTGGCCACTCATCTCGTGTGATGGGCGTCGCCGCCTCGTGTCATTGGTCTCGACCGCTCATCCGGATTAGCCTCAAGAGATGGCCTGGCGGATAGTGATCGCTGGTGGAGGCTTCGGCGGGTTCTACGCTGCCCGGGCGCTGGAGCGATTGCTGCCTGCGAACAGCGCGAAGGTGACGTTGGTGAATGAGGCCAACTTCATGCTGTACACCCCGCTGCTTCCCGGCGCCGCCGGCGCCACGCTCGATCCACGTCACGTGATCGTTCCGCTGCGCTCACAGCTGCGAGGCACCGATTTGGTGATCGGAGAGGTGACCGGAGGCGACCCGGCTCGACGCACGCTCGGCGTGAAGCGAATCGACGGAGAGCGGATCGAGCTGGGCTACGACCAGCTGGTTGTGGCGCTGGGATCGGTCTCGCGCACGCTGCCGATTCCAGGTCTCGCCGAGCACGCGAGCGGCTTTAAGTCTCTGACGGATGCCACTGCCCTGCGCAACCGGGTGTTGAGCTGTATGGACATCGCCGAGTCGCTGAGGGATCCTGTCAAGCGCGCCGAGTACCTGGGGTTCGTGTTCGTCGGTGCCGGATACGCCGGCGTGGAGGGACTGGCCGAGCTGCAGGACTTCGCCGCGCAGGCGATCGAGCTGTATCCACGATCTCGCGCGGAGGGGATGAGATGGGTGCTGGTGGAGGCGAAGGACCGGATCATGCAGGAGGTGCCGAAGGGCCTGTCGGAGTTCGCGGCACGGGAGCTGCGAGCGCGTGGGATAGAGGTTCGCACCGAGACGACGGTCAAAGAGATCACCGAGCGCGACGCGACGCTGTCCGACGGCGAGCGGATCCCGGCGCGCACGGTGGTGTGGACGGCCGGGGTCAAGCCGAGCCCCGCTGTCGGCAAGCTGGGTCTGCCGTCCGATCGAGACGGGCGGGTGATGGTGGATCGCACGATGCGCGTGGACGGTTACGAGCACGTATGGGCGATCGGCGATTGCGCCGCGGTGCCCGACCCGGCAAGGAAGGGGCAGCTGTGCCCTCCGACCGCACAGCACGCAATTCGCCAGGGGCGGTTGGTGGCCAGGAATGTGGCCGCGACGCTCGGCAACGGCAGAGTGCGGTCGTTCAGGTACCGCACCAAAGGAGTCGTCGCCGAGCTCGGCGACACCGAGGCGGTGGCGCTCACGCTCGGCCTGCGCTGGCACGGTCTGCCGGCTTGGTTCATCGCCAGGACCTATCACCTGCTGCTGATGCCCGGTATGGGGCGCAAGCTGCGCCTGCTGATGGACTGGAACGTCGCGCTGCTGTTCGGCCGCGACACCTCCGCCCCGGGACGTCTGGGGGACCCCACGCCCCTGGCGCATGACGACGACGGCTGACCGGCGTATCCTGATCTGAGATGGCGATACTCGATGAGGTGAAGGCCGACCTGCATGGCGCGATGCGCGCCGGTGAGAAGGACAAGGTCGGCGCGCTGCGGCTCGTGCTCTCCGAGCTGCAGAAGGCCGCGAAGGAGGGCTCCGACGACGAATTGGCGGTGCTGCGCCGCGAGCGCAAACGGCGCTTGGAGGCCGCGCAGGCCTACCGTGATGTCGGGCAGGGAGATCGCGCCAACGGCGAGGAGGCTGAAGGCGAGCTGATCGCCGGCTACCTGCCGCCGGAGCTCTCTGATGCTGAGCTCAAAGAGATCGTGGAGCAGGCTGTGCGCGACAGCGGAGCGGAGTCGGTGAAGGACATGGGTCGCGCGATGGGCAAGGCGATGGCGGCCGTCGACGGCCGCGCCGACGGCAAGCGCGTATCGGCGCTCGTGCGAGCATCTCTTACCGGATGAGATCGCAGATTGAGCTGCCGAACGAGGTCGCTGCCGAGCTGGCGGGCAGTCAGGACACCGTTCTGCGCGCGTTGGAGGAGCAGCTGGAGTGCGAGGTGTTCCTGCGCGGGAACCTGATCACCTTCGACGGCGATGAGCATGAAACGCACGTCGGCGAGCATGTCGTGCGCGAGCTGGCGAAGCTGATCGAACGCGGTCACCAGCTGGATGCGGGGATGATCGCGGCCGTGACGGGCGCACTGGATGCGCACGAGTCCCCGGCACGGGTGCTGGAGGATGTGCTCTGGCAGCACCGCGGACTGCGCGTGGCTCCCAAGACGGTCAACCAGAAGCGCTACGTCGACGCGATCCGCTCGAGCACGATCACCTTTGGGGTGGGCCCGGCGGGCACCGGGAAGACGTTTCTGGCGGTGGCGATGGCCGCCGCCGCGCTGGCACGCCACGAGGTCAATCGCATCATCCTCACGCGCCCCGCGGTCGAGGCCGGCGAGCGGCTGGGCTTCCTGCCGGGCGATCTGATGGCGAAGGTCGACCCCTACCTGCGCCCGCTGTTCGACGCGCTGCACGACATGCTGGACCCGGAGAAGGTCTCGCAGTACCTCGAGCGCGGAGTGATCGAGATCGCTCCGCTCGCGTTCATGCGAGGGCGCACGTTGAACGACTCGTTCGTGATTCTCGACGAGGCTCAGAACACGACGCCCGAGCAGATGAAGATGTTCCTGACGCGGCTGGGCTTCGGGTCGCGTATGGTGGTGACCGGCGACGTCACGCAGGTGGACCTGCCCCGCGAGCAGCAGTCGGGGCTGATCGTGGTGGGAGAGGTATTGAGCGCGATCGAGGGCATCGAGTTCCTGCGCTTCGGCAGCGAGGACGTGGTGCGCCACAAGCTCGTGCAGCGGATCGTAGAGGCCTACGACGAGCACTCCCAGCGCGAGGCGCCAGACCGATCGGAGATCGTCCAGCTCACCGCCGATCGCCGCCGCGCCTGAGCTTCCTCGCACGATGCTCGAAGTGGAGGTTTTTGGCGAGGATCTCGCTCCCGACGCACCCCCGCCGGCTCAGGTGCGACGCCTGTGCGGGCTGGCGGCCGCGGCCGCCGGGATCGAGGACGGTCATCTGGCGATCGAGTACATCGATGCGGTGCGGATCGCGCAACTGAACGCCGAGCACCGCGGCAAGGTTGGTCCAACAGATGTGTTGTCATTCCCGATCGACGGCGTCGCTGAGCACGACGGTGCCGAGCGGGAGCTGGGCGATGTGGTGATCTGTCCCGAGCACACGCTCGATCTGCGCGAGGCGATCGTTCATGGTGTGCTGCATCTGGTGGGCATGGACCACGAGACTGATAGCGGCGAGATGCTGGCGCTGCAGGCAGAGCTGCTGGCGTGGGAGCGCGGGTGACCCGCAGCGGCTTCGTTGCGCTTGCCGGACGGCCGAACGTGGGTAAGTCGACGCTCGTAAACGCCCTTGTCGGGGAGAAGGTGGCGATTGTCTCCGACCGTCCACAGACGACGCGGAGAGCGATCCGCGGGGTGCGCAGCACCGGCGATTGCCAGATGGTGCTCGTCGATTTGCCCGGCGTCCAGCGCCCGCGCGATGCGCTCACCGAGCGGATGGCCCAGCGGGTGCGCCAGGAGCTCGAGGGCTGCGACGCGGCGCTGATGGTGCTCAACGGCGAGCAGGGGGTGGGACCCGGCGACCGGTTCATCGCGCAGGCGCTCGTGGGTGCGAGCGCGCCGGTGACGATCGCGGTGAACAAGGCCGATCGCCTGACGCGGGCACAGACGCTCGATGTGTTGGAGCAGGCAGTCGCACTGGAGGTGTCTGAGGAGATCTTTCCGATCTCTGCGCGTACCGGGGCAGGGGTGGAGGCGCTCACGGAGCATTTGACGGCGGCGATGCCGTTGGGACCGTTCATGTTCGGTGAGGACGCAACCTCCGATCAGCCGCAGGCGGTGCTGCTGGCGGAGCTGATCAGGGAGGCCGTGATCAAGCGCACCTTCCAGGAGCTGCCACATGCCGTGGAGGTGATCGTCGAGGAGATCGAATTCCCGCGCGATGGCCTGGCGCGAGTGAGGGCGCTGATCTGGGTGGAGAGCGAATCTCAGAAGGGGATCTTGGTCGGTGCGCGCGGGCGCATGATCAAGGCGATCGGGGTGGCCGCGCGCCGTGAACTCGAGCGCGAGCTGGGTGCTCAGGTGCACCTCGATTTATCGGTGCGAGTCCGTCGCGACTGGCGCGGGGACGAAGGGCTGCTCGACCGCTTGGGCATCACATGAGCGCCTGGGTGTCTCAGATCTGCTTCGACAGGTACCCAGCGATCCGTTCGACAGCGGGCAGATCGAGCTCGGCGACGAACAGGAAGGGAACGGGGTGAACCTCGAAATCCCGACGGCGCAGGCGGGCGAGTTGGTTGTGCTGGAAGCTTGCGCGATCGTGCACCGCGCGCGCCGCCAAAGCGACTGAGCGCGTCACAGAGTCGCTGCCGTCCGGATGGTTACTTGCGTCCGCGAGGCCGGTCCCGTTCAGGTTGTCGATCCGATCGAGCTCAGCGGGGGAGAAGCGCCGCGGCAGCGTGCCGTTGACGACGACCGCGTCAAGCGTTCGGTCGATCTGTTGCCGTAGGCCGTCCTGGAGCTCGAGCGCCTCCGTGACGGCCATCTCGGTCGGGAGCGCGACCGCCAGATACCCGGAGCGCGCGGGATCGGAGAGCAGCTCACCGACCTGCCGGGTCTGGGAGGCAATCGGCCCGACGCGTGCGATCGCGCCGAAGGTCTGCGGCGAGTGGAGCATCCCCAGGGCATGTCCCGTGGCCGGCGCGTCGAGGATCACGAGGTCATAGCCGCCCCGTCGCTTGCCTGCGCCGCGCTTGCCCTCCGTGAGTTTCCAGATCGTGACCATGCTGATCAGCTCCTTGGCGCCCGGGGCGGCGGCCGCGAAGTACTGGAAGGTGCCGCTGGAGGCGAGCACACGGCCGGAGACGCGCCCGCCGAGCGACTGCAGCCACTCCAGCAGCGCCCGATCTGGATCGATCGAGACGCTCCAGAGATTCTGCCGCAGCTTCGTCTCGGCGCCCTCCTGCAGGGGGATGACACCGAACAGCTCTCCTAACCGGCACTGCTGACCCATCTCGACGACGATCGTGCGCAGTCCGCGCTCGGCCGCGAGCAGGCCGAGCGCGGCGGACACCGTCGTCTTGCCGACGCCGCCCTTGCCGGTGAGCACGAGCAGCTTGCGGTCCAGGAGAGATGCCATCGTCCTGATGCAACCTACAATCCCGCAGATGAGCACACCGGCCGGTGAGCAAACCATCGATGCACAGATCTCCTATGACGAGCGCGGCCTCGTGCCGTGCGTGATCCAGGATTGGCGCAGCGGAGAGGTGCTGACGATGGCCTATATGAACGAGCAGGCGCTGCAGCGCACGCGCGCGACGGGTGAGTTGCACCTGTGGAGTCGCTCGCGCGATCAGCTTTGGAAGAAGGGCGAAACGAGCGGCAACATCCAGACGGTAAAGGCGCTGCGGCTGGATTGCGACGGCGACACGCTGCTCGCGCTGGTGGAGCCGGCGGGCCCGGCCTGCCACACGGGCGAGCGGACCTGCTTTCACCGGGGCGAGCTCGAGCCATCCGCACCGCATGAGACGCTGCCGGCTCTGGAGCGGACGCTGGACGCGCGCGCGAAGGAGCGCCCGGCAGGCTCCTACACGGTCGAGCTGCTGGACGACCCGCGGCGGATCGGCGAGAAGGTGCAAGAGGAGGCCGAGGAGGTCGCACGCGCCGCGCGCGAGGAGTCCGACGAGCGGGTCGACGAAGAGGCGGCCGACGTGATCTATCACCTGCTCGTGCTCTTGCACAGCCGTGGACGCGCGCTCACCGACGCCGAGCGGGTGCTCGATGAGCGTCGCTCCTAGCGCGTCCGAGGCGGCAGCAGCCTCCGCGAGTCCTGGGAGCACCGAGGCCTCTTCAGGCTCAGCCGGCGACCCCCCAATGGCCGCCGAGGGAACGACGGTGCGGATTGAGCCGAACCTCGAAGAGGCGCGCGCGCTGGCAGAGGGGCACAACCTCATCCCATTGCGGCACAGCTACATCGCCGACTGCGAGACGCCGGTGTCGGCCTTTCTGAAGCTGCGTGGCATGGAGCCGGCACAGCCTTCCTTCCTGCTGGAGTCGGCCGAGCAGGGGCAGCGGATGGGGCGCTACTCGTTCATCGGTCTCAGGCCACGCTCGGTGCTGCGCTGGTCGTTGGCCGACGGCGGTGATCCATATGCCTTGGCCGCGGCTGAGGTCGCCAGCCACCGGCAGGCGCCGCTGGAGGACGGAGCCGGTGGGGTGGGTGGGCCTCCATTCACCGGTGGCGCAGTGGGCTACTTCGGGTATGACCTGGTCCGCACGGTCGAGCCGCTCGAGGATACCAATCCGGACGAGCTGGGGCTCCCGGACATGGCGTTGATGCTCTCTGATCTGCTAGTCATCTTCGACCACCTCAAGCACACGGTTACGATTCTCGTAAATGCGGATCTCGACGCCGAGCCGGACATCGAGCAGGCTTACGCGGCCACGGCGGAGACGATCGCCGAGGTGCGCGCGAGGTTGGCGGGGCCGGTACCGCGCGAGGAGCGCGGGACGGATGCAATGCAGCAAAGCAGGGAGACGCCGAGCTTCCAATCGAACATGGAGCGTGCCGAGTTCGAAGGCATGGTCGCGCGGATCGTCGAGTACATCCACGCTGGTGACGCCTTCCAGGTGGTGCCCTCGCAGCGCTGGTCGGCGCAGGTGCCGGTGCAGCCGTTCTCGATTTACAGGGGCCTGCGCGCGGTCAACCCGAGCCCCTATATGTACTTCCTCGACTTCGGCGACTTCCAGGTCGTGGGCGCCAGCCCGGAGCCGCTACTGACGGTCAACGGACGGCAGGTGTCGACGCGGCCGATCGCCGGGACCCGCCCGCGCGGCGCGAGCCCTGAGGAGGACAGGCGAATCGCTGGGGAACTGCTGGCCGACGAGAAGGAGCGGGCCGAGCACGTGATGCTCGTCGACCTGGGGCGCAACGACCTGGGAAGGGTGTGTGAGTACGGAAGCGTGAAGGTGGACGAGATGATGGAGATCGAGTTCTACAGCCACGTGATGCACATCGTCTCTTCGGTCTCGGGCACGCTGCGCGAGGAGGTGGGCGCGATGGACGCGCTGCGCTCGGTGCTGCCGGCGGGCACGCTCTCGGGCGCGCCGAAGGTGCGCGCGATGCAGATCATCGACGAGCTCGAGCCGATCAAGCGGGGGGGGTACGGTGGCGCGATCGGCTACCTGAGCTACGCCGGGGACCTCGACACGGCGATTCACATTCGCACGGTGGTGGTCAAGGATGGGGTCGCCCACGTGCAGGCGGGAGGCGGCACCGTGGCGGACGCGAAGCCAGAGTACGAGTACGAGGAGTCGGTGGCGAAGTCGCGCGCGGTGATGCAGGCGATCGAGCTGGCCTGCGAGCAGGTGGATTGGCCATGAGCGTGGGCGTGATCCGATGAGGGTGCTCGTGATCGACAACTACGATTCGTTCACGTACAACCTTGTCCAGTACCTGGGTGAGCTCGGGTCCGACGTGAACGCGGTGCGAAACGACCGCGCGACGGTCGATGAGTTGCTGGACGGGGGCTACGAGCGCTGTGTGATCTCGCCCGGCCCGTGTACGCCCGATCAGGCCGGCATCTCCCTGGAGGCGGCGCGACGGCTGCCCGAGACCGGCATCCCGACGCTCGGGGTGTGCCTTGGCCACCAGGCGCTGGCACAGGCGTTCGGGGGCAAGGTGGTGCTGCACGAGCCCGTACACGGCAAGGCAACGACGATCGAGCACGACGGACGCACGATCTTCAGGGGGCTGGGAACGCCGTTGACGGTCGGGCGCTATCACTCGCTTGTAGTGGAGCCGGGGCTGCCCGACTGTCTGGAGCAGTCCGCACGGGGCGGCGGCGTGCTGATGGCGTTGCGTCACCGTGAGCTGCCCGCGGAGGGCGTGCAGTTTCACCCCGAGTCGGTGCTGACGGACGAGGGTAAGCATCTGTTGAAGAACTTCCTCGAAGGTCCCACCGATGTCTAATGAGATGTTGAAGAACTTCCTCGAAGGACAGGCCGATGCCTAACGCGATCCTGACGCGAGCGATCGACGGACTCTCCTCGCGCCGTGACCTGAGTGCGGACGAGACCGCGGAGGTACTCAACGAGATCATGAATGGCGAGGTCTCGGAGATTCAGATCGCGGGTTTCCTAATCGCGTTGCGGACGAAGGGTGAGACGATCGACGAGCTCGCTGGCCTGGCCCGCACGATGCGGGCGCTCGCCGTGCACGTGCCGACCGAGCGCCACGACCTGCTCGACACCGCCGGCACCGGGGGCGGGAAGCGCACGTTCAACGTTTCGACCACGGCCGCGCTGATCGCCGCAGGCGCCGGGTGCGCAGTGGCCAAGCACGGCAACCGCTCCGCTACGAGCTTGTCGGGGTCGGCCGATCTACTGGAGGCGTTGGGTGCGAGGATCGACCTGACGCCGGAGGGCGTGGCGCGCTGCATCGAGGAGGCGGGCTTTGGCTTCATGTTTGCGCCCGCGCACCATCAGGCCACCCGTTTCGTCGTGCCCGTGAGGCGCGAGCTCGCGGTCAAAACGATCTTCAACCTCCTGGGACCGCTGACTAATCCGGCGGGCGCGCAACGGCAGCTGATCGGCGTCTCAGATCCAAGCTTCCTGGAGACGATCGCCGGGGCGCTGGCGCGGTTGGGGGTGGACCGGGCGCTGGTGGTTGCCGGCGAGGACGGGCTGGACGAGGTCTCGATCAGCGCGGCGACGCGCGTGGTCGAGGTGAATGGAGCAGAGCTGAGCCACTACACGCTGACCCCTAGCGACGTCGGGCTCGAGCTCGCCGTCGAAGGGGGCTATGACGGGGGAACTCCAGAGGAGAACGCGAAGGTGACGCGCGCGATCCTGGCGGGCGAGCGAGGGGTGCGCGCCGACCTGGCGCTGATCAACGCGGGCGCCGCGATCTACGCCGCCGGCGTCACGCAGACGCTCGCGGAGGGTGTGCAGGCCGCGCGCGCGGCGATCGAGGACGGGCTCGCGGAGAGCGCCCTGGAGCGCTACCTGGAGGCCAGCCGGCGCTACGCGCCCGCGGAGGTGGCGCGATGAGCGCACAGGCACCGACTGTGCTGGCGCGGATATTGCAGAGCACGCGCGATGAGCTGGAGCGTCTCAAGCGGGAGCAGCCGCTCCAAGAGCTCGAATATCAGGCGTTTGCGATCGGCGGCGCGGGGGAGGTCAGCCCGCGGCGCTTCGGAGCTGCATTGCGGGAGCCTGGGATCGCGGTGATCGCCGAGTTCAAGCGCCGCTCGCCCTCGGCGGGCACATTGCATGAGGCCCCCGATCTGCACGAGCTCCTTGGCGCGTACGAGCGTGGAGGGGCGAGCGCGCTGTCGGTGTTGACAGAGGGCCCTAACTTCGATGGAACGCTGGAGGACCTGAGGGCGGCACGCACGGCCAGCGAGCTGCCGATTCTGAGGAAGGACTTCATCATCGACGATTACCAGCTGTACGAGGCGAAGGTTGCGCGCGCGGACGCGGTCCTGCTGATCGTGGCGGCGCTCGAGCCAGAGCAGCTGAGGGCGCTGCACGAGCGCGCGGGAACACTTGGCCTGGATGTGCTGGTGGAGGTGCACGATCACGACGAGCTGCGGATGGCGCTGAAGATCGGGGCAGAGCTGATCGGGATCAACAACCGCGACCTGAGGGACTTCAGCGTAGATGTGGAGCGCACCGAGCGGCTGATGGGCGAGATCCCATCCGGCGTGACTGTGGTCTCGGAGTCGGGGATCGCGCAGGCCGGGCAGCTGAGCCGGCTCGAGAATGCCGGTGTGGCCGCGGTGCTCGTGGGGGAGACGCTGATGCGCTCGGCCGACCCCGAGGCGGCTTTGCGGAAGCTACGGGGAGACCGTGCTGGGAGAAGGTCGCCCGAGTGACGGGGCAAATCGGGCCGACCTGCGCGCAAAACGGGGATTCCAATAGCTTTATGAATAGCGGGGCCGCGCTTTAGATCGCCTTGATCGCGACCGGTCATTCTCTTGCATAAGATGAAACGCACCTTCTTCATTCCCTTCCTGTCCGCCCTGATCGGCGGCGCCGTGGTCGTCGCGGTGGTCGCGGCGTTCGGCGGGCTGAACAGCTCGACCAAGACGGTCACGACGGTCCAGGCCGCCCCGATCGCGCCCTCGAACGCCTCACAGAAGACGACGGGGCTGACACCGCACGACATCTACGTGCGCGATGCCCCCGGGGTCGCGTTCGTGACCTCGACGGTCGTGGAGAAATCGGAATCGGCGTTGAACCTGTTCGGCGGCGGGGAAGCCGAGAAACAGGGGGAGGACACAGGCTCGGGCATCGTGATCGACGCCAACGGCACGATCCTGACCAACTACCATGTGGTGGAGAACGCGATCAAGGTCACGGTCAGCTTTGAAAAAGGCAAGTCGGTCGAAGCCAAGGTTGTCGGCAAGGATCCCTCCAACGATCTCGCGGTGCTGCGAATCTCAACCGATGGCCTAACGCTGCACCCGCTGACGCTCGGCGACTCGAGCACCGTCGAGGTGGGCGATCCAGTCCTGGCGATCGGCAACCCGTTCGACCTGGAACGGACGCTCACGACCGGCGTGATCTCGGCGCTCCAGCGCCAGATAACGGCGCCGAACGGCTTCACGATCGACAACGTGCTGCAGACCGACGCGCCGATCAATCCCGGGAACTCCGGTGGTCCACTGCTCAACATCGCGGGTGAAGTGATCGGCCTCAACTCGCAGATCGAGACCGGCGGCTCAGGTGACGGCAGCGTCGGGATCGGCTTTGCCGTGCCGATCAACACGGCCAAGAGCGAGATCTCCGCACTCGAGAAAGGCGGCACCATCCGCGGCGCCTACCTCGGCCTGACCTCGCTGACGATCGACGGCTCCCTGTCGGCGCTCAACCTCCCGGTGCAGCAGGGCGCGCTGGTGCAGAGCGTGCAGAAGGGCACCGCCGCCGAAAAAGCCGGCATCCGCGGTGGCAACATCAGCGGCAGCGTCGAAGGCGGCCAGGTCGCCGTCGGCGGCGACATCATCGTCTCGATCGATGGGCAGGCCGTGGCGAGCTCGGAAGACCTCGCGAACGACATCTCCACGAAGAAACCCGGCGATACGGTGAGCATCGGGTTGCTGCGGGCGAACGGGAAGGGCGGCTACGAACACAAGACGGTGAGCGTGAAGCTCGGCGAACGTCCCAACTCGGTGCCCAACCCGAACACGCCCGAAGGGTAGCCCTACCGCTACCGTTGGGGGATGTCCGAGACAGCCCCGAAGGTGAAGATCTGTGGCATCACCAACCTCCCCGACGCCGAACTGGCGGTCGAGCTGGGGGCGTGGGCGATTGGCATGATCTTCTACGAGGACAGCCCGCGCCGATGCTCGCTCCAGGAGGCGCAGCGGATCACGGTGGCGTTGGCGCGGAAGGTCGAGCTGTGCGGGGTGTTCGTAAACGATCCTTTGGAGCTGGTCGTCAAGACGAGCGAGGATCTAGGCTTGACGATGGTGCAGCTGCACGGCGACGAGGGCCCGGCGTTCTGCGGCGAGGTGCCGCGCAGAACCGGCGCGCGGGTGATCAAGGCGGCTCAGGTCGAGGGCCCCGGTGACATCAGGGATCTGGAGCGCTACCACGTGGATTTTCACCTGCTCGACGCACGCTCGCAGGACTTGGAGAAGCAGGAGCTGAGAGGCGGCACGGGGGAGACGTTCGACTGGAAGCTGCTCGCCGCGCGGCGCTCGAAGGTCCCGCTGATCCTGAGCGGCGGCCTGAGCACTGAGAACGTTGCGGACGCGATCGCTCAGACGCGGCCGTTCGCGGTGGACAGCGCGAGCGGGACGGAGAGTGCTCCGGGGAAGAAGGACGAGGCGAAGCTGAGGGCCTTCTTCGCGGCGGTGGAGCGGACGGCATCAGTCATCGAAGGCGCATCAGTCACCGAAGGTGCCGCGGCGTGAGCACCGTCGAGCATCGGTTTGGGCAGTACGGCGGACAGTTCGTTCCCGAGACGCTGATGCCGGCGTTGGCGGAGCTGGAGCAGGCGTGGGTGCAGGCGCGGGAAGACCGGGCCTACCAAGCCGAGCTGAACGGCCTGCTGCGCGACTTCGGCGGCAGGCCCACGCCGCTGTACAGGGCCAGGAGATTGTCGGAGAAGACCGGCCGGCCGATCTACCTCAAGCGCGAGGATCTCAACCACACGGGCTCGCACAAGCTGAACAACGCGCTCGGTCAGGCACTGCTGGCGCGAAGGATGGGCAAGAAAAGGATCATCGCCGAGACCGGCGCCGGCCAGCACGGGGTGGCGACCGCGACCGTGAGCGCGCTGCTGGGGATGGAGTGCGTCGTGTACATGGGCACCGAGGACACGCGCCGCCAGAAGCCGAACGTGCAGCGGATGGAGCTGTTAGGTGCGACGGTGAAGCCGGTGGACGAGGGCGCGAGGACGCTGAAGGAGGCCACTTCGGACGCGATCAGGGACTGGGTGACGAATGTGGAGAGCACCCATTACGTGATCGGCTCGGTCGTCGGTCCCGCGCCGTACCCGGCGATCGTGCGCGATCTGCAGCGCGTGATCGGCGACGAGGCGCGGGCGCAGATCCTGGAGCGAGAGGGGCGGTTGCCGGGGCGCGTGATCGCGTGCGTGGGCGGGGGCTCGAACGCGATCGGCACGTTCGCGGCGTTCCTCGACGACGAAGAGGTACAGCTGATCGGGGTGGAGGCCGGCGGCGAGGGGATCGACACGCCCAGACATGGAGCCCCGCTGACGGTCGGCGGGCGCGTCGGCATCCTGCACGGGTCGCGCTCGGCGGTGATGCAGGACGAGGAGGGCCAGATCCTTGAGGCGCACTCGATTTCGGCGGGACTCGACTACCCCGGGGCGGGGCCCCAGCACGCGTACCTGCGCGACAGCGGACGTGCGCGCTATGAGGCGGTGACCGACCGCGAGGCGCTCGCGGCCTTCAGAGAGACAGCGCGCTTGGAGGGCATCATCCCGGCGCTGGAGACCGCGCACGCGCTGGCGTGGACGCTCGCGCGGGATGACGGCGAGCTGGACCTTGTGTGCCTGTCGGGCCGCGGGGACAAGGATCTCGCGGAGGTGCTGGGGGGGTGAGCGAGAACGGCAGCGTCCCGAATGGGATCGACCGGATCGCCGCCGCGTTCGCGCAGACGGACAAGCGGGCCGCTTTGATGCCGTATCTGATGGGTTCCTATCCGACGCTCGCGGACTCGATCGAGATCGGCGAAGCCTGCGTGAGCGCCGGCGCGGACATCATCGAGCTGGGCATGCCCTACTCGGACCCGCTCGCCGACGGACCCGTGATCCACGCGGCGGGGACGCAGGCACTGCAGGCGGGAGCGAACGTCGCGGGCGTGCTGGAGGTGGCGCGCGCGTTGGCGCAGAGCGTGCCGGTGGTGCTGATGTGTTACGCGAATATGGTGTTCGCCCCCGGCGCGGAGGCGTTCGTGGAGCGCCTTGCAAAGACCGGCGCGAGCGGTCTGATCGTGCCCGACCTGCCACTCGGCGAGGCGCCCGAGGTGGGGGAGGCCTGTAAAGCGCATGGCCTTGCACTCGTGCCGCTGGTGGCGCCCACGACCACGCTGGAGCGCTTGGCGGAGATCGGGGCGAGCGCCGAGGGCTTCATGTACACGGTCTCGGTCGTGGGCACGACCGGCGAGCGCGCCGAGTTGGGCGAGCGCTTTGCGCAGGTTGTGGAGCGGGCGAAGGCGAGCACGCGGGCGCCGATCGCGCTGGGCTTCGGGATCAGCACGCCCGAGCAGGCGCTGCAGGCTGCGCAGGCGGGTGCGGATGGGGTGATCGTCGGCACCAGGCTGGTGCGCGCCGCAGGTGAGTACGCAGATCCGGCGGGCGCCGTCGGCGCGGTCGTGGGCGAACTGGCCGCGGGTCTCGCCCTGGCCCGCTAGGATTCCGCCAGCATGGGATTGGTCCTCACCGTAACCGCCGGCCTGGTTGTCTGGGTCGTGCTCTGGGCGCTCGGCACTACGGGCTTCGACGCGTTCATTCTCGCGACGTTGATCATCGTTGCGGGAGCCACCGTCAGAATCCTCGCCGGCTACCTTCCCGGCCGCCGCAGCTGAGCAGCCAGTGCGCGCGCGCTGGCTGGCACGATTGGCAGATGCGGAGCATCGCCTGGCTGGCGCAGCTGAGCACTCGATGCACGCACATCGGCTCGGAGGAGCATCGGCGCTCGCCGCGGCTGCGCTCCTCGCCGCCGCGCTCGGCGTCGCCGGTTGCGGGGGCGTGGGCGTATCGGGCGCGTCGAGCACGATCGGCAACCAGTTGACGATCTACTCGAGCCTGCCGCTGCAGGGGCCATCGGGGCCGAGCTCCCAGCAGATCGTGGGCGGCGAGAAGCTCGCGCTGAGCGAAGCCGGCGGGCGAATCGGGCCGTTCAAGATCAGCTACCTCTCGATGGACGACTCGAATACGACGACCGGGGAATGGAACCCCGGCGTGACGGCGACGAACGCGAAGACGGCCGCCGAGGACACCACCACGATCGCCTACCTGGGCGACTACAACTCAGGTGCGAGCGCGGTTTCGCTGCCGTTGATCAATGCCTCGGGCATCCTGCAGGTCAGCCCGTCGAGTCCATACGTCGGGTTGACTTCCTCGCTCGACGCCGGCCAAGACGAGCCCGAACGCTTCTATCCCTCCGGGAAACGCACCTTCGGACGCCTACAGCCGGGCGATCCGGCGCAGGCCGAAGCGCAGGTGCAACTGCTGCAGGGGCTGGGTGTGAAGAGGCTGTACGTGCTCGACGACGAAGGGCCGTTCGAGGTCCCGCTCGCGGAACTCGTCGCGGGGGACGCCGCGAAGGCCGGGATCTCTGTGGTGAAGCACGACAGCCTGGACATGATCCACACGAACGCGACCACGAGCTTTCAGAGCGAGGTCGCAAAGTTGGCCGAAAGCGGCGCGCAGGCTGTGTTCTTCGCCGGTGGGACGGGGACGGGGACGGTGGCGCTGTGGAAGCAGCTGCACAGCGCCGATCCGAAGCTGCTGCTGCTCGGCTCCAGTGACATGGTCAACAGCGAATTCACCTCTGAAATCGGAGCGGAAGCAGCAGCGAACACGTATCTGACCACACCGATCCTCCCTACGAGCCTGTATCCGCCCCCGGCGGCGCAGGTGCTCGCGCGCTACCGCCGGCGCTTCGGCGCAGAAGGCGGGGCGTATGCGCTGTATGGGTATGAGGCGATGAGCGTCGCGCTGCTGGCGATTCGCAACGCGGGCGTGCGTGGGAATAATCGCCAGGCGGTCGTCGACCAGTTCTTCGCGATTCGCAATCGCGACTCGGTGATCGGCCGCTACTCGATCGAAGCAGACGGCGAAACCACGCTTTCACGCTACGGCGTGGACAGGGTCAAGGACGGGCAGGCGGTGTTCTACAAGGTGCTGAACGTCCGCTGAGCCTCAGCCCGACTGCTGCAACCCGGCGACGAGCCGGAAGCGCTCGATCCCTCCGCCGAGGCTCTTGCCACCGCCGGCGAGCGTGGAGAGCGAGCGCAGGTAGGGCAGGACGTGGGAGATGCTCGGGTCTTCGGCGAGGCCGACTCCTTCGAGCAGCGTCAGCAGCGGGGCGAATTCGACGATCACGCTCGGTCGTATGCCTTCGCCGAGCGTGCCGGTGGCGGTGCTCGTGGAGGCCGCGGTCAAAAGCGTGCTTGACGGTTTCAACGCATCCTGTATGGAGGCTTCGCCGAGACCGATCACGAACTTGGTCTGACCGTCAGAGCCGATGCCGTTGGCGATGTCGAGTTCGACCGGCAGACCGCTCACGCGTGCTGAGATCGCGGCGTCGGTGCCGGGGATCGAGATCGACTGCACCGAGCCGCCGGACTTTTCAAGCGCGGCGCCGAGCTTGGCGACCGCGGCCTTCGAGAGCGAGGGGTCCTTCGAGTCGAACACGACCCCCCCGCGCAGGTTGACGATGCCGCTGCCGCCCGCGAAGATCCCGGCGGAGCTCATCCAGCTGAGGAAGTCGTGCTGGCTTTCGGCGCCGGGAGCGCTGAGCGCCGAGAGGGGAGCGAGGACCCCTTCGAGCACACCCTTGATATTGAAACCGCTCGACGAGCTTTCTTCGGTCGTTGCGCCCGCGCCGGAGGAGCCGCCTAGCGAGGTGGCAAGCGAGGCAAGGCCGTGAAGCGCCTGTACGTCGCCCGCGAGTGTGACGCCGACTTTGCCGAGGCCGGCGGCGAGCCACGATTCGCCCGGCAGCTCGCTGAGCGCCTGAGCGCCTTCGGCAGCGGAGGCCGCCAGGCCGCCGCCGGCCGTCGCGGAGCTGCTGAGGCTGTCGACGTCGAGCGCGATCGAGTTGGAGGAGGGCACGAGCGAGAGGTTCACCGTACGGGTGCCCCCAAGCAGCCCGATCAGACTGTCGAGACTCTGAGTGCCGGTGCCAGAGGCGCCGGAGGAGCCCCCCGATCCGCTTGATCCGCCGCCGCTCGCCGCTCCGGGGTTCGAGTAGACGTGGGCGAGCGCGCCTGACGGGGCGCTCGCGAGGAGCTTCGAATAGTCAGCCGCGTGCGCGAGCGAGGGGCCACCGAGCGAGGTGTCGATCACGGCGTGCAACCCCGTGACGGTGCCTAGCACGGCTAGGCGATCGACGATCCCGAAGGCCTCGCCGCCGGTGCTCGCCTGGTAGTTGACGCCGCGGTAGCTCGCCGCGTGCGCACCGGCGTGCTGGGCCTCGGTGCCGATGAACGAGGCTGCCTTGGCGGCGTCGCTGGTGTCGAGCACGATCGCGCCCTGGACTCCTGATGCGAATGGCCATGCGCTCGGCGTGGCCGATGAGCCGCCTTGCAGGAGCTGGGTGAGCAGCTGCTGCAGCTGGCCGGTCGCCGCGGCGGAGGCGGAGAGGGTTGAGAGGAAGATTCCGGCGTTGGGGCCCAGCCACGACGCGATGTCGTGGCTGTAGGTGAGCGGCGGGCTGCCGGGGACCTGAAGCACTGAGGCGAGGCGCGCGTAGGAATCGGGCTGGTGGGTGAGCGTGCTCGCGGCGGTGGTCGCATCGGTCTTCAGCGTGCCGCTGGGGTGCACGACCGCGCCAAGGTACAGCGGCGCCGAGGCCGGGACCACACCGGCGGGGTCGGCGGAGGAGCCGGGCGAGGACGAGGAGCCGCAGCTGGCGAGCGCGACGGTTGCGAGCACGAGGATGGGGGTGAGCGCCGCGGTGAGGCGGCGCGGAGGGAGACTCGGCATGAAGCGATCGTAGTCGTCGGGCGCTCACCCGCGCAAGTACCCGCGGATCTTAAGGCTGGTCCGCGTCGATCGGCGGGTTGCGCCGCAGCACGCGCAGGGGGCGAGCGGGCGATGAAGCGAGGGCCGGGGTGAGGGCGCCGATCTGCAAGAGGGGTCGCACTTGGCTCTTCTGCATTGAGGCTTGCACATTCGAGCCCGCTGGCAAGGCAGACGGGCGCAGCGCGAAAAAGCACCCTGAGCGGGCATTTTTCCCCTTTACGACGCCGCTGGAACGGGTAAGTGGGAAAAAATGTGCAATTGGGGTTGCATTGTGGGGGAAAGTGGGTTAAGTTCGCGGACAGCGAGCCGGGGTGGAGGGGCTCCTCCCACTCCTCCACCTCGGCTCGGTAATCAACTTGGAGCCACCCCTTGGTCCCCTTCCGCGGCACCTTCGACCACACGCTCGACGCGAAGAACCGGCTCACGGTGCCGGCCCGCTACCGCGCGACGCTGGCCGAGGGCGTCGTGATCGCGATGCCGGTGGACCTGAAGCCCTGCGTCGGGATCTGGCGCCCGGAGGACTACGAGCGCTATACCCAGCGCGCGCTGGCGGAGCTGCCGCCGCTGTCGCCGCGGCTGACCGAGCTGGAGCGCTTCTTCTACGGCTCATCCCAGGACGCCGAGCTCGACGCCGCCGGGCGGATCATGGTCCCCGGCTTCCTCGGCGAGCACGCTGGACTTCAGAAGGAGGTCGTCGTGGTCGGAGTGGGGGACCGCCTGGAGCTGTGGGACAGAGGCAGTTGGAATGACCATCGACCGGCGCTTTTGAGCGGCGTCGCAGAGATAACCGCGCGTGTCGACCATCCTGCTTGACATGAGAAGGACACACATCCCCGTACTGGCCGGGGAGCTGATCGACCTGATCGACCCGCGCCCGGGCCAGACCGCGATCGACTGCACCTTCGGTGGCGGCGGACATGCGGAGCTGATCGCCGAGCGCCTCGGGCCGGAGGGGACGTTCATCGGGATCGATCGGGATCCCCTGGCCGAAGAGCGCTTCGAGGAACTGGCCGGTGAGGTCGCCTGCTCGGTGCGCTTCATCCGCGCTAGCTATGCCGAGGCGCTGGAGCAGCTCGCCGAAGAGGGACTGCAAGCCGACATCGCCTACTTCGACCTCGGCATGTCCTCAATGCAGGTGGACACGCGCGAGCGCGGCTTCTCCTACTCCTACGAGGCGCCTTTGGACATGCGAATGGACCCCGAGCAGGAGCTGAGCGCCCGCGAGATCGTCGCCGGCTGGGACGAGCGCCGTCTGGCGCACGCGCTGCGCGATTTCGGCGAGGAGCGCCACGCGGGGGCGATCGCCCGGATGATCGTGCGCCGGCGCACGGAAGCGCCGATCGAGACGACGGTGGAGCTGGTAGACACGATCAACGCTGCGATTCCGATCCCCGCTCGGTTCGCGGGCGGGCATCCCGCCAAGCGCTCCTTCCAGGCGTTGCGGATCGCCGTCAACGACGAGTTGGGGCAACTCGACCGCGGGCTGCCGCTCGCCTGGGGCCTGCTGCGCGAGGGTGGCGTGCTGGCTGGGATCTCCTTTCACTCGCTCGAGGACCGCCGCGTGAAGCGCTTCCTGGGCGAGCGAGCGCGCGGCTGCATCTGCCCGCCCGAGATGCCGGTCTGCGGATGCGGGCGCGAGGCCGAGGCCGCACTGCTTGCACGCCGCGCGATCATGCCCTCCACGGGCGAGGTCGCGGAGAACCCCCGGGCGGGCTCGGCCCGGCTGCGCGCGGCCAGGAAGCTGCGCGTGAGTCCGGAGGAGTCGGCATGACTTCGCCGGCGGCAAGTGCCGCGGTCAGGTGCGTGGCCAGGCTGAGTGCGGCCAGCAAACTTGCAACGAACACGGAGGGAACGGCATGACACCATCGGCAGCCAGCGCCGCCGCGGCCCCGGCGATTGCACCGCGGCGCACCACAAGCCCGCGGAGGACGCCCGCTGCCCCGCGCAGGCCGCGGCGAGTATCCGGACCCGCCCACCCCGCCAGTCCCACACGCAATCCTTCCCGTAGCCCTTCCCGTGCTCAGAGCCGTGCGTGGGCCGGACCGGCGCATGCCCTGGGACTCGCCGAGGCGGTGGCGACGCACCGGCTGCTCGATCGTCTGATCCGCGGACGCGTGTGGATCGGGGTGATCGCGTTCGCTCTGATCGGGATCGTGACGATGCAGCTGTTTCTGCTGAAGCTGAACGCCGGGATCGGCCGCTCGCTCGTACGCGAAACGCTGCTGCAGCGCGAGAACGCCACGCTCAGCGCCGAAAACTCCGAAGCAGCTGCGGGCGAACAGATCGAAACGCAGGCCGAGCACGCGGGCATGGAACTGATCCCCGCCGGGGCGCTCGGCTTTCTGAGCTCCCACCCTTCAAGCGACGTGAGCAAGGCCGCGGCCGCACTCAGCGCGCCGATCTCCACGGCGATGTCCACAGGTGGCGAAGCGACGGGATCGAGCACCTCCACAACCGGAGAAGCGACTGCGTCTTCGATCACTTCGGCGGGCGAAGCGGCGGCTGCGCCATCGAGCGCCTCGACCGGGGAAGCGAGCACTCAGGCGGCTGCCGCCGGCACCGAAGCGGCGGCCACGCCGGCGCAGGCCACGACGCCGGTCGCGTCCTCGCCGGCCACGACAGCCGAAGCCCCTGCCTCCGGCGCCGGCACGGCGAGCACCGCCGGCGGCGTGAGCGAAGCGGAGAGCCCGAGCACGGTGACGCCGAGCACACCGACCTCCACCGGTGGCGGCACCCCCGGGGGATAGCGGGTGCCCGTCGTACAGCGCCGGATTGGACTGATCTTCGGGTTTTTCTTCCTGCTGCTCGTGCTCGCGGCCGGGCGCACGATGTACCTCGGCACGGTGCATAGCGGGGCGCTGCGCAAGGCCGCGCGCACGCAGCAGCTGACCTATGAAACGGTGCCCGCGCAGCGCGGCACGATCACCGATCGCAACGGCATCGATCTTGCCGTCTCAGAGCCGGCACAGGACATCTCTGCCACGCCTTACCTTGTCAAGGACCCGCTGGACGCCTCGCGACAACTGGCTCCCCTGCTTGGCCAGTCTCAGGCCACGCTGCTGGCCGACCTCAGCGAGCACACGGGCTTCGTATACCTCGCGCGCGCGCTTGGAGCCAAGGCGGCGCAGACCGTGCTTGGGTTGAACATCCCCGGGATCTCCGGCACGCCGGTGATGCGCCGCGCATATCCACGCGGCACGCTTGCCGCGCAGGTGCTCGGAATCGTCGGCACCGAAGGCAACGGGCTGACGGGCCTCGAGTACTCGCACAACTCGCTGCTGCATGGGAGCGCCGGCGAACGGCGCGTGGTCAGCGACGCGCTGGGGCAGCCGATCTCGATCGACGATGTGCACCCCGAGAAGCCGGGCGCGTCACTGTCGCTTACGCTCGACGCGAACATCCAGCGGCGCACCGAAAACGTGCTCGGCGCCGTCGGCAGGGTGTTCGATCCGAAAGACGCCACCGCGATCGTGATGGACCCACGCACGGGCGCGATCCTCGCGCTCGCGAACTGGCCACAGGTCAACGCCAACGATTCCGCCGCCGCGCCCGAAGGCGCGATCGAGGATCGGGCGGTGGGGTTCAACTACGAACCGGGCTCGACGTTCAAGGTGGTCGCGGTCTCCGACGGGTTGCAACGGGGTCTGATCACGCCCAACACACCCTTCAACATCCCCGACGAGATCCAAGTCGCCGACCGCACGATCCACGACGACACCGAACATCCCGAAGAGACGCTCACGACCGCGCAGATCCTTGCGCAGTCGAGCAACGTCGGCGCGATCAAGATCGGCGCGCTCGACGGGGCTGACAGCTTCAACGAATGGGTCCACCGTTTTGGCTTCGGCGCGCAGACCGGCGTCGATCTGCCCGGGGAGGAAATGGGCCGGCCGCTGCCGCTCAGCGAATACTCGGGCTCCTCGATGGGCAACCTGCCGATCGGCCAGGGCGAGCTCGTGACGCCGATGCAGATGGCGACTGCCTACTCCGCGATCGCCAACGGTGGCATCCTGCGCCCGCCGCACATCGTCGCTTCCGTCGACGGCCATCCCCAGCCAGAGCCGGCCGGCCACCGCGTGATCTCCGAAACGACCTCCGCCGAGGTGCGCAAGATGCTCGAGGGCGTGCTCGCACCGGGCGGAACCGCGAGCGAGGTTTCGATCCCTGGGTATCAACTGGCGGGCAAGACCGGCACGGCCAGCAAGATCGACAAAGAAACCGGCGAATACTCCGACAGCGCTTACGTCGCCTCGTTCATCGGCTTCGCCCCGGCGACGGACCCGAAGCTGCTGTGCGCGGTCGTCGTCGACGAACCGCAGTCGGGCTCGATCTACGGGGGCACGGTGGCCGCTCCGGCCTTCGGTCAGATCATGTCCTTCGCGCTGCCCTACCTGCGCATCCCGCCGAGCGGGAATTGATTTTCACCGCAGTGCATCGGGGATGGACTCGTATTGAAAGGGCTGCTTCTCCTCACCCAGATATGACCGGGCGCTTTGCTCTTCGGCGCTGAACGCCTCGGCTCGTCCCCTCACACGACGATCATTCTTTCCTAGCGCTCAGGCCTCGACGGTCGCTCGTTGCTGCGGAGATCTTCTCTGTGGCTCCTCGTGCCCGGTGCGCTTCATTCCACGCCTGGCGGCGAGCAGCCCCAGCGCCGCCACCAGCAAACATGTGACCGCACCCACGCCCAGCCCCGCGCGGGCGCCCGCCGTCGCCATCACCCAGCCGACGATCGGGCCGCCGATCGGGGTCGAGCCCTGGAAGGCGACGAACCACAGGCTCATCACGCGCCCGCGCATGTTCGGCGCCGCGCCCAGCTGCAGGGTCGAGTTGCCGGTCGACATGAACGCGATGCTCGCGCCGCCCGCGAGCGCGAGCGCGACGAGCTCCAGCGCGAGGCTCTGCGCAACCGTCGCCAGTGCGAGGAAGATCCCGAACGCGGCCGCGGCCGCCACGAGCGGGCGCAGGCCGACTTTGCCCTTCGCGGCGACGAGCAGGCCGCCCACGACCGCGCCGACACCCATCGCCGCGGTCATGAAACCGTAACCGGTCGCGCCGAGATGCAGGCCCTGTTTGGCCATCACCGGCAGCGAGACCTGGAACTCGTACGCGAGGCAGCCGACGAGCGCCATCATCAGCAGCGGGATCCCCAGCTCGGGGGTGCGGCGCACGTAGCGAAAGCCTTCGCGCAGCTGCCCCGGCGCTCTCGGCGTTGGCTTGGTCGGGTGTAGCGCCGTGCGGTCGAGCGTGCTCAGCGAGGCGATCACCGCGACGAAGCTCGCGGCGTTGACCAGGAAGCACACGCCGGTGCCGACGGTCGCGATCAGGATCCCTGCGACCGCTGGGCCGATCGTGCGCGCGACGTTCACCAGGACCGAGTTGAGGCTCACCGCGTTACGCAGGTTCTCCGGACCGATCATCTCGAGCATGAACGACTGCCTCGCCGGGTTCTCGAACGCGTTGTTCAGACCCAGCAGTAGCGCGAGCACGCCGATCTCCCATAGCTCGATCGCGCCAGTGATCGTGAGCACGCCCAGGATCAGCGCCTGCACGCCCATCGCCGCCTGCAAGATCACCATCAGCCGGCGCTTGTCGACGCGGTCGGCAATCACGCCGCCGTAGGGCCCCAGCAGCAGCACCGGCAACGTTTGCAGCGCCACGATCAGGCCGAGCGTCGTGGCCGAGCCCGTGAGCGTCAGCACCAGCCACGACTGCGCGGCCATCTGCATCCACGTGCCGACCAGCGAGATCGCCTGGCCGGAGATGTAGCGGCGGTAGTTGGGAATCGCGAGCGCCGCGAACGTCGTCCTGCCGGCGCCGATCAGGCGCGTCATAACCGCCCGTCTTGCTGTGCGTGCTGTCCCTGCTGTCGACCTTGCTGTTCGTGTTGTGCTTGCTGCTGTTGTGCTTGCTGGCCGCGCGATCCGTGTGGTCCGGGTAGTCGCTCGGCGAGCGCCTCGAGGACCGGCAGCGCGGCCCACAATGCCTTGCGCTGCTCCTCGTCGAGCCCCTCCACGTGCATGCCCAGCGCCGCCGTGCGCTCTTTGTGGATTCGCTCCCGCATTCGTCTCCCGGCCGGCGTCGCCTTCACGAGCGCCGCCCGGCGATCTCCCGGGCTCGCCTCGCGGTGGATCAGGCCCGCGTCGCACAACTGTGTGGTGATTCGCGAGAGCATCGTCGGGTTCACGCTCTCGATCTCCGCCACATCGCTCAGGCCGAGGGGGCCGAGCCTGACGATCGTGAACAGGACCGAGGTCTGGCTCGGGGTCAGCTCCGAGCCCGCGCTGGTGGGGCGCAGGCGGCGCGACAGTCTGCCGATCACCGCGCGCAAGCGGGCGGTCTGGTCGGTGTCGGTTTGGGGGGTGGGTGCGGTTTGAGATAGTTTCATATTTGCTTGCCAGCAAGCATTTTATCATGGTGGAGTGCTGTTGCAGGCCACGCGGATGACCGTCTTTGCCAGGGTTGCTGCGTAGTGTTCGCGCGAGGCTCGGTTCTCCGGCGTCGCCTATCCGTACACTCGCTTTCATGGGCGAGCGAAGCCTTCCGCGCGCAGCCGAGCCCTCCGTCTCCGTCGCGCGCCGGCCACCGACTATCGGTACTCAACTGCCCTATCGACCCGGCCTCGACGGCCTGCGCGCGCTCGCGGTCGCCGGCGTCGTGCTCTACCACGCGGGCGTCTCCTGGATGCCCGGGGGCTTTCTCGGCGTCGACGTGTTCTTCGTGCTCAGCGGCTATCTGATCACCTCTCTGCTGCTGGCAGAGCGACGTCGCAAGGGGCGGGTCGGCTTCAAAGCCTTCTGGATGCGCCGCGCGCGCCGGCTGCTGCCGGCAGTACTGCTCGTCGTGTTCGTCTGCCTGTTGGCCACCTCGACGATCGCGCGCGACGACCTCGCGCGGACGCGCGGCGATGCCATCGCCTCGGTCGTGTACCTGACCAACTGGCACCTGATCGCCGCCAGCCACTCTTACTTCAACGCGTTCGGCCGCCCCTCGTTGCTCCAGCACCTGTGGTCCCTGGCGGTCGAGGAGCAGTTCTATCTGCTCTGGCCGCTCGTGCTGATGGGCAGCCTCAAACTGTTCGGCCGGCGTTGGACCGTTGTGCTCACGGTCCTCTTGGCGCTTGCCTCAACCGCGTTGATGTGGGGACTTTATGACCCAAACCAAGATCCCTCGCGCGTGTACTACGGCACCGACACCCGCGCCGCGACGCTGCTCGTCGGCGCGCTGCTCGCGTTCGCCTGGCCGCTCGGTGGCTTCCGTGATGAAGTCTCGCGCCGTGCGGCGCGCACCCTCGACGGGGTCGGCTGTGCCGCGCTGCTGGCGGTGCTCGCGCTGTTCGTACGCGTCCAGGATTACGACCCGTGGCTGTACCACGGTGGGTTCCTTGCGGTTGCGCTGTGCACCGCCGTGTTGATTGCGGTCGTCGTGCATCCCGCCTCGTCTTTGGGGCGTGCGCTGGGGACTCCTTTGTTGCGCTGGATCGGTGTGCGCAGCTACGGCATCTACCTGTGGCACTGGCCGGTGATGATGCTCTCCCGGCCCGGCATCGACGTGCCCTGGCGGGGGACCTCCGTGGTCTTGGCGCAGATCGCCGTGACCGTCGGGCTCGCCGCGCTCTCCTATCGCTATGTGGAGATGCCCGTGCGCTCGGGTTCTGCGCAGCGGCGCCTGCGGGCGTGGCTCGACGGCCACACGCCGCGGGAGCGACTGCGCTGGACGGCGGGCTCCTTGGCCGGGCTCGTGCTGGTGCTCGGCCTCATGCTGGGCCTGCCCGCGCCCGGCGGCACGGGTGTCGGTTCGGCCACGGCCACCCCGGCGGCGCTCGCGCACATCTCGAGCCTCGCGGGTGGGTTACGCGAAACCGGGTCTGGGTCCGGGCGTGGCGCCGGAGTGGGCTTCTCCGCGGGCGTGGCCGGCGGCGACGGCGCGGGCAGTGCGGGGGCGGGATCGCTTCCGTCCGGGCCGATCCTCGCGCTCGGTGACTCGGTGATGCTCGGCTGCGCCCCCGTGCTCGAGCAGCGTCTCGGCTCGCGGCTACGCGTCGATGCGGTCGTCGGCCGGCAGGCGGTCGACACGATCTCGCGCCTGGCCGAATACCGCGCGCATGGGGATCTGCCGGCGACGGTGATCGTCCAGATCGGCGACAACGGCCCGGTCTGGTACGACAACCTGCAGCGGTTGCGCTCCGTGCTCAGCGGTGTGTCCCACGTCGTGCTCGTCAACGTGCGCGTCGCGCGCAGCTGGCAGGGCGAGGTCGACAAGGCGCTCTCCGAATACGTTTCCTCCTGGCCGCAGGCCGTGCTCGCGAACTGGTACTCCCACTCGAGCGAAAGCCTGCTCGTGGACGGCGTGCACCCGTCGGTCGCGGGTAGGGCGATCTATGCGGGGGTGGTTGTCGAAGCGTTGCGGGAGGCGGCTGGGAAGGGGTAGAGCTGCCACTCGGGGGAGGGTGGAGCCCTTGTGCCGGTTGACGTCAGTCTCCGATTCGAGTCTCAAGCGCGGCAGCGCGGACTCACGGGGACTTCCTGGGGCCCGTTGCTCACGGGCGACGGGTCGACCTTGCACCAGGTCAGCTGACCTGCGTGTTTGTCGACGACACCCAGGAATGGGTATGCGATGGCCGCGGCGCGAGCCGTACAGTCGAATGCCTGGCGCTCTGAGTGAGGTGCGCCTGCCGGGGTGCAGCTCACGCCTTGCAGGGGGCCTGTGAGCGCTCCGTGCCGAATCCGGCTTTGCATGTCGGTGCCGATCGCGCGCTGCAGCGCCACTCGTGTGGGAGTGCCGGATTGCAGCAGCGGGGAGGTGTGTGGCGCTTGGTCCTCTTCGACCACGATCTGGCTTTCGCGATCGGCTTCGAGCGCCGCGGAGCGTTCGGATGCTGACGCGCCGCTGTCGTTAACGGCATGGATTGCGATCACGATCCCGACGGCCAGCGCGGCGAAGCCGAGGATCGTGAGCAGCCAGCGCGCCCACAGCGGCGGCATACGCCGACCGTCCTCTACGCCGCCGATGTCGGCTTGAGCTTCTGCTCGCGTCGCTTTTGTGCCTCGTGCTTGAGCTGGGCCTGCTTTCCGGCGATCTCGGCGGTTTGCAAGGCTCGGCGCTCCTGCGCCAGGCTGCGCGACTTAGCGGCGTTGGCGATGTGATCCTTGCGCTCTTGTTGCTGATCCATGTGGCCTCCTCGTAGAGACACTCACTCTACCCCTATCGGGGAGGACCTGAAGACGGACGCGACGAGCCGTTAGGCAAGTCGAAATGTCCCGTTGAGTGGAAATGGTCGGTATAAGAGACAGGCACGCTGGTGGGAAGGCTCTTGAAAGGAAGATGTAGATGCGCAGCTTCTCGATAGTCGTGGTCGCGCTGTTCGCCGGCGTTGCGCTGTGCGGGCAGGCCTCGGCGGAGGTCGGGGTGCCCGCGGGAACCGTGCAACAGGCGGCCGCGGACGCGCTGTTCTTGCAGTACGCGCCCGCGCCACCAGCTCCTGGGGTCGTGTGTCTGGTGGATTCGGGAGTGGATCCCAATCCGGACACCACGCCGATCCTGGCCGGCAGCTACGCGCTTTCGCCGAACACGAACACCGAAGACGAACTCGCCGCGCTGAACCCGTCGCTGCCCGGCGGCCATCCCGACGGGCACGGCACGTACATGGCGATGATCGCGGCGGCGCCCGCGAACGGGTGGGGGATGGTGGGTCTGGCTCCAACCAGCGTGCGCGTCTTCAACATGAAGGCACTGGCCGCGGGACAGACCACGTTTGCGTTTTCCGAGTACGCCTCAGCGATCAATGCTTGTCAGGCCCTCACTGCGACTATGCCGGTGAGCGTCGTGAACCTGAGTCTCGGGTCCGCGACACAGCCCACCGGCGAAGAACTCGAAAAGCTGGAGAATGACGTACGCTCAGCGCACAAAGCCGGTCTTGGTGTTGTTGCGGCGGCCGGCAACGAAGGCGGCCCGGTGCAGGCGCCGGCCGATGTGGAAGGGGTGCTGGGCGTGGGCGCCTCTGACGCGAACCCGGCGAACCTCGGTGCGTTCTGTCCCTTCAGCAACCGCGGCGCGGGTCTCGCCGTGCTCGCCGCGGGTTGCGGCAGCCAGACCGAGCCCGGCGCGGGGAACGGCATCGAAATCGCGTTCTCAGACGATGGCGCGCCCGCGTGGGCGGAAGGCACGAGTGAGGCCGCGTCGATCGTCTCCGCCGCCGAGGCGAGCATGCGCGCGTACTCGCCGACGCTCAGCTACTCCCAGGCACAGGGCTGCATCACCTCGACGCTCGCCAACGGGGGCAACCTCGACGTCGCCGCGGCCTTCGACGCGTGCGGCCTCGGGCAGGTCGTCAGCGAGGGGATGGCCGCCTACCGGACGGCAAACCCGGCGCCCACCCAGCCGAGCAACACGGGTCCGCCCGCAGCGACCCTGTTCCCGGCGAAGCCGACGCAGCAGCCGCGGCCGAGGATCACCAGGATCACGTTCAAGCACCACGTCCTCAGGATCACCGTCGCCGGCATCCCCAAGGGTCTGCGTTTACAACTGGTCGTGCAGGAGCGCGGCGAGCTGGGAAAGCTCGTCACGCTCGCGCGGAGGATCACCGGGCGCAGGACGAGCACGCTGCGCTTGGGGCGGTGGGATCGGATCGTGGCGAGGTTCCTCGCCAGGGGTATCGAGCTCCCGGCGGTGAGCGTGACGCGCGCCGCGCACGACAAGCACACCGGCGGACGTAAGCGCAGCGCGCGATGAGACGCATGCTGCTGGCCTTTGCGATGGGGCTCGTCGCGAGCGCGACCGTCGCCGGGGCCGCGTTTGCGGGCAGCTACCAGGTGAGCGCCTGTGCAGGAACTACGCCGCTGATCAACAACTCCTGGCAGCCATTCAACAGCGACCCCACCCAGCTGGAAACACCAGCGCACTGCGGGATCAATGAAATCACCGGCGCCAACTCCGAAACCTCCGGGCTCGCGGCAGCAGACGTTCTGGAACTGAGCACTCAGACTCCCCAAGGGGCGGTCGCGGGCTGGACCTTCAGCGCACCGTCTGGCGACACGATCAGCGCGATCAGTATGAACCGCGACCTGTTCGAGGATGGCGAGGGGTGGCTGCCGCAGATTGTGGACAACACGGGAACCCCGCTCCCCGGAGAGACCTGCCCCTACAACGGCAGTGGCTGTGAGCTCTCTGGGGCCGCGAGCCACACTGGTCTTGACGCCACGAGCCTGACTATTGAGGTTCTCTGCGACCCCACACCTCCCTTCGGGGCCTGTGGAAACGGCTCATTCCTGCACGACGCCCGGGTCGAGCTCAACAGCGCCATCGTCGCCGTCACCGACGAACAACCGCCCCAGATCACCTCCACCAGCGGCTCGCTGTTCACCGGCGGTGTCGTGCGCGGTGTCCTCTCGGGCACGATCGACGGCTCGGACAACAGCGGCATGCAGTACGCCCGTCTCTACGTCGATGGCACCCAGGTCGCCCAGCAGGTGCTGGCGTGTGACTTCACGCGGCCGGCGCCCTGCCCGGCCAGCTCGAGCAACCAGTTCAGCCTCGACACGACCACGCTCGCCAACGGCCCGCATCAGATCCAGGCGGCCGTCTTCGACGCCGCCGGCAACCAGACGCTCGGCAGCCCCGTGCAGATCACCGTCGAAAACACCGCTCTGATCGCGCCGACCACGCCGATCACGCCGCCCACCACGCCTCTCCCCCCGAGCCCGATCACCCCCAGCAAGCCCGGGAAGGCGAGCCCGCGCCTGCGGATCCTCGGCGTGACGCGAAGCAGGCGGGCGCTGCACGTGCGCGGCGCGGCCGCCAAGACGCTGATCGGGCACGTCACGATCGTCGTCCACTACACGCTCGCAGGGCGCTCGCACAGCGTTCAGAAGACCGTGCGCCTCGCCCACGGGAAGTGGGCCGCCGTAATCGGGCTGCCAGGCGGCGCTTGGACAAACCGCGTGACGGTCCTCTATCGCGGCAGCACGGGTTGGCTCGCGCAGACGGTGACCCGCTACGTGCATCACCGCGCGATCGCGATCGCAAAGAATCGGCAGGGGGGCCAAGGCGCGGTTCCGCGCGACTAAAGGCCATCGAGAGCCGGTCATGAGAACCTCAATCAAAGCAAGCGCAGGAGAGAGACAGATGAGCAATCCCAAGGACGGGCATCGCAAATGGCACGCCGCCGCCGTGATCGTGGTCGGCCTCCTGAGCCTTCTCACGGCGCCCTCGCCGGCGGTGGCGAACAGCTACCACGACTTCCTCTGCCGGATTCCCTACGGCGCGAGTGCGGGCCGCCCGGCGCCGACCGATGACGTGACCTACGCGACCAGCGGCGAATACGTCTCCGCAGGGGATAGCTGCGCCGCCGGCGGATCACTGTATGCATCGATGAATGGCGAAGTGTCACACCCCTCCGATGACAGTGCCTCGGGCATATTCAGCGCGCCCGCCGGCCTGACGATCTCGGGCTTTACCGTCTGGCGCTATGAGGCGGACGGACCGTCTGTGAACTTCGGCACGCCCGTGTCCAACCTGCTCTACTACAACCCTGGGGCGGTATACGTCGATTCGTGCTCCCAGTTCGAAGGATGCCCGTCTCGTGGCACGCCGACGCCGAAAGATCCGTTCGATGAATTGAACGAGGTCAGCATCGCCGGCCTCAGCGGCGCGACGGTGATCCAGTGGAGGGCCGCGTGCGCGGGAGGGAAAACGTGCCCCGAATCCGGGCCGTCGGGTAGCGGATCGCTCTCTGCGCAGTACGACGTCTATGCGGCGGACATCGACCTCGTCGACGACACCCCGCCGACCGTCAGTGACGTCGGCGGCCCACTCGTCGCGGGCGGCACGCTGACCGGCGAACAAGCGGTGTCCTTCAACGCGGCCGACGGTCAGTCGGGCGTGTATGGCGGCTCGCTCGTCGTGGACGGCAAGACCGTCGTGTCGCAGATCCTGAACACCAACGAAGGCCACTGCCAGTCGCTTGGCATCACGACAGACGGGCAGCGCTCGTTCGAATACGCCCAGCCATGCCTGCCATCGCTGAGCGCCAGCCTGACGCTCGACACCAGCCAGCTGGCGGCCGGCCAGCACTCGCTCGAGCTGATCGTCGAAGACGCCGCCGGAAACAAGACGATCGAATACAACGGCACGATCACCACGAGCGGACCGCCGTCGATCGCCGTCAACGGCGGATCGATCACCGGCGCGCTGACGCCACCAACCCCGGCGCACATCGCCAACGGCGATCCGTGCGCGGGCGAGGTGCTGGAGCTCGCGGTCAACGGCAAGCGCAAGCCACCGACTGTCCTCTACGGCAAGAGCGTCACGGTGAGGGGCGTGCTGCATTGCGGCACGGTGCCGATCCGCGACGCCCGGGTTGCGATCGCGACGCTCGGTGGGCCGGCCGGCGCGGCGGTCGACACCTCGGTGCAGACCGCTCTGGATGGGTCCTTCTCATACAAGGTGCCAACGGGACCAGACCGCACACTGCAGTTCTCCTACACGGCCTACAGCGACGACCCCGGCCCCTCCGCGACCGCGACCGCGGCGATCATGATCAGCCCGAGGATCGCGCTAAAGATCAAACCCCACCACACCAACAATCGACACACGATCTATTGGACGGGCACGGTCACCGGTGGTCCTTATCCCCAAGAAGGAGTGACGCTCGATGTCGAGGTGCAGGAAGGCAGACATTGGAAAATCTTCGCTCAGGTTGTGGCCAACAGGAAGGGCCAATATCGCTACAGCTACCGCTTCCGCCTGACCGAACAGCCAACCACCTACACGTTCCGGGTCGCCCTGCCGGACACCGGCGCACAGGACTACCCCTATACCCACGGCGCGAGCAACACGGTCGAGGTGCACGTCGACCCCTGATCGGGAGGCTCGGATCAAGCGGTGTAATGCAAAGCCAATGCGGTTGACACGACTCTAGCCCGCGTGTGCCGGTGCGATGTCGTCGTCGGCGAGGCATCGCTGCGGGCCTAGCGCCGTGGGTCGTCTGCGCCGAGGCCCTGGAACACAAGTCTGTGCTGCCGCGGTTGGTTTGCGAGGACTTCCAGTTGCCGTCGTCGTATCCTGCCTGAGGAGCAGGGGCCGCTGCGCAGGCCGGTGCTCCATGCGCCCGAGTGGACTCGAACCACCACGGAGAAAATTCTCCACAAGGCCCTCAACCTTGCGCGTCTACCAATTCCGCCACGGGCGCAGAATGGGCGAGTATAGCCCCGGGTCGTCCCCGGGACGGTGCCCGCAACAAAGGGCCGTTGACCTCGGCAACCCGACATCGGTTGATCCCAGGGCCGGCGCCCTGTGGGTCGTAACAATTATCTCCCTTGCATCCGTCCACAGGGGGCGCTAGTCTACGAACACATGTTCGTTCCAGGCCACAGCGAACCGAACAGCGAACCCGAACAGGGAGCCAAGTAGACATGGATCTCACAAAACGCCAGCAGGAGATATTCGACTTCATCCACAAGTACTCGGCCAAGTACGGCTATCCGCCGACGGTGCGCGACATCGGCAAAGCCGTGGGCCTCGCGTCCTCATCGACCGTACATGCCCACCTGGCGAACCTCGAGAAGATCGGCCTGCTCAGGCGCGACCCATCCAAGCCGCGCGCGATCGAGCTGCTCGACCGCGTGATGGACACCGCCGTGGAGAGCGTGCGCGGGATCGTGCGCGCAGACAGCCTGCCGCTGCTGGGCTCGGTGGCCGCGGGAGCGCCGATGCTCGCCGAGGAGAACATCGAGGATTACGTCTCGGTGCCGTCTGTGGCCGGCGGCGGTGACGGCCAGTACCTGTTGCGGATCCGCGGCGAATCGATGAAGGACGCGGGCATTCTCGATGGCGACTATGTGGTCGTGCACTCCCAGGACACCGCCCAGGACGGCGACATCGTGGTCGCGCTGCTGGGCGAGGAGGCAACCGTGAAGCGCTTCTTCAAAGAAGCCGATCACATCCGGTTGCAGCCGGAGAACGAGACGATGGAGCCGATCCGCAGCAAAGAGGTCAAGGTGCTCGGACGGGTGGTGGGGTTGCTCAGAAGCGTCTGAGGGGGTAAATTGACCTTTGCAAGGCAGGCAGCCGCGGGGGCTAGGGAGCCTTCGAGGAAAGTCGGGACATCACAGGGCAGGGTGGTCGAGGAATCGACCCGGGGAAACCCGCGGGAAAGTGCAACAGAAAGCAAACCGCCGATGGGGCCGTCCCACGTGAACGGCTCACAGGCAAGGTTGAAACGGTGCGGTAAGAGCGCACCAGCGTCGCGGTGACGCGACGGCTCGGTAAACCCCACTCGATGCAAGGTCAGTTTGGACCGTTTGTAGGTTGCCCGCCGAGGTCCAGGTAGGCCGCTCAGATGGATGGCTGCTCAACGACAGGATCCCGCTTATCGACTTGCTAAGGGAAGGCCTCGCTCCGGCGGGGTCTTCCTATGCCCGCAATTGCTCGTGCGCCGTCTGCATCAACGTGGGCGTGCCCTTGAGCTCGCTGAGCGCCTTGAGCATCGGCTCGAGCTCGCAGTCGATCTTCGCCGGCCACTCTTTCGGCGGGTGCTCGTCGAGCGTCTTCAGCCCGTTGCCGGTGATCAAAGCGACGACCGTGTCATCGGGCGCGAAGCGCCCGGCCGCGGCGAGCTTCTCGAGCACGGCGATCGTCGTGCCGCCGGCCGGCTCGGTCAGAAGGCCCTCGGTCGCCGCGAGCAGGTCGATGCCCGCGAAGATCTCCGGGTCTGAGGCGAAGGCAGCCGTGCCACCGCGTTTGTGCACGGCGTCGATCACGAGATAACCGTCGCCGGGCGCGCCGATCGCGAGCGAGTGCGCGGCGGTCTCGGGCATGACCGGATGGACCTCGGCCTCCTCGGCGAGGATCGCCGAGGCGATCGGGTTGCAGCCGCTCGGCTGGGCGATGTGTATCTGCGTCGCCTCGGTCTCGGCCAAGCCGAGCAGCTGGAGCTCGCCAAGGCCCTTGTGCATCCGCGAGGAGAGCGTGCCGCCGGCCGCGGGCGAGACGATGTGGTCGGGCGAGGCCCACTGCAGCTGCTCGACGATCTCGAACGCCGCGGTCTTCGCGCCCTCGGCGTAGAACGGGCGCAGCGTGATGTTCGCGAAGTCCATCCCCGTCTCCGCGGCGACTTCGCGGCAGCGGCGGTTGGCTTCGTCGTAGTTGCCCTCGACCTGAACGACCTTCGCGCCGAGCGCCATGCAGACGCGCGCCTTCGTCTCCTCGAGGCGGTTGGGGTAGAAGATGAACGCATCGACCCCAGCCTTGGCGGCCATCGAGGCGACGGCCGTGCCGACATTGCCGGTGGAGACGCAGCCGATCTCCGTCTTGCCCCGCTCGAGCAGCCGCGCGACCGACATCGAGACGACGCGATCCTTATAAGAGAGGCTCGGCCGGTTGCTGGAGTCATCCTTCAGGTAGAGATTGCTCAACCCCAGCTCGGCGCCGAGCCGGTCGGCGCGGATCAGCGGTGTGTAGCCGGAGTGCTGGCCCACGCGCGCCTGCGCGCTCGCGTCGAGGATCGGGAGCAGCTCCTCGAAGTGCCAGATGTTCTGTGGGCGCTCGGAGCTCGGGAAGTCACGGAAGTGGCCGGCCGCTAGCTCGTAGTCGTAGACGATGTCCAGGCCCTTCCCGCAGTCCGGGCACGCGAAGACGGTATCGGTCAACGGATAGCGATGGTCGCAGCGATGGCAGACGAGCTCCGTCGCGCACGAGCGTGTCCGCTGGTGGGTCCCCTGCTGAGGCGATGCGGTGCTGGACGGGCTCATACCGGTACCGCAGACGATACGCCCGGCCACGGCGTCTGTGTATCGCCCTCGTTACCGAACGCTATCCAGAGCTCCTCGGAGAGGTGCGGCGCGAACGGACCGAGCATCTGGATCAGTACCCCCAACGCCTCGTTCAGCGCCTCGCGGTCGGCCGCGCTCAGCTCCGGTTGGCGCGCGAGCACGCGCTTCTCGAAGTCCTTGATGCGGTCGAACAAGAGCATCACGTTGCGTACAGCGCTGTGAGTCTCGAGGCTCTCCATCTCCGCGGTCGTCTTCTCGACGGCCTTCTCACACCACTGAGCGAGTTTGCGCCGCAGGTGCTCGGTCATGTCTCTGACGGGCTCGGACTCGCTGCCGTCGTTGCCGCCGTCGATCGTCGCCGGCTCCGCCGCTGCTGCCGCAAGCTCTTGCGCTCTCGCCAGGTGCGCCTGCGAGAACGTCCAAACCTGGTTGAGGAACCGGTGCGCGCGCAGCACCGCCGAGTCGCTCCAGTTGAGCGTCTTCTGCGGGCGCGCGGCGTACAGCACCGCCAGCCTCACGGTGTCCGCTCCGTAGCGCTCGACGAGCGCGTCGGGGTCGACGACATTGCCGAGGTGCTTTGACATCTTGCGCCCGTCGCTGATGACCATCTCGTGGAACAGGCAGCCGGCGAACGGCTCGCCGTCCTCGAGGAACGCAAGCGGGCCGAGCTCGCGCAGCGCCTTGGTGACGATCCGCTGGTCGAACACGAAGTTGCCGCTGTCCGAGCCCGCCACGACGCGCTCGGACGGCAGCCAGCGGCGCAGGTCGTCGAGCGCGAGGATCTGCTCGAGCGACTCCGCGCGCGACTCCGGGGGCACGCACACCGGCACCCACAGCCACAGCGCGTCGAAGTGGCAGTCGAGCGTGTCCGTCTCGCGCTCGGCCGGGCCGCCGCACAGCGGGCACGTGCTCTGCACGAACTCCTCGAGCTCCGCGAGCGGGTTGCCGGTCCCCGTCGGGGTGATATCGAGCGGCAGCAGCACCGGCAGCTGCTCCCTGTCCACCGGCACCGCGCCGTGCGTCGCGCAGTAGACGATCGGGATCGGCGTGCCCCACGAGCGCTGACGCGAGATCGAGAAGTCGTCGGCCTTGTAGCGGACCGCCGGCTTCGGCGCCGATGCCTCGACGGCAGGCGCCGCCGCGTCACTGGCCCTTGAGGAGCCGAGCAGCCCGGGCAGGCGCTCGGCGATCACCTCGTCTGTGCGGTCCCGCTCGGGAATTCCGAATACGGCGGTCGCGCCAAAACGCCCGTCGACGCCGGGCGAGATCAACACCGGCAGGGGAGGGCCGCCCGCGGGCGCCGGCAGCGTGCGACCGGTATCGACCAGCGCGAACGCTCGCGCGTCGCGCGAGCTGCGCTCCAGGCCGCCCGAGCGAAGCTCCTCGAGGCGCTCGCGGACCTCCTGATCGGACGCCCACTTGTCGATCTCCGGGTGCTTCGGCGATATCAGCACGAAGCGCGCCTGCTCGAGCGCGTCCGCATGCGGCGTGAACACGGTCAAGCGCGCGTCGTCGGCTGCGCGCAGCTCGACCTCGACTCCGTCGACCCGGCCGAGCACGAAACGCTGGCTCGCCAGCGCGACCTCGTCCCATTTGCCGCTCGCCGCGATCTCGTCGAGCCGGCGGTCGTTCTCCTGCGTGTAGGCGCTTACGCGCAGGAACCACGTCGGACGCTCGATCAGGCGGACCGGGTTGTGGCAGCGCCAGCAGAGGCCGTCCTCGACCTGGATCGTCGCGAGCGTTGTCTGGCATGTGTCGCACCAGTCGACGTTTCCGGTTCCGCGGTAGACGAGCCCCGCCTCGAGCAGCGTCAGGAACAGCCACTGCGACCAGCGGTACATGATCGAGTCCGAGCTCATGAATGTCCGTCCCCAGTCGAACGAGAAGCCGAGGCGCTCCAACTGCCCCTGCATGTGCGAGGCGCAACGGCTGACCCACTCGCTCGGCGGCACGCCGCCGGCGATCGCCCCGAGCTCGGCGGGCAGGCCGAACGCGTCGAAGCCGAACGCGAACAGCACCGCATCACCGCGCGCGCGAGAGAAACGTGCGTAGGCGTCGCCGATCGAATAGGAGCGGACGTGGCCGATGTGGATGTTCCCCGAGGTGAAGGGGGCGGAGGGCTTGATGTACTTGCGCGGCTGCCCCTCGGTCAGGGCAGGGGTGCGGAACGCGTCGCGCGCGCGCCAGCCAGCCTGCCGGTGGGCCTCGATCGTCTGCGGGTCATAGCGCTTTGGAAGCTGGTCGGGCATCTCAATCGAGCATATCCCAGGGCATAAACACCGGCGAGAGGGCACAAGTGCCGGGGAGCCATTGCTATGCTCGAATCACCCGGCTGAAGGCCCCAATATGTCCGCCCCGAATGCGAGGATGAAGCAATGGAGATAGAGATCGGACGCGGCAAGAAGGCGCGCCAGGCATACGGATTCGACGACATCGCGATCGTTCCCTCCCGGCGCACGCGCGACCCCGACGACATCGACCTGTCTTGGAAGCTGGGGCCGTACCAGTTTGAGTTGCCGATGATGGCCTCGGCGATGGACGGCGTGGTTTCGCCGCGCACCGCCGGGATCGTCGGCAACTTGGGCGGGCTGGCGGTGCTCAACCTGGAGGGCATCTTTACGCGCTACGAGGACGCCGAGGAGCAGCTCGAGCGGATCTCCGAGCTGCCGAAGGAGCAGGCGACGCGCGAGATGCAGGAGATCTACGCGGAGCCCGTCAAGCCCGAGCTGATCACGCAAAGGATCAGGGAAATCAAGGAGCAGAAGGTCGTCGTAGCGGCGTCGCTGACCCCGCAGCGAGTGCTGAAGTACCACGAGCTCGCGCTGGAGGCCGGGCTCGATGTGCTGGTGATCCAGGGGACGGTCGTCTCCGGGGAGCACGTCTCGACCGTGTCGACGCCGCTGAACTTGAAGGAGTTCATCCCGACGCTCGAGGTGCCGGTCGTCGTCGGTGGCTGTGCCTCCTACCACACGGGTCTGCACCTGATGCGCACGGGCGCCGCCGGGGTGCTCGTCGGCGTGGGCCCTGGTGCGGCGTGCACGACTCGCGGAGTGCTGGGAATCGGCGTGCCCCAGGCGACGGCGATCGCGGATGTTGCGCATGCACGGTCGACGCACATGCTGGAGACGGGCGAGTACTGCCAGGTGATCGCCGACGGCGGGATGCGCAATGGCGGAGACGTTTCGAAGGCGATCGCGCTCGGCGCCGACGCGGTGATGATCGGCTCACCGCTGGCGCGCGCGTACGAGGCTCCGGGGAGGGGTTTCCATTGGGGCATGGCGACGTTCCACCCCAGCCTGCCACGTGGCGCAAGGGTGGCGACGACGCAGAATGGGACGCTCGAGGAGATCCTCGTCGGCCCGGCGCGCGAGAATGACGGTACGTTCAATCTGTTCGGTGGCCTGAGGACTTCAATGGCGACCTGCGGGCACAAGGACCTGGCGGAGTTCAACCGCGCCGAGGTCGTGATCGCGCCGGCACTACAGACCGAGGGCAAGGCGTTGCAGCGCGACCAGGGCGTGGGGATGGGCTCGAACGGGACAGCTGCGGCCGTCCTGGTAAATGACTGATTCGGCACTAGCCACGCCTGCTCCAGCCGACGACCAGCGGACCGAGGCGCCTGCGGTCAATGAAGAGATCATCGTCCTCGACTACGGGGGCCAGTACAGCCAGTTGATCGCGCGCAGGGTGCGCGACTGCGGCGTGTTCTCCGAGCTGCTGCCGAGCCACACTCCGCTGGAGCAGATCGAGCGACGGGAACCTCGGGGGATCATTCTGTCGGGCGGCCCCGCGTCGGTGTACGCCGAGGGTGCGCCGCGATTGGAGCGCGGCCTGCTGGAACTGGGGATCCCGGTGATGGGCATCTGTTACGGGATGCAGTTGCTCGTGCACGAGCTCGGGGGAAAGGTTGAGGAGGCCGAGGTGGGAGAGTTCGGCCGCTCGGATCTGACGGTGATTGAGCAGGGAACGCTGCTGAAGGGAATGCCTAAGGAGCAGACGTGCTGGATGAGCCATCGAGACACGGTGATCGAGCCGCCCCCGGGGTTCACGGCGCTGGCGTCGTCGAGCGTCTCGCCGGTGGCCGCGGTGGAGGATGCGCAGCGAGGCATCTACGGGATCCAGTTCCACCCGGAGGTCGTGCACACGCCCTACGGGCAGGAGATCCTGACGAGGTTCCTGACGGAGGTGTGCGGCTGCGAGCGGACGTGGTCGGCGGCGGGGATCGTCGAGGATCAGATCGCGCGAATCCGCCGGCAGGTGGGCGATGGGCAGGTGATCTGCGGGCTCTCGGGCGGCGTCGACTCCTCGGTGGCGGCGTTGCTCGTGCACCGCGCGGTCGGTAACCAGCTGACGTGTGTGTTCGTCGACCACGGGTTGATGAGAAAGGACGAGGGCGAGCAGGTGGTGAGCGCATTCCGGGACACGTTCAAGGTCCCGCTCGTGGCTGTCGACGCGGAGGACAGGTTCCTGGAGAAGCTGAAGGGCGTGAGCGAGCCCGAGGCGAAGCGTAAAGCGATCGGCGCCGAGTTCATCAGGGTGTTCGAGGAGGAGGCGGCGAAGCTCGCCGGAGGGGGCGGTGGGGATGGTGCGCGATACCTGGTGCAGGGAACGCTGTACTCCGACGTGATCGAGTCGGGCGGCGGGACGGGCGCGGCGACGATCAAGTCCCACCACAACGTCGGCGGCCTGCCGGACGATCTCAAATTTGAGCTGGTGGAGCCGCTGAGAGCGCTGTTCAAGGACGAGGTGCGCGCTGTCGGCGCCGAGCTGGGCCTGCCCGAGCGCTTGGTCTGGCGCCAGCCGTTTCCGGGGCCGGGCCTGGCGATCAGGATCGTCGGCGGCGAGGCGACGAAGGAGCGGTTGGACGTGCTGCGCGAGGCCGACAGCATCCTGCAGGAGGAGATCCGCAAAGCGGGGCTGTACCGCGAGCTGTGGCAGTCGTTCTGCGTGCTGCCGGACGTCCGCACAGTGGGCGTGCAGGGGGATGAGCGCACGTACGGCTACGTGGTCGTGGTGCGCGCGGTGACGAGCGACGACGCGATGACCGCGGACTGGGCGCGGTTGCCGTACGACCTGCTGGAGACGATCGCGTCGCGCATGATCAACGAGCTGCGCGAGGTCAACAGGGTGGTTCTGGACATCACGTCAAAGCCGCCGGGCACGATCGAGTGGGAGTAACCCGGGGCCGCGAGCAGGCGCGATATCGCCTATGATAGTCCGCTGCGCCGCGCGCTATCGCGTGGCCTTTTTTACGCTATGACCCCGTCAACTTCCACACCCTCGGCCCGGACGTACGTGGCCAAGCCGACCGAGCGTGAGCGCAACTGGGTCGTGGTTGACGCGAACGGCAAGACGCTGGGCCGGCTCGCGACGCAGATCGCGGATCTGCTGCGGGGCAAGCGCAAGCCCGAGTACACCCCGCACATCGACACGGGCGACTTCGTCGTGGTGGTAAACGCGGAGAAGATCACCGTGACGGGGAACAAGCGCAAAGACAAGCGCTACTACCGTCACTCCGGCTACCCGGGTGGGTTGCGTTCGAGGACGTTCGAGGAGATGCAGGCCCGGCGCCCCGAGGAGATCATCCGGCTGGCCGTGAAAGGCATGATGCCCCGTAATCGCCTCGCGCGGAAACAGATCACGAAGCTGAAGATCTACGCCGGCCCCGATCACCCGCATGTGGCCCAGAACCCCCAACCTTTGGAGATCGAGGCCTGATGATGATGGCGGACGACGAGGACAAGCAGGAGACCCCCAAGGCGGAGACCCCCGAGCACGCTGTCCCGACTGAGGACGCGGCAGAGATCGCTGGGTCCGCCGAGGACGCGGCGCTGGAGGCGCTGCAGGAGTCCCAGGAGCACCCTCAGGCCGAGTCGACAGAGTCCGCCGAGCAGTTCGAGCCGATCCCTGGCAACGCTGTCCCGACCGAGGATGCGACCGAGATCGCGGGCTCGGCCGAGGACGCACCGCTCGAGGCCGCGCAGGAGCGTGCCGAGGAGGAGCTCGTCGAGGCCGTCGAGGAGGCGGTGGTCGAGGAGCTGATCGAGGAGGCCGTCGCCGAGGAGATCGTTGCGGAGGCCGTCGAGGAGGCTGTCGCGGAGGAGATTGCCGAGGAGGTCGTCGCTGAGGCCGAGGCCGAGCTGGAGGAAGACGAGGAGGATGCCGCCCCGCGCGTGAAGCCGGCGGTACCAGGGGCGCACCTCGAAGTGGACATCGTTCCGGAGGGCGTCGACCCGCTCGGGCGCAGCGAGGCACGCAGCGCGGAGTATGAGGACCCGTACGCGATCGAGGGCGAGGAGTCCGAGGGCGAGGCGGACAGTCAGCAGGAGGACCAGGAGGAGGTCCTGAGCAAACCGATCTCCACGGCCGCGATCGATCTGGCCTCAGGCGCGCGGTACCGCGCGACGGGCAAGCGCAAGACGGCGGTCGCGCGGGTGACGTTGCGGCCCGGGAGCGGCTCCTACCTCGTGAACGGGCGGACGCTCGAGGAGCACTTCCCACGGATAACCCAGCAGCGGAACATCCGCCAGCCACTGGAGACGGTGGGGTACCAGGAGCGGATGGACGTGGTCGCGCGGCTGCACGGCGGTGGCATCTCCGCCCAGGCGGGGGCGCTGCGTCATGGGGTTTCGCGCGCGCTACTGGAGGCCGATCCGAACCTGCGCGGCGAGCTCAAGCGCCGCGGCTTTTTGACGCGCGATTCGCGCGCGAAGGAGCGCAAGAAGGCTGGGTTGAAGAAGGCCCGTAAGAAGCCGCAGTTCTCCAAGCGGTAGCAGTGCGGCATTCTCATCCGGCCGTAAAGCCGCTTCGCGGGGCGGCCGGATGAGAATGTCCGCCCTGCTTAGCTGATGTAATCGGCTGCGATCCGTTAGGCGCTACTCCCTGGAGGTCGGATGTCGTCATACGTAGCGAAATGACCCGCAAGCTGTTTGGAACCGACGGCGTGAGGGGCGTTGCCGGCGGCCTGCTCACGGCTGAGCTGGCGCTCGGTCTGGCGCAAGCGGCGACATACAAGACCGGCGCCCAGCGCCCGCAGGTGCTGATCGTGCGCGACACGCGTGAGTCGGGTGAGATGCTGCAGGCCGCCGTCGCGGCCGGCGTGAGCGCCGCGGGCGGGGACGCCCTGCTGGGCGGCGTGCTGCCGACGCCGGCGGCGCCCCTGTTGATCGGCCGCTACGGCTTTGACCTGGCGGTGGTCCTGTCGGCCTCGCACAATCCCTACGAGGACAACGGGATCAAGTTCTTTGCGGGCGACGGGTACAAGCTGTCGGATGAGAGCGAGCTCGAGATCGAGCGCGAGCTGGAGCAGCCCGGGCAACAGGGTCCTCCTCCGCAGATCGGCCATGTGCGCGAGCTGAGAGGCGCGAGCGAGGATTACCTGCGCGAGCTGCACAGCCACTTCGACGAGCTCGACCTGAGCGGGTTGGACGTACTCTTGGACTGCGCGAATGGCGCCACCCACCACGTCGCACCGGAGATCTTCCGGCGCCTGGGCGCGAAGGTGACCGTGATCGCCGATCAACCCGACGGGCGCAACATCAACGCCGGCTGCGGTTCCACCCACATCGAGCAGCTGGGCGTGAGGGTCCGCGAAGGAGGGCACGGGGTGGGCTTCGCGTTCGACGGCGACGGCGACCGCGTGCTGGCAGTGGACCGGACCGGGGTCGTGGTCGACGGCGACGAGCTGATGGCGCTCGCGGCGCTGCACCTGAGCGAGCGTGAGCGCCTGAACGGCGGCGGCATCGTGGTGACGGTGATGACCAACTACGGCTTTCATTCCGCGATGAAGCAGGCGGGCGTCGAGGTGGCGATCACGCAGGTCGGGGATCGATACGTGCTGGAGGAGATGCGCGCGCTCGGCTGGGTACTGGGGGGCGAGCAGTCCGGGCACATCATCGACATGAGCTTCAACCGCACGGGCGACGGGATCGCAGGCGCGCTGCTGACGTTGGAGGCGCTGGCGGGTCGCGACCTGGCAGAGCGCGACGCGATGGCGAAACTGCCGCAGCGGCTGATGAACATACGCGTGCGCGAGCGCGGCGCGTTGGAGACGGCCACCGAGGTCAACGAGGCGGCGGGTGCCGCCGGGAAGGCGCTAGAGGGTCGCGGGCGCGTGCTGGTACGCCCGAGCGGGACCGAGCCGCTCGTGCGGGTGATGGTCGAGGCGCCGACCCAGGATGAGACCGATGAGGTCTGCGAGCAGTTGGCGGCGTTGGTGCAGCGCGAGCTGGGCTGAATCACGCTGATATCTTCGACGGGGTGTGCGGCATCGTTGGCTACGTCGGCAATCGGGTGGGGGGGCTCTCAACCCAGGAGCTGCTGCTCGACGGATTGAAGAAGCTCGAGTACCGCGGATATGACTCCGCGGGGATCTCGGTGATCGGCGAGGACCGGATCGAGACGGTGCGGGCCGTGGGCAACCTCGACGCGCTGCGGGCGAAGCTTGACGGCTTGGCCCAGGCGCAAGACCAAGAGGTGGCGGAGGGAGCCGTGGCGGTGGCCGTGCGTCCTTCCACAACCGGCATCGGTCACACCCGCTGGGCCACACACGGACGCGTGACCGAGGAGAACGCCCACCCGCACTACGACTCTGCCGACCATTTTCACGTGGTCGTAAACGGGATCGTGGAGAACTACATGACGCTCAAGGAGCGTCTGCTTGCGTTGGGGAGCGTGTTCACATCGGAGACCGACGCCGAGGTGATCGCGCACCTGATCGCCGAGCACTACGACGGCGACCTGGCCGACGCGGTGCGAGGCGCTTACGGCGAGCTCGAGGGTCACTACGCGTTTGTCGCGATGTGCCTCCAGGAGCCGGGGACGCTGGTGGGGGCGCGGAGGGAGTGCCCGCTGATCGTCGGTCGTGGCGAAGGCGAGCAATTCGTGGCCTCCGCGGTGCCCGCCTTCCTGGCCCATACGCGCGAGGTGCAGTACGTGGACAACGGCGAGATCGTCGTACTGACGCCAGACGGCGTCACGATCACCACGCCGGGGGGCGAGGAGGTGGAGCGCGCGGTGGAGACGGTCGACTGGGACGAGGACACCGCCGAGAAGGGCGGCTATGAGACCTTCATGCTGAAGGAGATCCACGAACAGGCCGACGCGGTGGCCGAGACGATCGCCGACCGCACCGCGCGTGGCAGCGGCGTCGATGTGGCAGAGCTCGGCGTCCTTGACGAGGCGCTGCTGAAGAACGTGAAGCGCATCGTGGTGGTGGCCTGCGGCACCTCCTACCACGCGGGTCTGATCGGGCGCTACGCGATCGAGGAGTGGGCGCGCGTGCCGGTCGAGGTGGACGTCGCCTCGGAGTACCGCTATCGCAACCCGGTCGTCGGGCCGGGCGATCTCGTGATCGGGATATCTCAGTCCGGCGAGACCGCGGACACGCTGGCGGCGATGCGCAAGGCGAAGGAGCGGGGCGCCGCGGTGCTGGCGATCACGAACGTGATGGGCTCGCAGATGACGCGAGACGCCGACGGGGTGCTGTTCACCCGCGCGGGCCTGGAGATTGGCGTGGCGGCGACGAAGACGTTCCTCTGCCAGGTCGCGGTCGTCTATCTGCTCGCGCTGCGCCTGGCCGAGCTAGGCGGCACGCTCGAGCCAGCGCGGCTGCAGGAGCTCGTGGGGGAGGTGAAGCGCCTGCCGCACGGGATCGAGCAGGTGCTCCAGGGCATGGGCGAGCAGGTGGCGCGCGTCGCCGATACGTACTGGCAGAGCGAGTTCTTCCTGTACATCGGCCGCCACGTCGGCCTGCCCGTGGCGCTGGAGGGCGCCTTGAAGCTGAAGGAGATCTCCTATATCGCCACCGACGCCTATCCCGCGGGAGAGATGAAGCACGGTCCGATCGCGCTACTGGACGAGACCACGCCGGTGGTGTGCGTGGCGACCGACTCGCCGGTGCTCGAAGAAGATGGCGTCGAACATGGCGGAGGTGCGCGCGCGCGGCGCGCATGTGGTGGCGGTGACGACGGCCGGCAACGAGCAGATCGCAAAGCACGCCGACTCCGTGATCACCGTACCGGCGGTGGACTGGATGCTGCAACCGATGCTCGCGGTGATCCCGCTGCAGATGCTCGCCTATGAGATCGCACGCAAGCGCGGCCTGAACGTGGATCAGCCGAGGAACCTGGCGAAGACCGTCACGGTGGAGTAGTCATCTAGCATCGCTGGTCGTGGATTCCCTCCCTGACTGGCTGACCCCGCTGCTCGACGCCGAGACGATGCGTGGCGTCGACCGCTGGGCGATCGAGGAGCGCGGGGTGCCGTCGCTCGAGTTGATGGAGCGCGCGGGGGCGGGGGTGGCACGGGTCGTCGAGCGCGTGGCCCCTGACGGCCCCGTGGCGGTGGTATGCGGAAAGGGCAACAACGGCGGCGACGGGCTGGTGGTTGCACGTCTGCTGCGCGAGGCGGGCAGGAGCGTGACGGTGGTGTGCGCGGCGCCGAGCAGCGACTTCGCCGGCGATGCGCATGTGAACTTGGAGCGGTTGCCCGGCGACGCGCCGCTGGAGCTGGCGGAGGACCGCGAGCGAGCGGAGCAGGCGCTGGCGGAGGCGACCGTGATCGTGGACGCACTGCTCGGAACCGGCTTTCAGGGGGAGCCCCGAGGCGCGGTGGGGGAAGCGATCGAGGCCGTGAACGCCGCGCGCGCGCCGGTTGTGAGCGTGGATGTGCCCAGCGGCGTGGACGCTTCCACCGGGGCCTCATCGGGTGCCGCGGTGCGGGCGGCGGCCACCGTGACCTTCCACGCCGGCAAGCCAGGTCTGTGGATTGCGCCGGGGAAGGGGCATGCGGGCGAGGTTGAGACGATCGACATCGCGATTCCGCGCGGCGCGCCGGAGGACACGAGGATCGGCCTGATCCTTCCGTCGGTGTTCGACTCGTTCCCGCACAGGGGAGCGGCGTCGACGAAGTTCATCAGTGGACATGTGCTCCTCGTGGGCGGCTCGCGCGGGCTGACCGGCGCGCCGAGGATGGCCGCCCAGGCCGCGATGCGCGCCGGGGCCGGGTATGTGACGGCCTTCGTGCCCGCGTCCTTGCAGGCGATCCTCGCGACCGCAGGGCCGCCGGAGCTGATGACGCGAGGCCTGCCCGACGAAGACGGCGGCCTGACGGCCGACGGGGTGCAGGACGTGCTCGAAGCGAGCAAGCGCGGCGGTGCGCTTGCGCTGGGACCCGGGCTGGGACGCAGCAACGGCGCCGTCCAGTTTGCCCGCGAGCTCGCGGGCGAGGCGAAGGTCGCGCTGGTACTCGACGCCGACGGGCTGAACGCGCACGCAGGACGCCTGAGCGAGCTGGCAGCGCGAATTGCCCCAACCGTGCTGACCCCGCATGCGGGTGAGCTGGGCCGGCTGCTGGAGGTGAGCAGCGAGGAGATCGAACGAGAGCGTCTGCGCCACGTACGCGTGGCGGCCGAGCAGGCGCAGGCGGTCGTCGTGCTGAAGGGCGACGATACGCTGATCGCCGATCCCTCCGGCCGGGTGGCCGTCAGTCCGGGCGGAGCTCCCGCACTGGCGACTGCCGGCACCGGTGATGTGCTGACAGGGGTGATCGTCGCGCTGCTCTCCGCCGGACTCGATCCGTTCACCGCTGCCGCGGCGGGTGTGTCGCTGCACGCCGAGGCCGGCCGGGAGGCGGCGCGCAGACAGGGCGCGGCTGAGGGCGTCGTCGCCTCCGATGTGATCGCCGCATTGCCCGCCGCGCGGGGAGGCGTGAGCAGATGACCGTGCGTCGCGTGCTCGCGCGCGTGAACCTGGCCGCGATCGAGCGTAACTGCGCCCGCTTGCGCGGCGATCTGAAGGGGGGTGCGCAACTGTGCGTCGTGGTGAAGGCCGACGGATACGGTCACGGCGCGGTGCAGAGCGCGAGCGCAGCGCTCGCCGGCGGCGCGAGCTGGCTGGCGGTCGCCGGGGCGGCCGAGGCGAAAGAGCTGCGTGAGGCGGGATTGCGCGAGGTGCGCGTGCTCGTGATGGGAGCACTGAGCGGGGTGGAGCTGGAGGAAGCGCTCGTGGCGGATGGGGACGTGGTCGTGTGGAGCGAGCAGCAGGTGCAGGCGATCAAGGCCGCCGGCGGTGGGCGGGTGCACGTGAAGCTCGATTCGGGCATGGGACGGCTCGGCACCCGCGATCCGGCGCAGGCGTCACGTGCCGTGGCGGCCGCGCGGAACGCCGAGGAGGTGCAGTTGGTTGGGGTAATGACACATTTCGCCACTGCTGATGACCTCGATGACGGAGGGTTCTTCGCGGCGCAGCTCGAAGCATTCACGGAGTGGGCGCAGGCGTTGAAGGAGGAGCAGCCGGAGCTGATCCTGCACGCCGCCAACAGCGCCGCGGTGTTGCGCGATCAGCGAGCGCACTTCGACATGGTGCGCTGCGGAATCGCCGCCTACGGAATGGATCCCTTCGGGGAGGACGCGGCGGCCCGGGACCTGGAGCCGGCGCTGCAGCTGAGCTCGTATGTGGCCGAGGTAAAGGGATATCGCGCGGGGGAGAGTGCCGGGTACGGGCGGCGCTTCGTGGCCGAGCGCGACACGTGGCTTGCGGTGCTCCCGATCGGCTATGGGGATGGTTGGCGGCGCGGGTGCTCAAATAACGCCGACGTGCTGATCGCCGGCAGGCGATATCCGGTGGTGGGCACGGTGAGCATGGACAACATCACGGTAGATCTCGGCCCCGATACTGGCCGCGAGCTGCTGGGGCGGGAGGCGATCCTGATCGGCGCGCAGGGTATGGAGCGGATCACCGCCGAGGAAGTGGCGAAACGGCTGGACACAATCAACTACGAGGTCACGTGCGCGCTCACCCCACGCGTGCCACGGTCTTATCATCGCGACGGCGACACGGAATGAGCGACGGGCTCGAAGTTGCCCGCGCGGCGCTGGTGGGCCGGCCCGCCTGGTTGGTGGGAGGCGCGGTGCGCGATCGGGTGTTGGGTCGGTCTGTGACCGATCTCGACCTCGTGGTCGATGGTGACCCCGAGCAGGCCGCGCGTGCTCTCGCCGGCGCGGCGGGACGGGCGGCGTGCTTCGCGCTGTCCGAGGACTTCGGCGCGTGGAGGGTGGTGGCGCGCGACAAAGCCTGGCAGGTAGACGTGGAGAGACTGCGCGGCGGCTCGCTTGAGGCGGATCTGGGGCTGCGCGACTTCACCCTGAACGCGATCGCCGAGCCGCTGCAGGGAGGAGCGCCGATCGATCCGCTGGGCGGCCTGGAGGACTTGACCGCGCGCCGCCTGCGCATGGCGGGGCCGGGAGCCTTCGCCGACGATCCTTTGCGGGTGCTGCGCCTAGTGCGGATGGTGGTCGAGTTGGAGCTGGAGCCCGAGTCGCAAACCTGTAAGGCGGCACGCGCGCATGCAGGTGCCCTGGGGGGCGTGTCGGCCGAGCGAGTGTTCATGGAGCTGCGCCGGGTCGTGGCCTCGCCGCGGGCCAGGCGAGGTATCGAGCTGATGAGCGAGCTGGGGGCGACGGCGGTCGTGTTAGGAGAACTGGAAGCGTTGCGAGGGATCGAGCAGAACAGCTTTCATCACCTGGACGTCTACGGTCACACGCTCGAGGTGCTCAACCAGACGATTGAGTTGGAGTCCAACCCCTCGGCCATCCTGGGCGAGGAACACGCTGCGGAGCTTGCCGAACTGCTGGCCGAGCCGCTGGCCGACGACATGACACGTGGAGAGGCGCTGCGCTGGGGAGCGCTGCTGCACGACGCGGCAAAGCCCCTGACGAGGGGAGTGCGTCCAGAGGACGGGCGTGTGACCTTCATCGGGCACGACGCCAAGGGGGCCGAGCTGGCGAGGACGGTGCTCGGCAGACTCCGCGCCAGCGAGCGGTTGCGTGCGCACGTCGCCGCACTCGTGCGCAATCACCTGCGACTCGGCTTCCTCGTCCACGAGCCCCAGCCGCTGGTGCGACGCACGGTGTACAGGTACCTGAGGGCGTGCGAGCCTGTGGAGGTAGACGTGACGCTGTTATCGGTGGCGGATCGGCTGGCGACGCGCGGAGAGAACTCCGAGCGGGCGATCGACGCGCACATGGCGGTGGCGGATGGGGTGTTGAAGGACGCCCTGCGCTGGCGAGCCGAAGGGCCGCCCAGGCCGCTGTGGCGCGGCGATGAGCTGGCCAATGAGCTCGGCATCAGCGTGGGGCCGCGGGTGGGCGAGCTGTTGGAGGAGCTAACGCAGGGGCAATACACCGGTGAGCTCAGAACGCGCGAGCAGGCGCTTGCGTATGCGCGCACACGGACCACATCCTCCGGCTAGGCTTCAATTGGCATGAACGACCCGGATTGCATCTTCTGCAAGATCCTCGCGGGCGAGCTGCCGGGAACGGTCGTCGGCGAAGACGAGCGCACAGTGGCCCTGATGGACATCAATCCCGCAACGCGCGGCCACGTGCTCGTGATTCCACGTACGCACACCGCCGATCTGCTCAGCATCGACCCAGAGGACCTGCATGCGGTCGCGACTGCCTCGCAACGTCAGGCGGTGCGCGCGAGGGAGCAGCTGGGGGCCGAAGGGGTCAATCTGGTCAACTCCTGCGGCGCGCTCGCGTGGCAGACGGTCTTCCACTTCCACATGCATGTGATCCCGCGCTACACCGGCGATCCGCTGCGGCTGCCATGGGTTCCGGCGCCCGGAGATCCGGCGGAGATCGCGGCCGCGGCGCAGGAACTCAGGCGAAAATAGCGAAATAGACCGCTACATCTTTCGAGTTGTCGTGTTGAATGACCACATGATCCGTGTATCCACAGCGGCAGTCCTTGCGAGCCTCGCGCTCGTGCTTGCGCTGCCCGCGGGCTCTGAGGCGACGCTCACCGAAGTCGGTGTGATCCCGCCCACCACCAATCCTGAAACCGTGCCGAGCTGTCCCGGCAGCCCATGCCTGGCCGTCAGCCGCACGACGGGCTTCCAGGTCAAGGTCGGTAGCACACACAACCCGCAGACGGCGCCGCGCGCGGGGACGATCGTCGCCTGGTCGATCGACCTCGGCAACCCGAACGCGACCCAGATCAAGTTCTTCAATGAAAAAGAGGGCGGTCCATCCACGGCGGGCATCGCGATCCTACGCCCCCAGAAGACGCCGAACCTGACCTACAAGCTGATCGCGCAGAGCCCGCTCGTAAAACTCGAACCCTACTTCGGCAAAACCGCCCAGTTCCCATTGGAAACCACCTTGCAGGTCAAAAAGGGCGACGTGATCGCGCTGACCGTCCCCTCCTGGGCGCCGGCGCTGGCGCTCGGCTTCACGAACGCGACCTCCTGGCGCGCCAGCCGCCCGAAGGCCCAATGCACGACCACGAGCGCGCAGACCACGCAGACGCTCACCGGCACGTCGGTGCAGTACTACTGCTTGTATCTCACGGCGCGCCTGACGTACAGCGCGACTTTGATCTCTACACCCTAGCCCGAGGGTGCGCTGGCGCCGCCGCTGGGGGTGGCCGCCGATTCGCTACCGCCTTTGGCAGCGGTTTCTCCCGCGCCGCTTTTCGCCGCGCCGCCGGCGGAGGTGCCCCCTGCGGCGCCGCCGCTTTCGGACGCACCACTTTCGCTGCCGCCGCTCGACGACGATGACGACGATTCTTGGCCCCCGCTTGATTCTTCGCTGGACGCAGTCGAGGTGCCTTCGCCGGATTTGGCGGTCGATGTGGTCGAGGTGGAGGTCGTTTGCACGGTCGCCTTTTCGGCGCTCGTGTCGGTGGGCGGGACGATGTCGGGCGTGCTCTTCGGCACCGCGTCGCTCACGTTGCTGCCCCCACCGCAGGCGGCGAGGCCAACGGCGCACAGCAGCAAGATGCTCGCCGCGAGCCAGGCCCTCAACTAACCCGCCTTCGCCGCGAGCGGTCCCATGCGACGACCGCAGGTGGGGCAGTCGTTCAGATCCTTCTGGGCGAGCTGATCGCACCAGGAGCAGAAGCGCATGTTCTCCACCGCCCAGGGCAGTCGCGAAGGGGAGGGAGCGAGCGGCAGCAGCTTGCCTACGATCTCCATCGGCTCGCCGGTATCGCGATCCAGGTAGATCTCCTCCGGCTGGGCCTCGATCACGATCTCTCGCCCGCTGGCGGGGTTACGCAGCCGGTAGCGCTGGCTCGTGCTCACGACGCGAACTCTAGCGAAGCGCTTGGCGGAGATGCCTACTGGCTCCCGATTTGGTGACTCTCGCAGGGCATAACGCCCGGCAGGGTGAGAGTCAGTCGAGCGGGAGCTCCTCGATTTCGCGGCGCGTGTCGCCGACCCAGCGCCAGATGCAGACGACCGTCATGATCACGCCGACGACGGTCAGCTCGATGAAGGTCGTGACGCCGACGAGCGCCAGCGTGATGCCCACCGCGGTGAGGACCGGCAGCATGCTCGGCCCGGGCAGGTGGATCTCTTCGCCGGCGGGCGGGATCTCAGGATCGAGAGGGCTCACGAGGAGATGTAGATCGCGGCCACGATGAACGTGACGCCGAACATGAACATGCAGATACCCGACACGATCAGGCCGGTGCGGATGTTCTTGCGCGCGAGACGTCGGGTCATATGCATGGGCAGGGCCTCATTCTATAGATGTGCGTCGGCGACCATCGCGCAGAACAGCAGCGCGAGGTACGCCAGGGAGAACAGGTACAGCTGCAAAGCGCTGTGGCGATCGGCCCGGCGGTAGAGCCTGACGGCACCCGCGATGAAGCCCAAGCCGAGCGCGATCGAGGCGACGAGATAGATGTCCCCGAAGCCCCCGGCGCAGAACGGCAGCTGCGTGACGGCGTAGAGCAGCACCGTGTAGAGCAGGATCTGGCGTCTGGTCTCCACCTCGCCACGCACGACGGGCAGCATCGGCACGTCCACCTTCGCGTACTCGTCCTTCATAAGCAGTGACAGCGCCCAGAAGTGGGGCGGGGTCCAGAAGAAGACGATGAAGAACAGGAGTACCGCCGTGGCACTAACAGACCCGGTGACCGCCGCCCAGCCGACAAGCGGGGGTACCGCGCCGGCCGCTCCGCCGATCACGATGTTCTGCGGCGTACGCCGCTTCAGCCAGACCGTGTAGAGGAAGACGTAGCCGAGGAAGCCCGCGAAGGCCAGGCTCGCGGCGAGCACGTTGACGGCAAGCGTGAGCTCTAGGAATGACAGGCCGGCGAGCGTGCAGCCGAAGGCGAGCGCGGCGTTCGGGGAGACGCGCCCCGAGGGGACCGGTCGCGTGGCGGTGCGAGCCATGCGCGCGTCGATGTCACGGTCATACCAGTGGTTGACCGCGCCCGCGCCGCCCGCGGACAGGTAGCCGCCGAGGCAGGTCAGCGCGACCAGCACGGCCGAGGGGTCGCCGGCCACGTACATCGTGGCGATCGTCGTCAGCAGCAGCAGCGACTGGACCTTCGGCTTGGTCAGCTCGACGTAGTCGCTCAGCACCTGACGCGTACGTGGGGCGAGGCCGAGTCTGGGCGCCTCGAGTGCGGCGCTACCGGCGCTGGGAGGCGCTACGCCCAACCTAGATCCCTACCTGGGTGGCTCCCGCGGGGACGGTGGCGCCACCCGGCACGGTCGCTCCGGAGCTGCGCCGCTGTACCTCGCGGCGGATGTCCTTCATCGGTTCCACCGAGCGCACGACTGGGATGATGTCGAAGTTGTTGACCGGCGGGGGCGAGCTCGTGAACCACTCCAGCGTGTTCGCCTTCCACGGGTCGGGCCCGGCGATCGCGCCGTGCTTGAGGCTGCGCACGGCGTTGATGATCGTCACGAGCACCCCGGAAGCGAGGATGAACGAGCCGACGGTGGAGATCTGGTTGTACAACGCCAGATGACCGACGTTGTCGTACTCGTACACGCGTCGGGGCATCCCGTCGAGGCCCATCACGTGTTGGATCAGGAAGGTGGCGAGAAAGCCCCAGAACATCAGGTGGAAGCTCAGCTTGCCCAACCGTTCGTCGAGCATCCGCCCGGTGATCTTCGGGTACCAGTAGTAGATCGCCGCGAAGATCGTGAACACCGAGCCGCCGACGAGCACGAAATGCAGATGCGCGACGACGAAGTAGGTTTCGTTGAGCTGCCAGTCGACGGGGAACACGGCGAGGAACACGCCGGAGATGCCGCCGATCAGGAACAGCGCAAGGAAGCCGACGCAGAACAAGAGCGGCGTCTTGAATTCGATCGCACCACGCCACAGGGTCGCGATCCAGTTGAGCATCTTCACACCGGTTGGCACCGCGATCAGGAATGAGGAGAGCATCACGAACACGAGGATCACCTCGGGCGTGGGCGTCGTGAACATGTGGTGCGCCCAGGTGAGGAACCCGAGGAACGCGATCGCCACGGTCGAAGCGGCGATCGCCTTGTAGCCGAAGATCGGCTTTCGCGCGAACACCGGCAGGATCTCCGAGACCAACCCGAACCCGGGTAAGACCATGATGTAGACCTCGGGGTGCCCGAAGAACCAGAACAGGTGCTGCCACAAGAGCGCCGAGCCGCCCTCCGAGGGGTCGAAGAAGTGCGTGCCGAAGTGACGGTCGGTGAGCAGCATCGTCACCGCCCCGGCGATCACCGGCATCGCGAAGATGATCAGGACCGAGTAGGTCAGGATCGCCCAGATGAACAGCGGTAGACGGCCCCAGCTCATACCGCGCGCGCGCATGTTCGCGATCGTCGCGTAGAAGTTGATCGCCCCCAGGATCGAGGACAGCCCCGTCAGGTGGATCAGGTAGATCCACGCGTCCTGTCCGCCGCTCGGTGAATAGATCGCGCTGGACAGCGGCGCGTAGCTGGACCAGCCGGCTTCCGGCGGGTTCCAGAAGAGCGAGGCATAGAAGACGATCCCGCCCGCCAAGAGCAGCCAGAAGGAGAGCGCGTTCAGACGTGGATAGGCCATGTCGCGCGCACCGATCATCAACGGCACGAAGTAGTTCGCAAGGCCCGCCATCATCGGCACGACGAACAGGAAGATCATCGTCGTCCCGTGCATCGTGAACAGCTGGTTATAGGTCTGGGGTGTCACCAGCGTGTTGTTCGGCGCACCCAGCTGCAGGCGCATCATCAGCGCCTCGACCCCGCCCAAGCAGAAGAACATGAACGTCAGGACCATGTACATGATCCCGATCCGCTTGTGGTCCGTGGTCGTGATCCAGCTCGTCCAGCCTTTCTGCTCGTGCTCGACGTGGTGGGCTACTACCTGGGGGACTGGGGCTGCGTAGGTGGCCATCTTGATCCTTTACGGGTTCTCGACCCGTCCGGGGCCGGTCTGGGAGTTCAGTTTGGCCCGCTCGAGCGCGGCTTCGGCGTTGGCTTCGGAGATCTCTTGCTTCTGGTAGGCGAGCCAGGCGTCGAACTGCGCGGGTGGGACGGCCTTCACGGTGGCGATCATGCGCGCGTGCCCGCGTCCGCACAGCGCCGCGCACTGCCCGCGGTAGAGCCCAGGCTTGGGGATCTTGAACCACGTGTAGTTGTGGTATCCGGGCACGGCCATGAACTTGCCACCCAGTTCCGGCACCCACCACGAGTGGACGACGTCCTCGGAGACGATGTTCAGCGTGACGGTCGTTTCGGTGGGGACGACCATCTCCTCATAGGAATAGGGCGCGCCCAGCCCATCGCGTTGGTTGGCGCCCGGATAGATGTACTGCCAGATGTACTGCCGGCCGATCACCGTGATGTTCAAGGATTTGCCGTTCGGGGGAAGCTTGCGTTCCGCGCTCGCGTACAGCAGGCCGTTTTCGGCGCCGAGCTGTTCGCCGCCTGGGCCTGAGTTGGGGGGATCCTGGATCGAGGCGAGCTTGGTGAAGGTGACGATCGCAAGCCCGACGAGGATCACGGCGGCGGCGAGCGTCCAGCCGATCTCCAGGCGGGTGTTGCCGTGAGTCTGGTGCGCAACAGCGCCCTTGCGTGCGCGGAACTTCCATAGCGCGTAGCCGAGCGCGCCCTCGACCGCGAAGAAGATGATCAGCGCGATCACGAGCGTGATCTTGTAGAGGGTGTTGATCTGGTCCGCGTTGGGCGAGCCGCCCGACTTGGGCGTGAAGAAGGCGAGGAGTGTGGGGGCCAGATGACTCAAGGCGGGCGGGATTCTATTCAGGGCCGGACGGTACGCGCTTGATGACTTTTGCCACGAGGGTTTTTCTACCTTCCCGAGAAGCGCGCGGGACGCTTTTCGACGAACGCCATCGCGCCCTCCACGAAGTCCTCGCTGCCGGCCATCTCCCGCTGGATCTGAGCCTCCAGCTCGAGCTGCTCGGCCATCCGCGGATACAGCCAGTTGTTGAGTTGGCGCTTGGCTCCGGTGTAGGAGCGCGTCGGTCTGGCTCGACGGTGGCGACGCCATCGCCGGCGAGATGGAGGTTGACTGTCTCGAGCTGGGGGGTGGGTGACTCGCTCATGGTTCTCCTTTGCCCCCTGCTTGCGCGGTCACGTTCGCCCCGCGGACGCCACCGGCGCCCGGTGCGATGTGGAACGTGCTCGTATGGGTCGGTGATCCCGCTGGGCCGGTGATCCTATTCTGTGGGGATGGATCGTCCCGTGATCGGCATGTGCACCGCGCTGGAGCAGGCGCGCTGGAGTGTTTGGGACCAGCCGGCGATGCTGCTGGCGCGCAGCTATGTCGACGCCGTGCAGCGCGTCGGGGGATTGGTCTTGATGCTGCCACCGGACAGACATCAGGTCGAGGAACCGGAGCAGGTGTTGGACCTGATCGACGGGCTGGTGCTCACGGGCGGCGCCGACATCGATCCCGCGTTCTACGGTCAGGAGCCGCACGTCGAGACGGTGGACACGGTGCCCGAGCGCGATGTCTTTGAGATCGCGCTTGTGAACGCGGCGATCGAGCGTGAGGTCCCGGTGCTGGGGATCTGCCGCGGGATGCAGCTGATCAACGTCGCCCGCGGCGGCACGCTGCGCCAGCACCTGCCTGAGCACTTCGGCCACGAGGAGCACCGTCGCGTGATCGGCTCCTTCGACGGCGCCGAGCACGATGTGCGTCTGCTCGAAGGAACGCTTGCGGCGCGCGCGGCGGGAGAGACCGAGCACGCGACCCGCTCCCACCATCACCAGGGCATCGACCGCTTGGGCGAGGGCCTCGTGGTCAGCGGTCACTCGACGCTCGACGATTTGGCGGAGGCGATCGAGTTGCCGGACAAGCGATTCGTGCTCGGGGTGCAGTGGCACCCGGAGGCGGACACGGCGAGCAGGGTGATCGGTGCGTTCGTCGCCGAGGCCGCGCGTGCGTCCGCGCGCGTTGCAGCCTCTTGAGTCCACCTGGGCCGCCCGAGCGCGACCATATACTCCGGCGCAGTGCGGATGTCGAGGGTAATCAGGGCAACCGCCTGGGGGATGGTGGCGGCGGGAGTCGCAGCGCCGCTGTTGCGTAAGCGGGTCAGCGCGCCGCCGCTGGCGACCCAGACGGTCGCGTTCGCCGCGCCACTGGCCCTGTGCGTGGCCGTGAGGCAATCGCGCACGCGCGACGTGGCGGTATGCACGCTGCAGATGTGGGCGTATCTGGCGGCGTACAAGACCCCGCACGACGATCAAGAGGCGCAGGCGAGGCGGGTACACATCGACTATCCGATCGAGATCGATCGTCTGCTGGGTCTCGGGGAGCTGCCGACGTTGCGCCTGCAGCGCGCGCTCGCGCGCGTGGATGTTGCGAGCGGGGCGCCGCGCTGGCGCACGCTCGATCGCGTGCTCGTGTGGGCGCACTGGGCATGGTTCATGGTGCCCCACGGCACGCTCGTGTACATCCTCGTGCGCCGGCCCGAGCGGTTCCCGCGGGCCGCGGTGATGACCTACGCCGTGTTCGACATCGGCGCTAGCGTCTACTGGCTCGCGCCGACCGCGCCGCCCTGGTACGCGGCTTCGGCGGCGGGCAATCAAGCGGGACGTGAGACGGGGTGCGAAGACCGCTGCGCGGGGGACGTGCGCAGGATGATGGTCGAGTACGGCGAGGATTTCTGGAGAGACGGCTGGGGGCCTCTATACAGTGTCCTTGGAGGCAATCCCCTGGCTGCGATGCCCTCGCTGCACTTCGCCACATCCCTGATGGCCGCGCTCCTGCTCGCAGAAGCGGGGCCCCTCGCGGGCGCGCTCGGCTGGAGCTATGCCGCAACGCTCTCCTTCGCGCTTGTATACCTGGGTGAGCACTATGTGGTCGATCTGCTCGCGGGTGCGGCGTTGACGGGGGCGGTACGGCGTTTGGGCCCGAGCGCGGGGCCGGCGCTTGCACGCTTCGGCCGCGCCGTGGCGGCGCTCGAAGTGGTCGCACACGGGGTGAGCTAGAGGTTGTTGCGGATGAAAACGTATTGCGGATGAGAGGGTGAGCGAGCGCGAGATGGCGCAGAGTGTGGGAGACGAGGGGAGGCGTGCGACGCATCACGAAGAGGAGATGCCGCGCGTGGCCATCACGCGCCGGCAGGCGATTGCGTTTGGCGTGTTCGTGCTCACGGTCGTCGGGTTCCTGTACTTCGTGCTGCCCAAGCTCGCCGGCGTGGGCACGACGCTGCACCATCTCGAGAATGGCGACGGCTGGTGGATCGCGTTCGGGGTGGTGCTCGAGCTGCTGTCGTTCGCCGGGTATGTGGTGCTGTTCCGCGCGGTGTTCGTGACGACGAGGTCCCGCCCGCCCCGCCTGCTCCACCCACCCGGGCCGATCGGCTGGAGCGAGAGCTATCAGATCACGATGGCGGGCCTGGCGGCGACGCGCCTGTTCGCCACGGCGGGCGCGGGAGGCGTAGCGCTGACCGCGTGGGCACTGCGCCGCTCGGGGATGGAGGCGCGGCTGGTGGCGTGCCGGATGGTCGCGTTCATGGTGCTGCTGTACGCCGTCTACGCCGGCTCGGTGCTGGTGGACGGACTCGGCCTGGGGACAGGTCTATTTCCGGGGGGCGGCTCGTTTGCGCTCACATTTGTGCCGGCGATCGTCGCGGCGGTCCTGATGACGGTCATCGGCGCGATGGCGCTCCTACCAGGAGACGTCGAGCGCCGCCTGGGGCGCTGGGCGTCGGGCTCCGGTGCTCTGGCCCACTGGGTGGCACGGGCGGTGACGGTCCCGGCGCTGGCAGCGAGTGGGGTCAGAACCGCGATCGAGCTGATCCGCGAGCGAGACCCCGGCCTGCTCGGGGCGGTGGCGTGGTGGGGGTTTGACATCTGCGTACTATGGGCGATGTTCCACGCGTTCGGCTCGCCGCCGCCGTTCACGGTCATCTGGATGTCCTACTTCATCGGCATGCTCGGCAACCTGCTGCCGCTACCAGGTGGCCTGGGCGGGGTGGAGGGAGGCATGATCGGCGCGTTCGCCGCGTTCGGAGTCAACCTCGACCTCGCGGTGCTCGCGGTGCTGTCCTACCGTGCAATCTCCTTCTGGCTGCCCACGATCCCGGGCGCCGTGGCGTACTTCCAGCTGCGACACACGGTGGCGCGCTGGCGCGAGGAGCAGAGCGAGCATCCGGCACCGTCCACGCAGGGTGCGGTGGTGGAGACGGCAGGCGCGCTGCGTGCCTAACCGATCGCCAGTCTGCACGCTATACTTTACAAAGTAAAGCGACAGGAGATGAGATGAGCGACGTAGAGAACGTGATCGTGATCGGGAGCGGCCCGGCGGGCTACACGGCGGCGCTGTACACCTCGCGCGCTAACCTCAACCCGCTTGTGATCGAGGGCTTCGCCTGGGGTGGTCTGCTGCAGCAGACCACCGACGTGGAGAACTATCCGGGTTTTCCCGAGGGGATCATGGGACCGGAGATGATGCAGAAGTTGCGCGACCAGGCCGAGCGTTTCGGCGCGCGCCTGCTCACAGAGGAGGCCGAGCGTGTCGAGCTGGCGAGCGAGCCCGGCGGGATCCACAAGGTGTGGGTCGGCGATACCGAGTACCGCGCACGCACGGTCATCCTGGCGATGGGCGCCGAGCACAAGAAGCTCGAGGTCCCCGGCGAGCTCGAGCTGGGCGGGCGCGGGGTCAGCTACTGCGCGACCTGCGATGCGGCCTTCTTCCGCGACACCCCGACGGTGATCGTCGGCGGCGGCGACTCGGCGATGGAGGAGGCGATCTTCCTGTCGAAGTTCTCCTCCAAGGTCACGATCGTGCACCGGCGCAAGGAGTTCCGCGCGTCGAAGATCATGCTCGATCGCGCGCGCGCGCAAGAGAACATCGAGCTGCTGACGCCGTACGCGGTGAAGGAGTTCGTGGCCGGCGAGAACGGCTCGCTGGGGCACGCCACGCTGGTCAACACCGAGACCGGCGAGGAGCGCACGCTGGAGGTCGCGGGTGCGTTCGTGGCGGTCGGCCACGAGCCGCAGTCAGCGCTGGTGGATGGGCAGATCGACGTCGATGAGGACGGCTACGTGGCCGTCGAGGGTCGCTCGACGCGGACCAACCGCCCGGGCGTGTTCGGTGCGGGCGATCTGGTTGACCACACCTATCGCCAGGCGATCACCGCGGCGGGATCGGGCTGTCAGGCGGCGCTCGACGCCGAGTGGTACCTCAGGGACACGCCGCAGGTGCCCACGCCGGAGGGGATGCCGGTCGGCGATCTGGCGGAGGCACAATGGGCGCCCGCGGCCACTACGGCCGAGGCGTAGTAAAGGCGCCCTCGTCGCGCATCAGGCGGCGTAACGCCGGGGCGGGGCGGTAGCGCTCCTCGCGGTACTCCTCCCAGAGTGAGTCCAGCACGGCGAGCACGTTGTCCAGCCCGAGCTGATCCGCCCATGCGAGCGGCCCGCGCGGATGGCTGAGCCCGAGGACCATGCCCGCGTCGATGTCCGCCGCGCTACCCACGCCTTCGCCGAACGCGAACGCGCACTCGTTGATCACCTGGCACACGATCCGCGGGAGCACGCCGACGGGCGAGGGCTGCACGCGCGCGACGTGCAGGCCGAGGCCCCCGAACGCCAGCTCGCCCGCCTCGCCGGTGACCTCGACGAGCGCTAAGGGCACGATCGCATAGAACGGCTCGCCGTCGACGGTGCCGCCGAGCCCATCGACGATGATCTGAGCCCCCCCGCCGCCGGTATCGCCTGGCACGAGCTCGCGCAGGGACTGCGCCACGGGACCCTTGCCCTGCACGATGGCATCGGCGGTGCGCGCGGGTGGCTCGGGGTCCGGGGGGCGGTGGGGGCCATCGCCGGAGTAGTCGTAGTACCCGCGACCGGTCTTGCGCCCGTGCAGCCCGGCGGCGACGTAGCGCGCGGAGATCGGCGAGGGCTGCCAGCGGGGCTCGTAGAAGCCCTGCTCGAAGAAGCTCTTGGAGATCTCAAAACCGGTGTCGACACCCACGAGGTCCATCAGCTCGAACGGCCCCATGCGAAAGCCCCCGCCGAGCCGCACGATCCGGTCGATCGTCTCGATCTCCGCGATGCGCTCCTGCAAAAGGCGCAGCGCCTCCAACCCGAACGGTCGATTGCAGCGGTTGACGAGAAAGCCCGGGCCGTCGTGGGCGCGAATCACCGTCTTGCCCATCGCCTCACCCGTCGCGTGAGCGAGCGCCAGGGCATCCTCTGAGGACTGCTCGCCGGCGACCACCTCCAGTAGGCGCATGATCGGCGCGGGGTTGAAGAAGTGCATGCCCACCACGCGCTCTGGATTCCTGGCGCCCGCCGCGATCGCGGTGACCAGCAGCGACGAGGTGTTCGTCGCCAGTACGCATTCCTCGCCGACGATCTCCTCCGAGAGCCGCTTGTACAGCTCGTGCTTGAGCGCAAGCCGCTCGGGCGCGGCCTCGATCACGAGCTCGCACGGCGCGAACGCCGCCAGCTCGTCCACCGGCTCGATCCGCGCGGCGGCCGCATCCGCCTCCGCAGCGCTCAGCCTGCCTTTGGCAGCTTCCTTGGCGAGGCCGTCCCGCGCGTGCTTTGCCCCGCGCTCCAGGGCGTCCGGCAGCGGATCGTGCAGGATCGTGCGCGCGCCGGAGCGCGCCGCCAGTTGGGCGATACCGGCGCCCATCGTGCCGGCGCCGATCACCCCGATCACACGTGCGCCGGCCATCTCAGCTCGGCACGAGCGCGTTGATTCCGGTCATGCCGCGCCCAATGATCAGCTTCTGAATTTGCGAGGTCCCCTCGTACAGGGTTGTCACGCGCGCGTCACGGAAGTAGCGCTCGACCGGGTGATCGTCGACGTAGCCGGCGCCGCCGTGGATCTGGATCGCGAGGTTGGCACACTCCAGCGAGGCCTCGGTCGCGTGCAGCTTGGCGATCGAGGTCTCGAGCGTGTTCGGCCGGCCCTGATCCTTCAGCCAGCCCGCGCGCCACACGAGCATCCGCGAGGCGTCGGTCTTCAGCACCATGTCGGCGATCATCGCCTGCACGAGTTGGAAGCTCGCGATCGGTTTGCCGAATTGCTCGCGCTCCTTGGCGTAGGAGACCGACTCCTCGACGCAGCCTCGACAGATCCCCACGCAGCCGGCCGCGACCGAGTAGCGCCCGGAGTCGAGGTTCGACATCGCGATTTTGAAGCCATCGCCGACCTCGCCGAGCATGTCTTCGTCTGCGACCTCCACGTCTTCCAGCGAGATCGAGGCGGTGTCGGAGGCGTGCAGGCCCATCTTGTGCTCGATCGTCTGCGCCGTGTACCCGGGCTGATCTGTGTCCACGAGGAAGCACGCGATGCCCTTGTGTCCGAGCGCCGGGTCGGTCTGGGCGAAGATCATCGCCACCTTCGCGTAGTTGCCCATCGAGATCCACATCTTCGCCCCGTTGATCACCCAGCCGGAGTCGGTCTTGCGCGCTCGCGTCTTCTGGTTGGCCGCGTCCGAGCCCGTGTCCGGCTCGGTCAGCCCAAAGCAGCCGAGCCACTCGCCCGAGCACAGCTTGGGCAGGTACTTGTGCTTCTGCTCCTCGGTGGCGAACTTGACGATTCCCGAGCACACGAGCGAAGTCTGGACCGAGATCACCGTGCGGATCGCGGAGTCGCCGCGGCCGATCTCCTCGACGACGAGGCCATAGCTGAAGTAGTCGAGGCCCGCTCCCCCGTACTCCTCCGGGACGATCGCGCCGAGGTAGCCCTGCGCTGCGACCTTCTTGACCAGCTCCACGTCGAAATGATGATTGCGGGCGTTTTCCCGCGATTGCACGATGATCTCGTTGTCGGTGAACTCACGCGCGGTCCGCTGAATCAGCTGCTGCTCGTCGGTCAGGTCGAAGTCCATTGCTCTCCTATTCTCGGGTCAACTTGGGTGTATGCCACGGCGCGCTTACACGCCGCTCCAGCTCCTCGGCGAGCCCCTCGATCGGCAACCGCTCCTGCGTCAGCGAGTCGCGCTCGCGCAACGTCACCGTCCGGTCCTCCAGGCTCTGGTGGTCGACCGTCAAGCAGAACGGCGTGCCGATCTCGTCCTGGCGGCGATAGCGCTTGCCGATCGCGCCGCCGTCGTCGTACTCGACCATGCCGATCCCTGCTCGCCCGCGGAGCGCGCGGTGGATCTCCCGCGCGAGCTCCGGCTGGCCGTCCTTCTTCACGAGCGGCAAGACGGCCGCCTTGATCGGCGCCAACCGCGGGTGCAGCCGCAGCACGGTGCGTCGCTCGCCTTCGCCCGCGCCCTCGCGCTCGACGACTTCCTCATCGTAGGCGTCGACCAGAAACGCGAGCGTCGCGCGGTCCGCGCCGGCGGCCGGCTCGATCACGTGGGGCACATACCGCTCGCCCGAGGCCTGGTCGAAGTACTCGAGCTTCTCCCCGGAAAACTTCGCATGTTGGGTCAGATCAAACTTGCCTCGGTTGGCGATCCCCTCGAGCTCCGACCAACCAATGGGGAAGAGGTACTCGACATCGCTCGTGGCCGATGAGTAGTGCGAGAGCTCGTCGGGATCGTGTGCGCGCAGCCGCAGATGGTCGGGTCGCAGGCCGAGTTCGACATACCAGCGCTTGCGCTCTGTGAGCCAGTGCTCGAACCATTTCTGTGCCTCATCAGGCGCCACGAAGAACTCCATCTCCATCTGCTCGAACTCCCTCGTCCTGAAGATGAAGTTCCCAGGGGTGATCTCGTTACGGAAGGACTTCCCCACCTGGGCGATCCCGAACGGCGGCTGCTTGCGCGAGAACTGGAGCACGTTCTTGAAGTTGATGAAGATCCCCTGCGCGGTCTCCGGGCGTAGATAGGCGGCCGATCCAGACTCCTTCACGGGGCCGACGGTCGTCTCGAACATCAGGTTGAAGTCGCGCGCCTGCGTCAGGTCGCACTCGTCGGTCTCACCCGGGTGCTTCGACGGTTTGCGCCCGCACTGCAGGTCGTCGAGGTGGTCGGCGCGGAAGCGCTGGCCGCAGGTCTTGCAGTCGACGAGCGGGTCGGTGAAGCCCGCCAGGTGTCCCGAGGCCTCCCACACGCGCGGGTGCTGCAGGATCGCCGAGTCGATCGCCACGATGTCGTCGCGCTCCTGCAGCATCGCGCGCCACCACTCGTTCTTGACGTTGCCCTTCAGCAGCACGCCGTAATGCCCGTAGTCGTACGTGGACCCGACCCCCCCGTAGATCTCGGAGGAGGGGAAGATGAAGCCGCGCCGCTTGCACAGGGCGACGATCTTGTCCATCGTCACGATGTCGGAGTTTGCGGGGGAGGGCTCGGTCATGGCGGGCAGCGGATGGTAGTCGAGGCTTGCCGCACCCGTGCGAGCCGCGCCGATGGCCGTGGGCGCAAGGCGCGTAACATGCGCCGCCGTGGCACGCATCCTGCTCGTGGCCGGCGGTTGCCGGGGTCGCCGGCTGGCACAGGATCTCGTGGGGGATGGGCACGCTGTCCGTGTCACCACGCGCACCGAGGCGGGCCGGGCCGCGATCGAGGCAACCGGCGCGGAGTGCTGGATCGGCACCCCCGAGCGCCTGGGCACATTGCGCGCGGCGCTTGAGAGCGTGACGATCGTCTGCTGGCTGTTGGGTACCGTCGCGGGTGAGGGGGAGGAGGTCCGCGCATTGCACGCCTCCCGCCTCGAGTTCTTTCTAGGGCAGGTGATCGACACGACCGTGCGCGGCTTCGTCTACGAGGCTGCGGGCGCCGTGCTTGGCGAGGCCCTCGCCGAGGGCGAGCGGATCGTGCGAGCGCTTGGGGAGCGCAACGTGATCCCCGTTGGGTTTCTCCGGGCCGATCCCGGAGAGCCGGACCTCTGGCTAAGGGACGCACGCGCCGCGATCGATGCTTTGCTGCTGGGCCGATAGATCAAGCTGGCGCGCGATCGGGCCGATGACGTACCCACGATGGCCGGTGACCGTCCCCGATACGGGCTCTTGATCTCTGCGCTGGGCGCGATCGTGCTTGCGGTGTCCGTGTTCCTGCCGTGGTACGGCGTGAGCTTCACCGCCTCCGGCCTCGCCTTCGCCCAGCAGGCCGGCGAGCAGGCGGCCGCGCAGTTCGGCAACGCCACGCTGCAGAGCTACATGGGTGAGTTCCACGCCAATCTCTCCTCGCTCGCCGGGCATCAGTTCACCGCGCTGAGCGCCCATCAGGCGCTGAAAGACATGAACGTCGTGTTGCTGCTCGTCGCCGGCGCGGCGATTGTGATCGCGCTGCTCGCGCTCGCGGGCGCTGGATTCTCCTCGGCTTCCGCTCCCGACGGCCATCGCGCTCCGTTGGTCCTGCTGGGAATAGTCGCGGCGGCGTGCGTGCTCTTCCGGATCGTCGACCCGCCCACGCCGGCCGGCGACTTCCTCGCGCTTTCGCTGCGCGAGGGCGCTTGGCTGGCGTTGCTCGGTTCGGCGGCGATGGTCGCGGGATCGCTGTGGCCCGAGAACCTTGGTTCCCGCAACACGTCGGATGCCAAGCTCAAGAGCGCCTGGTCTGGGCTCTCCGGCTGGACGCCCGAGGGTTGAGCACCCACTCCCAGACGTGCCTGTGGAGGTGCTGGTCGGAAGCGGCTATCGTCGTCAACTGATTCTGTGAGGAATCCGGCGGATCGACGAGGATCCGCTATCCTTTAAACAATCTCCCAAAAGCCGATCGGGATTCACGTGGGTGTGGTTTCCCTTCTCCGACGCTCGTGACGGCTACCTGCTGAGAAAGGAACAACCCAATGACGCTGCAACTTGGCGATACAGCACCCGACTTCGAGGCCGAGACCACCGAGGGCCGCATCAAATTCCACGACTGGATCGGCGATTCCTGGGCGGTGCTGTTCTCGCACCCGAAGGACTTCACGCCCGTCTGCACAACCGAGCTCGGCTACATGGCCAACGCCAAGCCGGAGTTCGACAAACGCAACGTGAAGATCATCGGCCTGTCGGTCGACGCCCTCGACAACCACGAGGCCTGGGCCAAAGACATCGAGGAGACCCAGGGCGCGGCTCCCAACTACCCGATCATCAGCGACGACGACTTCAACGTGTCAAAGCTCTACGGCATGCTCCCCGCGAGCACGTCCGGCGACCCGCTCGTGCGCACGCCGGCCGATAACCAGACGGTTCGCAACGTGTTCGTGATCGGGCCCGACAAGAAGGTCAAGCTGATCCTCATATACCCGATGACGACCGGCCGCAACTTCGACGAGGTCCTGCGTGTGATCGACTCGCTGCAGCTGACCGCGAAGCACAAGGTCGCCACGCCCGTCAACTGGCAGCAGGGCGAGAAGGTGATCATCGCGGGCTCGGTCTCCAACGACGAGGCCAAAGAGAAGTACCCGGATGGGTGGGAGGAGCCGCGCCCCTACATCCGTCTGGTGCCGCAACCGAGTTAGTGGCAGGCGCCCGTACGAACAGCCTGGTCCGGCTCTCGCCGGCCCCGGCTGTTCTCCCGGTCGCTTGACGTAGCAGCTGGCCGGGGTGAGGCGTCAGATGGCGAGGGTGAGACGGCCGTCCGGATCAGCGCCGCGCAGCTGCTCGAACAAGTGCTGGAGGATACGCGCGGTGGCTCCCCAGATGACGTGGCCATCGACTACGTAGGCATCGGTCTCGAACGTCATGCCGCGGCGTTCGATCTGGGTCTTCGTTCGCGCTGCGTGCACGGCGTTGAGGGGCAGCTCCAGAACCTCGTCAACCTCCCTCGCCGACACCCGCCACGCGATGCCCGCTGGGATCACGCCGACGAACGGGTGGATCACGTAGTTGGTCACGAACGTAGATGTCGGCGGCAACTCCCCAAGTAGATGCACTTCACTGCGGGGGAGACCGATCTCCTCCTCGGCCTCGCGCAGGGCCGTGTCCTTCAGGTCTGCGTCCTCGGGGTCGCGACGGCCACCGGGAAAGGAGATCTCTCCGGCGTGGCGGCGCAGGTCTCCTCGACGGCGGGTGAAGACCGCGTGCGGCTCCTCGTCGGCGGCGGCGAGGAACAGGGGAACGAGCACGGCTGCGGCGATCTGGCCGCCGTCGCCTGCAACGTCGCCAGTCGGCGAGGTGGTGGTCGACGATTCGTCTATCGGCCGCCGGGTCCCACTAGTGCGGCGCGAGCTGAACGCGCTCGATGCGCTCTTCGAACATGACCTCGCCGTCGAGCGCGCGGTGCACGGGGCACTTCGCGGCGATCACGCGCAGTCGCTCGAGCTGCTCCTCGGGCAGATGATCGGGCAGACGCAGCACGAGCTCGAACTTCGTCGGGCAGCCACGCTCGGCGCCTTTGTACTGCACGTCGACCTCGACATGTCCGATGTCCCAGCCCTTGCGGGCCGCGTACATCTCCATTGTGATTGCAGTACACGACGCGAGGCTCACCGCCAATAGCTCTTGCGGGCTCGGCCCGATGTCGTCACCACCCTTGTCGATCGGCTCGTCGACAGTCAGCTGATGATCACGTACCTGCACGGTGTGCTTGTACGTTCCGTCGGCGGCGCGTCGCGCGGTGGCTTTCATCCTTGTTGGCCTCTCCGTTGCGTTCATCTCGATTCCTCCATTCCACACCCCTCCGGCTCCTCCTTACATCGTACTCCGCGGGCGGCGTCTTGAAAGGGGGTTCGACAGCGAGCCGGTGAGCGGCTTCGGAAAGAAGAACGTCGACTTCGGCGGCGTGCTTTCGCATCGGGGCGATCCTGCGGATCTTGGGCATGGATGGATCGACTTCGCACAGAGTGGCAGTAGACTTTGGCGTCACGCACGGGGCGTGGCGAAGCCTGGTATCGCACTCGCTTTGGGGGCGAGGGATCGCCGGTTCGAATCCGGCCGCCCCGACTGATGGGTGCTCCGGTGGACGAGCGTACGAAGCGATTGACCCTGATCGCCTGCATCATGGGCTCGGGGATCGTCCTGCTCGACGGCACGGTCGTGAACGTCGCGCTGCCCACGATCCAGCGCGCGCTCGGCGGGGGGTTGGCCGCGCAGCAGTGGGTCGTCAACGGCTACCTGCTGACGCTCAGCTCGTTGATCCTGGTGGGGGGCTCGCTGGGGGACCTGTTCGGCGAGCGGCGGATATTCGCGCTCGGGGTTACGGGCTTCGGCGTCGCCTCGCTGGCCTGCGCGCTGTCGCCGACGATCGGCGTGCTCGTGGCGATGCGTGCGCTGCAGGGGGTGGCGGGCGCGCTGCTCGTGCCGAGCTCGCTGGCGGTGATCGTCAACACGTTCCCGCAGGACGAGCGCGGCGCGGCGATCGGCAGCTGGACCGCCTGGGGGGCGATCGCCGGCGTGCTCGGGCCGCTGGCCGGCGGCGAGCTGCTCGCGATCGGCAGCTGGCGGTGGCTGTTCGTGATCAACATCCCGCTCGCGATCGTCTGTGTCTGGCTGATCCTGTTCGTGGTCCCGCGTGCCACGCCACGCCGCGCCGGGGCGCGCAAGGTCGACGTGCCCGGCGCCCTGCTGTGTGCGGCGGGTCTCGCCGGACCGGTGTTCGCGCTGATCGAGCAGCCGCGCTTGGGCTGGTTGAGTCCCGCGGTATTCGTTCCGCTGATCACCGGGGTCTTCCTACTCGGGGCTTTCCTGTGGCACGAGTCTCGCGCCCCCGACCCGATGCTCCCGCTCGGGCTGTTCAAACGGCGCAACTTCTCGGCCGGCAACATCGAGACGTTCTCGATGTACGCCGGCCTGGCGGTGCTGTTCTTCTTCCTCGTCCTGTTTCTGCAGCAGATCGGCGGCTACACGCCGCTGCAGAGCGGCCTGGCGACATTGCCCGTGACCCTGATCATGTTCGTCTGCTCGCGCCGCTTTGGGGCGCTCGCCGATCGTTTCGGCCCTCGCTTCTTCATGGGCGGCGGGCCGCTCGTGGCCGCCTGCGGGCTGTTGCTGTTCCAGCGGATCGGGACCCAAGTCGACTACGTCTCCGAAGTGCTCCCCGGGCTGCTCCTGTTCGCCTTGGGCCTGTCGATGACCGTGGCGCCGCTCACCGCTGCGGTGCTGGCTGGCGCCGAAACCTCCCAAGCGGGTATCGCCTCGGGCGTCAACAACGCGATCGCGCGGGTCGCCGGCCTACTCGGCACCGCCGCCGTGGGGGCGGCCGTCGCGGGCTCCTTCGGCTCGTCGCTGGACAAGAACCTGTCAGGCGTGACGCTCGGCCCGGCCGCACGCGCGGCCGTCACCCAGGCCAAGCGGCTTCCGCTCGGGCGCCCGGATGTGCACGGCCTCGTCAGCACTCAGGCGAGCGCGCTGACGAGGGCCGCCGAGCAGGCCTCGCTGCACAGTTTCCACCTCGGCATGGCGATCGCCGGCCTGCTCGTCGCCGCCGGGGGTGTTGTGGGAGTGGTGGGGATTCGCAATCCCAAGGGTGAGGTGCTCGCCGAGGCCTGTGCCGGAGGGCAACTGGTAGGGGCCAGCTCTCAGATCGCTGCGCGCTCCGCCGAGCCGAGCGGCTCGTCTCAGCCGACAGGCTCTCGTGCGTAAGCCCTCATCGCGTCGATGATCGGCCCAAGTCGCTGACCGCGCGCGGTCAGCCGGTACTCGACCGTTGGTGGGCTGGAGGGGATCACCGTGCGCTCGATCAGCCCGGCCGCCTCCAGGTCGCGCAACCGCTCGGCCAGCATTCGTGGGGAAATCCCCGAGACGGCGTCGGCGAACTCGTTGAAGCGCAGCGCGCCGGTCAGCGCGGCGTAGACGATCGACAGCTGCCAGCGGCGCTCGAGGAGGTCCGCGGTCTGGCGGACCTCCTCGGGGACCGGCTCACATCTACGCGTGCGCGACATCGCGGGCGGGCTCCACGGCGGGCTCGAGCGCCTGCTCGAGGACCTCCTGGACGGTCATCACCGGGTGGAAGGCCATTTGCTTGCGGACCTCCTCGGGGATGTCGTCGAGGTCGCCGCGGTTGCGCTCGGGCAGGATTACGTCGGTCAACCCGGCGGCGTGGGCGGCGAGCGCCTTCTGCTTGAAGCCGCCGATCGGCAGTACGCGGCCCTGCAATGTGACCTCGCCGGTCATGCCGACCGTGTGCTTCACGGGGCGTCCCGTCAGCAGCGAGGCCAGTGCCGTGACCATCGTCACGCCGGCTGACGGGCCGTCCTTGGGGATCGCGCCCGCGGGGACGTGCACGTGGAACTCCTTGCCCTCGAACGCACTCTCCGGGATGCCGAGCTCCTCGGCGTGGCCTCGCACGTAGGACAGGGCGATTCGCGCCGACTCCTTCATCACGTCGCCCAGCTGACCGGTGAGCACCAGTCCATTGCCCGGCGCGGACTCCCCGGCCTTCATTGCGGTGGCCTCGACGAACAGCACGTCGCCGCCCGCCCCTGTGACTGCCAGTCCGGTGGCGACACCGGGTGTGGCGGTCCGCGACGCCGACTCCTGGAAGAACTTCTGGCGGCCGAGCGCGTCGCGCACCACCTCCAGGTCGATCTTCACGGGGGGCTTGGCCTTGGCGGAGGCGATCCGGGTCGCGGTCTTGCGCAGCACCGTCCCCAGCTCGCGCTCGAGGTTACGTACGCCTGCCTCGCGGGTGTACTCGGCGACGATCGTCTTCAATGTCTCGTCGGCGATCTCGACCTCGTCCTCGCGCAGGCCGTTGCGGTCGCGCTGGCGCGGCCACAGGTAGCCCTTGGCGATCGCGAGCTTCTCCTCTGAGGTGTAGCCATCAAAGCGGATCGTCTCCATCCGGTCCAAGAGCGGGCCGGGGATCGTGTCCGCGACGTTCGCTGTCGCCAGGAACATCACCTGGCTGAGGTCCAGCTCGACGTCGAGGTAGTGGTCGCGGAACGAGTGGTTCTGCGCCGGATCCAACACCTCCAGCAATGCCGCGGAAGGATCTCCGCGCCAATCCGCGCCGACCTTGTCGACCTCGTCGAGCAGGATCACGGGGTTCATCGTGCCGGCGTCGCGCAAGGCCCTGACCAGACGGCCGGGGAGCGCGCCGATGTACGTGCGCCGATGCCCGCGGATCTCCGCCTCGTCGCGCACGCCGCCCAGCGACATCCGTACGAACTCGCGGCCGGTCGCACGTGCGATCGACTCGCCGATCGAGGTCTTACCCGTTCCCGGGGGCCCGATCAGCGTAAGGATCGCGCCCGACTTGGGATCTGCCTCGATGCCCCGGTCGGCACGCAGCTTGCGTACCGCCAGGTACTCGGTGATGCGGTCCTTGACGTCCTCCAGGCCTGCGTGGTCGGCGTCGAGCACAGCGCGCGCCTCCACAGGATCCAGGCGCTCATCCGAACGCTTGTTCCACGGGACGGAGATCAGCCAGTCAAGGTACGTGCGGATCATGCTCGACTCGCCCGTCTGCTCGCCCATTCGCTCGAGGCGCCCGAGCTCCTTCAGCGCCTGCTCGTTGACCTCCTCGGGCATCTCGGCGGCCTCGATCTTAGTGCGGTACTCCTCCGCGACCGAGCCCTCGTCCTCGCCGAGCTCCTTGCGGATCGACTCCATCTGCTTGCGCAGGAAGTACTCGCGCTGCTGGTTCTCCGCGCCCTCCTGCACGTCCTCGCGAATACGCTTGCGCACCTGCAGCTCGGCGAGCGACTCGCGCTGCAGCTTCACCGCCAGCTCCAGGCGCTCGGTGACGTCGAGTGTGCGCAGCAGCTCGACCTTCTGCTCGTAGGTCAGATTGGGGGAATAGCCGGCCGAGTCGGCCAGCGCGCCGGGCTCGGCGATCGCGCGCAGGAACGCGGCGATGCGGCCGTCGTCGCCGCGCAGCTCGAGGATCTCCTCGACGGTCGCGCGGTACTCGCGCTCGAGGTTGCGGGTCTTGCCGTCAACCGGCTCCTGGTCGGGGCGCTCGTCGACCTCCACGCGCAGCTCACCTTCGGGACCGGTCTGGGCGGCGCCGATCAGCGCGCGGTGCGCTCCCGAGATCGCGACGGCGTGGCCGCCGCCGGGCAGCCGCAGCTGATCGCCGACCTCGGCGATCGTGCCGACCTCGAGGAACTCGTTCTCATGCCGTGGAACGAGCACGACGCGCTCGTCATCGCCGACGTCGACGGTCAGCGTGATGCCCATGCTGGGAAACACGACCGTGTCCTCTAGCGGGATCAATCTCAGGGTCTGTTTCGGTATCGACGGCTGTGTGGGGCGCTGCTCCGGCGTTGAAGAAGTGGGCTGCTCGGGTGTGGAAGGCATAGGTATCAGCTCCATATGTGCTTACGAAAGTTTAGTTAGTATAGCGCGCGGTCGTTGCGGGCGCAAGTAGTTCTGAGGTAACCACGCAAACGGCTTGTCAGCGCCAAAAACAGCCAGTGCGACCCTGCTGGTTGACCCAAAAACCAGCAGAGCGAAATCGAAGTTGGTCCCGAGAATCAGCTCGCGGGCCCGTCGAAGTTGACCTCGACGTTCTCCTCGTCGACGCGCTCCTCGGTCTCCGCGGATGAGGTCAACGCGCGCTTGTCGGCCTCTAGCAGCGGCTGCGAGAAGAAGCTGCGCGGCCATAGCCGGCGCGCCCGCACGACGTTGATCTCGGCCGCGATCAACGTCACCTGGCCACCGAGGTACAGCCACGCGAGCAACCCCAGCACGAACGCGAACAGGCCAGAGGTCTCCTGTGCGTGGCGCACGACGTGGGCGACGTAGTAGCCGCCGATGTGCTGCAGGATCTGCCACAGGATCGCGGCGAAGATCACACCCGGGAATAGGTCTTTTGTGAGTATCTCTTCGGGACTCAAAAACCGGAACGCCGCGAAGAACAGCAGCAGGTTGAAGACCAGCGCAACCAGAACTCCGCCGACTATCGCGACCGGTCCCGCCGTCTGCGCGGTTACGTAACCCGCGGCGACGGTCGAGACGACCAGCAGCACTCCCAGGACGGCCAGCAGGCCAAGACCGCGCAGCCGCCAGGCGAGGAAGTTGGGCCGGCGCTTACGCGGGATGTGCCAGACCTGCTGGAAGGCGTTCTGGGTGGCGCCGACGATCCCCAGCCCGCCGAGCAGCAGGCCGAGGACGCCGATCGTCAGGGCGCCGGCGCTGCCTTTGAGCGAGTGGATGTTGCTCTGCAGCTGGTCGCCGATGATCGGGAACTGGCCGAGCGCGGAGTGCAGGACGCTGGCCTGTGTCTTGGCGTCGCCTTCGAGCACGAAGCCGAGCACCGTCACGAGCACGAGCAGTAGGGGGAAGAGGGAGACAAAACCGTAGTAGGCAATCAATGCGGCGAGCTGCCCGGCCCCGTCATCGCTGAACTTCTTGACCACGGCGGCGGCGAAGCTGAGCCTCGGGTGGCGCTGCTGGATGCGGTCCAGGGCGTGGAGGCGATCGGTGAGTCTCATTGGGAGGGGGGTCTACGCGCGCGAGCGATCGACATGGGGTGTGTCTACCCGATGCGGAGTGGAAATACGAGGGCTGGAGGATCGCCTGCCCGCCGCCGGCGATCCGCGCAAGCGCCTCGACCAGGTGCAGGAGATGGCTCTGGTGGCCCAGGCACGCCGCCAGCTGCTGCTGCGCACGCACCGCCATCGGCTGCGCAAGGAGGATCTGGAGGACTGCTTCAGCCAGGCCACACTCGAGCTGCTCACGACGGCGCGTGAGGGTGGCGGAGGCGCGTACTTGACCCGCACGCACATGGCGAACGTGCTCGAGCAGCGCTTCCTCTCGCGCATCTACGACCATCGCCGCGCGCTGCGCGGGCGCAGTCCCGCACAGGCCGCGCTCGATCACGCGCTGCGGCTGGGAGCCGACGCCGATGGCATCGAGATCGCTGACGTCCGCGCCGAGATCGACAAGCTCGTGATGCTGCGGATGGACCTGCGCAGTCTCGGTCAGGTCGTACACAAGCTGACCGAGGACCAGCAACTCGTCCTCTCAAGCCTCGCCGATTCGGGGATGGAATGCGTTGAGTTCTGCGATCGCTTTGGCTGGTCCAAGGAGAAGTACCGCAAGGTCTCTCAGCGGGCCCGCGCGCGGTTGAGGGAGCTGATGGAGGCGAGCGAAGAAAGTTTTCCGCGCCGCATGTCCCGTTTGGGCCGATCGGTCGGAGAGGGAGACAGGGACCTCCTATGAACATCACTCCCCCCATTCATAGGTGTGTTCCCCGGGACGCCGGCACTCGATCAGGCAGACGAGCGCACGGCGATACCCATCCGCGCGCAAGCGGCCGGAAGCCGGGTGTCTCCCCGCCTTGGCTTCCGGCCGTCCGCGTGGTTGGAGACCCGGTGGTCCTGGCAATGACTGCGGTGGCGATCGCATGACGCTCCTGCGCCGGCGCCCGCGCGAGGTCTACCGCGTGTACTCGGAGGAGGAGTACCTGAACGGCGTCGAGTTGGATATCGCAAGCATCGGAGAGTGGCAGCTTGGTGAATCCTCGCTTGGCGAGTCTCCGGTTGGTGAGTCCTCGCTGTCGGTTGAAACCGCGAAGCTCCGAGCAGCAGGGGAGCACCGGCTACGCCGGGCGATGGAGGAGCGCCGACTACACCGTATGGCCGGGGTGGCGATGCTCGCAGCAGCCGTGAGCACCGTCGGCGGTGTGGTCTTCCTGAACGTAGCGCGGGCACATGGCAGCGCCGGGACACGGGGGAGCCTCCTCGCGGCTACGCACTCCTCGCGAGTCGCGCGCTCACCCGCCGTCAATGACGCTCAACCCCAGGTGGGCTCGTCACGGCCGACGGTCGTACATTCTGTCAAGACCACCCCGCGCTCGCGTGTCGTACATGTCAGACGGAGCCTCGGGGAGTCGGTTCCCCGCCGATCCAATCGTCTCCGAACCCGCCACATCCCCGTTCGCCGGCGCACCGATGTCGCGGTCGTCGCCGACTATGGGCTTCGCTCATCTTCGGGTGAAGTCTCTGCGGTCCCGGCCTCGGCCTCGACGCAAGTGAGCACAACGACTGCCTCGGTAAGTGCGCGCCCGGCGCGCGAAAAGCGGGGCGAGTTCGGATTCGAACGCTGAGCGATGGGCACGAGCACTCCAAACGCGCAGGTGCGGATCGGGACACGGCCGTTGTGGCGAATCCGCGTCGCCCGCGAATGGCCCCGCTACCTGCTGAGCGCGCTGGCCGTCGCTGGACTCGCGGCAAGCGCGCGCTTTGCGATCGACCCGCCGCGGCCGGCGACGCCGAGACTTCTCGCGCCCGGTCCCGCGCCGCCGGACCTCGCTGCCGAGGGCTTTGCGGCGCAGTTCGCGCGCAGCTACCTGACCTGGAACGCCGCGGAACCGCAGGCCCACGAAGCCGCCCTAGCCGCGTTCGTAGGTTCGGGGATCGACCCCGACGCAGGGTTGCAGCCGCCGTCGAGCGGAGAGCAGCGCGTCGAGTGGGCCGAAGTGGTGCAGGAGCGGGAATTGGGAGCAACCCAGCACGTGTACACGGTGGCCGCACAGACCGACGACGCGGGCCTTCAGTATCTGACGGTTAGCGTCGTGCGCACCGCGGGTGGAAGCCTCGCGCTGGGCGGCTATCCCGCATTCGTGGGTGCGCCCGCCAGCGGTCCGGCACAGGTGCAGGGGCACGCCGGCGAAGTCAACGAACCGGCGCTCGCGACGGTTGTGGAGCGCGCCCTGCGCAACTACCTCGCCGCCTCGAGCTCGGAGCTCGCTGCGGATCTAACCGCCGATGCACACGTCTCGTTGCCGACCGCGGCGCTGAGCTTGGAATCGGTGCAACGCCTGGACTGGGCGCAGGGCACGGGCGCGGTGATCGCCGTCGTGGCGGCCGCTGACGCGCGCGACGCGCGGTACACGCTCGCCTACGAACTCGACGTGGCCCGCGTACAGGGCCGCTGGGAGGTCTCCGCGATCCAGATGGACCCGGACAACTAGCCACAACCCAAGCAAAAAAGGAGCCCGCAATGAAGCCGATTCGCCGTTCCCGACCGCTCGGTCCTACCCGACTCGTCAATCACCCTCAACTTGTTCTCACTGCACTCCGGCGGGCGCTAGGAGCCGTGGCGATCGGATGCGCTGTCCTGGCGCTCGGCTGTGCGGCGGCGGTCCTCGCTCCCGCCGCCGCCCGAGCCGCGGTGCAGACGCCCGCTCAGGCGAACGTTCAAGGGAGCACGTCGCAAGCGGTCTCCGCGGAAAAAACGGGAGCCTCGCTCGAATCGGCCGCTGCGAAAGCGGGCGACACGGCGCGCACCGTGGCGATGAGCCTGATCGGGCTCGCGCTGGCGATCGCGTCGATCGTGCTGGCCTTCCGCCGTGACTTCAAGGAGGCGGCGGGGGTGTTCGCGGTGGGGATCGTCGCCGTGTTGCTCGCCACCCCGGCGGGTTTGAGCTTGCTGCAGAACACGGTCACCTCGCTGTTCGGATCATGAGGGCCAGGGGCCCCCGGCGATGATCGAGATCCGCTCATACCGCGCCGTATTCGATTTGGAGCGGCGTATCTATCGGGTCGACCAGTTGCGGTTGAACCCCGGCGGGATCCCGGTTCGGGGCGTCGTCTACTTCCTGGCGATTCTACTGGCTACGTTGATCGCCGCCGGCCTGCCGGTGGTGGGCGATCTGATCGGGGCGCTGCCGTGGTACCTACGCGATCTCGCGCTGCCGATGGCGAGCGCGACGGTGCTGAGCGTGATTCGCATCGAGGGCCGGCCCTTTCATCAGGCCGCGTATGCGCTGTTGCGCTACACGGCGGGGCCACGTCGGCTCTCCGGTACGGGCTCGTGCGGGGCACCCGGAGATCGCTGGTATCCGGAGGAGATCCTGATATTGCCGGACGGCTCCGATCGGCAGATGCGCCGCCTGCGCTACACGGGACCCGGCGCGGTGCTGATCACCACTGCGCACGAGCGAATCGAGAGCAGCGGGCCGCTCGGCGGTGCCCGGTTGGCGCTGCGCGAACTGCCGGCGGAGCGTGCTCCCGCTCAGGCACAGGTGATCGCGCTCGCGAGTGCTGTCCGCCTGCAGGTCCGGTGAGGCGGTGAAGCCGCCGATCGGCTTCGTGTACGGCAACTGCGTGTTCGCGGACGCACTCGACGACGGTTGGGCCGCGTTTGCGGTGCAGACGGAGTCATATGAATGGCTCTCGGAAGACAGCAAGCGCTCGCGGTTCCTTGCGCTGCTCGGCGCGCTGGAGGCGATCGAGGCCGATGTGCAGATCCTGCGTGTGGGGCGGCGCTGGGATCTGGGGCGATATGCGAGAGATCTTGAAGCGGGTTCGGTGCAGGCAGGCGCCGGTGCGGATGATCGACACGCGTGGGCGAGAAGTCGCTACGTGGGGGAGCACGAAGAGCACCTGAGCGAGATCGGCGGGGCGCGGGCAGAGGTATTCCTGATCGTCAGCCTGCGCGAGCCCGAGCGTGACGTGGCGGCCTATGTCTCGCGCGCCGCCGAGCGCCATCCGCGCGAGTGGCTGGACGGGATCAGGCGCGCCTTCTCAGTCTCCGACCGCCGCGTGATGAAGGTCTCAGAGCTGGAGCGTGCGCGGGTGCGCGCCGACCAGGCGCACGCGCGCCTGGCGGATTACCTGCCTGTCAGGCAGGCGCGTGGTGTGGAGCTGCAGTGGCTCGTGCGCAGAGCCTTCTGCCGTGGCATTGGAGAGCCGGAAGTCGACGGGCTACACGAGCCGCGCGCGCTCGTGTTCGAGCGCAACGGCGAGGCGACGCTGGCGCCCTTGGAGGGGGACGTGATGCGCTGGATGGACGGCTACGTCGAGCACCGCGGACGGGCATTGAAGATCGAGTCGGAGACCGGCACGAGCTGGCAGGCGCAGCTGGTACTCGGTGCGCTGCCCGAGCGGGCGCAGTTCCCGGGCGCGCGCGTGGAGCTGATGTTCGCGCCGCCGGAGTCGCTGCCGTTCGGGGTTGACCTGTCGTTGAATGCGCGCTTTCTGCCGAACGGTCTGGCGCTGCGGATCGCGCGGCGCAGAATCCAGGACGCCGATCAGATCGTGCGCGCTGAGTCAGACGGCGAGCAGGGGGTCTCCGATCTGGGGTATCAGCGCACTCAGGAGGCGCGCGACCTGCTCGCCTACCTGCAGTCCTCGAGTCGTCCGCCGCTGCTGCGCACGACACTGGCGATCGCGATCGGGGCCGAGGACGAGGAGGAGCTGGAGGAGCGGGTGGAGATGACCAGGCGCGCCTATGGCGAGATTCGCCTGCACCGTCCGCTCGGGGATCAGCTGCCGCTGTTCATGCAGCACCTGCCGGGACAGCGCACGAAGGTCTCGGGCTACGACGACACGCTGACGGCAGAGCAGGTGGCGGCGATGATGCCGACCGCGTCCCACGAGGCGGGCTCGCGTGCGGGCTTCTATCTCGGGCACACGCTCACGGGATCCAGGCAGCCGGTCCGCTTCAACCTGAGTGAGGGGTCTGAGAGCGACCGCAACACAACGATCCTGAGCGTCGGCGCGCTCGGCTCGGGCAAGACGACGCTCGATCAGAAGCTCAAGTACGAGGGTTTTTTGCAGGGTGCGCGGATCATCGACTGCGATCCGAAGGGCGACCACCGCTTTCACCTGCTCGAGGAGGTGGCGCCGCACACCGAGTGCGTGACGCTGAAGCCCGACCCGGCGCTGCGCGGCGTGCTCGATCCGCTGCGGGTGGCGCCCGAGCATCTGCGCCAGGACGCCGCGGTGTCATTTCTGCGCGACCTGCTGCCGGGCAGGGCCGAACCGGCGTGGGAGACCGCGGTCGTAGGCGCCGTCGACCGCGTGCTCAGGCGCTCCAGCGAACCGACCTGCCTGGAGGTGGTGCGCGCGCTGGAGCAGGGCGATGAGACCGACGCGCAGGTGGGCAAGACGCTGGAGGTCTACGCCCGCTCGGGGCTGACCCAGCTCGGCTTCGCCGACCCCGCGGTGAAGCTGCCGCCGGTCGGGCAGAGCCAGGTGACCTACCTGCCGATCCGCGACCTGCCAGGGCCACAGCAGGGGACGAGCAGAGCGGAGTACTCGCAGGCCGAGCGTGTGGGTGAGCAGATCGTGCGACTGATCGCGATGTTCGCGATGCACCTGATGAGCTCCGAGCGGGGGCGGCTGAAGCTGTTCTCCTTCGACGAGGGTTGGCGACTGTTGGGCGACCCGGTCGGGCGGCAGCTGCTGGCCTCGCTACAGCGTATGGGCCGCTCGGAGTTGGCGGTGCCGATCATCTCAACGCAGCTCGTTACTGACGCGCTGGTCGGAGAGCGCGAGTCGCTGGAGAACCTGCTGGGGGCGACGTTCGTGTTCGGGATGCGCTCCGAGGCGGAGGCGGGGCGTGCGTTGCAATTGCTTGGGTTGGACCCGGAGGACCGCAGGATGCGCCAGAGCCTGCTCGAGTTCGAGGCGGGGCGCTGTCTGTTTCGTGACCACTCGGGACGGGTGGAGGCGATCCAGGTCGACGTGGTGCTGCCGTCACTGCTGCGTGCCTTTTCGACGACTCCGGGGGTTGCCTGACGGTGCAGTGCAGGCGCCTCGCAGCGGTGGGCATAGCTGTGTTCTCGTGTCTGGCCGTGCTCGCCGGGGCGCCCGGCGCCCAGGCGGGCAATGTCACGCAGGCGCGGGCTGCGACACAGGCACAGACTCGAGCGCCGGCAAGCGCGCCGGCGCGAACGTCGACTCCGGCTCCGGCGAAAGCCCCGGCGCGGGCGCCGAGCGCCCCGCCGCTGAGCTCGGGTGGGACGGTCGCCTTGAGCCCCGAAGCGGAAGCCTCGGCCTCGGTGTCCTCGAGTGGCGGCGACCCGTTGGTGGACAACGGGTTGGGCAGTCCCCTGTGCCGCGAGGGCGCGAGCGCCGAACTGTCGCAGACGAGCGCGCGCAACTGTCGAATCTCGGGCTTCGAGGCGGCGCAGGCGCCGACGGGCGACTACGGATTCGACGTGCACATCAACACCGGCGTAACGGACGTGGCAAACGATGTGGACGCGGAGGTGTTGAACACGGTCCAGTGGAGCTGGACGCTGCTCGTGGCGGTCGTGCATGGGGTGATCGTGATGCTCGAGTGGTGCTACACGATCGACCTGCTCGACAGCTCAGTGATGGGCGGGATTACGCGGGGGCTGCGCGAGACCCAGGCAACGTTCACCCAGCCGTGGCTTGTGCTGGCGCTGGCGGTGGCATCGGTGCTCGCGCTGTACCACGGGATCGTGCGCCGGCGGGTGACCGAGACGCTTGGTCAGACGCTGCTGATGGGGGCGATGATGTTGGGGGGCTTTTGGGTGATCGTCAACCCGGTCGGCACCGTGGGCGCGCTCGGCGCGTGGGCCAACGAAGCGAGCTTGGGCACGCTCAGCGCCGTGGCCGCGGGCACGCCGGATCATCCCGAGCGCACGCTCGCGGACAGCATGGGGAGCGTCTTCAACGGGGCGATCGGTGGGCCGTGGTGTTACATGGAGTTCGGCAACGTGCGGTGGTGCGAGGACCCCGCGCGGTTGGACCCGCGACTGCGTGCGGCTGCCTCGAAGATCGCTGCGGGCGAGCAGTTGCTGATCAGATGCAAGCTGAACAACAGCCTGATCTCGATTTGCGCTGCGCCCGGGAGCGCGCAGGCGCAGGCGCTCGATCAGAGCGCTGAACTGCTGCGCGGAGCACGCACGAACGGCGAACTGTTCCTCGCGCTACCGGCGAACGGGCCGGCGCGCAACGCGATCAACCAATCCGGCTCGCTGTTCAACGTGCTGTGTGGCTCGAGCAAAGAACCATGCCAGGGGCCGACGGCCGCCGAGGCGGAATTTCGCACCGGTGGCGGGACTCTCTGGCGTATCGCCGGGCTTGTCCTGTTCTGGGCCGGCGTGCTGGGGATGCTGCTGCTGCTCGGCTTCATCGCGCTGCATCTGCTCGGCGCGGCGATCTTCAGCATGTTCCTACTACTGCTGGCGCCCGCGGCGGTGATCGCCCCGGCGCTGGGTGACGGTGGCCGCGCGGCGTTCAGGACCTGGGCGGCCCGGCTGCTCGGCGCGGTGTGCTCGAAGCTGATCTACTCGTTTCTGCTCGGCATCGTGCTGCTGATGCAGCGGACGTTGCTGAGCTTCAGCGCGTTCGGCTGGGCCGCGCAGTGGCTGTTCGTCTCGGCGATGTGGTGGGGACTGTTCATGAAGCGTCGTCAGGTGCTGGGCTTTGCCCACGGTACCCAGCCCGGCTCGCGCCAGCATGGCATCGGCGGGTTGCGGCTGGCGTCGAGGTTGATGGCCGCGCGCGAGCTGGGACGCGTGGGAGGAATGGTTAAACGCAAGCTTTCGCCTCCGGCGCCCAGCGCCGAGAAGCGACAGCAGATCGCCGACGCCGCGCGCGGGCGGGCCAAGACGATCGAAGACGGGCAGGTGGGGAAGAGCCTCGAACAAAATTACCGCGAGGCACAGGCCCAGATGGCCCAAGCGCCGGAAATTCGGCAGCGTATAAGTGGCAAACAGAGGCAACTGGCTCGCCTGCAACGCAATCACGACGCCGCGCGGGAAAAAGAACAGGAGATAAAAAAAGCGCGGAAGTCGGCGTTGGCCAATCCCACGCTCTCCTCGGGCGTGAAGCGCAAGATTGCGGCGGCCCGTTTTGACGCCCGTTTTGGCGATGAGGAGCGCTCTCACCGGCGGCGTGCAGCGGAATTGAAGTCCCGCATGGATCGTGTGCAGGGGGAGATCACGGCTGAGCAGGGCTCGCTCACCGCGGCGCGCCAGATGGTTACGGACGGTGAGCACGCAAAGAGCAAGACGGGAAACCCGTACACGCCTGAGCAGGCCGCGGAGTACGCGAAGCTCATCGACGCCCAGGCGCAGCTGCCGGAGCGGGGCAAAGCTGGAGTCGGGGGAGCAAAACGCAACTACGCCAAGGCGGCCGGCATCATGGGGTACGGGGAAAGGCGCTACGAAGATCTCGATGCTGGTGGCAAACGGGTGGCTCAGTTGGAGGTCGATCGCGAGCTGGCGCGGCTCAAGGCCGTCAGGGCGACCGCCAAGCACATGTCTGCGCCTCCCCGGGAGTCGCTGGCGCCTCTCGAGCAGAGCAAACTGGATCAGAGCTTCGACCGCACTGTCGAGCAGCAGGTAAGTGCTGGCGCTCCCAAGCCGCCCTCCCCCCACGTGAAGGGCTCTGCGTCGGGTTCCTCCCGGCACAACTCCCGGACCGAGCGCAGATCGGCCGGCGCCGGGGAGTCCGGCCCGGTGCGCGACGCCCGCGAGGTGGCCGCGCACCGTAGGCGCCAGCTGGGTCGGGAGGGACGATGATGGAAGGCTCGGCGTTGGGATCCAAGCGGGCGCAAGGATCCAGGATCGCGGCGGGGGTTAGGATCGCGGCGGGTGCCGCGGGAGTGCCTCTGCCCAGGTCGCCCCGCATACCGCTGGCGATCGGCGCGCTCGTCGCGGGCACCGCCGCGCTGGGGGTGCTGTTCCTGATGATGACGTTGATGATGCTCGTCGGTGTCCACGGCCTCGGCGGTCTCGCCGGGACGACAGGGAGCGGCGAAGAGACGGACGGTCCCTCAGCGCTCGCGACGGCGGAAATCCCGGCGGAATACCTCAGCGACTACGAGCAGGCCGGGCAGAAGTATCACCTCGATTGGGCGATCCTCGCGGGGATCGGGAAGGTCGAGTGCGACCACGGGCGCGACCCCGATCCCTCATGCACGAAGGAGGGCGCGGTCAACTCTGCCGGCGCAGGCGGGCCGATGCAGTTCCTGGCTGGTACCTGGGCGACGTACGGGGTAGCCCCCGATGGCGGTACGCCTGACCGTTGGAACCCGGAAGACGCGATCTTCGGGGCGGCGAACTACCTGAAGGCCTCGGGCGCGCCGGGCGATTACAGGAAGGCGATCTTCGCCTACAACCACGCGGAATGGTATGTGGAAGAGGTCGAGAGCTGGGCGGCGAAGTATCGAGGCTCATCTACCACCACTGCCCCGACAACACAGCCGATCACAGCCGGTGGCGCCGGTGGCTATGGCCGCGTGAGCGGGGAAAGCCCGACGCCGATCGAGTTCATCCCGGGCGAACGCGCGGAGCTCGACCCCACTGACGGCCACCTGGCGTGGATCCCCGAAGACGTGCCGACGACGGTGCAGGCGATGGTGGTCGCGGGCAACGAGCTGCAGGAACTGCCGTACGGCCCGGGCGGCCACCCGGACCCGCGCGGCGCGACCGAAGAGGACTGCTCGAGCACGGTCAACTACGTGCTGTACCGAAGCGGCGTGCGGCCGATCGAAGAAATCGTCAAGGACAACCCGCTGGCGCAGGACTACGTGAACTGGGGAGAGCCGGGGCCGGGGAGGTGGGTGACGATCTACGCGACGGACGTGCCGACGCCGCACGTGTTCATCGTGATCGCGGGCTTGCGGCTCGACACGAGCCACAACGGGACGGATGAAGGGCCAAACAAAGACGAAAACGGCCCGCGCTGGCGGATACTGGACCACATTCCGACGTGGGCGAACTGGTCTGTAAGGCACCCGCCGGGGCTGTAAGGAATCCAATCTACCGTACTAACTGCGACCCACAGGGTGGGCTAATGTGACGGGATGGCTACCCGCAAGGTCGACTACCTCCTGATCGGCGGGGGTCTCGCGAGCGCGAACTGCGCGCGGTGGCTGCGCGAGGAAGGCGCGGAGGGGGAGGTGCTGCTCGTGGGCCGCGAGCCCGATGCGCCGTACAACCGGCCGGAGTGCTCGAAGGGGTACCTGCGCGGGGAAGAGAGCCGCGATGAGCCGCTGTTCAGACCCCAAGAGTGGTGGGGCGAGCAGGGGATCGAGCTGCTGACGAGGACGAGCGTGACCGGGCTCGACCTCGACACGAGAACGGCGAAGCTGTCGAGCAAGGAGGAGGTCGAGTTCAAACAGGCGCTGGTCGCGACGGGCGCGAACGTGAGGCGGCTGAACGTGGAGGGGTGCGAGCTGGAGGAGATCCACTACCTGCGCACGCTCGGGAACGCGGATGCGATCAGGGAAAGCGTGAGGGACGCCGAGAACGTGGTGCTGATCGGGGGCTCGTACATCGGTTGCGAGGTCGCGGCGAGCATGACGATGATGGGCAAGCGGGCGACGATCGTGATGCAGGAGGAGAGGACACTGGAGCGCGGGTTCGGGAAGCAGGCGGGGCGCTTCGTGCAGGAGCTGCTGGAAGCGCACGGGGTCACGGTGCACGGAAGCGACGAGCTGGAGCGGTTCGAGGGGGAGGGCCGCGTGGCGAAGGTGATCACGCGAAAGGGCTTGGAATTGGAGGCGGACGCGGTCGTGATCGGCGCGGGTGTGGCGCCGGACGTGGGGCTGGCAAAGCGGGCGGAGCTGGAGATCGGGGAGCAGGGCGGCGTGCGTTGCTCGTCGAGATTGGAGAGCACGACCGCGGGGGTGTATGCGGCGGGCGACATGTGCGAATACGACTCGGTGCTGCACGGGGAGCACATGAGGATCGAGCACTGGGATGTGGCGTTCAACCAGGGCAAGACGGCGGCGCTGAACATGCTCGGGCAGGACGTGCCTCACGAGACGGTCCCTTATTTCTATTCGGTGCTCGGCGACTGGGGCGAGCTCGAATACGTCGGCCCGGCGAAGGACTGGGACGAGGAGATCCTGCGCGGAAGCTTCGACGACGGGGAGTTCACGAACTGGTATCTGCAGGACGGGAGGGTGAAGGCGGCGTTGACGTTCGGACGGGCGGACGACCTGGAGCACGCGAAGCGGCTGATCGCGGGGGCCGGGGTGCTGGATGAGGGCCAGCAGGCGGCGCTGGCCGACGAGAACAGCGATCTGGGGGATGTGGGGTAGGTCCCCATGCGGGGATCGACCTAAGATCACCCGCACGATGACCTCTGATGAGATCCGCGAGCGGTACCTGAGCTTCTTCGAGGAGCGCGGGCACAAACGCGTCGCTTCGGCGTCGCTGGTGCCCTCGGCGCACGACCCCTCCGCGCTGCTGACGGTAGCGGGAATGCATCCGCTCAAGCCTTATTTCCTGGGCCAGGAAGAGCCACCGGCGCCAAGATTGACGAGCTGTCAGAAGTGTTTTCGCACCGTCGACATCGACAACGTCGGCAACACGACCAGGCATCTGACGTTCTTCGAGATGCTTGGGAACTTCTCGTTCGGCGACTACTTCAAGCGCGAGGCGATCGAGTTCGCGTGGGAGCTGTCGCGAGAGGTGTTCGGGTTGGCTGAAGAGGACATCTGGGTGACGGTGTTCGCCGGCGACGACGCATTGGGGCTGGGAGCGGACGAGGAGGCAATCACCTTCTGGAGGGAGGTCGGGGTGCCTCGTGAGCGGATCGTGGAGTGTTCGCGCGAGGAGAACTTCTGGCAGGCCGGTCCAACGGGGCCGTGCGGACCGAGCTCGGAGCTGTACCTCGACCGGGGCCTTCAGTTTGGCACGGCCGCGGACCTGCCGGGTGGGGATAATGAGCGGTTCCTGGAGTTCTGGAACCTGGTGTTCACTCAGTACGACCAGTCCGTGAGGCAGGACGGCGGCTCCACCCTGACGCATCTGCCGGCGAACAATATCGATACGGGCCTGGGGCTCAACCGCATGGCGGCGATCCTGCAGGGTAAGGAATCGGTATTCGAAACCGACCAGTTCCAGCCGCTGATCGATCTGGGCGAGGAGCTGTCGGGCAGGCGCTACGGCGAGGACGTCGTCACAGACCGCGCGCTGCGGATCCTGGCCGACCACGGGCGGGCGATGACGTTCCTGGTGGCCGACGGCGTAGTGCCGTCGAACGAGGACCGCGGGTATGTATTGCGCCGTGTGATGCGCCGCGCGATCCTGCAGGGCCGTGCGCTCGAGCTCGAGCCGGGCTTCCTCACGCGTTATGCCGGGAGCGTGAGGGAGGTGATGGGCGGCACCTATCCCGAGCTGCGTGAGCGGGCGGATGCGATCGACACGTGGCTGGGGGCGGAGGAGGAGGCCTTCGGGCGCACCCTGGAGCAGGGCCTGGGCAACCTGAACGCGCGGATCGCTCAGGCCAGGGAGACGGGCCGTGAGGAGATCGAGGCCGAGGACGCCTTCCAGCTGCACGACACCTTTGGGTTCCCGTTCGACCTAACGAAGGAACTGCTGGCGCAGGAGGGCCTGATTGTCGACGAGGAGGCGTTCGAGGAGCTGATGGATGCGCAGCGCCTACGCGCCCGCGCGGCCGCCGGTGGCGGCGAGCAGGGGGAGAGCCCGCGCGAGCGCGCCCGCGAGTTCGCCGAGCAGACCGTTGCGAAGAGCAGGTTCACGGGCTATGAGACCGAGCAGCAGCGGACGACGGTCGCCGATCTGCTCGGTGTTCGGGCAAACGGCTCCGCCGACCCATCTGTCGACGCTCCAGCCGAGCAGGCGCCGACGGGCGCGCGCTACCTCGTGAAGCTCGCCGAGTCGCCGTTCTACGCAGCCGGCGGTGGGCAGGTGGCCGATAAGGGCACGATCGAATGCGAGGACGGAGACTGCCGCGCGCGTGTGGAGGACGTGTTCCGGTTGGGCGAAGATCAGGTGCTCGCGGTGGTGCTGGAGCGGGGCGAGCTGAAGCCGGACGAGCGCGTGCTGGCCAAAGTGGACCGCGTGGCCAGGCACGCCACCGAGGCGAACCACACCGCCACGCACCTGTTGCAGGCGGCGCTGCGCGCACGTCTGGGCGGACACGTGCGCCAGGCGGGCTCCTACGTGGGGCCGGACAAGCTGCGCTTTGACTTCAGCCATGGGCAGGGCCTCACCACGGAGGAGCTGCGTGACGTCGAGGACCAGGTGAACGAGTGGATCGCGCGCAACGACCCGGTGCGTCCGATCACCACAACACTGAACGAGGCCAAGCAGCTCGGAGCGATGGCGCTGTTCGGGGAGAAGTACGGTGAGGTGGTGCGGATGGTCGAGGTCGGCGAGGGCGAGTACTCGCGCGAGTTGTGCGGTGGCACGCACGTACGCTCCACGGCCGAGATCGGCCTGTTTCGCATCCTCAGCGAGACATCGAGCGCCGCGAACGTAAGGCGGATCGAGGCGGTCACGGGGCCCGCGGCAGTGGAGCTGTTGCGCGCGCACGACCGCCTGCTGGGTGAGATCGCGCAGGCGTTGCGCACGAGTCCCGATCAGGCACTCGAAACGGCGCGCGAGCGCGAGCGCGGGCGCAAGGAGCTGGAGCGGGCCTTGAAGCAGAGCGGCGGTGCGGCGGCCGAGGCGAAGATCGACCTGCAGGCGTTGGTGACGAGCGCGGATGAGGTGGCGGGCGCGCGGGTGCTGACGGCGTCGGTACAGGAGCTCGACGCGAAGGCGCTGCTGGATCTCGTCGATCGCCTGAAGGGGCAGCTCGACGGGGCCGCGATCGTGCTCGCGAGCGCTGTGGAGGACAGGGTCGCGCTGGTCGTGAGCGTCGCACCGGAGCTGGTCGAGCGGGGTGTGAAAGCCGGAGCGATCGTCAAGGCGGCAGCTGCAGCGGTGGGAGGTGGGGGAGGCGGTCGCGACACGCTGGCCCAGGCGGGAGGCCGCGATGCGGGAAAGCTGGAGGAGGCGCTGGAAACCGCGCGCGCGGAGATCGCGGCCGCGCTCGCCGGCTGATGCGGGTGCTGGCGCTGGACTACGGCAGCGCGCGCTGCGGCTGTGCGCTGAGCGATCCGACGGGCACGATCGTCAGTCCGATCGAGATCGTGCTGCGCCCCGGAACCCGGCGCGGGCTTGAGAGGATCGAGGAGCTCGTGCGCGAGCGCGAGGTCGAGCGGGTCGTGGTTGGATTGCCGCTGTCGCTGCGGGGAGAGGACAATGAGCAGACGCGCGAGACGCGGGAGTTCGCTCAAGTGCTCTCGCTGCGTCTAGGGGAGGGGGTTCCGGTCGATATGCACGACGAGCGCTTCACCACGCGCATGGCGCAGCGCGACGAGAGCGCGAGGGCCGACGAGGACTCGCGCGCCGCTGCGCACATGCTGGAGAGCTGGCTATCGGCGAGATCGCGTTAAGGTCACTGCCTTGGCCCGTGGCAACCGATCACAGTCCCCCCGCGAACGCACCGAGGAGGAACGCGAGCGAGACCGGGAGGAGCGCGCGCGCCGCCGCGCGGGGGCTGTCCCCGCCGACCCGACTGCTGCTCCGGTGTCCACTCCTGTGACTGAAGTGCCTGGCGACGCTCCCGAGGAGCGCACCGCCGTCAAGCCTCCCGAGGAGCCTCCTGTCCCAGAGGTGGTTCCGGTCGAGTCTCCGGCCGCGCCCTCGACCACGCCTGAACCGGCATCTGTCCCGATTCCTCCGCCGGCGCGACGCGACGCGCTGCTCGAGCAGCGACGCGATCGCCTGCGTGCCGGGCGTCCATCGGTCAAGCGCGCCGGTAGACGCGGGGGAGGGCTCCACGTCGGCCACGGCCGAGGCGGCCGTTTCAGGCTGACCCGCGCACGCGTGGGTGCGCTGCTCGCCTTGGCTGCGGCGATCGTCGTGGTGTGGTTCCTGCTGTCGCTGTTCCAGCCGTTCGCGGGCGCGGGGCACGGACGGGTTATCGTGGTGATCCCGAAGGACTCGACCGCGAGCACGGTCGGCTCGATCCTCGCTCGCGACGGCGTGGTGTCATCGGGGTTCTTCTTCGAGCTGCGCGCGCTCGTCGAGGGCAAGCGTGGCGAGTTGCACCCCGGCCGCTTCCTGATGAAGAAAGGCGAGAGCTACTCCACGGCGATCGCCGCGCTGAGCCAGCCGCCGCCCGCTGCGATTCCCGTGAAGGTTGTGATCCCCGAGGGGGAGAATCGCCTGCAGATCGCTGAAATCGCCGCGTCGGACGGCCTCACCGGCAGCTACGCAAAGGCATCGGAGCGTTCCCCGCTCTTGAACCCGGTCACCTACGGAGCGCCGAAGGACACGCCGAACCTCGAAGGCTTTCTGTTCCCCGCCACCTACGACATGAACGCGGGTGCCTCCGTGAGCCGACTGGTGGCCGAGCAGCTGACGGCCTTCCAGGAACGCTTCGGTCCAGAGGAGGTGCGTCGCGCACATGAGCTGCACGTCACTCCCTACCAGTTGTTGACGGTCGCCTCGATGATCGAGCGCGAGGCGCAGGTGCCGGGCGACAGGGCGAAGATCGCCGCCGTGATCTACAACCGCCTGCGCATCGGGATGCCGCTCGGGATCGACGCGACGATCTACTACGCGGTCGAGCAGGCGCAGGGGATTGCCACCGACACGCACGAACTGACCGAATCTCAGCTGCACATCGACTCGCCCTACAACACGCGCACCCATCACGGCCTGCCGCCGACGCCGATCTCGAACCCGGGGATGGCCTCAATCCAAGCGGCGGCCCATCCCGCCCACGTGCCCTACCTGTACTACGTCGCCGGCGCCGACGGTTGCGGCGAGCAGGTCTTCTCGACCACCTACGCCCAGTTCGAAATCGATGCCGCGGCTTACGATGCGGCGGTCAAGAAGAACGGCGGCAAGCCGCCGGTCTGCAAGCGGAGGTGATCAGGCGGTGATGAACCGTCTCGGGGTACTTGGCTGGCCTGTAGCGCATAGCCGCTCACCCGCGATGCACAACGCCGCGCTACAGGCGCTCGGGATGGACGACTGGCGTTATCAGGCGCTTCCGGTCCCGGAGCATCTGTTCACCGAGACCGCCCGCGCCTTGGGGCAGGCCGGCTTCGTCGGTGCCAACGTGACGATCCCCCACAAGCAGGCGGCGCTCGCACTGGCTGAGCAGTCAAGCGTTGCGGCCCGGGCGATCGGCGCGGCGAACACGCTCACGTTCGCCCCGGATGGGACGATCGCCGCGGAGAACACCGACGCCCCCGGGCTGATCGCGGCGCTGGACGTCTCGCCGCGAGGAATGAGCGCGCTTGTGCTGGGTGCGGGTGGTAGCGCACGGGCGGCGGCATGGGCGCTGCGCGAGGCGGGCGCTAGCGAGGTGTCGGTGTGGAACCGCACCTCTGAGCGAGCTGAGCGGCTCGCGCGAGAGCTGGGCGTGAGGGCGGTGAGTGAGCCTGCTCGCGCCGATCTGCTTGTCAACTGCACCTCGGTTGGCCTGGAGCGTGCCGGCAAGCTGGTCGGGGTAGAACGGTCGGCCAGTGAGCCCGAGGGGCTCAACCAACTGGGGCTGACGTTCGATCAGGTCGGTGAGTACTCGTATGTCATCGACATGGTCTACCGCTCAGGAGTCACACCGCTGCTCGCCGCCGCGCGAGAGCACGACGCATGCACGCTCGACGGACTGGAGATCCTGCTCGCGCAAGGGGTGCTCAGCTTCGAATTGTGGACAGGCCGCCGGGCGCCGCTCGAGGTCATGCGCCGCGCGGTCCGAGATCTTGGCGGCCCCGACTGAGCGGATCTCAGAGGATGGCTGTGGGGTAGAGAGAGTCCCGACACGATGAGCGAGGCTTCCCAGCGAACCGGTCCTGACCTGCACGCGATCTTTGGCATCGACTCCGACCAGGACAGCGAGTCCGAGCACACGGTAGAGATCGATCACGCCGCCGAGATCGAGGTGGAGAGCGCCACGGAGACCGATCTGACTGTGGAGATCGACGCGGCTGCACCCAGCGAGCAGTGGACGGGCGTCACCGGCCCTTCCCGCCGGGGATCCTCGCCACGCTTTCTCACGGACGTGATCGTCGACATGGGTCTGGTCGCGCGCGAGCAGGTGGAGAGCGCGATCGAGACCTCCCGCGGCGCCGGCACGATGCCTGAGCGTGTGCTGCTCGACAGCGGGGCGCTGACCCAGGATGGGCTGACGCGCGCGCTCGCGGAGCGCTACGGCTTCGATCATCTCGACCTGGGCGTCTTCTCCGTGGACATGAACGCGGCCAACCTCGTGAGCAGCACCGCCGCCAAGCGCTATCAGGCCGTGCCGGTGGCGTTCGCCGAGGAGGGCATGCTGCTGCTGGCGATGGCGGACCCGTCGAACGTGCTGGCAGTCGATGACATCGCGATCATGACCGGCTATGAGGTGCGCGTCGCGGTCGCCCCGCCCGAGGACATCGCCAACCTGATCTCGCGTCTTGACCGACTCGAGGACGTCGTCTCCGAGCAGGACGGCCAGATCGAGGAGCAGGAACAGAGCGAAGCCGACGGCGAGGTCGTGGACCTGCGCGAGACCGCCGATGACGCGCCGGTCGTCAAGCTGGTCAACCAGATCGTCGCGCAGGGCGTCGAGCAGGGCGCCTCCGACATCCACCTGGCCCCCGACGGGCGCGAGCTGCGCGTGCGCTTCCGCGTCGACGGGGTCCTGCACGACGCCACCACCGTCCCGCGGCGGATGGCGGGCGGCGTGATCTCGCGTGTGAAGATCATGGCGGAGATGAACATCGCCGAGCGGCGCATGCCCCAGGACGGCCGCGTCGGTCTGACGGTCGACAGGCGCCACATCGACCTGCGCGTCGTGACGCTGCCGAGCGTGCACGGTGAGGCGATCGTGATGAGGGTGCTCGACAAGGAGTCGGTCGTGACAAGCCTCGACAAGCTCGGCTTCTCCGACACCGACCGCAACCGCTTCGAGCGCGCCTGTCACGAGACGCACGGCGCGGTGCTCGTGACCGGGCCGACGGGCTCGGGCAAGTCCACGACCCTGTACGCAGCGCTGCAGATGCTGAACACGCCGGAGAAGAACATCATCACCGTCGAGGATCCGGTCGAGTACGAAATGGAGGGCCTCACGCAGCTGCAGGTCGCCGCGAAATTTGGCCTGACGTTCGCGGCCGGGCTGCGCTCGATGGTGCGCGCCGACCCCGACGTGATCATGGTGGGGGAGATCCGCGACGCCGAGACCGCGCGGATCGCGATCGAGTCGGCGTTGACCGGCCACCTGGTGCTCTCGACCCTGCACACCAACGACGCGCCCTCCGCGATCACACGCCTGATCGAGATGGGAATCGAGCCGTTTCTGGTGGCCTCGGCGCTCGACTGCGTGGTCGCTCAGCGGCTCGCGCGGATGCTCTGCCCGAACTGCAAGCGGCGTACGATCGTCTCGGCGGAGGTATTGCGCGAGAACGGCTATAAGGCGCTGGTGGATCTGGAGGCGTATGAGCCGGTGGGCTGCCGGCGCTGCGGCGGGAGTGGCTACCGCGGGCGTCTGGGGCTGTATGAGGTGATGAGCGTCTCCTCGGAGGTCCGCTCGCTGGCGCTCGAACGCCGTCCATCGGAGGAGATGCGCGAAGTCGCGGTGCGCCAGGGAATGCGAAGGTTGCGCGACGATGGCCTGGAGAAGGTCAAACAGGGCCGCACCTCGATCGCTGAGATCGCCCGCGTGATCGGCAGCGGCTAGGGGACTCGAACCTTTGTCCAGTTCACTGGGCGCGGGTCGCTGAGGCTAATGGCCGAGGCCTGATCTGTCGATGGGCCAGCATGGACATCGACTTCGCAGAGATCCTGATGGAGGTCGTCTCGCGCCGCGCCTCCGATTTGCACCTCAGCGCCGGCGCGAATCCCACCGTGCGTATCCGCGGGCGTCTGACACCGCTCGAGGACTACCCGGTGCTGTCGGGGACCGACACGCGCGAGATCATCTACTCGATCCTCACCGGCGACCAGCGCCAGCGCCTGGAGACCAACTGGCAGCTGGACTTCGCCTACTCGATCCCAGGCCATGCGCGCTTCCGCGTCAACGCCTATTACCAGCGTGGCGCGATCGGGGCGGCCTTCCGCCTGATCCCGTTCGGGCTGACCTCGATCGACGAGCTCGGGCTGCCCGCGGCGGTACACGAGTTCACGCGCCGACCGCGCGGTTTCGTGCTCGTTACCGGTCCGACGGGGTCGGGGAAGTCGACCTCGCTGGCGGCGATGATCGACGAGATCAACCGCACGCGCGAGGAGCACATCATGACGATCGAGGATCCGATCGAGTTCCTGCACGCGCACAAGAAGTGCCTGGTCAACCAGCGCGAGCTGGGCTCGGACGCACAGAGCTTCGCCGACGCGCTGAAGGCCGCCCTGCGCCAGGATCCGGACGTAATCCTGGTCGGGGAGATGCGCGACCTGGAGACGATCTCAACCGCCCTGACCGCGGCCGAGACCGGCCACCTCGTGTTCGCGACGCTGCACACGCAGGACGCCGCGCAGACGATCGACCGTGTGATCGACGTGTTCCCCTCCCACCAACAGGGTCAGGTGCGGGTGCAGCTGTCGGTCGCGCTGCAGGGAATCATGACCCAGCAGCTCTTGCCGACGGCCGACGGCTCTGGCCGCGTGGTCGCGACCGAGGTACTCGTGCCCAACCCCGCGATCCGCAACCTGATCCGCGAGGGCAAGACCCACCAGATCTACTCGGTCCTGCAGACCAGCTCCGCGCAGGGCATGCAGACGATGGACACCGCGCTGGCGACGCTCGTGCGCGAAGGCAAGATCACCCAGAAGCTCGCCGAAGCGCGCTCGGCCACACCCGACGAGCTCGGGCGCCTGCTCGGCGCCGGCTCGCTGGCGGCGGCGTAGGGAAGCCGGCGGATGAGCACGTACGTCTTCAAAGCGATCGACCTCGCCGGCGTCAAGGCGCACGGGGAGGTCGAGGCCGACTCCAAGCAGGCTGTCTCCGACCAGCTGAAGTCGCGCGGGCTGGTGGTGCTCGACATCGCCGACAAGCACTCCTCGCGCGAGCTCAACCTGACCTTCTTCGAAAGCGTAAACGCCACCGAGCTGGCGGTGTTCGCGCGCCAGCTCGCGACGATGATCTCTTCAGGAATGAGCATCCTTCGTGCGCTGTACGTGCTCGAGGAGCAGACCGAGAGCAAGATGCTCAAGGAGACAATCGTCGCGGTCCGCAAGGATGTCGAGGCGGGGTTGTCGCTGAGCGACGCGATGACGCGCCATCCGAAGGTGTTCAGCACGCTGTTCGTCGCGATGACCCAGGCCGGGGAGGCGGGCGGTGTGCTCGAGGGCGCGCTGCTGCGCGTCGCCGATCAGCTCGAGAAGGACGCCTCGCTGCGCCGGCAGATCAAATCGGCGATGGTCTACCCGATCCTCGTGGTCGTCGTCGCGGTCGGGATCATGCTCGCGCTGTGTGCCTTCTTGATCCCCGTGTTCATCAACGTCTTCAAGGAATTCGGGGGTAGACTGCCGACGATCACGAAGGTCTCCGTGCTCGCCTCGGAAATCGTGACCGGCTACTACTGGGCGATGTTCCTCGTCACCGGGGTGGTCGTGTTCGCATTCATCAAGTGGAAGAAAACGACGTGGGGGCGTAAGCAGTGGGACCACTTCAGGCTGCATATCCCGATGAAGATCGGCACGATCGTGCAGGAGGTGGCGGTCGCACGCTGGTCGCGCACGCTGGCCTCGCTGACGAGCGCCGGCGTGCCGCTGCTGCTGGCGCTGGACATCACAGGACGCACGGGCGGCAACGTCGCGATCGAAGAGGCGATGGCGGGCGTAATCGATTCGGTCAAGCGCGGCGGCACGATCGCCGCTCCGCTGGCACAGGCGCCGATCTTTCCGATGATGGTCACGCACATGGTCGGCGTCGGCGAGGAAACAGGCGCCCTGGATGCGATGCTCGACAAGGTTGCGGAGTTCTACGAGGACCGCGTCGACGCCTCGGTGAAGGCGCTGACCTCGATCATGGAGCCGATCATGATCATCGTGATCGGGTCTTTGGTGGGGTTCATCGTGATCTCGATGTATTTGCCACTTTTCGAAGTGTACAATCACATCGAATCTTAGTCTCTTCGGCAGCGTCGACGAGTCAGTCGGTTGCCACGCTTATCGCACGATTCTTGACCGACAGAGAGATGCGGCCGTCGAGCAGCTCCAGCAGCGCGGAGCCCACAAGCTCGCGCCGCCAGCCGCGAAGTGTGCGCACGTCGGCCTCCTCATCGCCCACGCGCCGGGCGGCGACGATCGCCTGCAGGTCGGCGCGTGCGGCGAGCAGCTCGTAGGCGAGACCCGCCTCGCGGGCACGCGCTCGCACGAACGCCTCGGAGAGGGCGATCAGAGGCCCGTCCTCGGGGTCCGGCGCCGGCGGGCGGCCTTCCTGGGGCAGCGGCTCCGGTGTCCGTTCGCTGCCGCGGTGCACGGCATCGAGGATCTCTGACGCGCGGCGGTGAAGGATCCCCGCGTTGATGCCGCGAATCTGCTCGAGCTGCTTGGTCGAGGACGGCTTGCGCTTGGCGATCTCCACGAGCGGGGCGTCGCCGAGGATGCTCTGCACCGGCCTGTCAGCGTTGGCGGCCGTGCGCTCGCGCCACTGCACGAGCTCGCGCGCGATCGTCTGCGCGGCGGGGTTCAAGCCGCGAATCCGAGGCAGGCGCGCGAACACCGTGTCGAGGTCGCGCTCATCGCTTGACTGCTCGAGGAAGCGGCACTCCTCGCGCGCCCACTCCAGGCGACCCAACGCGGTGAGACGGCGTTCTAGCTCAGCCGCGAGCTCGAGCAGGTGGACGACATCCTCGCGTGCATATCCGAGCTGCTCCGCTGAGAGCGGGCGCGTGTCCCAGCGCGTGAAGCTCGCGCTCTTGGCCAGCCGCACGTCGAGGATCTCCGCCAGCAGCGTGTCATATGAGGATTGCGCTCCGAACCCCGCGAAACCCGCGGCGATCTGTGTGTCGAAGACGCCCCGCACCTCGGTGGCGAAGCGCCGGCGCACGAGCGCGACGTCCTGGCGTCCGGCATGGACGACCACCTGGACCGCGGGGTCGGCGAGGATCGCCGCGAGCGGCGATCCTTCGAGGTCCTGCTCGAGCGGGTCGATCAGCTCGATGCGCTCCTCGGCGTTACCCTCATCGGCAACCGCCAGCTGGATCAGGCACAGCAGCGTGCGGTAGCGGCCCTCGCCCATGAACTCCGTGTCGAAAGCGAACCGTCCGGCGGCCCTGGCCAGTGCCTCCAGCGTATCTAGGGACTTATTTGCTCCGTCGCTCACGGCGTCGCCCCGGGGAGCAGATACAGAGTCTTGTCATGGCTGAGACCAGCCTGGCGGGAAACGTCGGTGCCGTGGGCGCGGATCCACACGGCGGGCGCGGAGCAGGCGGCGTTCGTCGTCGAGGTGTGCTTGCCGCAGTAGGTCTCCAAGAAGGCGTAGCGCACGGCGCCTTCGGCGATCAGCCGTTTGAGCTTCGCGACGCTCGTGAACACGCGCGCTTCGTAGGTGGTGAGGATTACCACAGGACGGGCATCCTGCACGATCAGCGACCCGATCCCGGTGGCCGACTCGGCCGCCAGCTCATAGTGAGCGCTGCCTTGGTGGGCGGTCAGGTAGGCGCTCAGCTCGCGCTGCTCTGCGCCCGGCAGGGCGCCGATGTAGCCGGCGTCGCTGACGCGGTTTTCGATCGCCGTGACGTCGACGCTCACAGGGATCGCCGCGATCGCGAGCAGTGTCAGCGCGAGCGTTGCGTTCGCGAGCAGCGCCGAGGAGCGCGTCGACGGGTTCACGCGCACGCGCGCCAGCCCGGCGAACGCGAGCGCTCCAAGCGCTCCGGCGAGCGCGATCCACCAGCTTCCGGGCCGCCCATACAGCAGGCGGTCGGCGTAGACGATCAGTACCACCATGCTCACTGTCAGAGTGAGCAACCGGGCGCGTCCAGAGGAAGTGCTCGCCCACGCCGCGCCGATCCCGAGCGTCGCGGTTACGGCCGGGATGAGCCCCTCCACGTAGCGAGGATGCAGGCGCGCCATGTCGCTGAACAGAGCGATGCCGGTGAGCAGCCACACCCCGAGTCCTGCCGCCACGGCGCGGCGCATCCGATAGCGATCCTCGGCGTCTGGGTCTGCCACTGCCTTCTCAGACGACGGTGACTCGGCGCGGTCGGGTTTCCTCAGGACACCGCTCAGCAGGGCCGGCACCCCGAGCAGCAGCGCGAGCAGCAGCTCGAGACCCAGGCGCTCACCCGACAGTGGCCCGACCCGCGCGAGCAGGCGTGTGGGGGAGGGCAGCACGATCGGGATGTGGTCGCGCTCGGATTGGGTCGCCGTCGGGTAGTGGTGACCGGGTTGGTAGACCGTCTGCGGTTCGATCGACTTGCCCTCCAGCCGGTCGGTGCCGTTGAACACGAACGCTGCGTTCCAGGCGCTGCCGTTGGTCGAGCCGATCGCATAGGGACGGTCGTGGGCAGGGACCAGCAGCGTCGCTCCCAGCCAGGCGAGGGCGACGACGACATATACCGCGCCGGCGGCCAGCAGCTGCAGCAGGCGTCGCTTGCGCGAGCCGGGCAGCCCGAGGTAGGCGAGCACCGCAAGACCCGGCAGCGCGATGAGCGACTCGAGCAGCTTCACGTCGAAGGCGATCCCGAGCGCCGCTGCGCCCGCAAACAGCCAGGCGCTCGAGCCGCTCTCGTTCGCGCGCACGATCAGGTACAGCGCGAGCACGATCAGCGCCATCATCACCCCGTCCATCGTGTCGCTGCGCGAGGTGATCACCTCGATCGGCAAGACCGCCTGCGCGACCGCTGCCGCCAGGCCCGCGGGGGTGCTCCACATGCGCCGCACGGCCAGGAACAGCAGCGGCACCGCGGCCGTGCCGGCGAGCGCCTCGGGCAGCTTCAGCGAGGTGGCGGAGAAGCCGATCAGCTTGACGGACGCGACCTGCAGCCACAGGTCGACCGGCGGCTTGTCGATCGAGACGCTGCCGCCGGGCTCGAACGCGCCGAAGAAGAAGTTGTGCCAGGAGAGCCCCATGCTTCTGACGGCCGCGTCGTAGAACGGGTCGGGCGGCACCTGGCCGATGTGGATCAGGCGCAACGCCGCCGCCCCGGCGGTGATCAGCGCCAGCGCGATCCAGGTGAGCCATCCGGCAGACCTTTTCATCGGCGGAACGCTAACCTCGCCCGCCATGGCTGACGAGCAAGACGACAACGAGGTGGAGGTGGCGGCCCATGGGCCGCGGGAGTGTATGCCCTGTCGGGGCACCGGCAAGCTGATCTCTGGCCTCGGCGGCGAGCAGAACACGGTCACGTGCCCCTGGTGCGGCGGCAGCGGGGAGCGCCAGAGCGGCGTCGACGCCCAGGCCAAGTGGCTCGACGGTGCCGCCTGATAGGTAGACCTGGACAGTCATCCGTCCAGGTCTTATGCAGGTATTCAGTTTCTCTTTAGCTTGGCCGATGCAGGGTCTGACAAAGCCAGTGTCAAGGCCAAGGCAATCGCTCCCATAAGGGTGTGTAGCAAAGCCGGCGGCTCTCGCAAGAGGGACGTATCGCCATTTGAGGCGGGGAACCAGGGGCTGGCGCCAAATCGGATCCTAGGAGGATTCAAATGTTGCATTCACTACGCCAGCGGACCAGCGATGAGGGTGGTTTTACCCTGATCGAACTTCTGGTCGTGATCTTGATCATCGGCATTCTCGCCGCGATTGCGATCCCTGCGCTGCTTAGCCAGAAGAGCAAGGCCTATGACTCATCGGCGAAGACGGTCGCTCAGACCGCCCAGACGGCGATGGAGACATATGCCACCGAAAACAACGGTGAATACACCGGAGGTACAGCGGCGAAGCTGAACTCGATTGAGCCTTCGCTGAACATCTCGAAAACCAATGAAGCCGAGTTGCTGGCAACCACTGTCAGCAACAACAGCTACACGGTTACGGCTAAGGCCGCTAACACCGGCGATGAATACTCGGTGGTCAGGAACGCAGCAGGGGAAGTGGAACACACATGCAAAAGCACCGTTACGCTGCTTGGTTGCCCAGGCCACACCGCCTCGAGCAACAGCTGGTAGCAGCAGCCTAGTCTCGATCTAGTTCTCTAGAGGAGACAAAGCAGTCACAGAGAGGCGGCCTTCGGGTCGCCTCTCTTGCGTTCCGGCTCAAGCGTCGCTCCGAGACGGCCGATCAGACCTTATGGAGGCAATCACCTTCGCCGGAGTCTTCGGCGCGATCTTCGGCTCGTTCCTGAACGTGGTGATCCACCGCCTGCCCCGTCACGAGTCGGTCGTCTCTCCGGCCTCGCACTGTCCCGGCTGCGACATGCCGGTGCGGCCCTACGACAACATCCCGATCCTCTCCTGGCTGTTGCTGCGGGGTCACTGCCGCGGCTGCGGCGAGCCGATCTCGCCGCGCTACCCGCTCGTCGAGGCGGGCACCGCGGCGCTGTGCGTCGGCGCGGTGATCGCACATGACTCGGTGTCGAGCATCGCCTTGAGCATCGCACTGATCCTGATCGTCGTACCCGCCGCGGTGATCGACCTCGAACACCGGATCATCCCCAACAAGATCACCGCGCTCGGCGCCGTGCTCGCGCTCGTGCTCGGCACCGCGCTCGACCCGTCCGGTGAGCCCACACGCCTGATCGCGGGCGCCGCCGCCGGCGGCTTCCTACTGGTCGCCGCGCTCGCCTACCCCGGCGGCATGGGCATGGGCGACGTCAAGCTCGCCGGTGTGATGGGCCTGTTCCTCGGCAGCGCCGTCGCCCCGGCGATCCTGATCGCGCTGCTCTCGGGCGTGCTCGTCGGCAGCGTCGTCGTCGCACACAAGGGGACCGCCGAGACCGATCGCAGATCGGCTGGCAAGACCGCGATTCCCTTTGGTCCCTTCCTCGCTTTCGGCGCGCTGGTGGCCGTGTTCGTCGGCCAGGACATCGTCCAGTTATACGTGAACAACTTTCTCCACTAAAGCGCCGTCGCCTTCGCGCCGATACCCCCCGTGCGGACGAACCGGCCCGCTCTTTTTCTTGAAGCGCCAACTTCCTTCGGGCATCCAAATCAGATGCAAGCTCCCTCTCTCAACTTCAACATCAAGCTCGGTCGCCGCGGCGGCGCGGACGTCGTCGGTCTGGACATCCAGCCCGGCCACGTCGCCGCCGTGCAGGTGCGCGTGAACGGCTCGATCATCGTCAAGCACGCTGTCGGAGCGCCGCTGCCGGCCGATATCGTGCGCGAGGGTGAGGTGCTCGACGAGGGCGTGCTCGCGGAGACGCTGCGCGAGCTCTTCAAGGACGGCAGCCTCGACCGGCGCGTGCGCCTCGGCGTCGCCAACCAGCGCACGGTGCTGCGCACGCTCGACCTGCCGCCCGTAGACGACCGCAAGGAGATCGAGGCGGCCGTGCGCTTTCAGGCCCAGGACCAGGTGCCGATGCCGCTCTCAAACGCGGTGCTCGACTTCCACGCGCTCGGGATCGTCGAGACGCCCGAGGGTCCGCGTCAGCGGGTCGTGCTCGTGGCGGCCCAGCGCGACATGATCCAGCGGCTGCTCGCCGCGGTGCGCGACGCCGGCCTGCGCCCGGAGGGCATCGACCTGTCCGCTTTCGCGCTGATCCGATCGCTCTATCGCCCTGACCCCGAGCACGCGGGCCGCGTGCTGTACCTGAACGTCGACGGGCTGACGAACATGGCGATTGCCGAGGGGACTCTCTGCCGCTTCACCCGCGTTGTCGGCGGCGGCATCGAGGCGATGGCGAGCCAGCTGGCCGAGCGCCGCTCGATCCCGCTCGTCGAAGCCCGCTCGCTGATCGCCGAGGTGGACCTGACGGTGCAACCCATGTCCGAGCCGGTGGCTCAGACGGCGGTGGCGGAAGCTGAAGCCGAGCTGGAGCTGGAGCTGGAGCCGCACGACGCGGTCGATCCTGAGGCGCCCACCACGATCGTCGACGAGGTTGCGCCCGCGGATGCGGTCGCGAGCGTCGAGGATCAGGACGCGCACGAGCGGGACATGAGCTACGCCGAGATGGCGAACGTCGGACAGCCGCCGGCCGAGGCCCCCGAGCCCGATGTCGTGCCAGCGGTCGAACCTGCACCTGCACCTGCACCCGTGCTCCCCTCCCAAGCGCCCGAGGCCGACGTACGCACGGTGCTCGAGAACGGCATCCGCGAAATCGCCGGCGAGGTGCGCAACTCGCTCGACTTCCACCGCTCCCAGGAGGGCGGTGGCGAGGTTGCGCGCGTCGTGCTGAGCGGCGCCGCTCTCGATCTACCCGGCTTCGCCGAGGCGCTGCAGGAGCAACTCGGCATCGAGGTCGAGCGTGAGTCCGTGCACCTGGACGGACAGGATCTCGGCGGGATCTCCGCCCACCGCCTCGCGATCGCCGCCGGCCTGGCCGTCGAGGAGGCGCCCCGATGAGGGCCTTCAACCTGATCCCGGCCGATGAGCGCGGAGGAGGCGGCGCCGGCGCGGGCAAGTCCGGCGGCAGCGCGTTCGTCGTGCTCGGCCTGCTCGGTGTGCTGGCGGTCTTCGCGCTGCTCTACGGCCAGGCGAGCCGCCAGATCTCCAGCCAAACGGCCAAGATCGCGACGCTCAACACCCAGGCGCAGGCCGCCCAGGCACAGGCCGCAAGGCTGGCGCCCTATGTCAGCTTCAAGACGCTGCGCGAACAGCGGGTGCAGGCGGTCGACCAGCTCGTCGACTCGCGTTTCGATTGGGCTCACGCCTTCCACGAACTCGGCCGCGTGCTGCCCGTTGAGGTCGCGTTGACCTCGTTGTCGGGCACGATCGGGTCGAGCAGCGGCTCGACTTCGGCCGACACGGCCGCGGGCGCTAGCAAAGCCGCCTCCGCCGCGACCGGTGCAACGACGGCGGCCGCGGGCAGCTCGAGCGCGGCGACGGCGTCAAGCACGAGCGTCGCCTCGGCGACCCCGCCCGGCAGCGTACCGACCTTCACGCTCAGCGGCTGCGCCACGAGCCAGGTAGTGGTAGCGCTGACACTAGAGCGCCTGCGCCTGATCGACGGGGTCAGCGAAGTCACGCTGCAGAGCTCCACCAAGACCCCCGGGGCCGGCAGCGGTGGCAGTGGCTCCTGCAAAGGACCCGTGTTCGCGATGCAGATCACCTTCGACCCGCTGCCGATCGCGTCCGCAACGAGCTCGTCGAGTACCCCGTCGACCGAGTCCGCGAGCGCGGTGACGTCTACCACAGGGTCGCCCACGACAGCCACAGGAGGCGCCCGATGACCGGTCGCGATCGAATCGTCATCGTCGTGCTCGCGGCGCTGGCCGTGGTTGCGGCGGCCTGGTTGCTGATGCTCGCCCCCGAGCGTGAAAAGGCCTCCAAGGTGGGTGCCGAAGTCAGCACCGCGCAGGCTCAGCTCACCACCGCCGAAAGCGAAGTGAACGTCGCCCGCAGCGCGGAGGCGGGCTACCCGGCGGCGTACACCTCGCTCGTCAGCCTCGGTAAAGCTGTGCCGACCGGCCAGGAAGTACCCTCGCTGATCTTCCAGCTGGAACAGGCGTCCAACCGCAAGCAGGTCGAATTCTCCTCAATCAGCTCCGGCGGAGGCTCAGGCTCCAGCTCGAGCGGGGCAGGAGCCGTGGCCGCCGCCGGCTTTACCCAGATGCCGTTCACGTTCGTATTCAGCGGCAGTTTCTTCGACCTCTACAAACTCTTTCAGCAGGTAAACCGCTTTACCCTGCGCACCAGCTCCGGAAGCGTGCAGGTCAGCGGACGTCTGCTCACGATTCAGGGAGTCCAGCTGGCCCCGGAGACGTCCTCGAGCTCTGGAACGCCCAGCGGCCAGCTGACGGGGACGATCACTGCCACCGCGTACGTGCTCCCCGCGAGCCAGGTCGCCGCGACCGCGACCGCGACATCGCCGACCGGCGCGCAGAGCACTTCGGGCTCGGGCGCATCGAGCCCAGCGACCACCCCCGCCGTGATCGGAGCAGGACGATGAGCGCGATACGAGACTTCTTCTCCTCCTTGAAGGAGGATCTGCTGGGCAGGCGACTGCTGCCGTTTTTGGTCGTCCTCGGCGTCGCACTGGTGGCCGCAGTCGCCTACGCTGTAATCGGCGGGGGTTCCTCGACATCAAGCACCCCGGTCGCCTCCTCCGCTCCCGCCGGCGCCTCCGTAGCGGTTGGAGATGTGGCGGTGAGCCAGGCCCCGGCGAACCCCAACGAGCCGATCTCCGAGACCACCAACGGCGTCTCCAAGCAGCATCACGGCATCGCACACGATCCGTTCACGCCGCTGCCGGAACCGAAGAAAGCATCATCCTCGAGCCCCACGTCCACCACCGCGTCATCCTCGAGCCCCTCCACCACGCCTTCCGCGGGCTCGACACCGTCTTCACCGAGCTCCGGCGGCACGACCCCTAAGGAAACTACGCCCGCGAAGCCGAAGGTCTATGTCCACTACCACGTCACCGCTCAGCTCGGCATCGTGCCCACGGTGGCCGAAGGCGCCCCGGTGCAACCAGCGCTGCTGAAGACCTACGAGGACATGGCTCTCGACGAACCGCTCCCCGGCAAGACCAACCCGCAGCTCGTGTTCCTGGGTGTTGTGCTGCGCACCGGTAAGGAAGCGCTGTTCGGGCTCACGGGCGCGGCGATCTTGCGCGGGAGCGGCACCTGCCAGCCGAGCGCCACGCAGTGTCAGGCGATCGACCTGCAGGTCGGCCAGAGCGAGACGCTCGAAGTGCTCGAAGCAGACGGCAGCGCCGTAACCTATGAACTGAAGCTCGTCAGCATCGACAAGAGCGTAAGCACGGCCTCCACCGCCCGCGTCCGCGACGCCTTCCGCGCTCAGGCGAAGGCCGCGCGTGAACTGGCGCGCCGGGCGCCCAAGCTGTCCGAGCTGCGCTACTCGCCCTGGGGCGGCGGTTTCGTGTTCGCCGGTCACCCGGCGTTTGCCGCACGCGCTCACGTGGCGCGGCAGTACCACCGCTAAGCGTCGAGATCCAAACTCGCGCGAGCATGGGTCGCGAGATGGGTGTGGGCCCTGGAGAGACAGGTCCTGATTCCCCAGCAAATAAGCTAAGGCGTAGATGGCGCTCCGCTTGATAACCGCCGGCGAGTCGCACGGCCCCGGCCTGACCTGCATTGTCGAGGGCCTGCCCGCTGGTCTCGAGCTGCGCCCGGAGGATCTCAATGCCGACATGGCGCGCCGCCAGCTCGGCCATGGCCGCGGTGGGCGCATGAAGATCGAGCGTGACGCGGCCGAGGTCACGGCCGGTGTCCGTCACGGGCGCACACTCGGTGGCCCGATCGCTCTGCAGGTGGCAAACCGCGACTACGCCAACTGGGAGGAGCGGATGAGCCCCTGGCCGGTGGAGGCTGACGTGGCGGAGGTCCACCTGCCTCGGCCCGGTCACGCAGACCTGGTTGGCACGCAGAAGTACAAGCAGTCAGACGTGCGCAACATCCTCGAGCGGGCCTCCGCCCGCGAGACCGCCGCACGCGTGGCGGGCGGGGCGCTTTGCAAGGCGTTCCTGCGCGTGCTCGGCGTCGAGGTCTACTCGCACGTGATCCAGATCGCCTCGGTCTACGCGCCGGCCCGCGAGGGGCCACTCGCGCCGCGGGACTTCGCCGGGGTGGACAGCTCGCCCGTGCGTTGTCTGGACGCCGCTGCGACAAAGGCGATGGTGCGCGAGATCGATGAGCTGCGCAAGGCGAACGAGTCGCTCGGCGGCGTCTTCGAGGTGCAGGCCTTTGGGTTGATTCCCGGACTCGGCTCGCACATCTCCTGGGAAGAGCGCCTGGACGGCCGTCTGGCGATGGCGATCTGCTCGATCCAGGCGATCAAGGGCGCCGCGATCGGCGACGGCTTCGCCGTCGCGGGCGTGCCGGGCTCCCAAGCGCACGACGAGATCTTCTACTCGGACGAGCGCGGCTATTACCGCGAGACCAACCGCTCCGGCGGTCTGGAGGGGGGGATGACGACCGGCGAGCCGCTGGTCGTGCGCGGCGCGATGAAGCCGCTGCCGACGCTCACCAAGCCGCTGCGCTCCGTCGACACCGCGACCCACGAGCCCGCCCAGGCGCTGCGCGAGCGGACAGACTCCTGCACCGTTCCTGCCGCTGGGGTGGTGGGCGAGGCGATGGTGGCGCTGGTGCTCGCCGACGCCTACCGGCAGAAGTTCGGCGGCGACCACATCGACGACGTGCTGCAGGCCGTCCGCGCCTACGAGGAGCGGATCGATTGGCGCCGCTGAGCGCCGGTCCCGCGCGCCGCGCGGGGGAGACGGCGAGGGCGAGTGACGTGGCGCTCGTCCTGATCGGCTTCATGGGCGCGGGCAAGTCCACGCTCGCCGGCCGCCTGGCCGCTCTGCGCGGGCGCGCGCCGATCGACGGCGACGCGCTGCTGGTGGAGCGCTTCGGGCACTCGGTGGCCCGCGAGTTCGAGCTTCACGGAGAGCAGGCGTTTCGCACGGCGGAGGAGGAGGTCATGTGCGGGCTGCTGGAGAGCGTCGACGCCCGCGACGTGATCGCGCTCGGCGGCGGCAGCGTGCTCTCCGCGCGCGTGCGCGCGGCGCTTACAGGACACACGACCGTGCTGATCGAGGTCGTGCCGGAGGTGGCGTGGGAGCGCGTACACTGCGACGGCGGCGCCGAGCGCCCGCTGGCGCGCGACCGCGACGCCTTCGAGGTGTTGTACGCGCGGCGGCGCGGGATGTACGAAGCGCTCGCCGACGCCCACCTGCTGTGGGCCGAGTCGGCCTCCGGCCAGTATCCGGTGCTGGTCGGGCGCGGCCTGCTCGACGGCGAGCGCTTGGCCGCCGCGTGGCCCTTCGACCGCGCCGCCTCGCGCCCCTTCTGCGTGACCGACGAGACCGTGTCCGGCCTGTATGCGGAGCGGTTGGGGGAGCTGCGGGGGCTGGTGGCGATCGCACCAGGCGAGCGGCACAAGACATTGGCGAGCGCCGAGCGCGTCTGGCAGCGGCTGGTCGCCGCCGGCATGACGCGCGCCGACCATGTGGTTGCGCTTGGTGGTGGCGTCGTCGGCGACCTGGCCGGCTTTTGCGCCGCCACCTACCAGCGCGGCGTGCCGGTGGTGCAGGTCCCCACGACGCTCGTCGCCCAGGTCGACTCAGCCTACGGCGGCAAGACCGGCGTCGACCTGCCCGAGGCGAAGAACTACGTCGGCGTCTACCACCAGCCCGCGGGCGTGCTCGTCGACCCCGACACGCTCGCTACGCTGCCGGCCGCCGAGCTCGCCGCCGGCTGGGTCGAGGTGCTGAAGACCGCCCTGATCGCCGGCGGGGACCTTTGGGAGCGGGTGGCAGCCGGCGGCGAGGTGGAAGAGCAGATGATTCTCGCCTGCGTGCGCACGAAGCTCGCGGTCGTTGCCGCAGACGAGCGCGACGGCGGCCGCCGCCAAGTACTGAATCTGGGGCACACCGTCGGCCACGCGATCGAGACCGCGACCGGCTACGCCCGGTACCGCCATGGCGAGGCCGTCGGCCTGGGGCTGCTCGCCGCGCTGCGCCTCTCGGGACAGGACGAGCTGCGCGCGCGAGTGCACGAGCTGCTGCTCGCCCGCGGGCTGCCCGTGACGCTCGCGGGGACGGATGTCGACGTCGAGCGGATCGTCGCCGCGACCGATCGCGACAAGAAGCGCGTCGGTGCCCACGTGCCGTTCGTATTGGTGCACGCGCCGGGCGAGGTGGAGACCGGCCGCGAGATCTCCGATCTGGACCTGTGCGCGGCCGTAGCCGAGCTGTTCTGATGCTGCACTAGGCTCTTGTTCGAATGGCGAGCGCTGTGGGTCGCATAGAGGTGCTGCACGGGGTCAACCTCGACATGCTCGGGGAGCGCGATCCACTGCACTACGGATCGCTGAAGCTTGCCGACCTGGATGCGCAAATCGCCGCGTGGGCGACGGAGCTGGACCTACAGGTGAGCTGCTTTCAGACGAACGCCGAGTCCGAGTACGTCGAGCGCCTGCACTCATTGCGGGGAGCGGCGGACGGGGTGATCCTCAACCCCGGCGCGTGGTCGCACTACGCCTACGCGATCCACGACGCGCTGGAGCTGACCGGCCTGCCGGCGGTGGAGGTACACCTCTCCGATGTCCAGGCGCGCGAGCCGTGGCGGCGGCTGTCGGTGATCGGCGATCTCTGCCTCGCGACGTTCTCAGGCAAGGGCCCCGAGGGCTACCGCCTCGCGCTCCAGCGCCTACGCAAAGAGCTGGCCGGCTCGTGAGCGGGCTCCGTAAGGGGGTCGGTGTCGATCGGAGCACCGGCGCTCGTGAAGGCGCCGGTGTGGGCGCCGAGCGTCCGGAGCGCATCGCGGCCGAATTGTCCGAGCGCGAGATCGACGTTCTGCTCGTCGCCACGCCGGTCAACGTGCGCTACCTGACCGGCTTCACAGGGACGAACGGGCTGGCATTGATCTATACCGATCGACGAGGTTCCCGCCCGCCCAAGCACCGATTCCTCACGGATTTTCGCTATGCCACCCAGTCGGCCGCGCAGGTGCCGGACGCGTTCGAGCGCGAGATCGTCGCGGGCGACATGCTCGAGGGCTTGGTCGAGGTGCTCACCTCATCCGGGAAGGACACGTGCAAGCGCCTGGGATTCGACGACGCGAGCCTCACCGTCAAGCAGCACGTGCGCTTGGAAGAGCTGCTGGGGGAGGAGTGGACGCTCGTCCCGTGCGCTGGCATTGTCGAGGGACTGCGGGCGGTCAAGGACGCCGGCGAGATCGACCGCATTCGCGCCGCTGCCCGGCTGGCCGATGAGGCCTTGCGCGAAACGCTCGAAGCCGGCCTCGTCGGCCGCACCGAGCGCGACATCGCGATCGAGCTGGAGCTGCGCATGCGCCGGCTCGGGGCCGAGGGCCCGAGTTTCCCCTCGATCGTCGCCTCCGGCGCTCACGGCGCCCTTCCGCATGCCGAGCCACGCGCACGCGAGATCCGCAAGGGCGTGCTGGTCACGATTGATTGGGGCGCGCTGCACGGGGGCTACTGCTCGGACTGCACGCGCACGTACGCTACCGGCGAGCGAATTTCAGCGCGTGCCCGGGATACCTACGAGCTCGTTCTTGCCGCCCAGGAACGGGCGCTCGCCGCGGTCAGGGCGGGACCGAGCGGCAAAGAGATCGACGCTGTTGCACGCGAGCTGATCGAGGCGGCCGGTGAGGGCGAGCACTTCGGCCACGGCCTCGGCCACGGCGTTGGGCTGGAGGTCCACGAGGGTCCGCGCCTGTCGCGTTTGGCAAGCGAGGACCCGTTGCTGGTCGGGAATGTGGTTACGGTCGAGCCGGGGGTGTACCTGCCAGGCCGGCTAGGGGTGCGGATCGAGGACCTCGTCGTGGTGACCGACGGCGGTCAGGAGGTGCTGACGCGGCTCTCCAAGGAGCTAACGGTCGTCGCATAGCGTGTCCGGGTCAGGACCGGACGGGGCAGGCGCAGCGAGCGCCAGCTCATCAGGACGGCCGCCGGAATCGCCCAGGTGACATAGAAGAGGTTTGAGATGTCTCCACTGGCGGTGAGATCGACCGGTCCAAAGCCGATCCAGATCAAGATCGAGGCCGCCAACGTATACAGCGGAGCCTCGCGGTGGCTGCAGACCTCCCAGGCGCCAAGGCTCACGAGGAATGGCAGCTGATAATAGATTTCGTCCCAGGGATCGAGCATGCCGCGCAGCAGCATTACGAGTGCGAGCATTAGCAACGCGTCGCTGGGCTGGACCTGACGCCGTCGCAGCCAGTATGCGATCCCCAGCAGGATCGCGATCAGCCCGATCAGGGGGTGGCTGTAACGCGCCACGAGGGCGATCGGCGTGCGGCCAAAAGTCGTCGCGTGCATCGCGTGAAGGCCTCCCAGCGGGCGGATGTAATCGAGGTGCAGCGTCCACCAGATCTGCTCGGGACGAAAGAAGATAGGCGCGCTGACAATGCCCTTGTTGGCCACCACGAAACGGCTGGTGTTGGCGAGTGCCAGCGGGGCGAAGAGCGCCAGCGCGACGCCACCGGCGACGGCCGAGAGGCGCATGCGGTCACCTCGCGGGGCCGCCGCTAGGGCGATCGGTAGGGCGAGGAGCGCCCACTGCTTGGAGGCCACCGCCAGTCCCAGCAGGATCGCCCCGGTCGAGATCCGCCCGCGGACTACGAGCAGCATGCCGCCCACGCACAGTGCCGTCGTCAAGAGTTCCTCAGGGTGTCCTGCCTCCAATGCCTGGACCGCGACCGGGCTCGCTACCAGCAGACCGATCAGCAGCCAGCGGCCGAGGGCCGATCCACCCTCCGAGCGCCGGGTCCTCGCCAGCGCAAGTGTCAGTACGACGAGGGTTGTTGCGCAAAAAAGCGCCTCGAGTCGATAGGCGCCATTCAATCCGCCATTCAATCCTCCGAGCACCAGCGCCGGCGCGCTCAACAGCAGCGACCCGCCGTAGACGGGGGTGAGCGTAAGAAAGCCGTGTGGGTCTCCGGCGATCAGATGGCCTACCGCCGGGCTCGCTTCCCTAAAGAAATCTCGCCAGCTGGGTACGCGTAGCGCAAAGTAATAGAGCACCCCCAGCATCGCCGCGGCCACCGCCGTGTCGGTATAGGCGGGCAACGCACTCACGACCATCTTCCGTGAGAATCCCTGTGAGAGCCTCGCGCGCAGCCCCGGTGCGTACAGCCACACGCTGAGCGCCGCCGCCAGCGGCACCGTCCAGGCCAGGAAGAAAGCCGCCTGGACATCGGCCGAGACATGCACCGGTAGCCACTGGAAGCTCACCCACGCCAGCACCGTGCTCGACAGCGCGAGCATCGCAGGACGGCGTTGCCCGCCGAGGCTCTCCCACGCGAGCATCGCTAGGACAAACGGGATCGGGTAGTACACGGTGTCCCACGTATCCAGCACGCAGCGCAGCAGCAACAGCAGCGCCAGCAGCAGCAGCGCGTCGGACTGGCTGCGGCGTCCGCGGCCCCAGGCCAGCGCCGTGAGGGGTACCGATACGGCGAGGATCAGTGGGTGGCTGACGATTCCCACCCATGAGGGTGCGGTCCGGTAGCCGGGCTTGACCCCGTCGAACAGGCCGCGCACGACCGGGCCGTGGTGGCCGAGGAACCAGAAGACCTGCCACGGTTGGAAGATCGCGCTGGGCGGCGAGGCTGCGCCGCGGGTGGAGGCGACGAACCCGCTCGAGCCGATGAGCGCGAGCGGCGCCAGCACGAGCGCCGCCACCGCTCCGGCGCTCAACATGCACAGCGCCCGGCGCGAGGGCAGCGCGAGCAGCACCGGCCCCACTGCGAGCAGGGCCCACTCCTTGTTGGCGATCGCCAACCCGAGGGCCAGCCCGGCCCACAGTGAGCGCTCGCGTGCTGCGAGCAGCACCGCGGCGACGCACAGCGCGCCACCCAGCAACTCCTCGGGGTGGCCGAGTTCGAGCGCGCGCAGGGTCAGCGGGTTGGCCACGCAGACTCCCAGCGCGACCGCTCGCCAAAGCATTGGTGCTCCAGCGGCACGCATCTGCGCGACAAGCCATACCCCGAGCACGGCGGCGGCCACCAGGCAGGGCAACGCGACCATGCGGTACACGGCGAGCTGGCCACCACCCCACAGGCCGGGCAGGAGCGCGAACGGCGCACGCTCGACGAGCGAGCCGCCATACGCCGGTGCGAGCCTCAGGAATTCGAGCACGTGGCCGTGCGTGAGCGCGTCGAACGAGGGGCGCGCCTCGGTTTCGTAGTCGCTCCAGGCGAAGCCGTACAGCCCGAGCCACGCCATTGCCGCCGTGGCAGCCGCCGCCAGGAACGCGCACAGGGCGTTCTCGCGTATTCGCAGCCTCATGGTTTGGCATCGGCGCTGCTCGGGGTTTGCTTGAGCACAGCCACGCGCTCCGCCCGCACCCTCCGAAGTCGCGATCACGTGATCTACCGCATCCTGTTCGCGGAGTAGGACCTTGCTCTGGCGCGGCGGCTGGACGTGGAGCCGATCGGTGTTCTCAGCCGCCGACTTGCAGGTCGACTCTCGGTAGGGCACTCGAAACGTCGGTTGCTGGGAGGTTCACGGCCGGGACTGTGATGTTGGGCACCGAGATCTGCACAGGGACGTTGGGTACTGAGATCGTCACTGCAGGAGTCGGGGGGACCTCAACGGGGGGTTCGGCTGGGTGGATGGGAAGGGTAGGTTGCGGTGGCTGTGGTGGCTGGACGCTGACCGGTGGGGACGTCGGTGGGACGGGGACGGGTGTCGTCGGGTTGGGTGGTTCCGATCCCGGCTCGACTGGGTTCTGCGCTGGTCCGTGTGATCCTGGTGGCGGACCCGGTTCGTTCGTACTCGTCCTGGGGCTCGTGTTCATGTTCGGGCTGGTGCTTTTGGTGTAGGGAAGGTTGATCCTCGCGCGTGGGTTCTCTCGCTTACCGACGAGGGGCCGTCCGGTTCGCAGGACAGTCTTGGCGTCGTCTGCTCTAGCGGAAACAGGACCCACTACGAAGCGCGCGACCGTCTGCGTGGTCTCGTATCGGCGATCGACTCTGCCGTGATGCAGCGCGGGGGAAGCGGCGAGCACGCCCGCCACTCCGAGCGCGGGCAGCGTCTGCGCGACAGAACCCGCGGTCAAGCTTGTCGATGAGGCTTTGATCGCGGAGGCAAACCGCTCGGCCACGGCGCTCGCGAACGCCGACCGGGCAACCGGGCGACGAGCCGCATAGCAGGCCAGGAATGCCGCCACGACAGTCCCGTCGAGCTGCGTGCCGGACTCGTTGGAGAGGATGTCGATGGCTTCCTTGTGGCTGCGCGGCGGCCTGTAGGGACGAGTCGAGGTGATCACGTCGAAGGTGTCGGCCACCGCGACGATCCGAGACCCCAGCGGGATCTCCGTCGCTGCGATTCCGTCGGGATACCCGTTGCCGTCGAGTCGCTCGTGGTGGTGGCGCACGATCGCGGTGAGCTGCGGGTCTCCGGCGTCGGCGAGGATCTCCGCGCCGTCGCGCGCGTGGAGCTTGACGATTGCGTACTCCCGGTCGGTCAGCCGGCCGGGCTTCTGGAGTATCTCGCGCGGCGTGTAGATCTTGCCGATGTCGTGTACGAGCGCGGCGGTCTCGACGTTCGCGATCTCCTTCGGCGAGAGACGCATCTCGCGCGCGATCCTGCCCGCGTAAGAGGCGACCCGACGGCTGTGCCCGTGCAGGTACGGGTCGACCGCCTGATGCAGGTCGCTGAGCTGCGTAAGCAGCTCGATGCTGACCGTGGAGCCCGACTCACGAGCTGATTCAAAGAGGTCCCGCGTGCGAGCCAGGCGCCGCTCCGCCCGGAAACGCCGCACCCAGCCCCAGAGCATCAGTTCGGCGAAGATCACCTCCCGTGAGCGAGGCCAACGCATCCAGAGCCAAGCACCCACCGACGCGATCGCAACCGAACCTACCACCGCCAAGACGACCGCGAGCACCTCCCAGAGCATCCCGTGGGCAGGCACGAGCGCAGTCACGACGGCGACCGGACCCGCGACCACCATGAGCGTGGCGAACACGGACAGCGGCAGGAACGCGACGAAGTGACGCGGCAGTGTTACGCGGGGCCCTGAGTTACGGGCTTCAGGACGCTCGCTGCCCTCGACAAGTTCGCTCAGACGGAAGTTGAGCGCGCTCGACAGGGTGTCCTCTTCGACAAGCATGGGCCTGATGATCGATCCGGCGAATTGCGCAAAATCTGAAGCCCAGAACTGTTGTCGTGGACGATTGTATGACCGGCAACTCGAGCAAGGCGATCACAGACGCGAACCCGCTCTGCTGTCTCCGCCCGCTACCCTCCGAAGCCGTGATCAGCACCAACCAATTCAAGAATGGCAACCACATCGACGTCGACGGAACTGTCTTCAAGATCCTCGACTTCCAGCACGTGAAGCCGGGCAAGGGCGGCGCGTTCGTCCGCACGAAGCTGCGCAGGGCCTCCGACGGCAACGTGATCGACAGGACGTTCAGGGCGGGGGAGAAGTTCCGCTCGGTGCGGACGGAGGCGCGCAGGATGCAGTTCCTGTACGCCGACGGGACCGACGCGCACTTCATGGACACGGAGTCCTTCGAGCAGATCGCGGTCGCGGAGAGCACCCTCGAGGAGATGCTGCGCTGGACAAGGCCGAGCAGCGAGGTGGATGTGCTGTTCATCGACGACGAGCCCGCCGACATCCAGCTGCCGAGCGGGGTCGACCTGGAGGTCACGCAGGCCGACCCCGGTCTACGCGGCGACAGCGTCTCCGGGGGCGGCACGAAGCCGGCGACGCTCGAGACCGGCGCGACGCTGCAGGTCCCGCTGTTCGTCGAGGTGGGCGAGCGCATCCGCGTGGACACGCGCTCGGGCGAATACGTCTCGCGGGCGTAGGGGCGCGCTGTGCGGCGCTCGGATCAGCGCAGGGCCGCGGTCGTGGCGCTCTACCAGCACGATCTGACCGGCCGGCCGCTGCTTGAGACGCTCGGTCCGAACGCATCGATCTTCGCCCGCGCGCTGGCCTACGCCGCGGCCGACCGCGCGGAGGAGCTCGACGAGGTGATCGACCGTCACGCGCACGGTTGGTCGGTGCAGCGGATCCAGCCGCTGGAGCGCAGCATCATGCGGGTGGCTTTGATCGAGATGCTGCACCCCGATGTCGCCCCGGGGGAGCAGCCGATTCCGCCGGAGGGTGCGATCGAGGAGGCGCTGGAGAGCGCGAAGACGTTCTGCGGCTCAGACGCGCCGGGGTTCGTGAACGGGGTGCTGGGCGCAGTTCTGCGTGAGCTGAGAGAGACCGAGCAGCCTCCCGAGGACTCCGCGAAGCGCTTCGCGGCTCACCCCGAGGAGCAAACTCAGGATTTTCGGATACCGTCTAAACCGATCCCATGAGCGGCGTCGAGCATTTGGAGGACCTGATCACGCAACTGGAGCGCGCCGCTGAGCAGCTGCGCTCGGGTGAGCTCTCCTCTGACGCCGCCGCGACGATGGTCGAGGATTGTGCGGCGCTGGCGACGCAGGCCGCGGCGGAGCTCGAGCAGCTGGCGCACGCGGAAGCCTTCGCTCCGGCCCCGGGCCAAGACTCCCTCCTATAGGAATCCACCGACCCTGTCCGCCGAGGTCGTGAGCACCGACGCCTACCCCGAGCACCTGCGCGAGGAGGTCGAGCGCTACCTGCAGGCGATGCGCTTCTCCGAGGAGGCGCTGACGGCCGGCCTGGAGGAGGCGATGCGCTACTCGCTGCTGGCGGGTGGCAAGCGCATCCGCCCGGTGCTGGTGCTGGCGAGCGCACGGGCGGTGGGCCTGGAGCAGAAGGACGTGTTGCCGCTGGCGGGCGCGATCGAGCTGATCCACACCTACTCCTTAATCCACGACGACCTGCCGGCGATGGACGACGACGCGTTGCGCCGCGGGCAGCCGACCTGTCACGTGAAGTTCGGCGAGGACGTGGCGATCCTCGCGGGGGATGGGCTGTACGCGGAGGCGTTTCACCACCTGCTGAGCCGGCCGAGCGCGCCGCCGCAGCGGATCCTGGCGGCGGCCGCCGAGCTCGCGGCCGCGACCGGCGTCAACGGCATGGTCGGCGGACAGTACGCCGATGTGAGCCCGGGGACGCCGAACGGGCCGCAGGCGCTGCGGCGCCTGCACGAGCTGAAGACGGGCCGTCTGGTCGGAGCCTCGGTGCTGTGCGTGTTGCTTTTGGCGGGACTCGAGGATGGACCTGCGACAATCGAGTTTCGCCGTTTCGCCGCCGAGCTGGGCGTGTTGTTCCAGATCGTCGACGACATTCTCGACGTGACGGGCACCGACGACGCGCTCGGCAAGCCGCGAGGCAGCGATGAGCGCCATGGAAAGCGCACATATGTCAGCGAGTTCGGGATCGAGCGGGCCAGGGAGCTGGCGGCGCAGTCCCACAGGACCGCCCGTCAGGCGCTCGCCGCGGCCGGCGGGCAGATCAATCAGGCGAATGCGACCGGCGAGCTCGAGCAGATCACCGACTTCATCTACACCCGCACCTCATGAGCAAAGACAAGCAAAAGCCCCAGAAACCCCTCCTGGCGGGAATCGACGGGCCGCAGGACCTGCACGGCCTGAGCGACGAGCAGCTGGCTGAGCTGGCCCAGGAGGTGCGCGAGCACATCATCGACACGGTCGGGGAGATCGGCGGGCACTTCGGCGCCAACCTCGGCACGTGCGAGCTGGCGGTGGCGCTGCACTCGGTGCTGGAGAGCCCGAAAGACAAGATCCTGTGGGACGTCGGACACCAGGCCTACCCGCACAAGATCCTCACCGGGCGCCGCGATCGGCTGAGCACGATCCGCCAGTACGAGGGCCTGGCCCCGTTCTGCTCGATCGGGGAGTCCCCGCACGACATCATGGGCGCCGGGCACGCTTCGACGTCGATCGGGTACGCGGTCGGCATCAAGGAGGGGATGCGCCAGGGCGCGGGCGAGCAGGGGAAGGTCGTGGCGGTGATCGGCGACGGCGCGATGACGGGAGGGGTGGCGTTCGAGGCGATCGGGCAGGCGGGGGGCCTGGGCACGCCGATTGTGGTGGTGCTGAACGACAACGGCATGTCGATCGCGCCGAACGTCGGGGCGCTGTCCAAATACTTCAACCGGGTCAGGCTGAACCCCAAGCTGTGGCACGCGCGCGAGGGCGTCGAGGGCGGGCTGACGCGTCTGCCGGGCGGGATCGGCGCCGCGCTGGAGCGGATCGGCCCGCAGCTGAAGGAGTCGATCAAGGCATTCTGGGCCCCGGGCCTGTGGTGGGAGGAGCTCGACTGGGCGTATATGGGCGTGGTCGACGGTCACGACGTGCGCGCGCTGCGCGAGGCGCTGCGCGAGGCGCTGGCGGCCGAACGCCCTGTGGTCGTGCACGTGGCGACGGTCAAGGGCAAGGGGTTCGCGCCGGCCGAGGACGGCGGGCTGGAGGGTATGGAGAAGTGGCACGCGGCCAAGCCGAACTCGATCCTCAACGGCGTCGAGACCAACCCGGTCCCGGCGTCCTCCGCCTCACGGAACGGTCAGGCGCAGAAGACCCCAGCACCGGCGCCACGGGCGGGCGGGCTCCAATACACACAGGTCTTCGGCGAAGCGCTCGTGCGGGAGTGCGAACGCGACGAGCGCGTGGTCGGGATCACCGCCGCGATGAACTCGGGCACGGGGCTGAACATCCTGCAGAAGGCGCTGCCAGATCGCTATTTCGATGTCGGGATCGCCGAGCAGCAGGCGATCCTGTTCGCGGCCGGACTGGCGCTGCAGGGGATCAAGCCGGTGGCGGCGATCTACTCGACGTTCCTGCAACGGGCGTATGACCAGATCGTGCATGACGTGTGCCTGCAGAAGCTGAACGTCGTGTTCGCGCTCGATCGCGCCGGCCTCGTCGGCGACGACGGGCCGACGCATCATGGCGCGTTCGACATCGCCTACCTGCGCTGTCTGCCGAACATCGTGCTGATGGCCCCGCGCGACGAGGCGATGCTGGTGAACATGCTGCACACCGCGCTGCTCTACGACGACGGGCCGATCGCGTTGCGCTACCCCCGCGGGGAGGGAACGGGCGTGGAGCTGCCGCAACGGCCGCGGGCGATCGAGATCGGCACCGGCGAGATCCTGCGTGAGCGTGGCGCGAGCGCGCCGGTCGGCGGGCGCGTGGCGCTGATCGGCTACGGCAGCGGTGTGGGCAAGGCGCTGGAGGCCGCCGAGGAACTGGCGAAGCACGAGATCGCGGTGACGGTCGCCGACGCGCGCTTCGCGAAGCCGATCGACGCGGGTCTGATGGCGCAGCTGGCGGCCGAGCACGATCTGCTCGTAACGGTTGAGGAGGGCGTGCTGACGGGTGGCTTTGGATCAGCGGTGTGGGAGACCCTGAACGAGACGGGCACGACGATTCCGCGCATTTTGCGCGTGGGCCTGCCCGACCGCTACGTGACGCACGGCAAGCCGGCGCTGCTGCACGAGGAGGTCGGGTTCACGGGCAAGCGCATCGCCGAGCGGGTGCAGGCGGCGATCCTCGATCGCGACTCTGCGCCCGTGGGCGCGTAGGGGACCCGTTAAATGAAACGACCCGCAGGGGACGCGGGCCGTTTCGGGGAGGAGGGATGCTGCTGTGCTTCGGGTCGTTCATCATGATGCCCAGGCGAGGGGGAGCTATGTGTGAGCTTGATCACAGAGCGATGCCGGCGTTCGTTTCGCGGGGCGGGATCAAGCTGGAGAACGCGTTGAGCGCGTCGGGGCTCGACGTGAGCGGCAGGCGCGCGCTCGACGTGGGCGCCTCGACCGGAGGGTTCACGGACTGTCTGCTGCAACGCGGCGTGGTGGGTGTGATCGCGGTCGACGTCGGTTACGGGCAGCTCGACTGGGGACTGCGCAACGATCCCCGTGTGACCGTGCTCGAGCGCACGAACGCGCGCGCACTGACCGTGGGACTGCTGCCATACACGCCGGATCTTGCGAGCATCGACGTATCTTTCATCTCGCTCGCCAAGGTGCTGCCCGCAGTGCTCGGGTGTATGGCCGAGAGATATGACGTGTTGGCGATGATCAAGCCCCAATTCGAGGTGGGCCGCGCGATCGCCAGCAAGGGGCGCGGCGTAGTGCGCGATCCGGACGACCGTCGAGCCGCGCTCGTGGGCGTGGGGGAGGCGGCGCTTGGCCTGAGCGCGAGCGTGCTCGGGTACTACTCGTCGGAGCTGACGGGGCCAAAGGGCAACAAAGAGACGTTTGTATGGCTGGCAGAGCCCGGGCGTGAGGGCGGGGCGGAGAATGCCCAGGAGGTTGAGAAGATGGCACGCGAGGTGGAGCCATGATCCTGAACATGCGTTGCCCAGGCTGGTGTATTGGGAAGATGGAGCCATGAGAGAGATCACCGTGTTGACGCATCGCCGTCCCGAGGACACGAGCGTGGCCCTGGGGCTGCTCGTGGCGGCGGCGGCGGATGCCGGGGTGACTTTGCGGCTGGACGAGGAGGAGACACGTAAGCACGGTCTGCAGGCAGGACCGGGGATCGCGGTGAACGCGCCGGTGAAGGATGGGGTGGAGCTGTGCGTGGTGCTGGGTGGGGATGGGACGATCCTCGGTGCGCTGCAGCGCTATGCGGGCACGGAGGTGCCGGTGTTCGCGATCAACTTTGGCCAGATCGGATTTCTGGCGACGGTCGAGCCGCAGGACAGCGAGGACGGCATCCGCCGCGCGCTGGACGGAGACTTCGAGCTGCTGCGGCTACCGGGGATCGCGCTCGACGTGCCGGGGGGGCGATCGGAGATCGGGAAGCTGACGGCGTTCAACGACGTGGCGATTCACCGCAAGGTCGGCGAGCGGGTGGCGCAGATCGCCTACGCGCTGGACGGCGAGGAGGTGGGGAGTGTGCGCTGCGACGGTCTGGTGGTGGCGACCCCGGCGGGGTCGACCGGCTACAACCTGGCCAACGGCGGACCCGTGATGGCATGGGGGGTGGAGGGCTTCGTGGTGTCGTTCATCGCGCCCCACTCGCTCGCCGCGCGCACGCTGGTCGTTGCGCCCCGCGACCGGCTGACGATCTACAACCGCTCGCGCGAGCCACTCGACGTGGCCGTCGACGGGCGCCCGGCGTACGGGATCCCGCCCGGCGAGGCGATCGACGCGCGGTTCGTCGACGCGGCGGGGACGATCGCGCAGCTGCCGGGCTCCTCGTTCTACCGCAGGCTGCGCCAGAAGTTCGGGCGTCTGGCGAGCTGAGATTCGGGCTCAGGCGACCTTGGCGGCCGGCGGGTCGTGAATCTCGCCGGCGTTCTGCATCGAGGTGACGAAGTCTTCGAGCTGGTCGCGCGAGAAGCGCCGCTGGCCGCCGGGCGTCCTGTAGCAATGGATGTGGCCGGCGTCGGTCCAGCGACGGATCGTCGCCAGCGAGACGCCGACGTAGCGCGCCGCCTGGGAGCTTGTGAAGACGAGCTGCCGGTTGCTTGGGGCTTGGAGTGGGGTGATGGGCATGTGGGTGTTTCGGCTGGATGGCAACGGACGCTGAGCGGCGCGAAGCTTTGTGGACGTTTGGCCGAGGAAGGGTGCGAAATCCCACCAGTCCGACGTTGAGGTGTCTAGAACCCCTTCGTCTGCAAGCAAACGTGCAAAGGGCGACGTAAAGCTAGACATATCGTCCAATCTCGGTACTATGGTGCTCGAACCTACTCAAAGGTGGCGGTTGTCCCGTGGATGGAGACAAACGGTGCTGCCTAGCAATTGGCCCCCGAAATAGGAGATGGAGACCATGGCTGAATGGCGCGCAAATTAAGCAGGTAAAGCAGCTATGAAGGCTGTAAGAGGGCGTCTTGCGATATGTGAGGCGCCCTCTTCTTGTTGGATATGCTGGCTAAGATCCAGACCGCGTGCCAATCGGTGTAAGGCCGTTTAGCGGCGCAGAGGCATACGCAAATTGAGTTAGTTGTGCGATGGCTGTGCTATCTGCCGCACGCGCTGCTCAAAAGCGAGCTCGGTCTCGAAGTCGGCGTCTTGAGCAAATGTTGATCCCTCCCGCTCGAGCAGCGCGACGAAGCTCTCGACAAGCTCGGCGTCGAGCTGGCGTCCCGCGATCTTCCGTAGCTCGCCGATCGCGTCCTCGGGCGTCATCGGTGAGCGATAGCTGTCGCGCGCGGTCATCCGGTCGTATGTGGAGCAGACCGCCACGATTCGCGAGGCCAGGGGGATCTCGCTGCCGATCAGCCCGGCGGGGTACCCGCCGCCATCTACTCGCTCATGGTGGTAGAGGATCGCGTCGGCGACTGGGCCGTAGCCGTCGAGCTTGCCGACCAGAGCCGCTCCGTCCTGCGGGTGGCGGTGGATGATCGCCATGTCCTCGTCGGTGAGGCGCTCGGGGTGCAGGACGCGGTCTGACCACGTGAACTTGCCGATGTCGTGGAGCAACCCGGCGGTGTGCACGATGTCCTGCTCTGTCTCGCTGCAGCCCATCTCGATCGCCAGGACCTTTGCGTAGCGGGCGACGCTGGCGGCATGACGGGCGGTTGTGCGATCGCGCAGCGCGAGCGCGTCCATCAGAGTGGAGAGCACTCCGAACTGCAGGGAGGCGAGTTGGATCGAGCGCGCTTCGAGCTGGTCGGCGCGATCCTCCGAGCGCAACAGCGCGACCGTCAGGTGCTGGAAGATCAAGAGCAGTGCAATCGAGGCGAACAGCACCGGTAGGCCAAGGTTTGTATACGCGACTGCCAAGATCGCCGCCAGTGCGCCTGCCGCGAGCTCTCCGGGGAGCAGCGGGAGGAATTCACGCGCCTGGCGTGGGAGCGAGCGATTCTCCCGCACGCGAACCTCCAACCCGACCAGGACGAAGTTGAGTCCATTGGCCACGATGAAGGCACCTAACACGATCAGACCGAAGATGACGCCGTGCGTCAGATGCTGATTACGTGGATCGTGGACGTCGCCGGCCAACGCACGTACTATCAATCCTCCCGCGAAGGGGACGACCGCGAACGTCGCGAGGTTATTCAACCACTGGGCTGGCGGGATGCGCCTCCGCGATGAAGAGAGGATCATCGCGGTGATGCCACACGCTGCGGCTGGTCCCGGTCCAAGCAGGCCCATGGCCAATACGATCGCGACCAGCGACGCGCTCAGCACGCCGTCCCTGACCTCGACAGTGAACCACTCGCCTACGAGCGCGAGCCCTAGCAACAGGCCGACGAGCAACGGGGGATTCCATTCGTCAGTGCGGGAAAGCCATGCGGCCGCGACAACCGTGCCCGCCAGCAGCAGGATCTCGGCGGCCCAGAAGAGACGTCTCGTGAGCTTGGGCGTCAGCAGGTGGTGGATGCTGCGCGTGAGCGTGCCGAAGACCTGCCGGTACCCGACCTCGGGGTCGGCGTAGTCCTTAGGCCGCCGTTGGCGAGTGGGCAGGTGCATGTCTGCCGTACTTATCGACCAACGCCGTGTGGTACTTAAGGTGCCGAAGGCTCCTTCGATGCTCCCACCCGGTCACAAATCAACCCCACTCAGCAGTGCCAGACCCGGTACAGGACGCTAATGCAGCGAGGGCTCGTGCACCTCACTCACAGGGCTTGCTGCCACGGGAGCGGACTCCTCAACATTCACCGCTGGTGCAGATCTCCGTCGTGAAATGCGAAGCAACGCAATCGAGGCCCCTACGGTTCCCAGCCCGACGACCAGGAACGCCGCCCTTGACGAGCTGAGCGCGACCAAGACACCGCCCAACGGCAGGCCGATCGCGACGGACAGGGCGGTGAGCGATTCGACCGCGCCCATCAGCCGGCCGTGCAGGTTCTGCGGGCTGAGTCGTTGAACGAGGCTGAAAAGCGACGGCAGCTCGACCCCGTTGCCGACACCGCCGAGCAGCGCGGCTACGCACGCGAGGCCAAGCGTTGGCGCGGCCGCGAAGCCGACGTAGGCGAGACCCACCGCGAGCGTGCCGGCGCTCAGCAACGCTCCGAGCGGGCGCCGCAGCGAGCGCGCGAAGACGAGGCTCCCGAGCACGGCGCCGGCTCCCCACATCGTCAGTAGCAGGCCGAAGCCACCGTCGCCGGCGTGCAGGGTCGCCTTTGCGTAGGTGACCTCGATCGGCCCCGCGGAGTTGGCGAAGACGAGCGCGACCGCATCCGCCAGTAGCAGCCCACGCAGTGTGGGCGCCTCGTTGATGTGCCGCCAGGCGGCGCGTAGGCGGGCCCGCACCGAGTCGCCGGCCTCCTCGATGTGGGGGTGCAGGTCGATCAACAGCGCGCCGCAGATCAAAAACGAGCCGACGTCGATGAACAGCGCCGCGGGCGCGCCCGCGGCGGCGACCACGACGCCGCCAAGCACCGGTCCTGCCACGAACGTGGCCGAGAAGGCGACGTTCAGCGCAGCGTTCGCCTTGCGCTCGGCCTCCTGGGCGCGATCTTCGCGGCTCTCGCCTGCTCGCGTTTCGTCGTCCGGCTGCGCTTCGACCCCCTCGCGGGCGGCCTTTGCCACCTCCGCGCGCAGCAGCGCGCTGGCGGTCAGTGCGGCCGTCCCGTCGAGCGCCGCGAGCAGCAGCACGGCCGGCAGCCAGAAGTGCCACAGCAGAACCGCGAGACCGGCGGTCACGATCGCCTCGAAGACGTACAGCGCGCTCAGCTCGCGGCGGCGGGCGGACGCCTCGACCCGGGCGACGACCGCGGGGACGACGAAGGCCGGCAGAGCCTGCGCGGCAAACATGAACGCCGCGACCGCGACCGCGCTGTGCGTGTGGTCGAAGACGGCGAGCAGCAGGGCCACCAGGCCGACCCAGGTGCCCAGCCGGTTGACCGTGTAGGCGGTGAGGATCCTGCGCAGCCGGGAGGACTTCAGGGGTGACGGCACGCCGCCACGCTAACGGTTGCCTGCGACGGGAGCGAGCGCTGCAAGCTCGCGCGCGGGTGGAGGCAACCGGAATGTACGGCTGTCGTTGCGACCGGTTATTTAGACCGTTCCGCCCTCCGCGACGTACCGGGCTATCCGTGCCGGAGGCGCAACTCGTCGTGACGACCGAAGTGCCCGCCGTCGTCTCCGCCGCAGCCGTCCACGACCAGCACCGGCAGCTCCGGATGGCGGTGGGCGAGCGTCTGCATCAGCGACTCCGCGGGAGCGTCGTCGAGGTCGCCGGTGATGAACGCCATGCGGCTGCCGGGGGCGTGCTCCAGCACGTCGCAGACCGCGCCGGCCTGCTCGAACACGGTATTTGTGGGCAGGGTCCGGCTCAGCTCCTCGAGCAGCGTCGCGCGCCGGCCGGCGTCCGCTCCGGCGAGCAGGACACGGGTAGGGCGATCGACGACGCGCAGCGCCGGTGCGGGGGCCTCCTGACCCCGGAGCGGCTCAGGGTGGTGGGATCGTTGACCATGCAGCAGACGCAGCGCGGGCGCCTGCGAGTGTGAGCGAGTCCTGAGGGGTGACTGGGTCGGGCTCATCGCGGCGACACTCCTCCAATCGCGGGCCACGTGTCGGTGAGCGCGATCTCCTCCGGCCCGAGCAAGGCCCGGTCGGCCTCGTTGTCTTTGCGCAACTCGAGGCGACCGAGTGCGGACAGCGCTGCGAAGCCGGCGGCCGTTAGGACCACCCAAGTCATCGCGATGCTGAGGGCGATCATGCGGACTCCTTCGGGGTCGCGAATGGGATCTCATGCGGCATAACCGACATGATGGGCCTTTGCAGGGCTTTTGTCTGTCGGGCGAGTGGTGCTGATCGTGTAGTCCCAAAGGTGCCGATCTGTGTAGTCCTTCAGGGACGTCAAAGAGCTTGTTGACAGGTCGTGACCGGGGTGGGTCGGGCCGTGATCGGCGCCCGACGCCGCGGAACGGCCGCCGCAGCCGCTACGGTTGTGCACGCGATGGAGGCTGGCCTGCCAGGGGTGGATCGACCGATCGACGTGATCATCGCGGACGATCACGGGGTCGTTCGCGACGGCATCCGCATGGTGCTCGAGCGCGAGTCAGGCGAGTTCCGAGTCGTGGCCGAAGCCGGCGACGTGCCCGCCACCGTCCGCGCGGTCCGCGAGCACAAGCCGGACCTGCTCACGCTCGACCTCTCGATGCCGGGCGGTTCGAGCCTGGCGGCGCTTCCATCCTGCTTCGTCGCCCACCCCACGCTAGCGGTTGCAATCCTGACGATGCGTGAGGACCCCGAGTACGCCCGCCAGGCGCTGCGGGCGGGAGCGCGCAGCTACGTGCTCAAGGAGGCCGAGCCGGCTGAGCTGCTGCAGGCCTTCAGGCTGGCGGTGGCAGGTGGCAACTACCTGCACCCGCGCCTGGGCGCGCTGATGGCCACCGGCGATGAGACCCCCAGCGACGGCGTCGCTTTGAGCGAGCGGGAGCGCGAGGTGGTGCGGCTGATCGCCAACGGCTTCACCAACCCCCAGATCGCCGAGCAGCTGCACGTGGCGGAGCGCACCGTAAAGACCTACCGAGCCCGGGCGATCGAGAAGCTCGGTTTCTCCTCGCGCGCGGAGATCACCGCCTACGCGCGCCGTCTCGGCCTGGTGGAGTAGCGCTCGGCGCCGGTCTCGCCGCCCGCTTCAGCGGCCGACGGTCGCTCCCGATACATCGCCTGAAACGTCACCGGGCGCGGGCCGTCCCGCGAGCGGGACCGTCAGACGCATGACGGTCCCTTTGCCCGGTGCGGGGACGAGCTCCAGCTCGCCCCCGACCAGCTCGGCGCGCTCGCGCATTCCCGACATTCCGAACCCGCCCTCCAAACCGTCGCCCCGCGGCCCGAGACGGTCCGCTTCAGGAAGTCCCTGCCCGTCGTCGGTCACCGAGGCGTGAATCATTCCGTTGCGCTCGACGATCCTGATCGTCGCCTGGGTCGCCTGTGCGTGGCGGCTCACGTTCGTCAGCGCCTCCTGCACGACGCGATAGATCGTGCTCTCCAGCTCGGGATCCAAGCGGCGCTGATCTGTCTCTGAGCCGGGGTGATCTGACTCTGGACCGAGGTCGATCTCGGTCTGTACGTCCAAGCCGTCGATCGCCTGCGCGCGCCGGGCAAGCGCCTGCAGCGCCGCCGCCAACCCGAGATCGTCGAGCGCCGCCGGGCGCAGCTCGGTGATCAGGTGGCGCAGCCCGTCGATCTCCTCGCCCAATCCCTCCAGCACCGACTCCACGGCTGTGCCCATCGCCGCCTGCTCGTCGAGGTCGCGGGCGTGGGCCAGCTTCATGCGCAGGGCAGCGAGGCCTTGAATTGTTTCGTCGTGAATCTCGCGCGCCCAGCGCGTGCGCTCGCGCTCGCGCGCCTCCATGCCGTAACGCAGGCGCGTGATCTCCACCGAGCGCTCCGCCGCCAACCGCTGGGCGACGCTCGTCGCAAACGCGTTCAACGCCTCCCGGTCGGGGCCGCGGAAGCCGCCGTCGCGGCGCAGTGCGATCACCAGGCCGCCGCCGTAACCCTCCATGCTCAGAGGCTCGATCAGCGCGGCGCGCGCCTCCAACCCCAGTTCGTGCAGCCACGCCGCCTCCTGCCCCCGCGGGCGGTCCAGCGACACCGGCTTGCCCTGGCGATACAGCTCGCCCAGCGCGCTCCCGTCGACGGGCACGATTCGCAGGCGCACCGTCTCCTCGCCGCTGGAGGCGGCCACGCGCAGCTCGCCGCGCTCCTCGATCACCACCAGCAGCGTGCTTGCGTCGACCAGCGCCAGGCCGCGGTTGGCCATCAGCCGCAGCAGCCACAACTCTGATCCCGTGAGCATCTGCCGGGATTATGTCTCGATCGTCTCGAGCCCGTTCTCTCGGCGGCGCGCGGCGGCTCTGGTCTGGGCCAGTAGCTCCTCGCCGCCGACGTCTTCGCGCCAGGCGGCGAGCCCCACGGACACGCGCAGTGGCCGGCGCTCTCCGCCGGCTTCGACCTTGATCGCGCGCAGTCGCTCAAGGGCGCGTCTGGCGACGATCTCGCCGCGTGGGCCGTCCGCGCCGGGCAGCAGCACCGCGAGCTCACCCTCGCTCGGCCTGCCCACCCGGTCGAAGCGGCGCAGCTCGTGGCGCAGCGCCTCGCCTACGTAGACGAGCGTCTGCTCTGACAGCTCGCTGCCGTGGGCTTTCCTCAGCTCCTCCAGGTTCTCGATCACCACGATCAAACAGCTCAGTGGTGTGCCGTGGCGTCCGGCGCGGTTGATCTCCTCCTCCATCCGCTCTGCCAGCGCCGCCGCCGGCAGGCACACGACCGATCCCTGCGGGAGCGGGTCTGTACGGAGGTCCAGGTTGCCGGCTGGCATATGTCTAATCATCGTCAATCCGTCGTGTTCGCTCAAGCATCCGCGACCGATCTGTCCCCGTCCGCTGGTACACCTGCCTCTGTGCTCCAAGAGCTCAACGTCGAGAACCTCCTGCTGATCGAACGCGCGCAGCTGCGGCTGGCGCCCGGGCTGAACGTGCTGACGGGCGAGACGGGCGCCGGTAAGACGGTGCTCGCCCACGCGCTCGACCTGCTGCTCGGAGGCCGCGCTGGAGGAACCGGAACCCAGCCCACCCTTATTCGCCCCGGCGCTTCGGAGGCCTATGTCGAGGGTGTCTTCGATCTACCCGACTCGCTGCGCTCCGAGCTCGCTGAGCGGCTCCCCGACGACGCCGGGGAGATCGTCCTCGCTCGCCGTCTCGGCTCCGACGGACGCACGCGCGCCTACCTCAACGGCCGCTCCGCCACCGTCTCGGAGCTACGCGACCTCGGCTCGCGCCTTGTCTCTTTCTACGGCCAGCACGAGCACCGCAAGCTGACCCTCGCAGGCGCCCAGCTCGAGATCCTCGACGCGCTCTGTGGCCCCGATCACGCATTGCGCCTGCGCGCCTGCGCCAAGACCTTCGCGGAAATCCGCCGCCTCGCCGCGGAGCTCGACTCCCTGCGCGAGCTCTCCTCAGCGCGCGAGCGCGAGCTCGACCTGCTCGAGCACGAGCTCTCAGAGATCGACGCCGCCGGCCTCGACCAGCAGGAGTACGACGAGCTGCTGCTCGCGCGCGCTCGCCTGGGCCGTCTCGATGCGCTGCGTCTCGCCGCGGGCGCCGCCGCCGCTGCGCTTGTGCCCGAAGACGCCTCCGACGGTCTCGGCAGCTCGCAGCTGATGGCCGGTGCCGCCGGGGGGCTGGACGCGCTCGCCGGCGTAGACGGGAGCCTGGACGCGCTCGCCGAGCGTCTGCGCGCGCTCGTGATCGAGTCCCGGGACCTGTCTGGCGAGCTGCGCGGCTACTGCGAGCGGCTCGCGGGCGAGGACGGCTCGCTCGAGGCCGTCGAAGAACGTCTCGCGAGCATCGAGCGCTTGGTGCGCAAGCACGGCGGGACGCTCGCCGCTGTGCTCGACTACGCCACCGATGCGCGTGCGCGACGCGAGCAGCTCGCCGGCGCCGAGGTGGCGCTCGCCGCGGCAACTGCGCAGCTGGGCGAGGGGCACGCGGCGCTCGAAGGCCACGTCAGCGCGCTACGCGACGCGCGCGAACTGCACGCCCCGCGCTTGGAGCTCGCGGTGCGCGAGCAACTCGCGTCCCTGGCGATGGGAGACGCGACCTTCGAGGTCTCCCTCAGCCCGCGCGAGGCAGGTCCTTCAGGCGGCGACGCCGTCGAGTTCATGATCGCCCCCAACCCCGGCGTGCCGGCTGGGCCGCTGCGCGAGATCGGATCCGGCGGCGAGCTCTCGCGCGTGATGCTGGCTCTCGCCACGGTGCCCGCTCGTCCCTCCCCGGCTCGCGGCGGCGCCCGCGCGGCCGCCCCTGTTGTTTCTGCGGCGCAGGCGACGCTCGTGTTCGACGAGATCGATGCGGGTATCGGTGGCCAGACCGCGCGTGCGGTCGGCGCACGCCTGCGCGACCTGGGCCGCGACAGACAGGTGCTGTGCATCACGCACCTGCCCCAGATCGCCTCGCTCGGCGACCGTCACTTCTCGGTGGTCAAGGACACCGCTGCCGCGCCGACCCGTGCGACTGTCGTCGAGCTCGCCGAGGGAGAGGTCGTCGCCGAGCTGGTGCGCATGCTCGGCGCCGATGCCGCCGACAGCGCCGCGCGAGCCCACGCGCGCGATTTGCGCAAAGCCGCCTGAGACGGTCGAGGACCGGCGCCTCGCGGCGTCCTCGGTCGCTCGCGTGCGTAGCACGCCACGCTTCCTGCGTCCTTGCGAGACTTGATCCTCGGCCGTCTCAGATGGTGAGCTGACTACTCGAGCCGGATGCGTAAGGTGCGCGCGGCCGTTACTCTCGATGCGATGGCCGCGAACCCACGCAGCCCGCGGGAGCCTGCGTCTAAGGATTCAAGCGACGTGCCCATGCCCGCGCCGGCGCCCGCCCCTCTGCCGGGAGGCGATGTCGCGCCATGGCGCACGGTCACCGGACCGGTGCGTCCGGGCAGGCGGACCAAGCTGCTCGTCAAGCACCTCTCCCGCGGCGACATTGCGCTGATCGACCACCTCGACATCGACCGGGTCTCGGCTGAGGAGCTGATCGCCGCGAACGTCGGCGCGGTGTTGAACTGCCGTTCCTCCTCCAGCGGCTCCTATCCGAACCTCGGCCCCCAGTTGCTCGTCGAAGCGGGCATCCACCTGGTCGACCTGCCGGACGATTCGCTCCTGAACGCGCTTTCCGACGGCGAGGCGATAACCGTGCGCGACGGCGAGGTTACGCGTGAGGGGGAGGTGCTCTCCCGCGGCGAAGTGCTCGACCTCGCCCGCGTGCGCGCCGAGACCGAGGCCCGCCGCCGCGAGGTCGGCGAGGCGCTCGAGCGTTTTGCGCACAACACGATCGAGCACATGCGAGAGGAGCGTGAGCTGCTCGCCGGGAAGATCGAGATGCCGCGCTTTGCCACCGACTTCCGCGACCGCTCCGCGCTCGTGGTCGTTCGCGGCGTCGGTCATCAGCGCGACCTGCGCGCCCTGCGGCCGTTCATCCGCGATATGCGTCCCGTGCTGATCGCCGTCGACGGGGGCGCCGAGGCGCTGCTGGAGGCGGGCCTGCGCCCGGACATGATCGTCGGGGACATGGACTCGGCCGGGGAGGCGGCCCTGAGGAGCTCAAGCGGCGGTCGCGGCGGGAGCGGGCGGTGGGGCTCTGCTGCAGCGAGTGGTGGCGCGGAGCTCGTCGTGCACGCCTACCCCGACGGGCGCGCCCCGGGCCGTGAGCGCCTGGAAGCACTTGGCCTGCCCTTCAAGCTCGTACCGGCGCCGGGCACGAGCCAGGACGTCGCGATGCTGATCGCCGCCGAGAAGGGCGCCAGCCTGATTGTGTCGGTGGGCTCCCAGTTCAACCTTGTCGAGTTCCTCGACCGCAACCGCAAGGGCATGTCCTCGACGTTCCTCACACGCCTTCGCATCGGCGAGATCCTCGTCGACGCCAAGGGCGTGAGCCGTCTGTATCACCCCCGACCGGGTCTGACTCCGTTGCTGGTCGTGATCGCGGCGGGCCTGATCGCGATGATCGCCGTCGTCTGGTTGACCCCGGCGCTGCGCGACGTGGTCGACCTGCTCTGGCTCAAGCTCCAGCTGCTCGTCTGAGCGTGTTCGACTATCGCTACCACGCGCTCTCGCTGGCCGCTGTCCTGTTCGCCTTGGCGGTCGGCGTGCTGATCGGCGTGGCCATCGGCGACTCGAACCTCGTCTCCTCCGCCAAGAACGGCATCGTGCACAATCTCGAATCGGAAGTCGGCGGCGCGCAGCGACATGCCGAAACGCTGCAGACGCAGCTGAGCTCCGAGGAAGCCTTTGCCAATGATCTCTACCCGCTCGCGGTCCACGGCCTGCTCACCGGGCGCAACATCGGACTGGTGTTCTTCGGAGGCTCTTCCAACAGGGTCAACGGCCTCGTGCGGAGCGCCGTCAACCAGGCCGGCGGCAATCTGGCGACGGTCGTGGCGGTGCGCGAGCCAATGGACCTGACCGGTCTCGCACAGGCGGCGAACGGCACGATCTACGCGGGGCTTGCGAGCAATCCAGAACTGGTGCACAAGTTCGGCGGGCTCGCCGGTCGCCAGCTCGTCAGCGGTGGAGCGCAGGTGGATCGGGAGCTTCTCAGCCGCGTGCGCGGAAGCCTGCTGAGCGCCTTCGACGGCCAGCTCGGCAAGCTCGAAGGGCTCGTTGTGATGCGCTCCGAACCGACCGGGATGAGCACCGAACAGGTTCAGGCGAGCGCCGCCTTCGAGTCTGGGCTGATCGCCGGCGTGACCGCCGTCGGAGTTCCCGTCGTCGGCGTCGAGCTGAGCAACACCGAACCCTCCCAGGTGCCCTGGTATAAGAGCGTGGGCATCTCCAGCGTCGACGATCTCGACGCGCTCGCGGGTCAGGCGGCGTTGGTCTACGCGCTCGCGGGCTCCCAGGGCACCTATGGGATCAAGTCCACCGCGAACTCCCTGCTGCCGGCTGTCGCCGGCGGTTGATCGACCTCTGAAGAGGTTCTCTGCGAGAGATCCTCGAGGTGTCTAAAGAGGCGTCCCGAGTGTGTCCGACGAGTCTCGCGCGTGCCGGCGAGGCGCCGGAGCGCGTCCGCTCCCGTCGCTAACTTCCGCTCATGCACGCCCTGCCCTTCCTGCTGGCGCTCCTGAGCGCCGCGGTCCTCGCCCCCGCGGTGTTGCGCACGCTCGCAGAGGGTTCTCACACGCGGCTCAACTACCGCGAGCGCCCGCTCCCTTTTCCCTTCGGGGTGCTGGTCGTGGCCGCGGCGCTGATCGCGCTGATCCCACTCGTGCTGCTGGCGCGATTGGCGAGCTCGGAGGTCTTCCATCCCGAGCTGCTCCCGATCGCGCTATACGCGCTCGGAGTCGCCACGTTGGGTCTGATCGACGACACGCTCGGCGAGGCTCGTGCCGGCCTTTCGGTCGCCTCCGGCATGATCGACCAGTCGGCACGGCCCGGCGGCGATGTGCTCGAGGAACCAACTCAGCCGGCCCCGCGTGGCTGGCGCGGCCATGCTCGCGCGGCGCTGCGCGGGGAGCTGTCCACGGGGACGCTCAAGGCCGCCGGCTCGCTCGGCCTGGCACTGTTCGCGATGAGCTTCGAGGGTCTCTCAAGGCCCGGATGGCTCCTGGCGGTCGGGGTGCTCGTGCTGGCGACGAACGTCTTCAACCTGCTCGACCTGCGCCCCGGACGCGCGATCAAGGCGTTCGTGCTGCTCGGCGCCGGCTTGACGCTCGGCTCGCTGGACGTGAGGCCGCTGTGGTCCCTCGGCCTGTTCGTCGCGCCCGCGCTCGTGGCCGGCCTGTACGACTTGCGCGAGCGGGCGATGCTCGGCGACACCGGCGCGAACCTGCTCGGGGCGCTCGCGGGCCTGTGGCTGGTGCTGACGCTGTCTCAGAGTGGTCAGCTGATCGCGCTCGCGCTGCTCGTCGCGGTCACCCTCTACGGCGAGCTGCGGTCGATCTCCGCGCTCGTGGAACGGACTCCGGGGCTGCGCGCACTAGACTCCTGGGGCAGGCCTTCATGACTCCGCGCCCATCCGACCGCCACGCCGTCGCGCCGTCCAAGACCCGGTTCATCTTCGTGACCGGTGGCGTCGTCTCCTCGCTGGGCAAGGGGATCGCAGCGGCCTCGATCGGCCGCCTGCTCGTCTCGCGCGGGCTGACTGTGGGCCTGCAGAAGTTCGACCCCTACATCAACGTCGATCCGGGCACGATGTCGCCCTACCAGCACGGCGAGGTGTTCGTCACCGAGGACGGCGCCGAGACCGACCTCGACCTCGGGCACTACGAGCGCTTCACCGACTCAAACACCAGTCGCGCCTCCAACGTCACCGCCGGGGGGATCTATGACACCGTGATCCGGCGCGAGCGCCGGGGGGACTACCTGGGCGGCACGGTTCAGGTCGTGCCACACATCACCGACGAGATCAAGCAGCGCGTCGCGCTGATCGCCGAGTCCTCGGACGTGGACTTCGTGGTAACCGAGATCGGCGGCACTGTCGGCGACATCGAGTCGCTGCCGTTCTTGGAGGCTATTCGCCAGTTTCCGGTCGATGTGGGGCGCAGGCGCTGCATGTTCATCCACTTGACTCTCGTCCCTTACATCGGTCACGCAGGCGAGCTGAAGACGAAGCCGACCCAGCACTCGGTCAACGAGCTGCGGCGCATCGGCATCGCCCCGGACATGCTGATGTGCCGCTCTGAAGGCTCGCTGTCGGCGGAGATCCGCAAGAAGATCGCCCTGTTCGCGAGCCTGCCCGTGGAGGCGATCGTCTCGGCCTGCGACGTGGACAACATCTACAAGGTGCCGCTCACCTTCCACGAGCAGGGTGTCGACGATTTCATCCTCGAGCACTTCGGCGTGGATGCGCCGGCACCCGAGCTGTCGGATTGGCAGGAGCCGATCGAGCGCGCCGGGCGCAGCGGCCGCACGGTGCGGATCGCGCTGGTCGGTAAGTACATCCAGCTCGAGGACGCCTACCTGTCGGTCTCCGAAGCGCTTCGGCATGCCGCCTCGCTGCAGGACTCAAGGGTCGAGATCGACTGGATCGATTCCGAGCGCCTGGAGGGATCCGATGAGCACTCGGTGGGCGGTGACGGCGGCGGTGTCGATCACACCGACGGTCGATCGATGAGCGAGCTGCTGGCCCGCGCGGACGGCATCCTGATCCCCGGCGGCTTCGGCGGACGTGGGATCGAGGGCAAGATCGCCGCCGCGCGTGTGGCGCGCGAACAGGGCATTCCCTATCTGGGCATCTGTCTGGGGATGCAGATCGCAGTGGCCGAGTTTGCCCGCAACGTGGCGGGAATGGAGGGGGCGAACTCGACCGAGTTCGACCTCGAGACGCCGTACCCCGTGATCGACCTGCTGCCCGAGCAGAAGGAGGTCGCCGACCTCGGCGGCACGATGCGCCTGGGCGCCGACCCGATCAAGCTGCACGCGGGCACACGCGCGCGGGAGATCTACGGTGAGGCGGTCATCTACGAGCGACACCGTCATCGCTACGAGGTCAACAACCTGCTGCGCAAGCGGCTGCAGAGCGCTGGCCTGTGCATCTCCGGCACCTCTCCCGACGAGCGCCTGGTCGAGGTCGTCGAGCTCGAGGGCGGGGAGGGTGGGCATCCTTTCTTCGTTGCGTCCCAGTTTCATCCCGAGTTCAAGTCTCGCCCCGAGCGGCCAGCTCCTCTGTTCCGTGACTTCATCGCCGCTGCCCTGGAGCGAGCCGGTGCGCGCGGCGAGGAAGAGCGCACCCGCAATGATGCGGACGGCACGCGCGGCGAGGTCCCGGCGACGCTCGCCAACAGATCGTGAGCGCGGATCTCTCGACCGGGCTGCCGCTGCGCGGTGTGGTGTCCGCCACGCGGGGTTTGCTGCGCGTGGAGACGGTCTTCCACCTCGCGGACGAGTCGCAGGGACAGGCTGTCGCGGCAAAGCTGATCGACCGTGCCCACGAGCTTGCCAACTCGCCCGAGTGCGAGTGCGACGTGGACGTGAGCGTCGAGTGGGTACGGCCGGAGGCACCCGCGGATCCTGGCGCGGTGCCGACCGGCGGCGTGCCGCCGGCCAGCGGACGCACCGCCGAGCGATAGCGTTCGAGGCCCAATGCTGAAGCTGCGCCGCGCCATCGTCCTCGACGCCGGTTCCTCTGGGAGCGGAGGAGAGCAGGATCTCGTGATCGAACTGGTGGACGAAGCACACGACGCGGAGCGCGGGGCCCAGGAGAGAGGAACCGATGCCGGAGGCGAGCAGAGGCGCCGGACGGCGATCGCCGACGTGGCGCTCGTCGGTCGCGCCGAGGTGGGCGACGAGCTGGTGGTCAACGTGCAGGCTCGCGACCTCGGCCTGGGCTCGGGTGGCTTTGACATCGTCCACGTCAACCTCACCCGCGGTCTCGACGGTGAGGAAGATGAGGATTCCGCCTGCCCCGCCCGCCCGAATGTGATGAAGCTCAACTACACGAGCCTCCAGCACACTGTCGAGCCGGTCGAGGAGCTGGGCAGTGCCTCCGAGCATCCGATCGGTGTAGTGGGGCGGCCGGTCGCCGTGCTCGCTCTGCATGGCCAGCTCGCGGCGGTCGCCTGGGCTTTCTCGCAGGCCCGTCCCGGAAGCCGCCTTGGGTACGTGCAGACGGCAGGAGGCGCGCTGCCCGGCGGGCATTCGCGCACGGTTCGCTCACTGCGCGAGCGCGGTCTGCTGGCCGGGCACCTGACCGCGGGTGCGGCATTCGGCGGAGAGGGTGAGGCGATCACGACCTTCGGCGCCCTGGATCACGGGCTGCGCGGACTCGGCTGGGACGCGGCGATCTGCGGTCCCGGTCCCGGAATCGTGGGCTCCAGCTCCCCACTCGGACACGGCGGCATGTCCGCCCTGGACTCGGCGCATGCCGCCCTCGCACTCGGTGCTTCCACGCTGCTGGTGGCACGGATGTCTTCAGGTGACCCCCGCGCGCGCCACCGCGGCATCTCCCACCACACGCTCACGGTGCTCGACCTGTTGCTCGAGCCTGTCACGGTTGCGCTGCCCGCCGGGATGCGCTCACCAGTGGGGGCGGATCTGCGCGCCGGTCTCGGCGCGGTCTTCGGTGGAGCTCTCCCGACCCGTCCAGCGCTGGAGCTAGACGTAGAGCGTCCCGTGCGCATCACCCGCCATGACTGGCGCCGTGCGATCGTCGATCTTCCGGCCTACGCCGCCACCGATCTACCCGCCGAGACGATGGGTCGTGGGTTGACCGAGGACCCGTTGTTCTTCGGGGCTGCGCTTGCGGCCGGCACGACATTGGCGGAGCTTGTGGAGGACGCCGATCGTGGCGAGGACGGGGTGGGGGAGGCTGAACGGTCGGTTGCATCGCCAGGGAGGAGCTGAGGAGTAGGCGAAGCTGGAGGGGTGAGCTCGCCGGGAACCGTCCACTCCGCCTCTGGAACGAACGTCGGGATCGAACGGCTGACACTCGACTTTCTCGCCTACCTCGAGCTAGAAGCGCGGCCTCTCGAGGAACACGCTCGAGGCATATCGCTCCGACCTACTCCAGTTCGGCGAGTTTCTCGACCGTTGCAAGCTGAACGTGATGCAGGTCCGACACGGCGATCTCGCGGCGTTCCTGTCCGAGCTGGCCGTGGGCGCCGGCGAGCGCCCTCCGGTGGCGGCTGCCACGCTGGCGCGCAAGGCCGCGTGCCTGCGCTCGTTCTACCGTCACCTGCGCCGCGAGGACCTGATCGAGCACGATCCCACCGCCGAGCTGCGCGGTCCGCGCAAGACGCAGCGTCTGCCGCGGGTGCTCTCCCGCGAGGAGGTCGCCAAGCTGCTCAGCGAGCCGAAGGGGACCGAGCCTGGAGCGCTGCGCGACCGTGCACTGCTCGAGGTCATGTACGCGTGCGGTTTGCGCGCCTCGGAGGCGATCGGGCTGCAGGCGAGCGACGTCGATCTCGACGAGGGGATGCTGCGCACGCGCGGCAAGGGTTCCAAGGAGCGGGTTATCCCGGTCGGTCGCCAGGCGGTCGCGGCGCTGCGCACGTACGAGCAGCGTGGGCGTCCTGTGCTGGTCGGCTACAAGGTGCAGACGCAGCTGTTCGTCAATCGTCGCGGCGGCGGCCTGACGCGTCAGGGTCTCTACAAGATCGTCCAGGGCCACGCTCGCGGCGCCGGCCTCGATCAGAAGATGAGCCCGCACACGCTTCGCCACAGCTTCGCCACGCATCTGCTCGCGGGCGGGTGCGATCTGCGCTCGCTGCAGGAGATGCTCGGTCACGCCGACCTCGCGACCACCCAGGTCTACACGCACCTGTCGGCCGAGCGGCTGAAGGACGTCTACTTCCGGGCGCACCCGCGAGCCAAGTCAACGGGTGCCGGGCAGCTGTTGCCTTCTCACGAGGAGTGAGTGAGCCGGCGGACGCTTGTCCGCGTCCATAAGCTGAGGCAATGCCCGAGCTGCCCGAGGTCGAGACAATCAGAGGCCAGCTCGCGCCGCTGGTTGAGGGCCGCAGGCTGGAGCGCGTGGAGATCTTGGACTGGCGCTGGTCGCGGCCGCTCGAGCCTCGCGAACTGGCTGATGCGTTGGAGGGACGGAGGGTGCAGACGCTCGGCAGGCGGGGCAAGTACCTGGTGTGGAACCTGGAGGATGAGGTTCACCTGGTTCAGCACCTGCGGATGACCGGTGCCGTGCTGTTCGATCCCGATCCCGACCGATCGGATATCGGCCAGCCTCACACCCGCGTGCGCATCGATCTCGGTCAGGGACACCGGTTGGCGATTGTCGATCCTCGCCGGTTCGGCACCGGCGAGTTGCTGATCGGTCACGAGGCGCTCGAGGTGTTCTTTGCCGCACGGCTTGGCTTGGAGCCGTTAGACGAGTCGTTCACCGCCGAGCATTTGCGCGCTCAGGCGCGCGGGCGAACCGCGCCCGTCAAGGCGTTCCTGCTCGATCAGCGTCGGATCGCCGGCGTCGGCAACATCTACGCCGACGAGGCGCTGTTCCGCGCGGGCATCCACCCGCTGCGCCCCGCCGGAGGACTGTCGAGGAAGCAGTACGGGCGCCTGAAGGAGACGACGATCGCCGCGCTGCAGGCCGGCATCGACGCGCGCGGAGCGACGATTGACGACTTCCGTCACGTCGACGGCGTCCGTGGGTCCTTCCAGAACCAGTTTCTCGTACACCGTCGCGAGGGGGAGCCATGCGGGACGTGCGGCACGACGATCGTGAAGATGGTCGTCGCAGGGCGTGGAACCTATGTATGTGAGACCTGCCAGCCGCGGCCTCGGCGCAAACGTGTTCGCGCGTAGGGTGCTCAGGCGGCTGGCTGATCTTCGATCAGTAGCTCGTCCAGGCGACCCGACTCGGCGGCGGCCTGGACCTCGGTGAAGCCGCCCACCAGCTCATCGTCGATGATTACCTGCGGGAAGGTCATCATCCCGGTCTTCTGAGCGAGCTCAACACGACCCTGGGGGTCCTTCGACAGATTGATCTCGGCGTACTCCACGCCGCGTGATTTCAAGAGGCCCTTCACGCGGGCGCAGAAGGAGCACGGCTCGGTCGTGTAAACGGTGACGCTGCTCATTACTTCATAAAGTATAGAAAGGCTATTTCGGGATTCAGGCACCTGTTTCAGGCGCGCCGGCCGTCCTCACATCGTCTTCTCCAACGCACGCTCCTGCGCGCGGTCGAACTCGCGCTTGACCTCGCCGCGGCGCGTCGCCAGCTCGCTCACGTCGCCGCTCTGCGCTCCGCGGGCTTGCTGGATCCGGCGATCGACCCGCGCCAGCTCCAGCTGCAGGCGCTGAACGTCGAGCATCGCGGGCTGCACCGGTTCCCGGCCGGCTTCCACGACCAGCTCGGCCAGCAGCGCCTTCATCTGCGGATCGCCGTCCAATCCGTCCTCAAAGCCTGCCGGGTCGGCCATCGGGTCGCGCAGATGCCCGGCGCCAAGATGTCTGGCAGCACGCTTGAGCAGCTCGCTGGTGAAGTGCTCGTCCACATTCAAGCTCCCCAGCGCCTGTTCGCCTTCCTCCGGGGAGGCTATGCAGAGCGCCAGGAACGTCCGCTCGGTCTCTTCCCGTCGCGACAGCCCGCTGGTGGGCGTGGGTGTCATGTCGCGGGGTGCCTCCCGTCCGCTGCTCTGATTGCTGTGCTGCCGTTGGTTTGCCTGGGACGCCAGCAGCGTCTCCATCAAGCTCTCGGGCAGCGCTAAACGCCCGGAGACCAGCTTCGTCAACTCCAGCCGCATCGCGCTTGGCGGCAACATCGCGAATACGGGACGCAGCTCCTCGACCATCCGGTCGCGGCCCTCGGGGCTGCCGTGGTCACCGGTCGCAAGCACGCGCTCGACGCGGAAGCGCACGAATGGAACCGCCTGCTCGACCGCCGCGCTGATTGCCTGCGCGCCATCGCGCTGCACCAGATCGGCCGGGTCGGTGCCCGCTGGGAGCGCCACCACGCGCAGCTCGAGCTTGCGCTTCGCCGCGAGCCCCGCGGCCTTCAGCATCGCCTCCTGACCGGCGCTGTCGGCGTCCAGTGCCAGCAGCACGGTCTGCGCCATCCGCGCCAGCTCGCCGACCTGCTCCGCGGTCAGCGCCGTACCCATCGACCCGACCGTGTTGCGCAAGCCCGCCTGATGCAGCGCGATCACGTCGGTGTAGCCCTCGCACAGGATCGCCTGCCCGGCACGCGCCGCATGGGCGCGTGCGAGGTGGGCGCCGTAAAGATGCGATCCCTTGTGGTAGACGTCGTTGTCGGAGGTGTTCAGGTACTTCGGTTTTTGCTCCTCGCGCATCGCGCGCGCCCCGAAGCCAAGCACGCGGCCGCGCACGTCCGCGAGCGGGAACATGATCCGACCGCGGAAGCGGTCGTAAGGGCGCCCGTTCTCCTTGGAGCGCTGTGCCAGCCCGGTCGCATACAGCTCCTGCTCGGTAAACCCGCCTCTGCGGGAAGCCAGCAGGACGCGATCCCACGCACTCGGGGAATAGCCGACGTGGAACTCGCGCAGGATCTCCTCTCCCAGCCCGCGGCTCTCCAGGTACTCGCGCGCGGCACGCGCCTCCTGTGCCTCCCACAGGCATCGTTCGTAGAAGGCGGCCGTGCGCGTGAGTAGCTCCAGCAGCCGCTCTCGCCGGCGGCGGCGCTCGGCCTGCTTCGGGTCCTCCTCCTCGCGCTCCAGCTCGACGGCAAAGCGATCCGCGAGAAGCTCCAGCGCCCCTTTGAAGTCGACGCCCTCGGTCTCCTGCACAAACGTGAACACGTCGCCTGAGGCCTGGCAGCCAAAGCAGTAGTAGACCTTTTGTCCCGGGTCGATCCCGAACGACGGGCTGCGCTCCTCGTGGAACGGACACAGCCCCTCGTACCGCGCCGGTCCTGCCCGTCGCAGCTCAGTACGCGCCGAGACCAGCTCGACGAAGTCGACCGCGTCGCGCACGCGATCCTTTGACTCACGGGTGTAAAAAGCCACTGCCGACTACGCTACCGGGCGAAGGCCTTGGGGACCTGTAGGTCGGTGTACTCCCTGATGCAATAACGGTCGGTCATGCCCGCAAGGTAGTCCGTCACGCGCCGGGCCAGATCGTCCTCGTGTGCTCCGTCTGCGGCAGGCAGATGGTTGGGTTGATCGACGTAATGCTCGAACAGGGTTCTCACGACCCCTTTGATCCTCGCGTGCTCGGCACGAACGGCGGGACCGAGGTAGACGTGCTCGAACATGAAGTCCCTCAGCTCGCTCATCGCCGCGCCCGCTTGCTCTCCCTGGACGATGTCGCCCGCCAGCTCTGAGTGCTCGACCATATCGTGCACGAGCGCGTCAATCCGTGCCGATCCGCTTTGTCCAAGCACGGCGATCGGCTGCATCGGCAACTCGTCCTCGTCAAGCAGCCCCGCACGCACCGCGTCGTCGATGTCGTGGTTGATGTACGCCACGCGATCCATCACGCGCACGATCCGGCCCTCGAGCGTCTGCGGCTTAGGCGCGCGGCTGGAGTGTCCGGCGATCCCATCGCGCACCTGCTCGGTCAGGTTCAGCCCGGCGCCGTCGCGCTCCAGGCGCTCGACCACCCGCAGCGAGTGCTCGTAGTGGCGAAAGCCCACCCCGAAGCGCCCTTTCAAACAGTTGTCGAGCACCTCCTCGCCGATGTGCCCGAAGGGCGGGTGCCCGAGGTCGTGGCCGAGGCCGATCGCCTCGACGAGATCCTCGTTCAGGCGCAACGCGCGGGCCACCGTGCGTGAGATCGTGGTGACCTCGAGCGTGTGCGTCAGCCGTGTGCGGTAGTGATCGCCCTGCGGCGCCACGAACACTTGGGTCTTGTGCTTTAGCCGTCTGAACGCCTTACAGTGCACGATCCTGTCGCGGTCGCGCTGAAACGGGGTGCGCAGCGCGCAGTCGTCCTCCGCGAGTGCACGGCGTGCGGGGTAGGAGCGGGCCGCCAGCGGTGACAGGGTGCGCTTCTCCAGCTCGCGCTGGCGGTCGGCGAAGACGTTCGCGACCGTATCGGTCTGCTTGGCGAGGCTCATGCTTCGATTGTGGCAGCGGTCGCGGCGATCACGGTCGCCGCGCAAACTTCGATCTCGCGCGGCGCGCTCAGGGCTCGCGTTTCCAGTCGCCGCGCATCGTCGCCTTGTGCGCCCAGTGGTGCCAGCCCTTCATCTCGCCCGGATCCTCGTCGAACACCGGGGCTCCGCCGCCCGGCTGGGGCAGACTCTGCGCCGCCGCCGTGTCGATGCGCAGATCCACGCCGTGTTCGTGAAGCGTTGCCACATCCGCGGCTTCCACGAACCGCAAACCGTGTCCCGGGGTCGAGATCACCAGGCCGTGAAAGATGTCTTGCTCGGGCGCCGCCACGACGTGGTGGACCGTGCCCACCTGCTCGCCGTCTGAGGTGAGCACCGGCACGTTCTTGTCAAGCAGCCCATAGGCGATCGGCAGACCCTCGTCCATGGCGGTCACGATACAGCGCGCTCTTCAGGCACGAGCCGCGGCCGGCATCAGCCGCAGGTGCGCATGATGCTCGAGCGTCTCCGCGATCGCCCGCTCGACTTGGCCGAGCGCCGGTGCGGGCGCGTCGGGAGTCTCAGTCAGAGAGCGGCCGAGCGCCTCGGTCATGAAGTCGTAAGCCGCCTCCTCCAGCGGGAACGACGCGGCCTCGCACGCTCCGCACACGACTCCGCCCGCCGAACCGGAGAACCCGACCAGGTGCTCGCGCTCTCCGCAGCAGGCGCACGCACCGAGCTGGGGCGCTAGGCCGGCCGCAAGCAGCAGCTTCAGGCGGAACGCCAGGGCGCCGGCGCGGCCGCTGGCCGAGCTGGCGGTCGCGGGGAGATCGGACTGGTCTCCGTCGGTGGCCGCGGGTTGGCCGGCTGGTCTACCAGTGCCGGAGACCTGCTCGTCGAGCAGGCCCAGGTGCCTGCACAGCAGGTTGAACACCCCCGGGTGCGGCTCGCCGGTCTCGAACAGGCGGCCGACCGCGTCGCAGGCGCGCGCGGCGCTGTCCAGCGCACGGGCGTCCCCGCGCAGGCGTGGATATGCGTCCACCGTCTGCGCGCCGGTGACAGTCAGCAGCTCGCCGCGCCCCTCGTGCAGGTCCATCCGCAGGCGGAAGAACGGCTCCAGACGGCCCCCGAAGCGGCTGCGCGTGCGCCTGACGCCCTTCGCGATCGCGCTGATCCGCCCGCGGTGGGGGGTGTACACGTGCAGGATGCGGTCGGCCTCGCCGTAGCGCATCGAGCGCAGCACCACCGCCTCGGTCTTGACTGGGCCGGCCATCGGTCAGTTGAGTCTAGGATCGCGGGCGGCGGGCATTCGCGCGGAGGGCACACAATTGGCACAGAATCGGCTGGAAATCGGCACATTTCCATCTGCGGGACCTGAGACAATGCGGTGCATGGATCGCGCTTCTTTGGAGCAGCTTTTGAGCCAGGGGTTGTCGCTGGCCGAGATCGGCAGGCGGTTTGAGCTGCACGAATCGACCGTGGGCTATTGGCTTGAGTTTCATCATCTCGTGCCATCCGAGAAGAGCTTCTCGTTGAGTTATCGAGGGGTTGCACGATCCTTGGAGAAGGCGAAAGCTGAGGCAAGCAAGTGCGTGCTTCTTTGCGCGAACTGTCATGCCGAGGTGGAGGCCAGATTCATCGTGCTGACGCAGCAAGATTCCGCTCGCGTAGAATCCGACCCGAGCCTCGGTCCTTCCGGGGTAGCTCGATCCGGGGTAGCTCAACTGGCAGATGCGCTCGACTGTTAATCGAGAGGTTGTGGGTTCGAGTCCCACCCCCGGAGCTTCTTTGTGGCCAGTTGCTCCACCAGCGCCGCCGCCGCGGCCCCGGCATCGTGCGCCGCGTCCCAAGCCGCCAGCTCCCGCGCCCGCGCCCGAATCGAAGGCTCCTCGAGCGCCCGTTCTACCGCCAGCCGAAGCGGCCGTGGCGAGATAAACCGCTGCGGCACCCGCACCCCGGCCCCAGCCCAGGCAACTCGCGAGGCATTCTCGTTCATGTCGCCGATCGCCGGGCAGGCGACCACGGCACAACCCGAGGAGAGCGCTCGCACGAGCGTGCCGTGCCCGGCGTGGCAGATGACGACGTCGCACAGCGGCATCGTGCGCGCGTAGGAAACCCAGTCGACGACGCGCGCGTTCGCGGGCACGGGCAAGGAACGAGGGGGAAGCCGGCGGTTCCAGGTGGCGAGCACTCGCACCGGCGCGTCGGCGAGCCCACGCAGTGCGGCATGGAGCATCCGGTGCGACGGGTCCTGCGCGGTCGATGGCGCCACCAGCACGAGCGGCGCATCGCCCGGCGGTAGCTCCACGTCCGCGGCCGGGGGCTCCCACATCAGCGGGCCGACGACGTGAACGTGAGGAGGCCACGTGCGCGGGTACTCGAGCTGGGGGAAGGTGGCGACGAGCGCCAGCTCGCGGCTCGTGCCGCCGTGGGTGTAAGCCAAAGCCGGCAGGCCGAGACGCGCGCGGACATCGTTGAGCTGGGCGCGCCCGAGCTGCAGGCCGTGCTCAAGCGGCCGGCCCGCGCGGCGCCAGAACGCGCGGCCGGCCGCCGTGCGCGGCAGTCGGGCGCCGAGCGAATAGATAGGCAGGCCGGGCTCGCCCTCCGGGAAGACGTGGGGGATCAGCGTTGCGCAGGGCACGCCTTCGATCTCGGCCGCGAGCGCAGGGGCGAGTGTGAGGATGTCGGCGACGACGACATCGGGCTCGAGCGCCGCGACCAGCGGCAGGGTGTCGCGCGTGGCATGGACGACGGCCTCGTAGAAATCCAAGGGCTCGGGTCCGGAGGGAAACACGTGGTACTCGGGCGCCGCCGCGAACTTCAACCCATCGGCCTCGATCGGCTCGCGCCAGCGCTCCCATGTCTGCACGGTGACCTCGTGCCCGCGCGCGGCGAGCGCGCACCCGAGCGCGATCATCGGGAAGGCGTGCCCAGGGTCGCCGAAGGCGCCGAGCAGCACGCGTAGGGGAGACCTCACTGGCGACACAGGCGATTGAGACCGGTCACCGGCTGCGACGCGTCCAACCATCGGACCGGGAGAACTAAGCGGCGGCGATCTCAGCGATGAGCCGCAGTTGCTCCAAGCGCTCGGCCGCGGTGAACGCGATCGGAGTGACCCCGAGCGTGCCGACACCGGCGTCGCGGTAGATCGCAAGGCGCTCGCGCACCACATCGGGCGGCCCGCAGAGCGAGACGGAGTCGATCAGGGCATCCGGGATCGCGGCCATCGCCTCCTCGCGCTTGCCTTCGAGATACAGATCCTGGATGACCGCGGCCTCGGCCTCGAAGCCGTAGCGGCAGACGAGCTGGTTGTAGAAGTTCTGCTTGCGCGATCCCATGCCGCCGACGTACAGGGCGATGAACGGGCGCATCCCGTCGCGCGCGGCCTGCAGGTCGTCGGTGACGAACACCTGCACGGTCGGCGCCATGTCGAAGTGCTCGAGCGATTTGCCCGAGCGCGCGGCGCCCTCCTCCAACAGTGGGCGCAGCTCGGAGACGTGCTCAGGGGAGAACAGCGTCGGGATCCAGCCGTCGGCGATCTCGCCGGCAAGCGCGGTGTTCTTCGGACCGATCGCGGCGAGGTAGATCGGAATCTGATCCTGCACGGGGGAGATTGTGAGCTTGAGCGCCTTGCCGGGGCCGTCGGGCAGCGGCAAAGTGAGCGTCTCGCCGGCGAACTGCACCCTTTCGCGCGCAAGCGCCATGCGCACGACGGCGACGTACTCGCGGGTGCGCTGCAGCTGTTTCCCAAAGCGCTGCCCATGCCAGCCCTCGGCCACCTGCGGGCCGGAGGAGCCGATCCCGAGGATCATGCGCCCGCCGGAGAGCTGGTCGATCGTGGCGGCGGTCATCGCGGTCATCGCCGCCGAGCGCCCGGGCATCTGAAAGATCCCCGAGCCGAGGCGGATCGTCGAGGTCTGCCCGGCGAGCCAGCCGAGCACGGTCGCGGTGTCCGAGCCATAGGCCTCCGCCGCCCACACGGAGTCATAGCCGAGGCGCTCGGCCTCCTGGACGATCTTTAGCTGGTCCTCCGAAGTGAGGCCCAGGCCCCAGTAGCCGATGTGAACGCCAAGCTTCATCGTCATGACCCTACAGGGCGTCGCCGGGCCGGGTGAACATCATCTCGGGGACGATGCAGGCGGGGGAAACCTTCAACAGGTAGCGCACGGCCTCGGCAATGTCCTCGGGCCGGATCATGTCCTCGGCGGGGACGTGCTGCTTGGCGAACTCGGTCATCGGTGTGTCGACGAACGCGGGGCACAGCGCCGTGGACTTGATGCCCTGGGGGGAGAGTTCCTTGTTCATCGCTTCGGTCCAGCCGACGACACCGTGCTTGGTGGCGGAGTAGACGGACAGCCAGCCCTGGCCGAACTTTCCGGAGATCGAGGACGTGTTGACGACGAGCGCGCTGGAGTGCTCCGCCGCCGCGGCCGCCAGCAGGGGGACGCATTCGCGGTAGAATAAGACGATCGAGCGCAGGTTGATCGAAAGCTGCATGTCGAGATGCTTGGTCTGGATCTCCCCGACGGACGCCCCGAACCCGACGCCTGCGTTGTTGACGAGCACGTCCAGCCGCTCGTAGCGCTCGCGGTGCGCTCCGACGACGTGCTGGATCGCCTCCTCCTCAGAGACGTTCGCCGCGACCCCATGCACGTCGAAGCCCTCGGCGAGGAGCTCCGCGACGGCCGTCTCGAGCTTGTCGGGCCGCCGTGCGGCCATCGTCACGCCGTAGCCTTCCTCGCCGAGCATCCTCGCTGTAGCCAGCCCGATCCCGCTCGATGCTCCTGTGACAATCGCCGCGCGCTCTGCCATTCTGCCTCCTGGTCGTGAAGTGGATTCGGGCGACCCCGCCCGCGGGGGCTTCGTCTCAAGCAGAAGCGCCCGGCGAGAGCATTCCACACGCTGGTAGCGTCTGCTGGCCGATCGCGGATCGGTCGCGCGCCGCGAAGGCGACGCGGGCCCGTAGCTCAGTTGGTTAGAGCTGCCGACTCATAATCGGTAGGTCCCTGGTTCGAGTCCAGGCGGGCCCATGCTGGGATCGAGCATCCTAGAGCCAAATTGTCAGCCCGAGCAGGATCGATTCAGGTCTGGGTGGCGAGACGCTCGTGAACCGAGCGCACGGCGCTCGAGCCCTCGCCCACCGCGGCGGCGACGCGCTTCATCGAGCCATGGCGGACGTCGCCGGCGGCGAATACACCGGGCAGCGATGTCTCAAACGGCAGAGGAGTAGCTGTGCCCGCAAGCGGCGTCTCTCCCAGCTGGCGGTCGGTGAGAACGAATCCATCTCGGTCGAGCAGCACGTCGTCTCCCAACCAGGCGGTTTCAGGACGTGCGCCGATGAAGCAGAACAGGCCCGCACAGTTAAGCGTCTGGTGCCGGCCTGTCGCGGTGTGGCTGAGCGTTACTCGTTCGAGATGGTTCTCACCGGTGAGGCTTTGCACTTCGACACCTATGAGAAGGTCGATTTTGGGGTCGGCCTCGATCCGCTCGATCAGGTATTGCGACATGCTCTGGGTGAGATCGTCACGGCGGATCGCGATCGTGACATTGCAGTTGCTCTGGCCGAGATAGATCGCGGCCTGCCCGGCCGAGTTACCGCCGCCGATCACCAGGACCGAGGTGCCATCGCAGACGCGCGCCTCGAGATCGGTCGCGGCGTAGTAGACGCCGGCGCCCTCGAAGCGGTCCAGGTCCTCCACGGCCAGGCGCTGATAGCGCGCGCCGGAGGCCACGATGACTGCCCGGGTGGGGATCTCGCTGCCGTCGGCGAGGATGATCACCTGAAAGCCCGCCTCACTACGTAGGCCCACAACCTCGCACGGGGCGTTCAGTCGAGCCCCGAGTCGCATCGCCTGAACAGCGGTCCGGCCGGTTAGAGCTTCGCCGGAGATGCCATTCGGGAACCCCGCGTAGTTCTCGATTCGCGAGCTCCTCCCGGCTTGGCCACCGATCGCCTCGGCGTCCAGGGAGACCGTACGCAGACCCTCAGATGCACCGTAGACCGCGGCGGCGAGCCCGGCCGGGCCGCTGCCCACCACCACCAGATCGAACATGTAGCCGGGCGTGGGGCGGAACGTCAGCCCGAGATGCTCCGCGAATATTGCGGCTGACGGACGACGCAGGGTCTCCGTGGCGGTGATTACCGCCGGGATGTCCTGTCGGTCTAGCCCCATGCTCGCGAGTAGTACGTCGACTTCCTCGGCGTCCTCGACATCGATCCAAGCGTGCGCTAGATGCGAGTGCTCGGCGAATGCCCGCAGGCTCATCGCCTCGGGCGAGTACCTCGAGCCGACGATGCGTATCGCCTGGGCCCCCTCTCCCGATCGCAGAACCTCACGCCGCGCGAGCAGCGCACTGAAGATCGTTTCGGCGAGCTCCGGCCGGCCACCCATCAGACGACGGAGCTCGGCCTCGCTGACTACCAGCACCCGCCCCGATTGGGTCACGCGGCAGCTCAACGAGCGGCGCTGTCCCGTCAAGAGATTTAGCTCGCCCGCGAAGCCACCCGGTCCATAGGCGACGATGACGACCGCCTCTGCACCGTCGACTCTGACCACCTCGATTTCACCCTCGAGCACGACGAACAGGTCGTAGGACGCCTCTCCGACCTGAAACAGCAACTCTCCGGCAGCCACTGGCCGCTCGGTGCCGAACGCGGCGATTTCCGATAGCTCGGAGGCGCTCAGATCTGTAAAGGCGCTCGGGTCTAGATCGTCACGTGTGCTCATCGTTGCGGGAGCGTCCGTCGGAGCCTGCCGAAGAAATGCATCAGACCGCGAGCTTAGCCTGAGTTCTATGCCGCGACCGTGTGCGACTGTCCCAGCGGTGCGCCGCCGGCGTCGAGGCCCTGCACCGCGAAGTAAGGCCCGGCGGCAGTGGTCGTGCGCAGGGCGGTCTCGAACCCGTGCGACCGCGCGTTCGACACCGGTTGCAGGGCGCCGGCCTGCGTGCCGGCGAGTAGCTGCCAGGAGTCCACGTCGGTCGCCCCGTTCCAGCTCGCATAGACGGTTCGTTGGCGGCCGTGCTCGGCAACGGCGATCGCGGGGGCTTCGGCGGGCAGGCCCGTCCAGGGCAGGCGGAAGGCTCTGTAGGATTGGTACTTCTCGCCGAGCACCGCGTCGAACAGCATGCGGCCCGCGTAATCGAACTCGGACACGTGGGGCACTTCTCCCCAGCCGACGAACACATTCCCATTGCCCAGCAGTTGCATGCTGCCCTGGCTGCCGGAGAGGATCTTCGGGTGGGTGTACTGACGCACCAAGGTCGCGGAGAACGCCTGCTCGTCGAGCTCGAGGATCAGGCCGCGGGAGAGCTTCTCCACCGCCGGGGTCGCTCCGTTGTCGAAGATCGTGAGCGTTCCGTCGGGCTGGCGGCGGACGTCATGCTGCCAGGCGAAGTGAGCGCCGGGGCCGATGTCGAAGTCATTGCTCTTTCCGCCCAGACGCCACAGGATCTTGCCGCTGTGGTCGAGCTTGTAGACGGTCTGCATGCTGCGCGAGGAGATCAGCAGGTTGCCGTCGTCGTCGAGGTCGACCGAGTTGATATGAAAGAAGTCCCAGTTCGCTTCCACCGGCGCGTAGGACTCCGTCAGCGGAACATGATCGAGGCTATGCCACTCCAGTAGCAGCCTGCCGCTGGCGAGATCGATCTCCTGGAAGATCGCGTCCTGGATCGTGCCGTCGCGCGGGCCGCCGGCGGCGCGGAGGTCGGCTTTCCTGATCACATAACTCGTCAGCAGCGCGGTGTCGCGCGGGGTGATCACGAACTCGTGCAGGTCGCCGTGCAGTCCGCCCGCCGCCTGCACGCGACGAATCGTTCGATAGCTCGCGTCTGCGATCACGTATTCGCCGACCCCGTGGCCGAATTCGATCAACCCCTCCCACCACGTGAGCACGGGGCTGCCGCGGTAGCTCTGCACCTGGAAGTTGGTCGTGACCTTGCCCGCGAGCGGGTTCTCCCAGATCGGCTGACCTTCGTTGTTGACGATCACCGCGCCCACCTGGCCGACGGGGGCGTTGTACGGAGCGATGAAGATCGGATCGCTGGAGACCCCCTGCTCGCGGCGGGTGACCGTCAGCGCTGGTATCTGCAGATCGGGCCGTGTGCGCCATTTTGGTGGTCTGGGCGGCCTCGGGCCCGGTGATGCGAAGGCGCCGGAGGCGATCTCGCCCAGGCTGCCGGCGACCGCGAGCCCGGTCGCGCCGATTCCCGCGGAGCGAAGTAGCTGCCTGCGGGTCAGGGTTGGGTTGACTCTGGCCATCTATCACCCAGGTAAGCGCATCTTCCGAAAGGGTTTCTCAAGAAGGCTGAAGAACCCGGGTAGAGGAAAGCCATGGAGGGCGCTGAGATGTAACCTCACGTCTCATTCGAGGTTCGCCTGCGTTTAGGGAGGTGCATCGGAGTGACGCCGGTTGAAGGGGATCTGAACGAGGTGCTGGTCGTCGAGCGTGAGGAATCGGCGCTGCAGGCGCTGACGTTGTGTGAGGCGTTTCAGCTCACGGCCACCGATAACGCCGGACGTGTCGCTCTGCGAACCCTGGGCGGGAAGCTCGAGCTGACCTTCGCCCAGGTCGCCGAGCGCGTAGAGAAGATCACGACCGGCCTGCATCGGCTGGGCGTGCGACGCGGCGACACTGTGGGGCTGATGTTGCTCAACCGCCCCGAGTTCAACCTCTGCGATTGCGCGGCGATGCATCTGGGCGCGACGCCGTTCTCGATCTACAGCACCTGCTCGACCGAGCAGATCGCCTACCTGTTCAGCAACGCCCAGAACAAGGTCCTGATCACCGAGTCGCAGTTCTTGGAGAAGATCGGGGCGGCGGAGGTTGACTCGCTCGAGCACGTCGTCTGTGTCGATGGCGCGCCCGAGGGAACGATAGGGCTTGAGCAACTCGAAGCCTTCGATGCTCCCGACTTCGACTTCGAAGCCACCTGGAAGTCGGTGCAACCAGAGGATCTCGTCACCATCTGTTACACGTCGGGCACCACTGGCCCACCCAAGGGGGTGGAGCTCACCCACGCCAATGTGCTGGCCGAGTGCCACGCCGCCGCGGCCGTGATCGAACACCATCCAGAAGGCCGCATCATCTCCTACCTGCCCAATGCCCACATGGCAGACCGCTACTCGACGCTCTACGTCCAGTTGCTCTACGGCACCGAGGTCACCGTGATCTCAGACGTGACCCAGATAACCGCGGCGATCGCGGAGGTCCATCCCACGAGCTTTGGCTCGGTCCCCAGAGTCTGGGAGAAGATGAAGGCTGGCCTGGAGGCTGCGATTGCGGCCGACGAGGACGTCGCTCGCAAACAGGCGGTGCAGTGGGCGATCGGCGTGGGCCTGCAGCGCGTGCGCGCCGAGCAGACCGGCGAAGCGGTCTCAGAGGAGCTGCTGGCCGAATATGCCAAGGCCGATGAGCTAGTGCTCAAAAGGCTGCGTGAGCGTCTGGGACTCGACCAGACGAACATGCTCTATGCGGGCGCGGCGCCAACGCCAGTCGAGGTGCTGGAGTTCTTCCACGCCATCGGCCTACCCATCTGCGAGCTGTGGGGCATGTCAGAGCTGACCTGCGTGGGCACCTGCAATCCGCGCGAGCGCCCCAAGCTCGGCACGGTGGGCCCACCACTGCCAGGCATCGAGGTGAAGATCGCCGAGGATGGCGAGCTGCTCTGCAGAGGCGAGATGGTGATGCGCGGCTACCGTTCCGATCCCACCCAGACCGCCGAGGCGATCGACTCCGACGGCTGGCTGCATACGGGGGATATCGCTGAGATCGACTCCGAGGGCTACGTGAAGATCGTCGATCGCAAGAAGGAGCTGATCATCAACGCCGCCGGCAAGAACATGTCCCCGGCGAACATCGAGGCGCAGATCAAGGGCTCAAGTGCGTTGATCGGACAGGCGATCGCGGTCGGCGATCGGCGCCCGTACAACGTCGCGCTGATCGTGCTCGACCCAGATGGCGCGAGCGTGTGGGCCGCCGAGCACGGACTTGCAGACGTCTCGCCCGTAGCACTTTGCCAAGAGCCGGGTGTCATGGCGGAGGTCTCACGCGGCGTCGAGGAGGCCAACACCCACCTCAGCCGCGTGGAGCAGATCAAGCGCTTTGCGATCCTCCCCTGCGATTGGCTCCCCGGCGGTGACGAGCTGACGCCGACGATGAAGCTCAAGCGCAAGCCGATCGCCGCGAAGTACGCTGCCGAGATCGACGCGCTTTATATCTGAGCCCAGCTGCGAGGGCATCTAAAAATGAGGAGACAGATGATCGACGGCAACGCAATCAACCAGCTGCTCGAGAACGCGGTGTCCGGCGGGGCGCTCCCAGGCGTCATCGCCGTCGTCGGCGACCGCGACGGGACGCTGTATGAGGGGGCGTTCGGGCGCCTGAGCGTCAACGGCGAGGAGCCCGTACGGACGGATACGATGCTCGCGCTCGCGTCGATGACCAAGGCGATCGCGAGCGTCGCCGCGCTGCAGCTGATCGAGCAGGGCCAACTGGAGCTCGAGCAGAGCGTCGCGAGCGTGCTGCCGGCTTTCGGAGAGCTGCAGGTGCTCGAGGGCTTCGATGGTGACACGCCGCGGCTGCGTGCCCCGTCTCGCCAGGCGAGCATCCGCCAGTTGCTCACCCACACCTCGGGGCTCGGCTACGCGTTCGTCAACGCCGATCTACTGCGCTATTACAAGTTTCGTGGGATCGATCCGTTCAGCCTCGGACACGCGATGCTCGACGGTGTACCGCTCGTTGCCGACCCTGGCACCCGCTGGGAATACGGGACGAGCACCGACTGGCTCGGCCAGGTAGTCCAGGCGCTCAGCGGACAGGATCTCGCCGCCTACTGCGAGCAGCACATCTTCACCCCTCTGGGGATGACCGACACGACCTTTACCCCTAGCGAGCAGCAGAGTGCCCGCATGATGGCCCTGCATGCTCGAGAGCCCGATGGAGGGCTCGCCCTATCGCCGCTGGAGTTCTCGAGCGATCCCGGGTTCTTCTCCGGTGGCGCGGGCGCCTACTCGACCGCCGGCGACTATCTGCGCTTCCTGCGCGCACTACTGCGCGGCGGCGAGCTCGACGGCGAGCGGATCCTCGCGCCGGAGACGATTGAGCTGATGTTCAGCGACCATCTCAATGGCGCGCCGCTGCCCGAGATCATGCGCTCGGCGCTCCCGGAGATGGCCAACGAGGTGCCCGCGCTGCCGGTACCCCAGGGGTGGGGTCTGGGACTCAACCTCCTGCTGCAGGACATACCGGGTATGCGCTGCGCCGGCACCGGTTCGTGGGCGGGTCTGTTCAATTGCTACTACTGGATCGACCGCGCCACCGGTGTCAGTGTCGCAATCTTCACCCAGGTCCTGCCGTTCTTCGACGCCCGCATCGTGCAGAGCATGCTCGAACTCAACGGCGCCGTCTTTAGCGGAGTCGAGGACATGATCCTCGCTGAGGGTCCTCTTCCAGTCGGGTCCCGCGACTGAGGCGAGCACCTCAAACGCCGACTCGCGCCGCGACCGGCTGCTCCGCGTCGATCGGCGCCGGTGACTGCTCCGCCGTCCCGTCCTCGCACAGTCGCGCGGCGGTGGCGGTCGCCGTATCCAGCGCCCAACCGGTCGTCGTGATCAGGCCGAGCGCCACGATCAAGAGCCCACAGCCGGTGACGAGCCACCAGCCCGGGTGGGTGCCCGTCGCCAGAAGAGCCGGGTCGGTTGTTGCCACGACGGCGATCGCCCCGACGATCGCGACTCCCAACGACTGGCCGACCTGGCGGCTGGTCGAGGCCACGGCTGAGGCGACGCCCGCCTGCGCCGGCGGCATGCCCGAGACCGCGGTGTTCGTGATCGGCGGGTTGACCGAGCCAAAACCGATCCCGAAGACGATGTAGCTGACGATCAGCAACGCGGGGGAGGTGGTCGCGGTCAGGCTCGTGAGCATCAGGCCGCTGATCAGAATCGCGGCGCCACCGATCACCAGCGACGGCCGCGCGCCGCGGGCGCCGACCAGGCGCCCGGTCAGCGGCCCGACGACGACCGTCATCGCGGCCATCGGCAGCGTGTAGAGACCGGCGTGGAACGGGGACAGGCCGCGCCCGTTCTGCAGGTAGATCGTGTTCAGGAAGAGGAAGCCACCGAGCGCGACGAAGGCGGCGATCGCGATCAGCGTCGCGCCCGAGAACGGCACGCTCGCGAAGAAGCGCACATCGATCAGGGGGTCCACGCGCCGGCGCTCGTAGTAGATCAGCGCGCCGACGGCGAGCGCCGCCACCGCGAACAGGCCGAGGATCTCGCCCGAGAGCCAGCCGTGGGAGGGCCCCTCGATGATCGCGTAGACGGTGCCGGCGAGCAGCACGATCACCAGCAGCTGCCCGACGGGGTCGATCCGCCGCGCGTGTGGCGCCTTTGACTCTGGGACGAAGCGCCACGTAAGCGCGGCCGCGATCAGCCCGACCGGCACGTTCACCCAGAAGACCGAGCGCCAGCTGCCCGCGTCGACCAGCGCGCCGCCGAGCACCGGGCCCATCGCCAGGCTGACACCGATCACCCCTGCCCAGATGCCGATTGCCTGTGCGCGCTCGCGCGCGTCGGTGAAGGTGTTGCGGATGATCGACATCGCCACCGGGTTGAGCATCGAGCCGCCGACGGCCTGCACCATGCGGAAGAGGATCAAGAGCTGCACGGTCGGGGCGAGGCTGCACAAAAGCGAGCCGATCGTGAACAGCACCAGCCCGAGCTTGAAGACGCGCGCGCGTCCGAAACGGTCGGCCATCGAGCCGGAGAGCATCAGCAGGCTGGCGAGCACCAGCGTGTAGGAGTCGATCGTCCACTGCAGCTGCGGCACCGAGGCGTGCAGTTCGCGGCGGATCGAGGGCAGCGCGACGTTCACGATCGTGTTGTCGAGCCCGACGATGAACAGGCTCATGCAGCAGATCGCGAGGATCAGATAGCGGCGGCGGTCGGGGGCCTGGGCGGTCTGTCCTCTCGCGTTACCCGCGCTGCTTGGAGTGGTCATAGAACGAACACAGTACAAACGTTGCCCGGGCGTGCATGCCGGCTGCTTGTGGCCAGTTACCCATATGGCACTGTCACGGTGGAGGGGTACATATTGGCCAGCCCAGAGCGGCTGAGGTTAAGCTTCATTCGCCTCTGCTCGCCCTAGGAGCATCTTCATCAGGTACTGCTGGTTGGCTTGTGGGAAAGGGTGAAAGAGGCTCTCGGCGGCCAACTCGATCACAGCGCTTCCGTAGGCAAATACGAAGGCTTCGGTGTAGAGCGGAAACCGCACGCGCCTGCCCCGGTGGGTGATATAGCTGCTCTGTATCGTCAGTCGTAGTGCTGTTCCACGGTACGGTCCGAGGCCCCGGTAGCTGGTGGGGGCCGTGGCCGGGAGTGGCGTGGTCGCGATCCGACCGAGATGGAGTGGGTTGCGCTCGGCAGTGTGGCGCAGCAACCATTGGCCGTCGCTGTGGGTGATGCAGGTGCGCCCGCGCGCGCTTGCGAGCACGGCGAGATACCGGTCGGCGGCCCGTTCGCTTGGCAATACCGCGACCGCGGAGTACACCGACTGGTATTCGAGTCGACCGCTGTATATGAAGGTGGGCGAGTGGATGGTCACGACCGCGTGCGTGGCGCGCGGCTCGCCGGTACACCGGGCGAATGTTTCCCAGTAGCCACGGTCCTCGGTCGGACCTTCTGGAGCCACCTGTGTCATCCCGGGCACGTCGTAACCTCGCAGGTTCACTGCGTGTGCATAGATACCCGCTTGCGCTCGGGTGATCGGTCGAGGGGCGCCGGGATCAGATGAGGAGCCGGCCGTGAGGGTCGCCAAGTTGGTGGCGGAAGCGGAGAGGTCAGACGCCTGGCAGTCAGCCCCTGGCAAGGCGCAGGCCAGCACTTCCACGGTGCTGTTGGCGCGATGGCGCTCAAGCGTGTGCTGGGCCGGGCCCGTTGCGGTCGGATAGCTCGACGGGACATCTCCGACGCGGTACAGACGGCGGCCGCGTGCGAAGAGCACGTCCCACTGCTGGGCGTTGTCGGGATTGACCCAATAGAGGTGGCTGGCGCCTGAGGGCAAGCGCGCCGCATGCGCCGCGCCATCGCTGCGACAGCGAGGGCTCGCGGCCCGTGAGAGGACGTCCTCGGCCTGTCTTTCTGAGGCGAATTCGAGCACGTCGGCCACGACGTCGTCTTCGTTGCCCTGGCGGTCAAGCGCCCACCAGCGCACCTCGTAGCCCGCGGGCATAGAGTTCGCCGACGAGCCCGACGAAGACGACGGTTGATCGTCCGACCACAGGTTGCTCGTTGTGATCGTTCCCGCTTCATAGACGCGCCCGACCCGCGGCGGCATGATCCGCGAGACCGCGTTGCGCAGCGCAGCGAGGTCTGCTCCCGGGACACTCTTCACTTCCGGCGCGCCCCGGCCGGGACATCCAGGGGCAAACGCTGCCTCGCTTGCTTGCGCTGAGCCGCTTCCGCGGTTGAAGAGTTCGGTCTTTGCCGTGAGCAGAGCCAGCACTGTCACTGCCAGGCCGGCGAGCAGCAAGCCTAACCTCAGACGGCTATCGGCCCACCAGGGAACGTGGGACGGCGCGAGACCAAAAGCCGCCTGGACACCCGGTACGTCAGTCGGTGTGTCCGCTCGAGCATCGTCATGCTCCATGCGATGAATGTCGGCGGTGCGAGCCGTGCGCTTGAGAAGAAGCCTTCCGCCTGAGCCCGCCGATCCGGCCAATACGCTCATGGTGTGCAGCCCGAGGAGCGCCTCGCCGTGATCGATCTCGGCTCGAACTCGTTCCGGCTCGTCGTCTTCATGGCGGCCGACGGCTGGTGGAAGCGCACGGATGAGATCTACGAGCCGGTGCGGATTGGCGAGGGCCTCGCGGCGAGCGGCAGACTGGGGAAGAAGCCGATCGAGCGGGCTTTGGCCACGCTCGACGTGTTCGCCCACTTCTGCCGGGCCGCGGGCCTTCAGAACGGCTCTGTCGAAGCGGTCGCGACGAGCGCGATCCGCGATGCCGAGAACGCAGCGGACTTCCTCGCCTCCGCGCGCGAGCTGATCGAGCTGCCGATCCGCGTGCTCAGCCGTGAGGAGGAGGCGCGCTACGGCTACCTTGCGGCGGTCAACTCCACGACCCTGACGACAGGATGCGTGCTCGATCTCGGCGGCGGGTCGCTGCAGCTGGTGCGTGTCGCCGACCGGCTCGCGCGTGAGTCGGGCTCGTGGCGCTTGGGCACGGTGCGGATGAGCGAGCGCTTCCTGCCACCGAACGGGCCGGCTAAGCGCAAGCAGCTGGAGGAGCTGCGCGAGCACGTGGCCCGCGAGCTCGAGCAGGCCTCCTGGTTGGCGCAGACCGGCCGGCGTCTGGTCGGCCTCGGGGGGACCGTGCGCAGCCTCGCCACGGCCGCGCAGCGCGCCGCGGGTCTGCCTTCCAACGGCGTGCAGGGGATGGTGATCGAGCGGGCGGCGCTCGACGAGCTGGTGGAGCGGCTCGCGGCGCTGGGAGCCGCCGAGCGCAGCACGATCCCCGGCGTCAAGCCGGCCCGCGCGGACCTGATCCTCGCAGGGGCGATCGTCGTGCAGGGGGTGCTCCAAGCCGGTGGCTTCGACGGGTTGGAGACGACCGAGGCGGGGCTGCGCGAGGGGGTGTTCTTCGAGCGCCTGCTCGCAGAGCACGAGGAGCCGCTATTTGAGGATCTGCGGCGCACGAGCGTGATGAACCTGGCGGCTCGCTACAACGTCGACGCCGCACACACCCACCACGTCGCCGCATTGGCGCTCGGCATGTTCGACGAGCTGGCGCGCCTCGGGCTGCACGGCGGCGACGCCCGCGAGCGCGAGCTGCTGTGGGCGGCCTGCATGCTGCACGACATCGGTATGTCCGTCGACTACGACGACCACCACAAGCACTCGCGCTACCTGATCCTCAACGGTGGCCTGCCTGGCTTCTCGCCGATCGAGGTCGCGACGATCGCTCAGGCCGCCCGCTACCACCGCAAGGGGATGCCGGACCCGGGACCGCTGGCGGCTCTGTTCGCAGCTGAGGACACGGAGCGCCTGAACCGCTGCGCCGTGCTGTTACGCCTGGCCGAGGACCTCGAGCGCTCGCGCGATCAACTCGTGCGCGGGGTCGACCTCGCGCTGCTGAATGGCAAGCCCGATGGGGAGGGGGAAATCGAGCTGCGGGTGATCGCCGACGGCGAGGCCGCCGTGCCCCGTTGGGCGGCGAGCCGCGAGACCGAGCTGTTCGCCCGGGCTTTTCACCACGATCTTTCGGTCGCTGCCTGAGCGCTCAGCCGGCGGCGGCCAAAGCCCGTTCGTCGCCGGCGCAGTCGAACAGCGCCAGGCCGTACGGGTAGGAGATCGGGCTGTGCCAGACCGAGGGCGCCAGCTCCGTGCACGCCTTCAGGACCGCGCGCGTGGCGCGGTTGCCGCCGCGTAGCGAGTACTCGCCGCCGAGCAGTATGTAGCGCGCCTTTCCGGCCGCAACCAGACGCGCGAGCTGGGGGCCGTCGACGGCGGGGTCGGTGCCGCTGTAGCCACCCACCGCGCCCGCGTCGAGGCCGAACAACATCATCGGCGCCGCCGTGTCCGAGGCGACGGTCAAGAGTGCCCAGCGCGAGCCGGGATCGTGCGTGCTCACGTAGTCGGCCAGCGCGCGGTCGATGCCCTCGTCACGGGCATTGACGCCGTAGGCGCCGGGGCCGGGGTCGTGCCTGGGCCCGGCTGCCGGGAACGTGCCCTCGGCCGGCGCGAGCCATGTGGTGGCCGAGTAGGCGGTCGGCGCGACGAGCAGCAGCAGGAAGGTGCAGGCGACCGCGGGCAGCGCCAGACGGCGCAACGCCAACAGCGCGCAGATGCCCACCGTGGCTCCCACCACGAGCAGGGGAATGAACCATTCCAGGTAGTGCTCGCGGTGCATCAGCACGACCTGCACGACTACGGTGCTCGCGACCGCGCAGCCCATCAGTGCGAGGCCAACGATCCTGCGCGCACTGCGCCCGCGGGCGAGCCCCACGAAGGCCGCCGCGCCCGCTCCCGCCATCGCTCCCGTGCCCGGGCCCAGCGCCGAGACGTAATAGGGGTGCACGATCCCCTTGGACAGGCTCAGCACCACGGCCTCGACGAGGAACCAACCTCCCAGCACGAGCATGGCTGCCAGCCGACGGTCATGCCTGCGATCCAGGCATGCCAGCAGTGCTAAGCCGAGCAGCCCGAAGAGCGCGAACGGGAGCATCCAGCCGGCCTGATCGCCGAGGCCGATGTGGAACAGCCGCAACGGACCGGGGGGGCCGCCGAAGGGAATCGGGTCCTTTTCCCGGCCTTTGGTCACGATCGGTTTGAGGGTGGGTGTGGGCTCGTGCACGGTGCTCGACGCGGGCGGGACATTCGCCGCGTGCACAGCCTTCGCTGCGACCGCGCGTTCCTGCGCGGCGGGCACGTATGCGCCGGGGCGCACGACCACGCTGTTCGGGCCGCCGACCTGGCCTTCCACGCGCCCGAAGCCGTTGTATTCGAACGTCAGACCGAGCTCGGTGTTGTTCGTCGAGCTGCCCACATAGGGGCGCTGGGAGGCGGGCGTGAGTTCGACGACGGCGATCCAGGCGAAGGACACGACGAGCATCGCGAGAGCGGCGACCGCGAGCTTCCAGACGCGATTCGGGATCGACCCTGGGGCGCACACGACGTAGCCGAGCGCGATCGGCGGCACGACGAGATAGGCGGCCAGCGTCTTCGTGTTGAAGGCGAGCCCGATCAGCACGCCGCACCCCACCAGCGTGCGCCAGCGACCTGTTTCGCACGCGCGCAGCCCGGCCCCACAGGCGAGGATCAGCAGCAGGATCAGCACCGGGTCGACGCCGTTCTCGCGCGAGACTGCCACGAACGACGGGAACACAGCCAGTGTCAGCGCGCCTGCGACCGCCGCCCAGGCGCCGAAGCGGCTCCTCATCACCCAATACAGCGCCGCCACCGAGAGCACGCCGACGATCGCCTCGGGCAGCAGCAGGCTGAGGGGGGAGAAGCCGAACAGCTTCGCGCTCGCCGCCTGCACCCACAGCGCCAGCGGCGGCTTATCGACCGTGACCAGACCGCCGGGGTCGAACGACACGAACAGGAAGTTGTGCCACGAGCGCAGCATCGACTTCACGCCGGCCGAGTAGAAGATGTTGGCGTAGCCGTTCTGGGCGAGCTTGTTCACGTTCAGCACGGCCGACAGCGCGAGCACCCCCGCGAGCGCCACGTGTGCCGGCGCGAGCCGTACTCGTCCCCGTTCTCGCTCCAGCGGCTCGCGCGCGAGCTCGGCGAATCCCGGCGCAGCGGCCGGGGGAGAGGCGCTGCTCATCGGGGGGGCATGCCAACGGTCACCGGGTCAGCATTCCGATCAGCCGCTCCAGGTCGCCCTCGTCGTTCCAGGCGCCGACAGAGGCTCGCAGCCAAGGCCGGTCGGGGATGTTGCGCACGATCACGCCGTGCTCGGCCAAGAGCTCGCGCTCGGCGGGCGGGTCGGGGCTCGGGAAGGAGACCAGGGTGGTAGGCCCGCGCGGCGCGGGCTCGCGCCCGGCTGCGGCCAGCAGCTCGACCAGGCGCGCGGCGAGCGTCCGCGCGCGCTCGTGTACGGCGGCCCAGCCGGCGGACTCGAGCAGGCGGATCGCGGCGAGCGCGCAGGCGACGGTCTCGGCGTTTTGCGACATCGTGTCGAAGCGCCGCGCGTCCTCGTGCAGATGTGCATCGAGTCCGTCGTTGGGGTCGGCGAGGTTCGCGTAGCCGCGCCTGGAGACGCTCAGGCGCTCGCGCAACGCGGGGCTGACCCACAGCATGCCGGTGCCGTCGGGGCCGCACAGCCACTTCTGCCCGGCACCGGCGTAAGCGTCGCAGCCGAGCGCGTGCACATCGACCGGGACGGCGCCGACGCCCTGGGCGCCGTCGAGCAGCACAGGTACGTCGAGCTGGCCGAGCTCGGGTGGCGCGAGCGAGCCGCTGACCCAGCCGACGTGCGAGCAGGCGACGAGGCGCGTGCTCGTGCCGACGGCTTCGGCGAGCTCTGCAAACGGCGCTTCGCGGATGTCCACGCCGTGCAGCTCGCGCGCGGCTGAGAGCGCGCCCAGCAGGCCCGGGTGCTCCTCGTCGCTGGTGAGGATCTCATCGCCGCGGTTCAGCTGCAGGCCGCCGATCACCTGGGCCATGCCCTCGCTGGTGCAGGTGGTGAGCGCGACGTCAGCTGCGTTGGCGCCGAGTGCGGTGGCATAGGCGGCGCGCAGCTCGGCGTTCAGCTCGGAGCGACGTTCAAAGTGCGCCGTCGCGCGCCCCTCGCTCAGCTCGCGTTCGAGCTCGCGCGTGGCCGCCTGCACCGCGAGCGCGGGCAGCGGCCCGTCCGTGCCGGCGTTCAGATACGCCAGCCGCTCGAGGACGGGAAACTCGGCACGTAACCCGGAATGCTCCACAAACCGCGAGAATACCCGCATGTCCAGCGCGGATCGGCAGATGCCCCTGTGGGAACCGACGGCGCACGATCGCGAGCGCGCCGAGATGACGCGCTTCATGCGCTTCGCCGGCGAGCGCCGCGGCGAGCCGTTCGCTGACTACGACGAGCTGTGGCGCTGGTCGGTCGGGGAGCTGGAGGAGTTCTGGGCGTGCATCTGGGAGCTCTGCGGGGTGCGCGCGTCAAAGCCCTACGAGCGGGTGCTTGGCTCACACAAGATGCCCGGGACGCGTTGGTTCGAGGGGGCCGAGCTCAACTATGCGGAGAACCTGCTGCTCGGCCCTCGATCGGGTGCAGGCCGCGATCCCGGGGAAGTGGCGGTCCTGCACGCATCCGAGCTACGCGAGTCACAACAGCTCACCAGAGGCGAGCTGACCGCAGAGGTCGCTCGCGCCGCGGGCGGGCTGCGGGCGCTCGGCGTGGGTCGTGGCGATCGCGTCGTCGCCTACATGCCGAACATCCCCGAGACGCTGATCGCGTTCCTCGCCGTCGCGAGCATCGGCGCGATCTGGTCCAGCGCCGCGCCCGAGTTCGGGGCGCGCAGCGTGATCGACCGCTTCGCCCAGATCGAGCCGAAGGTGCTGCTCGCGGTCGACGGCTATCGACACGGCGGCAAGGACTTCGACCGTCTGGACGTTGTGCGGGGCATCCTCGCGGAGCTGCCCTCGGTCGAGCACGTCGTGCTGCTCCCGTACCTGGATGTGGATACCCCCGCCGCGGGGCTCGTCGGTGGCCTCACCTGGGAGGAGCTGTTGGAGGGGGGATCCGGTACCGAGCTGACCTTCGAGCAGGTTCCCTTCGACCATCCCCTGTGGGTGCTCTACTCCTCCGGCACGACCGGCCTGCCAAAGGCGATCGTGCACGGTCATGGCGGGATCCTGCTGGAGCAGCTGAAGAAGAGCCTGCACCTCGACCTGCGCCGTGGGGACCGGATGTTCTGGTTCACGACGACCGGCTGGATGATGTGGAACTTCCTCGTCGGCTGCCTGCTCTCCGACGCTGCGATCGTGCTCTACGACGGCAGCCCCGGGCACCCCGACCTGGGGATGCTGTGGGACCTGGCCGAGCGCACCGGGATGACGTGCATGGGCGTCAGCGCCGGTCTGCTCGCGAGCTCGGAGAAGGCAGGGATCGAGCCCGGCCGCGACCACGACCTGAGCGCGCTGCGGGCGATCGGCTCGACCGGCTCGCCGCTGGCGCCGGAGAGCTTCAAATGGGTCTACCGGCACGTCAAGTCAGACGTCTGGCTGTTCTCCACGAGCGGCGGCACCGACGTCTGCACCGCCTTTGTGGCCGGGTGTCCTCTGCTGCCGGTATACGAAGGCGAACTGCAATGCCGCGCGCTCGGTTGCGCGGTGGAGGCCTGGGACGAACAGGGCAACAGCCTCACCGACGAGGTCGGCGAGCTGGTGATCACCGAGCCGATGCCCTCGATGCCGCTGTTCTTCTGGAACGATCCCGACGGCGAGCGGCTGCGCGAGAGCTACTTCGCGATGTACCCCGGTGTCTGGCGCCACGGGGACTGGATCCGGATCACGCCCCGCGGCGGTGCGGTGATCTACGGTCGCTCAGACTCGACGATTAACCGCCAGGGCGTGCGCATGGGCACGAGCGAGATCTACCGCGCCGTCGCCACAGTGCCGGAGGTGCTCGACTCACTCGTCGTCGATGTTCCCCGGGGTGGGAGTGAAGGAGAGCTGTGGATGGGGTTGTTTGTGGTTCTCCGTGACGACGTAACTCTGGATGAGGACCTGCGAAAGACGATCAAGCGCCGCATCCGCGAGGACTGCTCGCCGCGCCACGTGCCCAACGAGATCCTCGCGATTGAGGAGGTGCCGCGCACGCTCTCCGGCAAGGTGCTCGAGGTACCGGTCAAGAAGATCCTGATGGGCACCGCCCCCGAGCAGGCCGCGAGCGTCGACTCGCTCGCGAACCCCGCTTCACTGGACTACTTCGTGGAGCTCTCGAAGACTCTCTGACTTAGCCGCGCTCCGCGGTGGCCCGGCGTTTCTCGGCCTTGTGTGAGCGCTTTGCGGCCTGGTAGTCGGCGAGCGCCCTGCGCGGAGCTGACATCGCCGAGCATGGGGTGGGGTAGGACGAGGTCCTTGGCGAGCAGGCCCCGCTCTCGTCGATTTTGCCCGCAATTTGCGATAAAATCTGTTCCCGAAGCTAGAATGTTTCCCATTCAAGGCGATAAGATCAGTCGCCTCGCGGCTCTCGCGAACGGTAGCTGGGGCCATGTATATGGATGAGCACCGATCCGTAGAACATTATGTCCAAAAGGCTTGATCTCATCATTCAAATCTGTTCGAATGATCGCCCAAATTGGTCAAGCACGTCAAAACGTGCAAGTAAAGGGGGAAGACGTGATGCGGGCTTGCGAGATGCGTTCTCCCGCAGACTGCGAGCGTGGCTGGTAAGCCAGCTGTCGGATGAGCCCAAGCAGGTCAACTGGAACACAAGGGAGTTATAGAATGTCTCGTTACTCTCATGTAACCGTAGCAATCGCAGCAGCGGTCGTCATGGCAGGCGTGGTTGCTGGGCCGGTCCAGGCGAGCTGGGGGCCGAAATCGGAATGCGAGGCCACGGCAGAACCGAAAAATGAGCACTGTTACGCATTGGCAAAAAGGGAAATCACGAAATATGGAGGCGTGTTGGCGTCTATCGACTTCGTTGACACAGATTACGACACGTATCCGACGGTGTATGTGCCTGAAGTGGCTCCGGGCAGAAAAGAATCGTTTGTCACGATGGAGCAATGGATCGCATTCCCAGGCGCCGGCGATAAAGGTTGGATCGAGACAGGGCAGATCATGGGTGACTTCGGCGGAACAGCGGAACAGCGTGTTTCGATACACCCGTTTTATGCCGAGCAAGTGTACTTCGGTACAGACTATAACGGAGGCAAAGGTACGTTCAACCACGAATTCTCGGAAGAGACCGTTCCCGCTGGAGGTCCCGCCTTCGAAAAATCCGAACCGTACAATCACTATGTCCTTTTCGACTCAGAAGTAAACGGTCGCTGGCACATCTATTGGATCTGTTGCGAAGTCGGATATTATGGCGGTGGGTGGCCCGACTATTTGACTGAACAAGAAGCCGGGAGTGAGGCCGCTGCGGAAAGTAAGCCGACCGAGTACGGGCGTCAGGAGGTCGCTGCTTCGGATGGTGGGGCGTGGGGTCCGTGGAGCGGCGACACGTGGTTTGCAAATTCGGCCATGTGCATTGAGGACAATGAAGAAAGCCACGCTGAAGGCAATATTGAGTTCAGCACCTGCAACTAGTCAGGCCATCTGCGACCGAGGAGGAATCTGCGACTATGAAACTCATCAGACGTAACTATCGCTGGCTTCTGCTGCTCGCGGTACTCGGGTCTATCGGCGTGGTCCTACTCGGCGGCTTAGCAAACGCATCGTCGCCTACCACCTCGCCAGGCGAACAGACTGTCAGTTATCACAAACCAACTGGGACGGAACTGACCCCCGAAGCCGCGGCGACAGTCGCGTTGAAGGAAATCGGCCCGGGAGGGCTCGGCGCGGCGGGCAGTACGGACACGGTAACCCTACGGGTGGTGCACGGCACTTTCGGTCAGCTCCGAGCGGTCCTATACGCCGGGCAGGATGTTGGCGGACCAACCGCTAGCAGGACAGGCCGGTGCTTCCCGGGGCTGCCGTGCCGGCCCGCAGAAATCGAACAGCAGGAACAGATCGAAAGGGAAATGAACGAAAGCACGGCTTATCTCGTGGAAATGAGCGGCGCCGCTTTCTATGTTCCCCAAGACATGTTGAAGCGCGGCGCAGCGGACTTGCCGAGCAGCGTCGAGAGTGTGGTCATCGACGCTCACACGGGCTTCCCCAAATCGGAGTCGATCGGAGGGAAATCTGTCGACATGGAAGGTCTTGGTGCGGTCAGCGTATTTGAAGCGCCAGTCTCGGCGACGGCCGCGGGGGAGGCGCGTGCGACCGTGACTAGGACCGTGAGGCGGGCGTACGGGAGAGTTACCGGGCACGTCGTCGGCGCAGATGTTGGAGGGCTTCAAATCACTCTGTCCGAAAGCGACCCAGGCCTGACCGACGTGCGGGTCGTAAAGTGGACCACGATGCGCGCAGACGGTCGCTTCGAGCTCGCGAAAGTCGTGCCTGGTCACTATTCCATAAGCGCCGTGAGCGGTAGGTGTAGCGGTGAGCGCATTCGGGTGAAGTCCGCGAAGACCACGAAGGTCACATTGACCTGCAACGGGTGACAAGCGCCGAGGCGAGGTCACTTCAGTAACACCGCTCTAGCCTCGATTCGTCATCAAGGTGAACTGTCGCCGGGTTTTGGGTGAGGTTGCTGGCATGTCGCGGGTGTTCTTGGCGTGTTGAGGGTCGCGGGGTTTGCGGAGGATGGCTTCGCGTTGATCGTGGTCGCGCGGGGTGTGTTTTTGGGAAGCGTCGAGCGGCGGGGCCTTGCTCGGTGCTGCGCTGTTGTGGTGCGCTGCCGGCTGGGTCAGCCGTAAGCCGGAAGCGCGTCAAGGCACCCGAACGCGCGGAGGATCGCCGCGGCCCAGGGCCAGTCGGCGGGTAGGTGCAGCGTGGTCCGGCGGGCGTGGCGGGTGATGCGGCCGGCGACGTGAAGGATGCGGTAGCGCAACCGCTTGGGTTCTGCGATGGCGTGCTCGCCGTCTAGGCCGAGCTGCTGTGTCCAGACCATGACGTCGTGCGCTGTCAGCGCGAGCTCAAACCAAGCTGCGTTTGCCTTGAAGGCGTGAAACGGGAGGTATCCGGCGCCGGCCTGCTTCAGCGTCTTGACGCGATCCTCGACTTCAGCGTGCTGGCGGTGGGTAGCCTCCAGCGCAGCGATGTCGTGGCCGTCCTGGTCGGTGATGAAGCACTGAAAACGGTGCCCGTCCAGGTCGGTGAAGGAGAGCTGTGCCCCGGGGTGTGGGCGCTCACGGCGACAGATCAACCGAGTCCCCGAAGGCCACGATGACAGGTCGAGCAGCCCGGTCAGCTCGGTGACCCACGCCCCCTGCCGCGGCTGGCAGTCCTGGTTGACCGCTGGCATCCAGGCGGCCTCATCCAACGCGAGGATCTGCTCGCGGACCGTCTGGTTGATCGGGTAGCCCAGCGAGAACCGGATCCTGGTTTCCCGGCAGGCGTCCGCGAACTCGTGGCTCGCACCGGCGGAATCCGAGCGGGCGAGGATCTCCCCGTCGAGCGCGCTCTCGGGGAGCTGCTCAAGCGCGAGTTCCAGCACCCTCTGATGGTCGGCGGCGTTGTTCGCGCCGGCGTTCCCGGGCCGCAGGACCCCGGCCAGCACCTCCCGGCCACACGACGCGATCAGCGGGTTAAAGCCAAACCCGCCCTTGTAATGCCCGGCCGCCAGTTCCTTCTCAGAATGAATGCTGATCGGCGTCGCATCGAAATCCAAGATCACCCGGCCAGGCGCTGCCCCGGCCTTCCACGCCCGCTCGCGAGCAAGCGCGCGCGCCCGACGGACCATTTCGATCTCCGCCTCGCCAATCGAAAGCAGCACACGCCTGGCCGTGGCCACCGACGCGACGCTCCCGAACAACGCGCCCTGCCCAGCGAGCACTGCCAGATCCGAAACGCACCGGCCGCCGTCAGCGGCCATCACCGCCAAATCGCAGAACACCCGGCCCGGATCGTGAGCGGAGCGACGCTCCCGTGTGCCCGCCAGCGCACCCGACAGGCCGTCGGTGAGCCCGAGGCGCTGCGCCGCAAACGCGAGCAACACGGTCCCGGCACGAGACGACAAGCCCGTGCCGTCCGCGAGCACATCTACCGTTCCAAACGACGCACTTCTCGTCACCTTCAAGGTGAACCTCCTGGACGGGTGGATTGCATGGTTCGCAACCGCAATCCTGCCCGCCCAGGCGGACGATTCAGCCCCCGCGCGTCACCACACCCCACACCACTACTGACGAATCCAGGCTAGAGCCCCATCGAGCGACCGATGATCTCCTTCATGATCTCGTTGGCGCCGCCATATATACGTGTGACGCGGGCGTCCGCGTAGGCGCGCGCGATCGGGTACTCCGTCATGTAGCCGTAGCCGCCGTGCAGCTGCAGGCAGCGGTCGACGACGCGGCCCTGCAGGTCGGTGCACCACCACTTCGCCATGGCCGCGTCCTCTGGAGTCAGATCACCCTCGTTCAGAGCCTGCGTGCAGCGGTCGACGTAGGCGCGCGCAATCTCGGTTTCGGTGCTCACCTCTGCGAGCGTGAAGCGCGAGCTCTGGAATGAGCCGATCGGCTGACCGAAGGCTTTGCGCTCGCGCACGTAGTCGAGCGTCCATCCCAGCGCCGCTTCGGCGGCCGCGACGGCCGAGCCCGCGATCGAGAGGCGCTCCTGAGGAAGGTTCGAGACCAGATAGCGAAAGCCCTCGCCCTCCTCGCCGAGCAGGTTCTCGACTGGGACACGCGCCTCGGAGAACGATAGCTCGGCGGTGTCCTGGGAGTGCTGGCCGATCTTCTCGAGGTTGCGACCGCGCTCGAAGCCCTCCGTGCCTCGCTCCACAACGAGCAAGCTGATACCGCGGTGGCGCTCGGACGGATCGGTCTTGACCGCGACGATCACGAGGTCCGCGTTGATCCCGTTCGTGATGAACGTCTTGGAGCCGTCTACGACGTAATGATCTCCATCGCGCCGCGCGCGCGTGGACATGTTCGCGAGGTCCGAGCCGATCCCGGGCTCGGTCATCGCCAGCGCGGTGATCAGCTCGCCCGAGGCGATGCCACGCAACCAGCGCTCCCTCTGCGCATCGTCGCAGTAGGTGAGGAAGTACGGCAGGCAGATGTCGTTGTGCAGCGTGATCCCCAAACCGAAGCCGCCGACGCCCGCGCGCTGGGTCTCCTCGCCGATCACGAGGTTGAAGCGGAAGTCCTCCACGCCCGCCCCGCCGTAGCGCTCGGGCACGGCCATGCCGAGAAAGCCGCCGCTCCCCGCCAGCGCGAACACCTCACGCGGCACGATCCCATTGCGCTCCCACTCGCCGTAGCGGCCCTCCTCGCCGAGCACCTCGCGCTCCAAGAACGTGCGAAAGCTCGCGCGAAAGTCTTCGTGGACATCTTCATACAGGGTTCGCTTCATGCAGCGAGAGACACTACCGGCGCCGACTCCTCGCGATAGCCCGGCTTGGCCAGGAGGAGCTGCACGTCCTGAATCCGCCGCTCGCGAAAACCGCCCTCGCAGTAGCTCAGGTAGAGATCCCACAGCCGGCGAAAGCGCTCGTCATAGCCGAGGTCGGCGAGACGGTCGGAGGCGTCGAGGAAGCGCTCGCGCCAGCGCTGAAGCGTCGTCGCATAGTGGGCGGTGATGTCCTCCAGGTGTACCTGCCGTAGGTCGGTCACGCGCGGTAGCTGGCGCGAGATCAGCTCCAGCGAGGGCAGGCACCCGCCGGGGAAGATGTAGGTGTTGATAAAGCTCTTACCGGCCTTCTCGACTTGGTAGGCGCGGTCGTCGATCACGATCGCCTGCAGCAGCATCGCCCCGTCATCGGCGAGCAACTCCGAGCAGCACCGGAAGTAGGTCGGGAAGTTCTGCCAGCCGACGGCCTCGATCATCTCGATCGACACGAGCTTGTCGTAGGAGCCTCGAAGGTTACGGTAGTCCTCGAGCAGGACCGTCACGCGATCCTCCAGACCGAGCGCGCGCACGCGCTCGCTCGCGTAGGCGTGCTGTTCGCGGGAAATCGTCGTGGTGGTCACACGGCAGCCGTAGTGCTCGGCCGCGTACACGGCGAACCCACCCCAGCCGGTCCCGATCTCCAGCACGTGGTCGGCGGAAGAAAGGTTGAGCTTTGCGCAGACCCGCTCCAGCTTCGTGAGCGAGGCCTCTTCCAAGGTGGCTCGCGGCGAGTCGAAGATCGCGCAGGAGTACATCATCGTCGGATCGAGGAAGCACCCAAACAGCTCGTTCCCCAAGTCGTAATGCGCGGCGATCTGCCGGCGCGAGCGCCCGATCGTGTTGCTGCGCAACCAGCGCATCCAGCGCTGCACTGGGATCAACACCGGCGCGAGCACGCGGCGCAGGGTGTCGAGCGAACGAACGTTCAGAGCGGCGATGCGGGTCAGCGCGACGAGGTCCGAGCACTCCCACAGGTCGTCCATGTAGGACTCGCACAGGCCGACGCTGCCGCGCAAGAGCGCCCGGTAGAAGCGCGGCGAGCGCACCTCCAGGGTGACCCGCAACGGGCGCAGGGCCGGTGTGTCGCCGAAGGTGTGGCGCTCGGAGCCCTCGACGAGGGTCAGCTCACCATCGTGAATGCGACTCAGCAGGCGCAGCACGAGGCTACGGGCCAGCCGGTCGCGCCAGCGCGCCTTCGCCTCGGTTTGGCGCGCGGGAGCCTCGAGCGCCCGCGTTCTCCTCAGCGGTCCAATCGTGCTGCTCATGTCGGCAGCGCTCCCTTCTGCGGGTGGGGAAAATACTTGGCCCCGCGCAACTTCAGCCGCAGAGCGTGGGTGTAGATCCGGGCGAGGATCCGCGCCGTCAGAAACGGATACCGCAGGAGGGTTCCGCGCATAGCGCGCGGGGTCATCTCACGGCGATGCAACGAAAGGGTGGCATCGAAGACCCTGGTCTGCTTACGGTCTGACTGAATGTGCACCAGCAACTGTTCACCAGGTACCGTCAGACGCCAGTCGTAGGTGTGATCCATCCCCATCAGGGGCGAGACGTGGAGCTGCTTGTCGAACCTGGCCCGCATCAGCTTTACGGTTCCGTGATCGGCAGAGCGATCGACCCCCATCACATAGGAATGACGCTCTCCCCAAGGTGTGTTCGTCACATCGGCAACGACCGCGACCACCTGGGAACCATCATCTGAAAAGCAGTAATAGAAGCTCACGGGGTTGAAGGACTTGCCGAAATAGCGCAGGTGCGTGAGTAGCCGAATCGGTCCCGTCAGATTCACTCCGGTACGTTCCCTCACCAGCTCACGGACGGCATCGGGCAGGGGGATGTCGGGATCGCCGAGATAGTCGGAGCGGCGAAACCAGGCCAAGGCAGGCCGGCGTGCAGACCAGAGCCGAGTCCCGTCAAAACTCCAGGGCAGCTCGGCGAGGTCGAGGTAGGCCATGAACAGGGGATAGCGAAACTCATCTTTGATCGAACCCATCCGCCGGTGACGGACCGATCCTTCGTACAGGCACGAGTTGATCGGGGGAGTTACCGGCGGGGTGCTCACAGCGTCACCCCGAATGGCTCGCAGGCCCGCAGGGCGCTCACGACGCCGTCCTCGTGAAAGCCCCAGCCCCAGTACGCGCCGCAGTAGTGCGTGCGGTTCTCAAAACCCCCGATTGCCCCGTGCTGAGCTTGGGCGGCCACGCCCGCGGGGGTGAAGACGGGGTGGGAGTAGGGGATTGTGCGAATGATCTTCTCTGGGTCGATCGCCTCCGAGCGGTTCAACGTGACGCAGAAGTCGAGGTCGGCGGAGATACGCTGGAGATGGTTCATGTAGTAGGTGACGGTGCTCAACGGCTTCGGTTCGCGCAGCAGGTGAAAGTTCCAGGCGGCGCGCGCACCGCGACGGCGGGGGAGCAGGGTGGAGTCGGTGTGCAGCACCGCCTCGTTGCGCTGGTAGGGAATCGCCCCGAGCACCTCGTGCTCGCGCGCGGAGGCGTCGCTCAGCAGTGCGAGCGCCTGATCGGAGTGGGTGGCGATCACGACCTGATCGAAAGATTGGGTATCCCGCCCACCCCGCAAGCCCCCGTGGTCCTCAGCGGTGACTTCGACGCGATCCGCCGAGCGGGCGATCGACTGCACGGGCGAGTCGAGCCGGATGCGCTCGTGCAGGGGCTGCGTGAGCGCCTCCACATAGCGCGCCGAGCCTCCCGCGACGGTCGCCCAGCGCGGGCGGTCGCGGAAGCCGAGCATCCCGTGGTTTGCGAAGAACTCGGCGAGGAACCGCACGGGGAAGGAGGAGATCTGCCGTGGATCGGCCGACCACACGGCGGAGACCTGAGGGACGATCAGGCGGCGGATAAAGACCTCGGAGAAGCGTCGCCGCACGAGGAAGTCCTGCAGCGACTCGCCGGTTTCCTCGCCACGTGTCAGCAAACGGCGCAGCTCGCGGTTGAAGCGCAAGAGGTCGGCGATCATCCGCTGAAAGCGCGGGCTGAGAAGGTTGCGAGGCTGGCAGATCAGCCCGCGCGGCGTGCCGGCGTATTCGAAGTCCTCGTCCTCGCCCTTCACGGAGAAGCTCATGTTCGTCGCCTGGGTCGCGACCCCGAGCTGGGCGAGCAGCCGCGTGAAGTTAGGGTAATTGCGGTCGTTCATCACGATGAAGCCGGTGTCGACGTGATGGGTCTCGTACGCGGTGTCGACACGGATCGTGTTCGTGTGCCCACCCGCGTAGGAGCCGGCCTCGTAGATCACGACTTCGTGCTCGCGCGCCAAGAGATGCGCCGCGAGGAGCCCGGATACGCCCGCGCCGACGATCGCGATCCTCATCGTGCCGTCCCGCCTGGCCACCACATCTCGTCTGGATCGCCTGCCCGTCCTGCCTGTGTCTCTCGCATCGTGTGTCTATCTTCGCTCGGAATCGGGGCAATGGATCATCGGCCGGGAAGGAGTGCGGGGCAGGGGCGTCGAACAAGAGCGCCGATGAAGCGTGTTGGCACACCAACCCAGGATCGCCCTCCGGCCAACGGCACCAGCGATCACCAGAGCCTGTCCAAGTACATCCAGGCGCGCTTCGACGAGTGCTCGCGCTCGCAGAAGGACGTCGCCCAGTACATCGTCGACCACCTCGACGAGGCCGCGTTCCAGACCGCGGAGGAGCTGGCGCGCCGCGCGAACACATCGAGCTCGACGGTGGTCCGCTTCTCCCAGGCGCTCGGGTTCGAGGGCTTTCCCGAGCTGCAGGCCGCCGCGCGCGAGGAATACCGCCGCGTGCACACGAAGACCGAGCCGAAGAACGCCGCCGGCGCTGCGGCGGCGGGCGCTTCAACGCCACTGTTCTCGCTCGACCAGAACGAGTTCGAGACGGCGCTGACCGCCGACCATCTGAACGTCGAGGAGACCGCGCGCAAGGTCTCGCGCAGCTCGGTCGAGGCGCTGATCGAGGCGATCGTCTCAGCCGAGAAGGTGCTCGTCGCGGGCACCGACCAGATGGCGTTCTTCGCCAGCTACCTGCGTCATCTCCTGATGCTGTTGGACCTGCGCGTCGATGTCGTCGCGAGCCCTTCGCAGGAGGCGCTCAGCCGGTTGGGCCGGATCGATCAGAGCACGCTCGTGATCGGCCTCTCCGCCGGCCGGCCCCATCCGTTGGTCGTGCGCGCGATGAAGCTGGCGCGCCATCGCAAGGCCCGCACCGCCGCGATCACCGATGCGACGCTCTCCGAGGTAGCAAAGCTAGGGCAGATCAAGCTCTACTACTCGTCCAACTCCCCGGCCTACGTACGCTCGCACACGGCCCTGCTCAGCCTGATCCAGGCCCTGGCATACGGCGTCTATGCGCAGGATTCCGCGCAATATGACGACCGCATCAAGGCCTTCCGGCTGAAGTAGCGCTTCGCGTCTCAAGCTAGACTGGGTCGCATGCGCGACGAGGCGACATTTCGGGTCAAGGCCGGCCTGGCGGAGATGCTCAAGGGCGGCGTGATCATGGATGTCGTGACCCCTGATCAGGCGAAGGTGGCCGAGGACGCGGGCGCCGCGGCGGTGATGGCGCTCGAGCGCGTGCCCGCTGACATCCGTCGCGACGGCGGCGTGGCGCGGATGTCCGACCCGGAGATGATCGCTCAGATCCAGGAGGCCGTGACGATCCCGGTGATGGCGAAGGCGCGGATCGGGCACTTTCTCGAGGCCCAGGTGCTGCAGGCGCTGGAGGTCGACTACGTCGACGAGTCGGAGGTGCTCACCCCCGCGGACGAGGCCAACCACATCGACAAGTGGGCGTTCAAGGTCCCGTTCGTGTGCGGGGCCACCAATTTGGGGGAGGCGCTGCGACGGATCGGCGAGGGCGCGGCGATGATCCGCTCCAAGGGCGAGGCCGGCACGGGCGACATCGTCGAGGCCGTCAGGCACATGCGCGCCATCAACGGTGCTATCCGCCGTCTGGGCACGCTCGACGACGCCGAGGTCGCGACCGCCGCCAAGGAGCTGGCCGCGCCCCTGGATCTCGTCCGCGCGATCGCCCACGACGGACGCCTGCCGGTCGTGCTGTTCTGCGCCGGCGGCATTGCGACCCCGGCTGACGCGGCGCTGATGATGGCGCTCGGCGCCGAGGGCGTGTTCGTCGGCTCGGGCATCTTCAAGTCCGACGATCCGCCCGCCCGCGCGAGCGCCATCGTCGAGGCCACCACGCATTGGCAGGACCCCGAGCGCGTGGCGGCGGCCTCGCGCGGGCTGGGGCCGGCGATGGTCAGCCTGGAGAGCGCGAAGTTGGACGACGCGCAGCTTCTCGCCCAGCGCGGTTGGTAGTCGTCCCCGCGTGGTGTCGATGGCGGGTACGCCGCTGATCGGAGTGCTGGCGCTGCAAGGTGACTTCGAGGCGCATGGGCGGATGTTGCGGGGATTGGGCGCTGATGTGCGCGAGGTGCGGGTGCCCGGGGACCTGAACGAGCTCGAAGGGCTCGTGATTCCCGGGGGAGAGTCGACCACGATGACTCTGGGGATCGAGCGCGAGGGGTTGGCGGAGCCTCTGCGGGAGCTCGTAAAAGAGGGTGTTCCGGTCCTGGGTTCGTGCGCGGGGCTGATCATGCTCGACCGCGACCACCTGGGCCTGATGGACATCCGCGCCGAGCGCAACGCATTCGGGCGGCAGCTGAGGAGCTTCGAGGCGGACATCGAGCTGCGCGGCATCGACGGGGCGGCGGAGGTCGAGGGTGGAGAGTCGCCTGTCGGAGGGCCCCTGCGGGCGGTGTTCATCCGCGCGCCGTGGATCGCCGAGCACGGCCCCGGCGTGGAGATCCTCGCGAAGGTGGACGGTCATCCCGTGGCCGCGCGGCAGGGAAAGATGCTCGCGGTCGCGTTCCACGCCGAGCTGACCGACGACGACCGCGTGCACCGGCTGTTCCTGAGCAGCGTCGCTTAGGCGGTGTGAAAGCGAACCACGCCGTCCGATTCCTGCTCGATAACCCGCCCGTCGGCGAGCAACAGGTCGACGTGCCCGAGCACCTCCGACAGCGTCAGGTAGGCCTGGGTGACGGCGACGTTGCCCCACAGCTCGACTGCGATCTCGTGCGCAGTGCGCGGCTCGGCGGCGATCAGACCATGGATCTTCTCGGCGCGGCGGTCGTGCATGCGGAAGCGCTTGTCGATCAGCGCGACGTGGTCGTCGATCGGCTCGCCGTGGCCCGGCAGGACCAGCGACAGGTCCATCGCTCGCGTCTGTTCCAGCGAGTCCATGTAGGTGATGAGCGCCTGCGGGCGCGGACCGTCGTAGTCGCCGCTGCAGCCGAGCGGCCGGGCGAGCAGCGGGTTGGAGGAGATGTGGGCGATCAGGTGATCGGCGGCGAGCAGAATTGAGCGATCCTCGTCCAGGAACACGGTGTCCGAGGGGCTGTGCCCGGGCCGGTGGCGCACCCGCAGGGTGCGGTCGCGCAGCTGCAGCTCGTCTCCGTCTCGCAGCGGGCGGGTGACCTCCACCGACGCGCCCCAGGCGCGGAAGCCCGCGGAGACCGCGCGTAGCGCGGTGACGACCTCTTGGGGGATGCCGTGGCGGAGCATCAGCTGCTCGGCGAAGCGGTCTTCCAGGTCGGTCTCGTGCCCGTAGGCGGCTAGGAACGGAGCCAGTTTGTCGAGCGCTGCGACCTCGGCTCCCGAGCGTCTTGCGAGGATCGAGGCCAGGCCGAAGTGATCCATGTGCTGGTGGCTGACGACGAGCAGCTCGATGTCCTCGATCGCGTGCCCGCGTGCGGCGAGCGCCTGTTCGAGCTCGTCCAGCGCCTTGCCCGAGTTGGGGCCCGAGTCGATCAGCGTCAGCGGCGAGTCCTCGATCAGGTAGGCGTTGACGCGCCCGACCATGAACGGGGTGGGGATCGCCAGGCGGTGGATGCCTGCCTCGGCGGCTTGCTTCAGCAGCGCAGGATCCGGACGTTCGTCCCGACCGGGGTGGGCGGGCTTTTCATCCACGGCTTATCGGTCGGCCCGAAGTCGCGGACCTGCTTGGCCAAGCCGTTCGTTCACGAGCGAATGATTTCTAACACCTCGTCACGGCGTCGCTCCATGTCTTCCGGAGAGACAAGGGACTCCAGGCAGAGGCGCAGCAGCGGCTCGGTGTTCGAGGGGCGCACGTTGAAGTGCCAGTCGGGGTAGTCGATCGAGATGCCGTCGAGCTGTTTCTGCTCGGCGTCCGGGAAGCGCTCCGCCAGCTCCCGCATCTTCCCGGCCTGATCTGAGACCTCGGAGTTGATCTCGCCGGAGATGAAGTACCGCGAGCGGTAGGGCTCCAGCAACTCGCCCATCGTCTTGCCGGTGTGCGAGAGCAGCTCCAGCACGAGCAGTGCCGGAATCGTGCCGGAGTCCGCGCAGTAGAAGTCGCGGAAGTAGTAGTGCCCGGAGACCTCGCCGCCGAACAGCGAACCCTCCTTGCGCATGCGCGTCTTAAAAAACGCGTGCCCCACGCGGTTGACATGGGCCGTGCCGCCGGCGCGCTCGACCGTGTCCGCCACCGCGCGCGAGGCGCGCACGTCGTAGAGGATCGCTTGGCCAGGGGTCTTGGCCAGCAAAGACTCGGCGAGCAGCGCAGTGAGGAAGTCGCCGTCGACGAACTTGCCGGTCTCGTCGATGAAGAAGCAGCGGTCGGCGTCGCCGTCCCAGGCGATCCCGAGGTCGGCGCCGGCTGCCAGCACGCGGTCGATGATGAACCGGCGGTTCTCCGGCAGCAGCGGGTTGGGCTCGTGCTCAGGGAAGTTCCCGTCGGGCGTCCAGCAGGTCTCGATCAGATCGAGCCCGAGATCCTCCAGCAGCGGACCGGCGACGGGCCCGGCCATCCCGTTGCCGCCGTCGACGACGACCTTCAGGGTTTTGATCACCGACGGGTCGATGAAGCGCAGGACTGTCTCGTGGAACCCGGCGTATAGGTCGACCTGCTCGATCGAGCCTTCGCTGGAGGACTCAGGCAGACCGGCTTCGATCATCCGGCGGATGTCCTGGATGCCGCTGTCGCCGGACAGTGCGATCGCGCCCTCGCGCACGAGCTTTGCGCCGGTGTAGGCCTTCGGATTGTGCGAGGCGGTGCACATCAGGCCGCCGTCGAGCTCCCGCGAGCCGACGAGGTAGTAGAGCATCTCGGTGCCAACCTGGCCGGCGTCGAGCACATTCGCTCCCTCTCCGAGCAGGCCGGCGCGATAGCGCTCGGAGAGCTCGGGGGCGGTCAGGCGCATGTCGCGCCCGAGGCCGACGCGCAGCTCCGAGACGGGCTTGCCTGAGAGTTCGGCCAGCACGTGCGCGAAGGCACGTCCGATCTGCTCTGCGATCGAGCCGTCGATCTGCTCGCCGTAGAGGCCGCGGATGTCGTAGGCCTTGAAGATGTCGGGTGTGGGGGAGGAGGTCATTGGCTCGCAATCCTACGGGTTGCTTGGGAGGCCTTGATCGGAGGACCCCGCATCGTTGAGATTCGTAGACTGGCTTACATGTCAGGTCATTCCAAGTGGGCCAGCATCAAGCACAAGAAGGCGATCGTCGACTCGCGCCGTGGCGCGCAGTTCACGAAGCTCGCGCGCTCGATCACGGTCGCCGCGCGCGACGGAGGCGGCGACCCCGTCGGCAACCCGGCGCTTGAACTGGCGATCCGCAAGGCCAAGGAATCCTCGATGCCGAAGGAGAACATCGAACGCGCGATCGCGAAGGGCACGGGGGAGGGGGGCGAGGCCGAGGCGATCGAAGCCGTGCTCTATGAGGGCTATGGCCCCGGCGGCGTCGCGGTGCTGGTCGAGGCGTTGACCGACAACCGCAACCGCACCGGCGCCGACGTGCGCCACGCCTTCTCCAAGCACGGCGGCAACCTCGGCGAGCCGGGCTCTGTGGCGTACCTGTTCGAGAAGAAGGGCACGATCGTGATCGACGCCGAGCGCTACTGCGAAGACGACCTGATGGCCGCCGTCGAGGCGGGCGCCGATGACATCGTCACCGACGACGGGGTGTTCGAGGTGCTGGCCGAGCCTTCCAGCTTCTCCAGCGTGCTCGACGCGCTGTCCACGGCGGGCGTTGAGAGCGAGAGCGCTGAGATGGCCTATCGCCCGACGAGCCTCGTGCCGATCGACGAGAGCCAGGCGCGCAAGCTGATGAACCTCACCGACGCCCTCGAAGAGCTCGACGACGTCGATAACGTGAACGCCAACTTCGACGTGCCCGCGGACGTGCTCGAGCGCGTCGCCGGCTGACTTCACCCGCCTCGGTGTGTCGATAATCCCCGCCGCATGAGCACCCCCGAGATCGCCTCCCGGCCTGTGGTCGTGATCCTCTGTGGCGGGCGCGGCACGCGCCTGCAGGAGCACACGCAGGCGATCCCCAAGCCCCTTGTCGAGATCGGCGGCCAGCCGATCGTCTGGCATGTGATCCAGCTATACGCGGTCCAGGGGTTCCGCCGATTCATCCTCGCCACCGGTTACAAGGGCGAGCTGATCGAGCGGTTTGTCGCCGAGTGCGAGTGGCCGGATGGAGTGAGCGTCGAGTGCGAGGACACAGGTTTGGAAACCCCGACGGGGGGCAGGATCAAGCTGCTCGAGGAGAAGCTCGCGGGGGAGGGGCGCTTCTGCGCGACCTACGCCGACGGCGTGGCCGACATCGACCTGGACGCGCTACTCGAGTTTCATGCTCAACACGGCGCGCTGGCGAGCATGACCGTCGTCCGGCCCGAGCTGCAGTTTGGTGTCACAGAGCTCGACGGCGCAGACGGCCGCGTCACCGGTTTCCGCGAGAAGCCGCGCTCGGAGCACTGGATCAACGGCGGCTTCTTCTGCATGCAACGGGACGCTCTGGACTACCTGGAACCCGACAGCGTGCTGGAGCGCGCGCCACTCGAGCGTCTGGCCCAAGAGAGCCAGTTGCGCGCCTATCGTCACGAGGGCTTCTGGGAGTGCATGGACACCTATAAGGACGCGGTGGCGCTGAATGACCTGTGGGCGTCGGGGCAGGCGCCCTGGCGGCTGTGGGAGTAGGCCCCGCCGGACCTTCATGAGCAATCCTCGTCAGGAGTCCTGCGCCGCGAGTCGCCGCGCGCGGAACAGCGGCACGGGCTCGCGGATGCCGCGCAGGCGCCGTTCGCCCGCGTAAGACCAGCGGTAGGCCTCGCGCGCGGACTCGCGCACCTCACGCTCGGCCAACAGGCTGCCGGGGCGGGCGATCTGAGTGATGCGGCTGGCGAGATTGACGGGGCGACCGAACCAGTCCCCGGCGCGGCTGAGCGCCGGCCCGATCGCAATGCCGGCACGCAGCTGGGGGAAGTCCTCGGACTCGGCCTCGGCGGCATCGAGCAGCGTGAGCGCGGCGTCGAGCAGCGGCTCGGGCTCCAAGGAGGTGAGCATCGCGGCGTCGCCGATCGTCTTGATCAGACGCACGGGCGCGTCGATCACTTCGCTCGTGAGCGCCTCCAGACGGACTGCCTTGCGGGCGAGCTCGTCCGGTGGGAGGAGCTCGCCGAGCCGGGTGAAGCCAACGAGGTCGGCGAAGCAGACGGCGATCTCGCGCGAGCCGGCGAGCTGTCCACCGCTGCGCTCGGCGGCGCTGAGCGCCTCGCTCTGGGCCATTTCGCGCAGGTGCAGCGTCAGCAGGTTCGTGACCAGCGGCCCCACCATTGGCGAGAGCTGCGAGGCGGCGTAGGCGTAGCGCTGGGCGAGTTCGTGCTCGCTCACGCCGGGCTCCAGCACGAGTCGCATCGTCAGCGCCCGCATCGTCTCTGCGGTTTGCGACAGGCCACGTCCAAGTGTGCGCATCAGATCGAGGATCTCTTCGTCGGAGATGCCGGCCGTGCGAAAGACCTCGGTCATGCGCACCGACTCGAGGTCGCCCTCGGTATAGACGGGCTCGTCCGGGCCGGGGATCGGCAGGCCCATCGCGCGGCGCACGGCGATCAGAAAGTCGAGCTCCGTCCCGGTTTCCTCGGCGATCTCGCGGGCCGAGTAGCGGGCGCGCCCGCCGATCACCCGCTCGGCGGGGAGAAACATGAGCGTGCCGGAGGTCGTGGCGCGCTGCAGATCGCTGAGCGGTACTCCGTCGGTGGCGAGGTACCGAAGCAGTGCCTCCCGCTCGGCGCGCTGCTCGCCTTCGAGCCCGTCGAGCAGGCCCTCCGCCTCGAAATCGATCTGCTCCCCGCTCATCCCACTCCAGCGTATGACAGGCAGGCGTCCGACCCCACGCGCAGAATCACAACCCGTGATCGTTCTGGGAATCGACCCCGGCCTGGCAAACACGGGCTACGGCGTGGTGCAGAGCACCGCCGGCCGGCTGGTGGCGCTCGACGGCGGCGTGATCCAGACGCGCGCCTGCTCCTCGCAGGAGCGGCGACTGGCCGATATCCACGCGGCGGTCGATGCGCTGCTGGCCGAGCACGAGCCCGATGCGGTGGCGCTGGAGGAGCTGTACTTCGGGCAGAACGTGAAAACGGCGTTCGCGGTCGGTCACGGTCGTGGCGTGGCGATGCTCGCCGCGGGACAGCGTGGGATCGAGTGCACGAGCTATACGCCCCAGCAGGTCAAGGCCGCCGTCTGCGGCAATGGTCGCGCGGACAAGGAGCAGGTTGCGCGGATGGTGCAGACGCTGCTGGCGCTGCCTCAGGCACCCACTCCGGACCACGCATCGGATGCCCTCGCGGTTGCGATGTGCCATGCCAACCGCGCGCCGCTGTCGGCCGCACTCGCGGGGGTCGCGGGATGATCGGGATGCTGAGGGGCGAGGTGGCGGTCAGGCGGACCGATCACGTCGTGATCCTCTGCGCCGGCGTCGGCTACCGCGCCGCGGTCTCGGCGGAGACGCTGCGGCACGTGCCGGCGGCGGGTGAGGAGACGACCCTGCACGCGCACCTGATCGTGCGCGACGACGCGCTGTCGCTATATGGCTTCCACTCCGAGGAGGAGCGCGATCTGTTCCTGATGCTGCTGTCGGTGCAGGCGGTCGGTCCGAAGGTGGCGCTGGCCGTGCTCTCCGGCGGGACGCCGCGCGAGCTACAGGCGGCGATCGCGGGGCAGGACGCGGCCCGCTTTCAGGCGACGCCGGGGATCGGCAAGCGCACGGCGGAGCGGATCATCGTCGAGCTGCGCGAGAAGGTCGGCGACGCCGCCCCGAGCGGTCCGATCGTCGCGCGCCGGGGCGATGGGCCAATGACGTTGGCCCGCGACGGGCTGATCGAGCTGGGGTACGCGCCCGGCGAGGCGGAGGATCTGTTGCGGGGCGCGGAGGGAGACAGCGCCGAGGAACTGCTGGCGCAAGCACTGCGGACGGCGCGCGCACAATGACCGCCGAGACCGCCCGCATCCAAACGCCTTACCTGGTCGAGGAGGACGAGCTCGACCGTTCGCTGCGTCCGCGACGTCTGCAGGACTTCGTCGGGCAAAAAACGCTACTGGAGCAGCTCGACGTTGCAATCGAGGCGGCGAGCGCGCGCGGGGAGGCGCTCGACCACCTGCTGCTGGCGGGACCACCTGGCCTCGGCAAGACCTCGCTTGCGCAGATCGTCGCGACGGAGCTGGAAGTGCCATTCGTGCAGACCGCCGGCCCGGCGCTCGAGCGCAAGGGCGACATCGCGGCATTCCTGACGGCCCTGGAGCCGCGGAGCGTGTTCTTCGTGGATGAGATTCACCGCCTGTCACGCACGCTGGAGGAGACCTTCTACCCGGCGATGGAGGATCACAGGCTGCCGATCACTGTCGGGCAAGGCGCGGGCGCGCGTGTGGTGACGCTGGAGCTGCCGCCGTTCACACTTGTTGGCGCCACCACGCGCACGGGCCTCTTGACGACGCCGTTGCGTGACCGCTTTGGCATCCAGGCGCGGCTGGAGCCCTACGCCGTGGAGGAGCTCGCGAGCATCGTGCGCCGCTCGGCCGGGATCCTCGAGATCGGCCTCGAGGATGACGGCGCGGTCGCGATCGCGGCGCGCAGCCGCGGGACCCCGCGCGTAGCGAACCGGCTGCTGAAGCGTGTGCGCGACTTCGCGGAGGTCAGAATGGAGGGGGTCGTGACGGCTGCGGCCGCGGAGGCGGCGCTGGAGCTGCTGGAGGTCGACGAGCGCGGACTGGATCGGCTGGACCGGGAGATCCTCAGAGCGATCTGCGTGAAGTTCGGCGGCGGCCCGGTCGGGCTCTCGACGCTGGCGGTCGCGGTGGGGGAGGAGCAGGACACGATCGAGGACGTGTACGAGCCGTACCTGCTGATGCAGGGCCTGATCAAGCGTACCCCGCGAGGCCGCGCGGCGACGCCGGCGGCTTTTGTACATCTGCGCCTCGATCCACCGGCCGCCGCGGTCGACCCGGCGCTGTTCTAGCTCCCGCTTCCCTACTCTGTCGGTCAATGGCCCACCCCTTCATCTGCCCAAACTGCGGTCACCGCACCTCAGAGCTCGACCGCAACCTCGGCTTTACGCGCCAGCGCAAAGGCTGCACGAAGTGCGGGTTCGCGTTCCTATTCGAACTGCTGGACGACTACTACCCGGCGCCGGACGCGGCGTTCTTCGTCTGCGACGGCCAGGGTCGGGTGATCGGCTGCGGCAAGAACTCCTTCGCCTTCACGGGCCTGGAGGAGGAGGAGGTGATCGGCCAGCGCGTGGAGCAGGTGCTCGGGCTGAGCTTCGCAAACGGCGACGATCCGGTCGCGACGGTGCTCGAGTGGGGGGTCAGGGCGCTGGAGGTGCCGGTCGAGGTCTCGGGCGAACGTGACGTGGCGGCGAGCGCGAAGGCGGACATGTTTCCGGCCTATGACGACGACGGCGGGCTGTTGCTAGTGCTGACGCCCGACAAGTAGGCTCTGAAGAGACCCATGACCGACCGCCGCCGCAACACCTTCGTACTGCTGGTCGTCCTCGGGCTGGTGATCCTGTCGCTGCTCGTGATCGTCGGCATCCCCGGCGTCGTTAAGGCGAAGAAGACGCGCCTGGGCCTCGACCTGAAGGGCGGCGTCGAGCTCACCTATCAGGCCCGTCCGACCGCGCAGTCGAAGGTCGACTCCGAATCGCTGAACCGGGCGATCGACATCATGCGCAAGCGTGTCGATGTGCTGGGCGTCTCCGAGCCGGAAATCCAGATCTCGGGCAAGGACGAAATCGTCGTGGCGCTGCCGAACGTGAGCAACGCCGGACGCGCGGAAGCGCAGGTGGGCAAGACCGCGCTGCTGTACTTCTACGACTGGGAGCCGAACGTGATCGGCTCCAACGGCAAGCCGGCGCCGACCGAATCGACGGTCACCGGCGGGGAGCAGGCGGCCTCCTCGGAGTCTGGCCTGCTCGAGTACCAGGCGGTGCTGCGCGCCGCCAAACGCCCGGCGATCATCCGTAAGAACGACACGACCCTGAGCCCGGGCTGCACGCCCGAACAGAAGGAAGGCTGCATCTACGGGAGCTGGTACCTGCTCGACACCAAGCACGAAAAGGTCCTGCGCGGGCCCGAGGAAACCAAAGCGAACCTCTACTCCGAAGGCTTCAAGGCGCCGGCGGGCGCAGAGACAAAGGCGGTGCGCGTGAACCCCGGCACCGTGCTCGTCCAGGCGCGCCCGGTGGAAAGCGCCGCCGGCAAGGTCACGCAGGCCTCGCCGAACAGCTGGTACGTGCTCAACGACGACCCGGTGCTGGAAGGCAAGGACATCACCAACCCGCAGGAGAGCTCGGAAAGCGAATCGGGCGAGCCGGACGTGAACTTCGGCTTCACCTCACATGGGAAGAGCGTGTTCCAGCAGGTCACCAAGGAAATCGCCGAGCGCGGTCAGGAAGCACAGCTGCCGGGCGTGAGCAAGGAAGCGGCGCAGCAGCACTTCGCGATCGTGCTCGACGGCCAGGTGATCACTGCGCCGTCGATCGACTACACGAAGTACCCCGAAGGGATCGACAGCTCCCAGGGCTCTGAGATCTCCGGCGGCTTTACGCTGACCTCCGCGGAAAACCTCGCGGACGAGCTGCAGTCTGGGGCGCTGCCGATCAAGCTGAACCTGATCTCCCAGTCGCAGGTGTCGGCGACGCTCGGCAAACAGGCGCTCAGCCAGGGCCTGTTGGCAGGTCTCCTCGGCCTCGCCGTCGTGTGTCTGTTCCTGTTGACCTTCTACCGCGTGCTCGGTGCGATCGCGATCGGCGGGCTCGTGATCTACGGGATCTACTACTTCGCGCTGATCAAGCTGATCCCGATCACGCTGACCCTGCCCGGGATCGCCGGGCTGATCCTCACGATCGGGATCGCCGCCGACGCGAACATCGTGATCTTCGAGCGCGTCAAGGAGGAGATCCGCGGCGGCAGATCGATCGTCTCCGGCATCGCCACGGGCTACCGGCGCGGGTTCGCGGCGATCGTAGACGCGAACGTGGTGACGTTCATGACCGCGTTCATCCTGTTCGCGCTCGCGACCGCCGAAGTCAAGGGGTTCGCGTTCACGCTCGGCATCGGCACGCTGCTGACGCTGTTCACCGCGGTGCTCGCCACGCAGGCGGCACTCGGCGCGATGAGCCGCTCGCCGCTGGTCTCCCACCCGGCCGCGCTCGGCGCGGCGCGGCGCGGGAAAGGGTGGACGTTCGACTTCATGGGCGCCTCGAAGTGGTTCTTCTCGCTGTCGGGCACGATCCTCTTGATCGGGGCGCTGGCGATCGGCGGGAAGGGGATCAACTTCGGGATCGACTTCAAGTCCGGTACGCGGATCCAGACGGCGTTCGTCAAGCCCGTCAGCGAGAAGCAGGTGGCCGCCGTGATGACGGCCACCGGCTACGGCAACGCGGAGGTCCAACAGTTCAAGAGCAAGAGCGTCGCCGGCACGGGCTTTCAGATCTCGACCGAGACGCTGCGCCCGGAAAAGGTCGCGAAGATCAGGGCAGCCTTCGATGCGAAGTTCGGCAACGGCTCGAGCGAATCCGGTACGCCGCACTGGTCCTCGACCTCGATCGGGCCGACGTTCGGCAAAACGGTCGCCAACAGCGCGGTGATCGCGATCATCGCCTCGCTGCTCGTGATCTCCGCGTACATCGCGCTGCGCTTTGAGTGGAAGTACGCGGTCCCGGTGCTGATCGCGTTGATGCACGACCTGTTGATCACGGCGGGCGTGTACGCGCTGACGGGCCGCGAAGTCACGACGGCGACGGTCGCGGCGTTGTTAACCATCCTCGGGTATTCGCTGTACGACACGATCATCGTGTTCGATCGTGTGCGCGAGAACGTGCCGCGGATGCCGCGCGCGGCGTTCTCGCAGATCGTCAACCGCTCGATGTCCGAGGTGTTGACACGCTCGTTGGCGACGAGCTTCTGCACGCTGCTGCCGGTGGTCGCGCTGCTGCTGTTCGGCGGGGAAACGCTGAAGAACTTCGCCTTCGCGCTGATGATCGGGATCGCCTCGGGCGCGTACTCCTCGATCTTCATCGCCTCGCCGGTGCTGACCGAATGGAAGGAACGCGAGGGCTCCTACCGCTCCCGTCGTGCGCGGATCGTGCGCGAACTGGGCGCCGTGCCGGCGTACGCGACGGCGCTCGGAGGCGAGCCCGTCGATGTCGAGCCGGCGCAGGACCGCAAACGGACGCGGCGCGGCAGCATCACCAGCCCGCAGGAGCCGGGCGAGCAGATCTCCAGGGACGAGTTCCAGGAATTGGTGAGGGACCTGGACGTCGACGCCGAGTCCAAGCAGCAGAAGCAGCAGGGTCGCGCCGCGGTCGCGCAGCGCGACGCCGAGCAGGAGCAGCCCGAGGCTGAGGAGAGCGCCCCCGAGCAGGTTCGCGACCCGGCGGCGGACCTGACCCCGGAGGACCTGGTGCTGAAGGAAGCGCCGAAGCGCCGCGAGCGCACCAAACGACCGCGCAATAAACGGCACGGGAGGTCGCGCTGATGGGAATGCTCGGCTGGGTGATGATGGGACTCGCGATCTGGCACTTCACGATCTTCCTGCCCGATCGCTTCTGGGGCGGGATCGTCGGCGCGTTCGTGGGCTCGCTCGTCGGCGCGGTCGTTGTCGGCCTCTTGATCTACGGGGTGAAAGTGTCGGCCCTGGAGATCCCGGGGCAGAAGGCGACGGACATCAAGGTCGTGCTGTACGCGGTGCCGGGGGCGCTGATTGGCATCGCCCTGGTGTATCTCGAGGGCATCAGGCGCTCACAGCGCGGCTGAGGCGAAGCGCCTTACAGGCGCGGAGGACCGAATCAGCAAAGCAGGTCCGGTCTTCGGGCCCGACCGAGAAGACCGCGGAGCGGTCTGGTCGGGAACGAAGATCCGGACCTGCGCCGTTCCGTCCTAGGCGGGCCGTAACCTGGCTGAGTGGAGAGGCCCCGCTTTGAGATTCCCGATTGCCCGCTAGGCGATGTCGAGCTGCTGGAGCGGGAGCTTCGGATTAGCGGGCCGCTCGCGCAGATCCTGGTGCGCCGCGGGCTGGCCGAGCCGGCTCGGGCACGCGCGTTTCTCGCGGCTGAGGAGGAGCATCCGCCAACCGCGTTCGCGGGTATCGAGCGGGCGATCGAGCCGATCCTGCGGCACGTCTGTAGCGGCGAGCGGATCACGATCCACGGGGACTACGATGTCGACGGAATCTGCTCCACGGCCGTGCTTGTACGCTCGCTGCGCCGCCTCGGGGCGAACGTTGATTGGTACCTGCCCGACCGCGCCTCCGACGGCTACGGCCTGAACCTATTGACGGTCCAGCGGCTCGCCGCTCAGGGCACGCGCCTGCTGGTGACCGTGGACTGCGCGATCACCGCCGTCGATGAGGTCGCTCGGGCGCTCGAGCTCGGGATGGAGGTCGTGGTCACCGACCACCACGCACCCCGCGCCGACGGTGTGCTGCCCGAGGCGCCGATCGTGCATCCAGCGGTCTGCTCCTACCCATGCCTGGATCTCTGTGCCACGGCGGTCGCCTTCAAGCTTGCCGTGGCGCTCGAGCACGCTGCCGCCGCGGCCGGCTCCGCACATGCGAGTGCGGGCGACGCCTTGGGTGGGCGCGCGCTGGAGGAGGACCTCGACCTCGTGGCTTTGGCGACGATCGCCGACGTCGTCCCACTCGTCGGTGAGAACCGCACGCTCGTGCGGCGCGGCCTGCGCGCGCTCGCGGGCACCGCCAAGCCCGGGTTACGCGCCTTGATGGCGGTTGCCCGGGTCGATCCGGGCAAGCTCAACGAGCGCTCGGTGGGCTTCGCGCTGGCGCCGCGGTTGAACGCCGCCGGGCGCATGCACCGTGCCGATGCGGGGCTGGAGCTGATCTTGACCGAGGACCCGGCGCGCGCGGCCCAAGTCGCGCAGGAGCTCGACCGCGCTAATTACGAGCGTAGGCAGGTGGAGACGCGCATCCGCTACGAAGCCGAAGCCCAGATTGCCGCGCTCGGCGAGCGGGCGGCCTATGTACTCGCGGGCGAGGGCTGGCACGCCGGCGTGATTGGGATCGTTGCCTCGCGCCTGGCCGAGCGCCACCGGTGCCCAGTCGTGCTGATCGCGCTGAGCGGGGACGTTGGCAAGGGGTCGGGGCGGAGCATCGACGCGTTCGACCTGCTCGGCGGTCTCACTGCCTGTGGCGGGCACCTGCGCCGCTTCGGCGGCCATCGCGCCGCGGCGGGCCTGGAGATCGATCGCGAGCGCGTCGAGGAGTTCGCCGAGGCGTTCTGCGCGCACACCGAGGAGGTGCTCTCGCTTGCGGACAGGGCTCCCCTGGAGCGGGTCGACGCCGTCGTCGGCTGCGATCAGCTGGGAATGGAGCTCGCGGAGGAGCTGCTCTCGCTGGCGCCGTTTGGGCGCGGCAACCCGGGCGTGTCGCTGCTCGTCGCCGATGCCGTGTTCGCCGATCTGCGCCCGATGGGGGAGGGCAAGCACGTTCGCTTCACCGTCGAGTCCGGGGGCGCGCGCTCGCGCGGCGTCGCTTTTGGCACCGGCGGGCGGCTACCGGTCGCCGCGGGGGAGCCGGCCGAAGCGACCTTCACGCTGGAGATCAACGAGTGGAACGGCGTCACCGAACCCCGGTTGCTACTGCGCCAGGTGCGGGCCGCCGAGCAGAGCTCCGAGGCTCAGGAGCGTGCGATCGAGCCGCTGGCGGTGCGGGATCTGCGTCTCGCCAAGACGCTCGTATCGCACGCACAGGAGCACCCGCGGGAGGAGCTCACGCTCTTTGCCGTCTCCTAGTACCGCGCTCCTTGCACCGGGGGATCCGTACGTGGTGCCTGCACCGCTTCAATCCAGGCGGTCCGTCCCCTACCCTTAGAGCATGGCGATCGCAAAGGATTCATCCACCAGCACGCCTGTCGCTGCACTCGACGAGCATCTCGCTCCGCCTGAGGAGGCCGTTGCCACCGGCGCTGCCGAGCGCCTGGATCTGAACGAGTTCGAGCGGC